>NZ_SRLC01000001.1:0-2400000 GCF_004765605.1 Hymenobacter aquaticus | reverse complement strand
AGCGGAGCAGGGCGTACACGTCTTCCACCGAGGCAATGCTTTTGCCGATTTCTAGCACGTAGGCCTGCCCATTCATTTGGAACGTGTGGCGCAGCACCCGAAAATCGACCAGGGAGCCGTGCCGCTGCCGGGGCAGGGTCGCCACCGTGTCGGGCTGGGTAGTGGTGGCGTGGCGCAGGTCAATAAACTCGTCCTGGAGCAGGTCGTAGTGCACCTTGCGGCCGGGGTACGACTCGGTCAGGAAGCTCCCGATGCCCACCTGCCCGATGCGGCGCATCACCTGGCGCTGCTCCCCGCGCAACGACTCGTCGGTGTGGCGCATGGCCAAGCTTTCGACCAGCCAGGGCAACGCCAGCAGCAGCACCGCCGCCATCAGGGCCTTCGACAGGGTGGTCAGCAGGACGAGCTTTTGCTGGAGCTTCACGCCTCCTGGGTGGGCTTAAACCGGTAGCCGATGCCGCGCACCGTGTCGACCCAGTCGCGCGGGTCGTGGGCGGCCAGCTTCTTGCGGATATTCTTCACGTGCACGTCGATGAAGTTGGAGTCGTGGTCGTCCCGGTCGCTGATCATGTTGCCCCAGATATGCTCGCTGAGCTGCATGCGGGTGAGCACCCGGCCCCGGTGCAGCAGCAGGTAGTGCAGCAGGTCGAACTCGCGGCGGGTGAGCACCACCTCGGTGCTGCCGTGGCGCAACGTTCTTTCACTGAGGTTGATGACGAAGTCGCCGAATGAGAGCGTGTCCTGCGTGACGCCGTGTTTGCGCCGCGTAATGGCCTGCATGCGCGAGGCCAGCTCCATCAGGGAGTAGGGCTTGGGCAGGTAGTCGTCGGCGCCCAGCTGCAGGCCGCTGATCCGGTCGTCGACCGAGCCCCGGGCGCTCAGAATAATGATGGAGGCCTGGCTGTTGTGCTGCTGCCGGGCTTCGGCCAGCAGCTGCAGGCCGTCCTGGTCGGGCAGGCCCAGGTCCAGCAGCACGAAGTCGTATTCGTTGACGTAGAGCTTTTCCGAGGCCGAGGCGCCGGTGCGGGCAAAGTCGCAGTGGTAGTGTTCGTGTTGCAGATACAGCGCCAGCTCCTGGGCCAGGGCCTCATCGTCTTCAACAATCAGCACGTTCATAAGGGGAGGGTAGTCGTAAGAGGCGAAACGGGGTGGGGAATGACAACCAACGGCCCGCGGGCCCGGCGGTTGGTTACGCAGGGACAATATGAGAAAAAACCTGGCTGGCAGGCCGCGGAACGTTTCGGCGGCAACTTCCGGCGCGGGCAGTGAAGGGAATATGAAGCGAAGAGCCGCCGCGCGGGTGCGGCCTGGCATTCGGCCCGCTACGAAACGGCCAGCGGGTTTAATATACTGCCGCGCGGGTCTGGGCGGTGAAAGAACGAGCCCGGAAACGCATCTTTGCGGCCGGGCGCTCAACAGCCACTCCGGCCTGGTGGCCGAATGGGTCAACGCCCGGGCGCAAAGCTGCGTCTCTACACTTCAACCAATCCCCCAAACCGCATGAGCACGGTAATCATCAACAGCCTCAAGGAGCTGGAGCAATACGAGGGCCAGGAGCTGGGCGTCTCGGAGTACCACACCATCACCCAGGAGCAGATCAACCAGTTTGCCGCCGCCACGCTCGACTTCCAGTGGATTCATACCGAGCCCGAAAAAGCCCGGGCCGAGTCGCCGTTTGGCGCTACCATTGCCCACGGCTACCTCACGGTGTCGTTGCTGCCGTATCTGTGGACGCAGATCGTGCAGATTGAAAACCTGAAAATGCAGGTGAACTACGAAATCGAAAGCCTGCGCTTCAATCAGGCCGTGACGGTAAACAGCGAGGTGCGGCTGCGGGCCAAGCTGCTCACGGTGAAAGACCTGCGCGGCATCGCCAAAGCCCGCATCGAGGTGACGATGGAGGTAAAAGACGCCAGAAAACCCGCGTACAGCGGCGTCATTACGTTTCTGTACCACTTTCTGTAAAGCGCCCGGCGCGCCATACAGCAGCCTTGCGCTGGTAGGGACAAGGCAACGGCCCCGGGTCGTTGCCTTTCTTTTTTGCCCGGCACCGGCGCGGCCTGGCGGCTTACAACTCCGGTTCAGCTTTCCCGTACTGTCATAGCTTCCCACCCCGACGCCGTAGTCCCGCGCGGAAGTCTCCTATTGCATGCTCAAATGGTTATTCTGCAGCGTCTGGGCTCTGTTGCTCGCGCCGCTTTCCGCCTCCGGTTACTCGGTGCTCACCCACCAGGCCAACATCGACTCGACCTGGAAGCGCTGCCTGGCGCCGCTGTTGCAGCGGCGCTACCCCGGCGCTACCGAGGAGCAGCTGCTCGAAGCCAAATCCTACGCCTACGGCGGCTCCATTATTCAGGACATGGGCTTTTACCCCTTCGGCTCCACGCTGTTTACCAACCTGACCCACTACGTGCGCAGCGGCGACTTCGTGCGCAACCTGCTCGACGAGGCCAAGGACCGCAACGAATACGCGTTTGCCCTGGGGGCCCTGGGCCACTACGCCGCCGATTTGAACGGGCACCCGGTGGGCACCAACAAGGCCATGCCGCTGGTGTATCCCGAGCTGGCCAAGCAGTACGGCAACAACATTACTTACGAGGAGGCGCCCAAGCAGCACACTCAGCTGGAGTTTGCCTTCGACGTGGTGCAGGTGGCCGCCGGCCGCTACCGCACCAGCGACTACCAGCGCTACGTGGGCTTTCAGGTCAGCAAGCGGGTGCTGGAAACGGCATTTCAGAAAACCTACGGCCTGGAGCTGGGCAAAGTAATCTTCAACGTGGACCTGAGCATCGGCTCCTTCCGCTTCGCCGTGCGCCAGCTGATTCCGGTAGCCAGCCGGGCCGCCTGGCAGTCGCAGAAAAAAGAAATCCGGGAGCTAAGCCCCCGGGCCCGCCGCCGCGAATACGTGTACCATGAGAGTGAGCGGAAGTTTCGCAAGCAGTACGGCACGGCCTACGAGCACCCCGGCACCGGGGCCCGTATCCTCTCGTACTTCGTGCGGATAATGCCCAAAATCGGGCCGCTGGCGCCGTTTGCTTTCCGCCCGCCCACGCCCCAGGCCCAGGAGCTGTTCAAAACCAGCTTCAAGCAGGTCATCAAGAACTACTGCGTGCTGGTGGAGCAGGAGCCCAGCGACACGCTGGCCGCCGCCCCGCGCCTGGTCAATGCCGACTTCGACACCGGCCACCAGACCAAAGCCGGCGAGTATGCGCTGGCCGACGAAACCTACGGCGAATGGGTGCGGCAGCTGGCCAAGGCGAAGTTCGACGGCATAACGGAGCCGCAGAAGCAGAACATTCTGGCCTTCTTTGGCACTACGGCCAAGGAGCCGAAAGACGAAGAGGAGAAAGAAGCAGCCAAGCGTAAGGAAACCCAGGAAGCGCTGCAACAGCTGCGCGCGACGGCTGCAAAGTAGCGGCTGGGCTGGCGGTGTCTTCCGCTGGCTACCTCAATGTAGCGGGGGGAAGGAACGTGGAATTAGCTGCTTGTCAGCCACCGTACGGCTTCGCCCTCATCCATAAATACCCGGACGGAGTAGGGCTGCTGCGCATTGAGTGCCGTGTTGGTAGCTTCCTGAAAGTCCGGCTGGGTGCTGATCAGGTGCCACAGTTCCGGAGAAACCAACGACGCGAGCCGCAGGTGGGAGGAAGCGGTGCGGGCTATGTCCGGGAGCCACTCGTGCGCCACCCACTGGGCTATTTCCGGATTGGGGCTGAACCGCCGGCGGTCCATGAGCCAGTGGAAGGCATTGTGAGCCTGAGCCGTAGCCTGCAGGGCCCGGTGGGCTTGCTGCAGTTCGGGCAGGGAAGCATCGCGCAGCCAGCGGGCCGTAAGAATGTGCAGATCGGGGCGATACTGCAGATCAAGCAACGACCGGTCAATAGAATCAGGCATGGGCGAGGGAAGCTGTGCTGGCCTGGTAGAGCGACCAGCCGGGCCGAAGATAGCCGATAGAACTTACCCGTTAAGCCAGTTCATGGCCTGCCCTTCGTCGCCAAAAAGCTGCAGCTGGTAGGGCCGTTCGGCTGCCAGCCCGTAATTCAGGTATTCCTGCTGGCGGGCACTGTCGGCGTATACCGCCAGCCGGGCCGGGGAACATAGCACCGCAATGCGCAACTGCAGCGGGGCCAGCTGGCGGCTGGCCTCCGGGTAAAACGTGCCGGTCGTCCACTGGCCCAGCGTGGGGTCGAGCTGGTCGCGGCGGCGCACGTCCAGCAGCCAGCGCCCGACGTGGTGTTCCTGGGCCGCGGCCAGCAGGGCGCGGTAGTCGGCCTGAAGGGTGGCTACGGGGGCATTCATAAACCAGCGGCCGATGAGCAGGCCCAGGTCGGGGCGGTAGGTAATGCTGCGGGCAGCAGACTCAGAAGCGGACATACGTTAAGCAGCGCCTCCCGGGATGAGTAGGAAGCCGGTTGCCAAGATACAGAAGCCCGCGTAACCCGGCGCGTTTTACTGCCCTTGTTGCTGCACCAGCCCGCTGCTCAGGCGACGCAGCACGATTTCGGCCTGCTTGGCCTGGTAGCGGATGTCGAGCAGGCGCACTTCGGCGTCGAGCTGGGTGCGCTGGGCCTCGCGCAGGGCCAGGGGCGTGAGCAAACCCAGACGGTAGCGCTCCAGGGCAATGGCGACGTTTTCGCGGGCCAGCAGAATGTTAGCTTCTTCCAGCTCCAGCAGCTGCAGGCGGTTCTGGTACTGGGCGTAGGCCTGTTCCGCTTCCGCTTCGAGCTGCAGTTGGGTCTGGCTGAGCTGCAGTTGGCTTTGCTCTTCCCCGATGCGGGCGTTCTGCTCCAGGCGGCGGCGGTTGAAGCCGTCGAAAATGGGCACGGACGCCACCACGCCGTAGTTGAGGCCGTAGTTGCGGCTGGTGTTGGTCACGAGCTGGTTGCCGAAAAAGGCCGCGCCGTTCACGTTGCGGTTCAGGCCGTAGCCCGAGGTAAGACCCAGCTGCGGAAAGCGGGAGGCGCGCACCAGCTTCCGGTCGTAGGTGGCCACCTCAATGTTGGTACGGGCGTTTTGCAGGCGGGGGTTGTTTTGCTGAATGGCCTGGGCCACGGCGTCCCGGTCCAGGTCGCGGGCCACCACGATGGAGTCGGCGGGCTGAAAATTGAGGCGGGCCGAGCGGCCGAGCAGGTTGTTCAGGTTGATTTTGGCCGTGGCCAGGGCTTCCTGCTGCTGAATCAGCACCGACTGGTCGGCGTTGTAATCCACGCGGGCAGTCAGCACTTCCACCTTGGCGCTGACGCCCACGTCGACGCGGGCCTGGGTCAGGTCGATGCGGGCCTGCCCGATTTTCAGGGCTTCTTCAATCGACTTGATTTTGCCCGATTCGCGCACCACGGCGAAGTAGGCGCTGGTAATATCGGCCACCGTTTCTTCCAGCGTGGCCCGCGTCAACTGCTGCTGGCTCTGGTTCAGGGCCTTGAGCCGGTCGTAGGCAATGAACATTCCGAATCCGTCGAACACGGTCCAGGTGGCCGCTACGTTGGCATTCAGCTGGTTGGAAGCGGCGTTGCTGGCCGTGCTGGGCTCGGGCCGGCTCGACGACTCCTGCCGCACGTTGTTGCGGGTGAAGTTGCGGGTCAGGTTGCCATTCACTACGGGCAGCTGGCCGGCATTGCCGCGCGTCACGTTGTTGTCGGCAATCTGCTCGTCGGTGCGGGCCAGCCGGATGTTGTAGTTGTTTTCCAGCCCAATCCGGATGGCCTCGGCCAGCGTCAGGGGGGCGGCCGGCGCCACCGTGACGGGCTTTGCCGTCTGGGCTTTAGCCTGGGGCTGAGTGGCGGGCTGCCGGGGCATGGGCACCGGCTGCTGGGCCAGCAGGGGCAGGGGCAAAGCCAGCAGAAAAAGCGCTGCCAGGTGTGGGAAGGAAAGAAAACGAGCGGAAAACTGCATTCGGGAAGTTTAAATTGGGCCGTCATGCCGAGCGAAGCCGGGGCATCTCGCGTGCTGACGTCTGAATACTAATCCGAACGAAGCGGGCGAGATGCCTCAGCTTCGCTCGGCATGACGTTCGTATTGGCATTACGCCGTAACGGCCTGCTGGGGCTCGGCTTCTTTCTGCTTGTGTTTGTGCTTCTTGGCCGTGGCGAAGTACGAGTACATCACCGGCACTACGTAAAGCGTCAGGCCCGTGGCGAAGAACAGGCCGCCCACCACGCCGATGCCCATGGCCCGCCGGCTCAAGGCCCCGGCGCCGGTGGCAATGGCAATGGGCAGAATACCCAGAATGGCGCACAGCGAAGTCATCAGGATGGGGCGGAAGCGGGCCGTAGCGCCCTCAATCAGGCCGGTCATGTAGTCCTTGCCGTTCTCGACCTGCTGGTTGGCAAACTCCACGATGAGGATACCGTTCTTGGTCACCAGGCCCACGAGCATGATGATGCCGATCTGGGAAAACAAGTTGAGCGTCTGGTTGAAGTACCACAAACTCAGCAACGCGCCCGACAAGGCCAGCGGCACCGTCACCATGATGATGACCGGGTCGCGGAAGCTCTCGAACTGCGCGGCCAGCACCAGGTAAATCAGCACCAGGGCCAGGCCAAAGGCGAAGAGCAGGGACGAGGAGCTTTCCTCAAAGTCGCGCGAGGCCCCCGACAGCTCGGTGGAAAACGTGTCGTCGAGGCTTTTCTCGGCGATGCTGCGCATGGCGGCAATTCCGTCGCCGAGGGTTTTGCCCGGGGCCAGGGAGGCCGAGAAAGTGGCCGAGTTGTAGCGGTTGAAGCGGTAAAGCTGGGGCGGGGTGCTGCTTTCCGTGAGGCGAATCACGTTGTCGAGCTGCACCAGCTCACCCGTAGCACTTTTCACCGACAGCAGGCGCACGTCCAGCGGCTGGTTGCGGTTTTCGCGCGCCACCTGCCCGATAATCTGGTACTGCTTGCCTTCCTTGATGAAGTAGCCGAAACGCTGCCCGCTCAAACCCGACTGCAAGGTCTGCGAAATGCTCTGCACCGACACGCCCAGGCTCTGGGCTTTTTCCCGGTCGATGTTCACGCGCAGCTCGGGCTTGTTGAATTTCAGGTTCACGTCCACGAACTGGAACGTGGGGTCCTGGCGGGCGGCATCCAGAAACTTCGGCACCGCGTCGCGCAGCTTGTCGAAGTCCTGGGTCTGGATAACGAACTGCACCGGCAGGCCGCCGCCACCGCCGCCCCCTCCGATACTCTGGTCCTGCGACACGGAGGTGCGGGCGGCCGTGAGGCGCTTCACCCCGGCGCTCAGGCCGGCGGCAATCTGGTCCTGGGTGCGGGGGCGCTTGTCGGCGTCGAGCAGCAGCACCCGGGCCGTGCCCGAGTTGGAGCCGCCCCCGAAGCCCGGCGAGGTGACAGCAAACACGCTGCTCAGGCTTTTTTCGCCCACCGAGTCCATGGCCATCTTACTGATCTGGTTCATGTAGGCGTCCATGTATTCGAAGGACGCGCCTTCCGGGCCCGTGGCGTTGATGTTCACGCGGCTGCGGTCTTCCACGGGGGCCAGCTCCGAGGGAATGGCTTTCATGAAAAACCAGATGCCCACGCCCGTACCGGCCACCACCAGCCAGGCCACCCACCGGTTGCGCAGGAAAGTTTTCAGGCTGTCCTGGTAGCCGCCAATCATGCTGACGAAAAACGGCTCCGTCTTGCGGTAAAACCAGTTGTGCTTTTCCTCGCGCTTGAGCAGCACTGAGCACATCATCGGCGTCAGCGTGAGCGACACGAAGGCGGAAATGAGCACCGAGCCGGCTACCACAATGCCAAACTCGCGGAACAGGCGGCCGGTAATACCGGTCAGGAACACCACCGGCAGAAACACGGCCGCCAACACGATGGTGGTACTGATAACGGCCATCAGAATCTCCTCGGAGCCTTTGATGGCGGCTTCCTTGGGGTCTTCGCCTTCCTCGATGCGGGAATAGATGTTCTCCAGCACCACAATGGCGTCGTCGACCACCAGACCAATGGCCAGCACGATAGCCAGCAGGGTCAGCACGTTGATGGAGAAGTCGAGCAGGTACATCACGAAGAAAATACCCACCAACGACACCGGAATGGCCACCACCGGAATCAGCGTGGAGCGCCAGTCGCGCAAAAACAGGAAGATGATGATGACCACCAGCACGAAGGCCTCGATGATGGTGTGCTCAACCTCGTTGATGGACTTGCGGATAAAGACCGAGTTGTCGAAGCCCGGCTTGAGCACCAGGTCCTTGGGCAAGTCCTTGCCATACAGCGCAATGCGCTTGTTGAACTCGTCGGCAATGTCAATCTGGTTGGAGCCCGGCTGCGGAATAACGGCCAGGCCCACCATCGGCACGCCGTTCACCTTAAAGATGGTCTGGTCGTTTTCGGGGTAGAGCTCGGCGTAGCCGATGTCGGAAAGCCGCACGAGCGAGGAGGCATCCTTGCGGATAATCAGGTTGTTGAAGTCTTCCACCGAGGTCAGGCGGCCCATGGTGCGCAGGGTGAGCTGGGTGTTCTGGCCCTGCACGGCGCCGCTGGGCAGCTCCACGTTTTCGCGGGTCAGGGCGGCCTGCACGTCCACGGGGCTCACGCCCAGGGCCGAGAGCTTCACCGGGTCCATCCACAGGCGCATCGAGTACTTCCGCTCCCCGTACACCCGTACCTCCGACACGCCCGGAATCGTCTGCAGGCGTTCCTTCAAGGTGTTGTTGGCGTAGTCCGTCAGCTCCAGCAAGGTGCGCTGGTTCGAGCTCAGGTACGTCATCACAATCGGCTGGGAGTCGGCGTTGGCCTTGCTCACGATGGGCGGGTCGATGTCGCGCGGCAGGCGGCCCTGCGCCCCCGACACCTTGTCGCGCACGTCGTTGGCGGCCGTTTCCAGGTCGGCGTCGAGGTCAAACTCCACCGTAATCTGGGTGCGGCCGTCCCGGGAGTTGGAGGTCAGGTTTTTGATGCCCGCAATGCCGTTCAGGGCTTCTTCCAGCGGCTCGGTCACCTGGCCCTGCATGACGTCGGCCGAGGCCCCGGTGTAGCTGGCCGACACCGTAATAATCGGCGGGTCCACGCTTGGATATTCCCGGATGCTGAGGTAGCGAAACCCGATAACGCCGAAGATGACGATGACTAGGCTCATCACGATGGCGAGAACCGGGCGGTTTATACTGGTTGAGGATAAGCTCATGTTATTTCACGCAGTGTTTCGCGGTGGAAAACGCAGTGTCTCGCAGGGAAAGGCCTCCGCGAAACACTGCGAAAACCACTGCGAGACACCGCGTGAAATGCTATTTGGTCACGCGTACCGCGTCGCCGGGCTTCACTTGCAGAATACCGGTGCGAATCACGGAGTCCCCCACGGCCAGGCCGTCGGTAATCTGGATTACTTTGTCGGAGCGAATCCCAATCTTAACCTTCTTCGGGACCATCTTGCCCTCTTTCACGGTGTACACGCTGTAGCCGCTGGCTTCCGGAATCACCGATTCGGTCGGCACCTGCAAGGCATCCGTCGACTCGCCCAGCTGCAGGTTTACTTTCACGAAGGCGCCGGGGCGCAGCTCGTTGCTGGTGTTGGCGTAGCGGGCCCGCACCGGCTGGGTGCGGCTCACGGGGTCAATCTGCGGGTCAATGGCGTAGACTTTGGCGTCGTACTTTTTGTTGGTGCCTTCGTCGGTGATGCTCACCACGTCGCCCACCCGGACTTTGGTGGCGAAGCGGCCCGGTACGGCAAAGTCAATCTTGACCGGCCGCACGCGGGAGAGGGTCGTAATTTCGGTGCCGGGGCTCACGTAGGTGCCCACCGTGGCGGTGGTCAAACCCAGCACCCCGTCAAACGGGGCCCGCACGTAGGCTTTGGCCAACGATGCCTGCAAGGCTTTCAGATCGGCCTGGGAAGTCTGGAGCTGGTTGTTGGCCTGCTCGTATTCCTGGGCGCTGATGTACTCTTTGTCGAGCAGGGTGCGCTGCCGCTTTTCCTGGTCCCGGAACAGCTGGATGTTGTACTGCTGCTTCCGGATGGCGGCCTGGGCTTCGTCGGCGTTGATGCTGAACAGCAGCTGGCCTTTGCGCACCGGCTGGCCCTCCCGGATGTTGAGGCTGGTGATTTTGCCCGACAGCTCGCTTTTGATAACCACCGACTCATCGGCCAGAATCGAGCCCGTGGCGGCTACTTCGTCGGAGAGGTTGGTGGGTTGCACCACGTACACCTGCACCGGTAGCTTCTGCCCGCCGCCTTTGCCGCCGGCTCCGCCCTTGCCACCGCCGCCGGCCGCGCCGCGCCCGCCGCCACCGCCTTTCGCGTCAGCGTTGGGGGAGGGAAAGAACTTTATCTTGACAAAGGCCAGTGCGGCAATGATGGCCACTACTATTACAATCCACAACACCTTGCGCCCAGTGCGCGACTCCGTTTCTTCTTCGTATTGCATGTATACAGGGATATTTCCCAATTCAATCAGCACGGCCCGTTATTCGGACTGCTGATGTTCAACAACGACAGGCTACCCTGAAGGGTTCGACCAAATCCTGTGGATGGTTTGTTTCAGGGGGTAAGACACAAAAAAAGCCGGCGGGTTGCAGGCTTTTCTGAACGCCGGAAGCAGAAGCTACCCGGCTTCCCGGTCGATATGATTCTGAGCCAGTTCGTTACGATTGAAGTTGGCGAGCGGCTCCTCTTCCAGTATCTGGCGTGGAAGCTCGGCCACTTCGGCGCAGCCCAGGCGGGCGGCGTGGTTGGCGGCCGTGCCGGCTAAGCGGCCGGCGCGCGACACTCTGCAAGCAGTTCTCAGCAAAAACAACGGGGCTCTTTCTGGTGTTGAGCTCGGTTTTACCCGGCGGCCGCTCAGGGTTTCTGCGTATTTTCGGGCATGCAAACCCCCAAGGAGCCGACCGAAGCTCACCGCAACTTCTTCCGCGACGTGCACGAGGTGGTGCGCCTCGTGCCGCGCGGCCGCGTGACCACCTACGGCGCAATTGCCCACTATCTGGGAGCCCGCCACGGGGCGCGCATGGTGGGCTGGGCCATGATGGCCGCGCACCCCACGGTGGGTCCCGAGGCCATACCTGCCTACCGGGTCGTCAACCGCCTGGGGCTCCTCACGGGCCGGCTGCATTTTGCCACGCCCACCGCCATGCAGGAGTTTCTGGAGGCCGAAGGCATTCCCGTCGTCGATGACCAGGTGCAGGACTTCAAAACCCGGTTCTGGGACCCCAGCGTGGAGCTGGGTTAGCGGCGGCGCATTTTCTTGACGTAATAGTCGCCTTCCTTCTGCGGAACGTATTGTAGCAGGGGCTTTTCGCCGGCCGTCCGGGCTTTGAGCTCCACGTAGGTAGTGGCTCCAAACACGGGGATAAACGAGTAACACGCCCCGTCGGTATCGGCTAAGCAGAGCGAAACTTCCCGGGTTTTGCTGGTCCAGGGAATCAGCACGAAGTCGTTGGCGGGCAGGGCCGCTAGTTCCTTGCCGTTGAGTAGCACCGTCAGCGGGGCGGCCGGGCCGCCGGGCCGGCGGTATACTACCACCGTAGCCGTGTCGCGCCGGGTCAGTAGCTCCAGATAGTCGAAGTCGGCCACCCGGCCCGTAGCCATATCCAGGGTGTACTCCTGCCGGTCGCCGTGGGTGGTAACGGCGGCAATGGCCATCCCGGCCACTCCGGCCAGCGCGCCCGCCGTATTTATCACGCCTGGGTCGTCCATCGACTGCGCGGTATAGGTAAAGTCGTCGCCGGCGCGCTTCAGAGCGTAAAAGTGGCGCTTGCGCTTGATGTACACCTGCTGCCCATCCGAGAAGCCCCACACCTCATCCAGCGCTTTGCGCGCCGCGCCGCTGCCCTGGTACGCGTCGACCTCGCCGGGCTCGTCCGTTGCTTCTGCTACCAGGTCGGCGGCCGGCGCCAGCTGGTTGTTGCGGAAGTTCAGAAAAGTGCCGTAAATGCCCATCGGCGGGGCCGGAGCCGTCAGAATGGCGTAGTCGTAGGGCACCGGCCGGCGGCCCCCGCGGTAGTATACCTGCTCTTTGGTTAGCGGGGGCGAAAGGGCCAGGCGCTGCGCCCAGTCCAGGGCGTTGAACTGGACGCAGATCCGCTGCAGGCAGGCCGCAATATTATCGTCGTGGTGGCCGGTGGTTTCCAGCCCTTTGCTTTCCTCTTCCTCTATATAGCGCTGCAGCACCTGGTAGGAGCCGTCGGGCTGCTGCACCACGAAATCCACGTCGACGCTGGCCGTGGCTTTTTCCGAGGTGGCCTTGGTTACTTCCCCAATGCGCAACTCATGCACGCGCAGTAGCACCGGGCGGCTGCCCGGCCGGGGCGGGAGCTGCATCTGTAGCCAGCCGCCCAGGCCATCCTGCAAGCCACCCTGCAGATTAGCGGGGATGCGAATATTGTTCATGCCGCGCTGCACCCAGCCAATGGTCTGGCGCTGGACGCGTAAGTCCAGCACTTCGGTAATATGAAAGGCCGCCTTGTCTACTACCAGCTTTTGCTCCCGCAAGCTAACCTGATAAATGGGCGTTTGCGCATGGGCCACCGAATAGAGTGCCAGAAATAGCAGGAGGAAAAAGCGGGTTTTCAAAGTCGGATAGTAGTAGTGAACGGTTAGGGCTAATGAACCCAATCGGGCGGAGAAAAAGCTTGAAGCCAAGCCGGTAAAAACCGCAAAAGCCACCGGCGGGCGGTGGCTTTTGCGGTTGACTTCAGCCCAGAAAATCGGGTATGACCCGGTTACAGCACGGCCAGCTTAGGACGGGTGGGAGCGGCCTGCTCGGCGGCCGCCAGAATGGCCCCCCGTACTTCTTCCGGATTGGCATTTTTCAGCAGGTAGCCGTGGGCCCCTTCGGCGTGCAGGCTGTCAATCAGCTCGGGCTCGTCGTGCATGGAAATGATAACGACCCGCACTTGCGGATACTGGGCCCGCATCAGGCGCACGGTTTGCAGCCCGTCGAGCGTGGGCATTTGCAGGTCCATCAGCACCACGTCGGGCCGGATTCCCTGGTCGAGGTGTTCCAAAAGCTCCTGACCGTCACCGGCTTCGAAGAGAACTTCCATATCGGGGAAGCCGCTGATGAGGGCGCGCAAACCCTTTCGGAAAAGGATATGGTCGTCGACTACAGCTAAACGGATAGTAGGTGTGCTCATACAGAGGTAGTTAGGGCGGGCTTTTGATCGGCCGGAAGATACGGAATAGGGAAGGAAATCCAAACTTTACTACCCGCGCCGGGGGCCGAGTCGTGGCGCAGGGTGCCTTGCAGCACGGCCACGCGGCTGCGCAGGTTGGTGAGGCCCAGGCCCGAGCGGGAGCCCGGCGCGGGCGGCAGGTCGCCGGCGGCCGGGTCGAAGCCGATGCCGTTGTCGCGGTACTGCAGGGAAAGGTAGTCGGGCCCGAAATCCACGCTGACTTCGATGGTTTCGGCGTGGGCGTGGCGCAGGCCGTTGCCCAGCAGCTCCTGCACCACCCGAAACACGATAAGCTCCCGTTTGGGGTCGAGGCGGCGGGGCTGCCCGCGCTGCTCAATCACGACGTGGGTGGGCCCATCGGCGGGCACGGTGCGGGCCAGCGCGTCGAGGGCGAAGGGCAGGCCGAACTTTTGCAGCGCGGCCGGCAGCAGATTGCGCGAAATGCGCCGTACTTCGCCGATGGCCTGATCGAGCAGGGCCGTGGCTTCTTCGGTCAGGTTGGGCTGGCCCAGGGTGCTGAGGTGGAGCTTGGCAATGGCCAGGGTCGTGCCCACGCCGTCGTGCAGGTCGGCGGCAATCCGGCGCCGCTCTTCTTCCTGAGCCAGCAGGGCCGCTTCCAGGGCCTGCTGCTGCGAGGCGTCGCGCACCTGGCGCAGCTGCTCCTGCTGGCGCAGCAGGCGCCGCTGGTAGCGCAGCACGAAGCCCACGATGCCCAGCGCCAGCAGCAGCAGCACCGGCGTGGCCAGCATTACCGGGAGCAGCCAGCTATTCATGACGACTGGGAAGGCAAAGGCCGGCCGGCATACCAGAAGGCCAGGGCAAAGAGTACGTATTGAATCAAATTAACCATTGCGTTAAGGGTATAAATCACTTGATGGCTCGCATAATCGGCGGGGGCGGAAAACTTATTGACGAACACATACAACAATACGGTACCCGAAAAATACAAAACTACCGCAGTACTTACCAAAAAAAGTGGGTCCTGCTCGAGGTGAGTCACGTGCAACTCGTTCAATAGCTGCTCGAAATACAGCAGGGCCAGCCCAATAAGCAGGGCGCTTTGCAGCACGTGGGTGTACGAGTTGACCTGCCGCAGGCCCTCCAGGTACAGGGAGTCGGCGAGGGCAAAAACCGTGAAACCAGCGGCCAGCCCCTGAATCAGCAGGCGAATGTTGCGGGAGGAAAGCGTGAGGTAGTAGATGCGGAAGAACAGCAGCGTCTGCACCAGCGTGAACAGGTGCCAGATACCGTTGTTCCAGGCGGGCCAATACAGCTCGACGATGCTGGAAGCCAGCAGAATCAGCTCGGCAAATACCAGGTAGACGGTCATCAGCCGCAGCGCGGGCGCCAGGCGGGGCCATTTCCAGAACGCCAAGCCCAACGGCACAAGCACGACTAGGCTGGCCGTATGTTCCAGGTATTCGCAGAAAGTGAGAAGCCACGAAGGAATCTGCATGCAAGGCGTGGCAAAGGTGGGAGCGGAGAAGAAGCGTAGGGCGGAAGAAAAATACAAAATAATATTCCACCCAGGCAATTATCGCCGCAGCCCTGGCCGCAGAATTACGCGGGGCCGCTTACAGGTGCCGGGGCGGCCATATTTCGGGTAGCTGCTCGGGCGCGGGCTGGCGGTGCCCATACCAGAGCGCCAGCGAATAGAAGCAGTTGAGCACGATCAGCAGGATAAACTGGATGATGTACATGGTCCAGATCAGGTCGGGCTGCGACTGCAGGGGCCCTTCCAGCACGAAAACCATGAGGGTTCCGGCATAGTACAGAATGGTGCCGACGCTGACCATGAACATCGGGTCCTGGCTGAGGGCAATGTTGCGCAGCTCGCGCAGGGTCTGCTCGAAGTAGGCCACGGCCACAGCCACCAGCAAAATGCTCTGGGCCACGTGCGTATACGTATCCTGGCCCTGGCTAAAGCTGTGAATTGCAAACGCTTCCAGCAGGTACGTGAGCAGGAAAAGCCCCAGGGCGGCCAGCAGCACCCGGCGGCCCCGCACCGAGTGAAACGCGTGAAAATAGGCCCAGCCCAGAAACAGCGTTTCGGTGACGGTGCCCAGCTGCAGGAAAATGATGTTGTTGTGCCACACGTGCCGGCCCAGCTCGGCCAGCACCCCGTTGAACACGCAGCCCGAAATCAGGACCAGCCATACCAGCGGGCGGTACACCGGCTGCAACGTCGGCCAGCGGCGCAGGCCAATGCTCAGGGGAATAAGGTAGGTGAGCAGGGCCACGTTGTTAAACTGCCGGGCAAAGGCAGTAAGCTGCGTGCTGTCAATCCCGGAAAGCATACGCACGGCACGAAAAGGAGCAATAGGACACTGGGGCGGCGGGAGCGGCAGAAGGCGGCTACCCTGCGAAAGATACCGGTTTGGCCGATATTGGCAAGGACCACGCGGCCGGCACGCGGCGCGGCGGTTGAGCTTGGCCGAAGCTAAAAGCTACGGTTGAAATGCTCCTGAGTGCGGCGGGCGGCGTGGTGCAGGGCCCAGGCAATCAGGCCGCTGAGCATGATGGACAGCACCGCCTGAATAATGTACATAATCCAGATCTGACTTATCTGGTGCTGTTTCTGCATGGAGTCTTCCAGCACAAATACCATCAGCGTACCCGAGTAGTACAGCGTCACGCCCACGCTGACCAGAAACATCGGGTCCCGCTCCAGGCGAATGTTGCGCAGTTCGTGCAGCACCTGCTCGAAATAGGCCAGGGCGGCCCCAATCAGCAGGATGCTCTGGGCCGTGCGGGTGTAGGTCTGCTCCCCGGAGAAGCCGTGCATCAGCGGTTCGGCCAGGGCCACCAGCCCAAAAACGGCGGCGGCTCCGCCCAGCAGCTGCCGGCTGCGGGGAGTATGCAGCGCCTGGTAGTAGGCCCAACCCAGAAACAGGGTTTCGGTCCAGGTAATAAAGTAGATAAAGAGAATATTAGTGTTCCAGACCTGCCGGCCGACTTCCGATAATACGTTTAGCAGCAGGCTGATACCCAGGGCGGTCAGGATGAGTGGGCGGGTCGGGGGGGCTAAGTGAGGCCAACGCCGGATGCATACCGCTATGGGCACTAGATAAGCCACGACAGCCAGAATGTTGAGCTGCTTGGCTATGTCTACCAGGACGGTACTATCCAACGTTGGCATGCACAAAGTAACGGAAGATTTATGGGTTCAGCGGACTGGCTGTGGCGCAGCAGTTCGGGCAGCGCGGGCCCGAGGCCAGCATCGTCCGATCGTACATGTCGTTCTGGTCGGCTTTGGCCCCTACCAGCACCAAGGTGGGGTTGCCCGCGTCGTCGATGCCGTTGTAGATGCGCAACCCGATGAAGTCGTCGCCACAATCGTCCATCAGGGCCCTGAGTTTGTTGACGCCGAAGAATTGCGCGTTGTACACGGGCTTGTCGCCATCCGGGCATTCCCGGTAATTATGCGTCATTCCCGCCGCTACGGTCTGGTTTACAATGGTGCCTTCGTTGCCGTCGAATACTGACATGCTGAGGTTCGGTTAGGAGGTAATAAAGAAAATGTTGAATGAATCTACTTGGCGGTAGAACATTCAAATATAGGTTAAAGCCTATTGGATGCAAGCAGCCGCGTTTCCTTCGCCATCTTCGAAACCTGGCCTAGAAGGGCAGCCGCCCCGAAAGTCCACGACCCGACTGCTCCTTTTCGGGCAAGCCCGGACCCGGACCGGTGGGGGTGTCGTCCCCGCTTTCCGGGTCTGACTCATCTTCCTCTTCCAGGTTTTCGAAGACCCGCTCAATGGCCGACTCGGCATGGCGTAGCTTCTGCTTGCAGAGCCGGATCAGCTCGGCGGAGCGCTGCACGCGGGCCGTGAGGTCGTCCACGTCCACGGTGTCGGTTTCGAGGGCCCGCAGAATGGTTTCCAGCTCTTCTATAGCCTGGCGGTAGGTGGTATCGTTGGTCATGGGGTTGGGGCAGAACTAGCAGGTGAAGCACCGGGTGGTGCCAGGTGGGGCGTGCGGTCCACAATCTGGGCCGCCAGCGTCAGGTGGGGCAGCAGCAGGCGTACTTCGTCGCCGGGTTGCAGGGCGGCTTCGGGCTGCTGGTGGTCGGTGATGAGCTGCACGTAGCCGTGCCGCGCCAGCGTGGGGGCATCAGGAAAGGGGGCTACGTTGAGTTGAGCCAGCCGCAGCTGGGCGCGGTGCAGCAGCCGCTCGGCCGCCAGCTGCACCTGGTAGCGGGAGCGGAGCAGTTGCTCGCGCCGCCGCCGGTGCAGCCGCCGAAACCGCTGGGCCAGGGTGCGGCCGAAGGTGCGCAGTTGCTGCTGCTGCTGGCCCAGGGCGCGGCGCGCGGCGCGGTGCAGGCCGTGGCGGTGGCGGCTCAGCTGGCGGTGCTGCTGCTGCAGCTGCTGCCGCGGCACGGTAGCCGCCGCCCGCATGCGCTGGTGCAGCCCGGCGCGGTGCTCGTGCAGCTGGGCTTGGGCGGCGCGATGCACGTAGCGCCCGGCCTGGGTCAGCAGGTCGTGGGCCGCGTCGAGCTGCCGGGCGGCCAGGCCGCGAATCTGGTCGGCATAGCCCGAGAATACCGCGTCGAGGCGGGCCAGACGCTCGGCCAGAAACGCGGCTACGGCGGTGGGCGTTTTCAGGGCCAGGTGGGCGGCCAGGTCCAGCACGGCTTCGTCCCGCTCGTGGCCGATACCGGTGAGCACCGGCAGCGGAAACGAGCCGACGCCCGCTGCCAACCCGTAGTCGTCGAAGGCCAGCAGGTCGGTTTTGGCCCCGCCGCCCCGGATAATGACTACCGCGTCAAAATCTGCGCGCCGGGGCCGGATAGCGTCCAGGGCGGCCAGAATGCTGGCCGGCGACTCGGTGCCCTGCATGGTGGCCGGGTACAGGGTCACGGCAAAGTCGTAGGGCGACTCGCCCAGCTGCTGCACGAAGTCCTGGAAGCCGGCCGCCGTGGGCGACGAAATAACGGCCAGCCGCTGCGGACCCAGCGGCAGCGGCAGCTGTTTCTGGCGCTCCAGCAGGCCCTTGGCTTCGAGCTTGCGCACGGTTTCGAGGCGCTGCCGGGCCAAATCCCCGACGGTGTAGCTGGGGTCGATGGTCAGCACGTCGAGGCTCAGGCCGTACTGCTCATGAAACTTGACTTGCACCCGTAGCATCACCTTCAGCCCCAGGCACAGCTCCTGGCCGGTGTGCTCCAGAAAAGCCGGGGCCAGCTGCTGGAAACGCTGACTCCAGATGGTGGCCCGGGCCTGGGCCTTAAGCTGGGCCCCGCGGCCGGTCACGTGCTGGTCGGTGAGCACCAGGTAGCAGTGGCCCCCGTCGTGGCGGGGCAGGGTCAGATCGGCAATTTCGGCTACCACCCAGTACGACTCGGCAAAGCGGGTTTCTACCGTCTGGCGCACCCGCACCAGCAGCTCGGCCAGGGGCAGCGGCACCAGCGGGAGGGCCGTGGTCAGGCCCGGCTCCGGACGACGATTGAAAAGGGGCGGCATAGGGCGGCAAGGTACAAATTCGGGGCGCGGCAACCAGCACCGGCGGGGCAACGGTTGGCTTCCGGGCCGCATCAATACCCGAAAGCCGCCTATGCAACCCCGGCGGCGGGCCAATGTTGGCCGCCCGCGCCAAAAGTTCGGCAATAGGGGCTGCCCGCGCCGGGCTTGCGGTTTTTCTTTTACCTTTCTAGCCTCAATCCGCCTTTCCTCACCCTTTTCCTGCCTTATAGTATGAAAAACCGAAACAGCCTGACGCTGGCCGCCGTGGCCGCTGCAGGCTTGACGCTGGCTGGCTGCGCGGCCAGCAACACGCCCGCCGCCACCGCTACTACCGCTGCCGCTCCGGCGGCTGCCACTCCCGCCCAGGAACCCGAAGTAAAAGGCGTAGGGCTGAACGTGGCCAACATCGACCAGTCGGTAGCACCCTGCGACAACTTCTTTCAGTATGCCTCGGGCAACTGGTTGAAAAACAACCCGATTCCGGCCTCGGAAGTAAGCTGGGGCAGCTTCAACGAGCTGTTCGACAAGAACAGCGCCGTGCAGCGCCAGATTCTGGAAGAGGCCGCCGCCGACCGCTCGGCCGCCAAGGGCACCAACGCCCAGAAAGTCGGCGACTTCTACGCCTCGGCCATGGACTCGATGGCCATTGAGAAAGCCGGTATTACGCCGCTGAAGCCTGAGCTGGACCGCATTGCCGCCATCAAGGACCTGAAAGGCCTGCAAACCTCCCTGGGCCGCCAGCAGCTGATCGGCAGCGGCTCGGTGTTCAACATGGGCGTGGGCCAGGATGAGAAAAACAGCACCCAGTATGCCGTGCTGCTCTACCAGGGCGGCCTGCGCATGCCCGACCGCGACTATTACCTGAAGGACGACGCGCGCTCCAAGGCCATTCGCAACGCCTACGTGACGTATATGACCAATACGTTCAAGCTGATGGGCGACAACGACGCGACGGCGGCCAAAAATGCGGCTACCGTGATGCGCCTGGAAACCCGGCTGGCCAAAGCCAGCAAAAGCCGCGTCGACCTGCGCGACCCCTACGCCAACTACAACAAGCTGACCGTGGCGGAGCTGCAGAAGCAGTATCCCAACGTGGGCTTCCCCACCTTGCTGGCCCAGCAGAACCTCTCGTCGGCCAAGTCGATTATCGTGGGCCAGCCGGCCTTCGTGAAGGAAGCCAACGTGATGCTCAAAGCCGAGCCGCTGTCCGACTGGAAAACCTACCTGCGCTGGCATTTGGTTAGCTCCTTGTCGGCCGCGCTGCCCAAAGCCTACGTGGATGAGAACTTCAAATACACCCAGACGCTGACCGGGGCCAAGAAAATGCAGCCCCGCTGGAAGCGCATGCTGCGCGCCACCGACCTGGCCCTGGGCGAAGCCTTCGGCCAGGTGTACGTGGATAAGGCCTTTACGCCCGAAGCCAAGCAAAAGGCCCTGGAGATGGTGAATAACCTGAAATCCGCCTTTGCCGAGCACATTCAGCAGAACGAGTGGATGAGCGCCCCCACCAAGGCCGAAGCCCTGAAAAAGCTGAACGCCTTTACCGTGAAAATCGGGTATCCTGACAAGTGGAAGGACTATTCGGCCCTGAACATCACCCGCGACTCCTACCTGCAGAACGTGCTGGCCTCGCGCATGTTTGCCGCCAACGTCGACAACAGCAAGCTGGGCAAGCCGATTGACCGCAACGAATGGGGCATGACGCCGCCCACGGTGAATGCCTACTACAACCCGCCGATGAACGAAATCGTGTTTCCGGCCGGTATTCTGCAGCCGCCCTTCTACGACCCCAAGGCCGACGACGCGGTAAACTACGGCGGTATCGGGGCCGTTATCGGCCACGAAATGACCCACGGCTTCGACGACCAGGGCCGGCAGTACGACGCCGAAGGCAACCTGCGCGACTGGTGGACCAAGGAAGACGCCGAGAAATTCGACCAGCGCGCCGCCCTGGTGGGCACCCAGTTCGATGCCTTCACGCCCCTGGATTCGGTGCACGTGAACGGCAAGCTGACGATGGGTGAAAACCTGGCCGACCTGGGAGGGCTCAACATTGCCTACACGGCCCTGCAAAAGACGCTGGCCGGCAAGCCCAAGACCAAAATCGACGGTTTCACGCCCGAGCAGCGCTTCTTCCTGGCCTACGCCCAGATCTGGCGGACCAACCAGCGCCCCGAGGCCATTCGCCAGCAGGTGCTCACCGACCCGCACTCCCCGGCCCAGTACCGCACCAACGGCCCGCTGCAAAACATGCCCCAGTTCTTCGAGGCGTTCGGCTGCAAAGACGACGCGAAGATGGTGCGGGCCCAGGCCCAGCGCGCCAAAATCTGGTAGCAGCGAAGTAGTTTACTACGGCAAAAAAGGTGGTTGGCATGGTGCCAGCCACCTTTTTTTCGTTTGGGCCAGGGGAGTGGGGCCGAGGCGGCTACGGTAAGTCCGCAGTCTGGCCGAAGCCGGAGAAAGGCCGACCGAAGTCGTAGAAAGAGGGGCCGAAGTAGTGCCAAGGGTAACCGATGCGGCACCCAGGACGCCCGAAGCCCCAGCAAGCGCGCCCGAAGCCCTAGACAGGCTGACCGAAGAAGGAAAAAGAACGACCGAAGCACTAAAAAGAGCTATTTCCGCGGCTTCGGTCGTCCGGCCCGGCTCTTGGGCGCTTGCGGCCGGGCCATCGGACAAGCCGGGAGCTGCGGGAGAAGGGCTTGGGCCTGCGGCAAGGCGGGCAGCGGGTGCAGCCAGGAGGTAAGGCGGCAGGCAGCAGGGGCAAGTTGGGCAGTTTGCCGGCCTTGCCCGTATCTTGCGGCATGCAAAAAACGCTGCCTTCGACCTTGCTGCTGGCCTTGCTGCTGTGCGGCGCCTGCAATTCCCCGGACTCTCAGCCCGCCGCCCAGGAGCCGGCCGCCGCCCCCGCCGCCGCCGTCGATACGGCCGCCGCGCGGCTGCGCAGCCAGGTGCTGCACCCGCAGGTGGGCGACGTGTACGTGGTGCAGTTTCAGCGCCCCAACAACCTGGGCAGCCGCTATTTCTTCTACCACGTGTTCCGGACCGCCCCCGACAGCGCCTACCTGCACCCGGCCTACAAGGACGCCGCCACCGCCGATGCCGACCTGAGCCAGCCGGAGTTCCGGGCTTCCGATAACACGATGGTCTACACCCAGGCCGAGCTGCTGGAGCTGCTGCGCGAGCAGCCCGGCGACGTCAACAAGGCCAAGCTGGTGCGGGTGCGCCGCGCGCAGTAGCCGCCGGCTACTTCACTACTTCAATCTTGATGTCGACGTCCTTTTTGGGCCACTTGTAGGGGTCCACGGGCTCGG
Organism: Hymenobacter aquaticus; assembly: GCF_004765605.1. NCBI lineage: Bacteria > Pseudomonadati > Bacteroidota > Cytophagia > Cytophagales > Hymenobacteraceae > Hymenobacter > Hymenobacter aquaticus. The sequence goes on along the minus strand of NZ_SRLC01000001.1, from coordinate 2,378,130 downwards.
CGGCAATTTTGTCGATTACCTCCAGGCCTTCCACCACTTCCCCGAACACGGTGTATTTGCCATCCAGGGAAGGCACGCCGCCCACGGTGGCATAGGCCTTGGCCTGCGCGGGCGTCAGCTTGCGGCCGGCCATAGCCTGCGCCTGGTAGGGCGTCAGCTTTTCGCCCTGCACAATGTAGAAGTCGGTGTTTGACGACAGCTTGCCGGGGTTCTGGTCGTCGTCGTAGCGGGCCATGCCCAGGGCGCCGCGCTTGTGGAAGTGCGCCGGCCGGATTTCGGGTGGCACGTGGTAGCGCGCCATCCGAATGGTGCGGTGGTCGGAAGTGCCGCCCTGAATGGCAAAGCCCTTGACCACCCGGTTGAACACGGTTTCGTCGAACACGCCTTTGCGGGCCAGCAGCAGAAAATTGGCTTTGTGCAGCGGCGTATCGTCGTAGAGCTTGATGCGCATGTCGCCGAGCCGGGTGTGCACGATAACCTCGGAGCCGGGGTACTGCCGCAGGTAGTCGGGCAGCAACGCCACCACGCTGCTGTCCGACAGCTTGCGCAGGTCGGGGCCGGGCACGGGTGGGGGAGTAGCGGGGGCGGCCGTTTCGGCGGGCGGCGGGGCCTGGTTGCAGCTGCTCGTGCCAGCGGCGGCGGCGAGCAGCGCGGCGCAACCGGCAGAATACACGAAAGCCGACCGGAAGAAAGAAGTCATGGCGGGAAAGATCAGGGCGCGGAGAATAGGGGAAAGGGCCATAAACGCAAAAGGGTTGCTGCCCTCTACTACGACGGCAGCAACCCAAAAGTAAAGCCCCGGCGGCATACGCCGCCGGGCGGCGCTCCTAGCCGTTGGCCCTGCTGCGGCGCAACGGCCGCTGCAAGGGCTGGCGGAGGGTTAGTTCCAGCCGTCGTTGGCGGGCTTCTCCTCCTTCTTTTTCTTTTCCTTCCGCTTGCTGCTGCCCTCGTCGGTTTTAGTTTTCACCTTCACTTTTTCGGGCCCGGCAGCAGCCGGGGCCGGGGCAGCGGGGGCGGCCGGGGCCGCTACGGCGGGCTCCTCCACGGGGGCCGGGGCCATGTCCTTGGCCGAGTTGATCTGGTCGGCTTTTTCCACGGCTTTTTCCGGGTGCAGGGCCAGCAGCAAGTCCTGGGTAATCAGCTCGTTCTTGTCCCAGGCTTTCAGCTCCACGGCCAGCTTCTCCTTCTCCTCCTTGCTGACTTTTTTGCCCATCAGCTGCTCCAGATCGGGCTTGCCCGCGTCCTGCCAGGCCGTGAGCCACATCGAGGCCACCAGCGTGGGGGCCTGCTTGAGGCGGTAGGCTACCTGCCCACCCACTTCCTTGTGGTAGGCGTCGGCAAAAGCATCGGAATAGGCCCGGCGGGTTTTGCCGTACTTGTGCGAAAACGTGTACTTGGTTTCGGTCGTGAAGTTCCGGGTTACTTTCTCTTCCTTGTCGAAGGTGTCGCCCAGAAAGCCGTACGACTGCTGCACGGCCAGCCAGATGTCTTTGAGCGGGTCTTTCAGGTACTCGGCTTTTTCCGAGTCCAGCTTCCACTCGGCCAGGTGGCGCTCCGGCAGCTTCGATTCCCAGAGGCTGTGCATGCCCTGCTGGTTGGTCAGCTGCCCGTCGTAGTTGACGGTGGTGTGCAGCGGCACGTAGGCATCGGCCACGTAATGGCCCAGCTCGGCCGAGAGGCGCACGATGGCCACCGTGTCGCGGGCCCGGAAGGCTTCGGTCAGCGCCTCCTTGGTTTCCATCACAATCCACGGCACGGTGCCGTACTTGCGCAGCGTATCGGCCGAATACTTGGCCACGGCCTTTTCCCAGAGCTTGGGCATGGCCCCGAACGGGTCGTCGCCGTAGTGGTCCATGTCGATGTAGTGCTTGGGCGCTTCCTTGGGGTCGTCGTCGCGGCGCTCATCGGGGGCCGTCGCCAGCCGCACGATTTCGGGCATGTGCCGGTAGTAAAATCCCTGCATGCCCTTGGGCAGCGTGTACACGGCTACCTGGTTGATGGTGCGATGCGCCAGAAAGCCCCAGCCCGACGACAAAAACGGGCATAGCAGCACGATGGCCAACGTCAGTAAATGCTTTTTCATACGAAGAAATAAGGCCCGTACCTCAGGCTTCGCGAAGTTCGGGATTTTGGACTAATAACGTATGCCTGGCGGCCGCGCCCGCCCCAAATCAGGCCCCGCTAACAACCGTTGCCGCCGCCGCGCCGCTATATTGCCCAATCCTGCCTATCCTGCGCTGCGTTAGCCCTAGCCCCCAATCCTTCCCACCCGCTCCGTATGACCCTGATTTCGAAAAAGAAAATTAACTACGCCATCAGCCCCGAGCTGCGCGCCTACCTGCACGACTACGACCGGGAAACCAAGCTGCCGGTTACCTACCGCGACCTGCTGCGCCACAGCGGCTCGTTTCCGCTGCTGGACCGCCAGGGCCGCGACACGCTCTGGCAGACCGTGTTTTACGAGCCCAGCACCCTGGTCGAGCTGTCGGCCGACCTGGCCAAGGTGTACGCCCTGCTGCGCACCGACGGCGACCTGTCATTTACCGACCACCTCATTGCCGACCGCATCGACTACTGCCAGTTCGGCAACAGCAACCCGTTTCGGGTGCGCATCGTGAATCAGCTCAACGACAACTACGACTATTTCTACGTGAAGCGGGCCGATGCCTCGCGGGTGTACGGCCTGGAGCTGGAGCACCTATTGTCGCCGAACCGTATCAACTACCTCGTCTGCGGCGACTCGCTCATTGAGGAACACATTGCCGGCATTCCCGGCGACGATTTTATCCGCGACCATCTGCAGCGGCCCCACCTCAACCAGGTGCGCATCGCCAAGGAGTTCGTCAAGTTTAATGAGCGCTGCTTTGCCCGCCTGCTCGGCGACATGCGGGCCTACAACTACGTCATCATCGCCACCCCCGACTTCGAGGACGAGCAGTACCGCGTGCGGGCCATCGACTTCGACCAGCAGAGCTACGAGGGCAAGAAAAACATGTACCTGCCCCAGTTTTTCAAGGATAACCGCCCGGTGGTGCAGATGTGCGGCAAGCTGCTCAAGGCCGAAACCATCCGGCAGTACCAGGCCGAGGAGCGCACCCTCATTGCCCGGCGCGTGCGCCTGGAGCGCTACCGCCTCAAGGACCTGATGGACGTGATGCGCCGCGACGACGTGTCGACGCCCGAAAAAACGGCCCAGCTCAAGCAGGAACTCAACCTGCACTACGGCACTGACGTCTTCGACCGGTGCCGCAACATGGGCGACGTGGTGCATCAAAACCTGAAAATGATGCTGCTGGCCCGCCCGCGCCCCTATTAATCGGTCAGCTTGTTCTGGTCGGGCGGAAACCGGTCGAGCAGCTCGTTGAGCTTGGTATACACGAAGTCGACGGCCTGCTGCCGCACGCTCTGGCAACTACCCTCAAACTCCTGGCGGTGCTCCTCGGCGCGGTTCTGGTAGAGAAAGGTGAAAAACAGCGTGCCGGCGGGTTTCTCGTCGGTTTCCGAGCCGCCGGCCGCGCACAGCCCCGTCACGGCCACGCACACGTCGGCCCCGAGCTTCTTGTGCAGGCCCATCACCATCTCGTTGGTCACCTGCTGCGACTCAGCCGTGTACACGTCCAGCGTCTGCTGACTGACGCCCAGCAGCTTGCGCTTGGCGATGGGGTGGTAGGTTACGATGGAGCCCAGCAGCACGCTGCTGGCACCCTGGGCTTCAATCAGGCCCGAGGGCAGCAGGCCGGCCGTGCAGCTTTCGGCAAAGGCCAGCGTGAGCTTGTACTGAATAAAACGCTTGACGAGGGCAGCAATATCAGCCTGTTTCATAGGGGGACGGAGCAAAGCGGGTTTTGAGCCTCTATACTGGCTTTTGCGCGTTAGGTTAGCCCTCTGTCTCGGCAAGCTCCTCCGTGCGAAATACCGGGTCAGCTCAACGCTAAGGACGAATTGCGCGCCCGGTACCCACTGACTGTCAGTGGCTACTGCTGCCGGTACACCACGCCCTGCTTCATCACGAAGCGCACCCGCTGCATGGCCGTAATATCCTGGGTCGGGTCGCCATCCACGGCCACTACGTCGGCCAGCTTGCCGGCTTCCAGCGTGCCCAGGTTGTCGGTCTGGCCCAGCAGCTCGGCCGCCGCCACCGTAGCCGCCCGCAGGGCCTCGTAGGCGGGCATGCCGGCCTCCACCATGTACTGAAACTCCAGGGCATTCACGCCGTGGCGATACACGGAGGCGTCGGTGCCAAACGCAATTTTCACTCCCGCCTTGTACGCCTTCCCGAAAGTCGTTTGCAGCTTGGGGCCGATGCTCAGGGCCTTGGGCGTCACCAGGGGCGGGTAGTAGTTCGGAATCCTGGCCGAGTCGGCCACCGACTTGCCCGCCGTGATGGTCGGTACGTACCAGGTCCCGAACTTCTTCATCAGCTTCATCGTCTCGTCGTCCATCAGCGTGCCGTGCTCGATGCTGACCACGCCGGCCCGGATGGCGCGCTTCATGCCCTCGGCGCCGTGGGCGTGGCAGGCTACTTTCAGGCCTAAATCCCGCGCCGTTTCCACCACGGCTTTTATTTCCTCTTCGGTCATCTGGGCGCTGCTGCCGTCTTTGGCCACGCTCAGCACCCCGCCGGTCGAGGCAATCTTAATCAGGTCGGAGCCGCGCTTGTACTGCTCGCGCACGGCCTGCCGGCACTGGTCGGGGCCGTTGGCCACGCCATCCGCAGGGCCGGGAAGGCCCATCAAATCCTGCCGGTAGCCGTTGGTGGGGTCCATGTGGCCGCCGGTGCCCGATATGGCTTTGCCGGCCGTAAAGATGCGCGGACCTACCACCTGGCCGCGGTTCACGGCGTTGCGCAGGGCCACGTTCACGCCCGAGCCGCCCAGGTCGCGCACGGTGGTAAAGCCGGCCAGCAGGGTTTTGCGGGCGTGGTCGAGGGAGCCAAAAGCCACGTCGGCCGGGTTTTCGGTCAGCTCTTTCAGAAAGCTGTCCTTGCTGGTTTCGCCTTCCAGGTGCACGTGGCAGTCAATCAGGCCGGGCAGCACCGTCTTGTTCTTCAAGTCGATAACCTGGTCGGCGGCGCTGCCGGTGGTGTAGCCGGGCTGCACTGCCACCACGCGGCCTTTTTCCACTACCAGGGTCATTTCGGTCTGGGGCTGGGCTTTGGCGGCGCGCATATCCAGCAGGCGGCCGCAGTGCAGGTAGGTTTTCTGGGCCAGGGCCGGGGTCAGGGAAAAGGAGCAAAGCAGGGCGGCCACCAGGGCCGAGGGGCGAAGTGCGAGCATGGAAACAGCGGTGGAAGTGGGGCATCAAGGTACGACATAGAAAAACGCTGCATGCCGCCTAAATCCGCCGGAATCCGTACCTTGACGGCGGCCCTGCCGGTGCGGGGCCTTTCTCCACCATCCTCTTCTCTTTTCCTGCTTTTCATGGCTACGCACGAAGAATTTGAAGCCGCCGCCCAGCGCGCCCAGCAACTGCCCACCAAGCCCAACAACATGGTGCTGCTCCAGCTCTACGCCCTCTACAAGCAAGCCTCCGAAGGCGACGTATCCGGCGACCGGCCCGGCGGCTTCGACTTCAAGGGCATTGCCAAATACGACGCCTGGGCCAGCCTCAGCGGCAAAAGCAAGGACGCCGCCCGTCAGGAATACGTGGAGCTGGTCAATTCCTTGTTTCAAGGTGCCTAGATAATTCTTGTCATTGTGAGGCACGAAGCAATCCGTCCTCTGCTGTTGACAACCGCCCTTTTACCAGAAAGCCCCTTACTACCAGCAGTAGTAAGGGGCTTTTTGCGGTAACGCGAAGTTGCACTTGGCGAGGCGTTGAACGACAATCGTTGCAACGACGCGGACGCCTCGCGAAGTGGAACTTCGCGTTACGCTCAGCCCGCCGGGCTATACTTTAGGGGCGGGCAGGTCGAAGGCTTCGGCGTTGTGCTCGAAGTGGCCTTTGTGCGACCCATCGCAGAAGGGCTTGTTTTTGGACAGGCCGCAGCGGCAGATGCTGACCCGCTCGCGGCCGGCCAAGCCGTAGGGCTGGCCCTGGGCATCCACAATTTCGAAGTCGCCCTCTACGCGCAGGGAGCCGTTGTTGAGTACAGTAAGTTTGGTAGCCATGAAAAAGAGAAAAATCTAAGTGAAAAAATGCGGGATGAGCCCCCGACCCGCCTAGTCGAGGCAGTTTCGGGTGGCGCAGGAAAGGGGGGTATAGGTGGCCGAGAGGATGGTCCAGGCGTTGTTTTCGAACTTCCACATCAGCCAGTACTTGCCGATGATGCGGTTTTTGCTTTTGTCCTGGGGGTCGGTCCAGGCTTCGGCCCACTCGCCGGTTTCGTAGGCCAGCTGGCCCAGGTCGCTGACCTCCACGTTCATGGTGCGGTTCATCCAGGTCACGTCGGGGCGCTGGCGGAAGCGGCCGCGAAACCACTGCCGGGCCGCCGCCTCGGTGGTGCGACTGCCGCTGGCCGAAGAAACGGTGATGCCGGGGTTGAACAGGCCGTAGAAAGCGGTGGTGTCGCGGCTGTTGAAGGCCTTGTTCCAGGTTTCGCTCCGGGCCTTGATCAGCTCCAGGTGCTTTTGCTTCAGAATCTGGCCGAAGCTAAGCTGGCTGAGCAGTACAAACGTGGCCACGGCCGCCAGGCGGCGCAGCGAAAAAGCAGTAGAAACACCCATAGAGAAGGAAAAAGGAAACTTCAAAGACGGCGCAATTACGCCAGTTCCTTGCGCATTACGTAGTCGTTCATCCAATAGGGCCCGATGGCAATGTCTTCTTCGCGGTGGCGCTGGAAGCCCAGCCGCTCGTAGAAGGAAATGGCCGGGTTGTGGCGGTTTACGTTCAGCTCCAGGGTTTTGCCGCCCATCTGGCGGGTGGCTTCCTCCACGGCCTCAAGCAGGTTGTGGCCCAGCCCCTGGCCCTGGTGCGACGGCAGAATATAGATTTTGTGCAGCTTAAACAGCGCGTCGCCCGCGGGCAGGCGCGAGAAGGACGCGTAGCCGGCCGGGTGCCCATCGGCGTAGAGCAGCAGAAAGGTGTGCCCTTCCTCGGCTATCTGGCGCTGCAGGGAGGTCGGCGTGTAAATCACGCGGTACATGTACTCGATCTGGTCCTTCGAGATGATGAAGCGGTAGGTCGGCTCCCAGGTAGCTTCGGCCAGCTGAATAATGGTAGGAATATCGGCCAGCGTGGCGGGCTGAATGGTAACGGCAGGAGCAGAGGAAGCAGACATATGGTGCAAAAACGGCATTTTTTAGCGAAAAAACGAACCTCAACCGCGCCAAACCACGTTTTGGGCCAGAAATTGCCAAGCGGCATACGACGGTTCCTTTCCCCGTCGTTCGTACTCTTTCGCCCTGTACCCTGCCTTATGAAACGATTCCTGCTTCCGATCTGCCTCGTGGCCGCCGGCCTCAGCGCCACCCCGCTGGACACCGCCGCCCAGCAAAAAACCACCCCGGCCAAGCAGCCCTCCGCGTCTACGCCCTCGGCCATCGAGCGGGACCTGGACGTGTTCAGCGACTGGGTAAACGACAAGCTGGACCGCGCCGAAGTGGGTGTGCGCCGCGAGCTGCCCCGCATCAAGGAGGATTTTGAGCGCCAGAGCCGCCGCCTCGATAAAGCCGTCGACAGCCTTTCGAGCCAGTCGAAGCGCGAATACAGCACCCAGAAGCGCCGCTACCAAAGCTGGGAGTCCAAGCAGGACAGCCTGGATGCCGCGGCCCGGGAGCCCGAAACCGCCAGCGCGGCCCAGCGCCGCCTGCTAAACGAAACCGTGACCATCAGCAAGGCCCGCGCCAACGAGCTGCCCGAGCTGTATCTGCACCTGCTGGAAACCACCCGCGAAAGGCGCCGCACCTGGACGCAGGCCGACTGGAGCGCCGCCAGCGCCGTGCTGGAGCGCCTGAACGCCCGCTACGAGCAGGTGCGCGAGCAGCTGCCCCTGGAGGAGCGGGTGCGCATCCGCTCGATGCAGGCCGAGTTCCGGACCCTGGAAAAGGCCCGCGACGTGAAAGACATCATGAAAGAATAGCCGCGCCCCGCCGCCAGCTTCCAAAATCAAAAGGCCTCCGCAGGGAGGCCTTTTTTTGTGGCTCAGGCCGCCGCCCGCTGCCGCCGCAGCCAGTCCCAGGCCGAGTCGACGTCGTAGAAAAGCTGGATGGGCAGGTGCTTGCCGACGCGCTCAGCAAATTCTACGCTGATGCTCTGGTTCTGCATGTCGGGCGAAAATACGTAGGCAAAAGCCCGCAGGCCTTCTTCCATGGCCTGGGGCAGCCATTCGTATTCCAGCCAGGGCAGGGCCTCGGACCAGTCGCCGGTGGAGTCGGTTTTGTCGTTGAGTAGCAGCGGGCAGTGGTATTGCTGCTGAATGGGGCCGGCCGCCGTGGCTACTTTAATGACTTCCGTGCCGGTGAGGTTGCCCGTCCAGCAGATGTAGAGCAGTTGCTGCTCAGGATAGAGCCGGAAGGAAGCAATGGGCTGACCGTGCGCGTCGAGGACGGTCCCCAGGTCGGTGTAGACTGTGGACGGGGCTGGCATAGAAGGGTATCAGGCGGTTGGGGGCAGAGGAAGGGCGGTTCAGCAGCAGGGCGTGGGCAAGCAGCCCCCAGGAAACCACCTTAGTAAGAAACAGGTCGGGCTAATAAGTTACGAAATTTCCGGGGCAAGGGCAATATGGTACAGCCGGGCTTTTACCTGCGGGTGGTTGGTAGCTTTCCGCTACTTTTGTAAGCTCTTTTTTCGTTTCGCTACCGCACCCCGCTCATGCATATTGCAATCGTCGGCAACATTGGAGCCGGCAAGACCACGCTGGCTAATAAACTGGCGCATCATTTCAACTGGGAAGTCTTCCTGGAAGATGTCGACCACAACCCGTACCTGAAGGATTTCTACGACGATATGCCGCGCTGGGCGTTTCACCTGCAGGTGTATTTTCTCAACAGCCGCTTCCGTCAGACCCAGCACATCAAGAAGCTGCAAAGTGCCAGCAAGGGCGTTATTCAGGACCGCACCATCTACGAGGATGCCCACATTTTCGCGGCCAACCTGCACGAGTCGGGCCTGATGAGCGAGCGGGACCACCAGAACTACCTGGCTTTGTTCGAGTCGATGATCAGCATGGTCGACGCCCCGGATCTGCTGCTCTACCTGAAAGCCGACCTGCCCAAGCTGATCCAGCAGATCGACAAGCGCAACCGCGACTACGAGAACAACATCAAGATTGAGTACCTCAAAAACCTCAACGAGCACTACGAAAAGTGGATCAGCAACTACAGCTACGGCAAGCTGCTGATCGTGGACGTGAACAACCTCGACTACGTGAACAACCCCGAAGATCTGGGCATCATCATCGACAAAATCAACAGCACCCTGTTCGGGCTGTTTTAGAATCGGCTACGCACTAAAAAAGGCCCGTTGAGGATTCAACGGGCCTTTTTTGCTTGCCAGCAGGAGCGGGTTTAGCCTTCGGTCATGGCTTCGTTCAGGAAATGCACCCAGGGCTGGGCCGCCTCCCAGGCCGTGAGCACCCGGTCGGGAAAATCGGCGCGCAGCACTTCCTTGTCGGGGAAGGAGCGCCACACGAAGAAGCTTTTCAGCCGCAGCCACTCGATTTCCGGGTCGGCGCGGTCGTAGCCTTTCGGGGCGGTGCGCAGGCTCTGGCTCATGTCGAGGCCGGCGGGAAACTCGCGCAGCAGGGCCGCATCCTGGCGCAGCTGGTGAAAAGTATCGGGCGAGTAGTGAATTTCCTGGCGGATGCGGGCCAGCTGGGCGGGCTCGGGCATCCAGCGGCCGGCCCCCACGTAGGTTTCGCCGCCCGGCTCGATGGCCACGAAGTAGCCGGCCCAGGGGCTGTGCCGGCCGCCGGGCTTGAGGCCCGCGCCCATGTGGGTTTTGTAGGGCTCGTTGCTTTGCTGAAACCGGTCGTTTTTGTTGATGCGGAACATCACGTCGGAGGGCGTGAGGCCGGTGAGGCGCGGCTCGAAGCGCTGGCTGCGCTCCAGCAGCTCGGCGGTAAACTCGGTGAAGACGGCCCGGGCCTTGTGATAGTCGGCGCGGTTGGCATCCATCCAGGTCTTGTGGTTGTTGGCCGCCAGCTCGCGCAGAAACGTCAGAAGAAATTGTCGATTCATAGGGTAGGATAACACCAAAAGCCGGAAAAAAGCTGCCGGAGCGCATGAAAAAACCGCTAAAAAACAACAGTTCCGGCCTCCCGCGAAGGAAACCGGAGCTGGGGCGTGGCTGCCAAGCCGGGAGCCGGGCTTAGCGCTGGCGCAGGGCCTGGGTATCGGGCGTTTGCCGGCCGTTGTTCAGGGCCCAGCTAAACGACAGAAACTCGATGGTAGCCTTAGGGTCAATCTTGACGATGCCGTAGCGGTTCAGGAAGGCAATGAGCTTTTCGCCCTCCCCAAACTCGGCGGCATACCAGTCGAACAGGCTGGACAGTCGCACCTGCGTGGGAGCCAGCTGGTTGAGAGTGGTGTGGGTGAGAAACCGGCGGGCCTGGGCATCGAGCTGCTGGCTGAGGCGGGCCCCGTCGTAGGCTTCGTTGAGCATAGGCGGCGAGGAAGTAGCGGCGCACACCAGGGCAAAATGCACCCGGGGGTCCTGAAACTGGGGCCGCAGCACTTCCTTCTCGATGGTATTGAGCGAGTAGAGCTTGCCGCCCACATTGATCCAGCTGTCTTCCCAGGCCGACTTATAGCCCTTGAGCACCTTCACCCGAATTTCGCTCATGCTGGCCACGGGGTAATACTGCAGCACGGTGTAAATCGTAGCCGCGTTGTAGAGGTTCAGCCAGTAGGCCTCCACGTCGGGCTTCGACCAGGTAGCGGCATTCGGCGGCGTTTTGCGCAGGCTTTGCAGGTAGGCGTCGAGCTGGTCTTCGTCCTCGATAAAGCCCTCGTAGTCCACGAATCCGTCCCGGGTGATGTGCTTGCGGAGCAGGTCGGTCCAGGGGCTGTGCAGCGAAGCGGGGGCGGGGGCATCCTCTGCGGGGCGGGCCGCTACGGGCAGGCTGGTGGCAAACCACGTCAGGAGTGCCAGCAGCCAGGTAAATGCAGAGGGGTTCTTCATGCGCAAATCAGGTGTCAGAGTAGGAGGGCAGGTCGGCGGAAAAGGCAGTAGCAGCGCTACGGGCACCAAGTAAACCAAAACTGCCTCCGGCGAAACCGGCTACCAGAAGCGCAGTTGAATTATTTACGGTTTAAATTGATTTTCAAAGCTAAGGTGAAATTCGTCGCCCGCCAAGCCGCCCGCTAACTTTTTGACCTTATAGGGTTTAAGGCCAGGCGTGAAACCGGCAAATGGTGCCGCGAAAAGCGCATTCTACGGGCCGTAACCGCCGTTTTAGCTGAGCAGGCTCCGCACGGCTACCGCGTCGCCGACGCGCAGCACGCCCCGGGCCGGGCCGGTTACGTTTTGCCCAAACATCACCTTGCTGCCGTCGGTACGGTAAGGGGCCAGCGTCCGCAGGGGCTCGGCGCTTTTCTGGGCCGTTGCCTGGTCGATGGTCGTGACTACGCAGCGCCCACAGGGCCGCACGCCCCGAAAAGCCAGGTCGCCGATGAGAAAGTCGCGCCAGGTTTCTTCTTCGTAGGGCTGCCCGCCGCTGAAGACCAGGTTGGGCCGGAAGCGGTCCATGGGCACGGGCTGCGCCAGGCGGCGGTTCAGATCCGCCAAAGACTCCTGGCCGATAACCAGAAACGGGTAGGCGTCGGCAAAGCTCACGTGGCCCTCCACGGCCCCACCATCGGTGCCGCGCATCACCATATCCGACATGTAGACCAGCTTGCAGGGCCGGCCCAGGGCCTCGCTCAGCCAGGCGTCGGCCTGGGGCGTGCCGCGCCAGGCAAACACCATATCGTCCCAGACGGTGACGAACAGGGTGCGCTCGGGCGTGGCCTCGAAGGGAATGTAGAGGGGCAGCAACTCGGGGCGGGCCGCGTGGGTCAGCAGAAAGCCGTTGTAGGCCGGCAGTACTTTCAGCAGGGCCATTTCCGCCGTCTGGCGCTGGGTCATAAACTGGTTGCGCTCATCCACGATCAGCCAGCGGCGGTCGTGGCGCAGGCCGCGGGGCTCCACCACGGCTTCGGTAACGCGGATGCCGCCCAGGGACTTGACGGGGTAGATGTAGAGGTCGGAAAGGACAAGGGATGTGGCCATGCCCCAAAGGAAGGGGTTAATGGGCGCAAGTGCTAATACGCGTTAAGGTGTTAATGTGATTGAATGTGCTCAAGTGCTAATGCGCGTTAAGGTGCTAATGTGGTTGAATGTGCTAAAATGCTAATGCGTGTTAAGGTGCTAGTGTGGTTGAATGTGCTTGAATGCTAATGCGTGCTAATGTGGTTGAATGTGCTCAAGTGCTAATGTATTTCGACTGTAGTGGAAGGTGGAAAAGGTGTCGTTGCAAAGCTTTAGCACCTTCCCCACAGTAGCACATCAGCACATTCATTCTAGTGCAGGGGGCGTTTCTTGATGACGCCGCCTTTGGTTTCCTTCACGCTGTGCATGACCAGGAAGGCGCTGCGGTCAATCTTTTCCACTTCGTCGGTGAGGCGGCCCAGCTCCAGGCGGGTAATGACGGTGAAGACGATGTCGACGGCCTGGGGCACTTCGCCGCGCACGCCGTAGCCGCGCTTGCCGCTGTAGACGGTAGCGCCGCGGCCCAGCTTTTCGGTAATCATGCGCCGGATGGCGTCGCTGCGGCCCGAGACAATCGTGACGCCGGTGTATTCCTCGATGCCGTCGATGATGAAGTCGATGGTTTTGGAAGCAGATAAGTAGGCCAGAATGGAGTAGAGGGCCGTTTCGAAGGACAGCACGGCCGCCGCCACCGCGAAAATCAGGATGTTGAGCCCCAGGATAATGTCGCCGATGGTCAGGCTGGTTTTCTTGCTCAGGTACACGGCCAGGATTTCGGTGCCGTCGAGCACGCCGCCGCCGCGCATGGCCAACCCGATGCCGGCCCCGAGGAAAAAGCCCCCGAACACGGAAATCAGCAGCTTGTCCTGGGTCAGGATGGGGAAGGTGATGACCACCAGCACGCCGGCCAGCGCCAGAATGGTGAGCAGGGTCTTGAAAGCAAATATCCGGTCGATCTGGAAGTAGCCCAGAATAACGAAGGGAATGTTGATGAGCACGATAAGCAGCGGCAGCGGCAACCCGAACACCCGGGCCACCAGCAGGGAAATGCCCGTCACGCCGCCGTCGATGAACCCGTTGGGCAGCAAAAAGCCCTTCAGGCCCAGGGCCGCCGAAAAGATGCCGGCCGCCAGAAAGGCCACGTTGGTCAGCTGCCGCCGCCACCAGCGCCGGTTGCGCAGCGCGGCCAGGGCCCGCGGGGGCCGCCGGTAGCGCCGCCGGGGCGGTTCGGAGCGCCGCTGCTTGCGGAGCTTGTCGAGGGTAATAAGCTGGGGAATAAGCATGGAATGGTCTGGCGTTGCTCGGTAGTACGGCCCGGCAGGAGCTTGCGTTAAGGAAAGCCCGCCGCAACGACCCTGGGCAGGAGTTACCAACACCATTGCTTGGCTGTCATCCTGAGCTTGCGAAGGACCTTATAACCCAGGCACAAGCAGTGGTTGTGCTAGTCGTTCGAAGTCCTAATGAAGGTTCTTCGCCGGCTCAGGATGACAGATGGTAGGCCAGATGATGGCCGGCGCGAAAAAACAAAAAGGGCTCCAGCCTGCGCCGGAGCCCTTTTCGCACTACTGTACGCTACAGTTACTTACTGGCCCGAGCTGCTGCCCTTCTGGGTTTGCTGGGTGGCCAGCTGCACGGCTTTGTAGAGGTTTACCACGCCGCCGGTGCTCGAAAGCTGGGTAAAATCAACGGCTTTTTTCTCGCCGGGCTGGGGCACTTTGGTGTGTACCGGCGCGGCCGACTGCATAATGATGCGCTTCAGCTCGGCGGCGGTGAGCTGGGGAAAGTACGACTTGAGCACCGCCGCTACGCCCGCCACCGTGGGGGCGGCCATGCTGGTGCCGCTTTCGTTGCCGTATTTGCTGCCGGGCATGGTGGAATAGATGCCCACGCCGGGCGCGAAAACGTCGACCTTCTTGCCGTAGTTGGAGAAGTTGGCCGTCAGCAGCTCGTCGTTGGTGCTGCCCGAGGCGCCGATGGTAATGAAGTTGGCATACGTAGCGCCCGACAGCGGCGTGGGAGCCGGGTAGTGCACCACCGCGTCGATGTTCTTTGACTCGTTGCCGGCCGCGTGCACCAGCAGCACGCCCTTGGCTTCGGCGTAGCGGATGGCCGCATCCACGGCGTCGCGGTGGGGCGAGTAGTATTTGCCGAAGCTCATGTTGATGATGCTGGCCCCGTTGTCGACGGCGTAGCGGATGGCGTTGGCCACGTCCTTATCGTGCTCGTCGCCGTTGGGCACGGCCCGCACGCCCATGATGCGCACCGAGGAGCCCGCCACGCCCTGAATGCCCAGGTTATTGTCGCGGTCGGCGGCGATGATGCCGGCCACGTGGGTGCCGTGCAGGGCATCGGGGCCGGTAATGTCGGCGTTGCCGTAGCTGCGGTCCTTGGTATTGTCTTCGTCGTCGCCGACGATGGCGCGGGGCTTGTAGTCCAGGTTCAGCGAGTATTCCAGGTGCTTCTTGGTTTCGGTGCCCGCGTCTTTGATCTGGTTGATGGCCGAGTCCAGATCAGGAGCCCCGGTGGCTACCAGATACTCATACATGGCCTTTTGAAGCTGCTTAACCCGCGGCTCATCCGTTTTTATTCCTTTAATAGCCGTGGTATCAACCTTTTCCACGTTCAGCATTATTTTCAGCTGTGCCGCGAGGGGAATAAGGTTGCCAAGGGTCATGTCAATGTCCTTGAGCTGCTGCTTCTCGTCGTCTACCTTCTCGGCGTAGTCCTTTTTTACCTTCTGGTAGAGGTCGTATTCGGCGCGCTTGGCGGCGGGCACGGCCGTGCGGGTTTTGCCCTCGTAGAGCGGCTTGAGCTTGGCCACCAGGCGGGTTTCCTCATACAGGTCAACGTCGACGTTGCGGCCGTCTTTGCCGCCCAGGAAGTTCCAGCCGTGAATGTCGTCCACGTAGCCGTTCTTGTCGTCGTCGATGCCGTTGCCGACGATTTCCTTGGGGTTTTTCCACAGCACGCGCTTCAGATCCTCGTGGGTGGTATCGATGCCGGCATCAATAACGGCCACGATGACGGGCGAGGCCGTCCGGTTTTTCAGCAGCTCGTCGTAGGTGCGCTGGGTGCTGATGCCCATCACCTTGTCCTTGGTCGGGTCGAGGTGGGTCCACTGCTGCACGGTGGGCGCGGGGGCCGGGGTGGGCGTCGCCGCGCTTTGGGCGAAAGTAGCCGCGGGCAGCAGCAGAGCCAGGCCCAGGGAAGTCAGAAAGGAATGCGGAAATACGCTCATGCGGCAGATAGTCGGGGAGAAGATGCGGGGAAAGATAGACCACTGACGCTAATTTGCCTGAACCGTTGCCGCGTCAGCGGGTTTTCAGCTCCCAACCATTCTCGGCCCGCTATATGTTCCCGATGGTGCCGGCGACTGGTGTTTAACCTGTCATTTCCCCGTCTGTCATCCTGAGCAAAGCGAAGGACCTTCCTCACCTGAGTGACAAGCTCAATTCAACGTGACCAAGCTGTTGGCAACAGCGCAACAGCGTGGCAAATGCAAGGTGGCGTCTCTACATCGTTTAAACAGCCTGGTCACATGGGCAAGAACAGCAGTGGGGTAGGCGAGGAAGGTCCTTCGTTCCGCTTCGCTCCACTCAGGATGACAGACGGGGGCCAGCACAAACAACGCTACCCCAACGTCAAAACCCGCTTACCTTTACCGCCTCTTCTTTCACCTGCCCTTCCTCATGCGTCTGACCCGCCTCCGCGCCGCGCTGCTGGCCCTGCTTCTCTCTCCTTCCCTCACGCACACCTTCACCGCCACCGCCCAGGCCCCCAAAACCTACACTTCCTCGGAAATCCTGCTGGGCCTGAAAAAGCTGAACGTGCTGGGCTCGGTGCTCTACCTGGCCGCCCACCCCGACGACGAAAACACCCGCCTGATTGCCTACATGGCCAACGGCCGCCTCCTGGAAACCGGCTACCTGAGCTGCACCCGCGGCGACGGGGGCCAGAACCTCATCGGCCCCGAGCTGCGCGAAGGACTCGGCGTGATTCGCACCCAGGAGCTGCTGGCGGCCCGCCGCATTGATGGCGGCCGGCAGTTTTTCACCCGCGCCAACGACTTCGGCTTCAGCAAAACCGCCGAGGAAACCTTCACCATCTGGGACAAGGAGCAGGTCCTGGCCGACATGGTCTGGGTGATTCGGCAGCGCCGGCCCGACGTGCTCATCACCCGCTTCCCGCCCGACGCCCGCGCCGGCCACGGCCACCACACCGCCTCCGCCATCCTGGCCGCCGAAGCCTTCGACGCCGCCGGCGACCCCAAGCGCTTCCCCGAGCAGCTCAAGTACGTGCAGCCCTGGCAGCCCAAGCGCCTGTTCTGGAACACCGGCTCCTTCTTCGTGAAGCCCGGCGAAAACATGGACGGCTACCTCAAGCTCGATGCCGGCGGCTACAACCCGCTGCTGGGCCAGAGCTACGGCGAAATTGCCGCCCGCAGCCGCTCCCAGCACAAAAGCCAGGGCTTCGGCTCGGCCGCTACCCGGGGCGAGGCCCTGGAATATTTCCAGCCCGTGAAAGGCGCCAAGGCCGCCCAGGACCTGTTTGAGGGCGTGGACATGACCTGGAACCGGGTGCCCGGCGGCGCGGCCGTGGGCAAGCTAATTGACGAGGTGATTCGCAAGTATGACCCGAGTAACCCAGTGGCGAGCGTGGCGGGGCTGCTGAAGGTGCGGAAAGAGCTTACCAAGAACTGGCAATCAAGTGGGCAGGCGAATAAATTCTGGTCCGACGAGAAAGAAAGTGAAGTTGAACAGCTAATCAGGGCCTGTATGGGCCTATATCTGGAGGCAAATTCAGCACAGGCACAAATTGCAGTGGGGCAACCGCTGACAGTCAATCTGGATATCGTAAGCCGTGGGCCAGACGCAAATCGAAAAGTGAATTTTGTGCGCTTGGAATCGGTGCGTTTCCCAGAGGTGGGGCAGGATACAGCAATTAGCCGCTATTTAGACAAGGAAAAGCTTTTTACGATTCGCAAGAAGCTTATCCTGCCAACTACAGGCTCTTTAACCGAGCCCTATTGGTTAAGTCAAACCGGCACTGTCGGCATGTACAGCGTAGCCAACCAGTTGCAGCGAGGCAAACCTGAAAACCAACCTGTTGCTACAGTGCAGGTGAAGCTGCTTGTCAGCCAAATGCAGGGGGTGGCCGGTGCAACAGACACCATTACATTTACCGTCCCTGTCCAGTATAAAAGCACCGACCCGGTAGAAGGGGAGAAGTACCGCCCGCTGACGGTGGTGCCGCCCGTGGCCGTCAACATCGGGGGCCGGGCCTACGTCTTCGCCGATAACCTGCCCAAAACCATCCCCGTGACCCTGCGCGCCGGGAAGGCCGGCGTGAAAGGCACCCTGGCCCTGACGCTGCCCGCCGGCTGGAAAGCTGAGCCCGCCACCGCCAGCTTCGACCTGGCCGCCAAAGACGCCGAGCAAACCGTGCTGTTCCAGGTGCAGCCCGGGGCCGGGGCCGCCGAGGGTAAATCGGAAGTAAAAGCCGTGGCTACCGTGGAGGGCCAGGCGTACTCGCGCGGCTACCAGGCCATTCAGTACAACCACATTCCGACCCAGACGCTGTTTCCCGAAGCCGTGGCCCCGCTCGTCAAGCTCGACCTCAAGCGCAAAGGCCAGGAAATCGGCTACCTGATGGGGGCCGGCGACGAGGTGCCCGACGCCCTGCGCCAGATCGGCTACAACGTGACTCTGCTCAAGCCCGAGGATATCCGCGCCGACTACCTGCGCCGCTTCGACGCGGTGGTGCTCGGCATCCGGGCCTACAACACCGTCGACCGGCTCAAAACGCTCCAGCCTAACTTGCTCCAGTACGTCGAAAACGGCGGCAACGTGGTGGTGCAGTACGTGGTGAACCGGGGCACGGTGCTGCCCGAAATCGGCCCGTACCCGCTCAAGCTCAGCTCCGACCGGGTGACGGTCGAAAACGCCGCCGTGACCTTCCTCAACCCCAAGCAGCCCCTGCTGAACTCGCCCAACAAAATCACCGCCAAGGACTTCGAAGGCTGGCAGCAGGAGCAGGGCCTCTACTACCCCAGCAGCTGGGACCCCAAATACCAGACCGTCATCAGCAGCCACGACCCCGGCGAAACCGCCAAGGAAAGCGCCATCCTCGTCGCCGACTACGGCAAAGGCCACTACATCTACACCGGCCTCAGCCTTTTCCGCGAGCTGCCCGCCGGCGTCCCCGGCGCCTACCGGTTGTTGACCAACATGGTGTCGTTGGGCAAGTAGGATTATTAATGCGCGAATGTGAGGAATGTGCCAAGGTGCCATTAGCGTAGCGGTATTATCAGGTACAAAAGCCGCGTAGCGGCAGCATGTCTATAGCGCCCGTCAGCAAGGTGTTGTTGAGCCGCGTAGCGGCAGCATGTCTATAGCGCCCGTCAGCAAGGTGTTGTTGAGCCGCGTAGCGGCGGCATGTCTATAGCGCCCGTCAGCAACGTGTTGTTGAGCCGCGTAGCGGCGGCATTGGTCGTCCACGCGGCATAATCGTGCGTCATGGGTCGTTTTATACCCATGCCGCCGCTACGCGGCTCAACAACACCTCGTTGTCGGATACTATAGACATGACGCCGCTACGCGGCTCAACAACACCTCGTTGTCGGATACTATAGACATGGCGCCGCTACGCGGCTCAACAACACGTTGCTGACGGGCGCTATAGACATGCTGCCGCTACGCGGCTCGACTCGTTTCCGCACGGCTCTTCCTCAGGCGAAAACGGAACGAACCACCCGCCGGGCTGGGTTTGCAAAGCGCCACTACGTAGCTTCACGTCTTCCACCCGCCGCCTGCCTATGCCGTGTCCCGCGCTGCTCACCCCGCGTCAGTTTCTGCGTCTTACCATCCTGCTGCTGCCCGCCTGCGCCCTGCTGATTGTCTTTTTCGACCAGCCCCTGGCCTTGTTTATCCACCGGCACGGCGCGGCCCTGCGGCCGTTTTTTGAGACGCTGACCAGCACCGCCGACCAGGCGCACGACGTGAGCATGACGCACGGGCTGGGTATTCCGGCCATTTTTCTGCTGCTGGGCGCGGCCTATGCCGTGGGCCGGTGGGTGCTGAAAAGTCCGGCCGCCGGCCTGTTTCTGGTGCTGCTGCTCACCCACGAGCTGAGCATGGTGGCGGCCCGGGTGCTCAAGGGCGTGCTGCTGCGCCTGCGTCCCGTGGCCCTGTTCGCCGGCTCCTACCACGACCTGGGCTTCGGCTACGACGCGCCCAACACCGGCTCGTTCCCCTCTACCCACACGGCCATCTATTTCAGCCTGTTTGCGCCCCTGGCCGTGGCCTACCCGCGCCAGCGCCTGCCGCTGCTGATCTTCCCCGTGCTCATCGGCCTGGGCCGCCTCGTGCTCGACATGCACTACCTCTCCGACGTGCTGTTCTCCGTCTGGCTCGTGGTGCTCTTCACCTTTCTGGCCGGCCAGCTGGTCCAATTGCCCGCCTTTGCCGGCCCCCAAGCAGCGCTGAGCCCGGAATAGCGTCTATCAGTACCAAGGCACCAAACCAGCCCGTCATGCAGAGGCGCAGCCGAAGCATCTCGCGGGCTGGTTAGGTCGAGCAGGGCGAGACATCTCGTGTGCAATGGTACTCGTCATGCTGAGCGGAGTCGAAGCATCTCTCCCGCAATGCGAATCAGCGGGCAGGGCGGTAAAAATGCGTCACAAGCCGGAGCCTTTAAGCCACATGCAAACAGTTCCGACCAACGGACAGCAAGCTCCTACCGTCCGCCAGATAGCCTCTACCGTCCGCCAGCTAGTTCCTACCGTCCGCCAGCTAGTTCCTACCGTCCGCCAGTCTTCTCCTACCAACCGCCAGATAGTTCCTACCGTCCGCCAGATAGCTCCTACCAACCGCCAGTCTTCTCCTACCACCGGACAGACATTCCCTACCAAGCGCCACATAGCTCCTACCAACCGCCCGCCATTCCCTACCAGTATCCAGCCACCGGAACCTATCTTGCCGCCTGATTCCGCCCTTTAACCTGCCTGCCCTTGCCCGCTGCTCCCGAAACTGATAAACCACCGCTGCTGCCCACCTGGCGGTCCTGGTACGCCCTGGTCATGGCCGCCCTGGCCGCCGAGCTGGTGCTATTCCTCATTCTCACCCGCGCCTTCGCATGAGTTTGCTCGACTGGCTGGTGCTCGGCGGCACGCTCTTGTTTATCGTGGGCTACGGCACCTGGCGCACCCGCGGCAGCCGCACCCTCGATGCCTACCTGCTGGGCAGCCGGCAGGCCAACTGGTGGGGCATCGGGTTGAGCATCGTGGCCACCCAAGCCTCGGCCATCACCTTCCTCAGCACCCCCGGTCAGGCCTACGACGACGGGATGCGCTTCATTCAGTTCTACTTCGGCCTGCCGCTGGCCATGGTGCTCATTGCCGCCGTGGCTGTGCCCATCTACCAGCGCCTGCGCGTCTTTACGGCCTACGAATACCTCGAAACCCGCTTCGACCGCCGGACCCGCACCCTGGCCGCCATCCTGTTTCTGGTGCAGCGCGGCCTGAGTAACGGCCTCTCGCTCTACGCCCCGGCCCTGGTGCTATCCGCCATCCTGGGCTGGAACGTCAGCCTGACCGTCTGGCTGATCGGGGGGCTGATGATCAGCTATACCGTGGCCGGCGGCACCCGCGCCGTGGCCGTCACCCAGCAGTGGCAGGTGGGCGTCATCTTCACCGGCATGGTCGTGTCGGGCTACTTGCTGGTGCACTACCTGCCGGCCAACGTGGGCTTCACCGAGGCCGTGCAGGTGGCGGGCTTCCACGGCAAGATGAACCTCATCGACTTCCACTTCGACCCCAAGGACCGCTATAACTTCTGGACCGGCATGACCGGCGGCCTCTTCCTGGCCCTGTCGTACTTCGGCACCGACCAAAGCCAGGTGCAGCGCTACCTCTCGGGGCAGAGTACCACCGAAAGCCGCCTGGGCCTGCTCTTCAACGGCTTGGTGAAAGTGCCCATGCAGTTCGGCATTCTGCTCATCGGCGTGCTGCTGTTCGTATTCTACCAGTTCAATCAGCCCCCGCTCACCTTCAACATTCCCGTGCGCGAGCAGATTGCCCAAAGCCCGCAGTATGCCCGGGGCCTGATGGAGTTGGAAAAGCGCCAGACCAGGCTGTTTCTGGCCAAGCGCGACGCCACCACCGAGCTGGTAGCGGCCCTGCAAACCGAAAACGACGACCTGATTGCCGCCGCCCGCGCCTACCTGCAAACCACGGAAGCCGCCACCCAGGGCCTGCGCGCCGACACCAAGGAGTTCCTGAAAAAGGCCGCGCCCACCGCCGAAGCCAAGGATACCGACTACATCTTTCTGAGCTTCGTGCTGCGCTACCTGCCCCACGGCCTGGTGGGCCTGCTCATTGCCGTGGTGCTGAGCGCCGCCATGAGCTCGGCCGCCGCCGGCCTCAACGCTCTGGCCAGCACCACCATCATCGACCTCTACAAGCCCAGCCGCCCCCACTTGGGCGAGCTGCACTGCGTGCGGGCCTCGCGCTGGGCCACCGTCGGCTGGGGCGTGCTGGGCATCGGCTTCGCCCTGTTTGCCGCCCGCCTCGAAAACCTGATTCAGGCCGTCAACATCCTGGGGTCCATCTTCTACGGCACCATTCTGGGCATTTTCGTGGTGGCTTTCTTTATGAAGAGCATCGGCAGCCGGGCCGTGTTCCGGGCCGCCATTGCCGCCCAGCTGCTCATCTTCCTGCTGTTCTTCACCACCGACATTGCCTACCTCTGGTACAACATCATCGGCTGCGCCCTGGTCATGGGCATCAGCCTGCTCAGCCAGAAGCTCCACCCCGAGCCGCAGCGGGTTCCTATGCGCGCCTGAGGAATGGGGGCGATGCGCCACTGCTTACTGCAGTGTAACGCGAAGTTCCACTTCGCGAGCCGGCCGCGCCGTTGCAACGACTGTCGTGCAACGCCTCGCGAAGTGGAACTTCGCGTTACAGCAAAAAGCCCTTTCCTACACGCGGTAGGAAAGGGCTTTCTGGTAAAAGGACGGGTCGTACTAAGCAGAAGACGGATTAGCTACGCGCTGCTCGCAAGGACACGAGTTCAGCATTAGCACATTCAACCACATTAGCACCTCAGCACATTACCCGGCTATTTGCCTTTCTTCGCCAGGGCAATCAGGTCCTCGTTCATCTTCACGTAGTCGGCGTTTTTGGCGTCGAGGGCCAGCTTGCGCGACTGTTCGGCCGAGGCCGTGGCGCCTTTGTAGTCCTTCAGCTTCAGCTTGATTTTAGCCTCGGTGTGGACGTTCCAGAACTTGGGGTCCTTCTCGTTGGCTTTCTGAATCCAGGTCAGGGCCTGCTTCAGGTCTTTGTCGTTGTCGTAGTAATACACGGCGGCGGCGGCCATGTCGTTGGCCGAGGCGTTGGCGTTTTTCACCACCTTCTCGTCAATCTGGGCCATTACCTTGGGGTCGACGTCGGTGCTGAGCTTGAACTTGGCGCCGGTCAGCTCCCACTGCATGTCGACGTTGGCGGTGGCCGGGGTCATGTCAGAGAAGCCCATGGTGAACGTTTCGGCTTTGGCGCCCAGCTTGTAGGTTTTGGCCGAGAAGCGCACCACGTCCTGGTCGTCCTTGAAGCCGTCCACGTCGGCACCCTGCTTGGTGCTTTTGTTGAGCACGACCAGCCATTCGGTCTTGTTCGGGATGGTGTAGAGGCCGTATTCGCCGGCCGGCACCTTTTTACCTTCCAGCGTCACGTCGTCCGAGAACTTGATGGTCGTGGTCTGGTTGGCACCCGTGCGCCAGCGCTTGCCAAACGGCACCAGCGTGCCAAATACGGCGCGGCCCTTGGCGCTGGGGCGGGAGTAGGTAATGGTCACGTCGGTGAGGCCCACGCGCTGGGTGACGGTGCTTTTGGGGCTGGCGGCGGGCGTCGTAATCTGGGCCGTGGCCGCTTCGCTCAGCAGCAGGCCGCCTACGAGCAGGGTAGCACCCAGGGTGCGGGAAGAGGATTTCAGAAGGGCAGTAGAAAGCATACGAGAGGAATTGTGGAGATTAATCGGGGTAAAAATAGCAAAACCCGCTGCATGCGCGGGTTTTGGAGCGGCTAATCGTGCGGGCCGCTACTTTATGGTCACGCCGCCGGCCCGCACCAGGCTCAGCAGCCCGGCCGCGTCGGCCGGACTTTGCACCCGCCGCAGATCCAGGAAATAGCCGCTGGCACTGCCCGTCATCAGCACCAGCCAAGCGCCGATGTGCCAGGCTTCCTGCACCGCCGGCCAGCTAAGCTCCTCCTGCACCAGCTCGTTCTGCACCGCGAGGCCCGTTTCGCTCACCGCATACCGCGTCGGGGCTTGCAGCACTGTAGCCCTCCGGTACTGCTTGCGCATACTGAACCACAGCAGCACGGGCCAGCCCACCACGAAAGCGGCCATGAACAAGCCCACTTTGCTAGTTGCCCAAAGCTGCGCCAGGGAGGCCTGGCCGGTGAGCAGCACGTAGAGCACCGTCAGCCCCGACAGCGCGGGCAGCAAAATGAACCACAGCGTCGGCTGCTTCTTGAACAGCAGGCGCAGATTGGTGCGGAAATATTGCGGGAAGGACAAACGGACTTCCGGCAGCGTAACGACGGGCATAAGCAGGGAAATTACAGGGAACGAAGGCCGTGAAGCCGGAACAGCTGGTCTACCTCGGCAACGGTAGCCGGGGCCCGCAGGCAGCCGGGGTCGAGCAGAAAGCCGGCGGCGGCGGAAGCGGCCAGGTAATACCACCCATCAATCTTGCGGTAGCCCAGCACCGCCGCCCAGCTGGTAGTGCCGCGCCAGATCGGGCTGTCGACTTGGATGCCCTGGTCGGTTAGGGTGTAGGTGGCGGTGGCTTGCAGCAGCGGGCTGGCCTGGTACTGGTGTTTCAGGCTGCGGTTGAAGTTGAACACCGCGTAGGCCAGGGCCAGGGCCGACACCGCCAGCCCCGTCCCGATGAGCACCGGCACGGTAGACGGGTCATCCTGGCCGGAAGCCACGCTCCAGAGCGCCGCAAAGACCAGCAGGGGCAGCAGCAGAAACCGGTACCAGCGCTGTTTCAGCGCAAACCGGTGGTTGATTTTTTGAAACTCGGGGTAGGAAATCCGCACGTCGGCGAAGACAATAGGCTGCATCGGCGCAAAGATGGCTATTCTGCCGCCGTTGCCGCCGCCGGCAGCAGTGCCCGCAGCTCGTCGGCCGTAGCCGGCTGCTCTATCCGGTTCAAATCCAGGTAGTAGCAGTGCTCCACGGACGTGTAGAGCAGCAGCCAGTGGCCCACGGGCTGAATACTGTAGAACTCCTGCCAGCGGTAGAACCGGCGCTTGCCCGCCTGCTCGACATAGATGCCCCGCGCCTCGGCCGCGAAGCTAGTGGAAGCCTGCTGGGCCGGGCCTTGCCGGTAGGCGCGGCGGTATTCCCACCACTGGTGCAGCAGGCCCAACGCTGTGCCCACGGTAGCCAGCACCAGCCAGCCCACCAGCTTTTTAGGTTGGAGCCAGAAGCTGCCCGCGGCCCCGGCCGCCACCACGGCGGCCCAGCGCTGCACTTTCATCTTCCACGGGTCGGCGGTTTCGGGCTTGGGCGTCTCCTGCGCGGGGTGGCGCCGGCGCTGCTGCTCCTGGTGAATGGCTTGGTACTCGGCGAAGGAAACGGCAGTGGGGGCTACCTGAACGGGAGCGGAGCGAGAAAGGGCAGCAGTCGGCAAGGAGGCTAAGCGTTATTGGGTAGCAGTTAGTAAGATTGGGCATCTGTTAATAAGCTGAACCGGTTAATCCCCTGCTTTTGCAGCAAGCCAGTAATATGCTTAAGCTGCGCAAAGCTCAGGCGCCGGTCCGCGCGGATTCCGAAAAGGGGCATATGATTGAATTCTGCTTGGTAGGCGCTAATGCTGGCGGCAACGTAAGTCGAAAGCTGGTCGTCGCTGGCTCCATGAGGAATGCCCACGGTAAAGGTAAGCCGTTGGGCCGGGGAAGCTGCCAGCCAGGCCGGTAGCTGCTCCACGCGCTGATCCAGAAAGGGCAACTGCCCAACTTGCCGCAACTGGGCCGCCGAAAGCGCCCCGCTGCTGGGCCACCCGCTGAATCAGGGCGGTTTGTAGAGCCGTATCTTGTTCGGTATCTAGGTAAACGCGGTTCTTGGCGTCAATAGAGAGTACTATCATCGGACTCTCGGTGAGGGTGCAGACTGTGGATCTGTGGGTTCCGGTGGGCACCTCGACTGGCGGAACGGGCAGCTTGAACCGGCCGCCGGAAGCCATCATCAGGGCGCATAGTATGAACATAATTCCAGCCCAAGGACCCAAATCGGGCAGGCTTGGCACAGGGCGGCGAATACGGTATACAGTGCTGCTGGCCATAGGTATCGGCGTAAACCGATAAGATAGCAATAAGCCAGCATACAACGAAAAAGGACGAAGCCCCGCTTCGTCCTTTTATTAACTACAAAATCCGACTAATTCATCTAAAGTCCGTGGTCTAGCTCAGCTCGAACTGCAGCTTGAGCAAATTCGCGTACAGCCCGTTTTCACTGCTGCTCAGCTCGTCGTGGGTGCCCTGCTCCACGATGCGGCCCCCGTCGATAACCAGGATCTTGTCGACTTTGCGGATGGTGCTCAGGCGGTGGGCAATGATGATGCTGGTGCGGTTCTGCATCAGCTCGTCCATGGCCTGCTGCACCAGCTTCTCACTTTCCGAGTCGAGGGCCGAGGTGGCTTCGTCCAGGATCAGGATGGCGGGGTTTTTCAGGATGGCCCGGGCAATGGCGATGCGCTGGCGCTGTCCGCCCGAGAGCTTCACGCCCCGCTCGCCCACCAGCGTGTCGAGGCCCTCGGGGAAGGTGGAAATAAACTGCCAGGCATTGGCCTTGCGCGCCGCCAGCACGATTTCCTCGTCGGTGGCGGCGGTTTTGCCATAAGCAATATTTTCCCGGATAGAGCCGCCGAAGAGCAGCGTTTCCTGGGGCACGATGCCGATGTGGCGGCGCAGCTCGGTCAGGTCGTAGAACTGAATGTCGCGGCCGTCGATGAGGATTTTGCCGCCGCTGAGCTCGTAGAACTGCATCAGCAGCTGCACGATGGTGCTTTTGCCCGCGCCGCTGGGGCCCACCAGGGCAATCTTCTCGCCGGCCTGAATGTCGAAGTCGATGTTCTTGAGCACCGGCAGATCGGGGCGGGTGGGGTAGCTGAAGGCCACGTTGCGGTACTCGATGTCGCCGCGCACCAGCAGCGGGGCGGTGCCGGCCACGCGGGGCCGGTGGGTGGGCTCACTGGGCTCGTCCAGGATTTCCAGAATCCGCTCGGAGGCGCCCAGCGTGCTTTGCACCTTGCCGTACAGCTCGCCCAGGCCGCCCACGGAAGCTCCGATAAAGATGGTATAGAGGGCGAAGGAGGTCAGGTCGCCGATGGTCATCTGGCCGGCGGCGACCAGCGTGGCGGCCCGCCACAGCACCAGAATAATGCCCCCGAACAAGCCGATGATGACAAACGACACGAAGCCGCCCCGGTAGAGGTTGCTGCGCAGCGCGGCCTGCACCGTGCGCGTCAGAGACGAGGTGTAGCGCCGGGTTTCAAACTCCTCGTTGGTGAAGGCCTTCACCGTGTTGATGCCCTGCAGGGTTTCTTCCACGATGACGTTGGTTTTGGCCAGCTCGTCCTGGGTGGCCTTGGCCAGCACCCGGATTTTGCGGCCGAAAATCATGGCTACCACCACGATGGGCGGAAACGTGAGCAGCATAAACAACGACAGCTTCACCGATACCAGCATGATAAAGGTGATGCCGACTATCAGCGTCATGACCTGCCGGAACAGCTCGGCCAGCGTCAGGGAAAACGAGTCCTGGATCTGGCCTACGTCGGAGGTGATGCGCGAGGTGATGGCGCCCACGCGGTGCTTCTCGAAGTAGGGAATGGGCAGGGTCACGAACTTGCGGTAGAGGGCCTGCCGGATGTCGCGCACGGTAAACTCGCTGACCTGGGTAAACAGCCAGATGCGGCCAAACGAGAAGGTGCCCTGCAACAGAATCACGGCAAACAGGCCGGCGGCAATCTGGGTGATGCTGACCGCCGTGCCGTTGGGCAGCACGAAGGGCTTGCCGTTGGCCGTGTCCGTGAGCTTGCCAATCACCCAGGGAAAGGCCATGGTCGTGGCGCTGGACAGCGTGAGCAGCACGATGCCGACAATGAACTTAAGGCGGTAGGGCAGCACGTAGCGGAAAATCCGCAGGCCGTGCCGGAAGCTTTCCTTGGTAATTTTCTTTTTGGGCACATCCGGATCGAGGGTCGTGCCGCTGGTATTCATTCCACTTCTGGCCATTCTGGGTACTTAGTGCGTGGTGCTTGGTGCGTGGGGGGTAGGGAGGGGCGGGAGCAGGCTAAGGGCAGCGGTAAGCAGCTGCGAAAGACATGGGAGCCGCTAGCGGCCGGATTTATTTATCTAATGACCAGCCCGTAAACAGGCCGCACGACAAGCATTTACTCAAATTTCGTTTTGCCCGGCTCTACTTTCAGCGTGCTGGCGTCGGCGAAGGGCACGGGCAGCTGCACCTGAATGGCGACGGGCTGGCCCTTGCGGGTGGCGGGCTTCCAGGCCGGCATCAGGCCCAGCACGCGCAGGGCTTCGGCGTCGCACTCGGGGCTGAGGCTTTTCACCACGCCGGCGTTGCTCACCCGTCCATCGGCCTCGATGGTGAAGCGGGTGAGCACCGAGCCGGTAACCTGCTTGACGCGGGCCGCCTCCGGATACTTTACCTGCTGTTGAAAAAACTCGCTCAGCTTTTCCGACCCGCCCACAAACTGCGGGGGCACGTCGGGCCGGTTGGCGGCGGGGCGGGCCTGGGCCTGCATGTGGCCGGGCTTCAGCACCACGGGGGGCTGGGCCGGCTGCTGGGCCTGGGCGCGCAGCGCCGAAGCTACGGCCAGCAAAATGAAGAAAAGATGTTTCATGGAAGCAACGCGCGTAAAAGCCGCCGGAATAGTCCGGAGCCGCTCTGGCTTTCGTGCCCCGCAAAGGTACGTACGGAAAAGCCAAGCCAACGGCTTCTGCTTAAACAACCTGCGCTAGGCAGGGTTCAATTCGGCGGCGGGCGGGCGCGAAATGGCCAGCAGCCCCAGGAAGGTCAGCAGGCCGTTGACGAGCAGAATCTCGAAGCCAAACTCGTAGCCGCCCAACCAGGCTTTGGAGTTGGCGTTGAGCACGTAGCAGAACACCGGCGGCCAGGCGCACATCCAGGGCACGTAGCTGTCGTGGAGCATGCGCCGGGTGAAGATGCCGAAGCTGAAGAGGCCCAGCAGCGGCCCGTAGGTGTAGCCGGCGGCCTTGAACACGGCCGAAATCAGGCTCTGGTCGTTGAGCAGGCGGAAAATCAGGATGATGATGACCAGCACCACCGTAAACATCAGGTGGGTGCGCTGGCGCAGCACGCTCTGCCGCGCCTCGGGGTACTTGCTGATGGTCAGGAAGTCGACGCAGAAGGAGGTAGTCAGGGCCGTCAGGGCCGAGTCGGCGGAGGAGTAGGTAACGGCAATGATGCCCAGGATGAAGACGATGCCGGCAAACAGGGAGAAGTGCTCAGTGGCCAGCAGCGGAAACACGTCGTCGCCGATAACCTTGCCGGCGGCATTCACCGGCAGCGCAATGCCCTTGGCGGCGGCGTACTGGTAGAGCAGCACCCCGAGCGAGAGAAACAGCATGTTGACCGGCACCAGAATCAGGGCAAACCAGAACATGTTTTTCTGGGCGTCCTTCAGGGAGCGGCAGCTCAGGTTTTTCTGCATCAGGTCCTGGTCGAGGCCGGTCATGACGATGGTGATGAACATGCCGGAAATGAACTGGGTCCAGAACTTGCGCGAGTCGGTCCACTCCCAGAAAAAGATGCGCGACATCTCCGACTCCCGCACCGTGGTAATCACCTGCTTAAAGCCCAGGTTCAGCTCGTCCGAAATCAAATACACCGAGATGCCCACCGAGGTCAGCATGGCCAGGGTCTGGAAGGTATCGGTCCAGAGAATGGTTTTCAGGCCGCCCCGGAAGGTGTAGAGGTAGATCAGCAGGATGCTCACGGCCACCGTGACGGCGAAGGGCACGCCCAGCTCGTCGAATACGGCCACTTGCAGCACGCCGGCCACCACGTAGAGGCGCAGGGCCGCCCCGATGGCCCGGGAAATCAGGAACAGCGCAGCCCCGGTCTTGTAGCTCCAGAAACCGAAGCGCTGCTCCAGGTAGGTGTAAATGGACACCAGATTGAGCTTATAGTAGAGCGGCAGCAGCACGGTGCCAATGACCAGGTAGCCTACCAGATAGCCCATGACCACGGCCATATAGCTCCAGGCCTGGGCCTTAACCATGCCGGGCACCGATATAAAGGAGACGCCCGAGAGGGAGGTGCCAATCATGGCGAAGGCCACCATGTACCAGGGCACGTTGCGGTTGGCCACGAAGAAGCTGGCGCTGGTAGCCTTGCGCGAGGTGAGCAGGGCAATGACGATCAGAATGGTGAAGTAGCCGGCAATCAGGCTCAGAACCAGGGTAGGAGACATACGAATCGGAATGGGCCGGTAAAGATACAGCCCCGCGCCGGACTGGCGGGAAAAGTTAACTGTCGGCCCGATTGTAGGATAAAACCAAGGAGGGCCGCGCCGGGAGTTGCCGGGGAAGGTGGCGGGTAGATATAGACTAGGTATAGACTTTGGGTAGGGTAGGCCGTGAACAGACGTGAAGAGGGTTTTAGCACTATAGCCGGAAGAGGCGCTGCCGCGGCCGAGACTGTCGGTGGGGCGAGCCAGGGAATGGCTAACCGGGTAGCGGCTATGATTTTAGGCCTTGGATAAGGGCAGAGAGAAGCCCCGTGCGTAGCTTTGTAGCTGGTTACGTTTACACATCAGCTTTTTCTATGAAAAAACAACTACTTATCGTGGCCTGCGGGCTATTGGCGGGTGCCGGGGCAATGGCCCAGCAGCGGCCGGAAATGAAGCTGCGGGAGCCGTTCGAATTACCCAAAGAACTCCGGCAGGAGCTGGCCCAGCGGGGCGTTGCGCAGCCCACGGCTGCCGCGCGCAGCACTACGGTGCGCAAGCCCGGTAAAACCACCATCTACCAGTGGAGTCCGCTCACGCAGTGGTCGGCCACGCCGATGGTGGAGCTGAACACCTACGACGCCAGCGGGCAGGTAACGCAGGTGGTGGAGCGGGACTCGGTGACGCAGCGGCCCAGCACCCGCTACAGCTGGGCCTACAATGCCGCCGGCCAGCAGACCCGGAACCTGATTGAGAACTGGAACGGCACAGCCTGGCAAAACCAGACGCTCAGCCTAGACTCGTACAACAGTGCCAGCAGCCTGACCGAGCACCTGGAGCAGAAATGGGTGAACGGCGCCTGGCAGAACGTATTCCGGGCGACGGTGCAGTACGACGCGCGCAACCACTACGTAGCCTGGAGCAACGAAGATTGGCGGAACAATGCCTGGGTAGCTACCTACGGCGGCCGCGCGACGGTGACGTATAATGCGGCCGGCGCGGTGGTGGAGGAAACCGAGGATCTGCTGAACACGGCTACGGGCACGTACCAGCCCAACCTGCGGCACGTCTATAGCTACGCCAGCGCCACGGCGCTGCTGCCAAACGGGCAGACCTCGCAGCACTGGGAAAACGGAGCCTACGTGAATCAGCAACGGGTAAACAACGCGGTGCGCGACTCGCAGGGCCGCGTGCTGACGTCGGAAAGTGAGCTGTGGCTGAACGGGGCCTGGCAGCTCAACAGCCGTTTCACGACCACCTATCTGGATAATGGCAGCACCCTGGGTTCGTTTGAGCGGCGGCAGAGCAATGCCTGGGTGCCCCTCTACCGTTACGCGCACATCTACGACCAGTGGGGCACCGAAGTGGAGAATGTGTCGGAGACGTTCACCAATAACGCCTGGACTATTCAGGAAGCATACCGCTACCTGCTGCGCTACAACGCCGCCCACGACCTGCTGGCTCGGGTGCGGCAGAACTACGACACCAACACGAAGACCTACGTCAACGGTGTCAAATTCACGTACAGCGACTTCCAGAGCATCACGCTGGGCACCCGGCCCAGCGCCGAGTTGGCCGCCGCCACGCAGCTCTACCCCAACCCCACCACGGGCCGCCTGACGGTAGCGTTGCCAGCCCAGGTTGGTCAGGGAGCGGCGGCGGTGGAAGTCGTGAACAGCCTGGGCCAGGTAGTGCAGCGCCAGGTGCTGCTGCCCCGCCAGGGCCAGGCCGCGCTGGATCTGAGTGCCTTGTCGGCCGGGGTGTACACCGTGCGCATCGGCACCGCCGCGGGCCTGGTGGTGAAGAAAGTCGTGCGCCAGTAAGCCGCTACTTCAGGCTCTGATGCCGAAAAGGCCCGCTCAAACAATTTGAGCGGGCCTTTTTGCTGGAAGGCGCAATGCTATTCCCACGTCGTCCAGGGCAGCACTTCGCCTACTTGGGGCGCGTGCAGCTCGGCGCGCAGCATGCCGCCCGTGGCCACGTCCTGCAGGGTGCGCAGGGGCTCGGAGGCCGGCTCGTCGCTCAGGTCGAAGGTGCCGTGGTGCATGGGCACCAGGTGGCCGGCGCGCAGCACGTTGGCCGCCTTGGCCGCCTCGTGGGGGTTGGTGTGGCTGAGCTGCATCATAAAGGCCGGCTTGTAGGCCCCGATGCCCAGCAGGCAGATGTCGATGGGCCCGAACTGCCGCTCGATGTCCTCGAAGTGGTCGGCGTAGGCCGAGTCGCCGCCGAAGTAAATCAGCTTGTCCTGGGTCCGGATCAGAAAGCTGCCCCAGAGCACCTGGTTCAAGTCGTTCAGGCCGCGGCGGTGCCAGTGGGCGGCGGGCAGGTAGTAGATTTCCAGGGGAGCTTCGGGGCCCAGGTCGTACTGCTGCCACCAGCCCGCCTCCTGCACTTGCAGCCCGGCGGCCATGCCGCGCAGCAGCGGGGTCATGCGCAACGAGGTCAGCACCTGTAGCCCAGGGTTCTGCCGGGCCACGAGCTTAATCGAGGCCTCATCCAGATGGTCGCGGTGGCCGTGGCTGAGCAGCAGCAGGTCGATGTTGGTAAGCTCCTCGGGACGGCAGGGCAGGGGGTGGCGGCGCTTCAGAAACGCGGAATCGAAGAGCAGTGGGTCGAAGAGCAGGGTGGTGTTCTCCGTACGCAGCACGAAGGTGGCGTGGCCCAGCCACACGAGCCCGTCGTCCTGGCCGGCCAGAAACTCCGAGCAGTTCACTACGTCCGGGGTCCAGGTATCGGCTTTCTTCTCCTCTTTCTGCGGGTTTTCGGTCAGGAATTTCCAGCGGAACACGTTGCTGAACTGCGGCGTGTATAGTGCCTCGCCGTTGGCAAACTGGCTGCCGAACAGCTTGTTGCCGGGGTAGTCGGGCTTGACGGTGCGCAGCGTCTCGTTGCGCAGATACGTAATACGGGCGGCCATGCGGGCAGTGGTCAGGAAGGAAAAATCGGGAGCCAAAGAAACAGCAAAGCCCCGGAAACTTCCCGGGGCCGGCGTATGCTGCGCGTGAAAAAGCTGGAATTAGTACCCGAACGGGCCGACCGAGTAGGGCGAGTAGCCGGGGGCCGCGCCGTTGGAAACCCGCACCCCGCCCGAGACGGTCATGTGTTCCGTGATTTTGAAGTCGGCCCGCATGTTTACGCCCGAGCCCATGTTATTGAAGCCCGCGTAGGGGTTTACGCCGCGGCCCAGCGTGGCCGGCGTCAGGTCTTTCCAGGCCGAGCCTACCAACGTAACGCGCGGCGAAAGGGCGTAAGCGCCGCCGCCCTGCACCACGTAGCGGTTCAGGCCGGCCAGCCCGATGGTGCGCGAGCCTTCGGGCGTCAGCATGCCGATGCCCGGCACGATGTGCATGTAGGTCAGGCCCGCAAACACCGAAAACCGCTTGGTCAGCTGGTAAGAAGCCAGGGGCGTGAGGTAGGAGGCCGAGCCAAACCGGCCCGCCGTAATAAAGCCCGCGTTCAGGCTATACGACGTGCGCGGCCCCGTCAGGCCCAGCTTGGGGGCTTCTGCCGACACGGGTACGGGCGTGGTGGGCAGCGCGGTAGTTTGGGCCCGGGCCGCGCCGGCCGGGAAGGTTAGCAGGGCCAGAACAGGGAGCGTAGAACGGAGCATAGCGGAAAAGCAATGAGGAAGTAACAAATAAGCGGCTGACCAAGATACGAAACCCCGGCGCAGGAAAAAGAATGCCCGGCGTGGGCCGGCTGGCAAAATTACGGTATCTAGCACCCTTTCCATTTGGCTGCGCATGACCGAATTCGTTTTCTACCAACAGTTTCCCAACCCGGAAGTTGCCGCCCCGCTGCTCGAGCTGCTGCGGCAGCACGCGGTGGCATTCGAAACCAGCTTCGACCGGCCCGCCTTCGACCCCAGCTTCGCCAACAACGCTACGAGCACCCATTTCGTGGTAAAGTTGCATCCCGGGGATTTTGAGCAGGCCCGGGCCCTGGAGGAGGCCCAGAACCAGCAGCTCACCGCCCAGGTGGCCCCCGACCACTACCTGTTCGCCTTCACCGACGCCGAGCTGATGGACGTGCTGCTCAAGCCCGACGAGTGGAACAGCTTCGACGTGACGCTGGCCCGCCAGATTCTGCAGGAGCGGGGCAACGTCATCAGCCCGGAAGCGGCCCGGCTGCTGCGCCAGCAGCGCAACGCCGACCTGGCCCGGCCCGAACCGTCGCAGAAAGCCTGGATTGCCTGGGGCTACGTCACGGCCCTGCTGGGTGGGCTGTTTGCCTTCTTCATCGGCTGGCACCTGCACACGCACCGCAAAACCCTGCCCGACGGCCGCAAGGTCCACGCCTTCACCGCCCCCGACCGGGCCCACGGCCTGCGCATCATGGTCCTGGGCGCTATTATGGTGCTGGTGCTGATCTGCTTCCGGATTTACTTTCCCGACTAAGCCGCCGGCCGCAGGCTGCGCCACGCCTGCCAGGCTACGGCGGCCATGCAGGCGGCAAACCAGGCAAAGGGCAGCTCCAGGCGCACCACCGACAGCCCGCCGCACACCAGAATAGTAGCAAAGCTGGCCAGGCCCTGCACCGCCTGGTTCAGCCCGAAAATCTCGCCCCGGTCTTCCTCCGTAGTGCGCTGGGCCAGCAGCCCCTCCAGCAAGCCCTGAATCAAGGACAGCGTCAGGCAGTCGAGGGTGATAATGAGGTAGAGCAGGGGCCGGGAAGCGCCTACCAGCCCGTAGGCCGCCAGCACCGGTACGCTCACCAGGGCCAGCCGGAAAATGGCTTTGCGCTGGTTGATCCGGTCGGCGAAATACGTGTAGAAGATGTAGTTGATGGCAATGCTGAGGCTACCGAAAAACATGAAAAAGTACGACAGCGCCTGCGCGTCCATGCGCTGCGGCCCCAGGCTGGCAAAGGGTACGAAGTAGAAATAATAGCCCGTGCTCATCGTCAGAGCCACCTGCATCCATACAATGGCCCGCAGGCCCCGGCCGGACGTGTCCTTGGCCTGCAGGCGGCTCCAGATGGTCAGCACGTTGACTGAGCGGCTCAGCTCGGCGCGCAGCTCGGCCCCGCGCACACCGGTGCGCTGCGTGTGGGTTTCGCGCAGGGCCAGACTGAGCAGCACGTTCAGGGCGGCCAGGGCCACGGCCAACCCTACCACGACGCTGGCCTGCCGGCCCGGGGGCACGGCCAGCGTGGTAAGCAGCACGCCGGCCGCCATCGGGCCCAGCACGAAGCCCAGGGAAATAATGGCGCCCTCGATGCCCAGGTTTTTGAACAGGTCCTCCTTGGCCGAAACGTCGGTAATGGCCGAGCGGACGGTGGCGTACATGCCGTTGGTGAGTCCGTCGCTCAGGCGGTTAGTGAAGTAAAGCCCGGCCCGCACCGGCAGCAGCAGGCAGTTGGCCAGCAATGTGCCCAGGGCCGCCACAATCAGAATGGGCCGCCGCCCAAAGCCGTCGGAGAGCTTGCCCAGCACCGGGGCCGAAAACAGCTGCACGCCCAGAAACAGCGCCGTGCCCACCGACAGCCACAGCTGCGGTTGGGGCAGTCCGCGCACAAACTCCGGCATAATCGGCCCAATGGCCGCTCCCACAATGACATCCAGCAGGATAATGGCGTAGAGCAGCCGCAGGCGGGAGTCGCGGGGCATGGAGTGGGGGACGAAAACGGGAAAATCGTACAGGCAGGCGGAAGCCCGGAGAGCAAATACGCTAATAAAGAAGGGACGCCAGCATCTGGCGTCCCTTCTTCAGGCTAAGCAGCGGCTACCTGGCTTTGCCGTTCAGCCAGTCGGCCCGGAACTTCTTCATGGCTTTGGTTACGGGCCGCTGCACCGTTTCGTAGGGTACTACTTCCAAGGTCGGGTCCTCGGTCAGGGTGAGCTGAGCGGTGCGCAGGCCGCCCCGGGTGCGGTATTCCACGGCCACCACGTCGCCGGGCTTGCGGGCCGCCAGCAGCTCCTGCACGGCTTTGGGGCTGCTCAGGCGCTGCCCGTCGATTGTGCGCAGCACGTCTTCCCGGTCGAGTCCGGCCTGGTAGAGGGGGCTGCCCAGAAACGGCGTGCCGATGGAGGCGGTGCTGTCGGCGGAGTTGAAGCTCAGGCGGCTGCCCAATGCCACCTGCCCGGCGCGGGCGCGGCGCACTAGCAGGCCGGCCGGGGCCAGCAGCTCGTCAAACTTCGGCAGCTCGTGGCCCAGGATGTGCTGGCGGAAAAACTGCCCGGCGAAGGCCGTGTCCTTGCTTACCTGGCCCAGCACCCGCTGCAAATCGGCCAGGGTGTAGGGCTTGGCCGGGGCGTAGTTCTGCTGCTCCTTGCCGTGCTGCTCCCACATGGCCCGCATGTAGGCATCGAGCGTGGTTTTGTGGTTCTGGCGCAGCAGCAGGTCCAAAGCCAGGGCATTGGCCCCGCCGATGTAATAGTACGACAGATACGTGTTGCTGCGGTTGTTGGGGTCGATGGCGGCGGCGGCATCCACGAAGGGGGCCTGCTGGCTCATCTGCACCGGCGAGTAGCGGGCGGCTCCCGGCGCGGTCAGCAGGGCGCTAACCAGCCCCGACAGCGCCTCCTGGCAGTACTGCTCGTCGGAGTAGATGCCAGCCCGGCGCAGCAGCAGCTCGCCGTAGTACTGGGTGAAGCCCTCGGCAAACCAGAGCGAGTTGCTCATGTTGGCCCGGTCGAAGTCGAAGGGCTCCAGGTCGCGGGGGCGGATGCGCTCCACGTTCCAGGCGTGGAAAAACTCGTGCGACACGGTGCCCAGGTTGTCCAGCGCGCCGGGGCCGCGCAGGGGGCGGTTGCTGGTCAGCGAGGTCGAGTTGCGGTGTTCCATCCCGTCGCCGCTGGTTTGGGGCAGGTAGTTGGCCACGAAGGTGTAGCGGCCGAAGTCGTAGGCGGGCAGCTCGCCGAAGACGGCGGCGGCCTCCCGCACGATTTTCTTGGTTTGCTCCACGTAGGCGTCCAGCTCGGCATCGGTGCCCTCGTGCAGCACCGCCATTTCGATGGTGCGGCCCTGCTGCTGCCAGGTGCGCACTTTCTGCGGCCCCAGCGAGGTCGGGCTGTCCATCAGGTACTGCATGTTGGGCGCGTAGTAGGTACCCTTGGCGGCATCGGGGCGCAGCTGGGTGGCGGCCTGCCAGCCGGCCGGCAGCTCAAACTTCACCTCCGCCGGCCGCTGTTCCTGGCCTTTGCCGTAGGCCAGCGTGGCGGGCATGTTCAGGTGGGCGTGCACCTGGTCGATGCCGGCGTAGGTGCCGTCGGTCCGGTCGCCAAACAGGGTGTAGGTGAAGCGCACGGTGCCGTCGTGGCCGCTCACGTCCCAGCCGTAGGGGTCGGGCCGGCTGATGGCCAGGGCTTTGCCTTTCGAGTCGGTGGCTTTCACGTCGTACACGTTTTTGGCAAACTCGTGCAGGGCGTAGCGGCCCGGCGAGCTGCGGGCCATGCGCACCTGCAAGGGGCCACTGGGCAGCTCCGAAAACACGACCGTTACCTGGGCTTCGTGGTGTACCGCATTTGGAAACGCGACGCTGTAGTGAACGGGGGCCTGGGCCAGGGCCGCGACGGGCAAAGCCAGGGCCAGCAGGAGAGTGGCGGCAGATTTCCGCATAGATTCAGGAAGGAGTAAGCAAGGATGGATGCCTAAAAATAGGGCGGCTGGGGCTAGTTAGGCGCCTACGGCCCAATAGATTTTCCGCATCCAGCGCAGAATACCCCCGGCCGCGGGCCGATTCAGCCGAATACCGCGCCTTCGACCATGCCCCGGAAAAACAGCTGCTGTTGCTGCCGCCGTAACCCAAAAGCGGCCAGTTCCCGCCCCAGGTCGGGCATCTGCCGGCCGCTGATGCCGGTGGTAAGGCGAAAAAAGCCGTACATGGCCGCCAGCAGCCCCCGTTGCCAGAGGGGGCGGGCCGGTCGGAAATCGGCGACCAGCCAGGGCGCGGCGGGCCGCCGCGCCTGGTTGAGCCGGCTCAGGATGGCCCGTAGCCGCTCGGGGGCAAACAGATCCAGGAAAAAGAAGGTGATGATGGCGTCGAACGACTCGGTGGCCTGCAAAGCCTGCTCGGTGCCCAGCCGGAACTCGACCTGCCCGGCCCGCTGCGGGTGCTGGCGCAGCAGCGTCTCGCGCGACTTGGCCAGCATCACGGCCGAGGCTTCCAGGTACAGCACCCGGGCCTCGGGCTGGCGTTGCAGCACTTCGCCCAGCACCCAGCCCGTGCCGCCCCCGATAATGAGCACCCGGGGCCGGCCGGCCGGCAGAGCTTGCAGGGCCCACTGCTGGGCGCGCCGCAGGGCGTCGCCAAACACGAGGCGGGCCAGCGGATCGTAGAAAGCAGCTACCCGGTCGAAACCGGCATCGGCGAGAGACATTACACACGGAAAAATAGCGCGGTCAGCTGGGGCCGGCCGCCGAAGCAAGGCAATAACAGCAGCCGCAAGCCCGCCGCCGTCGTATGCAAGCTAGTCGTACTTTTTATACGCCGCAATGACCAACTACTTCCGCCGGCTGCTCGCGGGCTTTATGCTGTTCACGGCCGAGTTTGCCCTGACCCTGCTGATCGGGGTGCTGGGCGTGGCCGGGTTTCTGGCGCTGGGCCGCCAGGTGCTGAATCAGGATGCCGCCGTTTTCGACGCCCGGGCGTTTCACTGGACCCGGCACCTGCTCGGCGACAACCAGAGCGGGTGGGTAGAGGAAATAACGTTTCTGGCCTCGCGCAACTTCATTACGGCCCTGGCGCTGCTGCTGATCGGCTACTTTCTGTTCGTGCGGCGGCACCGCTGGTACACCCTGCTGGTGCCGGTCGTGGCCCTGGGCAGCATCTCGTTGAACCTGCTGCTGAAAAACACCTACCAGCGGCCCCGGCCCCTGCTGCCGCTGGTGTCGGCCTCGGGGCTGAGCTTTCCCAGCGGCCACGCCATGATCAGCGCCTCGTTCTACGGCCTGCTGATTTACCTGGTGCTAACGCACGTGCGCCGACACCCGGTGCTGCGCCGGGTGCTGGTGGCCCTGTTAGCCGCGCTGATTCTGCTCATTGGCCTGACGCGCGTGTATCTGCGGGTGCACTACGCCTCCGACGTGCTGGCGGGCTTCGCCGCCGGCCTGGTTTGGCTGCTGATTGCCATTCCGCTGCTCCAGCAAATCGAGAAAACAGTAAAAAATCGATTTAAATACGCACCGCAATTAGCTGAAAAACAGCCTGAATAGCATTTAGACAAAGATTTTTCACGATTTTTTTTGCTCAAGGCTTGATAAAATGAATCGGGCCGCTGTATCTTTGCATCGTTGAAAGACACCCCCGGTAGGGCGGCCAGTTGATTAACACCAAGATGCGCTTGTGGCGAAATTGGTAGACGCGCTGTCTTCAGGCGGCAGTTCCGCAAGGTGTGAGAGTTCGAGTCTCTCCGAGCGCACCACGAAAAGCCGATCCGAAAGGGTCGGCTTTTTTGTTTTCGGCCCGTTCCGGTTGTTTCTTTTCCTGGTTCATTCCCCGCTTCCCGGCTGCCATGCAAAAGCTTTATACCCGCCTGCTTACCCTGCTGACCTTTCTGGCCGTGGAAGTAGGCGTGCTGCTGCTGGTGTTTCTGACGACGCTGACCGCCTTTTACTACCTCACCCGGGTCGTGTTCGAGCAGCGCTCCATGCTGCTGGACCAAGCGGCTTTCGACTACGTAGACCAGCTGCGGGCCGCCGCCCCGGCCCTCACGCCCTGGGTGGTAGGCGTTACCTTCTTTGCCTCGGCACCGTTTCTGGTAGCGGCCGGCGTGATAGTTCCGCTGGGGCTGGCGTGGCGCAAGCGGCGGCGCGAGGCCCTGGAAGTTTTTCTGGCCGTGGCGGGCAGCGCCCTGCTCAACCAGCTGTTCAAAACCCACTTTCACCGCCTGCGCCCCGATACGGCCCTGTTTCCGCAAGTGGGCCTGAGCTTCCCCAGCGGCCACGCCATGATTGGCACGGCGCTCTACGGCTGCGTGGCCTGGCTGCTCTGGCGCCACGGCCGGCACCCGCTGCTGGGCCTGGGCTTGGTGCTTTGGGCCGTACTCATCGGCCTGACGCGCATCTACCTGCACGTGCACTACGCTACCGACGTGCTGGCCGGCTTCGCCGCCGGCCTGGGCTGGCTGGTTCTGTTGCGCTCCGGCCTACAGCTCTGGTGGAGACGCTAATGTGCTAATGTGGAAAATGTGCTGATGTGCTAATGTGGTAGAATGTGCAAAATGAAAAGACGTGTCATTGCGAGGCACAAGCCGAAGCAATCCGAAGGACAGCCTAGCTAACCCGTCCTCTGAAATGTGCTCAGCCTTCTAACGTGAAAAGCCCTTTATTCCCACTGGAATAAAGGGCTTTCTGGTAAAAGAGTGTTTATCACTTGCAGAGGACGGATTAGCTACGCTGTCCTTCGGATTGCTTCGCGTTGCTCGTAATGACACGAGGTTGGCCTTAGCACATTTCCCACATTAGCACCTGAGCACATTAAATTTTCACCGTGACCCGCAGGGCCAGCAGGCCTTTTACGCCTTGCAGCTCTTCCAGCTCCAGCTCTTCTACTTCGGGT
Source organism: Hymenobacter aquaticus (assembly GCF_004765605.1). Classification (NCBI taxonomy): domain Bacteria; kingdom Pseudomonadati; phylum Bacteroidota; class Cytophagia; order Cytophagales; family Hymenobacteraceae; genus Hymenobacter; species Hymenobacter aquaticus. The sequence continues at coordinate 2,338,002 of NZ_SRLC01000001.1, read as the reverse complement.
GTGAGCAGGCCGCGGTCTTGCAGGTAGTCGATGTACTCCATGTACTCGGCGGCTTCGCGAAGCTGGGCGTAAACCAAGGCTATTTTACCGGGCTGGGTGAGCCGCTCGCCGGTGCCCAGCACGGTGGCCTTGTCCACGCGCTTCTTGATGATTTCGTAGCGGATGTTGTAGGCCCCGTCCACGTCGAACTGCCGCTCGTCCTGGCGGAAGCGGATGCTCAGGGGCTGGCCGTGAATCAGGATGAGCTGGGTGGTTTCCAGGGGCACGGCCAGCTTAGCCTTGAGGGCGGCGGTGCGGCGCGTGATTTCCACCGTCACCAGCAATTGCCAGAGGCGCAGGTTTTTCAGGAATACCAGGTCAAACGGCTTGTTTTCGACCAGCGACGCGCCCACGTAGATGTTGTGCTCCACGCCGTCGGTTTTGAAGCGCTGGAAGTAGTGCGGAAACATCTCCTGGGCCTTGGCTTCTTCCTCGTCGAGGTAGTCGCTCACCGTGTCGTTGAGCAGGGTCACGCTCTGCTCGAAGTCCTTGCGGCGCTTGTAGAGGATGCCCAGCTCGGGGTCCATGTTGTTCCAGTACTGCGCAATAACGGGCCGCAGCTCGGGCGTATTGGTAGCCAGATATTCGAACAGCGGCTCCACTTCCGTCTTCAGCGACTCGAAAATGCTGACCTCGTCGCCCGTGAGGATGCCCTGGCGCAGGCGGCGCAGGTTTTTGTTGACGTAGAACTTCAACTCGTCCAGAATCGGGAGCTGCTGGAAGTCGGAGGCTTTTTTCAGGACCTTGTTGGCCAGGGTCAGGTGCTCAATCAGGTCGCCCTGAATGGCTTCGTTGCGGGCCGTGCTGCTGCCGCGAATGTCGCTGGCGCCGTGCAGCGGGTAGACCTCGTGGAAGACGATGTCCTCCATTTCGGCGTTTTTGTTGCCGTCCTCAATCTTGTTGAGCAGGTTCAGGGCCGCATCGGTAAAGCGCCACTCCATCGTGGGGTGAATGGCCGTGAACTTCTCCTTGATAATGGCCTGCACCCGGGTCTGGATTTCCTCGGAATTGCGCTTGACGGCCACCGCAAACAAGGGCACGAACTGCGTGACCTGCTCGATGCAGAACTCGTCCAGGTCGCCGATGTTGGGCGAGCCCAGCTCCAGCAGCCCCACCGTATCGTCGCCGTAGGGCAGCAAAGCCAGGATGGTGCTCTTGATGCCGATGCCCAGAATCTGCTGGCGCAGATCTTCGGGAATATCGGCCTGCTCTACGTTCTGGAGCACCAGCGGCTGGCGGTCCTGCAAGAGCTGGTTGTAGATGCGGCGGAAGCCCGAGCTGGCGTCCTGATTGTTGAGCTGCTTGGTGAGGAAGCTATGGTTGATTTTGCGGCCAAAGTCCACGAAAGCCTGCTTTTTCTCGTCGTAGGCCGCAATGCCGAGCTGCAGAAACGGCCGGCCAAAGAGCACGCGCAGCTTCTCCTGAATCTGTTCGAGCCGGTCGGAGGCCTGGAGCACGTCACGCTCCAGCAGGTCGTATTTCAGCTCAGAAAGAATTTCCTGCTCGGTCACGTCGACCAGGTGCAGGATGTTGAAGCCTTCCAGCTCGAACCGCTCGGGCGGCAGCAGCTCGTGCCAGAGGTCGGCGCGGTGCAGGTTGTGGCTCAGGTGCTCAATCTGCTCGGGCGTCAATTCGGGTTTTTCGCCCACCACGCGCACATCCACGAAGGTGGAGTTGTAACCCACGCCGTAGTGCCGGTAGGAGCCGATGTTATAGTCCGGGACGGTGAAGATAATCGTGCCTTGCAGGGGCAGGTACACGCCGTACACCTTGTCCAGAATCAGCTGGTACACCATGCGGGCCATGTAGATGTCCATGGTGCGGGTGTCGAAGTTCAGGGGCTGCTTCACCGTTTTGTTGGCGTTCAGCAGCACGTCGGCAAACCGGGGCGTGTGGTAGAAGCTCAGCCGCTGAAACGGCGGCACGGCCCCGCTGATGTCGGTGGCGAAGGAGGCGGGCGGAAACACGGCCATCATCAGCGTCTCGACCAGGTCGCAGCTGCAGTCGAGCACGCTCAGGTCGGTAATGGTGCCGCGGCACCAGGGCGCCTCGGCTACCTGCTCGCCGATGGAGCGGGCCAGCAGGGCCACGCCGGGGTTGGGGTCGGTTTCGCGGGCCCGCCAGTAGGCAATAATCGGCTCCAGGCTCAGCGTCGTCTTGAACGGAAAAGCCGGGGAGGTAGCAACAGGGCGGGCGGTGGGTTCTCGTAGCATAAGTGCCGGTATAACAGCGAGGCCCCGCAGATTGATTCACTCCCGCCAAGGCCTGGTTTTTATCCTATACGGACGAGCTGGCCCTCTGGCTTGCCGCCGGCAAAGAAACTGCCCGCGCGGCCCCGGCCTACTGCTTGCTGAGCGTGATGTACACCGGCTGATCCTGGTCCGTCGGGTCGTGGGCGTCGTACTGCACGTTGTTGACCACCACGGTTTTTTTCCGGTTGCGGGAGCAGGTGCAGCAGGCGCTTTCATCCACGAAGCGGCTTTCCACCTCGATGGGGTCGACCACGAAGCGGCGCTCGGAGTGCAGCAGCGCCACGGTATAGATAAACTGCGTGAAGCGCACTCCCGACCGGGTGAAGGGGCGGCTGGGGCCAATGGAAAACGGCTGGGCCACGTTGGCCAGGGCCCGGCCAATGACGACGGTATCGGGCCGGGTCGAGCTTTTGGGGTCTTTAATCCGCCGCACCAGCACCAGGGTATCGACCTCGGTGGGCTTGAAGCCCCCGTTGGCCACGTCGAGGTTGAAGCGCAGAAACACGTCGTCGTCGTAGGCGTCCTGGCAAAGGCAGGTATTGTTGACGCAGCAGGCCGAAATAGCCAGGGCCGAGCCGAGCAGAAGAAACCAGGTGAGCAGGGAGCGTAGCATAACAGGGGTAAAGGTAGCGCCCCGGCCGCAGGATTCCGGTATCGGGCGGCGGCGGAGCGGCAAATCGGCGCAAAAACAAAAAAGCCAGCCCCCGGGGGCTGGCTTTGTATACGTAGGAACCGGGGTGCTTATTGCTTGACGAAGCGCTTGGTTTCGGTGCCGGTGCGGGTTGTGATTTTGTAGAAGTAGGTGCCGCCGGGCAAATCCGAGAGGTCGGTGCTGAGCGTGTGGCTGCCTTTTTCCTGCGGCTGGTTCTGCACCAGGGGGCGCAGGGTGTTGCCGCGGCCATCCAGGATTTCAATCGTGACGGGCCCGGCTTTCTTCACCGCGTATTCCAGCTGGTTGCTGCCCACCGCGGGGTTGGGGTACACGCTCAGGCCAGTTGCCGGGCCGGCGGCGGGCTGGGGAGCCGGGGCGGCGGGGTCGAGCAGCAGAAAGCGGGCGGGGCGGAAGAAGTGGTTGAGCTTACCGGCGGCGTGGCCAGAATCCCGGCGCTTTTCCAGCTGCCCGGGCGTGGCGTACTTGGCCGTAAGGGCTTTCAGATCCGTGCTCCACTTCTCCTTCTGGGGCTGGATTTCCTGGCTGAGCTGCGTCATCGGGGCCTCGTACTTCTTGGCCAGCAAGCCCACTTTCACCATGATTTCCCGGCTTTCGGAGCGCAGCTGCTGCACCTGCTGCTGCTGGGCGTCGGTCAGGGCGGGGCGGGCGGCGCCGGGCGGCAGGGTTTCGAGCAGACTTTTGCCGCGCTGGCGCAGCTGCTGGAGCTGTTGGCGGTACGTGGCCAGCTGGGCTTTGTCGTCGGCCGAGAGCTGGGCGTCCAGCTTCAGGCGCTGCTGCCGCACTACGGGCAGCACGTTGGCCTCGTAATAGGCTTTCACTTCCCGGCGGCCGGGCTTTTCGTCGCGGCGGCCCTTAGCGAAGGTGGCGGGGGCGCTCAGCAGCACGGCCAGCAGCAGAATAATGGTTTTGAGCAGGGTTGCTTTCATAAGGCTAAGGCAGGTAGAGGCAGGAGTTGTTGCGAATCTTCGGGCCATAGAGGCGCGAAGGGCGGCAACGTTTAATCGGCAAACGAAAAAAAACCGCTCCAGCGTATGCTGAAGCGGTTTTACTATATTCAGAACCTGGTATTCTGCTTACTTAAACGTGTCTTTCGTGTCAATTACTTTCACTTCCGTCACGTTCAGCTTGTAGGTGGCTACCTGCGCGTCTTCGGCCACTACGTCCTTCGGCAACCCTTCGCTCACCACTTTGGCGTAGCTCATGGGCGAGGGCGTGTTCTGCTTCAGCACGTCGGCCAGGGGCTGGGCCTCGCTGTCGTCCGTGACGATGGTCACGTACATGTTTTGGGTCTGCCAGTGCTTGCGGATGGCCTTGTTCACGTCGTCCAGGGTCAGCTTGGCCAGCTGCCCGTCCAGCTCCTTGAGATAATCCTTGCGGCCGTAAAACTTCGAGTCGAGCAAAAAGCCCAGCTGCTTGGACGGCGTGGTGCCGTAGAGCTTCACGTAGGAGCGCAGGAAGGTGCGCGTCAGCTCGAAGTCGGCTTTGCTCAGGCCGTTCTTCACGATGTTGTCCATTTCGCGCACGGCCATGCGCAGGGCAAACGGGGCGTGGCCCACGGTGAGGCCGCCCAGCTCGGTAGGATACTGCTTGCGCAGGCCCTCGGCAATCTGCACGGGGCGCAGCCACAGGCTGGCGTAGTTGGCGTGGCGGGGCACGCCGGGCACGGGCAGCATGTTCTGGCCGCCGTTTTCGTACCACTCGATGTAGCTGTAGTCGCCGTAGTTCATCGAGCGGGTCGTCCGGATCTTGTCGTAGAGCTTGCCGTAGCTTTTGCGGTGCTCACCCAGGTACGAGTTGGCCACCATCAGGGCCGCGAAGTCGTCGTTGGCGCGGGTGGTCTGGATGGGGAAGCCGGCATAGATGGCCGAGCCTAGGGCGTCGGTCTTGCTGATGATTTCGACGTGGATGCCTTTGGGAGCCGCCACGGTGGGTACCACGGCTTTAGCGGTGCTCTTGGGCAGCTTGTCGAGGTCGGCCTGCAGCTTTTTGGCAAACGACTCGGGGTAGTTGCCGGCAATGCCGATGGTCAGGTTGTCTTTGCCGAAGGCGGCGGCGTAGTGCTTTTTTACGTCGTCCAGGGTGATATTCTTGACCCCGGCGGCCGTGCCGCGCGTCATGTGCTGGAAGCGGGTGCCGCGGAAAAGCTGGTCTTCGAGGGCAAACTTGCTGTAGTCCTCATCCGAGGAGGCCCGGATTACCTGCTCCACGTAGTTCTGCAGGTTGGACTTCACCCGGCCGAAGTCTTCCTCCGTGAAGGTCGGGGTCAGCACTAGGCCTTGCAGCACGGGGTAAAACTTGTCGATAAAGTCGCGGTGAAACTCGAAGGTAAAGGTCGTGACTTCCTTGTCGGTGGTGGCGTAGTAGCGCGTGGCCATCGGGTAGAGGAAGTCCTTGAGCTGGGCGGCCGTCATGGCCTTGGTGCCGCCTTCGGTCACGAGCTGGCTCGTCAGGAAAGTCAAGCCTTCCTTGCCCACGGGGTCGGAGGAGGAGCCGTTGCGGAACTGCAGCTTCACCACCACTTTCGAGGAGTTGGGCTGGCGCAGCTCCACCACGTCGGCGGCCTGCGTAGAAAAAGCACCGGCCGGGCCCAGCAGGGCCGCCGCCAGCAGCAAGCGGGAAAAAGTATGTTTCATTAGAGAAGAATCGAGGGAAGGGTTGGGTGGTTGTTGATTGTTAATAGTTGATTGTTATTCATAGAAAATGACCTGACAACAATCAACAACTATCAATCAACAATCAACAAGAAAACGCTACTGCACGCCGCCCGTGGTGTTGGGCCCGATGGTGCCCACGGTGAGGTGCTCGGGCACGAAGTATTTCTGGGCCGCAGCCTGGATGTCGGCCGGCGTTACCTGGTCGTAGAGGGCGTAGTAGTTGTTGAGGCTCTGCGGGTTGCCGGTCAGCCAGATAAACTCGGCCACGCCGTTGGCAATCTGGTCGGGCGAGTCGAGGCCCATCAGGAAGCCGTACTTCAGCGCCGACTTGGTATCGGCCAGGCGCTTGGCGTCCACGGGCTTGGTTTTCAGCTCTTCCAGGGCCTTGGTAATTTCGTCTTTCACGTAGGCCATGTCGGCCGCCTTCACCACCGAAGCCCGGATGGAGGTCAGGTACGGGTCGCGGGTGTAGTTGGGCGCGCCGCCCACGAAGCGCACTTTCTGCTCTTTCACCACCAGCTTCTCGTACAGCGGTGAGTTGTCGGAAAACAGCATCGTGGTCAGAATATCCAGGGCGGGCAGGTCCTTGTTCTGGTCGGAGAAGGCCGGGCCGCGGTAGCTAAGGCTCACCAGGGGCGGGAAGTTGGCGTTCTGGATGTGCACGTAGCGCGGGGCCGTCTGCTCGGGCTCGGGGGCAATGGTGGGCTTGTAGCTGCCGCGCTGCCACGTGCTGAAGTACTTGTCGGCCAGCTGGTTTACCTGCTCGGGCTTCACGTCGCCGACCACCAGCAGGGTGGTGTACTCGGGGCGGTAAAACCGGTCGAAGAACTGCAGGGAGTACTGGTACTGGTTGGGCATGTCTACCACGTCCTTGAAAAAGCCCATGGTGGTGTGCTCGTACGTGTGCTTGTCGAAGGCCGCGTCGGCTACCTTCTCGTTGAGCTGGGTGTAGAGCGAGGCCGAGTTCTTAGTGTACTCGCCCTTCACGGCCCCGGCTTCGGCCTTGAAGTCGTGCTCAGGGTATTTCAGGTGCTGAAACCGGTCGGCTTCCACCTCAAACATCTTCTCCAGCATCGTCGCGTTGCCGGTCATGTGGTACACGGTCCGGTCGAGGGAGGTGTTGGCGTTAGCCGAGGCTCCCAGGCTTTTCAGCACTTCGTTGTACTGGTCTTTCGAATATTTTTCCGTGCCCCGGAACATCACGTGCTCAAAGAAGTGGGCAAAGCCGGTATGGCCGGGCTCCACTTCGTCGCGCGAGCCGGCGCGCACCACCAAAAAGAACGAGGCCAGGCCCGGCGAGTCGAAGGGCACGGTCACGACGTTCAGGCCGTTGGCCAGCTGCTTCTGCTGAATGGGGTAGGGGAAAGCCTGGGCCGAGGCGGGCGTAGCCGCCGTGGCTGGGGCTTTTTTTTGCGCCTGGGCCACGGGTGCCACCAGAAGGCCCGCCGCCAGCAGCCAGGCCTGTACAGAGTGTTTCATACGGGGTGAAAGGAGGTTGATATGAGTGGACCGCGCCCCCGGGCGCGTCACGCGCCAAAGGAAGGGTTGCCGGGTTAAAGGTTGCACATTCGCCCGGAAATTCCCGTATCGAATTCTGACCTGCCAGGCCCCAAAACAAAGCCCGGCGGCCCCCGCAAGGGAGCCGCCGGGCCGCCGGTAATAGATAAGGGTTGCCGGGTTACTCGGGCTTGGAGCCGGCCGGGGCGGGCTGCGCCGTGGAGTCGGCCGGCTCGCCGGTGCTGAAGCCGGGCACGTCGCTGATGGTAACCACGCCGGCGGTTTTGGCCAGAATCAGCTGCTCGCGCAGGTACTTAGCGTCGGCGGCCAGCTTCGGCCGGATTTCGTTCAGGGCCTGGCGCAGGGCTTCCACGTCGGCCAGGCGGGGCGCGCCTTTCTGGGAGTAGCCGTGGTAGGCCGCCACCCGGATTTTGGAGCTGCCCTTGCCCTTGTAGGTGGCCAGCACGTTGTCTTTCACGTCCACCACCTGCACTTCGGCCTGGAGCTGGGTTTCAAACCACTCGATGGGAATGCCCAGCAAAGAAGGCGTGAGCAGCGTGGCCAGCTGGAAAATGTGCAGGCCGCGGCCCGTGCGCTGGGTAGCTACCTTGCTGACGTTGAGCCGGATGGTGCCGTAAGTCGTCGTGTCCTTGTCGTCCATCAGGTTGCGGTCCAGCTCCAGGCGGAACAGCTTCTGGGCGTCGTCGGCGGTGGCACCCGTGGAGCGGCTCAAGGCGCTGGCCTCCACGTTGGTTTCCAGCACCGGTAGGCGGGTATTGAGCGCGGCCGTGGGCACGGTAAACAGGGCTTTGTCGAGCGAGCGGCAGCCGTCCAGCGTGACGAGCAAGACGCTGAACAGGGAAATCAGTGCGAAACGCTTCATGCAGATGAGATTAAGTGATAATGCGCCGGCGGCTTAGCCGCTTCCAACGCGAATTACGCGCAGACGTTTGCTTTGGCTGCGCGGCTATTCTATGCGTACTACTTTCTGTTGTCACGGTTCAAAACAGCACCGGCAGGCTGCGAGGGCCTGCCGATGAGGAATAAAAACGGAAAACAGCGGCAGCTTAGTGCACCTGGTGGGCCAGGCTGCTGTCGGCTTCGGCCAGCTCGTCGAGGGGCGGGGCCACGTAGTTGTCGATAAACTCGCCTTCCCAGCGGGCCACCACGGCCGAGGCCAGGCAGTTGCCGATAACGTTGACGGCGGTGCGGGCCATGTCCATCAGCGCGTCGATACCCAGGATGATGAACACCGGCCAGGTCGGCAGGTTGAACGAGGCCACCGTGGCCAGCAGGATTACCAGGGACGCCCGGGGCACGCCGGCCACGCCCTTGCTGGTCAGCATCAGGGTAAACACCATCACCAGCTGCTGGCCGAAAGTCAGCTCGACGCCGGCCGCCTGGGCCACGAAGATGGCCGCCAACGACAGGTAGAGCGTGGTGCCGTCGAGGTTGAAGGAGTAGCCGGTCGGCATCACGAAGGCCACCACCCGGCGCGGCACCCCAATGCTTTCCATAGCTTCCATGGCCCGGGGCAGGGCCGCTTCCGAGCTGGTGGTAGCAAAGGCAATGCTGACGGGCTCGGCAATGGCCTGCACGAATCGTTTGATGGGAATGCGCGCAATAAGCGCCACCGGCACCAGCACCAGAATGATAAAGGCAATCAGGGCCGCGTACAGGGTCAGCAGCAGCTGCACGGCATTCACCAGCGGCCCGAAGCCCATCTTGCCCACGGTGTAGGCAATGGCGCCGCCCACGCCCAGCGGGGCGAAAAACATAACCACGTTGGTAAACTTAAACATCACCTCCGACAGGCTTTCGGCCCACTCCACCATCGGGCGGCGGTGCTTGGCGTGCACCATCGCCAGGCCAATGGCGAAGATGATGGCAAACACCACCACCTGCAGCACCTGCCCTTCGGCAATCGACTTGGCAATGTTTTCGGGAAAAATGTGGGTGATGATGTCGGCCGCGCTTTGCTTGGGGGCCGCCGCAATGGTTTCCTGCACGTTGTTGCTGGCCTGGGCGGCGGCCAGCACGGCCGGGTCGAGCTTGCCAGCCTTGGTCAGGTTGATGGCCGCCAGCCCGATGAAGAGGGCAAACGTGGTGACGATTTCGAAGTACACCAGGGCCTTGACGCCCATGCGGCCCACTTTTTTCAGGTCGGCGTGGCCGGCAATGCCCACTACCAGCGTGGCGAATACCAGCGGGGCAATGATGGTTTTGACCAGGCGCAGAAACACGTCACTGAGCACCTTCAGGCTCTGGGCCTCCTCGGGGAAATCAGCGCCGGCCTCGGCTCCCACGAACATGCTCACCACAATCCAGAAGGTGAGGGAGCGGCGCTGCGTGGCGTAGGCCGTCATGGCGGCCAGGGCCAGCCAGCGGGCCGCGGTGGGCACCGCGTCGGGCAGGCCGCCGAGGTTGTAGGCGTGCAAAACGGTGAGAACCACGGCTACCACAAACAGCAGCAGCACCACGGGGACGAGGCGGGAGAACTTCATGCAGAGAAAAAAACGGAGAGGATAATCGGCGGGAAACTCAGCAAAGATAGGTTTTTGCGTTTCGTCGCGGATTGCTCGTTTCAATCTTGTTTTGCGTATCTCTGTAGCGTATTCCCTTTAGCTGATTCAGCCCGTGCCCCTTACCTGGACTTTGGCCGCTCACGAGCTGCCCCTGCGCTACACCTGGAAAATCTCCCGCAATGCTTCCGTAGTCAAAACCAACCTCGTGGTGCGGGTAGGCGGCAGCGGGGCCACGGGCTGGGGCGAGGCGGCGCCCAACGTGCGCTACGGCGAAACGCCGGAAAAGCTCACGACCGAATTTGAGGCCCTGCTGCGGGTGGGGCTCGGCGAAATTACCCGGCTGCACGAGCTGGAAGAGCTGCTGGCTGCTTTCGGCCCGTCCCACGCCCTGCGTTTCGCCCTCGAATCGGCCTTCGTGCACCGGGAAGCGGCGTTGGTGGGCCAGTCGGTGTCGGGGTGGCTGGGCGTGCCCGCCCCGGGCAGTCAGGTGCCCACGGCCTTCACGCTGCCCATCATGGAGCCCGGCGAAGTGGCCGGTTTCGTGGCCGCGCAGCAAATGAGCCGCTTTTCCCTGCTCAAAATCAAAGTCAACCAGGAAGGCGGCTACGACCTGCTGCGCGCCCTGACCCAAGTGCTGCCGGGCCGGGAGCTGATTATCGACGGCAACGAAGCCTGGACCGATGCCGACGCGCTGCTGGGCTTTCTGGAAAAGGCCCGCGCCCTGCCCGGCCTGCGGGTGCGCCTGCTGGAGCAGCCCATGCCCGCCAGCTGCCCCACCGACTACCGCTACCTGCGCAGCCGCTCGCCCTGGCCGGTTTTTGCCGACGAGTCGGTGACGGACAAGGCGGATTTCCGGGACATTGCCCAGCAGTTCCACGGCGTGAATATGAAGCTGATGAAGGCCGGCGGCTACCTCAACGGCATCCGGATCTTGCAGCAAACCCGCGCCCACGGCCTGCAAACAATGCTGGGCTGCATGGTCGAAACCTCCCTGGGCATCTGGTCGGCCCTGCAGATCAGCCACCTGGCCGACGTGTGCGACCTCGACGGCCTGCTGATTCTGCGCGACGAGCCCTTCGGCCTGGTGCGCGAGCAGCACGGCCTGCTGACCGCCCTGCCCGTGTGCTGGAACCACCTGCGGCCAGTGGTAAGCTAAAGCACCGCCCGGCTAGAGAAATGCGGCTACTTTACCTGGCGCAGCTGCTCGTCCAGGGCTTTAATCTGCTGATCGAGCTGGCTGGTGTCGGCGGGGCGCTGGGTGCCGGCGCTCAGCAGGCTGATTTTGTCGTTGAGCAGCTGGATTTTCTGGGCCATGAGCGTAATGCGGCTGTTGAGGCTGCTCAGGCGGGTTTCCATGTCGGCGGTAGTGGGCGCCGAGTTGCGGTCCACGTACTGCTCAAACTGGCCGCTGGCCGGGGCCGTGGTGCCACGCGAGGCCGCCGCGCTGCCGGGCGTGGCAAACACAATGTCGCCCTGCATGGTCACGTAGTCGCCTTCCTTCAGGGTGGTTTTCTTGCCGCCGGGCAGCTCCACGATGCCGCTCTTGTAGTTTACTTTCGTGCCGTTGCTGAGTACCACGTTCTGGGTCAGGGGCTTGGTGGTGCTGCCCTGGCGCAATACTACTTCCCCGTCGCGCATCAGAAACTGGTCGGTGCCGCTGGCTTCTACCGCGCCGGCGGGGCGGGCGGGCTTGGTCTGGGCCTGGGTGCTGAGGGGGGCCGCCAAAGCCAAAAAAAGAACGGCGGAGGAGAGGGCGCGAATCATGGCGTGGAGTTTGGTTGGTAGCTGAACGTACGGGTTTGCCCCGATTCAGTTTTACCCGGCTTCGTCCGGAAATAAAAAAGAAATTACGGAACTGTGTTGCGACATTAAATGTATGTACATATATTTGCAACGTAATCCAGCCCCGCTGAATGCAGACTATGAGAATTGAAGACGAAATCAAGCAGCCGGTGTTCAAGGACGACTACCAGAAAGGCTACATCAATCTGGTGTACACGGCCGGCTGGCTGCAGCAGCAGCAGGCCTGCGCCTTTCGCGAATTTGACATCACGCTGCCGCAATTCAACATTCTGCGCATTCTGCGGGGCCAGCACCCCAAGCCCGCTACCGTGAACCTGCTCATCGAGCGGATGCTGGACAAAACCAGCAACGCCTCGCGCATCGTCGACAAGCTCGAAGCCAAGCATCTGGTGACGCGCACCGTGTGCCCCAGCAACCGCCGGGCCGTCGACATCCGCATCACCGACACCGGCCTCGACCTGCTGCACCGCATGGACGAGGGCGTGATGAAGCAGCACCACGGCCTGCAAAACCTGACGGCCGACGAGGCCGCGCAGTTCAACCGCCTACTCGATAAAATCCGCGACTGACGTTTTTCAGTCATTCCCTTCGTTTTTCCTTCATTCTACCTCAGTCATGAAAAAATTCGCTCTTTCCGCCCTGTTCGTTGCTTCTATCCTGGCCGCGCCGGCCGTAGCCAAAGACCCCTCGGCTCCGAAGGCTGCTACCAGCACCAAAGCCGCCGCAGTGTACAAAGTGCAGCCGCAGCTCAGCACCCTGGGCTGGGTCGGTAAAAAAGTTACGGGCCAGCACAACGGCACCATTCAGTTCAAGAGCGGCGACGTGGAAGTGAAAGGCAACCAAATCACCGGCGGCACTTTCCTAATCGACATGAACTCGCTGAAAGTGGAAGACCTGAAGGATGCCGAGTACGCCGGCAAACTGGTGGGCCACCTGCGCTCCGACGACTTCTTCAGCATCGAGAAGAACCCGACTTCGACCTTCAAAATCACCAAGATTACGCCCATCAAAGGCGCGGCGGCCGATGCCAACAACGCTACCGTAACCGGCAACCTGACCATCAAGGGCATCACCAAGCCGATTAGCTTCCCCGCTAAAATCGGCGTGAAAAACGGGGTAGCTGCCGCTTCCGGCACCGCCACCATCGACCGGACCCAGTTCGACATCAAATACGGCTCGAAGTCGTTCTTCGAAAGCATCGGCGACAAAGCCATTGACAACGACTTCACCCTGAGCTTCAACGTTATTGCCAAGCAATAATCCGGCGTAGCAGGGCGCATTTTGCCTGCCGTGCTGCCTGGAAGCAATGAAAAAGCCCCGCCACAAAGAATGTGGCGGGGCTTTTTTGTGCGAATCGGGCGGGCGTCGGCTAATCCGGCAGCACCAGCTCCCGGGGCAGCTCGAAGCGCAGGTTGCGGCTTTTGCTGCGGCCGTGCAGCTGCTGCAGGAAGTCGTCGAGCTCGGGCTTGTATTCCAGCCACAGGTCTTCGTGCAGGTTGGCCAGAATCAGCTGGGCGGTACGGGCCGTGAGGCGGGCCGTGCTGACGTAGAAGCCGTTGTAGGGCGAGTCGAACTGCCCGGTGTAGTTGTCGAAAATCAGGCGGAGCGCGTACAGGTTCAGGTCGATTTCCAGGCGCTTATCCTTGGTGATGCGGCGGGCCCGGGCGCTTTCCTTCACGGCTTTGCCCAGGGCCTTGTTCAGGCTGCGGTTGAGCAGGCGGCCCGTCACGGCCACGTTGAACAGCTCGTGAATCCGGTCGGCGGTTTGCTCATACACCTGCTCGGTCGTCACGTCGGGCAGCAGCTCAAAGACCAGGGTTTCGTAGAGCTCCGCGTCGCGGCGCACGGCCCTCAGCAGCAGCTTTTCCTTGTCGGCATCGGGCAGGCGTTTGAGGGCTTTCTTGAACTCGGAGGACGGAACGGGCATAGGGGCAAAAAAGGCTGGTGGCGCAAAACGTGCCTTGGCATACGGATTAGCCGCGGATGTTGCCATGCGCGGCCATAAAACGGGCTCGGGCGAGTACTACAGCACAAACCCAAACACGGCACGGGCCGAGAGCCACGCCGGGTTCAGGTCGGGCCCCTCGATTTTCTGCTTGTAGTCGTCGGCGTAGTAGCGGCCCCGGCCGAGGCGGGCCGAGTAAGTAACGTGCAAACCCACCACGCAGCGCTTGAGCACGGCCGCGTCGAAGGGGTAAAACTCGTAGTGGGCGCCCAGGGCCAGGGCCGTGCTGCGGTAGTGCAGCGTGCGGCTGTAGGCCGGACTGGTGAGCAGCCCCAGGGCCGTGGTGCTGCCGCTCAGGCTCTGGTCGGTGAGGGTGATGTCGGCCGCGCCGTAGGTGACGCCCAGCGTGGGGGTGAAGCACTGACTCTGGTTGGCATTCAGCCAGGCGTAGCCCAGGTAGTTGGTCACGTTGGAGGAAGTCAGCAGGGTTTTGCGGTCCTGGTCTTCCTTCTTGAACTCATAGGCTACGGCCTCTAAACCCAGCACCACATGCCGAAACCGGAAGCTGCCCCCGCCGCCGTAGGCAAACTGCCCCTCATCCACGACGGGGTAGCCGGCCTGGCGCAGCACGCCGTTCAGCCCGTCGTAGTTGGCCCGGGCATAGCCCAGGCCGAAGAAAACCTGCCCCCCGAAGTTCTTGAAAATAGCCTCGTTGATGGCAGTGGCCTTGATAAAGTCCAGCGAATCAACCTCCACCGTCGTTACGGCCTTGGTGCGGCTGTCGAAGCGGCTGATGGGCACCGTATCGGGCCGGGGCGCGGTCTGGGCCTGGCACAGCGCCGCCGGGAGCAGGCCCAGCAGCAGGCCGGAGAGAAGCGGGAGTTTCATGCGGGGTGGAGGAGTTCGGGAGAAGGGCAGAACAGAAAGCCAGACCGAGGGGCCGCGGGGCTACAGGTGCTCGTCGAAGTACTGGGTAATCTTGTGGTAGAGGTGCACCCGGTCTTTGCCGCCCACGTTGTGCGGGTGGCCGGGGTACACGAAGTAGTCGAGCTGCATGCCCTTATCCACGGCCGTTTTCAGGTAGTCGAGGCTGTGCTGCCACACCACCACGTCGTCCACGGTGCCGTGGATGAGCAGCAGCCGGCCCCGCAGCTGGTCCACGTAGTTGAGCAGGTTGGCTTTGGCGTAGCCCTCGGGGTTTTCCTGGGGCGTGTCCATGTAGCGCTCCGTGTACATCACCTCGTACAGGCGCCAGTCGATAACCGGCCCGCCGCCGATGCCGACCTTGAACGTGCCGGGGCTGCGCGTCATCATGGTCGTCGTCATAAAGCCGCCGAAGCTCCAGCCGTGAATGCCGATGCGGGCGGCGTCCACGTAGGGCAGGCTTTTCAGATATTCCACGCCCCGGAGCTGGTCCTGCATTTCCTGGGTGCCGAGCTGGCGGAAAGTGGCCTGCTCAAAGGCCCGGCCCCGGTTGCCCGAGCCCCGCGAGTCGATGGTAAACACCACGTAGCCTTTCTGGGCCATGAGCTGCATCCAGAGGTTGGCGCCGCCGAGCCAGCTGTTGGTGACCAGCTGCACGTGGGGGCCGCCGTAGAGGTACACTACCGTCGGATATTTCTTGGCGGGGTCGAAGTTGGGCGGCGTAATCAGGCGGGCATTCAGCGTGGTCTGCCCGTCGGCGGCCTGCACCGTCACCAGCTTGGTTTGGCCCAGGGCGTAGCCTTCCACCGGGTTGGGCGCGGTCAGCAAGGTGGCGCCCACCTGGCCGTCGGCCACGCGCAGGGTCTGAATCAGGCGGGGCGTGGTGGCGCTGCTGAAGTTGTCGAGCACGTACTTGCCCGAGGGGCTGAGCGTGCCCGCGTGGGTGCCGGCGGCCTGGGAAATGCGGCGCAGCTTGCCGCTCAAACTCACGGCCTGCACCTGGCGGTCCAGCCCGTCGTGGGCCGTGGCCGTGAACAGCAGCTCTTTGCCCTTGGCATCAAAGCCCAGCACGTCGGTTACCACAAAAGCGCCCTTGGTGAGTTGGCGCAGCAGCTTGCCGCTGGTGGAGTAGAGGTAGAGGTGGTTGTACCCGTCGCGCTGACTCTGCCAGACGAACTGGTCGGGGTGGCCGGGCACGAACAGCAGCGGGTGCTGGGGCTCCACGTACTTCTCGTCTTTTTCCTCGAACAGCGTGTTGACGAAAGCCCCCGAAGCAGCATCGAACTGCTTGAGCTGCATGTGGTTCTGGGCGCGGTTGAGCACGGCCACGTAGATAAACTTCTCGTCGGGGCTCCAGCTCAGGTTGGTCAGGTACTGCTCCCGGGTCTCCCCGGTTTGCAGAAACACGGTTTTGCGCGAAGCCACGTCGTACACGCCCACCGTTACCTCGTGGCTTTTGTCGCCGGCCATCGGGTACTTGATGGGCACGGCCTGGGCCGGGGTGGGCAGCACCGTCACGATGGGGTAGTCCGTCACCATCGTCTGATCCATGCGGTAGAAGGCCAGCTTCTGGCCCTGGGGGCTCCAGAACGTGCCTTTGGTGATGCCGAACTCCGAGCGGTGGGCCGCCTGCCCGTTCACGATGGCCGGGTTGGATTCCTGGGTAACGGCCTCATTTTCGCGGCCCGTCAGGGAAACAAACAGGTTCTGGTCTTTGGTATAAGCCACGCGGGTGCGGGAGGCGTCGGCGTCCACGTTTTCCGCGTCGGCGGCGTAGCGCACCAGCTTGCTGGCCTGCCCGCTGCCCACGTCGTAGCGGTACACCTGGCCGTTGCTGGTCAGCACGAAGGCCGCGCCATTCAGCCACTGCACGGCCGGAAAGGCCTTGACTTCGGCACCGCCGGCCGCCTGTAGGGCCGCGCTGAGCCTGGTCAGCGGCACCACGGCGGTGGGCTGACTGGTGGTAGCGGCGCCGCGTACCAACTCGTCCTGGCCGCCGGTGGCGCGCACGTAGCTGTATTCATCGTTTGAGCCCGGAATCCAGGTGAGCTGCCGCAGGTTCTGGGGTTGCAGGCTGCGGTTGAGGAAGGCGTCTTCCATGGTGAGCAGCTTCTGCTGGGCACGGGCCGGCAGCTGCCCCACCAGCGCCAGCACGAACAGCAAAGCCAGGCGCGACGGTAGATAATGCATAAAGCGGGAAATGGGCGAGAAATTGAAAGCTGGAAATTACGCCGGATTTGCGAAGAACCCCGCAGCCCGGCCCCGTTGTTTTTGCCCGCGGCCGGGGCCGTAGCGCGCCCTGATTATTGTCGGGAAGCCGGGAAACGATTCTGGCAGTAAGCTGGTTATACTACGCCGGCAAGGCCCGGTAAATACGCTTTTCTACTCGATTTTCCGTACTTTTGTGCCATGAACACCAAACCGCAAATCGACTACGACGAGGATGTACTGCTGCTGGAGGAAACCACCGAAGTGCGCGACCTAATCGTGTACAACGACGACGTGAACACCTTCGAGCACGTCATCCGAACCCTGATCGACGTGTGCGGCCACGAGCCGGAACAAGCCGAGCAGTGCACTCTGCTGATTCACCACAAAGGGCAGTGCACCGTCAAGCACGGGGCCTACGAGGAGCTGGCCGACATGTGCACCGCCATCCACGACCGGGGCATCTCCGCCGACGTACTCTAATTCTAATGTGCTAATGATTAATGTGCTGAGGTGCTAATGTGTTCTGGATGTGGTAAATGAGTTGAAGTGCGAGTCCAGAGTGTGCTCCGGTAGCTTATTCGACCATTCGCGCATTCCGCACCTTGGCTTCTAAGCATATTACTTTCCATTAGCACCTCAGCACATTAATCATTAGCACATTAACCTGAATGGAGTTTCCTTCCAAGCTTATAGAAAACGCAGTAGGGGAGTTGGCGAAGCTGCCGGGCATCGGCCGCAAAACCGCGCTGCGCCTCACGCTGCACCTGCTCAAGGCCGAAACCGAAGCCACCAGCGCCCTGGCCGAGGCCCTGGCCAAGATGCGCTTCGAAATTACCTACTGCCAGACTTGCCACAACATCTCCGACACGGAGGAGTGCAGCATCTGCGCCAACAAGCTGCGCGACCATAGCATGGTCTGCGTCGTGTCCGACATCCGCGACGTTATTGCCATTGAAAACACCGGCCAGTACCAGGGCGTCTACCACGTGCTGGGCGGCGTGATTTCGCCCATCGAGGGCATCGGCCCTTCCGATCTGCACATCGACACGCTGCTGACCCGCATTCCAGAGTCGGAAATCAAGGAAATTATCCTGGCCATCAGCCCCACGATGGAAGGCGACACCACCGCGTTTTTCCTCTCGCGCAAGCTGCGCGAGTTTCCCGACGTGCACATCAGCACCATTGCCCGCGGCATCCCGATGGGCGGCGAGCTGGAGTACGCCGACGAAATTACCCTGGGCCGCTCCATCGTGGAGCGCACCCGCCAAGCGAAGGCGTAAAGCGCTCAGGCTGCTGCCGCCTGGGCCAGGGCATACACCGAAGCGGCCGTTGTTGAAGAGGAAGACTCCCCCAGGGTCTTCCTCTTTTTTCGGCCTGGCCCGGCTGCCTGCGGCGGCACCATATACAGTACCAGGCCACCGGCCATGGCCAGCAGAAAGCTGACCAGGCCAAACACCAGGGCTATACCCAGGTGAAAGCCAATGGCCGGCCACAGCAGCTGATACCGGCGCTGCGGGCTCATAAACAGGGCGCCAAACAAGGCTATTTCTAAAACAATGGTGCCCCAGGTCAGCGTCGTAACCACGTAGGCGTTAGTCAGAGCCTCCGCCAGCAGGCCCTGCATCCAGTCGGGGTAGCCGAACAGCGGATCGTTGAAGAAGTAGTATACCGCCGTCCCGTTTTTCCACTCCTCCAACTTATACATTTTCTCGACCCCGGCGTGGAAGTAGAGCACCGCCATCTGCAGGGCAATCAGGGTGAGGGCGCCGCGGGCCACGAAGTTGCGGTAGTAGCTGGGCTGGGCCTGGGGCTCGTTCACCCAGTGGTTGCGACGGTTGTCCAGCAGCGTCACTGGCACCAGCAGCATCGTGAGGATGGAGCCGATCTGGTCGCCGCCTTCCACCAGGCTGGCCGACTGAAAAAGCCCATACGTCACCAGCCAGTGCAGCACGCCCGTGTAGCGCGGAAACACGCCGGACACTACCAGCAGCAGTACCCCCAAGCTGGCAGCGTAGGCGTAGGGTAGCTGCTCGAAGCCCAGCAGAAAGAAAATATTGAAGCTTTCGAACGAGGGGCTCAGGCTCATCTTGCCAAACAGCTGCGCGTCGAACAGGATGTCGGGCGGGCTGAACGTCAGCGTAATGATGGTGCCCAGCGCCAGCAGGCTGCGGCCCAGGCCATACACCCAGGTAAACGGGTTGACGGCCGCGTAGGAATCCAGGGCGCGGAGGATCTTCGTGTACATAGCCAGACTTACTTAATGGTGAGTTTCAGGTATTGCTCGGGGTTAGTGAAGTGCTCCGGATACTGTGCCCAGGCCCAAGGCACCACGTTGAAGCGCTTAACCACGTAGTCGCCTTTGGCCAACTGGGTAAAGTGCCGGGTAGAGTAGGGAATAACTACCGCCGCAATAGTATCGGCGTGCAGGAGCTCGGTCAGGGAGTAGGCCTGCTGCCGGGTCCAGTCTTTTTCCTGCACCTGAGCCATTACCCGGCTAAACTCGAGATTGAGGCGGCGGCTGCGGCGCGACAACCCGCACAGGTTCTGGGCGGCGGCGTTTTTGTAGGTGGCCAGCGCCAGGGTTTTATCGGGCCCGACTGTATACAGCACTGTTTTGGCGTCCCGCGGATTCTTAGTGAAAAAACCCCAGCCCTCGGGCAGCAACACGCTGAACATATAGCGCTCCTGAAAAGAGGTTTCGGTGGCGTTGGTGCCCACCGAGGCCTGGCCGGCCTTGGCCACCAGCACAAAGCCCAGGATGATGAGCGTGAGGTAAAAGACAAACCGTTTGGCTTTCATAATTAGCGCGAGGAATAAGATGAAAACGAAAAAGAACCGGGTGCCGGGGCGCAGCACGCGGCCGAGCCGACTAAGCAGGAGTGGTAGCGAAAAAGTAGGTGGCCCGCCGAAGCCGGGAAATTTTATTACACAAACGCCCTGTTTATCAACATAAACAGGGCGTTTGTGTACTTCTGGGCTACGCCAGCAGTGCGTGTCGGGCCGGCCGCTGGGCACTACCCCCGGCCGGCGGCTTGGGGCCCGGCACGGCGGCCGACTACCCGCGGCGGCTCAGGAAAGCCAGGTCCCGAACCAGCTTGTCGGTTTCCAGGGTCGCGCGCTGCCGCATGGCCTTGGCCAGCTCGCTGCCGCCGGGGCGGTTCTGTTCCGTAACGAAGTAGTCAATAACGTTGGAGCCGGGATACTGCATGGCGGCGTGCACGATTACGTAGCCGTCCAGCAACAGGGGCTGCTCCAGCTCGGCCGCCACCTCGCGGCTTCCGGTGTGGGCCGCGTCGCTGATGTAGCGCTCCAGCTCCGTCTGTTTCGTGAAATCATAGCGGGTCAGGTCCAGCTTCTGGCCTGCGGCCTGCTGGTGCTGCCCGGAAGCCACCAGAGCTGCGGCCGGTACCACCTGCCGAACCGCCGAGTAGTGCAGGGCCGCTCCCTTGCGCAGAGCCGCTTCAATCGAGGCAAAATTCTGCGAAGCAATGGCCGTTTGCAGCTCCTGGAAGTAGCCCGGGTCCAGGAGGCGCACCAGCGCCGTCATGTGCCGCGCTGCCGCCTGCCGCTCCTGGGCGTGGCGGGGGTGCTGCTGGTTGTCTTTCGCTATTGCCGAGCGCTGCACGTCGAAATACGGAATATCGGCTGCCGCCGGACCCTGTAGCAGGAAAATGCCCTGAAACAGGGCCTCGCCGCTGTAGTTGGCTGCCGCGGTAGCCGTAGCGGCCGGGGTGGCCGGGGCCGAAGGAATTGCCTGGTCTTTGCTGCAGCTGGTCAGTACCGAGAGGCCCGTGGTCAGCAGTGCCAGGGTGGTGCGGAATAAAGTAGAAGTCATAACGTGTTAGGTAAGAATAGTGAGAAATAAAGGAGGTCACCGGTGTAGCCGGGGCCCTATCAGAGGTTCAGGGCAATCTGCCGGATAACCAGGTCGAACGTGAGCTGATTAGCGGTAGATTCTTCCTGCAGCTTCTCAAAGAAGGCATGCGCTACTTCGGCAATGAAAACCGAAACGCTTTGGTAGGCCACGTAGTCGCCGCTCTGGTACACCATAATCATGGCTGCTTCGTCCTGAATCTGAGCGGAAGGCGCGAGCTGGCCGCTGGCCGTCAGGGCGGCGCGGGCATCCTGCACGTAGCGGGCAATGTCCTGCTCCCGGCTGAAGTCGTAGCGCGTCATGTCCAGCCCCCGCAGAACCTGCTTGCGCTGCAGGTAGGCCTGCTTCTGGCCGGGTGAGGGCAGGGCGCTCAGCGTCACGGCCTCGTTCAGCAGGGTGCCCTGCTTCAGAGCGGCCTTCACCCGCTGAAAGTCCCGGGACTGAATGGCCTGCTGCAGCCGGTCGAAGTACGTGGGGTCCAGGGCCCGAACCGCGCCAACGATGGCGTCGATGTTGCGGCGGCGAGCGGCCGGGAAAGCCGGGTTTTGAGCCAGGCCCTTGTTGATACTGGCCCGGTACGAATCGAAAGCCGGAATCTTGGCGGCCACTTCTCCCTCGAAGAAAAAGATGCCCCGGTAGAGCTCTTCCCCGGTATGGTGGTCGGTTTTGGTGGCCGAAACGGCGGGGGCCGGACCAGCCTGGTCTTCTTTGGCGCAGCTGCCCAGCAAGGCCGTGCCGCCCAGCAGCAAGCCCAGTACGGCCGGGGAGGCCGAGTTTAGCATGTTTTTAAGCATCATACAATCAGTGAAATAGTGAATGGATAGTAGGGTAGTTTAGGCTGTAAAGAAGCAGGGTAGAAATGACTTCGCCAACCCTGTGCCGGCCCCGTGGTACACACAGGCTCAAAGGCGTTACCAATGCCCCGGAAGTAGGTATGTAGTGCTGATTGCCTATCTTCCCGCCACTTTTTGTCGGCCCTATCCCGTGAAGCTTTCCGTCATTATCGTCAACTACAACGTCTGCTATTTCCTGGAGCAGGCCCTGTTGTCGGTGCGGCGGGCGGTGGAAAAGCTCGGGGCCCCGGCCGAGGTGTTCGTCGTCGATAACAACTCCGTGGACGGCTCCGTGGCTATGGTGCGGGCCCGCTTCCCGGAAGTCATCCTGATTGAAAACAAGGACAATCCGGGCTTTTCGAAGGCCAACAACCAGGCTATGCGCGTGGCCCAGGGCGAGTACGTGCTGCTGCTCAACCCTGACACGGTGGTGGAGGAAGATACCTTCCGCAGCTGCTGCGCCTTCATGGATGCTCACCCCGACGGCGGCGGCCTGGGCGTGAAAATGCTCGACGGGCAGGGCAAGTTTCTGCCCGAAAGCAAGCGGGGCCTGCCCACGCCGGCCGTGGCCTTCTACAAAATCTTCGGGCTGGCCAGTTTGTTTCCGAAGTCGCGCACGTTTGGGCGCTACCACCTGGGCTACCTCGACAAAGACCAGCCCCACGAAATAGAGGTGCTCAGCGGGGCCTTTATGCTCATGCGCCGCGCCGCCCTCGACCAGGTGGGCCTGCTCGACGAAGACTACTTCATGTACGGGGAGGACATTGACCTCTCGTACCGCCTGACGCGGGGCGGCTGGAAAAACTACTACTTCCCCGGTACCCGCATCATTCACTACAAGGGCGAAAGCACGAAGCGCACCAGCGTCAACTACGTGTTTGTGTTTTACCGGGCCATGGTGATTTTTGCCCGCAAGCACTTCGCCCCCCAGCGGGCGGGCCTGTTTTCCCTGCTCATCAACCTGGCTATCTGGCTGCGGGCCGGGCTGGCGGTGGGCCAGCGCCTGCTGGTGCAGGCCGCGCCCGTGCTGCTCGACGCGGGCCTGATCTACGGGGGCATGTACTTTCTGAAAACCTACTGGGAGCAGAACCACAAGTACGTGCGCACCGACTACCCGCCCGAGTTTATGCTGCTGGCCGTGCCCGCCTACATTGTGGTGTGGCTCACGTCGGCGTACTTCAGCGGGGCCTACGACCAGCCCACCAAGACGGCCCGCATCGTGCGCGGTATTTTCCTGGGCACGGTGCTGATTTCGGCCGTTTCCAACTTTTTCGACGCCTACCGCTTCTCCAAGGCCCTCATCATTCTGGGCGGGGTCTGGAGCGTGGCCGCGCTGGTGGGCCGCCGCCTGGCCTTCCACTTCTACCGCTACCACGACCTGCGCCTGAATGAGCGGCGGCAGAAAAACGTGGCCATCGTGGGCTCGGCCCAGGAAAGCCGCCGGGTGCGGCAGCTGCTGGAAACCGCCGCCGTGCAAGCCCGCATCATCGGCTACGTAACCCCCGAATTAGTTGCGCCCGACCCTCAAACCCCCATACCCTCACACCCTCATACCCCGGCAGACGACCCCCTGGGCGAAGTGCGGCAGCTCGACGAAATCATCCGCATCTACGCCCTGGACGAGCTGATTTTCTGCGGTAAGGACTTGTCGGCCAGCCAGATTATTGCCCTGATGGTGGAGCTGCCCCAGCAGCCCCCGGTGGCCTACAAGATCCTGCCCGAAGACAGTGAGTACATCATCGGCAGCTCTTCGAAAGACGCGCCCGGCGACTACTACGCCCTCGACATTGCCCTGAACCTTTACCAGCCCCAGCAGGCCCGCAACAAGCGCCTGCTCGATATTTTCCTGAGTCTGGGGCTGCTGCTGGGTGCTCCGCTGCTGGTGTGGCTGCAAAAAGACAAGGCCGGCTTCGTGCGCAACTGCCTGCGGGTGCTGGCCGGGCGCTGCACCTGGGTGGGCCTGCGCCACGCCGCGCCCCCGCGCCGCTCGGCCCGCGCCATCCTCTCGCCCGCCGACGCCGCCCACACCCACGCCGCCCTGACCGAGGCCACCCGCCGCCGCCTGGAGCTGCTCTACGCCAAGGACTACGAGCCCTCCACCGACGTGAGCATCGTGCTGCACTGCCTGCGCGAGCTGGGCCGGCAGGGGTAGAAAGGCCGCGAAGCAAAGGGGGTACACTTTTGTCTGTAACACTTTAAAGTGTTACAGACAAAAGTGTACCCCCTTTGCCAGACTTGGTGTTTTGGTCCGGACTGCCAGTCCGTGGGTAAATCCTTACTTTTGCGCCCTCCCATCCCAACCTGTTTTCTATGGCTACTAGCGCCACCGTACTACCTGCTTCTGTCCTGTCCGACCGTATCAGCGCGTTGCAGGAATCCCAAACCATTGCCATGGCCAAAAAGGCCCGGGAGCTGATGGCCCAGGGTATCGACGTGATTAACCTGAGCTTCGGCGAGCCGGACTTCGAGACGCCGGAATACATCCGGGAGGCCGCCAAAAAGGCTATGGACGAGGGCTACACCAAATACATGCCCGTGCCCGGCTACCTGGATCTGCGCCAGGCCATTGCCGACAAGCTCCGGCGCGAAAACCGGCTGGAGTACCAGGCCGAGAATATCGTGGTGAGCACCGGCGCCAAGCAGGCTCTGGCCAACGCCGTGATGAGCCTGGTGAACCCCGGCGACGAGGTTATCGTGTTTGCGCCCTACTGGGTGAGCTACGAGGAAATGGTGCGCCTGGCCGAGGGCGTGAGCCGGCCGCTGCTGGGTACCCTGGAAAACGACTACAAGGTGACGGCCGCCCAGCTCGAAGCCGCCATTACGCCCCGCACCAAGCTGATTATGTACTCGTCGCCCTGCAACCCGACCGGCTCGGTGTTTTCGCGCGAGGAGCTGGCTGCTATTGCCGAGGTAGTGGCCCGCCACCCCCAGGTGCACGTGCTGGCCGACGAGATTTACGAGTACATCAACTTCGTGGGCGAGCACGCCAGCCTGGCCCAGTTCGACGACATCAAGGACCGCGTCATCACTGTCAACGGCTTCTCGAAGGGCTACGCCATGACGGGCTGGCGCGTGGGCTACCTGGCCGCTACCAAGCAGATTGCCGCCGCCTGCGAGAAAATGCAGAGCCAGATTACCTCCGGCACCTGCTCGGTGGCCCAGCGCGCCGCCCTGGCCGCGCTGCTCGGGGGCCGCTCCTCGGCCGATACGATGGTGGAAGCCTACCGCCGCCGCCGCGACATGGTACTGGAGCAGGTGAAGGAAATTGCGGGCTTCAAAACGCCCACCCCCAGCGGGGCCTTCTACATCTTCCCCGACGTCAGCGCCTATTTCGGCCGCACCGCCCCCGATGGTACGGTTATCAATACGGCTACCGACCTGGCCATGTACATGCTCAACGACGGCCACGTGGCGGCCGTGACGGGCGAGGCGTTCGGCGCGCCCAACTGCATCCGCTTCAGCACCGCCGCCGCCGATGATAAGCTGCGCGAAGCCTTCCGCCGCATCAAAGTAAGCCTGGATAAGCTAGGCTAATGTGCTGAGGTGCTAATGTGGTTGAATGTGCTAAGGCGGCATTCGTGTCATTGCGAGGCGCCGCCGCAGCACCCGAAGGACAGCGTAGCTAATCCGTCCGCTGCGCAGGTAGTCACGCGCTTTCCCCGCCAAGCCCTTTACTCCAGCCGGAGTAAAGGGCTTGGTGCGTTGGCACAAGCTGTAGTGGGGTAGGCGAGGAAGGTCCTTCGCGTTGCTCAGGATGACAGTTCTAACAATCAACAACCAACAACTACCAACTACCAACCAACAACTCATTCCGCCGCGCCTGTTTACCTTTGCGGCTTCCCTTTGAAACGCTCTGATGTCGACTGCCGCTCCGCTTACTTCGTTGCCCGCCGTATTTGCCGCCTTCAACCGCCTGACCGTGCTCATCGTGGGCGACGTGATGATGGACGCCTACGTGTGGGGCAAAGCCGGCCGCCTCTCGCCCGAAGCGCCGGTGCCGGTGGTAAACGTGAGCCGCACCGAGCAGCGCCTGGGCGGGGCGGCCAACGTGGCCCTGAACGTGCAGGCCCTGGGTGCGACACCGCTGCTGTGCGCCGTTATTGGGGAAGATACCGGCGGCACGCAGCTGCTGGAGCTGCTGCGCGACAAGGAGCTGTCGGCCCAAGGCATCGTGCGCAGCGCCCACCGGCCCACTACCGTCAAGCAGCGCATCCTGGCCGCCGGGCAGCACCTGCTGCGCATCGACTCGGAGGTGGAAACTGACCTGAATCCCGAGGAAGCCGCGCTGCTGCAAGCCCGCTACGAAGTCCTGCTCGACCGGGCCGACGTGGTGATTTTCGAAGACTACGACAAGGGCGTGCTCAGCGCGGGCAGCATTGCGCACTTCATCGGGCTGGCCCGGCAGAAAGGCATTCCCACCGTCGTCGACCCCAAGAAGAAGAACTTTCTGGCCTATCAGCACTGCACCCTGTTCAAGCCCAACCTAAAGGAGCTGCGTGAGGGCCTGAAGCTGGAATTTGGCGACACCGATGCCGACCGGCCCCAGTTCGAAGCCGCCGTGGAGCGCCTGCGCGAAGTGCTGATGCCCGAAATCGTACTCGTTACCCTCTCGGAGCGGGGCGTGTTCAGCGAGTCGCGGCAGAGTGGCCGCAGCTACATTCCGGCCCACCTGCGCATGATTTCCGATGTATCCGGGGCCGGTGACACGGTTATCAGCATTGCCGCCCTGTGCGTGGCCCTGGGTCTGGAGCCGCCCGTAATGGCCGCCCTGGCCAACCTCGGCGGCGGCCTGGTCTGTGAGCAGGTCGGCGTGGTGCCCATCGAGAAGCAGCGCCTGCTGGCTGAAGCTATGGCAGCTAATGTGCTAATGTGAGGAATGTGCTGAGGTGCTAATGTTCGTGTCCTTGCGAGACGCCGCCATTAATGCAGCCTCGGTCCACTACATGCCCTTTTTTCCACACGAGCAAGTAGCCAAGTAACGCGAAGTTTCACTTCGCGAGTCGTTGTTTACTGTGCACGCTTATCGTTCAACGCGTCGCGAAGTGGAACTTCGCGTTACGGCAGCAAGCCCTTTATTCCGGCTGGAATAAAGGGCTTGCTGGGTAAAGGTCATTACATACCGCGCCGAGGACGCAGGGCTTCGTTGCGCCTCACAATGCCCTGGGGGCCTAAATAGCGCCTTGGCGGGCCAGGGTGCTGAACTCCTTGACGGTATTGATGAACACGCGCACGTTGTCCGGGTCGGTGTCGGGGTAGACGCCGTGGCCCAGGTTGGCAATGTGGCGCTGGGGTCCGAAGCGGCGCAGCATCTCGATAGTGGCCGTCTGGACCTGCTCCCGGCTGCCGTAGAGGGCGCAGGGGTCCAGGTTGCCTTGCAGGGTTTTGTCGTAGCCGATGGCGGCGCGCACCAGGCGCGGGTCCTCGTTCCAGTCGAGGCCGATGGTGCGGCAGTTGAAGTGGGCGAAGTCCGACACGGCAAACCAGGCGCCTTTGGCAAACACCGTCACGGGCACGCCCTCGGGCATGGCGTCGCAGATGGCGGCAATGTAGCGGGCCGAGAACTCGCGGTAGTGGTCGGGGGGCAGGATACCGGCCCACGAGTCGAACACCTGCACAATGTTGGCCCCGGCCTCCACTTGGGCCTGCAGGTAGGTAATGGTCGTGCGCGTGATTTTGTCGAGCAGCTCGTGGGCCAGCGCGGGGTTGGTGTAGAGCATGCGCCGCGCCTTACTGAAGGTCTTGGAGCCGTGGCCTTCCACCATGTAGGCCAGAATCGTCCAGGGCGCGCCGGCAAAGCCGATGAGCGGCACCCGGCCGTTCAGGGCGCGCTTAGTCACCCGGATGGCTTCGAGCACGTAGCCCAGGTGCTCCTCGGGGTCGGCCACGCGCATGCGGGCTACGTCCTGGGCCGTTTTGATGGTTTCGGGAAACAGCGGGCCGCGGGCTTCCACCATTTCGTAGGTCAGGCCCATGGCCTCGGGCACCACCAGGATGTCGGAGAAGATGATGGCCGCGTCCACGTCCAGGGCGTCCACGGGCTGAATGGTGACTTCCGCCGCCAGCTCCGGCGTTTCGACCAGCTCCTTGAAGCCGCTCAGGCGGCCGCGCAGGGCACGGTATTCGGGCAAAATACGGCCCGCCTGGCGCATGAGCCACACGGGAGTACGTTCGGTTTCTTCGCCACGGGCGGCGCGGAGCAGGAGGTCGTTCTTGAGCATAGAAAAAGGCAGGGAAGCCGGAAATCGGCCGCAAGTTACGCGCTACCGGGCAGCAATGCTTGCAAGCAGGGTTTATTTCGTCTGTCCTGCGCCGGCTGTCATCCTGAACGCAGCGCAGCGGAGTGAAGGACCTTCCTGCCCTGAGTGACAACCGTTCTTCAACGTGAAAAGCCCTTTATTCCAACCGGAATAAAGGGCTTTTTCGCATTGGCAGAAGCTAGGGTGGGGTAGGTGAGGAAGGTCCTTCGCTTTGCTCAGGATGACAGGCGGGAAAAAAGCTACTCCGTTGCTGCTGCCTGCTTATAGTGCACCGTGGGCAGACCGCGCAGCCGTTCGGCGGCCCACTCGGGCGTGATGTCGCGCTGGGGGTTGGCCAGCATTTCGTAGCCCACCATAAACTTGCGCACCGTGGCCGAGCGCAGCAGGGGCGGGTAGAAGTGCAGGTGCAGGTGCCAGCTTTCGTGCGCCTGCCCGTCGGTGGGGCGCTGGTGCAGGCCGGCCGAGTAGGGGAAGGAAATCCGGAACAGGTTGTCGTAGCGGATGGTCAGGTCGTGCAGGGCGGCGGCAAAGCTGTCCTTTTCGGCGTCGGTCAGCTGCTCGATGGACGTGACGTGGCGGCGCGGCAGCAGCAGGGTTTCGAAGGGCCAGGTGGCCCAGTAGGGCACCAGGGTCACGAAATGCTCGTTCTGATACACCAGGCGGGTTTGCTCTTGCAGCTCCAGCGCCACGTAGTCGAGCAAGAGGCTGCGGCCGTGCTCCTGGAAGTAGGCGGCCTGCTGCACCGTTTCCTTGGCCGGGTCGGCGGGCACGGTGCGCTGGGCCCAGATCTGCCCGTGCGGGTGCGGGTTCGAGCAGCCCATCATGAAGCCCTTGTTCTCGAAAATCTGCACGTAGTTGATGTCGGGGCGGGCGCCCAGCTCCTGGTACTGCTCCACCCACACGTCCACCACGCGCCGGATGGCGGCCGGCTCCATTTCGGGCAGAGTCAGATCGTGGCGGGGCGAAAAGCAGATAACCCGGGCCACCCCCGATTCGGCCTCGGCCCGCAGCAGGCCGCCCACGTTCACCGTCCCCTGGGGCACGTCGGCCTGCAAGGCGGCAAAGTCGTTGTCGAACACGAAGGTGCTGTCGTAGCTGGGGTTCACGGCCCCGCCCGCGCGGGTGTTGCCGGGGCAGAGGTAGCAGGTCGGGTCGTAGGCGGGGCGGGTTTCGGCTTCGGGCTCTTCCTGCTGGCCCTGCCAGGGCCGCTTCGAGCGGTGCGGCGACACCAGCAGCCATTCGCCGGTCAGGGGGTTGTAGCGGCGGTGCGAGTGCTCGGTAGTATCGAAGACGGCCATGACGGGAGGTAGATGGAGAGCTTAGAAAGAAGCAAAATAGTTACGAAGAACGTCATGCAGAGCGCAGCGAAGCATCTCGCGTGCTGACGTTGGCTTACTAATCGGACGAGGCCAGGCGAGATGCTTCGCTGCGCTCTGCATGACGTTCAGAAAATACGTTCCGTTACCTGCTCCACTACTCCTGAAACAGGGCCTTGATGGCCGTGGCCAGGAAGTTGACGCCGATGGCCAGGGTCAGAAAGCCCATGATGCGGGCCAGAGCCGCCATGCCGGGCCGGCCCAGAAAGCGCGTCAGGCGCAACGACGACATCAGGATAATATAGCTGGCCAAAGCTACCAGCACGAAGCCGAAAAAAATCAGGCCCATGTCCAGGTAGGTAAGCTTCTTGGTAAACAGGCCGATGCACACGGCCATGGAGCCGGGGCCCGACAGCATGGGCATGGCCAGCGGGGTAAACGAAATGTCCTCCTTGTGCATGCTTTCCTCCAGCGTCGCCTCCGAAACCTTGGCCCGGTTGCCGCCCGGCGTCAGCAGATCGAAGGCCGAGCGCATGAGCAGGATGCCGCCGGCAATGCGCAGGTGGTGAATGTTGATACCGAAGAAGTTCAGCACGTACTGCCCCGCGAAAAACGATACCGACAGCACGCCCACCATGTAAATACAGGCCCGCAGCCCGATCTGGGCGCGGTGGCTGGGCGAGTCTTCCTCCGTCAGGGTCAGGAATACCGGCATGGCGCCGAAGGGGTTTACGACGGAAAACAGGGTAGTGAAGGTGGCGAGTAGTATTTCCATGTACCGAGGCAGGGAAGTGGAAGGCGGGTAAAGGTACGAGGGATTGGGTATCAGCAAACAGGTTAAAATGGTATGTTTGGAAAGCCAACCGTAGCATACCTGGCGCGTACAAGCGCTTAGAAGGCCGGCTGCCCGCCTTTTTTTCATCCTATTTGTATGACTACTGCCTCCGCCGCCGCTCCCGCCACCGACGACTACCGCGACACTCCGCTCGTTGGCATCGTGATGGGGAGCCAGTCCGACCTGACGGTTATGCGGGCCGCCGCCGAGCTGCTGCGCCAGTTTGGGGTGCCGCACGAAATCACCCTGGTGTCGCCGCACCGCACGCCCTACCGCCTCATCGAGTACGGTGAAACGGCCCGCAAGCGCGGCATGCGGGTCATTATTGCCGGTGGAGGTGGGGCCGCCCACTTGCCCGGCATGCTGGCCGCCTTTACCACGCTGCCCGTTATCGGGGTGCCCATCAACTCGGCCACCTCCGTGCACGGCCTCGACTCGGTACTTTCCATGCTGCAGATGCCCGCCGGCGTGCCCGTGGCTACCGTGGCCATCGACGGGGCCGCCAACGCCGCCGTGCTGGCCACCCAGATGCTGGCCCTGAGCAACGCCCGGCTGGCCGACGTATTGGAAAAGTACCGTACTGCTCTCAAAGACAAAGTGATGCGCACCATTGAGGAGCTCCGCAAAGGAGGCTTCAGTGATGAGTAGGCGAATGAGTAAATGAGTGAATGAGTGAATTTTCGTTCAATTGACCCTATCGGCGCAGTTAAAACATCAGACTCACTCATTCACTCATTTGCTCATTCACTCTTTTGCCCATTCACTCATTCACTCATTCACTCATTCGCCCTAAGTGCCTGATCTAGACGCTCCCCTTTGGCTGTTAATTGCCCACGGCCTGACGCTGCTGCTTACCGTAGCTGCGCTGGTGGCCACGCTGCTGCCGCTGCTGCGCGAAACCGCCTGGTGGATCCGCATCTTCGACTTCCCGCGCCTGCAGATTGTCGCCGTGGCCATTATTACCATCGGCGGGGGCTTTATGCTGGGCTGGCACCAACTGCCCGGCTACTGGGGGCTGGGCGCCCTGGCCGCCCTGGTGGCGGCGGTGCTCTACCAGTCGTTCCGCATTGTGCCCTACACCCCGGTGGCCAGCAAGCAGATTGCCGACAGCACCCGCGCCGACGGCTCGCGCCACCTGAGCCTGGCCGTGATGAACGTGCTGCAATACAACAAGCAAGGCGCCCGGGCCCTGGCCGTGCTCCAGGAAACCGACCCCGACCTGATTATGGCCGTCGAAACCGACCAGTGGTGGTACGAGCAGCTGAAGCCCCTGGAAGCCACTCACCCCTACACCTGCCACGAGCCCCTCGACAACACGTACGGCCTGCTGTTTTTCTCGCGGCTGCCCCTGCAAAACTGCGAAATCAAGTACCTGCTCGACGACGACGTGCCTTCCCTGCACGGGCACGTGCAGCTGCCCGACGGCAAAACCTGGGTGCGCATCTTTGGCCTGCATCCCAAGCCCCCGGCACCCGCCGAGTCGAAAACCAGCACCAAGCGCGACGCCGAACTATTGCTGGTCGGCAAGGCCATCGGGGAGCGGGAGGAGCCTACCATCGTGTTTGGCGACATGAACGACGTGGCCTGGTCCCACACTTCCGAGCTGTTCCGGCGCATCAGCGGCCTGCTCGACCCGCGCGTGGGCCGGGGCCTGCTGCCCACCTTCCACGCCGAATACATGCTGCTACGCTGGCCCCTGGACCACGTCTTCGTGTCGCCCGACTTCAAGGTCGACGACATTCAGCGCCTGCCCTACGTGGGGTCCGACCATTTTCCCATCTACCTCAAGCTCAGCTACGAGCCCCAGGACAAGGCCGAGCAGGAAGAAAACTGCGAGCAGGCCGATGTGGAAGACCACGAGGAGGCCAATGAAAAGATAAAAGAGGGGTTTGAGGAGGAGGTAGAAGAAGAAGTAGAGGAAGCTCAAGGGCAGAAGCCGGAAAAAGAGCTGACTACCTAAGCACTTTATACTTCGTAAAGCCAGGCCAGCTGCCGCCGGCTGACCGCCTGTGGTATAGCCCGCAGCAGCACGTTGCGCAGGCGTACCAGCAACGGGTTTTCCAGCTGCGCCAGTTGCCCGAGCTGCCAGGAGGTCGTCACGATGCGCGTGGTGCGGGGCAAGCGCCGCCGCTCAAAGGCCTGAAAAGCCGCCGCCACATCCGGGGCGGCAGCCAGACACTCGGCCAGCACCGTGGCATCTTCCACGGCCTGCCCGGCACCCTGCCCCATATTGGGCGTGGTGGCATGGCCCGCGTCGCCGAGCAGCAGTACCCGGCCGTAAGCCAGCGCCGACAGCGGCGGCAAGTCCATAATGTCGTTCCACAGCAGCTGCTCGTCGGTGGTAGCCGCCAGCAGGGCCGGAATGGGGACCGGAAAGTCGGCGAAGGTGCGTTGCAGGTCGGCCACGCGAAAGGCCGCGAACTGCGGATTGCGGGGCTGGGCACTGTTCAGGCAGGCAAACCAGTACACCTGGCCCTGGCCCACGGGCACGTAGCCAATGCGTCGGCCGGCGTCTCCCCAGATTTCCATGGAGCTGCCCACCGGCAGTTGCAGGTGGCTGGCTTCCACCACGGCGCGCCAGCAGGTGTAGCCCGCGTAGCGTGGCTGGCTGTCAGGCAGCAGCTGCCGCCGCACCGGCGAGTGTAGCCCATCGGCCCCAATGAGGGCGTCGGCCCGGGCCGGGCTGCCATCCGTGAAATAGGCCGTGACTCCCGTGGCTGTAGCCTCAAACCGCTCGAACCGGCACCCGAGCCGCACGGTGTTGGCCGGTAGCCCGGCCAGCAGCGCCCGTTGCAGCGCCGCCCGGTGTATTCCCAGGTTGTCGTACCCGATTTTCCGGGCAAAATAGGTCGGGTCCGTGGTTTGCAAAATTCGGCCGCGCTGGTCGGCCAACGCCAGGCGCGTAATAGGAGTCCCGTGGGCCTGTACGGCGGCCTCAAGGTGCAGGGTCGCTAAGCTGCGCACGGCATTGGCGCCCAATACTACCCCGGCGCCCACTTCCCGGAGCTGCGCCGCGGCTTCGTACACCGTCACGAGGTGGCCCTGGCGCAGCAGCGCGTGCGCCGTAGTCAGGCCACCGATGCCCGCGCCGATAATCAGAAAAGAAGCCATAGGATAGGAACACTAGTGCTGTTGCAACAGGGTCAGGGCGTGGGCACCGGGGCGCCAGGAAGGTCAATAGTAAGGATTCAACGGCGTATATAAGCCATTCAACCCGTAAATTACGTGGTTGAGCTTTGAACTCGGGCATCTTTCTCTGTCAGCTCAGCGTATGAATTACCGCTTGGTTTATTCGCCATTGCTTTTCAAATCACATGTCTGAACAAACTACCCCCCGGCTGTATTTTGAGAATCCGGTGGGCCGCTTACTCGAGCACCCCACTGGTTATGCCATCGTCGAGTACAACGCCGGCACCCGCAAGCTAAGCGACATGCAGGCTTTCCTGACCCACGCCAGTCAGCTGCTCCAGAGCCGTGGGTGGCGCAAAATGCTCGGCGACCAGCACCTGATGTCGCCTTTCACCGACGACGAGCGGGCCTGGATCAAGGACTTCTGGGTATCGCGCACGGCCGCGGGCAGCACCATCTACGGGGCCGTTATCCTGCCGCAGGACGTTTTTGCCCGCTTATCCTTGAGCTTGGTGATGAGTGAAGCCCAGGAGTCGGCCCTGACGTACCGGCTCTTCGACAACGAAGCTGACGCCACCCAGTGGCTGGCGCAGCTGCCGGTATAGGTTACCGAATCTTCCCCGCATGCTCCAAAGGAAGTGTTTGCTGGCTTGGAACAAAGTCCTAAAACATAAAAAGGCCGGAAGCATCTGCTTCCGGCCTTTTTATTCACTCGGGGTCAGCAATTACTTGCTGCCGTCTACTTCTTCGTAGTCTACGTCGGTCACGTTGTCGTGGGGCTGACCTTGCTGGCCGTTGCCACCGGGGGCCGCGCCGTCGGCACCGGGGTAGCCCTGGGGCTGACCTTCACCACCCTGGGCGTACATTTCCTGCGAAGCAGCCTGCCAGGCGGCGTTGATAGCCTCCATAGCGGTGTCAATCTGGCCGAGGTCTTTGCTCTCGTGGGCCTTTTTCAGGTCGGCAAGGGCATTTTCTACGGCCGTCTTGTTGCCGGCGCTCAGCTTGTCGCCGTACTCTTTCAGCTGCTTTTCCGTCTGGAAAATCATTGAGTCGGCGGCGTTTACCTTCACGATACGCTCGGTTTCGGCTTTGTCGGCTTCGGCGTTAGCCGCAGCTTCGCTGCGCATCCGCTCGATGTCGGCGTCGGTGAGGCCCGACGAGGCTTCAATGCGGATTTTCTGCTCTTTGCCGGTGCCTTTGTCCTTGGCCGACACGTGCAGGATGCCGTTGGCGTCGATGTCGAAGGTTACTTCGATCTGCGGTACGCCGCGGGGTGCTGGCGGAATCGAGTCGAGGTGGAAGCGGCCGATGGTGCGGTTTTGCGAAGCCAACGGACGCTCGCCCTGCAACACGTGGATTTCAACCGAAGGCTGCGAATCCGAAGCCGTGGAGAAGGTTTCCGACTTTTTGGTCGGGATGGTCGTGTTGCTTTCGATGAGCTTGGTCATCACGCCGCCCATCGTCTCGATACCGAGGCTCAGGGGCGTCACGTCCAGCAGCAGCACGTCCTTCACTTCGCCGGTCAGGACGCCGCCCTGAATGGCCGCGCCGATGGCTACTACTTCGTCGGGGTTTACACCCTTCGAAGGCTTCTTGCCGAAGAACTTCTCTACTTCCTCCTGAATGCGGGGAATACGGGTCGAACCACCCACCAAGATTACCTCGTCGATGTCGGAGGTGCTCAGGCCAGCGTCTTGCAGGGCCTTTTTGCAGGGCTCCATCGAGCGGCGCACCAGGGCGTCGGCGAGCTGCTCAAACTTGGCGCGGCTCAGCTTTACTACCAGGTGCTTGGGGCCCGAAGCGGTAGCCGTAACGTAGGGCAGGTTGATTTCGGTTTCCGACGAGCTCGACAGCTCCACCTTGGCCTTTTCAGCGGCTTCTTTCAAGCGCTGCAGGGCCATGGGGTCTTTGCGCAGGTCGAGGCCTTCATTTTCGCTGGCAAACTGGTCGGCCAGGAAGTTGATGATTACCTGGTCGAAGTCGTCGCCGCCGAGGTGGGTGTCACCGTTGGTGCTCAGTACTTCGAATACGCCGTCGCCGAGCTCCAGAATCGAGATGTCGAAGGTACCACCACCGAGGTCGTACACGGCAATTTTCTGGTCTTTGTGCTTCTTGTCGAGGCCGTAGGCCAGGGCCGCCGCCGTGGGCTCGTTGATGATGCGTTTCACGTCGAGGCCGGCAATGGCACCGGCTTCTTTGGTAGCCTGGCGCTGGGCGTCGTTGAAGTAGGCGGGAACCGTAATAACGGCTTCCGTTACCGTGGTGCCCAGATATTCCTCAGCCGTCTGCTTCATTTTCTGAAGCACCATAGCCGAAATTTCCTGGGGTGTATACTGCCGGTCGCCAATTTTGACGGCTACCGTATTGTTCGAGCCGCTCACCAGCTGGTACGATACGTGCTTCGACTCTTCGGTTACTTCCGAGAAGCCGCGGCCCATAAAGCGCTTAATCGATTGGATCGTGTTCTGGGGGTTGGTAATGGCTTGACGCTTAGCCGGATCACCGACTTTCCGCTCGCCTTTACCGTTGTCGAGGAACGCCACAATCGAGGGAGTCGTGCGGCGGCCTTCGCTATTCGGAATCACCACCGGCTCGTTGCCTTCCATAACGGCCACGCACGAGTTGGTGGTGCCGAGGTCAATACCGATTATTTTTCCCATTTGATTGGTTGTATTTTATGAGTTGGGTGTCTGATTGTTCGTTGCGACTTACTCGCGTCGGACTAATGACAAGCAGCGTACCAGCCCGCAAAACGGGGTTTTTCTGTGACACATTGTCATTTTAGCCGGCTCCCGAGGCAGGATTTACGACGGACTGACTTTTACGGGGAAATTGCCGCCGGGATTTCCTGCCAGCTGGGCAGGGGCAAGGCCAAGCCAATGGGCGAAGTGCTGCTACACATGCTTCAGAAACCCCGCAATCGTCGTTTGCCACTGCTGCGGGTACTTGCGCCAGTACGGCTCGTGGCCGGCTTTGGGGAAGTCGCGGCGCTGCTTGGGGCCCCGTAGCGCGGCGTAGATGGCGTCGGTTTCCGGGCGGGTGACGCGCGGATCGGCCTCGCCCCACATCAGCAGGGTAGGGGCCGTTACGTGCCGGGCAAACGTGGTGGCGTCGAGGTCGAAGGCCCAGAAGCCGTTTTGCACCCCGCCCCAGAATACGAGCAGGTTGGCCATCGGGAAAGCCGGGACGTGCATGGCGCTAAAGCGGTTTTGGGCCGTCTGCAGCATGCTGCCGTAGGGACACTCCACAATATTGGCCGCGGGCCTGATGCCCAGCTCACTTTCGGCCCGCAGAATGGCCACCGCGCCCATCGAAGCGCCGTAGAGGATAACGGGGGCCACGGAATCCTGCCGGAGCAAGAAAGCATAAGCCGCCGCCACGTCGGCCGATTCGCGGAAGCCGACGGTGGTCTGTAAGCCTTCCGAGCCCCCGTTGCCGGCAAAGTCGACCAGCAGCACGGAGTAGCCCAGCTGCCGAAACACGGCGGCCTCCGTCAGCAGCTTCGACTTGTTGCTGGTGTAGCCGTGAAACAGGGCCACGCGGCCTTTGGCGTTTTCCACCGGGCTGTACCACGCTTCCAGCCGGCCACTGGCACTCGGGATGGTCACGGTGCGGAAGGCAAAGGCCGGCGTGCCGAGGTTGCGGGGCTTGGGGTTTTTGATGCCGGTCAGCAGCACCCAGGCTTTGTCCAGGGCCGAAAGCTGCTCGGGATTCCCCGTGTGGCGGCCGGGCTCGGCGGTGAAATGAGTAAAGCGCCAGGCATGCAGAAACGCTACGCCATTCAGCGCCAGAAACCCCAGCAGCAGCCCCCACAGCAGCCGGCGTTTCACTAGCGGCCCGAGCTGCGGCCCGAGCTGCGGCCCCCGCCCGAACGGCCGCCGGCGCTACGGCCTGCG
Source organism: Hymenobacter aquaticus (assembly GCF_004765605.1). Lineage (NCBI taxonomy): Bacteria > Pseudomonadati > Bacteroidota > Cytophagia > Cytophagales > Hymenobacteraceae > Hymenobacter > Hymenobacter aquaticus. The sequence goes on along the minus strand of NZ_SRLC01000001.1, from coordinate 2,301,339 downwards.
CCGCCCGCCCCGGGCTTGAAACCACCTTTGCCCTTGGGCTTATCGAAATCCGTGGAGCGGCCCGGCTTGCCCGCGGCGGCCGGGCGGCCGCCCGCGCCTGCCGATTTGCCACCGGCGGCCGGGCGGCCGGCGTAGGGCTTGGCACCGGCCGTCCGGCCCGCCCCCGCCGGCTTGGCCGACTCATCCTCGTTGGTCGAGCCGGGTGTGCTTTTCGGCGCTACGGCCCGCTCGCCGGGCATTTTGGTGGCCGAGTAGGCCGAGCGCAGCTTGGCGGCTTCGGCCTCGGTCAGCTCGCGCCACTGGCCCGGTTTCAGGCCGGCCACGGGCAGGTGGGCAATCTGGGTGCGGATCAGGCGCAGGGTGGGGAAGCCCACGGCGGCCGTCATCTTGCGCACCTGCCGGTTCATGCCCTGCGAAATCGTGATTTTCAGCCAGGACGTCGGAATAGCGGCCCGGAAGCGGATGGGCTTGCTCCGCTCCCAGAGGTCGGCGGGCGGCTCGGGCAGCAGTTCGGCCTGGGCGGGGGCGGTGTAGCTGGTTTTGATGTCGACGCCGCGGCGCAGCTGGGCCAGGGCTTCCTCGGTTGGCACGCCTTCTACCTGGGCCAGGTAGGTTTTGGGTACTTTGTAGCGCGGCTCGGAGAGGCGGTGCTGCAGGCCCTTGTCGTCGGTGAGCAGCACCAGACCTTCACTGTCGTAGTCGAGGCGGCCCACGGGATACACGCCGGGCACGGGCACGAAGTCTTTGAGCGTGGCGCGGCCGTTCTCATCGGTGAATTGGGTGAGAACTTCGAAGGGTTTGTTGACGAGAACGTAGCGCATCAGCTAAAAAAACTTGGGGTAAGGGAAATCAAAACAAGGCGGCGGCCCTAGCGCTGCCCGCGGCGGTAGCCCGGAATCAGCTGTACCACGTCGCCGTTGGGGTACACCACAAACTCGCCACTGTCGCGACTCACGTCGCCGGCTTTGGTTTGCTCGCGGTAGTCGTGGCGCACAAAGGTACCAATCCGCGCCGCGCCGTTTGCTACTTTCGGTGAAACCGTCGGTTTTGTCGCGCTGTCGGCGTTCAGCCGGGCCAGGCTGGCCACGTAGGCCACCGAATCCTGGCGGGTATAGGGCCTGGTGTCAAACTTGCCGGCCCGGTAGCTGGCCGGGTCGCCCATGCGGTTGCCGACGTATTCGGCCACCGCCGATTCGGCCCGCTTTTCGGGCGAGTTGTTGCAGCCGGCCAGCAGGGCAGGGGCCAGCAGAAGAAGGAAGCCGTGTTTCATCGGAAAAAGCAAAAGAAGGAGGTGACGCGAAGTTTCCCCTCACGAATCATTGCTGTCGGACTTGTCGCCAGAACAACCATCGGGCAACGGGCCGCAGGGTGGAACTGCGCGTTACGAAGTTAGATGCCGCCCGAGTATTTGCGGGTGGCCCACTCGGCGGTAATCAGGGTCAGCAGCAGGAAAAACAGCCACTTCAGGTTGATCAGGTCCTGCAAATCTTCCTGGCTGTAGAGAATGGGCTTGGCGTTGGCTTTCTGAATGTCCTGGCCAAGCTGGGCAAACTGGCTGGGATAATACAGGCGGGAGCCGCTGCGCCGGGCCAGCTGATACAGCAGGTTGTGGTCGGCGCGGGCTTCCAGGGTTTCGAGCTGCTGCTCCTGCACCAGCAGCTCGCCCCGATCTTGCTGCGGCTGCCCGCCGAGCGTGGCCGTGGCCGCGTAGCGATAGAGGCCGCCGGGCAGCAACCCCAAGTGCAGGGGCGCGCCATCCTCACTGTTCGTAAAGCTGAAGATGCGGGTGCGGTTCCGCTCGTCGGTCAGGGTCAGGCGAATCTGCTGGCCGTAGATCCGCTCGAAAATGGCGTTGTAGGTTTCGGCCCCGAACGTCACGTCGTCGGCGGTGCTGAAGGCATCCTGGGTGGGATACACGTCGAGGCGCTTCTTGTTGGCGTTGGCCGTGAGCAGCTGCAAGGTCCGGACGATGAGCCGGTCGTAGGCTTCGGGCCGGTCGGCGTGGTCGGCGGCTTCCTGCAGGCGCCACTGCCAGCTGCCATCGGTGAGCAGCGTGGCCTGGCGCTGGGCCGGCGTGCCCCCGAGCACCAGCAGCGGCTTCTGGGTTTTGAGGCGGCCCACCTGCTGGTACAGCGCCACTTCGGCCCCGCTGTTCACCCGCAAATCCCCGAAGGGCACGGCCGCCGGCGGATACGCCGCGAAGCGCCGCAGGGCATCTTCCTCGAAGGTAAAGCGCGAAAAAGCCGGGTTCAGCACGGGCGTTACCTCGTCGGTCTGCGAGCCGCGGGGCGTGATGGTTAGGCCGGTCCCAAAGGCGTTGTAGGCGTTGAAATCGGACTGAGCCCCCACGATGTAGAGCGTCGGCACCCGGCGGCTTTTGACGGCGGCCAGCACGTCGGCCCCCACGCCGCCCCGGGCGGGTAGCTGGTGCAGAATGGCCACGTCGTAGTTCTGGGCCGGCAGGGGCGTGATGCCGGGCAGGTAAGTCGTCAGGGCGAAATTGTCGTTTTGCTGAATGGCGGCGCGCAGGGCTTTCAGGTCGGGGTGGGGGGCGGCCCCGGCCAGCAGCACGCGCAGCTTGCCCTTCACCACTTCCAGGTAGGCGCTTTTGCGGTTGTTGAGGGTGGTAAACTCGCCGGCCAGGGGCTGCACCAGTACTTCGTAGCGGTGCTTGCCGGGGGCCCCGGCCGTGAGCAGGAAGGTCGTTTTCTGGCTGCGCCGACTGCCCGTGAGCGGCACGCGGCGGGTTTCGAGCACCCGGCCATTCTCGCGCAGCTGCACCGAGGCCTCGCCGCCAGTGAAGCCGCTGTAGTCGATTTCGGCCTCAATCGGGAACCGGTTGCCGCTGAAGGCCACGCGGTTGTAGGTCAGCTGGGCCAGGCGCACGTCCTTTTTGGGCAGGGTGTCGCCCACGGCTACGCTGTAAATCGGGAAGTTGAACTCGGAGTACACCGGGGAGCGGCCCTGGTTCACGATGCCGTCGGAGAGGAGCACCACGCCGGCCAGGTTGCGCCCGTCGTAGCTTTCCCCGATGCCCGAGAGCAGGCCGTCGAGGTCGGAGGCCGGAGCCTGGAAGCGCAACGAATCGGGCCGGGCCGGACGGGCTCCGGTGCCGAGCGTGCGGGTTTCCACCTGAAAGCCTTTGCCGCGCAGCGTGGCGGCCAGCTGGGTAAGACCCGTGGTGGCCTGATTCAGTACCGGCGGCGGCGTAAACAGGCCCACCGACTGAGAGTTATCCACGGCCAACACGATGGTGGGCTGCTCCTTGGTCGTGGTCGTGGTCTTGATAAAGGGCGAAAGCAGCAGAAAGCACAGAAAGCTGACGACCACGAAGCGCAGGGCGGCCAGGGCGTAGTTCACCGGCTTGCTCCAGGGAGCCTTGGCCGAGTAGAGAAGAGCCGCGTAACCCGCGCCCACGGCCAGGCACAGCAAGATTAACCAGGGAGAAGCAGCGGTGGACAGCAAAGGCAGAGCGAAGGATTGAGCACTAAGAACCCCGAAGATAGCCGGGAAGTTGCTTGCAAGATAGCCGCCGGCCGCCGCACCCGGCGAAGGCAGGTATAGAAAGGTAGAATAAGCCAAGGCCGCCGGAGCCTGGGTTGGTTTCGGGAATAACGCCCCCACTGAGTTCGGGCCGGTTGGCCGCGCCGGTAAAAAGCACGGGAAGCCCTGTGACTTTTATTGCTTGCTCCTATTACAGTAGGGCGGGGCCGCTGTTACCGCACCGTTACCAGCTCCTCGCTCTCCAGCATCCGGACCGGGGAAATAACCTTCTCATCCAGCGGAATGTGCTTGCCGTACCGCTCCCGCAGCTTGGCCTGCACGGCCGGGTGGCTTAGGTCGAACTCGCGCAGGGTCTGGAGCTGGCCGATTTCGCGGCCGGTAGCGGTTTGGTACATCTTCCAGAGCAGCTCCGAGCAGTAGATTCGCTCGTCGCTCCAGCCGAAGTAGAGGTCGTAGTTTTTGCCCTGGTACTGCTCCCCGGCCTTTTTGAGACGCTGCAAGGCCGCGGGCGTCAGTACGGTTTCCGCGTCGCGTAGGCGCTTGACCACAAACTTGCCCTCCTTGCCCCGCGCCACCCATTTGGCCAATGAGGTTTCACTCACGGGCTGCACGGCCTCGAATACCCGCCACTCGCCATTGCGCCGAAACAGGATGCCACAGTGGCTGTACTCCGACTTGGTCGCCAGCTGAATGGCCCGGCTCTGCGCCGATTGGGAGGTCTGGAAAATAAGGTCGCCGTCGTGGAGCCGGGGCGCAGCCTCCGCAACTGCCGTTTCGGCGTGGCGGCTGGCCTGGTAGCGGTTCAGGCGGCGGGAGAGCCGCGGGTAGGCCAGAAATGCCAGCAGCAACAGCGGCAGCAGCAACAGCAGGAGGCGGAGCTTCATAAGAAGTTAGGCTAAAGCTAAAAAAGCTAGTTCCCCTCCTCAGATGAGGAGGGGCTAGGGGTGGTTGAAACGGTAGAACGACTTTTAGAACTAGCTCTAAAAAGATGTTCTAACGTAATCAACCACCCCTAACCCCTCCTTATCTAAGGAGGGGAACTAGTATTCTAAACTGTAAAAAAACTAGGTTAGCATGCCGCCATCTACCTGCAACACCTGGCCGCTGATGTAGCTGCTGTCGTCGGAGGCCAGGAAGGCGGTGGCTTTGGCCACGTCTTCGGGGGTGCCGCCGCGCTTGAGCGGAATGGCTTTGCGCCACTCTTCCACCACTTTCTGGTCCAGCTCCCCAGTCATTTCGGTTTCGATGAAGCCGGGGGCAATGGCGTTGCAGCGGATGTTGCGCGAGCCCAGCTCCAGGGCCACCGACTTGGTGAAGCCGATGATGCCGGCTTTGCTGGCCGCGTAGTTGGCCTGGCCGGCGTTGCCTTTGATGCCCACGACCGAGGTCATGTTGATGATGCTGCCGGCTTTGGCGCGCATCATGGGCTTGGTAGCGGCTTTGGTCAGGTTGAACACCGACTTGAGGTTCACGGCCAGCACCTGGTCCCACTGCTGCTCGCTCATGCGCATCAGCAGGCCGTCCATCGTAATACCGGCGTTGTTGACCAGAATGTCGAGCTTGCCGAACTCGGCCACCACGTCTTCCACCAGCTTTTCGGCCTGGGCGTAGTCGGAGGCGTCGGAGCGGAAGCCTTTGATTTTGGTGCCGTGGGCCGCCAGCTCCTGTTCCAGCTGCTGGCCTTTCTCCACGCTGGAGAGGTAAGTAAATGCCACATTAGCCCCAAGCTGGGCGAAATACACCGCAATGGCGCGGCCAATTCCTTTGGAAGCACCCGTAATAAGGGCCACTTTTCCGTCGAGCAGTTTCGTCATGCGGCGAAGATAGGGTTCTGGTTGGTAGTTGTTGACTGTTGATTGTTGGTTTTTGCCCCAATCAGGCCGGTGGTACCATAATGTTGAGCATGGAGCCAGAGCACGGTAGCGCTTAAAACCAGGATTAAGTCCCCATCTTCGTCTCTCGTTGGTGGCGTTGAACAGTTCAGCAACCAACAACTAACAACCAACAACCAACTGAATGCGCCACGTCGATATTTGTATTCTGGGAGCCGGACCGGGCGGCGCAACGGCCGCGCTTCACCTGGCCGCGGCGGGCCACAAAGTACTGCTCATTGACAAAGCCGTGTTTCCCCGCGACAAAATCTGCGGTGATGGGCTCAGCGGCAAGGTTATCAGTGAGCTGCGGCGCCTGGGGCCCGAGGTACTCAGCCGCCTTTCGGCGTCGGCCGCGCAGGTGCCTTCCTGGGGCATCGACTTTTTCGCCCCCAACGGCCGCCGCTTGTCGGTGCCGTTCAAGCCGCGCTACAACCCGGCCACCGATGCGCCGGCCGGCCACGTTATCAAGCGCCTCGACTTCGACGATTTTCTGGTGCGGGAGGTGCGCCAGCGGCCCGAAATTGAGCTGCTGGAAGGCGTGGACGTTGCCCAGCACGAACGCACGGCCGACGGCCGCTGGCTGCTGCGCACTGCCGAGGGTGAGGCCCTGGTTTCGGCGCGCATCCTGCTGGTGGCCAACGGGGCGCAGTCAGTCTTTGCGCGCCACGTTGCGGGCCACGCCCTGGAGCCCGCCCACCACTGCGCCGGCGTGCGAGCCTACTACGACGGAGTGCAGGGCCTGAGTGCCGACAACTTTATCGAGCTGCACTTCATCAAAGACTTCCTGCCCGGCTACCTCTGGGTGTTTCCCTTGCCCAACGGCCAGGCCAACGTGGGCGTGGGCATGCTGACCCAGGCCATATCGGCCCAAAAAGTGAATCTGCGCGAAAAGCTGGCCGAAATGCTCGACACCCACCCCGCCCTGCGGGAGCGGTTCCGGGCGGCGCGGCGGCTGGGGCCGGTGCGGGGCTTTGGCCTGCCGCTGGGCTCGAAGCGCCGCCCGATTTCCGGCAACGGCTACCTGCTGCTCGGCGACGCGGCTTCCCTTATCGACCCATTCACGGGGGAAGGCATCAGCCACGCTATGGTCAGCGGGCGGCACGCGGCCGACTGGGCCGGGCGGGCCCTGGCCGCCCAGGATACCAGCGCCGCTTTTCTCAGGCAGTACGATGCGGCCGTGTACCGGCGGCTGGGCCAGGAGCTGCGCCTGAGCCACTGGTTGCAACGGCTGCTCCAGTTTCCGGCTTTGTTCAACTTCGTGGCCAACCGCGCCGCCAACAATGCCACCCTGGCCGAAACCCTGTCCAGCATGTTCCTGGATTTGAATCTGCGGGAGCGGCTGCGCCAGCCCAGCTTTTACGTCAAGCTGCTGTTCGGCGGAAAGTAGGCTTTTAGTTGTTCGTTGCTCGTTGTCCGTTATTAGGTCGTCTGTCATCCTGAGCAGAGCGAAGGACCTTCCTCTGATGAGTGACAAAGCTGATCCGACGTGACAAAGCCCTTTACCACCGGCGCGGTAAAGGGCTTTGTCACGTTGGTACGAACTGCTGTTGGGGTAGGTGAGGAAGGTCCTTCGCTCTGCTCAGGATGACAGACGACCTAATAGCTGACAACGAGCAACTACCAACTAAAAAACTACTCCTTGCCGGCGTAGCGGCGTAGGCTTTTGGCGGCTTCCGGATTGATGGCCGCGGCTTTTTCCAGGTCGGCTTTGGCTTCTTTGGGCTTGTTGATGGACGAGTAGCTGATGCCCCGGTATTCCCAGGCGTCGGCGTAGGCGCTGTCGAGGCTGATGGCCTTGGTGAAATCCGGAATGGCGGCCTTGAAGTTGAAGAGCTGCATTTTGGCCGCGCCGCGCCCGAAAAACGCCTCTTTGTCGTCGGGGCGGTACTTCAGGGCTTTGGAAAAGTCGCTGATGGCGGGCGTGTATTCCTTGAGCTTGAGGCGCGTCAGGCCCCGGTTGTAGTAGGCCTCGGCGTTGGTGGGCTTCAGGCGCAGCACCGTGTTGTAGTCCGTCACGGCCTCGCGGTAGTCTTTCAGGTGGCTTTTGGCCTTGGCTCGCAGCAGCAGAGCTTCCGCGTCTTTGGGCTTGGCCTTCAGCGCCGCGTCGGCCGCCCGGATGTCGGCTTTGTAGTCCGCGTTGTTTTTGCGGGCCGCCGGCTCCACCACGGTGGGAGTGGCGGCCGTGCTGGCCGTCAGGGCCGGGGTGGGCGAGGTAGCCGGAGCCGCCGCCGCGTTGGTTATGGCCGAGGCCGTGGGCAGGCGCGGGGCCGAGGTTTCGGTCGAAACCGCGCGCCGCGCACCCGGCGTGTCGTTTTCAGCGGTGGAGGCGCACTGGGTGGTAAGCAGAACCGTAGCGGCACCCGCTACCAAGTAGAGTAACCCGTTTTTCATGTTGCAAGCGGCAGATAATCAAAAGTAAGCAGGAGGCAGCGGCGGGCTTCAGCTGGAGCTTTCCCCCGCCGCCGGGCTCATCCAGCGTGTAGACGTGAAGACCGGGGAGAGGTTGCCGTTTCGCCCAAAAAAAGCGCCCCGACCAACCGGCCAGGGCGCTGTAGCTTCCAACGCGGGGGTTGTCTACTTGCTGGGGCGGTAGCGCTTCAGGGTTTTGGCGGCGGCGGGGTTCAACGCCGCGGCTTTTTCCAGGTCCTGCATGGCTAGGTCGTCCTGGCCCGCGTGCGAGTAGCACACACCCCGGTACTCCAGGGCCTCGGCATTTTCGGGCTCCTGCTCAATAATGGCCCCGAAGTCCGGAATGGCTCCTTTGAAGTTGAGCATCTTCATCTTGGCCACACCCCGGTACAGCAGGCTGGGCGTGTTCTTGGGGTCGGCTTTCAGAATCTTGGAGAAGTCGTTGATGGCCGGCTGAAACTTCTCGGCGCGCAGGTAAGCCGTGCCGCGCTGGTAGAGCCAGTCCGCGTTGGCGGGCTGGGTGCGCAGCAGGGCCGTGTAGTCGGCCACGGCTTCCTCATAATCTTTCAGCTCGAGGTGAGCAGCGGCCCGGCTCAGGCGGGCGTCCACGTCCTTGGGCTTGGTTTTGAGCGTGGCGTCGGCCGCCTTGATCTGGGCTTTGTACTCGCCGTTCGACAGGCGCCTGGCGGGGGCCGGGGCGGTGGTCGGGGCAGTAGCCGTAGGGGCCGGGGTGGCCGTGGCCGTCAGGGCCTGCTGGGCGTGGGCGGCGGGCAGCGCCAGGGCGCCGAGAAAAAGTAGCGCGGAAAAGTGTTTCATCGGGTATTAGTGGAAAGAAGGTCGGGATGGAAACGGCGAAAAAACGATTCTGCGGCAACTTCCCGAACCTACCGCCCCGAACCCAAAGCCGAGTGCGGGAAGACGGATTCGCTCCTTATCTTTACCGCACCATCCCGAGCTGTTGCAGGCCCGATGGCAGGTTCTTTCGTTACCACAAAGAGGTGTTTTCCTGGTAAGGATAAAGCAAATCTTTATAAAACCCAAATGAATATGGCATTGCAATACGACCTGGTCGTTATCGGCAGCGGCCCCGGAGGCTACGTAGCTGCTATTCGGGCTTCTCAGCTCGGCTTGAAAGTAGGCGTGGTGGAGCGGGAGTCGCTCGGCGGTATCTGCCTCAACTGGGGCTGCATCCCGACCAAAGCCCTGCTCAAAACGGCGCAGGTGTATGAGTACCTCCAGCACGCCCAGGACTACGGTCTGAAAGTAGGGGAGACGGGCTTCGACTTCGAGGCCGTCATCAAGCGCAGCCGCGGCGTGGCCGACGGCATGAGCAAGGGCATCAACTTCCTGTTCAAAAAGAATAAAATCGAAACCGTATCGGGCGTGGGCAAGCTGCTGGCCCCCGGCAAGGTGGAGGTGACCAAAGAAGACGGCTCGAAGGAAACCGTGGAGGCCAAGCACATCATTCTGGCCACCGGGGCCCGCTCGCGCGAGCTGCCCGCCCTGCCGATTGACGGCAAGAAAATCATCGGCTACCGCCAGGCCATGACCCTGCCCGCCCTGCCCAAGAAGATGGTTGTGGTGGGTTCGGGCGCCATCGGCGTCGAGTTTGCCTACTTCTACCGCACGATGGGCACCGAGGTAACGGTGGTGGAATACCTGCCCCGCATCGTGCCCGTGGAAGACGAGGAAGTGAGCCGGCAGATGGAGAAATCCTTCAAGAAAATCGGCATTGAGGTCATGACTTCGGCCGAGGTAACGAAGGTGGATACCAGCGGCGCGGGCTGCAACGTCACCGTGAAAACGGCCAAGGGCGACCAGCAGATTGCCTGCGACATCGTGCTCAGCGCCGCCGGCGTGGTGACCAACCTCGAAAACCTGGGTCTGGAAGAGCTGGGCATCAAGGTGGAGAAAGGCCGCGTCATCGTGGACGACTACTACCAGACCAGCGTGCCCGGCATCTACGCCATCGGCGACATCGTGCCCGGCCCCGCGCTGGCCCACGTAGCCTCGGCCGAGGGCATCATCTGCGTCGAGCAGATTACCGGCCACCACCCCGAGCCGCTCAACTACCAGAACATTCCCGGCTGCACCTACGCCCAGCCCGAAATTGCCAGCGTCGGCCTCACCGAGAAAGAGGCCCGCGACAAAGGCTTCGACGTGCTGGTGGGCAAGTTCCCCTTCTCGGCCTCGGGCAAGGCTTCGGCCGCCGGTGCCAAGGACGGCTTCGTGAAGGTTATCTTCGACAAGAAGTACGGCGAGTGGCTCGGTGCCCACATGATTGGGGCCAACGTCACGGAAATGATTGCCGAGGTGGTCGTCGCCCGCAAGCTCGAAACCACCGGCCACGAAATCATTAAGGCCGTGCACCCGCATCCCACGATGAGCGAAGCCGTGATGGAAGCCGCCGCCGCCGCTTACGGCGAGGTGATTCACCTGTAAGGTTTTTGGAGTTTAGATGTTAAAAAGGCCCGCTGCAGTACTGCAGCGGGCCTTTTTTTTTACACAAACCGCGTTTCCCGGGTTAGAAGAGCTTTGTCCAACTCTAGCTCGGTGGCAAATAAATCGGTGAGCACCTTGGTTACCTCCGCTCGGTTGAAGGTGCTCGGGTTTCGTCTGGAATGCAGGTAATGCTCCCGCGTCATTTGTTCGGCCACTTGCGCTACGGTTTGCAACTGGAGCGTGTTGCTGGCAAACCGATACGCCAGCCGGAAGCCAAGCGCGGACAAGATAAATCCCGCCAAACCCACCTGCCCACTGAAAGGAAGGCTTACTAAGGAAGCCAAGGCGCTAAAGAATAAAATAGCTAACAGCCAAACCGGAGGACTCAACAAGTTGATTTGGAAACCCAGGCTGCGTTCAATTTGCTGTACTGTCTGTCGGCGGCCCTTTGGGGGCAGCAGGTCCGTAAGAAGTGTAGAGGGCGCAATAACGCTAGTCGCAGTGGGGAGCGTATTGGCTAGCGCCTGGCGTAGCTTGTAGAAAGCTTGTTGGCTGGTACAGTTGCCGCTGTGGTCGAGCGGAATCTTGGTGGTGATATAGTCGCATAGCTCACCAAAGGTGCTCAGGTGAGTCAGCTCATTGCTCACGAACCGGATGTTGAAGGACCGCTCTGCCTGGGCCAGTACAGCCTCGATATCCTCACGATCGAAATGCTTTAACTCGTAAGCCGCCATAGGTAGTTGAGTTAGGGTGATTGGGTGCTGAGCTCAACTTTCTGCCAAGGAAGCGGGATGAGTTCTTGCTTTTTGCCACTATAAGGAAACCAAATAAGATAATTACTCTGGCAACGTCAAGCACGCGAGATTCCTCGCCGGCTCGGAATGACGTTCTTACTTAGTAAGACGAGTTTCGCACCCTACCGCTCTAATCCTGCACCGGCTCCAGCGGAATGGCGTCGTCCGGGGCTGGTGCTGCCGTGTTTTTCGGCTTGCGGCTCACCAGGAATACACCTCCGAAAATCAACGCTGCCTGCAGGGCGCGGGCGGGGGTGAAGTGGTCTTTGCCCAGGGCCACGGCAATGAGCACGGCCAGAATGGGCTGCAGGTAGATGTACACGCCCAGCAGGGCGGGGGAGGCGTACTTCAGGGCCCAGTTGTTGAGCAAATACGCCAGAATGGTCAGGCAGACAATCATGTACACGATTTCGGCCCAGATGTAAAGCGGGAAGCTGCCGTAGTCGGCCGAAAGCACGCCGCGCCAGCCGAAGGGCACGGCCACGAAAGCGCCCACCAGGAAAATGCGGGCCAGCACCGTGAACGGGTGGTACTTGCGCATCAGGGGCGTCACGATAACCAGGTACACGCCAAAGGCCGTGGCGTTGAGCAGAATGAACAGGTTGCCCAGCGTGGCGTTGGGGTACACGACAGTGCCCGCCTCCCGGCTCAGAATAACCGTGGCCGCCCCGATACCGCCCAGCACGATGCCCAGCACCCGCAGCAGGGTTATCTTCTCGCTGAGCAGAATGGCCGAGGCAACGACCACCACAATCGGGGCAATGGTTTGCAGCAGGGAGGCGTTGATGGGCGAGGTGAAGTTCAGGCCCGAGAAAAACAGCAGCTGGTTGCCCCCAATGCCGATAATGCCGCACAGAATGGACCGCACGGTGTCGGCGCGGCCCTGTATCCGGTCGTGGGGCGCTATTAGGCGGCTGACGAGGGCAAAGAACAGGGCCGCTCCCAGAATGCGCAGCGTCACGATGCCGAAGGGGCCCATGTAGTGCGGCATCACATCTTTCGACAAGCTATAGTTGGCCGCGTAGATGACGGCCACCACGAATAAAGCCGCGTGCACGCGGAGAGAATTTTTCATTGTCGGCAAAGGTACGCCGGGGTCGGCGGTTCGGAAGCCCAACAACCGCGCCGCCGACCGGTAGTTTTCGCCCGGCGGCCCGTGGGTAACCATGCCGCCGCCGGCCGCCGTACCTTTAGGGCTTATTCCTTTTCTATGGCTACCGGCTCCCTCTTCGATTCCGAACCTTCCTCCGCGGCCCCCGTGCGCCCACCCGTGGCGGCCAATGCCCCGCTGGCCGAGCGCCGCCGCCCCCGCACCCTCGACGAGTACGCCGGGCAGCAGCACCTGGTGGGCCCTGAGGGCGTGCTGCGGCGCTACCTCACGGCCAAGCGCCTGCCCTCCCTGATTTTGTGGGGTCCGCCCGGCGTGGGCAAAACCACCCTGGCCCACCTGCTGGCCGAGGCCCTGGGCCAGCCCTTTGCCGCCCTCAGCGCCGTAAATGCCGGGGTGAAAGACGTGCGCGACGTCATCGAGAAAGCCCGGCGGCAGCGCGGCACGGTGCTGTTTATCGACGAGATTCACCGCTTCAGCAAGTCGCAGCAGGATGCCTTGCTGGGCGCCGTGGAGCAGGGCATCGTCACGCTCATCGGGGCCACGACCGAGAATCCGTCGTTCGAGGTGATTCCGGCCGTGCTCAGCCGGGCCCAGGTCTACGTGCTGGAGCCTTTGAGCAAGGACGTGCTGACCGAGCTGGTGGATAAGGCCCTGGCCGAAGACGAGATTCTCAAGCAGAAGAAGGTGCGGGTGGCCGAGTACGGAGCCCTGCTCATGATTTCGGGCGGCGACGCGCGCAAGCTGCTCAACCTGCTCGAAATCGTGGTGGAGTCGAGCCGGCCCGATGCCAAAACCGGCGAAATCGTCATTACCGACGCGGTAGTGCAGCAGCTGGCCCAGCAGAACCTGGCCCGCTACGACAAGGGCGGCGAAATGCACTACGACGTTATTTCGGCCTTTATCAAGAGCATCCGCGGCTCCGACCCCAACGCGGCCCTCTACTGGCTGGCCGTGATGCTGGAAGGCGGCGAGGATGCCAAGTTCATTGCCCGCCGCCTGCTGATTCTGGCCTCCGAAGACGTGGGCAACGCCAACCCCAACGCCCTGATGCTGGCCCAGAGCTGCTTCCAGGCCGTCACGGTCATCGGCATGCCCGAGTCCGACATCATCCTGGGGCAGACGGTGGTGTATCTGGCCACCTCGCCCAAGAGCAACGCCAGCTACAAGGCCATTCGCGAAGCCCGGGCCCTGGTGCGGCAGCAGGGCGTGCAGGCCGTGCCCATCCCGCTGCGCAACGCCCCCACCAAGCTGATGAAGGAGCTGGGCTACGGCGACCAGTACCAGTACTCCCACGACTACGCGGGCAACTTCGCCTACCAGGAGTTCATGCCCGCCGGCCTCAGCGGCCGGGTGTTCTACCAGCCCGGCCACAACCCCGCCGAGCACAAGATGCAGGAGCGCCTGCGCCAGTGGTGGGGCGAGAAGTACGGGTATTAGAACGAATTATAAAGAACGTCATTCCGAGCGGAGCCGAGGAATCTCGCGTGCTGACGGTGTTGGGAAAGAACGTCATGCTGAGCGGAGTTGAAGCATCTCTACCGCAATGGTGACTGATTGGAATTGCAACGAAGCGGTAAAGATGCTTCGACTCCGCTCAGCATGACATATTACCATTGCACGCGAGATTCCTCGGCTCCGCTCGGAATGACGTTCTTCTACCCGCATGTTACCAAGCGGCCCAAAAGTATCCGCCGACTACTTTCGTCAGCCTACTGTAGAAGCAACGCTTCCGGACTTTCGCGTCTCTATGCAGGAGTGCCGAAAGGCTTCTACATTTGCCTACTAACCAACCCGCTATTCCTTTCTTTTTCCATGAGACAATTTTTGAAGTACGTGCTGGCCACGCTTACCGGGCTGGCGCTGTTTGGGCTGGTGGCCTTTCTCATCGGCCTGGGCCTGATCTTCTCGGCCGTCAGCGGCGAGGGCTCCGTGACGGTGGCCCAGGACTCGGTGCTGGAGCTGAAGCTGGACCGCCCGGTGGCCGAGCGCGAAAGCCGGGAGTCGTTTGCCGCTTTGTTTAGCTCCCAGGCCGATAACATCGGGCTGGAGCAGCTCAAGCTGGCCATCCGGCGGGCCAAAAAGGACGACGACATCAAGGGTATTTTCCTGAACGTGGAGCTGGTGCAGGCCGGCATGGCCTCGCTGGAGGAAATCCGCAACGAGCTGCTGGACTTCAAGAAGTCGGGCAAGTTCATCGTGGCCTACAACGACATTGCCTCCGAGAAAAGCTACTACCTGACCTCGGTGGCCGATAAGCTCTACCTCAACCCCCAGGGCACGCTCGAATTCAACGGCCTGAGCTCGGAGACTTACTACTACAAAAACCTGTTCGCCAAGGCCGGCATCGAGCCCTACATCTTCCGGGTGGGCTCGTTCAAGAGCGCCGTGGAGCCGTTCTTCCGCGACTCCATGTCGGATTCGGCCCGGTTGCAGACGTCCTCGTTCCTGAACTCCATCAACGACTTCATGCTGCAGAACGTGGCCAAGGCCCGCGGCATCGAAACTTCGCGCCTCAAGCTGATTTCTGACTCCATGCTGGTGCACAACGCCGACGACGCCAAGCGCCTCGGGCTGGTGACCAACCTGGGCTACTACGACCAGGCCCTGGACTACATGAAGGGTAAAATCGGGCTGGAGCAGAAGAAAAAGCTCAGCCTCATCAGCCTCGGCGACTACCAGGACGCCGACGACAAGGACGACGAAGGCAGCACCAGCGGCAACCGCATTGCCGTGATTTACGCCGACGGCGACATCGTGACCGGCAAGGGCGGCAACGACAACATCGGCAGCACCCGCTTCGCCGAAGCCATCCGCAAGGCCCGCCTCGACGACAACGTGAAGGCCGTGGTGCTGCGCGTGAACTCGCCCGGCGGCTCCTCGCTGGCTTCCGACATCATCTACCGCGAAGTTATCCTGACCAAAAAAGTGAAGCCCATCGTCTGCTCGATGTCGGACGTGGCGGCTTCGGGCGGCTACTTCATTGCCATGGCCTGCGACACCATCGTGGCCCACCCCAACACCATTACCGGCAGCATCGGCGTGTTTGGGGTGCTGCCCAACATTCAGCCCCTGCTGCGCGACAAGCTCGGCATCACCACCGACCGGGTCACGACCGGCAAGTTCTCGGATTTGCCCACCATCACCCGCCCGCTCACCGCGTTTGAGCAGCAGCAGCTGCAACAGGAAGTAAACCGCATCTACGCCGACTTCACCACCAAGGCCGCCCAGGGCCGCCACATGCCCGTGGAGCGTCTGCGCCGCCTGGCCTCGGGCCGGGTGTGGTCGGGCACCGAAGCCAAGGCCCGCGGGCTGGTCGACGTGCTGGGCTCGTTCGAGGACGCCATGCGCATTGCCGCCCGCCGCGCCAACCTGAAGGAAAACGACTACCGCATTCAGCGCCTGCCCCGCCAGAAAAACATGGTGGAAACCATGTTCAGCACCACCAGCGAGGAAATCCGCCTGAAGCTGGTGCAGCAGGAAATGGGCCCGCTGTACCCCATGTACGAGCAGTACAAGAAGCTCTCGACCATGACCGGCGTGCAGGCCCGCCTGCCCTTCGAGCTGAACATTCAGTAGCGCAGCGCAGACAGCAACCCCGGCGGGGTACCCTACGGGCAACCTGCTGGCCGCTTTTGAAAGGGGGGTACACTTTTGCCTGTAACACTTTAAACTGTTACAGGCAAAAGTGTACCCCCCTTTCGTTGGCTACGTTATGCGCGTCGCCGTCAGCGTTGTACCTTGCCTCCCCAACCACCGACCTTTTATGCAAGACTTGCGCGAAGCCGCCGACTACATCCGCCAGCAGATTGGCGACTTTCAACCCGAATTTGGCATCATCCTCGGCACCGGGCTGGGGGCCTTGGTGCACGATATCGACATTGCCTTCACGCTGCCCTACGCCCGCCTGCCGCACTTCCCGGTTTCGACGGTGGAAAGCCACTCGGGCAACCTGCTGGCCGGTACGCTGGCCGGCCGCCGGGTGCTGGTTATGCAGGGGCGCTTCCACTACTACGAAGGCTACTCGATGCCGCAGGTGGTGTTTCCGGTGCGGGTAATGAAGCTGCTGGGCATCCGGAAGCTGTTTGTGAGCAACGCCAGCGGCGGCCTCAACCCCGACTACAACTACGGCGACCTGATGCTCATCGAGGACCACATCAACCTGCAGCCGACCAACCCGCTGGTGGGCCGCAACCTCGACGAGCTGGGTGCCCGCTTCCCCGACATGCTGGAGCCCTACGACCACGCCCTGCTGACCCAGGCCCGGGATGCGGCCCAGCAGCTGGGCTTCGGCGAGAAGGTGCGGCGCGGCGTGTACGCCAGCCTGCCCGGCCCCATGCTCGAAACCCCGGCCGAGTACCGCTACCTGCGCACCATCGGGGCCGACGCGGTGGGCATGAGCACCGTGCCCGAGGTTATTGCCGCCGTGCACATGGGCCTGCCCGTGCTGGCCGTGTCCGTCATCACCGACCTGTGCTCCCCCGGCAAGCTCAAGCGCGTCGAGCTGGCCGACATCCTGCGCGTAGCCGCCGACGCCGAGCCCCGCCTGACGGCCCTGCTCAAAGCGGTGCTGGCTGGTTGTTAGTTGTTCGTTGGTCGTTGTCAGTTGTTGGTTGTTAGGGCTGTCATCCTGAGCTTGCGAAGGACCTTCCTCTGATAAGTGACAAGCCTGATTCAACGTGAAAAAGCCCTTTACCACGCCGGTGGTAAAGGGCTTTTTCACGTTGCAGAAACGTCAGTGGGGCAGGTGAGGAAGGTCCTTCGCAAGCTCAGGATGACAGTCCTAACAACGAACAACGACCGAATAACCTACCGCACAATCACCCGGCGCCGGTCGTAGCTCAGAATGGTGAAGATGCCCACGCCGCCTTCGACCGTGGAGCGCACGGCGGCGGGCTGGGCGAAGGGGTTGCCGTTGGCATTCTGCGCATCGCGCACCGACTGCAGGAAGCGGTAGTAGGGCTGGTCGATGTGGTAGAGCGTGACCAGCAGCGTGTCGTTGGTCGAGTATCGGTAGCTGGTGCCCAGCGTCACGAGCTGGCCGTTGGTCAGGCGGTCATCCAGCTCAAAGTCGCGGTTGGGGTCGTTGGAAATGCTGTCCTTGTGGATCTGCAGGCGGTAGAAGTCGGCCGTGGCCCCCGGGTCCCGGAACTTCACCAGCAGGTAGGCCCGGCGCTCCTCGGCCGACTTATCGTTGAATTTCCACTGCACCGTGTCGAGGGGGACGCGCGCGGGCATGGTGGCCGTGGCCGTCACGCGCCGGCCCTGGGTGTCGTACACTTCCAGCTTAAACGTGTCGCCGGGCCGGGCTATTAAGGGGTTTTTGCCCTTGTGGGTGAACAGCTTCTGCGTGAGTGTGTCGAGGCCGGGCGTGAAGCGAAACGCCTCTTTCTGGCCCGAGGGATGGGTGAGCACCACCGCTACGTCGGTGAGCAGGGTGGGCGTGGGGCTGCTCAGGTAGGGCACCGTTTCGCTGACGGTGAGGCGGGGCACCACGCCCGGCTCCAGGTAGCACTCCACCACCAGCTGGGAGGGGCCGGCCGGTATGTCCACGTCAATGTCCTTCTGCAGGTTGCAGCCGGCAACGGCCAGCGCCACCCCGAGGGCCGCTACGCTCCGCCGCAGGTGCTGCCCGGCGCGGGTAAACAAAGATGGATGAAGCAGGCGAAGGAAAGAAGTCATTGAGTTGGATACAGCTACAAACAGCGCGGAGCTAACGGTATTGCTTAGAATTTGAAGTTATACGTCACCGACGGGATAACCGGGAACAGGGACACCTGCCGGGCGCGGAAGTTGGTTACGTCGCCGGTTTCCTTGTTGCGCACCTGCTCGAAGTAGATGAAGTAGGGGTTGCGCCGGTTGTAGGCGTTGTACACCGAAAACGTCAGGTCCGACTCGCCGCGCTTGGGCCGCAGCTTGTACACCATGCCCAGGTCGAGGCGGTTGTAGGGGGCCATGCGGTAGGTGTTGCGGTCGGGGTAAATCGGCACGGCCGTCACGTCGTCGCCGAAAATATCCTGGAGCAGAAACCGGCCCTGGGGCAGGGTAGTGGGCGCCCCCGAGGTAAACACGAACGAGCCGGTGAGGTTGATCCGCTCGTTGAGCTGGTGCAGTACCACCACCGTCAGGTTGTGGCGCCGGTCGTAGGTGGGGTAAAACACCTTGCCGTTGTTGATGCCGCTGGTGCCGCGCTGGGCCGGAAACTGCCGCTTGGTCCAGGCCAGGGAGTAGCCCACCCAGCCCGTGGTGCGGCCGGTTTTCTTTTCCAGATACAGCTCGTTGCCGTAGGCCCAGCCCTTACCGAACAGAAATTCGGCGTCCAAGTCTTCGTTGGCAAACAGCTGGGCTCCGTCGCGGAAATCCACCTGGTTCTGGGCCCATTTGTAGTACACCTCGTTGGTGAGCAGGTACTTGCCCTGGCCCAGCAAGAAGCTCACCCCGGCGGCTACCTGCTGGGAGCGTTGGGGCTTCACGTTCAGGCGCGAGGGGTACCAGATGTCGGTGGGCAGCGAGGCGCCCGAGTTGCTGACCAGGTGCACGTACTGGTACATCATGGCGTAGCTGGCCTTGAGCGAGGTTTTGGGCGTGAGCGAGTAGCGTGCCGCGCCCCGGGGCTCAAGGGCCGCAAACCGGTCGGTGCCGCTCTGGAAGCCGGTCAGGCGCAGGCCGTAATCGAGCTGGAGTTTGTCGCTGGCCTTGAAGTTGTCGGAGCCATACACCGAGGCTTCCTGGCCCCGGTACCCGGTTTCGGAGCCAATGTTCAGGCTGCCGTCGGTGCTGCTGGCCGAGAGCCGGCCCACGTTGAAGCGGTGCGCCGTGGCGCTCAGGCCCAGCTTGAGCGTGTGCCGGTCGTTGGCGATATAATCGAGGTCGGAGCGCACGGCGTAGTCCTGGATTTCCGACGACAGGCTGAAGCCGAACTGGTCGAGGCGGTTGGCAATCTGGTACTGGTAGGACGTGCGCGAGAACGAGGTATTCAGAAACAGTTTGGGCGTAAACACGTGGTTCCAGCGCGCCACGCCCACGGTATTGCCCCAGGTGAAGTCGAAGTTGAAGCCCCCGGTGCTGTTGAAGCCGAACACGTCGCGCCCGTAGTAGCCGGTCAGGAAAATCTGGTCCTTCTCGCCGAGCTTGTAGTTGGCTTTGGCGTTGAAGTCGTAGAAATAGTAGTCCGGAATGGGGCTGTAGTCTTCCTTGTTCTTGTTGAGCTTGTTGATCTGGCGCGTAAACACGTCGAAGTAGGTGCGCCGCCCCGACAGGGAAAACGCGCCCTTGTCTTTCACGATGGGGCCTTCCACCGTCAGGCGCGACGAAATCAGGCCCAGACCCCCGCTCACGCTATACTTTTCCGGGTTGCCTTCCCGCGTCTTCACATCCACCACCGACGACAACCGCCCGCCGTACTGGGCCGGGAAGCCACCTTTGTACAGGTCCACGCTCTGCACGGCGTCGGCGTTGAACACCGAAAACAGGCCGAACAGGTGCGAGGGGTTGTACACCACCGCGTCGTCGAGCAGAAACAGGTTTTGGTCGGCCGAGCCGCCGCGCACAAACAGGCCGCTGGTGCCTTCGCCGCCGTTTTGCACGCCCGGCTTGAGTTGCAGGGTTTTGAGCAAATCCACTTCCCCGAACAGGGCCGGCAGCAGCTTGGCGTCGCGGGCGTTGAGGTGTTCCACGCTCATCTGGGTGGTTTGCAGCTTCTGCTCCAGCGTGCCCGTGCCCTCGATGACGACTTCGCCCAGCTGGTTGCTGGCTTCGGGCAAGCTGAACGACAAGCGGGCCGAGCGGTTCACGTTCAGGTCGCGGGTCTGGGTCTGGTAGCCGATAAAGGAAATCACCAGCTGGTAGCGGCCCTCGGGCAGGGTCAGGGTATAGAAGCCCTCCGCATCGGCCGTAACGCCCGTTCCCAGGGAAGGCACGGCCACCGAAGCGCCCGGCAGCACGCTCCGGTCGGCCCCGGAGCGGACGTAGCCGGTTAGGGTATAACGCTGCTGGGCGTGCAGGCCCAGGGGCAAACTGCTGAGTAAAAGGAATAAGCCAAATCGGAGAGACGTAAAGTATAAACGCATTGGGGCAAACAGAACGAGCTAACACAAAGGTAGTCAGCTTAGCCTGCCCAACCCCGATTAAAAGCGGATAGTTTACGACTACTACCTGTTGATGAGTGAATTACCGCACCCGGCCCGGCCCCGCTGGGGCAGCGGGCTAGAAGCGGCACTCCGGAATAGAGTCGGAGAAGGCGGGAAAGGTTGCCTGCTACAGGTAAGTCTGCACCGTTTGGCTGAGCTGCTGGGCCGGCACCACCCCCGACTGCCGCCACACCGGCTGGCCCTTGTGGAACAGAATCAGGGTGGGAATGCCCTGCACCCGAAACTGCTGGGCCACGGCCGGGTTCTTGTCCACGTCAATCTTAATGACTTTGAGCTTGCCCTGGTGCTGGGAAGCCACCTGCTCCAGAATCGGGGCCATGGTTTTGCAGGGCCCGCACCAGTCGGCGTAAAAGTCGACCAGCACCGGCATGCCCGGACTGTTGATAAGCTCGCTGAATGATTTCTTAGGCATGGCTGCTACGGGTTAAGCAGTGAGGAAAAGGAAGGCGGGGAGCCCGGCTGGGCCCGGTCGGTAGCCAGTATACGCAAAGCCGGGTGGCAAGGGCGCGGCTGCCAGACAAGAAAAAGCCCGCCGCTGCGGGTAGCAGGGCGGGCTTTGCAGAAAACTCGGAACTGGTCAAGCGCTTTACCGCTTGTCCACCACGGTTACGTCGTTGCCTACTTCGGGGAAGTTGAACCGCCCCCCCACTACTTTCTTGCCGGCTACCTGGCATTCCCAGGTGTAGCGCCCGGGCGTGCCCTTGGCGGCTTCCCCCGATTCGGTCTGGAAATAATCCGGGTCGGAAGGCTCGGAGGGGAATACCACGTCGATGCCGTTCTGGCCTTTGGCAATCTGCTTGACCAGGATATAGGCCTTGCCGGTCGTCTGGCTCGTCACCACGAAGCGCGCGGTGTACGCTCCCAACTGGCCGAACTTATCCATAACGCCCATCTTGATGTAGCCGTCGGTTGAAACCAGCCAGGTTTGGGCGCGCGAAGTCGTTGGCGTCAGTACCAACAAGGCTAACACCAGGCCGGCGGCGCGCAGCAGGTGCGAAAGGCGAAGTGAAGAACTGGGAGTAAAGTCACGCATGTGTGTATGGAAAAAGGGTTAATGTGCAGAACGAAAAAGGTCTTGAATAGGACTTTAACGATAAAAGGCGGAAAAGCACCCCTTGCCGTAGAAGTCCTTAAAGCGAGTAAATGTCAGCGCTGAAGGGTATTTACTCCATACCCGCAATCAAATATAGAATTAAATTGAATGCAGATGCAACATCTTTTTTTATTTCTCGTCGTTGTCCGTTTATAAAAAGCGTGCCAGAGATTTGCCCTCCAACGTATTGCCTTTCTTTGTATTATGGCGCGGCGGCGTAACCGGCGGCTAGTGCTACCCGGCCCCGGGCCAGAAAAAAAACCGGCGGAACCCTGCTGTGAGCTGTGCCTGCGGGAGGTAGGGTCGGTATCGCGCCACCATTTGGTACCCCGGGAAGAAGGCGGCCGGTACGGCCCCACGGTGGCGTTGTGCCAGCCTTGCCACAGCACCGTGCACCTGATGTTTTCCAACCGGGAGCTGGCCCGCCGCTATTCCACGGTTGAGGCCCTGCAGGCGGCCCCCGAGCTGCAGAAGTATCTGCACTGGGTGCGGCGCAGCCGCGTCGAGCGTATTTCCAATCGGCGGCGCCGGGACTAGAGCGGCCGGCTGCTAGCTTTGCCGGGCATCGTCCGTTTTATTTTTCTTGCCCGCCGCCGTATGTCCTACCAGTTCGTGCCGTTTCAGCAGCTGCGCCAGCAGCCTACTATCGTGGTCGACAGTACCGCCAATGGGGCCGCCCTGGTGCTGGCCCACTGGCGCGGGGCGCCCACGCCCGCCCCGCTCCGCGACGATACCAGCGCCGGCTCGGTGTTGCGGGCGCTGCACGCGCCGGCCACGCCCGGCCTGGCCGCCCGGGCCGTGACGGCCAATCACTTCGATGTCGACGGCTTCGTGGGCGTCTGGAGTTTGCTGCACCCCGCGCTGGCTCTGCACCACGAGGCCCTGCTGCGGCTCACGGCCCTGCTCGGCGACTTTCGGGAGCTGCCCTGGGCTGATCCGCTGGCCGAACAGGCGCTGCAACTGGTCTGCTGGCTGAACGCCAAGGAAAAGGAGCTGTTTTACCCACCCTTCGGAGCCCCGGTGCTGCGCCGCCGCGAGGACGAGGCCAGCGCGGAGAAGTTCGACTGGTTTCTGCCCCGCTTCGCCGACGTGGTGCGGCGGCCCGAAAGCGGAAAGGCGGCCTGGGAACCGGAATACGCACGGGTGCGGCAGGCCACGGCCGTGATGCGAAGCCCGGCCACTACGCTCACGCGCTACCCCGAAATTGGCCTCGTGGTGGTGCGCACGCCCGAGCCGCTGCCGTATTACGCGCTGTTTGGCCCCACCACCGGGTCCGACATCGTGCTGAGCATCTACGACGGGCAGCGCTACGAGCTGGAATACAAATACACCACCTGGATTGACCTGGAGTCGCGGCCCACGCTGCCGCGCCTGCCCCTGAATGCATTGGCCGCCCGGCTGAACGCCCAGGAGCACAGCCCGCGCCGCTGGACGTTCGACGGCATCACCGACACCGGGCCGCTGCTGCGCCTGGAGGGCAAACGCCTGACCAAGCCGCAGCGCTACGCCGACCCCGACCAGCGGCC
Organism: Hymenobacter aquaticus; assembly: GCF_004765605.1. Lineage (NCBI taxonomy): Bacteria > Pseudomonadati > Bacteroidota > Cytophagia > Cytophagales > Hymenobacteraceae > Hymenobacter > Hymenobacter aquaticus. The sequence continues at coordinate 2,278,439 of NZ_SRLC01000001.1, read as the reverse complement.
CATCCACGCCTCCAGCATCTCGCCCGAAGTGTTGGAGCAGACCGTCGTGCAATTCTTTGAGCAGGGCTACGCCGCCATGCAGCCCCGCCGCTACTGGACGTGGCCCGAAATAAAGGCCGCCGGGCAGTTGCTACCCACGCGCTAAGCCGCTACTCCACCTCGGTGCCAAACCCCACGACGCGCAACGAACTGACGCCACCGGCGCCCTTGCGCACGTTGATCTGGGTCGTGACGCGCTCCTTTAGGGCCTCGACGTGGGAGATAATGCCGATGGTTTTGCCCGTGCCCTGCAGCGTTTCCAGCGCCGACAGCGCCACTTCGAGCGTGTCGGGGTCGAGCGTGCCGAAGCCCTCGTCGATAAAGAGCGTGTCAATCTGGGTTTTGCGGCCCGCCAGCTCCGACAGGCCCAGGGCTAGGGCCAGGCTCACCAGGAAGCTTTCCCCGCCCGACAGGGAGTTCATCGTGCGGCTGTTGCCGGCCTGGTACTCGTCCACAATCAGCAGCTCCAGGTGCTCATCGGGGTTGCGCGTGATGCGGTACCGGTCGGTGAGGCGGTGCAGGTGACGGTTGGCCAGCTCCACGAGCCGGGCCAGAGTAAGGCCCTGGGCAAACTCGCTGAACTTCTTGCCGTCGGCCGAGCCGATAAGGTCGGCCAACTGCCGCCAGCGCCGGGCCTGCTGCTGCTGCTTTTCCAGCTGCTGGGCCAGGGTGGCGTGGCGCTCCAGGCCCTGGTGGTGGTCGAGCAGGCGCTGCTGCCGCTGCCCGAGCTGCTGGTTGAGCTGGGCCAGCAGCTCGTTGGTAGCGCGCAGCTGAAAGCCCACCGTTTCGGCCGGCTCGGTGGTCAGGTTGCGGGTTTGCTCCTGCTGAAACTGCTGGGCGGCTTCGGCCAGGTTCTGCTGGGTAATGGCCACGGCCTGCTCGTGGGCCTGGAGCTGGTCGGCGAGGCGGCGCACTTCCGTATCGGGCAGCAGCAGGCTGGCCAGGGCGGCGGGGTCGGGAGCCAGGCCGGCGGTTTGCAGGTCGGCAATCAGGGCCGCGTGCTGCTGCTCGTGCTCCCGGCGCTGGCGGGCGGCTTCCTGCTCGCTCTTGCGCAGGCTCTCGGTGGCTACCTGCAACGCCGTTTCGGAGGCCAGAAAATGCTGATCGGCCTGCTGGCGAAGCTGGTCGGCCGCGCGCGTGGCCTGCTCCAGCTGCCGCCGCACCGCGGCCACCTCAGAATCCTGCAGCAAAGCCTGCCGCTCGGCTTTCTGCCGCTCAATGGCTTGGTAACGGTCGATGACGTCCTGCTTGTTTTCTTTAAGCCAGGCCCGCACTGCTTGCTCGTTCTGAGTCAGCTTTGCCACCAGCGCCAGGCCCACTTCGACCTGTTCGCTGGCTTTGTTGAATTCCGCCTGCCGCGTTTTATACTCAGTTTCCAGTTGGCGCAGCTGGGCTTGCATAGCAGCGCCGTTTTCCCCTGTAAAAGTCAGCTCAAAGTTGCTCAACAGGCTTTTTAGCTGGCTTTCTACAGTTGGCAGCTGCTCGTGTACATCTTTGAGCTGCAGCTGGGCCTCCCGCAAATCGTGACGTACGGTGACCTGGGCCTTCACCGCTGCCTGCTGCTCAGCCACGGCCTGGGCCAGCTGCTTTTCGCCGGCGGCCTGCTGCTGCTCCAGCTCCTTCAGCTGGCGCACCAGGCTGCGGCTTTCCGCTGGAATGGCTTCTTCCAGCGCCGGGGTCAGCAGGTGAAGCGGAGCCTCGGGCGCTGATTGGAGCAGATTGCCACCGGCATTTTCGAGCAGGTTGAGGAAGGTGTTGAGATGATTCACGCGGGCATTCAGGGCATGGGCCTCTTGCGTAAGAAACTCAGCTTTGGCTTGTTCCCGGGCCAGGCCTTCGTTTGTAAAGCCTAGTACCCCAACCGCATACGGATGTTCCAAGGCCCCGCAGAGTGGGCAGGGCTCGTGGGGGCGCAACTGTTGGCGGGCCTCTTCGTGGCTCAGAATCAGCTGTTGGGCCTGTACCAGCTGGCGCTGAGTTTCGCGGTGGGTTTCCTTCTCGGCCAGCTCCCGGCGTAAGTTCTGGACATGATGGTGGAGCTGGCGCAGTCGCTCGTCGCGGGCGGCGGCGGCCAGCTGCAGCTGCTGTTGCCAGGAGGCTTGCTGCTGGCGAGCGGTGTGGGCCGCATCGGCGGCCTGCTGCTCTTCCTGCTGCAGCGTGGTCAGGCGCTGGGCTAGCAGCGCCACCCGTCTATCCGCTTCACCCTTTTCCGTATGCAGCCGGTCCCAGTCCTGCACCAAACCCGTGAAAGCGGCGAATACGTCTACCATCTCGGCCCGGTGCGCGTTTTGCTGCAACCATTTAGTGGTAGTGGCAAGCACTTCGCGAGCCTGCCGGGTGCGGTCTTCCGTGGTGCGCAACTCCTCGGTCAGGCGCTTACACTCACTGTTTTGCTGCTCGTAAGCGTGGCGCTTCTCCTCGAGCTGCTGGGTGTGCTGGGCAATGGCTTGGTCGAGTTGCTCGGCGGCCCGAAGCTGAGGCTCCCGGGTTTCCCGGGCCACGGCGGCCGTTTCGTATGCCTGGTGGGCGGCAGCTTGGGCCACCTTCGCGCCGGCCCGCTGCTGCTGGAGCCCCGGCAGCCGCTGGCGCAACATATCGGCTTCCTGATGTAAGGCGTGCAGTTGCCGGTCGGCCTGCTGCAACAAAGCCCAGGGCGTGCGGAAGGGCAGGGCCTGCTCGTGCTGACTCACGCGCCGCCGAACCGGCGATAATGCCTCCGCTTCCTGGGCCAATGACAAGAGCCGCTGCTGGCCGTGCTGCTGCCGGGCGGTGAGCTCCTGCAGGCGCAGCAGCCAGGTTTGGGCCTCACTCAGGCGCTGCTGCTCGGCCGTGGCCGTCGTAATCTGGCGCTGGTAGTCGGCTGCTTCGGCTTCCAGAAACGCTACTTCCTCAGCGCTGAGCAGCGTGACGCCCGCCAGGCCGGCCCGCAGTACGTCGACCTGCTGGGCTTCCTGCTTGGCTTTCTCGAAGGCCGCTTTCGAGATGTCGGAATACTTGCGCGTGTCGGTAATCTTCTCCAGCAGCTGGGCCCGCTCCCCGGGGCTCGACTTCAAAAACCGGGTAAACTCGCCCTGGGCCAGCAGCACCGAGCGCAGAAACTGCCGGTATTCCAGGCCGCTGAGCTCGGCTACGCGCACCGGCACCTTCATCTTGTAGGTTTCCAGAAACGGCCACGTTTCCTGGCCGTCGGCGGCTATCTGCCGCTCGCTCAGCTCCATTTTGGGGGGTTGCAGATTGCCGCCCGGCTGCTTGCGTGCCCGGTACTGGCCCCACTTCGAGCGGTAGTGCTTGTCGTTGACCTGAAACTCGACTTCGGCCCAGCTTTCCCCGGTGCCGTGGCTCATCACCTGCTCGGGGCCGCTACCGTCGTGGCGGGGCACCTGGCCGTAGAGGGCCAGCGTAATGGCGTCCAGAATGGTGGTTTTGCCCGCGCCGGTGGGGCCGGTAATGGCAAACAAGCCCGCATCGGACAGGGGAGAGGCCGCAAAGTCGACTTCGTGCTGCCCGCGCAGGGAGTTCAGGTTGTAAAAACGGACGCGGAGAATCTTCATGCCAAAATACCTCTGACAGGCCGGTAAGGCGCTGTTCTTAAGAATGCTACCGGCCCGCGGGCTAGTAAAGATAAAGCGGAATCAGGAGTAGGGAAGTCAGGAACGCTCGTCGCGCATCCACTCCAGCAGCTCGTCGAAGGCGCCCAGCAGCTCCGGGCGGCTGGCTTCGGGCTCGTCCGCCAGGCGGCGCTCAAACACTTCCCGCTCCGTGAAATCGTCGAGGCTGGGGGTAAGCGGCTCGTCGGTGGCCTCTTCGCCCAGGGCCCGCAGCGTCACGAGCCGGAAGTGGCGGCGGGCCAGCACCTCAATGTGCTGGCGGTCGAGCTGCTCGATGGTTTTGAGCAGCTGCTCGGCTACTTCCAGCTGGGTCAGCTCCGAGCGCACCTCCACATCCACCCAGGCGGGCAGCAGAAAGCCCGCGTTGTCGTAGCTCGTCAGGCTGGCCAGCACTTCGTCCAGCGCCCCATGAAAGCGGGCCAGCCGGCGCGTGCCGGGCACGGGCAGCGCCTCAATGCCGTGGAGCTTGCCGGCGGCAAAGTCGAGCAGCAGGATTTCCTTGGGATGGTCGACTTCGGAAAACGACAGCGGAATGGGCGAGCCGCTGTAGCGGATATGCTCCCGCCCGCCCACGCGCTGCGGCCGGTGCAAATGCCCCAGGGCCACGTAGTCGAAAATGGTGGGGAAATGGTCGGCCGTGACCTGGCCCAGGTTGCCCACGTGAATGGTGCGCTCCGAGTCGGAAGGGGCGGCCCCGGCGGCGTAGAGGTGGCCGGTAGCCAGCACCGGCAGCCCCAGATCCTTGAGCTGCCACACCCGCTCGATTTCCGCAACCCGGGCGTAGTGGTCGGCAATGCCCTGCTTGATGCGGGCCTCGCGCTCCTCCGCCGACTCGCCCGGCACCGAGAGGCGCACGTCCCGGTCGCGCAGAAACGGCACGGCGCACACCACCAGGCCGGGTTTGCCGTCAGCATCGTCGAGCACCAGCACCTGGTCGTCGAAACACTCGGGCACGCAGCCTACCACGTGCACGCGCAGGTGGCGCAGCAGCCGGGCCGGGGCGTTGAGCGTGGCCGGGGAGTCATGGTTGCCGCCCACCACCACAATGTCGCGGCAGCCGGTGCCGCGCATGTTCAGCAGAAAGGAGTAATACAGCTCCAGGGCCTGATTGGACGGCGAGCCGGTATCAAAAACGTCGCCGGCAATGATCAGCACTTCCACCCGCTGCGCGCGCACTACCGCCACCAGCCACTCCAGGAAGTAGCGGTGCTCATCGGTCCGTTCGTGGCCGCTGATAAAACGCTGGCCCAGGTGCCAGTCGGCGGTGTGTAGTACTATCACAGATTTACGCTGATTTTGGGCAGATGACGCAGATTCAGGCGACGTTGACGCAAGCTTCTACCAAAGTTTTTGCTCCCTGAGAGTGAAGCTAAGGCTGCCTTTTTGTCTTGATAAACCGCCGAAATCGGAGGCTTGGTTCACCAAAATTAATCAGTAAACCTATTTCAAGCCGGTAAGCAGTTAAGTAGTTGAGAATTTGGTTGAAATGAATATTCGTAAGCTCGGATGTTGCTTTTAACTCAACCAATACTTGTTCTGCCGCCAGAAAATCAACCCGCCGGTGGCCTACTATTTCCTGCTCGTAGTAAATGGGAAGACTAACTTCGCGTTGAAAAGCAACGCCGGCTTTCGATAATTCTTGAGCCAAGCTGCGCTGATAAATGACTTCCGGAAACCCACTGCCCAACGTGCTATGTACCCGCATGGCGCAGCCAATAATTGTATGAGTAAGTTCTTGAAATTTATAAGATTGGGTCATGGTTCTGATAGTCTATATACTAAGTAATTAAGGTAGGATAAGGTATAAATAAAAAATACGGTGGCGCACGGGCACCACCGTATTCTTACTATAAGGTAACTCCAAAAGCCTACAAAGCAGCTACCATTGGAATCAGCGAAATCAGTGTAAAATCGGCGTCATCTGTGATATTGCGTCGCTCAGATCATAAATCTGGGCGCCGGGCAGGGCCGCTTCCAGGATGCTGCTGCCCGCGGCCGAGCGGTAGCCGCCCGCGCAGTGCACCATAATCGGCTTATCGGTTGGCACCTCGTGGGCCCGCTCCCGCAGCTCGGGCAAGGGAATCACCAGGGCGTCGGCAAAGACGGGCTGCTTGGCCTCGGTATAGTTGCGGATGTCGACGATGGTAAAGTCCTCGGGATGCTCGCGCACGTGCTCCACGTCGGCCACGGGGCTGGTGGCGGGCAGCACCGAGGGCGTCAGCAGGGCCCCTTTGATGTTGCTTTCGTAGCCGATTTTGGCCGTTTTGCGAATCACCGTATCCAGGGCAATCTGGGAGTCGGCAATGAGGTAGAACGGCTCGTTGGGGCCCACCACCGAGCCCAGCCAGGTTTCAAACTTGCCGCCGTCCTGCAGGTTGATAGCGCCGGGCAGGTGGCCCCGCTTGAAATCGGCCTGGGGGCGGGTGTCGATGATAACCACGCCGTTTTGCAGGGCCGCGTCGGGCTGCACGCGCGGCACGGCCCGGATGCTGTCTTCGAAGGGCAGGGCGCCGGCTTTGTTGAGCTGCACGTCGTGGCCGAAATACTTGGGCACGAAGGGCTGGTCTTCCAGCAGCACTTTCACGAATTCCTGCTCGCTCATGGGCTGCAGGGCGTAGTTGGTTTTCAGCTCCTTGCCGATGGTGCTGTCCAGGTCGGTGCTGGTGGTTTTGCCGCAGAGGCTGCCGGGGCCGTGGGCCGGGTATACCCGCGTGGTGGCGGGCAAAGTCATCAGCTTGGTGCGGGTGCTGTGGTACATCTGGGCGGCCAGCTCCTCGCGCTTGTGGCCGCCAACCAGCTCACTCTCGCGCAGGTCGGGGCGGCCGACGTCACCCACAAACAGCGTGTCGCCGGTGAACACGGCCCGGGTCTGGGCCAGGTCGTCGATGAGCAGGATGGAGATGCTGTCGGGGGAGTGGCCGGGCGTGTTGAGGGCGTGCAGCTCCACGCTGCCCAGCGTGATACGGTCGCCGTCGTCGAACGGGCGGTGGGGGTAGCTGGCCTTCACCAGCTTGCTGCAATAGATAACAGCGTCGGTTTCCTGTGCTATTTCCAGGTGCGACGACACAAAGTCAGCGTGCGGGTGCGTCTCGATAACGGCTACGATGTCGGCCTCGTGCTCGTCGGCGAAATCGTAGTACTGCTGCGGGTCGCGGGCCGGGTCGATGATGGCCACCTGCCGGCCGCAGCGGATGGCGTAGCTGGCGTGGGCCAGGCCCTTGTCGTAGAATTGCTGAATCTGTACCGACGCGGTACTACTGGGAAGCGGACTCATGGGGTGTATAGTTGGTGGGCGCCGGCCTTCGGAAAGCAGGCGGATAGGTCAAATATAACAAACGGTGCCGGGAAACATGGGTTCGGTCACCGGTAAATAGTTGTCGGGCTCACTCCGGTCCGGTATCAATTCAGTTGGCGGCCGGAAGATAAGCCGCAACCAGCCCTGCCGGCCTCTATGCAAATAAAAAGCCCCGGGCCGTGGGCCCGGGGCTCGTTCATTGGACCAAGAAGATGTTGCGGGCTACAAATCACCGGCGGTTCTGCGGTTGCCCATGCGGGCTTTGCGCTGCTCTTGGCGGTCAGCCTGCAGCTGGCCGTACTTGCTGAACTGCTCGGCCGTCAGGATTTGCTGAAGCTGGGTGTCGTTCTGGGCTTTGAGGGCTTTCAGCTCCTGGCCCATACCTTTGCGGTCGTTGGCTCCGGCGTATTTGGCGCGTACCGCTTCCAGTTGCTGGGTTTCCTGTAGGGCCAGTTGCCGTACTTTCTCGGTTTGCTCGGCCGTGAGGCTAAGCTGCTGGGTTAAGCGCTTGGTCATCATCTCGGCGCGCTGCTCGGGCGTGGTCTGGGCCATGCGGCCCCCGGGCCGTTGCGCGGGCTGGGTTTGGGCGCTGGCTACACCAGCCGAAAGCGAGAAAGCAGTCAGAAGCAGGAAGAACGTTTTCATTGAACAGGGAAGTGTGAGTACCAAGGTTAGAGGCCCAAAGCCGGCAAAAGTTTAATCCGCCGGCGCAACGAACGGTGCAAAGCCATGCCCGCACCACTAAAAAAGGGCAGCCCGCGGGCTGCCCTTTTTTAGTGGTGCGTATTGCTACGGAAAGCTTACCGCTGGCCCCGGCGCATACCGGGCTTCACCAAGCGGCCCTGGCCACCACCGCGCCCATTGAGGTAGAAGTCGCGGTTGTTCTGGTAGGTAGCAAACTGCTCGGCCGTGAGCTGCTGCTTTACCAGATTGTCGAACTGAGCGATAGCGCCGGCCAATAGCTGCGCGTTGTTGGTTTGCTGGGCCGTGGTACGGTCGCGCACGTAGGTTTCGGCACCCTGGCGGATAGCGTCGCGCTGGCCGTTGTTGAGGCCACCGAAGGCCTGCTCGAAGCGCGTTACGATGGCCGAAGCCTCTTTAGTGGGAGTCCGCTCGCCCTGCACAAACGCGGTAGCGGCCGATACGGCGGCTTAAGAAGGAGCGGTGTTTAGTGCGAAAGTAGCGGCCCAGGCGGCCAGGGTTTAAGTGACTATTAAACGAAAAGAGGAGTAGTCTGGAAGATGTTTTGTTATATTATTTTAAGGTATTATTCAAAATAGTGCCAAGAAAGAATATGAGGTAAAGGAAGTACGACCATATGGCGGAGTCGTCCCCGAAAGGTTGAGTTTGTTTTCGGGGCCGGGTTGCCGACCAGCCAAGATTGGGGCTGACTGGCTCCAGACCGGTGGTTTTGCCGTCGGTGCAACTAATGCGTGGAGCGTCGCTCTTTGCCGGAAGAGTGCTGATTATCGCCTATATTCGGGCCAGGCGAAGCCAATTCGCACCTCATTCTCTATCCTTTCTCACCTTTCTTCTTCTCTCTTTTCGATTGTATGGCAAACATTTTCGCCAAAAAACCACTGGCTCAGCTACTGGGCGAGGCTAACTCCACCGGGCATGGCACGCTGAAGCGCACGCTGGGCGCCGGCAACCTGGTCGCGCTGGGCGTGGGCGCCATTATTGGCGCGGGCCTGTTTGTGCGCACGGCCGCCGCCGCGGCCCAGGCCTCGGGTCCGGGCGTGACGCTGGCGTTTGTGGTAGCGGCCATCGGCTGCGTATTCGCGGGCCTGTGCTACGCCGAGTTTGCCGCCATGATTCCCATTGCCGGCTCGGCCTACACCTACGCCTACACCACGATGGGCGAGTTTGTGGCCTGGATTATCGGCTGGGCCCTGATTATGGAATACGCCCTGGGGGCCGCCACGGTGTCTATTGCCTGGAGCGAATACCTGAACAAGCTCTTGGAGGCGTTTCATATGGCGCCGATATCCTATGAGCTTAGCCACTCACCCTTCGAAAGCGCCGCCATCAACGGGGTGATGCACAGCGGCATTATCAACCTGCCCGCCCTGCTGATTATCGTGGCCCTGAGCCTGCTGCTGATTAAAGGCACCCAGGAATCGGCGCTGTTCAACGCCGTGGTGGTGTTCCTGAAAGTGGCCATCGTGCTGGTATTCATTGCCGTGGGCTGGCAGTTCATCAACCCCGCCAACCACACGCCCTACCTGATTCCCGAAAACGCGGAGCCCGTGAAAAACGCGGCCGGCACCGTCGTGCGCGAGTACACGGAGTGGAACAAGCACGGCTGGGGCGGTATCCTGGGCGGTGCGGCCATTGTGTTCTTCGCCTTCATCGGGTTCGATGCCGTGAGCACTGCGGCCCAGGAAGCCAAGAACCCCAAGCGCGACATGCCCATCGGTATCCTCGGCTCGCTGGCCGTGTGCACCGTGCTCTACATCCTGTTTGGCCACGTGCTGACGGGCGTTGCCAGCTGGCGCGAATTTGCCGACCCGGCTTTGGGCGGCGAGGCTTCCGTAACCTACGCCATCAAGGCGCACATGCCCGGCTACGAGTGGCTCGGTACGGCCGTGACCATGGCTATTCTGCTGGGTTTCTCGTCGGTAATCCTGGTGATGCTGATGGGACAGAGCCGCGTGTTTTTCTCGATGGCCAAAGACGGCCTGATGCCTAAAGCCTTTTCCGAGCTGCATCCCCGCTTCGGCACGCCTTATAAGTCGAACCTGGCCCTGCTGGTGTTTGTGGGCGCGTTTGCCGCCTTCGTGCCCGGCTCCCTGGCCGGCGACCTGACCTCGTTCGGGACGCTGCTGGCCTTCGTGCTGGTATCGGCCGGCGTCTGGATCATGCGCCGCTCCGACCCCGGGCAGCACCGCCCGTTCCGCGCGCCGCTGTCGTCGCCCTCGTTCCCCTTCGTGCCTATTATGGGCATTCTGGTGTGCACGCTGATGATTCTGGCCCTGGATGCCTTCACCCTGAAGGTGGCTATGGGCTGGATGCTGCTGGGCTTCATCGTGTACTTCCTCTACGGCAAGCGCAACTCCATGCTCCAGAAGGGCATCGTGGTGGTGCCCACCGAAATGGAAGAGCAGGCCTTCATCGAGCCCGACGTACACAACCGCTAAACCTCACCCCCGGCCCCTCTCCCGAGGAGAGGGGAGCCTGACGGTGCCAACGAACAACTGCCTCCGCTTTTCAGCGGAGGCAGTTGCGTTTAACGACTTCTGAATTTAGCGGCTTAATAAACCGGCGGGGGCAGAACCGGAGGCGAAAGCCGACGATTCTGCGTCGTCAGGCTCTCCTCTCCTTGGGAGAGGGGCCGGGGGTGAGGCGTGCCTTCACTTCGCTTTGGAGCTTGAGCACCCGGTCGCCGTTTTCCTGCACGATGACGAATGCGGGGTTATCGGGGGTGCCGTGGCGGGTAATTTCGGCGCCCTGCAGCTTGCGGGTGACGGACTCTTTGTGGGTTTCTTCGATTTTGCCGGTGGCCGTGCCGGTGCCGTATTTCCAGCTTACTTGGGTGCCTTTGCGCATGGTGGGATAGGGTTTGGAGCAGATAATACGGTAACTACTATTGATGAACCGGAAAGGTTGACGGATGCTATAAAAGCCGGTGGTAGTGCGGATTTTTCCGGAAAAACGGCCGGAAAGTGCAACGGTGCCGCTACCTTTCCAGTCCGATGCCTTATCCATCACCTTCCACCGTTTTTCCATGTCCCTATTTCTACGCCAGCTAGGTCTGGCGGGCGGCCTGCTGCTCAGCACGGCGGTGGCCGCCCAGGCCCAGCCCAGCACCTACCCGCGCAACGGCGTGTACGACCAGCGGCCCGGGCTCTACGCCTTTACCCACGCCACCATCTTCACCGACTACAAAACCCGCCTCACCGACGCCACGCTCGTTATCCGGGATGGTAGGGTAGAGGCAGTGGGAACGGGCGTGAAGATTCCGGCCGGCGCGGTAGTTACCGACCTCAAAGGCCGCTACATCTACCCCGGCTTCGTGGATCTGTACGCCAGCTACGGCCTGCCCGAGGTGAAGGCGCCCGAGCGCCAGGGCCGCCGCAGTGGGCCGCAGTTTGAAAGCCAGAAAGCCGGGGCCTACGACTGGAATCAGGCCATTCATCCCGAAACCAGCGCCGCCGAGCTGTTCAAAGTCAACGACGACCAGGCCGACGCTTACCGCCGTCTGGGCTTCGGGGCGGTGCTCACCCAGCAGGCCGACGGCATAGCCCGCGGTACCGCCGCCCTGGTCACGCTCAATACCAACCGCAAGGAGCAGGAAGTAGTGCTGGCCGACCGCGCCGCCGCCGCCTTTTCCTTTGACAAAGGCACCAGCACCCAGGACTACCCCAGCTCCCTGATGGGCAGCATCGCCCTGCTGCGCCAAACTTACCTCGACGCCGACTGGAACCAGCGCAACCCGGCCAAGGAGCAAAACCTGTCGCTCAGGGCCTTCAACCAGCAGCGCCAGCTCCCGCAGATTTTCGACGTGCGCGACAAGCAGTCGGCGTTGCGGGCCGATAAGGTCGGTGACGAGTTTGGGGTGCAGTACATTCTCAAAGGCCGCGGCGACGAGTACCAGCGCCTCTCCGACGTGCAGGCTACCAAGGCCCCGCTCATCGTCAGCCTCAACTTCCCCGACGCCTATAATGTAGATGACCTCTACGACGCGTCGCGCATTTCCCTGGAGGAGCTCAAGCACTGGGAAATGGCCCCGGCCAACGCGGCCATGCTGGCCAAAGCGGGCGTGCCTTTTGCCCTGTCGGCCGCCGACTTGAAGGACAAGAAGAAGTTCTTGCCCAACCTGCGCAAGGCCATTCAGTACGGCCTGACCGAGGAGCAGGCCCTGCGCGCCCTTACCGCCACGCCAGCCGAGCTGCTTCAACTGCAGAACCAGGTGGGCAGCCTTAAAGCGGGCATGGTGGCCAACTTCCTGGTGTGCTCTAACCGCCTCTTTGCCGACGACAACGTGCTGCTCGACAACTGGGTGCAGGGCCAGCGCTACCAGCTCAGCACCGTGCCCAGCGACTACCGCGGCGTGTACACGCTTAAAATCGGCAGCCAGCCCGAGCTGAAAATGCTGGTGGCCGGCAAGCCCGACGCCCCCGAAATGCGCCTCGTGCTGGCCCCCAAGGACACCGTGCGCGGCGCGCTGTCGGTGAATGGGGAGCTGGCCACGATTGTGTATAACCCCACGCCCAAAACCAAGGGCGCGGCCGTGCGCCTGAGTGGCTTCTACACGCCCGAAACCCGCCTGTTTCAGGGCGACGGGCAGCTCGCCGACGCCACAAGCGTGAAGTGGAGCGCCCAGCGCCAGGAGGAAGCCACCCGCGCCGCCCGCCGCGACTCGATCAAAGCGCCCGAGCCCGTGCAGATCGGGCAGGCGTTGTTTCCCTTTGTGGCTTTCGGCCGCGCCCAGGTGCCCCAGCAGGAAACGGTGCTCATCAAGAATGCCACCGTGTGGACCAGTGAGGCCGCCGGCAAGCTCGAAAACACCGACGTGCTGCTGCAAAACGGCAAAATCCAGAAGATCGGCAAAAACCTGAGCGTGCCCAGCGGGGGCCGCAGCATCGACGGGACCGGCAAGCACCTCACGCCCGGCATCATCGACGAGCACTCCCACCTGGCCATCAGTGAGGGCGTGAACGAAGGCACCCAGGCCGTGACCAGCGAAGTACGCATCGGCGACGTGGTCGATGCCGAGGACGTGGACGTGTACCGCGACCTGGCCGGCGGCGTGGTGGCTGCCCAGCTGCTGCACGGCTCGGCCAACCCCATCGGCGGGCAGTCGGCCCTGATCAAGATGCGCTGGGGCATGACGGCCGAGCAGATGAAAATCGAGGGCGCGCCGGGCTTCATCAAGTTTGCCCTGGGCGAAAACGTGAAGCAAAGCAACTGGGGCGAGATGAACGTGCTGCGCTTCCCCCAGACCCGCATGGGCGTGGAGCAGGTGTTCGTGGATGCTTTCACCCGGGCCAAGGAGTACGAGCAGGAGTGGAAAGCCTGGAACAAGCTCGGCAAGGGCAAGCAGAAGAAAGGGGAGGCTCCGCGCCGCGACCTGGAACTCGAAGCCCTGGTTGAAATCCTCAACCAGCAGCGCTTCATCACCTGCCACAGCTACGTGCAGAGCGAAATCAACATGCTGCTGAACGTGGCCGACCGGATGGGCTTCAAGGTCAACACCCTGACCCACATTCTGGAAGGCTACAAGGTGGCCGACAAGATGAAGGCCCACGGCGTGAATGCCAGTACCTTCTCCGACTGGTGGGCCTACAAAAACGAGGTGCGCGACGCAATTCCCTACAACGCGGCCATCATGCACGACGCGGGCCTGAACGTGGCCATCAACTCGGACGACGCCGAAATGAGCCGCCGCCTCAACCAGGAAGCGGCCAAAACGGTGAAGTACGGCGGCCTCTCGGAAGAGGAAGCCCTGAAGCTGGTGACCATCAACCCGGCCAAAATGCTGCACTTGGACAAGAACATGGGTAGCATCAAGGAAGGTAAGGACGCCGACGTGGTGCTCTGGACCGACCACCCGCTGAGTATCTACGCCCACCCCGAGCGCACTTTCGTGGATGGCCGCCAGATGTTCGACGTGGAATCGGACGCCCGGATGCGCCAGGAAGTGGAAAAGGAGCGGCTGCGCATCGTGCAGAAAATGCTGGACGCCAAGAAAGCCGGCGCGCCCACGCAGGGGGCCACGGCCAAGGCCAACAAGCACTTCCACTGCGACACGATGGGCGAAGACAAGGAACTGGACAACTAAGCCGGCCACCATTTTCTCCCAAGAAAAGCCAGCTGCTTTAACCTTACATAACTGCACTCTCATGCGTTTTTCCGCATTATTTCTTTCCCTAACCCTGCTCACGGCCGCGCCGCTGCTGGCCCAGGTGCCCGCCCCGGCGCCCGCCCAGAGCAAGCCCGTGCTGCTCGTGGGCGGCACCCTGCACGTGGGCAACGGCACCGTAGTGCCCGACGCCGCCGTGGCCTTCGACAAGGGCCGCATCCTCTACGCCGGAACCCAGGCGGGCTTCAGCCAGGACAAAGCGGTCTACGAGGTAGTCGACGTGAAAGGCCAGGAAATCTACCCCGGCCTGATTCTGCCCAATACGACTCTGGGCCTGACCGAAGTAGAAGCCATCCGGGCCACCGTCGACGAGCGGGAAGTGGGCCTGCTCAACCCCAACGTGCGGGCCCTGATTGCCTACAACACCGATTCCGACATCATCCCGACGGTGCGCACCAACGGCGTGCTGCTGGCCCAGGTGACGCCCCGCGGCGGCATGCTCTCGGGCCAGAGCAGCGTGGTGCAGCTCGACGCCTGGAACTGGCAGGACGCGGCCGTAAAAGCCGACGACGGTCTGCACCTGAACTGGCCGCCGATGGTCATCAAGCTCAACCCGACCGAAGACCCGATGGCCGTGGAAAAGCGCGACAAGGCCCGGCAACAGCAGCTCCGCGACCTGGAGCAACTGCTCTCCGAAGCCTCGGCCTACCGCGCCCTGCCCGCCGGCCGCCGGGAAAACCTGCGCCTCTCGTCCCTGGCCGGCCTCTTCGACGGTTCTAAAACCCTGTTTATTCACGCCGACTACGGTAAGGAAATCATTGAGGGCGTGCGGTTTGCCAAGCGCCTGGGCGTGCAGAAAGTCACCGTCATCGGGGCCCGCGACGCCTGGATGATGCTCGACTTCCTGAAGCAGAACGACGTGGCCGTAATTCTGTCCCGCATTCACGCCCTGCCCCGCCGGGCCGGCGACGATTACGACCTGCCCTACAAGCTACCCAGCCTGTTGCAGCAAGCCGGCGTGCGGTTCTGCCTCGACTACGAGGGCGACCAGGAAACGGCCGGCTCGCGCAATCTGGCCTTTATTGCTGGCACCGCCGCCGGCCACGGCCTCACCAAGGAGCAGGCCCTGACGGCCGTGACGCTCAGCCCGGCCCGCATCATGGGTCTCGATAAGGACTACGGCAGCCTCGAAGCCGGGAAAAGTGCCACGCTCGTGGTCAGCAGCGGCGACTTGCTGGACATGCGCACCAACAACGTGACCCACGCCTTTATCGACGGCCGCGCGTTCAGCATGACCAACAAGCAAACCTACCTGAACCAGAAGTTTCGGGCCAAGTACGGCATGAAGAACTAGTTGCCTGCTCATCCCAACGAAAGCCCCTGCTTACCCCAAGCAGGGGCTTTTTTACGTCCGGACCGGGGCTGGCAGGCCTTTGGGCCTAACGTACAACTTATTGGCATTTAGCGGTTCTTCAGTAGCCTATAAAACGTTTAAGTGCCCCGCTTTTAGGGGTGTATATAGGGGTATTTATATGTAAATTAAGTAGTTATAAAATGTAATATGCCAATAAGAATGATTTTTGGAAAGTTGTAAGTATTTGCCTAAGTTTCACTTACGATTGATCCGCAGTTGGGATAACAGCTGATCAAGCGCGGAAAGTGAAGAGGTTGAAGGGTAGGCGCGGCTGCCAGATTGAGTGCCTGTTGTGAGTGAAGCTTCTGGTCATGGAGAAATTAAGTACCGACGTTTCCAATATCGCAGTGCTGGTCGTAGACGACCATCCACTGGTCGTTGCTGGTATCAGCACGCTGTTGCGGAAGGAAGAGGATATCCGGATTGCGGCGGTGGCTAACAGCGGCAGTGAGGCCCTGGCGCTGCTGGCGCAACACCCCGAAATCACCGTGGCCCTGCTCGATCTGAACATGCCGCACATGAGCGGCGTGGAGCTTATTCGGGCCGTTCGCCAGCGTTATTCCCAGGTGCAGATTCTGATTCTGAGCACGTTTCAGGATCATGCTTCCGTGGCCGACGTGCTGGAAGCCGGCGGCTCGGGGTACCTGCTGAAAAGTACCAGCCCGCAGGAGCTAAGCGCCGCCATTCGGGCGGTGGCGGCCGGGCAGCGCTATTTTGGGCAGGAAGTAACGGCCACTATGGTGCAGAATATGGAGATTCAGGCCAGTCATGCCACCCGAAGCTCACCGCCCGTCGTGGAGCTGACGAGCCGCGAGGCTGAAATCCTGCAACTCATCGCGCAGGAGCATTCCAACCAGCATATTGCCGAGCAGCTCTTCATCAGCGAAAGAACCGTGGAGTCGCACCGCAAAAACATGCTAACCAAAACCAAGTCGAAGTCGGTGATTGGCTTGATCCGGTACGCGCTACGCAACAAGCTCATTCCGTAAGCCGGCAGGAAAAGCGGCCTCATGACCCGCAAACAGCGAATGTGGACCGCTACATCCGTACTGGTACGGAGAAATAATTGCGGGTTGCTACGGAGTAGATTATTTTAATAAAAAATATACCTTAGCATCATTCAATCGAATAATAATATCTTTATATTTGTTAGGAAGGGATGTAAGTGAACTATTCAAATATTTTCTTTCACTTGGTTTCCTTGTAAGTAGTTGAACTTCTCTTTTTTCTTACCACCTAACACAACACATCATGGCGTCCAAAATTCTATCCTTTATTTGCCACGTGCCCGCAATGATGCCCGGCGCATTTCCCACCTCCTCCGCCATGCCCGCCAAGCCTAGCCGGGCGGCTGCCGAACGTAAGTCGGAGACGCAGGGGTCGGGTGGACATTTTACCGCCATCTACGAAAACGAGCGGTTTGTACGCTTCAAGTACATCCACAACGATTAGGGCTGTGCCGGGTGGCCCGTTTGCTCCTTCCGGGCCAAGCCGGCCGGTTGCTACTGCTGCCGGCTGGCTTGGCCCAGGAGCCCCGCCCGCTCAGATTTAACCCTAACTTGCGCGCCAGTCCATCCGTTTTGCGTGCATGCGTCGTTTCCTGTTTAGCTTTTTCCTCTTGCCCTTGCTGCTGCATGCTACCGGAACGGTGGCGCAGTCAGCCGCTTTTGTTCCCGATGAAAACGCCTGGTACGGCGTAGTAGCCCGCGGTAGTGGCCGCTCCCTGGATATTGCCGGGGCATCGACGGAGGCCGGGGCCGGAGTAGTGCAATGGGAATTTACGCACGCCTCTAGCCAGCAGTGGCGGTTTGTGCGCATCACGCCGGGCGGCGAGTATTTCCGGCTGGAAGCCAAGCACAGCACTAAGTGCCTGACCGTCGAGAAGCCCGATGAAAACGCGGCTCTGGTCCAACGGCCCTGGTCGGGCAGCTTTTATCAGCAGTGGAAGCTCGTGCCGGCCGGGCCCATCGGGAGCTATGAGCTCGTGAGCCGGGGCAATGACAAATGCGCGGCGGTTGCTTCCTCCGATAAGTTTAACGGCACGCCCATTGTCGCGCAGCGCTCGGCTAACCGGGCCACGCAGCAATGGCGGCTGTTTAAGCTCCGCCTCAACCTGGACCCCAGCCAGCCCGGGTTTGGCGCCGCCCAGCCCCTGACCAGCCTGAACACGCCGGGCAACGAGCTGCACCCGGTATTGACGCCGGACGGCAAAACCCTGTACCTGGCCCGCACCAAGTACGCGGGCAACCTGGAAGGCAACACCGACTCGGGAGATATCTGGGTAAGCCAGTCGGCCGACGGGCAAAGCTGGGCCCCGGCCGTACGGCTGGATGCCCTGAACACGCGGCAAAACAACGGCGTAATGTCGGTGGTGGGGCCGCAGGGCGACCTGCTGCTGGTGCGGGGCAGCTACGGGCGCGACGGCAGCTTTCTGGATGAGGGCGCCTCGCTGGTGCCCCGCGACGGAGGTATGAAGGCCAAAGCCACCCGGCCCGCCGTGCTGGACATTGCGAACTACTACTCGGCCGGCGCGGCGACGACCTTTTTCATGTCGGCCGACCAGAAGCTGCTGCTGCTGTCGCTGGAGCGCGGCGACTCGTTCGGGGGCAATGATATTTACGTGAGCCGGGCGCTGACCGATGGCTCGTGGAGCGAACCACAGAGCCTGGGCGGAGTGCTCAACTCGCCCGGCTTTGAGTTTGCGCCCTGGCTGGCGCCCGATGGCCGCACCCTCTACTTTGCCTCGTATGGGCATGCCGGCTACGGCAGCGCCGATATTTTCGTGAGTACCCGCCTGGATGACAGCTGGAGCAAGTGGAGTGAGCCCCGCAACCTGGGGCCCACCCTCAACGGCCCGGGCTTCGACGCTTACTTCATGCTCAGTGCCGACGGCAAGCAGGCCTACTATGCCTCGTCGCGCACCCCCAACGGTCCGGCCGACCTGTTTCGGACGGCGGCCAGCGGGGTAGCGCCCGCCGACACCGTGCGGACGGCCGCCCCCACTGTGGCACAGCGCATGATGCTGACCGGCAAAGTGCTGGATGCCAAGACTCGCACGCCGGTAAAGGCCGAGGTGAAAGCCATCCGGCTGGACAACGACATTGCCTTCAACGCCACGCTGCGCACCGATGCCAGCGGGGTATTTCAGTTTTCGCTGCCGGCCGGGCGCTACCGGCTGTCGGCGGCCAGCCCGGGCTTCCTGGCCAGCACCGACACCGTGCGCATGACGGCCGCCCTTACCCGGGAGCTGCTGGTGGTGCCGGCCGAGGTCGGGGCCAAGCTCGAGTTGCCCACCCTGATTTTTGCGCAGGGCAAATACACCCTGCTGCCGGCGTCTTACGCCGAGCTGAACCGGCTGGCCCGCACCCTGACCGACAACCCCACCGTGGCCATTCGGCTGGAGGGCCACACCGACAACCAGGGCCGGGCCGACCTAAACCAGCAGCTCTCCGAGGACCGCGTGCAGGAGGTGAAGCGCTACCTGGTGACGCGGGGCATCAGTGAGGCCCGCATCAGCACCATTGGCTACGGCGGCAGCAAGCCCCGGGCCAGCAACGCCAAGGAAGAAACCCGCAAGCTGAACCGCCGGGTCGAGTTTACGATAACCAAACAGTAGCCCGCTGCGAATAGAGGCTAGTATTTGGTTGTCGGATGCTTGCCCGCGCGGCCCGGCTTTGCCCTTCTTCTGCTATGAAAGCTACCATTCTCCGCCAGATTGACCTGCCCAAGCTACCCTCGGCCTCGGGAATTGAAATAGTCGGCGACACGGCCTACATCATCGGCGACGACTCGCCGTACCTGTACAGCTTCGCGGCGCAGTCGTTGGTGGCGGGCCACAGTCTGATGCTGTTCGAAACGGCCCACTTCAGCTCCGGCCGCATTCCGAAGGACCGCAAGCCCGACCTGGAAAGCCTGACGGCCATTACCGATGCCGGGGGCGAAACCGGCCTGCTGGTGCTGGGCTCGGGGGCCACGGCGGCCCGGGAGCAGGGTTTCTGGGTGGCGCTGCCCGCCGGGCCGGGCTCGGCCACGGTGCAGCCCGTGTCGCTGAGCCGCCTGTACGCCACGTTGCGGCAGACGCTGCCGGCTGGTATCGTGCTGAACCTGGAAGCGGCGGCGGCTACGGCCACCGAGCTGCTGCTGTTTCAGCGGACCGTGGGCGCCACGGCCGGCAACATCGTGTACCGGCTGCCGCTGCTGCCGGCCCTGAATTGCCTGCGCCACCAGGGTCCGGTGCCGGCCGTGCGGCAGCAGCACTACGAACTGCCCACGCTACAGGGCAAGCCCGCGGGCTTCTCCGGCGCCTGCACCTTCGACAACACCGTGTTTATCACCGCTTCAGTAGAGGATACTATGGATGCCGTGGCCGATGGGGAGGTGCTGGGCAGCTTCGTGGGGCTTTTGCCGGCCGAGCAGCAGGCTCCGCTGCGAATGGCCCACCTGGTGCTGCCCGATGGCCGGCCTTACCGGGGCAAAGTGGAAAGTGTGGTCGTGCGCCGCGCCCTGAGTGCCGCCCGCTACGAAGCCCTGCTGGTAACGGACGACGACGCGGGTGGCTCCACGGCCGTAGTAGTAGAGCTGAATCTTAGCTAGGCTTAGCGTAAGCAACGTACAGAAGATGGCCGGATTCCGGCGGCGTTTTGCGGAGCTGCCCGGTATGGCCCGGCCGGTGGTAAACACCACCAGCATTGAGCCGTTGCGGCCCCGGATACACTTGCCCCGCTCTTCGCGCACGGCCGTGCACCAGCTGGTCGCCGAAGTAGCATTAGGTGCTCATCAGGCCCGGGCCTTTTTCGGGCGGCGCCAGATAAAGCCATCCAGCACGTAGTGCGTAGCCTGCGGCAAGGCCAGCAGCGGCACCAGCCAGGCCAGCAGCGCCGGGTTTTGTACGGCGGGCAGCTGTTGAAACCAGCCAAACACCGAGGCGTGCTCCCGCCATACCAGCCCATCCCAAATACCTTCTTCCAGATAGGCCAGCGCCAGCAGAAACCCCAGGAAGCCCAGCACGGCATAATTCTGCCACCAGCCGGGCCGCTGCCCGGCCACGGGCGGCCCGGCCGGCTCCCGACTAATCCAGACCAGGGCCAGGTAGGGAATGCCGTGCGACACGACGTTGAGCAGGGTAAAGGCCAGGTCGCCGTTGAAGTACACGATGCCGAAGTACCAGGACAGCAGCGTGCCCAGCAGCAGCAGGTTGCGGGGCAGGTTGAAGGTGCGGTAAAACAGCCACTGGCGCAGCTCTTTGGCCCCGTAGAGTCCCAGCAAGGCCACGTACAGCACCGTGGCCGCGTAGCGCCCGGCGGGCCAGTCGAGTTGCAGGAAGTCGCCTTCCACGAACCAGGTGAAGTTGCGGCCGGGGGAAAAGTGCCAGTACAGCAGCGGGTAGAGGGTAGCGTAATACACTAGGGCGGTATCGAGGCGGCGGCTGGGGGCCGAGGCGGGCTCGTGCCGGGCGTAGAGGCGCAGAAAGCCGTATTGCTGCCGGATAAAGTGGAACACCGCCAGATAAGCCAGCACCCGCCAGAACACGAGGCCGCCCACTTGGTGCAGGGCCACGCCCACCGCGTAGCAGCCCAGCGGCGCAACCCACAGCAGCTGCCGGTGCTGTCGGCGGCGCGGGGCATCGAAGTAGGTGCGGAACAGCGTGCTGTATACGTGAGCTACATCGATAAAAACCACCAGCACCACCCAGCCCAGTAGCGGCATGTGGGTGGAGGCCCGAAACTCGGCGGGCAGGGCCAGCACGACCAGCAGCGCCAGAAACGGCGGCGCCAGCAGCCACAGGCCATCAAACCAGGCCGAGCGAATCCAGGGTTGGGGCGTAGGCTGGCTCATGCGCTGCCCAGCATTTCGCGGGCCGCCCGGATGCCCTGGTAAAAGCCTTCCTCAAAAATCGACATGCCGCTCAGGTCGGTGTGGGCAAAGAACAGCTTGCCGCGCAGGGGCCGGGCCGCTTCTTGCCGCCCCGCGTGCCACAGCGCGCCGGGCGTGGGGGCTACCATGCCGTGGCCCCACACCCAGATATCGGCCTGCCGCACGCGGGCCGTAATGCCGGTGTGGGCTTTTTCCAGGTCGGCCAGAATGGGTTGCAGCCACTGGTCGTAGGTGGTGGCGTAGGCCCGGCGGCGGGCCGCGTCGGGGGCTTCGTCGGTCAGGGGCCAGTAGTAGGTAATGACTTTCTGCTGGGTGCCCAGGGCCAGGTCCTGCTGGTTGGCATTCACGTAGCCCACCGAGGCGCTGCCGTAGAGCACGTTGTCCCAGCTCAGGGGCGCGCCGGGGCCCTGGGGCAGGCCGTCCACGGTCAGGTTGGCCACCACCCAGGGGGCGCGGTGCAGCGGCGGCCGGGGTGGGGGCGCGCCCGCAAAGCCCCGGAGCAGGCGCTGGGTGACGAACTGGGGCGTCGCCAGCAAGGCCTGCCGGGCCTCCACCCGGATGGTTTCGTGCCGGGCCGCGTCGTAGGCCAGCACTTGCACGCCGGTGGCGGTTTCCTCCACGGCGTAGGCCAGCGTCTGGGGGACGATGCCGGCGGGGGCCTGTTGGCGGAGCGCCTCCACCAGAAAGCCGTTGCCCTGGGGCCAGGTCAGCACGTCGGCGCTGGTAGCATTGTGGGCCTGGCCCTTGCGGGAGGCGAAGTAGTGCAGGCCGGCCCAGGCCGAGGTGTAAGCCGCCGTGGTGCCGTAGTCGTCTTTGCAGCAGTAGTCGAGGTACCAGCGCAGGGCCGGGGCCGTGAAGCCCTGGCGGGTGAGGTAGTCGGCAAAGGAAACGGTGTCGAGCTGCCGGAACCGCGCATCGGCCGACGACTGATCCAGCGGAATGGCGAAGGCGTCGCGCCCGTCCTGGCCTTTGGCCCGGCGCAGTTCCTCAATCAGGGCGAAGAAACGGGCGGTTTGGGCGCGGTCGGGGGCGGGCACGCCCAGCTCGGGCACCAGGCCGGTTTGCCAGTGGCCCTGCACGTGCAGGCGCTCCTCGGGGTCGTGGCAGAGGTGGTACTCGTTGTAGATGGGCAGGCCGCCGGGGGCAAAGCCGGTGATGGTGCCCGCCTCGCGCAGAAACGCCAGCAGCTCATGGTTGCGCGGGTCGGGCAGGGGCAGGTAGTGCGCCCCCCAGGGATAGGCCGAGGTGGCATTGTGGCCCGCGGCCGAGTTGCCGCCCACCTGCGCGTCGAGCTCCAGCAGCAGCACTTCCGGCTGGCCGTGGCGGTGCAGCCAGCGCTTGGCCGAGAGGCCCGCCACCCCGCCGCCGATGATAACCACGTCGGTGCGCAGCGTGCGGCTGGGCGCGGGCAGCTGGTTTGGCTGCCGCAGCCGGTGGCCCGTGGCGTGGTTGGCCCCGCGCAGCGTGCCCCGGATGTGGGCCCGCTCCGAGCCGGGCGCGCAGGAGTGCAGCAGCGCGGGGCTCAGCAGCAGCCCGGCCAGACCCAGCCCCGTGCGGCCGAGAAACTCGCGGCGGCCGGGCAGGAAGGGGCACTGGGAAGCATTGGGAGAGGGCATAAGAGAGGGAAAGAAAAGGCGGAAAGAGGGCGGCCCGCGTTAGAAAGGACGACCTAAGAAGTGGAAATAGCTCTTTTTATTGCTTCGGTCGTTCTTTTCAAGCCTTCGACCGTCCTTGCCGGGGCTTCGGTCATTCTTTCCAAAGCTTCAGGCTGCCTTGCCAGCGCTTCGGATGTTCTTGCCGGTGCTTCGGCCGTTCTTTTTAGTGCTTCAATCATCCTTGCCGGCGCTTCGGGCGAGCCGGGCGGCCGGTGCTACGGCCGCTAGTGGGTGTAAGGGGCCCAGTCGTCTTCGAAGTAGCGCACGAGCACCTGGTTGTTGAGCTGGTTGACGTCGGTGGGCACTTCGGCCATGTCGGGGGGGAAGTGCAGCATTTCTTTCAGGGTGCCGGGCGTGAGGTAGCGCAGGCCGGCGGGCAGCTTCCCGTCGCCGCGCCAGTGGCCGTTGCGGCCGGCCAGCACGTAGCCCCACTCGCCGAACGACGGCACGTAGGTGTGGTAGGGAATGGTGTGGAAGCCGGCCGCCTGCAGGGTGTGGCTGATGCACCAAAACGACTGCCGGGCCACGTAGGGCGAGGTGCTTTGCACCACCATCAGCCCGCCGGGGGCCAGCAGCTTGTGCAGCTCGGCGTAGAAGGAGGTGCTGTACAGCTTGCCGATGGAGTAGTTGGACGGGTCAGGAAAGTCGATGACCAGCAGGTCGTAGCGGGTGGTGTCGTGGCGCACCCACTGGTAGGCGTCGCCGTTGACGACCTGCACTTTCGGGTTGTTCAGGGCGCCCTGGTTGAGGGCCAGCAGCAGCGGGTTGTGCTGAAAAAGCTCCGTCATGCCCGCGTCGAGGTCGACGAGGCGGATATGCTGGAGCTGGGGGTACTTCAGCAGCTCGCGCACGGCCAGCCCGTCGCCGCCGCCCAGCACCAGCACCCGCCGGGCCCGGGGCAGGGCCTGCATGGCCGGGTGCACCAGGGCTTCGTGGTAGCGGTACTCGTCGGCCGAGCTGAATTGCAGGTTGCCGTTGAGGAACAGGCGCAGCTCCCGGTTGTTGCGCGTGAGCACAATGCGCTGGTAGACCGTGCTTTTGCTGTAGATAACCTGGTCCTGAAACGCCAGGGTTTCGGTGTAGGTCATGATGCGCTCGGCGTAGCCAAAGCCCAGGGCCAGCAGCAGCAGCGCCCCGGCCATGAGGCCCGTGAAGCTGCGGCGGTAGGGGCGGGTTTCGGGGAAGCGGTACAGGGCCACGGCGGCCACCACCACGTTCAGGGCCCCAAAAAACAGGGACGTGCGAATCAGGCCGAGCTGGGGCACCAGCACCAGCGGGAAGATGAGCGACGCCAGCAGGGCCCCGATGTAGTCGAAGGTGAACACGCGCGAAACCAGGTCCTTGAACTCGTAGCGGTTCTCCAGAATCCGCATCAGCAGCGGAATTTCCAGCCCGACCAGAATGCCGGTGAGGCCGACCAGCGAGTAGAGAATCAGGCGGAAGGAGGCCACGTATTCGAAGAGCACGAACAGCAGCGGCGCGGAAAAGCCCCCCACCAGCCCCACCAGGATTTCGAGGCGGATAAACCACTTCAGCAGGGCCCCGTCGAGGTAGCGCGACAGCCACGAGCCGATGCCCATCGAAAACAGGTAGGCCCCGATGATGGTGGAAAACTGCGTGACCGAGTCGCCGAGCAGGTAGCTGGCCAGCGTGCCGGCAATCAGCTCGTAGATCAGGCCGCAGGTGGCAATGACGAACACCGAGCCCAGCAGCAGGGCCGGCAGGTGGTCGGCGGCCGGGGCCCGGCGGCCCAAGGCGGGCGGACTCAGCACGGGGCCGTTAGCCATGAATTGCCGCGCTGATAATCAGGGCCACCGACAGCATAAAGGCGGCCGCCACGATGGCCAGGGCCGTGTTGTGCTCGTCCACGATTTCCTTCCAGAGCGTCTTGGGCGTGAGCTTGTCGATGATAACGAAGCTGACGACCAGAATCAGAATACCGATAACCGAGTAAACGACGGAGGCGGTAATGAGCTTGAAGTTGAGGTATTCCATGCGGTGAGGTAGTGAATGAGTGAATGAGTGAATGAGTGAAGTAGTAGGGTTGAGCGGATAGGAGCAGAACAGCTCATTCACTCATTCACCATCTCACCTATTTGTGGTAGAAGCTGGAGCGGCCGGCGTGGCCGCTGGAGTGGCTGCCGGTGCCGTTGATGTTTTCGGTGGTTTCGTTGTCGTCGCCCAGGAGGCGGATGCCGTGCAGCGAGGCCCACACGTAGCTGCCGTAGGCCAGCAGGGCCAGCGCGGCGTACACTTTTATCTTAGATAGGTCGGGCAATTCCATAGCGCGTGGGAGTGGGGAATTAGGGTGTATAGTCACTTTGCTCCCAGCGGCTCTGCTCGTGCTGTTGGCGCCGATAGATCAGAATGCCGGGGTAGAGCAGCAGGCCCAGCACGAGCAGCAGCAGGTTGGACGGCAGCCAGGGATTTTCCGTCACCGTGACGGTAAAGCTCACGGGGCGGTTGTTTTCCGAGGCCGGGTACAGGTTCAGGTGGTAGCGGCCGGCGGGAATGCGGGTCAGCAGGGCGTCGGCCTCCACGCTGCCTTCCGACCAGCTTTCCCCGCTTTCGTAGCCGTGGTAGTACTCGATGTTCTTGGTAAACTCGAAGCCCCGGCCGGTTTGCTCGTTCACCAGGCTCACCGGCAGCTCCAGCCAGCTGTTGTCGAGGTCGGCCCGCACCTCGACTTGCAGACTGGTAGTGCTGTCGGGCACCTCAAACGGCATCGACACCAGCACCTTCTCGGTCGTGGCAGTGGCCGCCGCCGCGGCCGGCGCGGGCAAAACCAGCGACTGGGTGGGGCCGCTGGCGAAACTCTCGCGCAGCAGCTGCCGGTGGGGCCGGATCATACCAAACACCATTTCCGTGACCAGCACCAGCAGCAGCAGCAAAATGGTGAACTGCTTGAGGGCCGGCCAGGAGTCGCCGCCGGGGGCCGGCTGCACCGCGCCCACGCCCGTGCGGAACGGGATGCGCGACATGGGCACGGCAAACGCCCGGGCCACCGCGCCGGGCTCGATGTGCTCGGCCCGGTACCACTCCACGGCCCGGCCCTTGGCTTTTTCCTCAATCAGCATCCGGGGCGGGGCCACAAACTCGGTGATGGTGAGCCGCTCGTCGTCCAGGATGTTCCAGTCGAACTCGCCGGTGGCGTACAGAATCTGGGGCTGGTACTTGTTGTAGATAGAAAACGTGGTGTCGCCGTCCAACACCACGCGGTGGTTGCCCGAGCGGCCCGACAGGCCCTTGTATTCTTCCTGGGTCGGCCGGATAAACATCCAGTGGCCTTCGTAGAGGGAAAGCTGGGCGTAGCCGGCCGTGGGGTTGAAGAGCATAAACTCCTGCCAGCGGGCCGGCGTGCTTTTTTCCTTGCGCAGCATGTAGCCCGTCACGCGGTAGAGCAGGCCGTCGGGCAGGGTGCCGATGCTGCCCAGCGGCAGGCAGGGCGCCAGGCGCGGCACATCCTGAAACTGCCGGACTTTCTCGGTGGCGCCCTTCGCGGTTTGGGCAAACAAGGTGTGGCACTGCGGGCAGGCGAAATGGGTGCTGTTTACCGCGTCGTAGTAGGTCAGCAGCTTGGCGCAGGAAGGGCAGCTGAGGTGGGCTTCCAGGGTCGTTGCCAGCTCGCTCATCGGGCTACCTCGGTTTTGGACAGCTCCGTGGCCTCGAAAAAGCGCAGGGTTTCGGCGTAGAGCCGGCGCACCGTGGCCGAGTTGTCGCGCTGATAGTTCGACAAAAACACGTCGAAGGTGGCCTGCCCGAACTCGGGCCAGGTGTGAATGCTCAGGTGCGACTCGGTCAGGCCCACCACCGCCGTGAAGCTCTGGTTGGGAAACGAGTGGTACACCTGACCCACCTTCACCAGCCCCAGCCGGCTGATTTGCTCATCGAAAAAGGCCCGGCAGGCGGTGGCATCGGTCAGGCGGGCGGCCGGCGCGCGGAACGTGGCCAGGATGTGAAGCCCGGGAGTATACAGCTGCATTCAGTAACTATCAGGCCTAAAAGTGGTAGCGCGACAGTTTCAAACATACGCAGGCCCGCCCACATGCCCAACTACCGCAGCTGAAATAAGTCGTCGACGCCCAGCAGGCGGCGGCAGGTAAAGCCCTCGGCAAAGGGCACGTTGATGTACTTGCCACAGTCGCGGGCCTGGCCTTCGAGAATCTTCAGAAAGTCGGGCGAGGAAATGTAGGTCGAGGTCGGGTCTTCGTAGTCGGGGTGGTAAAACTGGCTTTTGAACGCCGTTACGGCCGCCAGCTTCCGCTCCCAGTACTCGCTGATATCCACCACGATGTCGGGCTTGACGTAGGTGTTGTGGATGACTTGCAGCATCAGGTCGGGCCGCCAGGCGGGCTGCGCCTGGCCCTGGTACCGGGTTTCGATTTTGGGCAAGCCCGCCAGAAACGCCGCGTCGTGCACCAGGTTGGCGGCCCGGCCGTGGTCGGGGTGGCGGTCCACGTTGGGGTTGGTCAGAATAATAGACGGCCGGAAGCGGCGAATCACCTCGATTACCCGCAGCTGATGGGCTTCGTCGTTGAGAAAGAACCCGTCGCGCATGCCCAGGTTTTCGCGCACGTGCAGCCCCAGGATGCGGGCCGCGTCGGCGGCTTCCTGGCCGCGCAGCTCGGCCGAGCCCCGCGTGCCCAGCTCCCCGCGCGTGAGGTCGACCACGCCCACGCGGCGGCCCTTGGCAATGTGCTTCATCAAGGTGCCCGCGCAGCCGACTTCCGCGTCGTCGGGGTGGGCCGCAATCATCAGAATATCGAGCTTCATAGAAGGGGGTAAATCAGAACGTCATGTCGAGCAGCGCGAGACATCTCGCGTGCGGTCGTTGTTGGGGCCAGAACTACACAAAACAGAACGTCATGCCGAGCACAGCCGAAGCATCTCTCCCGCAACAGTAATCAAATTACCATTGCACGCGAGATGTCTCGCGCTGCTCGACATGACGTTCTGGGGTGACCGTGCTGTAAACCGCTCCGGAAACCCAGCCTAGGCCAGCACCTGAATAACGGCTTCCGAGAACCGCTCCATTTCCTCCAGCTGGGGGCTGCACTGGAGCAGGAACAAATCTACGCCCACGGCCTCGAAGGCGGCCACTTGCTCGGCTACCTGGTCGGGCGTGCCGGTGAGGCCCGAGCGCAGGCCGCGGTTCGATACCGAGTAGTCCTGCAACGAAACCTGGTTTTCGAGCTGGGTGCCGGCCAGCCACTGCTGGTAGTTTTTGTAGCCCGCCGCCGAGCCCTGCACGTTGGTAATGCGCGCCAGCTCCTTTTTTACCTCGGCTTCAGTGTTGCGCACCACCGAGTAAGCCGCCACCCCAAACTTCATGGGCGGCAAGCCCAGCTTGTCGCGGCGCTGGCTCAGATCCTGAATGCGGCGGCCGATGGCCGCCGGGTCGTCGCCGTGCATCACGTAGCCGTCGCACTGGGCGGCAATGAG
This sequence comes from Hymenobacter aquaticus, assembly GCF_004765605.1. NCBI lineage: Bacteria > Pseudomonadati > Bacteroidota > Cytophagia > Cytophagales > Hymenobacteraceae > Hymenobacter > Hymenobacter aquaticus. Next base: position 2,250,307 of record NZ_SRLC01000001.1, on the reverse strand, counting down.
GTTTTTGGCCGCCTCCGACTCGCCGCCGGCATAGAGAAACGGCCGGGGGCGCGACACGGGCTTGGGCTGCAGAATCGAGTCGGTGACCTGGTAGAACTTGCCCTCGAAGGTGAAGTGGTCCTGCTTCCACATATTATCCACCACGTGCAGCCACTCGGCGGTGCGGGCGTAGCGGTCGTCGTGCTGCTCGAAGTGCACCCCGTACTTCTTGGCCTCGTCCTGCCACCACGACGACACCACGTTCAAGGACAACCGGCCGCCGCTGATGTGGTCGATGTTGGCGGCCTGCTTGGCCAGCAGGGCCGGGGAGTGAAACGTGGGCCGCACGGCCACCATCAGCTCGATTTTCTTGGTCACGGCGGCCAGGGCGGCGGCTGTGCTCCAGGCATCCAGGCTGGGAGCTTCCTCGCCCTTGATGTCGTTCAGGTTCAGCTCGGCAATGAGCGAGAGGTCGTAGCCCAGCTCCTCACTGCGCTGGGCCAGCGTTTTGACGTAGTCCCAGTCGGCGCGCATGTTCTCGTCTTCGACGTTGCGCAGCCACCCGCCAAAAACGGGCATCCAATATCCGTAACGCATTTTCTTAATGTGCTAATGTGGTGAATGTGAGATTAATGTGCTGATGTGGCGAATGTGAATAATGTGCTAAATCATTACTCGCGCACTCACTCAGCTACTCCGTGACTGAGGCTACTGCGGCTTCGGCGACAGGTGCCTTGGCGGCTGCCGGGGCGGGCAGCTGGCTTTCGAGGTAGTCCACGAAGCGGGCGTAGGGGTCGAAACCGACGACGTTCACGGCATCGGCCACGAAGTTGGACAGGGCGTTGACGTCGTAGAAGAGAACGTCGCCGGTTTGGTCGTCAATCAGGTACTCGATGCCGCCCACGTCGATTTTGGCGGCGGCCACGATGCGCTCCACGGCTTCAATCACCTCGGCCGGGGGCGTAAAGGCTTCCACCTGAATGCCTTTCTTGGGCGCTTCGGTCAGGCAGAACTCGGCCGCCGGCTCCTCCGGTATCTGGCAGATTTCGGCCGGGCAGAGGTTGAAGCTTTCCCCGGTCGTAAACACCTTCATGGCGTAGAGAAACTTGCCGTCGAGGGTTTCCACCCGGTGAATGTTGCCGCCGCGGGGCGTCACGTATTCCTGCACCAGGGCCGTCTGGTCGATGCCCAGATCAATCTGATTGGCGGCTACGGCGGCCTCCACGCCCTCCAGCGTGTCGAAGCGGATGATGCCCGCCCCGCTTCCGCCGATGTTGACTTTCACCACAATCGGGAATTGGAGCTGCCGGGCCGCGTCGGCAATGCGCGAGGCGTGGTTGACCACGAAGGACTTCGGGTATTTCAAGCCCAAGGAGGCAAACAGCGAGAGTTGCCGGGCCTTGTTGGTTTCGATGCTGGTGGCCGCCGAGCCGTTGATGATGCGGGTGCCGATGCGCTCCAGGTGGGTAGCAAAGCCGGCGGTGTGGAAAATGCCCTGGCCGTGGCCGCGCAGGTAAGCCGAGGAGCTCATCCGGTTTACCACCAGGGAGTAGCGGCTCTCGGTTTCGGCCGGGTCGAAGAGGTGGTGGGCGGCGTCAATCTTTTCGTAGGGCAGGCCCCGGCGGTCCAGCTCGGCAAACAGGGGCTTAAACCATTCGGGGTGTTCGTAATAAATGCCAATCGGCTTCTGAGGCTGGGCCATGAGACTAGAATAAATGAAGAAGGAAAGGGGACAAACGACAGCAGCCAACTGCGGCAACGCAGGGGCCGGAGAAAAAGCAGGAAGCAGGAAACGAAGCTGCCGCGCGGGGCTGGAAAGCGCGCAAAACCCTGGCCGAAGCCCGCAGACGCACCCCGCCGCAGCGGGGAGCTGTTTAGGGAGTTAACATCAGACGGGCAGGGGCGCGGCCGGGCCATACGCCGCCGCAAAGCCAACCCGGCCCGGCAGGAAATGCAGGGCGGTCAGCGGATACCGGCAGGAAGGAGGAAGGGGACTAGCAACAACAGCCAGCCGCAGCCAGCGGCCAACAACAGCCTGCAACCGGGGCAGACTGGGGCTGGGCTACGAAAGCAGCGGAAAGGGCGAAAAAGTTGTTGGCAGCGTCCACGGCAACTTGTTTTTATATGGGCAGGAATTGGCACCGTTCCGCTGCTGCGGGTGGTTGCCGGCGTTTCGTCGAGCCTGTCTCTCCACGCCTCTGTATAAAAACAATCCTTTGGTCAGAAAGAATTGACCCGGCGAAGGTAAGGCCGCAAAGTGGATAGTTACAAATCCACCGGCTGGCAGCCTCACCCGGCCAGCTGCCGCTGGTGCCGCCGGATGCTCTGTAAACAACAAAGCCCGCCGGAGGTTCCGGCGGGCAGCAGTCGACCAGCAGTCCGGCGCTATTTCCCCGGGGCCGCTGCCTTGAGTTTGACCTGGCGGGGGCTGCTTTTCGGGGCCGACTTCGCAGCCGCGCCCGGCGTAAAAGCGCCGGGGCGGGCCGCCAGCACCTGCTCGGCGGCAATGCGCTGCAGGCTCACGGCCTGGGCCGGCGTGATGCCCAGCGCCGCCGCCGCCGCCTCCTGCGCGCCCAGCCGGCGCGGGTCGTAGCCCGTAATTTCGGCCAGCAGCACGCAGGCATTCAGGTAGGCGCCCCACTGGCTGGGATGGTAGTTGTCCTCGCCCCACAGGTTCAGCTGGCCGGCTTCCGGGGCGAAGGGGTTGCGCACGGCCACGCCGGCCCGCATGGCGCGCAGCCAGGCGTCGCCGGCCGGGGCCACGCCCGCGAAATGGCCGTTTTGCCGGGCGGCCAGGTAGTAGCCGCGGTGCAAGTCCAGGGTCATCGAGTCGATGGGCAGCCCGGAATATGCTTTGTCGGGCGCGTAGGTCTGGTCGGCGCGGGCCCAGGTCTGGTAGAAGTACAGCCGGGCCTGGGGGTTGGCCTTGTGCACCACTTGCTCCAGCCGGGTGGCGTAGTCGCGGAATACCTCGGGCCGGCCGCTGCGCCGGGCGGGCAGGGGCCACAGGCTGTGCTCCTGCAGCACCACCGTGTTCCAGCGCGGCTGCCCGATAATGGCCCGGGCGCTGTCGTAGTGCATCTTCAGCGACTCGCCGTTGATGCACTCAAAATGAACGTCGTAGCGCAGGCCGGCCTGTTCGGTCAGGGTTTTGAAAATAGCCGGGATGCCGCCCCAGGGCCCGATTTTCTGCTGCCCGACTTTCTCCACCGTGATGGTGGCCGCGTTGTAGCTGAACGCCGGCTCGTAGCGGCCGTGGAAAAAGCTGTTGCCCACGAACAGAATCGTGGTCGGGGCCGCGGCGGGCGACTGGGATTGGGCGTGGCCGGGGGCAGACAGCAGCGCGCCGAGCACGCCCAGGTGCAGCAGGCCGGCTCGGAGCCAAGGGTGGGGCATAAGCAGAAAGGTCCGCTGGGTGAAGGCGGGGCGGAAAGACAAAAATAGGGTTTTTAACCGGCGAAAGGGTTTTTCTGGCGGCCCCCGGCTGCCGGCTATACGTTCACCTCATCCGACTCGGCGGCGGAAACTACGCCGGCCAGGGCCAGCTGGTGCCGGGCTTCGTCAAACTCGCCCTCGCTCTTGGCAATGACCAGCGTGGCCACGCCGTTGCCGATGACGTTGGTAATGGCCCGGGCCTCGCTCATAAACCGGTCGACGCCCAGCAGCAGGGCCACGCCTTCCACCGGAATAATTTTGGTGGCGGCCAGCGTGGAAGCCAGCACGATGAAGCCCGAGCCCGTGACGCCGGCCGCGCCTTTGCTGGTCAGCATCAGAATCCCGATGAGCGTCAGCTCCTGGGTTAAGGAAAGCTCGATGCCGAAGGCCTGGGCCAGGAAAATAGCGGCAATACTGAGGTAAATAGAGGTGCCGTCGAGGTTGAAGGAGTAGCCCGTCGGGATGACCAGGCCGGCCACCGAGCGGGAGCAGCCGTAGCGTTCCAGCTTGTCGATCATGCGTGGCAGCGCCGACTCGGACGAGGACGTGCCCAGCACCAGCAGGATTTCTTCCTTGATAAAGCCCAGGAAGCGCCACAAGCTCAGGCCGTAGTAGCGCATAATGGCGTTCAGCACCCCGAAAATGAACAGAAACATGGTGGCGTACACCACCAGCATCAGCTGGCCCAGCGGCAGCAGCGTGGCCAGGCCGTACTTGCCGATGGTGAAGGCCATGCCCCCAAACGCGCCCAGCGGGGCCAGCTTCATGACCAGCCCCAGCACGGCAAACATGGCGTGCGACAACCGCTCAAACGTGGCAATCAGGGGCTGGCTGTAGGTGGGCGAAATGCGGCCCAGCGCCATGCCAAACAGCACCGCGAAGAGCAGAACCTGTAGCACGTCGCCCTCGGCAAAGGCGCCCACCACGCTGTGCGGCACCACGTGGGTAAAAAACTCCACCCAGTTCATTTCTCCGGCCTGGGCCGTGTATTTGGAGGCTTCGGCGGCTTGCGCGGCCGTCTGGGTGGCCACCGAGGCCCGGGCGTCGATGCCCACGCCGGGCTTGCTCAGGTTGGCTGCCGTGATGCCGATAATCAGGGCCAGGGTCGTCACGATTTCGAAGTACAGCAGCGCCTTGCCGCCCACGCGGCCCACTTTTTTCAGGTCGCCCATGCCCCCGATGCCCAGCACCACCGTCAGGAAAATGATGGGCGCGATGAGCATCTTAATCAGGTTGATGAACGTGTCGCCGATGGGCTTGAGGGCCGCCCCGAACGCGGGAAACAGCGCCCCGACCACGATGCCCAGGGCAATGGCCGTCAGGACCTGAAAGGTGAGGTTGGAGGTGAGTTTTTTCATGGCAGAGCACAGCAGCAGTCCCAGCCCGTCGGGCTGGCCGAAACCGATGCTTTAGGGAGGACAATAACCGGCCGCATAGCACGGCCAGCCGGGGCGTGAAGATACCGGGAAACAATACTACGAGTGGTGCGGCCCGCTCACCGGTGGCGAAGCCTCGGTAGCGCGCTTCGGAAGGTATCCGGGGTAAAAAGCCGCAACCCATACGAGGCCAGGTAAATGTCAAGAGGGTTTGCTTGTAATAATCATAAATAATGAATATATTATCCAGGTTGAAAGCCCAGCTTATCACCCACCGACGCTGCCAGATACCCGTGCGCGGGGCAGGATGGCCGGCCTTTCGAGGCGCTGTTCCCAAACCCAGTTGCTCACTCAGGTTCCATTCGTATGAAAAACCTCCTGGTACCCACCGATTTTTCCCCCGCCGCCCACAATGCCTTCGAAGTGGCGTTGCGGCTGGCGCAGCGCACGGGCGGCAGCATCACGCTGCTGCACGTGGAAGAGCAGCACGACACGCCCCGCTTCAGCTCGTCGGGCGGGCGCATTGGCGGCAGCACCATCGAAGACGTGTTCATGATTAAGCTGCTGCAAAAGATCAAGCACCAGATGCACGAGCTCATGGCCGAGGGCCAGCGCCTGGTACCCGAAGTGCCCGTGCAGGACGTGCTGCGGACCTCGACGCTGGTGCAGTCGGTGCTCGACGTCATTGCCGAGCGCAACATCGACCTGGTGGTGATGGGGGCACAGAAGCACAGCGCCTGGCAGCACTTTTTTGCCGGCTCCAACACCGAGCGGCTGGTGCGCACGGCACCCTGCCCGGTGCTCACCGTGAAGCACCCGGAAATGCAGTTCAACGTGCAGCACATCGTGTTTCCGTCCGACTTCTCGGCCGAAGCCGACCGGGCCGTACCCGATTTGCAGCGCATTCAGGCGGTTTTCCCCGATGCCACCCTGCACCTGCTCAAAGTCGTGCCCGACATCGACCAGTACTCGGAGGCTATGGCCCGCATCCAGTCGTTTGCCGAGCGCCACCACCTGGCGCACTGCGAGGCGGAGGTTATCGACGCGGCCGACGTCAGCGTGGGCATTCCGCTGTTTGCCCAGCAGGCCCACGCCGACCTGGTCGTGATGCCGACCCACGCCCACACCGGCCTGAGCCACTACCTGCACCACAACGTGGCCGAAAACGTGGCCGTGCACGCCGCGCCCCCGGTGCTCACCTTCCGGGTGTAGCCCGCAGCGCTGGATTTTTTGGCAGCCGCCCCGACCAGGGCGGCTGCTTTCGTTTGGGCTTTCACCGGGAAACCGAGACGGAAAAGAAATTCCTGGCATGAAGGTGAAAGTATTGTAAATCAGGGGTTGATAATAATTCGCCGGCGCGTCAGGCGCTGATTCTGCTAAGTAATTTCGGCCGGGGGCAAACCTGCGGGGCCGGCTGCCGGTTGAAACAGCCAGCCGGCACCAGCCGGCATGACTTTCTATTCTCCCCATATCCTTCCGACATGGCTACTACCCCCAAACACTGGTTTATTACCGGCGTCAGCACTGGCTTCGGTGCGGCGCTGGCCGAGTTGCTGCTCGAGAAAGGCGACAAAGTAGCGGCTACCTTCCGCAAGCCGGAGCAGGCCGAGGCCTTCACCCAAAAAGCCGGCGCTAACGGCCGCGGCTTCGTGGTGGAAGTAACCGACGAGGCTCAGGTGAAGCAGGGAATTGCCGATGCCATCCAGCACTTCGGCCACCTCGACGTTATCGTCAACAACGCGGGCTACGGCTCACTGGGCAGCATCGAGGAAATCGACGCGGCCGAGGTGCAGCGCCAGTTCGAGGTGAACGTATTCGGGCCACTACACGTGCTGCGGGCCGTGCTGCCCCACCTGCGCGAGCGGCGCAGCGGCCACGTGCTCAACATCACCAGCATCGGGGGCCTGAAAACCTTCCCCGGCGTGGGCGTTTACAACGCCAGCAAGTTTGCCCTCGAAGCCATTGGCGAAAGCCTGGCCCAGCAGGTGGCGCCGCTCGGCATCAAGGTGACGAACATTGAGCCCAGCGGCTTCCGCACCGAGTGGGCCGGCAGCTCGGCCACCTACGCCGACACCAGCATCGAGGACTACCGCAGCACCGTGGGCGAAAACCTGAAGGGCATTCAGGGCTACAGTGGCCGCCAGCCCGGCGACCCGCAGCGCGCCGCTCAGATTATGTACGACGTGGTGCGCCAGGAAAATCCGCCCCTGCATTTGCCCCTGGGCAAAGCCGCCGTGAAAGGCGCCCGCGAGAAATTTGCCGCCCTGGTAAAAGAGCTGGAAAGCGTCGCCAGCATCGGCGACTCAGCGGACTTCCCGGAGTAGACAGGCTCAACTATTCTCCATAAAAAAGCCCCCGCGCCAGCTCGGTGCGGGGGCTTTTCTATGGGTAAATTCGTGGTGGCGTAACTCTATTTCGGTTCGTTAGTTCCGCCGGCCAGCGCCTGGTAGCGCACCAGGGCTTCGAGGCAGAAGGCCGTAGTGAGTTCCTCCGAGCCCCAGCCCAGCAGGCGCTTGGGGCCGCCGTAGTAGAGCAGCCAGCGGGGCCACTCGCCATGCTCGCCCTGGGTTTGCTGAATGTAGCGCACGGCCGGGACCAGCTCGGCCGGGTAGCTGCCCAGGTTCAGCAGGCTGCACACGGCCCAGGCGGTATCGGCCAGGGTTTCGCCCAGGCGGCCGTCGGGTTTGGCCTGGGCCAGAATCCGGTCGATGATGGGCTGGCGCATGGGCTCCAGCTGCGTGATGCCGGCGTGGTAGCAGCGCGTGAACGAGTAGTACACGAAAAACGGGTCGAGGTACCACAGGTCGCAGGTGCCTTCCTGCTTTTGGGCAATGATGCGCAGCAGGAAGGCAATAACCGGCTGCGTCTCGGGAATGTCGCCCAGGTAATACAGGGCATTGGCGTTGACCACGCCATCCACGTCGTTGCGGCTGGCTTCCACCCCGCGCCAGAACAGCAGGCTTTTCACCGGGTGCAGCAGCTCGCGGGCCGCCACCCGCCAGAACGTGCGGTTGGGCACCCAGCGCAGGCGCAGCAGAAACCAGGAGTAAAACAGCCCCTCGTCGTTGCGGTTGGCCAAAATCAGCGGCACGTTGGTCGGGACCGGGCAGGCAACGCCCCGCGCCCGCAGCACCGCCGACACGCAGGCCGTGTCGTCGATGTCGAGCGGGCAGAGGTGGCGCAGGTGGTGCAGGTTGGTAAAATGATTCCACAGGCCGCCGTGGTTCATCTGGTTGCGCATAAACTCGGTGGCCTGGCTCAGCATTTCATCCGCCAGGGCGCTTTGCTTTTCGGCGTGCAGCAGGCAATGCGCCACCAGGGCCGTGGGAAACACGGCGCTGTCGGCGTAGCGCCAGCCCTGCATGGGCAGCTCGAGGGCGCAATACACGGCAAACTGCCCGTCGGCCAGCTGGCGCCGGTGCAGATAGGTCAGAGCCCGCTCAATAGCCGGGTTGAGGTCGGAGGGCGCGGAAGCGACGGGGGCCAAGGGAAGCGGTTCAGGTTGCATGATACGGCAGGGAAGAACTAAGAAAACGGAGACGGATATCAGGCACAATAGATAAGAAAAGCAGCTTAGCCGGTAGGCGGGCGAAACAGGGGGCTAAGGCGTTTTGAACTTCTGCCAGAAGTATTGTGCTCTACAAATACAGGGCGCAATCTTACGTATTATTTTAGGAAGAATTAAAGTGAGAGTGTCGAGTTGTGGCCGATAATTGTAAATTATTTCTTTACTTTGTACAAAATAAAGAGCTGCGGCTTATCGGCAACGGTCCGTCATTCTTATCTTAGCTACAATTTAGTACAATGGCACGAGTACAAGCTCCGGCTGCCTTGGGTTTCAGTGGTCAGTTAGCTGAAATAGCCCGGGTGCAGGATTGGTGGAGTTGCAAGTTTTCGCCGGTTCTGGCTACGTTTTACGCTTCTGCCTGCCTGGCCGGCGTAACGGTGTGGCCTTTGCTGCCCAAGCTGCTGCTGCTGCTGCTGAGTCTCACGGTGGGGGCCACCTACGTCAGCGTCATCAACGACTGGACTGACCAGGCCGACGACCAGGCCGGCGGTAAATACAACCGGGTGGCCAACAAGCCCACCGTTTTCCCGATGGCGCTGCTGGTGCTCTGCCTGGGCACGGGCTTGGTGCTGGGCGTGTACTTCTGGCACACCAGCCCGCTCAGTGGCATGCTGTACCTGGGCTCGTGGGTGGCGTTTTCCTGTTATTCCCTGCCCCCCATCCGGCTGAAAAAGCGGGGCCTGGCCGGGGTTCTGTCCGATGCCTCGGGCTCCCACCTGTTTCCCCAGCTGCTCACCGTTTCCCTGGTTTCGGCCTGGACCAGCCATCCGCTGCCGGGCCTGTGGTATGCCGCCGTGGGCGTGTGGGCCCTGGCCTGCGGCATCCGGAACATCTTGCTGCACCAGCTCGACGACGTGGAGGCCGATGCGCAGGCCGGCGTCAGTACCTGGGTGAGCTTGCGTGGCACCCGCTTTGCCCAGCGTTTCGGGCAATACGTGGTGTTTCCAATTGAAGTGCTGGCCTTTGGCACCATGCTGGTGCTGAGCCAGCAGATCTGGCCGGTGCTGCTGCTGGGCGTGTATGCCGCCATGGAAGCCTTTAAGTGGCGCCTCTGGAGCAGTCCGCCCCGGGTGCTCCAGCCCAATTCCCGCATCCTGCTGGGCGAGTACTACGAGGTGTTCTACCCCCTGGCCTTCGTGCTGGTCCTGAGCCTGCGCCACCCCATCGATGGGTGGGTGCTGGCCTTGCACCTGCTGCTATTCGGTCTGCGCTTCTGGCAAACCGTGTACCTCTTTGGTTGGGCCGGCTCGCTGGTTGTGCGCAAAGTAATGAGCCGCCTGGCCTAGCTGGCGCTAACGGCCACCAGATTCAGCAGTTTCTGCGCCAGCAGCCGCGGGGCATCTATCGGCACAGAGGCCCGGGCCTGCCGGGCGGCCTCGGCTCCGAGCTGCGGCCAAGCTGCCCGGGCTGCCCAGGCCCGCTCCAGGGCTTCATCGAGGGCCGGCACGGTAGCGGCGGCGGCCAGAAACCCGGTTACTTCGTCGGTCAGCAGCTCGGCGATGCCGCCGGCATTGGCCGCAATAGTGGGCCGCCCCGACAGCATGGCCTCGACCAAAGCCAGGGGCAGGCCCTCGTGGCGGGAGGGCAATATCAGCGCGTGGTGGCTGCGCCAGATGCCCGCCACGTCGGAGGTATGGCCGCCGAAGCTCACCTTGTCCTGCAAGTTCAGAAAGGCAATCATCTCCTGAATAGCGGCCTCATCCGGGCCATCCCCGAACAGGGTAACGTGCACGGCCCGTTGCCGCCACTTCGGCTGCGCCAGCACCTGCAAAAGCAGATCCTGGCCTTTGTCGGGCACGTGCAGGCGGGCCACGCATGCCAGCTGCACCACCTCGGTAGCAGTAGGAGCGGGCCACGCCAGTTCTCCCGCGAAGGGTACGTTGTAGGGGTTCCAGACCACCTCCGCCTCCGGCAGCCGCATACCCAGCTGCAGCTCCGTCAGCTCCAGGTTGTGGCGCGACACGAAGTAGCACCGCTGGGCCAGCCGGTAGATTTCCTGCACCAGGCCCCGTTCCAGGTCGGGGGGTAGAAAAAAGTCAATGGCTTTCTGCGACAACAGCACGTAGGGCAGGCCCATGCTGCGGCACACGTCGGCCAGCACAAACCCGTCGTAGTTGGAGCCCTGCGAAATAACGGTGAGCTGGGGCTCCAGGGCGCGCAGGCCCCGCGTGAGCAGCTGCTGGCTGATTTTGCGCCAGGTATACTGCCGGCGGTAGGGCAGCAGCCGGTTGGTGATGCGCTTGCGTAGCGTCACGGCCGGCGTAAGGTCGGTAATGGGGCAGCCGGCCACGCGCAGGGCTACCAGGCGAGGGTGGTTGGCATTCACATTGGTTTTGAAGGCCCGCACCGTATGGCCTGCCCGGGCCAGCAGCAGCGCCGTGCCGGACCACAGTTCTTCACTGCCTCCCCATTCGCCGGAGCAGGAACTAACAAACGCAATACGCAAAGGCGAAGCAGCAGCGGTGGCTGTGACGACGGAATGGGTCACGAAATGGGTAAGCACACAGATGTAAACAAGAAAGCAGGATAACAGACTAGCTCCTCCTGCCGCCAAAAAGCAAAAATTCAAGAGGCTATATCCTTCAAATATACGGCTACCCGGCGGAAGCGGGAAACCCTTTCTGCTGTTTCAACGCCAGTTTTCCGCGCCCGGTGGCCGTTGCGTGCTCTGGGCGGGCATTTGCCGGGTAATACAGTGGTAGTACTGATGTTTACTAGCAGCAGGATACGCAAATTAGCCTCCGGATCTTGTCCGAAGTCAGCCTCCGTCACAGGTTCATTTCCGCTCGTATGACGACTACCTCCAACTACCCTCATGCCCTGGGGCTGGCCCTGTCGGGGGGCGGCTACCGGGCGGCCGCTTTCCACCTGGGCACCCTCCGCAAGTTGCACGAGCTGGGCATTCTGCCGCACGTAGAGGTGCTGTCGACCATTTCCGGCGGCTCCATCACGGGGGCGGCTTACTGCCTGAATGGCCAAACCGATTACCCCGCGTTTCACGCGCGGATGCACGCCGCCCTCCGGCAGAAAAGCGTGATTGGGTACGTGCTACGCTCGGCCTGGTTTATCCGCGGCTTGGCCGTCGTCGCCGCTTTTCTGGTGGCGGCGGGGTGGCTGCTGTTTAGTCGGTACGCACCCTGGGCGGTGCTGGTGCTGGCGGGCTTAGTGGCCGTGCTGCTCCGCTACCAGTTCGCGCTGTTCCCGATCAGCCAGGAAATCGAGCGGGCCTACGACCAGTTCTTTTTTCAGGGCGCCACCTTGGCCCAGCTGCCCGCGCGGCCTTTGATGGCCATTGGCTCGTCGAATCTGCAGACGGGGCGGCCCTTCACGTTTTCGCAAACGCGCATGGGCGACTCGGCCTACACGGCAGTGCGCAGCCACACTTACCACTATGGCCTGCCGCCGGTGCGCTTCGTGACCACCGGGTTTCCGGTGGCCCGGGCCGTTATGGCTTCTTCCTGCGTCCCGTTTGCCTTTACCCCAGTACGCATCGCCCGAACCTTTTTCCAGCAGCCGACGCGGAATTCCGAGGTGGTGCCCCAGCTCATCGACGGCGGCGTGTATGATAACCAGGGAATTCAGAAGATAACCCAGCCCGGCAGCGGCTACGAGTGCCGCACCGTTATCAGCTCCGACGCCGGGGCCGGACTGCCCGACGACGAGGCCTACACCAACACCATCGGGGTGCTGGTCCGCACCGTGGATTTGTTCATGAACCGCATCAAGAACGTGCAGATGAGCGTCAACCTCTACCGCAACGTGGAGCTGGCCGACCGGCCGATTGCCTTCCTGTCGTTGGGCTGGCGGCTGGCCAACTGCATCCCGGGCTTCGTGGATAACTGCCTGCGGGGCGACGTGCTGCCCGAGGTGCTGCTAGCCCACGGCTTCGACTCACAAGGGTGGCAGGAAGTGCTGGAGCGCTACCGCCAGCCCGGACAGGCCGAACAGGTCCGCGCCTGGCTGATTGAGCGCACCGAGCAGCAAATAGGCTATGCCGAGCTGGCCGCCCGCGACCTGACCGACGCGGCCTGGAACATTGCCCGCACCACGCCCACCAACCTGACGCCCTTAACCGACGCTCAGCTCGAGGGGCTGATCCGGCAGGGCGAAAACCTCACGGAGCTGCAGGTAAAGCTCTATTGCCCGCACTTGCTCCAAGTTTCCAGCCCGGCCCCGGTTCTGGCCTGACTACTTCCTCAACTACTCTATTGTATGTCGACCAACCATATCAACCTGACCAAGCGCCCCGCCTTCCGCAAGCTGCGGGCCTACAGCTTCGACCCATCCCTGTCGTTGCGCATGGACACGGTCGACATCAACAACATCACCTATAAGCTCGACTGGGAGCACCTGGAGCCCGGCCCGGTAGGCGAGTACCTGGAGGTGATTGACTACGACCCGACCGTAAAGCGCTTCTACAAGCCCGTAGACCTACGCGACCGGTACATCGTGGCCCAGGATGGGCTGGAGCCCAGTGAAAGCAACCCGCAGTTTCACCAGCAGATGGTGTACGCGGTGGCCATGACAACCATCAAGAACTTCGAAAATGCGCTGGGCCGCAAGGTGCTCTGGAGTGCGCGCCGCACCATTGGCGGCAAGCAGTACGAGGGCTTTGTGCGGCGGCTGCGGGTGTATCCGCACGCCCTGCGCGACGCCAATGCCTTTTACAGCCCCTTGAAAAAAGCCTTACTCTTTGGCTATTTCTCGTCTGCGCCGGCCGACGAAACCATGCTCATGCCCGATTCGCTGGTGTTTACCTGCCTGAGCCACGACATCATTGCCCACGAGCTGACCCACGCCCTGCTCGACGGCATGCACTACTACTATAACGAGGCCTCGAACCCCGACGTGCTGGCATTTCACGAAGCCTTTGCCGACATCGTGGCCCTGTTTCAGCACTTTACCTTTCCCGAAGTGCTCAAGCACCAGATTGCCCGCACCCGCGGCGACCTATCGTCGCAGAATCTGCTGGGCGAGCTGGCGCAGCAGTTTGGCTCGGCCATCGGCGGCTACGGCAGCCTGCGCGACGCCATTGGCGAGCGGGACCCGGAAACCGGCAAATGGCGGCCCAAGGAGCCCAACGGCGACGACTACCGCCTGGTGCAGGAGCCGCACGCGCGGGGCAGCATCCTGGTGGCGGCGGTGTTCGAAGCCTTCCTCTCAATCTACAAAAACCGCATTGCCGACCTGCTGCGCATTGCCTCGGGCGGCACCGGGGTGCTGCCCCAGGGCAATCTGCACCCCGACCTGGTAAACCGCCTGGCGAATGAGGCTGCCAAGTCGGCCAACCATGTGCTGAACATGTGTATCCGGGCCCTGGACTATTGTCCGCCGGTGGATATTACCTTCGGGGAGTACCTACGCGCCATCATTACGGCCGACGTGGACCTGGTACGCGACGATGAGCAAGATTACCGCTTGGCCTTTATCGACGCTTTTCGCCGGCGCGGCATCTACCCCACGGGCATCAAGACCCTGAGCGTGGAAAGCCTGCAGTATAAGCTCTGGAACTTGGGAGTCGACAAGCCGCGGCCCGACCAAAATGGTGAAAGCAAAATCGTGCAGATGGACAGCACCGGCGACACGCACACCTTCGAGGTCGACAAAGACACGCACGAGCTGCTGACCACGATTAACAACTTCCTGCGCGACTACGCCAACGAGATTCAGTACGTGAAAGACCGCGGCGACATTTACGACGTAACCCGTAAATATATTGCCGGGGCGTATTCCAAGCAGATGGAAACCAGTGAGATGACCGGCCTGCACGCGCGCATCAAATCCAAGTTTGGGGCTTCCATGCACTTCTCCCGCCTCACGGGCCTGGTCTTCACCGCCAACCCCCTCGACGTGGGGGTGCATACGACCAACAGCGAAGGGTACACCGGCCCGTCTTTCCAGATCCAAAACCTGCGCCTCGTGAACCGCATCGGGCCCGACGGCACCCAAATCAACCACGTGGTATTCTCCCTGACCCAGCGCAGCGGGGTGCTGATCCGGATGGTCTCGTACGACAGCAACGGACAACGAACGGCCGCGGCCCCCAGCATCGAGGGCTATTATGATCTGACCAAGCCCTCGGTTGATGTCTCGCCCGGGATACAGGCCATGGAGTTTCGGGGCGGCTGTACCCTTATTTTCGACCTGGACACGCAAAAGCTGAAGTATGCCGTGTCGAAGCCGCTTATCGCCCGCCAGGACCTGGAAGACCAGATGGCCCGGCGTGTTCCCCAGATCGAGCTCAAAATTGACGTGGCCCGGGTAGTGCGCCAGTATCAATACCAATACGGGCAGGTAGGCCGCGACCATAATGCGTATTCGCTCTACTTTGGCGAGCAGCTGCACTGCCTCAGCGAGCCTTTTGCTTTCCTGCACCAGCACTAATCCGTACCGCATCATGGCTCATAATTCAGCTACCGCCGCCCGCATGGCCCAGGAGTTGGCAGAAGGAGAAATTCTGCTCCCGAAAAAGCCCACGCGGGTTGAAATTCGCATGTATTGCATGGGTACCGGCGACTGTTTTGGCCTGAAATTCTACGCCGGCCCGGAGCGCATCTTCACCATGATGATAGACTGCGGCAGCTGCGTCGGCGACGCCAACGACTTTCGCCCGTACGTGGAAAACCTGGCGACGTGGATCAAACATGACGCGGAGCCGGAGGGTAAAAACACCAGCGACCCAGAGCGGTGGGAGGGAGGCGTTATCGACTTGCTGGTCGTCACGCACGAGCACCAGGACCACGTCAATGGCTTTGCTAAGTGCGCCGACATTTTCGAGCAGCTGAAGATCCGGCAGGCGTGGTTTGCCTGGACGGAAAATCCGAAAGACCCCAGTGGGACGGCCCAGGATCTGCAGCATAAGCGGCTGCGGATGCGGGAAGGCTTTCAGAAAGCCCTGAACAAGGTCGACGATAACCGGAAGGCCATTGAAAAAGAGAATACGCAGGCCCTAGCGGCCCTGGAATCCCTGTTTATGGGGCTGGAAACCTTGGGAGAAATCAACCTCGACGAGAAAGGAAGCCCGCCCGGTAAGCCCTTGGCCGGCATGGTATCCATCAAGAAGCTGGTCACGAACAATCCGGATACCGTGGTGCGCTACCTGAGCCCGGGCACCTCGCTGTCGTTTCCGCAACTCCCCGACGTCAAGTTTCACGTGCTCGGTCCCCCACTCGACAAGAAATACATCTATAAGGACGGGCGCGAAGGAAAAGACGTCCACAAGCGGCATTTCTCCATTGGGGAAGGTATTTTGGCCATGAACACCTTTGCCAACCTGAACTCCGACGAGGCATATGCCGACTTGCCTTTCGGGCGGGAATACGTAGTCGACGAAAAGGCGCTGACCAACGCCGACATCAAGAAAGCCGCCGACAATATGCAGGAGTACCTGAAAAAGGTCAGAACGCTGCTCAACGCATACAACGGCGTACAAGAGAGCGGCCAAGAAGATG
The DNA here is from genome assembly GCF_004765605.1 of Hymenobacter aquaticus. Lineage (NCBI taxonomy): Bacteria > Pseudomonadati > Bacteroidota > Cytophagia > Cytophagales > Hymenobacteraceae > Hymenobacter > Hymenobacter aquaticus. Next base: position 2,234,498 of record NZ_SRLC01000001.1, on the reverse strand, counting down.
CCGACGACGAAAAATGGCGGCAGATTGAAAACGAGTGGCTGTATACGGCCGGTTCACTGGCCATTCGGCTAAACTCGCACATCAACAACACCAGCCTGGCACTGGCCATCGAAACGGGCAAAAACGGCAAGGTACTCCTGCTACCCGGCGACGCTGAGTACGGCAGCTGGGAAAGCTGGCACATGATAGAAAAGTGGGCCGGCGCCGGCCCCAACGGAAAACACTTCGTGGAAGACCTGCTCAACCGCACCGTTTTCTACAAGGTGAGTCATCACCTGAGCTACAACGGCACTCCCCTGGACAAGGGTATCAAGCTGATGAGCAACCCCAGTCTGACCACGATGGTAACGCTGGACCGCACGCGCATCTCGTCGCGGTGGAAAACAACGATGCCCAACAGCCCGCTGCTCAGTGAGCTCATCGAGCGGTGCGAGGGCCGCTGCATCATTATGAATGAGAACGACATCGTCAACCCGCCCTCGGACACGGTTTCTCTCGCCTCCCTGCCCGACTACGCCCAGCACGCCCCTAACAAAACCGCCCAAGTGCTCTGGAAGCAGTACACCGTGCGGCTATAGGGAGGTTTGGCTACGATAGTAAATCATACCCGAGGGTATGGAAGGCAAAAAGCCTGAAAAACTGCTTCTGTCACCAGATGTGCAGCTTTTCAGGCTTTTTCAATTTGTACTCTTGGTACCCAGAGCCGGGGTCGAACCGGCACATCTTTCGATATCGGTGTTTGAGACCGACGCGTCTACCGATTCCGCCATCTGGGCTTCACTCGTTCCCTCAACTCAGGAACGGGTTGCAAACTTAGCGAGACTTTCGTGAATACGCAACAAATACCGCTTTTTGAGATAATACGTGCGGATTTGTTGTAAGGCCTGGGGGCGCACGTCCACCGGTAAGCCCTCATAGCCAGCCAGAACCGACGCAATGCCCGCGTCGAGGGTGGCGGTCAGGTCTTGGGTTTCCTGGGTTACGCGCTGCACGATGGCCGGGTCGGGCTCAAACTCCAGCTCCATTAGCTGCTCGTTCAGGTCCATCACCTCCATCAGAAAATCCGGGGGCAGCTCCTGCTTGCCTTCTTCCAGCAAACCGTGGCGGCCCAGGATATAGGCCATGCGCAGGTCGGGGTCGGTGAGGGTGCGGTAGGCATTGGTGTTCACCGTGGCCAGCTGCAGAATTTCCTGCTGCCGCTCGGGGCTGGCCGTGGCGTGAAAATCGGGGTGATATTCGCGGCTCAGCGCGTAGTATTTGCTTTTCAGGGCCGCCGCGTCGGGCTGGAAGGTTTCCGGTAGGCCGTAAAATTCGAAGTAGTCAGTACGCATTAGGTGGTCGGGAGGGCAGGAGAGGATGAGTCCTGGCCCGCCGGGTATACGGAGAAAGCCAGGGGCGGAGCCGCAAACAACGCCTTCGTTGCCGGCCACACCTGCCCAAATAAGGCCGAATGGCGGTAATTGTTTAGGTCGGTGGCCGAGTCCCAGCGGCTGTGGGTGCAGTACACATGGGGCAGGTCGGCGTCCTGCCAGAGCTCCAAGTGCCGGCAGCCGGGCATATTCCGGATTTTATTTTCCGAGTCTTGAAATATGGCCAGGAAATCGGCTACTTTTTCCGGCTGGAAAGTCATGCGCACGATACGAGTCAGCATCTGCTGGGGGCGAAAGTAGAAAAAGGAGCACTGACAGAATGACTATCAATACTTAACATAATAAATAAACAAGCCAAGAAAGTTCGTTTAAACCAGTTGAAGCCGGTTTTTAATAGCCGCCGCCAGTTGCTTACCCTTCCACCGGGAAGCGAATGTCCACCTGCGAATCGAAGTAGAGCCCGAGCAGCTCGGCGGCGTTGCCCTGGTTGACGCCGATGCACAGCCGGTCCTGGCTGTTGAAAATGCACACCGCGTCGCCGGGGTCGGCGGCCTGAAAGTGGGCGGCCACCTCGCGCACGGTTTCGCGGGCAAAGTGAATGGTGCAGGGCCGGCCGCGGCCAATAACTTCCAGCGCCGTGCGGCTGATGTTGGTAATCAGGTTGCCGTAGTGGTCCACGTGAATGACGTGGCCGGTAATGCGGTTGTCCTGCAGGCGCAGCTGTCGGTTCAGCAGCTGGTACGAGTCATGGGCCGCCGGGCCCAGATCGGCGAGCAGGCCGCCCTGGGCCAGGTGCACGGCGGCCGGGGCCAGAATGTCGCGGGTGGGGGAGGCGGTGGCCGCCGCCGGAATCTGCACCAGCTCCTCGGGCTTGCCGTCGGTGAGCAGGGTCAGCAGGCCGTTGTTGGCCGCCACGAAGTAGTGGTCCTCAAACAGGGCGGCTTGCCAGCTGCCCTTGCTGCCGCCGTGGTCATTGACGCCAACGAGGTGCACCGTGCCCTTCGGGAAGTCCCGAAATACCGAATCGAGAACGTGTAGGGCGTGCGCGATGTTAAAGGGTTCGACAGCGTGGCTGATGTCCAGAACCGGTTGGGTGGGCGCCAGCCGCATAATCCGGGCTTTCACCGCGGCCACGTAATGGTCGCGGTAGCCAAAGTCGGACAGAAACGTAATCAGCCCCATGCCGGAATTTCTCAGTTCTTCGTACTATTGTTTACCCTGCTCTAGGGGCGGCAAAAGTAGGCGATTTGGCCGGAATCAGCGTCCCTTTCGCCGGTAGTATTCTCTAACTCTCTCAGCTTAAAAGCACCTACAGTTTGGTCGAGAAAATCATCACGCTCGAAAACGTCTCTCTTGTCGACTTCCTCGGACCCGACAATCAGAACATCCGCCAGCTGGCCGCGGCCTTTCCCGGCAGCAAGATCATTTCGCGAGGCAACGAAATTAAGATTCAGGGGCAGACGCCCGTAATTGCCAGGATCAATGAAATCCTGTCGTCCCTGATCGAACATTACCACCAATTCGGGCAAATCACCGACAGAACCGTTTCCCAATACCTAGCCTCCGCCGATGACGAGCTGGAGGAGCGGCAGATTGCCATGACCTCGCCGGCCGACGTTATCGTGTTCGGAGCCAAAGGCGGGGTTATCAAGGCCAAAACGCCTAACCAGCAGAAGCTGGTAGACGCCGTCATGAAGAATGACCTCGTGTTTGCCCTCGGGCCGGCCGGTACCGGCAAAACCTATATTTCGGTGGCGCTGGCCGTGCGGGCCCTGAAAAACAAGGAGGTCAAGAAAATCATCATTTCGCGCCCCGTGGTGGAAGCCGGCGAAAGCCTGGGCTTTTTGCCCGGCGACATGAAGGAGAAGGTCGACCCCTACCTGCGGCCGATTTACGATGCCCTGGAAGACATGATTCCGGCTGAAAAGCTGAAATTCTACCAGGAAAACAAGATCATCGAAATTGCCCCGCTGGCCTACATGCGCGGCCGCACGCTCAACAACGCCTTCGTGCTGCTGGATGAGGCCCAGAACACGACGCCCTCCCAGCTGAAGATGTTCCTGACCCGCATGGGCCCCATGGCCAAGGTGATGGTGAACGGCGACCGGAGCCAGATTGACCTGCCCACCAAGCAGAAATCGGGCTTGATGCAGGCCCTGGACATTCTGAAGGACGTGCGCGGCATCGGCTTCGTGGAAATGAACGCCGACGACGTGGTACGCCACCGCCTGGTGAAGGAAATCGTGGTGGCCTACGACCGGCACGACGCCAACGAGCAGCGCGACCAGGCCAACCGACCCGTGCGCGAGGCCCGGCCCTACCGCTCCTCCAACCCCGCGCAGGCCCCCGACCCGGCCAAGCACCCCGACGCCCGGCCCGAAAACGACGGCATGAGCAACCTGCCGGTAAACCACGAGCAGCAGCTCTAAGCTGTTGATCTGAACCGCTACAAGAACCACCGGCCCCGTCGGTGGTTCTTTTGGTTTAGAGCCGCCGGCTTTACTTTGTACTTCCACTTCCGCCTGCTCCAGGCTTTTTACCCCTATGATTACTGCTGAGCCCGTTTCCGACCTGCGTGACCTCGACGCCGCCTTTACTATCCGCGAAACCGTGTTTGTGCACGAGCAGGGCGTGCCGGCCGAGGCCGAATACGACGTGCACGACCGCACCGACGCGCGCCACTACTTGGCTCGTGCTGCCGACGGCACGCCCTGCGGAGCCGCCCGCTGGCGCGTCACCGAGAATGGCGTCAAGCTGGAGCGCTTCGCCGTGCTGGCCGCTTTTCGCAACCAGGCCGTCGGTAGTGCCCTGCTGAAGCGGGTGCTGGAAGATGTGCGGGATGCTCATCCCAACGCCACCGTGTACCTGAACGCCCAGCTGCGCGCCATTCCGTTCTACGAGCGGCACGGCTTCGTGAAAGTCGGGGAGCAGTTCACGGAGTGCGACATTGAGCACTTTAAAATGGAGTGGCAAAAGCCCTTGTAGACGCCGCCACCGGGCTGTGTACCCTCAGAAGCCCTTTCTTCCGCCGAGCCGGGAGGAAGGGCTTTTTGCTGCTTGTTTGGTCACGGAAGCGCGGTTTTGTGCCAGATTTTGTGCAGCTTACCCGGCAGTTAGCTAGAGTGGTTTAGGGTATTTTATCAAGGTGAATAGATGATACGGTGGGCTCCCTACGCGTTTGTGCGGCTGTTTCTGGCTTTGGCGGCCGGGATATTAACGTACCTGTACTTCGGGGCTGCCCTGCCCGATTTGCGCTGGGCCCTGGCGGGTTTCACCCTGCTGTTTATGGCCGTGCAAACCTGGGCCAGCCGCCAGCCCACCCCCGGCCCGACGGACGCGGCCGGCTTGCTGGCCATGCTTTGCCTGTTTGGGGCCGGCCTCACGCTGACCCAGCAAGCCACCGAAAAACGCCAGGCCGAGCACCTGAGCCAGCTTTCCGGGCCCATCGAGTTTTACCGGGCCGTGGTCGACGACTACACCGTGGCCCGGCCCGCCACCTACGCTACTACCGTGCGGGTATCGGCCGTGCGCATTTCGGGCCGGTGGCGGGCGGCGTTGGGCGGCATCCGCGTGTCGGTGCCCCGCGACTCGGGCGTGGCCGCGCCCCGCTACGGCGACGTGTGGCTGGTGCGCGGCGGTCCGGCCCCGGCCAAGGCCCCGCTCAACCCCGGTGAGTTCGACTACCGCCGCTACCTGAGCTACCACCAGATTTACCACCAGCAGTTCATTCACGCCGACCAATACCGGCAGATTGCGTTTCAGCCACCCTCGACCCTGATAGCCGTGAGCATGCGGGCCGCGCGGGTTTTGGACGGTGTTTTTCGGCAGTACGTGCGGCAGAAGCGCGAGTATGCCCTGGCGTCGGCCCTGGTGCTGGGCATCAAGGACGATGTGGACCAGGATACCAAGCAGGCCTACGCCGACACCGGCACCACGCACATCATGGCCGTGTCGGGGTTGCAGGTGGGCCTGCTGTTTGGGGCCGTGACGTGGCTGCTGGGGCGGCTGCCGGGCCGGCGCGGGCCCTTGTTTCAGCTTACCACGGCGGCGCTGGGCCTGGCGACCATCTGGAGCTACGCCTTCCTGACGGGCCTCTCGGCCTCGGTGCTGCGGGCGGCCGTGATGTTCACCTTTATTATTCTGGCCCGGGCCACCGGGCGGCAGAGCACTATGTACAATACGCTGGCCGTGGCCGCCTTCTGCCTGCTCTGCTACGACCCGTACCTGCTGGCCGACGTGGGCTTTCAGCTGTCCTTTCTGGCCGTGCTCAGCATCGTGTACCTGCAACCGCAGATTGCGGCTTTGCTCGATTTCAACGACCAGGCCGCCGCCCGCATCCGGCCCTGGCAACCGAAGCTGGTGCAGTGGCTCTGGCGCAAGGTCGGCTGGCTGGCCGACTGGATCTGGCAGGCTACGGCCCTGTCGTTGGCGGCCCAGGTAGCTACCTTTCCCCTGGGGCTGTACTATTTCCACCAGTTTCCGCTCAGCTTCCTGGCTTCCAACCTCGTGGCGGTACCCATTTCCTCGCTGGCCGTCTATGTGGGCCTCGTGTTGCTGGTCGCCAAGGCGGTGGTGGCCTTGTGCGGGCTGTTTGTGCCGGCCACGTTGCTGGCCTGGCTGGAGTGGCTGCCCAAAAGCATTGCCTGGGTGTTTGAAAAGATGATTCTGGCCTTCAACGAATACATCTTCTGGATTGGCCGCACCATGCCCAGCGCCCTGATCCGCGACGTGCACGTAACCACGCTTCAGGTCTGGCTGCTGTTTGCCATTATTCTGGCGCTGCTCACCTTTCTGGCCGTGAAGCGCCTGCCCTGGCTGGGCCTGGCTTGTTGCCTGGCGGCCCTGTGTGCCGGCAGCAACGTGTGGGCGGCCCACGCCCTCACCACCGACGAACAGCTGGTTGTCTACAGCATTCCGCGCCGCTCGGTGTGCGGATTCTGGCAGGGGGCCGTGGCGCACATCGTCACCGTCGACTCGCTGCCGCTGTCCGAAACCGAGCGGACGTACCGTATCGTGCCGGGTATTATTCAGCGCGAGGCCCGGCAGGTAACCTATCATACCGGCTGGCAGCGCGCCGCCGTGCCCACGGCCCAGCCCGTGCCCCACGTTACGGTGGCCGTGTGGCGCGGTATCCGGCTGGCTTTCGTGGCGGGCCGGGTCGATAGCGCCCGGCAGGCCCGGCCCGTGGACGTGGTGGTGCTCCGGCGCAATGCCTGGGTGAAAACCAGCGACTTAGCGCAGCTATTCGGCAAAAAAGCGCGGATTATTTTCGATTCTTCCTGCAAGTCGTGGTACGTGGCCCGGCAGGATTCTTTGCTGCAAGCGGCTGGCTTTCAGACGCATGATGTTACCCGGCAAGGGGCGTTCATCATTCGCCCGCGCCCGCTGGTAGGCGCCACAGCCGCGCTGGTCGAAACCGAATAGGCGCGTTATTCGCTATATAGTTTATTTAGAGCACCATTTTTGTTACGTTTGGTTACCGCCGACCTCACGCTGTTTTCGCCGGACGCTGCTTTGTTTTCTCGCGTCCGGTTCCGCCTCTAACCGCCTTGCAACGACTGTCATGGATAATATGCCTACCCAGGAGCTGGAAGCGCTGCGCTACATTCGCTACGAAGCGCGCGACGCCATTGGCTACATCACCCTGAACCGCCCCGAGAAGCGCAATGCCCTGAGCTACGACGTGGTGTCGGAGCTGAAGGAAGCGTTTGAGTTTGCCGAAGAAGATGAGTCCTGCAAAGTAATCGTGCTGCGGGCCGAAGGCGCGGTCTTCTGCGCCGGCGCCGACCTGGGCTACATTCAGGAGCTGCAGGGCTTTGGCTACACTGATAACCTGGCCGACTCCACTCACCTGATGCAGCTGTTTCACCAGATTTACACCCTGAAAAAGGTGGTTATCGGGCAGGTGCAGGGTCACGCTTTGGCCGGCGGCTGCGGCCTGGCCACCATCTGCGACTTTGCCTTTGCCGTGCCCGAAGCCAAGTTTGGCTATACCGAGGTGAAAATTGGCTTTCTGCCCGCCATCGTCAGCGTGTTTCTGGTGCGCAAGATAGGGGAGGCCCGCACCAAGCAGCTGCTGCTCACCGGCGACGTGATTTCGGCGCAGGTGGCGGCCGAGTTTGGCCTGGTTAATTTCCTGGTGCCCAAGGAAGAGCTGGCCGAGAAGGTCTACGCCTTTGCCCGCCGCCTGTGCGTCGAAAACTCCGGGCAGAGCATGGAGCTGACCAAGGAGATGCTGGCCCGCATCCCGGAAATGCCCCTGGAAGACAGCCTGCGCTATGCCGCCCAGATGAATGCCGAGGCCCGCGGCTCCCTGGACTGCCGCCGGGGCATCGCCGCTTTTCTCAATAAGGAGAAAATTACCTGGGACAACTAAGGCCGCCCCGATTCATTGGCCGCGCGGCGGCCATAACTACCACGACGGGATTGTATTAGCAGGAATGTTCTGGCTGTGAAGTCAGAACATTTTTGCCTTAAACGCACTTTCTCATTCGTATACGCTCCCTGCTCCGATTTCCCACCTACTCAACCATACCACGCATGACAACAATGGCAGCCGTTGCCCTTACCTCGGCTACTTTCCTGGGAATGGAGTTTGTTGCCTGGTTTATGCACAAATACGTGCTGCACGGCGCGCTGTGGTTTCTGCACCGCTCGCACCACGTGCGCCATCCGCACCACTTCGAGCGCAACGACTTTTTCTTCCTGTTTTATGGTGCCTTGTCGATGGCGGGCATCATGTACGGCTCGGCCGAAAAAGACTGGCGCTTTTGGGTCGGAATCGGCATTGCGGCGTACGGCACCGTGTATTTCTTCGTTCACGACGTGCTGATTCACGGCCGGCTGCGCTTCTGGCGCAAGTCGGGCAATAAGTATCTGCGGGCCCTAAACATGGCGCACAAGATGCACCACAAGACCACCGGGCGCGACGGCTCCGAGGAGTTCGGGATGCTCTGGGTGTCGCCCAAGTATTTTGAGCTGGCCCGCCGCAAGCCCGCGCCCGGCCGGGCCGGCCGTAACTTATCCGCTTCATCGAATTCGTAGGGACTGCTACCGTGGGACATTTTTCAATCAGCGACCTGGAGAGTATTTCCGGCATCAAGGCGCACACCATTCGGATGTGGGAGCAGCGCTACGGCATTCTGCAGCCCGTTCGGACCCAGACCAACATTCGCACCTACTGCGACGATGACCTGCGGCGGCTGCTGAACGTGGCTACGCTGTGCGGGCAGGGCCACCGCATTTCCAAAGTCGCGCAGCTCAGTGAGCAGGAGCTGGCCTCGGCCGTTATTTCCTGCTGCCAGGACCCCCACGACTACGCCCGCCAGATTCAGGCGCTGCTGGCGGCTACCCTGGAGATGAATGAGCCGCAGCTGGGCAAGCTGCTCAACGGCGCCATTCGCCAGCTGGGCTTCGAGCAGGCCGTGCTGCACGTGGCCTATCCGTTTCTGCAGCGGGTGGGCCTGCTGTGGCAGACGGGCAGCATCAACCCGGCCCAGGAACACCTGGTGACCAACCTGATCCGGCAGAAAATCGTGGTGGGTATCGACCAGCTGCCGCCCGTGCCGCCCCGGGAGGCGCGGCGCTGGGTGCTGTTTCTGCCCGAAGGCGAGCTGCACGAGCTGGCCCTGCTGTTTATGAACTACGCCCTGCGGGCCCGGGAGCAGCACGTGCTGTACCTGGGGCAAAACCTGCCGATCAGTGAGCTGGAACGGGTATGCCAGGCCTATGAGCCGCACGTCGTGGGCACGGTGCTGACGGCCGTGCCCGAGCGCAGCCAGGTGCAGGCTTATATTAATGAGCTGGCCCAGCGCTGCCCCGGCGTCATGCTGGTGCTGTATGGTCCGCTGCTGAACTGCCAAAAGCTGACGCTACCCGAGAAGGCCATCATTCCCGGGCTGATGACGGACTTTCTGGCCCTGATAGACGAGCTGCACCAGCAGAAGGACAAATAAAAAATTATGGCCTTGATCGAAAAGCAGCGCGCTGCCCCGGAGAGCGGCGCGCTGCTTTTCTGCTTTTTTTCACCGGGTGATACGTCGGGTTCATCTCCCAAAGTAGGAGGCAAGCCGAATTTATTGGCAAAAGGACAACCGCCAAAGCTGCGAGTCGTACCTTGGTCGCAGATTAATGTACCGACATATAAATGTGGGCTAGTGGAGAAAAATTCTTATCTAAGTTAGTTGCCATTCAAATCTTCCCGTATATTTGTTTAACCTTTTGCCACGAAAAGCTAAACAGTATGACCTCTTTGGAATTCACCGATCAAGTACAAAAGATTTCCTACTCCCTAAAGCCCGTGGCCATGAACTTGACCCGCGACGCTGACGATGCCAAGGACTTAGTGCAGGAGACGTTGCTCAAAGCCATGTTGAACAAAGACAAGTTCAAGACGGGTACCAACCTGAAGGCGTGGTTGTACACCATCATGCGCAACACCTTCATCAACAACTACAACAAGATTACCAAGCGCAATAGCAATATTGACAGCACGGAGTATTTCCAATACTTCAACACCGACGAAAACTACATTACCCACAACGGCGCTACCTCCGACTTTGTGGTGACGGACATCAACGAGGCCATTGCCAACCTGTCGGCCGACTACCGGACGCCGTTCATGATGTACTACATTGGCTACAAGTACCTTGAAATAGCCGAGAAGCTGCAGATTCCGATTGGAACGGTGAAGAACCGGATTCACATTGCCCGCAAAGAGCTGAAAGACGCTCTGAAGGTTTACGCCCCCGGCGTGTAGGGAATAGGGAGAATAGAACTTGCGCCCGGGCGTAATGCGGGCCGTCAGCACCCGGGCACCTGCCCGATGCTGGCGGCCCGTAGTTGTTTTCGGCCCTTTTTGCGCCGTGCGGCCTGGCCAGGCAGCTGCGGCAGGCTACAACATTCACAGGGCCTTTCTACCCAGATACTTGGGAAGCTGTGGCTGCCTTTTGCCCCGCCCGCGTACGTGGTCTTAACCGGTGCCGGCTTCGGAGTGAGCCGGCGCGGCCGAAACAAAGTTGGGAGCGGGTTTGTAGCTTGCCACCACCTTTTCCCTGCTCAGCTTGACTACCACCGCTACTGCTCCCCAACACGTCCTGGTTATCGGCGCCGGCTTTGCTGGCCTCTCGGCGGCTACCTGCCTGGCCCAGCGCGGCTACCGCGTTACGGTGCTGGAGAAGAACGAAGGACCCGGCGGCCGGGCCCGGGTGTTCCAGGCCGAGGGCTTCACCTTCGACATGGGGCCGAGCTGGTACTGGATGCCCGACGTGTTCGAGAAATACTTTGGTCGCTTCGGCCGCAAGGTGGCTGACTACTACGACCTGGTGCGCCTCGACCCGTCGTACCAGGTTATCTTCGGAGCCGAAGACGCCGTGGACATTCCGGCGAAAATGGCCGAGCTGCGCCAGCTGTTCGAACACTACGAACCCGGCAGCGCCGCCCGCCTCGACGAGTTTCTCAAGCAGGCAGCCTACAAGTACCAGGTGGGCATCAACCGGCTGGTGTACGCGCCCAGCCGCTCCCTGCTGGAGTTTGCCGACCCCAAGCTGCTGGTGGATATGGTGCGCATGGACGTGCTGCAAAGCATGCACAAGCACGTGCGGCGCTTTTTCCAGAACCCGAAGCTGCTGCAGCTGGTGGAGTTCCCGATTCTGTTTCTGGGCGCCACCTCCGAAAATACGCCCGCCCTGTATTCGCTGATGAACTACGCCGACCTGGCGCTGGGCACCTGGTACCCGAAAGGCGGCATGCACCAGATTGTGCAGGGCATGGTGAAGCTGGCCCAAGAGCAGGGCGTGGTGCTGGAATACAACCAGGAAGTGCAGGAAATAACGGTGGAAAACGGCCGCGCTACGGGCGTTCGGACGGCTGCCGGCTTCCGGGCCGCCGACGTGGTGGTGGCCGGCGCCGACTACCACCACGCTGAGCAGCACCTGCTGCAACCCGAGCACCGCCACTACGACGAAGCCTACTGGAACAAGCGCACGATGGCGCCGTCCTCCCTGCTGTTTTACCTGGGCATCAACAAGCGCCTGCCCAAGCTGCGCCACCACAACCTGTTTTTCGACGAGGACTTCCGCCAGCACGCCCACGAAATCTACGAGGAGCCGCAGTGGCCCAGCAAGCCGCTGTTCTACGTGTCGGCCCCGTCGCAGACGGACCCCACGGTGGCCCCGGCGGGCTGCGAAAACCTGTTTCTGCTGATTCCGGTGGCCCCCGACCTGGCCGACCCCGACGAAACCCGGGAGCGGTACTATCACCAGATTATGGACCGGCTGGAGCGCCACGTGGGCGAGACTATCCGCGACGCGGTGGTGTATAAGCGCAGCTACGCCCACCGCGACTTCATAGCCGACTACCACAGCTACAAGGGCAATGCCTACGGACTGGCCAATACGCTGCGGCAGACGGCCATTCTGAAGCCGACGCTGAAAAGCAAAAAGGTTAGTAATCTGTATTTTACCGGTCAGCTGACGGTGCCGGGACCGGGTGTGCCTCCGTCGCTGATTTCGGGGCAGGTAGTAGCTACGGAAGTGGAAAAAGAGCAGGGCGGCCCCCGGCGCTAAGGCTGGGTCGACTGCAAACCCTCTGCCGTTTAGCTGGTTACAATGACAGGCAAACTGCCGCCCCGCTTACCTTCGTACTAACCCTCTGCGCCCGGATTCATCCTTTCTTCTCTGCCACCCAACTTTGCCCCCGTGGACCACGTTGCCCTTTTCGACCAAACCAGCCTGGCCTGTAGCAAGCTTATCACCAAGCGCTACAGTACCTCGTTCACGCTGGGCATCCGCACGCTCGACCCGCGGTTTCACCTGCCGGTGTATGCCGTGTATGGCTTCGTCCGCTGGGCCGACGAAATTGTGGATACCTTCCACGACTACGACAAGGCCGCCCTGTTTGCCGACTTCCGGCGCCAGACCGACGAGGCCCTGGCCACGGGCTTCAGCCTGAACCCCGTGCTGCATTCCTTCCAGCTCATGGTGCGCCGCTACGGCATCGACCGGGAGTTTATTGAGGCCTTCCTGAAGAGCATGGAAATGGACCTGGAAGACCGTAGCTACCACCAGTCGATGTATGAGGAGTACATCTACGGCTCGGCCGAAGTAGTGGGCCTGATGTGCCTGCGCATCTTCTGCGAGGGCAACGAAGCGCTGTTTGAGCGTCTGCGCGAGCCGGCCCGCCGCCTGGGTTCCGCCTTTCAGAAAGTGAATTTCCTGCGCGACATCCGCTCCGACTACGAGGAGCGGGGCCGGGTGTACTTTCCCGGCGTCGTCTACGAGCGGTTCGACGACGCGGTGAAGCGCGACATCGAGGCTGACATTCGGGCGGATTTCGAAGCTGGCTACGCGGGCATCGTGCAGCTGCCCCGCGCGGCGCGGCTGGGCGTCTACCTGGCATACGTGTATTACCTGAAGCTTTTCCACAAGATTCGGCAGCTGCCGGCGGCACGAATATTGGGTGAGCGGGTGCGCGTGCCCGACAACACGAAGCTGTTGTTGCTGATGGGTTCGTACTTTCGCTACCGCCTCCGGGCCATCTGACCACGAACGTACCTGCGTGTGAACCGTTTTCTGCTGTTTCTTTTCCCCCTTTTTACGCTTTTTTCCGCCGTGTCCGCTACCTCGCCCTATCACCTGCCCACCCTGCGCCGCCACTACGAGCAAGCCGCTGCCGACAAGGCGGCCGGCGAAAAGTTCTACAAGCTCATGGCCGACTACAACGATAAGGACGCCGTGATTCTGGGCTACAAAGGCGCGGCCGAAGCCATTCGGGCCCGCGACGCCTCGATGTTCAACAAGCTGAGCTACGTGCAGGCCGCCAGCCGCACCTTCGACCAGGCCGTGGCCCTGGCCCCAACCAATGCCGAAGTGCGCTTCCTGCGCTTCAGCGTCGAAACCAACTTGCCTTCATTCCTGGGCCTGAGCCAGCACGTGGACGAGGACCGGCAGCTACTGGTGCAGACCCTGCTCAAGCACCCCCAGTCGGGCCTCGATGCCGAGGCGTTCCAGACCGTGCGCAGTTTCCTCGTGAACCGGGGCCACGTCAGCGACGAGCAGGCGCAGCAGCTAAGCCGTATCAGCAGCTAAGCTGTGTTATTCAGATAGTTGAAAAAGCCGTGCCAAGTCCTGGTACGGCTTTTCTGTATGGGGCAGGGTATGTAGTTTGTTTAACTTATTGGGGTAAAGAATAAAACAAAATAAGCAGTCCGGAGTATAGGTGTAAGCAAACAATTACTTACCGATTAGGTGGCTGAAACGCGGCTGCCGGCATTGTCCAGCGCAGGAGGAGGGAGGCTTACTCCCTTGCCAACGCGAAAACAACTGCCGCCGTGAGAACCACATTTGTTCCGTATTTCGTACCTTTTACATCCGTGGAGCCCAACCGTAACTTTCCGCCCGCTTCCTTGGTTACCGAGCTATGCCGCACCACCTGAGCGTCCGTATTGATCCTAATTCCGGCTTCTGCTTCGGCGTAATCTATGCCATTCAGATGGCGGAGGATATCCTCGATGAACAGGGCTACCTGTACTGCCTGGGCGATATTGTGCACAACGACGAGGAGGTGGAGCGCCTGGAGCAGCGCGGCCTGCGCATCATCGACTACGATACGTTTGCCAATCTGCGCGACGAAAAAGTGCTGATCCGGGCGCACGGCGAGCCCCCGAGCACCTACCAGACGGCCCTGGAAAACGATTTGACGCTGATTGACGCTTCCTGTCCGGTGGTGCTCAAGCTCCAGAACCGCATCAAGACCAGCTACGACAAGCAGGAAAAAATCTTCATCTACGGCAAGCACGGCCACGCCGAAGTGCGGGGCCTGCTGGGGCAGACCAGCGGCAACGCTGTCGTGTTTGAGAACCTGGATGAGCTGCTCAGCCACGAGCTGCCTGCCAACATCACGCTCTACAGCCAGACCACCAAAAGCACCGACAGCTTCTACCGCATCAAAGGCGAGCTGGAACACCGGGGCTACGCTGTCAATCCGAACGACACGATTTGCCGGCAGGTCAGCAACCGCGACAAAGACCTGCGCAAGTTTGCCGCCCAATACGACCAGATTGTCTTTGTCTCGGGCACCAAAAGCAGCAACGGCAAGGTATTGTACCAGGTCTGTAAGGATACCAATCCGAATACGCACTTTATTTCCAAGGTCGATGAGCTTTGCGCCGAGGCTTTCCGGCCCGGCCAGTCGGTCGGCATCTGCGGGGCTACCAGCACGCCCATGTGGCTGATGGAAGACGTGCGCGACGCTCTATTAGCCATGTAAAACCGCGACCTTCGCAGTATTCGCCGGTTCGTATCGGTGGTTACAGAATTGAGTTTATGCCCGCAGCCCCCACGCAGTCTACATCCGCCGTGCCCGTTTCCCGCCGGGTTAAGCCCGAGCCGCTGGGCTGGGCCGGAGTAGGCATGGGGCTAGCTATTATCGGGGCCTGGACGGCTTTGCTGACCTTTCTACTGGCGTTTTACCAGCCCGACTGGCACACGCCCGCACCCTATCTGCTGGCTTTGGTGCAGATGCACCTCTACACCGGCCTCTTCATTACGGCCCACGACGCCATGCACGGGGTGGTAAGTGCCAACCGGCGGCTGAACGCGGCGCTGGGCACGGTGGCGGCGTTTCTATTTGCCTACAACTGGTATCCCCGGCTACTGCCCAAGCACCACGAGCACCACCGCCACGTCGGCACCGCCGCCGACCCGGATTACCACGATGGTAAGCACCCGGGGTTTGCGCCGTGGCTGTTGCGCTTTGCCCTGAACTACGTCACATGGTGGCAAATCGGACTGATGGCTCTGACGTATAATCTGCTCAAGCTGGCTTTTCCGATGGCCAACGTCATTGCCTTCTGGATGGTCCCGGCGGTGCTGGCTACGGGGCAGCTCTTTTTCTTTGGCACCTACCTGCCGCACCGGGGCGAGCATGCGCCCGAAAACCAGCACCGGTCGCGCACCCAGCTGCGGCATCATGCCTGGGCCTTCGTGAGCTGCTACTTTTTTGGCTACCACTACGAGCACCACGACCAGCCGTATTTGCCGTGGTGGCGGCTGTGGCGCACCAAGTAAGCTAGACGCTGCCCGGTGCAGGATTCCCTTTGCTGATGTTCAGGTGTTTCAACAGGACGGTTAACGCCGGAATGTGGCTATATTCAGGCTTCGCTACTTCCTTGCTGAGTTGCTGGCTGGCCACATGACGCGCACCTGTTTGTACTGCTTGCACATTTGCTGGATCTGGGTCCTGGTGCTTGGCAGCGCCAGCCGTACGCATGCCGCTGCGCCAACTATTACGAGTCCTTACTCCCAGGCCACTGAGGCGGGGCTGGGACTTGCTACCCGGCCCGTGCCACTGAATCCCGAAGCACGGCTGCGCTACGGCGAGCGGCTGCTGGAGCAGGCCGTTGCCGCCCAAAGTGCGGGCAAGCAAGCAGCCAGCCACCGCATCATTGCTTCGGCGCAGAACGAGCTGCGCCACTACGACCAGGCCTTACGGCACTACCGGGCCGCCCGGCGCCTGCACCAGCACCTACGCCTGTCCCACCACGCCACCGTTGACCTAGCACATGTGGGGCACACGCTGTTTATTCAGGGCGACACCGGCCAGGCGCGGCGGGCGTACCAGGCGGCCCTGCAAGCCTTCACCACGTTGCGGCAGCCGACGGCTGCGGCCTACGTGCTGGGGCAGTTGGGGCTGCTCTACGGGCGCCAGCAGAAATGGCAGCAGGCCTTGGCCAGCCAGCAGCAGGCGCTGCGCACCTGGCAGCAGAACCGCGACTCAGCCAAGGTCGCCGCGACGCTCAATGCCTTGGGCAATCTGTATTATCAGCAGCGGCAATACAGCCGCGCCCTGTTCCATTTGCGCCGCGCTATGCAGGTAGCGCGGCCCACTGACAGCCTGGCCCTGAGTGAGAGCCTAAACAGCGTGGGGCAGGTGTATCAGGATCTGAGCAACGATGAGCAGGCCCTGACCAGCTTTCTGCGGGCCGAGCAGCTGTTGCCCCACGCCGCCCCGGCCGGCGTGCGGGCCACTCTCTGGCAGGGCATTGCCGCCGCCCACGATTCGCTGGGCCACTGGTCGGCGGCCCAGCAGGCGTTGCTCAGCAGCTTGCCCATTGCGCGGCTGGGTGGCTCGAAGGCCCAGCTGAGTGCCATTTATCAGGCGTTGGCTGCGGTATATCGGCGCACCGGCAATTACCGGCAGGCCCTGGCTGCCATGACGCGGTTTGCCGGGCTGAAAGACAGTGCGTTTGCCGAGGAGCGCTCCGCACAGGTAGCGGAGCTGCGCACGCGCTACGAAACGGAAAAAAAAGAGCGGGAAATTCAGCTGCTGATCAAGGACCGGCAGATTCAGGAGGCCAACCTGCGGCGGCAGAAAGTCGTGCGCAACGCCCTGGCCGCCGGGGCCGTGCTGCTGCTGCTCATGGTGGCCGGCCTCTACCGCGGGCGGCAGCAGCAGGTGCGGGTCAACCGGCTGCTGGAGCGCAAGAATGCGGCCATCAACCGGCAAAAGGAAGAGCTGGGGCGGCTCAATCAAACCAAGGACACCCTATTTTCCGTCATTTCCCACGATTTGCGCAGTCCGCTCAGCTCCCTGTATTCCCTCTTGAGCCTGCTGAACATGGGCGCGTTGCCTCCTGAGCGGCTGGCCCTGCACTCGGCCCGCCTCACCCGGGGCCTGAACAATACGCTGCTGCTGCTCGACAACCTGCTGAACTGGTCGGCGGCCCAGATGAAGAAAGATAAAATCCGCCCCGAGCGGGTGCGCCTCGACGTCCTGGCCGAAGAAGCGGTGGCCCTGCTGCTGGGCGATGCCGAGCGCAAAACCATTCTGTTGCTCAATCAGCTGCCGGTGCCCACGCTGGTGCGGGCCGACGTAAATATGGTGCGGCTGGTGCTGCGCAATCTGCTCGGCAACGCCATTAAGTTTACGCCCGAAGGCGGCACCGTCACGCTTACCGCCGCCGCGCAGGGCACTATGTGGGCCGTGAGCGTGCACGATACCGGCATTGGTATTGCCGCTGCCGACCAAGATAAAGTGTTCGGTAAAGCGGGGCCTTTCTCAACGCTGGGTACGGCCCGCGAAAAAGGGACGGGCCTGGGGCTGCAGCTCTGCCAGGACTTCGTCGAACGCAACGGGGGCCAACTGTCCCTGGCGAGCATCGTTGGGCAGGGCACCACGTTCACCTTTACTTTGCCCGCGCTAAGCCTCGGGCCGGCCGCTGGCGAAGCGGAATCCGGGCCGGCCCTTACTGCGGTTGCTGCCGCCGAATCAGGGACCGGTTCACAATTCGCTCCGTAACCCGCTCCCGGTAGGTTTGGCCCAGCGGCAGGGAATGGCCCCCAACCTTCACTTCCAGATTGCTGACGGCCTCAATGCGGGCCGTATTGACCAGGTAGGAGCGGTGCGTACGCACAAACAGGCCCGGGGGCAGCTGCTCTTCAATGTTCTTGAGGTTGACCAGCGTCAGGTGGGTGCGGCCGTCGGCCGTGTTGATTTTGGTGAAATCCTTCAGGGCCTCGATGTAGAGTACTTCCCGGTAATGCAGGCGCACGAACTGCGCGTCGGTGCGAATAAAAAACGAGCCCCAGCCGGATAGAATATCCTGATTGCCATCCGACTCAACCAGATTCGTGCGCAGGATGCCAGCTATTTTGTTGACGGCTTTCAAAAACCGGTCGAGCGAAATAGGCTTCAGCAGAAAGTCAATAACGTCCAGATTAAAGCCTTCCATGGCGTACTGCGGGTAGGACGTCATCAGCACCACCAGAGGCGGGTGCTGCAGGGAGCGGACCAGGTCGAGGCCGCTGAGGTGGGGCATGGTCACATCGGAGAAGAGCACCTGCACGTCGTGCTGCATCAGGTAGCGGTGCGCGTCCAGCGGGTCGGTAAAGGCCGCCTTCACGTCCAATACGTCGGTCATGGCCACGTAGGCTTGCAGCAAGTCCAGCACCAGCGGGTCGTCGTCGAGCAGCAAACAGCTAATCTTCATAAAGCGCGAGTTTCGAATAGGGAGTGGGTGAATATAGAAAGTTTAAATTGATTTGTGCTATTAATTATAAGAAGAAATCAATATTCGACCCATCAATACCGAGTTTCTATCTACTTTCGGAGCCGGTTGCTATACTTTAAGATCTTGGAATTAATAGAATTACATAAATTTTACTGAAATAAATCCTGACTTCTGCCCACGCAGCTCCGGCCGTTTTCTTCTCGTGCATGCTTGCTTCTGCCAACACACCTACCTCTTATGAAACGTATTGCCAGTACTTCCAGGTCGGCTTTGCCGCCCGTAGTGCTGGGGGTTGAGCTAACCATCGCCAATCACCAGGACTTGCGCCGGTCGCTTCGCTCAGCCTTCGGGCTGAACACCCGGGCCATCAACCTGCGCATTGATCCGAGCATGGATCTGATTTACCTCTGCGAAGCGACGCTGCCCAACACGCTGCCCTGCCTGGCCAGCATCACGGGGCCGGGGGTAACGGCCGTTATTCTGCGTTCGGTGCGCCTGGAGTGGCACCCGGAAAGCAACCACGCCATCGGGCGGGGCACGCCCACGCTGGCCGCCCTGGAAAGCGGCAACTGCTTTCTGACTGCCAACGGCCGCAAGGTGTGCATTGCCTCCTTTACCAGCCGCAACGTGCATCCGACGCGGATTCTGATGGAGCCGCAGGGGGAGCCCAACCTGCTGGAATACCTGCGGGCGGAGTACTTCACCCTGGAAATATCGGGAACCAACCGCCGCCGCCTTACCCGTTCTCTGGCCTTTAGCGCCGTGCTGGAGTTTGACGTCAAAACGGCATCGGGGGCTCAGGCGTAGCGGCTATATCGGCCTGGCCTAAACCCGAAGAAGCCTGCGCAACGCGCCGGCTTCTTCGGGTTTTATGCGGGCGGGCTTAGTGGCCGGTGCCGGGGTGCACGCTGTTGGTCTTTTTGCAGCAGTCGGGCAGCCGGTCGTAGGCGCGGGGCTCGGCTACCTGGGTATCGGCGTCGTAGCCGGTGCGCTGCACGGCCGTGCGCAAAGCGTCCGGGGTCGTCTTGTCGGGCCGGTAGGCCACGGTCAGGACCTGGCTGGCCACGTCCAGGTGGGCTTCCTGCACGCCTTTTTCGTAGGCCATAGCCTTTTCCAGCCGGGCCTTGCACATGTCGCACACGGCCGAGGTTTTCACCTGTAGCTGCTCGGTAGCGGGGCCTTTGGCCTTGGCGGCCGGGGCTTTCTGGGCGTAGCCAAACTGGCTGAACAGCAGGACGAAGGCCGACAGCAGAACTGATTTCAGAGTATTCATAGAGTTGCTTAAAAGAAGGGGAGGAGGCAAAAAGGAGGAATGCAACGGGACTGGGTGCTCCGATAACAAAGAGCTTGCCGGAAGAAGTGCCCGCTTACTCAATCGTAAAGCGCAGGCCGGCGTAGGTCAGCCGCCCGTAGGTAGGCCCCCAGATCATGGCGGCATCGAAGGTCGGGCCGAAAGGCGCCGCCGCCCCGGCAATGGCGTCGGGCTGGCGGTAGTTAGTCAGGTTCTCGACCCCGACGTACACTTCCAGGCGCTTAAAGGCGCGCGTCACCTGGGCGTTGAGCAGGGCGTAGCGGGGCGCGTAGTTCAGGGTGAGCGGGGTGGGGTCGGTGCCGTGGGTGTGCCCGCTCATGGCCGGGTTGTGGGCCAGGGGGCGTTGGCCAAACCACTGGGTGGTTAGGTCGCCGCGCCACTTGTCGAAGGCCGTGGCGTAGCCCAGGTTGGCAAACAGGCGGTGCTGAGGCGTCAGGGCTTTGGGCAGCAGCTCGCCGCCGTAGGTCGTCTGCACGTCCAGGTACTTATACGCTGCCTTGGCCTGCAGGCCCTTGAGGAGCTCTACCTGCACTTCGGCCTGGAAGCTGCGGGAGAAAGAGCGGCCCCCCGGCTCCAGATTGCCAATTTGCAGCAGCGTGGGCAGGGTATAGGCATCGGCTACCACCTGGTTTTGAAACTCGGTGTGGTAGTAGTCGGCTACGAACGTGGCGGGGCGGCCGGCCAGGGTGAAATACTGGGTGAAGCTGCCGCCCACGTTCCAGGCCCGCTCGGGCCGCAGGTTGTTGCTGATGGCAAACTCGCGGGAGCTGACCAGCATGCCCGCGTTTTCGGCAATGGGGTTGGCCGTGCGGAAGCCCGTGCCGGCCGCCAGGCGCAGCACCGTATTGGTCAGCACGTCGTACTTCACGTTCAGGCGCGGCGTAAGCACCCAGCCGTACAGGTTGTGGTGGTCCAGACGCAGGCCGCCTACCAGGGTCAGGTTGCGGGCGTTCTGGTAGGTATACTCGGCAAAGCCGCCCGGCACCCGCTCGTAGCGGTTGCGGTGCTCCCGCTGGTAGCGCACGGCCTCGGGCTCGGAGGCATAGGTATAGCCGTCCTTATACACCTCCTGGTAGTTGTCGTGCAGGTAGCTCAGGCCCAGCCGGTAGGTGTGGGCCGTGGTGCCCAGCACGCTCTGAAACAGCAACGTGGCCAGGCCGGTGCGCTGGGTGCCGTCGTAAGTCCGGATGCCGTAGCGCGAGTCGAAAGCGTGGCTGGTGCCGCTGAGCAGCAGCCCCAGGCTCTGGTAGGGCCGGCCGGGCCAGGTGTAGGAGGTCTTGGCGAAGCCCGTGTACCGGTCGGTGGTGAGGGTGGTGCCGTAGTAGGGGCCGGGCGCGTCGCGGCGGAACTCGACCTGCCCGCCTTCCCGGGTTTCGCGCAGCGCCCCCAGGCCCACTTCGCTCACGATGCCGGTGCCCGACTTGTACTTCCACTTATTGAACAGGTTGTACTGCGTGGCCAGGGGCAAATCCAGAAAGCCGTCCTTGTTCCGGTCGACGCGGCGGCCGAGGTGGTCGGAGTGCAGCAGCAGGGCCGTGCTGAGCTTGGTGCTCAGGGGCGTGGCCAGGTTCAGGTTCAGGTCGAATTTGCCCAGGTCGTTGCCGTAGGCGTTGAACAGCAGCCGCTCGGCTTTCTCGGGCTCTTTCAGTCGCACGTTCACCTGCCCCGAAATGCTTTCGTAGCCGTTTACCACCGAGCCCATGCCCTTGATGATGTCGATGCCCTCAATCCAGGTGCCCGACAGGTAGCTCAGGCGGTAAGGCGTAGCCAGGCCGCGCAGGGCCGGCAGGTTGTCCACGGTCAGTAGGGAGTAGGCGCCGTCGAGGCCCAGCAGCTGAATCTGCTTGGCTCCCGACACGGCATCGGTGGTCGATACCTCCACCGCCGCGTTGGTTTCGAAGCTTTCCGCCAGGTTGCAGCAGGCCGATTTGGTCAGGTCGCGGCTGGTGATAATCTGGGTGTTAGTGGGCGTCAGGGAAGAATAGGCCGGCGCCCGTTCCTCAACTTTTACTTCGCCCAGCTCCACGGTGCGGCGCAGCGAGACGCGCACGAACGCCTGATCAGTAGCGGCCACGGTCAGCGTATCGGCTTTGTAGCCGAGGAAGTTGATAATAAGGTGGCTAGCCTCGCCCCGGGCCGGCCGGACGAGGGTGAATTTCCCGTTGGCATCGGTAGTGGTGCCGGCGCTGGCGGCTTCCTGCCAGCGTACGACAGCGCCGGGCAAGGGGGCGCTGCCGGCGGCGTCCAGCACCTGGCCCTGCACGGGCGCAATGGCAGCAGATTGGGCCAGCGCGGCCGGGCTGCTCAGCACCAGGCCAAGCACGGCGACCCAGGGTCGTCCTACAAAAGATTGCATAAGGTTAGTAAATTAGAACTCTTCCAGAAAATGGGGCAAGGCCCCGCGCCATAAATTGTGGCGCCGGAAGAAGTTCTAGACCTGCCAGGTGCAGACAAACGCCAGCAGCTGCCGGCCCGCCCGCAGGGGTGGGGAGGAGTCGCTGGCGTGCCAGCCGGTAGCCTGCGCCACGCGCTGGGCCGGCGTAAAGAGCGGCCAGGTATCGGTGGCCAGCCAGGCGAGGTCGAGGCTGGCCACGAGGTGCTTGGCTTGCTCGAGGGCGTGCGAAGCGGCTTCCAGCTTGTGGAAGTGGGTGCCAAACTCGCAGCAGCCTTTCTTGAGCTGGGCCTTACCGGCTAGCTGGTGCGAAGCAGCCAGTGGCCCGGCCCCGGAAGCCGGCGGGCACTTGTGCGCGGGGGCACTGAAGACGATGGCCGCCGTGCTGCGCCCGCTGCTGCGGCAGGTGTGCGACTGTACCGTCAGGCCCACCGAGGTGATGAGCACGAGCAGGGCCATGCAGGCGCTGAAGAGACGGTGGCGCATAAGGCGTTTCACAAAGGCAAAGATACGCAGCACCGCCCAGATACTGGTGCAGAATCCGGCTGCCGGGAGTGCAGGATCCTGCCGGGGGCACTTCCGGACCAAGCCGCCGCGCCCGGCCCCAGGGCCCGGCGACTGGCTCTGCCATTTTGGCAAAAGGCCGGTTTGCGTTTACCACTTTTCCCCACCAGTCTGGGTCGTGGCTTGCAAAAACCACTTTCTACAGCCTAAAAACGCCGTTTTGCGTAGTGGTAGAAAATGGTAAATCGTGGTTGCCTTTTCCCGGGCATTGCGTACTTTTGCTATCATCCCATTCCCACGCCTCGTCGGCACCCTCGGCATTTATGAACCTCCTCTCTGGCGAATATGAGTGCAAGCTGGACCCGAAAGGGCGCTTGGTGCTGCCCGCCAAGGTGAAGGCCAATCTGCCCGAAGCCTCCGGCAACCAGCTGGTGCTGGTGCGGGGCTTCGAGCCCTGCCTGGTGCTGTATCCGCGCCAGTCGTGGCGCGTGATTCACGACAAGGTGATGGCCCTGGACGAGTTCAACGAGGAGTACCGGCAGTTTCAGCGCAACTTCTTCCGCGGCATGACCGAGGTGGAGCTCGACAACATCGGGCGCTTTATGCTGCCCCGCACCATGCTGCGCTACTCCGGCATCGAGAAGGAGGCCATCATCGTGGGGCTGGGCAACCGCTGCGAAATCTGGGACCCGGAGAAGTACGACGAGTTCCTGATCAAAGACCAGCAGAGCTTCTCGAAGCTGGCCCAGAAATTTTTATCCACCGACACACCGCCCATCAGCGGCCCCCTTGCCGCATGAGCCCCGACTACCAGAACGATACCGCCTACCACCGCCCCGTGATGCTGGCCGAGTGCCTCGACGCCCTCGACCTGCGCCCCGACGGCCGCTACGTGGACGTTACCTTCGGCGGCGGCGGCCACTCGGCCCGCATGCTGGAGCGCCTCACCACCGGCCACCTCTACAGCTTCGACCAGGATGCCGACGCCGAGCGGGAAGCGGCCCGGCTGGCCCGGCCCCAGTTCACCTTCGTGCGAGCCAACTTCCGCGACCTGCACCAGGAGCTTGACCAGCGCGGCGTGCTGCCCGTCGATGGCCTGCTGGCCGATCTGGGCGTGTCGTCGCACCAGTTTGACACTCCCGAGCGGGGCTTCAGCACCCGTTTCGATGGGCCCCTGGACATGCGCATGGACCCGGAAGGGGAGCGCACGGCCGGCGACATCGTCAATGAGTACTCCGAGGCCGAGCTGCACCGCATTTTCGGCATGTACGGCGAAGTGACCAACGCCCGCACCCTGGCCCACACCCTGACTACCGCCCGGCGCGGGCAGGCCATCCAGACCATTGGGGCCCTGAAAAAGGCTATTGCACCTTGCACGCCCCGGGGCAAGGAAAACAAGTACCTGGCCCAGGTTTTTCAGGCCCTGCGCATCGAGGTGAACGACGAAATGGCGGCCCTGCAGGAAATGCTGCTGCAAACGGCCCAGGTGCTGCGCCCCGGCGGCCGCCTGGTTGTCATGTCCTACCACTCGCTCGAAGACCGGCTGGTGAAGAACTTCATGGCCAAGGGAAAATTTTTCGGGGAAGCCGAGAAAAACCTGTTCGGTCACACCAACACCCCCTTCGAGGTGCTCACGCGCAAACCCGTGGAAGCCACCGCCGAAGAAGTAGCCCTCAACAGCCGGGCCCGCTCGGCCAAGCTGCGCATCGCAGTGCGCCGCGACGAGTGAGCGTGACTTTGGCCGGATTTTCGCGCCCCGCCGCCGCTCCCGTGCCGTTGACTTTTTAAGCTGATACGCCAACCTCCTTTTCCTCTCCCGAGATTTTGGCTACCAATACCCTCAAACCCGTCGCCAATACGCCGCCCCGCGCCAACGTGCCCCGGGAAGCCGCGCCCGCGCCCGTAGCGGCGGCTCCCGAGCCTACGCCCGTGCCCGAGGCCGAGCCGGAGCCCAAACCCAAGGCGGCCAAGCCAAAAAAGGCCGCCCCGCGCAGCACCTGGAGCGTCTTTACCGTTCTGGACCGGCTCACCAGCGTCGACAGCATCTTCCGGGAAGGACTGCCGGTGCAATACCTGCCGCACGTGCTGTTCGTGATGTTTCTGATTCTGGTCTACATCGGCAACACCCACTGGGGCTACCGCATGAACCGCAGCATTCAGAAGCTGAAGCTCGAAACCGAAGACCTGCGCGCCGACTACACCACGCTGAAGTCGGACTACATGGAGGCCAGCAAGCAAAGCGAGGTGGCCCGCAAGGTGGCCGCCTACGGCCTGGTGGAAAGCTCCTCGCCGCCGTTCCGCATTACGGTGCCCGCCGGCCGCCTCGACGAGGCCGAGCTGGAAGCCCTGCCCGTACTTACCGCCGATTCGCTGGCCGCTATGTCGGCCGCCGACTCGACGGCCCTGGCTGATTCGCTGGCGGCAGCAGCCCCGGCCACGGCTACGACTAAGAAATCATCCAACTCTTCCCGCCAGAGCCATGAAAGGAAGCGTTAAGAAATCCATCGTTACCCGCGTTCGGCTGGCGTTTTTGGGCGTCTGCCTGTTTTCGTGCGCCATCATGTGGAAGGTGTCGCGCATTCAGTTCAAGGAGGGCGACAAGTGGCGCTCGTTGGAGCAGGAGCGGCGCATCGTGTACCAGCCCGTGTTTGCCACCCGTGGCAACATCTACTCCGACAACGAAAGCATTATGGCGACCTCGCTGCCCTTCTTCCGGGTGGCCTGGGACCCCAGCGTGGTCGATGACAAGACGTTCAGAGGCGGAGCCGACTCCTTGTCGCTGCTGTTGTCCCGCTTTTTCGGCGACCGGAGTCCCAAGGAATATTACCGCAAGCTGAACGACGCCAAAAACAAAAAATCCCGCTATCTGCGCCTCAACTCCCGGCAGATCAACTTCCAGGAAAAGAAGATGCTGACCCAGTGGCCTATTTTCCGGGCGGGCAAAAACAAGGGCGGCGTTATTTTCGAGAAAGTTGATAAGCGCTTCCGGCCCTTCGGCGGCCTGGCCCAGCGCACCATCGGCTTCCTGAACGAAGACAAGAACGGGGCGGGCCTGGAGTTCACCTACAACCGCCACCTGGCCGGCAAAGACGGCGAAGCGCTGTTTGAGCGCCTGCCCGGCGGCAACAAGCCCATCTACGACGGGACGGAAGTGAAGCCCCAGCCCGGCTACGACGTAAAAACCACCCTGGACATCAACCTCCAGGACGTGGCCGAAAACGCCTTATATAAGTCCCTGGTGGATAACAGCGCCCAGTACGGCTGCGTGATTCTGATGGAGGTGCAGACCGGCGAAATCAAGGCCGTGGCCAACCTGGGCAAGGTGGCCGACGGCGTGTACCGCGAAGATTACAACTACGCCATTGCCGACCAGGGCCGCACCGAGCCGGGCTCGACCTTCAAGCTGGCCTCGATGATGGCTCTGCTGGAAGACAACCCCGACCTGTCGCTCGACGATACCGTGAATACCGGCCGCACCGGCTCCATGCGCATCGCCGGGGCCGTGAAAACCGATACCCACGCCTACGGGCGGCTGTCGGTGAAGCAGGTCATTGAAAACTCGTCCAACATCGGGGTGGCTAAGCTGGTCAACGACCATTTCTCCGCCGACCCCAACAAGTACACCGACTACCTCAAGAAGTTCGGACTCGACAAGCCGCTGGGCTTCCAGATGGCGGGGGAGGCCCGGCCCTACATTAAGGACCCGCGCGACCGGTCGTGGAGCCGTACGTCGCTCAGCACCATGTGCATCGGCTACGAGCTGAAGCTGGCTCCCTTGCAGACGCTGGCGTTCTACAATGCCATTGCCAACAACGGCGTGAAGGTGCAGCCCATGATTGTCAAGGAAATCAAGCAGGCCGACAAGGTGCTGGAGCGCTTCGAGCCCAAGGTGCTGATTCCCAAAATCTGTTCCGACGAGACCCTGATCAAACTGCGCGCCATGCTCGAAGGCGTGGTGCTGGAAGGTACCGCCCGCGCCATTCAAACGCCCGACTACAGCATTGCCGGCAAAACCGGGACGGCCTGGAAGTTCAAGAACGGCCAGTATACCAAGCAGTATTCCACCAGCTTCTGCGGCTACTTCCCGGCCGACAACCCCAAATACAGCTGCATCGTGGTGGTCGACTCGCCGAAAGGCGCCAACTGGTCGGGGGCCCAGGTGGCGGCCCCCATCTTCCGGGAGGTGGCCGACAAAGCCATGGCCCGCGACATGGCCAGCCAGCGCCCCTTGCTGGCCCGGGCGCCGGCCAACAAATCGAAGGTACCCTACGTGCGGGCCGGCTTGCAGGACGAGCTGACGCTGGTGTGCCAGAAGCTGGGCGTGAGCAACCATTCCCAGGCCTCCGGCGACGACTGGGTGCGGGCCAACCGTGCCGACTCCAACGTGAATGCCGTGGACTGGAAGCCGGTGGCCGTGCGCCCCGGCCGCGTGCCCGACGTGACGGGCCTGACGTTGCGCGACGCGCTGTTTCTGCTCGAAAACCGGGGCCTGCGCGTGAAAGCTCTGGGTACGGGCCGGGTGCGGCAGCAGTCGGTGGCCGCGGGTAGCGGCATCCGGCGCGGCACCGTCGTGACGCTGTCCCTGGAGCCGATTGGCAGTAAAACGGAGGCCGCGCCCAAGGCGCTGCCGGCCCCGGAACCCACCCAACTCACCGAAAACAAGCTGATTACCGCCGCCGACCAGGACGAAGCCAAGCGAATCAAGGCGTTGAAAGCCAAGCGGCTGGCGCAGTACCGGTTAAGCCAACAGGCCGGCAAACGAACGGAAGCCGCGAAGCCCAAAGCCTAGCGCCGCGCCGGGGCCGCCGTCCGCGGCGCACCGGAGAAAATAGAGTTGAACACCCCGAAACAAGTGGTTTATAAGCCGCTCCCGCTACTTGACTACCGCCAATAACCCTTCGCATCCGCTTTCCTCCCTGCTCACGGGCGTAACCGTGCGCGCCCTGGTCGGCTCGGCCGACGTGGCCGTGCACGGCCTCACCCTGGATTCGCGCCAGGCGCAGCCCGGCACGGTGTTTTTTGCCCTGCGCGGCGTGCAGGCCGACGGACACCAGTTTATTCCGAAAGCCGTGGAGCAGGGTGCTTCGGTGGTCGTGTGTGAGGAGTTGCCCGCCGAGCTTGCCGACGCCACTACCTATGTGCAGGTGGCCAGCAGCGCCGAGGCTATGGCCCACGTGGCAGCGGCCTTCTACGGGCATCCGTCGCGGCAGCTGAAGCTGGTGGGCGTGACGGGCACCAACGGCAAAACCACCTGCGCCACGGCCCTGCACAACCTGTTCCGGGAGCTGGGCTACCACGTGGGCCTGCTGAGCACGGTGCAAAACCAGATTGACGAGCAGGTAATTCCGACCACCCACACCACCCCCGACGCCATCCGGCTCAACGAGCTGCTGGCCCGCATGGTGCAGGCCGGCTGCACCCACGCCTTCATGGAGGTCAGCTCCCACGCCGTGGTGCAGCACCGCACCACCGGCCTGCAATTCGCGGGCGGCATCTTTACCAACCTCACCCACGACCACCTCGACTACCACGGTACCTTCGACAACTATCTGAAGGCCAAAAAGGGCTTTTTCGACGGGTTGAGCAAGCAGGCGTTTGCCCTGACCAACGCCGACGACAAGCGCGGCAGCGTGATGCTGCAGAACACGGCGGCCCGGCGCGAAACCTATTCCCTGCGCGGTCCGGCCACCTTCCGGGCCCGCCTGATTGAAAACGCCGTGCACGGCCTGCACCTCGACATTGACGGGCGTGACGTGCAGTTTCGCCTGATCGGGGTGTTCAACGCCTACAACCTGCTGGCCGTGTACGGGGCGGCGGTGCTGCTGGGCGAGGACCCTACCGAAGTGCTGACCATCCTGTCGGGGCTGACGCCGGCGGCGGGCCGCTTCGAAACCATCGTGGCCGAGAAAACGCGCATCACCGGCATCGTCGACTTTGCCCACTCGCCCGACGCGCTGGAAAACGTGCTGTCGACCATTGCCGACATCCGCCAGCCCAGCCAGCAGATTATTACGGTGGTGGGCTGCGGCGGCAACCGCGACGCGGGCAAGCGCCCCATCATGGCCAATCTGGCCTGCCAGGGCTCCAGCCGCGTGGTACTCACCTCCGACAACCCCCGCTTTGAGGACCCCAACGACATTCTGGCCCAGATGCAGGCCGGCGTGCAGCCCGCCGACCTGGGCAAGGTGCTGACCATTGCCGACCGGCGCGAAGCCATTAAAACGGCCGTGGCCCTGGCCCAGCCCGGCGACATCCTGCTGGTGGCCGGCAAGGGCCACGAAACTTACCAGGACGTGCAGGGCGTCAAGAGCGACTTCGACGATCGGCAAGTGCTGCGGGAAATGTTTGCGCTGCTGGGAAAATGAAAAAAAGCCAAAAGAACGTCATTTCGAGCGGAGTCGGGGAATGACGTTCTGAAATAGTGGCTACTAGAAAATCTGCAAAAACGCAACAGTTGTCCAACCCCAAAAAAGCCAAATCTTTGCAGCTTGGAATAACTCCACTGAAGACCCGCTGAACCCCGCGCCAATGCTTTATTACCTGTTTACCTTTCTCGACAAGCACTACAACCTGCCAGGCGCGGGCGTTTTCCAGTTTATATCGTTTCGGGCGGCTATGGCCGTCATTACCTCCCTCATCATTGCCCAGCTCTTCGGCGCCCGCCTGATTCGGGTGCTGCAGATGAAGCAGGTGGGCGAGAGTATCCGGGACCTGGGCTTGCAGGGACAGATGGAAAAGAAGGGCACCCCGACGATGGGCGGCCTGATTATCCTGCTGGCCATTCTGGTGCCGGTGCTGCTGTTCGCCAAGCTCGACAACATCTACATCGTGCTGATGCTGCTGAGCACGGTCTGGCTGGGGCTGATTGGTTTCCTGGACGACTATATTAAGGTGTTCCAGAAAAATAAGGAGGGGCTGAGTGGGCGCTTCAAGGTCTTGGGCCAGATTGGCCTGGGCATTACGGTGGGCTGGGTCTTGTTTTTCAGCAAGGACGTGACCGTGCGCCAGTACCTGCTGCCCAACGGCCAGCTGTCGGCCGTGGACGCCAGCACCGTGTACCAGGACGTGAAGCTGATGATTACCACCATTCCGTTTGCCAAAAACAACGAGCTCAACTACGGCAATCTGTTTGCCTACGCCGGTCCGTTTTTCAACGGCCTCTACAGCTTCCTCTACATCCCCATCGTGATTCTGATTATCACGGCGGTGAGCAATGGGGCCAACATCACCGACGGCCTCGACGGGCTGGCGGCCGGTACCTCGGCCATTATCGGCGTTACGCTGGCCATTTTTGCCTTTGTGAGTGGTAATGCTCTACTGGCTGATTACCTGGATATTATGTTCATTCCGAACTCCGGAGAGCTGGTAATCTTTTGTACTGCCTTCGTGGGAGCCTGCATCGGGTTTCTGTGGTACAACAGCTACCCGGCCCAGGTTTTCATGGGCGACACCGGCTCGTTGGCCATCGGCGGCATCATTGCCGTGCTGGCCCTGATTGTGCGCAAGGAACTGCTGATTCCGGTGCTCTGCGGCGTATTCCTGATTGAAAACCTGTCGGTGATGCTGCAGGTGGGCTGGTTTAAGTACACCAAGCGCAAATACGGCGAAGGCCGCCGGTTGCTGCGTATGTCGCCGCTGCACCACCACTACCAGAAGCTGGGCTACCACGAGTCCAAAATCGTGTCCCGCTTCTGGATCATCGGCATTATGCTGGCCATTTTCACCTTGGTTACCTTGAAACTGCGCTAATGGAAGTTTCACGCAGTGGTTCGCAGTGGCAGGCGCAGTGGTGCGCAGTGAACGACCACTGCGTGACCCTGCGGTTTACCACTGCGAACCACTGCGTGAAATCTAAGACTGAAAACTCATGAAAATCGTCATTCTCGGAGCTGCGGAAAGTGGAGTAGGGGCGGCCCTATTGGCCCAGGCCAAGGGGCACACCGTGTTTGTGTCCGACAAAAGCCCGATTCAGCCTATCTATAAGGAGAAGCTTGCGGCGGCCGGCATTTCCTTCGAGGAAGGCACCCACACGCTCAGCGAGATTCTGACGGCCGACGAAGTGGTGAAAAGCCCCGGCATTCCGGAGAAAGCGCCCGTTATTCAGGCCCTGCGCGAAAAGAAGATTCCGGTTATTTCCGAAATTGAGCTGGCCGGGCGCTACACCCGGGCCAAGTGCATCTGCATCACCGGCACCAACGGCAAAACCACGACTACCCTGCTGACCTACCACTTGCTGAAGGAAGCGGGCCTGAAGGTGGGCCTGGCCGGCAACGTGGGCTACAGCCTGGCCGAGCAGGTCATTGCCGACGAGCACGACTATTACGTGGTGGAGCTCAGTAGCTTCCAGCTCGACGACACCTACGACTTCCGGGCCTGGGTGGCGGTGCTGCTCAACATCACCCCCGACCACCTCGACCGGTACGACTACTCCCTGGAAAAATACGCCCAGGCCAAGCTGCGCATCACGCGCAACATGGACAGCAGCGGCTTTTTCATCTACAACGCCGACGACCCGGTGATTCAGCAGGAGTTTGCTTCGGTGTTCAGCCAAACCAACCTGCTGCCCTTCGGCCTGCACCACCGCCCCGACTACCAGCTGGCCGGCTACTACACCTCCGAAACCGAGCTCTGCACCAACCTGGCGCCGGGCCTGAACGAGCTAGCCGAGCAGATTAGTACGGCCGGTTCGCCGCTTATCGGGCAGCACAACCGCCAAAATACCCTGGCCGCCGTGCTCTGCGCCCGGGTGGCGGGCCTCCGCGAGGAGCAGATTGAAAGCGCCCTGGCTACCTTCCGCAACGCCGACCACCGCCTGCAGCCCGTGGGGGAAATAGGTGGAGCCCGGTTTATCAACGACTCCAAGGCCACCAACGTGGAAGCCGCCTGGTTTGCCCTCGACGGAATCCAGCACCCCATCGTCTGGATTGCCGGCGGCACTGACAAAGGCAACGACTACACGAGTCTGCTGCCCCTGGCTAAAGAAAAGGTGAAAGCCCTGATCTGCCTGGGCGTGGATAATGAAAAGCTCAAAGCCAGCTTCGGCAGCATCGTGCCCCACTTGGAAGAAACCCGGAGCATGACCGAGGCCGTGCGCCGCGGGGCTGCGCTGGCCGCGCCCGGCGACGTAGTGCTGCTCTCGCCCTGCTGCGCCTCCTTCGACCTGTTCAAAAACTACGAGGACCGCGGCCGGCAGTTTGCGGCGGCGGTAGGTGAATTAGCAACTTAGTGATTTAGTGAGTTTGTCGTTCAATTCGCACAAACAGAACATCAAACTCGCCAAGACAATAACTCACTAAATCACCATTTCACTAAATCACACTACCCATGGACCCGATCAAAACCTGGCTGCAGCGGAATCTGAAAGGTGACCCGATTCTGTGGGCCATTGTGATTCTGTTCTCGTTTATCAGCATTGCGGTGGTGTATTCGGCTACCGGCACGCTGGCCTACAAGAAGATGAGCGGCAACACCGAGTACTTTCTCTTCAAGCACACCAGCCTGATTGTGGTCGGCCTGGCCTTTATGTGGCTGGCCCACCGCATCGACTACCGCTACTACTCACGCCTGTCGCTCTACGCGCTGCTGGCCTCGGTGCCGCTGCTGCTGTTTACCTTCTTTATGGGCGGCACCACCCTGAACGACGCCTCGCGCTGGCTCACCATTCCGGTGATTAACCAGACGTTTCAGCCTTCCGACTTAGCCAAGCTGGCCCTGATTTCGCACGTGGCCAGCATGCTCAGCCGCCGGCAGCAGAACGTGCAGGACTTCAAAACCACGCTGCTGCCCGTGATGCTGTGGGTGGGTTTGATCTGCGGCATCATCATCATGAGTAACGCCTCCACGGCCCTGCTGCTGTTTGGTACCTGCCTGCTGCTGATGTTCATTGGCCGCGTGCCGCTCAAGCAGATGACGGTGATGGTGGCCATCGGGGCCATTGTGGGCGGTATCGGGCTGGCCTCGGGGCAGCGCCTAAAAACGGTACAGTCGCGCATCGAGAACTTCACGGACAAAACCAAGCCGGTGCCGTTTCAGCTCGAGCACAGCTACATTGCCATTGCCACCGGCGGCATCACGGGCAAAGGCCCCGGCCAAAGCACGGAGCGCAACATTCTGCCCCACCCGTATTCCGACTTCATCTACGCCGTCATCATCGAGGAATACGGCTTTGTGGGCGGCGCTTTCGTGCTGTTTCTGTACCTGGCCTTCCTGTACCGGGGGCTCAAAACGGTGATGAACAGCTACGGGGCCTTCGGCGGGCTGCTGTCGGCGGGCCTCTCGTTTAGTCTGGTCTTGCAGGCTATGGTCAACATGGGCGTGGCCGTGGGCCTGGGCCCGATTACCGGCCTGCCGCTGCCCCTGCTGAGCATGGGCGGCACCTCCCTGATTTTCACCGGCATCAGCATCGGCATTATTCTCAGCGTGAGCCGCGGCGAGCGGGAAGTGCGCCCCATGACCGGCGAGCCGGCCGATACGCCCCGCATCCCGAAAAAAACGGCCTACGCCTAGCGGTGAAATGGTGAGATAGTGAAGTGGTGAGTTGTCGTTCAAGCCGCGTAATCGGCGCCACACACACCACAGCCTCAAACTCACCAGCTCACCAGTTCACCATCTCACCATTCCGAAGTGCCCAAGACGTCCTTATATAACGCCTCCTCCCAGCCCCGGCCGTACCGCGTGATTATCAGCGGGGGCGGCACGGGCGGGCATATCTTTCCGGCCGTGGCCATTGCCAACGAGCTGCGTCGCCGCCAGCCCGAGGCCGAAATCCTGTTTGTGGGTGCCAACGGCCGCATGGAAATGACGCGCGTGCCCGAGGCCGGCTACCCGATTGTGGGCCTGGATATTGCCGGCTTGCAGCGCCGCCTCACGCCCCAGAACCTGCTGTTCCCGGTGAAGGTGTTCCGCTCGGTGCGCAAAGCCGGCAAGCTGCTGGAAGAGTTCAAGCCCGATGCCGTGGTGGGGGTGGGTGGCTACGCCTCGGCCCCCGTGCTGCTGGCCGCTACTTCCCGCAACATCCCGGCCCTGATTCAGGAGCAGAACTCCTACGCCGGCCTGGTCAACAAGCTGCTCAGCCGCCGCGTCGACCGGATATGCGTGGCCTACGACGGCATGGAAAAATTCTTCCCCGCCGATAAGCTCGTGCTGACCGGCAACCCCGTGCGCACCGAAATTGCCAGCGGCAGCCGCGCCGAGGCGCTGGAGTTCTTCGGCCTTTCGCCCGATAAAAAGACTCTGCTCGTCATCGGCGGCAGCCTCGGCGCCCGCACCCTGAACGAAGCCACGGCCGCCGCCCTGCCCCGCCTCAAAGAAGCCGGCATTCAACTGCTGTGGCAAACCGGCAAGCTCTATTACCCCAAAGCCGCCGAACAGGCCGCCCCCTTTGCCGCCGACAAGCTTCAGGCCCTGGAATTCGTGCAGCGCATGGACCTGGCCTACGCCGCCGCCGACGTGGTTATCAGCCGGGCCGGGGCCTTGTCGGTGTCGGAGCTGTGCCTGACCGGCAAGCCCAGCATCCTGGTGCCCTCGCCCAACGTGGCCGAAGACCACCAAACCAAAAATGCTCTGGCGCTGGTCGAGAAAGATGCCGCCCTGCTCGTGTCCGACGCCGATGCCCCAGCCCAGCTCTACGACCAGGCCTTGGCTTTGCTCCACGACCCGGCCCGGCAGCAGCAGCTCCGCCAGAACGTGAGCCGCCTGGCTCACCCTAATGCCACCACGACCATCGTGGATGAACTTTTAGCCCTCATGGACCGCGCATGAACCCAGTCGCCGCATTTCCGAACGTTTATTTTCTGGGGATTGGGGGCATTGGCATGTCGGCCCTGGCCCGCTGGTTTCAGGCCAACGGCCACCGCGTGAGCGGTTACGACAAAACCGCGACGCCCCTGACCGAAGCCCTGGCCGCCGAAGGCATTCAAGTGCATTACGACGACGCGGTGGAAAGCATTCCGGCCGAGGTGCGCCAACACCGCGCCCAGACCCTGGTAATCCTGACGCCCGCCATTCCCCAGGACCACCGGGAGTGGGCCTGGCTGCGGGAGCAGGGCTACGACATCCGGAAGCGCAGCCAGGTGCTGGGCCTGCTCACGGCCGGCCGCTACACCATTGCCGTGGCCGGCACCCACGGCAAAACCACGACCAGCAGCATGGTCGCCCACCTGCTGCACCACGCCGGCGTGCCCTGCGCCGCCTTCCTGGGCGGTATTTCCGTCAACCTGGGTTCCAACGTGCTGCTGCCCCCGACTAACAACGAACAAGGAACAACTGACAACCTTCCGGTAGTAGTCGAGGCCGACGAATACGACCGGAGCTTCCTGACGCTGTACCCCGATATTGCCATTGTCACGAGCACCGATGCCGACCACCTCGACATCTATGGCAACAAGGAGGCATTGGTGGAGTCGTTCCGGCAGTTTGTGGCCCAGATCAAGCCCGGCGGCACGCTCATCCTCAACCACACCGCCGACCAGAGCATTGCCGAGTCGGTAGCCGCAGGCGTGCGGGTGATTCGCTACGGCCTCTCGCCCGAGCAGGGCCCGGAGCTGTATGCCGACCAGATTACCGCCCAGGGCCACCAGTTCCGCTTCGACCTGCACGGCCCGCTCGGCAACGTGCAAAATTTGGCGCTGGCCGTACCAGGCTACCACAACGTGGAAAACATGCTGGCCGCCTGCCTGGTTGCGCAGCTGCAACACGTAGGGGAGGAGCCGTTGAAAAAGGCCGTAGCCGCGTACCGGGGCGTAAAACGCCGGTTTGAGTTCATCGTCACCAAGGGCGACAAAGTATACGTGGACGACTACGCCCACCACCCGCGGGAAATAGATGCCTTCCTTCGTTCGTTACGGGCTCTGTACCCCGGCAAGCGGCTGCGCGTCATCTTCCAGCCCCACCTCTTCACCCGCACCCGCGACTTTGCCGAGGGCTTTGCCCAGAGCCTGAGCCTAGCCGACGAAGTGGTGATGCTCGACATCTACCCGGCCCGGGAGCTGCCCCTGGAGGGCGTAACCTCCGAATTGATTTTGTCCCAAATAACGGCGCCGCGAAAGTCGCTGCAAACCAAAGCCGAAGTCCTGGCTGCGGCCGAATCTGACGATACTTTCGACGTGTTAGCCACCGTCGGGGCTGGTGATATCGACCAGCTGGTACCACGGCTAAGGAATATTTTAGATATTCGCTGGAATGGAGCTGAAGCGTAAAGCCAATAATCTGATTTTCGCCACCGGGTGCCTCGTGCTGCTCTCGGGCTTGGCCGTGTTTGCCGGCGTCCGGCAGGCCCGCCGCCCCGTGGGCCAGGTTATCGTAACCATCGGCAACGAGTTCAACAACTATTTCATCAGTGAGCGGGAAGTAACGGCGCTGCTCACCCGCAACGGCAACCAGCAATTGGAAGGCGCCCACCCCGAAGATCTGGACCTTAAAGCCCTGGAAGCCCGCCTGAAAGCCCACAGCTTCGTGAAAGAAGCGCAAGTGTACCGCGACCTGGCCGGCAATTTGCACGCCGACGTGCGCCAAAACCGTCCCATTGCCCGTCTCGTACACGCCGATACTCGCCTGGATAGCTACCTCGACGCCGAGGGCAAGAAACTGCCGTTGTCGTCGTTATTCACGGCCCGCGTGGTGCCCATTTCCCGGCTGGGAGGTGGACCCCTCCAAGCTGGCTTTTTCCAAGATTCCACCGGGAGCCAATACCTCGAGTTTTTGCGCTATATTGATGAGCATCCGTTCTGGCGGGCGCAGGTGGCGGAGGTATTTATTGGCCCCAATGGCAAGGTTTCCTTCACGCAACAGGTAGGCGACCAACGAATAGAATTTGGCTTTCCGGAGAATATTTCGGAAAAATTTGCGAAACTGATGGTATTTTACCGTCAAATTCCTCCGGTTTTGGGCTGGGACACGTACCACCGCGTCAACGTTGAGTTCAAAGACCAGATCATTTGTGAGTAACGAAACCTTGCGTAAACGCTCAAAAACGGCGTTTTTTGCATCTGAAACACATAGCACCAACCGCACCCCACTCGTCCTTCCTTCCTCATGCAAAACGATAAGATTGTAGTCGGCCTCGACATTGGTACCACCAAAATTTGCGCTCTGGTAGGGCGGAAAAACGAGTTTGGCAAACTCGAAATCCTGGGCATGGGCAAAGCCGTGTCGGAAGGAGTGGTGCGCGGTATCGTGTCGAACATCGACAAGACGGTGGATGCAATCCGGAAGGCCATCCGGCAGGCCGAAGAACAGTCCGGAATCAATATTGGCGTCGTGAATGTGGGCATTGCCGGCCAGCACATCAAGAGCCTGCAACACAACGGCAGTATCACCCGCAACTCCGCCGAAACTGAAATTACCGTCGACGATGTCAATCGGCTGACCAACGATATGTACCGCCTGGTCACCCCGCCCGGCTCCGAAATCATCCACGTAATGCCCCAGGACTACAAGGTGGATTACGAGGAAGGCATCATGGACCCCGTGGGCATGTCGGGCGTGCGCCTGGAGGGCAACTTCCACATCATCACGGCCCAGAGCACGGCCATCAACAACATCAACAAGTGCGTCACCAAGGCGGGCCTGGAAATCGACAACCTGATCCTGGAGCCCCTGGCCTCGAGCATGTCGGTGCTGTCGGAAGAGGAAAAGGAAGCCGGCGTCGCCCTGATTGACATCGGGGGCGGCACCACCGACCTGGCCATTTTCAAGGATGGTATTATTCGGCATGCCGCCGTGTTGCCCTTCGGCGGCAACATCGTCACCAGCGACATAAAGCAGGGTTGCGCCGTGATGCAGAACCAGGCCGAGCAGCTGAAGGTGAAATTCGGCAAAGCCATTGCCGAGGAAGCTTCCGACTACGAAATCGTGAGCATCCCAGGCCTGCGCGACCGGGCTCCCAAGGAAATTTCGCTCAAGAACCTGGCCCACATCATCGAGGCCCGGATGGAGGAAATCATCGAGCTGGTGTACGCCGAGATTCAGCGCACCGGGCACGGCGACAAGCTGGCGGCCGGCATCGTGCTGACCGGCGGCGGCTCCCAGCTCCAGAACCTGGTGCAGCTCACCGAGTACGTAACCGGCCTCGATACCCGCATTGGCTACCCCAACGAGCACCTGGGCAAGAGCAAGATCGAGGCAGTAAAGTCGCCGATGTACGCTACCACGGTGGGCTTGGTGCTGTCGGGCTACCGCTCCATCGACGAGCGGATCAGCCGTTCGTACGAGGAAGAGGAAACCGCCTACCGGCCGGCGCCCGAAGTTCGGGCGGCGGCACCGGTAGCACCGCAGCCCGTGGCTCAGCCCCAGCCGGCGCCCCCGAAAAAGACCTCCGGGGCGGGCAAGTTCTTCCAGGATATCATCAGCCGCACCAAAGGACTGCTGATCGACGATTTCGACGACAAGCAGTACTAAATCACTTAACATTTAACGCTTATCAGTTGACACTTCACCGGGCGGAATAGCTTGTGGATGCAGAGTAGTTGAGTGATAAATGATAAATGGTAACTGTTAATTGAAGCAGACCACTCATGTATAAATTTGATATTCCAGCGCAATCCAACTCCATCATCAAGGTGATTGGCGTCGGTGGGGGCGGTTCCAACGCCGTGAACCACATGTTCAGCCAAGGCATCAAGGACGTGGAATTCGTGATTTGCAACACGGACAAGCAGGCGCTGCACAGCAGCACCGTGCCCAACAAGCTGCAGATTGGCGTGGACCTGACCGAGGGCCTCGGAGCCGGTGCCAACCCCGAGCGGGGCAAGCAGGCGGCCATTGAGAGCCGGGAGCAAATCCGGGAGCTGCTCAGCAACGGCACCAAAATGGTGTTTATCACGGCCGGGATGGGCGGTGGTACGGGCACCGGTGCCGCGCCCGTTATTGCCAAAGTGGCCAAGGAGCTGGGCATTCTGACCGTGGGCATCGTGACGGCGCCTTTCCTGTTCGAGGGCAAGAAGAAGCGCCAGCAGGCCGAGCAGGGTATCAAGGAGCTGAGCGACAACTGCGACACAGTCCTGGTGATTCTGAACGATAAGCTGCGCGAAATTTTCGGCAACCTGCCGATTCGGGCCGCCTTCGCCAAGGCCGATAACGTGCTGAGCACGGCGGCCAAATCCATTGCCGAAATCATCACCGTCACGAGCGAAGTCAACGTGGACTTTGAAGACGTGAAAACGGTGATGAAGGACTCGGGCGCGGCCGTTATGGGCAGCAGCATTACCGAGGGTGAAAACCGGGCCCGCCGCTCGGCAGAAGAGGCTCTGTCGTCGCCGCTGCTCAACAACACCGACATTCACGGGGCGCAGAAAATCCTGCTTTCCATCATGTCGGGCGACCAGGCCGAGCTGGAAATGGACGAGCTGACCGAAATTACGGAGTACATCCAGAACAAAGCCGGGCAGGACGCCGAGGTTATCTTCGGCCACGGCATCGACTCGACGCTGGGCCAGAGCATCCGCGTGACGGTTATTGCCACCGGCTTTGCCCGCGACGCGCACAACATCAGCATGGCCTACGGCGTGGACAAGTCCGAGCCGGAGCCCGTAGCTACCCCCGACCCGCAGATCAATATTTTCGACCGGGAGCGGCAGGAGGCCCCGGTTGCCCCGGTGGTTCCCACGTTCAGCACCCCGGCACCCGCCCCGGTAGCCGCCGCCCCTGAGCCGCCCAAGGTGACTTTCGACCTGGAAACCTCGCCCTACACGGGCTACGTGCCGCCGGTGGCTGCTCCTTCAACGCCTGCTCCTGAGCCCGTCGTGATTCATCAGCCCGCCCCGGTGCAGCAGCCGGCGCGTCCGTCGCTGGATGCCCGGGCGGAAGAGCGGCGGCGGCGCCTGGAAGGCCTGAGCAACGGCCTGACCACGGATGCCATTAAGGATCAACTGGAAACGCCGGCCTACCTGCGGCGGCAGGTGAAACTGGAAAACGTAGTGCCCTCCAATGAGCGCAACATCTCCCGCTTCAACCTGTCGGACGATAACGAACTGCTCGGCGACAACCGGTTCCTGCACGACAACGTGGACTAGTCCCGCTTAGTACGACAAACAAAAACGCCGCCCAGTAGCTACTGGACGGCGTTTTTGTTGTGTATTATACTTCAAATCGGCTACTCAACGGTAGCCGTGGAAGTTGAGTCGGGGAGGGTAGCATTGAGCGGATCTGCGGACTCCCGGTCGGGGGAAAGAGGGCGCCGGGAGGCAGTAGGGGAGGAAGTAGCAGTACAGGCTGAGCACAAAGCCAGCAGGGCAATAAGCAATTTGCTTTTCATGGGTTTAGGTGAGTGAACTGCCCGGTGGGCAGCAAGAAGGGCACGGCTGCACGGTAGCGTGCGTGGTAGGGCCCGGCGCTAATACGGCCTGAGGCTCAGGAAGTTTAGGGAAATGC
The DNA here is from genome assembly GCF_004765605.1 of Hymenobacter aquaticus. Lineage (NCBI taxonomy): Bacteria > Pseudomonadati > Bacteroidota > Cytophagia > Cytophagales > Hymenobacteraceae > Hymenobacter > Hymenobacter aquaticus. The sequence goes on along the minus strand of NZ_SRLC01000001.1, from coordinate 2,194,545 downwards.
AAAGTAGATCAAGAAGCCAGTGTTATCTGACCGGAATCAGGCAGCGGCTACGGACCTTACGGCTTGAAGGGGTCGGAAAAGCGCTTGTCCTGGATAAACGAGGAATCGGTGAGCGCCAACAGGAACGCAATGACCTGCTGCTTCTGACCCGCCGTCAGGCTGAGCTGGGTGCCGTTGCGCTTGTTGGTGGTCGTCAGCATGTTCACGTCCAGATTGGGGCTGTCCTTGGCGACATGGTCGCTGTAGTGGTCGAGCACTTCCTGTAGGGTCTGGAAGCGGCCATCGTGCATGTAGGGGGCCGTCAGGGCAATGTTGCGCAGGGTAGGAGCCCGAAACTTCCCCCGGTCAGATTCCAGGCCGGTAACGCCAAACCGCCCCTGATCCTTGAGGTTGGAGTCGAGGCCGTTGTTGAAAAAGCTGCTGGCCGCCCCGCGCGTGTAGTCGGTAGAGGTAAAGAGCAGGTTGCCTTCGTTGTGGCAGTGCATGCAGTCGGCCCCGGCCACCGGAATGGTCGGGTCGGGGTGGTTGGAGAACAGCACTTTACCGGCTATTTCCTGGCTGCTGAGCTGCGCTTCGCCGCGCAGGTACTTATCGTACTTGGAATTAGCCGAAATAAGAGTCCGCTCGAACTGGGCCAGCGCTTTGAGCAAGTTGTCCTGGGTGATGGTCGACGAGCCGAATGCCTTGCGGAACAGGGGCGGATACACTTCCGTCTGCTGCAGCTTGCTGACGCCCTCCCCCAAGGTTTGGTGCATCTCCGTGGGGTTTTCGATGGGCTTGCGGGCCTGAGTTTCCAGACTGGTGGCGGCCCCATCCCAGTTCAGGGCCGGCTCCCAGAGAATATTGGCCAACGACATCGTCCCGCGCGGGTTCGGCACCCCATCAACGCCCAGGGCCAGGGCCCGGCCATCGGTGAAAGCCTTGCTCTGCTGGTGGCAGCTGCCGCACGATATAGTGTTGTTGCGGGAAAGCTTGGGCTCGTAGAACAGCATGCGGCCCAGCGCCACGCCTTCTTCCGTCAGGGGGTTATCGGCCGGAATCTTAACGTCTTGGGGCAAGCCTTTGGGCAAGACCAGCTTGTACGGCGTGGTAACGGTCGGGCCTTCCTCCGTGAAATCCGGCTCTGACTCACAAGCCATTAGCAGCGTTAGAGAAGCAGCGGACGTCAGAAGCCAGAAACGCAGACGAGTAGAAGTAAACACCCCGGTAAAGTAATGGTCGAGAAAAGTCCAAGATATTGATTTCCGGCATAACAGCAGCGCTGCTCCTATTGGTTTCGGCCCCGATAATTACCTGGTACGCAGCCCTGAGAATTAGCATGGCCCACGCCGGATAGCGTACTTTGGGCCCTCTTTCCGCTTTTTTAGCTGCTTTGTGTATGCCCTTTCGGATTTTCTCCCGCCTGTGGGCTGAGTACCGCGTGCTGTTGCTGTTTGTTGGCCGCTGGCTGCTGATCAGCGCCGTCGTTGGCGCGCTGGCCGGCACCGCATCCGCGGGCTTTTTGGTGGCGCTGGATTGGGTGACTTCGTGGCGGGAAGCGCACCGCTGGATTCTGGCGTTGCTGCCCCTGGGCGGGCTGCTGGTCGGCTCGCTGTATTACTACTGGGGCCGACCCGTGGAAGCCGGCAACAACCTGCTGCTCGACGAAATTCATACGCCCCGGGCCGTAATACCGCTGCGCATGGTGCCGCTGGTGCTCCTCGGCACGCTGCTGACCCACCTGTTCGGCGGCTCGGCGGGGCGGGAAGGCACGGCCGTGCAGATGGGTGGGGCACTGGCCGACCAGCTGATGCGCTGGCTCCGGCTGCACCGCCGGGAACGGACCCTGCTGCTCATTGCCGGCATCAGTGCGGGTTTTGCGTCGGTTTTCGGCACGCCGCTGGCCGGGGCGGTTTTCGGACTGGAAGTGTTTCTGATCGGGCGACTGCGCTACGATGCCATTCTGCCCAGCTTTCTGGCGGCCATCTGCGCCGACTGGGTTACGCGGGCCTGGGGCGTAGGCCACACGGCCTACCCGGTGCTGGCTGTGCCCGCTCAAATGTCGTGGCCGGGGCTAGGCAGCGCGGCCCTGGCCGGCGTGGCTTTCGGGCTGACCGCCCGGCTCTTTGCCGGGGCGACGCACCTGGTCAGTGCCTTCTTTAAGCGGCGCATAGCTTTTCCGCCGCTCCGGCCGGTACTGGGCGGCGTGGCCGTGGCGCTGCTGGTGTGGCTGCTGGGCACCACCGACTACATCGGCCTGGGTGTGCCGGTCATCGTGCGCTCTTTTGCCGAGCCGCTGCCTGCGTACGCCTTTGCCTTAAAACTACTGCTCACGGCCCTCACGCTGGGCGCCGGATTTAAAGGCGGGGAGGTGACGCCGCTGTTTTTCGTGGGGGCGGCGCTGGGCAACGCGCTGGCGCCGGTGCTGCCCTTGCCCATGCCCCTGCTGGCGGGCATGGGCTTCGTGGCGGTATTTGCCGGGGCCGCCAATACGCCCCTGGCCTGCCTGCTGATGGGACTGGAGCTATTCGGCCACGAGTGCGGCCTGTACGTGGGGCTGGCCTGCGTGCTGAGCTACCTGTTCTCGGGGCACCGCGGAATCTATGGGGCGCAGGTAATCGGGCAAAGCAAGCACGGCCTCTGGGCGCGGCAGCAGGGCCGCCGCCTGCGCGACCTGCCCTAGCCGGCCGGCTGACGCCCCTTAAGCAGGTATTTCGTTTGCCGGAAACTGTAGCCCAGGGCCAGCACCATGCGGCCGGCGCTGGCCGGGTGGTCGGTAGTGGCCGTGTAGATGGGCAGCTGGAAGCTGGTATTCAGGGAGAAGTTCTTGTAGTACACATCCAGCCCCGGGCCCAGCAGCGCGTCGTTCATGGCGTGCTCGTGCGTGAGTTGCCCATCCAGCATTTCGCCCTTGGTTTTCTCGTAGTAGAGCTGCGCCGAAGGGTAGACCTGCCAGTTGGAACCCACGGCCAACCGGTAGAAAAGGTTGGCAAATGAGGAGGTGCTGGGCGCGACGTTGTTGCCGAAACGGTTGCGGGTGGCCCGACGGTAGCTGGAGTTCAGGCTCAGCCCCACGTTGTGAAAGCTGCCGATGTAGTTAGCGTACACAAACCCATCGGTGGTGCCCGTGCCGGGCTGGTTGAGCATCGGGTAGCGCCGGCCGCTGGCGTTGGTGCGCTGGTAGTCGCCGGTCGGCAGCTTGGCCCCGGCCCCCACAATCAGCCGGCTTTGCACCCCGGCCGTTTCGATGGCCCGAATCAGGTGGAAGCCGGCAAACAGGGTCACGTCGCCCAGCCCGGCCGTGTTCAGCTGCACGCCGTTGCTCTGGGAGGTATTCATAACGTACGGCACGAAGGCGTTCAGCTCCAGGCGCTTGGCCAGAAAGTATTTGCCGCGCAGCTCCACTACCCGGTAGGCCTCATAGTCCGTGGCATCACCCTTGTGCGCGTGCTGGTAGCCTTCGTCGCGGTTGGGGTGGCTGGGTACGAACGGCTGCACGCCCGCCGGGAAAAAAGCGTGGGACTGCCCCAGTTGCTGGTAGCCGTTGAAAATCCGGTAGCGGTGCATCAGCGAAACGCCGCTTTGGTTGTCGTAGGGCGTGATGCCCATGAAGCAGCCGCAGATGTCGCAGGCCTGGGCCGCGCTGCTCCACAGGCTGCTCAGGGCCAGCGCCAGGTATATTTTTTTCATGGAAGTGTAAGGGTTGAGGCCGCCGGCTTGGCCGCAGCCAAATGAAAAACGCCGCTAGGGCCGCTCGGCCAGGCGGGCATCCCGGAGAAACTGCTCGTCGGTGAGCGTGTGCAGAAAGGCAACCAGGTCACTTCTTTCCTGCGCGCTCAAGGCAATGCCGCGCCGGCCGGAAGTAGGTTGCAGCAGCGGGTCGAGGGTCGGGGAGGCCGCAACGCCGTGGTCGTAATGGTCCAGCACCTGCTCCAGGGTCTGGAAGCGGCCGTCGTGCATGTAGGGAGCCGTGCGGGCCACGTTGCGCAGCGACGGTACTTTGAACTTGCCCCGGTCGGTGGCCTGCTGGGTGATGTGCGCCCGGCCGGAATCAGCCGGGAAGGCGCTGTCCAGGCCGTTGTTGCGGTAGGAATGGTCCGTAAACAGGTCGGTGCCGTGGCAGGGCGTGCACTTCTGGGTCAGCAGCGTCAGCCCCCGGGTTTCGGCCGCCGACAGCGTGCCGCCGCCTTCGTGGCGCACGTAGTGGTCGTAGCGGGAGTTGGCCGACGTCAGGGCCGCCGTAAACTGCGCCAGGGCCCGCAGCAGCTGGTAGGAATCGATGGGCTTGCTGCCAAACACCTGGGCAAACTGCCGCTGGTACTGCGGGTCGGCGTTGAGCTTGCGCACCACGTTGTCCAGCGTTTCCCCCATTTCCACCGGGTTCGTTAGCGGAGCTACCGGCATGGTTTCGATGTGGCGCGAACCCCCATCCCAGAGAAACTCCCGCTCCCAACGCAGGTTCTGCAGCGCCGGGGCGTTGCGTGTGCCCAGCAGCCCGTCGAGGCCGTGGCTCACGGTGTGCCCCGCGTGCGAAAAGGCCGCGAACTGCTGGTGGCAGCTGCCGCACGAGATGGTTCCGTCGCGCGAGAGGCGCGGGTCGTAGAACAGGGCGCGGCCCAGCGCGAAGCCTTCCTTGGTAGGTGGATTTTGCTCCAGGCCGTACACGGGCGGCGGAAAATTGGCCGGCAACACCGACCCCGGCACGCCCGCGTCGGGGGCTGTACTGTCGTCAGTCTGACAGCCTGCTACCAGCAGTGCTGCCAGCCCAGCGGCCAGCAGCACCAATGGAGAACGTTTCATCGGAACGATGACTTAGTTGGCGTGCACATGATCCACGCGGAACATGCCCGCCGCGTAGTTGTCGGCCAGCTTTGCGGCGGCCGGGCCCGGCATGTGCGGGGCTTCAAACGTGGCAAAGCGCACCGTAGTAGGCCCGGTCAGGATTTTGAGGGCATCCACCTTCATGTGCACCTCGGGCGTATGATCGGTGCGCACCAGAATATTGACGCCGGTGGGCAGGGCCGGCGACACCGTCCGGAGGGCGCTGTTGGTGCCCTCAAAACCACCCACATGGTAGGCGAAGCCCCCCGAAGGTGCTTCCGGTGATTTGCCTTCCAGCTTCAGGAACACGTAGCCTGTGGTCCAGCCCCAGAACATGTCGCTGGGAGCCAGGGCGCCTTGCTGTACGCCGGAGGTGTTGCGGGCCGCGTCCACGCCGATGGTGAACGTAATGCCGGTATAATCACCCGTGGGCACATTTTTGAGCACGAGCGTTTTGGAGTCGCTGCGGGCGGCATCAACCAGGTAGTAGCTTTCGGGCTGCACGTATTCCGTGCCGTCGCTCTTGCGCAGGCGGATGTTGGAAACGTAGTAGCGCAAGGTCGTTACGGAGAAATGGTCACCGCTGGGGGTCGTGTAATTGGGCGTGGTAGCATTGAGCACGAGGCTGCTGCTGCCTACCACGTGGTCCATCTCAATGTCCAGCTCGCCGACGGCCGGAGCTACGTCCTTATCTTTTTTGCAACTCGTAAGCGAAACGGCCGCCACGGCCAGTGTCAGGAAAAAACGGGAAAATTTCATCTTCAATCTTCAAAATCAGGGGTAAAACCAAAGGGTGCAGTTGCACGAGGCGCTTCGACGAGGCAAAGCGGCCAGCAGCCCGCGCACGAAGGCGGGCACCAGGTAGAATTAGGCCTGAAAAGAAGGAGGATGGAAAATGCTGTGCGCGGGCGAAAAAGAATACGGCACCGCGGCCTGCCGCCCGAACTGGCGGACCGGCAAACCCGCAAACCGGGGCTCCTGCAACAGGGCCCGCAGGGGCAGCACGGCATCGTATTTCACTTTGGCAAACCCGCTGGCCGGGGCCTTGCTGTCGGCAGCCGACGCTTTGCGCAGCTTTTTCGCCAGGTGGCATTTGCCGTTGCACTGCAACCGGGGCTTGTCCTTGTTGACGCAGAACAGCTGGGTGATGCGCTCCTTGTGCAACTGGTAATCAACTACCACCAGCTCCCGACTAAACGTCTGGAGCAGAATCAGGGTGGTGAGAAGATAAGCCAGAATGCGTGCCACGGCCGGGTAAAGTCAGAAGGAGATGCCGCAAATATACGAGGTACCGCCTTAGGGCTGCTTTACCTGTAGTCGTTATTAGGAGGCAACAAGTTCCTGGGCCTGCTCTTTGAGCAATTGCAGGTACAGCGAATTGTCCAGCTCGCCGTTGCTGAGCAGGTGTTGGTCGAGGCCGGGCAGGCGTACCCGCGCGGGCAGCACCGTCGTGCCCAGATACATCAGGATGTCCGTCAGGTGGCTCAGGGCTAGAAGGCCACCCTGGGTGCCGGCGCTGAGGCCTACCAGCGCGGCCTTTTTGCCCCGAATGCCACCGGGGTAGGGCAGCCCGTCGATAAAGGACTTGAGCACGCCGGGAATGGAGCAGTTGTACTCGGGCACGATAAAAACCAGCTTGTCCGCGGCTTCGGCCTGGCGCACGAGGCGGTTGAACGCCTCATTCTTTCCCAGATTACCATACAGGGCCGAAGTAGTAAAGTCAGCGGGCAGGTCAGCCAGGTCCAGAATCTGGTACTCGGCGCCCAGCTCGTCCAGCATCTTCGCGTAAATGTTGGCAATACGGCGGGCCCGGGACGCCGGGCGGTTGGTGGCGGCTACGATGGTAATCATGCGGGGAAAGGGCGAAATAAGACGGCGGAACCAGCCGCCGACAGCAAACTAGGCAAGTAAGCCCGGAAGTGGGCGGATTGTTATGGCGAGTGAGCCGTAATAGAGCCTATTTAACGCAAAAAGAGCGAAACGACGGGTCGTTTCGCTCTTTTTACAAAGTGAAAGCCAGGTGCTTACGCCAGGTTGTTCGACGTGGCTTTGGCGGCCAGGAACTCGCGGTTCAGGATGGCAATATTTTCCAGGGAAATGCCCACGGGGCACTCCGCGGCGCAGGAACCGATGTTGGTGCAAGCCCCAAATCCTTCCTTGTCCATCTGGGCCACCATGTTTTCCACGCGGGTTTTGCGCTCCACCTGGCCCTGGGGCAGCAAGGCCAGCTGCGACACCTTGGCCGACACGAACAGCATAGCCGACGCATTTTTGCAGGCCGCCACGCAGGCGCCGCACCCGATGCAGGTCGCGGCTTCAAACGCGCGGTCGGCAATGTCCTTGGGCACCGGAATTTCGTTGCCGTCGGGTACGCCGCCCGTATTTACGCTCACGTAGCCACCAGCCTGGATAATCCGGTCGAAGGCTGAGCGGTCCACGCTCAGGTCTTTGTTGACGGGGAAGGCATTGGCACGCCAGGGCTCGATGGTAATCGTGTCGCCATCCGAGAACTTGCGCATGTGCAGCTGGCAGGTAGTCGTGCCGGCTTCCGGACCGTGGGCCCGGCCGTTGATGAACAGGTTGCACGAGCCACAGATACCTTCGCGGCAGTCGTGGTCGAAGGCTACGGGCTCGTCGCCGCGGCGCAGCAGGTCTTCGTTGAGTACGTCCAGCATTTCCAGGAACGACATTTCGGGCGAAATGTCCTTTACCTGGTAATCTACAATTTGACCTTGGGTGTTGCGGTTTTTCTGCCGCCACACCTTCAGGGTGAGATTCATTGGTTTGGCATTCGGGTTACTTCCAGCCATGGTATTTCAAGGGAATTGAGTAGTGAGGATTGGGTAGTGAGCAATGGAAAAACAACGTACTGAGCAGCAACATTCCGCTGCTGCTCAGTACCCCGTCCTCACTACTTGTAGCTGCGCTGGGTAAGCTTCACGTTTTCAAACTGCAGGTCTTCCTTGTTCAGGATTTCCGGCTGATTGTCGCCCGTGTACTGCCAGGCCGCCACATAGGCAAAGTTGTCGTCGTCGCGCTTGGCCTCGCCTTCTTCGGTGGCATATTCCTCGCGGAAGTGGCCGCCGCAGCTTTCGTTGCGGGCGTAGGCGTCGTCGACCATCAGCTCACCCAGTTCGAGGAAGTCGGCCACGCGGCCGGCTTTTTCCAGCGCCTGGTTTAGCTCCTCACTGGTCCCGACCAGCTTCAGGTCGCTCCAGAACTCCTTGCGCAGCTTCTGGATTTCCTGCTTGGCAAAGGCCAGACCTTTGGCATTGCGGGCCATGCCGCAGTATTCCCACATGATGTGGCCCAGCTGCTTGTGGAAGTCATCCGGCGTGCGGGTACCGTTGATGCTCAGCAGCTTCTGGATCCGGGCCCGTACTTCGGCCTCGGCTTCGGCGAAGGCCGGGTGCTGGGTCGTTACGGGCGTCGGCGGCGTATTGGCCAGGTAATCACCAATGGTGTAGGGAATTACGAAGTAGCCGTCGGCCAGGCCCTGCATCAGGGCCGAAGCGCCGAGGCGGTTGGCGCCGTGGTCGGAGAAGTTGCACTCACCGGTAGCATACAGGCCCGGAATCGTGGTTTGCAGGTTGTAATCTACCCACAGGCCGCCCATGGTATAGTGCACGGCGGGGTAGATGCGCATGGGCTGCTCGTAGGGGTTTTCGCCGGTAATCTTGGCGTACATATCGAACAGGTTGCCATACTTCTGGGCCACCGAATCAGCGCCGGTGCGCTTGATGATGTCGGCAAAGTCCAGGAATACGGCTAGGCCGCTGCTGCCTACGCCCCGACCTTCGTCGCACATCTGCTTGGCGTTGCGCGAGGCCACGTCGCGGGGCACCAGGTTACCGAAGGCGGGGTATTTACGCTCCAGGAAGTAGTCACGCTCTTCCTCAGGAATGTCGCTCACGCGGATTTCGCCTTTGCGCAGGCGCTCCGCTGTCGACTTCTCCTTGGGCACCCACACCCGGCCGTCGTTACGCAGCGACTCCGACATCAGCGTCAGCTTCGACTGGTAGTCGCCCGATACCGGAATACAGGTGGGGTGAATCTGGGTGAAGCAGGGGTTGGCGAAGTACGCGCCCTTCTTGTGGGCGCGCCAGGCGGCCGTAGCGTTAGAGTACTTGGCGTTGGTGCTCAGGTAGAACACGTTGCCGTAGCCGCCAGTGGCCAGCACCACGGCGTGGGCCGAGTGCTGCTCAATCTTGCCGTCAATCAGGTTGCGGGTGATGATGCCGCGGGCTTTGCCGTCGACTACCACCACGTCCAGCATTTCCGAGCGGGTGTACAGCTTCACTTTGCCGTAAGCCACCTGCCGGCTCAGGGCCGAGTAGGCCCCCAGCAGCAGCTGCTGTCCGGTCTGGCCACGGGCGTAGAACGTGCGGCTTACCTGGGCACCCCCGAACGAGCGGTTGGCCAGCAGGCCGCCGTATTCGCGGGCGAAAGGCACGCCCTGCGCTACGCACTGGTCGATGATGTTGACCGATACCTGCGCCAGGCGGTACACGTTGGCTTCGCGGGCCCGGTAGTCGCCGCCCTTAATCGTATCGTAGAACAGGCGGAACACGGAGTCGCCGTCGTTCTGGTAGTTTTTAGCGGCATTGATGCCTCCCTGGGCCGCAATGGAGTGGGCGCGGCGCGGCGAGTCGTGGAAGGTGAAGGCCTTCACGTTGTAGCCGAGCTCAGCCAGCGAAGCCGCCGCCGAAGCGCCGGCCAGGCCGGTGCCCACCACGATGATGTCGTACTTCCGCTTGTTGGCGGGGTTGACGAGCTTCACGTTAAACTTGTGCTTCTCCCACTTCTCGGCCAGGGGCCCCTCGGGAATTTTGGAATCCAGTATCATCGGATGGACGAGGTTAGGATTTATTTAAAAAAGTAGAAGTACAAGGGCATTGCCGCGAAACCGGCCGCAACCAGGACCGAGAAGGCATACCCCACGAACTTAATGGCCGGCGTGTATTTGCGGTGATTCAGACCCAGGGTCTGGAAGGCACTGCGGAAGCCGTGAACCAGGTGGTAGCCGAGGGCAACCTGGGCTACGACGTACAGGACCACGTACCAGAGCTGCTTAAAGGAGCTGGCTACCAGGGTGTAGAGGTCAGCGTTGTTGTTGATGTCCGGATCCAGCTCGCCGAAGCGGGCACGGTAGAAGAAATTGTACAGGTGCACCAGCAGGAAAATCAGGATGATGGTACCCAGCAGGCCCATGTTGCGCGACTGCCAGGGGCTGTTCTGCTCGGCGTGGTTGCTCACGTAGCTGCCGCCTCGGGCTGCTTTGTTGCGCTGGGTCAGCACAATCGATTCGTAGATGTGGAAGCCGAAGCCCAAAACCAGCACCCATTCCACGGTGCGGATCAGGGGGTTGGTGCCCATAAAGTGGGAGTACACATTAAAAGCCTGCCCGCCATCGTCTTTGAACAACTGCAGGTTGCCAATCAAATGGACAACCAAAAAGGAGCACAAGAACAGGCCCGTGATGGACATGATAATCTTGCGGCCAATGCTACTGGAAAACGTCTTACTGATCCAACTCATAGGAGTTACTGGTGGTTTTAGAAACGGTCGGTTGTATCGGTCAAAGGTACATGCCGACCATGTACTAAACAATCCGAATTAGCGTTAACTGGGGTGGTGAATCAATCTTGGGCTAAACCCGTTAGAGTGAAACATCATAGGAGCAACCCGGATAGCCTGTTTTTTGTTAGGATTCTACCGAGGTTTTCTCGACCTTCTTTTTTATCTCAGCTTACTAATCAACGTATAGTATGAACCTTTCTTTACCGCGGAGTACCGGTAAGTGGGTAATGGTGCTGATGGTCAGTGTGCTAGCCTTGCTGGGGCTGCACTCTACGGCTGAGGCGTCCCACATTCGGGCTGGAGATATTCAGGCCAAGAGCGACACGACCTACCCCTTCGGGGACCCTCGCAACAACCCCCGGCGCATCTTCTTCAAGATGGTGCTCTACACCGACTTTGGCCTGACCCCCGTGGATGAGCCCAACGTCACGATTTTCTTCGGCGACGGCACCAGCAGCGGCTTGGCGGGCGTACCGCGCTTTAGTCGCACCCAGGTCACGGAGGACACTTACCGGAACGTGTACTATTTCGAGCACACCTACACCGCCGACCGCAGCTACACTGTGAGCTACATCGGCGAGTTCCGCAATACCGGGGTGCAAAACATGACGGAATCGGCGACGCAGTCGTTCTACATTGCTACGCGCATCACCCTTAATGCCGGCATCGCGGTGAACCGTTCCCCGGTACTGACTGCGCCGGCCATCGACAAGGCCTCGCGCAACCAGGTGTTCCTGCACAACCCGGCCGCTTATGATGCCGACGGCGATTCGCTGACGTTTGAATTGATTCCCAGTCAGCAGGCAGGCTCTATCAGTACGGCCCTCGCTAATAACAATACGCCCTTGCCGCGCGTCACGACGGGCTACGTGCTGCCCAACGAAGTGACGCCCATCGGAACAAAGGTGCCCTACTTGGGGAACCCGGGCGGAGGAACGGCCATCTTTACCATCGACAGGTTTACGGGCCAGCTGGTCTGGAACGCGCCGAACCGCATCGGCGACTTCAACGCGGCCTTTATCGTGCACGAGTGGCGCAAAACACCCTCGGGGTCCGTCATCGAAATCGGGACCGTTATCCGGGATATGCAGATTGTGGTGAAGCCCACCAGCAACCTGCGGCCCACCGTGAACGTGCCGCAGGACATTTGCGTGGTAGCGGGCGTGGAGGTCCGGAAAAAGGTAACGGCCACCGACCCGGATAACAACCCCGTTATTCTGACTGCCTTCGGAGGTATGTTTGGCCGGGCCAACTCGCCCGCTACCTTCGTGCAAACCGGCGCGGGACCAACGCCCCCGGCCCAGGGTATTTTCAAATGGACGCCGGAGTGCACGGATGTTGCCGCCCAGCCTTACACGGTGCTGTTCAAAGCCCAGGACAAGCCCGCGACCGGCGACGTGGCCCTGATTGACGAAAAGGTCTTTCGAATACGAGTGGTGGGACCCAGGCCCGAGAACGTGCGAGCGGTGCAAAGCCAGAACAACGTGCGCCTGACCTGGAACCGTTACGCTTGCCAAAACGCCAGCCGCCTGCGCATCTACCGCAAGGAGGGGCCATCCACTTTCCCCAACGACACCTGCGTCACGGGGATTCCGGCGTCTTCGGGCTACGTACTGATTAAAGATACAACCAACGTAGCGGCTCAATCCTTCCTGGACCGGGGGGATAAGTCGAATCTGCAGCGCGGCCGCACGTATTGCTACCGGATCTACGCCGAGTTTCCGTCGCCCGCCGGCGGGGCCAGCCTGGCCTCGCTCGAAACGTGCGTCACGCTGGATGGCCGGCCCGCGCTGCTCACCAACGTAACGGTGGACCGCACGGACCGCACCAACGGGCAGGTGACGGTGCGCTGGACCGAGCCGCTGAGCTCCAGCCCCTTCTCGCAGCCCTACGGCTACCGGCTATTCCGGGGCCGGGGCCAGAACGCAACCAAGGCGCAGTCGAAGCAGGTGTTTACCACTACCGACCTGACCAGCACCTCGTTTGTTGACGCGGGCCGCAACACCACCGACAGCACGTTCACTTACTTCCTGGACTTCTTCACGGCAGCTTCCGCCGTGCCCGAAACGGCCGGCCCGGCTACCACCGTGCGCCTCAGCGGCACGCCCAACGCCGCCGGCACGCAGATAAATCTGAGCTGGGCGTTTACGGTTCCCTGGAAAAATAACGAGCCGGGTCATCCTACCTCCATTTACCGGCGCAGCCCGGGCAGCCCCGATTTCGTGCTGCTGGACCAAGTAGCCACCGGAACCACCTATACCGATACGGGGGCCAAGCGGCCGTTGGTGCAGGGTGAGACCTATACCTACTACGTGCAGACCAATGGTACCTACGGCTCTCCCAATCTGCCCGATAACCTGCTGAACCTGAGCCAGGAGCTGCCGGTGCTGCTGGTGCCCATTCCCTGCCCGCCGGTCGTTACCATCCGCAACGACTGTGAGGACCTGAAAACCCAGGCGCTCAACCGGCCCGGCTACTTCCCGGCCGAGGGCGAGACGTACACCAACGTGCTGAACTGGGTGTTGAACCCCTCCGACCCGACCGGGTGCAGCACGGCCATTGCCTACTACCGCATCTTCTACCGCCGCACCACCGACGCGAATTTCACGCTTATTGACTCGACGCGCGGACCCAGCCCCAACTACTCGCACACCGGGCTGAAGGAGCAGGCGGGCTGCTACCGGGTGCAGGCCGTAGGGGCCATCGGCAACCGCCGCAGCGCCCTGAGCGCCGAAGTCTGCGCCGACAACTGCATCATCTTCGAGCTGCCGAACATCTTCACGCCCAACGGCGACGGTATCAACGATACGTTCCGGCCCCGCGTGTCGTCGCCGCTGCGCAAAGTGCACTTCCAGGCCTTCAACCGCTGGGGCGTGAAAGTGTATGACGGCGATGCGGACCCCGGCATCAACTGGACGGGCAACGCTACTTCCGGCGAGCGGGGCAGAGGCATTCAGGTGCCCGACGGCGTGTACTACTACCTGGCCGAAGTGGAGTTTGCCGATTCCAAGTCGACCAAGATTACCTACAAGGGCTGGGTGGAAATAACCCATTAGCCTTAGAGAGTAACTGAGAAAACCCGCTTCCAGGCCTGGAAGCGGGTTTTTTTATTCCCGTATCTTGCCGCCCCAATCCGAAAGGGCTTTCTACTTTATTCCCGCCTTCACTTTTCTCCGCATGAAAGCAGTTATTTTCCCCGGTCAGGGCAGCCAGTTTATGGGCATGGGCCGCGACCTGTACGAGCAGCAGCCCGCCGCCCGCCAGCTGATGGACCAGGCCAACGAAATCCTGGGCTTTCGCCTGACCGACGTCATGTTCACGGGCTCCGACGAGGACCTGCGCCAAACCAACGTAACCCAGCCCGCCATTTTTCTGCACTCGGTAGCCCTGGCCGCCACCTTGCCCGACCTGCGCCCCGAGATGGTAGCCGGCCACTCCCTGGGCGAGTTTTCGGCGCTGGTAGCGGCCAAGGTGCTCAAGTTTGAAGATGCCCTGCAACTGGTGGCCCAGCGCGCCCAGGCCATGCAGGCCGCCTGCCAGGAGCAGCCCGGCACGATGGCCGCCATCCTCGGCCTCGACGACGAGACGACGGTGCGCATCTGCCAGGAAATTACGGCCGCCGGCAACGTGGTAGTCGCGGCCAACTTCAACTGCCCCGGCCAGCTGGTTATTTCCGGCTCCCAGCGCGGCATCGAGCTGGCCTGCGAGCAGCTGAAGGCGGCCGGGGCCAAGCGCGCCCTGCCGCTGCCCGTGGGCGGGGCCTTCCACTCCCCGCTGATGCAGTCGGCGGAGGCGGCCCTGGCCCAGGCCATCGAGCGGACCCAGTTTGCGGCCGGCCTCTGCGCCGTGTACCAGAACGTGGACGCCGCCCCGCACCGCGACCCGGACGAAATCCGCCAGAACCTGGTGCGCCAGCTCACGGCCCCGGTGCGCTGGACCCAGAGCGTGCAGCGCATGGTAGCCGACGGCGCCACGCAGTTCGTGGAGTGCGGCCCCGGCAAGGTGTTGCAGGGGTTGGTGAAGAAGATTGCGCCCGAAGCAGCCGGCAGCTCAGCGGCGGTGTAAGCACCGTCCGATTCTTATAGGAAGCGCCCCGCCGAAGACATTCGGCGGGGCGCTTTTTTTATTGCCAACGGTTTGGGGCTTGGCAAAGGTGGCGATTTTCACCACAAATGTTGATGCGGAGAACCAAACTTTGATTAACCACAAATGTGTCTGCGGAGCACTGAACCGCCACTTTTGCCAAACCCATGTTAGCGGTAGTTTTTATTTCTTCTGTCTGCATTGGAATAATAAACTGTCAATTAAATTGTCGGGAATACTTCCATTTTGTTGCACTCGTAAACTATCCCAAGAATTAACTGCCATCATATGAAAGCTGTAATTTTCATTCTTTAATGTGCTTCCTCCGCCTGTGCCAAGCAGAAACAAACCTACTTTATTTCTAGGTGGCTCATTCTTGTTTTTTTCAAGTGTATAGTCCTCGTTAAAGTCCTGTTGAATAAGTGTAGGTATTTTTTCAATGCTATTCCAGTTGTCGTCAACGAAATAATATTCTTGGTCAATGATACCTGTTTCAAATTCATTCTTTAAAATCATAACTCCATTGTCTGGAATTTTGTAAATAAGTCTGCCGTCCATTTTTGGAATTGTCTGTCCACAAGGTTCGTTATAAATCAAAGTAATCTGTCCTCGAAAGTCTTTAGGTATTAGAAATGTTTCAGGTGTCATATGTTTAGAACCAAAAAACATAAATGTAAGTAGTCCGGGATACCATAGAATTAGAGGCAGAATTGTCGTGAGTAATTTTGTTTTCAATTTCGTTTTTGAGAACCAAACAAGTAATAGTCCAACTATAAAAACTGGTCCAGCAAATATTATCCAATATGGATTTAAGCAAGTAAACAAGCTTAAAATTGTTAGAATAAGTCCCGTTTTATATATTCTCATTTGGTCTGTGTCGTCTCTGTAAAATTACCGCTAACATTCCTATTGCCGAAGGTAGCCAGCTTCGGCAATATATACTCAGTTCGCAATAGAGTTTCGGCAATAACACCAACGGCATACCGGATTACGCAACTATTGCGCCCCGGAATCTATGCCCCCACGGAATTTACCCCCAGCTCATCCGAACACGCGGCCAGCAGTTCCGCTACCGTAGCGCCAGCCTCCGGATGCACCACTTCCGCCGCAATTTCGGCCAGCGGCACCAGGGCGAAGCGGCGCTCCGGTAGGCGCGGATGGGGCACTTGCAGCTGCTCTGAATCCAGGACCAAGTCGTCGTAGAGCAGGATGTCCACGTCGAGGGTGCGGGCATCCCAGCGGATGCGCCTTTCGCGGCCGGCCCGCTGCTCGGCGGCCAGGCAGGCGGTGAGCAGTTCGGTAGGAGTGAGGGTGGTTTCCAGCCGCACGGCCTGGTTGAGAAAGGCGGGCTGGTTGGTGAGGCCCCAGGCGGCGGTTTCGTAGAGCCCCGATACGGCCACAACCGTGCCGGCGGTGGCGGCCAGCTGCTGCACGGCGGCGTGCAGGGTGGCCGCCCGGTCGCCGAGGTTGGAGCCGAGCAGAAGGTAAGCAGTGGGCATAGGGCAATGGAAGAATCGGGTCAGTAGGTTGGTAGGGTATTTCTCAGGATTTAAAAAATAGCCTACCGCTTTTGCAGCATATTTTTCAAAATTCAGAAAATATGCTGCAAAAATTGATTGGGTCAGCGACGGATGATTTTGTGGCGGTTATGAAGCTGTGAGCAGGCTCCGGAAAAACGCAATGGTCTTGTCGGCCACGTGCCGGGCCAGTTCGGGCAGCTGGTTTTCGTCCCAGGGGTGCTTGCCGCCGAACATGTGGCCCGCGCCGGGCACGATGACCAGCTCGGCGGCGGGCTTCCAGCTTTTCAGGTCGTGGGCCATCTGCACGGGCAGGGTTTCGTCCTGGTCGCCGTGCACGATAAGCAGGGGCTGGTTCAGCTTCTGGCGCACGTTGCCGGGAATGTCGAGGCGCTGCTGGTTGGCTTCGAAGTTTTCCACCAGCTGGTAATACAGCGGCATGCGCTGCCCGGTGCGCATATTGTCGATGTACTGCACGCCGTCCTGCTTCCACTGCTGCATCACACTGTCGGGCCAGCGCGGGTTTACGTTGCTGATGGGCGCCCAGGCGGCTACGGCCTGCACGCGGGCATCTTCGGCGGCCTTGAGCAGCACGATGCCGCCCCCGCGGCTGTGGCCGGCCAGGTACAGGCGGCTTAGGTCAGCTTCGGCGGCGGGCAGGGCCGAGGTGGCCGGGGCGTGGAGGTAGTCGAGCAGCACGCCCACGTCGTCGAGCTCCAGGGTGAAGTTGTTCTGCCCGAAGGCTTCCAGGTCCTCCAGGTCGCCGGTGCCGCCGGGCACGAGGCCGTTGTGCGACAAATTCAGCTTCACAAACACGAAGCCGTGGGCCGCGAAGTAGTCGGCCAGCACGTTGAAGTGGCCCCAGTCCTTGAAGCCCTTAAAGCCGTGCACGAATACGACCACCGGCTTGGGGTGCCCGTCGGGCACGAAACGGGCGTCGGCGGCAAACTGCCGGCGGTGGTGGGGCGAGGTGAGCAGAAACTCAACCGTGATGGGCAACGGGGCGGCAGACATGGCGACAGGCGGGTTAGGAGGCGAAGAAAACGGGCAGCAGGGCCGGAGCGGGGCTAAAGTACGCGGCTAAAACCGTTGAGCGGCATTATCGGTTAGGAAACCGCCGTGCGGCCCCGTATCATTGCAGCGCTTTGAGCCGCGGTGGTGGCCCAGGGCCGCTTTGAGTTGCTCAAGCCCTTGCATGAAAAGTACCCTGGATGTCATACAGGCCCCTATTGCGGCCGAAATGGAGGAATTTGAACGCAAATTCCGCGCGTCCATGCAAACCAAGGTGTTGCTGCTCGACAAAATCATGGGCTACATCGTGAAGCGCAAGGGCAAGCAGATCCGGCCCATGTTCGTGTTCTTCACGGCCAAAATCAGCGGCGGCGACCCGCTGCCCGAAGCCACGTTCCGGGGCGCGGCCCTGATTGAGCTGCTGCACACGGCCACGCTGGTGCACGACGACGTGGTGGACGAATCCAACTACCGGCGCGGCTTCTTCTCCATCAATGCCCTCTGGAAAAACAAGATTGCCGTGCTCGTGGGCGACTACCTGCTCTCGCGCGGCATGGCCCTGGCCCTAGAAAACGACGATTTCACGCTGCTCAAAATCGTGAACAACGCCGTGCGCGAGCTGAGCGAGGGAGAGCTGCTGCAAATCGAAAAAGCCCGCCGCCTCGACATCACCGAGGATATTTATTTCGACATCATCCGCCAGAAAACGGCTTCCCTGATTGCCTCCTGCTGCGCCGTGGGGGCCGCCTCCACCGGGGCCGACAAGGATACGATTGAGCGGGCCCGGCTTTTCGGGGAGAAAGTGGGCATGGCGTTTCAGATCAAGGACGACCTGTTTGACTTCGGCACCGACGAAATCGGCAAGCCCGTGGGCATCGACATCAAGGAGAAAAAGATGACGCTGCCCCTGATTTACGCCCTACAGCAGGCCGACTGGCTCACCAAGCGCCGCGTCATCTTCAACGTGAAAAACAACGAAGGCCGCCGCGACCGGGTGCAGGCCGTCATCGACTTCGTGAAAAAGTCCGGCGGCCTCGACTACGCCGTCACCGTGATGAAGCGCTACCGCGACGAGGCCCTGAGCATCCTGCACACCTTCCCCGAATCACCCTCGCGCACTTCGCTGGAGCAGCTCATCAACTACACCATCGAGCGGGAGAAATAGGAGGGTAATGTGCTCAGGTGCTAATGTGGGGAATGTGCTAATTCTCGATGTGGGCACATGTGCCGGGGCTCATGATTTCCCTGCCCTGGAAGCGCAGCCGAAGCCATCCGGCTCCTAAGAAGCTGACGGCACGATGTAGAGACGCAATATTTTGCGTCTCGTCGTTGCTGAATTTGTTACCCCTACTGCCAACTGTTCAACACGAAGACGCAAAATGTTGCGTCTCTACATTGTTCACGGCTAACTCAGACTGCTTCTAAAGCAAAAAAGCCCTTCCCCGGTGATAAGGGAAAGGGCTTTTTGGTAAAAGGGCGTGACTAACTCCGCAGAGGGCGGATTGACGCCGCTTGATGCGCAGAATGGCTTACGCCTCGCAGTGACAGGAAATTAGCACATTAGCACATTCCCCACATCAGCACATTAACTAGGCTTTCACCTGGTAGGCTACGCTTTCGGGCTTCACGTCCGACACGTCGAACATCACCCCGTCGAAGGTGCTTTTCACGGTGATTTCGTGGGTCATGTCGCAGCCGGGGCACTTGATTTCTTCGGTTTCAAACTGGCCGTCGTCCTCGGTCGAGTTGGCCAGATGGTCGGGGGCGGGCACGCCGATCAGGTCGGTGAACACTTCGGTCTGGCACTGGTTGCACTCGAATTTGAGCCCGACGGTGCGGCCCTGCAGCTCATCGACGGGGGCAGGCGAGTTGGCTTTTTGCTGAATCCACATAGGGTAAGAGGTTTGGTTGTTGGAAAGAGTAGGGCGGACTGGGAGCGGGGCCGCAGCCCAACAGGCTTACGAGGTAGTTCCGAAAAAAGATGGATGGCGCCGGTGCCGCCGTGCCGCCGGGCGGGTTACTTTTGGCCGTCACCTGGTGTTCTGCTGAATCTACTATGGCTTCCTCTGCTTCTCCCGCTGCCCCGGCCGGGGTGCGCCTGCCGCGCGTGCCCCGCTGGCAATCCTTGCTCCGCTCGTTTGCCCTGGCCAAGGACCCGCTGCCCATCCTGGATAACACCCTGGCCCGGTTCGGCGACTCGGTCCACCTGTTTATCGGGGGCGTGCAGCCTTCCGTTCTGACCCGCGACCCGGGCCTGATCAACCACATCCTGCAGAAAAATCACCGCAACTACCGCAAGTCCAAGTTCACCCAGGGCTTCGCGCGCTACATCGGCCACGGCCTGCTCACCAACGACGGCCCCGACTGGCTGCGGCAGCGCCGCCTGATTCAGCCCGGCTTCCACCGGCAGCGCGTGGCCGGCCTCGCGGGGCTGATGCAGCAGATTATTGCCGAAACCCTGGCCCCGCTCCGCGCCCGGGCCGCCGCTGAGGGCGGCGCGGTGGAAGTGGCCACCCACGAGCTGATGACCGAGCTGACCTTCCGCATCATTGCCCGCTCGGTGTTCAGCACCAACTTCGGGGCCGCCGAGCTGGACCACGTAGCCCGGCTGATTACCGAAATCCAGGCGTTCTACGTGCGCACCATCCGCCAGCCCTACCTGAATCCGTGGTTTCGGCTGCGCGGGCAGTTCCGCTACCACGACCAGCTTACCCGGGAGCTGCGTGCCGTGCTCAGCGGCTACATTGCCCGGCGCCGGGCCGCCAACGCCGCGCCGGGCAGCGCCCCGCCCGACGACCTGCTGCAAATGCTGCTCGACGTGCGCTACGAAGACACCGGCCAGCCCATGACCGATGAGCAGGTGCTCGACGAAGCCCTGATTCTGCTCATTGCCGGCCACGAAACCAGCGCCAACGCCCTGACCTGGCTGCTCTACCTGCTGGCCCGGCACCCGGCCGAAGCCGAGGCCATCCGGGCCGAAACTGCCGCCGTGCTGGCGGCCCGGCCCCCGGGGCAGGGCGAAGCGCTTTTCGCGTTTGAGGAGCTGCCCCGCCTGCCCCGCGCCCTGTACGCCGTGCAGGAAGCCATGCGCCTCTACCCGCCCGCCTGGATGGTGGACCGCGTGGCCCTGGCCGACGACGAGTACCAGGGCCTGCGCATCCCCAAAGGCACTCTGTTCTCGCTCTACATCTACGGCCTGCACCACGCGCCCGGGCACTGGCCGCAGCCCGCCGAGTTCCGGCCCTCGCGCTTCGCCCCGACGGCGGAGCCGCTGGTGCCCGGCGCCTACCTGCCCTTCGGCGGCGGCCCGCGCCTGTGCATCGGAATGCAGTTTGCCCTCACCGAAATGCAGCTCGTAACCCTGGAGCTGCTGCGCCACTTCACCGTGGAGCCAGTCGCCGGCCGGCCGCCCGTGCCCACCCTGCCCCTGATTACCCTGCGGCCCAAAGGGGATTTTGGGGTGCGGCTGCGCCTTACCCCGGCCCTCTCCCGAGGAGAGGGAGCCTGACGATATTGTTCTGCGCAGCCACGTCGGCTCGCGCCCCCGCAACTGCTACCGAACTCCCTAAAAACACGAAAGCCGCAGCTGAGAAGCTGCGGCTTTCGCCCGTTCATGCCATCAGGCTTCCTCTCCTCGGGAGAGGGCCGGGGTGAGGCCCACGAGGCCCTATTCTTTCAGCAGCATATCCACGGTCTTGTTGAAGTCGTCGATTTCCTGCTGGTAGTATTTGCCGGTGCCGGGGCCCGAGAAGCCGGTGTGAATCTTGCGCACCTCACCTTTTTTGTCCAGGAAAATGGTGGTGGGGAAAGCCAGTACGCTTTGCAGCTGCGGCAACGATTTGGCGGCGGCGTCCTTGTCGGCAATGCCGGCCACGGCCAGGTCGTAGCCCACGTTCATGCGCTCCTTCATCTTGATGAGCTTCTTCGAGGCCAGGGTCTGGTCGGGCGTCCGCTCGTAGCCCAGGCCGATGATTTCCACGCCCCGGCTTTTGTTTTTCTCGTACCAGGGGGCCAGGAAGTTGGTTTCATCCATGCAGTTGGGGCACCACGAGCCCAGAATCTGGAGCACCACCACTTTGCCCTTGTACTTGGGGTCGGTGGGGGAGATGCTGCCGCCCTCGTAGATATTCGGGAACTTGAAGTCGAGCTTTTTCTGGCCGGGCTTCATGCCGGTGAGCGTGTTGGCGTCGGGCAGCTTGGCGTTGGGGTCCGGCACGGCGGTCCAGGTTTCGTGGCCTTTCTTGCCCGAGTAGAAGTCGCCGAACAAGGTATTGGGAGCGTAGTCCTTCGTAATATCAATAGGCTCCTTGGGGCCGTTGTGGGCCGTGAAAAGGAAGCCGTGGCTGCCATCGAACGTGCTTACTCGCAGGTTCGCGCCCTCCACTTGCCCGGCTAGGTAGCGGTAGTCGCCGGTGGTGGTCAGGAACGTGCCGGTTACGTCGGCGCCGTTTTGCTGGAAAATACCTACGGCCGGGTAAGTTTCTCCGTCGTCGCCCCGGAAAGTTACTTTCCAGGTGCCGGCGAAGGAAAGCGGCTTGCTATTGGAAGCCGCCGGAAACAGCTTTTGCTCGCCCTTCGAAGCCGCAAACGGCACCCGGTAGGGCTCCTTGCCGTCGTACTTCACCCAGCTGCCCTTCAGCTTGCCTTCCCCGTCGGCCCGCACCACCAGGGCCGCGTCGAACACGCCCAGGCGGATGGTCGTCGAGTCGCCGGCGGTGCTGATTTCGTCGAGCTTGAGGCGCTCCTCGCCGTTGCGCAGCGTCACGGTGGGCTTACCGCCATCCTGGGCCACGTCGAACAAAAACGGAATTTCCTGCCCCTGGGCGCTCAGCACCCCGCGCCAGGTGCCGGCCGAAAGGACGCTGGCACTGCCGCCGGCCGAAGTGGCCGCGTCGCCGCCTTCCGCTGCTTCGGGCTTCGAATTGGACTGGCAGGCACCCAGGGCCAGAGCGAGGCTAAACCCAGCGGCGGCCGCGCGAAAAGAAATAGGAGAGGACATAGAAAGTGGAAAAAGGTATTCGGCCCAAAACTACCACCGGGGCCACTTGGTTTTAAAGATAGGCGGCTAAGATAAATTTTGGGTAGCGCAACGACTGCCGCCTATATTTGCGTACCTGCTCTTCGGAGCCTTACCTATTTCACTTTTTCCCTTCTGACTATGGCGTTTGACTTAGAAATGATTCAGGCCGTGTATGCCGGTATGGGCCAGCGTATTGAAGCTGCTCGTACCGCCGTTGGCCGCCCGCTCACGCTGACTGAGAAAATCCTGTACGCTCACTTGTATGGCGGTAACGTAACTCAGTCGTTCGAGCGGGGCGTTTCCTACGTCGATTTTGCCCCCGACCGTGTCGCAATGCAGGACGCCACCGCCCAGATGGCGCTGCTGCAATTCATGCAAGCCGGCAAGGCCCAGGCGGCCGTGCCCAGCACCGTGCACTGCGACCACCTCATCCAGGCCCGCGACGGTGCCAACGAGGACTTGGCCGTGGCCAACGACGAAAACCGCGAAGTATATGACTTCCTGGCTTCGGTTTCCAATAAATACGGCATCGGCTTCTGGAAGCCCGGCGCCGGTATCATTCACCAGGTGGTGCTCGAAAACTACGCCTTCCCCGGCGGCATGATGATCGGCACCGACTCCCACACACCCAACGCCGGCGGCCTGGGCATGATTGCCATCGGCGTCGGTGGCGCTGATGCCGTGGACGTAATGGCCGGCATGGCCTGGGAGCTGAAGTTTCCGAAAGTAATCGGCGTGAAGCTGACCGGCAAGATGAACGGCTGGACTTCAGCCAAAGACGTAATCCTGCGCGTGGCCGGCATCCTGACCGTGAAAGGCGGCACCGGGGCCATCGTCGAGTACTTCGGCGAAGGCGCCAACAACCTCTCGGCCACCGGCAAAGGTACCATCTGCAACATGGGCGCCGAAATCGGGGCTACCACCTCGGTGTTCAGCTACGACGAGAAGATGGGCGACTACCTGCGCGGCACCAGCCGGGCCGAAATTGCCGAAGCCGCCGCCGCCGTGGCCCACCACCTGCGCGCCGACGACGAGGTGTACGCCAACCCCGAGGCCTACTACGACCAGCTCATCGAAATCGACCTCAACACGCTGGAGCCCTACGTGAACGGCCCGTTCACCCCGGACGCCGCCTGGCCGATTTCGCAGTTTGCCGCCGCCGTGAAAGAGCACGGCTGGCCCGAGAAGCTGGAAGTAGGCCTGATTGGCTCCTGCACCAACTCCTCGTACGAGGACATCACCCGCGCCGCCAGCATTGCCGAGCAAGCCGTAACCAAGGGCCTGACCGTGAATGCCGAGTTCACCGTAACGCCCGGCTCGGAGCTGGTGCGCTACACCGTGGAGCGCGACGGGCTGCTCGACACCTTCGCCCAGATGGGCGGCGTGGTGCTGGCCAACGCCTGCGGTCCGTGCATCGGCCAGTGGGCCCGCCACACCGACGACCCCAAGCGTCGCAACTCGATTATCACCTCGTTTAACCGCAACTTCGCTAAGCGCAACGACGGCAACCCGAACACGCACGCTTTCGTGGCCTCGCCCGAAATCGTGACGGCCTTCGCCATTGCCGGCGATTTGACCTTCAACCCCCTGACCGACACGCTGACCAGCAAAGACGGCCAGCAGGTGAAGCTCGACGAGCCCCGCGGCGTGGAAATGCCGCCCCAGGGCTTCGCCGTGGAAGATGCCGGCTACCAGGCTCCCGCCGAAGACGGCTCGGGCGTGCAGGTACTCGTGGACCCGACGTCCGACCGTCTGGAGCTGCTCGAGCCCTTCAAGCCCTGGGAAGGTACCGACCTGATGGGTCTGCGCCTGCTCATCAAGGCCCAGGGTAAGTGCACCACCGACCACATTTCTATGGCCGGCCCCTGGCTGAAGTACCGCGGCCACCTCGACAACATCTCGAACAACATGCTCATCGGCGCCACCAACGCTTTCAACGGTGAAGCCAACAAGGTTCGGGATTTCGTGGCCCAGGGCGACACCTACAACACGGTGCCCCAGGTAGCCCGTAACTACAAGTCGATGCACATCGGCACGGTGGTCGTGGGTGACGAGAACTACGGGGAAGGCTCGTCGCGCGAGCATGCCGCCATGGAGCCCCGCCACTTGGGCGTCCGGGCGGTTATCGTGAAGTCGTTTGCCCGGATTCACGAAACCAACCTCAAGAAGCAGGGTATGCTGGGGCTGACCTTCGCCAACAAGGCCGACTACGACCTGATTGAGGAAGGCGACACCATCGACATCCTCGGCCTGACCACGTTTGCCCCCGGCAAGCAGCTGCAGGCCCGCCTGCACCACGTAGACGGCGACACGGACCTCATCTATCTGAACCACACCTACAACGAGGGTCAGATTGAGTGGTTTAAAGCCGGCTCGGCCCTGAACCTGATCCGCCTGAAAGAGGCCGGTCAGGCGTAATTGTCGCCCAGGTAACTCTGGCTTAGCATTGTAAAAGAGGCCGCCTCAACTGCTGGGGCGGCCTCTTTTTGTACATATACTTTGTATTGCAAAGTTCTTTGGTTTATGTTTGACTCACCAAGTACAAACGATGATTACCCTGCTATGCGCAATTTCCTGAATCCGAAGTGGCTGCTGCTACTCAATACCCTGCCCCTGGTGCTGCTGGCCGTGCTGTGCGCCGGGCAGTACGCCGTTATTCATACCCTGCTGCCGGCCGAAAGTCTGCAGCTGTGGCGGTGGTTTGCGCTGGCGCTGGCGGTACTGGGGGCTGCTACGCTCGCCTATGCCCTGGTGCAGCAGGGTAGGGGCCGGCCGCTGGGCGTGCTGTACAGTTTGCTGGCGCTGGCCGCCTATTCGGGCTTTCTGCTGGTGTACCTCAATCAGGAGCAGCAGCTGATACCCTGGTCGGTGCCGCGCTGGATGGTACCTGCCGACCTGTCTCTCTACGTTCTCACCTTCAGCATGCCCACGCTGGCGCACGCGCTGTTTGTGCTGGTCGTGCACACCACCCCGGCCGACCGGCGGCACTCGGCCGCCATGAGCTTTTTGCTGGCTTTTGCCGCGCCCCTGGCCTGGGGCATCGTGCTGCTGCTGCCTTTTTCGTTTCTGCAGGGCTGGCATACCCACTGGCTCTGGAATTTTTTATTCGCGGCTTCCTGGGTGGTAGGCTCCATCGGCTCGTTGTTTTTCATCGTGCGCGGGGCGTACATCATGGGGCTGAACCGGGCCGAGGACGCGGAGCTGTCGATGGTCTGGAAGGTGCTCATCAGCCTGCTGCTGCCATTGGCCGGGCTGCTGCTCAACAACGGGTTGCTCTGGGGCGGCTTTAGCGGGTATCGGAGCCACGAAGAGGGTGTTTTTGGCAACTTCCATAACCCCTGGTTTTACATGCTGGCGGTGCTGAACGGGGTGCTGCTGTGTCTGCCCGACCAGGCCGGCAAGTGGCCGCGGCTGCTGATTTTCCTGGGCCGTAGCGTGCTGTTCAGCTACACCTTCTACTTTTTCATCGTCTTTCTGCCCTACCTGCCGCTGTCCATCCTGGCCATTATTCTGCTGGGCCTCGGGCTGCTGCTGCTCACTCCGCTGATTCTGCTGGTGGTGCACGTGCGCGAGCTGGGGGCCGACCTGGAGTTTCTGGCCGGCCAGTTTCCCCGCCGCTGGCTGCGCGCGGGCCTGCTGGCCGGCGTGCTCACGCTGCCCCTCATTATCACGGCCCGCTACTGGCACAACCGCCGGGTGCTGCACCAAGCGCTGGCCTACCGCTACACGCCCGACTACCGCCAGCACTACGACCTCGACGAACAGGCCCTGGTCAGTACGCTGGAGGTCGTAAAACAGCACAAGGAGCGTGCTAACGGCCTTGCCTTCAGCCGGCAAGTGCCCTACCTGGCCACGTACTTCAACTGGCTGGTGCTCGACAACCTCACGATTTCGGACGATAAAATTGCCGACCTCGAGCAGCTTTTTCTGGGCGCGGCCGGGGCGCGGGAGCCGGAATTTACCCGGCCCGCCGCGGCCCCTACGGGCGGCGCTCCGGCCTTGAGCGGCCTTTCCGCGCGCAGCACCTACGATGCCAGGCAGCAGACCTGGGTGAGCTGGCTGGATCTGCGGGTGAGCAACACCGATACCAGTCAGCGGGCCGGGGAATATGCCACCACGCTGGCGCTGCCGGTGGGCTGCTGGGTGGGCAACTACTACCTGGATATGAACGGCCGGCGGGAAATGGGGATTCTGGCCGAGAAAAAAGCCGCCGCCTGGGTCTACGCGCAGATTGTGGGCGAAACCCAGGTGCGCGACCCTGGCCTGCTGGCCTACACCGACAGCCGCCACGTGAACCTGCGCGTGTACCCGGTGGTGCGCCGCGCCGCCCGCACCACGGGCCTGCAACTGCTGCACAAGGAGCCCCTTACGCTGACGGTGGATGGCCGCCGCGTGACGTTGGGCGATACCACGGCCCGCCCCTTGGCCAAGCCGGTGGCCACCCCGGGCAATGAGGTGGTATTCGTCAGTGCGGCGGCCAAGCAGGCCCTACCCCTGGTCAGGCGCACGCCCTACTATCATTTTCTGCTGAACGTATCAGCCAAGCAGGCTGCCGGCAAAGCAGCCTACGCGCGCCGCATTGCCAGCCGCTTTGCCCACGATGCGGCCTACGCCCACGCCCGCTTCACGCTGGTAGATGCTTACGCCACGCCCGTGCCCGCCGACCAGTGGGCGCAGGAGCTGGCGCAGCATACTGGCCGGGGCGGTTTTTACCTGGAAGGTGCCCTGCGGCAGGTGTTGTTCGACGCTTGGCAGCACCCGGGGCCCACGTACCCGGTTATCGTGGTCGTAACCGATGAGGTAAGCGAGGCTATTCTGGGGCCAAACCTGGAGGAGCTGAGCAGCGCTTATCCGGAAAGCAGCCTGTTTTACGTGCTGGGGGCCACGGGGGAAACGCAGGCCCATTCCCTGCTGACCAACAGCCGGTTCGGGCAGCCCGCAACTCCCGCGCCGGGCCAGCCCATAGCGGTCCGGGCCTGGCCGAATGCTGCCCACGCCCAGGCCTACCTCCCCGATAATGCCACCGCCGACATCGTGCTCAATCAACCCACGGTAGGCGTGCCGCAGCCGCGTGGCGCCAGCCGCTGGCAAACGGGCTTGCTGTTGCACGGCTACCAGCAGTGGCAGCAGTTTCATCCTGAAGCCACGGAAGCTGAGCGGGTGCCTTTCGTGCAGGCCAGCTTCCGAGCCGGTATCATGACGCGCTTCACTTCCTACCTGGCCCTGGAAAATGAAGCGCAGAAAGCTGCCCTCAGCCGCAAGCAGCAGGAAGTGCTGCAGGCCACCGCTACCCTGGATGTCGACGAAGGTCCGGCCGCCCCGGTCACCGACGTGCCCATCGACGGGGAGGTGTGGGTGCTGCTGGCGGGCGGACTGGCGCTGGCCGTGGGGCAGCTGCGGCGCACCTGGCAGGTTGGGTAAAGCCGGCTCGGCCCTGAACCTGATCCGTCGGAAAGAGTCGGGCTAGGCGCAGTTGTCGCCGAAGTAATGCTGGTTTCATTACTTGTAAAAAGGCCGCTTCAACCAATGAGGCGGCCTTTTTACTTTCCTGGTTTTTGGGCAGGGTAGTTATCAATGCCAGCGTGCTGTGCTACTGGGAGGTTAATAGAATAGTTTGATAACGCAGTAGTTGAGGCACAAGGGCAGCAGAATAAGTATGGCTAAGAAAGCCCCGTAGACAAACGCCGTATCTGCCAGTGCCAGATACCACGAGCTGAACAGCAGCCAGTGACCAAGCACGGCCACGCCGCTGCTTACCAGGACTATATGACGCAGCATGTGCAACTCAAGCGCTACGTTCTTGTGGGCTTGGGCCTTCGTTTGCACCATAACAAGGGCCACTGTAATGAGGGCTGGAAATAAGTAGAGAAGGTACATGATAGGCTGGAATTATGAATATTTAGGTTGCTGCTGGTTGTTCCCGGGGTTTCTGCACCAGATAATAATATAGCAGGATGAACAGGCCGGTCAGGAAGGGCAGCAGGGCTAGGTGCTTGCCCGTGAGGCTGCCCCAGACCCGCACCGTGTCGAAGCCCAAAAACTCGCTGATCATCCAGTAGGAGTTGGCCGAAATCCAGAACACGATGGCCAGGTTGTGGGCCAGCTCCGCCCGGATGTCGCGGGTGCGCCAGGTGATAACTAGGGCAATGATGAGCGTGGGAAATATCATCGTGATACCCAGGGGCTTCCAGATCATGCACCAGCCGATGTCCTTGAGCAGCCAGAACAGAATGTGCATGTTTTCCATGCGGCGGTATGGTGCCGGGATACTATAGAGCTGTTCGGCGTTGGTGGGGTCGGTCATCTGGTAAAGCGCGGGTAAAGTGCGTAAAAGTAGCAGGTGGGCCAGAAGTTACCAGCGCCCGGCGCGGCCTGCTTCCCCGACCCGATGGGCAGGGGGCAGGCAATAAAAAAGCCACCCCGGAAGGTGGCTAATGGAGAATAGGTGGCTCCCGGCTAGTTGAGCCAGATATGAGCTACCGGCTCGAACCGCCGGCAGTTAAAGGCGCCGTACGGCCGCTCGGCATAAAACCCCAGGACGTGCACCTGCAGCTGGCCGGTGCGGGCGTTGGGCCGATACTGCACCGGATAAACAAAACCCATTTCGGGCCAGTCGCCGATGTGGTCGGCGGGGCGGCTGGAGGCGTCGATGCAGCGGGCGTACTGCTGCATGGGGAGAGGAAAAGGAAGGCTGGTCTTCTTCGTTCTGCGCATATCCAAAAATACGGATATTATTTTTTAACTAAAAATATTAGGTAGAAAATAAATAAGGATTTGCGCTTTTAATTGGGGTATTGGTAGGATTAAAATGATATTAAAGTGTATATATGGGTTTCCTATTTTTAGCTTGTTGGGAACTTATTTCGGTTCTTTGAATCCGTAATTGCTAATATCATTGGCTTGATGTTTTGCGTAAGCCGCTAACCGTTGATAGTAAGAATATTAGGTATTCGACCCCGCGAAAAGCCCGGTTCGACCTGATATCACCAATATTTGGGCGGGACGGTAACGGTGGCGCGGCAACCAATGGAGCGGGCGGCGGCTAGCAAGCCCGGGCCGCCAGCCGAGCAGCCAAACAACATAAGTTGAAATTTTCCTGATTTCTTCTCAGATTCTCTTCATCTTGGCGTATCCCTAACGGCCGGCATCCGTATCGGATACTGACCTACCTTACTGATAGTCTGCTCCGCTATGAACACCACCGCACCTTGCCTGTTCTCTTCCTTGCCGTCGGCACTGCAAAGCCGCTTTGTTCAGTTTTTGCGTCAGGAGCTCGGGAGTGGCCAAAACACCACCCTGGCCTCGCCCGATGACTGGCTGCAGGCCGCCCTCGTCGTCGACCCGACCGTGCAGGTGCATCCGGCCCGCGGTACCTTCTGGATTCGCCGGGGCCGCAAAGCCCTGGAAAACATGGCCCGCCATTTCCTGGTGGTGCCCCGCCCGGTAGCCGAGCTGCTCGACCGGCACCAGCTGCTGCGCGCCAACCCCGCCGACTACGGCCTGACCGATGAGGAATGGCTGGCGCTGGCGCTTTAACTTCGCTTCGTCTACTACATACAAAAAGCCGCTCTCAGTGCTACTGGGAGCGGCTTTTTGCGTGAATGAAAAACCAAACCGGCCGGAAAACATGCCGCTGAGTCACTAGTTGGGGAGAAAATGCGCGGTCTTATTCAAGCCCGATAATCACGCGGCGCGACCATACACCCTGCGGCCCGGCAACGCGCAGCAGATACATGCCGGCGGGCAGCAGGCGTACGTTCAGCCGACTATGAACGCCGGAAATACGCTGCTGGGCTACCACCTGTCCCAGGCTGGTCAGCAGCGTTACCTCGGTGGCTGCGGCCGCGCCTGGCACGTCAACCCACAGCTGGGTGCGGGCCGGGTTGGGGTACACCTGCCAATTGGCCTGCTGCTGAGCGGGGCTACGCGTGGGCAACACTACGTTGTAGCGCGCCTGGGCCGCGTCGGCGGCGGCCTGGAGTGCGGCCAGGGTAGGGGCCCCCAGCACGGCAAAAGCCACGACGGATGAGTCGCCGGGCGCCAGGGGCCGCAGGGCCGCGCCTACCACCTGCGACACGTCGGTGCCGGCGGTAAGCCCCGCGCTGCTTTGGCGGGCTTTGTTGCTGAGGGTCAGAAACTTTTCGGCACTGCTGAACCCGTCGGCCAGGCGCACGGCAGAACCCGCCGGGGCCCCGTTGTTGATGGAATAGCAGGCCGGCGTTCCACCCCCTAGCAGCTTCACCCCAGTGAATACGGTCGGGTTTTCCCGGTCGTGGACGTAGCCCAGGGCGCGCACCGAGTCCCAGGCGGCCGTGTTGCGGTTGGCGTCGGGCAGCACGTCCCAATCCATGAACAGGCCCGCGTACAAAGGCTTTAGCGTATCGGGCGTTACGTTTTTGAGCTGGTATTCGACAATGGCATAGTCCCGGTCAGCCGCTGAGGCCCAGGCGTAGCCGCGCTGCCGGATCCGCACGCCGACCGTGCCGGTGCGCTTGGCCGTGGGCACGGAATCCTGAAAGACCCCGTAGGCCTCCTGCGTGGCCCGCGCCGGCTGGCGGCTCAGGGCTATTTGGGTGAGGGAGTAAAAGTCGGGGCTGGCGGCATTTCGCTCGTTGCGCACCCGGTCGGCTACCCTGGTGGGCGAAGTTGCTACCATCAGGCCGCCTTCGTAGAGCAGCGGGGCGCTGCCCTGGTAGGTCACGCTCTGGCCCAGGTCGGAGCCGATACCGTCGTAGCCCAGGCTGCCGCGGCTGGTCAGCGTCAGGTGCAGGTCGCTGGCGTCGAGCACCACGTAGTCGGGGTTGAGCGTCACGGTCAGAAACTGGTCGGTCTGGTAGCCGTTGTCGGCCGTGAGGCGGTAGCGCAGCTCGACGCGGGTGTTGATGGGCACCGCGCCGGCCACCACGAGGCGAAACGGGGCCGCCGCGTTAGTGGCGCGCGCCAGCGTGGCCAGCGTGCCGGTCGCGAAGGTACCCTGCCGCACCGTCAGGTAGGGCGAAAGGGACGTGAGCGTGACGCGCAGCCCCGTTACCGGCTGCAGCAGGTTTTGCAGGGCCACCACCACCTGAAACGTGTCGTTGGGCTGGTAGGCCTGGCGGGCGGGCAGCAGCTGGCTGCTCAGAATCCGGGCTTCCCGCTGCGTATTCTGGCTCACGGCGTGGTGCACGTTGAGGCGGCCGGTGCCGAGCTTGCCGCGCAAAGTCGTGTTGCCGGGCAGGCCATACACGTCGTCGGCGGTCTGGCGCAGCTGGGCCGCTACCTGGTCGGCGGTGAACTGCGGGAAACGGCTGCGCACCAGGGCCGCCGCGCCGGCTACCAGCGGCGAGGCAAACGAGGAGCCGTTCACCGGGAAATAGTCGCTGTCGTTGTTGCCCAGAATAGTGAGGACCTGCTCGCCGGGCGCGCTCAGCGACACGTGGCTGCTGTAGGTGGCCGGGCCCGACTTCTCATCGTTGGGGGCCAGGGCCGCTACCGAAATCACATGGTCGTAGCTGGCGGGGTAAAAGTCCAGCTCGGCGTTGGTATTGCCGGCGGCGGCCACCACCACGGCGTTGCGGTTGAGAGCGGCGTAGGTGATGACGTCCTGCTCGAACTGCGACCGGCTGCCGGGGCTGCCCCACGAGAGGTTGATAACCTGGCAGCCGTGGTCGGCGGCGTACACGATGGCCTCGAAGCCGGCGAAGCTGCCGGTGGCCGTGTTGGGGTAAATCTTGAGCGGCAGATACTTACACTTGAAGCCGACGCCGGCCAGGCCCACGCCGTTGTCGGGCTGAGCCACGGCGCAGCCCGTCACCAGAATGCCGTGCACGGGCTGAAACACGGCCATGTTGATGGAGGCGTCGTTGTCGTTGTCGGCTAGGTCCCAGCCCCGGAAGTTGTCGACGTAGCCGTCGTTGTCGTTGTCGAGGCCGTCGATGGGGTCGGCGTAGTTTTTCTTGAGCTGGTTGCGCAAATCCTCGTGGCTGTAGCGCGTGCCCGTATCGGTGATGCCGATGACGATGCTCGTGTCGCCCTTCGTGACGTCCCAGGCGCGGTAGGCCTGGATGTTTTTCAGGTAAAACTGCCCGGCCGTGTTGGTCGAATCCGACAGCGGGTCGTTGGGCTGGTAGAGCGGGGCGCGGTAGTTCAGGGGCTCGGCGTATTCCAGCAGGCCGGTTTGCAGCAGCGTGCGGCAGGCTTTGGCCAGCGGCACGTCGCCTTTGAGCATTACCTGGTACACCAGCTGCAAATCCACGGAGCCGGGCACTTCGGGGCTGGCGGGCAGGGTGCGCGGAAACTTCTGGCGGATGCCGGCGGCTCCGATCTGCGCCAGCGCCTGCCGCAGCGCCGGGTGGGCGACGTCGGTGGCCGTGCCCAGGCCCTTGAGCTCGGGCCGGAGCTTAAAAACCAGCGTGCAGGGCAGCTGCGGGGCCCCGACCGACTGCGCCCGGCCCGGCAATACGCCGCAGAGTAAGCCAAAAAGAAGCAGGAAACGTAGCAGTTGGGGCATAGCAGGGACTTCGGGGTTCGCCGTTAGGTACGTAAATTTAGCCCTGCCGGGGCGTAGTTGCGGAGCCCGGCGCTACAGTTTTCGACTAACCCCGCCAAATTCGCCGCCAACCACCGTTTTGTCTCTTTCCCAAGTTCTTATGACTCTTCCCGCCCAGCGCCACCAGGATACCATCGACACCGCCATCCGGGCCCTGCACGGCCGCACCTTCTTCGCCGCCTTTCCCGAAAACCCCTCCCCCGAAATCTACGGGCCCGACGCCGACCGGCTGGGCCGCGAAGCCTTTGAGCGCCAGCGTAATCAGCGCTTCGCCGAGCTGCGCCAGCCCGGGGCCGAAGCCTGGGTGGGGCAGGAGGAGTCGCCGTGGGAGCAGCAGCCCTTGGGGGTGCACTACCCGTACTTCGCGCCCGAAACGCTGGTGCAGCGCGCCCAGGCCAGCTTCGACCCGTGGCGCAAGCTCAAGCCCGCCCAGCGCGCGGCCCTGCTCACCGAG
The DNA here is from genome assembly GCF_004765605.1 of Hymenobacter aquaticus. Classification (NCBI taxonomy): domain Bacteria; kingdom Pseudomonadati; phylum Bacteroidota; class Cytophagia; order Cytophagales; family Hymenobacteraceae; genus Hymenobacter; species Hymenobacter aquaticus. The sequence goes on along the minus strand of NZ_SRLC01000001.1, from coordinate 2,161,552 downwards.
GCCCTCGACGGCATCAAGGACCGGTTTTTCGAAATTGCCTACGCCACCATGCACACCACCGGGCAGGCTTTTCTGATGGCGTTTCAGGCCAGCGGCCCCCACGCCGCCGACCGGGCCCTGGAGGCCATTGCCGCCGGCTACGAGGAGCAGACCCGCTTCCCGGAGGAAACCCGCTGGGAAAAGCCCATGGGCAAGTATAACCTGGCGCTGATGAAAACCTGGCGGGCCGTGCCCAAGGGCGTAGGGCTGGTCATTGGCTGCTCCACTTTTCCCACCTGGAACTCGGTGCCGGGCCTGTTTGCCTCCCTCGTAACCGGCAACCCGGTTATCGTGAAGCCCCACCCGCAGGCCGTGCTGCCCATTGCCATTGTGGTGGCGGAGGTGCAGAAGGTGCTGGCCGCCTACGACCTGGACCCCAACGTCTGCCAGCTCGGCGTGGATGCCGCCGACCGGCTGATTGCCCGGGACCTGGCCGAAAGCCCCGCCGTGAAGCTCATCGACTACACCGGCGGCGCCCAGTTTGGCGACTACATCGAAAGCCTGAAGGGCAAAACCGTGTTTACCGAGAAAACCGGGGTTAACTCCGTCATTCTGGACTCCTGCGACGACCTGGACAAGGTAGCCCAGAACCTGGCCTTTTCGGTGAGTTTGTACTCGGGGCAGATGTGCACCGCGCCCCAGAATTTCTTTATTCCGGCCGGCGGCGTGCGCGTGGCCGGCACGGTGGTGCCCTACGAGGAAGTGGTGCAGAAGCTGGCCGCCGCCGTGACCAGCCTGGCCACCAACCCCAAAGCCGGGCCGCACGTGTTGGGCGCCATTCAGAGCCCCGCTACCTACGCCCGCGTGCAGCAGCTGACCCTGGACGGGGGCCGCAGCATTCTGCCCTACGGCCCGGTGGCCCACCCGGTGTACGAAAACGCGCGCACCTGCTCGCCCTGCATTCACGAGGTGGAGGCGGCCCGCATCGAGCAGTTTAGCCAGGAGCTGTTCGGGCCCATTATGCTGGTTATCAAAACCCGGGACACGCAGGAAAGCATCCGGCTGGCCGCCCAGCTGGCCCGGGAGTACGGGGCCATCAGCTGCGGGGCCTACACGACGGATGCGCAGGTGAAAGAGCAGATCATGGATGAAATGGGCCTGGCCGGCACGCCCGTCAGCTTCAACCTGACCGGCGGCATCTACGTGAACCAGAACGCGGGCTTCTCCGACTTCCACGTGACGGGCGGCAACCCGGCCGGCAACGCCTCCTTCACCAACCCCGAGTTCGTCATCAAGCGCTTCACCTGGGTGGGTTTCCGCGAGCCGCTGGCCTCGTAGCCAGTGCTTCATCCACAAAAAAGCCCCGCCGGCAGTGCGCCAGCGGGGCTTTTTTTGGTGAATGCAGACTGCGCAACCGGGGATTTACCGGCCCGCCTTGTTGTCGAACTTGTAGTCTTTCGGGGCCGTTACCGTGCCGGACTTGTAGGGGTTGCGGGCGTTTAGATCGATGCCGAAGCCCGGGTTGCGGCGCTTCCTGAAGCGGGACTTGTCGTTGTTGCGGCGTGAGGCTTCGGAGTAGGACGTTTTGTATTTCTTGGGATTACCACCCTGCCTGACGGTGTCCTGGGAGCAGGCAGCGCCGGTGAGTAGCAAGCCCAGCGCGAATAGGTTTAGTAGTTTTTTCATGGCAAAGGCAACTGAGAGCAGCCCATTCGGCGGGGCTGGATTATTGCCTTGTTGTATACTAATAATGAGACGGAAAGGATGCAGCCGGGGCCGGTGAAATTGGCCGCCCCGTCGGGGCTTTGCCGCCGCGCTTCCGTGCCAAACCGGCCTTACAAGCTCAGCAGCTCCCGGAACAGCACCGACTGCTTGCGCGAAACTTCCACCTCGGGTCCTTCGCGCAGCTTTATTTTGAGCGTGTTGCTAAACCAGGGCTCGATGTTTTCAATCCACTTCAGGTTGATGATCTGCTGGCGGTTGGCCCGGAAAAATACTTTCGGGTCGAGGCGGGCCTCCAGGTGCTGCAAGGTGCGCGGAATCAGGGGGCGGTGCTGCTCGAAGTAGATCTGGGTGTAGCTGCCGTTGATTTCGAACAGCTTGATGTCGGAGAGGCGCACAAACCAGCACCGCTCCCCGTCCTTCACGAACACCTGATCCTGGGCAGTCAGCGGGGTAGGAGCCGGCTCTTCAGGCAGCGCGGCCGGAGCGGCGGCCGGGGCCAGGAGCTGGGCGCGGGCTTTGTCGAGGGCCGCCGTGAGCCGGGCTTCGCTGATGGGCTTGAGCAGGTAGTCCAGCGCGTTGACCTCGAAGGCCCGCAGCGCATACTCGTCGTAGGCGGTGGTGAAAATGACGTGCGGGGCCGCGTCCAGCGACTCGAGCAGCTCGAAGCCGGTTTCGCCGGGCATGTGAATATCCAGAAACAGCAGCTCGGGCCGCAGCTGGGTTAGCTGCTCCCGGGCTTCGGCCGCGTGCCGGGCTTCGCCCACGATGGTTACGTCGGGAAAAGCCTGCAACAAGTGGCGCAGCTCGGTGCGGGCAAGGCGGGAATCGTCAACCAACAGGGCATTCATGGGCAGAAGAAAGGGAGGGGCAGGAAATCGGAAACAACTCAGGCGGAAACAAGGGCGGGCTGGGGGCGGCCGGCGGGCAGGCGCAGCTCGGCCACCACGGTTTCGGGCGCGTCGGGGGCCTCGTGGATGCGGAGGCTGGCGGCGGAGCCGAAGAGCAGCTGCAGCCGCTCCCGGGCGTTGCGCACGCCCACGCCCTGGTGGCCGGGCCGGGGCTGGTACTGGCCGGTGTTGCGCACCGTCACGCGCAACTCGGTGCCGTCGAGGCGGGCCGTCAGCTCGATCTGGCCGCCGTCGGGCCGGGGCGCGATGCCGTGCTTAATGGCGTTTTCGACCAGCAGCTGCAGCGTCATGGGCGGAATGGGCACGGCCAGCGTGTCGGGGGCCACGGCCAGGTGGTAGCGCAGGCGCTCCTCCAGCTGCATGGCCTCCAGGGCTAGGTAGTGCTCCACGATTTCGACCTCGCGGGCCAGGGGCACTTTCTCGGTGCTGTTGAGCTGAATGGAATAGCGCAGCAGATCCGACAGGTGGGTTATCATGTCGCGGGCCCGGGCCGGGTTTTCCGTCACCAGGGCCCGGATGTTGTTGAGCCCGTTGAACATAAAGTGCGGGTTGATCTGGGCCTTGAGCATGCGCATCTCGGCTTCCTGCACGGCGGCGGCCAGCTTCCACTTATCCACCTCGGCCTGCTTGTAGCTGTCGAGGTAGTGCAGGCCGAAGTACAGCACCGACCAGAGCCAGAACACGAAGTTGCCGTATAGGGTGTAGAGCACCAGCGCCATCCAGCTGAACTGCGCGGGCGTGAAAATGCGCACCACGTACATCATCAGCAGCGAAATGACGACCTGCGTAGCCAACGACAGCAGGAAGTTGACGACCAGCAGGCGGGGCACCACCGCCAGCACCGGCAGCCGCAGCCAGCCCCCGCGCCGGATGATGGCCCGCAGCCCGTGCGAGGCCCCGATGTTGAGCGCCAGAATGAACAGCTGGGCCAGCGCGTAGTTGACCGTGAGCTGGCCCATCACCTTGAAAATGGTGATGCCCAGCAGGGAGTACAGTCCCCAGCAGATGACTTGCAGCAGCCAGTAGAGCCGACGGCGGGTAAAAGGGCGCATAAGCGGCTAAATTGGAGAAGCGGACGAATACAGGGCCGGCGCGCTTAGGCGGCAGCAGCGACCAGCGCCGGGACTTGCTGGCGTTTGGTTTGGTAGTCGAGGTAGAGCCAGCCGGCCAGCACCAGCAGGCTGCCCACGATGAAGCCGGGAATATAGTACAGCTTTTCCACGGGCAGGCGGGAGCCCAGCAGCAGGCAGCCCCCGGCAATAACCCCGGCCATGACGGCAAACGACTTGGTGTTGTAAAACCAGGCGTAGGGAAAGAAGTGGGCCCCGGTGATAATGCCGTAGGTCATCACGAAATGCTGCGGGTAACGGACGTAGATAAAAATCAGAATCGGGAAGTAGAACAGCTGGGCGAAGTTCAGCCAGAGGCCCAGGGGCTGAATCGGGTTGTCCTTGATGGTCCAGGTGGTGCGCAGCACCTTGGAAAACAACAGCGCCAGGGGCACCATCGCGCCGCCCATGAAGAAGGTGTAGAGGCCGTGGCGGCTGGGGCTACCGGGCAGCAGCCAGATCAGGGTAATAACCGACCAGACCAGGCTGGCCGCCACGATAAAGTCGAGGCCGTTTTTGGCTTTCACCGATAATTCCAGCCGCAGGGCATCCAGGTTAAGCTGAGCAGTAGACATAAAGAAGGGAAGAGGAAAGGAGAACAGACAAATCGGGCGGCAAACTAGTAAGCCGGGGCCAAAAAGCCTGCCGCCCCGGTCCGAAAACTTACTTTTTGGCTACCGCCGTCTGCTTCAGGAAGGCGTCGGCCTGGGTAAAAAACCACTGGGTGTCGTCGTACATCAGGAAGTGCTTGCCGGCCTCCGACATTTCGATGCGCACCTGGGGCAGCTTGGCGTACTGCTGGGTGAAGATGGCGCGGGTGCTTTCCTTGGTCGAGCCGAACTGCTTGTAGGCGGCCCAGGCCCCGAGGACCAGCGTGGGCTGCTGCACGCGGGCCAGCGCCGGGCGCAGGTCGGTGGTCATCATATCGTACATGGACTGGGCCACGGTGGCCGGGTCGGAGGCCGTGCCCCAGCGGGCCACCTGCGTCACGCGGGCCGAGTCGGTTACCATGCTGCTGACCATCTGGCGCTGGGCGGCCAGCGGCATGTGGCCCTTGCTCATTTGCTGGCGCATGCCCTCGGCCATGGGCTTAGCGCCTTCGGCCGTCTGGTTGGGGTTTTGGATGGCCGACATAAACGGCAGCGAATCGACGATAACCAGCGGGCCCACGGCCTCGGGCTGGGTGGTGCTCATCCACAGGGCCAGGAAGCCGCCCAGGCTGTGACCCACCACCACGGGCTTCGTGAGCTTCTGGGCTTTGACGTAGGTCAGCAGCTGGTCGCGCACGCCTTGCAGGAAGTCGGTGGTCGTGGCCGCCGCGGGCTGGCCGCCGAAGCCCGCCAACGACACGATGTGGCACTGGTACTGCTTCTGGTAGTGGGCCACGGTTTCGTCCCACACCGCGCCGGGGCAGGTCAGGCCCGGAATCAGCAGCATGGGCCGGCCCTTGCCCACCACGCGCACCGTGAAGCTGGGGTGGGCGGCGGCCTTATCGGCCGGGGCGGCGGCGGCTGCCGGAGCAGTAGCGGCCTGAGCGGTGGCCAGGGGAGCGGCGGCCAGCAGGAGGGCGGCCAGGATGGGGCGGAGGGTAGCGGAGAAGTTCATCGGAGTAAGAGCTAGGTTGGTGGTGAATGATGGCTCAAACCTAGCGGGTGCCGGCCCCGAACGGAACAACTTTTGGGCGAACGGTAAATTCGGCCGCTGACCTGCTTTTAACCCGGCCGAATGGCGCGGCCCCAAACGCACGCGGCCCCGACTCCCGCAGGGGTCGGGGCCGCGTGGCCTTGCTGGCAAAAGCGGGCTAGTTGCCCGTGGGCCGCTCCGAGCCCGAGGCTTCGGGCGCACAGGTGGCCGCAGTGACCTTGCCGCTGGCGTCGAACTGGATGCGGATGGGCTGGGTGTCGGTGGCGCTGCCAAACAGGTACGACCAGGTTTTGCCGCTGCCCTCGGCCGCGTCTTCGCCGGTCGGGGCACCCATGATGCCGCGTACCTGCTGCTCACTCATCCCGATTTTGACCTTGACGCAGTTCTCCGCGTTCTGAAAACTTTCCTGGGCCGTGCAGGCCGGCAGCAGCAGCGTGGCGGCCAGGGCCACGAGCGAAACGAATACTTTCATGAAAATCGGTTAGATGATGTTGCGCAGATCCTCGCGCAGGGTGTCGATGCCGCGCCGGATTTCGTCCCAGGTGCTGGTGGGCCGGTCGGGGGCGGGGCGGCCGGCGGGGCCGACCAGTTCGGCCAGCTTGGCCCGCTTCACTTCCAGGGCGGCAATGTGCTCGTGGTAGGTGTTTTCGGAGCCCACGGCCGTGGCGTGGGCGCGGTTGCGCAGCGTCTTGATCTTGGCATCCAGCTCGTCCAGGGCCTGGTGCAGCTCGGCTTCGCTCAGGTGCTGGGGCACGCGCATATTTTCGGGGTGAGGAGTGTAGGACATGGCGGTGAAAGCTAGGGGGAGGCGCGAAAAACGCTCCGGGCGTTTGGTAGAATAATGTACTGCTTTTTCCCGGCAAAGGATACCGGCAATGTTACCAACACAACGGCAACACAAGCATAACCGTGGCGTTACGGCCCGGCGCCCGGCGGCGGATAGCTTTGGGCCACTGTCTGATACGCTCTTCGCCATGCCCCGACTGCTTTTCGCGCTTGCCGGCTTTTTGCTGGCGGCGGCCCCCGTCGCCGCCCAGCACCAGCTCACCGCCGCCCTCTCCGACTCGGGTACCAGCGCCGGTACGGCCACGCCGGCCGCGCCCGTTGTCTACCACGTAGCCGAGGAAATGCCCAGCTTCCCGGGCGGCGAAGCGGCCTTCACCAAGTTTCTGCGGGCCAAAATCCAGTACCCGGCCGCAGCCCTCAGCCACGGCGCTTCCGGCAAAGTGCACGTCAGCTTCGTGGTCGACGAGCAGGGCCACATCCTCGACGCGAAAGTGGTGAAGGGCCTGGGCTACGGCCTCGACGAGGAAGCCCTGCGCCTGGTGCGCATCATGCCCTGGTGGAACCCCGGCCGCGTGCAGGGCCAGCCCGTGAAAGTGGCCTACACGCTCCCTATCGTGTTTCGGGCGCTGGAGTAGCGGTGAGGTGGTGAGTTTGGTTGTTAGTTGTTGGTTGTTGGTTGTTAGTTGTCCGTTGTTAGAGTTGTCATCCTGAGCTTGCGAAGGACCTTCCTCGCCTGAGTGACAAGCCTGATTCAACGCACAAAGCCCTTCCCTACCAGCGTAGGAAGGGGCTTTTGCACGTTGGTACCACGCGCCGTGGGGTGGGCGAGGAAGGTCCTTTGCTAAGGCTCAGGATGACAGCTCTAACAACGGACAACCAACAACTAACAACCAACAACTAACAACTAACAACCAAACTCCTCAGTGGCTATTCTTTGTTAAACTCGCCGATGTGCCACAGGATGCCGGAGGGGTCAAAGAGGAAACCCTCCTTGCCCCAGGCTTCCTGCCTGATCGGCAGAATGCGTACGCCCTCGTACTTGCTGGGTAAGTCCAGGGCCGTGAGCTCCGCCCAGTACTGCTCTACATCTGCCACTTCCAGAAACAGCATGGTGTTGCCAATCCAGTCCTGCACGTAGGCATCCTGCAAGTAAAAGCCGACGCCCCGCAGCACGAAATATGACATGCCCGCGGAGAGTACCACTTCGGTGAAACCAAAGGCGCGGTAGAAACTGCGCGAAACGGCGAAGTCTTTGGCGCCAACAAAGGGACGGATGGAAAGGGCTTGTGCGGGCATGTGGTCAGAAGTTGAAAAGGCGTTTGGGGGAGGGGGCCAGAATTGCGGGGCAAGATGGGAGTTCTTTCCCAACCAAACACTCAGGCAAAGGACGAAAACTATCGTGTTGCCTACTGCTCACTCGCCGCCTGGCAGGAGGTATCTGTCATCCCGAGGCGCTGCCAAAGGACCTTCCTCTAACTGGCGGTGTGGCCAGCAAGTCAACGGAACGTCAGGCAGAGGCGCAGCCGAAGCATCTCGCGGGCAATGGTATATGGTTACTCTGGCAACGGCAGCCCGCCAGCTGCTTGGTTCCTGGCTTGAGGCGCCACATGCTCGGCATGACGGCCGGAATAAGAGCAAAAGCCTTGCTGGCCACTCAGCCCAGGTGACAAGCCTGATGCAATGCCCAAGTCGCTTTACTCGTGCGTGGGAAAGAGGCTTTTGCACGTTGGTACTACGCGCCGTGGGGTGTGCGAGGAAGGTCCTTCGCTAAGGTTCAGGATGACAGCTCTAACAACCAACAACGGACAACCAACAACCAACAACTAACAACTAAACTCCTTCGGCACGCCCAGCTCCCGGGCCAGGGGGGCGGCGCCCGACTGCCAGAGACGCCGCAGCAGCTCCCCGATGGCCTCGGCCAGCTCCAAATGGTAGTCGGCGTGGAGCTTTTCGGTTTGGCGCAGGGCCTCGTGGGTGCGCTTGGCCAAGTGCTGGAGCAGGGGCTGGGTGGGGCCGTGCAGCCTGGCTACGAGCTGGGGCTGGTGCTCAAAAACGCGGTTGAGCAGGCGCAGCGTCAGCTCCACTTCCCCGAAGGCATCCTCGGTAATCTTGGCGTGGTAGCCGATACGGGCCTGGAGCTGGCGCACGATGACCAGCAAATCGTTGGGGGTTTGGTGGTAGCCGCGCACCGGGTCGTCGATTTGGGTGCGGAGCTGGGCGCGGCGGTCTTCCAGCGCGTCGGGGCCTTCGAGCAGGCGGTAGGCCAGCTGCTCGGTCAGCACCGAATCCTGGGCCACGAGGCGGGCCAGGAGCTGGTCTTTTTCCTTTTGGGGTAAGTTGAAGAGGGCTTTGCGCAGGTCGGGGGAAAGGGCAGGCATGCGGGTGAAAACAGTATAGCTTATAACACCTGCAATTTACGTCAGGTGCCAGCGGCGCAGCGCTTTCCAGCACTAAAGGCTACGAAGCCGGAGTAGTCGGCCGACGGAAACCAGAGCAAGTAGTAGCAGCATATACAGCGAGTTGCGCCAGTCGGGCTGGAGGAGCGGGGCCCAAGTGCTTAGAATATGAGATTGGGTGAAATAATTACCCAACCACTTCCAAAAAGACAAAGGCTCATAGGCATCAGGAACAATCTCATTGTCACAGGAAAAGATTCCTGTTTCGGTTGCCGATGATTGAGGATTAACTCCAAAAACAAATAGCGTAGTCGGTTTATAAAGAATATCCAGCCAGTAGTGTTTTAAAGCTAGGCCCTGCACCTGATCCAGCATCTGAATTAAGTCACTATAAGTTGCATGGTCCGTAAATTGAATCCGAAGTCCAACGTTTTGGCTCGGATACTCCTGTAGCTGTTGGGTTCGTAGCCGGGCTTCGTGCAGACTAAAATAGTCCTGCCAAATATTGCCGGAAAAGGTAATCGTCTGCCAAGGGCGAAAACGCTCCAATTCTAACCGAGAGTTGTAGGGCGCAAAAAAGTGGATACCTGTTATGGGATATGCTTTATAAGTTAACTGTGGCATCGTCAACCTAAGTGCATATCGTGTTTGCCATCGTTCGGTATTCCTATTTATCACCCAGCAGCCCAGCAACAGCAAAAACGCCAGCGCCAGCAGGCCGGGCGGGAACAGCAGAGGCCGACGGTAGCGGCGAATAGGGTAGAGCAGCATGGCCGGGTGAAGGTTAAACCAACAGGTAACGTTCGAAAGGGTGCTCATAGTAGGAAAAAAGAACGTCATGTCGACCAGCGGGAGACATCTCGCGTGCAGTAGTAATTAGATTACCATTGCACGCGAGATGTCTCCCGCTGGTCGACATGACGGTCGTGTTAGGGCTTCAGCTTACCCTTTCTTCCCTTTCGCCCTGCCCTTCTCTGCCGGCTTACCGCCCGCATAGGCTACGCGGTAAATCACGCCGTTCGAGTCGTCGGAAATCAATAACGAGCCGTCGGTGTGCTGGGCGATGCCGCAGACGCGGCCGAACTGCTCCTTGTTGTTGTTCACCAACCAGCCGGTCACGAAGTCCTCGATGCCGGTGGCCCGGCCCTGGGCGTCGAACTTGACGCGCACGATGCGGTAGCCCGAGGGCTCGGCCCGGTTCCAGGAGCCGTGCATAGTTACGAAGGCGTCGTGCTGGTACTCTTTCGGGAACTGCTGGCCCGTGTTGAACACCATGCCCAGCGGGGCGGCGTGGGCGGCGTAGAGCTGCACGGGCTGCACGGTTTTGGCCGCGTACTGCTCGGGCGTCATATCGGCGGGCTGGGGGTGGGGCGGGATTTTGCCGTCGGCGTAGACGTAGGGCCAGCCGTAGTCGGCGCCTTCTTTTATTTCGTTCAACTCCTCGCGCTGGTCTTCGTCGCCGAGCCAGTCGATGCCGTGGTCGAAGCCCCAGAGGGCCTTGGTGGCGGGGTGCCAGCCGAAGCCGATGGTGTTGCGCAGGCCCTTGGCAAACACCTTGCGGCCCGAGCCGTCGGTGTTCACCACCAGCAGCGTGGCCTGTTCCTTGTTGCGCTCGTCGCAGGCGTTGCAGGTGCTGCCCACCGAGAGGTAGAGCTGGCCGTCGGGGCCGAAGTTGAGGGTGCGGTTGGGGTGCTGGCCGGCGTCGGGCAGGTCTTTATACAGCGTTTTCAGCTCGCCCAGGGTGCCGTCGGCCTTGATGTCGGCCACGAACAGCTCCCGGATGGCGCTGAGGTAGAGCTTGCCGTCCTTCAGGGCCAGGCCGTGCAAATCGGGGCGGCGGGCCACTTCCCGCATCACATCCGATTTACCGTCCTTGTTCGTGTCGCGCAGCAGCATGACGGTGCCTTTGGTGCGGTCGGAGGCGTACACGTCGCCGTTGGGGGCCACGGCCAGCATGCGCGGGTTGCCGGTTTTCTCGGCAAACTTGGTAACCGTGAAGCCGGCCGGGGCCTTGAGCTGGGCCACGTAGGCCTCGGTGGCGTCGACCTTGCCGGGCTTGAACACGTTGACGGCGAAACCGTCTTTCACGGTCTTCTCATAGTCATTCTGGGCCTGGACCGTGAGGGAGGCCAGCAGGGCGGCGGCCGTTATGCAAGGGGTGAAGCGGAAGTTCATACAGCAGAGCGTTGAAAACGAATAGAGTGGGTTTACCGCTGGCAGCCGGCCGGGGTTGCGCTGGCAGCACGAGGTAGAGACGCAACATATTGCGTCTCGTCGTTGAACGACTCGCGAAAGGATTGTTCAACGGTTTCGTTCAGTGTCCTGCACCAGTTTCATTCAACGACGAGACGCAACATATTGCGTCTCTACTTCCCCAGCGTCAGGTTGTAGTTCACGCCCAGCCGGAAGCCCTGGTTGAACTCGAACACCGGCAGGCCCGAAACGGGCTCATCGTCGGCGTGCTGGGTTATCTGATTCAGGTACAGCAGCTCTAGGCGGAAGTTGTCCTGCACCTGGTAGCCCACGCCGCCGGCCAGGCGGTTCTGGTTGAACACCTTGCCCACGTTGCGGCCGAAGCTCAGAAACACCTCGTCGAAGCCCGTCAGGTACCACTCGCGCGCGTCGAGGCGCGGGCCTTGCAGCGGCAGCACGGCCGAGAGCTGGTAGCGGATGCGGTTCTGGTATTCCCAGCGTTGCACGCGGCGGCCCTGGCCTTCCTCCAGCTGGCCCTGCCAGCGCTGCTCCAGCCGCCCGCGCTGCTCCAGCACCACCCGGCCCAGCGTGTCGCTCAGCTGCACGTCCTGGTAGAGGCGGTGCTCGGGGAAGGGCACACCCGTGTCGGCGGTGGGAAAGTCGCCGTAGGGGCGGGTAATCAGGTTGGTGTAGCCGGCGGCCACCTGCACGCGGGGCCGCAGCTGGTAGGCCGCGCCCAGGCGGGCCAGCTGCTGCTGGGGCCTGGTCAGAAAGTGGGTGCGCCGCCACTGGTACTCGGTGTGCAGCGTCCAGCGCTTGCTCAGTGGATGGTCGCCCTCGTACACGTACCAGCCGATGTTGTTGCGGTCCGGGATGCGCTGGGTCTGGCCGAAAGCCGCGAAAGAGCCCAGAAAAAAAAGAGCGGCCGCGCCGGGCCCGAGGAAGTGCATACCCGTTAGACGCAGCCCGGCCGCCGGGGGTTATCCGGCCCGTGCCGCCGCACGGCCGGTTTCCGCCGCGTTGGCGCGTCAGCCGGCCGCCGGCCAACTCCGGCCCGCCCGGTCTGGGGGCAAGCCCGCCGCTGACCTAACGGTTTGTGCGACGGTTGGAAAAACCGTTAGGTAAGGCCAGACCTAACGGTTTTTGTGACGACCAGAAAAACCGTTAGGTTAGGGACTACCTAACGGTTTTTGAGCGGAGGCCCGCCGCCGTTAGGTTCACCACTAGCTGCCCTGCCGTGAGCCACGCCCAACTGCTGCGCGACGTGCGCGTCCATTTTGGTCTTTCCCAGCCCGCCCTGGCCGGCTGGCTGGGCATCAGCCGCTCGTTGCTGGCCCTGGTCGAAACCGGCCGGGAGGCCCTGCCCCGCCACGCCCGGCCCTGGCTGCATCCCTGGCTGACGGCCCTGGACCTGCCCGATGACCCCACCGCCGTGCCGCCGCCGCCCGCTGCGGTGCCCGCGCCACCAGTGGGGCCGGCGGCGGCGGTAGCCCGCCTGCTGGAGTGCGACTACCAGGCCCACCGCCTGCACCAGCAGCACCTGGCCCTGCTCGGCCGGCACCGGCTGGCCGCCCGGCACCTGGCCGCCGGCCCGCTGCTGCTGGCTTCCCTGCCATCCCTGCCCGCGGCCACCGCACTCCCCGAGCCCGTGGGGATAGTCTTGCGGCGGCGCTGGCTGGCCCGCCTGCTGGAAGCCGCTACCGATGCCCTGCGCCCCGAGGCTGCCACCGGACCCACGGCCGCCGCCCTGCTCGGCATCCGGGGTGCGGCCTGCCGGCACGAGGCCGCCGCGCTGCGGGCCTGGCTGGCCGGTGGGGCACCGTCGTAGCGCGGCCCAGGCGTGGGTTTCTGCCGTTGAGCGGGGTCAAAATAAATCGGCTGAGGACTATATAGCCCGGCGGGTGCGGCGCGTTAGCAGCTCGTGGCACGAAGCCACAGCGCGTTAACCCTTTATCTACCGTTTCTAGTATGGATTACCCCGTTGCATTACTGACTACCCGCCCCGAGTGCCAGCTGGTACTCGCCGACACCCAGGCCGACATCGACCGGGCCTCGTTCCGCATCCTGGCCGCCACCCGCTCGGCCAGCCTGCAAACCGACGAGGCCACGGCCGATGCCAACGAAATCAGCTCCCTCACCGACCAGATCGGGCCCCTGGAAGCCCGCGTCGCGACGATGCCCGCCGGGGAGGCCCGCACCAAGGAGGAGGTGAAGCTGCGCGCCCTCAAGCGCGACCGGGAAAAGCTCCAGGACGAGCAGCTCAGCGGCCAGGGTGGCCGCGGGGCCTTCCGCCGGGCCCGGGAGCTGGACGCCGCCCAGCGCCAGCTCGCCGGCTACCAGGACTGCAAAGCCCAGGTGCAGGCCCGCCACGACGGGCTGTCGGCCTAACCTCTTCCAGACTACGCTATGCCTATGCAACAGCCTGCCCGGGAAACCGGGCAGGCTTTTTTGTGGGCGTAGTAGAGACGCAATATGTTGCGTCTCGTCGTTGAACGATGGTGGATGGCGGTTGCCCTGGTACACGGCGCGGTTCCGGGTCGTGCGACGACGAGACGCAAGATGTTGCGTCTCTACAGCCGTCCGGCAGCCCGGTGGCAAGGGGCGGCAAGCGGTGACGGCGCAGGGCGTACATAGCGAAGTAGATAGGGGTGAATAGCAGAATGGGAAGCGGCCGGCGGTTAAGATAGGCAGCCCGGCTTTATTTCCCACCCTGAACATCCGGCCCGCTTTGCCGTTTGCAAAGGCTCTGACCTGCCCAGCGCATATGCCCGTTCGTTACTTTCTACTGTTGCCCCTGAGTCTGCTGGCCCTGCCCGCCCTGGCCCAGCTGCCCGCCGCCGCCGATACCACCCGCCCCATAAAGCTGCCCGAGGCCACCGTGGTCGGCTACGGCACCAACCTGCCGCTGCGGCGCACGGCGGCCGGCGTGAGTGTGCTCGACGCCAGCGGCATCGAGCGGTTCAACCAGGCTTCATTGGCGGCGGCCGTGAACACCTTGCCCGGCGTGCGGCTGGAGGAGCGGGCCACGGCCAGCTACCGCATCAGCGTGCGGGGCAGCACGCTCCGCTCGCCGTTTGGGGTGCGCAACGTGAAGGTGTATTACCACGACATTCCCTTCACCGAGGCCAGCGGCAGCACGCCCTTCAACCTGCTCGACCCCGCCACCATCGGCCGCCTCGAAGTCATCAAAGGCCCGGCGGCCAGCGTGTACGGGGCCGGTACCGGCGGGGCCATCCTGCTCACCAACCGCCAGGCGGCGCCCGGCGAAGTCCGCGCCCAGGTAAGCGCCACGGCCGGCAGCTTCGGGCTGCGGCGCTACTCCGTGGCGGCCGAAGCCGGTACCACCGCCAGCACGGTGCGGGCCCAGTATGCCCACCAGAGCCTCGGTGGCTACCGCGACAACAGCGCCGCCCTGCGCGACGTGCTGACCCTCGACGGTGAATTCCGCGTTTCGGAGAAGCGCACCGTGGCGGCCCACCTGCTCTACACCGACCTGAGCTACCAGCTGCCCGGTGGCCTCACCCGGGCCCAGTTCGAGCAGAACCCCCGGCAGGCGCGGCCGGGCACGGCCACCAGCCCCGGCACGGTGCAGCAGCAGGCGGCCTACGCCTCGCGCACGGCCCTGCTGGGTTTCTCGCACGAGTACCGCTTCACGCCGGCCTTCTCCAACAAAACCACGCTCTACACTACCGGCACCACCATCCGCACGCCCTACTTGGTCGACTATGAGCGCAACACCGCCGTGGGCGGCGGCGGGCGGACGGTGTTTGCCTACCAACGCGTGCTGGCCGGCCGCCTGCTGCGCCTGAGCGGGGGCGGGGAGTGGCAGGGCAGCTTCGAAAACGCCCGCAACTACGCCAACCGTGCCGGCAGCACCGGGGCCCTGCGCTACGACGACGACATCCGCACGGCCACCGGGTTTGTGTTCGGGCAGGCCGAGCTGGAGCTGCCGGCCGGGCTGCTGGCTACGGTGGGGGCCAGCTACAACCGCCTCAGCTACCGCATCACCCGCCTGCCGGGCGGCACCATTACCCCCGCCGGCTACGAGCTGCCCCGCCGCTTCCGGCCCGAGGTGTCGCCGCGCGTGGCCCTGCTCAAGGAGCTTACGCCCCTGATTTCGGCCTACGCCAGCGTGAGCAGCGGCTTCTCGCCGCCCACCGAGGAGGAAATCCGCCCCTCCGACGGCAGCCTCAACCAGGACCTACAGGCCGAGCGGGGCACCAGCTACGAAGTCGGCCTGCGGGGCAAAGCGCTGAGCGGCCGGGTGCAGTTCGACGTGGCCGCCTTCGACTTCCGCCTGCGCCAAACCATCGTGACGCGCACCAACGAGCTGGGCGCGCAGCTGTTTGCCAACTCCGGCGCCACCCGGCAGCGGGGCGTGGAAGCGGCCCTGAGCGGCTGGCTCTGGCAGCCCGCACCCGCCGCCGGCAGCGTGCCGGCCGCGCCAGCCGCCGGCCTGCGGGCCTGGGCCAGCTACGCCTACAACCATTTCCGCTTCCAGGACTACCAGCCGAACGCCGACAATTTCAGCGGCAACCGTCTGCCCGGCACCGCGCCCCACACCCTCAGCGCCGGCCTCGACCTGGCGGTACCGCAAGGGTTCTACCTGCACCCCACGCTCAGCCACCAGGCCCGCCTGCCCCTCAACGACGCCAACACGGCCTACGCTCCCGGCTACTGGACCTTCGCCACCCGCGGCGGCTGGCGCCAAACCCTGCTGGCCCACCTGGAGCTGGACGTCTACGCGGGCCTCGAAAACGCCACTGACCGCCACTACAGCCTCGGCAACGACCTGAACGCCTTCGGTGGCCGCTACTACCAGCCCGCCCCCGCCCGCAACTTCTACGCCGGCACGACGGTGGCGGTGAGGTGGTGAAATGGTGAAGTGGTGAAGTGGTGAGTTTGTCCGTTGTTTGATGTGTCATCCTGAGTGGAGCGCAGCGCAGCGAAGGACCTTCCTCTGAGTAGTGACAAGTCAGTACCAACGTGACAACGCCCTTCTTCCGCGCGGAAAAAGGGCGTTGTCACGTTGGTACCAGCGTCCGTGGGCCAGGTGGGGAAGTTCCTGCACTCTGCCTCGCGACGTTCAAAATGACCGACGTCGTGAGACCCGGGAACCTCAAACTCACCATTTCACCACCTCACCATCTCACCGTTTCACCGCCCCGTGGGCAGGGCCAGCACCGGCAGGCGCGCGTGCCGGATAACCTGGGCCGTGATGCTGCGGTGAAATAGCCGCCCCAGCACGCTGTGCCGCCGGGCCACGAGCACCAGCAGCTCGGCATGGGCCGTGTGGGCCGCCTGCTCAATGCCCTTGGCCACGTCCAGGTTGCGCACGCCCTGGGTATGTACTTTGTCCTCAATACCGGTCAGCAGCCCGGCGGTCCGCACGCTTTCCAGGGCCTTGGTGCAGGAGTCGTCGTCTTCGGGCTCTACTACGTGCACGATGGTTAGCCGGGCCTGCAGCTTTTGCAACACTTCCTGCACGGCCTGAGCCGGCGCGGCCAGCTGAAACGGGTTACCATCGGCGGCCAGGGACAGGCGGCGCGGCGCGGTAGCCGCCGTGGCCACCGGCACGACCAGCAGCGGGTACTGCGAGGCCTGCAACAAGTCCAGGGAAGTCGTCGTCACCAGCTCGTCGGGCAGCTCGTCTACCTCCGGGCGGCCCAGCACCAGCAGGGCGGGGCGGTGCTGCTCGACCACTTCGAGAATGGCCGCCGTGGAGCGCCCCGCCGTCACGGCCGGCACCACCGGCACCGTCAGGCGGCTCATCCGCTCGTCCAGGGCCACGGCAATTTCGCCCTCGGTGCGCTGGGGCAGCTTGCCGGTGAAGGACTCGGGGTCGAAAATCGAGTTGCGGTTTACGTGCAGCAGCACCAGCGGCGTGTGGAGCTGGGCCGCCAGGGCCGCGGCATACTGCAGGGCCGCGTCGGCGGCGGGTGTAAAGTCGGTCAGCACGAGCAAGGGAGCGGGCATACGGGCAGGGGTTAGAAGTGACGACGCTTAAGTATACTGCAATAGGGCTGAGCTGTTGGTAAGATACGGCATTAGCAAGGCTGGGCCTAGCATGAAGCCGGTAAACCGGGAAGAAATCAGGCTGCCGGTCAGCCGCTGGCCGGCAGCCAAAAAGCCGCTCTGCCTACTGGCAAAACGGCTTTTCGTGCGGGCACTTGCCCCAAATGGGCAGGGCTTAGCGGTTGTTGTCGTTCTCGAAGTTGTTGTTCGACTCGATGATGATGTCGTCGCGCTTGTCGCCGGTGGCGGCCAGGTCGCCGGTGGCGCCGGGCACCGTGGTGTCGTCCGGAATGCCGGTGGTTTCCTGCTCCAGGCGGGCCGAGGTGTCCAGGGTGCCTTCCTCGTCGCGCTTGTAGGTATACAGCTCGTCGTGGTGCTTTTGCTGCTCGGGGCTCATCTTGGCGCCATCCGACTGGGGCTCATTCGCGGCGGCCGGTTTCTTGTTCTTATTCATACCAGAGAAGGTTGAGGGCTAGTTCAGGGCGTTGTCGTTGGGGTCTTCCGGGCCGGTGCTACGGTTGGCCGGTTCCTCGCTGGCCCAGTTGCGGGTGCCGCTGCCGTAGCGCGGGTCGTCTTCCTTATACGCTTCGCGGCGGCTTTCCGCGTCGTCGTTCTGGCTGGCTACTACCGTGTCGGTGGCGCGGTTCTGGGGGGCGGCGCCGCGCTGGTCGGGCTCCGTTACGTTGGGGGCGGCTATGCCGCCGGGGTTGTTGCCGGCCGGGTGCGAGTAGACGTCGGAGCCGGTAGTGGCGGCCGCCGGGGCTGCGCCGCCGAACTCACCATAGGAAGGCGTGCCCGTCGAGGTGTTGGGCTTGGGGGCGGCCGTCATATCCGCGCCGTTTTCGGCCGAGGCTCCGGCCCGGGCCGCTCCTTCGCGGTGGTTTTCGGGCTCCTGGTTTTTGTCTTTGCGGAACTCGCTGAATTCGTCCGGATTATCGTTGCTGCCGTCGTTGGGGTGATTTTGCATGGCGAAAGAAGAGTGAGGGTGGAATAGCCGGCACGCCGGCTGCTGCCCCTGTGTACGGAGCCGGCCCCGATTTGGCTACACCCGCGCGCAAAATCAAATTTCGGCGCCCGGCCCATCCCCGGCCCCCTAGTCCGCGTATGGGTAGCCAGCCCCGCCGGGACTATTTTCCGCCTATTCTCACTGACTTTCCCCGATGCAACCTACCGTCACCCACAACGAAGAAGACCAAGCCTTTTACGCCACGGTCAAAGGCTACGAAGCCGAGCTTGCCTACAGCCTGCCCGCCGAGGGCGTGGTCGATTTTACCCACACCTTCGTGGACGAAAACCTGCGCGGGCAGGGCGTGGGCGAGGCCCTGGCCACCACGGCCCTGGCGTATGCCCGCGCCCACAAGCTGCGCATCCGCACTTCCTGCAGCTTTATGAAAGCCTACGTGCAGCAACACCCCGAGTACCAGGACCTGCGCGAATAGCCGGCCAGGCGGCTAGGCCCGCAGCCAGGCGTCGGCGTCGGCCTCAGTCGGGAAGTGGCGGAAGGCCAGGCTGGCCGGGGCGCTGAGGGCCACGCCCTGGGAGGCCAGCCGGGCCATGGGGTTGTGGCTTTCCACGATGGCGCAGTGGCTGTAGCCGGCCAGGCGCACGCTGCCGGGTATCCACTCGGTAGCCAGCCACTGCTGCACGGCCACCGGTATCAGGGGCCGCTCCTGATGAATGCTCATCGTTCGGCCCGTGCGGAAGTGTTGCATGGCCTGCTGCACCTGCTGGTAAGCGGCCCGCAGCTCGGCTTCCGTGCCACCCTTGGGCGTCCAGCGCAGGCGCAGGTAACCCCCGGCCGGGTCGTGGGTTAGCTGCAGAGCGGCGTTGGAAAAATACAGGGTTTCGCTGGGCGAGGAAAAAGGCATAGGGCAGTCGGCAGCAAGGCAGCTGGCCCGGTGGCCGGTACGCTGGGCTTCCTACCGGGAAAGCCGCTGCTGCTTGCCCTGCAAAACTACGACACCCGGGCAACATATCAGCGCCCGGGCCGCTATTTGCCGGAGGCCCGCCCAGCTACAAAAAAGCCCTGACTCCAGGCATGGAATCAGGGCTTTTCGTGGGTGTCAGGCCGGGGGCCTGGCTGCCGATACTAGTGCTGTACGACGGCGCGGCTGGTGTAGAAGGCGTTGCCGGTAGCCACGCGCACCGTGTAGAGGCCGGCGGGCAGGCTCTGCACGTTCAGGGTAGCTTCCGAGGCAGTGCCGCCCAGCGTGTGCTGCTGCGTCAGGACCTGCTGGCCCAGGGCGTTGAACACGCTGATGGTGGCCTGGGTACGGGCCGTCAGCTCGGGCAGCCGCACGTGCAGCAGGTGCGCCGTGGGCGTGGGATATACTTCCAGCTTATTGGTAATCACCGGAGCCTTGGTGCCCAGGTTGATGCAGGTGGAAGTGTGGCTGCCGATGTTGGTATACACGTCGGTGCCCACGGCCTGCCAGGTGGCCGCGCCGGTAGCCCAGCGCGTGGAGCCGCCCGTTACGTTCGGTCGGCGGATCAGGGTGTTGTCGGTGGTGGTGCCGCCGCCGGGAATTACCCAGCCCGTCGTAGCCGGGCGCTGCCCGATTACCCCGATTACGTCCAGCGTGTCGGTGCCGTCAAACAGGGCAATGGCGTCGTCGCCGTTGAAGAACGTTACGGCGGAGGTCAGGTCGCTCTGGGCCAGCACGGCCGGTGCCGAGCCGGCGTTGGCAATAACGTACACGTCGCCGGCGGCAATGCTGCCGGTCAGGGTCTGAATGGTGGGGTTGGCCGTGTTGCCGTTGGCGTAGAGGGCCACGCGCTTGCCGGTCAAATCAACACCAAACGGGGAGGGGTTGTAGATTTCCAGCACCTTGGTGTTGCCGGTAGCAGCCTCCACGTATTCCGAGAAATACAGGCGGGTGCAGGGGCCGCTGGTGGGCGCCTGGTCGTCGTTGGTAATGGTGAACGTATGCGTAGCCGGGGTGCCCAGCACGGCGCCGCCGCCGGTGGGCGTGCCCAGGCGCAGCAGCACGGTTTCGCTGGCTTCGGGCGTCACGTCGCCCACTACCGTCACCGTGATGGTCTGGGTCTGGTTGGTCTGGCCCGCCACGAAGCTCAAGGACGTCACGTTCAGGCTGTAGTCGGTGGCGTTGGCCGTCGAAGCGGCGTCAACCGTGAGCGGTACCGTTACGGCCGAGGTCGGGGCCGTGCCAGTCAGCGTCACGCTGATCTGGAAGGTCTGGGTGCCGGTGTTGCCTTCAATCAGGGAGCTGGTAGCGGCGGCGAAGGCCACCGTCGGGGCCTGGCCGTCGTCGTTGGTAATGACCAGCGCGTGCGAGAAAGAGCCGCCGATGGAGCCTCCGGTGCTGGGGTTAGTCAGCGTGAGCAGCAGGGTTTCGTCGGCTTCGGGCTTGGTGTCGCCGTTCACCGTGACGGTGATGGTCTTGGTGGTTTCGCCGGCGGCGAAGGTCAGCGTCTGGGTCGGGAAAACGTAGTCCTCGGTGGCCGTGGCCGTCGAGGAAGCATCCGCGCCTACCTGCACCGTGAGCGTGGCCGTCGGGGCGGGGCTCACCGTGACGGTGGTGGTGTAGGTTTTCGTGCCGCTGTTGCCTTCCACGATGGTGCCCGAAGGCGTCGAGAAGCCGAAAATCGGCTGCACCGTCAGGTTGTAGGCGCGGGCTACCAGCTCGGGGTAAGCAATGAAGGGGTTGAAGTTGCCCTGGCTTTTGGCCGTGCGGCGGTTCCGCTCCCGCTCACGGGCGTCCACTGGGTCGGCCAGGTGCCAGCGGTACAGGGTCTGCAGGTCGGCCAGGCCGGTAATGACGTCCTTGCCGGGGTCGAAGGTCTGGCCCTGGTGCATGGTGTAGAAATAGAACGCGCACCGGGCTACGTTGCCCTTGTGGTCCTCACGGGGCTCAAAAGCGGTGTTGGTGTCCTCGCTCCACTCGTCGATGTTGCTGGTCGGAATCGTCGACTGGCCCACCGTGCCGCGCATCCAGATCTGGGTCTGGTTGTCGGGAATATCGGCAAACATGTCGCTGCCGCGGTTCGAGTTCCACTGCGTATAAGTCGGAAACAGGTGGTGAATGTCGGACTTCATCCGGCTCACCTCGTTGAACCACGACTGCGGAATAGTATGCTCGCAGTTGATCAGGCCCACGTTGCTGGTGCTGGTGGCGGCCGAGTCGATGGTTTTCGGCACCGCGTAGCCCGAGTACACGCAGGTCAGCTTTCCGTCGAATACGTCGACGTAGTTGTACATTTTGCCGCGGGCCACGTCGTAGCCCAGGTCAACGCGCTTGCCGTCGTACCAGTTGGTGCGCAGCCAGTCTTTCAATGCCTGGCCCTGCAAGTTGGAAGGTGGTGCTGCGGGCATCACCTGGGCCGTCGAGGCCAGACTCAAACTCATTGCAGCGGCAAAAGCCCATGCGAAGAGGTGTTTCATGTGTTACTAAAAACGGAATGAATGATGGCACTAATATCCGAAAATCATTTGGTAGCGGCGGGAAAACAGTTCATTGTTTCGGGGGCGGCCCGCACAAAAAAGCCCGCCAGAACATGCTGGCAGGCTTTTTCCCGGGTGATATTATTTTTTTGTGTCCGGGTGAGGAATAACTTCCTGAACAGTAAGAGTCTAGCCGGTACCCGTCCGGAGCCGGGTTATTTGGCGGGCTGCAGCACCTGGTCGACGACGTGGGTGATGCCGTTGCTGGATACGACGTTCGGAATCAGGATGGTAGCCGTGCCGCCTTTCCCGTCGCGCAGCAGCACGGCCGGGCCTTTTTTCACCACGGTCAGGGGTTCGCCCTGCAGGGTGGTCAGGGTCTGCCCGTCCGCCAGGTCGTCGACCTTGAGCTTGCCGGGCACCACGTGATAGGCCAGCATGGTGTAGAGGCGCTGCTTGTTTTCGGGCATCAGCAGGGTGGTCACGGCCCCGGCCGGCAGCTTGTCGAACGCCGCGTTGGTGGGCGCGAATACGGTGTAGGGGCCGGCGCTTTTCAGGGTTTCAACCAGGCCGCCCGCCGCCAGCGCCGACACCAGCGTGGTGTGGTCGGTCGAGTTTACCGCATTGTTGACCAGGTCTTTGTCCGGCGTCATCAGGGTGCCGCCCACCAGCACGCCCGCCGCGGCCGGCGGGGCCTGGCCGGCGCCGGCCGCGGGGGCCTTCACCTTGTACTTGGTGCTGCTGTTGCCCGCTTTGCTTTTGCGCTTTCGCTTACCATCGTCTCCCACCTTCGATTTGGTCGTGGCCCCGGCGGCCCGGGTTTTGGTTTTCGCCCCGTCCGATTTGGTCGTCGGGCCCTGCTGCGCCCCGGCGCCCGGGCAGGCCCCGGTACCGAGGAAGACCAGCAGGGCCAGCAGCGGAATAAATTGCTTCGTCATGCGTAGGCAGAAAAGAAAGGAAAAGATGCCCGCTATACGGTAGGGCCCCGGCGATGGATTGGCCGCGCCCCCGCCGGAGCGCCGGGCCGGATAATTCCGGGCGCGGCGACTTTCAACCGGCATAGATAGCTGCCGGGAAGCCTGAAAACCTACGGATTGAAAGAAAAAATTAGGCTTTTATGATGTCACATTTTGATAGCGTAAAGAGCGTTGGTTAGGCCTAATTTAAAGATAAACAGCAGAGTATATGCCTTATTTCGGAGCAAACTGGGTGCTGGATGAAGTCACAATTGGCAGGAAATTTTCCTTTCTATCGGGCCAGAAGTAGGCAATCTTGGAAGCCTCAACCAGCCTGGTTCTCCCACAGGCTTCCACCTGACCACAACCATGAAAGACACATATCTGCACAACCTCGGCTTTGTTCCACTGGTACCCAGCTACTCGTTGTTCCACTCGGCGCGCGGTGGGCAGGGAGCTTACATTCCGCCCACGGACGTGCGCTACCAGCACGTGTACACCGCGCAGGATGGGGCCACGCTGTTCGTGTATTCGTGGCTGTACGAGCCGGGCTACATGCTGACCACCTGCGAGAACATCGCCAGCATGAACGACATCGTGGCCGAGCTCGACTCCGACGACCCGATGCTGCTGAATCAGCAGATTGAGAACTTCTTTGTACAGCACGGCGGCGTCGCGCTGCCCTCGCTGCAGCCCGCGGCCCAGGGCCGCGTTACTTACCTGCCGCTGTCGGCCACCCGCGAGCAGGCCGCCTAAGCATTTCCCCGTCCTGATTTCTGAGCTGTGCCTAAACAAACGTTCCGCTGGTAGCTGTTCTTACCACCCAAAAGGGCCCGTACTGGCAAGTACGGGCCCTTTTGGGTTTTTATGGCAGTGGCTGGCTCAGGTGCTCGTGCGCAGCCATTCGTAAGCCGTGGCTACGTCGTCGAAGGTGACGACCATGGGCCGGGTGACAAACAGCATGGCCCGGTCCATTGATTTGCGGGCCTGCCAGTGGGGCGGGTACACCCAGGCCACGTACCGCACGCCCCGGCAGGCCAGCTGCTCGTAGTAATGACCACCCACCCAGGCAGCCCCCTTGTCCCAGTCGGACGTAACCTGGCTGTTGTCATTGAGCATTTTCTCGCAGGGATGATCCTGCAGAAAACGCAGCACCAGGTCACCCCCGGTTACGGCCGACACTTCGTTGTGCTGCCCTTTCCACTCGACGTACAACCAATGGTTGCTCGGGTCATAGGAGATGGAAAGAGCAGAAGTGTGATACAGGATTTCCATCCGGAAGCTGGCTGAGGGCGAGACTCCAATATACGGAAAACCCAATGCGAAAAAAGAAGACCAGAAGGCGGCAGATACGGGGCCGGACTACTCGCGCACCACGCGGCGCGTGACGGTGCCGCCGGCCGTAGTGGCCCGCAGCAGATAGGTGCCCGGGGCCAGCTTGCTTAAGTCTGCCTTGGCCGAACCCGCAATCAGGGGCAGCACCAGCGTCTGGACCGGCTGGCCACCGGACGTGAAAACGGCCAGCTCGGCGGAGGCCGCACTACCCGAAATGGCCACGACAAAGCTGCCCGTGTTAGGGTTAGGAAACACCTGGAGCGTTACGGGGCTGGCGGCGGCGGCCCTGGTAGCGCGGGCCGGGGCGGCGGTGATGGCCACGGGGGCCGAAGCCGCTACGCAGCTGCCGGGGTTGATGACCAGCACGGTGTAGGAGCCGCCGGCCGTGGCCGTGTAGGTGCTGGTGGTAGCGCCGCTAATGGCCTGCCCGTCGTTGAAAAACTGGTAGCTGGCCCCGGGCTGGCCGCCGCTGGCCACCAGCTGCACCGAGCCGCCGGGTGCGAGGGCCGTGGCGCCGCTGGCCGTGAGCACCGGGCTGGGCAGCGCGTGCAGCTCCAGGGTAGTGCTGGCCGCTACGGCTTCAGCCAGCTGGTTGACAATGGTATAGGTGCCGGGCTGGCTCTGGGCCAGATCAATGCTGCCGGTGGCGGGGTCGAGGCGCAGGCCGCCGGGGCTGGCCGAGAAGGTGCCGCCCGTGGCCCCGGTGGCGATGGTCGGGACGAGCGTGCCCACGGTGCCGGTGCAGCGGCTGCCTTCGTAGTAGGCAAAGCTGGCGCGGGCGGCCTGGCTGCGGGCCACTACGGGTCCGCCGGCCCGCAGCGTACCGTTTTCCGAGTCGGGACTTTGGGCGCGGCTAGCGCGGGCCACTACCAATAGGCTGAGCAACAGTAAAAAACGCCCCCACAACGACCACGACCACGACACCGAAGGAATTGAGGGAACTGAAGGAACGGCGCGGGCAGGTGCGTGAGCAGGAATGGACAAGGCAGGCATAGCGCAGGTGTTAGGGTAGGCAGCGTGGAAACGCACTGAAAGGTTGATTCCACAACGGTACTGCGCCAACATGATGTGAATATGATAAGCGTCACTTGCCCGACACCCGAAATCTGGAGTGGCTCCTTCTGTTGTGCGGCGGTGCGGAGCCCAGGGCCGGCTCTTAGACGGTACCCGCCGCCGGAAACGTGAGCAGAAATGACGTGCCCAGCCCCTCAATGGAGTTTACCTCGATGCGGATGCCGTGCAGATCGGCAATGGTGCGCACGATGGACAGCCCCAGGCCGTAGCTGTCGGGGTCGGTGCCGGCGCCTTTATCGAAGCGGTGAAACAGGCGCGGCAGCTGCTCCTTGCTGATGCCCCGGCCCGTGTCGCGGATTTCCAGCACGTAGCTTCCGGCGGCGGCGGCGGGACGGCCCAGCAGAAAAATCTGGCCGCCTTCCCGGTTGTACTTAATGGCATTCGTCACCAGGTTGAACAGCAGCGTGAAGAGCAGCCCCCGGTTGCTGCCAGCCACCACAAAGTCGGGCTCGATTTCCTGGGTCAGCGTCAGGTTCAGCACCGACAGCCGGTCCTGCACTTCCTCGCTCACCTCGGCCGCTAGCTGGGCCAAGGACACCGATTCGGTGCGCGGAAACTGGTCGTTTTCAATCTTGGAAATCATCAGCAGCGACTTGATGATGGTGCGCAGCCGGTGTACCGTGCGCTGCGACTCCACCACGCGCAGCAGGTTCTCGTCCGAGAGGCTTTCGTCCGAGAGCATATTGTCGAAGCGGTATTGCAGGGCAGCCAGGGGCGTGAGCAGCTCGTGGGAGGCGTCGGCAATAAACTTGCGCTCCTTCGAAAACGAGGCCTGAATGGTAGTCATCATTTCGCGCAGGCTCTCGTCGAGGTAGCGGAAATCGTCGGTGCCGGTGGCAATGGGGGCGAAGTTGAAGGCGGCCGGGTGGTGCCCGTTTTTCAGGCGCTGGCGGATTATGGTGTAAAACGGCTCAAGCAGATACCGGAAGAACACCAGGTCGGCGGCCGTGGTCAGGGCGACGGCCACCAGCAGCATGTAGAGGGCGTAGGTGCGGAAGTTGCGCTCCGTCTCGTCGATGCTGCCCGTGCTGCGCCCGATTTCGAGCAGGTAGTACTTCGCGCCCTGGGCAAAGGAGTAGCTCAGCACCCGGTACTCCACAATCTCATCTTCCACGGCCCGCTTCGAGTCCTCAATCACGTCGATGCGGGGGCCGGGCGGAATTTCCTCCAGCGAAATAAATTCCTCCTTGAGCAGGTTGTAGCTGCCGTACGACGACTGGTCGCCCTCGATAAAGGTGGAAATGCCGTTGCGGCGAATCAGGCGCAGTACCTTCTCCTTTTTCTGAGCCAGGCGGCTGTCGGTGGCTACCAGGGCCAGGCGACTCATCACCGGCGGCAGCACGCCCACGAGCAGCAGCAGAATAGCCACCCGCGACAGAGCATTGAACAGGGAGAACTTGGTGCTGAGCTTCAAGCGGGAAGAAGAGTAATACGGTTGTTTTTGCCGGTCATCCTGAGCGTAACACGGTGGAGCGAAGGACCTTCCTCGCCTCAGTGACAAGGTCAGGTCAATGTACTAAGCCTTTTGCTCTATCAGCCGTAAAGGGCTTTTGTACGTTGGCAACAAACGGTAGTGGGGTAGGTGAGGAAGGTCCTTCGCGGGGCTCAGGATGACAGTTTAACCATACAACTCCCGCACTTACAGTCGGGCCCGGTAGCCCAGGCCGCGCACCGTTTCCAGCCACTCCACGTCGGCCAGCTGGCCCAGCTTTTTGCGCAGGTTCTTGATGTGGGCGTCGATGTAATTGGAGTCGAAGCCGGCCTCGGGCAGGTTGCCCCAGATGTGCTCGGTGAGCTGCAGGCGCGTCATCACCCGGTTTTTGTGCAGCACCAGGTAGCTCAGCACGTCAAACTCCTTTACCGACAAGCTTACTTCCTGGCCCTGGTGCAGCACCCGGCGGGCCTGCAGATCCAGCTTGAAGGCCCCGCAGCTGGCCAGGGGCTTGTGCAGGCCAAAGCGGCGGCGCGTAATGGCGTGCATGCGGGCCAGTAGCTCGGGCAGGGAAAAGGGCTTGGCCAGGTAGTCGTCGGCGCCCAGCTCCAGGCCCCCAATCCGGTCTTCCACCGCGCCCCGGGCCGTGAGAATGATGACGGCGGCCGTCAGCTCGTTCTGCTTGGCCTCGGCCAGCACGTCCAGCCCGTCGCCGTCGGGCAGGCCCAGGTCCAGCAGCACGAAGTCGAACGGCGTATCGGCCAGCTGGGCGCGGGCTTCGTGGGCGGTGCGGGCCACGGTGCAGGTGAAGCTGTGCTGGTGCAGGAAGATGCCCAGCTCGCGGGCCAGGGTGCGCTCATCTTCCACGATAAGAACGGTCATAGACGGGGCAGAATGCAAGGCGGAATTACCGGCTATAAATATAAGGCCACGCTGGTCGTGAAGTAGGAGCGGGCGTGCGACACGTCGTCGGGCAGCAGGTTCACCGGAATGGAATAGCGCCAGGCCGCCTGCACCGACACCATGCCCAGCGAGTAGGTCACGGGCACGCGCAACTCGTAATTCAGCACCCGAAACCGCGTCATGGGCGTTTCGACTACCGTCGTGACGGTCGTGGTTTTGCCTTTGCCCTTGCCGTTGTTGCCGCGCTGAACCTGCTGCTCGATGCTGGTTTCGACGAAGTGCTGGGTGCCGGCCATCATGCTCACGCGGGGCTCGATGGAAACGTAGTCGTTGGGCGTAAGAACGTGCGGCAGCTCGAAGTAGCGGGAGTTGTCGAGCACCAGGAAAAAGTCGTTGCTGTCGCCAAACAGGTAGGCCGCGTTCAGGCGCGAATACACGTAGCCCCAGTCCCAGCCCACGTAGCCGTCGAGGGAGTTGTTCACGCTGGACTTCACCAGCGGGCTGTCGTCGGCAAACAGGAAGTGGGAGTAGCTCAGTGAGGCATCCACGGTCTTCGACAGGTCGCCGTCCCAGCCCACGGCCAGGTCGGCTTCATCCACGAAGCTGGGCGTATCGAAGAGGTTGTAGCTTACCACCGAGCCCCACACGCCGTACTTGCTGGTGTAGGTGGCCTCGCCCGAGACGAAGGGGTAGCGCTGGGGCTGGGTGCGGCCGAAAAAGGACGAGTTGGTGCCGTACGTCAGCTCAAATCGGAAGCTGTCGTGGCGGGTGTCCTTCGGCGGGGGCGGTGGGGGCGGCGGTGGTTTCTTCTGCGCGACTTTCGCCTTGGTCGGGGCTTTGCCCGGCGCGGGGGCCAGCGGCTTTTTCACGGTTGTGGTGGGGCGGGGCTTGGGTTTGCTGCTGCCCACATCCTGGCCTACGGCCACCGGGGCACCGCCCAGCCAGCCGGCCAGCAGCGCGCCGAATGCCCAGCGAAGCCCAGATGAAACCGCCATATCCGTTCAGTCAAGAAGTTAGTGCCCGCGTCCGTGGCCCCGGGCAGCGCCGCCGCCCATGCTGCGGCTACTGCCGCCGCTCCGGGCTCCGCGGCCACCTTCGGCCCCCCGACTACTACGCGCACTACGGGCCGTGCGTTCGGTCCGTTCGCCGCGGGCCGAGCCCACGGCAGCCCGGGCCGAGCGGGCTCCGGCTTCCACCCGCTGCGGCTTGCTTTGGCGCTGGGTGTGGGGCACCGACTTCACGGGTAAGGTTGTACTCCGGCCGCGGGCTCCGGGCTTGTCGCCTTGCCCGGCCGGGCCGGGTGCCAGCGCCAGCCGCTCCGCGCTGCCCTCCGCCACCGCACCCGGCGCGCTATGGCCGGGCGTCGGCAAGCCCACCACGGTCAGCAGGAACAGAAAGAAGCCGGAAAAGGAAAGTCTCATGCAGGAATAAGCCAAAACAAATGGGGCGCAGCAGCAACCTACTGCATTTTACGCATTGAAACACCCAAAACCTGCCAAACAGTGCCCGGGGCGCAGCTAAACAGCCCCAGCGCGCAGCCGACCGGGCGGCCACGCGGTGCTACTGCTTCGGGTGGTGGCCGGGGCGGGAGGCCGCAGTACCCACGCGCCGCCCGGCGCTTCGCTCCCGCCGGGCGGGCCGCAGGGTGCGGGCCGGGCGTCTGTCGCCACTGGCTACGGCGCTAACGGCCGGGCCCCGGCGCGCGCCGTCGGCCACCGGGCTATGCGCCACGGTGCGTACCAGCTGGCCGTGCGCTGCCCGGGCCGTCAGCTGGTGCTGGCGGGGCGGCCGGTGGGTAGGCCCTCTATCATCTGTGCGGCGGTTGTCGGCGGCAATTGGTTTATCGAGCACCTGGGCCTGGGCCGTGGGCGACTCGGTCTGGGCCAGGACTGCCACGGAGCACAGCCCGGCAGCGGCAAAGGAAAGGAGCTTTTTCATGACCAGGAAGGCTAAACCACGTGAACGGTGGTCAAACCTAGCTTGGCAACATGATGTGAATATGATAACCTCAACGGGGCTGCCGGCCGCACCCGGTACTGAATCCTGGGGTTGGTGGGAATAAGCCTCGGGTATCGGGGCGGTAAAGTGAGCAGGCCAAGGATGGAAACGCAAAAGCGGACCCGTCACCACCAGGGCCGTAGCTAAACCGGGTAATCGGGCTTTTCGGCCGGAAGGCCGCAGACGGTAGCAGCGGGGCAGCCTCACCGAGTAGCCAACGGGAAGCTAGCCCGGCATGAACACGACGTCAAAAAAACACTAAGCTGGCCTGTGGGGCTCCAGCCGTTAGTTGGCCGCCGTTGCCGCCGCATCCCAGCCGCCGCCCAGGGCCCGGTACAGATCAATGAGCCGCTGGAACTGCTCCCGCCGGGTCGTGGTCAGCTTTAGCTCGGCCTCCAGGGCGCTGCGCTGGGCCGTGATGACCTCAATATAGGTGGCGTAGTTGGCCGTGTACAGGTCGTTGGAAATGGCCACGGCCCGGTTCAGGGCGGCTACTTCCTGGGTTTGGAGCCCGTACAGCTGCCGGTAGTTTTCCACGCCCCGCAGGCTGGTCACTACTTCCTCAAACCCGACCTGCATGGCCCGCTGGTAGCCGTAAAAAGCCGCCTGCTGCTGGGCCGCCGCCCGGCCGTACTCGGCCTTGAGCGGGCTGCGGTTGAGCAAGGGCGCCGCCACGCCGGCCAGGGCCCCGAACACTAAAGAGCCGGGCGTGGAAAACAGCAGGGCCGCCCGGTAGGCATTCAGCCCGACGTAGGGCGTGAGCGTGAGCGAAGGCAGAAACGCGGCCCGGGCGGCGGCCACGTCGGCCCGGGCGGCCAGCAGCTTCAGCTCGGCCTGCTGCACGTCGGGGCGGCGCAGCAGCATGGTGGCGGGCAGGCCGGCGGCTACGGCGGCCGGCAGCTGCTGCTCCCGGATGGGCCGGCCCCGGGCAATGCGGCGGGGGTAGCGGCCCAGCAGGCGGTTGAGCTGGTTTTCGGCGGCCACGATGCGCTGCCGGGCTTCCACTTCCAGGCCCCGGGTGCGCAGCAGCTGGGCCGTAAACTGCTGCACGGCCAGCTCCGTAGCGCGCCCGCCGAGCTTCTGCACCCGCACGATTTCCAGGGCCCGGGCCTGCAGCGTGTCGTTTTTGCCCAGCACGGCCAGCTCACTGTCGAGGGCCAGCAGCTCGTAATACAGCTGGGCAACTTGCGCTACCAGGGCGGTTTGGACCAGGCGGCGGCCCTGCTCGGAAGCCAGCACCCGGGAGTAGGCGGCCTTGCGGCGGCTACGGAGCTTGCCCCACACGTCGATTTCCCAGGCGCTGCGCAGCCCCAGGAAGTAGTCGGGGGTGGGCGTGGGCAGCTGGCGGCCGTTGTTGGTGTCGGTGAAGCCCGTGCCGCTATAGTCGGCAAACCGGTCGACGCTGGCGGCGGCTACGGCGCTGGCGGTGGGCAGCAGGGCCCCGCGGGCGGCCACGTAGCCCGACCGGGCAATTTCCACCCGCTGCAAAGCAATCTGCAAGTCGGGGTTGGCTTGCACGGCGGTGTCGAGGAGGCCCACCAGGTTCGGGTCGGCAAAGAAGCGGCGCCAGGACAGCGTGGCGATGCTGGCCGTGTCGGGGTGGGTGGTGCCGGGCGTAAAGGTGGCCGGCACCCGGGCGGCGGTGGGCACGGGCAGCGGCTTGGTAACCTGGCAGCTGCTCACGGCCAGGGCGGCGGCAGTCAGCACCGGGAGCCAGCGGGCGGCAAAACGTTGCGGGATTTGGAGAAGATTCATACGGCAGGGTCAGACAACGGCGGGTTCAGCGTGGGCCGGCGCGGGTTCAGCGTGGGCCGGCGCGGGCTCGGTGGCGGCGGGCTTCTTGTCCCGCGAAAACAGCACGTACAGGGCCGGAATGAGCACGGCCCCGAACAAAGTGCCGATGAGCATACCCCCGGCGGCGGCCGTGCCGATGCTGCGGTTGCCCATAGCCCCCGCGCCCGAGGCAACGCAGAGCGGAATCAGGCCGGCCACGAAGGCAAAGGAGGTCATCAGGATAGGCCGCAGGCGGGAGCGGGCCCCGGCCACGGCCGCCTCGAGGGCCGAAAAGCCCTGCTGGCGGCGCTGCACCGCAAATTCGATGATGAGAATGGCGTTTTTGCCGAGCAGGCCCACCAGCATGACCAGGGCCACCTGGGCGTAGATGTTGTTTTCCAGGCCCAGCAGCTTCAAAGACAGGAAAGCCCCGAAAATGCCGGTTGGCAAGCTCAGCAGCACCGGCAGGGGCAGCACGAAGCTTTCGTACTGGGCCGCCAGCAGCAGATACACGAAAATGAGCACGACGCCGAACACGTACAGGGCCTGGTTGCCGGAAATAATCTGCTCCCGGGTCATGCCGCTCCACTCGAAGGTGTAGCCCTGCGGCAGCTCCTGCTCGGCCACGGCCTGCACGGCCCGGATAGCGTCGCCGGACGAGTAGCCGGGGGCCGCGTCGCCGTTGACCATAGCCGAGGTGTACATGTTGTAGCGCGTGAACTGCTCGGGGCCGTACACCCGCTCCAGGCGCACGAAGGTGGAGTAGGGCACCATTTCGCCCCGGTCGTTTTTCACGTAGAGGCTCAGCAAGTCCTCGGGCTTGGTGCGGTAGCCGGGCAGGGCCTGCACCATCACCTTGTACATCTGCCCGAAGCGGATAAAGCTGGCCGCGTAGTTCGAGCCCATCAGGGTTTGGAGGGTGCTCATGGCCTTTTCCACGGTCACGCCCTTCTTGGCGGCCAGGTCTGCGTCGAGGTGAATCAGGTACTGCGGAAAGCTGGGGTCGAAGCCGGAAAAGGTGTTTTCAATGGCCGGGGTGTTGTTCAGGGCCTTGACAAACCGCTTGGTAACTTCGTCGGTCTGGTGCAGGTCGCCGCGGCCGGTGCGGTCCAGCACGCGCAGGTCGAAGCCGCCGGCGTTGCCGAAGCCGGGCACGGTGGGCGGGGTGAAAAACTGCACCTGGGCCCCGGTAATGTGCCGGGTTTTGGCCCGCAGCTGCTCCATCAGCTCGGTTACCGACTCCTGGCGCGCGTCCCAGCTTTTGAGGTTAATCATGCCCATGCCGTAGCTGGCCCCCGATACGTCGTTCATCAGACTATAGCCGGCCAGGGTCGAAATGGACTCGACGGGCCGGAGCGTGCGGGCCACCTGCTGCACCTGGTCGAGCACGCGCTGGGTGCGCTCCATCGTGGCCCCGGGCGGCGAGGTTACGTTCACGTAAATCATGCCCTGGTCTTCGCTGGGAATAAAGCCAGTGGGCAGAATGGCGTTGGCGCCCCAGGTGGCCACGAAGAAAAACAGCAGCAGCCCGGCCGTCAGAATGCGGCGCGAGGCCACCCAGCGCACCAGGCCCTGGTACCGGTCGGCAAAGGCTTCGTAGCGGCGGTTGAAGCCGGAGAAAAACCGCCCCAGCAAGCCCCGGCGCGGCTCATCGGCCGGCACTTCCTTGAGCAGCAGGGCGCACAGCGCCGGCGTGAGCGTCAGGGCGTTGAGGCCCGAAATGACAATGGCAATGGCCAGCGTCAGGGAGAATTGCCGGTAAAACACGCCCACCGGCCCCGCCATAAACGACACGGGAATAAACACGGCCGACATGACCAGGGTAATGGCCACGATGGCGCCGCTGATTTCGTGCATGGCCGCAAACGTGGCCTCGCGCGGGCCCAGGTGCTTGTCGTGCATGTTGGCGTGCACGGCCTCCACCACCACAATGGCGTTGTCGACCACAATACCAATGGCCAGCACCAGGGCAAACAGGGTGAGCAGGTTGATGGAAAAGCCCAGCAGCTGCATGAAAAACAGGGTGCCAATCAACGCCACCGGCACGGCCAGGGCCGGAATGAGCGTGGAGCGCCAGTCCTGCAAAAACAGGTAGACCACCACGAACACCAGCAAAAAGGCCTCGAACAGGGTGCGCAGCACTTCGTGAATACTCGCGTCGAGGAAGCGCGACACGTCGTAGCTGATGGTGTAGCGCATGCCGGGCGGGAAGCTGGTTTTCTGCAGCTCAGCCATGCGGGCCTTCACCCCGGCAATAACGTCGGAGGCGTTGGAGCCGGGCAGCTGCTTGAGCATGATGGCCGCCGAGGGCTTGCCGTTCGACTTGGACAGCATCCGGTAAGTCTGCACCCCAAATTCCACGTCGGCCACGTCCTGCAGGCGCAACACGGAGCCGTCGGGGTTGGCCCGCACCACGATGTTGCGGTACTGCTCGGGCTTGAAGAGCTTGCCAGTGTAGCGCAGCACGTACTGCAGCACCTGGGCCGAGCGGCCCGAGCTTTCCCCGGTGCGCCCCGGCGCGGCTTCCACGCTCTGGCTCTGGATGGCCTGCACGATTTCGTCGGCCCCGAGGCGGTAGGCCAGCATCCGGTCGGGCTTGAGCCACACCCGCATGGCGTACTCGCGGTTGCCCATGATTTCGGCCAGCCCCACGCCCTTGATGCGCTTGAGCTCCTGCAAGACGTTGATATCGGCGAAGTTGTAGATGAATTCCTCGCCCACGCTCTGGTCGTCGCTGACCACGTTGAGGTAGAGCAGCATGCTGTTCACCTCTTTCTCCGTGGCCACGCCGGCCTTGATAACCTCCTCGGGCAACTCGTCGATGACGGTCGTCACGCGGTTCTGCACGGCCACGGCGGCCAGGTCGGGGTCGGTGCCGACTTCGAAGAACACCTCGACCAGGGTGGTGCCGTTGTTGGTCGTTACGGTGTTCATGTAGGTCATGCCCGGCACGCCGTTGATGGCCCGCTCCAGGGGCGTGGCCACGGCCTTGGCGCAGACTTCGGCGTTGGCCCCGTTGTACTTGGCCCGCACCGTCACGGAGGGCGGCACGATGTCGGGAAACTGGGTGACGGGCAGCGTGTAGAGCGCGCCCAAACCCAGCAAGGTCAGAAACAGCGAAATAACCAGCGACAACACCGGCCGGCGGATGAAAATATCGAACATCAGAAAAGGGTAGGGGTAGCACATGCCGCGCCGGGCGCGGTTTCGGGGCCGGGGGCAGCTAGTCGGCCGAGGCCAGCAGGCTTTGCAGGGTCACGGGCCGGGCCGTAATGCGGGCCCCGTCGCGCAAATCCTGGATTCCCTCACACACGACCTGGTCGCCGGCCTGCAAGCCTTTTTCCACCACGTAGAAAGCGGCCAGGCGGGCCTGGGGAACGAAGTTCTTGCGCCGCACCACGCCCTGCCGGTTCACGACGTAGACGTAGTTTTTGTCCTGCACCTCGAACACGGCCTTCTGGGGCACGAGCAAAGCGTCGGGCACGGGGTTGCCCAGGCGCACCTTGCCGGTGGCGCCGTGCTTGAGCAGCTGCCGGGGATTGGCAAAGCGGGCCCGGAAGGCAATGGAGCCGGTGGAAGCCTGAAACTGACCTTCCACGGTTTCAATCTTGCCCGGCGCGGCATACAGCGAGCCGTCGGCCAGCACCAGGCGCACGTTGTTTTCCGGGCTGCCCGGCGCGGGCCGGGACTTGGCGTATTCCAAATACTCCGCCTCCGACACGTTGAAGTAGGCAAACAGCTCCCGCGTGTCCGAAACCGTCGTGAGCAGCGTCCCGTCGCTGACCAGGCTGCCGACTTTGAGCTGCTCACGGTTGATGGTGCCGGCGAAGGGCGCCCGAATCAGGGTGTAGGAGAGCTGCAAAGCGGCATTGGCGGCGGCCGAGCGGGCTTCCTCGATGCGGGCCTGGGCGGCGTGGAGCTTGGCCTGGGCCACGTCCAGCTCCGTGTCGGTAATGATTTTCTTCTGGGTCAGCAGCCGGACGCGGTCCAGCTCCAGGCCGGCAATGCGGGCCTGGGCGGTGGCGCTGCTCAGCGTGGCGCGGGCCCGGGCCAGGCGGGTTTTGTACTCGGCGTCGTTGATGCGGAACAGGAGCTGGCCTTTCGTCACGGTCTGGCCCTCATCCACGTAGATCTGCTCCAGGAAGCCCGCCACCCGGGCCCGGATTTCGACGTTGCGCACGGCCTGAATATCGGCCACGTAGTCGTGGAGTAGCGTCGTGTCGCGGGCTTGCAGGCGGGCCACGGGCAAGGTGAGCTGCTCGGTGGGCGGGGCGGTGTCGGCTTGGCTGTTGGTGCCGCAGCTATTCAGGCCCAGGCCCAGCAGCGGAACCAGCAGCCAGGCGGTGGTTGCTCTGAACGGGGAAGAAAACAGGTGTGGAGGCATGGGACGTCGGAAGGCGCGAAATTCTCGCTGGTGATGCCCCAAAGCTCCCGGTGCCAGATTAGCACCAGATTACGACTGCATTAAAATACATTAAGAATCCTGGTTCTGGCGTAGTGCAGCCGGTTGCATAGCTATTTTATACCAGAGCCGCCGGGCGCACAAAGGCCGTGCGGCAGGCGTCTTCGGCCCGGCGGCAGGCGTCGGTGCAGAGGCGGCAGGCTTCGTCGCTGAACTGCGTGCACTCGTCGGCGCACACCCGGCACAGCTCGGCGCATTCCCGCAGCATGTGGGCCGTGTGCTCAGACCCGCGCCCGACGAAAGCGGCCGACAGCCGGCACAGGTCGGCGCAGTCCCGGCTCAGGCGCACGCTGCGGCTCAGGGCCGGGGCTTCGGGGTGATTAAGGCCGTGCGTGGCCTGGGCTTCGCAGGCGACGAAGCAGGCGTATAAAGCATCTAAAACGTGTTGTTGACGGGGCAGCATGCAAAGGCAGTAAGTGGGACAGACGGATGCCGGGTCGTCGGGCAACTGGTACAGGTGCCGCGGAACGACCAGAGCTGGCGGGCCGCCGGGGAAGGAAAGGGCCGAAAACTCCGCTCCGCGCATTAGGGCCAGATTACAGCCGTATTAAAAAACATTAAAAACTGGGCTCAGCGGCGCGTCACCCCGCCGAGCGAGTCGGGGGCGGAGTGCTGGCGCTGACACTCGGCCAGTTGGGCCCGGGCCCGCACCAGCTCCATTTCGGTGACGGAGGTGGGCAGGCCGGCCTCGAACTCGTAGTCGAGGGGCCGGTCGGTCTGCTGCTTCAGAAAGTAAACGTTCAGCGCGGTGGACAGCACCAGGGCGCCCAGCAACAGAGCCAGCAGCAGACGGTTGCGGTTTGTCCGGTCCATGGCGGTTGGCGTGATAGAGTGGCAAAGCAAGCGGGGCGGTATTAAAACCGTATGAACGCCGCATTAGAAAAGGTTAAGCCGCCGTGGGCAGCACGAGCGTGGCCGTCGTGCCCGCGCCTTCGGCCGAAGTCAGCTCGATACGGCCCCCGTGCAGCTCCACGATTTTCTTGGTCAAAGCCAGCCCGATGCCGTAGCCGGGGCGGCTTTTGCCGTTGGCGGCCCGGTACAGGGGCTCAAACACCCGGGATAAGTCCGGGGCGGCAATACCGATGCCCGCGTCGCGCACGGTCACGCGCAGCTGCCGGGGCGAGTCGTAGCCCAGCACCACCCAGACCGCGCCGCTGGAGTATTTGCAGGCGTTGTCGAGCAGGTTGAGCAGGCTGGTGGTGAGCAAATGCTCGTTGCCGGGCACCACGAACACGTCTTCGACTTCCGCGGGCAAGTCGCCGTATTCCAGGTGCAGGGTTTGGGCGGGGTAGGTGGCGGCGCTGATTTGCAGGGCCCGGGCCAGGCACTCATCCAGACGCACCGGCTCCCGGCGGAAAGAGGCGTCGTCGGCCTTGGCCAGGGCCAGCAGGCCATTGGTCAGCTCAATTACCTTCTTGAGCTCCTCCACGGCCGTGGCCTGGCTTTGCTTGGCTTCGGCCAGGTTCTGGTCGTAGGCCAGGGAGGTTTCCAGGGTGCCGCGCAGGGTGGCCAGGGGCGTGCGCAGCTCGTGGGAGGCGTGGGAGAGGAAGCTTTTCTGCATCTCGAAGGCCTGCTCCACCCGGCTCAGCATGCCGTTGAAGGTAATGGCCAGCTGGGCAATTTCGTCGGTGCCGTTGCCTTCGTGCACCCGGGTGTTCAGGCGGCTGGCCGTAATCTTTTCCACCTGCCGCACCACCCGGGCCATGGGGCGCAGGGCCTGGTCGGCGAAGTACCAGCCGGCCAGCACAATCAGCACCAGCCCGCCCACGTTGCCGACCAGCAGAATCAGGCGCAGCTTGGCCAGCTGCTGGTAGCCGAATGCGTCGCGCCCGGCGGCAAAAACGTGGTAGGGCTGCCCGTCGAAAAGGTAATACACGCCCACGGCCTCCAGGTTGCCGTCCCGAAACCTGACCGGGGCCCCGGGCCGGATACGTTCCAGCTGGGCCGAGTTGTGCTTCTGGCTGAGCGAGTCGGCGCTGGTGTAGAGCAGGTGCCCGCCGGGCCCGTAGATGCTCACCCGCTCGTCGACGATGGTCATCAGGTCGCGGCGGCGGAAGTTGCGCTCGGCATCGGCCGGGTGGGGCGACTGGCGCAGCAGCAGGCGGGTGGTCATCAGGGCCTTGCCGCGCAGCCGGTCGTCGAAGCGCTGCTGCCGGGAAGTGGCGTAGAAGTAGTAGATGAAGCCCGACAGGCAGAGCTGAATCAGCAGCACCAGCAGGGTAAAGCGCAGAATGAGCTTGTTGCGAATCAGCATCGGGCTAGCCTTCGCGCAGCACGTAGCCCATCCCCACCACGGTGTGTATCAGCTTGACGTCGTAGCCCTTGTCGAGCTTTTTGCGCAGGTGGCTTACGTACACGTCGATGACGTTGGTGTTGGTATCGAAGTTGAGCTCCCAGACCCGCTCGGCAATATCGACCCGGGAAATGACCTTGCCGCGGTTGAGTAGCAGGTATTCCAGCAGCGAGTATTCCTTAGTGGTCAGGTCGATGCGCTGCCCGTTGCGGGTCACGGCCTTGGAGTCGAGGTCAAACTCCAGGTCGGCAATGCGCAGCAGGCGCTGCCCGGCCGCCGCGTCGGCGTAGCGGCGGGTCAGCACCCGGGTGCGCATGAGCAGCTCCTGAAAGGCAAAGGGCTTGACCAGGTAGTCGTCGGTGCCCGCCTCGAAGCCACTGACCTTGTCGTCGAGGCTGTCGAGGGCCGTGAGCATGAGTACCGGCTGGTGGGGCACCTGCTGCTTGATGAGCCGGCAGAGCTCAAAGCCGTTGATGTAGGGCAGGTTCACGTCGAGAATGACCAGGTCGTAGGGCTGCTTCTGGGCCAGGGAAAGGCCCATGCGGCCGTCGTAGGCCACCTCGATTTCGTAGCCTTCGTTCTCGAAGCCCTTCTTGACGAAGGAGGCTAGCTTGGGTTCATCTTCAACGAGCAGCAGTTTCATAAAGTCAGTACAGGCGGAAAGCTTAGGATACGCAGCCGCAGCCGGTCGGGTCGCGAAAAAGCGGCCGGTTAGCCGGCAAACAGGGGCGAGAGGCTGTGGTGCAAGTCCTCGATAATCGTATCCACGTCCACCGATTCGGGGCGGCGGAGCTGCTGGCGAACCTGGTGCAGGTGCTGCTGGCAGGTGTCTACCTCGTCCATCAGGGCGGGGCGCATCCGGGCAATGTCCTGTAGCGAGGCCGGCAGGGTTTCCAGCAATTGCTCCAGCGCTACCGGAGTTGGCGGGCTCTGGAGCAGGGCGCGGTGGGCAATGCGCAGGCGTTCATAGGCGGTGACGGACATAAGCGGAGGCGGTTAGTAGCGGGCCTGGGTGGGCTAAGCTCGCTAACGGTGGAAAACAAGCCGCCCGGCTCCTCACAACCAGGGCGGTGAGCGGGGGCTTTGAACTTCTATGTTGGAGTCAGCGCACAAGAAGCGGGCCGCAGTGGCAGCCGGGGGTAAGCCAGCAGCAGGTTTAGGTAAGGAGCAACCGGCGCATTAGCACGAGGTGAACTCCACATTAAAAAACATTAAAACTCGCCCGAAGCTGAGCGTTGGCCCGGACTTTCCGGCTGGCCCCGCCGTATACCCGAAGCCCGGGTAGCAACCCCGCCGGCTCACGCGGGGCTCATGCAGCCCGGCGTAGCTTTGGCCCTCCTGGCCTTATTAGCCGTCCGGCTCAAGCCCGAGCCGTGGCTTCCGCAAGGCGGGCCAAGCCGCCCACTGCCTTCTGTATTTCCCTGCAATGTCCGACTCACCTACCCGCTACGCCCGGCTGCTGACCTGGTTCGACCGGCACGTCATCCGCCGCTTATACACCGACCGGGTGCGCCGGCTGATTCTACAAAGCTTTCCTTTCTGGTTTGCTTCCGTTGTCGTCGGGGTGGTGGCCGTGGGCTACGAAAGGCTGTTTGTGTGGGCCGAGCAAACCAGCTTTGCCTGGCTGCGACACCAGCCCCTGCTGGCCTTTATTCTTACGCCGCTGGCGTTTCTGGTGTCGTGGGGGCTGGTGCAGCGCTGGGCGCCGGCCGCCCGGGGCAGCGGGATTCCGCAGGTAATGGCCGGCATCGAGCTGTCCAACCCCAGCCAGCACCACCGCACCGGCTACCTGCTGAGCCTGAAGGTGGCCATCATCAAGGTACTCAGCAGCGTGGCCCTGCTGCTCGGCGGCGGGGTTATCGGGCGGGAAGGGCCCACGATTCAGATTTCAGCGGCCATTTTCCGGGCCATCAACCGCCTGCAGCCGGCCGGCTGGCCCCAGCTTTCCCGGCAGATTGCCCTCGTCACGGGCGGGGCCGCCGGACTGGCCGCCGCCTTCAACACCCCGCTGGGTGGCATCGTGTTCGTGGTGGAAGAGCTGACCCAGATGCACATGGCCCGCTTCCGCATGGCCGTATTTTCGGCCGTCATCGTGGCCGGGCTCACGGCCCAGTCGCTGCTGGGGCCGTACCTGTACCTGGGTTTCCCGAAGGTCACGGCTCACGCGGGCTGGTTTCTGGCCACAGTGGCGCTGGTGGCGGTCATCTGCGGCCTGGCGGGGGCCGTGTTTGCCAAAACCCTGCTTTGGCTCAATGTCTACCGCAAGCGGCTCACCACCTGGGGGCAGCAGGCGGGCTGGGTGGTCGGCTGCGGGCTGCTGCTGGCGGCGCTGGCGTATTGCGTGGGCCAGGAAGGCGTGGGCACCGGCAAGCCCATTATCAACCGCCTGCTGTTCGCAAACGATGGGCAGACGCCCTGGTACCTGTTTCCCACGCGCTTTATCGGCATGGCCCTGAGCTACTGCGGCGGCGGCGCGGGCGGCATTTTCGCCACTTCGCTCAGCGCGGGGGCCGTGCTCGGCGACGCCCTGTGCCGGCTCGGCCGCGTGCCCGCCGCCGACCACAACCTGCTGATTCTGGTCAGCATGGTCAGCTTTCTGACCGGCGTGGTCCGCTCGCCCTTCACGGCGGCCATCCTGGTGCTGGAAATGACGGACCGGCACTCGGCCATCTTCCAGCTGCTGCTCAGCGGCATGATGGCCCAGGCCGTGGCCTCGCTGGTCGACCCGCATTCTTTCTACGAGCACCTGAAAATGGGTTTTCTGCGCGAAGCGCTGGAACAGGAAAGGCCGGCGCCCCAAAGAGACAACCGCCCGTAACTCTTACTTGTCCGGCGCCGGGCTGAGCAGCACTTCCACGGTGCGCTTGCCGCCGGCCCGCAAGGTCAGCCACTGGCGCAGGCGCTGCTGCTCCGGGGCCGGCAGCGTCCCGGCGGTCCGCAGCGACACGACCACCGCCGTATCGGCCCGGAGCGAATCGGCGGCCGGGCGCACCAGGCGGCTCAGGCCCAGCTGGCGCACGGCGGGGTGCTCCACCTGGATTTCCTTCAGCAGCGCCGGGCCCGTGGGCAAACCCGTCACGGCCGGGTTATCGGCCTGGGTGAGTACCTGCTGGAGCTGGGCCAGGCGGGTGTCGTAGCCGGCCAGGGTTTGCTCGTTGCGGCTGCGCACGTCTTCGAGCAGGCTGTTGCGCATGGTCTGGGCGTCGGCCGAATCGAGCTGGGCCAGGCCCTGGCGCACGGTCAGCCGGGCATCGGGCAGGCGGTAGCGGGCCAACTGGCTGCGGGCGGCCAGCAGCTGGGCCCGGGTCAGGGTTTCCCCGCTGAGCAGCACGTTGATGGTGCGCGCGTCGGCCTCAATGCGGCGGGTGACGACAAACGTGCCGGGCAGGTTGAGCTGCTCATCCACGAACTGCTGGGCGTTGTGGGCAAATACGGTGCGCTGCACGATGCGCGCCCCCAGGTACACGCTGGGGATGCTCGTGAGCAAAGCCAGGGCCCAGATGGTGAGCTGCACCCGCCGGGCCCGCTGGGGGCTGACAAACGTGTGGCGGGGCAGGGGCAGGAGGCGGGCCACCAGAAACGTGGCCAGGCTGATAAACACGCTGTTGATGAAAAACAGGTACAGTGCCCCCAAAAAGTAGCCCCAGTGCGCCGTGGCCAGCCCGTAGCCGGCCGTGCACAGCGGCGGCATCAGGGCCGTGGCAATGGCTACGCCGGGAATCGTGTTGCCCCGGGAGCGGCGGGTGAGGCCCACAGCGCCGGCGGCCCCGCCAAACAAGGCAATGAGCACGTCCCAGGCCGTGGGCTGGGTGCGGGCCAGCAGCTCGGAGCCCGCGTCGGTGAGGGGCGTGAGCCGGAAATACAGCGTAGAAATCAGCAGGCTGATGCCGGCCGCAATCAGCAGGTTTTTCAGGCCCCGCCGCACCAAGTCGACCTCCACCGTGGCCGCCCCGAACCCGATGCCCACGATGGGCCCCATCAGCGGGGAAATCAGCATGGCCCCGATGATAACGGCCGTGGAGTTGACGTTGAGCCCCACCGAAGCCACCAGAATGGCGAACATCAGCACCCACAGATTGGTACCCCGAAAGCTGACGCCCTCTTCCACGTTGGCCACGATGTCGGCCGGGTCGGCCATGTCGTGCACCAGGTCGAAACGCCCACGCAGCCAGCGGAAAAGCGGATTATTCATACGCGCAAAATAGGGGTGGGCGGTAAGGATACGGGTTGACGACTACCCCGGCTTTTCGTAGCAGCTACCCCAAGCCGGAACGAAGCATACGTTTTTCGGGGCGTTCAAGCCCGACAAAGTACCGCCTTGCCGGTCAACTCTTCCCCGCTTAGCCGTATCTAGGAGGACGGAAGACACCTTGCGTATCGTTTTACCAAAGCCTGATTCACCCCGGCTTCTCTTTACCCGTACACCCCATTTGATGGAATTATACAACACCCTGGCGCTGCTGATCGTCGTAGCCGCCGTGTTTGGCTACGTCAACCACCGCTTTCTGAAGCTGCCCGGCACCATTGGGCTAATGGTGCTGGCCCTGGTATCGTCGCTGCTGGCCATCGGGCTGGGCAAGCTCGGGGTGTCGTGGGTGCTCACCGTCAGCCAGCTGGTGCGCGGCATCGACTTCCACACGGTGCTGATGCAGGTGATGCTGAGCTTTCTGCTGTTTGCCGGCTCCCTGCACGTCGACGTGCGGGCCCTGGGCCGGGAAGGAATAGCCGTGGCGGCGATGGCCACGGCCGGCACCCTGCTGTCCACGGCCCTGGTCGGTACGGCGTTCTACTACCTGCTGCCTCTGTTCGGGCTGCCCACCGACTTTATCTACTGCCTGCTGTTTGGGGCCCTGATTTCGCCCACCGACCCCATTGCCGTGCTCGGTATTCTCAAGGAGGCGCGCATCGACAAGCGGCTGGAAATCCGCATCGTGGGCGAGTCGCTCTTCAATGACGGTATTGCGGTGGTGGTGTTCGTAAGCTTGTTCCAGATTGCCCAGTTTGGGGCCGAACAGGCCACGCCCGCCGTTATTGGCCAGCTGTTTTTGCACGAAGCCGTGGGCGGCATCGTGCTGGGCGCGGTTTTGGGCTACGCCGGGTTCTGGGCCCTGCGCAGCATCGACCACTACCAGGTGGAGGTGATGATAACCCTGGCCCTGGTGATGGGCGGCACGGCTCTGGCGGCGGCCCTGCACACCTCCGGCCCCCTGGCTATGGTGGTAGCGGGCCTGATTGTGGGCGACAAAGGCCGGGCGCTGGGCATGTCGGACGTGACGCGGGAATACCTGGACAAGTTCTGGGAGCTGCTCGACGAGATACTCAACGCGGTGCTGTTCGTGCTCATCGGCCTGGAAATGCTGGTGCTCGACATCAGCCGCACTACGCTGCTGGTGGGCGTGGTGGGCATCGTGGTGGTGCTGGTGGCCCGCTGGGCGTCGGTGGGCTTGCCGCTGGCGCTGCTGCAACGCTACTACCCCTTCGACCGCCAAACCCTGCGGGTACTGACCTGGGGCGGCCTGCGGGGCGGCATCTCGGTGGCCCTGGCCTTGTCGCTGCCCGAGTCCATGCCCCGCGACCTGCTGGTGGGCGTTACCTACGTCGTCGTGATTTTCAGCATCATCGTGCAGGGGCTCAGCATCGGGCCCCTGGTAAAAAAGCTCGGCCTGAGCACCGGCGAGGCGCCGGCCGACGCCGGGCACTAAGCGGATCTGATCCGGGAAGCCGCCCGGCGCACCCTGCCCACGGACGATGAGCGGGAACAGGTACGCCAAGGGTTGGAAGAGCTGCTTCCGGAGTTAGGGAGTTGAGTGCCTGACAGCAGGGAGCCGCGGGAGCGTGACGAAAAATAATCAGCCCCGGTAATCAGGGGCCGTAGCCTACTCGGTGGCCGTCAGCCACGCTGAGGCTTCTTCCAGGTCGTCAAATACTGCTACCCGCACGTGGCGGGCCAGGCCTTGCAGCACGGTTTCGGTGTGCAGGCGCCGGCCGGGGTCGGGCGTGGGCAGCGCCGCGTAGCGCGTCAGGGTTGTCACGGCCAGCGTTTCGGGCAGCCACTGGTCGAGCAGCCACTCCCGGTCCGCCTCGTCGGGAGCCGCGGGCATGGCGTGGTGGTCGGCTAAAATGGCCTGGAGCTTGTGCCGCTGCAAGAGGTTGCGGACGTGCATGTACAGGGCCCGGAACTCGACGCTGGTCAGCGGCGTGCCCGACCAGTGCAGGTACACGTAGCCGCGGGGCACGAAATCAACCGCGCCCACGGCATTGGAAAAATAGAAACGAGTAGGAAGCACAAGAATTAGCTAAGACTATGCAAAGGGAACCCGCCACTGACGACGGGCCTCGTCGAAACGTTCCGGGCCCGCATCGGTTGCGGCCAGGGAAAAGAAATTGCAATGTCGGGCGCGGCCGTAGCGGCTATTCGTGCGCGGGTGGTTGGTGCTGGCCAGCCTCCGCGCTGGTGCTGCCGGTAGTTTTAGT
This sequence comes from Hymenobacter aquaticus, assembly GCF_004765605.1. NCBI lineage: Bacteria > Pseudomonadati > Bacteroidota > Cytophagia > Cytophagales > Hymenobacteraceae > Hymenobacter > Hymenobacter aquaticus. The sequence goes on along the minus strand of NZ_SRLC01000001.1, from coordinate 2,117,695 downwards.
TTGCTCTTGAAACAGAATTTGCTGGGGCGTAACGCGCAAACCACTCTCACTGGCTGTCGGAGTGGGCAGCGTAAGGTGCAACGGCGCAATGCAGTTCTTTGCAACCACGGAATGTAAAAACACCCTGGAGTTGACCGTGGCGTTTGCAGTAGAATGGTCGGTGCAAGACTTTGGTAGCTAAGCCACGGTGCCGCCGCAGCTGGAGCCGGCCCCGGCCGTGCAGCCGTAGCAGTGCTGGTTGACCACCACGCCGCGCCGGGCCAGCACGGCCGCGTCGAAGTCGCGGATGTGGCGCACGGGGCCGGCCACGGGCAGCTCCAGCATCTGGTTGAAGTCGCAGTCGTAGAGGCTGCCGTCCCAGCCCACCGAAATCGTGTTGCGGCACATCACGCCGGCCGCCGCCACGGGGTTGAAGGCGCCCACCAGCTTTTCCATGTAGCCCGCGTAGTTACCCGACTCAATCAGATAGTCGAGGTAGCGGCTCACGGGGATGTTGGTAATGGCGTACAACTCGTTGAAAACGATGCCGTGGTCTTTGAGCAACACCCGCTTGAATTGATCCTGTAAACCTTTCTGCGGGCCCGGCAGGAAGGCCCCCGCGGGGTTATACACCAGGTTGAGCACCAGGCCCGAGCCTTCTTGCCCGTAGCCCACGGCGTTGAGCATTTTCAGCGCCCGGATGGAGTCTTCGAACACCCCGTCGCCGCGCTGACTATCGGTTTTGGCCGCGCTGTAGAACGGCAGGGAGCTGACGACTTCCACGCCGTGCCGCCGGAAAAACTCGGGCAGGTCGTGGTACTTCTTGTTGGCCACGATGATGGTCAGGTTGCAGCGCACCAGCACCTTGCGGCCCAGCTTGCTGATTTCCTCCACGAACCAGCGGAAGTCAGGGTTCATTTCCGGGGCGCCGCCGGTTAAATCCACCGTGGGAATGTCGGTCTGGGCCAGCGCGTCGAGGCAGAGCTGCATCGTCTCGCGGGTCATGATTTCCTTGCGGTCGGGCCCCGCGTCCACGTGGCAGTGCTTGCACACCTGGTTGCACATCTTGCCCACGTTGATTTGCAGGACCGAGGGCGCCACGGGCACGAGCGGAAACAGCCCGGCCCCGCGCAGCTTCTCGTGAAAGCGCGGCAGGTGCTGGGCTTCGGTTTCGTCCCGGCTCAGGACCGTGAGCTGAAAGGCGGGGTCCGCGAGTTGGTTGCCGGTGGCTTTGAGGGATTTTATCATATACGGGTAGCTACAACGTCGGAAAGCGCCAGGCCGCGTCCGGCTACATGGACAGTTCCTTGGCTTTGTTCATCATCTGCACGCCGTGCACCAGCACCGCCCCGCCCTTGATGGCGGCGGCCACGTGCACGGCCTCCATCATCTGGGCCTCGTCGGCGCCTTTCTGCAGCGAGTCAGTGGTGTAGGCATCAATGCAGTACGGACATTGTACGGCGTGGGCCACGGCCAGGGCAATCAGGGCTTTTTCGCGCTCCGTGAGGGCACCCTCCTTGAACACCTCCCCGTAGTAGTCGAAGAACTTGCGGCCGGCTTCGGCCTGCCATTCGGTGATGTTGCCAAACTTGGCCAGATCGGCCGGGTTGTAGTAAGTGCTCATGGGCGCTGTATAAGAAAGTACGAAGAAGGGGAATAAAATACGAAGAAGGGGCCCGGCCCGGTTTGCGGGCTCACTCGTAGAAGTGGCGCATCCGCCGCAAGGTGCGCAGCACTATCCAATCCCCGAGGCGGGGCAGCCAGGTGTGCACCAGCACAATCAGCCGGCCCAGGGCCGAGATGACCGTGCGCCGCCGCCGCCGCCGGATGTGGCGCAGGATGATAGCCGCTACTTCCGCCTGCGACTTTTGCCAGCGCGGTGGACGGTGGGCAATGGGCACCGGCTGCCCATCGGCGGCCAAGACGCGCTTGTCCGGGTCGTTTTGCGTGAAGCCGATGTGCACCACCCCGAAATGAATGCCGGTATCGGCCAGCTCCAGCCGTAGCGTGTGGGCCAGGTTGGCTACGGCGGCTTTGCCGGCGCAGTAAGCCGAGCCGCTGGGCATGCCGTTGAGGGCCGAAATAGACGAAATGAACGTAACGCTGCCCCGCGAGCGGACCAGATGCGGCAAGGCCGCTTTGAGCGGAAAGACCGTGCCGTACACGTTGCTGTCGAGCACCTGCCGGAACACCCCGGGCTGCATGTCGGCGAAGTAGGCCCGCTGGGAGATGCTGGCGTTGGCAATGAGGATGTCGAGCCGGCCGAAGGCTTCCAGGGCCGTGCCGACCAGCGCCTCGCACGCCGCGTAATCCGTCACGTCGGCCACGCAACTGGTCACGGCGTAGCCGGCGGCCTCAAACTCCTGCCGGGTCTGGGCCAGGCGCTCGGCGTTGCGGCCGTTGAGCACCACGGCCGCCCCCTGCTGGCAGAGCTGGCGGGCGGTTTCGCGCCCGATGCCCGATTCCGAGCCGGTAACCAGGGCTACCTGCCCCGCGAAGAAAGCGGTGCCCGCTGGTAAAGCCGGTACGGAAGGGCGCACCGGGTGGGGGAGCGGCGCCGCGCCGGACGAGGCCAGTTGGGTATCAGACATACCGATGAACTTTAAACCAGTGAAACGCGTCGGCGACGGCGCGCTCCACACTCGTTTGCGGTAGGGCCAGCTCCACGCGGGCCTTCTGCGGCGTGAAGTAGTGCCCATCGTTTGCCACGGCGGTCATGGCGGTATTCAGCTGGGCCGGTCGGCCCGTTAGCCGGGCCTGCATGTCACAGATGGTTCCGTAGGCTTGGCATAGCCAGGCCGGCAGCGCGTAGGCCGGCGGGCGCACCCCCATCAGCCGGGACATCAGGCTAAAGGCTTCCCGGTAGCTCAGGTTCTCATTGCCCAGGATGTAAGACTCGCCCACCCGCCCCATCGTCAGGGCATTGACGGTGGCCACCGCCACGTCGCGCACGTGCACGTAGTTCTTGCCCCCGGGTGGGTAACCGGGCAGCTTGCCCCGGTATAGCTCCAGCAGCAGGGCATTGGAAGTGGGCTTGGCGTCGCCGGGACCAAGCATAAAGGTGGGGTGGACCAGCACCGCGGGCAGCTGCTCTTGCGCCGCCGCCTGCCGCACCCGTTGCGTGGCGGCCTGCTTGCTGTCCATGTAGTCGAGGCCGTAGCGCTGGCCGGCGTACGGCCGGGTTTCGTCGCCGGGGTGCAAGCGGCTGCCGAAGCCGAAAACGTTGGCCGTGCCTACGTACACGAAGCGGCCGACCCCCGCCTGCCGGGCCAGCGCCAGCACCGCCTCCGTGCCGCCCAGGTTAGCGGCCCACACGGCCGGGTTGCGGGCGGGGTTGACCTGGGCCAGTGCGGCGGCGTGAATAACGGCAGTGCACCCGTCAGCCAGGCCCGCCAGCGTGGCGGGATGGGTCAGGTCGCCGGTTCGCCATTCCACCGGCCGGGCATCGGGTGGCACGGGGCTACCCGGCCGCACCAGTGCCCGCACGCGGTAGCCCCGCCGCAGCAGCTCCTGCACGAGGTGGCGGCCCAGAAAGCCGCCGGCACCGGTGACGAGTACGGTATCGGGCATCAGCGGTAGTTGAGCAGGGTTTTGTAGGTGCGGGCAATGCGGGCCGGCGACACCTTCAGAAAGAACATCGAAAAGGCCGTCAGGTTGGCCAGCTGGACCCGCAGCCAGCTGTTGGTTTCGTATTTGCGGGCCGACACCACCACGTCCTGGGGCACGATCAGGAAGCGCGCCACCCGCCGAATGCGCTGGATAATGTCGAAGTCTTCCATGATGCAGTAGTGCTCATCGAACCCCTGCAACTGCTCGAACAGCCTGCGGGTGATAAATAACGTTTGGTCGCCGCCCCGGCTCATGATGCCCTCGAAGCGGGTGCCGTAGCTATTGAGGCGCAGCAGCGGATGCCGCGAATCAAACCGGAAGCGGTAGCAGCCAGCCGCGTAGCCCTGGCCGACCGCCGCTCGGATGGTAGCCACGTAGTCGGGGTGAATGCCCACGTCGGCGTGCACGAAGTACAGGATGTCGCCGGTGGCGTGCCGTGCCCCGTAGTTCATCTGGGCCGCGCGGCCCGGCTGGGGGCTGCGTAGTACCTTGGCGCCGGCCTGCCGCGCCAGCGCCACAGTCGCGTCGGTGCTACCGGCATCCACGACCAGGATTTCCACGGTCTGCGCGGGGGCATTGCGGTTCAGCTGCTGCACCAGAGTGGCAATGTGGGCGGCTTCGTTGTAAGTCGGAATAATGACGCTAATGGGCATAGGGCAGCGGGATGGAAGATGCAAGTAGCTTGATTTTAGCAAATCATCCGCACAAGGGGCTAAAAGGCTTCGCCGATGGTCAGGTAAAAGCCGGTGGACTGCTTGCCCAGCGCGTAGTCGAGGCGCAGGTTCAGGTGGTCGCGCCGGGTCAGGGTGAAGCGTAGGCCGGCACCGTAAGCGCCTTTGGGCGCCCGCAGCCGCAGTAGGGCCTGCTCATCGCCCAGGGTGCCCACCGCGCCGAACAGTACCGCCCCTAGCCGCCGGTACACGTCGAGGCGCAGCTCGCTTTGCAGCAGGGCCGCGTTCTGGTCGCGAAAACGGCCCTCGTAGTAGCCCCGCAGGCGTTTTGTTCCCCCCAACAGAGAAAGAGCATTAAAGGGCGCCGTGCCCACGGTGAAGCTGGTCAGGTAGTTTAGGGCCAGGATGGCATGCGGGTGCAGCCGGTGGTAGGAGGATACGTCCGCCACGTAGCGGCTAAAACGCGTGGTTGGCCCGTCGGAAGCCGTGGCGCGGTTACGGTGCAGGTACGTCAGGTCGGCGACAACGCCCGTGGTGGGAAAAAAGACGTTGTCGCGCGAATCATAAAACACCCCCAGGCCGCCGCCCCGTAGCTGGCTGCCGAGTCCGCCGGGCACGGTGCCGCTGGCCAGCAGCCCGCCGGGGGCCACGCTCGTCACCTCGTAGTCTTCGTACTGATAACGCAAGCCGGCGTAGAGCTTGCCGCGCGGGAGCCCGGGCAGCACCCGGCGGAAGGCATTGAGGCGCACGCGCGGGAAATTCACCCCGTACAGCTCGCGGGATACTTCGCGCTGGCCCAGGCCGTAGAAGTAGTAATTGTAGCGGTAGTAGCCCACCTCGCCGTAGGCGTAGTAGGTGTTGCGGGCATAAAACAGCTGAAACGGCAGGTAGAGCAGCAACTGCCGGTTCTGGGTGTAGGCCGCCCCGAGCGTGAGCTGCGAGGGCCGGGCATCGGCGTACGCCGCGTCGCGCCGAAACCGCAGGGTGGCCGTCAGCGCCGCGCCGTAGGCCAGGCGCGTTTCCGGCGTGTAGTACACCAGCGGCAGCGGAATCAGGGCCACGCGCCGGGGCAGGCTGTCGGGCGGCGCCAGCGGGGTAAGGCCCAGAAATGCGGTGAGCAGGAGCATGCAACGAAAACGGTTCTACAACGGTACGCAATGCGGGCGGGGAGAAGATTGCGCAAGCCACAATCTTTCCGGCCCGCCGCACTCGTATATGCCCACTACACGCGCCTGCTTATGAACCTACCCACTTTCGTGCTCTGCTACTGGACTGCCCTGGCCGGCCCGGCCCTGCCAGCCAAGTCCTACTCTTTCGAGCCCGCCCCCGCTGCCCGGCATTCGGTGGCCGCGGCCGTCGACCACTCGGCTTTCGACAAGCTGCTGAAGAAGCACGTGAATGCGAAAGGGTTGGTCGACTACAAGGGCTTCAAGGCCGACCAGGCGGCGTTTAACCAGTATCTGGCCCAGCTGAGCAAGAATAAGCCCGCCGACAGCGCCCCCAAGGCCGAGCAGATGGCCTTCTGGATTAACGCCTACAACGCCTACACCATCCGCCTGATTCTGGACCACTACCCGCTGCAAAGCATCAAGGATATTGGCACCAAAATCCAGATTCCGTTCGTGACCACGCCCTGGGCCTCGAAGTTTTTCAGCATCGGGGGCGAGAAGATGAGCCTCGACAACATCGAGCACGGCATTCTGCGCAAGCGCTACGACGACCCGCGCATTCACTTTGCCTTGGTCTGCGCCTCCATTTCCTGCCCCAAGCTGCGCAATGAGGCCTACACCGCCGCCAAGCTGGACAGCCAACTCGACGACCAGGGCCGCGACTTTCTGAACAACTCGGCCAAAAACAAGGTAGGCAAAGCCAGTGCTCAGCTCTCCAAGTACTTCGACTGGTACAAGGGCGACTGGGAGGAAAACGGCCAGTCGGTGGCCAGCTGGGTGAACCGGTACGCCGCCACGAAGATGGACCCGGCCGCCAAGGTCACGTACCTCGACTACAATTGGCGCCTTAATGAGCAGTAACGGACCCGGCGCGCCGGGGTGGCCCGGGCGTTTTCGTCATGACTAGGCCCGGGTGCCGTGGCGGCGTGGTCGTCGTGGGGGCAGTGATGGGGCTGCTGGCCGGGCCGGCGCGCCTGCGGGCCCAGAGTGCTCCGCCCGTCGAAACCCGGCGCTACGCCATCGAGGTGGCCGGCCTGCGCGTGGGCACCATGACGGCCACCCGCCAAGCCAACGGGCCCGAAGTCCTGACCACGCTCACCAGCGACGTGCAGGTGAACTTTCTGCTCTACCACCTGAAGGTGTACTACCAGGTGGTGAACCGCAGCCGGAATGGTCAACTGCTGCTCTCCACGGTGAAGGCCCATACCAACCAGGGCGACTTCGCCTCGCGCACGGAGTGGCAGGGCGACCATTACGTCATCGTGGCCAACCAGTACAAGCATCAGTACCGTGGCACCGAAGCGCAGCCCATCACCTACACCGTCAGCGACCAGTTCTTTGGCGAGCCGGGCCGCCGCGGCCGGGCTTATGCGGAGTATTTCGGCGATTTTTTCAGCCTCAGCCCCACCGCCCCGGGAGCTTACCGCGCCGAGCGCGCCGGGCGCGAAGATGAGTACCATTATAGCGGCGGGCAGCTGGTGACCATCATCAAGAAGAACCCGCTCAAAAACTTCGTTATCCGGTTGCTGCCGTAAGCTTCCCCGCACCGCATCTGAAAGGTAGAATTGAGCGCCCCCGATTCCGCCGCGTACTCGCGTGAGTTGTCGGCTAATGTATTGATATGGTTAAGCTTGCTTTGGATATAGTTTTCTGTGGCGCAACCGGGACTTCTACCGGGTGAAACATGTGCTTACCATTTTCGCCAGGGCCTGGAGCAGCGGCGGACGCTGGCAAAAGCACCAGTAGCAGGGACGCGCGGGTGGGGACGGAATTGCGCCGGACAGTGGCATGATTTTCCAACTGAGGCAAATGAAAAAGAGCCAGCCCGGAGCAGGCTGACTCTTTTTGTTTGACGAATAATGACGGGGCTAGGCGGTCATGGCGCGGCAGGCTTGCTCGCAGCGGCGGCAGGCCTCGGCGCACTCCTTGCAGTGCTGCATGTGGGCGCCGTGCTTCTCGCACTCGTCGCCGCAGGCTTTACAGACTTCGGCGCACTCACGCAGCAGGTGCATGCCGTGCCGCGAGCCGCGGGCGACGAGGCGGGCGGTAAGGGCGCAGATGTCGGCGCAGTCGCGGTCAAGGCTGATGCAGTTTACCATCATTTTCACGTCCTGTTCTTGCAGGCAGGCGGTGGCGCAGTTCTCGCAGGCGGCAACGCAGGCGTTGAGGGCGTCGAGGAGGGATTGATGCTGGTTGGTCATGGGAAAGGGTTTAGGGTTGAAAAATGAGACGAAGCAAATAGTGCTGAATACCTTTTCAGGGGAGCTGACCTACCCGGCGGGCTGCACGGGGTTGAGGTCACCGGGGGGCGTAAGGGGCTGGGCGTCGAGCTGCTGGGGGTGGGCGTCGAGGCTGACGTCGCTGTGGGCGTCGAGGCTGACGTCGCTGTGGCCGGCGCGGTACTGGGCCAGGGCCTTTTCGCCGAACAGCCAGAAGACCACTGGCGTCACGATGATGTCGAGGAAGGTGGAGCTGAGCAGGCCGCCGAGGATGACGGTGGCCACGGGGTAGAGAATTTCCTTGCCCGGCGCGTCCTTGGCCAGCGTGAGCGGTACCAGGGCCAGGGCCGCCACCAGGGCCGTCATGAGCACGGGCACCAGACGTTCGAGCGAGCCGCGCAGTATCATGGGCTTGCCGAACTGCTCGCCCTCGTGCTCGACGAGGTGGATGTAGTGCGAAATCATCATGATGCCGTTGCGGGAGGCAATGCCGGTGAGGGTGATGAAGCCCACCAGCGAGGCGATGCTGAATGTGCCGCCCGTGAGCAGCACGGCCACCACCGAGCCGATGAGGGCCAGCGGAATGTTGAGCATAATCTGGCCCACCATGAGCGTGGACTTGAAGTGCGAGTACAGCACCAGGAAGATGCCGGCCAGCGAAAACAGGCTCAGCCACAGAATCTTGCTGCTGGCCGACTGCTGGCTTTCGAACTGGCCGCCGTAGGTGAGGTAGTAGCCGGCGGGCAGCTTCACCTGCTGGGCAATGCGGGCCTGCACTTCCTTCACCGTGCTGCCCAAGTCGCGGTCGGCCACGTTCATCGAGATGGTGATGCGGCGCTGGGTGTTTTCGTGGTTCACGGTGTTCGGGCCGGGCTCGTAGCTCACGTCGGCCACCTGGCTCACGGGGATGAGGGCGCCGGAGGGCGTTTCGATGCGGGTGTTGGCGATGGTGGCCACGTCGCTGCGCTGGGCTTCGGGCAGCTTCACGATAAGGTCAAAGCGTTTCTGGCCGTCGAGCATTTGCGATACCACGTCGCCCTGAAACAGGGTTTCCAGCGTGGCCACCACCTGGCCGCGCTCCAGGCCGTAGGCGCGCAGGGCGGCGTCGCGGGGGCGTACCAGCAGCTGCGGAATCTGGACCTGCTTTTCCACCTGCAAATCCACCACGCCGGGCACGGCGCTGGCGGCGTTGCGGATGTCATTGGCGTAGCGGCGCAGCTCCAGCAGGTCGTTGCCGAAGACTTTGATGGCCACCTGGGCCCGCACGCCCGAAAGCAGGTGGTCGAGGCGGTGGGAAATGGGCTGGCCGATGTTGACGTTGACGCCGGCAATGAGGTTGAGGCGCTGGCGCAGGTCGGCCAGGATTTCGTCGCGGCTGCGCATCTCGCGGCCTTCGGTTGCAAGCTCCTCCTCGGTTTTGAAGGCTACTTCTATTTCAGAGTTGTTCACCGACTCGGCGTGCTCGTCGAGCTCGGCGCGGCCGGTGCGGCGGGCGGTGTAGGCCACTTCCGGAATCTTGAGCATCTGCTGCTCGCCCAAGGTGCCGAGCTTGTTGGACTCGGTGAGCGAAGTGCCGGCGGGGGCCGAGAAGTTGACCGTCAGGGAGCCTTCGTTGAAGGGCGGCAGAAACTCGGTGCCGAAGAAGGGCACCATGGCCGCGGCAGCCAGAAACAGTACGGCCGTAGTGGTCAGAATGGCTTTCGGGTGCGTGAGGCCCCAATGCAGCAGGCGGGTGTCTTTGCCTTTGAGCCACCGGATGAGGCGGCCTTCCTGCTCGGCTTCGCGAATCTGCTTCATGCGGGGCAGCAGGTAGTAGCAGAGCACCGGCGTGACCGTCAGCGACACGAAGAGCGAGGCGACGATGCTGGTGATGTAGGCAATGCCGAGCGGGGCGAAAATGCGGCCTTCCATGCCTTCCAGCGCAAACAGCGGCAGAAACACCAGCACCACGATGATAGTGGCGTACACGATGGAGTTGCGCACCTCGGAGCTGGCCGCGTAGATGACCTGCAGGGCCGGCTTGGGCTGGGGCAAATGCTGATTCTCGCGCAGCCGCCGAAACACGTTTTCCACGTCCACGATGGCGTCGTCGACCAACTCGCCGATGGCAATGGCCAGGCCGCCGAGGGTCATGGTATTGATGCTGATGCCGGCGAAGCGGAACACCAGGGCCGTGACCAGCAGCGAGAGCGGGATGGCCACCAGCGAAATGAAGGTGGTGCGCACGTTCAGCAGGAAGGCAAACAGCACGATGACGACCAGGATGGCCCCGTCGCGCAGGGCCTCTTCCACGTTGGTTATCGACGACTCGATGAAGTCGGCCTGCTTGAAGAGGCGGGTGTTGAGCTGCACATCCTTGGGCAACGAGGGCTGCAGCTCGGCAATGGCTTTTTCCACGGCGGCCGTGAGGCCCACGGTAGCGGCGCCGGGCTGCTTCTCAATGCTGAGAATGACGGCGGGCTGGCCGTTCACACTGCCGTCGCCGCGCTTGAAGCGGGCCCCGAAGGCCACGGTGGCCACCTGCTTGACGGTGACGGGCGAGTTCTCGCGGTAGCCGACGATGATGTTCTCAATATCCTGCACCGAGCGCAGGCGGCCGAGGTTGCGGATGAGCACCTCGGAGCCGTTGCGGTCGAAGAAGTTGCCGGTGGTGTTGAGGTTGGAGCGGCGCAGGGCGTCTTCCACCTGCGTCACGGTAAGGCCCACGGCATTCAGGCGGGGCATGTCGAGCAGCACCTGGTACTGCAGGTTGTCGCCGCCGATGGGGATGACCTGGGCCACGCCGGGGATGCTGAGCAGGCGCTGGCGCACGGTATAGTTGGCCAGGGTGCGCAGGTCGGCGGCCGTGGTTTTGCCGGTGCTGCTGGACATGCCCACGAGCATAATCTGGCCCATGACCGAGGAAATGGGGCCGAGCACGGGCGTGACGCCGGTGGGCAGCTGCTCGCCCACGGTTTGCAGCTTCTCGGCCACAATCTGGCGGGCCGTGAAAATGTCGGTGCCGTAGTCGAACTCCACGAACACCAGCCCCAGGCCGATGGCGGAGTTGGAGCGCACGGCCGACACGCCGGTGGCCCCGTTGAGGGCCGTTTCGACGGGCAAGGTCACCAGGGCTTCCACTTCCTCCGGAGCCATGCCGGGGGATTCGAGGAAGACCGTGACCCGGGGCCGGTCGAGGTCGGGCAGCACGTCGACGGGCAGCTGGCGGGCGGTGTAGGTGCCGGCAAGAAGCAGGCCCGCCGCGAAGGCCAGCATGAGCAGCCGGTTCTGCAGGGCAAAGCGGATGATTTTATCGAGCATCCGGCTATTGGTTGAGGTAGATGGATTTGAGCTGGTAGGTGCCCACCGTCACCACCCGGTCGTTTTCATTCACCGTACCGCCGAGCAGCACGGTTTGCTCGCCGTTGGCGGCGCCGGGCTGCACGTAGCGGATATTGAAGGTTTCGGGGTCGGTGTGCACGAACACCACGGGCTTGCCATTGAGGTCGGTGAGGGCCGAGGTAGGCACCACGAGCTGCTTTGGGCCGTTGCCGGCCTGGCCCATCACCTGCACGTTCACGGCCTGGCCGGCGCGGAAGGCGTTGCTGTTGGCGCCGTCGAGCTCCAGAATGAGCTGGCGGGCCTGGTTGACGGGGTTCACGGCGTTGCTGAACACGACGAGCCGGGCGGGCGCGCTGCCCTCCTGGCCCTGCAGGCCTTCGATGCGAAACTGGGCGCCGGGCGTGATGTTGGGCAGGTCCTGGGCGAAGACTTCGGCCGTGACGCGCAGCTTGCCGGGGTTGAGCACCCGAAACAGCTCGTCGCCCTGCGTGACCTGCTGGCCCACGGCGAGGCTGAACACGTCCACCGTGCCGCTGATGGGCGAGGTGATGGTGACGCGCCGGCGGCTGGCCTGGCCGTTGTAGATGGCCGCGTTCTGGCGGGCCTGGCGCAGGCGCAGCTCGGCGGCCACCACGTCTTTGCGGGCGGCAATGTCGGCAATGCTTTGCAGGCGGACGTAGTCCTGCTGGGCGGCGCGCAGCTCGGCCTGGGCGTTGGCCCGCTCGGTGCTGAGGCCAATTTGCTGGGTGGCGTCGAGGGTTTGGTCGACCACGGCCAGGGCTTGGCCGGCGCGCACTGGCTGGCCCACCTGGGCCGAGAGGCTGACGATGCGCCCGGTCTGGGGCACCACCACGCGGCCCTCGCCGCCGGCGGCCGAAGAAATGGTGCCGTAGAGCGTGAGGCGGTTGTAGGTGGCAGAATAGCCGGCCAGAGCGGTGCGCACCCCAAAGAGAAACTGGCTTTCCTTGGGCAGGGCTACGGCGTCGACCAGCCCCACACCGGCAGTGGGCTGGGCGCCGGCGCCGTGGTCTTCGCCGCCGTGAGCGAACAGGCGGGCGGGTGGGGGCAGCAGCACGGTGAGCACCGCCGCCACGGCGGCCGTGGCCGCGAGGAGTTTAGGCGTGGTTTTCATAAACGGGAGGCGTGGAGGTGGAAACGGGTGCCGCCGCGCGGCGACGCAGGAGCAGCACCGTGAGCAGGATGCCCAAGGCAAAGGCCCCGACCAGGGCCAGGATGGTTTTCCAGGACGAGAAAACAGACCCGGCGGCGGCGGGTGCTTCGGGGGCTACGGGCAGCTTCTTGCCTACTTCCAGGCCCTGCAGCGCCATCAGGTCGGCCTGGGAGCCGGCCACGATGTTGACGGCGAGGCTGTACTTTTTATTCTCCGGGAAGCGGCTTTCGACAAGGTAGCTGCCCGGCTCTTGCTCCGACACCGCAAACCTGAGGGTCGGCGCTTCGGGGCAGGTGATGGTGAGCTTGGCGCCTTTGATGGGCGCATTGGTGGCGTAGTCGGAGAGGAACAGGCGCAGGTCGGCGTCCTGGCCTTTTTCGAGGGGCTCGAAGCGGAGCAGCAATTCGAACTTCTCGGACAGGGCCGCCACCGAAAACGTGGTGGGAAAGGCGCCGCCGGAGGCTTTGGCGGTGCCGCCGTGGTCTTCGCCGCCGTGGGCGCGGGCCGGGCCGACTTGCCACAGGGCCAGCAGCACCAGCAGCGTGATTTTAAGGGAGGGTCTCATAAGCTGGGGTTACTGGCCACGGAGGTAGTTGAGTTCGGTGAGGGCCTGCCGGTAGTCGCGAATGGTGGTCAGGTAGGTGTTCTGGATGGTAAAGGCCTGGTTGAGGCTCTGAATCAGGACGAGGTAGCTGATTTCACCGGCCCGGAACAGGCGCTGCGACTGGCTGATGATGGCCGCGGCCTGGGGCAGGCCGGTTTGCTCGTAGTAGGCCAGGGAGGCCGCAAACTTGCGGGTGTCGGCCAGGGCCTGCTGGTACTGGGTGCCGAGTTCGAGCTGCTGCACCTGGGCCTGCGCCTGGGCCGCTTTCGTGCGGGCCGTGGCCGCCTGCAGCTGCGAGCGGTAGGTCCAGAAGTAGATGGGCACCGACACGCCAAACTGCAGCCGGTATTTGTAAGGTGAATCGGCAAAGGCCTGATTCTGGTAGCCCACGGTGAGGGCCGGCGTGCGGCGGGCCCGCACCAGGCTGATGCCCGACTGGCTCAAACCCACGTTTTGGGCGGCGTAGGCCAGCGTGGGACTTTGGGCAAGGGCGGCGCTGTCCTGGGCGGGCAGGCTGCCGAGCAGCCCCGTTCCGACGCGGGCCAGCTCCGGGCCGGTGCGGCGCAGGTCGGTGCCGGTGGTCAGGTCGGCGTCGGGCTGGCCGAGCAGCAGGCCGAGGCGGCGCTGGGCCGAGCGCAGGTCCACGCGGGCCTGGGCCAGCTGGTTGGCCACCTGGCGGGCTTCGGCTTCGGTGCTGATGCGCTGCAGGGAAGTGACTTCACCGGCTTTGAAGAGGCGGTCGGTGGCGATGCGCAGGACTTGGTAGAGGCTGTCCTGGTAGGTAAGCTGGCGTACCTGCGCTTCGCTCACTTGCAGGGCCAGGTAGGCCAGGCGCACGTCGCGGCGCACAGTGGCGCGGTTCACGTCGAGGCCGCGCTCGGCCAGCGTAATGCCGGCCTGGGCGTTGCGGGCCTGCTGGCGGTACACGGTGGGGAAGTCGATGGTTTGCACCACACCCGGGGCCCACCGCTCGCCGGTGGGGGCCGAAAACAGGAAGTCGGGGTTGCGCAGCGAGAAGCTGCCGCGCTTCAGGGCGCGCTGCTCCTCAATTTCCTGGGTAGACTGGCGCAGGCGCGGGTGCCGGCGCAGGGCCTGGGCTTCGGCGCTGTCCGGGCGCACCACGACCTGCTGGGCTAGGGCCGGCCCCGAAAACAGGGCCAGCAGGAGCAGCAGCAGCAGCAGCGCGGGCCCGGAAGTGCTTGGTTGGGTTTGCATGAGAGTAGAGAGGCATACGCCCCGCGCCGGTGGTGGGCGCGGGGCGGGTATTCCGAATGGCTCGGGCAGGTAAGGCCCCGGCGCCTGCTTAGGCTTTCTTTTCCAGCGTCATTTCGCAGGTGGGGCACTTGCCCGGCTTGTTGCTGCGGCTGCCCTCGCAGCCCATGGGGCATTCGTACACGGCGGCCGAGCTGCTCATTTTGCCACCGTTTTTGGCCTGCCAGTCCTTGAACTGCTGGATTTCCTTCTGTTGGGCGTCAATCATGCCCTGGGCCATTTCCTTGAGCTTGGTGTCGCGGCCGTGGGCCAGCTCGGCCTTGGCCATGTCGATGGCGCTCTGGTGGTGAGGCACCATCATCAGGGCGTAGTCCTGGTCCACGTTGCCGGTAGGCTGGCCCATCTTCATCATGCCGTCCATCGAGCTTTTCATCTTGCTGGTGAACGGATCGGCGGGGTCCTGGGGCTTGTAGTTGGTGGGGGCACCGTCGAGGCGGGTGGCAATGGCTTCGAGGTCCTTGATTTCCTTTTGCTGGTCGTCGCTGATTTTCTGGGCCATGGCGCGCAGGGTGGCGTCTTTGCCTTCCTTGAGCTCCAGGGCCGACATGTCGACGGCGCCCTGGTGGTGGGCCATCATCATGTGGGCGAAGTCGTGGTCGGTGTTGCCGGCGGGCTTGAAGGCCTCCATGTTTTTCATCATGGTGTTCATCACGGCCATCATGCCCGAGGCGCTGGCGTCGTGGCGCATGCCCGAGTGGTCCATGCCGGCCATGCTGCCGGCGGAATCAGCCGGGGCGGTGGTTTCGGTGGTGGCCGTAGTGGTGCTGGTTTCGGCAGCCTTGTTGCCGTCGCCGCAGCTGCTGAGCAGGCCGGTGCTGATACAGAGGGAAGCGAGGAAGAAAGCGGACTTTTTCATGGGTTTAAGCTTGAAAGGTTAGGAGGTGAGTTAGGCTTTGACGTTGACAGTGAAGTTGCCGGTGTGGATGGTGCCGGCGTGGTTGAACTGCAGGAAGACGCGGTAGAGGCCGGGGGCTTCGAAGTTGGTGTTGAAGCCGATGGCGGGGCCTTTGTCGGCCTGGTCGTTGGGGTGCACGTGCAGGTAGCGCTCGGTGTCTTCGCTGATGACCACCACGTGGCCGAGGGCCCCGAGGTAGTTGTCGAGGTCGGTGACGGGCTGGCCGCCCTTGGTAAGGGTGATTTTCATGGCCAGCAGCTGGCCCACTTTCAGGTCTTTGTCGAAGGAAAGCGTGGCCTGGTAGCCGTCCTGGCTCCACTGCATCTGGTCCTGCTTGAATTTAACGGGCGTGTAATTCGGGCCCTGTACCGTCACGGGCTGGCGGCCGAGCTGGTGGCCGCTGCCGTCGGGGGTGTAGTCCTGAAACAGCACGTAGTCGCCGCCCTTGGCGAAAGTGAATGGCACGCGGTAGTTGCCTTCGGCGGTGTACTCGGGGTGCTCGTGGTAGAAGGCCGAGAGGTCTTTGCGCACGATGATGAGGTGGATTTTCTTCTCGTGCACCACGGCCAGCGGCACGGGAGCTTTCTCGTTGCCCACCTCCTGCGGCGTGTAAGTGAGCGTGACGGGCTGGCCAGCGACTAGCTGCATGGGCTTGGGCTCGAACTGCATCTGGTAGGTTTTGCAGTTGCTCACCTGGTCGTTGTGTACCAGGGCCATGCCGCATTTGGGGCACTTTTCGCCCTCCTTGGTGCTGGTGACCTCGGGGTGCATGGGGCAGGCGTAGGTGTGGCCACCGGCGTGGCCGGCGGTGCCGTCGGCCGTGGTGCCAGTTGGGGTGGTGACGGTATTGGTGGCGCTACTAGACGAATCAGAGGAGCAGCTGGCGACGGTGAACAGGCTGGCGCTGGCCAGCAGAGAAACGAGGAAACGGTTCATGAAAACGGAAACTGACTGGGGATGGTAAAACCGAGCGGTTAGGGTGCTCAGGCCTGGAATTGCTGCCAGCGGATGAAGCCTACAGCGGCGGGGGCTAAGGCGGCGTAGAGTTGGCCGCGTAGTAAGTGGCAGAGTGGGCCGCGCGGGGGCGGGCCAGCGGCCGGCTCGCAACAATCTTTTATTGCGGTGAGAGGAAAGCCGGAAAAGGAAGGATAATCAGGGGCCACTGGGGCGGCGCGACGCGCAAACGAAAAGGCCCGCCCCGGGCATAGCGTAGCTATGCCGGCGCGAGCCTTAGCGCGTCGGAAGAATCAGACAGTCAGCGACTGGATGAAAATGCGGATGTCAGGTATTTTGGGGGGCAGGTGCCGCCGGGACACCAGCTGCACCGCCAGGGTGCGGTTCCACGAGCCGGCGCAAGGCCGGAACTGGAAGTCCTGGGCCTCGGGCAGCAGGACGGGCGCGGGGCTGAGCAGCTGCTTCTGGCTTGGGGTGGTGAGCGAGGAGAGCAGCGAAGCCGACTTGTCTTTGCAGCAGTCGTGGCTGCGGCTGGATTTCTTGTGCGAGTGTCCGGCTACGTCCTTCTTGGCGGTCTTGCCGTGGCCGTGGCAGCCGGGGTGGCTGGGCCTGACGGGGGGCGTTTCGGCGCAGTGGCTGCCTTTGGGCATGCTCATCATTCCGCCGCGCGTGGTCGGGTTCAGGGTAGCGCAGTAGCACTGGCCCACAAACACGTTGACGAAGACAAGCAGGAAGCTCGTCGCCAGCAAACGGCGGAAGGGGAAGAGGCTACGGAACATACCAGGCCGGATGAAACACGGGCAACCGCAAAAGTAGGAAAGAACCCGAGAGCGGTCAGCCTGCCCTTTTACCGCTTTGGGTGGGGAATGGTTCGGCACTTGCCCAAGTCAACGAGCTGCCAATGAGGGCGGGCGGTGCTTTAGTAACTGATTTTGGGGCGAAAACGTGCGGACTCGGTCCATTCGGGTGGCGCAGCAAGCAACAAGATTATGCAAGTCAGAAGCAGGATTTTATAGGGTCAACCACTGGACAAAGTATTTTTGTTACTCCTAACTACAGAAAGTGCTTACAAAAAGACCAGCCGTTTCATTCGGGCATTTGTGGATTGCACGTCGGTCTTGGGGGAGGAGTTATCAAGATCATGTTGCAGGGCGACTATTTCCCGGATGTGAAGCTGTACGGCTTCTTGGTTGCCTAATATCTATCTCTCGACGTTGCGTTGCTGGGTGATATTAGCGGCCATGCGCTCCAGTTTGGCTTGGTCGCCACCCATAGACCATCGTGTAATGTGGTTTTTGAGCAGATCATGTGCGTTGGACATCAGCCAGAGCATGTGCTTGGGTCCTAAGAGGCTGCGTACAAAGTCAGGCTGGTTGTAGTCGGCGGCACATGAGATGAATCATGGCGACGAAAACCCAGGCGCGGCTGCTGTGGAGGTGTTCCAAGTCGCGGGTGCCGAGGCGGCGGTAGCGGCTAAGCCAAGCAAACGTGCGCTTGACGACCCAGCGCCGGGGTAGGGCGGTAAAGGTTTTGCAGCCCGCCGGCTTGGCCACAATCACCACTTGGCACCTTGCTGGGGCCGCGCTGGCCACCAATGGCCCACTGTAGCTCCCATCGGTCCACACCCGGCGCAGAGCTAGATAGCAACGAGCGGCTTCGGCGAGCACGGGCCCGGTCCCGCGTCGGTCTTGCTCACTGGCCGGTTGCACGTGGGCCACCAAGGCCAGGCCTAAGGTGTCAACGAGGAACTGGCGTTTGCGGCCGATTATGCCTTTGCCTGCGTCGTAGCCCCAACAGCCCCCCTTTCACCCGCCGTGCGCACAGCCTGGCTGTCGAGAATGGCGGCGGTTGGTTCCATGGCCTTGCCCGCTTGCTGCCGCACAAACGCCCGCAAGGCGTTGTGAAACCTGCTCGAGCGTACCCTTGTCGCGCCAGTGCCGGAAGCTGGCCCATACCACGTTCCAGGGCGGCAGGTCGTGGGGCAAATTGCGCCATGTGCATCCGTTGCGTGCTTGGTAGAAAATGGCGTCCCATACCGCCCGTTGCAGGGTCTCGGTAGCGCGACCTGGACCTGCCACTGCGCATCTGTCAAATCCGTCGTGTACCTGACTCGTTTCATGCCAAGCGCATACGCGCAAACCTGACTCTATATATAGCCTCTTAAAGCCTTTGGGGCAACATGGGCGTTGAACGGGGCGATGGTGTTCTTGCACCTTGGTCGCTGCTAGATATGCGCATTTGTGCTGGCTACACTCACGTCGTTACGGAAATAGCTGATATTTGGGAAGTAGATACTTATTCTTCTCAGTATCAGCATGGGTGTAGTGCTTAGATGCTGGATATTTCAGACTGCTACGGGTGAGGAGGTAAAGAACAGAGTCTGTACCCCACGCTGTATTCCAACAAATAAAAAAGGCCCTCACGCTACCGTGAGGGCCTTTTTGGTGGTCGCGCTAGGAATCGAACCTAGATCAAGAGCTTCGGAAACTCTTATACTATCCGTTGTACGACGCGACCAGTCCGGAGCGGATATGGGGCAAAAGTAGAGAGAAAAATGCGCCCTGCCAAACGCAAACCGCATTTGCTGCCGCCTAAGATGAGCGAAGGCAACGAAAAAAGCGGATAACCAAATTCGGCAGAAGGCAGTTAAGTCAGATACACAACCAATTACTCACTACCGTTTAACACCTGCTCATGAAAAAGAATCTGTATACGGCCGAAGCCTCAGCCACCGGCGGCCGCAGTGGCCATGTCCGCTCCTCCGACAGCGTGATTGATATGAACATGTCGGTGCCGGAAGGGCTGGGCGGCAAAAAGGGCGCGACCAATCCCGAGCAGCTTTTCGCGGCGGGCTACGCTTCCTGTTTCCAGCAGGCCCTGATTGTCATTGCCGGGCGCGACAACCAGAAGCTGGACCCCGAAAGCACCGTGCAGTGCTCCGTAACGTTGTTTCAGGAAGGAGAAGGCTACGGGCTGAGTGCCGTGCTGGATGTTGATCTGAAAGGCCTGGATCAGCAACAGGCGACTGATATGGTCAACCGGGCCCATCAAATCTGCCCGTACTCGGTAGGAACGCGTGGCAACATGGAAGTGGAGCTGAAAGTCGCTGGCCAGCCCATTGCCCTGCCCGCCGACAATGCCTAACGCCTTGCCAAGCATAAAAAAAGCCTCCGCTGCACAGCGGAGGCTTTTTTTATGCTTGCAGCACGGCTTTTTCTAGTTGGCCTGGCCGTCCTCGGCCGCCATAGGCTTGTTGGCCTCGCCACCCAAGAACTCCAGGGGCCGAGGGTAGAAAGTAGCCACGGAGTTGGTGTAGCGCATGCGCCGAATGGGCGTGTCGCGCTGGAAGACGGTGGGGCATTTGGCGCCCATTGGTACCAGCATGACGCCGCTGGGCTGGGTCTTGACGCCAAACCGGTTGTCAAGCACCGTATCGAAATAGTAGAGGTAGGGGCTGATCCAGTTGAAATAGGCCTTGGCCCGGGTGTTCGAGGCCGTTTCGATGCGCAGGTCAGGGCTGTTGGTGGCCAGGGCCTTCTGCAGCTCAATAACGTTCACAGGCTCGTTGTTCAGCAAGGGTACGGCATCCCACTGCCCGTCTAGCATGGCCCACTTCTGCTGGTCGCGCAGCCACACTTCCGTAACGGCGTGGCCCGCGCCTTCGCGCCGGGTTTCCGAATCCGCCGTTTTCAGGTAGACTGCCCGGGCCGGTATGCCCACGGCCGTGAGCACGCCGCTCAGCACGATGCTGTATTCAATACACTGAAAGTTGCTGCCCATATCCGCTTCCTTCAGAATAGACAGCGGGTCCGGTTTTTTGGCCCGCACGTGGCCATCGTGCACCCAGCGGTTGTGCACCCACGTGCACAGGGTACGGGCCTTGTCGAAGTCGGTGGGGCTGCCGGCAATGATGTCGTTCAGGGCGTAGTTTTCGCGCAGCGTCACCAGGTAAGCTTCGTCGGAGGCACTGAATTGGAACGTGCAGGGCGTATCGTCGGGAGCCAGGGCAAATTCAAGCGGCTTTTCGGCGGCCGCCTTGTGCTGCGCCGGCGCAGCATACGGGCTGACCAGCGCCGCGAACAGCGCGAATCCTGCAATTGCCTTATAAATCATGGGTACGAGTGTATGCAAGTAGGGACTGAACAGAGGGAAAGCAGAGTTCTAACGTGAAATAAGTTCTTAGGTTGTTGCTATACCATAGTGATAAAGTAATAATAATTCACTAATAACTTGTCTTTATCATAGCTGAAGCCACATGATTATGTGACAATAAAAAGCCCGCTCGATAAAGTCGAGCGGGCTTTTTGTCGTTTCCGGCTACGGAAACGGATACGGCTACGCCTGGGCGGCCAGAACTTCTTTTACTTTCTGGGCCGCGTCTTTCAGCAGTACGGCCGAGTATACTTTCAGGCCGCTTTCGTCGATGATGCGGGCGCCTTCTTCGGCGTTGGTGCCCTGCAGACGCACGATAATCGGCACTTTAATGTCGCCGATGTTTTTGTAGGCCTCCACCACGCCATTGGCCACCCGGTCGCAGCGCACGATGCCGCCGAAGATGTTGATCAGAATGGCTTTCACGTTCGGATCCTTCAGGATGATGCGGAAACCGGCTTCTACGGTCTGGGCGTTGGCTCCACCTCCCACGTCGAGGAAGTTGGCCGGCTCACCGCCGCTCAGCTTGATGATGTCCATGGTAGCCATGGCCAGGCCGGCGCCGTTTACCATGCAGCCCACGTTGCCGTCGAGCTTCACGTAGTTCAGGTTCGAGGCCGAGGCTTCTACTTCCAAGGGGTCTTCCTCGTTGGTGTCGCGCAGGGCCACGAAGTCCTTGTGGCGGTACAGCGCGTTTTCGTCGAGCGTCACCTTGGCGTCCACGGCCAGGATCTTGTTGTCCGACGTTTTGAGCACGGGGTTGATTTCGAACATCGAGGAGTCGGTGTCGTCGTAGGCCTTGTAGAGGGCCGTTACGAACTTCACCATTTCCTTGAAGGCTTCGCCCTCGGTGCCGAGGTTGAAGGCAATTTTACGGGCCTGGAAGCCCTGCAGACCCACGCGGGGGTCGATGATTTCCTTGTGGATCTTCTCGGGGTGAGCCTCAGCCACTTCCTCGATGTCCATGCCACCCTCAGTGGTGTAGATGATGACGTTTTTGCCGGAAGTACGGTCGAGCAGCACGCTCATGTAGTATTCCTTGGGCTCGGAAGCGCCGGGGTAGTACACATCCTGGGCTACCAGCACCTTGTGCACCTTGCGGCCTTCGGCGCCGGTTTGCTTGGTCACAAGCTGCATGCCGATGATCTGGCCGGCAATGTCTTTTACCTGCTCCAGGTTTTTGGCGAGTTTCACCCCGCCCCCTTTGCCGCGGCCACCCGCGTGGATCTGGGCTTTAATCACGTGCCAGCTGGTGCCGGTGTCGGCAGTCAGCTTTTTGGCAGCTTCTACGGCTTCTTCTGCGGTGTCGGCCACAATGCCTTCCTGCACGCGGACGCCGTAGCTTTTGAGGATTTCTTTACCCTGATACTCGTGAATGTTCATAGAGGGTCAGTTCAATGGGGGTTGACGGGGTGGTATTCTAGTTCTACTAGGCCACGAAAGTAGGCATTATTCGCTGTCAATGCGAGTAAGGGGCGGCATTCGGCCCGCAGGAGGTGAAAATTGCCTCTGTAACCACCGGCAGCGGCCTTTGTTGCGGGCGGGGTGGGGCTGAGGCAGTGGCTACTGCCCAAACCACCGGGCCATGACCTGCTCGGCGGGCTTGTGCTGGGGCGTGAAGTCGGCGTGGCGACGGGCCGGGCCATCGGGAGCCAGGCCGGGGTACCACTTCCAGATAAAGAGCCCCTTAAACCAGGGCTCGGGCCAGAACGTCTCGAACAGCGCCTCGTAGCAGGCAGCCTGGGTGGGCTCGTCGGCGGTGAAAAATACGGCCGTGCGGTCGGGCCAGGTCCAGGGCTCAATGGCCGCGTCGGCAGTGTTGCGGTAGCCGGCCTCGGTGAACACCACCGGCTTGCGGAACCGGCGCTGCACCCGCCGGATGGCCGCCTTGTGGGGCTGCCAGGCCGCCAGCAGCTCGGCTTTGGGCGGACTATTCTGCTTGCTGAGCGGGAAGTAGGCCTGAATCCCGATGAAGTCCAGCGCGTCCCAGAACCTGACCTGCTCGAACTCCCCGCTCCAGTTGGCCGCGTACGTCAAAGGCCCGTGGTATACCTGGCGCACCTGTTTGATCAGAGCGCGCCATTCCTTTTCGTGGCTCACGGTTTTTTCCAGCTCGGTGCCGATGCACAGGCCGCCGAAGTGGTTTTCCTCGGCCAGCCGGGCGTAGTGCAGCAAAAAGGTGGAGTACGAAGCAAACCAGGCCTGCCAGTCGGCGGGCGTTTGCATCTCGATGCTGCCGGGCCAGGCGCCCGGGCCCCGCACCCACAGGTGGGGCTTGAGCAGCGTCTGAATGCCGCGGGCCCGGGCCAGGCGGGCCGTATGCACCAGGCCGTAGTCGGTTTCGCCCCAGTAGCCGCCCCGGCTGCGCCGCCGCTGGCCGGCTCCGGTGTGCAGCTGCACGGTGGGCTGCCCGGCCGCCGGCTGCCAGCCAAAGGGCGTCTGGACCAGCCAGGTCACGTGGGCCTGAGTCAGGGGGGCCAGGTCGGCGTCGGTGACGGAGTCGCCGGCCACCCAGCTCACTCCCCGGAACCGGCCATCGGCCAGCAGCTCGGGCAGGGGGCGGGCCGGACTGGTGCTGGCCGGCAGCGGGGCCGGCGTCCGGGGCCACTGCCACCACAGCGCCGCCAGGGCCAGCAACGCCCCCAGCAGGGCGGCGGCCAACCAGAACCAGCGCCCCGGGCGGACGGCGAAGGGCACAACCAGAGCGGGCATAGACTCGGAGTAGAAAAAGAAATTGGCCGCAGAAGCAGCACCGCCAGTCGTTTATGCGTAGCAGGGCCGGGAGCGGGGCGGTAAACGAAGGCTAATCTGCACTTCAAACCCGACAACTCCCTACATTCCGTAGATTTGTTTTCCATACGCGCCCATTCAATTCTGCTTTCCCTTGCTGCAGGCCATCAACGTTCGAAAGAAATACAACACGCTGGAAGTGCTCCGGGGCATTGATCTAACGATTGAGAAATCGGAAATCGTGTCGATTGTCGGCTCCTCGGGGGCCGGAAAAAGCACGCTGCTGCATATCCTCGGGACGCTCGACAACCCCGATTCGGGGGAGGTGCTCTTCGACGGCACCTCCGTCAGCTCCCTGGGCCGCTCCGACCTGGCCCGCTTCCGCAACCGCCACATCGGGTTCATTTTCCAGTTTCACAACCTGCTGCCTGAGTTTACGGCCCTGGAAAACGTGTGCTTACCGGCGTATCTGGCCGGCCGCTCCGAGAAAGAAACCCGGGTGCGGGCCCGCGAATTGCTCGGCATGCTGAACCTGGAGCGCCGCGCCGACCACAAGCCCTCGGAAATGAGTGGCGGCGAGCAGCAGCGCACGGCCGTGGCCCGCGCCCTGATCAACTCGCCTGAAATCATCTTCGCCGACGAGCCCAGCGGCAACCTCGACTCGCAGAATGCCCAGGAGCTGCACCAGATTTTCTTCCTGCTGCGCAAAGAGCTGGGCCAGACCTTCGTCATCGTGACCCACAACGACCAGCTGGCCGAAATGGCCGACCGCAAGATTACCATGAAGGACGGCAACATCTGGGAAGGCTAGCGGCGGCAGCGTCGATAACCCACTCAGAATAAAAACGTTAAAAGCCCTGTTGGATCCCGGTCCGGCAGGGCTTCTTTTTTGCCCATGCCCCATAAAGCGCGGCGGGCTGGGTCTGGCTAATATATTTAGCATGTAGTTGGCCGTCCGGGAACACATAGTATATGGCTTACGTTTGCTATTGTGCTAATGGGGTTAGAAGAGAGGTATTTTAAAATGCTTTGTAACTGCTTGATTATCAATAATAAAATTTACTAAAAAAGTGTTGGTTTTTTGCACCAAAAACCCCGTACTTTAGTTTAGTAATAGAACAACAGAACGTACTACAGGACACTTATGGAAACCGCCATGAACGAAGCCACCAAAGCCCCCAAAACCCAGGTCAACAAGACCAAAATCGAGAGCTACGACATTTCGCGCTCCGATGAGACGTTGCACTTGGCCACGGATCTGGCCAAGTTCATCAAGGAGAATAAGCTCAGCACCACCGTGCAGGGCAAAGAGTTTGTGAACGTGGAAGGCTGGCAGTACGCCGGCTCGCGCCTGGGTATCGTGCCCATCGTCGACCACGTCATCAACGTGAGCACCGAAACCGAAATAAAGTATCAGGCCAAAGTGACGCTGTTCGACATGCGCAGCGGCCACACGGTAGGCGCGGGCTTCGCCATCTGCTCCAATAAGGAGCAGGGCAAGAAGTTTTACCAGGAGTTTGCCATTATGAGCATGGCCCAGACGCGGGCTATTGGTAAGGCCTACCGTAACATCCTGGCCTGGATTATCCGGGCGGCGGGCTACGAGCCCACCCCGGCTGAGGAAATGGACTACGGTGGCAACACGGCCGATGCGAAGGTGGTTGCTGCTGCTCCGGCTCCTCAGGAAGCTCCCGCTCCGGCCGTAGCCGCGGCCATGAAGGCCGTACCCGCCGAGCCGGTAGCCACTGAAGCTGCCGCTCCCGCCGTAGCCTACGCTTCGGCGGCGCAGAAAGAGGAAATCATCCGCCTGCTCAACCATCCGGTGATTACCCGGCAGGAAAAGACCAAGATGCTCTTGAACATCAACCGGCTGGACGAGGAGCGTGCCACCCAGGCCATTGCCAAGCTCAAGAAGGCCATCGACGACCGTGAAAATGGCGAGTCGGCTGCCGCCTAGTACTTTATCTATCCTTATCTATATCGAAAGCCCGGTTCCACTATGGAGCCGGGCTTTTTTGTTTGCCTTGCAGTGTCATCCTGAGCCCCGCGAAGGACCTTCCTCTGATGAGTAACAAGCGTGATTCAACGTTAAAAAGCCCTGATCGAGCACTCGAAAAGAGCTTTGTCACGTTGGCACAAGCGGCAGTGGGGCAGGTGAGGAAGGTCCTTCGCTTTGCTCAGGATGACAGACGTCCTAAAACTGCCACTTCCGTTTCCGGCTGGGTGGCCTTACCTTCGCCTCACTATTCTAGCCCAGATCCTTACCCGCCTTGTCACAGCTGCCCACCGACGATATTCTGCTGGTCTTGCGCCAGACCTGGGGCCACTCGGCGTTTCGGCCGATGCAGGAAGATATTATCCGTGCGGTGCTTGCCGGTCAGGATACGCTGGCGCTGCTGCCCACCGGCGGGGGCAAAAGCATCTGCTTTCAGGTGCCCGCCCTGGCCCGGCCGGGGCTGTGTCTGGTCGTTTCCCCGCTGATTGCCCTGATGAAGGACCAGGTGGAAAACCTGCGCAAGCGCGGCATCAAGGCCGAGGCGGTGTACGCGGGCATGAGCCACACCGAAATCGACCAGACCCTGGACAACTGCGTGTATGGCCCGGTGAAGTTCCTCTACGTAAGCCCCGAGCGGCTGCTGACCGACATGTTTCAGGCCCGGGTCAGGAAGATGAAGGTGAGCCTGCTGGCCGTGGATGAGGCGCACTGCCTCTCGCAGTGGGGCTACGATTTTAGGCCGCCCTACCTGCGCATTGCCGAGCTGCGGGAGCTGCTGCCCGGCGTGCCCTGCATTGCCCTCACGGCCACGGCCACTGAGCAAGTGCGCCAGGATATTGTGGAAAAGCTCCATTTTGGGGCCAGCCACCGCGTTTTTCAGCAGAGCTTTGCCCGGCCTAATTTGTCGTACTCGGTGCTGAGTACCGAAGACAAGCTGCGGCGGCTGGAGGAAGTAGTGCGGGGCGTGGGGGCCGACAAAACCAGCATCGTGTACGCCCGCACGCGGCGGCAAACCGAGGATACGGCCGCGTTTCTGCAGCAGGCTGGTATCAAGGCCGCGCCCTACCACGCGGGCTTGCCCAGCGAGCAGCGCACCCGCACCCAGCAGGAATGGATGCAGAACCGCATCCGCTGCATCGTGGCCACCAACGCCTTTGGCATGGGCATCGACAAGCCCGACGTGCGCTTGGTGGTCCACCTCGACGCGCCGGATAATCTGGAAGCCTACTACCAGGAAGCGGGCCGGGCCGGGCGCGACGAGAAATACGCCTTTGCCGTGCTGCTGCAAGGCCCCAACGATGCCGACGAGTTGCGCCGCCGCACCCAGCAGGCTTTTCCGCCCCTGGACACGGTGCGGCGGGTGTACCAGGCCTTGGCCAACTTCTCGCGCACGGCCGTGGGCGGCGGCGAGTTGGTGGCCTTCGACTTCGACTTGCAGCAGTTCGCCGAAACCTACCGCATCAAGGCCCTGGACGCGCACAACAGCCTGCGGACCCTGGAGCGGGAAGGATTCGTGCAGGTAAACGAGGCCGTCAACAACCCGGCCCGCGTGCATATCCCCATCGACCATACCGATTTGTACCGGTTTCAGGTGGCTAATGCCCAGCACGACCAGCTCATCAAAAGCCTGCTGCGCTTTAACGGGGGCGAATTGTTCGTGGGCTTCCAGCGGATTTCGGAGAACAGCCTGGCCCAGCACCTCAAGAAAAGCGTGCTGGACGTGCGCAAGATGCTCGTGTTTCTGCACCGCTCGGGCATCATTCAGTACCAGCCCAAGCACGAGTCGCCCCAGGCACTGTTTACCACCGGCCGCTACGACGCCGACAAGCTGCCCCTCGACCAAAAGCGCCTCAACCAAGCCCGGGAACTGGCCGTGCACAAAACCGAATCGGTGATTCGCTACGCCAATGGGGGGCGCTGCCGCCAGCAGCTGCTGCTGGAGTACTTCGGCGAGCTGGACGCCGCGCCCTGCAAGGTGTGCGACTATTGCCTGGCCCAGAAAAAGGCGAAACAGCCCGTGGCTCCGGTGGCCGGGCTGCGCGAGCAGCTGGTGCAGCTGCTGAAAGCCACCCCCCAGACGCCGCGCGAAGTGCTCAGCCACTTTGCCCCCGGCCAGGCTACCGTGGTTACGGAGCAGCTGCGGGAGCTGGTGGAGCTGGGCGAGCTGCGCTACGCGGCTGATGGGCGGCTGGGGTAGGTATTTGGGGTTGTCAGTTTTTGGTTGTCAGTGCAAAATGGGCCTGACAATATGGGTGCTTCAGATGGCTAATTCGCCGACAGCCGGAAGGCGGCGGGCGTCAGGCCGGTTTTGCTTTTGAACAGGCGGGTGAAGTACTGCGGATACTCGAAGCCGAGTTGAAAAGCCGTTTCGTTGATCGATAGGGAGGTGCTGAGCAACAGGTACTTGGCTTTCTCGATCAGGGCGTGGTGCAGGTGCTGCTGGGTGTTCTGGCCGGTGAGGGTCCGCAGCATGTCGCTCAGGTAGGCCGGCGACACGTGCAGGGCGTCGGCAAAGTGCTGCACGGTGGGCAGGGGCTGGCTGCCATTCTGGGCAAAGTAGGCCATGAGCAGTTCTTCGAAGCGGGTGAGCAGGTCGTGCTCGGCGGTGCGGCGGGTCAGGAACTGCCGGTGGTAGAAGCGGTTGGCGTAGCTCAGCAGCACGTCGAGCTGGGATACCAGCAGCTCCTGGCTGAAAGCGTCGATGGCCTGGTCGTACTCGGCCCGGATACCGCGCAGCAGGCCTTCCAGCAGGGTTTCTTCCTTGGCGGAGAGGTGCAGCGCCTCGTGGGCCTGGTAGGAAAAAAAGGAATAGCTGGCCATTTTCTTGGCCAGCGGATGCTTCAGCAACAAGTCCGGGTGGAAAATCAGCATCCAGCCACTCAGCTCCGAGGCATCCAGCGTGTCATCGGCCGCGAAAACCTGGCCCGGACCGAGAAAAAACAGCAGGCCTTCACTGAAGTCGTAGGACTGCCGGCCGTAGATGATGGTGCCCTTGAGGCCCCGCTTCAACGACACGGTGTAGAGCTGCTGCACCACCGGCGTGGTGATGCGCGGCAGGCAGCGGGCCTGCTCCAGGTCTACTACCGTCAGCAGCGGGTGAGCCGGCGCGGGCAGACCGTAGAAGCGCGTGTAGTCCGTGACGGTGTTCAGAACCAGGAATTCTTTGGCAATAGATTTCATCGGGAGGGAGGAAAACAGTTGGGCCAGCCGCAGGCTGAAGGCAGTTATGCTTTCAACCCGCGGCCGGCCGGAAAGTCACCGCAATGGATTAAAAACCTGCCGGATACGCGGCCCCGGCCGAGCTGCCCACCGGCATAATGGCTTCGAGCTCCGCTAGCTCGGCGGGGCTGAGCGTCAGGCTGGCGGCCGCCACGTTCTGCTCCAGGTACTTGCGGCGCTTGGTGCCCGGAATGGCTACCACGCCCTGGGCCAGCACCCAGGCCAAAGCCAGCTGCGCGGCCGTTACGCCCTTGGCCTGGGCCAGGGCTTGCAGCTTCTCGACCAGGGCTAGGTTCCGGTAAAAATTCTCGCCCTGGTAGCGGGGAAACAACCGGCGCGAGTCGTTGGCCTCGAAGTCGTCGGGACTTTTGATGTCGCCCGACAGAAAGCCGCGGCCCAGGGGCGAGTAGCCCACAAAGCCGATGCCCATGGCCCGGGTAACTTGCAGCATGCCGTCTTCCTCCACACCCCGGTCGAAAAGGGAATACTCGGTTTGCAGGGCCGTGATGGGGTGCACCTGGTGGGCGCGCTGCAATACGTCGGCATTCACCTCGCTCAGCCCCAGGAAGCGTACTTTGCCTTCGGCCACCAGCCGGCTCATGGCCCCCACGGTGTCCTCAATGGGCGTGTTGGGGTCGAGGCGGTGCAGGTAGTAGAGGTCCACGTAGTCGGTGCCCAGGTTGCGCAACGACCGTTCGATGGACTTGCGCACGTACTCGGGCCGGCCGTTGTAGCCGCCCGTCCAGGCTTCGTGGTCATCGACTTCAAAGCCAAATTTGGTAGCCAGAACGACTTCCTGGCGGCGGCCGGCAATGGCCCGGCCCACCAGCCGCTCATTGAGCAGGGGCCCGTAGAGGTCGGCTGTGTCGAGCAGGTTGATGCCCAGCTCCAGGGCCCGGTGAATGGTGGCCACGCTTTCGGCCTCGTCGGCCGCGCCGTACACGCTCATGCCGTTCACGCCGGCCGTCATGCCCATGCAGCCCAGGCCTTCGACGGGTACATCCAGACCCTGGCTGCCCAGGGCTACTTTCTTGATGGTGCTCATACTGTGCTGGTAAGGAAAAAATGAGGTGCTTTTTTTACCCTACAAAGGTGCCGCCCGGGCCCGGCGGCCGAGCTATACAAACCGCCGCTTCTGCAACACAAACCGCCGCCCACCCGCCAAAAAAAGCCCCGGCTGCTTCTGAAGATCAGAGCAGCCGGGGCTTTTTGCCGCGTACGGCGGGGCAAGCTACTTCTTCAGCAGCTGGAGCAATTCTTCGGCCGCCGGCTCCGAGGAAGCCGGGTTCTGGCCCGTAATCAGGTTGCCTTCCCGCACCACGTAGGGCTGCCAGTCGGCGCCTTTCGAGTAGTGGCCGCCGGCCTGCACCAGCATGTCTTCCACCAGGAAGGGCACGATGTCGGTGAGCTGCACGGCGGCTTCCTCGGAGTTGGTGAAGCCGGCCACTTTTTTGCCTTTCACCAGCAGCTCGCCGTTGGGCGCTTTCACGTGGCGCAGCACGCCGGGCGCGTGGCACACGGCCGCTACGGGCTTGCCGGCGGCGTACAGGGTTTCAATCAGCTCAATCGACTTTTTGTCTTCGGCCAAATCCCAGAGCGGACCGTGGCCGCCGGGGTAGAATACCGCGTCGTAGTCGGCCGCTTGTACGCTGTCGAGCTTTACCGTGGAGGCCAAGGCCTGCTGGGCCTCGGGGTCGGCTTTGAAGCGCTTGGTAGCGTCGGTCTGGGCGCTGGGGTCGTCGCTCTTGGGGTCGAGGGGCGGCTGGCCGCCGGCCGGGGAGGCCAGGGTCAGCGTGGCGCCGGCATCTTTGAAGACGTAGTAGGGGGCCGCAAATTCTTCCAGCCAGAAGCCGGTTTTGTGACCCGTGTTGCCCAGCTGGTCGTGGGACGTCAATACCATTAAGATGTTCATGGCGAGTTATTTTACAGAATGGAAAAGGGAAAAAGCGTTACGCCAGCAGGCGGTAAAACGTGGTTTTGCGCTCGGCCAGCAACGGCACGATCTGGCCCAGCACCAAGTCCTGGAAATGGGCAGCGGCGCGGTGGGCAATCTGCGCGTCCTGGTTCGCGTACTGCTCATAGATGAAAAAGCGCCCCGGCTCGTCGGCCGACTCGTGGGCGGTGTACACCAGGTTACCGGGCTCGTGCTGGCGCACGGCCGCCGCGGCTTCGCGCAGCAGGCGGCGCACCGTTGCTTCGTGGCCGGGCTGCACCAGCCACTCGGCTGCTACGCAGTAAATATCTGCTTGATTGGTCATGATGGACTTTTTAGGGGTTTCACGCAGTGTCTCGCGGGTGGATTTCGCAGGGTCTCGCAGTGTTGTGCAATGGTCCCCTGCGAGCCACTGCGAGACCCTGCGTGAAATGAATTCAGCTGACTTTCACAATGGCTTTGCCCGTGTTGTCGCCCTTGAACAAGCCCAGGAAAGCGGCCGGAATCTGGTCGAAGCCTTCGGTAATGGTTTCCTCCGTTTGCAGCTTGCCCTGGCTATACCACTCGGTGAGCTGCTGCACGCCCTCGGGCCAGCGGCTGAAGTAGTCGCCCACGATAAACCCCTGGAGCCGGGCGCTGGTTTTGAGCAGCTTGGTTTCGGGGCGCGGGCCCACGGGCGTTTCGGTGTCGTTGTAGCTCGAAATCTGGCCGCACAGGGCAATGCGGGCGTGTTTGTTCAGCAAATCGTACACCGCGTCGGTGATGGCGCCGCCTACGTTGTCGAAGTAGCAGTCGACGCCGGCCGGGGCCGCCGCGGCCAGGGCCTGGGCAATGTCGGGCGTGGTTTTGTAGTTGATGGCCTCGTCGAAGCCCAGCTGCCGCAGGTAGGCTACCTTCTCGTCGGAGCCGGCCGTGCCAATCACCCGCGCGCCCTGAATCTTGGCCAGCTGGCCCACAATCAGGCCCACGGCCCCGGCCGCCCCCGATACCACCACGGTTTCGCCGGCTTTGGGCTGGCAGATGTCGAGCAGGCCGAAATAGGCCGTGAGCCCCGGCATGCCCAGCAGCCCCAGAAAGTAGCTCACCGGGGCCTTGTCGGTGGGTATCCGGTTCAGGCCCTTGCCATCGGAAAGAATATATTCCTGCCAGGGCAGGTTACCGACCACCACGCTGCCCACCGGCAGAGCTTCGTGCTGACTTTCAATTACCTCGGCCACCACGCCGCCGGCAAGGGGCGCGCCTACCTCAAACGGCGGCACGTAGGATTTGCCCTCGTTCATGCGGCCCCGCATGTAGGGGTCGACCGACACGTAGCGGGTCTTGAGCAACACCTGGCCGGCGCCGGTTGCGGGCAGGTCGAGGGTATCAAACTGGAACTGGGCGGCCGTGGGCAACCCCTGGGGGCGGCTGGCCAGCCGGATGACTTTCGTTTTCATAGCTGCGTTTGTGGGGGAAGCAGGAAAAGAATAGGAACAACAACGCCGGTCGTCGGGAGCGGTAAGGCCCCCGACGACCGGCGCACCAGCGTGCTGCCTACGCGTTGGTGGTCGTGTTCAGCGTTACTTCAATGTTGCCTTTGGTCGCGCGCGAGTAGGGGCAGATGCCGTGGGCGGCTTCTACCAGCTGCTCGGCCTGGGCCTGCTCCACGCCGGGAATGTTCACGTGCAGGTCGGCCGAAATGCCGTAGCCGCCGTCTTCGGCCTTGCCAAAGCCGATAAAGGCTTCCACCGTCACGCCTTCCAGCTTCACCTGGGCCTGCCGGGCGGCTACGCCCAGCGCGCCTTCGAAGCAGGCGGCATAGCCGGCGGCAAACAGCTGCTCGGGGTTGGTAGCACCCGCTTTGCCGGGGCCACCCATTTCCTTGGGCGTGCTCAGGTCAACGGTCAGCACGTTGTTGGCGGTGGTTACCTGGCCGTCGCGGCCACCTTTGGCTTTGGCTTGCGCCGTGAAGATTTTTTCGATTTTCATCGGAGTAGAAAAAGGGGAATTGGTAAAAAACAGCCCGCCGATCAGGAGAGCTTGAGAAGAAGCGTGTGCAATTGGGTCCGGAGCGTTTCAAATTCCTGCGGCGACATGCCCAGGTGCCCAAACAGCTGCTCGGGAATGTGGCAGGCCTGCTCGCGCAGGGCCCGCCCCGCCGGTGCCAGGGCAATGATGACCGAGCGTTCGTCGCGCGGGTCGCGGCGGCGGCTCAGCCACTGTTTCTGCTCCATGCGCTTGAGCAGGGGCGTGAGCGTGCCCGAGTCGAGCAGCAGCTTTTCGCCCAGGGCCTTCACCGTCAGCTCGCCGTGCTCCCACAGCAGCAGAAACACCAGGTACTGCGGGTAGGTCAGGTCGAGGGCCTGCAGGTAGGGCTGGTAGGCCTTGGTGAGCAGGCGCGACACGGCATAGAGCGGAAAGCACAGCTGGCTTTCCAGCTGAAGAAGGGCCGCAGAAGAATGTTCGCTCGGGTTACTCATAGGATGATGCAGGTATAACGCGTTTGATTGCGCAATGTTTAATTGTGTACAATTAAATTTACTTATTCTCTATAACGTATTCGTTATCAGTCTGAAAAAAGTTGGCGCGCAAAAAAGCCGGCCCTCTGCGGTGCAGAAAGCCGGCTTTCGAAAGCGGAGAATAACGGGGGCGCTACTGAGCCTGGTAGGCCGTAATGCCGCCCAGCAGGTTGCGCACGTGGGTAAAGCCGTGCTGGGTGAGCAGGGCCTTGGCCGTGGCCGACCGGCCGCCGCCCTTGCAATGCACAATGATTTCCTGGTCTTTCAGCTCTTCCAGGTCGGCAATTTTATCGGGGAGCGTGCCCAGCGGAATATTCTGGCTGCCGTCGATGCGGGACTCTTCGTTTTCCCAGGTTTCGCGCACGTCCAGGATAATCGGCTGCTCGCCGGCGGCCTTACGCTGCTTCAGCTCTTCGGGGGTGATGTCGTTCATAGGGTAGGAGCGGATGATAAATGAAAAAGTACGTTGGAGGCCGCAACAATAGCCAATTCAACTGAAGAATGGGTGAAGCCGGCTACCGGGCCAGCACCAGGCGCTTGTGCACGAGCTGCCCATTAGCCACGGTCAGCTGTACCAAGTATACTCCGGCCGGGAGCTGGCGCAAATCCAGCTGGCCGTCCCGGGCCTGACCCGCCGGCTGCGTCCAGACGGTGCGGCCCAGCGCGTCGAGCACGGCGGCTTGGCGGTAAGCACCTTCCACGCGCACCAGGCCCGCGCTGGGGTTGGGGTACAGCGCGTAAGCGGCGGCCGTCTGCGCTTCGGTGGTGCCCGTCACGGTCAGGTTGTTGGTCATTACCGGCCGCATGATGACGGAGCCGGAAGGGGCCCCACCCACGCTGGAATAGTCGAAGGCCGCGTTTTCCCAGGTGCCGAACGTGTTTTTGAGGAAGTAGCCGTCCGGGGGCGCGTTGTTCAGGTCCAGGGCGAAGGGTACCACGGAATTGCCAAACTGCCCGTGACCGTAGCCCACGTAGAACGTGCCCGACACCGGCACGGGAGCCGAGAAAATGATGTCGATGTAGTTCTGCCCGGCCGGCAGGGAGTTGGGAATGGTGATGCTCTGGGTGGCTTTGGGCGTGGCGGCGGGCTTGCCGCTCACGTCGTCCCACACGTTGGCCGAAATAACGCGGCCCGCCGCGGCCGGCAGAATCGGGTAGAGGCGCAGGCTGCGGACCTGGTCGGGCTTGTTCAAATCGAAGCGGTAGGCGCGGTAGCGGATGCCGGCACTCGAAAACCGCTCGATGCTGAGCGTGCCTTCCGGGGTGCCGTCGTCGTAGGCGTAGTAGTTTTTCAGCTCCGTGACGCGCGAAATGGTGTCGTTGCGCACGGTCAGGGAGTTGGCCGTTTCACCCGTGAGCAGGTAGAGCGAGTGGCGCAGGATTTTCTCCTCGGGCGTCAGCGGAATGCTCAGGCTGCGGGCATCCACCGTGGCCGGCACCTGGCGCCGGTGCGGGTCCAGGTTGGCGCCGCCTTTCGCGGTGGTGGCCACCGGGCCGGCGGGCAGCACCTGCACCGTGCCCAGCCAGTCGACGGGCGTGCTGGCCGGCCCCGGCCCCAGGTTGTTGATGGTGGTGCCGATGACGTTGTTCAACTCGTTGGCCGGCGTCGGGTTGGCGTTGAACTGCCACACGGGCATGGCCGTGTAGCGCTTCAGTAGGCTGCCCAGCGGCCGGCTGGTGGCAATATCCCGGTTGGTCGAGTCGGCGGCCGAGCGGTTGCGGTCCAGGCGCACGTAGTCAATGCTCCAGGCGTCGTCGTTGTCCACGTTCGACTGGTTGCCGGAGGTATGAAACCGGAAGCGGAAGCCCGGGTGCAGGTAGCGCGCGTCAGTGACCGGGAACAGCAGCTGCCGGAACCCGGTGCGCACGCCCTGGCTGCGCTGCTGCCAGATCTGCCGCCACAGCCCGTCATTGCCCAGAAATTCGAGCTGGATGAACACCGGCCGGGAGCTGCTGGCATTGGTGGGGGCCGAGAAGATGTTGCCGGCCTGCCAGAAAAAGCTCAGATACACGTTGCTGGCCGCCGTGAGGCCACCCAGGTCGATGGGCTGGGAGGTAAGCGTGTCGGTGTCGCTGAAAAAGCTGCCGTAGGGCTGGCCTTTGCCGTTGAGGCCGTCGAAGGTTACGGCCCCGCGGGAGGGCGGGGCCAGCACGAAGCGGTTGTTGACCAGCGTGCCGCCGCCCGGCTGCCAGCGCTCCACGGCCGGCGCACCCTCGCGCTGGGTCGAGAAATCGTCGAAGAAGGGCAGTGTCAGGGCGGCGGCCCGGCTGGCCGTGGCCGGCAGCGGCGCAGTAGCCCGGCTGGGGTCACTGGTCAGGGAACCCAGCACCTGGGCCCGGGCGGCCAGGGGCAGCAGGCCGGCCGTTAGCAACAAAGACGGTAGTAAGCGTAATGAACGGGTCATAAGGGCAAGTTACGGAAGCCAAACGTGGGCAGCCCACGGAATATTTCAACGGGCTGACTCTCTGCAAGGACAAGGGCCGGGGTTTGGTTCAGCCTACACGCAAAAGACCTTTCCGGTTGCGCCGAAAAGGTCTTTTGTCAGAGAATAAGTGGCGGCTAAAAGGTAGCTAGTCCACCGATTTAAGCGGGGCCTCGCCGGCAATCCACAGGTCGACGAGCTGGCCCATGCGGATGGTCGCGCCGGGTGAGGGCACGGGGCGCTGCTTTACCACGGTGCCGTCGGTCTGGCCTTCCTCGGCGGGCTGGTAGAAGATTTCGCCCACCTGCAGGCCCTGGCCCACGAGCAGCGTCGCGGCCTCATCCTGGGGCATATTCACCACATTGGGCACCGGGAATTCCTGGTTGCCCTGCCCGTCGCCCACTACTAGGTCCACGCGGGTGCCTTTGGCAATGGGGGCGCCGGGCGCGATTTCCTTGCCGTTCACCAGCTGCTTGAGCACGGCGTTCTGGGCCAGATCGGGCACCAGCTTGATTTCGCCGACCACCAGGTCGTAGCTTTTCAGAATCATCTGGGCGTTTTTCACCGAGCCGTCCACCAGCTTGGGCATCTTAATCACCGGCGGGTTTTTCATGCTCACCGAGATGTAGATTTTGCGGTCTTCCTTCACCCGCTCGCCCGGGGCGGGGTCCTGGGTCAGTACGGTGAAGGGCGCGATGGTCGGGTTGTAGCTGCTGTCGTCCACGAAGTAGCGCAGGTTCCGCTCGTCGAGGTAGTCTTCCAGGGCTTCCTGCTTCATGCCCGTAATCTTGGGCACCACGATAGTTTCGCCGTGGTTGGTGGTGATGGGCAGGTACACGAAGAAGAAGCCGAACAGCAGCAGCGCCCCCGCGGCCCCAATCACCAGCAGGTGCTTGACGACATCAACGGGCGTATCCGATTTGAGAAATGACATTGGGAGAAAGAAAATGCTAAAAGTTGCTAGCCGGAATTTCCCGGGAAATCTACTGCTAAAAGCTAGAAAACTAGTTCCCCTCCTTTTTTCAAGGAGGGGCTAGGGGTGGTTGAAACCGTTGGAACGATAGTATTGACAGTCATTCCGAGCTTGCTGAGGAATCGAAGGAAGGCGTAGCCAATCTCGCGTGGCCTCGTTTGATTACTACCCCAACGTCAGCACGCGAGATGTCTCGCGCTGCTCGACATGACGTTCAATGGTGTCGTGCAACGATTGAACCACCCCGCCCTGCGGGCACCCCTCCTTGAAAAAAGGAGGGGAGTTTCGTTCTAGCCAGCGGCGGTCAGCTTGGCGGCGCGCGCCTTGCCGAACTCCAGAATCCGGTCGATGAAGTCGTAGGGCGTGTAGCCGCTCAGGGCCGTCTGGTGGAAGATGCAGGTGGCGGGCGTCATGCCGGGCAGCGAGTTGACCTCGATGATGATAACCTCCACGGCGCCCGTTTCCCGCACCCGCACGAAGGCGTCGATGCGGGCGTAGCCCTGGATGTTGAGCACCTCGGCCACGCGCTTGAGCTCGGCTTTCACTTCCTCACTGATGCGTTGGCGCTCCTGCACGTCGGGGGCGTAGCGGGCGGGGGTGATGTTCTGGCCTTCGCCGGCCAGGAACTTCTCTTCCAGACTGAGCACTTCGCCGGTAGCCAGGGCCTCGGAGGCTTCGAACACCTCAATTTCCAGCTGTCCGTCTTCTTTCCAGTGGGTAAGCAAACCGCCGGTGACTTCCAGGAAGTGCCGGGCGCCGTCGCGCGCAATCAGGGTTTCGACCAGGAAGGCATCCTTCTGCGGAAATTCCTCCTTGAAGCCCAGATTCAGCACGGTGGCGGGCGCGGGCAGCAGGTCTTCCTGGTCGCGGAAGATGAGCTGGGTGAAGGCTTCGAGCTCCGCGCGGTTCTTGATTTTCTTCACGGCCGAGGAGCAGCCGTCGTCGGCGGGCTTGGCAATGAAGGGGTAGTGAAACTGCGTTTCCAGGCTGCGGTAGAAGCTTTCGGCGTCGGCTTCCCACTCCAGGCGGGCGGCCATGCGGTGCTCGGCTACGCGCAGGCCGGCCTCGCGCAGGCGGCGGTTCGTCTCAAACTTGTTGATGGTGATGCTGCTGCTTTCCACGCCCGAGCCGTTGTAGGGCAGGCCGTACTGCTCCAGCTGCTTCTGCAGGGCACCATCTTCGCCGGGGCGGCCGTGCAGGGCAATAAACACCTCATCGACCTCGTGGGCCAGCTCCTCGAACGAGAGGCGGCGGGGCTGGGCCGTGGCCTGTCCGGCGTAGGTGCTGGTAATGGCGCTGGCCTCCGTCCGAATCCGCTCCAGCACCGGGTGCAGGCTGTGGCCGGCCTCGGCGTACTCGATTTTCTCCCGGATGTCGTCGGCGTTGTCCTTCAGCATCACGTTGATGGGCAGCACGTAGAGGCGGAACTCCTGGCTGTTGCCGGTCAGGAACACGGGCACGGGCTCGTACTTCACGCTGGAGCTGAGCTTCTCGTAGATGTTGCGGCCACTTTCCACCGAAATGTGGCGCTCCGAGGAATAGCCGCCCATAATCACGGCCACCTTGAGGCGCTGCTTTTCCTCGTGCTGGCGCGAGGCCACGGCCTCGTCGAGCTGGCGGAGCAGGCCGCCGAGCTGCACCGGCTTCATGCCGGCCCGGCGGCGGGCGGCCAGGGAAGTGCGGATCAGGTAGGTCAGGAACTGGGACGGGTTCAGGCCGATTTCGGCGGCCTGGTGGAAGAAGAACGACGCCGGCAGCATGCCCGAGGTAGTGTTCGGGTCGTTGAGGAAAATGGTGCTTGGTGCCTGGTGCTTAGTGCTTAGTGCCTGGTGCTCGGTGCCTGGGGTTTCAGCAGCAGCGGAAGAATTCTCAATCTTTAATTCTTCATTGCTCATTGAAATAAACCCATCAATGCGGGCGTAGACCTGGAAGCCGAAGGTGCGGAACATTTCCTCGCAGGCTTCGCGGATGCGCTGAATTTCGGCTTCGGGCAGGTCAATCGGGGTGATTTTACGCGAGAGGCCGGGCAGGTACTTCGAGCGGTAGTCGAACATTTCCTCACCCTTCACAATTTCCGTCGGGGGCAGGGCCAGCGGGTTGCCGCTGGGGTCCTCTACCACGATGCAGCTGAACTCGCGCCCCGCCACGAACGACTCGACCAGCACCTGGGCCTCGCCGTCCACGTTGGTCAGCAGCACGGTTTCGGCCGTTTGCAGCCGCTCGTTGAGCGTGTTCAGTAGCGCTTCGGGGTGGTAGATGAGTTCGGCTTCTGCGTCAATAACCACCGGCAGGCCGATACCGTCGCGGATGTCGGTCAGGTGCTGCACCCAGGCAATCTTGTCCTGCTCACCCAGGCGCTGCCACTCCGCGCGGGTCACGGTTTTGCGGAACAGACTGCGCTCCACGGCGCGTGCAAACTGCTCGGCGTTGGCCTCGCGCAGAATGCTGATACCGATGCTGGAGCCCTGCCGCGGCGCTTTGAACACCAGCGGCAAGCCCAGCTCGCGCACCAGATAGTCGAGGATGGCCGGCTGGCTGGCGGCCGAGTCCCACTCCTCGGCGGTCAGCACGCGGTAGTCGGGGGTGGGCTTGTGCAGGGCCTTGAGCAGCTTTTTCTGGGCAATCTTATCAATGCCAAACGCCGAGGGCAGCACGCCGGAGCCGGAGTAGGGAATGCCGTACCATTCGAGCAGGCCCTGAATGACGCCGTCCTCGCCGCCGGGGCCGTGCAGGGCCAGGAAGGCAAAGTCCATCAGCTCGCGCAGTTCGTGGGGTAGCACGCGCCGGCCCACTTCCGCGATGATGCGGTCCTGCTCCGGCGGGCTCAGCTCGCCGAGGCTTTCCAGGTACACCTGCAGCTTGTGGCGCGAGTCGGGCAGGGCCGACACGGGCGGGTAAAAGTCGCGGATGGTACCCTTATAGATGTAGTGCCAGTCGAGCAGGATGAAGTTGCCGCGGCTGTCCACGAAGATGGGAACGGCCTGGAACAGCGCTTTGTCCAGGTTGTCATATACCGTGCGGCCGCCCGCAAAGGAAATTTCCCGCTCACGCGACGGGCCACCGAAGAAGATGCCTATTTTCATACGTAGGGCAAAGGTACGAGTCATTGGGGGATTGGCGACGCGCCGTAAGCAAGACGCCCCGGCCCGTAGCGCGAACTTTGCAGTTCGCGTGCCCCGCGCCGTCCGAATCGTTCTGGTGCGCGAACTACAACCGAAGGTCAACGAAGTTAAAGTTCGCGCTACAATCTGCCGAAAGCCAATTGGGGAAGCCCCGGAGCCGTTTTGACCTGCCACAACCGGTTTGAGGCACCCTCAGAGTAGTTTCAGCAGTTCAAAACTGCTCTGAGGATGCCTCAAACCGGTTTTGACGGACGGAAAGTCGTTTGAGGACGCCTCAAAGCTCTTTTTACCTTCCAAAACTGGTTTGAGGCGTCCTCAAATCAGTTTTGACGTGCCAAAAGTCGTTTGAGGAACTCTCCAAACCAGTTTCTATCTGCCAGGATACCTCCGTAGAGCTTGAACAAGCTGTTTCTCCTCGCCCGCAGGCCTTGTTTGTGCTACCAATTGCCGACCCTGCTTACATTCGCCCCGTAGTAAGACCTCTTCCAACCCTATTCCTTCCCATGAAAACCCTGGACCAGTACAACTTCGCCGGCAAGCGGGCCGTGGTGCGCGTCGATTTCAACGTGCCGCTCGATGCTTCGCTGCACATCACCGACGACACCCGCATCCGGATGGCCACGCCCACCATCCAGAAAATCCTGCGTGACGGCGGCTCGGTGGTGCTGCTCTCGCACATGGGCCGGCCCAAAGGCGGCCCCGACGAGAAAAACTCCCTGCGCAACCTTGTGGCGCGCCTCGGGCAGGAGTACGGCACCCCGGTCAAATTTGGCGGCGACGTCATCGGCCAGGAAGCGGCCCAGCTGGCTAGCAGCCTGCAGCCCGGCGAAATCCTGCTGCTCGACAACCTGCGCTTCCACGCCGAAGAGGAAAAAGGCGACGCCGCCTTCGCCGAAAAGCTCAGCAAGCTGGGTGATGTGTACGTGAACGACGCCTTCGGGGCGGCCCACCGCAAGCACGCCTCCACGGCCGTTATGGCCCAGTATTTCACCCCCGAAAACCGCATTGCCGGCTACCTGATGCAGAGCGAGCTGGACAACGCCCACAAGGTGCTGACCAACCCCGAGCATCCGTTCACGGCCATCATGGGCGGGGCCAAGATTTCCGACAAAATCCTCATTATCGAGCAGCTGCTCGACAAAGTCGATTACCTGCTCATCGGCGGCGGCATGGCCTACACCTTCGCCGTGGCCCAGGGCGGCAGCATCGGCAACTCCCTGCTGGAGGCCGACAAGATAGAGCTGGCGGCCAGCCTGATTGAGAAAGCCAAGCAGAAAGGCGTGCAGCTGGTGCTGCCCGTGGATAGCATCATCGCCAACAAGTTTGCCAACGACGCCGACATCGACGTGGCCGGCAACCTGAGCATTCCCGCCGGCTGGATGGGCCTCGACATCGGCCCCGACTCGCGCGAGACGTTTGCCGACATCATCCGCCAGTCGAAAACCATCCTGTGGAACGGTCCGATGGGCGTATTCGAGATGAGCAACTTCTCGGTGGGCACCGAGTTCGTGGCCCGCGCCATTGCCGACGCCACCGCCGACGGCGCCTTCAGCCTCATCGGCGGCGGCGACTCGGCCGCGGCCGTCAACCAGCTCGGCTTCGCCGACCGGGTGTCCTACATCTCGACCGGCGGCGGGGCCCTGCTCGAGTACATGGAAGGCAAGGAGCTGCCCGGCGTAGCCGCGCTGGAAGGCCGGTAGTAGTGGTAAATTGAAATGAAAAGGCCCCATTCCTGCATCAGGAATGGGGCCTTTTTGTGAAGCTGCCGGAAGAAGCATGGTATCAATTGGCTGGCTCAGGGAAATAGAACCAAGGAAAGCTGCGCATCAGGAGCTGCGGGTGGCCGCACGGGTTGCTTGCTGCTGAAGTGTCAGCAGTTGCTCCGGTGTAATGACTTTGCGCTCAAAGAGCCAAGCATACATCTCCAACTGTTGCTCTACGGATTGAAAAGGGTCGAAAAGGGCGTACCGCGTGTACAAGTAGCTTTTCGTGTGGTCGCGCAGGTCGGATACGAACTGCTCAACCTCGGGGCGCTCTTTGTCCCGGTTGGGTAGAACGATATTGCCCCACCCGGTTGTAACCGTTATCGACCACCGCCACCGGGTGTAGGTGAAATAGCACAATCCCAGCATCAGGAAGCCGAGCAAAGCCATTCCAATCTGCTCTTCCCAAGGTAGATAAGTTTGCTCCAGCCACTCCTGGTAAAACCCAGGTAATATAAGCGCCACGAAGAAAGTCAGCGCAACGGGAAAAGAGGTTTGGGCTTTCGTTCGAACCGGCAGCAGCTCTTCGTACGGAATTTCGACGCGAAGCTGGTTTATAATACCTTCCTGCTCAATCGAAAGGCCATCGTCCGTGGTGCGCAATTGCGTGTAGCCCTTGACAGGATGCCGCTGGTAAATTTCCATAAAGCTCAGCGTCTAATTCACGTACGGCGTTTCCAGCACCTGGCCCATGCTGATGAGCGGGGGCATGGGCACCTGCCCGGTAAGGCGGGTGGAAAGGGCGCGGGCCTCGGCCTCCGACACGACGTTGAGGTGCTTAAGCCAGTGCAGGCGCTGCAGCTGCGGCTCAATAATTCCCAGCGGGTTGACGGCCGCGTAGTGCTCCCGCAAATAGGCTTTGGTGCGCTGGTCGAGGGCTTCGGCGAAGTTGTTCAGCTCGTTTTGTTGGCTGCTGCGGTCGGCCAGCTGGATGTTGGCCCGGGCCGTGCCCAGGGTGAAGTGCTTCCACCAGTTGTTTTGCCCGTAGAGGTAGCCCCCAATCAGCAGGATACCCACGCCGAACGCCACGGCCCACTCCAGATTCGTCAGCCCGTCGAGGCGGCGGCCGGCGTGCTGCAGCACCGAGGAGGCAATCCAGAACAGGGCGAAGGGCAGCCATTTCAGCTGGGGCGTGGTGGTGGTGCGCTCCACGCGCACGGGCAGCACCTCCTCGTAAGGCATTTCAAACTCCAGAATCGTTTTTCCCTGGCGGGTCCGCTGGCACACATACAGGCCGTGGGGCCGCAGTGCCAGTTGGGTGGTACGCGTAAGCTGACGTTGTTCGAAAAACATAAGGATTGCCGGCGGGGGCCGGCGAAGAAGCTCACTGAAAAGGTGAGGGCGAAAAACAGAGGACAAAAATAGCAAGCATGATCCAGCCCAGCACCTTGCGCCCCGGGCTCAGGGGCCGCTCGTCGGGCGCCGGGGGATGAAAAATGCCCATAAAACGGCTCAGGAGCAAGCCGAAAATCAGCCAGCCGGGGTTGCCGAAAATGCCGGGCACGGCCAAGGTCAGGGCCAGCTGGGCCGC
Organism: Hymenobacter aquaticus; assembly: GCF_004765605.1. NCBI lineage: Bacteria > Pseudomonadati > Bacteroidota > Cytophagia > Cytophagales > Hymenobacteraceae > Hymenobacter > Hymenobacter aquaticus. The sequence goes on along the minus strand of NZ_SRLC01000001.1, from coordinate 2,075,491 downwards.
TACCACGCTCAAGGCCAGCAGCACCGTGCGGCGCAGCGTGGGCACCACCCGCCGAAACACCACCAGCAGGTACAGCGCATAGGGAATACCACCGTAGAGCCACGTTTCCCCGGTGGTGTGCAAGGTGAACAGCCCCAGCCCGGCGTAGAAGATAAAGCCCACGAAAAACACCGCCGACAGCCGGTTGAAGCGCCGGAACCCCAGCAGGCCGTACAGGATGTGTCCCCCGTCGAGCTGGCCGATGGGCAGCAGATTAAGCGCCGTAAAAAACAGCGCCAGCAAGCCCGCCAGCAGCACGGGGTAGTGTATCAGCTCATTGGGGTGGGGCAGGCGCGCCGGGTCGGCAAACCAGTATTCCAGCAGCTGGTACAGCAGCGGCCGGCTGAGCGTCAGGCCTGAGCCGTCGTCGTACACATGACGGGCGTAGTCGGCCCCGAACTGGCGGTACTCGGGGTGAATCTGAAACACGTAGTCCCAGGGCGGTAGGTGGGTGAAGCCATAGATAAGCACCGGCACGGCCACCAGAAAGCCCGCCAGCGGCCCGGCCAGGCCAATATCAAAAAACTCCTTGCGGGAAAATATCCGGTCTTTGATGCGGATTATAGCCCCAAACGTACCGATGGTATTGAAAAAGCCCGTGAAAAACGGAATGTAGTAGGGCAGCGTCGCCCGTACCTTGTAGTGCCGGGCGGTGAAGTAGTGGCCAAACTCGTGTACCGTCAGTACGCCCAGAAACGGCAGGGAAAACCACAGGCCCCGCAGCACCTCGGCTTGGCTAAACCAGCCCGTCAGCTTCACGCCCTGGCCCTGATCAAAAAAGGCCCGGCCGGTTATCCATTCGGCCCCGGCCAGGGTCGTGGTAATCAGGGTGATGACAAACAGCAGCAGGTGCAGCCCGTAGACGCGCCAGCGCGGCGGCTCGGGCCGCTCGTAGCGGTCAAACTCAATTTCCGAAACAGGGGCGGGGGCGGGGGCGTCAGGCAGGGGAAGAGAAGGCACGGATGGCAGCGGGAAGAGCGTCGGTGAGCGTAAGGGGCGGGGTCAGAAACAGCGTGGGCAGCCCCAGGCGCCGGGCCGTTTCGATGTGCTGGATGCTGTCCTCAATAAACAACGTTTCGTCGGCCTTCCAGTTCATTTCGCGCAGGGCGTGCTCAAATATCTCCGGCCCCGGCTTGCGCAGTCCCACCTGCTGGGAGTAAAAGACCCGATCAAGGCAGTCGGCAATGCCGTGGGCAAAGCCGTACTGGGTTTTCAGCCGCCGGTTGATTTCCTCGATGTGAATCTGGTTGGTGTTGCTGAGCAAGGCCGTCTGGTGGCCCTGGGCGCGCAGCTCGGCAATGAAGGCCAGCCGCTCGGCCGGCACGTCGAGCAGCATGGCGTTCCAGGCCGCGTCCAGCTGCTCGTCGGTGGCTTCCAGGTCGTAGTGCCGGCGCAGGCCCTGCCGAAACTCCGACGGCGTCAGGCGGCCGGTTTCCAGGTGGTCAAACAGCTCCGACTGGCTTTGCTGGTTGAACTCTATGGTGCTGCTGGCCCGGCTCAGGGCGCGCATGGCCTCCACCGTCAGCTGGTAGTTGATGTTGATAATGACGCCTCCAAAGTCGAAGAGCAGGTTGGGCTTTTGAGCAGGCATAGCAGTGGAAACAGGCGACCAGTGAATACAACAGCAAGCCGCCTAAAAAGGCTGCCGCTGATTTAAGAATTGGAAATCCGGCCGCAAACTTCGAAGTTTGCGCTGCCGAAACCAACTCCGGAAGGTTTTAGCCGGGCCTATAGCTCAATCGGTTAGAGCAGCTGACTCATAATCAGCAGGTCACTGGTTCGATTCCAGTTGGGCCCACCCAAGTGGTTTGTGCCCCCGGAGAGGGGCACAAACCATTTTTTTTGTTCTGTTTCGTCATTGGTTTTCTGGTAATTAGGTCAAATACCACGTTCGGGCGACCGGTTCGATACAGGCCTTTTTCAGGCGCATACGCCACCCCGTTGGGGTAGACCATTTTTTGGAGTTGGTGACGGGTGCTCAAATCGGCTTTTTCCCACAATACGGGCAACTGAGCGGCAATTGCCAGCGCCAGCGCCACGTATTTGGGCAGGTTCGATAATTCCGCGCCCAGGCGCTGGCGCTCGGCCTCCAGCGGCAGCAGCTTTTGCTCGCGCAGTTCCTGGCTGAACTTCTCGTAAGAAGCTTCCTTGAGGTTGCCCATGGCGTAGCGGCGCTCCATGTCTTCGAGTTCCAGTTCCACACACTTAATTTTCTGCTAAACCTCCCGGCGCGCCTCTGCGCTTTCCTGATTCAGCGAATGGAACACGGCTTCTACCTGAGCCTTGAAGGGTTCGACCAAGTGCGGCTCCAGCACCAGTTCGCTGAGCAGGCCTTTGTAGCCCTGGTGCAAGGCACGGGCACTCACGTTCATCTTGCAGCCGACCGTGTTGCACTTGTAGTACCAGAGCCCTTTTTTGCGGACGATATAGGCCGTAAGCGGCCGGTCGCAGCGGTGGCAGCGTACGTGGTTCTTCAGCGGAACGGCGGGTGCTTCCTTGGCATGCACATAGCCCTGCGGCTTGGACGCTTGCAGGTCGTTCAGCCGGCGGAACATCTCTTCGCTGATGAGTTTGGGATGGCGCCCCGGAACTACTTGGTCTGGCAGCAAACTGTGGCTAAGGAACCCGCAGTAGAAAACGTTCCGAAAGGTCAACGTCAGCAGCTGCGGCGACACCTTTACGCCTTGGCCACGCAGCCAGCGCGCAATTTCCGTATTGTCGAGCTGCAGCTCAACCTTCATGTGAAAGGCCTTACGCAGCGCGCGGCCCTGTTCGTTGATGATGATCTTCTGCTCGTTGCCGACTTTGGTGATGGTGTAGCCCAGCGGTGCTTTGCCTACCCAGTAGCCTTTGAGCAGTTTCTCTGTCATGCCGAGGATGGCACGTTCGCGGCGCTGCTGGTTCTCAAAGTGGCTCAGTACCAAATTTATGTTTTGGCTGAGCTGGCCTTGGGTCGTACGGGTATCGATCTGCTGCGTGACGGCTTCAATGAATATGCCTTCGCGCTTAAGCTCTTCCGCAATGGCAATGGCATTGGCGCCAGAGCGCGAGAAGCGGTCAAGCGTGAGTACGATGATGCGGCTGACGCCGCTGCTCTTTTGCTTCACAAAGCGCAGCATGCGGTTAAACTCTTTGCGCTCGTCGTTCTTGGCGCTTTCGTGGGTGCCACCAAACATACCCATGATGGTGTATCCTCGCGAAGTAGCGTGTTCCAGGCACTTGCGCCGTTGGATGTCTAAGCTCTGGTTATTATCCGCTTGCTCTTTGGTCGAAACCCGCGTATAGATGACCGCATTGTTGTTTGCTGCCGAAGACTTAACGCTCCGTTTGGCAAACTGCCGGAAGAAGGAGTGATTAGACATGGGCACGGGGAGTAAGCGAGGGTTTTACCGTGTGATAGGCAATGGTGGCCAAGACCTTCAGCTGTTCGAGAATATTCTCTGCTTCGTCGTTCGTGTAATGCTGGCAGCCAGGATATTGGCGCAACTGCTCAGGAGTGAGGAAAGGGGCAGGGCAAGAATGGGATTTGGATTTCACGGCGTTACCGTTGAAGACGGACTCAATAGTAGCTACTGGTCCTAAGGTTGGGGAGCATACCCTTGCCCGCTATGCTCCGCGAAAAATGAAAGTGCATTTGGTGCCTTTATCAGGAGGCTATGTCAGGAAGTAGCATTGTAGTGGGGGAGGGCGCGCTAGAACTGCTAGATGGGTATGAATGGAAGAATGCATTTGGGGGTGTTGCTTAGTTGCTGAAAAGTGTCGTTGCCGTGTGACAGTGTTTTACTGTTTGATTGTCTCCAGAAGTGATGCAAACATAAATAACTTAGTGTAACAAGTTAACAAAAGTTTTATTTTATATTTGCTTCATGCAGACAATCAATGAGAAACTGCGAGCCATCAGGTTACTGAAAGGCATTACGCAGGAGAAAGCCGGTCAATATTTAGGTACCACTAAAGCCAACTACAACCGCATCGAGAAAGGGCATGTGGATGTGAGTCCAGCCAAGCTGGACAAGCTGGCGGAGTTGTTTGGAATGACCAGAGCCCAAGTCGAAAACTTTCAATCCGAGACAGAAAAAGCAAAAGCTGAAGCAGAGCACCTCAGGAATGAGATTGCCCAGTTGAAGCGCTACATCAGCCAGACCGATGATCTGCTCACCGAGTCTCAAACGTTCTTCCGCTACTTATTTGAACTACTAAAGCAGAACTTTCCTGGTGGTGGGGAAAAACTCATTTCTTTGTCTCAACTCAACCAAGAATGGGCAAGGCTGGTGAGTTTCTCTATCCAAGAGTATGAAGCTCATCGCCATGAGTCCCCGCTTGGCATTGCGAAACAGCGCGATTTAGATAGTGCAGTGATGGGAATGCGACAACAGTTTTTGCACCATGAAAAAGGAAAAATTCAATAATTGAAGCTGGAGCAATCAGAATGAGATTTAGCATAACTGAATAAATGCTTGTAAGTAACTGAATATCTTAGATTTACTCTATGTATTATTGGCAGAAAGCCTGGCGATGCCTCCGGTCAAATTCCCGGCAAAAGCTCCGGTCAGAGCGCCGGTCAGTAGAGGTAGGATATATTAAAAAAATATAAAATCACCGAAAAACGCTGAATGGAGCGAATTGACCGGATCTGTCCGGTCAATTCGCTCCATTTTTATATAGAAACACAGATTATAGAGCTAGAGTATTATTGCTGAACTGGTAGCGCTCTATAACTAACTTGCAGTACTACTTCCTTTACCCAGGATGACTGTCGAAGAACTGCTTAAAAACTACATATTTGACCTGCCCAAAGATTGGCGCGATTCAAACGACGGGGATTATTATCACTTCGTCTTACATACTTTGAATGCTTATGTAGCTCTGCTCAAGAAGCTGGGACCTATCGTTATCGACCACCGCACAGAGTACATAGGGCCCTTGGGGACGTTGCCCAATACAGAACTAGTGCAAAAGGCAGTGCACGAAGTCCGCCTTGGTATCATTCGAGCCCTACAAGCTTTAGCTAACCAAGGCAGTCCTGGTAATGCGCTAGCCATAATGGCCAAGCACTTCGACCTCCCTCGCCGAAAGCAGCTCTACTCGCCTGCTGTTCATTTGAGCAGGGTATTCTTGTCCGGAAACACCTTGTTGTACCGCCTGCGCAAAGATGATATGCCCCTGCAGGCTCGCCAGATGCTACACATTCCTTACGAACTGCGCTCCTTAGTCACCTCTCAACGATTCAGTATTGCGGGGCAGCCTTGCATCTATGCTGCCAGCTCGGTTTATCTTGCTTACAAGGAAATCAGAGCTACGTCGTATGGATTATCCTTGCACGCCGTCAAGCTTCGTGCTAATGTTGAATCAGACTATGCCCCAGTAACTCTGGTCGACCTGCGCAACCGCGTTCAAGGCGTGCGAAAGAAGTACCTAGGCAGGCCTAACTATTACGATGGCGACTTAATAAAATTCCTCGTGACTTGGCCTTTAGTAATGGCTACCAGCGTACCGAAGAATCCAAAAGACAACTTTCACGCAGAATATCAGATACCACACCTGTTTTTAGAGTGGGTCAGAAGTAGCCAACCCAAAAATAGTCCTCGGCTAGACGGATTAATGTTTTCTTCTTCGCTAGAATCTCCGTCTGATCCAAACTACCTGAACGCTTACAACGTGGTCATACCAGTGCATCATTGGGATGATGAAGGCCTGTGCCGCGTCCGAACGTCACAGCTACAAGTATCTTCTCCCATAACCCGCGCCATGTTGACTGTTGAAACGTCGGCAAGTACGCCGCCCGAAGAAATAGCGGACTTGGTGCAGCAAGCGTTGCAGCACCAAGAGTTTCAGACCTTGTCTCCGAAATCACCTTATGCAGTCGTTGCGTAAGAGGTTGTTGAGCAATATCCTAGGCTGCTTGAATACTGGAACAGTAGAAAAACAGTAGGAGAATAGTTTCTAAGAAGGAAACCGCCCCTATCAATTACTCCCGCCTTTGTAATTCTTGCTGTGAAGGTCAGACAATCCAATATAGCCATCAATAATGGCGAATACTGATCTGCTGCTCTTGACGTGTCATCGGAATATTGCTGAGCAATGTAGTAGCTGGCTGACCATCTTAATTATGTTCCATATCCTTCAATCGTTTATTTACACTGTCTGTGGCTAAACACCAATCCCTTCAGCAATTTGTCGAGAAAAAAATGCAGGAACGCCTGGATGTGTACCGGCGAGATCCTATACTTATTCTACAGGACTACATGTTGGAGCAGCAAGTCAGCGCCGATTACGACGGGCGGCAACTGCTGGAACTCCTGCAGAACGCCGACGATGCCGCCGGGCGCGATCCTAAAAAGCGAGCCGGGCAAGTGTCTATCCGACTGCAGGGACGCATCCTGGAAGTAGCCAACACCGGGGCTATCTTCACCGAAGCGGGCGTGCAATCCTTACTCTACAGTAATCTGAGCCCCAAATCCCTGGACGCCGACCAGATCGGGGCTAAAGGTCTGGGGTTCCGGGCCGTGCTCAGCTGGTCCGACAGGCTGGAAATCCATAGCGGACAGTTGCGCATTGCCTTTTCCGCGGCCTACGCCCGGAAGGTTTTGCAGCAGCTGCGCAGCGGCGACAATAAGCAGGCCGTGCTGCGCATGCTGCGCCTGGCCCGGGAGGAAACGACCACGGCGGAGCATCCCATTGCCGTGCTGCGCTGCGCCGAGTTGCTCGGCGCCGAGACAGAACCAAGGGCAGGTCTAGCCGGCTACAACACCCTGATCCGGGTGCACATGAAGGCCGAACAGTTGCCCGCGCTGCGCCAGCAGCTAGTAGAGGAGCTGCTGCCCGAGGCCCTGGTGTTTCTACCCCATCTGACCCTCCTGCACGTGGAATGCGACGGGGTAGGCTGGCATATGGAGCGCGCACAGAGCGAGGGCGCGGACGGCGTGCAGCACGTGCGGGTGACGCGCCAAGAGGCCGATGGTGCCCGCACCCGGCACAACTGGCAGGTGCTGGCCCGCACCGACTGCCTCCCCGCACCTGAGGATAAGGCCTTGCGGACAGTTGCAGCGACTACACCCTACGAAGTGAAAGTAGCGTGGAAGGCGGACTTGGCTCCAGGGCCAGGCAGGCTGTTTTCGTATTTCCGCACCGGCGTAGATTGGCCCCTGCCATGTTTGGTGCACGCCACGTTTAACCTCAACGCTAGTCGGCAGAGTCTGCAGCCAACGGCTACCAACCGGATGCTGCTGAGCGAAGCGGCCCAGCTATTGGTCGAAGCGGCCGAAGTGATGGCGCGCAGCCGACCGGCCGATCCCTACTTGCCTTTGCGCTTGCTCTGGCACGGCGCCGCGAAGGACTGGGATTTTCACGCAGAGTTGAGCACGCTAGGCTTTGAGGTGGCGCTGACACAGGCTCTGCGCAAAGCGGCCGTTTTTCCAGTTATTTCGGGCCACTACCGGCGCTTTTCGGAAATCCGGCTGCTGGCACAGCCTTTCGCCTGCTATCTACCCCCGCTAGGCCTGGACGAGTTATTGTGCTGGCCGCTGGGAGACAACCAAACAGTGGTGCTTGCTGGCTTAACGCACTTGCTGACTCGACTGGGACCGACATCTGGCTCCTACCCTTTGCCTGCTTTGCTGGCCCGGGTGGCGGCAGCGCGCCCCGCTGGTGCTACAGACGATTTTACCCGGTACGCCGAGCTGCTGCGTCTTGTGGAAGCGGAGCTTCGCTCACGCCCGGCCGCGCAGCTCCAACTGCAGGCCGGCGGCTGGCCCGCACTGCTGATTGACCAGGCCGGCCGGGCTTTGTCACCCGGGCAGGTGAGCTTTCTGCCGCCGGATGGTGAGTGCAAGCTAGGGATGGCCGGGCTCAACGTGTTGCACCCGGCCCTATCGGCCGCGCTGCTACAGGCTTTTGCCCTACCTACTTACCAGGCCCTGAGCGGTCCCCTGTCCCTTCCGGCCTTCAACGTACGGCCCTACGAGTTTGCCGAACTAGCCCTTTACGTGCTGCGTCAGCACGGCCAGCGCGTTAAAACGCTGCACCCAATGCTCTTCCGTTTGTACCAGGCAGAGCGCGTACGGAACGGTCGGGGTCAAAAGCGGCAACCGGTGCCGTCGCTAGCGCAGGACATTCCCCTGCCCACCCAGGCCCACGGCACGGCCCCGGGCTGCACGCTGTATTTTAGCCGTAACCCGGATAACACGCGCTCTTTGTGCGCGGATCTGTACGCCCACGACCCCGAGCGATTGGTTGGCTCCCGTGCGGCGCTGGGCCTTGGGGGAACCCGCGACAAAGATGGAGAAGTGCGCAGCTACCTAGAGTGGTGCGGTGTGCGGGAGTGGCCCCGGTGGGTGGTTGAGAGCAGCCCTGGCAAAGCCTATGTCGACCATGCGTTGCGGCGGTTCGACTACCGGCGTACCCGATTGGGTGGGCACCGGTACGACGGGTATGTGGACTTCCGTAAGGTTAACCCACCGGGGAAGGACCGGTGCTATGTGGCGTCGTTGGACGGGTTAGATGGCATCCTGTCGCACGCGGATCCAGCCGCGATTCTGCGCTGGGTCTGGGAGTCGCCTACTCAGGGCTTGGCGGATGTGTTGAAGAAGGACCGGGAGCCAACGAGTGTAGGCTTGCCCGCCAGCTTCCTGCAAGCGGGACAGTACAATTATCACCCAGTTCTAAATGCCAGCCAGATGCCTGCATACGTACGTTGGAAGTTTGCGACCAGTAAGTGGTTGCCTGGGCCCAATGAGGAACGTGTAGCGCCCCAGCGCATGCTGCTTCCCGCCCGCGGGCAGCAGGACGGCGAGTTCAGCCCCGTTTTGTATGGGGCTGCCCCGAGCCAGCGGCTGCTGCAGCAAAAGAAAATTACTGAGGGCTTGCGCGAAGCGCGGGAACTGCTCACCAGTCTGGGCGTGAACTTGGCCTTAAGCGAGCTGCCCGCCGAACTACTCTACCAGGTGTTGCTAGAGCTGCCCCAGCGTAATCCCAAGGGCGACCGGGCCAGCTCGCTGTACCGAGAATTAGCTACCAATCTAGAGGCGAGTAACCTGTCAGATCAGGACCCAGCCCGCGAGGAGTTTATCCGCCGTGGTCAGGTATGGTGTACCGCTCCCGGCGGGAGTCGCTACGTGCCGTTGGCCAGCAACCAGGTCCGCTATGCGGCCGATGCCACATACAGCCCGCGCCTGCTGGCGCGTTTTATCCTGCTGGACGTACCGCCCAAGCGCAATGCTGACAAGATGCTGCGGTTATTTGGTGTGCCGCCCCTCGACCGCTTGGCATCGTCAGTGGTAGGCTCACCCCCGATCCATCCCCTGCGGGAGGCCTTTGCCCAGGATTGGCAGCTGCTGCTGCTGTACCTGTACGCACTATTACCGCAAAACACGGTCATCGCTGACAAAGGCGATGTGCTGAAAAGCCTGCGAGTGCAGTTGACTACTCAGTTGCGCGTAGCCCACACGCTCTCACCAGGCTCCTCCGACACGGAGAGCTATGCCCCGTATGCCTACCTGTTGACCCCCAATAAGCTGGCGGCCTGGATTGTAGTACCCGAAGACGTGAGCCTGGCAACCCTGAAGCAGCAGCCTCGCTTCCAAGACGCGCTGGCGGAAATCCTGAGCGTGCTGCTCGAAGCGGATGCATTACGGGAAGTGTTCATGCGCTTTATTGCCGCCCCGGCCGCGCAGAGGGACGAATTGCTCGCTCTGCGGCAGGGAGCTACGCTGGAGCAGGTGCACGCCACGCTGCACCAAGTGCGGGAAGTGATGACCCAGCCCGCCGAGAATCGGCAGCTTTTCTGGTTGCACTTGGCAAGCCTCGCCCGGCCGAAAGGCAAAGCGATCCGTCGGGCGCCTGTGCGGGAAGCAGAATGGCCCGCCTGGCTGCGCCAAACCTTTGGCACGCGCCTTAGCGCCTTAGTATTGGCAGCCTTTTCCCAGCTAAACCCGAGCTTACCCTGGCAGCACAGCGACCTGCGCGTGCTGTTTCAGTTATTTGGCGCTCTAGGGCTGAGTGCAGCCGTTTACAATCGACGGGCTGCGCAGCCGGTTGATTTTAGCTTGCTGTTTCAGGCTGAGTACGACGAACTGATTGCGCGTTACGAACCCTTCTTCGAGCAACAGCTCTATGCCCAGTTGGCCACGGCTACTCTGCGGGAGCAGCGCGGATTTGAAGCCGCTCGAGTTGCGTACCGGGCCTTGCGGGTGCCTGTGCCCATTCCATCGGATTTCGCGGCGGAAACCGTTTTTCGGCAGCAGGTGCTCACCCGCTGGCATGTTACGCTGACCGGTGCATCGGAGGCCGTGGATTTGTCCGAACGCGCCGCTGAGCACGAGCGGACTCTAGTGCAGCGAGCCGTTGCCCGGGGCTTTGCCCCCGATTACGTGCGCGACTTTGTCAGCGGAACACTCGAGCGGCGCAGCCTGCTTTTGTTCGGCCGTGTGACAGAGCTGCTATCCAAACTGCCCAAGCCCACTGTCCAAACCAACACCGGCCAGCCCATTCGCAACGTGTTTGCAGTGGGTAACTCGGACGTAGCCTTCGACACGGCTCAGGACTTGCTAGGCCAGCTGCTCACCCGCTGGCAGGGGCACGACACAACTATTCACCTGCTCAACATCGAGGCCTTGCCTGAGCCGACCAATGAGGCAAGGGAGCGGGGAGGAATAGGCACCTCTGGGGGCGCCGGGCGCGGCTACCAACGGCCGGAAGATCAGGCGCTGACCGGAGCCATTGGCGAAGGCCTAGCTTACGAAGCCCTTCGCCGCCGGCCCGGTGTTCGCCTGGTAGAAATTAAATCGGAGAATGCGGTTAAACTCGGTCGCCTGCCCGGGCAAAAAGGCCTGGGCTACGACCTAACGTACATAGATGAGCAGGGGCTGCACTACGTGGAGGTAAAAACCAGCACGGTAGCCGGCAATCGACAATTCTACATGTCGCAAAACGAAGTGCAGTTTGGAGAGCAGCACCCAGGTAATTACGAGGTGTTGCTGGTTACTGGCATTCAAGAGGCTACGGGGCCGCGTTACGAGAGCTTAGGTAATCCGTTTGTGTACAGTCAAGGACAAGGCTTTCTCCATAATCCTCGTTTTACTGTTGAACATGACACCTTCCGCGTGCGTTTTCAAGAAGTTCGTCAAGCTATATGAGAACCGTGTAGGCTAAGCCGAGGGCCGATCCATTAGCGTAGGTAACAGGGCACGGGCTGCGTGTTTGACTGCTGGCAGAGGCCAGCGAGTTAGGAAGCCCACTAACTCTGCCAGTACAGTTTCCAATTGTTCTGACCCGGGAGTTAACTCGGGGACGTCGGACAAGGGCTTACTGGTCGCGAAAAGCCGCTGCACGTAGCCGAACACCTCGTCCCAGATCAATTCCGGTTCAAATTTCCCAGTTATAACTGGCAGGACATCATCCAGTTCCTCAAGGTAGTAGATGACCGACGATGCAGTTGTCAAGTCGTTGCTGAACACATCAAAGGCTCTCTGCCGGGCCAGCGTCGGATCTACTCGCTGCAGAGCTTCGAAGCCCCGTAACCGGCTGCCGCCATCGTAGCCCCGCGCCCACCCAGCATCGGTTGAGTACTCGATGGCTTGTTCGGCTAATTCGCGGGCCAGGGCCTGTTCGCCCAATCGCCACGCCAACCCGCTGAGCGCGCTGTAGAACAAGGAGTCGCGCCGGGTGTTGCGGCGGCTGGCGGCCAGCGCCCGCACTTGTGCGGCGCTCAATTGGGGCGCTAACTGCATCAGTACGGGCGACCAATCGAAGTACGAATTGGCGGTGTCCTCTCGCGCTAACAGTGCTACCAACTCATCGTGAGTACTAGCCCGCGCCAAAACGGAAGCCTCCGGTACTCGCTCATACTCCGACCTCAGTATCAGATCGTTTCCGCTTTCTTCAACCCGGGCCGCATCGGCCACCGGCCATACTATATCGGGGTGGTATGCCGACACGTCCAGCCCGCGCGCGGCCACGAAATTGGCTAAGGCTGCTAGTAACTCCTTTCGTTTGTCGACTTGTGCTTGGTAGGTTACAGCGTCGAGCAGGGCAGGCAGGTGCTGGGCAAGCGCCTCCTCGCCGAGCAAGGCAAAGCCCCGGTTCAACAAGGTAGTTAACAGGGCGGCCGGGTCGGCAGGAGAAAGCAACAGGTATACGTCCGTGAACAGGCGCAGCAGACCGCCGAACTCCGCGGCGGAGGTAGCCCGGGCCAGGAAGCTAGTGCTGAAAACTTCCAACGCGCCGTCAAGCACCAAAAAGCCCTTGTCCAATTGCCACTGCAGTTGCCGCTGGCCGGCGCTGAAATTCCAGGCCAGGGTTGTGGCAAGCAACGTCTCCGAAGCGCTCCAGAAGCTGTTGCCTGTAGTTATGTCGCGCAGGTGCTGCAAATGAGCTAAAAACCAACGCAGGCGCTCTGGCGCCTGGCCGGGCCGCCGTTCGTTGACTTGCTGCAGCCACGTCAACCAAGTGGTTAGCTGGTAATCTTTCCGGAACCCCACGCCGGCTGCTTCCTGTAGGGCCTGCTGTAGCAGCCGTTCGGCAGCGGCGGGGTCCGCCACCGCCACCCAAGCTTGCGCCTGCGCCCGGCAGGCCGTTACGCGCCCGTCAACATCCAGACCATCGAGCATAACGGCTTCCAGCTCCCGCAGGACCGGCACCACCTGGGCTGGGGCGTACCCGTGTCCCACCAAGGCCACCAAGATGCTGCGCCGCACGTCGGCCGGCCAACGAGTGGGGCGACTTGCAAATTCTCGGAGCAACAACGTAGCCAACTGCTCCAGTGCCGCCGGGCCAAATTCGGCTACTGCCGAAATCAGCAAAGCGAAATAAGAGCTTTGAAGGCGCAGCAGACGTCGCCAGTACCGATGCTGATGGTAGCGGGGTTCGGATGGGGCCTGGTAATAAAACTGCACGACGGGTTGTACCCGCCTCAGCAGGTCGGGGGGCAGGGGGCTGCCCGCTAGCGCCTCTGCTAAGAGCTGGCTTATTTGTCCCACCCGCCGCTGGAAGGCCACCAACTCCTGCATTTCCGCGCCGGGGGGCAGGGCGCTAACCGCTACGTCGACGGGCATCCCAGCGCCGCAAAGGTGCAACAGCTTATTCAGCAAGATAAATGGCTCGTATTCGACCAGTGACTCGTCAAATTGGGCGAAATCCTGGCCCAGACCGGTTGGCTGCGGCACACCAGCGAGCCACTGCTCTACCAGCGCCGTGTCAGCCATGATGTCGTAGATGAGGTCGGCCACGTAAACCCGGGGTGTGGGACCTACGGTACCGAGCGGAAACTCCGCTACCAACAATGTTAAATAGCGTTTGGCTTGCTCCTGATTATCGTCTGCTAGGCTAGCACGTGCCGCCGTGCGCAGTGCGTCAAAGAAGATTTTTAATCGGCGCTCGTCCGTGCCACGGAACTCTGCTAGGACGGTATCCAGCTTTGCCCAGTCGCGACGGTCAATCAAGCTGTGCATCAGGTGCTCCAGCATTGAGAAGCGCAGGTGCACTGCTGTTTCGTGAGGAGCGCCTGCCTTGCCCAGGAGTTGGATGTTATTGAGGCGGGTCAACAGGGCCGGCAAAGGTTGAAACAGCACGGCTGTGGCTACCCATTCTTTCAATTCCCGCTGAACTTCCTCGAACCGCGCCGCCTCGTCCACCACAATGGCCTCGGCTTGCACAGCCGCCGGCTCGGCCAGCGCCAGCAGCATGGATGCCTCAGCGTGTTCGCCGTAGTCGAAGAAACAGCGGGCCGCGAGCAAAGCGTAGGCGCGATTGGTGAGCAAGGTATGGCCCGTCCGCAAACACCGCCGCGCTAAATCCGGCCGGCGCAATACCAAGAACTCCTCTACAAAGGCAGCAGGCCGAATGTGGCGCAGCCGGCTCTCGAGCTCGGCCAAAGCAAAGCCGTAGCGCGCCAGCGCTACCACGTCCCGCGTGCGGCGGGCTAAGGATAGCCCCAACTGCAGGTCGCGCTTAATTTCCTCGTCGGGCCGAAAATGCACGAATTGGTCCACGAAATAAGCTGGCGTGGCCAAATGCCAGAACTGCTCGGTGTCTCCAGCGTGGTAAAGGTGAAAGAGGCTGTTCCAGGCCGGTTCCACCTGCGATGCTTTGTAGTGTGCGGCCAATTGCCGGTGCAGCTCGGCTTCAGCCGCGGGCGTGTGCTCCCCGGTCAGCGGGTCAAGCGCCGTCTGCTGAAGCAAGAATTGGCGAAACGAGTTGTGGAAAAACGACCAAGTCTCGTCTGTCGTGGTAAACAGAGGTTTGGCTTGGCGGCGCAGTGCTGTCAGCACGGAGGTCGCAAAGCCCCATTCCCGCACAAATTTTAGGTTGATGGAGCCGTTGAGGCGAGCTAATAGCCCTAACAGTGTAACCAGGTCGTCGTTACCGGCAATGGGCTCCCATATTTTCTGGTAATAAAGCGTGATGTCGTTCCCGATCGGCGTGGCTTCAGCCAGCACGCCGTCTCGGTCGGATGAGTTGCGCAGCCGCTCCAGTAGGTAGGTCACGTACAGCGGGTGCCCTTGTGATTTGTCAGCCAGCAAATGCTGCTGCGCCGTGATGAGCGGAGGGTGCAGATCCGCTGCTTCTGCGAGCCGAAAGACGGCGTGGCGCTCCAGCGGGGCCATATGTAATTGGCGGTCTAGCTGTCGCCACTCAGCTTTGATTTCTGGGGCTAAGTCCGATAGTTCGTACGTCTGGCTGCCTAGGACCACATAGACCCCCGCTGGCAAGGTGGTGGGCAGAGGCAACTCGCGCAAAAAGCTTTTGGTCACTTGCTGGTATTCCCGCGGCACGTGGTCTAGGCCGTCAAGCAGCAAGATGGTTTTGCGACCGGTGCGCGCGTACTCCTCTCCCAACCAGTTCAGCTGTTGATAGAAAACCTCTCGTAGGTAGTGCAGTTCCCGATAGGGCAGCACGTTTCGGCCGTAAGCCCCGGCGGCCTTCAGCTGGAAAACCAAATCAAAGTAAAGTGTTGTGGAATCGCCCCGCTCGTGGTAATTGCCTGGCGAGGCGGGGTTCGTGAAATCAAAGGCGTAATACTTGATGACCCGCTCGGACCGGCCTTTAGCCCACTGCGTCAGCAAGGTTGACTTACCCGTCCCCGGCGCCCCTGCCAGGAACAGATAGCCTCCGGCGTGCCCGTCCACCATGGCGTCAAGCGCCTGTAGGGTGGCGGTAATGGGTTGGTACTGGTGCGGGTCCACGAATAATTCATGGTTGAACGTGGTCTGGAAGCGGGCCTCCCAGTGTAGGTCCGTGATGAGCTGACTGGCCTGCAATTCAACCGGCCGACTGGCGTCACCTACTTGTTCCAGCAGGTGTGAGCGAAAAATTGTCACGTCGTCATCTAACTTTTGGTAGCCGGCCTTCGTGATGCTGATTGCCGGAGCTTTGTAGTTGGGCTGGAGTTCAAAGTGGGCAACAAAGTCTTTGAATTCGGCCGCCTTCAGCCCCGACAACCGGGCAAGTTTTTGCACCGCCGGCTTCCACTTGGGCGCGTAGGGTTGCTGGGCCTTGATCGGCAGCCAAGCTTCAGCGAAGAAGTCCGCGAAGGTGCCAAGGTTGGTTTTTCCACTTAGGATTCGGTCGTGCGCAGAAAGGTTCTTGTTGGTCAGCAGGTGCCCGATAACTTGCTTGTGTTGCCCGTGGTACTTGGCCCGCAGCCCCCGCCAACTCTGCACCAAGTCGGGAAGAAGGTTGCAGAAGTCGAGGAAGGAAATATTCTCCCCGGCAATGGTCCACTTCACTTGGTAGGCATGTACCTCGTTGGCTGTGGCGTACTGGATGTCGTCGAGCTTCTCTGCATCCGGGTCGGCCAAGCGAATCCATTCTAGCCGGTCGGCAATCAGCTCCTGATAAGCAAACCAGGCGAAAGCGTTAAACTGGGCTAAATAGCCGCCAATGGCTGCGCGCTCACCCGCAGCGGATACAGGGTTGCTCATTTTAGTGTAGTACAATTCTCACTGAAGAAGTAACAGGCCTAGCTATTATGAACAAAAAAGCACCTGATGTTAAGGTGCAAATTTCCCCTAGCAAGGAACCGATCAGCCCCAAAGTTCGGCAGCGGCCACAACACAACTATAGTTTAATAGGTCAAGGGATAAATGAATTTTCATCAAGTAGGTGGGCGGTTGCGCTTCGACTCCGCGCACTAATAAGCACGTGGCCCTTTGACACGCGCGTACCTAGTACTTGATTATGGCCCGCCCAATGGTTATGCGGCCTGGGCTTAGCTGCCAGACCATCTGCCGCGTGAGCAAATGGTACGCTTAGCTCTCAGCAAAAACAGGTTTTTCAACTGCTTGCCATAGATGATCAACCTGTCCTATAAGACAAGAATATCAAATCTGTGTATGGAGTACGATATCTCAGCACAAGCTACTTACTCTACAGTTTTCGAATTGAAAATGCTAACTCATTGATGTAGCTACTCTTTTGTTTTACTGCCAAAAATCATAGTAGCATGTTCAAAATTCTTTGCCGACATTTCAAGCTGAGTTCCTAACGTTTTGCTCAAAACGTTACCTAGTTGGATGCCTATATGCTTGCTCATCAGAACGATAGCGTTACGTTAAGTTTTTTCGATCCGCTTCCGCAGACACTGCTACCTAATCCGCCCAGCTTTGCGGGCCACCAAACCTTTGCTTTACGCTCCTCTTGGCTTAAAAAGGGAGTTGATGCGCTGCTGAAGTATCCCACGCTGTTCTCTTCGGAGGAAGCACTGGTTCTATTAGGTGTCGGCAAGAATATGGTCACCGCCATCCGCCACTGGTTGATTGCTACGGGCATGGCCGCCCCCGTGACTGAGCGGAGTTCATACTTGCTGCCAACTACCTTAGGTAACTACCTGCTGGCAGACGACGGTGCAGATCCTTACCTGGAAGACCCCGCCACGTTGTGGCTGCTGCATTGGAAGCTCTGCGGCCCCGGCAGCCAAGCTTACACCTGGGCTTATGCCTTCAACATCTGGCGTGAGTGGGAGTGGACCCGTGCCTCCCTTTCCGCTGCTGTGCTGGCTGCTGCCCGTGCTACTTCGTCGAAAGCTCCTTCTGCCGACACCGTTGAGCGCGACGTTAATGTGTTCCTGCTGACCTACCTTGCTGCGGCCGAGCGTAGCCAAAACGCGGAAGATGGGCTTGACTGTCCTCTGCGTGAGTTGGGACTGATACGCCCCGGTTTTGGGAGCCAAGAGCAATACACGTTCGCCGTGGGCCCCAAGCCTAGCTTGCCACCAGCTCTGTTTGCCTGGGCTCTGCTGAACTTCTGGGATTGGAAATACCCCGGCACAAGTACTATTGCCGCGCGTGATATTGCCTACGCCGAAGGCTCGCCGGGCGTCGTGTTCAAGCTGGACGAAGACTCTGTCTTACGCTACCTTGATCAACTGGAAGAGCTAACCCAAGGGCGGCTTCGCTTTGAAGACACCCCCCTCGTGCGGCAGGTAGTTCGTACCTCCTCTGAAGCTCTTACCCCCGAAGCTCTGCTTCGTTCTTATTACGCTGCCCAGCCAGTCGCTTAACTACATGCCTGCTTTTACCTCGCCGCTGCTGGCCGACTACGTTTCCGTTAAGCCTCGTTTCGGGCGTTCCGTGCATTTGGAACGTGACTTAGCGGCCCCTGCTATATCCGACGGGTACTTTCTTACTACTTCGGCGCTCGAAGCTCTACAAGGTGTTCTCCGGGCCCAAGCTACTCCAGCCGACCGTGCTCTGTCACTCATCGGGCCATATGGCGCCGGCAAAAGTGCCTTCGCTACCTATCTCGCTCGGCTGGTATCCGATGCAGATTTCCGTGCCGGCGTACATCTGCCCGCTACGGTAGGTACTGCAGTACCACAGTTGCTACCGGTTCCGGTAGTAGGTGCCCGGTCCGCGCTGGCCCCCACGCTACTAGCTGCCCTCCGGCATGCGCTTGAAACAGCTCCAGGTGCACCTGCCTTACCGCAGGCGCTGCTCACCGCCGAGAACAAGCCTACGCCGCGTAACGTGGCCAATGCCTACTTAGCGGCTGCTGAGGCCGTAGCTGCCAGCACTGAGAGCAAAGGTCTGTTACTGCTCGTCGACGAAGCGGGCAAGTTCCTCGAATACGCTGCCAATCACCCGCAGGAAGGCGACATATTCGTGCTGCAAGAGTTGGCTGAAGCTGCCGCCCGTGCCCCCCAGCGCGGCCAGCTGTGGGTCATCACCATCATGCACCAAAACACCGAGGCCTACGCGCACCGCCTCGGTCGTACACAGCAAGGGGAGTGGGCCAAAGTGGCGTAGCGCTTCCGCCAACTGCCGCTGTTCCCGTCCGATGTAGAGCGCATGGACCTTATTGGTCGGGCCCTTGAGCATCAACCGGCCTTGTACCTAAACGGCACCTTCTCGGCGCAGCTGGCTCCGGTAATGAACCCGGCGGCGCACTTGCTGCCCAGTGGTCTGGCCGACCGCTTCCCCGACCTTGCCCGGGCGGCTTACCCGCTGCATCCGGTTACGCTGCTTGCCCTGCCTGCTTTATTCCGCCGGGCCGGCCAAAGCCACCGCAGCGTCTTCAACTTCTTGGAAGGGCAGGAGAACAGCGCCCTGGGTCGCTTCCTGCATGAGCAGCCCTTCGATGTAGCCGATCCGGCTTTCTTCCGCCTCGACCGCCTGTTCGATTACGGCCGCGACGTACTGCTAGCCCACTACACCGGCCCCACCGCTCGGCCCTGGCACGAGGCAGTTGAAATAGTCGAGCAGTGCGTCACCAAGAACCCGCCGCTGAGCGAGCTGGCTGTTCGTGTACTCAAGTGCGTAGCCCTGCTAGGCTGGCTGCGCGAATCGCGCCTGCCGGCTTCGGCTACTGTACTGGCCGCTGCCCTCGGACCTGATACCCCCGAAGCCATTGCCGAACTGGAACGTCGCTCTTTGATCGTGTGGAGCCGTGCCCGGGGTAGCTTCCGCTTGTGGGAAGGCGGCGACGTGGACGTGGCTGCCGAACTCGCGGCTGCTCGCTCCGCTCTCACCGGCGACGTGCTGCTCTCTGCCGCCAACGACCCCGTGCTGTTCGCGCTGCCGCGTCTGGTGGCCCGCCGCCATGCTTTCCGCACGGGTACCTTGCGACCGGTAGGAGTGGAGGTACTGCGCCCCGAAGCCCTGCTTAAACGCGCTACCGAACGCCCCGCTGACCTAAGCGTGCTGCTCTGCTTGGCATCCGACGACTCAGCCGAGTTTCAAGCAATAGCCACGGCACAAAGCTTGGCCCAGCCAAACCTGCTCGTTGCCGTAGCCACCGAAACCGAAGCCCTGCGTGAGGCCGCTTACGATTTGGCCGCTGCCCGCGTCGTGCTCGAACACGTGCCCGCTTTGCAAGGCGACCGTGCCGCTCGGCGCGAACTGGCCCTGCGCCGACACGAGGCCGAAGTGCTGTTTCGCTCCGAATGGAGCCTGCTATTTGGCCCAGCCCTCGGTGCCGAAGGGGCCCTCACGGCGGAAGATTCGGCCGCAATGTGGTACACCCAGGGCCAAACCATAGCCTTAGCCGACGCCCGTTCCTTCAGCCGTCAGCTCTCTGAGTTGGCCGACGCTACCTTCCCACACACGCCGGTGTTGCGCAACGAGCTGCTTAACCGCCGCCAGTTGTCCTCGGCTGGTGCTGCGGCTCGTGGCGCTTTGGTAAAAGCCATGCTCGACCGCGGCGAGGTAGAACGCCTGGGCTTTGTAGGCTTCCCGCCCGAGTACGCCATGTATGCCTCGGTGCTGCACGCTCCCGGCTTGCACTACGAGGTGGAGCCCAACGTATGGGCTTGGCGCAGCCCAGCTGATACGCTCACGGACCGAGCCAACTTGCGCCCGGTTTGGAAAGCCATGGAGCGGATGATATTTGAATCTACTCGCCCAGTCTCACTGCCCGACCTGTACGCGCACCTCCGTGCCGCTCCCTACGGTGTATCCGAAGGGATTCTGCCCGTGCTTGTGGCACTGTTCCGCCGCGTGTACGCCGGCGACACCTCGCTGTACCGTGAGGGCAACTTCCTGGCCGATGAGAAAGAGGCTGATTGGGAACTGCTGTTGCGCCGCCCCGACATGTTCGCGCTGGCCGATAGCCGCGTAACTGGTGCCCGCCGCGCTGTAGTGGAGCGCATTGCTCAGTCTACCGGCGTTCAGCCCCAGCTAGTACCCGTGGTACGCCGCCTGCTGCGTATGCTCGATGGCTTACCCGAGTACACCAAGCAAACCCGCCGTTTGCCCGAGGCAGCGCTGGCCCTGCGCGACGCGTTCCTGGACAGCAAAGCCCCCGAGCATCTGCTTTTTCATGCCGCGCCGGTGGCCTTGGGATTGCCGCCATTGGCTGCCGATGCCCCCGACGACTCTGCTCGTCTAGCGCTATTCTTTGCCCGGCTCAACGAAGCCCTGCAAGCGTGGAGTGGAGCTTACCCCGCACTGCGCGCCGAGGCGCGTGACGTATTGCTGCGGGCCTGTGACTTGCCGATGGGCGCGGAAAGCTGGCTCGATTTGCACCAACGGCTGCAGCAGCTGTCACACCCCGGCCCAGCCCTCAGCCCGCTCGTTTCTCGCTGCGCATCCGACGACGCCGAGGCCGACCTAGACCGCGTCTTGGCCCTAGTGGCCAATCGTCCCCTCGAACGGTGGCGCGACGTCGACCTTGCAGCTTTGCCCAGCTACGTGGCGCCCATTGCGGCTGCCCTGCAATCCGTTTGGGGTACCGGAACCGCTTCGGCTGCTCCGCCCCCTCGCAAAGTGTCCATCACGCCGGCCGAGCGCAAGCAAGTGAAGCAACTGCTCGTGCAATTCGATACCATTGCCCGGCCAGAAAGCGCTCCGCCCGTGCCTACGCATGTGCTGCGAGCCGCTGTGCTTCAGTGGCTCGATGACCTTGAAAAACAATCTAATTCTGTTGAGTCGTGAACCTGCCTAACTATACCGGTCCCCTGCATCCTGAAGGCCAAAAGGTGCGCCATATTCTTTGCCTCTCCGGCGGCAAAGACTCTACCGCTTTGGCCCTGTACATGCGCGATAAGGTGCCCGAAATGGAGTACGCCTTTGCCGATACCGGTGAAGAGCTTCCAGAAACCTACGATTACCTAGCCTTGCTCGAGGCGCAGTTAGGTAAGAAGATTACCCGTCTGAATCCCGACAGACCATTTCAGCACTACCTAGACTTATGGAACAATATGCTTCCAGACGCTCGGACGAGGTGGTGTACCAGGATGCTCAAGATCAAACCATTCGAAGATTTTGTGGGTGATGATCTGGTCTACTCATATGTAGGAATTCGCGCTGACGAAAATCGTTCAGGGTACATTTCTAGCAAGCCCAACATCATCCCCATTCTTCCCTTTAAAGATGATGGGTTGGGGTATGATGATGTGATGCAAATTCTGAATAACTCAGGTCTAGGATTGCCCAAATACTACGAGTGGCGCAGCCGTTCTGGCTGCTACTTCTGCTTTTATCAGCAGAGAAACGAATGGGTAGGCCTGAAGGAGCGGCACCCAGATCTTTTTGAAAAAGCTAAAGCTTTTGAAAAGTTTGATGAGCAAACCGGGCGACGCTACACTTGGAATCAAAAAGAAAGTCTAGAAGAATTAGCTGAGCCTGCCCGAACGGCTAAAATCATGTCGGACTTTGAAGAACGTAAACAAGCCAGGAGGAAAGCTAATCCTATGCTAATCGATTTGTTGGGTGAGGATGATGATAGTGAAAATGGTTGTAACATCTGCCACTTGTAATGAGCCTCGATTCGCTGATTGAAGAGTTTTCCAAGATCAAGCGCCACGTTGCTAGTAAACGTGAGAAGCCTCATAAGCTTATTTTACTTCTTTCAGTTCTCGATTTAGTTGATGAAGGTTATTTAACCGAAAACAAGATTTACTTTGATAATAAATTGAAGAGTGCCTTTCGGGAGAAGTTTTCATTGTTAGCTGCTCCGGATGACCTTATGCAGGTCGCGCCTCCCTACTTTCACTTACGTAGCTCCACATTTTGGCACCATAAAGTGAAAGAAGAAAGGGAGGTGGAGTACAATAAGCTTACTACTTCAGGAGGCGGTTCAAAAAGAATTGAGGACAATATCGAGTATGCTTACTTCTCGGATGACGTTTGGACGCATATAGTCAATAAAGGTTCTAGGATAAAACTTCAAGAAGCAATGACATCTGTTGTAGCAGCTCAAAAATTGGGCACTGCTTTTCATGAGCAGTTCAAACTAGAAAGAAACGGCATGTCGCAAATGCTGCGTGTTGTTAATAGTAATGCGGGTAAAAAGAATCTGACTTTCGATGATTATAAAGAGCATACAGATGTAGGAAATAATAAGATAAAAAGCTTTAGAAATTACCTAAAAGCTGGTGGATTAGTAAATGAAGAATCTGCTCTAACTGCTTTCGGACAAGCAGTAGTTGAGCATGATTTAATGTTGGCCAAACCGGAGACTCAATGGGTTATTCACTATGGCATGAGCGTGTCGCACATGCCTGGGCCGATATATTGGAACAAACTGGTTACTAGTTTCTTGACTCCGGGTAGGCCTATATCAAGTCAAGTATTGGCAGATGAAATTCGAGATATTACGCTTTCCAATGGAAGCGCAGAATTAGCAGCCGGTACCTATCGCGAAGCCGCTGCAGTATTCATTCGAACTTATAGCGACAATGATTCTCTGGGAGCATTAAATATTCTCGAAGAGGAGAACGGCCGCACTCAGTACACCGTCCGACAGCCAAGAGCTCTTCCTGTTGGAACATTTGCCTGCCTATTGGCGGATTATTGGGAACGGCATTGGCCCGAACGAGACGACGTGGTGCTGGAGGATATTACGCGCGGCGAGTTGGCTCACGTGCTGCTGCTAAGCGAAAATAAAGTCAACGATTTGCTTGGTGCCTTGGCCGCGCCGGATATGGCCTTGATCAAGCGTCAGCGCAAGCACTTGCCCTACCAGATCATCCGCCAGCCTGGCCTCGATGCCGCCGCGCTCTGGCAGACTCACCTCTACCGCTAAGTTTCCGCCACCCACTAATACCTATTGCTCGTGTCTCGTCCTGCTGCTGTATCACTCCCCGATTCGGGGTCGTGGCTCGATGCCGAAGCGCCTCTTTACCAGGGGCCACCCATACCGCCTGAGCTACAAGCGCTTTATACCTCTCTCTCCAGTGGGCCCAGTCTCCGTACTGCGGTGCTCTGGATGTCACCGACCGCCTACGCTGCTGGCCCTCACTGGGCTGCTCATTCCCTAGGGCTTACTGCGCGCCACTTAGGCCGCGAGGTCGTGGCCGCCTGTGAGGCGGCGGGCACCCAGCGCGTCCCCAGTGTAGGTCCCCGGCTCTATCAGCAGGTACTCACCACTCATGCTGCAACCGGTGCTGCGGGCACCTGGCTGTTTGGGCTCGATGCGCTGTTGATTCGCCTTTCCTCAGCCGAGCGCTCCTTCTTCTGGGATGCCTTGTGGGATTTGCGGCAACGTCCCCCTTTGCTGCTGGCCTTGCCAGATGTGTTCCGTGACGTAGGGCCCACCGACCCGGGCCGGTGGTTGGCCGCCGAACCCCCGCGCGGGCTTCACCTATAGCCGCTGCGGCCCTTGTATTTCTGATTTCTCCAACACCCATCTTTCTCGCTTACCCGCTACATATGGTTGCAACTTCTACTACCATCGGCGACGTTACCGTGCCCAATCCCGAGTTCCGTTTCGTCTATGACGTGCGGCTCAGCCAATATCCCGACGACCCTGACAATCTTGCCCTAGCCAAGGCCTACCAGTGGACTAATCAGCAAATCGGCCGCGAGCTGCCTTCTGTGCAAGTACTCGTGTCGCTTTGCGACGCATTCGAGTTCGAAAGCAAAGAGATTGAAAATCGCCGTGTGCTCCAGGCCACTTACGGCCACGGCAAATCACACCTGGCCCTCGCACTAGCCAACTTCTTCGGTCAGCCCGCTGGCTCACCCGAAGTAGAGGCCGTGCTAGTAGGTGTCGACCACGTAGCACCTGGTATTGCTCAGCGCCTGCGCAATTTCAAAGAGAACCGCGCACCTTACCTCATCCTACGCCTAGCCGGCGGCGAGTCCGACAGCCTCTCTGCTGCTGTGGTGCGTGGCCTCGAATCGGCCCTGGAGGAAAATCCCGCCACCAAAGACGCCGAGCTAGGTCTCTGGTTTGATGAGGCGCTGTCCGTGCTCAACTCCTTTAGTGAGGAAGAGCGCGCCCGCACCAACGAGTACCTCGACAAGAACGCTGCCGACCTCAATCTTGACTT
This sequence comes from Hymenobacter aquaticus, assembly GCF_004765605.1. NCBI lineage: Bacteria > Pseudomonadati > Bacteroidota > Cytophagia > Cytophagales > Hymenobacteraceae > Hymenobacter > Hymenobacter aquaticus. The sequence goes on along the minus strand of NZ_SRLC01000001.1, from coordinate 2,051,247 downwards.
CGGAGCCCTGCGCACCACACTGGATGTGCAGCACCGCGACGGACGCTACCGTCAGCTCATTCACAAGGTGGTGCAGCACGTTCGCAAAGTGTACCCGCACTTCGATGCGGCCCTCTCGCCCCGCGACCTGCTGCTCAAAACCGCCGCCAAGTTCTGCGGCCCCGGCAAGCCATTCGCTGGCATCCTGGTACTGTTCGATGAGTTTGCCGCCTTCGTAGAGGCTTACGCCAAGCAATACGGCCTGCACACCGAGAGCCTGCCCCTCCAAAGCCTGCTCGACGGCGTCAGTGCCTTGCGCCAATCCAAGCAAGCTGTCTTCCTGGCCTTCGCTCAGCAAGACCCCGACGATGTAGCCGAACTCGCCATGCAGGAGCGGGGCACCGTGCAAGCTTCGCTCAACGACTTGAAAAAGGAGCTAACGCGCCTGCCTAACGAGGGGCGTAACCCGCTTTACTCACCCATGGAGGCCGTGCTCGATGCCTACCTGAAGCAGGATAAAGATGTATGGGACGCGCTTACTCCCGACGACTCCGTAGCCGACAACGACGTTATCGACGCCGTCGACTCCGTGCGTAACTTCTTTCCGCTGCGCTACACCGACGGTGCCGGCTGGACGCTTGATAAGATCCGCGTCACCATGGCCTACGGCTGCCACCCGCTGCACCCACTTACTACGGCCTTGCTCTGCTCGGCCACTCTGCGTGCAGGCACTGCGGCCCGTACGGTGCTTTCCTTCGTGAAGGATACTGTACTGAAATACTGCAGCCGGCCTGCCCTAGCCACCGATGGACGCCTCTGCTGGGTGCGCCCCGTGGAATTGGTGAAGTATTACCAACATCAGCTCGTATCCGACGATGCGTGGAAGCGCTACGAGGATACACTCCGCAAAGTAGCCCCCGCTTCTATCCCCGACGCCGAGGCCATTCTGCAAGGAATGCTGCTCTATGAATCGGCCGGCTTCCGTCCCGGCGACACCTCCGCCACGGATTACGCCGGTGCATTGGCTGTTCTCACGGGCCTGCCGCGCCCCACCGTTGAGCGTACCCTCGATACCCTCTGCGAAGTAGGGGGCTACATTGAGAAGGATGCCGTTAGCGAAACGTATCGTTTCTGGGCCAGTGGCCAAGACGGTTCCAAGGTAAAACAAACCCTGCTCGACGACCTTGCCAAGCTCAAACGCAGCACTTCGGCGCTGCAAGCTGCACTAAAGAAAGGGCTAAGCCGTCCTGAGCTGCCCCAGCAGGAAGAAGCTGCGTTTCTCAACACGCACAGCGGTGAATGGGCTGCTCGCGTCATTCTGCTGCCCCGCGAACAGTGGAGCGTCGCTCAGCTGGCCGATGCCATCAAAGCGCAAAGTATGGAGGTTAACGGCCGCCTCACCGATGCGGCCCGCGGTTACGTAATTCTGCCCCTGGCGGCTAACGATGCCGACGTCCAGTGGTTCCGGCAGCATGCTGCCAAAGATCTGGAACAAGCTCTTGCCGGGTTTGCCGAGCGGCAGCGTGTGCCTCCTGTCGTAATCGTGCTGCCCAAAAAGGCGCACGAAGGGCTGCTCAATAGTCTGCTGGAGCTGCATGTGCTCGATGAGCTGATGCAGCAGCCTAACCTAGTGCGTAACCTAGGTGAAGAAGCCGTCAAGCAGCGCCGAACGGCCCTCAACGCCAACTTCCAAAATGCGGCCCAAGCCCTGAAGGAAGAGCTAAACCAGGCGGCCGAGTGGCTAGTGCCCGCGCAACAGCGACCCGGCATTGAGGACCGGCTCCGGGCTAAAAGAATACCCCGGCTTAACCACATTCTCGAGGCCAGCTACGAAACGGTGTACTACCGCTTCGCGCCCTTCCTCGGTGACTCGGCCCGCCAGCACACTATGCGCACGGCCGTAGGTATGGCCGCTGTTCGCCTCTACAAAGGCAGTTTCTTGGATTGGGAAGAAGCTACTCGCCCCAACAACCTGGGCCGCGCCCGCGACCTGTACAACAAGGTTTTGCGCGACGGGCCAGCTGCCTCCTGGAAGGTAGTTGACAACAGCGCCCGCGTCATGGTGCCCAAGCTGCCTCAGGTCAAGCTAGCCTGGGATTTGCTGGACCAAGCCGTGCCCGCCGGCTCCGTAAATGTGCGTCTGCGCTCAATATTGCTGCAGCTACTCAACCCACCCTTCGGCTACGACCCTTATTCATTGGGTTTGCTGTTTGCCACTTGGTACGGCGTTAACCGTCATCAACTCACGCTAACCAGCGGAAAAGGCAGCCCCTTAGAGCCTAAGGATTGGCTAGGCAATACCAACGATTTCAAGCAAATCTTGGAGCACATGCTCCACACGCTGGACATGCGCGCCTCGCGCCGCGATGTGAAGGGTAGCGAAGTTCGCGCCCAAGATATCGTCACTCGGCTACGCTTCGCCGATACGATGTCGATAGAAGAGGCCGAAAAGGCCATTGCCGACCTGCGCGACTTCGCCGCTGCCCCTGATGCAACCAAGCCCAAGCTGCAAGAAGAAGCTGCAGAAAGTGCCAAGCATTTGGAGCACGAAGTTAAGCTGGCTACCAATTTTCAGCAGAAAATAGAGCCATCCTACGAGTCGCTGGATTCTATTTCTGTTGATGGGAAAGGCATACAGCAACTATTAGAGCTGTATAGGTTATTTGGCAACCCCGAGCAGGCTGGTTTTCCCCTCGGCCGGGTATTACCCTCTGCCAAGGAATTGTTGCCACAAGCACAGCGCAAAGCAGGTACCAAGCTGCGTCAGCACCTGACGGAGTTCTGTACTACACTAGCGGACATCAGCTCCATCCGCGGCTACGATCTGGCTAAGCAACGTTTGGCTGCTCTGCTTAACGCTGTGTCTCCTTTGGGTGAGCCGGATTTGGAACGTCGGATTAAGGATGCCGAGCAGCAACTAGAAGAAAAGCATGCTGGTTTTAGTCAGTTGGAGCAGGATGCCCCCATCCGTGAAAAACTCAACGAAGCCAAGCGAGCAGGTACCCTAGCTGAGTGGCGCGAGCTGCTAGCTTATCTCGACACGGCAGAACCACAGGCTGACATTACCAAAACTCAGCTAGCTGAAATGGTTCAGCTTTTGACGGCGAAACAGCAGGAGGCACTGCAGTGGTTGGAGATGATACACACCCGCGCGGAAGGTCTTACTGACACTGTGCTGATCAATTCATTCAACAAAGAGCTGATACGCCGGTTTGAGCAATTCAAGAACACTCCCGAAGCGGAAACCTTGAAGCAGCTTGAAGCACATGCTGAGCGGAGCAACAAGTTTGTGACTCAGCTAACCGAGCTGCGCACGGGCAAACCCAAGACTGCCGACGCTCTTCGTAAAGTGCTCAAGGAATACGACGTTTTGGCCGCTAAACCCGGTCTCTCCGTGGCTCAGGTAGAACGGGTACAGCAGGAGCGGGCCCGACTGGAAGAGCGCTTCGACGAGCAGCGCCGCGCCGCCAGTGTTAAGCTGGCCGAGTTAACCCAGTGCAATGCCGCAGGGGACCCACCGGCTCAGCTGTTGGTCGAGTTGGAGCGCAAGCTAGATTTCCTGCCCGACGAGGAGAAGCCCGCCCGCGACGCCCTCGAGAAGGCATTGCAGCGCCGCGTGGCGCAAGACAAAGCCAGCCTCGCTGAAAAGGCCTTCCTCGATATCAACAACCGCACCGAGCAAAAGGCCCTGTTGGCTCGTCTGCAGCAGCTCCTTGAATATCAACCGGCGTAACCTCGCTCCGTGGTAACAAACCAAGTTCTTCTGCTCGATCCGTTTGGCGATGCTCCAGTGCCGCACGGCCACGCACTTCTCACCTCTGAGGTAGAGTGGCTGCGCTATACCGTGCTTGCAGCACAAGGGCAAGCTGCGCCCGCAGTAGTGCGCGGATCAGCCCTAGTCCACTGGGCCGAAGCATGGTGGGAACAAGCCGGCGGTTCGTGCCGGCATCTTATTTCGCCCGGCGAAAAGATTCGCCAAGCTGTGCCTTCCCTCGCTACAGCCGAAGCCCAGGCGTTAGCCCAACAATTGCTAGTTGTGTGGGGAGAAGCATCTTGGCCAACCCCGCTGGACTTGCCAACCATTTTAGGGGCTTTACACCCCGAAGCCACTACGCTCTGGCAGGCCGAGCCCAGCGCCGAATCCGCGGCCCTGTCGGCTTTGACGGCGCAGTGGCTGTCGTGGCTGCTACCTACTAATGGTGTGCCTTCCGTCTCTGAACCGGTGCTGCGCGCCTGGGTGAGCCGCTGGCAAGCTGAATCAGCCGCGGCTTACCATTTGTTGCCTTTCTCCGCCGCAGGGGCGCGAGAGCTGCTTCGCGCCTGGTGTGGTCTACCCGACGCTGCCATTAGCTACCCAGAATACCAAGCACTAAGTCAGCTAGAAGAGTGCCCTTTGCCGTTGCCAGTGGAGTGGGTTGCCCAAGCCAAACAGCAGTGGGACGACGAGCTACGTGCACAAGTAGCTGCCGCGCCAGCAGGTACCGAAGCAGGCTTAGCGGCTGCCGCTTGGTGGGGCCAAACCCGTGCGGCCATCCGACACGCCGACCTCACCCCGGCAGCTTTGGATGTGGTGCTACGTTATCTCGACGAGCAGCCTCCCGTGCTGTCCGATGACTTGCTGCGGGCCCTGCGTGGCAGCCTTCCTGCCGCCGAGTACACCCGCTTACAGAAGTTGCTCCCCCCACCCGAGCCAACTGCTTTGCCCACTGAGCCCGAAGCGGTGCTCCGTTGGGTGACCGATGAATACTTGCCCTATCGAGCGTGGCAGGCCGAGCAAGAACATAATCCGCAGGCAGCCGCTACAGCCCGTACTCATGCTTTGGCCTTTGGGGAGTGGTTATTAGGTACGTACCCAGCCCAGCTCACCGGCGCGACTCACCCGTACCAGCAGCTGTACTGGACCCAGTCCACCCGCATCAAGCCCCAGCACGCCAACGAAGTTGTCGTATGGGTAATTGCTGACGGCTTGGGATGGAATGATGCTCGCTTGTTGGCCCGCCTCGTGCACGAACTCTCTCACGGCAATGTAGCTGCCACGCAGGCTACGCCTTGCTTTGGCTTGCTGCCCACTATCACCAAGTTCACCAAAGACCCAGTTCGGGCTGGCCTTCCGTACCAGCAGTTGCAATTGCACCAAGCCCAGTTCAAAGCGGAAGCCGACAGCGACGTGCGCGACAGTCAAGACCCGGTGAGCCGCGCCCGGCAGCTACAAGGTGGTCAGATGCTTGTATGGAAACCGCTGCAGCCAGACGAAGCTTACCACGAAAAGGGAGAGTTGTCTGTGGTGCGCCGCTCAGTGCGCGGCATTTTGCGCAACTTGGCCGAAACTATTGTGGATATAACTAGAGCGGTTCCGCGTGCCCACGCGTTGCGCGTACTGCTCACCACCGACCACGGCCGCATGCTGGGGCCATGTACCCGTGAAATCCCGGTGCCAGATGGCTTTGAAGCCCATGGACGGGTAGCTTACCGCCTTGGCGCCGGGCCAGCTCCTGAGCTTTCCCCCGATATCCACTGGCTCGACCCAAACACTTGGTTTAATCTACCCGGTTGGGTGGGGGTGGTGCGTGATGAGCGCAGCTTCCGCGTGTGCCGTCCCGATGGCAGTCAAGCCAGCGGTGCCGACAACTTCTCGCACGGCGGTATCTGGCCCGAGGAAGTCGTGGTGCCTTGGCTTTGCCTAGGCCGCCAAGTTGTTCCTGCGCGCATATCTGGTAGTGCAGCCGGTCGCACTAGGGTAGGGGCTACGGGTCCAGTTACGTTACAGCTTACCCACCACGGCGACCACCCTGTGCAGGTGCGTCGTCTCGTGCTTGCTTGGCCTACCACCGGCACAGTGCGCGAGCTGAGTGCAGCAGGAACTGTGTGGGGCAAGCAAACTACTACGTTAACGCTATCCTTGGCCGACTGGCCTACCGGGCAGCGCATTGGCTCGGCCGAAGTGAGCATCGTAGTTGAGCAAGCCGACGGGCAGGAGCTAACGTTCCCGCTCATCAATCAACTCAGCACCGACGAATTCCAAACGCAGCAAGTCGACCTGCTGGGCGACCTGTAATCTATCTTTGCTTGTACCATGAATACCAATTCGGACGACCTGTTCACCTTGTTTGAACCAACTGCTCCCACGCTGGCTCCGCTGACCAATGGCGTCGATATGGCCGCCTTAGAAGCCAAAGTAGAGCGGGTGTTTGGCAGCGTTTCGATTGATAAGCGCCGCCTGGGTGCTTCCAAGCTGCAAAGCCGTGGTATCCCCGGCTACGTGGCCGAGTGGGTCTTGGAATCCAAAGTACCAGGTCGAGGTCCGTTATCTGCCGATGATGCCGCCAAAGTACTAGACTGGGCTGCTCGGGTGGTGCCAAAACCTGACGAAGGCAACATAATCCGAAACCGCCTGCTCAATGGCGAGTCGGTGCGCATCCTGACTCCCGTGCAGGTTGATGTAGTGCTGTCGGGAAAAAAGGCCGAACGGGTGGCCAAGCTGCCCATGATAGGGGAGGACCGTGCCCAGATTGCCGAACACCTGCTCGAAGCTTATCCGGCATTGCTCCAGCAGGGCATGTGGGGCGTTGCGCAGCTGCTCTACATTCGCGACCAGGGCATTGTTATCACGGAATTCCAGCCCATGCAAGCCACCGTCAACCTCGACCGTTGGCGCGAGGCTAGACGCGAGTTCAAGCTGGAAGAATGGCGGGCTCTGCTGCTACTTACCATGGGCTATAATCCTGCTGCTTACAGCCCCGAAGCCCAGCAGCTGGTACTAGCCCGTTTGCTGCCGCTGGTGCAGAAGAACGTGCATCTAATGGAGCTGGCGCCCAAAGGCACGGGTAAGAGCTACATCTACGAGAATATTTCCCCTCTCGTGCGCCTCGTCAGCGGAGGCAATGTCTCGCCGTCGGTGCTCTTCGTCAACAACCAAACCAATCAGCCTGGCATCTTAGCTCGCTATGCGGTGGTCGTGCTTGACGAAGTTCAAACACTCAAATTCGATAATCCCGCCGAAATAGTAGGCGGCCTGAAAGGCTACCTCGCTAACGGAAAAATCTCCCGCGGGGGCAAGCACGAAATGGCCTCTGATTGCGGTTTTGTGCTTTTGGCCAACATTACGCTCGACGCCAACCAACGCCCCGCCAACGAGCCTTTAGTCGTAAGTGAACTGCCCGTCTTCCTGCAGGAAACCGCTTTTCTCGACCGCATCAAGGGCATGATTCCTGGTTGGGAAGTACCCAAACTCTCTCCGGCTAGCTTCGCCGAGCAGAGCGGTCTGAAAGCTGATTACTTCAGCGACATTCTCTTGCATCTGCGCCAGGAACTCACCACCGATGCCTACTGCGCCCGTCACATCAATCTTGGCCCAGACGCATACCAGCGCAATCAGGAGAGTGTGCGCGCTCTAGCCAGCGGCTACATGAAGCTGTTGTTCCCGCACGGTGAAGTCACCCCTGCCGAATTCTACAAGTACTGCGTTGAGCCCGCCATCAAGCTTCGGCAAGGCGTGTGGGACCAGCTCTACACCATCGATGCCGAGTACCGCAAGTACGGCCGTTACATTACCGTTGAGCGGTCCTAGTACCATGTCACTCATTTACCTCGATCACCACGCTACTACCCCTTGCGACCCAGTCGTGCTGGAAGCCATGCTGCCCTTTTTTCAGGGCCAGTTCGGTAACCCCTCGTCACCACACTTTGCTGGCGCCCGCACTGCTGATGCCGTGCAGCAAGCCCGTGAGCAAGTAGCAGAGTTGGTAGGGGCCCAACCCGGCGAGGTTATCTTCACTAGTGGTGCAACAGAATCCAATAATTTGGCATTACTAGGCTACGCACGCGCTGCCCGCGCCACCAACCCGCGCCGGCGCATTGTCATTTCATCTATCGAGCACAAAGCGGTTACCAACCCCGCGAAACAGCTAGCCCGCGAAGGATTTGAGATAGTAGTGCTGCCTGTTGATTCTCAAGGCACTATTGACCTTGCTGCTGCTCGAGAGGCCATCAATGATCAAACACTATTGGTATCCGTCCACTCCGCCAACGGCGAGGTAGGCACCATCCAACCTATTGCCAAACTAGCTGAACTGGCCCACGCTGTTGGTGCCCGCTTGCATACTGATGCAGCGCAAGCAGTCGGTAAAATTCCGGTGGATGTGTTGACTTGGGGAGTAGACATGCTGTCCATCAGCGGCCACAAGCTCTACGGCCCTCAAGGCATTGGGGCCCTCATTGTGCACCAGCCCCGCCGTACTCAGCTCGAACCGCTCAGCTACGGCGGAGGTCAGGAGCGCAGTTGGCGTTCGGGCACTTTGAACGTGCCTGGCATTGTTGGCCTTGGGGCAGCCTGCGCCCGCTGCCAAGAGTTGCTGCCGACCGAATCGGTGCGTCTGGCTACCCTCCGCGACGAATTTGAGGGCGCGGTAATCAATGCAGTACCGAATGCTTACCGTAATGGCAACCCTGCGTTGCGCTTACCTCACAACTCCAGTCTTACTTTTCCCGGTATTGAAGCCGACGCTTTACTTGCTCGGCTTCCAATAATAGCGCTCAGTACTGGTTCCGCTTGCGACTCCGGTACCATCGAGCCCTCCACTACATTGCTATCCATAGGTCTTTCTCGTGACCATGCCCGCGCTACAGTCCGAGTAGGTTTAGGGCGGTTTAATAATTCAACTGAGCTAGACTACGCATCAACCCTCTTTGTTGACCAGATCAATGCTGTGCTTTCAATGCTAGGGGTATAAGTATATAACTTTATAACCGTACCCAGCTACGATTGCTGAACAAGCTAGAGCACAGACGTTACTTTATGCATAGTGAAACGATAAGCACATAGAGCCTTGCTAGCAGCATGGAAGACTGCGGATGGCGTTATAATGTGGCGAAACAGCTTTGTACAGTTTGAGCAAGCAGAAGAAAGTTAGCCATTGAGGTAAAACGACATAATAACGTTTCCGGCCATGAAAATCCTGATAGTAAGCGCGAAGAAACTACGGCGGCTCCTTGCCGAAATCATAAATGAAAAAATTCAAGTGCTGTTGAAAGAAGTACCGATGTCTCAGATCAATTCGAGGAACTCAGCATTTGAGCCGGTGTATCTTACGACTAAGCAGGCATTATCCTACCTGCACATTAGCAAACCTACCTTGAATAAGCTGCGACGTGAAGGACTGGTACTTGGACTTCATGTATCTGATAATCGAGTTCTGTATGAGAAAAAGCAGCTCGACTATTATATTAAACACCATCCGGCTGATTTGAACGACAAATAGTCGTGTGCATCTACAGGAGGGGTGTATAGAGTTACGTCTATTTGGAGACTGTTTGGAAATCGATTGTTAGAGTGTCTTGTGTTTGAGCTGTTGCTTGAACTCAGCCCTGACGCAATGGATGGAGCAAGATGGATTAGAGCCGTAGGGATGGTAGACCCTAACATGAGTATTCCCCGTCCGTTCTATGGCCGCGTTGGATAGTTACGTTAGGCCAGTAGAGACTGCTTAGGATCAAGAATGCTGCGGTGGATGACGTCGCCTCACGTTTCCCTTCTGTTACTGTTTCGTATGTAACTAACTTCTGCCCTGGTGGCGGCGATGTAAGCAAAGCCCAGTTGGCCGTGTACCCCCAACTGGGTCATAGCCTGCGGCACCTGGAAGTGCGCAACATGCCGGCGAGTTTCCGCCAGCTGGTACGTCGCTGCGGAGCTGTTAGCTTGTACGTGATGGAAGCCGCCGGCACCTACTACCTTGTCCTGGCTTACCATCTGATAGCGGCCGGCGCCGAGTTGGCCGTGCTTAACCCCATCGTCGTGCGGCACTTCATCCAGAGTCGGCAGAAGAAGTTAAGCTAAGCGAAAGAGCGTTCCAATACACAGCGGCAGTCTATCGACACGAATTCACGGGTGTACGCTGGACAGTTAATAACTTTGTGGCGCTGGCCGCGCTCTATCGGCCCTTCGGTGAAGCAGCCGCGGTAGGGGCGGTCCGTCACAGAGATGGTCAGGAGTGGCTTCAAGTACCGGTGCTCAAGCAGCAAGGGGCCACGCAGCGGCTGTCGTGCTAGTTGGCCGCTTGCGATCAGCGGCCCAGACACGGCCCTGCTGGTCTACTAGCAGCAGCCGTTTGCACCCATTCATGCACTTGCCTTGTTCCTGCCGCGGTGCTCGGCGATGCACGGGGCTAATTTGGAGCTCTGGCCGCCCGGGCACAGCACTGCTGTGTGGGCGGTTGCCCCTGCGCCTGCTGGTCCGCCTCGTTTAAGCCCAGGTTCAGTTACTACAGTGTGCCGTTTTATTGCCAGCGGCGGAAGTAGTATACCGCGGGCTAGGGCTGCACACGTACTACAACGCTTCAACAGCTCGCAGTAGGCACAAGTTTCGCTTGCTTTGCAGCGGCAGCCAAGGTGTAATACCTTGCCACTGCGAGTCAGAGAGGTTGATAGCTGTCAACCATCATGCGGACCGGAGCCTAGGAACTTCGCCTGCAATTCGCTAGCTCGTTTTCTTTTAGCCCCAAAGCAATTTCCATACAGACGCTTAGTTGCACATGCCTACTACTAATACCACTGATGCTGTTCGACATTACTTGGTTTCCCGAGCTAATTACGCTTTGCTCTTAACAGGAAAGTGGGGCAGCGGAAAGACGCATTTTTTTCGCCATAAGCTAACGCCAATGATCAAGGACACACCAACTTTGGGTGATGCTTCTGTTAAGTACGAAATCATTGAGCTCTCGGTCTTTGGCCTTGCTAGCATTGAAGAAGTAGAAACTAAAATATTTGTGCAGCTCCTGCCTTTTTTAAGCGAAGGCACCGGTAATCTGCTGGCTAAGTGTGCTGGATTGTTCACTAAAGCCTTTCTGACGTTCAAAACCGGCAGCGACTGGCGTATAACTCAGGCGGGTGGTAAAGTGGTGGAGGAATCAGCTACTGATATTTTTGCTTGGTTTAGAAGCAGGAGTAAAAAGATGGCTAAGAGCCTGGTCGATTTTCGGCGGTTTGTCATCTGCGTAGACGATATCGAGCGTGGTATAGGTGAAAAGGGTTTAGATTTAACTACTTTACTAGGTTACTTAAATACTCTCGTTGACAACGGATTCAAACTTATTGCTATTGCAAATGAAGATGAGATAAAGTCCCCACAGCTGGAGGTTTTGAAAGAAAAGGTTATTGGAGAAACCTTAGCTTTTACTCAATCACTAGCAGATGTACTTGACGATGTGCTTGCCGCTGAATTTCCTGATCAAGTCGTTTTTCAGAGGTTCCTTCTAACTCAGCGCGATCTTTTAATAGAGTTGTTTCCGGAGGACAACCTGCGTACCCTTATTAGGTTTGCGCACAAAATGTTGCCTCTTTACTCTTCACTAACTGTAGCCGAGGAAGGGGCATTAACAAAGCAAGTTCACTTGGATTCAGCTCTGCCAGCACTAGTGCGCTTCTCAGCAGCTATATTTAATGAACACCAGCGTAATAAGCTTTCCTACTTGGATCGAAGCAGTCTTGATTCAGTAGTAATGCAGCTAGGTCAACATTTGAGTCTGCAGTCACCCGAAAGTGACTCTACTTCAAAGCCAGAAACGGTAGGTGGATCCATATTGGGAAAATATTATCATGGAACAAAAATAAAATACCATTTTTTTGCTCACACGTTCGATTACCTAGTAAGCGGTATTGCCATTAATGCGGATGAGCTCATTGCAGAATTGGCTGCTGTTTTTCCAATTGATTCCAAAGGTCATTTGCGCCCCGAGCAAAGAGCTCTATTGAATTTGGAATACGAATACATTATGACTCTAGATGATAAGCAGTATATGCAAGCAGTTCAAGAGGTGTTGAATTACGTTGATGCTGGGGCCTATTTAATTGGTGATTACATTACGCTGTATTGGAAAGTACTAGCTTTTGGCAATCCGTTAAGTTTAATGCGAGAGGAAGTAACAATGCGTCTAGCTCGAGGCATGAAAAAAAGTCTTTCGCACTCTGGACCCATCCCTAACGCAAAGCAGTTTTTAAGCCTTAGTGGTATACAGCAAGGGATAGACTTTTCATTCTTGTCCAGATTGCGTTGCATTACATTGCATTACAACGAACAGCTTATCAAACAGAAGATTGCAGGTGCCCAAGCCAGAGCCAAAGAGTTATTGGCGGATGATATCAATCAATTACTTGCATTTGCAAGCGAGCGCGCTCAACTGCCTCTCCCCTTATTTGCAGACCTAGACCCTGAGTATTTTGCCCGCCAACTTTTAGCTTACATCCCAACCTTCACGCAAGTCCCTAGCTTGCTGCAATTCAGAGCCGCTTATGATCATGCCTCAGCAGAAAATGCCTTTTGGCATAAAGTAATTGAATACTTGAACACACAAGTTCCACCTTCAGGAATTCAGCGTTATAGAGTCAAGCGCTTAGCACGAGTACTTGCTTCTTTTTATAAGGTCGCTATTGCAGAGACTATTGCAGAGGAAGTTCAGTTAGATTGAACCAAGAATGGCCTTAGTAAAGAGTGTAAGTGAGTTCATACGATGGCAGGCCGCGCAGAGGCTTGAGGCGTTTAGTTGTCAGCTAGCATAAAGGCTCGTAAGGGGGCTGATTTAGTTGAGCGACGGGCAGACAGTAACAGTAGCGTAACATGGTAGCTTCTTTAAGCGGGGATGTTCATGCGCTCGACCTGACCGTTAGTCTAGAGGCAGGCTTGGTAAGTATTTGCTCGATGTTGTGCTAGCCAACTGAAGATGTAGCTGTCAGTATAGGGCTGGTGGAGCATACTACTAAACTGCATAACATTGTTGGGCATTACCGTGTACACCCGGTAATGCAGCGCTGCGAGCACTTGAAGCAGGGAATCGGCGCCTGTCTGCTACTCAATTCACCCGCTCGGCTTCTAACTCATCTACGGACCCGCTGCCATACACGTAGGTTTTGCAATAATAAACGACCTCGCACCGGAACTACTAACTTTAGGCCGTCTGGTCGGGCAGGTTGCCTCCGGCCTAGCTTCGTAACCTAGCGGTGCGATATGACTACATTCAGAAGGACAAAGCGCTTCAACATGGATCTACAGGCTACAGCCGTGCAGCAAAATCAGAATTCCCTTTGTTCTTCGGTACCTACGAAACGCAAAGCCTAACGTGCATACTAGAAAAGCTGTGGATGGTAGTTACAGTCTCTGTGTGTCCCAGCGGCTTAAATTCCTGAAGCAACTTAGGGAATGATGAGGCTATTGTGTGATTAGTAATTGCCAAAGCACAACGAGGTAGCTTAGTTTTGTTAGCAAACATCCATAGTAAAAAGAGATAATGGAGCCAAGAAAATTAATATCCTCTATTGGGGTATTTATTGCTACAGTTACTGGTATTATACTATTTGTGACCGAATACGATAAAATAAAAAAATTTTTCTTTCCTGAAAATCAGGTTATATCATTGCCGTTGTATTTATTTTCTATTGCTGCAATTGGATCTGTTATATGTTATGTGATGTATTCTTTGTATTACAGGGAAAAGGAAAAGCATGCAAAAACTAAAACTGATTTAATTAATATTAAATCTCTTTTGTTGGACTCGGAAAGATTGAGATTGATTGATTTTGTTACGGGTATTCCTAATCAGGTCAAGTTTAAGATAGATATGGAAAATAGACCTAAAGAATTGTTCCATTTGATATTGATAGATCTTGATAAATTTGGTGTAATAAATAAGAAAAGAGGTTTTCAAAAAGGAGATGATATTATTCGAATAATAGCGCAAGATCTATTTATTAAAATGAGGAGAGATGAAGAAATGTATAAACTGAGCTATAAAATGGAAGAGAGTTTTGTTAAAAGAGTTTATAGGAAATATACTGGTGGGGATGAGTTTATATTTTTGATTAAAGGACCTCAATATGAGGCTGTTGGATTTATTACCAGGGTTCAGAAGCAGCTAAGTCAGCTTTCTAAAAGGGAGGATGTATTGGAATTGGATTATAAGATTCAGTTCCATGCAGCCATTGTCCCGCTGTATCCTAATGATACTTATGATTTAGCTTATGATAAACTTCAAAGAGCGTATGTCCAGGCAGCGGAAGAAAAAGATGGGATGAGGGTTTTTTGGGATTCGCGAGTTGAGCTTGATTATTATAAATCGCATAGTTTTATTTATGACAATGCGCGAAAAGAGTTTTTGGTAAATAGTTGAGATATATTCTGGTTACTTCATTAGGCATTGCTGCAAGAGCTTTCGGCGGTGGTCTAAAGCGTGGTTTTGTCGTAAAGGGTAGCATGATCCAAACGATACTCAGCTGTGGCAAGTGCGCAAGCACGGCCCTGCGTAAGAATGGGCACAGCTGTGGCCAGGCCAAGTAATTGTGTACAGCCTGCCGGCATCAGGCCGTGTTTGCCCCGGCGGCTCCGCGCAAAGCCGCACAATACGCGCAGGTGGAGAAGCCGCTGCTCGAACGCGTCTCGCAATGGGCCATCGTGTGCCTGACGGGCGTGGCACGCACGACCGTGGCCAAGCTGGCAAAAAAAGCGCAGACCACGCCGACCAGCAGCCCGCTGCCGCGGCGGGTGAAGGAGTTGGAGCTGGATAAGCTGTGGACCTTTGTAGGCCGCAAACAGCGCAAAAAATGGCTTTGGCTAGCTGTCAAGCAGCATTCGCGCCGGGGTGCTCGGTTCGCGCGGCCGCGCCACCACCCGGCGTCTGTGGCGGGCCCTGCCCAAGCCGTATCGCACCGGCACCTGGTACTACACCGACGAGTAGGAGGCTTACGAAGGCGTGTTGCCCAAGCGGGCGCACCAAGCCTGCGCCAAGGGCAGCAGACAAACCAGCATCGTCGAAGCCATCAACTGTTCGCTACAGCAGCGGTGCGGCGTGCTCGTGCGCAAGTCCTGCTCATTCAGCCGCTCCCTGGCCATGCATCACGTGCGCATTCAACTCGTCATTGACGAGCATAACCGACGTTGCACCATGTATTAGACCAGCGCCGAGTACCCAAGTAATGGATTGTCCCCAATTTCCGTTATTATCTCAATGAATTGCAGCAGCTCCAATGACGCAAGATCATTCTGAACGGGAAGATGTTCCTGTTGTGGTTAAGCTTAAGTGTATCAGGTAGTTCTCCTGTCAAATGAGACGGGCCACCCAGCACGAAGATGTTAAGTCGACGCTGTCGCGATTATGTCGCGATTTGTCGCGATTAGAGTCGTAACGAAGCGACATACTTGTCCTAGGACCAAGTTTCCCAGCTTTTTGAGCAATTGTTTCGCGTATGACGTGTCTAAATCATGTCGCGATTATGGCGCAATTGATGAAGTTGTCATTCGACGCGCACATAACGGGACGTACGAGCACCACCTTCCAAGACAAGATATCCCGCATCCACTAACAGGCCTAGGTCGCGTTGTGCTTGCCTCTTGCTTACTTCCGACGCAAACCCTAGCGTATAATCGGCCATTGTAATGGCTTGACCAACCTCCAACGTATCTAACAATTTTTGCTGACGCTCATTGAGTGATGGCTGACGCTCTTGCTTTGAGTAAAGACGATTAAAGATTGTTAAGCGTACGCCATCTTCATCGGCTTGCCATTTAGGAGAAGGCAGTCCTTCTATCTGACTTACCTCAATCATTTTAAGAGTTCCTCTACCAATACGTTCCATGTATCCACGTAAGTAGAGAATATGCGCGATATCCGGGTTACTAGGAAGAGAAGGATGTGCAGTACGCAACTTGCGCGCATCCCAGCCTTTAGGTAGCTTTCCTGAGTTCCATATCTCAACTCGGTCCGGGTAGACTTCAACAGTAATACCACCTGAGAATGAAGCATAGTCACGATGAGCTAAGGCATTGACTAAGCCTTCGCGTAAAACGTATCGGGCATACAGAGGTTGATCCGTTCGTTGCAACCGGTCTTCATGAAATTCAGCTGTCACTGGTGTATGCCGAAGAACAAAAGCTTCAGCTAGCTCGAGAATGCGGGAAACTGGTCCGGAAAAAGTTGCTTGATCTTGATAGTTAGCCCCTTTAGTTGTTAAAAATGAAAAGGCACGAACCCGTATTTGAGGGTTGCGACTCGCCGGATCTTGACCAAAGCACACATCAGCTGCATTTGTGAGCTGACCTCTCACGTGCATCCCTAGCGCACTAAGTATGACAAACTTATCGGTTGAAGCGCCTGCGATGGATATTCGTAACAGTTCGCGAGCAGACTGAACAGTCAGGTTAATCTCTTCATGATCCAGATCATCTAAATCCAACATTGGGGAAGTGCGACGCTCCCATCGTTCCACTTCTGCCACCCGCTTTTGTAGAATGCTTTGTATTAAATTACCTGAAGCAGCAATCGTATGGCGCCCCTGTCGTACGTAGACTCGGTCATTAGTTACAAAAGGCAAATCCTTGCCCCCGGGCACATCAATCATCATTACTGTCTGTCCGTCTACATCATCAGTGCCAACATCGAAATAAGCTTTGGGTGTAATAACCTCATCCAATTGCGTTCGCAACTGAATAGCAGAATCTCTTGAGTTAGCTAAATGAGCAATCTGGTTATTTTCATCGACGCCTATAACAATATAGCCACCACCACTATTGAGCAGGGCAACCACATGTTGGGCAATGTTTTGTACATCAGCAGCGTTCCGTAAGAAGACGACTGACTGGCTCTCACCGCCGCTGATGATTTGTTTAACAAGATTCATTATTTCGCTGAGCTTGGTTTGATAGCCTTTTTAAGGCGTGATGCTTTACCAAGTGATTCTTTTACAAAAGCTTCTGCCTCCTGGAATCGCTGGAATTGACTAGAGGCGAAAAGAAGCACTTCACCATCTGTCGAGAATTGCTGTACCCAGTTTCCCTGCCGATCTTTCAACAGTAGTATGTCATTACGGGAAGCAAGCTCGTACATGTCAATAAGTCGCAGATCATCGAAAATCGGAGTGCCTTTAAGAGTAAGCGACTTGCGGTCCTCAGCAGTTTTGAAACCCAAGCTTCGAAGTAATCCGCGTGCAAATACGACGTGATCATGGGCAAGTACCCAGCGGGGCTTCTTCAAACGGATGGCTTCACGTAGTTCTTGATGCGTAATGGATTCTTCTGTATCGCCTTCCCGACCACTGCCATAACGGGGTAGAATAATGCTCAGAAAATAGTCGCAGCGAGCCACAGCTTTGCGGCAGCTTTCAAGAGCGGAGATGTTAGGGTCTATTGGCAAAGTGCCCTTATGAGACATCCAGACTTCAAAGCCAAGCTTATCAAGGATAGCGTAGAGGCGATCAAGCAACTCTTCATAACCGAAAACAGCAGATGAGACTAATAAGATAGGTTTGGATGTAGGCATTGGAGTGCTGAGAAGTCAACCGGGGACGACCCCTGTTTTTAATAAGCCAAAATGCAGAGAAGCCAGCCTAAAAGTAGGACTTTCAGGTTTTAATAGTGTGGACGAAGGCAGTTTCATAGGAAGAACTCACAGTAACTGCAAAGGCTAAAATGATATAAATTCAGAGAACAAGCTGTTAAACAAGTAGCTAAGATTAAAAGCCTGTTGGGGAATTAAGGTAGTCGGTTGAGGCACAGGGTTACGTTTGCCCAGAGAATCCACGCGGCGTGGCTTTCGGGCGTGTACTCGTAGTCCATGACCAGACGGCGGAAGAAGTTCAGCCAGGCGAAGGTGCGTTCGACCACCCAGCGGCAGCCCACCGGGACAAAGCCGCGCGTCGATGGCGGCCGACTGCTGAGTTCATGCCGGAGTCCACGCGCCAGCAATCCTTCGGTAAAGTGGCCGCGGTAGGCGCGGTCGGTCACCACGGTGGTCAGGCGCGGACCCCAGTGGCGCCGCTCCCGCAACAGCGGGGCCGCGCCGCGGCTGTCATGCTGGTTGGCCGCGTGCGCGCGGCAGGCCCAGACGCGGCCTTGCCGGTCCACCAGCAGCTGCCGCTTGCGCCCGTTGACACACTTGCCGCCGTCGATGCCGCGGTGCTCGGCAATGCGCGGGGCCAGTTTGACGCTCTGGCTGTCCAAGCACAGCACGGCCGGCGTGGGCGGCTGCCCCTACGCTTGCCGGTCTGCCTCGTTCAAGGCCCGGTTTAGCCGCTGCAGCGTGCCGTCCTGCTGCCAGCGGCAGAAGTAGTACACCGCCGTCCACTTCGGAAACGCCGCCGGCAGGCTGCGCCACTGGCAGCCCGAGCGGCACACGTAGCGCAGCGCGTCCACGACCTGGCGCAAACACAGGCGCCGTTTGCGTTGAGCGGCAAGAGCAGCAGCATACCTTGCCACTGCGAGTCAGTTAGGGGTTGATAGCACTCAACCATAATGCGACCGGAAGCCTAGGAACTCCCGCCTCAACTTGCTGGCTCGTTTCTTTTTACCTCAAAACCGATTTCCCAACACGCTCTGACTCTCAGTTACCGCAAACACAAAGCCCCCAGTCTGTGCACAGACTGGGGGCCGACTTGGTTTATGAGGCGGGTTGCTCCCTGCAAGCTCACAAGGGCAAATGCGACTGTAGCCAGTGCCAGGCGGCTTGCACCACCTTCCACGCTTCCATTGCTTCGTGAACGAAGTACAGGAAGGCGACTACGCGTTGTACTTGCTGGCGCAGCTCATGCGTGTATGCGCCTAATTTTGTGCCGACGAACCCCTGGAGCCCGCGGTGGCAATTCTTGTTGTCACTCGGTGCTAGGATACGGCCCCCGCTGTTGTTCGTTGCCTAAAGGTCCTGTTTGCTGTCGCGTCTAGTCGCTGCGTAAAAGCAGGTGCATATAACGAAAAGCCCCAGCCCACAAATAGGCCGGGGCTTTTGCATCGGTAAACTACGCTAGGGCCGTTTGTGCTTAGCCGTCACTCTTTCTACCTGCTGCTGTAGAAAGAGTAGATCGCCCGGTTGGTTGCTGTTCGCTAACCTCAAGGCAATTTCGTTCACAACTTGCACAAGTTCTTCTGCTTGTTGTGCTGAGGGTACGCCCTCCCGAAACTTGCTTAGCACGTTTACAAAAGCCAGTAAAGCTTGGGAGTGGTTCGAATGTTGTCCCGATGCTTCGTTCACGTTGTAGTGGGGCAATGACTGCGCCGGCGCAGCGGGATTTTCGTAGCCACTTACCACGCCGAGTGATGGCTGCTCAACAGGTTTTGATGGCTCGCCGTAACCGGCAACGCGGCCCATGCCTTCGTTTTCTGAAGTTCCCATGTCTTTATTTGATGTTAAGGTGATTCTGGTTGTAATAGGTAAAAACCAGGCAAAGTGTTACGTAGCGGTTGAGTTCAAGGTTTAGTATGAGGTAGCTTCCAACTTTTAACTATCCTTTTCTAGTGGGTGCGCTGATCGAGTGTTCTTTTTGGCATTTAAGCTATTAAGCGACCCACTCCATGAGTTTCGATGCTGAATCCAACCCGTTGCTCCCGCAGCTTTACCAAGCCGAAGAGGGACAACATTTGCTCGTACTGTATCGCCTAGACGAAGGCCAGCCACCGGTGACGCTGCCCAGCCTATCCGACACGGCCGACCTGACCCTGTATTAATACATTAACTCGTTTTCGCTTACCGACTAGCAGTCCTATGGGCCCACTGAATGCCGAGTAGCATGCGGTGGGCCTTGTAACGAAATACCCATGGCCAAGCGGCAGACATCCACCACAGCTAGCGCCGCCCTGCAAAGCGGCGAAGACCTCTACCTGCAGCGCGCCCGGCTGGCGCTGCCCCGCCTGGTGCGACAGGCCCGCGCCGGCACGCCCATCTTCTATTCCGACCTGGCTGAGGAACTGGGCATGTCCAATCCCCGCACCCTCAATTACCCCCTAGGAGCTATTGGGCGGGCGCTGGCCGCGCTGGGTCGAAAGCACAACATGACCGTGCCCGGCATTCAGGCCCTAGTTATCAACAAGCGCACTGGGCTGCCCGGCGAAGGTATCGGCAAGTTCGTCACGCCGCTGCCTTTCAGCGAGTACGCCATTGAGCAGAAGCGGCGCCTCATCGACGCGTATCTTTCTAAAATCTATACCTATCCCCAATGGGAATGGGTGCTGGAGCAGTTCGAGTTACATCCCTTGCCGCCGGTGCCCGCGGCAATACTGGATGAGGCTCGGCAATATATAGGAGGTGGGGAGAGCGAACGGCACCGTCAGTTGAAGTTATACGTAGCTACCCGACCAGACCTGCTAGGCCTGAGCCCGGCCGTAGGCCCTGGCCGGACGGAATACCTGTTGCTGTCGGCTGACCGCCTGGATGTGCTTTTCGAGCACGGGGCGCAGCGCATAGCCGTCGAGGTGAAGTCCGACCTCTCAGACCAGGCAGACGTGCTGCGGGGCCTGTTTCAGTGCATCAAGTACCGCGCCCTGCTCGAAGCCGAGCAAGTCGCGCAGGGCCACGTGCCCAATAGCAGGGCCGTGCTCGTGCTACAGGGGCAGCTGCCCGCCGATCTGCTAGGCTTAAAGAATGCGCTTGGCATTGAAGTACTGGAAGGGGTAGCTCCGAATGCATGAACGCTGCCCGTTCAAGTGGCTATGTGCATTAATCATGACGAACTGATCAGGCAATTTCAGGAGCCAATTGGGTGAATACGAACTGCGCCTAGCAGATGCTCTGAATGCAGATCGGGCTAAAGAATAAATTTTAATATAATGAAATTATTACTGATAAGCTCAAAAAAGCTAGGGCGCCTCATCTCGGAAATCATAGATGAAGGGATTCGACTTTTGTTACAAGAAGTGCAAATATCTCAGCCCAAAGAGGGTTATAGCGCAGAAGAAACGGTATACCTTACAACGAAACAGGCTTTGGCTTATTTACACATCAGCAAACCTACCTTGAACAAGCTGCGACGTCAGGGATTGGTACGTGGACTTCGTGTGTCTGATAAGCGGGTGCTCTGCGAAAAATCTAACTAGACTATTACATTAGAAACAAGTCGGCTGATTTGAACGACGCAATTTCTTAAGCATCTATGCGAAGTGCGTTAGAGTGGCGACAACTGATGCCATGATAGGCAATGCCAACATTATGTTGGAGCAAGCAGAGCCGCTACCAGTCCTTGCAGTGGACGGTGTACCCCTCGGGCTGGGTGCGCCTCACGGCCAGGTACTTCCCCAAAGACTACGACTTCGCCCTGGCCGGCCTGAGCTTCAGCTACCCCGAAAAGGAGGTGCGCGGCGCCCAGTGGCGCGGCGACGGGCCCTACCGCGTGTGGAAGGACCGCCTGAAAGGCACCAACCTGGGCGTGTGGACCAAAGGCTACAACGACACCAGCACCGGCGAAATGAACGGCACCCGCGGCCCCGAGTACCCCGAGTTCAAGGGCTACTACTCCAACTTCTACTGGCTCACCCTGCAGACCACCGGCCAGCCCTTCACGGTAGTCTGCGACCAGGAAGACGTGTACCTGCGCCTGTTCACGCCGCGCTTCTTGGCCACGCCCTACAACACGGCCCCGGCTTTCCCCAGCGGCCAGCTCTCCTTCCTGCACGGCATCCCCGCCATCGGCACCAAGTCGCAGAAAGCCGAGAACATGGGCCCGATGGGCAAAACCAACATGTACTACGACTACGGCAAAGACCCCTCGTACGCCAAGGAAATGACCCTGTACTTCGATTTCTCCGGCCAGCAGGCCCCAGCCAGCGCCGTCGGGCAGCGGTAGAAGTTTAGGGCTTGAATGCAGCAGCGGGTAGTGAACCGATGAGGTTTGTTACCCGCTGTTTATATTATCAAAAGAAGCCAGGGTAGTAACACGGCTCATGGTTGCTCTACTACGATGTGTAATCCGAATTGCTCATAAATTCAGTGATAGCACTGATGTCTAGCTCATCGGTTATCATACTTTTGTGCCTCATGGCTGCTGTTGCATTGGTGTTTTTCAAAACGAACACAATATGTCACGTTACTTATATTTGATAGTATCTGCGCTATTTGCAAGTATTTTTTCTTGCTATGGCACTGATTGTTTGGATTACAAATGGGTATTTAATGATATTATAAATCAAGCTATTATTGAAAATGTGCAATTGGATATTGTTTGTTCTGATTCTGTAGCAAATGCAGAAATACGAAATTTGGCAGATGGAAAACGATTGATTATTATTAATCATGCTTATTTTTATAATTATTCGCGTATAGTTTTAGCTGCTGTGTTGTGTCATGAATTAGGCCATATTGTATCAAAACATGAAGGTGCTAGTAATCGTAAGCAAGAACTAGAGGCTGATGAGCTTTGCGGGTTTTACATGAAAAAATTGGGTTTTTCTAGAGTAGAAGAAGCATATGAAGCTATTAATATAGCTCATGCTAATTCTATTGATTACCCGGGTGTTGATTTGCGCAAATATGCAGTTGATCAGGGTTGGAAACTTGCTAACAACGATCTAAGTATAGCAAGCTATGCATCGTATAATCCAAGAGTAATATGGGAGTTTAAAGATGGTAAATTATGCGTTATGGTGGATAACAGGCAATTGTCATTCCCTGTATATTATAATCACGGCATTGTGTATGATTCTTCTTTGTTTTCAACTATACAATTAGTTGGTTACAGGAATAATAAACATGCTAAAGGTATTGGAAGATTGGTTTCAAATAAAACAAATATTGCTTATAGGAAAAATAGAGGAGGGGGATTCAGTGTGTATGAAAATGGATTGGAATTGGAGATAAGTAAATGCCAAGAGAATAAGGTTTATTTAAAGAAGAAAGAAAATGATTTGGTTTATACGTGTTGGAATAGTGCTCTTGAAAAATACGTCGATTATATATTTATTGATTATAGATTTGCTCCTGTTGGTTTGGTTATGCCGGCATTTACAAAATAAGGTTGAATGTCTCACTTTTAAACATAATTTCACGCCATGAAACCAGGGCTTAACTTTTTGAAAAATCAGAGAATGAATGATTTTTCAAAACATGCAGTTGTGTTATTTGTTTTTATCGCATGTGCATTAATATGTACGAGCGTAAAGGCAAAAAGCTTTAATTTAAAATATCATGCTGATATAATAAGTTTGCTTGCTGAGATAAAGTCAAATAGTGAGTCGATTAATGCTGAGATTAAGGGTTGGAAAGGAGGAAACGCTAATGCTGATGTAGCTGAAGCAAAGGAGCTATACAGGGTGTTTAAAACGAAGGACGACGCATTGATCGAGAGATATAAAGTCATTATTCAAGATTGGAGAAAAGCAGCTAAAGAAAATATAAATATTGATAAAGAAATGTCGGAACTGCAAAAATCATATAATAATCTTGTTGACTTTTACAATAAAAATTATAAAAAATATAATGACAACCCAAGATTTAGTGTATCTACAGAATTAGTTAATATTGTTTTTGAAACGGGGAAAAAGGTGTGGGATTTTGTAAAGGATGTTAACCAGACGAAAAAGAATATGTGGAAGGAGCAAACAGACAAACAAAAAGTGAAGGCTTGGTCGGTTTAGCGTTGCAGAAAAATACAATCATAGAGAAAGCCCAGTAGGGTAAAACCCTACTGGGCTTTCTCTATGATTGTATTTAATAAAGACATACGCGGCTAAATGTAGGCCCGAAACCCCCACCATGCCCAAATCCTAAAGCTTTATGCTAAGATCGTAGAATGTTGGCACGGGAAAAAATGGTGAACTAGTGGACGCCAAAAGTGCCTAGCACCGCCCCGTGGCGCCGGCCCGTGTAGCGGCCGGCTTCCCCGCTGCTGTCGTAGCGGGGGCCACGGGGCGCGGCTGCCCGGGTTGGGCTACGCTGAACAACTTCGTTCAGCGTAGCCCACCGTTGTCAGAAGGGTTTAGCATGCTGCTCAGAGGCTGTGCTAAGCAGCGTCCTGCTGCAGTGCCTCCGGTGCAGAATGCGCTGCTATTTCAGTGCCTAGGCTTTCCTCGGTGATGCGCTGGGCGTAGTACGCAGCGCGTTGGCGTTGGTATTCTTCTTCATCGAAATTGGGTGCTGGAGGGGCTACCGCGCCCAGCAATTTGGCAGATACCTCTGCCGGCAAGCTACCGAGCAGGTCCGGCGTTGGTTGGGCTTTCTGTTGCCGGTGCTCGGCTTCTAAGCGTTGCGCTTTGGTGTCGAAGTACTTCTCCAGCACCTCCATGACCTTCGGGCCAGACAGCGCGTTGTAGAAGTTGTGGCCGCTCCACTTCGCCTCTTTCAGGGCCAACATCACGTCTTTGAGGCTGTCGTGCGAGTACTTCTGCAGGATCATCTCCGCTGTTTCGATCAGGTCCGGCGCTTCCATGCCGTCCTTGACCTTGAGCGAATCTTGAAAGGTCTTGAGCAAAAACACGATCAGCATCAGCAACAGCTTCTCACCGAGGCGGTTGGCTTGGCGCAGCTGGAACAGCTTGGGGGCATGATGGGCTACGACCGGGGTAAGGCCCGATTGAATGTCGACGAGCAGCAGCTTCATCTGGGCCAGCGCTGGGCTCTGTCCGGAGGCAATGCTAACGACCGTATTTTGTTTCAAAGTATTGATCAACAGCTGCTCCGACGTCGGCGAGGCTTTCGTGGTGATGGGAGCGTTTGGCGTGGGTAGAGGCTGAAGCGTATGCATGGGAAGAAGAGGCGAGGGAGGAAGAAGTGGTTTTCAGTTTTTGGTCTTTGGCGTCGCGCAGCATCCAGTTGCACATCATCGGCAGCCAGTTGGCGTTGCGCGCGTCTTTGCTTTCAGCCCAGGTGCGGATGACTTCGTGGTAGTAGCGCAGATCGGCGTGGGCGTAGTCAGTGCCTTGCAGCGCTTCTATAAAGGCGTCGGCATCGGCATAGGGACTCTCGGCGAAAGCGTGCTGCGAGGCCGACTTGGGTTTGGCTCGAGCTGTCCGGGGCCGGGAAGAAGGGGGGACGGCCGCAACGAGGGGGGATGATGGGACGGTCATCAGGGGTGAAGCATCATCCCAGTCTTCCAATCCTTGTTCATTTTGTGCGTGCGCTGCAGCTTCGGCTGCCACACCCCCGGTAGGGGTTACATGGATATTTGCTTTGGAATTTACCCTGGTATTTACGCCAGCAGATTTCGCAGGCACTTCCGGCAAATTCCGCAGGGACACGTAGCGATTTTCGCAGGCACCAGCGGCGGAATCCGCAGCTACTTGGGACACATTTGCCTGCGGATTCTGCAGGGACTTTGCTGTCGGAGTGCTCGGCAGGGTAGGCGTGAGCTGGCGCTTATGGCGGGCTTTGGGGTCAATCGTACGGTCCAGCAGGCTGTGCTCGTGCAGCTGCTTGATGGCATCGCCGACGGTGCGCAGGCCAATCCCGAGGCGGGCGGCGAAGTGTTCGTCGCTGGCGAAGACGTGCTTCTTGACCTTGTAGAGGTCGATGACCTCGGCTAAGATGAGCTTGGCCGTGAGCGTGATCCCTTCTAGGGCCAGCACCTCGGCGGGCACGATGAGGGCGCGGGGCTTAGCAGCCGCGGTGGGAGAGGAGGTGGTCGTCTTCATTACGCCACGCCCTCCTGCTGCGAAGTGGTATAATCGTCGAGATTGATGAGGCGGCTAAAGGCCGCAATAGCTTCTAAATCCTGGCGCCAATAGTTCGATAATTCACTTGTTGGGCCCACCCGAAACCGCTTCTACGCAATGTAGGGGCGGTTTTTCTGTTTCTAAGGATGTGATGAGTATAGCGTCTAGGTAAGATGTTTCCTTTTGAACCTGAATTCATCTGTATTCTAAAAAAGAAAGTGATGCTGGTCTCTACTTTCTTGCTTCGTGTAGCTCATTGTGAAAGTTGCGCTATGCCAGACCTCCTAATATGTCTAATCGATTGTTGGATTCATCAGGAGAAGAAGGCAGGTTCAGCACCGGCAACCTAGGCGGCCAGATCATGCACCCCGACGCCCGTCCCGGCTTCGTAGCTCCATAAGCCCGAGCACGAATCCTGAAGCCGCTAGCGCCGCTTACAACCAACAATAAGCCCGACCCCACACAAGTAGCGGGGCCGGGCTTATTGTTGGCGGCCAACGGAGCCGGACGACCTACGCTTTCACGTCGTAGCGGTCCAGCATCATTACCTTGTCCCAGGCTTTGACAAAGGCTTGCACAAAACGCTGGTGCCCGTCGGCCCCGGCATAGACTTCGGCCACGGCCCGCAGCTGGTTGTTCGAGCCGAATACGAGGTCAGCGCGGGTGGCGGTGAAGCGCTTTGCGCCGGTCTTGCGGTCGTTGAGCGTGAGCAGGTGGCCGTGCGGGTCGGCTTTCTTCCACTCGAAGTCCATGCTGGTCAGCACGGTGAAGAAGTCGTTGGTGAGCACGCCCACGCGGTCGGTGAAGATGCCGTGGTCGGCGCCGTCGTGGTTGGCGTTCATGGCCCGCAGGCCGCCGGTGAGGGCTATCCACTCGGGGGCGGTAAGGTTGAGCAGCTGGGCCTTATCGAGGAACAGCTCCTCGGGGGCCACTTTCGCCGCAATTTTGGCAAAATCCGCGTCCAGGTAGTTGCGGAAGCCGTCGGCCACGGGCTTGAGCCAGGTGAACATTTCCAGGTCGGTCAGCTCCTGGGTGGTGTCGCGGCGGCCGGGGGTGAAGGGCACGGTGGTGGGCACGCCCGCGTCGGCGGCGGCCTTTTCCAGAGCTGCGCAGCCGCCCAGCACGATGAGGTCAGCCAGCGAGACATGCTTGCCGCTGGCCTGCTCGTTGAACTTCGTTTGTACCGTGCGCAGCTTTTCAATGACGGGCACCGTGCGGCGGTTCACTTCCCAGTCTTTCTGCGGGGATAGGGCCAGGCGCCCGCCGTTGGCACCGCCGCGCTTGTCGCTGTGGCGGTGCGTCACGGCCGCCGAGAAGGCGGTGAAAACCAGATCCGAACCCGATACGCCCAGGGCCAGAATGTCCTTTTTCAGCGCGGCCACGTCGGCGGCATCGATAATGGCGTAGTCGGCGGCCGGGATGGGGTCCTGCCAGAGCAGGTCGTTTTCCACGCGCTTTTCGGGGCCGAGGTACCGCTCCCGGGGGCCCATGTCGCGGTGGGTGAGCTTGTACCAGGCTTTGGAAAAGGCCTGGGTGAAGGCGTCGAAATCATTGAGGAATTTCTCGCAGACCTTGCGGTACTCGGGGTCTTCCTTCAGCGCCAGGTCGGTGGTCATCATCATCAGCGCGTGGGTTTTGCCGGGGATGTGGGCGTCGGGCGTGCGGGGCGCGTCGGCGTCCACGGGCGTCCACTGTAGGGCGCCGGCGGGGCTGCGGGTCTGCTTCCACTCGTGCTTGAAGAGGTTTTCCAGGTAGCTGTTGTCCCATTGGGTCGGGTTCTGGGTCCAGCTGCCCTCGATGCCGTTGGTCATCGTGTTTTCGGCGTTGCCCGCGCCCACGGGGTTGTGCCAGCCCAGGCCCATCTGCTCCATTGGGGCTATTTCGGGCGGCATCCCGATTTTGGTGGAGGGTACCATGCCGTGGCTCTTGCCGAAGGCGTGGCCGCCGGCAATCAGGGCCACGGTTTCCTCGTCGTTCATGGCCATGCGGGTGAAGGCCACCCGAATGTCGCGGGCCGAGCCCATAATGTCGCCGTCGGCGTAGGGGCCTTCGGGGTTCACGTAAATCAGGGCCTGGTGGGTGGCGGCCAGCGGGTTTTCCAGGTCGTAGTCGGCGTCGCCGTTGCGGCCGCGCCAGCGCTTGTCCCGGTTTACCATCTTGTCGGGAGCTTCGGCGGTGCGCAGGTCATGAATTACCTCCGGGCCCCAGTAGGTCGAGTTATCGGCCTCCCAGGCATCCTCGCGGCCCCCGGCAAAGCCGTAGGTGGGGAAGCCCATGATTTCCAGGGCGCAGTTGCCGGTCAGCACGATCAGGTCGGCCCAGGACAGGGCGCTGCCGTACTTCTGCTTGATGGGCCACAGCAGGCGCCGCGACTTGTCTACGTTGCCGTTGTCCCACCAGCTTTCGATGGGGGCGAAGCGCTGCATGGCCTGGCCCGCGCCGCCGCGTCCGTCGGCAATGCGGTAGGTGCCGGCCGAGTGCCAGGCCATCCGGATCATCTGCGGGCCGTAGTTGCCGTAGTCCGAGGGCCACCAGTCCACCGAAGTCGTCAGGAAGCTCTTGATTTCCTGCTTCAGCGCCTCGTAGTCCAGGGCGTTGAAGGCGGCGGCGTAGTCAAAGTCCGGGCCGAGCGGGTTGGCATGGGGAGAATTCTGGTTGAGCACCTCCACCCGCAGGCGGTTGGGGTACCAGTCGGAGAGCGTGGGTGGAGTGCCTTCCGCCCCGCCGATTCGGTCACCGCCGAAGGGGCACTTGCCGAGCATCTCGAAGCTCTTGGTGTCAGTTTTGTCGTGGTTGATGTTGAGCATAGCGGGTTTTGGTAGGCGCCCAGATGTAGGGCTGGTTAGCGGCAGCTAATAACCCTAGTTCTGAGTGGAATGTTGAAGGAATGAAAAAGTCGTGGCTAACGGATGAAATGTACGTGAACTTGCCTACGGAGGAGCTTGCCGGAGCCACATTTATTTACTTCGGCAGCAGTATTCCTTACTTGGGCCATCTCATCCGGCTACTGCCTGCTCAGCACCGCATGGCCGTTTTGTTTTGCCCGTTGCGACTCTTCGGCCGGCACGGTGACACCTTCTTCCGTCTACCAGGTGACTCCTGCTCCGTTCGCTACTTCGCTCCAGGATCTAGCCTTGCTGTTTCTGCGCCTACACTACTGCCTTCGGCGGGCCGGCCGCCTGTCCGCTGCCCAGCGAAACAAGGGGCTTATAACATGCCTGCTTGGCTCAGCCCGTAGCCCAAGGCGGCTCTACCCAGCACCAGCCGGGCCGAGATGAGTTTATAGCGCAGCAGCAAAACGGCACTGCCCAGCGCAAGCACCACGGTGGGAACGTCCAGCAGGGCGGGAGGCACCTGCTGGAAGTTAAGTCCAACTCAACCTGGCGGCTCAAGGCCGCAATAGCTTCTAAATCCTGGCGCCAATAGTTCGATACTTCACGCGTCAGGCCCACCCTATAAGCCTCCCCAGGACTTACGCGCAAGTTCTGGGGAGGCTTTTTCTTTGCCTGCCAGGGCCGGTAGACAAGCAGGAGTATGTATAGTGAAGCTAAGTGTCTGACAGAGAGTTGTTCAAATGAGGCAGGGTGGCGGAATACGGTGCGGAAAGGACCCCCGGCGCGGCGAAAATAAAGTTTCGCTTCATATCGACTTCATGTCGGGGTGAGTGCTTTGTGCTACTCAACGGGAAGGTCGTTGGGCCAACCGCTTGCAATTGAGTTCTACTTCTTTGCTGCCTCCGGGCCGCGCGCCGCTCTGCCTGCCTAATTCCCTTACCTCGAATCACTAACTGCCTGTCACGGTATTTATGAAAAGAACGTTCCTGCTCATGGCCATGAGCTTGGGTGTCTTGTATAGCACTACAAGCTGCTCGAAAGAAGAAAAGGAAAAGGAAGAACAAGTTAAATTCCTGGTCACCAGTCCGCTGCAAAAAGACACGACCATCACCAAGGAGTACGTGGCGCAGGTGCACGCCTTCCAGCACATTGAGGTGCGGGCCCTGGAAAAAGGCTACCTGCAGAAGATTTTCGTGGATGAAGGCCAGCAGGTGAAGGAAGGCCAGCTCATGTTCCAGATCATGCCGCTGCTCTACCAGGCCGAGCTGAAAAAAGCCGAGGCCGAGGCCAAGTTCGTGAGCATCGAGTACCAGAACACCAAGAAGCTGGCCGATGGCAATATCGTGTCGCCCAACGAATTGGCCCTCTCGCAGGCCAAGCTGGAAAAGGCCAAAGCGGAGGTGTCGCTGGCCCAGACGCACCTGGGCTTCACCACCATCCGGGCGCCGTTCAGCGGTATCATGGACCACTTCCAGGCCCGGCTCGGTAGCTTGGTGGATGAGGGCGACTTGCTGACCACGCTCTCCGACAACAGCAAGATGTGGGTGTACTACAACGTGCCCGAGGCCGAGTACCTGGCTTACCGCGTCCACGCCCAGGCCAACGATGCGCCGCACGTGAAGCTGCGCATGGCCAACAACGAGGTGTTCGACTACCCCGGTATCGTGCAAACCATCGAGGCGGATTTCAACAATGAGACCGGCAACATTGCCTTCCGGGCCACTTTTCCCAACCCCAAAGGTCTGCTGCGCAACGGCGAAACCGGCTCGGTGCTGATGACCGTGCCCCTGAAAAACGCCCTGATTGTGCCCCAAAAAGCCACTTTCGAGGTGCTGGAAAAGAAATTCATGTACGTCGTGGACAAGAACAACGTGGTGCACCAGACTGAAGTCACGGTGGCCTCCGAAATGCCCGACCTCTACATCATCTCCGCGGGCCTGAAACCGGGCGACAAAATCATGCTCGAAGGCATCCGCAAAGTGAAGGACGGCGACAAAATCAGCTTCACCTACCAGGAGCCCAAGTCCGTCATTTCCCACCTGAAGGTGTATTCTGAATAACAACACCCCACCCCCCGGCCCCCTCCCCTCCGGGAGAGGGGGAGCCGAACGATTTAGTTCTTCCTACTTCGTCAGGCCCCCCCCTCTCCCGGAGGGGAGGGGGCCGGGGGGTGGGGTCAACAACAAGCTTATGTTTAGTAGATTCCTTCGCCGACCCGTGTTTGCCATCGTCATATCGGTGGTCATCCTGTTCCTGGGTATTCTGGCCATTAATACCCTGCCCACGTCCCAGTTCCCGGAGATTTCGCCGCCGATGGTGATGGTGAGCACGGCGTATCCGGGCGCCAGCGCCAAGGTGCTGACCGAATCGGTGCTCATCCCCTTGGAGCAGGCCATCAACGGCGTGCCGGGCATGAAGTACATGACTTCCGACGCCGTATCGGCCGGGGAAGCCAACATCCAGATCGTCTTCAAGCTCGGCACCGACCCCGAGCAGGCCGTCGTCAACGTCAACACCCGCATTGCCCAGATCCTGAACCGGTTGCCGGTGCTGGTGCAGCGCGAAGGGGTGGTGGTAAACCGCGTGGTACCCAACATGCTGATGTATGTGAACCTCTACAGCAAGGACAAGAATACCGACATGCGGTACCTCTTCAACTTTGCCGGGGTCAACATGCTGCCCGAAATTCAGCGCATCGACGGCATCGGCCGGGCCAGCATCCTGGGCTCCCGGCAGTACGCCATGCGGGTGTGGCTCAAGCCCGACCGGATGCGGGCCTACAACCTGTCGGTGGACGACGTGATGGAAGCCCTCAACGACCAGAGCGTGATTGGCTCCCCGGGTCGTATCGGCCGCTCCGACGGCAAGGAGGCCTCGGCGCTGGAGTACGTGCTGACCTACAAGGGCCGCTTCAACGACGTGGAGGAGTACAAGAACGTCATCATCAAGGCCAACGCCAACGGCGAAACCCTGCGCCTCAAGGACGTGGCCAACGTGGAGCTGGGCTCAGAATTCTACGACATTTACTCCAACCTCGACGGCTACCCCTCGGCGGCCATCATGCTCAAGCAAACCTACGGCTCCAACGCCAGTGAGGTCATCAAGAGCGTGAAGGAGAAGCTGGAGGAGCTGAAGAAAACCATGCCGCCCGGCATGGACTACAAGATCAGCTACGACGTGTCGAACTTCCTCGACGCCTCGACCGAAAACGTGATTCACACCCTGCGCGACGCCTTTATTCTGGTGGCCCTGGTGGTGTTCCTCTTCCTGGGCGACTGGCGCTCCACGCTCATCCCGATTATTGCCGTGCCGGTGTCGCTGGTCGGGGCCTTCATTGCCATGCAGGCCTTCGGGATGACGATTAACATGATTACCCTCTTCGCCCTGGTGCTGGCCATCGGCATCGTGGTCGACGACGCCATTGTGGTGGTAGAAGCGGTGCACGCCAAGATGGAGGAAAAGCACCTTTCGCCCTACGGGGCGGTGCGCGAGGTGGTGGGCGAAATCAGCGGGGCCATCATTGCCATTACCGTCCTGATGACGGCCGTATTCGTGCCGGTGGCCTTCATGAGCGGTCCGGTGGGCATTTTCTACCGGCAGTTCTCGATTACGATGGCCTCGTCCATCGTCATTTCCGGCATCGTGGCTTTGACCCTGACGCCGGTGCTCTGCGCCATGATTCTGAAGAACAACCACGGCCAGCCCCGCAAGAAGACGCCCATCAACCGCTTCATCGACTGGTTTAACCGCGGCTTCGAGCGCCTGACCGGCCGCTACACCAACTTCCTGGAGAAAGTGGTGGACCGGCGCATCTTCACCTTCGCCATTCTGCTGGCCTTCGGGGCGGGCATCTTCGGCATCTCCTCCACGCTGCCCACCGGCTTTATTCCGGCCGAGGACCAGGGCATGCTCTACGCCATCATCCAGACCCCGCCCGGCTCGACGCTGGAGCGCACCAACGCCCTGTCGCAGCAGCTTTCGGCCCTGGCCGAGAAGGTGCCCGGTATCGAAAGCATATCCTCGCTGGCCGGTTACGAAGTCCTGACCGAGGGCCGGGGCTCCAATGCCGGTACGCTGCTCATCAACCTCAAGCCCTGGCACGAGCGGAAAGAGTCTATCCACGACATCGTGGAGAACCTGGAGAAAAAGGCCAAGGAAATTCCCGGCGCGACCATCGAGTTCTTCGAGCCGCCGGCAGTACCGGGCTACGGCGCCGCGGGGGGCTTCCAGCTGCAATTGCTCGACAAAACCGCCACCGGCGACTACAAGGCCCTGGAAAAAGTCAACGAGGACTTCATGGCCGAGCTCAAGAAGCGCAAGGAGCTGGCCGGCTTGTTTACCTTCTTCTCGGCCAACTATCCGCAGTACGAGCTGCAGATCGACAACCAGCTGGCCATGCAGAAGGGCGTAAGCATCGGCAACGCCATGAACACGCTGAGCATCATGGTGGGCTCGACCTACGAGCTGGGCTTCATCAAGTACCAGCGCTTTTTCAAGGTGTTCGTGCAGGCTTCGCCCGAGTACCGCCGCCTACCCAAGGACATCCTGGATATGTGGGTGAAGAATGACAAGGGCGAGATGGTGCCGTTTTCGGCCTTCATGAAAATAGTGAAGGGCCAGGGCGCCAACGAAATCAACCGCTACAACATGTACCCCACGGCCTCCATCCGCGGCGACGCGGCCCCGGGCTACAGCTCCGGTGAGGCCATCAAGGCCGTGCAGGAAGTGGCCAAGAAAACCCTGCCCCGGGGCTACGACATCGACTGGGGCGGCTTGTCGAAAGACGAGGTGAGCCGCGGCAACGAGGCCATCTACATCTTCCTGGTGGTGCTGGCCTTCGTGTACCTGGTGCTGGCCGCCCAGTACGAGAGCTTCCTGCTGCCGCTGGCCGTGATTCTGAGCTTGCCCGCCGGTATTTTCGGCTCCTTCCTGCTGATCAAAACCCTGGGGCTGGCCAACAACATCTACGCCCAGGTGGGTTTGGTGATGCTCGTGGGCCTGCTGGGTAAAAACGCGGTGTTGATTGTGGAATTCGCGGTGCAGAAGCACGAGGAAGGCATGTCGGTGCGCGACGCGGCCATCGAAGGCGCCAAGGTGCGTTTCCGGCCCATTCTGATGACCTCCTTCGCCTTCATTGCCGGCCTGATTCCGCTGGTGCTGGCCACGGGAGCGGGGGCCATCGGCAACCGCACCATCGGCACCTCGGCCCTGGGCGGCATGCTGTTCGGCACCGTGTTCGGCGTCATCATCGTGCCGGGCCTATACTACATTTTTGGCACCATTGCCGCCGGCCGCCGGCTCATCGGGGATGAAAACGAACACCCCTTGTCGGAGTTCGAGCCCCACGTTTTAGTTGAAGAAGGAGTTAAGACTCATGCTTAAAAAACGCATTTATCAAAGCCTGAGCGCCGCTTGCCTGGCCCTGGCCGTGGGCGCCTGCAAAACGCCCGAGCTGGTGCAGAAAAACGAGAGCCGCACCGTGCCCGCCAGCTTCACCGGCACCAGTCAGGACAGCACCACGTCGGCCCGGATCCGGTGGAAGGAGGTTTTCACCGACCCCAACCTCACGGCCCTGGTTGACACGGCCCTGCGCCGCAACCAGGAGCTGAACATCACCGTCCAGGAAATCGAAATTGCCCGCCAGGAAGTGCGCGCCCGCACCGGCGAGTACCTGCCCAGCGTGGGCCTGGGCGTGGGGGCCGGCGCCGAAAAGGCCGCGCGCTACACGCTGCCCGGGGCCACGGAGGAAAACGTCGACATCAAGCCCGAGAAACGTACCCCCGACCCGCTGACCAACTTTCAGGTGGGCGCTTTTGCCACCTGGGAAGTGGATATCTGGCACAAGCTGCGCAACGCCAAAAAAGCCGCCGCGCTCCGCTATCTGGCCTCGGTGGAAGGCCGGAACTTCACGGTGACCAACCTGGTGGCCGAAATTGCCACCTCGTACTACGAGCTGCTGGCCCTCGACAACCAGCTGGCCATCGTCCGCCAGAACATCGACATTCAGAGCAACGCCCTGAAGGCCATGCGCCTGCAAAAGGAGGCGGCGCGGGTAACGGAGCTGGCCGTGCGCCGCTTCGAGGCCCAGGTGCACCACACCCAGAGCCTGCAGTTCACCATTCAGCAGCGCATCGTGGAAACCGAAAACCGGCTCAACTTCCTGGTGGGCCGCTACCCGCAGCCCATTGTCCGCAACGCCGCCTCGTTCACTGAGCTGGTGCCGCCGGCCATGCGGGCGGGCGTGCCGGCCCAGCTGCTGCAAAACCGCCCGGATATCCGGCAGGCCGAGCAAAATCTGGCCGCCGCCAAGCTCGACGTGCAGGTGGCCCGTACCAACTTCTACCCCTCGCTGCGCATCACTGGCGCGGTGGGCGCGGCGGCCTTCAACCCCACGCTGCTGACCACGCTGCCCGAGTCGATGCTGCTCTCGTTGGCCGGCGACGTAGCCGCGCCGCTGATCAACAAAAACGGGATAAAAGCGGTGTACTACAGCGCCAACGCCCGCCAGACCCAGGCCGTGTACCAGTACGAGCGGACGGTGCTGAACGCGTACCTGGAAGTGGCTAACCAGCTCTCCAACATCAGCAACCTGGAGAAGAGCTACGAGCAGAAAACCCAGGAAGTGCAGGCCCTGAATCAGTCGGCCACCATTTCGACCAGCCTGTTCAACTCGGCCCGCGCCGACTACACCGAGGTGCTCTTCACCCAGCGCGACGCCCTGGAATCGAAGTTTGACCTGATCGAAACCAAGATGCAGCAGCTCAATGCCTCGGTGAACGTGTACCGCGCCCTGGGCGGCGGCTGGAACTAAGCCCGGCATCCGACGCCCTATGCAACAATCCAAGCCGGCTCGGCTACCTTATCCGGGTAGCCGGGCCGGCTTTTTGTCTGGCGGCGCGGCGGGCCGCGTTACCGGGGTCAGGCTTCGGCCCGCGGGGCTACCGGCAGCGTGAAGGCAAAGGTGCTGCCCGTCCCCAGCTCGCTGCTCACGCCCAGCTGCCCGCCCTGGCTGGTGATAAACTCGCGGGCAATGCTCAGCCCCAGGCCCGAGCCACCCGCGTAGCCGCTCTGGTTGGGAATCTGGGCGAAGCGCTGAAAGATTTTTTCCTGGTACTGGGGCGCGATGCCGGGGCCGTGGTCCTGCACGCTTAGGCGCACCTGCTGCCCATCGGCCGTGAGGGCGGCCCGGATGTGGATCTGCTCGTGCTCGGGCGAGTAGCGGATGGCGTTGGCTAGCAAGTTGAGCAGCACCCAGGTGGTTTTTTCGATGTCGGCGCGCACGGGCGGCAGCGTGGCGGGCACGTCCAGGTCCAGGGTGAGCTGCTTGGGGCGCAGCTGCAGCTGGATGGTATCGGCGGCAAACTGCACGATGTCGGCTACCCGGCTGGGCTGGAAGTTGAGCTGGATGTTGCCCGATTCCAGGCGCGACACGTCAATCAATTCGCTGACCAGCCGGAGCAGGCGCTGGTTTTCCTGCTTGAGGGTGAGCACAATGTCGTGCTGCTCGGCATTGAGGGAGCCCACCCGGCCGTTTTCCAGCAGCTTCAGGTGGAAATTGATGCTGGATAAGGGCGTTTTCAGCTCGTGCGACACGGTGGCCAGAAAGTTGGACTTGGCCTGGTCCAGCTTCTTGAACTCCGACACGTTGCGCAGCGTGAGCACCCAGCCCACGAACTCCTGCTTATCCAGAGCTTCGTTGAAGAAAATAACGTCGTTGACGCTCAGGCGGAAATATGCTTCTTCGCCGTGCTGGGCAATGGTCAGC
Source organism: Hymenobacter aquaticus (assembly GCF_004765605.1). NCBI lineage: Bacteria > Pseudomonadati > Bacteroidota > Cytophagia > Cytophagales > Hymenobacteraceae > Hymenobacter > Hymenobacter aquaticus. The sequence goes on along the minus strand of NZ_SRLC01000001.1, from coordinate 2,015,288 downwards.
AGCGGGGCTTCCGGCTGGCGCCGGGCCGCCGGCACGTCGAGGTGGTGGAGCAGGGTCCGCAGCAAATCGTTGCCCTGGGCTACGGCGTCGGCGGGCTGGCCCAGCAGCTGGGCGGCGGGCAGGGCCAGCAGGCTCTGGGCAATGGGGTTGGCCACGATAATGCGCCGGTTCTGGTCGATGAGCAGCAGGCCCTCATCGAGGTGGTTGACGATGCTGGTCACGCGGTTGCGCTCGGCCAGCAGCTCGGCCAGGGTCGAGGTGCGGTACGTTTGCAGCTGCACCAGCATCTGGTTGAAGGAGCGGCCCACGGCGGCAAACTCGTCGTGGCCCCGAATCGGAATGGAAGCCGTGAAGTCCTGGTTGGCGGCGTGGTCGATGCTGGCCGTGAGCTGGCGCAGGCCTCCCACGGCCGCTTCGGGTACGCTCAGCACAAACAGCAGGGAGGTGAGCAGGGCAATGGTGAGCAACGCCAGCACGTAGCGCTGCTGCTGGGTGGCGGTGCGGTTGGCGGCTTCGTTTTTGCGGCTGAGGGCCTGGGTGTTCAGGTCAATCATGCGGTAGGTGAGCTGCCGGATCCGGCGGGTGAGGTCGGGGGCCACGTCGGGGGCGCCGCCGGTGCCGTGCAGCCACGCGCCCTGGTATTCCTGCAGCCGCGCCAGCTGCTCCTGGAGCTGGTCGACCACCGCCTGTTCGCCGGGTTCCGTCACGTTACCCGCCTCGCGCACGAATGCCTGGTTGAGCTGGTGCATGCCCGTCGTGTCGGACAGGGGTTGGCGCTCTACCTGGTCCAGCGCCCGTAGCATCTGCTGGCCCAGCTCCACCGAGTAGAGGTTGTCCTGGAGCACGTTGCGCGCCGTGCGGTCAAGGCGGTTGAGCGAGTACAGCGTGTAGGCACTCACCCCCAGCAGCAGCAGCAGCATGGTGACGAAAGCCAGGGTTATTTTCGTTTTGAGGTTCATGGCAGAGCGCAGCCCGGGGCTGCTTGGGTCGGGAGGAAAGAGAGGCGCCACGCGTTAGTACGTAACCAGAAAGATGTCCAGGTCGGGGTGGTGGCGGGCCACGCGGCGAATCAGCTTTTCGGTGACGCCGCGCCGGGTCAGGCGCTGCCACCAGCTTTTCTGGCCGGTTACGCCGCAAATTAGCAGCGACACGTTCTTTTCCGTAGCCACGCGCAGCACTTCGGCTACCACGTTGGGGGCTTTCACCCGCAGAATCTGGCCGCCCAGCTCAGTCGCCAGCTGCAAATTGTTGAGCAGGTGGCGCTGGGTGGCCAGGTTGATGCGGTCGGCCGATTCGCGGGGCGTCTGCACGTAGAGCACGGCCCAGGAGGCGGCCGAAAGACGGTCGGCGAGGCGCGAGGTCTTGCGGATGATTTCCTTGGCGGCGGGGGCGTTGGCGTTGATGCAGGCCAGCAGGCGGTCCTGGTTGCGGCGCTCCGGGGCTACGGGTGCGGCCCCGCCGCCGTCGGTTTCAATCTGGCGGCTGATGAGGTTGGCGGTTTCGCGCACGGCCAGCTGGCGCAGCTGCAGCAGGTTTTCGGCCTGAAAGAAGTTCTGCAAAGCCGTGGGCACCTTGGCCGCATCGTAGATCTTGCCTTCCTCCAGGCGGGTGCGCAGCTCGCCCACGGTCAGGTCCACGTTCACCACTTCGTCGGCCTGCTTCAGTACCTGGTCGGGTACGCGTTCCGTCACGTCGGTGCCGGTGATGCGCAGTACCTGGTCGTGCAGGCTTTCCAGGTGCTGAATGTTGACGGCCGTGAGCACCGAAATACCGGCCCGCACCAGTTGCTCCACGTCCTGCCAGCGTTTTTCGTTTTCGGAACCGGGCACGTTGGTGTGGGCCAGCTCATCCACCACCACCACCGAGGGCCGGCGCTGCAGAATGCCCTGCACGTCCAGCTCCTCCAGCATGCGGCCCTTGTAGAAGATGTGCTTGCGCGGCACGGTGGGCAGGTCGCGCAGCTGGGCCACGGTGCCGGGGCGGCCGTGGGTTTCCACGTAGCCCAGCACCACATCCACGCCGTGGGCGCGCAGCTCGTGGGCCTCCTGTAGCAGGCGGTAGGTTTTGCCCACGCCGGCGGCCAGCCCCAGGTACACCTTCAGCCGCCCGCGCCGCCGCTGCTGCACCAGCCGCAGAAACCGCTCGGCCGATTGGTCGCGCTGTTGGTCGTCGTTGTCGTTCATGGGGGTGGAATGGGTGAATGAGTCGGTGTAGAGACGCAATACTTTGCGTCTCATCGTTGCTGATGTTGTTTGCAATCGTGCCGTTCCGCATCGTTCAACGACGAGACGCAAAATATTGCGTCTCTACACCACTAGTCCCGCTCCAGCTGCAGTTCGGGGCGGGCGGGCATGTGCAGGGGCACGTTTTCGATGACGAAGGAGCTGTTGTCGAGGCCGAAGCTTTCGGTTTCGGAAGCACCCAGGCGCTTCAGCCAGCCGTGCAGGCGCAGGGCCAGCCGCTGCCAGCCGCGCAGCAGGTACTCGTAGGGCAGGGTTTTGTTGAGAATCACGAACTGGAAGTCGCCGGTAACGTCCTGGCCGCGCAGGCTTTCGTAGCGGCTGGTAATGTCCACTTCCCCGTTGCGTACCAGCTCCGTGACTACCTGCCGGAACATGTAGTTGAGGGCGTGGTCGATGCGGAAGCCCAGGTAGAAATCAATGCGCACCAGCTCGTTGGGCAGCACGTGCGTGACGTGGTAGCGGCGGGTGTAGGGGTCGTCGGTGGTGTGCACGTGGATGAGGTAGTACACATCGGCCCGCTTAGGGCGCTTCTTGAAGATGCTGTGGATGATGCCGTTTTCTACCTGCCGCGCATCGTCCGACTTGGTGAGGTACACCAGGTGGGTGGCGTATTTGGGCACCGAGGCGTCGTTGCTGAGCTCCTGCAGCAGCGGCAGGTACTCGGCCAGCGGGGTAAACTCGGTAAGGTCGTTGCGCACGCGCTGGCCCACAATCCAGCTCAGCATCACCAGCAGAATCACCGCCCCCAGCAATACCGAAAGCCAGCCGCCGTGGGTGAATTTGGCCAGGTTGGCCACCAGGTACGAGCCCTCGATGAGCACATAAGTGCCAATCAGCAGCGCAATCCAGAGGCCGTTTACGCGGCGCATGCGCAGGTAGAACGCCAGCAGGGCCGTGGTCATGAGCATGGTCACCGTTACGGCCAGCCCAAAGGCCGCCTCCATGTTGCCCGACTCGCGGAAGTACAGCACCACGCCCACGCAGCCGGCGCACAGCAGCCAGTTCAGGCTCGGCACATAGGCCTGCCCGCGCAGCTCGGTGGGGTAATCCACCTTCACCTTGGGCCAGAAATGCAGGCGCAGCGCCTCAATCACCAGCGTAAACGAGCCCGAAATGAGGGCCTGCGAGGCAATGATGGTCGCCAGCGTGCACAGCCCAATGGCGGGCAGCAGGGCCCACTGCGGAATCAACAGGAAAAACAGGTTCTGCTCGCCCAGCGGCGGGCCCAGGTGCTGCAGCAGCCACGCCCCCTGCCCCAGGTAGTTGAGCACCAGGCAGGTTTTCACGAAGGTCCACGACAGGTAGATGTTGGGCCGGCCCACGTGGCCCATGTCGGCGTACAGGGCCTCGGCGCCGGTGCTGCACAGAAAAATGGAGCCCAGCAGCCAGAACGCCCCCGGCACCTGCGTGACCATGTGCAGGGCGTAGTAGGGGTTGAAGGCCCGCAGAATGCTCAAATCCTGCCCCAGATGGTACACGCCCAACACGGCCAGCATCGAGAAAAACACCGTCATGACGGGTCCGAACAGCTTGCCTATGATCTGGGTACCGAACTGCTGAAACGCAAACAGCGCCACCAGAATCCCGATGACGATGGGCACCGTGTTGAGGCCGGGCCGGAGGATGCGCAGCCCCTCGATGGCCGAGGCCACCGAAATGGGCGGGGTGATGATGCCATCGGCCAGCAGGGCGGCGGCCCCTACAATGGCTACCAGGTAAAGACGGCGCACCGGTAGCCGCCGCAGCCGGGCGTACAGGGCCAGAATGCCGCCCTCGCCGTGGTTGTCGGCGCGCAGGGCAATGAGCACGTACTTCACCGTGGTGAGCAGCGTGAGCGTCCAGATAACGCAGGAAATGGTGCCCAGCACCACGTCCTCCGTCACGGGCCGGCTGGCAAACACCCCGCGCACCGTGTACAGCGGCGAGGTGCCAATGTCACCGTACACGATGCCCAGGGCCACCAGTACCCCGGCCGGGGTGGCGCGCCGCAGCGCTGCTGAGGAAGAAGCGGAAGTTGTCATGCGCGCAAACTACACGTGAAAGGCCGGCAACTCAACCGGCCTGCCCGGTGGCCAACTCGTCGGCGGTGCGCTGGAGCTGCCGGGCCTGCCGCTGCAGCTGGGTGGCCAAGTGGCGGCGGCGGGCTAGGTCGTCGGCCGCATCGGGGGCGGAGCCGGGGCGCAGGTGGCTGGTTACCAGATCGAGGGGGCCGCTGGAGTCGATGCGGGGCGTGCCGTCGGCGGTTTCGTAGCCTTCGAGGCGGCGGGCCATGTCGTTGAAGGCCTGGGCCACGGGCGCAAACTCGTCGTGGGCGCGCACGGGCAGGCGCTGGTCGTAGTGGCCCTCGGCTACGCGCCGGATGCCGGCCGTCAGCTCCTCCACCGGCCGGGTGAGGTAATCAGGGAAGCTGAAAATGAAGGAAACCGTGGCCAGAATGCCCAGCGTAGCCAGCAGCCCCAGCGTGCCAATGGTGCGGTTGGCAATGCGGCGGGTGCGCAGACTTTGCTGCTCAATGGCCCGCAGATTCAGGGTCGCCACCCGGCCCACCTGCCCGCGCACCTGCTGGTAGAGGCCGGCCGGCGCGGCAGCCTGGGCGACGTACTGCCCAAACGAAGCCGCCAACGAATCGGCCAGCTCCTGCTCGCCGGGCTCGGTGATGTTGCCCTGCTCGGCCCGCAGGCTGCGCCGGAAGGCAGCTTCGGCCCGGACCACCTCGGCCGCCGGCCCCGCCCGCCGCGCCTCCCGCACATCCGACAACGCATCGGACATGGCCCGGGCGTAGGCTACCGAGCGGTAGTTGTCCTGCAACGTAGCGGCCGAGCTGCGCGAGAGTTGGTAGAGGAAGTACGCCCCCACCCCGCTCAGCAGCAGAATAATCACGAACAGAAAGCTCAGGCCCAGCGTGAGGCGGGCTTTGATGGTACGGGCCATGATGCGTGGTCAGCTAGAAGGTGAAATCATTGCCAGCCGCCGAACGAGAACTTACTCCCGCCCAGCGGCTTGGCGTTAAGTATCTATAGTTTTTAAACGATTTTTCTACAGGTATTCAATTCCGCTTAAGAGTTCGTGTGCACGATGTAGAGACGCAATATTTTGCGTCTCGTCGTTGAACGACCGGGTCTGCTCACTACGGTGCAGTTATAACAACATCAGCACCGACGAGACGCAAAATATTGCGTCTCTACATCGTGCACACGAAGCTCGATTACTCATATCTATCTACTCTAAAACGACAGCGCGATGCTGCTGGTGAGGTTGCCGTAGTTGCGGGTGGGGTTGCCGTTGCGGTCCGTCAGGAAGGGCTGGCGGCCGTGGAAGGTGCGGCCTTCTACCCGGAACGTCACGTTGCTGGTGGGCGCGTAGTCGAGGTTGACCGAGGCGGCCTGCACCTTGAAATCGGTGGCGGCGGCTACCGGCGAAATGGTGCTGATGATGACGCCCCGGTCGGCGTTGTAGTACTCGGCCCGGGCGGCGGCGGTCCACTTATCGGCCAGCTTGTAGCGCACGAAGGCCGCGCCGGTGTGCCAGGTATCGGCCTTGCCGCCGCGCTGCTCGCTTTCCTGCTTGCCCACGTCGAACACCAGCGCCAGGCTGAGGCGGTCGGTGGCGGCGTAGCTCACGTAGAAATCGTGGAAGTAGCGGCGGCGGCGCACCGAGTCCTGGGGCTGCTCGTTGCCGTAGAAGGTGCTGCTGTTGATGAGCAGCTTATCGGTGGGCTTCCACTGAATCTGAGTGCCCAGGGCCTTGGCCTGGTTGTTTTCGCGGATGTTCTGCCAGCCGTTGAGCACCAGCCCAGTTAGCGTCAGCTTGGGGCTCACCTCGTAGGTGAGCCGCGCGCCGGCCTCGTAGTAGGGCGAGTTTTCGGCCATCAGGGAGCGGGTCAGCGTCCAGTTGTCCTTGCTCAGGGCCGACTCAAACCCGATGTGCGAGCCGAAAATACCCACGTCGAGCCAGGCTTTTTTGAAGGGTCGGAAGCCCGCATAAGCCTCGTAGATGTGCTTGAGCACCTGGTCCTCGGCCGCGTAGTTGGCCGATACGTAGGTGCCCGCGTGCAGGCCCAAGGCCCCGCGCACCTGCCCGTTGTCGTAGCGCAGACCGATAACGGCGTTGTTGACCGTAAACTCGTTCTGGCGGTTGTGCGAGTACAGAAAGCCGGGCCGCTGGTTGGTGGCCGCGTGCTTGAAATCATAGCCGTAGTAGCCATCCACGAAGCCGTAGGTAGTAAGCGGATTGGCCGGAGCCGCCGCAGCTGCCGTGGAATCGGGCGTGGTTTGGGCCATAGCAGCCGAAGTGAGCAGCAGCAGGCCCAGTGGGGCAAAAGAAAGTGGTTTCATGTGGGTAGGAGCGCCGGCCACCAGGGCGCGGGGCGCTGAAAAAAAAGTTAAGAAGAAAGCAGCGGGACCGGGCCCGCACAACCTGGCGGCCTACCGGCCTTGCAGGGAATCGAGGGCCAGGTTCAGGCGCAGCACGTTCACGGTGGGCGGGCCAAAAAAGACAATCAGGGGCTCATCTACGTGGCTGTCGACCAGGGCGCGCACCTGGGCCGCGGGCAGGCCGCGGAGGCGGGCCACCCGCTCTACCTGGGCGTAGGCCCCGGCGGGCGACAGGTGCGGGTCGAGGCCCGAGCCGCTGGCCGTGACCAGCTCGGCGGGCAGCCGGCCGGCACCCACCGTGGGGTTGGCTTGCAAAAACGCGCCCACCCGGGTGTGTACCGTGGCCAGGTAGTCGGGGTTGCTGGGCCCCTTGTTGGAGCCCGCCGAGCCGGCGGCGTTGTAGTCGACGGCCGAGGGGCGGGAGCTGAAATACTCCGGCCGGTCGAATTTCTGGCCTACGTTGGCGAAGCCTACTACGCGGCCCCGGTGGCGGATGGTTTCGCCCTGGCCGCCAGCGGGAGCCAGCTGCGCCCCGGCCCAGATCAGGGCCGGATAAACCACCGCGCACAGCACCAGGAGCACCAGGGTGAGACGGAAAGCGGGAAGCAGGTGTTGTTTCATGTTGATTGTATGTTGTCTGTCATGCTGAGCTTGCCGAAGCATCTCTACCGCTTTACTGAGTTACTATTGCAACATCAGCACGCGAGATTCCTCGACTTCGCTCGGAATGACGTTCTACTTCATTGTTGATTCATTATTACAAAAACAGCCCCACCAGCAGGTCGATGACCTTGATGCCGACGAAGGGAGCCACTACGCCGCCCAGGCCGTACACCAGCAGGTTGCGGCGCAGCAGGGCCGAGGCCCCGATGGGCTTGTAAGCCACCCCGCGCAGGGCCAGCGGCACCAGCAGCGGGATAATCACGGCGTTGAAAATCACGGCCGAGAGAATGGCCGACTGCGGCGACTTCAGGCCCATGATGTTGAGCGCGCCCAGGGCTGGGATGGCCACCATGAACAGGGCCGGCACGATGGCGAAGTACTTGGCCACGTCGTTGGCGATGCTGAAGGTGGTGAGCGTGCCGCGCGTCATCAGCAGCTGCTTGCCGATTTCGACCACCTCGATGAGCTTGGTCGGGTCGTTGTCGAGGTCCACCATGTTGCCGGCTTCCTTGGCGGCCTGGGTGCCCGAGTTCATGGCCACGCCCACGTCGGCCTGGGCCAGGGCGGGGGCGTCGTTGGTGCCGTCGCCCATCATGGCCACCAGCCGGCCCTGCTGCTGCTCGCGGCGGATGTAGTGCATTTTGTCTTCTGGCTTGGCTTCGGCAATGAAGTCGTCGACGCCGGCTTTTTCGGCAATGAAGCGGGCCGTGAGCGGGTTGTCGCCCGTCACCATCACCGTTTTGATGCCCATGTTGCGCAGCCGCGCAAACCGCTCCTGAATCCCGGGCTTGATGATGTCCTGCAGTTCCACCACGCCCAGCACCCGGTCGTTTTCGCTGAGCACCAGCGGGGTGCCGCCGTTGCCGGCAATGGCCTCCACGCGCTGGGTGGTTTCCTGGGGAAAGGGCTGATTGGCCCGGTTGGCCAGCTGCCGGATGGCATCGGAGGCGCCCTTGCGGATGCGGGTGCCGTCGGGGAGCGTGACGCCGCTGCTGCGGGTTTCGGCCGTGAACTTGATCAGCTCGGCTCCCGCCAGGCGGTGGTGCAGCGGCTGCGGGTCCAGGTGCTGCCCGCGGGCCAGCTCCACGATGCTCTTGCCCTCGGGCGTCTCATCGGTGAGCGACGCCAGCACGGCCAGCTCCATGAAGCGGTGCGCCTCTACGCCGGGGGCGGGCCAGAAGTGGGTGGCTTTGCGGTTGCCGATGGTGATGGTGCCGGTCTTGTCGAGCAGCAGCACGTCGATGTCGCCGGCCGTTTCCACGGCCCGGCCGCTCTTGGTAATGACGTTGGCCCGCAGGGCGCGGTCCATGCCGGCAATGCCGATGGCCGAGAGCAGCCCGCCGATGGTAGTCGGAATCAGACACACGAACAGGGCAATAAAGGCCGAAATGGCAATGGGGGCGTGGGCGTAGGCCGCGAAGGGCTGCAGCGTGACGCACACCAGCACGAACACCAGCGTGAAACCCGCCAGCAGAATGGTGAGGGCAATTTCGTTGGGCGTTTTCTGCCGCGAAGCGCCTTCCACCAGGGCAATCATCTGGTCCAGAAACGACTCGCCGGGTGCCGTCGTCACCACCACTTTAATGCGGTCTGACAGCACCTTGGTGCCGCCCGTGACGGAGGACTTATCCCCGCCGGCCTCCCGAATCACCGGGGCCGACTCGCCGGTAATGGCCGACTCGTCGATGGTAGCCAAGCCCTCGATGATTTCGCCGTCGGTGGGAATGATTTCGCCGGCTTCCACCAGGAAAATCTGGCCCTTCTGGAGCTGGGCCGAGGACACGGCCGTTACGCGGCCGTCGGCATCTACCACGCGGGCGGGAGTATCCTGGCGGGTTTTGCGCAGGCTTTCGGCCTGGGCCTTGCCCCGCGCTTCGGCAATGGCCTCGGCGAAGTTGGCGAACAGCAGGGTCAGAAACAGGACCCCGAACACGGTGAGGTTGTAGCCGAAGGAGCCCTGGGCGGCATCGGGCCGCACCAGCAGCCCCAGCGTGACAAACAGCATCACGGCCGTCCCGATTTCCACGGTAAACATGACCGGGTTGCGGAACATGATGCGCGGGTCGAGCTTCACGAAAGCCTGCTTGACGGCCTCCGACACCAGCGCGGGTTGGAACAAGGATTGAGATTTAGTTGACATATCGTGGACCCCACCCCCCGGCCCCCTCCCCTCTGGGAGAGGGGGAGCCTGACGAGAATTTATGGGGCAGTTATTTTGGTGCGGGCAGCAATTGCGCTGCCCGGCAAGTGAACGATGTCGAAAGAGGCTAACCTGAGCCTCTCTCCCAGAGGGGTTGGGGAGGGGTTAATACAGCGCGAAGTGCTCGGCCAGCGGCCCCAGCGCCAGGGCCGGGAAGAAGGCCAGGGCGGCAATGATGACGATGACGGCCAGCACCATCACCCCGAAGGTGGCCGTGTCGGCGGGCAGGGTGCCGGCCCCTTCCGGCACGTACTTTTTGCGGGCCAGCAGGCCGGCAATAGCCACCGGGCCGATGATGGGCAGGAAGCGCGCGAGCAGCAGCACCACGCCGGTGCTGATGTTCCAGAACGGGGTGTTGTCGCCGAGGCCCTCGAAGCCCGAGCCGTTGTTGGCCGCGGCGGAGGTAAACTCATACAGCATTTCTGAGAAGCCGTGGAAGCCGGGGTTGCCCAGCCAGCCGGCGTACTCGGCGGGGTTGCCGGCGTAGGTGTGCGCGGCCAGGGCCGTGCCGGCCAGAATCAGCAGCGGGTGCAGCAGCGTCACGATGACGGCAATTTTCATTTCCCGGGCCTCGATTTTCTTGCCCAGAAACTCGGGCGTGCGGCCCACCAGCAGGCCGGCAATGAAGACGGCAATAATCAGGTAGGCGAAAAAGTTGAGCAGGCCCACGCCGCAGCCGCCGTAAAAGGCGTTGGTCATCATGCCCAGCAGCTGCATCAGGCCGGAAATCGGCATGAACGAGTCGTGCATCGAGTTGACCGACCCGCAGCTGATGACCGTGTTGGTGATGCTCCAGTAGGCCGAGGCCGCCGCGCCAAACCGCATTTCCTTGCCTTCCAGCGCGCCCAGGCTTTGGTCGAGGCCCATTTGGGCCAGGGCGGGGTTGCCGTGCAGCTCGTAGTACAGAGTCGGGGCCAGCAGGGCCAGAAAGCCCACGGTCATCACCCCAAAAATCATGTACGACAGCCGGGGCCGCTTCAGGTAAAAGCCCAGGGCGAAAATCAGGGCCAGCGGAATCAGCACCAGTGCGCCGTTTTCGACGGCGTTGGTGAAGTAGTTGGGGTTTTCGAGCGGGTGGGCCGAGTTGGCCCCGAAAAAGCCCCCGCCGTTGGTTCCCAGCTCCTTAATGGCCACCATAGCCGCCACCGGCCCCCGGCTCACGGCCACCGAGTCGCCCTGCAGGGTCACCAAGGGCTGCTTGCCCAGCAGCGTCATGGGCGTGCCCTGGAAGGCCAGCACCAGCCCGATAACCAGGCTCAGGGGCAGCAGCAGGCGGGTGAGGCTCTTCACGAAGTAGTCGTAGAAGTTGCCCAGCTGCTCGGTGGTGCGGGTTTGTAGGGCGTTGAGCACCACCACGGCCGCGGCAATGCCGGTAGCGGCACTCACAAACTGCAGGAAGGTAATGACCACCAGCTGCGAGAGGTAAGACAGGCCCGATTCGCCGGAGTAGTGCTGCAGGTTGCAGTTTACCAGGAAGGAAATGGCCGTGTTGAAAGCCAGGTCCGGCGACATCGAGGGGTTGCCGTCGGGGTTGAGCGGCAGGCTGCCCTGGGTGCTGAGCACCAGCAGGGCCAGCAGAAACCACACCAGGTTGATGGTGAGCAGGGCGCGCAGGTGCTCCTGCCAGCTCATGGCGCGGGTAGAATCGAGGCCGGCCAGGCGGAAAATGCCCCGCTCGACGGGCGCCATAAAGTCCAGCAGGTTGCGGGAGCCCTGAAATACGGCGGCCAGAAAGCGGCCCAGCGGCAAGGCCAGCACCAGCGTAACCAGGTAGATTGCGCCGATGCCGAGTAGTTCGTTGGTCATGATACAGGAAGTGGAGCCGGCCGGGAGGGCAGCATCAGCCGCCGCCCGACCCACGGCGGAGTTAGAATTTCTCGGGCTTGAGCAGCACGTAAATGAGGTAGCCAAACGTGGCCAGCGCGAGGACAAACAGAGCGGGCATCATAGCGGCGCGGGCGGTTAGATGTGGTCGAAATAGCCGACGGACTTGTCGAAAAGCCAGAAGCCGGCCAGGCCGGTGGCGAGAAGCAGCGGAAGCAGGAGAGAAGCAGCCATAGCAGCAAAAGCAAAAGTGTGTTTGACAGATGCCAGGGCCGAAACCAAAGTCGTTCCCAAAGCCCGCGGAATAGCGCGCTTGGAAGTAATGGTTTGTTTATCAAGAGGATAATTGGATTGTCTGCGCTGCCCGGGCCAGTTGGGCGGGCAGGGGCTACTAGCGTTTTGCTAGGCTGTCTTCGCAGAATGCTAGCCCCCGGAGTGCCGGGAGCCGGCGTAGCGTAGCGGGCCAGGCCGGCGCGCCGCATACTGGCCCGGCGGCGGCCCCGGGTGGGCTGAAAATGCCGTGAAAGGCCCGCCGGGCGCGGGTAGGAGCCGGCCGCCGCGCCGGCCCGCCGGGCCATACGCGCCCGGCCCCTAGCGTTTTGCTAGGGGCTGGCGGCAAGGTCTGAAAAGCTGGTTTGCACGGGCCGGAGCCGTGCTTTCGTGGGGCCCGGGGCGCTTACAGGCCGTACTCCTGGATTTTTCGGTACAGCGTCGTCAGGGCCACGCCGAGCATGCGGGCGGCCTCGGTTTTGTTGCCGTGGGCCTGCTGCAGCACGGCCTGGATGTGGCTGCGCTCCATGCCGCGCAGCGTCCACTGGGCGGCGGCCGCGTCGTCGGGGGCGGCGGGGTGGGCGGCGTGGTCGAACTCGGCGGGCAGGTTGTCGGCCGTGAGCAGGTCGCCGTCGGCCAGGATAACGGCGCGCTCCAGCACGTTTTTCAGCTCCCGCACGTTGCCGCGCCAGTTGTAGTGCGTGAGGTGGCGCAGAAAGTCGGCATCCATGCCGTGCAGGCGCTTGCGGAGCTTGGCCGCGTACAGCCGCAGGAAGTAGTTGGCCAGGGGCTCGATGTCCTCGCGCCGTACGTTCAGGGGCGGCACGGGCACCGTGAAGACGGCCAGGCGGTAGTACAAATCGGGGCGGAACAGGCCCGCGTCGGCTTCCTGGCGCAGGTTGCGGTTGGTGGCGGCCACAATGCGCACGTTTACCGTCAGGGGCTTGGTGTCGCCCAGCTTGGTGAAGGTCTGGGTTTCGAGCACCCGCAGCAGCTTGGCTTGCAGCTCCAGGGGCAGCTCCCCGATTTCGTCCAGAAACAGCGTGCCGCCCGTGGCTTCTTCCAGCAGGCCCTTCTTATCGGCCAGGGCCCCGGTGAAAGCGCCTTTGCGGTAGCCAAACAGCTCACTTTCCAGCAAATCCTTGGGAAACGCCGAGCAGTTGACGGCCACGAACGGCTTGCTGCGGCGCGGACTGGCGTGGTGAATGGCCTGGGCAAAGAGCTCCTTGCCCGAGCCGGTCGGGCCTTCCAGCAGCACGGTGCTGTCGGTGGGGGCGACGCGCCGGGCCAGCGTTTTGGCCTGCTCCAGCGGCGCCGAGTGCCCGATCATCGACTCAAACGTGTACTGCGACGTGAGCTGCTGTTCGAGCTGGGCCACCCGGCGCTGCAGCCGCGCCTTATCAGCGGCCCGGGCCACGACGACGACCAGCTGATCGTCCGAGTTGCCTTTGGTCAGGTAGTCGAAAGCGCCCGAGCGCATGGCCTGCACCCCATCGGCAATGGTGCCGTAGGCCGTCAGCAGAATGACTTCGGCCAGGGGCGCCACGGCCTGGTAGCGGGGCAGCAACCCCAGGCCGTGGCCGTCGGGCAGCTTCACGTCGGAGAGAATCACCAGGATTTCCTCGGCGTGCTGGCCCAGCAGCTCCAGGCCCTCGTGGGCGGTGCGCGCCTGCAGCACGGTATAGTCTTCCAGCTCCAGCACCCGGCTCACCACCTTACGCAGGCTGTTTTCGTCGTCGATGATAAGGATGGTTCCGTGGGACATGGCGCGGGGCAGATACGGGAAGAAATTCGGGGCGCAAGGCTACGCAAAAATGCCGACACCCCGGTGCGCCCGCCGCAGCACCGGCGTGTCGGCACCGGCTTACAGCCGAATGGCCTGGCCCTGAATGGCAGCGGCCATCAGGTCGGGAAACCGGTCGGGGGTGCAGGCGAAGGAGGGAATGTCGAGGGCGGCCAGCTGCTCGGCCATGCGCCGGTCGAAGCTGGGCGAGCCGTCGTCGCTGAGGGCCAGCAGCACCACGACCGTGACGCCGGTGGCGCGCAGGGCGGCGGCGCGCTTCACCATTTCCCGCTCGTTGCCGCCCTCGTATAAGTCGCTGATGAGCACCAGAATGGTATCGGTGGGCCGGGTGATGAGCTGCTGGCAGTAGGTGAGGGCCAGGTTGATGTCGGTGCCGCCGCCGAGCTGAATGCCGAACAGCAGATCCACCGGGTCCTGCAAGTCGGCGGTGAGGTCGGCCACGGCGGTATCGAACACCACCATGTGGGTTTTCACGGCCTTGATGGACGCCAGCACCGCCCCAAACACGCCCGCGTACACCACCGACGAGGCCATCGAGCCGCTCTGGTCCACGCACAGCACGATTTCCTTCAGGGCCTGCCCGCGCCGCCCGAAGCCCACCAGCTTTTCGGGAATGATGGTGCGCTGGGCGGGTTGGTAGTGCTTCAGATTGGCCCGAATAGTGGCGGCCCAGTCGATTTCGCGGTAGCGGGGGCGGGGGTTGCGCACGGCCCGGCTCAGGGCGCCCTGCACGGCCTGCCGCAGCGGGTTCGAGAGTTTCTGCTCCAGCTCCCGCACCACTTTGCCCACCACCTCGCGGGCCGTGCTGCGCACCTTGGCCGGCATCACCCGCCCCAGCGACATGAGCACGCCCACCAAATGCACGTCGGCCTGCACCGTGCGCAGGATTTCGGGCTCCAGCAGCAGCTGGTTCAAGCCCAGCCGCTCCATGGCGTCCTTCTGCATCACGGCCACTACCGAGGAGGGAAAGTACTGGCGGATGTCGCCCAGCCAGCGGCTGACCTTGGGGGCCGAGCCGCCCAGGCCGCCGCGGCCCTTCCGCTCACTGTCGTAGAGGGCCGTGAGCACCTCGTCCATGCGCCCGTAATCAGCCGACAGGGGAACCTGGTTTTCGGCATCGGCCTCGGCGCCCAGCACCAACTTCCAGCGGGCGGTGTTGTCGGTGGGTTGGGGGGAAACAGAATCGGCAGCCATAGCAGTAAAATCAGATAGAAACTTCGGCGACGCCCAGCAGCTCCCGCAAAATCGGCAGCACGCGCAGGCCGCGCTCCAAATCCAGGGTTTCGGCCGCCGCCCCTGCCGACGTGTTGGGCGTGGTGCCCTGCAACGCTAAGTCCAGCACCTGGCGGCGCTCCGGCAGGCTGAAGCCCGTAAAGGCCCGGCGCAGCAGCGGCACAATTTCCTGGAACACCGCCTCGTCGATGCCGCTCAGCCAGGCGTCAAGCAGCCCAAACAGCTCGTGGTGGTGAATCAGCAGCAGGCCGCTGCCGCTCAGAAAGCCCTCAATCCAGGCCGTGGCGTAGTCGGTGGGCTGGGCCGGGGCCAGGGCCAGCCCCAGCACCGTGGCCGCTTCCTCGGGTGGCAGCTGCTGGGCGTCGAACAGCAGGCGGGCGGCGGCCCCGGCCAGCAGGCCGCTGCTGGCCGGGTTGCGCAGAATGGCGTGCAGGGCCGCGTACCAGTCGGCTTCCTGCCCCGCGTCCTGTAGCAGCCGGATGGCCTGGTGGGTGGCCTCGACGCGCGCCAGCAGCTGGCTGGCCGCGTCGTAGTCGAGGCCGGTGCAGGCCTGGGGCAGGGAAATGCACAGGCGCGGTACCAGCTTGTGCACCACTTGGGCCACCTGTCCGGTTTCGGTGCGGCGCACGTTGCCGTAGCGCAGCACGTTCACCAGCGGGGGCAGGGCGGCCAGCAGGTGGGTCACGTCGCGGGTGTCGGCGCTGAGCGTTTCGAGGCGGGCTACCAAATCCGGAATGGCGGCCCCCAGGTTGGCTTGCAGCACCTCCTCAACCAAGCTGCTAACCTGCTCGAGCTGCCCGGCCTCGCGGCCCCGCTGCCGGGCGCGGTTGGTGGCGGCTTCCAGCACGGTGTTGCCCCAGAGCCCGGCTTCGATGATTTGCAGGGCAAACTCGGGCTTCCACTGCACTTCCCACACCTCGTGAAACGTGCCGCTTTTGCCCTGCACGCGCTGCGGCGTGCCCCAGGGCAAGCTCAGCAGGCGCAGGCGGTGCAGCAGGTAGCTGCGTTCGAGGTGCAGCTCCTGGCGCAAATCCAGGTCCAGGGTTTTGGGCGTGGTTTCGGGCTTGAGGCGGGTGGCTTTCTGCTGGGTCAGCACGTCCTGCTGCAAGGGCGTGGCGGGCAGCTCCGAAGGCACTTCGCCCAGCTTCTCCCCAATCACCAGCTGCTCGTGCACCAGGTGCAGGGCCTCGGCGTAGCCGCCCCCGAAGATGGCCACGGCCGCCTCTTCCAGCTCCTCGATGCCCGGCAAAGCCCGCCCGCGCACGGCGGCCAGCGTCTCGGCCAGGCGCACGGCCTCAATGGCGTGGGCCGAGGAAGCGTCCATATCCTGCCCGCGCAACAGCCGGGCGGCCCGCACCATCCAGTGCGTGACAACCTCGGTATGGGGCGTGTGAAACAGCAGTTCGTACCAGGCCGGCGACAACACGCCCGCCCCGTAGCCCGAGCTGTAGGAAAGCCGCTCGTAGGTCCACGGAATCCAGGTGGCTTCGGTGGGGGCTTTTTTCAGACCCTTGAGGCGGGCTTTGTCGGCTTTGGCTTCGCTCTTGAGCTGGGCTTCCTGCAACACCGGGGCGTGCCAGGCCCCGCACACCACGGCCACCCGCTGGTAGCCCTGCTTGAGCGTGGCGCGCATGGTTTCGCGCATAAAGGCCTCGCGCAGCAACGTTTCCTCGGTTTCGGGCTGGGCCAGCTCCTCGCGCAGGGCCGTCATCATGCCCAGCACGGCCTGAAAGGTATCGGCGTGGCCGGCGCTGTGCTCCAGGCGCAGCTCCCACCACCGCTCCCCGTCGGAGTAGCCGTCCAACTCAGCCAGGTAGGAGATAGGGTCGCGTTGCGCCTCGCCCCCTAGCCCCCGCTCCGCAGGGAGAGGGGGAACTAGCTCTGGCTCTTTTTCCAGCTTTAAAGCGGACTCTTGTGCTGTTGTCTCTGGTACTAGGGTAGAGGTAACACTTGGAGTTGGCTCCTCCTCTCCCAGAGGAGAGGGGGCCAGGGGGTGAGGTTCCGGAGTTGCTTCGTCGGGCAGGCCAAAGCGCAGGGCCATCGGCAAATCGAAGCAGCGCAGGTGGGCGCCGTGCTCCTGGCACCAGTGCAGGGCCTGCCACTCGGGCGAAAACGAGGCAAACGGCAGAAACGACGCCTGCTGATGCTGCTTGGGATTATACACCAGCAGGGCCACGGGTGGCTTCAGCTCGGGGTGGGTGCCGCTGGCCAGCGCCGCTTCGGCATCGGCCGGGCACTCCAGCAGCACCACGTCGGGCTGAAACGCGTCGAGGGCCTGGCGCAGGCTGGCGGCACTGCCGGGCCCGTGGTGGCGAATGCCGAAAAGGCGGAGGTCGGTGGGCATGGAGTTACAGAACAGGCTTGCGAAAAGGCGGCTGTGTCATTCGTTCTTTTTGGTAGCTGCCTCGAATGTCTTGCGGAAGCTGTTGCCATACATGGTCAGGAATTCCAGGCTGGTTCTTGTCGGAGATTTGCCGACTGTTTTCCCTGATTGTCAAAAAGTCCCAGAAAACCAGGAAGAACTCACCAGCCAAAATGAATTCCATCCACCCATGAGCCACGTACTCATCGTCAGAATTATATAGAGAAATGCCGGAATAATTTTCGAGGCTACTGTTTAAATAGTTCGCGGAATGGCCTTCAATGCAGCTTTCTGACCAATCAAACCTGAGCCCCTCCTGAACAACGCCGTAGTGAGCCAAGTCCGACAATAGCTGTTTCTCTACTAGATTTCGTAGGGCTGGGCTCATTGGGTTTGAAAAGCCTAAGTCGGTATAGTTTGGTCTGGGCTGGGGCATTAAGCACGGGGAGTCGTAATCGATTACACATACTCAGATACTATTAAAAAACTTCCGAAGCCGAGCCAGAAAGTGGCTGGTCTGAGTAGATGCTTCCTTAGCAAGTGGCACGTTTGTCTCAGGCTTTGCTTTATAGTTTAACTGCCAGATAGGATTCAGGTGATGTTTCAGCAGATTCAGGCCGGCCAGTGTCCATAGATCAAATCCACTATTTCGCGTCGTTTTCAAAATGATTTGCCAACCTCATGGCAATAATTCTTTTGACCTCCGTGTCGTCCGCATCAAACAAGACATCACGCAGCACTTCAGCGGAAACAGCCTCTGCGGCATGAATTAATGACCACTCTATTCCACAAGCTGATGTGCCGCGCGGAGGTCCTAAATTGATTAAAGCCAGAGAATGGTCTGGTTCCAAAGGCTCGGAAAGTTGCTGCACGAGTTCATCAAATTTCTCTAAAGGAAAGTCGTCAATGGCAGGCGTACTATCATCTGGCAATGAGCCCAGGTTACGTAAACAGGCGATGATGCTGACGTTATCCATTACTCCACCACCTCCCGGCAGGCCCGGTACAGATCCTTCCATCCGTCGCGCTCTTTTACCACGGTTTCCAGGTATTCCAGCCACACGATGCGGTCCTGGACGGGGTCTTTGAGGACGGCGCCGGTAAGGCCGGCGGCCAGGTCGTGGGCGCGCAGGGTACCGTCGCCGAAGTAGGCGGCCAGGGCCAGGCCGGAGTTCATCACCGATATGGCCTCGCCGGTGCTGAGCGTGCCGCTGGGGCTTTTGAGCTTGGTTTTGCCGTTCTCAGTCACGCCGCCGCGCAGCTCCCGGAAGATGGTCACGAGGCGGTTGATTTGCTCCAGGGCCGGGGCCTCCACGGGCAACTGCAAGGCCTTGCCCTGCTTTGCCACCCGCGTCTGCACGATGCGCACTTCCTCGGTCAGGTCGTTGGGCAGGGGCAGCACCACGGTATTGAAGCGGCGGCGCAGGGCGCTGCTCAGCTCGTTTACGCCCTTGTCCCGGTCGTTGGCGGTGGCAATGACGTTGAAGCCGCGCGTGGCCTGCACCTCAGTCGCCAGCTCCGGAATCGGCAGCACCTTTTCCGAGAGCATCGTGATGAGCGTGTCCTGCACGTCGGCCGGAATGCGGGTCAGCTCTTCCAGGCGCACCAGCGCGCCTTCCTGCATGCCCTTGAACAGGGGAGAGGGCACCAGCGCGCCCAGCGACGGACCTTCGGCAATCAGGCGGGCGTAGTTCCAGGAGTAGCGGATGGCATCCTCGGAGGTGCCGGCCGTGCCCTGCACCAGCAGGTTGGAGTGCCCGCTGATGGCCGCCGTCAGGTGTTCCGAAACCCAGCTTTTGGCCGTGCCCGGCACGCCCAGCAGCAGCAGGGCGCGGTCGGTGGCCAGGGTGGCCACGGCAATTTCCATCAGCCGCCGCTGCCCGATGTACTTGGGCTCAATCACGAAGCCGTTGTCGAGCTTGCCGCCCAGCAGGTAGGTAACCACCGCCCAGGGCGAGAGTTGCCAGTTGGGGGGCTTGGGCCGGTCGTCGGCGGCTTTCAGGGCGGCCAGCTCTTCGGCATACGCCACCTCGGCGTGCGGGCGCAGGATTTCAGAAACGGGAGTTGACATAAGCTAGGCGGAAAGAGTAGCGGGTTCGGTAAGTGACAAGGTAAGCTGCTGGCGGAAGTGCAGCGCGGTAAGCAGCTGGTCGAAGTAGCCGGCCAGGGTCGGGCCGACGTCGCGCAGTCTGGTCAGGGTGGCTTCGCACAAGGCATACTGCGCGGGCGGCACTGCAGTCTGCATGTGCTGGAGCAGTTGAATGAGGCGGTAGTGCTGAGCGTAGTACTGCGTCGTGCCGCTCGCCACGATGGTATTCTCAATGGTTTGCAGCGCCTTGGTCGTGAGGGCCGCCGGCCAGGGACCGGGCACGGAAAGCAGCAGGTGCTCCCACGGGGCGGCCGACTGGCTCAGGCTGGGGCGGCGGGGCAGGTGGTCGAGCAGGAGCTGCTGGGCCGCGGCCGGACCCAGCAACGCCGCGGCTTCGGTGCCATCCAGCGGGGTGGTTTTGTCGTTTTCGAGTTGGTGGCGCAGATAGGCCTGGGCCCAATCGGGGGCGCGGTGCAGCCGCAGGGCGTCGTGCCAGGCGCTGAGCAGCAGCGGGCCCCACTCGGTGCCGGCGGCCAGGTCCAGCAGCTTGGCGGGCGAAACTTGCCAGTGCGCCGTCCAGCGGGCGGGGGGCAGCACGGCCAGCAGCTGACCCAGCAGACCGGCTTTTTCGCCCGGGAAGCGGCTGTCTTTCTGCTCGATGCCGTCGGTTAGCCAGGTTTTGTCCCAGTCGGCCGGCAGCGTTACCAATAGCTTCTTGCCCAGCAGGTTGCTTTTCAGGGTGAGCAGAGCGGCGGCGCGCTGCCACAGCCGCTCAACCACGGCGCTGCCCGGCAGCCGCGCCAGCAGGAGCAGCACGGTCTGGCGCACTTCCTTGCTTTTCGAGGCCAGATACTGCTCCAACAAGGGCGCGTCGGCGGCTTCCAGGTTTATTGCCAGCGTTGCGAGCAGCTGCGCCTGGTCTTTGGCCGGCTCCTGGGGCAGGCTAGCCGCCAGCAGCTCCCGGGCGCGGGCCGGCTCCCGCTGGCGCAGGGTTTCCAGGTAGATGATGCGCTGGCGCAGGGCGCCGGTTTCCCAGACGGCCGCGTCGGGCGGAGCCGGGGCGGCGGCCAGCAGCACCTGCCAGTCCGGGTTCTGGGCGGCCAGCCACGCGCCCCGGCTGCCGAGCACCGGGCCGGTAAGCCGGTGCAGCTCCGGGCGGGGGCGGGCGTAGTCGAGCAGAGGCACCAGCAGCGGGGGCGGCACCCGCCGCCCGTGCCGGGCCAGCTCCTCCAGGTAAGCCGGCAGCAGGGCCGCGTGCTGGCCGTCCAGCATCAGCTGTAAGTGAGTGGTGCCGGTGGGGCCCAACGCGGGCTGGGTTTCGGGGGCGGCCGGGGGCGTGGCTGGCGTGGCGGCGCCGGGCTCGGGCAGCCTGTAGCCGGCTTTGCGCACCAGCGCAAGGGTGCCCGCCGTGAGCAGGACCTGCTTTTCGCGCTGATCCGGCGTGTCTTCCGTTGCTGTGGCCGGGCCCAGCAGGTTGGGGATGGGCTCGGAGCTGTGGCGGGTGCCGAGCATGGCCGTGCGCAGCAGCTGGGTCCAGAGCAGCTGAGGGTCAGGTGTCGTCATGGCCGGGCGGGAGTAGCGGTGACGGCCGTGGGCCAATACGACAGGGGGCGGAAGGCGCGGCCGTTCCATTCGCCGAAAAACGTCAGGGAAGCCCCGCCCCCCACGGCCAGCATCTGCCAGGCTTCGGTGCTGGCGCCGAGCTGCAGGGGCAGCAGGCCGGGCTCGGTTTCGTGGGCCAGGGCCCAGGTTTCATCGGGCCGCAGCACGGGGCGCACGGCACTCAAAAAGGCAGGCCACTCGCGCAGCCAGGGGTTGCGGGCTAAGGCATGAGCGTAATCATCGAGCAGCTGAGTGGGCCCCAGCTCGGGCCGGGCGCCGGAGGAAAGGCCCTGAAACGTGAGCTGCACCGGCGTGGCCCGCAGCACTGCCAGGCCGGGGTAAAACACCACCGCGCCGTCGTAGCTGCCGCCGGGCACCAGGGCCGTGGGGAAGCTCTGACTGCCGAAAGCATACTCCAGAATAAGGGCAAACCGGCCCGTGGCGCGGCCCCGCAGCCAGGTGCGGCGGGCCGTCAGCCGGTCTTCTTCCCAGGTCAGCTGCCCGGCCACGTCCCAGGTATCGGCTACGGCGGGGCTGGCCGTGAGCAGCTCTTCCTTTTTCTGCGTGATGCCTACCTGCTGCAACACTTCCTGCCGGGCGTCGGGCGGCAGTTGGGGCAGGTTCTGGAAGGCCCGCACCAGCAGGTACAGCTCGCCCAGGCGGGCCAAGAGCCGCTCGGGCCAGTCGGGGCCGGCGTGGCGCAGGCCGGCCAGCTCGCGCACGGTAGTGGCCAGGCCGGGCAGCTGCCCATCCACGAGGCGGGCGGCCTGGTTGTGCCAGTAGCTGCCGGGCTGCTTTTCCAAACTGCCCAGCCCGCTGCGGATCAAATCCACAAGCCAGGCTTCCAGCTCGGCGGCGCTACGGCTCATGCGCTGCAGGCGCTGGGCTTCGCGCTTTTCGCGGGCGGCGGGGTCGGCGGCGGTGGGAGCGGGGCTTTCGGCGGTAGCCACGGTTTTTCCGACCTGCTCCTGCTGGCGCGTCTGGCGCTTGTCGAGCCACTCGGCCAGCCAGGCGGGCGGGGTGCCCGGGGCCAGCAGCGCGGGCTGCCGGGCCAGCAGCAGCAGCAAACCTACGCCGTGCTTGCAGGGAAATACCCGGCTCGGGCAGGAGCACTTGAAGGCGGGCTCCGTCAGGTCGATGCCGGTGAGGTAGGGCTTGGCGCCGCTGCCGGCGCACTCGCCCCAGGCCGCCGTGTTGGTCTGGCCCAGGTTAGCCCATTTGGCGGGCGAAGTCAGCTCCTGGCCGCGTTTCAGCGTGCCGGCATCCGTTACGAGGGCTCGTACTTGCTCTTCAGTCCAAGTCAAGGCAGTATAGGGTTATTAGCTCGAATAGAAGATGGATAACCAGGTGCAAAGTAGCAGGTCGGGCTATCAACTTCTAATCCTGGGCCCGTAATCTGCGCCCGTAGTCGCGCCCTGGCCCGGAGGCGGTGGCCTCCGCCCCGGCAGAGCCTTGGCCGCCAGGAAGTTGCCCCGCCGCCCAGCGTCGGCGCTGGGCTAGAGCGAGGCGTAGAACTGCCGGCGCGTGGCAATGAGCAGGTCGACGGCCCGCTGTTTGTCGGGAGCCTCGGGCAAAGCGGATTTCGCAAAAGCCGCTTCTACCTGCGCTACCAGGGCTTCCGCCTCGGCCACCAGCGTGTCGTACTCAAACTCGCCCCGGCGGATGCGCAGCAGAAAGTCCCGGTCGGGGCGGCGCACGTGGAGCTGGCCGGTGGTAGCAATTTCCAGGGCCGTGCGCAGCAGCCGAAACACGTGGAGCATGTTTTTGGCGTCGTAGTTTTTGCCGTGCTGCACCGTGTTTTCGTAGCGCTCCGCGTTGCGGCGGGCTACCCAGTCCCAGTATTCCTTGTAGACGCGGCAGTAAGTGGAGTAGCCGTTGCGGTTGAACGACAAATACGCCACCGGCACCTCGCCCTTGGGCACGGCCGAGAGCAGCACGTCGTTGGAGGTTTCCGCGTCCTTCACCAGCCCCCGGTAACCCAGCGTGGGCACCTCGGCCAGGTCCACGAACAGGGCGTACAAGTCGGTCAGGTGGGGCACGTTGGCCAGGCCGCACCGCGCGGCCGCGTAGCCCTGGCGACTCAGCCACTTATCGGCCGGCTGGGCCCCGGCACCCACCGTCACGTAGCAGAAATCCAGCACCGACTTGCGGGCCGGGGGCTCGGGGTTGTTGATTTTCTTGTTGAGCCCCTTGGCCTTGCGAATCTGGGCTACGGCGTATTCGGCAAAGGTTTGGCGGCAGAGCTTAGAGAGAAACTGCGCCGGCCGGAAGGCCTCGAACAGCGGGTGCTGGTAGCGGATGCAGTCGGCCGGCGAGGCCAGGATTTCCAGGGCCGTGGGGTTGTTTTTGAGCAGCAATTCCACGAAGCGGCGCAGCTCGTAAAACACCTCGTCGTTGGTGGCGTTGGCCACCTGCGGCACGTAGTCGAGGCCGTAGTACAGCGCCTCGGGCAGCACGAACACGCCTTTCAAATCGGTGTCGGAGTGGGGCAAATCGGTGCCGTAGGCCCGGCTGCCGCTCACGGCTTCGAAGAGGATCAGGTTGTGCCGGCGCAGGTAGTCGATGCTCAGGCTGGTGTCGCTCGGAGTCATATAAGGAAGCAAGGGAAAAGCCGTCAGGCGGGAAAGGAGGTGGCCAGCAACTGTTGAAATATTGCGTTGAGCTGCGCCGTCGGCTCCGCGCCAGTGGGCACGGGCAGCGCGCCCTGGGCGGCCTGGCCGGCAGCGTATTCCTGGGTTAGAAACTCCACCAGCGCCGCCGGCCGGGGCACGGTCGTTTTTTCAGTAGCCTGAGCTTTGATGGCCAGCAGTTCGTTTACCTCGGCACTCAGCGCGGCCGGCAGCTCTTCCCGCAGCAAGGCAAACTCCATCGGTGGCAACGTCTGGCGGTTCCGGATCCAGCGGGCGGCCAAGGCCGAACGCAGGGCATAAAACAGCCGCTTGAGCCGCACTTCTTCACTTATGAAGTCGGATTCCAAGCCCCGGCGCACCAAACCCAAATAATGGTGCAGGCCGGCCCGCAGGTTGAAGGTGCCCGCCAGCAGGGGCTGCACCAGCGGCCCAAACTCCGGGGCCGCGTGGTACACCGTCGGCGATTGGAGCCACTCAAACAAGGCCGCGTTGGAGCCGCGCAGCAGCTTCAGGGTTTTGCGCAAATCCCAGCCGGCCAGGTCCAGCTCGGCATCCACGGGAAAGTTGAGCGTGTCGGGGCCTTCGTCGAGGGTGAGGTACCAGCCCGGCCGCCGCAGGTAGATAAAGCGCACGTCGTAGTCGGAATCGGGGGAGGGGAAGCCCCAGGCCCGGCTGCCCGACTCGCAGGCGTACAGAATACGAATGTCGTGCTCGGCTTCAAGGCGGGTGAGGGCAGTGGCAATGCGGGTCAGCATGAGGGGAGGGCGGATAGGCAAAACCAGGATTAGTCATTAGATTGAGACTATTATTCAGTCCCGCTTCGTCCCAGGCTTTGGTTCATGAAAAAAAATCTTTTGCGCTGGTATTTTGCTTTGGGTCTATCCGGGCTAACCGCTTGTCAAGAGGCCCCGACAACTCAGCAGCACTGTTACGCTCACTATTCCGACGAGGACACCATCAGTTTGAGCCTGCGTATCACCTCGTCAGCCGTGACGGGGTACATTCGGTATAATGCCGGCCCAGACCGTAATCAAGGCCGTATCCAGGGCCAGATGCACGGGGATACGCTGCTGGCTAGTTACCGTCTCGAAATCAACGGCCAGCTCAGTCAAACTGCTGCGCCTGTCGCCTTTCTGCGGCAAAGCAACGGCTTCGTAGAGGGCTTTGGTGATATCAAGGAGAGTGAGGGGCTATTTACCTTCAAAACCAGGGAAGCCATTTGGTTCGACCCTAACCGGGTGCTTACACCAGTTGTCTGCTCCGAAGTTGCTGCGCCCAGTCAACAATAAGCCTACACCCCTACAGCCGCGGGTCGACGGCCTCACTTTCCAGGGCCAGCACCCCGAACACGCACTGGTGCACGGCCCGCAGCGGCTGCCCGGCCACGAATCGTTCCAGGCCTTCCACGCCCAGCGTAAACTCGCGCAGGGCTAGGTTGCGCTTGGCTTTCACGCCCCGCTCGCGCAGGCGCTCCAGGTTGCCGGGCAGCAGGTAGTCGGGGCCGTAGATGATGCGCAGGTACTCCCGACCCCGGCACTTGAGGGCCGGCTGCACCAGGGTTTTGCCCTCGGGGATAAAGTCGTAGGGCTTCACCACCATGCCTTCCCCGCCGGCTGCCGTCAGATCCAGCCACCACTGGGTGGCGGCTTCCACGTCGGGAATGTCCTGCAGGTGCACCACGCGGTAGGGCGTGGCCCGGAGCAGACTTTCGTCGGCCTGGCTCAGGGCGCGCAGGGTTTCCATGTGCCAGGCGTGGTCTTTGTCAAAGTAGGTTTTGCCCTCGGTGGCCAGCAAATGAAACGGGGCCAGGCGCAAATCGGCCAGGCTTTCCACCGGCCAGCAGTAGCGGCGGTAGGCCTCGGCGTAGTGCTGGGCGGCGGTTTGCCGGGCCGAAGTGCGGGCCAGCAGGGCCTCCACGCCGTCGAGGCCCCGGGTGGCGGCCTGGGTAAGCACGGCGGCGGCTTCGGGCAGCGCGGCGGTGGCCGCGGCGGCTACGGCGGCGTACTGGTTGCGGATCAGCTCCTGGGCCTTGGCCGACCACGGCAGCAGCTCGGCATCGAGGCACAGCCAGTCGGTCTGGAACCGTTCCCAGAAGCCGGCCGCCGTCAGAGCCGCTTGCAGCTTTTCCAGGAAAGCGGCTTCCAGCACCGGGTCGTTGAAGAAGTTGCGGCCGGTGCGGGTGTACACCTTGCCCGGACCTTCGCCCACTACGCCGAAGCGGCGGCGGGCGGCATCCTCACTCTGGGCCAACACTACCACCACGCGGCTGCCCATGTGCTTTTCCTCGCACACCACCCGGCTCAGGCCCTGGCGGCGGAAGTAGTCGAAGGCCTCGGCCGGGTGCTCCAGCAAATCGGGCAGGGCACTGGTTTCCGAGGGGCTCATCGTGGGCGGCAAATACAGCAGCCACTTCGGGTTCAGGGCAAAGCGCGACATCACCTCCAGGGCCGCCGTGGCGTTTTCCTCCCGAATGGTCACCGAGGGCAGCAGGCGGGTTTTGATGATCTGCTTGCCCAGCACGTCCCGGATGTCGAGCAGCTCGTCGTGCTGCTGCTGGGCGGATAGTTGGTGGTCGGTTTCTGATTTTTGGTTGTTGGCTTCGGCTAGAATCCGCAGGTAATCCAACGGGCGGGCGGGCTCGCAGTAGACCTGGGCGGCGGGCACGGCCACCAGCTCCCGCTCGGGGTAGCGCAGGGCCGTGAGGCGGCCGCCAAACACGCAGCCGGTATCAATGTCGATGGTGTTGTTGAGCCACTCGGCGTCGGGCACGGGCGTGTGGCCGTAGACCACCGTGGCCCGGCCGCGGTACTCGGAAGCCCAGTTGTAGCGCACGGGCAGGCCGAATTCGTCGATTTCGCCGGTGGTTTCGCCAAAGAGGGCAAAGGCCCGCACGGCACCCGAGCCCCGGCCCTGCATTTCTTCGCGCATGCCGGCGTGGGCCACCACCAGCTTGCCGCCATCCAGCACGTAGTGGCTCACCAGCCCGTCCAGAAACTGCCGCACCTGGCTCTTGAACGTGTCCGACTCCTGGGCCAGCTGGGCCACGGTTTCGGCGAAGCCGTGCTTCTCGTTGACTTGCTTGCCATTGAGATAGCGCAACAGCTTGATATCGTGGTTGCCGGGCACGCACAGGGCCTGCCCGCCCTGCACCATGCTCATTACCAGGCGCAACACCTGCGGGGAAGCCGGGCCCCGGTCCACCAAATCCCCCAGGAACAGGGCTCGCCGGCCGTCGGGCGACGTCACGCGCACGCCCAAGTCGCGGGCGTCCAGCGCGGGCTCGGTTTCCACGGTGTAACCCAGCTTGGCGAGCAGCTGCAGCAGCTCGTCGTAGCAGCCGTGCACGTCGCCGATGATGTCGAAGGGGCCGGTATCCTGCTTGCGGTTGCTGTAGAGCGGGTCGCGCACGATGGTTTGCACCGCGTCGATTTCCTCGGGGCCGCGCAGGTGGAAAATGTGACGGAAGCCTTCCTGCTTGAGCGTTTTGAGGCTGCGGCGCAGTTGCTGCCGCTGCTGGGGCACCACGTGCCGGCCCATGTGCTGCCGCTCGGCCCGGGCGCGGTTGCGGTCCTCGGCCACCCGGTCGGGCACGTCGAGGATGATGGCCGTGGGCAGCACATGGTAGTCGCGGGCCAGCTGGACCAGGGTTTTGCGGGCTTCGGGCTGCACGTTGGTAGCGTCGACCACCGTGAGCAGGCCGCGCTTGAGGCGCAAACCTACCAGGTAGTGCAGCAGGGCAAAGGCGTCGGGCGTGGCGGCCTGGTCGTTTTCGTCATCGGACACCAGCGTCCGGCACTGGTCCGACGACACGATTTCGGAACCCCGGAACAGGCGGCGGGCAAACGTCGACTTGCCCGCCCCGGACGTGCCGATGAGCAACACCAGGGAAAGTTCGGGCAGCTTAAGATTCGTGTAGGGCATTGGGAGAATATCGGAGCTGATAAGTCCGCCGGGGACTTGAATTCAGCGGTAAGAGCAAATCTTGAAGAGAAAAAATAGATACTTCAAACGTGGTTGAAGTCCGGATTGGTAGCTAACAAAAGTCCGTCATGCTGAGCGAAGTCGAAGCACCTCATTACTAATCAGACGTCAGCACGCGAGATGCTTCGGCTGCGCTCAGCATGACGTTCTAACTTGAGTAGACTTCTGCCGATTGCCTTACCGCGCAAACACGGCCAGCTGCGAAGGCGCCCCAAACTCCTCGGCTTCCGGGCCCAGGGGCTCGACGCGCACTTGGTAGCCGTGGCGCTCGGCCACGCCCGTGGCCCACTCTGCAAACTGCGCCCGGCTCCATTCGAAGCGGTGGTCGGTGTGGCGGAAGTCGCCGGCGGAGAGCTGCTCGTAGCGCTGGTTGTAGTCGGCGTTGGGCGTGGTCACGAGGACGGCTTTGGGCTGGGCGCGGGCAAAAACCACCTGCTCGAAGGCCGCCAGCCGGTTTTCGTCGAGGTGCTCAATGACTTCGACCACGGCCGCCGCGTCGTAGCCGGCCAGGCGCGGGTCGTGGTAGAGCACCGAGCCCTGGGCCAGGGTGAGCCGCTCGCGCTGCCGCGGGGGCATTTCGGCTACGTGCAGCCGCTCCTGGGCCCGCTGCAGCTCCCGCATCGACACGTCCAGGGCCAGAATGTGCTCCACCTGCGGGAGCTTGAGCAGGCGGCGCACCAGCTTGCCTTCCCCGCAGCCCAAATCCAGCACCCGCTGGGCGCCTAGGCGGCGGATTTCCTCGGCCACCCGGTCCAGGCGCACGTCGTGGAGCTTCTGCTTTTCGGCGGCCGGTGCGGCGCTATCCGGCGTCAGGGTTTCGGCTGCATTCGGGCTTTCCGCCACCGAATCCAGCGGCAGCACGGCTTCCAGGGAGTCGTCCGAAGCGGCTTCGTCGCCGGCGAGTAGGCGCTCCAGGGTCGGGTTGACGTACTCGGCCAGGTTGCGCAGGTAGCGGCGGGTAATAAACTCCCGGTCGGGGTGCTGGGGCAGCCAGGCCGCGCCCCGGTGCAGCAGCTTCTCGGCTTCCTGGGCGTTTACCCAGTAGTGCTTGTCGTTGTCGAGCACCGGAATCAGCACGTAGAGGTGGCTGAGCAAGTCGCGCAGGCGCAGGGCTGGGTGGCGCAGGCGCAGGGTGAAGTAGCGGCTGTTGCCCCACTCCGGCACCGTCGGGTCCAGCACGTGGGCCTCGGTTTCGACCTCGTAGCCCAGGGGCGCAAACAGGCGGACGAGCTGCTCGGCGCTGGCGGCGGGCATCACGGCCACGGTGGCTTGCAGGGGCAGCAGCACCTCGGGCAGCTCGGGCCGGTCCTTGCAGGTGCCGTTCATGGCCGTGTTGAAGGCCTTAATCAAAGCCGCGCTCAGAAAGGACGAGGCCACGTAGGGCCGGTCGTTGACGTACTGCTCCAGCGCAAACCCCTCGCCGGCCGGGCCCCGGTGGTTGCGCACCAGGGCCACGGGGTCAATATTGAGCAGCACGGCCGCCGTGCACCGCTCGGTGGTAGCTTCAGGGTAGAAGATATGGACCTGGCCGCCGGCTACTTCCAGGGTTTGCAGGCGGGCCGGGTTCTTGTGCAGCAGGTAGCCCAAATCGGTGGCGGGCTGGTGGGTAGTGGTAATCGTAAGTAGCATCGGACCTAGATAAGACAGTGGCAATATGCCACAATTGGCGGCAGCAACGGCAAACAGGCCCGCCGGTGGATGCCGCCCATTGGCTTAACGACTTGCCGCTGAGTAGGTGGTTTGGCCCTCCGCGTAGCTACTGCCACTGAAAATCAGGTCCAACCGGAACAGTGGGAGCAGCTGGCATGGCCCCGCTGCCCGAAATGCCCGTAAACTGCCGGAATTAGGTTTTCTTTGCCTTCCAACCCGCTGCTTATGCCCGAAAGTATTCCTGCGCTCCGAACCGTGGAGGTGACGCGCTACGTCGCGCCGCTGCGCGAAGGCGGCTCGCTGCCCGCCCTGGTCGAAGCCGACGACGAGTTTATGTACGTGGTCAAGTTCCGGGGCGCGGGGCAGGGCATCAAGGCCCTCATCGCCGAGCTGGTGGTGGGCGAGCTGGCCCGGGTGCTGGGCCTGCGCCTGCCCGAGCTGGTGTTCTGCCAGCTCGACGAAGCCTTCGGCCGCTCCGAGCCCGACGAGGAAATCCAGGACCTGCTGCGGGCCAGCACCGGCCAGAACCTGGGCCTGCACTACCTGTCCGGTGCCATCACCTTCGATCCGCTGGTCACGACCATCGAGCCCCGCCTGGCCTCCCAAATCGTGTGGCTGGATGCCCTGACGCTGAACGTGGACCGCACCGCCCGCAATACCAACCTGCTGATCTGGCACAAGGAGCTCTGGCTGATTGACCACGGCGCGGCCCTCTACGTGCACCACGCCGGCCCGGGCTGGGCCGCGCCCCGGCCCCGCACGTTTCCGCAGGTGAAAGACCACGTGCTGCTGCCCCAGGCCAGCGAGCTGGCCGCCGTGGACACCGAGTACCGCGCCCGGCTGACGCCGGAAGTCCTGCACGCTATTCTGGCCCTGGTGCCCGACGCGTGGCTGGAGGAAGCCGCCGCCGGCGAGGCTACGGCCCCGGAGCAGCGCCAGAATTACGTCGGGTTCCTGGCAAGTCGCCTGGCCGCCTCAGAAACCTTTGTTCAGGAAGCCGAAGATGCCCGAAAAGCACTTGTTTGAGTACGCCGTGCTGCGCGTGGTGCCCCGCGTAGAGCGCGAAGAGTTTCTGAACGTCGGCGTCATCCTGTACTGCCGCGCCCAGGGCTTTCTGCAAACCCGCTGCGCGCTGCCCGAAGCCCGCCTGCAAGCCTTTGCCGGCGCCGGCCTCGACCTGGCCGAGCTGCGCCAGCGCCTACAGGCCTTCGAGCAAATCTGCCGGGGCAAGCCCGAGGGCGGCACCATCGGGCGGCTTTCCCTGGCCGAGCGGTTCCGCTGGCTCGCGGCCACCCGCAGCACCGTGGTGCAGACTTCACCCACGCACCCCGGCCTCTGCGAAGACGCTGCCGCCACCCTGGACCGGCTGTATCGGCAGCTGGTGGAGTAGGTTGTTGGTTTGTGGTTTTTTGTTTGTGGAGAGGCTGTTTAGACAGCAAAAAAGAACGGTCATGTCGAGCCCTGGCGAGACATCTCGCGTGCCACAGTAATCTGATTACCATTGCACGCGAGATGTCTCACTGCGTTCGACATGACCGTTCAAGCGAGGCGCTGAACAGCCTTCCTGACAACAACCAACAACCAACTAGAACTCCAGCACCAGGATCAGGGCATCGTTGCTGAGGGCTTCCAGCTCGATTTCCGGCGTGTTCCAGAGGGCCAGGGCGTCTTTTTCGTGGAGCAGGCGGCCCTGCACCTCAAACGCGCCGGCCAGCACGAAGGCAAAAAAGCACGAGTCGGGCCGGCGGAGCGGATGCACGGCCTCGCGGCGGCCCCCAAACCGGCCCAGGTGCAGCGAGCAGCCCAGCGTAGCGGCGGCCGGCACCAGGGGCGCCAGCTGGTTTTCCAACTGCGCCTCCGAGAAGGGAAACAGGAAGGGCGGACTCGCCGCGGGCTCGGCGCTCAGCCAGATGTGCAGAAAGCTGATCAGCTCGGTTTCGTAGAGGTTGGTAAAGCTGATGGAGCCCTGGGCCGGCAGGTGCAGCACCAGCACCTCCTCGACCTGGGCCGTGGCTACCACGCCGGGTGCGGCCACGCCCACGGCCCCGGTGATGGGCAGCACCAGCACCAGCGTGGCCTGTTCGGCCCGCAGCTCCAGGCGGTGGCCGCCGGCCAGGGTTTCCTCGTTCAGAGCTTGCAGGCGGCCCAGCGGCTCCCGAAACTCCTGCTGGTAGCTGCCGAAGCTGAAAGTGCTGTAGCGCCGGAACCGGCTGGTGGCGGTCAGGCCGCGCTGGTCGGCCAGGTAGATGCGGCCGGGAGTCTGCTGAAGCATGCTAGGCGGGGTAATGCAGGGAATGAATACTCAGAAACGGCGGGAGCTGAAACAGCGTGGTAGGCACAGCCGCCCCGGCGGGCGGCTCGGCCGCCGCCTCCGACACCAGTAGGGCCGTACCGATGGTGTCGTGCCAGAGCAGGGGCTCGGAAAAGAAGTTGACCGCCACCTGGTGCCAGCTCTTATCGAGCAGGTCGGAGTTGATGATTTCAAACTGGAACTGGCTGAACTTCAGAAAGTGCCGCCCCAGACTGTCGAGTACGTCGGGCACCAGGCCGCCCAGCTGCTGCACGTAGCCGCGCGCCGCCGCGCTGACCAGAAAATGCAGCTGCCCGGCTCCCGGCGTGTGCTGTAGCAGCTGCCCAAACGAGCGGTACTGCTGCCCGGGGTTGAAATTCTGGGCCTGCAGCCGAAACTCAGCGTACGTATCCTCGAACACCAGCTTGTCCCAGGCCCGAACCGAGGCGGCGTCAATCAGCTTGCGGTAACACAGCGTGATGGTACGAGCCATTTTGTTAATGTGCTAATGTGGGGAATGTGCTCAGGTGCTAATGCGGGGAATGTAGAGAATGTGGGGAATGTGCTCAGGTGCTAATGCGGGGAATGTAGAGAATGTGGAAAATGTGCGGAGTGTGAGAAAGGTGTCATTATGAGCAAAGCGAAGCAATGACACAGCCTTTCATTTTTCACATTCTTCCACATTAGCACCTGAGCACATTCAAACCACATTAGCACATTCCAAAACTTACGCTGGTACGCTTAGGGCAATGGCCAGCTGGAAGCCGTCGGTGGTGTTGCCCGTTACGGTGGCCAGCTCCTGGGTTACTCCGTCGCTGAACACGTTGTCCTGGGCGTTGGCGGTGTAGCCGCTCAGGCCTTTGGCGTAGCCGTTGACGGCCGCTACGGCCGTGCCCGCACCTTCGGGGAAGGCAATCTGGGTGACTTTCAGCGAGGTGCCGCTGGCCGAGTACACGTGCACGTGGATGTGGGTGGCGCGGCCCGAGTACCAGCCGGGGAAAATGGTGGTGAAGCGCACCAGCCCGCTGGCGTCGGTGACCTGGCGGCCGCGCAAAAAGTGCACGCTCTGGTAGTTGGTGCTTTGCATGCCGCTGCCGCCGTACTCGGAATAGTTGCCGTCCGCGTCGCAGTGCCAGATATCGACGATGGCACCGGCCAGGGCCGCGCAGCTGTTGTTGCTGTTGGCAATGGTGATGCTGGCCGTCATCTTGTAGCCCGCTTTGCCGTCCGTAATGTCGCTACGCACGTAGGAGGCCGGCACCTTGGTCGGGAAGGGGCCTTCGGTTTCGGTGGGGGCCACGGTGCAGTTGCCGGGCGTGCCGGTGCCGCCCGTCGTGCCGCCCGTGCCGCCCGTCGTGCCGGAGCCCGAGGTGGTGGCATCCGGCGTCACGTCGTCTTTGCTGCAGGCCGTGAGCAGGGCGGGCACCGAAACCGCGCCTACCAGCAGGCTCTTGAGGAAGTTCTTTCTTTCCATGATGTGCGGGGTCGTGAAGGGGTTGCTGATTGGATAAGCGAATTTGCATCAGCCTTTTCCGGGCCGCATCCCCTAATCGACCACCCCGCCATTTACACCGACGAATCCCGCTCTGGCTCCCGCCGCCGGGTCAGGGTGCTAGCTGAATAAGTCCAGCAGCTGGTCGCGGCTCATGGTTTTGATCAGCGCCACGTCGGTGTGAATCAGCTCGTGGGCCAGCTCGCACTTGGCCTCCTGGAGCTGCATGATTTTCTCCTCAATCGTGTCGGGACAAATCAGGCGCACGGCCACCACTTTTTTGTCCTGCCCGATGCGGTGGCTCCGGTCGATGGCCTGGTTTTCCACGGCCGGGTTCCACCACGGGTCCACCAGGTACACGTAGTCGGCCTCGGGCAGGTTGAGGCCCGTGCCGCCGGCTTTCAGGCTGATCAGAAACACGCGCACCGAGTCGTCCAGCTGAAAGCGGGCCACGGTGGCGGCGCGGTTTTTCGTTTGCCCGGTGAGGTAGGTGAAGGGAATGCCGTGGGTTTGCAGCTCCTGCCGGATCAGCTCCAGCATGCGCACGAACTGCGAGAAAATCAGGATTTTGTGCTGCGGGGCCTTGGTGCGTACTTCCTCCACCAGGGCCTCCAGCTTGGCCGATTCGCGGCCGTAATCGGCCTCGTCGGGCAGCAGGGCCGGCGAGTCGCAGATCTGGCGCAGCTTGGTGAGGCCCTGCAAGATGTGCATGCTTTCCTTGCGCGGCGCGTCTTCGTGCACGCCCAGCAGCAGGTCGTGGTACTCCTTTTTGCAGGCGTCGTACACGCGGCGCTGGGCCGCGCCCATTTCGCAGTAGAGCACCATTTCGGTTTTGTCGGGCAGCTCGCGCGCCACCTGGGCCTTGGTGCGGCGCAGCACAAACGGGCTGATGCGCTGCTGCAATTCCCGGGCCCGGCGCGCGTCCCTGAACTTGTCGATGGGCCCGGCGTACAGGTCGCGGAAGTGCCGGGCGCTGCCCAGCAGGCCCGGGCAGGCAAAGGACAGCAGCCCGTAGATGTCGAGCGTGTTGTTTTCCAGGGGCGTCCCGGTCAGCACCACGCGGTTGCGGGCCTGCAGCAGCCGTGCCGCCTTGTAGCGCTGCGACTCCGGGTTCTTGATGGCCTGGGCCTCGTCCAGAAACACGTAGTTGAACGGGTACTCGCGCAGCTGCCGGATGTCGGACACCAGCGTGTTGTAGGTCGTCAGCACGATGTCGCAGGCATCGAACTGGGCCGCCTCGGCCCGGCGCAGGGCCCCGTGCAGCACGTGCACCCGCAGGGAGGGCGCAAACTTCGCCACCTCGGCCTGCCAGTTGAACACCAGGGACGTTGGCACCACCACCAGGTTGGCCGCCGGGCGGCCCAGGGCGCGCAGGTGCAGGATAAAGGCCAGCACCTGCACCGTTTTGCCCAGGCCCATGTCATCGGCCAGGCAGCCGCCGAAATGGAAGGTATCCAGGAAATTCAGCCAGTTCAGGCCCTGCTGCTGGTACTCGCGCAACGTAGCCTGCAAACCGGCCGGCACCGGCACGGGCGCAATGCCGCTGAAGTCGGCCACGGCGGCCTGGTAGGTGGCCAGGCGGGTGCGGGCGGCCTCGTCCAGCGCCGCGGGGTCGTAGAGCTCCTGAATCAGGCGGAAGTTGACGCTGGGCGTCCGGATTCGGTCTTCCACCACGTCGCCGGCGGCAAAGTACTCGGCAAACTTCTCGACCCACTCCCGGGGCAGAATCCCGCGGGTGCCGTCGTCGAGGCGCACGTAGTGGCTGCGGTTGCGAATGGCCTGCTGCACCTGCCGCAAGGAGGCTTGCTGGGTGCCAAAGCGCACGTTCAGCCGGGTATCAAACCAGTTGTTTTCGCCCGTCACGCGCACCGAAATCCGGGCCCGGTGCGGGTTCAGGGTGTTGCCCTTGAGCTGGTTGAAGCCCAGGATGGTAATCTGCTCCTGCTGCCAGTCCTCGAAGGCCGTCAGAAACCACTCTTCCCGCAAAAACAGCGCCTTGGGCACGTGCAGGGCCGGCTGCTGGAGCTGCTCGCCAAACTCGGGATAGTGCCGCCGCAGCGCCGTGAGAAACTGGCCCTCGGCCTCCGGGTCGCGGGCCAGCACGAAGGGGCGGCCCCGCTCGTCGGTAGCCAGCAGCTGCCGGCGCGAGAGTACCGACACCTCCCGGGTGCCGTAGCGCATCACCGGCAGCAGCTCCACGCTCGGGCCGTTGTCGGAGAGGTAGAGCAGCTTTTCCGGGGCCTGGTCGAAGCCGCTGCCGGCCAGCTGCCGCTTGGTGGCGGGCCGCACGTAGGAGTAGCTGATGTGAATCCGGTCTTCCAGGTTGGCCAGCACCTCGCGCTGAAACTCGCCGAACTTGCTCTTATGAATCAGTAGGGTGTTGTTGCGCTTCCTGAAAAAGTCGATGACGCGCAGCACGTTCACGTCTTCCAGCAGGTAGAGCCAGCCGTGCAGCACCACGAAGTAGTCGTAGCGCAAGGCCACCGTGGGCAGTTGGGCGGGTTGCCCGTCGAGCAGCAGGTGGCCGGCCACTTCGTAAAACTCGCCCTGCTGCTGCACCTGTAGGCGCAGGTCGTTGGGGGCGCAGCGCAGCTGCAGAGGCGTGAGGGCCGGCCCCGTGAGCTTATCCGACACGGCCGCGTTATGGGCAAAAAACGGGAAGCCGCCGGGGTTGTCGATAATGGCCCGCAAGGCCTGAATAGCGGCGGCCGACTGCTGCTGGTCGTAGTTGTGCTGGAAGCGGGCCAGGCCGGTGTAGAACTTCAGCTCGGCCAGGTTGTCGCTCGTGCCCAGGCTGTCGAGCGGGTTGAGCACTGCAATGGGGTTTTTTACCTTGCCCGCCGCCGTGAGCTGGGCCTCGGCCAGCTGCACGGTGAGGTGGCCGTAGTACTTGTGCCGGCCAAACACCACCAGGCGCTGGGTGCCGGCCGCGGCCTCGGGCAGCGCCGGCGGCAGCAGCTGGCCCACCAGCTCCCGCGTGGAAGCCGCCGTGACGGGGTAGAGGCCCGCCTGCCGGGGCGCCACGAGCACCGTGGGCCGGGCGTAAGTCAGCTCGAAGTGCGCATCCAGGTCGGCGGCGTGCTCCAGGCCGTAGTCGCGGGCGGTGGCGCGTAGCAGCTCGTGGCGCTGGGCGGCATCAAAAAACACCCGCAGCTCCTTGCGTTGCAACACGCTGAGCAGCACCAGGGCCTGATGGTCGCACAGGGCCGGGGCCGGGGCCGGGGCCGGGGCCGGGGCCGGGGCCGGGGCGGCGCACGAGCAGCTCAGGAGCAGGCGGCCGGCCTGCTGCTCCACGCCCACGGTCGGGAAGCTCCGGTCCGCCAGGGTGGGCTCGGGGCTGGTAAAGGTGCCCGCGTTCAGCGTCAGCGCCAGGGGCTCGATGCCGGCCAGAGCCCGGTGGCCGAAGGATGGCCGCACCGGGCTCAGGCGCTCTACGTCGGCAGTGGTCAGCTCCGCCACGGTGGCCCTGAGCTCGTAGTCATGACGGCCCGGCTCCGGCGCAGAGGGTGTTTCCGGGAAAGCAGGCATAAGCGGGCAGTGGCGTGAGAAAAAAGCCGGTCGTATTTCAGCACTGGGGCCGGGCCGCGAAGATACGCGCCGGGCCCGCCCCAAACCAGCCCGCAAAAAAAGCCCCCGGCCGCTGCCGGGGGCTTTTCAGGTACTGCTACTGCCGGGCCGCTACTCGGTTTCCACGGCCACGCTCGTGGCGGCGGTAGTGATGGGGCCCGGAATCAGGGAGCTGTCCACGTACCAGACATTCAGGGTGTTGTTAAAGCCCCGGTCGTAGTCCGACTCGCAGTGGACGTTGGCGCTGGTGTTGAGCAGAATATAGCTGGAGTTGTTGCTCTGGCTGTTTTTCCACCAGCTGCCGTCGGTGCCGTCCGTCCATACTTGCTGCAGCTGCCACTGCACGATGACCCCGCCCGGCGTGAGGTCGAAGTCGTGGTTGCGGTGCCCCACGTGGCCATCCTCGGCGTAGTTCTGGCTGGTCGATTGAATCACGAAGGCCGGGTCGTTGGCCGCGTTGTTGTACGTGATAGAGCCGTAAGTCTGGGTTTGCGACTGGCTGCTGCCCACTCCCGGCTCCGACGACTGCAGGGCCGCAATGCCCTGGATGAAAATGTAGCGCTGGTTGATGTTGTTGAGCTCGTTGTTGAGCGCGTTAACCTGCGTCGTCAGGCTTTGCAGCGTGGTTGGGTCGTCTACGATTGTGCCTTGGTTGGCCATTACTTCCGACACCAGGGCGTTGACTTGCGCGGGGTAGGAGCCCTGCCAGCTGTCAGGCAGCGAGTTGAGCGTAATCTGGAGCAGGTACGTGTTGAAGTACAGCGAGCCGACGGCGCTGAAGACGCTGGGGTCGATGGGCAGCGTGTTGGGAATGTTGGGGTTAATTTGGCTGTAGTGAATCATTTCGGCCTGGGCCGGGGCCGGCACGTTGTATTGCTGAAACCAGGCCAGGTACTCCTGCACCGTGTCGATGCCGATGGGGTCGGAGGGGCGGTTGGGCGCGTTGGCCGGCATGCCCTGCATGTTCAGGTAAAAATTGACCGAAACGTTGTTGGACGAGGTGGCGCTGTTGAACGTGGCCTGGCCCTCGGCCGTAAACATTTCCGGGGCGGAAGCGCCCAGGGCGGTCTGCACCTTGGTCAGGGTTTCCTCCGAATCGGCGCTGATGGTGTAAACGGCCTGAAACGAGGCCTGGCGCTTGGAGCCAGCAAGGTAGTAGTCGCCGTAGAGGCTGCGAAACTGGGCGTAGTTTCCTTGCGAAAGCAGCTGCTGGGCCGGGGCCGTAAACTGCAGGCCGGTGGTGTTAATCGTGTCGTAGTCGGTGTACTCAACCTGGTAGGAGGCCAGAATCGTCATGTCCAGCTCCGACTGCTTAATCTGGTTCAGGTAGGAGGCTGAGCCGCTGAGGGTTACCCCGTCCATGTTGTAGCTGCCGCTGGCCGACACGTCAATCAGCTGATCCACCGAGCTGGTCGAGCTGATGTTGGTATACGTGGTGGTCGAGTTGGTCGAGACGGCCGCCGTGGTCGTGAACGGGGCCAGGGCCTGGGCGCTGAGGCTGCCCGTCACGGCGTTTACGCCCTTGCCCAGCGCGTAGCCTTCCAGCCAGGGCTGGCCCGCCAGGTCGGAAACCAGCGTGGTGGTGCCGCCGGTGGCCTGGGCCTGCGGAATCCGGTGGGTAAAGCCCCGGGCCGGGCGCGGGGTGGCCGAGGTCGAGGGCACGACGAGGCAAACCAGCACCTGGCCGGTCCAGTCGTGGTCCTGCACCTGCTCGGCCTGCTGCGTTGCGCCATCCGCCGCCGGGGAGGGGAAGGTTTTGTCGTAGGCTTTCTTGAACTCGCCCAGCACGCTCTGGCAGCCGCACTCCAGCTTGAAGCCCACCGTGTAGGTCAGCTGGCCGGTGGGGTCCGGGGCCGTCAGGTTGCCTTTCACGTCGAGATTGGCGTAGCAGCGCGCATACTGCTTGCCAAAGACCGCAAAGCTTTTTTCGGTTTTGAACTGCAGTTCAAATTTTCCTTCGGATTTGGTTGGAAATGGCATCGGAAAAGAGGAAAAGGGTTGAAAAGATGGAAAAAGGGCGCGTTGCAGCAGGCGCGGCCGGACTTAGGTCTAGGCCTTCAGGGAGGAAGAGAGAGACGGAGAAGCAACGTCTGCCGCCGGGGCAGGACAGGAGGATGGGGCAAAGGAAGTGTCTGGCTGCAAGGTGTTTGTGCGAAAAAATACCTGATTGACCAGATCAGGTATTTCTACCTGATTCGGGCCCGAAGTCGGGCCGATGGGGCGGCAGGCAGGTAGAAATACCTGATTTTGGGTTTCCCGTATTTCTACCGCCCGTCAGATCAAGCCGAATGCGGTATTTTGGGCACCCGAAATATTCCTATTCGGACTTTGTTCCACCTCCTGATTTTTGCGCATGGCTGATAAGATTCTACCCCTGCTGCCACCTCTGCTGACGCCGGATGACTTTCGCACCGCCACGCTCGCCTGGATTCAAACCATTGAGCAGCCCACGGCTACCTGGTACCAGATGTTCGAAGTCGGCGGCAGCCCCCTGACGGCCGTCAGCTTCCCGATGGAAACCATTATGGCTTTGCTCTCCACGGTGCGCGCCTATTACATCGAGGCCCGGTTTATGGTAATCAACGGCCAGTTTTCCATCGGGCTCTACGCCACCGACATCAACCACGTCCGCCTATCGGCCTATTTCCCGGCCTACTCCTGGTGGACCATGCCCGTGACGGGGGAGGTGGCCCACTCGTTTACCGGCGTCGACCAGACGCCCTACGCCCTGGTGCAAGCCTGGACCACGGCCTGGGCGCAGGTGCCGCCGCCCAACCTGAAAACCGAAATGTTTGCCACCAGCTACGGCACCCTGGAAGGCTACAGCTTTAAAGCCGCTGACTTCATGCAGCCGCTCTACGAGGCGCAGGATATGACGGGCATGGATATTCGCGTCGACCTGGGTTTGCACGGCTATTATCCGGCCGTGACCAGCGGCAACTCGGCCCTGCAGTATACCTTCGGACTAGTGCTGCGCCTGTCGTTGCCCCAGCCCGTGGCCGAGCAGGCCATACCCATGCAGCTAATGGCCTCTATCGGCTCGAAATCGGCCTTTTTCGACCTGTCGACGCCCTGCCCGCCCGGCACCTGAGCCGGGTGCCCGCCCCGGCCTTTCCTTCTGCCTGCCTACGCCTATGCCCTTCACGTTGCAGCAACTTCTTATGCGGCTGACGCTGGTGCCCGTCCTGGTGGCGGGCATCATGGGCGTAGTGCGCTTTCGGCACTTGCCCCCCAGCCTGCGCTACCTGGCCCGGCTGGAGTGGTTTGTGCTGCCCATCGAAATTCTGGGGCTCGTGCTGCTGACCCTGCACCGCAACAACCTGTTTCTGATGCCCATCTACATGGTGGGCGAAACCTTCCTGCTGGGGTTGGTATACCGGCACGCGCTACAGTCGCGCCCGTTTGCCCGCCTGGTGCCGTGGGTGGTGGGCGGCTTCACGCTCTACGCCCTGGCCGATACGCTGTGGGCCGAGAACCTGACGCGGTTTCGGCCGGGCCAGCAGGTGTTGCAGGCCGTGCTGGTGCTGGGCTTCGTGGGCCTCTACTTCCGCAAGCTGCTCAACGAGCTACGGGTGCTGCACCCCACCCGGGAGCCTATGTTCTGGGTGTCAACGGGCCTGTTTATCTACTTTCTGGGCTATTTGCAGATTGCCCTGTTCAGCAACTATTTGCTGCAGTATTCGCAGCAGCTGAACCACAACATCTGGGCCGTGCACTCCTTGCTGTACCTGGTGCTGCACGGCTGCTTTAGCTACGCGTTATGGCTGCGCCCCCGGAAGTAGCCTTTGCCCAGTTGCTCTTCAGCGGTATTGCTTTTATGCTGCTGGCCGCCGGCAGCCTGGTGGTGTTTCTGGTGACGTACCAGAAGCGGCTGCTGCACCAGCAACTGCGCCTGCGCCTGGCCGAGGCCGAGCACCAGCAGCGGCTGCTCACGGCCATTATTGAGGCGCAGGAGGGGGAGCGGGAGCGAATCGGGCGCGACCTGCACGACGGCATCGGCTCCACCGTGTCCACGGCCAAGCTGCTGCTCAACCGGCTGGAAGGCCTGCCCGCCACCGACGACGCCCAGGCCCTGCTCAAGCTCATCCGCGAAATCATGACCACGGCCGTGCAGGAAGTCCGCAGCGTGTCGCACAGCCTGTATCCGGCCGTGCTGGCCCGCTTTGGCCTGGCCGAGGCCCTGCAGCACCTCGTGGACGTGAGCAACGAAACCGGGCAGCTGTCCGTGGTGCTGGAAACGGACTACCCGCAGTCCCTGACCCTGGCCCAGGAGTTGGCCCTGTACCGCATCGGGCAGGAGCTGGTGCACAACGCCCTGAAGCACGCCCGCGGCGCCACCCGCCTCGTGGTGCAGCTGCGGCAGCAGGGGCCCCGCCTGGCGCTGGTCGTGGAAGACAACGGCTGCGGGTTTGGCCCCGCGCCCGGCCGCGGGGCCGGCCTGCGCAGCATCGAGGTGCGCGTGCAGATGCTGCAAGGCCGCCTGCGGCAGGAAGCGGGGGCCGCCGGGCAGGGCACGCGCATGGTTGTTGAACTGGAAACCCGCCCCGGATAAACCGGTGGGGCGCCTTCGGCAAGCGGAACGCTAAGGCCCCGGATCCGGCGGCGGATGGTTCTGGGCGCGGGCTCTAGCTAGTGCCGAATTGTTGTGCTAGTATTGTACTTGGCCCGGCGTGCCGGGGTATCTATTTTTCCTATCAACTATTCAGGTGCTATGGCTGCTATTCCGGGTCCGGTTCACGTTGCGTTGCTCGACGACCACGCCCTGTTCCGTCAGGGGCTGCGCTACATTCTGCAGTCGTTGCCCTACGTGGAAACCGTGGTGGAGGCGGCCACGTTTGCCGAGCTGCTCGCCCAGTGCCGGCAGCGCCTGCCCGACGTGCTGCTGCTGGATCTGCAGATGCCGGAAGTAGACGGGGCCGAGGCCACCCGCCTGCTGCTGGCCGAGTTTCCCGACCTGAAAATCATTGTGCTGTCGATGTTTTCGGCCGATAAGTTTATCACCCAGATGATGAAGCTCGGCGTGCGCAGCTACCTGCCCAAAGACTCCGACCAGGAGCTGCTGCGCGAGGCCCTCGAAGCCGTGCTGCTGACGGGCCACCACTTCACGCCCAGCATTTCGCGGGCCCTGATGCGGGCCGTGCAGCAGCCCACCCGGCAGCAGCCCACCACGCTGCCCCTCCTCGTGCAGCTCACGCCCCGGGAGCTGGAAGTGCTGCACCGCATCTGCCAGGGCCGCAAGGCCGCCGAAATTGCCGACGAGCTGTTTCTGAGCCGGCGCACCGTGGAAGGCCACCGCCAGAACCTGCTGGAAAAAACCGGTGCCCCCAACTCGGCCGGACTGGTCGTCTACGCCGCCCAGCACGGCCTGCTGCCGGAGTAAGCAAGTCGAACCGAGTATAAATCAAAACGTCATTCCGAGCTTGCCGAGGAATCTCGCGTGCTGGCATCTGATTACGAATCAAATGATGCCACGTGAGATTCCTCGACTGCGCTCGGAATGACGTTCTATTGGGCCGTTTAGCCGAAAAGCTTAGCTTTTCTTGGCCGGTGCCTTTTTCGCGGGCGCCGGTTTGGCCGCCGTTTTCAGCGGGAAGCCGCGCTCCTTCATCAGGGCGTCGATTTTCGGGTCGCGGCCCCGGAACTTGCGGTAACCGTCGGCCGGGTCGATGGTGTTGCCCACGGAGAAGACGTTCTGGGTCAGGCGCTGGCCCACGGCTTTGTCGTAGGGGCCGCCGGCTTCGGTAAAGGCCGAGTAGGCATCCGAAGCCAGCACCACCGACCACAGGTAGCTGTAGTAGCCGGCCGAGTAGCCATCCGAGGAAAATACGTGCGAAAACTGCGGGGTGCGGTGGCGCATCACGATTTCGCGGGGCATGCCCATTTGGGCCAGGGTTTCGCGCTCAAACTTGTCGGCGTCAATCTTCTGCGAGCCGGCCAGGTGCAGCTTCATGTCAATCAGGGCGCTGGCCAGGAACTCGGTGGTTTCGAAGCCCTGGTTGAAGGTCGAGGCCTTCTCAATCCGGTCGACCAGCGCCTGCGGAATCGGCTTGCCGGTCTGGTAGTGCAGGGCAAAGCGGTTGAGCACCTGGGGCGTGGGCAGCCAGTTTTCGAGCAGCTGCGACGGGAACTCCACGTAGTCGCGCACCACGCTGGTGCCCGAAAGGGTGGGGTAGGTCACGTTCGACGACAGCCCGTGCAGGGCGTGGCCAAACTCGTGGAACAGGGTGGTGGCGTCGGTCCAGGAAATGAGGGTGGGCTCCCCGTCCTTGCCCTTCACGAAGTTGGAGTTGTTCGACACGATGGTCGTCACCTCGCCGTTCATGCGCTCCTGGTTGCGGTAGGCGTTCATCCAGGCCCCCGAGCGTTTGCCGGGCCGGGCGTAGGGGTCGAAATACCACAGGCCCACGTGCTTGCCCGAAGTCTTGTCCTTGATTTCCCACACCTTCACGTCGGGGTGGTAGACGGGCACGTTGGTCACGGGCGCGAACGAGAAGTTAAACAGCTCGCCGGCCACCCAGAACATGCCTTCCCGCATCTTATCCAGCTGCAGGTACTGCTTCACCTCGTTCTGGTCGAGGTCGTAGCGCTGCTTGCGCACCTTCTCGGCGTAGTAGCGGTAGTCCCAGGGCTCAATGGTGAAGGTGGCGCCGGCGCCTTCCTTGCGGGCCAGAGCCTGCATGTCGGCCACTTCCTCCTTCACCCGGGCCACGGCCGGCGTCCAGACCTGCTCCATCAGGGCCATAGCCGCCTCGGGCGTTTTGGCCATCGTGTTGTCGAGGCGCCAGTGGGCGTGGGTTTTGTAGCCCAGCAGCTTGGCCCGCTCGGCCCGCAGCTGCAGAATCTCGCTGATAATGGCGTTGTTGTCGTGGGCCCCGCCGTTGTCGCCGCGGTTGTAGAACATGCGCCAGGCCTTCTCGCGCAGCTTGCGCTGGTCGGAGTAGGTCAGGAAGGGCTCCACGCTGGAGCGGGTGTTGGTGATGACCCCGGCGGCCCCGGCAATCTTGCGGCTGGTGGCAGCCGCGGCAGCATCGGCCTGCAATGAGGCGGAGAGGCCACCCAGGTCGGCGGGCGTTTTGAGCACCAGCACCGAGTCGGTTTCGTCGGCCAGCACGTTCTGGCTGAAGCGTGTGAACAGGCCCGCCAGCTGCTGGTTGATGGCCGACAGCCGGGCCTTGGCCGGGGCGTCGAGCTTGGCCCCGGAGCGCACGAAGTTGTTGTAGTAAATCCAGGTGAGGCGCTGCTGCTCGGGCGTCAGCTTTTTCTTCTCGGGCGAGTTGTACACCGCCTCAATGCGCTTGAACAGGGCTTCGTTCTGGTTGATCTGGTCGCCGAAAGCGGCCATGCGCGGGGCCATTTCCCGCTGAATGGCCTGGATGTCGGGCGTGCTCAGCGTGCCCGACCAGATGCCGTAGATGGTCTGCACCTCGTCGAGGCGCTGGCCGGCCCGCTCCAGGGCGGCAATGGTGTTGTCGAAGGTCGGCGCCTCCTTGCTGGTGGCAATAGCCTGGATTTCGGCCAGGTTCTGGGCCATGCCGGCTTCGAGGGCCGGCTTGAACTGGTTGGCCTGCACCTTATCGAAGGGCGGCACGCCGCCGTAGGGGCCCTGCCAGGCCATCAGCAGCGGGTTAGTCGCCGCCGCCGATGCGGTGGCCGGAGTTTGGGCAACGCTGGAAGTAGGATTCACAAAAGCAGCCAGGCTGAGAGTTAGAAAGGAATTGGCCAGTAAAAACTTACCGGAAGCAGAGAGTTTGGGCATGGGCAAAAGGCCGGTCGGGTGAGGAATGTACTTCGGAAGATAACACGGAAAGTTGGGGAGGGTTGCGCGGGCACCCCTCCCCAACCCCTCCCCTCCGGGAGAGGGGCTTATTTTACTTTGGCAATGACATCGTTGCAGCCATTGTAGAGCTAACATAAGCCCCTCTCCCAGAGGGGAGGGGTTGGGGAGGGGTGGGGTTCTGCTCCTCCTTGCCGACCTTTGCCCGCATGCACACCCTCGAACAGCTGCGCAGCGGCGCGTTGGCCGGCGCCACCCGCCTCGACCTTTCCTGCGGCCTCACCGAATTTCCCCGCGAGATTTTCACCCTGGCCGACACGCT
This sequence comes from Hymenobacter aquaticus, assembly GCF_004765605.1. Taxonomy (NCBI): domain Bacteria; kingdom Pseudomonadati; phylum Bacteroidota; class Cytophagia; order Cytophagales; family Hymenobacteraceae; genus Hymenobacter; species Hymenobacter aquaticus. Next base: position 1,970,919 of record NZ_SRLC01000001.1, on the reverse strand, counting down.
GGAAGTCCTGAACCTGACTGGCAACCAGCTCGCGGCCCTGCCCGCCGATTTGCCCCGGCTCAGCAAGCTGCGCATCCTGTTCTGCTCCGATAACCGCTTTACCGAGGTGCCCGCCGTGCTGGGTCAGTGCCGGCAGCTGCGCATGGTGGGCTTCAAGGCCAACCAGATCCGGACGCTGCCGGGGGCCGCGCTGCCCCCGCAGCTGCGCTGGCTGATTCTGACCGACAACCAGCTGCAAGAGCTGCCCGCCGAAATCGGGGAGTGTCGGCAGCTGCAAAAGCTGATGCTGGCCGGCAACCAGCTCACGGCCCTGCCCGAAACCCTGCGCCACTGCACCAGCCTGGAGCTGCTGCGCCTGGCCGCCAACCGCCTCGCCGAGCTGCCGGCCTGGCTGCTGGCGTTGCCCCGCCTGACGTGGCTGGCCTACGCCGGCAACCCGTTCAGTGCCGCCGCCGAAGCCGCCGCCGAAGCCCGGCACCCCATTCGCCCCATTGCCTGGCCCGAGCTGAGCCTGGGCCGGGAGCTGGGGCAAGGCGCCTCGGGCGTGATTTCGCAGGCCCGCTGGCAGCCTGAGGATGGTGTCCCGCCTCGGGAGGTGGCCGTGAAAGTGTTCAAAGGGGCCGTCACCAGCGACGGACTGCCCCACAGCGAAATGGTGGCCTGCATCAGCGCCGGCGCGCATCCGAGCCTGACGACGGTGGAGGGCAAGATAACCGGGCACCCGGCCGGGGCCGAAGCCCTGGTGCTGGCGCTCATCCCGCCCGATTTCCGGATTCTGGCCGGGCCGCCCAGCTTCGACACCTGCACCCGCGACGTGTACGCCCCCGGCACCCGGTTTAGTCTGGAAGCGGTGCTGCGCATCGCGCGCGGCATTGCCTCGGCGGCCGAGCACCTGCACCGGCGCGGCATCCTGCACGGCGACTTGTACGCCCACAACATCCTGACCACGCCCACCGGCGCGGCCCTGCTCAGCGACTTCGGGGCCGCCAGCTTCTTCGACCCCGCCGCCGCGGCCCTTGCCCGGGCACTGCAACAGCTGGAAGTGCGGGCCTTCGGCTGCCTGCTGGAAGAGCTGCTGACGTACTGCGCGGCCGCCCCCGAAGAAACCCGGGCGCTGTGGGAGCTGCAACGGCGCTGCGGGCGGCCGGTGGGCGAACGGCCTCAATTTGGCGAAATCATGGCGGCGTTGGCGGCCGCTTAAGGGCCAGGCCGGCGCGGCCACCGGGCAGCCAGCGGCTTGGCCTGTAATTGGGCGGCGCTTGGCGCTTCGTGGTCCTTGTCGTTTGCCGTATCTTTGCCCCCATGAAAGCCCCTTTGTTTCACGTTGGTCAGCCGGTGGTGTGCACCAACGACGACTTTATGCTGCTGCTGCTGCAGAACCCGAACATTCAGACGCCCAAGCGCGGCCCGATTTACACGGTGCGCGGCTTGTATGACACACACAAAGGCTTTGGCATCACGCTGGCCGAAATCAGCAACGCGGAGGTGGCGCCGGGCTTTCCGGAGGCCAACTTCCACGAAAGCCGCTTTGCCCCCGTGCCCGATGTGGAGGAGCTGGAGCTGGCCGCGCTGCTGGAAGAAACCGTGCCCGCCTAGGGCGGCTTCGGCGAATACGAAAAGAGGCAGAAATCCGACCCGGATTTCTGCCTCTTTTCGTATTCGCCGGGTTTTCGTTCCGTTACTTCTTGATGGTGATGGGAATGATGTAGCCGCCCGATTCCCCGACGCTCGGGTCGAAGGCATATTTGCCCGCGTGCAGCCGGGAATTGGTGTTGTCAATGTCTTTGTCGACGTAGAAAACCCATTTCTCCGCAATGGCCTTGGCTTCAATTTCCTGGGTTGGGTTCAGGGCAATAATCAGGTTGCCTTCGTTGGTCAGGTCATCATACTCCACGGTGCCCTTGTGCGTGGCCGTGCGGGGAACTTCGCAGAACCAGCAGTCCCAGTAGTTGCACAGTCCCCACCCGCCGCAGTTGGCCGAGGCATGACCCCACTCATCCCACTCGGCGTAGTGAATCACCTTGCGGTTCTGCGGGATGGAGCTGGAATACGAAGCCGGTTTGGGTTGCACAGACTGGCTTTCGCAGGCTCCCAGCAGTAGGGTGGCGGCTACGCTCAGCATGCTGAGGGTTGTAGTAAGCTTACGCATATAAAAAAATGATTAGCACCTCTTCCACTTTAAAATGGGCTATCAGAGGATTTGTTGCTCCCAATAAGTGCCGGGGCAGAAATGAGCTTCTGCCGCAGCGTCCCGCCGTACCGATACTTCGCGGCCAGGCGGAAACTAAAACGGGGTGCAATAGAGGTGTGGTAGGATCGGAAATAGCAGTTCTCAATAGTAAGAAAATTCTGTTACTGTTTGCACTATAGGGTGTTGTGATTTTGTGAAAATATCTGTGGCGGGCCCGCGGCACCCGCAGGTCCCGGTGCTGCGCGTCCGCCCAGAGGCAAGCGGCATTCCGGGAACAATCTGCTTCTCCGGCTACGTATATAAGGTATCCGACTTCTTATACTGCGAGCTGCTATGAACATTCCCGGCTTAAAAATGCGCCCGAAGCGGGACGACGTGCCCGAAGACAACTACAGCAAGTGGGGCTGGTACGCCATGGCCATCCTCTCGGTGCTCTGGATTCTGTATAACCTCTTCTTCGACGGCAAGTAAACGGCCGCTTACTATCACGGCTGGCTGCCCGGCCGGCGCCGGAGACGAAAAGTCGTGGGACCCGCAAGGGCCTCACGACTTTTTGCTTTTAGCGCCTGGCCAGTGGCCACTACCTAACGGTTTTTCGTCCCGCCTGAAAAACCGTTAGGTTGCCCACTACCTAACAATTTTTCAGCCCGCGCGAAAAGCTGTTAGGTCACCCACTACCTAACAATTTTTCAGCACGCGTGAAAATTTGTTAGGCTGGTGCTGGGGCACCGCTTGCTGCCTGCCTGCCCGGAACAGGGCGTACTGCGGGCGGCCGGAAAAAATAATTTGGGGTAGACCGTAACCTTCCCAAAGTAGCGCGGTGTCTACGCTTACCAATCCCTGCTAACTGCCGGCCCCGCCCGGGGGAGCACCCCGCCCGCCTTGTGGTTGCCGCGGCCCCGTGCTGCCAGCCCGCCGCCGGTCCTTCATTTCTGCCTGCCCGCGTAGCGCCGCTTTTTCGGCTGCCCGGCTTCGCTTTGCCCTTTTTTTCTGCCCCAAATCCCTTTCGCTATGCCGTTCACTGCTCCGCTTCGTTTCCTGCTGCTGCTGGCTTTGTTCAGCGCTGGTCCGGCGGCATCCCGGGCCCAGACCGCGCCGGCCACGGCCGCGCCCAAGCGCCAGCTCCAGGCCGTGCGCCTCACCGGGGCCATCCGGCTGGATGGGGTGCTCGACGAGGCCGCGTGGCAGCAGGCGCCCGTGGCTTCCGACTTCGTGCAGCAGCGGCCCAACCCCGGCGTGCCCGAGCGGCACCGCACCGAAGTGCGCGTGCTCTACGACGACGCCAGCCTCTACGTGGGCGCCATCCTGCACGACGTGTCGCCCGACTCGATTCTGCGCGAAATGACGGCCCGGGACAAGTTTGGCAACTCCGACCTGTTCTGCATCTTCCTCGACACCTACCACGACCAGCTCAACGGCTACAACTTCGGCGTGACGCCGGCCGGCGTGCAGTACGACGCGCGCTACTCGCCGGCCGGGGGCGAAGATTTCAACTGGAACGCCGTGTGGGATGCCCGCACCAGCATCCGGGGCACCGACTGGTACGCCGAAATGCGGATTCCGTACTCGGCCATTCGGTTCAGCAAGGCGTCCGAGCAGCTCTGGGGGCTCAACTTTGCTAGGCAGCGCAAGCGCGACAACGCCCAGTTTTTCTGGAACGAGGTGAAGCCCGCCGTGAACGGCTTCGTGAACCAGTGGGGTGAGTTGCGCGGCATCCGGGACGTGCAGCCCCCGCTGCGCCTGTCGCTGACGCCCTACGTGAGCAGCTACGTGAACCACAACCCGCTGAGCGCCGAGGGTACGCGCCGCACCACCACGAGCCTCAACGGCGGGGCCGACGTGAAGTGGGGCATCAACGAAAGCTTCACCCTGGATGCCACGCTGGTGCCCGACTTCGGGCAGGTGCAGAGCGACAACCAGGTGCTGAACCTGTCGCCCTTCGAGGTGCAGTTTGCCGAAAACCGCCAGTTCTTTACCGAGGGCACCGAGCTGTTCAGCAAGGGCAACCTGTTTTACTCGCGCCGGGTGGGGGCCACGCCCATCGGCTTCTACGACGTGAAGGCCGGCCCGGGCGAGCAGCTGGTGCGCAACCCCGCCGAAACCCAGCTGCTGAACGCCACCAAGGTATCGGGGCGCACGCGCAAGGGGCTGGGCATCGGGGTGTTCAACGCCGTCAGCAACTCGATGTACGCCACGGTGCGCAACACCGAAACCGGGGCCGAGCGTGAGCTTATGACCCAGCCGCTGAGCAACTACAACATTGTCGTGCTCGACCAGAGCCTGAAGAACAACTCCTACGTGTCGCTGATCAACACCAACGTGACGCGCGCGGGCCGCACCTACGACGCCAACGTGACGGGCGGCCTGTTTCGGCTGAACGACAAGCACAACGCCTACGGCCTGGACGGCAGCCTGGTGTACTCGCGGCGGCGGGGGCAGGTGTTTGGGAAGAATAAGAGCATCAACGACCAGGACGGCTACAAGTACACGCTGGGGCTGAGCAAAATCAGCGGCAGCTTCACCTGGGACGTAAACCACCGCATCGAGTCGGATACTTACAACCCCAACGATTTGGGCATTCTGTTCGGCAACAACAACATCACGCAGTCGGTGAGCGTGGCCTACCGCAAGTACCAGCCGTTCTGGAAGGTGAACAACATGGCCTTTTTCGGCCAGATCGGCCATTCGCTGCTCTACAAGCCCGCCCGCTACCAGAGCCTGTACGTCTACCACGGCTTCAACACGACCTTCACCAGAAGCTTTCTGCAGGTGGGCTACGACGTGCAGTACAACGCCACCACCCACGACTTTTTCGAGCCGCGCACCACGTCGTTGGGCGAGTACTTCGTGCGCGTGCCGGCCAACACCGACTTCGTGGCGTTTCTGAACTCCGACACCCGCAAGCCGCTGGCCCTGGGCCTGAATGCCGGTATCCAACATTACGCCCACGATGAGCGCCTGGACCGGCCGCGCCGGGTGCGCTACAGCCTGGGCGTGTACCCGCGCTACCGCGTGAACAACCACCTCACGTTTCGCTACAACCTCGACTGGAGCCGCAGCGCCCACCAGCTGGGCTACGTGAACGGCGGCCTCGACGCGGAGCAGGCGCTGGACAAGCCGTTTCTGGATAAGGTGCTGCTGGGCCGCCGCCACGTGAGCACCGTGTCCAACGTGGTGTCGGTGGCCTACACCTTCACCAACCGCATGTCGCTGACGCTGCGCACCCGCCACTACACCAGCAACGTGCGCTACCTGGAGTTTGTCACGCTGCGGCCCGACGGTGAGGAAACCCCGGCCGACTACCGCCGCTCCCGCGACAACACCTACAACGCCTTCAACGTGGACGCGGTGTACTCGTGGTGGTTTGCGCCCGGCTCCCAGATCAGCATCGTCTGGAAAAACGCCAACAGCCCCGACCTTCAGGCCAACGAGTTTACCCCGCTCTACTTCAGCAACCTGAGCAACACCATCAACACGCCCCACAATAACTCGGTGTCGGTGAAGGTGCTCTATTATCTGGATTACCTGGCGTTGCGCAAGCGCCGGGGGTAAGGGTAGGAGGAAAAGTGGTATCTAGGAGGTGTTAACAGTCGCGCAACCAGAGGACAGTTGCGGCCAGGTGGATAAAGGCTAAGAAATGCGCATTCAACTTGTCATATCGGGTCGCGACGCGGCGAAACTGCTTGAGTCGGCTAAACAGCCGTTCGACGGGGTGGCGCTGGGCGTAACGGGCCGCGTCGTAGGCCCGCGGGTGGCGGCGCTTGCACCGGGGCAGAATCACGGCGCAGGTGCCGCGGGCAGCCAAGACGGCCACGAGCGGGTCTGAATCATAGCCGCGGTCGGCAATGAGGTAAGCTGGGGCGAGTCCGTCGAGCAGGGGCAAGGCCTGCGGGGTATCGTGGCGCTGACCGCCGTCAAGCCCCCACGCACGAACCGGCCTCGCGCGTCAGCTACCGTGTGCAGCTTCGTCGTCAGCCCGCCGCGGCTGCGTCCGAGGGCTTGCGGCCCGTTTTTTTGCGTGCCCCGCTGGCATGCTGGTGGGCCCGCACCGTGGTCGAGTCCACCAGCAGCGTGTGCAGCGCATCGTCTTCTTGCACCGCGGCCAGCACCCGGGCCCACACCCCGGAAGCGGTCCAGCGCTGGAAGCGCGTGTACGTCGTGTGCCAGTTGCCCCACGCCGCCGGCAAAGCCCGCCAGCGGCAGCCGTTGCGCAGCAGCCAGAGCACGGCTTCCACAAATCGGCGATTGTCCTGGCCCCGCTCGCCCTTCGTGCCTTCCCGGCCCGGCAGCAGCGGCGCAATCCGCGCCCACTGCGCGTCGGTCAACAAATACTCCATGTCCAAACATACTACCTACTGTTAACACCTCCTAGATTTACTGTTCGGACAACCTCGCCTTCTACCCTATGCTTTTTGCCATTCTATTGCCCGGTATTTCCATGATTTTCCGGGGCCACGTGCTCAAAGGACTGCTCTGCGGATTCTGCACCTGACGCTGATCGGCTGGATTCCGGCCGCCATTTGGGCTGTGGCTTCGTACCGGGAAGATCAGGCCGAGAAGCGCCACCGCGAGATGCTGCACGCCCTCAAGCAGCAGGATCCGGTTGGGCGTTGGTAGTCCCGGACGCTTTCTCCTCAAAGCTGGTTCCACAGCCGGCTCTGGTCAAGGCATCAAGTTGTAGTTCTACGTTTTAGCCCTGAGACAAGACGCGCGGGCGTAAGCTTCCTTTCCATTGATTACTGGATAGGCTTGTTGAGCCTTTGTCAGTCCATTACGCGGGTATTTTTTTCTGCTCTACTGCCCCCGACAACCTTTCACAGAAAACTGAGTGGCGAGGATATATAAATCAGCTTTTTACTTCCAATAGCCACTCCTTAGAACAAAGGCACCCGCCAAATGATCGGTTAAAAGTATCTTTGACGAATGCCCATCACTGGCCATACAAAACGGGCCATTTTATTTATTTCTGCTTCGCCAGCGAGCTGCTGGTGGATGGTTTACCGCATACACCGTGGCTTATACTTTCGCTGCTTTCTCCCAGGCATCAACGTCTCTGTACTTGTTGAAAAGAAGCTTTCTGCTTCTCTTGTATCTTCTTCTCTCCTCCTCGATTGCCCAGGCCCAGGCCCCAGCCTGGCAGGCGGCTTTCGCCCTGAGTCAGGCTGCTGACCCTTCAAACGTTAAATCGATTACCACCGCCAACGGAGATATCTTTATTGCGGGCTACTTTTATGGCGCGCTGTCGCTGGCCGGAACCACCTTGGTCAGTGCCGGGCAAAGCGACATCTTTGTTGCCAAGTGGAGCCCGGCGGCCAACCGGTTTCTGTGGGCACAGCGAGCAGGGGGGCCAGGTTATGATGCCCCCACGGCAATAGCCGTCAGTGGCTCCAGCGTGTATGTCGCGGGGGAGTTTTTGGGTGAAGAGGCCCAATTTGGCCCTATGCGTCTCAGTAGTTATAGTGGTGACAGAGATGGTTTCGTCGCCAAGCTGACCGACGCGGGCTCGTCCGGCACGTTCGTCTGGGCCCAGCAGTTTGGCGGGTGGGCCAGTGATAGAGCCACCTCGCTGGCCGTCAGCGGTACGAGCGTGTACGTTGGCGGTTATTACCAGAGTCCTACCGCCACCTTTGGCTCCCTGACGCTGACCAACCCCAGCGCGGGTTTCCTGGGCGATGGGTACGTGGCCAAGGTGGAGGATGCCGGCACCACATCCCGGGTGGTATGGGCACAACGCATCGGGGGACGGGGCAATGAGACCGTGGAGGCGCTGGCCGTGCAGGGCAACGGCTTGTACCTGACGGGAGCCTTTGGGCAGGAAGCCACGGCCTTCGGATCTACGGTGCTACTGGGGGCCGGCGCAACCGACGTATTCGTGGCCAAACTGACGGATGCCGGTCCGTCCAGCACCTTTACCTGGGCCCAGGCTGCGGGCAGCACTGCGGACGAATCCGGTACGGCCCTGGCCGTGCAGGGGGCCAACGTGTACGTCGGGGGCTTCTTTACCGGACAACTTATCCGCTTTGGTCCGCTCTCGCTAACGAACCGAGGCAGTTCCGGCTTTGACGGCTTTGTGGCCAAGCTCACCGATGCGGGAGCGACCGGTAGCTTTACTTGGGTACAGTCCGTGGCCAGCACGGGCCGACAGAGTGACGAATACCTGTCCGCTGTGGTGCCGCATGGCAATGGCGTCTGCATCACTGGCTCTTTTGGCAGTCCCTCGATTTCATTTGGTACTACGACGCTCCTTAGTGCCGGTATTTTCAGCTTAGGAGACATATTTGTGGCCCAACTGGATGATCAAGGGACATCCTCCAGCTGGGCTTGGGCACAGCGGGCCGGCAGTCCCGAAATCGACCAGGGAAATGCTCTGGCCATCGTCGGCACAGATGTGTACGTGGGCGGCTACGTCTCCACCCCGGCTAGCTTCGGCTCGCTGCCTCCGGTAGGTGCGCTGTCGGGGATAGGCAGCGGGTTTTTGGCCCGTTTGGGCGAAGCCTCGACCGTGCGCATTAGTGGCGCTACCGAAATTTGCGCCGGCGGCCAAGTACCGTTGCAGGCGACGCCCTCTGCACTGGCGGCCACCTATGTCTGGAGTACTGGTGCCACTACGGCCACCATTACCGTAACCCAGCCGGGTACGTATACCGTTACGGCTACCTTTCCCGGTGGAGCTACCGCCACGGCCATGCATCAGGTGGTGGGCATTCAGCCCGTGGTGTCTATCCTGGGTGACACCCTGCTCTGCCCGGGCGGCAGCATCCGTCTGACGGCTTCCGCGCCGGGCGCGGCTTCCCTGCGCTGGAATACGGGCTCGCCGCTTACGACGCTGGACGTCACGTCACCCGGCGTGTATGAGCTCACCGCCACGTATGGGGCGGGCTGTAGCGTCACGCGTCGCGTCACCGTTGTAGGGCCCAGCGTAACCATCAGCGGGCCCATGGCTGCCTGCGTCAGTGCCGGTAGCCCAGCGCTGCTGACAGCCCTGGCGCCGGGCGCTACCACGTTTCGCTGGAGTACCGGGGCTACTACGGCCAGCATTTCGACTGCCCAGACCGGGACCTACCAGGTAACGGCAACCTTTCCCGCCGGCTGCACCGCCACGGCAAGCTACGCCGTTCTGGCCCCGGTAGCCGCTATTACGGGCCAAACACTGCTGTGCCCGGGCGCAACGACCACGCTTTCCGCGCGGGACGCCGCCGCCGCGGCTTACCGCTGGAATACGGGCGCTACGGGCCCGGAGCTTGTCGTCGGGGAGCCGGGCATCTACTCCGTGCGCGTTACCTTCCCGGGCGGCTGCTCCAGCGAGGCCCAGCACGTGGTACAGCAGCTGCCGGGCAATCCGCCTTTCACCCTCGGTGCCGACACCACGCTGTGCGAGGGCCAAGGCATAGTACTGCAACTGCCGGCTTTACCGGACGCAGCTGGTACCACGTACCGGTGGTCGGATGGCTCTACCGGGGCCACGCTGCGGGTGCAGGCAGCAGGCACGTACTCCGTGGAGCGTCGTACCAACTGTGGCGTGCAGACGGCCAGCCGCCGCATCGAGGTGCAGCGCTGCTGGCTGGTGCCCAACGTGGTGACGCCCAACGGGGACGGCAAGAACGACCGGTTTGCGCCCCAGGGCCTACAGGGCGACTGGTCACTGGAAGTCTTTAACCGCTGGGGCAAACAGGTATACACCGCTGAAACCTACCGCAACGAGTGGGGCGACGTACCGGCGGGGATCTATTATTACGTGCTGCGCCAGCCCGGCAGCACGCACGTGCTGCGCGGGTGGGTGGAAGTCATGGGCTCGGCCCGAGACTAGAATTTTCTACGCTTACTCCAGCACAATGCGGCGCGTGACCACGCCCCCGCTGGCCTGCAGCTGCAGCAGGTACATGCCCCGCGCTACGTCCGCCACGTCGATTGTGGCCCCTGGCTTGCTCCACTGCCGCACCGGGCGGCCCAGCGCGTCGCGCAAGGTTACCGTCGTGACGACTTCCCCATTTGCCGGGCGAATGTGCAAGATCGTGCGGGCCGGAGTAGGATACACGGCGATGGTTTCCCGGTTAGTTACCGGTTTTGCTGCCAGCACGACGCTTTGGTTGTAAAACAAGTTGACAGTATTGTCGCCGGGGCAGGCGACGGCCAGGTCGAGTTGCCCGTCGGCGTTGATGTCGGCCAGGCGCATGTACGAAGGGCGGCTCCCGGTGGCCAGCAGCAGAGGCGCATCAAACAGGGCCGGGCCGCTCTGGCCCGTGTTGCGGAACACCTCCACCAGGCCTGTAGTCAGCAGCACCAGCAGGTCGGGGCGGTTGTCGCCGTTCATATCCTGCAAAATCACCTGCCGTGGTGTGCCCGGCAGCGAGTAGGTAATCTTGGTAGGAAACAACAGGTCGTACTGGGCAACAGGGTCCGGGTCGCGCAGTTGAATGACGACGTTGGGGTTGGTTTCGTGGGCGGCTACTAAGTCGGTAGCGCCGTCGCCGTTGATGTCGGCACCTGCCGCAGCCACGGGCCGCGTGCCACCCGAAGCGGCTTTGCTCTGGTAGCCGGATTGCCACCATGCGTTGCTAGGCTGGCTTTTGCCGGTCGTAGTTACGATAATGACTTCGTTGGTCGTGGGCGACGCGAGCAGGGCATTGTACGCACCGGGGTCATACATGCAAGCCAGGCTGGCATCCACGGGGCGGAAGGGAGCCTGGTAGAAGAGCGGGGGCGCAATGTTGTTGGGTGGGGTGTTGCGGAACAGAATCCCGTTGCCGCCCAGCCCGGCTAGCGGCGTGCCGTTGGGATTGTACAAGTAGGCAATGTCCGGGTAGTCGTCGCCGTTGAGCGGGGCCGTGAGCAGGCGCGGGTCGGTGGGCGGACTGCCTCCGTTGGGGCCCCAGCGCAAGGCGGGGCGGGCCACCAGGGACAGCTGCCCGGGCACCGTGCCCACGTTGTCCAGCAGATACAGCTCGATTGATTGGCGGGCCCCCAGCACCAGGTCATCGGCGATGGGCACCGGGGAGCCGGGCGCGCCGTAGCCGTTCAGGGCCAGGGGTATAATCGTGTGAGGGCCGCGGCTAAAGTAGTAGCGAGCCGTGGCCTTAGCCGGAAAGCCGCCACCAGCGTTCTGCACGAAAATCGCCAGCGTGTCCAGCGCACGCTCGGGAATAGCTAAGTCGGGTCGTCCGTCGTGGTCGAGGTCGGCCACAGCTACGTCGTTGATGTCGGAACCGGTAGGCAACTGGATAGTGGGTCCATAGCCAATGGTGAGCGGCGGGATGGATTGAGCTAATGAAGTGAAAGAGGACAAAAGAAATATCAAGCTATGTAGCCGTTGGATTCTAAGAAAGGGATGTTTAATCACGATCAGGCAAGTTGTTTTTTAATACTTATTAAAGATCTCAAGTAAATTATGTAATAATAAGCAATAATGGTATCCAAATATTAAAACATATTACCATCATTCTATCTCATGAACTGATAAGACAGTTTTGGAAATTTATTCTTCAAACCTTCTTGGGGTACTGGAACTCCAGATGGACCATCTTCCATATTGTAATCGTATGAAGCCATGCCATAATCACTCGGCAAAGTTTTGTCTGAATCATCACCATACTTAAGCAAGAAAGCATTGTCAGCAACGAATAGCAACTCTTCACCTGATTGCATTTGCATTACGTCGATATTAATATTATCAGCATTATCAATAAATTGATAAAAATTTGTTTTACCCGATAATATAATATTACACCTTAAATACAAAAATGAATCGTCAGATATTTGACCATGTATTATTTTAAGAGCAGTTAGCACATCATGGCAATTGAGTCTTTTCAACAGATCCCGCATGCAGATTTCAAATCCTAAAATAACGTCCTCCTGTTGAGAAATTAAATTTGATACAATTAAATCACATTGCTTGGTTAGATTGCGACCAGCTTCATTTCTACTTTCAGAAATCAATTTCCAGAAAAATGTTTCGTCCAGTGAATTTACATTACTCAAAGCCGTATTGACAAAGCTTTGTTCGATTCTCTTAGTAAGAGAATCCTGCTCAGGGGAAATTTTCCCGGATGTTATCATACTTTTATTCAGCTGCGCAATGATATCGGAGCAAAAAGATGTAGCATCAAAATTTACTAACTTATAATTTAATATAACATCACATGCTGCCTTGAATACTTTACTTAAAATACTTGGTGATGTATCACCAGTACAGTTTATTATATCGTCAAAATTTATTTTAATTTTTAACTCTATTCTATTTGCAGATTTAGTGTACTTTTTTCGAATAACTTGCCCTGTTTGAAAAATATCTTTTTCATATGGCAGCCCTTCAATAATCCCCATGCAGCTAAGACCAATGAATACTTCTTGCAGGCTTTGCCCGTAATCTTTATCAGCAAAATATGCTTCAATTTTTTTTATCGTAGGCGAAAAATACTTCGCCATACGATAAACATCTGCTGTAACTTCCCAGTCAATTAGTACCTTCATGCCGCAAATTTTTTACTGTTTTTTGCACTATTTCCAACCTTTATTACCAGGAGGTAAATCACCGTAATTAAACAGATAATTCATTAACTCCATTTGTTCTTTCATTTTTATATCTACCTGATTGCCGTAGTATTCAGGTTGAAGACGTAATCCTGTTGCCCTCAACCATACTTGAGGATAGCGTTTTGTACTTTGTTCTATTGGATTCCATTGCATTGTTTCTCCGATTTTCCAAGTAGCTCCTTCTGGCAGGAATGTCATACCTACTGGATTCTTTCTCCCCCAATCGTAGACTGGATAAAATCCAGTATGTGTAGCACGTAAAGTGTATTGGATACCAGTTTTCGGCAGCTTTTTATACAGTACTCCAACAGCAACTGCACCTACTACTGCCTCTGCAACCCATTTTTGAGGTACAGCATCACTAGGATCTACTATAGTCGCATCGATTGCAATACCTCTTAATACAGTCCAAGATAGTGTTGTAGCCCAGTCACCTTGGATATTCTGTGAATATTCATTCCGTATTGTTTCCTTACCAGTATCTCTGTCCTTGGTTTTAGTGACTATTTTTATACGAATTTCGCCATTTACATAATACCCTCCAACTGACCTAGCAGCATCACGTTCTACACTACCCCCAAACGGGTCACCAGAATGAACTCCAGGAGCGAAATAGCCGTTAATAGCGCTATTGTAAGCATCCCAGTCCATAGCGGAGCCTTCAAATTCTCTTTGCCCGTACACATTCCGCGGGTTGATTTGTCTGCCATTTCGGTAGATTGCTGGCTCAGCACCATCAGGATCATTATAGTATACAGGATCGTTCGTAGCAAAATTAAATGGGCTATGCTCTGAGAACTCTCCCGCCAAAGGATCAACGGCTAGAAAACGTCCTAGTGTCGGATCGTATTGACGGAACGTAGTCGTATAGTTGGCTGCTTCGCCTAGCAACTCATCTTCTAACTGGCTGCCGCCATTGTTCTGTGCCTTGCTAATAGCCTCCGCGGGCAAGGTATTGATGGCTACTCCAGTCATGCTTAAGCCAAACGGGTAGTAATGCTGCTCCTGCGATACGAGCAGGCCCGACTGCGGATGCCGGATAGTCACAGAGTCGAAGAGCACTTCCTGGCTGCCATCGTTGAGCAACTGCAGCTTCAGGTGGGCCGTGCGGGACTCAATGGTGCTGAGGTTCAGGGCTGGCAGCGTGGTGTTCAGATACGCCCAGCCACTGGTCGAGGCTGTTGTCACTGGGGCCACGACGATGCCGGAGCCCTTCAGGTTGTTCTGGTCGTCGAGTACTTCCCAGCGCAGATAGGCCTGTCGTTGGGTAGGCGGCTGCTGGCCGGCTAGTTCCTGCGGCTGCTCGGCTTTGGTCGCGCGCTTGCGGCTAGGTGTATAGTCCCAGGGAGTAATGGTGTATTTTCCGGCCTGGGATTTCGCACACAGCTATGGGACAAATACTCCACGGCAGCGCCCGTACAACTTAGGCAGTACGGCGCGCTATCCAGCGTAGTCAGGAAAGCCTACAAACGCTAGCCGCCCGCTACGGCATCAACCCCAAAACCGTGGCCAAGTGGCGCCAACGTACCACGGTGCAGGACGCCCACATGGGCCCAGCAGCGGCCTCGACGGTGCTCACGGCCGAACAAGAAGCCGTGGCTGTCGCCTTTCGGCGCCATACGCTCTTGCCCCTCGACGATTGCCTCTACGCGCTGCAGGCTACGATTCCGCAGCTTTCGCGCTCGGCCCTGCACCGCTGTTTTCAGCGCCACGGCATCAGCCGCCTGCCGCTGAATGAAGACGGACAAAGCCCGCCGAAGAAGAAATTCAAGGACTACCCCATTGGCTACCTGCACGTCGATTTTGCCGCCGTGCAGACCGAAGAAGGCCGCCAGTATTTGTTTGTGGCCATCGACCGCACCAGCAAGGTGGCCTTTGCCGAGCTGCAGCCGCAGGCCACCAAGATGCTGGCTGCCGAGTTCCTGCGTCGGGTGCTGGCCAAGCTGCCCTACCGGGTGCATACGGTGCTGACCGACAACGGCATCCAGTTCGGCAACATGCGCCACCAGCCCTGGGCGTTTCGCCACATCTTCGACCGTGTTTGCTCCGAGCACGGCATCGAGCATCGCTTCACCAAGCCCGGTCATCCCTGGACCAACGGCCAGGTCGAACGCATGAACCGCACGATCAAAGAAGCCACCGTGCATCGGTACCACTACCAAACTACGGCCGAGTTAAACGAGCACCTGCAGACCTTCTTACTGGCCTACAATCACGCCAAGCACCTGAAAACTTTACGGGGACTCACCCCACACGAGTTCATCTGCGCCCAATGGCAGAAGAATTCCGTTAACTTTAACCAGGACCCAACCCACCTCACGCTGGGACTATACACCTAGGAAGCAGTTTCAGTCGTGTCTTCTCTGCCATCCTACCAACCTATTGTTCAACCCTTACTCTAGATCTATATGCTCGACTTTTACCTTCCGACCCGCCTGCTGCGCGGACTGCTGCTGACTGCGCTGCTGGCTCCCGGCGTAGCATTTGGGCAAAGCCCGGCGTGGTTTCAGGCCACCGCCGTTACGCCGGCCGCCGGCAGCTGGTCGCGGGTGGTAGCCACGGCCACCGATGGTCAGGGCTTCGTGTATCTGGCGGGCAACTTCAAAGGCACAATTCAGCTGGCCGGCACCACCCTGACCAGCAGTGCCCAGGCCGACGTGTTCATTGCCAAATGGAACAGCACGACCAACACCTTCGTCTGGGCCCAGCGGGCGGGCGGCCGCGGCAACGACAACGTCAGGGCCCTGGCCGTGCAGGGCAGCAGCGTGTACGTGGGCGGCAGCTTCGACACCGGTCGGGCCGGATTCGGCACCGATTCTCTCGACTGGGCGGGCGGCAAGGATGGCTTTGTGTGCAAACTCACCGATGCGGGCAGCAGCGCCAGCTTTGCCTGGAGCAAGAGCCTGGGCGGCACCCGCGACGAGGAAGTAACGGGCCTGGCGGCCACTGCGGCGGGGCTCTACCTGACGGGTATGTTCACCAGCCCCACCATCACCCTGGAAGACCGCATCCTGACCAATGCCGCGCCCATAAGCAGCCTGATGACCAACGACGTGTTTGTAGCCAAGCTGACCGACGCGGGCAACAGCGCCACCTGTAGCTGGGCCGAGCGCGCCGGCGGCCCCAATACCGATGAAGTGTCGAGTATTGCCGTGGCGGGGAGCAACGTGTACCTGCACGGTTCCTTTTACGGCGCGACCAGCACCATCGGCACCACTACGCTCACCAACTCGGCTACCAGCCCCACTACTGCCGACCTATTCGTGGCCAAGCTCACCGACCAGAGCAGCGGTGCGGCCTGGGGCTGGGTGCTGCCCGTGAGCGGGCCGGAGTGGGAGTATTCGGGCAGTATCGCCGCCTACGGCTCCAGCGTGTACGTTACGGGCACGTATGCCAATAAAAACACCATCCGGTTTGGCACCAGCAGCCTGACGGGCACCAATAACATGAATTGCTACGTGGCCAAGCTCACCGACGCGGGTGCTCAGGCCAGCTGGCAATGGGTGCAGGGCCCCCGAGGCGAAAGTAGCTGGGGCAAGGCCATAACGGCGTCGGCCGCCGGCGTTTTCGTGGCGGGTTTGTATTCCTCCGGATTGACCCCCGGTATCACCTTGGGCACTACCATGCTGACTGGTCTCTGCTTCGGGTGCCAGGGCACATTTGTCGCGGGGCTCACCGATATGGGCAGCTCCGGCCGCTTCAACTGGGCCCTACAGCCTGCCGGGGCTACCTACTCGGATGCCACCAGCCTGGCTATAAGTGGCAGTGAGCTATACGTCGGCGGCAATTTCCAGGCTCCGTTCGTGCAATTCGGCACCATCGGCTTAGCCGTGCCCCTCGCCAACGAGCGGCCCAACGTCGGCTACGTGACTTCCCTGCGCGGCATTACCACGGCCCTGAAATCCCCGGCCTGGGCGGCTAGCCTGGAACTGGCTCCTAACCCCGCCCACGGCCGGGCCACGGTGTCGGTGCCGGCGGTGCCCGGGGCTACCCGCGTCACGCTGCTGCTCACCGACGCCCTGGGGCGCACGGTCCGGACGGCCACGGCCGGGCTGCCCGCCGCCGGCCTGCGCCACGAGCTGAGTTTGCAAGGCCTGGCTCCCGGGGTGTATTCCCTGCGCGTGCAGGCCGGGCAACAGCAGGCCGTCCGGGCGCTGCTGGTGGAGTAGCTCTTGGGCTGATCCGGCGGCTGGGGTGGACAGCGGAACCCGGCCCGCTGATTTCGGCCCGCTACCACCATTGTTTCTTCATGTAAAAAGCCCTTTGCCAGCACTTGGCAAAGGGCTTTTTGCATGGCAGGTTTCCAGAGTAATTCCCAAGTGCTGTCCACGCCGTAGAGACGCAATATTTTGCGTCTCTTCGTTGAACGACTCGCACCAGCACCGTGCACGGATTTTGTTCAACGAGGAGACGCAAAATATTGCGTCTCTACAGCGTGGACATCACCTTAGAAACTGCTCTAGGCAGGTACGCAGGGCGGCGGGTGACAACTGCCGCCTTGCCGTAGCGCCGCGCGTCGGGCTGTTTTCGTGGAGGCCCGGCGGCAGCAGGCCGGAGGGTTTTGCGTAGGTTTGAATTCCCGTCCCACCCCGGAAAGCGCCCACCTTTCCCGCCCACCCGCCCCAATTTTTGCAACCCGCCGACTGTCGCCCCCGCCCCTGGATTCTGCCCGTTATTGTCTTCGCCCAGTTTGCCGGTACCTCGCTCTGGTTTGCCGGCAACAGCGTGCTGCCCGACCTGCTGCGCCACGCCCACCTGCGCGGAGTTAGCCTGGGCGGGGTGGTGTCGGCGGTGCAGCTGGGCTTCATTGCGGGCACGCTCCTGTTTGCCCTGCTCACCCTAGCCGACCGGGTGCCGCCGGCCCGCCTGTTTCTGCTCAGCGCCCTGGCCGGCAGCGTGGCCAACCTGGGCTTGCTGCTGCCGGGGCTGAGTGCGCTGGGGTTGCTGGGGCTGCGGTTTGCCACGGGGCTGTGCCTGGCCGGCATCTACCCGGTGGGCATGAAAATAGCGGCCGACTACTACGCCGGCGGGCTGGGCAAGGCCCTGGGGTTTCTGGTGGGGGCGCTGGTGCTGGGCACGGCTTTGCCCCACGGCCTGCGCTGGCTCGGGGCCGGGCTGCCCTGGGCGGCGGTAGTGCTGGCCACTTCGGCGTTGGCGGCCGCCGGCGGGGTGCTGCTCTGGCTGCTGGTGCCCAACGGCCCGTTTCGGCGGCCCGGCAGCCGGCTGCAGCTGAGCGCCGTGCGCGGCATGTGGCGGCACGCGCCGTTTCGGGCGGCGGCCCTGGGCTACTTCGGCCACATGTGGGAGCTCTACACGTTCTGGGCTTTCGTGCCGCTGCTGTTGAGCGTGTACCAGCGGCTGCACCCGGCGGCCGGCCCACTGCCGGCCGGGCTGGCCTTTGCCACCATTGCCGCCGGGGCCGGGGCCTGCGTGGGCAGCGGCTACCTGGCCCAGCGCTGGGGCTCGTTGCGCCCGGCCCGGCTGGCGCTGGCAGTGTCGGGGGCGTGCTGCGTGCTGAGCCCCGTGCTGCTGCGGCTGCCGCCGCCGCTGTTTGGGGCCGCCGTGCTGGTCTGGGGCCTGGCCGTCGTGGCCGATTCGCCCCAGTTTTCGGCCCTGGTGGCCCAGCAGGCCCCGGCGGCCATCAAGGGCACGGCCCTCACGCTGGTTACCTGCCTGGGCTTCGCCCTGACGATTGTGAGCTTGCAGGTGTTCGGGTTGCTGCAAGGCTATGTGGCCGGGCAGTACCTGTTTTTGCTGCTGGCCCCGGGGCCGGTGCTGGGCTTGTGGGCCACGCGTAAGGTCGCCCGGGTGTAGTCAATGGCGCGTTATTGCTGGTGATACACCTTGGCGACCCGGTAGGTAGCCGCGTTGAGTATGACAGTGAAGGTGCCGCCAACGTAGCCCCAGGGCAGGGTGCCGCTGATGCACCAGTAGCCATCCACCAGATAGGCTTCGTAGGGCCGTTGCGCGACAATCTGCTTTCGGCCGTACTTGCTGAAAACAACCTGCTCGGCTATGGCAAAAGCCGTGGCGGTATCGGGGACTACAGTCGAAGAAACGGGTAGCTTTTCCAGGCCGGCTTGTTCTACGCGCCGCCGGGCTATTTCCTCGCCGAGTACGAGGCGGCCCCGAAAGTGCTGGGCATGGGCAGTGAGGGTAGCCAGAAGGAAAAAGGCTGCTACCAGTGGGAAGTAGTTAGTCATCATAGCAAGTTCGCGCTACTGCGGCTTGCGGTAAAAATACTCCTGCTCGCCAGCCGCTCCGCTCTGCCGGCGCTGGGCTTCCTGGGCGCGCAGCTCCACCCTTCGGATTTTGCCGCTGATGGTCTTGGGCAGCTCCGGCACGAACTCCAGAATCCGGGGCATCTTGTAGGGCGCCAGCTGGGCGCGGCAAAAGGCAAACAGCGCCGTAGCCAGCGCCTCCCCGGCCTCCGAATCGGGGTGCAGAATCACGTAGGCCTTGATTTCGTGGCCCTTGATGGGGTGGGGCGAGCCTACCACGGCGGCTTCCACCACGGCCGGGTGCTCGACCAGGGCGCTTTCCACCTCGAAGGGGCCCACGCGGTAGTCCGAGGACTTGATAACGTCGTCGTCGCGGCCCACGAACCAGAGGTAGCCGTCGGGGGTGCGGTATGCTTTGTCGCCGGTGTAGTAAAGGCCGTGGCGAAACACGCTGGCTCCGCGCTCTGGCTCGCCGAAGTACTCCTTGAAAATGCCGTTGGGCCGGCCCGTATCCATGCGCACGGCAATGTGGCCCTCCTCGGTGTCGGGCAGCACGCGGCCTTCGTCGTCGGCAATAACCACGTCGTACAGAAAAGATGGCCGGCCCATGGAACCCAGCTGCACCCGGCTACCGGGCAAGTTGTAGACCATAGCGGTGCTTTCCGTTTGCCCGTACCCGTCCCGGATCAGCCGGCCCGTGCCGCGCTGCCAGGCTTCAATGACTTCGGGGTTCAGCGGCTCGCCGGCGCTGACGCACTCCCGGAAGCTGAATTGGTATTGGGTCAGGTCTTCCAGAATGAGCAGGCGCAGCACCGTGGGCGGGGCGCAAAACGTGGTGACGCCGTGCTGGGCCAGGGCCCGCAGCAGGGGCGGGGCCGCGAATTTGCCCGTTTGGCGGTACACCAGCAGGGTGGCGCCCACGCTCAGGGGCGCGAAAAAGCTGCTCCAGGCAAACTTGGCCCAGCCGGCCTGCGAAATGTTGCAGTGAGTGTCCGAGGGCCGCACTCCAATCCAGGCGGCGGTGCTGAGGTGGCCCACCGGGTAGGAAAAGTGGGTGTGGGTCACGATTTTGGGCAGGCCCGTGGTGCCGGAGGTAAAGAACAGAAACAGCGGGTCGTCGGCGCGGGTGGGGGCCGGGGCCACCGGCTCCGGGGCCGCGTCGGTGGCCGGGAAGCTTACCCAGCCCGGCCGCGCGGCGGCGTTGCCGACCAGCATCTTGAGCGGAATCTTCTGGCCGTGGAGCGCCTCGGCCTGGTCAATCTTCTCGGCGTTTTCCAGGTCGGCAATAACCACGGCGGGCAGCAGGCGGCTGAAGCGGTAAGCCAGGTCGGGCACGGCCATGATGGTGGCCGTCGGAATCAGCACCTGCCCGCCCTTGATGCCGGCCAGGTACGTCAGCCACAGCTCGGCCACCACCGGCACCATCAGCAGCACCGCCTGCCCGGCCCCGATGCCCTGGCCGCGCCAGAAGTGCAGCAGCCCGTTGGCCCGGGTGCTGAGCTGCTGGTAGGTGTAGCGCTCCGGCGCGCCATCATCGTCGTCGCCGACCAGCACCAGGGCTTCCTTGTGCGGGTGCCGGGCCGTGTGCAGACCCTCGAAGATGTCGGCGGTCCAGTTGAAAAACTCGGGCTTGGGTACCGGTAGCCGGGCCAGCGCATCGTAGTGGCCGGCCTCGGTCAGGCGCTGAAACTGCTGGAAATAGTCGTGCATGGGGTGGGGCAGAAGCTAAGGAATAGAAAGCATACGGGGCACGGGCCTACGCCGGTGGAACGGGCGGCAGCAGGGCGGCGAGCAGGGCAGCTTCCTCTTCCAGGTGGCGCAGGCGCAGCTCCAGCAGGGCCCGCTCGGCGGCGCTGAGCGGGGCCGGGGCTACCGCCGTATCGAATTCGAGGCGGGTAAGCCATTTTTGGTCCCGGGGCGGGTCGGCGGCCGGGTCTACCAGCGGCGGCGGAGAGGCGGGGAAGAGCACGCTCCGCAGCCGGGCCAGGGCCAGCAGCCGGTCGGCGTGCGTCTGGGCGTAGCGGTGGTGGTCTTCGAGCTGGTAGCGCACGTTGGCCGCCAGGTAGCGGCAGCGGAGCAACCGTTGACGCAGGGGCTTCAGGTCGGCGGGCAGGGGCAGGGCCCGGGGCTCGGCCGGGGTCGTCGGCAGGGCGTGCATCAGGCCCTCCAGCACGCGCAGCCGGCAGTACACGGTATCGGAAAACGTGCTGCGGCCGGCTTCCACGTGGGCTACCTGCCCCCGCGTGACGCCCAGAAAGCGGGCCAGCTCCAGCTGCGACAACGCGAAATACCGCCGCACCGCCGCCGCCCGGGAGGTAGAATACGATTTTCTCAACATACCGACTGATACAAGAACCGGCGAGGCTGTAGGAAACATGATTAGCGTATTGAAAAAACGAAATCGTAAACGTTAATCCTAATTAGCCTTTCCAAAAAACGAAATGGAAAACGTTAATCCTGGTTAGCCTTCCCGAAAAATAAAATGCGTGGTGCTAATGCGCGGCGGCCGGCGCAAATCGGCTCCGGCCCCGTATACTTGCCCCATGAGCCTCGACCCGACCACCTTCTTTCACCACGCCGCCGACGAGGAGAAAACCACCGTCTACACCCAAACCGCCGACGGCGACCTGGAGCCCCACGACGCGCTGCTGATTGCCCAGACCCCGCGCCGCCGCCTGTTCGTGACCCTGGAAAAGCGCCGCCGCTACCTCACCTACACCTTCCTGGAAGAGGACTCGGACGAGGTGGAGCTGGAGTTCGTGGAAGATTACCAGGAAGTGGAAGAATTGCTGGAAGACGCCGGCCTCTACGGCAGCCACGATGGGGAAGTGGGCATCGTGTTCCACAACCTGCTGTTTCTGCTGATGAACCCGTAGGGCGGCTGGGGGAGTGGGGAGACTCAGCTAGCGCGCGTCTTTGCCGCGTGCTTTTCGGTTTCGCGTCGCTGACGCGAAGGAGCCGGGCCGCTCGCCTCTGTTGCGCGAACGGGCGCGCCAGCGGGGGCACGCGCCAGCGGGTCTCAGCGGGTGGCTTGACAGACTTTGTTCCACGACCAGACGCGAATACGCGTCGCTACACGCCTTTTTTACCCATGCTCCGCTGGATCGACGTGCTGACTTTTGCCAAATACGGCAACCCCGAGCCGCCCCGGCGGGTGGAAAAAACCGAGGCGGAATGGGCTGCTGCGCTGACGCCCGCCCAATACCAGGTGCTGCGCCAGCACCACACCGAGCCGCCCTACCGCAACGCCTACTGCCGCAGCTACGAGCCCGGCCGCTACCAGTGCGCCGGCTGCGGCAGCTTGCTGTTCGACGCGGCCACCAAGTACCACGCCATATCCGGCTGGCCCAGCTTCACCCAGCCCGCGGCCCCCAGTGCCATCCGCTACCACTTCGACGACACGCACCACATGCAGCGGGTGGAGGTGCGCTGCAACGTCTGCGGCGGCCACCTGGGCCACGTGTTTCCGGACGGCCCGGCCCCGGCCGGGCTGCGATACTGCATCAATTCGGCAAGTTTGGTGCGGGTGTGAGAAGATGGAATACATCTTTAATAGGAATAGCGTCCGCACAGAAAACGTAAACCACCGTTTTCTTGAACTTAAGCGGCTGCATTTCCCATATTCGAGGGGAATTAGAAAGCATCTTTATTGCGCTGGCGTTAGCTAACCTCAGGATAGCTAACGGCCTATTATGCCTGCTGCAGGATGCGCTGCAACACTTGCAATTTCGCGTGGTACTCTTTGACGTTGCTTTGCGGCAGCATACTATCTGTTAGCTCGCTCCACGTCGTCAACCGCTGGATAGCACGCTGAATAAAGGGTTTGCAAGCAGCGTCTATTTGGCCTTCGTCCACTAATTGGGCAAAGCCAGTAGCGATGACAGAGGTATCAAGGACATAGATGTATTGTGCATCATCGAAATCCTTATCGGCAATCTGCGCCGTGATTTTGCTCTCAGAAAGAAGGGCGTCGCTGTACTCTTCTACCGGCATTTCTCCAACGCTTTCAATTGTCCACACTAAACAGTCTATGACTGGCAGCGCGGGATTCTCTTTGCGCCACTCTCTGAACTCACTTAATGCCATGTCCCCTTCGTCCGACCCGAAAGGGGCCAATTCATCCCCGCAATCCCAGAAGAAATCCTCTGGTGCCAATTCAAGTGCTCTTGGATGCGCATAGTCCTTGTCGATGCCGTAAGGCTCTTCCTGTTCTTCCATTCTTCTGTCTGCCAATTTTAAACAGCCAAACATACCCTCCTTTTCCTGAACTACTGCCCATGCTCGTCTGCTGGCACGGCAAAGTGGTCCTACAGACCAAATTGAGTTCAAGAAACTGGTTCACTGTGCAAAGTTCAGGAAACGCAGAGGTGTGATGAGTTTCCTGGACTACTAACGTTTCAGAAGATTTAGGTATAGACAAGCCATACAATATGCACCCGGCCTAGTGCCTGGTCGGATCAGAAGCCGCTGGGGGCCACCTCGGCGTTAACCCATGAACAGTTTGCGCAGTATAGCCACCAACACTTTTCGGACTTGTCCGCAGCTCATGGCGACACCTACTTCAGATTCCTCTTCCGACTTCACCGGTTTCGTGCGCGTGCGCGGGGCCCGGGAACACAACCTCAAAGACGTCGACGTCGACATTCCGCGCGACGCGCTGGTGGTGTTTACCGGCGTGTCGGGCTCGGGCAAGTCCTCTCTGGCGTTTGGTACGCTCTACGCCGAGGCCCAGCGCCGCTACCTGGAGTCGGTGTCGCCCTACGCGCGGCGGCTGTTTCACCAGATGGCCGTGCCCGAGGTGGACAGCATCGACGGGCTGCCGCCGGCCGTGGCGTTGCAGCAGCAGCGCGGCACGCCCACTACCCGCTCGTCGGTGGGCTCGGTCACCACCCTGTCGAACCTGCTGCGCATGCTCTACTCCCGGGCCGGCGACTACCCCGCGGGCCAGGGCATCGTGTACGCTGAGGGCTTTTCGCCCAACACGCCCGAGGGTGCCTGCCCGCAGTGCCACGGCCTGGGCCGCCTCTACGAAGTCACGGAGCACAGCATGGTGCCCGACCCCACGCTCACCATCCGGGAGCGGGCCATTGCGGCCTGGCCCCAGGCCTGGGGCGGCCAAAACCAGCGCGACATCCTCGTGACCCTGGGCTACGACGTGGATACGCCCTGGCAGGACTTGCCGCAAAAGGACCGGGACTGGATTCTGTTTACTGACGAGCAGCCCGTAGTGCCGGTGTACCCCGGCTATTCGCCCCAGGAAACCCAGCGGGCCCTGAAGCGCCGGGAGCCGCCGAACTACATGGGCACCTTCACGGGGGTGAAGCGCCACGTGCTGCACACCTTCGCCACCACCCAAAGCCCCCTGATGAAAAAGCGGGCCTTGCAGTACATGGTCAGCACCGAGTGCCCGGTGTGCCACGGCAAGCGGCTGCGGCCCGAGTCGCTGGCCGTCACGTTCGCCGGCCTCGACATTGCCGACATGTCGCGCCTGCCGCTCAAGCGGGTGGCCGGCCTGCTGCGGCCCTTCGCCGACGGCACCGCCCCCGGCCGCCGCAAGCACGACGCGGCCCACCCCGAGCAAACCATCGTGGCCCAGCGCATTGCCGAAGACCTCTGCGCCCGCCTGGCCGTGCTGCTGGATCTGGGCCTGGGCTACCTGGCCCTGGAGCGCAGCACGCCCACGTTGTCGCCGGGCGAGTTGCAGCGCCTGCGCCTGGCCACCCAGCTCTATTCCAACCTGTTCGGGGTGGTCTACGTGCTCGACGAGCCTTCCGCCGGCCTGCACCCCTCCGATACCGAAGCCCTGCTCAAAGCCCTGGCCAGCCTGAAAAAAGCCGGCAACTCGCTGTTCGTGGTCGAGCACAACCTGGACGTTATCCGCCAGGCCGACTGGCTCGTGGACGTGGGCCCGGCCGCCGGGGAGCAGGGTGGGGAAGTGCTCTACAGCGGCCCGCCCGCCGGGCTGGCAGACGTTGAGTCTTCCCAAACCCGCCGCTACTTGTTCAACGAAACTGCCGCCGAAGTCCGCACCCCGCGCCAGCCCCGCGGCTGGCTGAAGCTGCAGGGCGTCACGCGCAATAACCTTGATAATCTCAGCGCGGAGTTTCCGCTGGGCGTGTTTACCACCGTCACGGGCGTGTCGGGCTCGGGCAAGTCGAGCCTGGTAAGCCAGGTGCTGGTGGAGCTGGTAGCCGAGCACCTGGGCCAGGACGTAGCGGCCGAGGAAGAGGAGGCCGACCCGCTGGAGCGGGCCGCGCCCCAAACCACCGGGGGCCGCATCGTGGCGGGTCTGGAGCAGATCAAGCGCCTGGTGCGCGTGGATCAGAAGCCCATCGGCCGCACCCCGCGCTCCAACATGGCCACCTACACCGGCCTGTTCGACCACGTGCGCAAGCTGTTTGCCGCCACGCCCGCGGCCAAAAAGCGGCGCTACGACGCGGGCCGGTTTTCCTTCAACGTGGCCAAGGGGCGCTGCGAGAATTGCCAGGGGGAAGGCTTCGTGATGGTGGAGCTGCTGTTTCTGCCCAGCGTCTACGCGCCCTGCCCGGTGTGCCACGGGGCCCGCTACAACGCCCAAACCCTGGAAATAACCTACCGCGACCTGAACATTGCCCAGGTGCTGGGCCTGACCGTGGATGACGCCTGGGCCTTTTTTGCCGATGAGCCCGCCGTGCAGCGCGCCCTCACGGTGCTGCGCGAAGTGGGCCTGGGCTACCTGCGCCTGGGCCAGCCCGCCACCGAGCTGAGCGGGGGCGAGGCCCAGCGCATCAAGCTGGCTACCGAGCTGCAACGGGCCCAGCGCGGCAACTCGCTCTACATCCTCGACGAGCCCACCACCGGCCTGCACCCCTCCGACGTGGAAAAGCTCCTCACCCAGCTCGACGGCCTGGTGGAAGCCGGCAACACGGTTATCGTCGTGGAGCACGACATGCGCGTGGTGGCCGGCTCCGACTGGGTGCTGGACATCGGGCCCGGGGCCGGCGACGAAGGCGGAAAAATCGTGGCGGCCGGCCCGCCGGCCCGGGTGGCGCAGGTGAAGGAAAGCCGCACGGCCCCGCACCTGCGGCGGTTTCTGGGCGGGAAAGGGTAGCGGAAGGAAGCGGGGCGTTCCGAGTCCCGCGAGGAATCTGTGCGTGCAATAGTAGTCTCAACCGCTGTCTGACGCCCAGGATGCCCGGAGTGGCGCTTTGTTTTCGTTGTTCTGCTTCACTTGCCACGACGTTATTTTTCCTTCGCGGCCCGCCGGAAGTGGCCACCCTTTCCTGGCCCGCCGTATCTTGCCTGCTGCTACTTTTCTCCCCGCTGCATGCCCCCATTACCCGCCTCCGCCCCAACTCCTATTCTCATCATCGGGGCCGGTATTGGCGGCCTGAGCGCCGCCATTCGCCTGGCCCGGCTGGGCTACCCGGTGCGGCTGCTGGAAGCCCGGGAGCAGGGCGGCGGGCTGGCCTCGGGCTTCACCCTACAGGGCTTTTCCTTCGATTCAGGTCCCTACATCCTGCTCGACCAGCCGGGGCTGGCCTGGGCATTTCAGCAATTGAGTATCCCGCCTGAAGCCCTGCCGCTGCGGCCCATCGAAGCCGTGTACCACGTGTTGCAGGAAGACGGCTCTACCACCGCCTTCGACCGGAGCCTGGCGGCCACGGCGGCCCGCTTCGACACCCAGCACCCCGGCAGCGGGGCCCGCTACGCCGATTTCGTGGACCGCACCTTCCGGATTCACCAGATCATGAAGCCGCTCACGTTTACCAACCACCCCACGCCGCTGGCGGTGCTGCGGGCCGGCGGGTGGCGGCACGTGCCGTTTCTGCTCAGCTCTTTGGGCGCGGTGCTGGAGCGCGCCGCCCTGCCGCTGCCCGTGCGCAAGGGCATCAGCATCTGGACCCACATTGCCGGCCAGCCCGTGCGGGAAGCGCCCAGCCCGATGGCCTTCGTGCCGGGGCTGTTTCACCACGTGGGCTCGTTTTACCCGGTGGGTGGCATGCGGGCCATTCCGGAGCTGCTGGAAAAAACGGCCCGGGAAGCCGGCGTCGTCATTTCCTACGGCACCAAAGTAGCCCGCATCCACACCAGCAAGGGGGCCGTGACGGGCGTGGCAACCACCGTCGGCGAGGTTGTTCCGGCCGCGGCCATTATTTCCAACGCGGCCGGCATCGGGACGTACACCGAGCTGGTGCGGGATATTGCGCCGAAGGAAAAGCAGAAGCTGGAAGCCCTGCCGCTGCAGTCGCCGGGCGTGTGCGTGTATCTGGCCGTGCGGGGGCTGAATCCGCCCTACTACATCCGCTTCAAGCTGCGCGGCACCGGCTGCACGGCCTTCGTGCAGCCTGGCCTGCTGGCCCCCGAGCTGGCCCAGGACGGCTGGTACCCAGCCCGCCTCATCGCGCCCCTCGACCACGCCACGGCCGCGGCCCTGGGCCCAGATGGGCAGCGGGAGCTGATGGACGAGCTGCTGGTCGACCCGTGGTGGCAGGAAAACGTTGCCGAGTACCGCGTGCTGCACCGCCGCACCACCTTCGAGTGGGGCCGCGAGTTTACGCTTTACCACGACAGCATGAACCCGGTGATGACGGCCAAATTCATGCGCCAGGGCCGCCTGGCCCACCGTAGCCCGCTGGTGCGCGGCCTCTACCTGACGGGCAGCGCCACCCACCCGGGCCAGTGGGTGAGCTTCTGCGCCATTTCCGGGGTGCTGGCCGCCGATTGTCTGGCCCAAGACTTTCCGCGCCATGCTTAGCACCACCCAGGAGCAGCCCCGGCCCGGCAAGCAGCTGCGCGTAGCCCGCCTGGGCCAGGGCGAAGCGGTATTGCTGCTGCACGGCTACCCCGATACCTTGCAGGTGTTCAGTCAGCTGGCGCCGCTGCTGGCCCCCGAGAAGCAGGTTATTGCCTTCGACTGGCCCGGCATGGGCCAGAGCGACGACTGGGCCGGCGGGGCCACACCCTTGCTGGTGGCCCGCCGCCTGCTGCAGCTGCTCGACTTCTGGCAGCTCGATAAAGTACACCTCGTGGGCCAGGACATGGGCGGGCAGCCGGCTCTGGTTTTCGCGGCCGTCTACCCCGAACGGGTGCGTAGCGTGGTGGTGATGAACTCCCTGGTCGATGGCGCGGTCGAAACGTCCTGGGAAATCGAGTGGCTGCGGCGGTTTGGGGTCAATAAGCTGCTGCTGCGCCATTTTCCGTGGCTGGTGTTTCGGCGGGCCCGGCGCACGTTTCTGCCCGCCGGCGCGACGATCAGCGCGGCGGCGAGCCAGGATATGTGGAGTTCGTTTCGGCGGCCGGCGGTGCGGCAATTCATCATCCGCATGTGCGCCGGCTACGAAGGCCAGCTCAAGCGCCTGCCCGAGTGGTACCGCCAGATCAGCTGCCCCGTGCTCATTCTGTGGGCCGAAAAGGACAAGCATTTCCCTTTGTCGCAGGCTCATTCGTTGCAGCGCTTTATCCCGCACGCCCAGCTGCGGGTGCTGCCCGGCGCGGGCCACTGGATGGCGCTGCACCAGGCCGCCGAAACGGCCGCCGCCATCCGCGAATTTCACCAGGCGCTGTAGAGACGCAACATCTTGCGTCTCCTCGTTGAACGACTGGCGGCAGTATCGCCGGACAACTTCGGGCGACGACAAGACGCAATAGGGCGTTTAAGCAACAGGAGGGCCGTAAGCTGCTCTCGTTCAACGACGAGACGCAAAATGTTGCGTCTCTACCTCGTGCGCTCACCCGGAAGTTGCTTTAGAAGTTAAGCTGGTACACCCGCCGAAACTGCTGCTCGATGATAAAGGAAGGCGTCGTGCGGATAATGAAGTTGCGCAGCGCGGCCGGGGCGTGCTGCAGATAGCCCACTTTGCCCATGAGGCGGGAGGTGCGCACGATGTGCAGGGCCTTGGCGCGGCGCAGGCGCTGCATGGCGGCAAAGGCCTGTTCCACGGTGGCTTCCTGCTCCAGGCACTGGGCCAGGGCAAAGGCATCTTCCACGGCCTGGCAGCCGCCCTGGCCCATGTAGGGCGTCGAGGCGTGGGCGGCGTCGCCAATCAGGCACACCTTGCCCTGGCTCCAGCTCGGAATCGGGTCGAAGTCGGTTATTTCGTTGCGGATGATGCGGGCCTCGTCGGCGGCCTCCAGAATGGTCGTGATGGGGTAGGCAAAGTCGCGGAACAAGTCGAGCAGGTGGTTTTTCAGGCCCTGGGGGTAGGAGGTCACGCCCGGCGCGTATTCGCCCACAAACCAGTCGACCACGCCGTCGGCTATTTCCGAAAACCCGAACCGCACCCCGTGGGCCCAGGCCTCCATGATGGACTGCTGAAACTCGGGCCGCAGCCGCACCGGCGAAATGCCCCGCCACACGATGTGGCCGGTGCTGGCAAACCGGGCGCCGGGAAACAAAACGCCCCGCACGGCCGAATGAATGCCGTCGGCGGCCACCAGGTAGCCCGCCTGCAACACGCTGCCGTCGGTGAAGTGCACCGTGACGCCCTGCTCGTGCTGGGTGAAGCTGGCCAGGGTTTTGGCCAGCAGCACCGTGCCGGGCGCTAGCTCGGCCAGCAGCGTTTCCTGCAGACGGGCCCGCCGGATGGCCGTGGTGGTGTAACCAAAGCGCTGCCGCACCCGCTCCTGGTCGGTGCGCATGATGGGCTGCATCCGGGCATCGACCACCTGGATGTTGCGCAGCGGCACCCCGCCCGCGTTGATCTTGTCGGCAATGCCCAGGCGGTGAAACACCTGCATGGCGTTGGGGGCCATCCAGATGCCGGCCCCCAGCGGCTTTATCTCCGGCGCCGACTCGCACACCGTCACGGCCAGGCCCCGCCGCTGCAAGGCCAGGGCCGTGGTCAGGCCCGCAATGCCACCACCAATAATGAGTCCGGGAAGCTGCATAGATAGTTGAGGAGTCGGGGCGGAAAGATAGGGCCGGGATAGGGGCAGAACGGCTAAACATACGGCACAAACCCCGAACGGCCGCATCTGCCGGCCCGGCAGAGCCACCCGTTTTCGTCTCCGGCCACCCGGACTCCAAAAGCGGGTTGCCACCGTACGGCCTGCCCCGGCGGTTCCGGGCCGACCGGGTGCTGACTTTACCCGACTACGTGGTCTGCGGCCTGCCGTTTCTCTCCCGGCCCCGGCGGCTGGGCTGGCGCATTCTGGAGCATACCCGCGCCCTGCCGCCGCCGCGCCGCCTAGCCCGCGCTGGTGGCTACCCGGTACCCGGGGTCTTCCAGGATATTGACCTCAATCAGG
This sequence comes from Hymenobacter aquaticus, assembly GCF_004765605.1. Classification (NCBI taxonomy): domain Bacteria; kingdom Pseudomonadati; phylum Bacteroidota; class Cytophagia; order Cytophagales; family Hymenobacteraceae; genus Hymenobacter; species Hymenobacter aquaticus. The sequence goes on along the minus strand of NZ_SRLC01000001.1, from coordinate 1,940,745 downwards.
GCGCCGGCGTTGCGCAGCAGCTGGCGGCAGTCGGGGCTGAGGTGGCGCAGGTGCAGGGTTTTGCCCAGGCGCTGGTACCGCTCGGTGAGCTTGTGCAGCGCGTCGATGCCCGACATGTCGGCCACCCGGCTTTCGCGGAAGTCGATGATGATTTCGGCCGGGTCGGCGGCCACGTCGAACTTATCGGTGAAGGCCTGCACCGACCCGAAAAACAGCGGCCCGTAGATTTCGTAGTGCTTCACGCCCTGGGCATCGACGTGCTTGCGGGCCCGGATGCGCTTGGCGTTTTCCCAGGCAAAGGCCAGCGCCGACACCACCACGCCCAGCAGCACGGCCAGGGCCAGGTTCTGCGACACGGCCGTTACCAGGGTCACGAGCAGCATTACCAGCACGTCGGTGCGCGGCATACGGCGCAGAATCCGCAGGCTGGCCCACTCGAAGGTGCCGATGACGACCATGAACATCACGCCCACCAGCGCCGCCAGCGGCAGCCGCTCAATCACGGGCGCGCCCACTACCACAAACAGCGCCAGGGCCCCGGCCGCCACTACCCCCGACAGCCGCCCTCGTCCGCCCGATTCCAGGTTGACCATCGTTTGCCCGATCATGGCGCAGCCGCCCATGCCGCCCGTCAGGCCCGAGGCCACGTTGGCTAAGCCCTGGGCCACGCAGTCCTGGTTGCCCCGGCCCCGGGTGTCGGTCATTTCATCCACGACGGTTAGCGTCAGCAGGCTTTCGGTGAGGCCCACCAGGGCCATAATCAGGGCATAGGGAAACACCAGCGCCAGCGTGGCCCAGGTAAGCGGCACCTGGGGCCAGTGCAGCCGGGGCAGGCCGCCGGCAATGGAGGCAATGTCGCCCACCGACTTGGTGTGGAGCCCGCCCCCGATAACCAGGGCCGACACCACCACGATGGCCGTGAGCGAAGCCGGTACGGCCTTGGTAAGCTTAGGCAGAAAGTACACGATGGCCATCGTCAGGGCCACCAGGCCCAGCATCAGCCCGAGCGCGGGGCCGCTGAGCCAGTGCTCGACCCCGGCCGCGTCGCGCGCCTTGAACTGCTCCAGCTGAGCCATGAAAATAATGACGGCCAGGCCGTTGACGAAGCCATAGACAACAGGCTGGGGTACCAGGCGGATGAATTTGCCGAAGCGCAGCAGCCCGACGCCAATCTGAATCAGGCCCATGAGCAGCACCGCCGCAAACAGGTAGTCGACCCCGTGCTGGGCCACCAGGGCCACGATTACGACGGCCACCGAGCCGGCCGCGCCCGAAATCATGCCGGGCCGCCCGCCGAATACGCTGGTGATAAGGCAAATAACGAAGGCTGAGCCAATGCCCACCAAGGGGCTGATGTGGGCCAGCAGGGCAAAGGCCACCACTTCCGGCACCAGGGCCAGCGCCGTAGTCAGGCCGGCCAGAATTTCATTTTTAACGTTGCGCTGGTACTGAGCCAGATAGGAGGCGGGGGAGAAAGAAGAAAACATAAAACGCTGAGTGAAAGGCAAAAGAAAAGCCGCACGCTTCCGGGTGGAAGCGGCGGCCGGGGGCAGGCGGGCCAGTCCTCAGGGTGGGGTGAGCTTGAAAATAGGGGAGGAGTAATACAGCATAAGCAGCCGTAAAAGTACGCCGCCCGGTCGAAATAAGCGCAGCGCGGGGCCTTAATCGAAAATGATGGTTTTGTTGTGGTGCACGAAAACCTGCTCGGCAAAGACCAGCTGCAGGGAGCGGGCCAGCACGATTTTCTCCACGTCGCGCCCGGCCTGGGCCATTTCGCTGGCGCTCTGGGTGTGGTCAATCGGGATGACGCTCTGGGCAATGATGGGCCCCTGGTCGAGCTGCTCGTTCACGAAGTGGGCCGTGGCCCCGATGATTTTCACGCCCCGCGCGTAGGCCTGGGCGTAGGGGCTGGCCCCCACGAAAGCCGGCAGAAACGAGTGGTGAATGTTGATGAGCCGATTGGCGTAGTGGGCCACAAAGTCGGACGACAGAATCCGCATGTACTTGGCCAGCACCACAAACTCGGGCTGGTAGTGGGCCAGCACGGCCAGCACCTCGGCCTCGTGGGTTTCCCGGGTTTTGCCCTCGTGGGTGATGTAATGAAACGGCAGGTCGAAGCGCCGGGTCAGGTCGCCCAGCTTGGGGTAGTTGCTGATGACGGCCACGACGCGGGCATTCAGCTCGCCGAAGGCGTGGCGCACCAGCAGCTCGCTCAGGCAGTGGTGCTCCTTGGTGGCCATCAGCACCACGTCTTTGGGCTGGTTGTCGGCCAAACGGATGTGGGCCGCGGCGGGCAGCGCCTCGCGCAGCCGGGCCAGCAGCGCCGCCGCCTCAAACGAGCCGGCAAACTCGGTCCGCATGAAAAACGTGTTGTCGGCGCGCTCCACGAACTCCCCGTTGCGCACGATGTTCAGGCCGTGGGCAAACAGCACGCCGGTGATTTTAAACACCAGGCCCGGCTCGTCGGGGCAGCGGATCAGCAGAATAAAGGAGGGCGAGGCAACAGCAGCAGACACGGCGCGAAAGGCTAGGGAAACACGGGGCAAGATCGTAAATGTAGCCCCGGCGGCTTGATTTCCCAGCTCCGCCAACTGGCCGGCTGCTTTTGTCCGGCGGAGTAGTAGATCCGCAATGAGCAACCGCTACCTTCAAAGCCGAGTATAGAGGGGCAGCCGGCTCGAATGAGCGGGCCAACCGCTGAGCAAGCTTCTATGAATATTCTCAAGCGCAACAACGTCACCGTGTCGGGCTCGGGCGAGCAGACCATCCTGTTCGTGCACGGCTTCGGCTGCGACCAGCACATGTGGCGGCTGGTGGCCCCGGCCTTCGAAAGCCGCTACCAAGTGGTGCTGCTCGATCTGGTCGGGGCCGGGCAGTCGGACCTGGCGGCCTACCACCCCAAGCGCTACGACACGCTGGCCGCCCACGCCGAGGACGTGCTGGCCGTGCTGCGCGAGCTGCGGGTGGAGCAGGCCGTGCTGGTGGGCCACTCCGTCAGCGCCATGATTGTGATGCTGGCCGCCATTCGGGAGCCCGCGCGCGTGGCCCGGCTGGTGTTCGTGGCCCCGTCCCCGCGCTACCTCAACGACGAGGGCTACGTCGGCGGCTTCGAGCCGGCCGACATTCAGGAGCTGCTCGACGCCATGGACAGCAACTACCTGGGCTGGTCGGCGGGTATCACGCCCGTGATTATGGGCCACCCCGACCGGCCCGAGCTGGCCGAGGAGCTGCACAACAGCTTCTGCCGCACCGACCCCAGCATTGCCCGCCACTTCGCCCGCGTCACGTTCCTGTCCGACAACCGCGCCGACCTGCCGCGCCTGCGCGTGCCGGCCCTGATTCTGCAGTGCGCCCACGACGCGCTGGCGCCCCGGGCCGTGGGCGACTACCTGCACCGGCAGCTGCCCGGCAGCACGCTGGTGCTGATTGAAACCTCCGGGCACTGCCCGCACCTGAGCGCCCCGCAGCCCACCATCGAGGCCATCAACCACTTTCTGGCGCCGGAGCCCGCCTAGCGCATGAGTATTGACGACCTGGATTCCGAGTTTGAACTAGACCTGCGGCTGACCGAGGAAAACCTGGATGAGCTCTACGACAACGCGCCCTGCGGCTACTGCTCCTGCCTGCCCGATGGCACGCTGGTCAAGCTCAACCAGACGCTGCTGACCTGGCTGGGCTACTCCCGGCAGGAGCTGGTGGCGCGCCGTTGCCTGCAGGATCTGCTGACGGTGGGAGCCCGCCTGCACTACGAAACGTACTGCGCCCCGCTGCTGCTGCTGCAAGACCAGGTGCGGGAAATCAGCTACCAGCTCCAGTGCCGCGACGGCCGCCGGCTGGCCGTGCTGCTGAACGCCAACCTGCGGCGCGACGCGCGCGGCGAGCCCCTGGTGGTGCGCGTCACGCTGTTCGACATCACCGACCGGCGCAAGTACGAGCAGGAGCTGCTGCGGGCCAAAGCCGAGGCCGAAGCCCAGCGCGAGCTGCTGACCGTGAAAAACGCCGAGCTGCTGCGCATCAATGCCGAGCTGGACAACTTCGTCTACACCGCCTCGCACGACCTCAAGCAGCCGGCCAGCAACATGGTGGGGTTGTTTGAGGAGCTCAAGCGCACGGCCACCTTTCACGACCCCGACGCGGCCGGCATGATGAACATGTTTGAGGAGGCGCTGCGGCAGATTCTGAGCACCATCGAGGGCATGACCGACGTGGTGCAGCTCCAGCGCCAGCCCGACCAGGGCCCGGAAGACGCCATCGACCTGCACTCGTTTACCCAGGACATCGTGCGGAGTCTGCAGGCTGCCGCCACGGCCGATTTCGTGCTGGATTTCGCGGCGGTGCCCACCCTGCGGCTGCCCCGCACCAGCCTGCACAGCATCCTCTACAACCTGCTCAGCAACGCCCTGAAATATGCCCAGCCCGGCCGGCGGCCCCGGGTGCTGGTCAGCACCACGCTCACCACCGGCGGGCCCGTGCTGCTGGTGCGCGACAATGGCCGGGGCATCGACCTGCACCGCCACGGGGAGGAGGTGTTCCAGCTGTTCCGCCGGTTTCACCCCGAAGTCGACGGCTCGGGCATGGGTCTGTACCTGGTCCGGCGCCTGGTGCAGCAGGCCGGCGGCCGGGCCGAGGTCGACAGCGTCGTGGGGGAGGGCACCACGTTTCGGCTGTATTTTCCGGAAGCGTAGGGAGTGGGGCCCATGCCAGGCTGTATGGATAGTAGGTTTATAGAACGCCGTGCCGAGCACTCTGCTTGATGCGCAGAATGCTCGGTATGACGGCCGGAATAGGAGCAAAAAGCCTTGCTGTCCACTCAGCCTAGCCCAAGTACGTGTTGGCCGGTACGCCGGCCACGCCGGGCTCCACGGCAAACACGTTGCCGCTGAGCGGAAATTCTTCCAGCTGCTCTTTCGACAAATCCTGGCGGGCCGAGGTGATGAACAACGTGCGCAGGCCCGGGCCGCCAAAGGCGCAGGACGTGGTGTGGGGCGCGGGCACCGGAATGCTGTGTTGCTGCTGGCCCGTAGTGGGGTCGTAGCACACCACCCGCGCCCCGCCCCAGAGGGCAATCCAGAGGTTACCCTCCGCGTCGATGGTCATGCCGTCGGGCGCGCCGTCGGTTTCCGGGATACGGATGACGGGCCGGGGGCTGCTGATGTGGCCGGTGGCGTCGTCGTAGTCGAAGGCCTGCACCACGTGGGTGGGTGTGTCGGTGTAGTACATCGTACGCCGGTCGGAAGTCCAGGCCAGGCCGTTGGAAATGCTAACCTCAGTGAGCATGGTGTGCAGCGTGCCGTCGGTATCGAGGCGGTAGAGGGCCGCGCGGTGGGGCTGGCCGTCCATATCCAGGGTGCCGGCCCAGAAGCGGCCGGCCGGGTCGCACTTGCCGTCGTTGAAGCGCAGGCTGGGCTGCGTCAGCGGGTTTAGCGGGTTGACCAGCAGCGTGCTTTCCCCGGTCAGCACGTTGAGGCGGTGCAGGCCGTTTTGCTGGGCCAGGAGCACCTCGCCGCCCCGGGCCGGCACCACCGTGCCCACGCGGGAGCCGGTCGGCAGCTGCCGGTGCTGGCCGGTGGCCGGGTCGAAAATGTGCAGGATCCGGCCCTCAATATCCACCCAGTACAGCTTCTCATCCTGCGGGTTCCAGATGGCGCCTTCGCCCAGCTGAGCCTGGGCGGCCAGCACTACGCGCACGCTCGGGAGTTGCTCAGGGGAGGAGGAAACAGCCATCGGTTTACCGGTTTACCAGGGGTGGGGAGCAGAAAGCTGGCCGGCCGCTACGGCCCGCTCCAGCACGGCGGCCTGGCCCCGCAGCGTCACTTCCGCAGCCTGTTTCACCGTCACGGAAGCCACTTTATCGGTGATGCCCAGCAGGCGCAGGGCCGCTTCGTAAGACGCTACCAGGGCTTTTTCGCCGGCCAGCACCACCGGGCCGGTAAAGTCGGGTGGGAAGCTGCTCAGCTCGTAGCCAATGAGCAGGCCACTGAGAAAGTAGAAGTTTTCGGGGGCGCTGAGCTTGTCGAACAGCCGGTTGGTGCGCACCAGAAAGGCGTTGTGCAGCAGGTTGTCGGTCTGGCTGGCTTGCACGCCCCGCTCGAAAGCCCGGGCGTGTTCCGGGCGCTGAAAATCGTCGTTCTTTTCCACCGCCGAGGCCAGAATGCTTTCCTTGGACAGCAGGGCGAAAAATTCGCCGGTCATGTAGGTTTTCAGCGCCGTGGCCTGGCCGCCTTGCACCAGCACGTGCTTGGCGTGGGTGCCGGGGTGCAGAAACAGCTGGGGCCGGTCGGTGGGCGCGAAGCGGCAGCCCACCAGCTGCACTTCCTCGCCGCGCATCACGTCGTCGTCGGTTTTTACCCCCGAAATCAACAGCACCGGGTGGTCGAAATCGGCAGTAGCGGGCAGCAGCCGGGTAGTCAGGTCGGAGCCGTCGGCGGCGAAAGGAAACGGCTTGTAGGGCAGCTCCAGCATGCCCACGGTGGAGGAGGCCATGCCGGAAATGACTACCGGCACGCCCGCCAGCGGCCGGCCAACCTGCTTTTCCAGCTTCTGGGCGTGGGTGCGCAACACGTTCAGGTAGAAGCCCAGGCGCTGCTCGGGCGGCTGCTTGGCTTGCTGCCACTGCTCGAACGTAGCCGCGTTGCCTTCCTCCGACTGCTCGGCGGCCACCACCCGCAGCCCGGCCAGCTCCACCAGCTTCAGACGAAACGAGGAGGTGCCCCAGTCGCAGCTCAGGAAGTGAGTCAGGTTGTTCATAGCAATAAGTACTGCCGACGGCCGGAATTGGTTAAGCCCCGCGGCCCTACCACTCGGCCACGCTGCCGTCGGGGTTGCGCCAGATGGGGTTCTTCCAGTCGTGCCCGATCAGGGCGCGCTGCCGCACGTATTCCTCGTTGATTTCGATGCCCAGGCCGGGCCCGCCGGGAATGTTGGCGTAGCCGTTGTGGTACTCAAACACGGTCGGGTCCACGAGGTAGTCGAGCAGGTCGTTGCCGACGTTGTAGTGAATACCCAGGCTCTGCTCCTGAATAAAGGCGTTATGGCAGGTGGCATCCACTTGCAGGCAGGCGGCCAGGGCAATGGGGCCCAGCGGGCAGTGCGGGGCGGCGGCCACGTCGAAGGCCTCGGCCATGCTGATGATTTTCTTGCACTCCGTAATGCCGCCGGCGTGGCTCAAATCGGGCTGAATAATGTCGGCGTAGCCCTCGATGAGCAGCTTTTTGAAGTCCCAGCGCGAAAACATCCTTTCGCCGGTGGCAATGGGAATGGTGGTGTGGCGGGCAATGTCGCGCAGGGCCTCGTTGTTTTCGGCCAGCACCGGCTCCTCGATAAACATGGGCTTGAACGGCTCCAACTCCCGGGCCAGCATCTTGGCCATGGGCTTGTGCACCCGCCCGTGAAAGTCGACGCCGATGCCCAGATAAGGGTCCACGGCGCGCACGGCGGCAATGCGGGCCACGGCCGCGTCGATTTTGGCGTGGGAGTCGAGGTAGCCCATTTCGTCGGTGGCATTCATCTTCACGGCCGTAAAGCCCTTATCCACCATGCCCTGGGCAGCCAGGCCCACGTCGTGGGGCCGGTCGCCGCCAATCCAGGAATACACCCGCATCGTGTCGCGGACCTTGCCGCCGAGCAGCTCGTAGACCGGGGCGTTGAAAAACTTGCCCTTGATGTCCCACAGGGCCTGGTCGATGCCGGCAATGGCGCTCATCAGAATGGGGCCGCCCCGGTAAAAGCCGCCCCGGTACATCACGTTCCAGTGGTCCTCAATCGGCAGCGGACTTTTCCCGAGCAAGCTGCCCATCAGCTCCTGCACGGCCGTGGCCACGGTGGCGGCCCGGCCCTCAATCACCGGCTCGCCCCAGCCCACCAGGCCTTCGTCGGTTTCAATCTTGAGAAACAGCCAACGCGGCGGCACCTGATACAACTTGAAGCCGGTGATTTTCATAGCAGGGAAGGGGAGAAGAAGGAAGGGGAAAAAAGAACGTCATGCAGAGCGAAGCGAAGCATCTCGCGTGCTGACGTTGTTGGGACTAGCACGTCATGCAGAGCCTAAGCGAGACATCTCGCGTGCTGACGTTGCGGTAGTAATCAGTTACCATTGCACGCGAGATGTCTCGCGTTGCTCGACATGACGTTCTGGCGAATCATGAAACAGCCTGCACAAACTGCTGGGCCTTTTGGGCGAGCTGCCGCAGGTATTCCTCCGACACGGGCTTGCTGGTATCGACCAGGGCGCTGCCCAGCCCGTAGGCCGCCGCCCCGGCCTGCCGGAACTCGCGGATGTTGTCCAGCTTCACGCCGCCCGTCGGCATCAGCGGAATGAAGGGCAGCGGGCCTTTGAGGTCTTTAAAGTACGCCGCGCCCAGCGAGGCCGGAAACACCTTGACGATGTCGGCGCCGTGCTCGTAGGCGGTCAGGATTTCGGTGGGCGTGAAGGCGCCGGGAATGCTGACGGCCCCGTAGCGCTTGGTCAGGCGGATGGTTTTCACGTTCAGGGTGGGCGAAATGATAAACCGGGCCCCGGCGTTCAGGGCCAGGCGGGCCGTTTCGGGGTCGAGCACGGTGCCGGCGCCCACCATCATTTCCGCGCCCAGCTCGTCGGCCACCAGCTCAATTCCCCGCAGGGCCTTGGGCGAGTTGATGGTGACTTCCACCGACCGGATGCCGCCCGCGTGCAGGGCCCGCACGATGCTGACCAGGTCGTCAGGGTTGGCGCCCCGGATAATGGAAACGAGCTTGTGCTCGAGCAGATGGGATAACACGGAAGCAGTCATGGCGGTAGGGTAGAAGGGAAAAAACGGACCAGCACCACGGGGCTTAACGCAACTGCGCCGGCCCGCGTTGGTGCCCGCCCCTACAGATCATACATCCGGCTGATCGACAGCTCCGGCGTCAGGATGTACACCCGCACGCCCCCGGTCGGAATTTCCAGGGCCTCCACCTGGGCCACGCTCAGCCCTTCGAGCTGCATGCGCAGGGCCCGCAGCGTGTTGCCGTGCGACACGACCAGCACGTGGCGGCCCAGCCGGAGCTGGGGCACGATTTCCTGCTCATAGTAGCTCACCACCCGCTCCTGGGTATGGTGCAGGGTTTCACCCTCGGGCGGCGCGTCGTCGTAGCCGCGCCGCCAGCGGTTGACCTGCTCCTGGCCGTACTTGAGCACGGTTTCGGTTTTGTTGAGCCCCTGGAGCGCCCCGTACATCCGTTCCCGCAGGGCGTCGGTGGCGTGCACCGGCACCGTATCCTGGTGCAGTTGGGCCAGAATCAGCTCCAGGGTGCGCTTCGAGCGCACGAGCGTGGAGCAGTAAGCCTGGTCGAAGTGGAAGTCGCGCAGCTTGGTGCCGGCCGCCCGGGCTTCGTCCTCGCCCTGGGGCGTAAGGACCACGTCGAGCCAGCCCGTGAATACGTTGGCCAGGTTGGCCACCGACTGGCCGTGGCGGACTAAAACAAGAAACGCCATATCGAAAAGGGCTAAGGGAAAGAAGGCCCAATAGTAGCTGCCGCGCGTGAGCATCCCGTGAATCCCACCTCGGCCCCGGATAATTTTCCGGGCGCGGCGGCTCCGAAACTCCGGGCTGGCTGCCGTTTGAAACGCCCGCCAAAGGCCACAAACGTTTGCAGAAAGCCCGTAGTAGCATTATTGGCAGGCTTTGGTTGCGAAAAAGCGCGCGGCCGAGTACATTTTAGGCGTTGCCGGGCCCGCGCTAAGTATTTGCATAAGTGCAACAAACTCATTACTTGCAACCGCTTAACAATTTCTTAACATGGAAGTCGAAACTTTGAAGTATCCCGCGGTCCGGAATTACGTGGCCGGGCGGTTTGTGGACAGCAGCACACCGCGTAGCTTAGAAGTGTTTAGTCCGCTGAGCGGGGCCGTTATTTCGACGGTGCCCCTGAGCGGGATGGAGGCCCTCAGCCAAGCCGTGGATGCTGCCAAAGCCGCCTTCCCCGCCTGGTCGGCCACGCCCATCAAGGAGCGGGTCCAGATTTTTTACCGCTACAAAACCCTGCTGGAGCGCGACATGCAGGAGCTGGCCGACCTGGTGCGCGAGGAAAACGGCAAAACCTACGACGAAGCCCGCGCCGAAGTCGAGAAGGCCATTGAGCTGACCGAGTTTGCCTGCTCCATGCCCCAACTGATTCAGGGCGAGTTTCTGGAAGTAAGCAAGGGCGTGGAGGCCCGCGTGGAGCGCAAGCCCCTGGGCGTGGTGGCCAGCATCGCGCCTTTCAACTTCCCCAACATGGTGCCGCACTGGACCATTCCCAACGCCCTGGTGCTGGGCAATACCATGATTTTGAAGCCCTCGGAAGTCGTGCCGCTGAGCGCGGGCAAGATTGCCGAGCTGCTCAAGGAAGCCGGCCTGCCCGACGGCGTGCTCAACATCGTGCACGGCGACCGGGAAATCGTGGAAGCCATCTGCGACCATCCCGGCATCGAGGCCGTGTCGTTCGTGGGCTCCACGGCCATTGCCAAAGTGGTCTACATCCGGGCGACCAGCAACCTGAAACGCTGCGTGGCGCTGGGCGGGGCCAAAAACCACCTCATGGTACTACCCGATGCCCACCCCGACATGACGGCCTCCAACGTGGCCGCCTCCATGTCGGGCTGCGCGGGGCAACGCTGCATGGCCGGCTCCACGATGGTGGGCGTGGGCGCGGTGGACGGCATCGTGGCCAAAATCGTGGAAGAAGCCCGCAAGATCGTGCCCGGCCAGAACCTGGGCTCCGTCATCAGCAAGGAAGCCAAGGAGCGCATCGAAAAGCACATCACCGAGGCCGAAGCCGCCGGGGCCAAAGTGCTGCTCGACGGCCGCAATGCTGTGGTGCCCGGCCACGAAGACGGCTACTACGTGGGCGCCACGGTAGTCGATTACGTGACGCCCGACATGCGCATTGCTCAGGAGGAAGTATTCGGCCCGGTGCTGGCCATTATGCGCACCAACACCCTGGACGAGGCCCTGGCCATCGAAAACGCCAACCCCTACGGCAACGCCGCGGCCGTATTCACCAGCAGCGGCAGCTCAGCCCGCTACGTCATGGACCACGCCTCGGCCGGCATGATTGGCGTCAACATCGGCGTGCCCGTGCCGCGGGAGCCGTTCTCCTTCGGTGGCTGGAACGAGTCGAAGTTCGGTGCCTGCGACATCACCGGCAAAAGCTCCATCGAGTTCTGGACCCAGCTCAAGAAAACCACCACCAAGTGGAACCCCGAGTCAAGGGTGAACTGGATGAGCTAGAACTATTTTGAGCCAGAGCTATTTTGAGCCAGAGCTAGAAAACTAGTTCCCCTCCTCAGATGAGGAGGGGCTAGGGGTGGTTGAAACAGCAGAACGATATCTGGTTCTAGAGCTAAATACAGTTCGCATAAACACCCAACGACTTCTACCACTGGCTAACCACCCCGCCCTTCGGGCACCCCTCCTTGAAAAAGGAGGGGAACTAGCTAGCTTTTAGCTTTCTAGAACAACTTCTTCCCTCCCCAATGGAAACCTACACCGACACCGATAAAGACCAGATCCTGCACGACAACCTGGAGCACACGCTGTTTTCCTGGTCGAAGCAAAGCGGGCTGAACCCGATAAACGCCGAGCGCGCCGAGGGCGTCTACCTCTGGGACCGGGACGGCAAGCGTTACATCGACTTTTCGTCGCAGCTGATGAACGTCAACATCGGCCACGGCGACCAGCGCGTGACCGAAGCCGTGGCCGCCCAGATGCGGGAGCTCAGCTACGTGTACCCGGGCATGATTACCAAGGCCCGCGGCGACCTGGGCCGGAAGCTGGCGGAAATCACGCCCGCCAACCTGACCAAGGCTTTCTTCACCCTGGGCGGAGCCGAGGCCATTGAAAACGCCATCAAGCTGGCCCGCGTGTATACCGGCCGCCACAAGATTGTGACCCTGTACCAGTCGTTTCACGGGGCCAGCTACGGGGCCATCAGCGCCGGCGGCGACCCGCGCAAGTTTGCCGTGGATAGCCAGGCCATGCCGGGCGTGGTCCACGTCGAAAACCCGTATTTCTACCGCTGCCCCTGGTACAGCAGCACGCCCGAGGAGTGCGCCGAGCGGGCCGCGGCGGCCATGGAGCGCATTATTCAGTACGAAAACCCGGGCAGCGTCGCGGCCATTATCCTGGAAGGCGAGTCGGGCACTTCGGGCTGCATTAAGTATCCGCCCACATACTGGCAGCGGGTGCGGGCCATCTGCGACAAGTACGGCATCCTGCTGGTGGCCGATGAGGTAATGAGCGGCTTCGGCCGCACCGGCAAGTGGTTTGGCTCCGACCACCACGGCGTGAAAGTGGATTTGATGTGCATGGCCAAGGGCATTACCGCCGGCTACCTGCCCCTGGGCGCGGTGATGGTCGACGAGGCCATTGCCAAGTCCTTCGACGACAAGCCCCTGCCGCTGGGCCTAACCTACTCGGCCCACCCGGTGTCGTGCGCCGCCGCCGTAGCCGTGCTGGACATCTACGAGGAAGACAACCTGCTCGACAATACCGTGAACCTGGGCCGCCACCTCGATGCCCGCATGTGCGACCTGATGGCCCAGCACCCCAGCATCGGCGACTGGCGCAACACGGGCTTGTTCGGCTGCATCGAGCTGGTGAAAAACCGCGCCACCAAGGAGCCGATGGCGCCCTGGAACGCCGCCCCGAATCAGATGGAAATCATGAACAAGGTAGCGGCCAAAATCAAGGAGCTGGGCATGTACACCTTCGTGCGCTGGAACTACATTTTCGTGGCCCCGCCGCTGAGCATCACCAAGGACGAGCTCGACGAAGGCTTGGACATCATTTCCCAGGCCATCAGCGTCGCCGACGAGTACGTGACGCGGTAGGTTGTGCCGCTGGGAAGTAGCGCGAACTTTGTAGTTCGCGTGCCAGAACGACAATCGTTGAGTCGAGTCGTTCTGGCACGCGAACTACAAAGTTCGCGCTACTGTGCCTGGAGCGGAGTGCAGTAGAGCAAAACAGGACTAAACCGCGCCGATAACTGCTGTAAATGCAACAGCAGAATTGCGGCGCACCACCAGCTTTCCGGGTTGCTTGCCCGCCGGTTTAACCGGCTTTGGGACACTGTTTTCCTTTCTGAAAAATAAGCCCGTAGCCCGACTTGCTTTTGGGTCGATAAAAGCCTACTTTTTCCAACTAAACTTCTTTCACTTTTCCTGTCTGAATGGCGTCTTTGCTACTTAAAAATGGCCGCGTGGTAACGGCCGATTCTGATTCCGTGTGCGACGTGCTGGTGGAAGGGGAGACGATAGTGGCCATTGGCCGCAACCTGCCGGTGCAAGCCGACCAAACCATTGACGCCACGGGCAAGATTATCGTGCCCGGCGGCATCGACCCGCACGTGCACCTGGACATGCCGTTTATGGGCACCTTCAGCTCCGATACCCACGAAACCGGCACCCGCGCCGCCCTGCACGGCGGCACGACCACCGTCATTGATTTCGTGCTGCAGAAGCAGGGCCACAGCCTGCGCGAAGCCCTGACCGAGTGGCAGGGCCGCGCCACCGGCACGGCCGTCGGCGACTATTCCTTCCACATGGCCGTGACGGATTTCAACCCCGGCACCAAGGAGGAAATCCAGGACATGATAGCAGAGGGAATTACGTCCTTCAAAACCTTCATGGCCTACAAGGGCGCCCTCATGATTGACGACGCCCAGATGGTGGGGCTGATGCAGGAAGTGAAAAAGCACGGCGGGCTGGTGACGGCCCACGCCACCAACGGCGACATGATTGATACGCTCATTGCCCAGCACCGGGCCGCGGGCAAGCTCACGCCGCTCTACCATTATTTGTCGCAGCCCGAAGTAACCGAAGCCGAAGCCTCGGGCCGCTTCGCCGACATTGCCAACTACACCGGCGTCAACGCCTACATCGTGCACCTGACCTGCGAGGGGGCCCTGAACCAGGTGCGGCGCGCCACCGAGCGCAACCAGCGCGTATTCGTGGAAACCTGCATTCAGTATTTGGTGCTCGATGCCTCGCTCTACGAAGACGAGGTGAACGGGGCCAAGGTGGTGATGTCGCCGCCGCTGCGCGAGAAAAAGGACCAGGCCACGCTCTGGGCCGGCATCAACCAGGGCCTGGTGCAGGTGGTGGGTACCGACCACTGCCCTTTTATGTGGGAGCAGAAGATGATGGGCAAAGACGACTTCAGCAAAATCCCGAACGGCCACCCGGCCATTGAGCACCGCATGGAGCTGCTGTTTTCGGAAGGTGTGGCGACCGGCAAAATCAGCCTGCAGAAGTACGTAGAAGTCACCAGCACCAACGCGGCCAAAATCTTCGGCATGTTTCCGCGCAAAGGAACCATCAGTATCGGCGCCGATGCCGACCTAGTGCTCATCGACCCCGCGAAAAAGCACACGATTTCGGCCGCCACCCACCACATGAACGTCGACTACTCGGCCTACGAAGGCTGGGAGCTAACCGGCAAAATCGACACCGTAATCCTGCGCGGGCAAGTGGCCGTGCAAGGCGGCGAAACCAAAGTCGGCCGCGGCTACGGGCAGTTCATCAAACGCGGCAAAACGGCCTTTTAAAGCTAGAAAGCTAGTTCCCCTCCTTTTTTCAAGGAGGGGGTAGGGGTGGTTCAATCGTTGTTTAGCTGAACGACTTTCTAGCTCTAGTTTTCTAGTCTCTAGCTAACCACCCCGCCCTGCGGGCACCCCTCCTTGAAGGAAGGAGGGGAGTTTCGTTCTGACACTCGAAAAACCCAACATTCCCCCCAACCCCTTTTCTCCTCTCTTTTCCAATGCCAAGAATTATCAAATCTGGCCTGATCCAGATGAGTCTGCCCATCAGTGAAGGCGAAGGCACAATTGCCGAAATCATGGAGGCCATGGTGCAGAAGCACATTCCGCTCATCGAAGAAGCCGGCCGGCAGGGCGTGCAGATTCTGTGTTTGCAGGAAATCTTCAATACCCCGTATTTCTGCCCCGGCCAGGACAAAGCCTGGTACGCCTCGGCCGAGCCCGTGCCCGGCCCCACCACCGACCGCATGGCCGAATACGCCAAGAAGTACAACATGGTGATGATTGTGCCGGTGTATGAGCGGGAGTCCGCCGGCTTCCTGTACAACACCGCCGCCGTCATCGACGCCGACGGCACCTACCTGGGCAAGTACCGCAAAAACCACATTCCGCATACCTCCGGCTTCTGGGAGAAATTCTTCTTCAAGCCCGGCAACATGGGCTACCCCGTGTTCCAGACTAAATACGCCAAAGTGGGCGTGTATATCTGCTACGACCGGCACTTCCCCGACGGGGCCCGCATTCTGGGTTTGAACGGGGCCGAAATCGTGTACAACCCCTCGGCCACCGTGGCGGGCCTCTCGCAGTACCTCTGGAAGCTGGAGCAGCCGGCCCACGCCGCCGCCAACGGCTACTTCATGGGCTGCATCAACCGCGTCGGGACGGAAAAGCCCTGGAACCTGGGCAAATTCTACGGCACGAGTTACTTCGTGGACCCGCGCGGGCAGATTCTGGCCCAGGCCTCGGAAGACAACGATGAGCTGCTGGTGGCCGAGTTTGACCTCGACATGATTGAGGAAGTGCGCAACACCTGGCAGTTCTTCCGCGACCGGCGCCCCGAGACCTACGACAAGCTGGTCGAATTATAAGCGTATCTTACTAAGTGTTTGACTAGCAAGGATTGGTGCAGAGTCGCCAGTCCTTGCCCGCGCTGTTAGTGCCTGGTGGGCCGCCCAATGAGGGGCCCGCTGCCACGCTTCTCCCTTTGCTTATTGCCCCACCGCTACCTCTCCTTTTAGTACCATGGCCGAGTATAACACTCCTACTTCCGAGCCGGAATTTCACGCCAACTTCGCGCAGCTCAAGCCCCGCATGAACCGCACCGAGGCGCTTTTCGAAAGCTCCCGCTGCCTGTTCTGCTTCGATGCGCCCTGCATCAAAGCCTGCCCGTCGGGCATCGACGTGCCGCAGTTTATCCGCCAGATTAATACCGGCAACACCACGGGCGCGGCCCGCACCATTTACGAGGCCAACTACTTCGGCAATGCCTGCGGCAAGGTATGCCCCACTGAGGTGCTGTGCGAAGGTGCCTGCGTGTACAATCTGCAGGACATGAAGCCCATCGAAATCGGGCGGCTGCAAAGCTTCGCCACCCGCGAGGCCATTGAGCAGGATAAGAAGCTGTTCAGCGCCGGCCCGCCCAACGGTCGCAAGGTCGCCATCATCGGGGCGGGGCCCGCTGGCGTATCGGCGGCCTGCGAGCTGCGGAGCCTGGGCTACGAGGTCGACGTGTTTGAGGCCAAAGCTCAGCCCTCGGGCCTGACGGTGTACGGCGTGGCGCCCTACAAAATCACGAACGAGGAAGTGCTGGCCGAAATGGCGTATCTGGAGGCGCAGTTCGGCTTTCGGGTGCAGTACAACCAGCCCATTACCTCCCGCCGGGAGCTGGAGGCGCTGGAAGAATCCTACGACGCGGTGTTTCTCGGTATCGGCCTGGGCCTGACCAATCCTCTGCACCTGCCGGGCGAGGAGCGCGCCAACTGCGTGGGGGCCGTCGAGTTCATTGAGCAGCTGCGGCAGCGCCACCACCAAACGGCCGTGGGCCGCAAGGTCATCGTGCTGGGCGGCGGCAACACGGCCATG
This sequence comes from Hymenobacter aquaticus, assembly GCF_004765605.1. Lineage (NCBI taxonomy): Bacteria > Pseudomonadati > Bacteroidota > Cytophagia > Cytophagales > Hymenobacteraceae > Hymenobacter > Hymenobacter aquaticus. The sequence goes on along the minus strand of NZ_SRLC01000001.1, from coordinate 1,924,125 downwards.
GACGCGGCTTCGGAATCAGCGCGGCTGGGGGCCGAAGACGTGATTCTGGCCTACCGCCGCGGCAAGGAGGAAATGGGGGCCTACGAGTTTGAGTACGACTTGGCCAAAGGCGTGGGGGTGAAGGGGCTGTTCAACGTGGCCCCGGTCGAAATTATGGGCAATGGCAAGGTGGAAGGCGTGAAGTTCATTCGCACGGCCACCCTGAACGGGCAGGTGCAGCCCGTAGCCGGCACCGAGTTCGTGGAGCCCTGCGACATGGTCATCAAAGCCACCGGGCAGGCCAAGCAGCTCCATCTGCTGCGCCTGATTCCGGGCTTGCAGATCGACGGCAAAGGCCGCATCGTGGCCGATGAGCGCACCGGCCAGACCACCAACCCCAAGTATTTCACCTCCGGCGACGCCCGCAACGGCGGCGCGGAAGTCGTCAACGCCTCGGCCGAAGCCAAAGCCGCGGCCCGCGGCATTCACGAGTATTTGAGTGCTGGCTTGTAGTTGTTGGCTTTTTGGAAGCCAGCTTACTAACAACCAACAACTAACAACCAACAACTAACCAATGCCAGACTTATCCATAAACTTTGCCGGTATCAAGTCGCCCAACCCGTTCTGGCTGGCGTCGGCCCCCCCGACCAACTCGGGCTATCAGGTAATGAAAGCTTTCGACGCGGGCTGGGGCGGCGCCGTCTGGAAAACCCTGGGCGTACCCGTCGTGAACGTGTCGAGCCGCTACGGCGGCGTGAATTACCGGGATAAGCGCATGATGGGCTTCAACAACATCGAGCTGATTTCGGACCGGCCGCTGAGCGACAACCTGCGCGAAATCGAGGAAGTGAAGAAGCGCTTCCCGCATCACGCCGTTATTGCCTCCCTGATGGTGCAGAGCCGGCAGGAGTGGCACGACATCGTGCGCGACGTGCAAAACGCCGGCTCCGACGGCATCGAGCTCAACTTCGGCTGCCCCCACGGCATGTGCGAGCGGGGCATGGGCTCGGCGGTAGGGCAGGAGCCGGAAGTGCTCCAGACCATTGTGGAATGGGTAATGGAAGTCGCCAAGATTCCGGTGATTGTCAAGCTCACGCCTAACATTTCGGATATTACCGAGCCGGCTATGGCCGCCCGCCGGGGCGGGGCCGACGCCATTTCGCTGATCAACACCATCCAGAGCATCGTGGGCGTGGATCTGGATTTGTTTGCGCCCTACCCAATCGTAGACGGCAAAGGCTCGAACGGCGGCTACTGCGGTCCGGCCGTGAAGCCCATTGCCCTGAACATGGTGAAAAACTGCGCCCAGCACCCCGACGTGCAGCTGCCGATTTCCGGCATCGGGGGCATCGAGAGCTGGCGCGACGCGGTAGAGCATATTCTGCTCGGCGCCAGCAGCGTGCAGGTGTGCACGGCGGCCATGCACTACGGCTTCGGCATCATCCGGGAAATGACCAGCGGCCTGGAGCAGTACATGACCGAAAAGGGCTTCCATACCATCTACGACATGGTGGGCAAGGCCCTGCCCAACGTCAAGCACTGGGAAGACCTGAACCTGAAGTACAAGGTGACGGCCGAAATCAACGAGGAAAAGTGCATCGGCTGCCAGCTCTGCTACACGGCCTGCGAAGACGGCGCCCACCAGGCCATTCGCCTCAACGAAGGCACCCGCGTGCCCGAAATCATCCAGGAAAACTGCGTGGGCTGCAACCTCTGCTCGTTGGTATGCCCCGTGGAGCAGTGCATCACGATGGAGCGGCGCGACGACGGCACCGAGCACCTCACCTGGAAAGAGCGCACCGAGGCCGGAACCATCCCGACCGAATTCGACGATGAGCGCGCCGGCGGCCGCCACCACTGGGTGCCCGCGCCGGCCGCCGCCCTGGGCAAGGAGAAGCACAAAACCCTGCCCGGCAAAGCCCGGCAGTACGCCGCCGCCGATGCGGCGGCGCTGGAATCCAGCGCCGTGGAGCGCCCGAAATGACAAATCGGTTTTTGTAGCGGTTCGTTTTTTTCGACGACTCTGAGCCATCAGTACCCCGATTTTGGGTGCTGATGGCTCTTTTTCGTTGCCGTAAAACTGAAAAAGCGTGATAAATCATCATTTTTTAGGTAAAATATTTATTTATTAAATCCTAATACATATACATGTGATGAACTTAGTAAAACAAAAATCATATTTATTATTGCTTAAACACCAAAAAATATGTTACTTGGTCTTAATCTACTTCTACCCCCACCTACGGTAGAGCATTCTTCCTTATTGGGCTCTTTCACACGCATAGCTTTATGGAACGGTACAGACATTACTCCGACGCCTCGCGCCTGGTATTGCCCGTGGTTGACGTGCTCCTGATTTTCGGAGCTTTCCGGCTCGCCGGCCGCATGATCTGGAACACGTGGCATTTCAACGGCTACGCGCCGTTCTGCTTCGTGATATTCGGCCTCTTGTGGTGGCTGTTGTCGGGGCAGTTTGCCAACATCTACCGGGTAGATAAGCTGATAACGTACCCCGAGAAGCTGCTCTACCTGATGCGCACCTTCCTGCTGCACGCCTGCCTGGTGCTGGCCGTGGTGCTGGCCCTGGAGCTCGACTGGCTGCCGCTGCGCTACATCTTTGCCGTGTATAGCTTTGCCGTGACGGGCGTAGTGGGGGCCCGTTTCCTGATTACGTTCTGCTACCGGGCCTACCACCGGCACGTGGCCCGGCCCCATTCCCGCTTTATCATCGTTGGGGCCGGCGACAGTGGGCAGGAGCTCTACCGCTTCCTGGCCTCCCACGACCCGATTGGCAACCAGTTCCAGGGGTTCTTTGCCGACGAGCCCGTGGCCGAGGGCCTGCGCCCCTACGTGCGGGGCCCGCTGGCCGAGCTGAAAAACTACTGCCTGCGCACCACCATCGACGAAATCTACTTCACGCTGCCCCTCGACCGCCACGAGCTGATTGAGGACCTCTCCCAGTTTGCCGACGACCATTTCCTGTCGTTCCGGATTGTGCCCGATTTCAGCGGCACCGTGCGGCGCGAGGTCAACGTGTACTTCTACGACCACATGCCCATCCTCACCATCCGGCATCAGCCCCTGGGCATTCGAACCAATCAGGTGCTGAAGCGGGTGTTCGACATCGTCTTTTCCCTGGCGGTTATCCTGCTGGCTTTCCCCTTCATTATGCCCATCCTGGCGCTGCTGATCAAGCTCGACTCGCCCGGGCCGGTGTTCTTCAAGCAGATGCGGCCCGGCAAGCGCAACCACCTGTTTCCGTGCTACAAGCTGCGCACCATGCGCGCCGACCACCGCCAGACCGAGTTGCAGGCTACCTTCGCCGACCCCCGCGTGACGCGCGTCGGCAAGTACCTGCGCAAGTATAACCTCGACGAGCTGCCCCAGTTCTTCAACGTCTTGCTGGGCCACATGTCGGTGGTGGGGCCGCGCCCCAACATGGTGTCGCAGCTGGAGGAATACTCCAAGCACATTCGCACCTACCAGATGCGCCACGCCGTGACGCCGGGCATCACGGGCTACGCCCAGGTGAACGGCTACCGGGGCGAAACCCGGGCCCCCCAGGCCATGCGCAAGCGGGTGGAATACGACCTGAAATACATGGAAAACTGGTCTTTCGGCCTGGATATGAAGATTATCGGCCAGACCGTCTGGAACATGATCCGCGGCGAGAAAAACGCCTACTAGCGGTGAAATAGTGACTGAGCGACTTGGTGAGTTGTCGTTCAAATGGCGCCAACACGGCAAGTCTGCGCAAGTCGGATAGCAAACTCACTCATTCACTACGTCACTCATTCACTACTTCACCGATATGCTACCCAAACGCTTGGTGCTGGACTCCTGGATTTCGACCGGAACCTTTCCTGAGTTTACGGACGCCATTCTGCGGTTGGGCGCGGCCCGGGCCTCGGCCTACGTGTGCTGCGCCAACGTGCACATGCTGGTGGAAGCGCATCATCAGCCTGATTTCCGGCGCATTCTGGACGAGGCCAACCTGGTAGTGCCCGACGGCAGCCCCGTGGCCGCCGCCGTCGGGTTTTTTCATCACCAGCACCAGGAGCGCGTGGCCGGTATGGACCTGCTGCCTGCCCTGCTGACGGAAGCGGCCCGCCGCGGCCAATCGGTGTACTTCTACGGTACCACGGATGAGGTGCTGACGGCTATGGTTGCCCGGGCCCAACGGGAATTGCCTGCTCTGCGCGTGGCCGGGGCCTATTCGCCGCCCTTCCGGGAGCTGACCGCCGAGGAAGATGCCGCCGAAACCGCCGCCATCAACGCCGCCGACCCCGACCTGCTGTTTGTGGCCCTGGGCTGCCCCCGGCAGGAACGCTGGATGGCCTCGCACCGCGGGCGGATTCGGGCCTGCATGCTGGGGGTGGGGCAGGCGTTTCCGGTGTACGCGGGCCTGGAGCCCCGCCTGCCGCGCTGGGCCCGGCAACTGTGGCTGGAATGGGCCTACCGCCTGTGGCTGGAGCCCAAACGCCTCTGGCGCCGTTATCTGCACACCAACACCCAGTTTGTGTACCTGATTGGGCGCCGGGCCCTGGCCTACCTGGCCGGCCGCCCCCACGTGCCGGCTTCGACCTAGGCCGGCTACTCTGCTGAAGGCAGGAGCGTCAAACAAACTTGGTTTATATAATTTATTGTATTAGTGCACTGAAGTTCTGGCCTTATGGTAGCCAGAGTCGACTCAGCGTGTCGATGAATAACAGAATAATATCTATGTGCAATTGATTTATGTTAAAATATTTTAATAATTTTTATTGATAATATTATAATTAGTCTTATATTTCTGCATCTAAGTGCCAGCGTGTAGATGCGCTCCGGCTGATGTATCAGTCTTCTCTCCTTTGTTTCTTCTTGGCTTCAACATCACCTCATATTACACCTATGAAAGCAGTTATTCTGGCGGGTGGCTACGGTACCCGAATCAGCGAGGAAAGCGGCGTACGGCCCAAACCAATGGTGGAAGTAGGCGGCCGGCCTATCCTGTGGCACATCATGAAAATCTACGCCCACCACGGCATCCGCGACTTTGTGGTGTGCTGCGGCTACAAGGGACACATGATAAAACAATACTTTTCCGATTATTTTCTACATAATTCCGATGTGACGTTCCGCATGGACCGGAACGAAATGCAGATTCACCGCAGCAACGCCGAGCCCTGGACCGTTACGCTGGTCGACACGGGCCAGGAAACCATGACCGGGGGCCGCCTGCGCCGGGTGCGCGAGCACCTAGACAACGAAACCTTCTGCCTGACCTACGGCGACGGGGTAGGGGATGTCGACATTCGGGCCGCTATCCGGCACCACCAGGAGCAGCGGGCCGTGGCCACGCTCACGGCCGTGCGGCAGCCGGGCCGCTTCGGGGTTTTCTCCCTCAGCGACGAAGCCACCCGTGTCAGTAGCTTCACCGAGAAGCCCGAGGGCGGCGAAACTCCCTGGATCAACGGCGGCTTTTTCGTGCTGGAGCCCGAGGTGTTCGACTACATCGAAAACGACAGTACCGTGTGGGAAAAAGGCCCCTTAGAGCGCCTGGCGGCCGAAGGCAAGCTCGCCGCCTACCGCCACACCGGCTTCTGGCAGCCCATGGATACCCTGCGCGACCGGAACATGCTGGAGGAAATGTGGAGCGCCGGCAAAGCCCGCTGGAAAGTGTGGGACAATGCCCGCGAAGCCGCGGCCACCGACCCGGTTCTGACCCAGATTATGACTTCGGCCGTGACGGCCCCGGTGGGCCAGCGCGTGGCCGCGCCCACCTTGCTGCCCAAGGACTAACCCCGTACCGGCGCCGAAGCGCCGTTCATTCTCCCGATAAAATCCACATTTCTGACTTCTATTCTATGCAGCGCATCCTCATTACCGGCAACATGGGCTACGTAGGGCCCGGCGTGGTGCGGCACCTGCGGCAGCAGTTTCCGCAGGCCGAGCTCATTGGCTACGACATGGCCTACTTTGCCCACTGCCTGACCGGCGCCCAGCGCCTGCCCGAGGCCCGCCTCGACCGCCAGATGTTCGGCGACGTGCGCGAGCTGCCCGACGACCTGTTGCCCGGCCTCGACGCCATTGTGCACCTGGCCGCCATTTCCAACGACCCGATGGGGCAAACCTACGAGGCCGTGACCCTGGAAATAAACCACCAGGCCGGGATTTCACTGGCCCGCCGGGCCAAAGCCGCCGGCGTCCGGGCCTTTGTGTTTGCCAGCTCCTGCAGCATGTACGGGGCGGGGGGCGAAGGCGCCAAAACCGAGCAGTCGGCGCTGAACCCGCTGACGGCCTACGCCCGCTCCAAGGTGCTGAGCGAGCAGGATCTGGCCCCGCTGGCCGACGACGGCTTTACCGTGACCTGCCTGCGCTTTGCCACGGCCTGCGGCTGGAGCGACCGGCTGCGCCTCGACCTGGTGGTGAATGACTTCGTGGCCGGGGCCGTGGCTACGGGCCGCATCAGCATCCTGAGCGACGGCACGCCCTGGCGTCCCCTGATTCACGTGCAGGATATGGCCCGGGCTATTGAGTGGGCCATTGGCCGGCCCGCCGACTGCGGCGGCAATTTCCTGGCCATCAATGCCGGATCGGAGCAGTGGAACTACCAGGTGCGGGAGCTGGCGGCGGCTATTGCCGAGGCTATTCCCGGCACTGAGGTGCAGCTGAACCCCAGCGCGCCCCCGGATAAGCGCTCCTACCGCGTCGACTTTAGCTTGTTCCGGGAGCTGGCCCCCCATCACCAGCCCCAGCGCACCCTGGCCGACACGATTACCGAGCTGCACGCCGGCCTGCTGGGCATGGGCTTCCGCGACCCGGAGTTCCGCTCGTCGCAGCTGATGCGCCTGCGGGTGCTCACGGCCCTGCGCGAAACCGGCCAGCTCGATGCCGACCTGTGCTGGCAGGATCCGGCGGCCCGCCCCGTGCCCGTGGCCACGCCCGAGCTGGCCTTGTCCTGAACCCTGCCGATACCACTTCCTTTTCCACCACCGCTACTTCCTGCTTCTATGATTTTCACTGAGACCGAACTACCAGGTGCCTTTATTATCGATGTGGACCGCATGGCCGATGAGCGGGGCTTTTTTGCCCGCTCGTGGTGCGTGGATGAGTTTGCCGCCCACGGCATTCTAATGCCCCCGCTGCAAGCCAACGTGTCGTCGAACCCCCGGCGTGGCACCCTGCGCGGCATGCACTACCAGCTGGCGCCCTACGAAGAAACCAAGCTCGTGCGCTGCACCCGCGGCGCCATCTACGACGTAATCGTGGACCTGCGCGAAGAGTCGCCGACGTACGGGCAGTGGCTGGGCGTGGAGCTGACGGCCGACAGCTTCCGGATGCTGTTTGTGCCGGCCCGCTTTGCCCACGGCTTCGTCACCCTGACCGACAACACCGACGTGTGCTACCAGGTGTCGGCCAAGTACGCGCCGGGCTCGGAGCGGGGCCTGCGCTGGAACGACCCGTCCATCAACATTCAGTGGCCCCTGGAGCCCGTGCTCATCTCGGAGAAAGACCAGAACCACCCCGATTTTCACCTGCTGGTGCCCTCCGCCGAAGGGCAGCTCAGCGACTAAGCGGCCCGGCCCCGGCCGTGCTTTCCCCCTCATCCGCATTCTGACTTGCTATGCTTATCATTGATACTGCGCTGGCCCAACGACAACGCCTTGGTCAACCTATCCGGGTCGGCATGGTGGGAGCCGGTTTTATGGGGCGCGGCGTCGCGCTCCAGATCTGCCGCTACGTGCCGGGTATGGAGCTCGTGGCCATTGCCAACCGCACCCTGGCCCAGGCCCGCCGCGCCTACGAGGAAGCCGGGGAGCCCGGGGCCCGGGAAGTGGGCACCGTGGCGGCCCTGGAAGCCTGCATTCAGCTGGGCCAGCCCGCCATTACCGACGACGCGCTGCTGCTGAGCCGGGCCGAGGGCATCGACTGTATTATTGAAGTGACCGGGGCCGTGGAGCACGGCGCGCGGGTGGTGCTCGAAGCCATCCGGCACGGCAAGCACATGGTGCTGCTCAACGCCGAGCTGGACGGCACCGTGGGCGCTATCCTGAAAGTGTACGCCGACCGGGCCGGGGTGGTCTACACCGTGTCGGACGGCGACCAGCCCGGCGTGACGCTCAACCTGGCCCGCTTCGTGAAGGGCCTGGGCGTGAAACCGGTGCTGTGCGGCAACATCAAGGGCCTGCACGACCCCTACCGCAACCCCACTACTCAGGAGGGCTTTGCCCGGCAGTGGGGCCAGAACCCGAGCATGGTGACCAGCTTTGCCGACGGCAGCAAAATCAGCTTCGAGCAGGCCGTTATTGCCAATGCCCTGGGTATGGAAGTCGCGCAGCGCGGCATGCTGGGGCCCACGGTGGCCCCGGGCACGCCCATCAGCAAGGCGGCCGAGTGGTACCCGCAGGAGCGCCTGCTCAGCGGTGGCCCCGGCATCGTCGACTACGTGGTCGGGGCCGAGCCCGGCCCGGGCGTCTTCATCCTGGGCACCCACGACGACCCGGTTCAGCAGCACTACCTGAAGCTGTATAAGCTGGGGCCGGGCCCGCTGTACTGCTTCTACACGCCCTATCACCTGTGCCATTTCGAAACGCCGACCTCGGTAGCCCGGGCCGTGCTGTTTCAGGATGCCGCGCTGGCGCCCCAGGGAGCCCCGTGCGTGGAAGTGGTGACGGCCGCCAAAATTGCCTTGCGGGCCGGCGAAACGCTCGACGGCATCGGGCACTACATGACTTACGGGCTGGCCGAAAACTACAGCGTGGCCCGGGCCGAAAACCTGCTGCCGCTGGGCGTCGCCGAAGGCTGCGTGCTGCGCCGCGACGTGCCCAAGGACCAGGTGCTGACCTACGACGACGTGCTACTGCCCGAGGGTCGGCTCATCGACGAGCTGCGGCGCGAGCAGGAAGCCTACTTCGGACTAACCCCGACGGCCGCTCCCGCCCCCGTGCTGACGGCCACGGAATAAGGCTTGGCCCGGCCCTTTGCTCTCACTACTCCCACCTCCTCTGCGCCCACCACACATGAACTCTGATCAGCTGAACCTGCTGGAATACGCCGGCGCCAACCGCCATCTGCCGCTTATTCTGTCGCCCCGCCCGCCGTTTGCCCCCGAACCGCCCACGCGAGAAAAAGACATATTGCCCGCTGATGGTAACGTTCCGGCACCTAAGCCACCGCGCCGGGAAGGAGCCACCTGCACGGTGCTGGTGCTGGAAAGCAACTACCGGCTGACGGGGGCCGTGCTGTTTTGCCTGAGCCGGCAGAAGAACATCCGGGTGCACCTGGTGTCCCGCAACGCCGCCAGCCCGTACCGGTTTTCGCACTACATCCGGCAGTGGCACTACTGCGCCCCTGGCCAGTCGGACGCCGAGTTTATTGCCTGCATGCGGCAGGTAGCCGCCGCCACGCAGGCCGAGGTGCTGCTGCCCATCGACGTGGCCGGGATGCGCTTCACTATTGCGCACCAGCCGGAGCTGGCCTCGTTTCTGCGGGTGCTGCCCCTGCCCGAATCGGAAGCCTACGAAATAGCCACCGACAAAAGCAAGCTGGGCGCCTTTATGCAGCAGCGCGGCATTCCGGCCCCCGATACCATCCTGGACGTGCGCCGCAACCTGGCGGCGCAGCTCGATACCATCGAGTTTCCGGTGTTGCTCAAACCCGTGGACGGCATCGGCGGCGGCGGCATCGAGCTGTTTCACAACCGGACCGCGCTGCTCAAAGCCGTGGCCGCCCTGCCCGCCGACAGCAACTACATCATTCAGAACTGCATCGAGGGCTACGACATCGACTGCAACGTGCTGTATCAGAGCGGGAAGCTGGTAGCGTATTCCATTCAGAAAGGTGTTCTGCCGGCCGCTTCGGCCTACGCGCCCACCGAGGCCATCGAGTTTGTGCGCAATGAGGCGGTGCTGGAAGTAGTAAACTGGGTGATGACGGCCCTGCGCTGGAACGGCGTAGCCCACCTGGACCTGCGCTACGACGCCCGCACCCGGCAGATGAAAGTCATTGAAATCAACACCCGGTTTTGGCTGACGGTGGTGGGCTCGGCCGTGCGGGCCCAGGTTAATTTTCCGGTGCTGGCCTGCCGCGCCGCCCTGGGCCAGTCGCTGCCGCTGCCTTCCTTCGCCCTGGGCCGCTATATTCCCTTTCCCAATTATGTGCGCTATAAATTATTCGGGTCGGGCGCCAACAAAATACCCTTTACCCTGCGGGATACGACCCTGGCGGGCATGCTTGGTGACCCGCTGCCTAAACTTTATGAATTTTTCACTACTGACTGATTCATTAGGAAAATAAGTATTCTGCTTTCGATCAGCCAATTCTACCGCCCCGTAGGATTGGCTGGCTTGTTTTTGGTTTTTCGTGGCCGTTAGCGCGTCTTCGGTAAGGATATGATTTTAAGGAAATAATACATGAAGAATAGATGAGGTTTAAATAAAAATAATTATTTTTTTAATTGGAATATTTATGTTATATTTTTATCCATATTGTCACCCATTAGGGCATACGGTAGGGCGGCCTGGCGCTGCGGAGCCGGTCGGAAACCCGCTGCGTGCGGCTTTAGGGGGCAGTAAGCCCCAGCAGAGCCTGGATTCTGCCCCGGCCGCATTGCTGCCGCGCTAGTCCACCGCCGCCCGGGCTGGATAACCGGCTGCCTCCGCGCGGTGTGCTACGGATAGCCGGGCACCAGCCGATCCACTACGCGGTTTTTCCTGGTCAGAATGAGAGTTGACGCTGGCAGTTGAAAATACTAATCTTGGAAAGCATGAAAAACATATGTACCTGGCTTGCAGTGTTGTGCATAGTGCTGTGCGGCTGGCCGGGGCGGGCCCAAACGCCCCCCAGCGGCTTCACGTCCACCGTCGTTTCAGCGGGATGGAATGAGGCCGTGGGGCTGACCTTTAATAAGTCGGGCAGCAAGATGTTTGTGTGGGAGCGGCCCGGCAAAGTGTGGGTGGTCGAAAACGGGCAGCGGCGGGTGCTGCTGGACATCTCGGAAGAAGTAGGGGCCTGGGAAGACCACGGCTTGCTAGGCTTTGCCCTCGACCCCAAGTTCGACACCAACGGCTACCTCTACCTGCTCTACGTCGTGGATCGGCATTACCTGCTGAACTACGGCACGGCCGCCTACAGCGCCACGACCAACGACTATTTCAGCCCCACTATCGGGCGGCTCACGCGCTACACGGCCAGCAATCCGACCGGTGCCTGCGCCGTCAGTGCCACTACCCGCAAGATTCTGCTGGGCGCGACCAAGTCGACGGGCATTCCTTCCACCTTCAACGGGCACGTGACCAACACGCTGCTGTTCGGCACCGACGGCACGCTGCTGGTCTCGACCGGCGACGGGGCGCATCCGCTGCCCGACTACGGCAACTATTCCTACACCTACGCCGCCCAGGCGCTGGCCGACGGCATTATCACCAGCAAGGAAAACGTGGGCTCCTTCCGGGCTCAGCTGGTGAACTGCCTGAGCGGCAAGATTCTGCGGATCGACCCGGCCACCGGGGCGGGCGTGCCCAGCAACCCCTTCTACGACGCCAGCAACCCCAACGCGCCCCGCTCGAAAGTCTGGGCCCTGGGCTGCCGCAACCCCTTCCGCATGACGCTCAGACCCGGCACGGGCAGCACCGACCCCGCCGCCGCCAACCCCGGCACGCTCTACATCGGCGACGTGGGCGCCTCGAACTGGGAAGAAACGCACGTCGTCAGCCAGCCCCGGCAAAACCTGGGCTGGCCCCTGTTTGAGGGCCTGACATCGTACACTTCTTTTTCCTCGCAGAATACCTACAACCAGGACGCGCCGAACCCGCAGTACGGCATTGGGGGCTGCACCCAGCAATACTTCTACTTCCGCGACCTGCTCAAGCAGGAAACGCCCACCGGCACGGCCTCCTTCCCCAACCCCTGCGACAACACCAAGGCCATTCCCAGCTCGGTGCCCACCTTCGTGCACCGCCGCCCGCTCATCGACTGGGGCCACGGCACGGGCCCCTCGCGCACGGGCATCTTCAGCGGCTCCACCGCTGCGACCATCAACCTCGGGGCGGCCGGCTCGCCGGTGGCCGGGCCGCAGTTCGGGGGCAACTCGTCCTCGGGCGGGGTGTTTTACCCCTACACCGACTGGCCGGCGGCCTACCAGAACACGTACTTTTTCGGCGACTACGTGGGCGGCTGGATTCGTTCGATGACGGTGGACGCCAGCAACAAGCCCAGCCAGGTGCGCGACTTTGTGAACAGCGGGGCCGTGCCCGTGGCTATGGCCGTGAGTCCCGGTGAAAAGGGTTTGTTCTACGTCAATTTCTACCCTTCTGAAATCCGCAAAATAACGTACTCGACCAGCACCAACCAGCCGCCCAAGGCAGTGGCCAGCGCCAACAAAACGTACGGTCCGGGGCCGCTGGCGGTGCAATTTACCGGCAGTGCCAGCTCCGACCCCGAAGGGCAGGCGCTGACGTTTGCCTGGGATTTCGGGGACGGGGGCACCAGCACGGCCACCAACCCGGCCCACACCTTTGCCCCGCCCACGTCGGCCCCCACCAAATACACGGTGAAGCTGACGGTAAAAGACAGCCAGGGCCTGACCAACCAGACGACGCTGGTGATTTCGGTGAACAACACCCCGCCTCAGGTCACGATTACCTCGCCCGCCGTTGGTACGCGCTACCCCATGACCGGCAACACGACCTACAACCTGCGGGCCACCGTGACCGACCCTGAGCACAGCGCGGCCCAGCTTTCCTACCAGTGGCAAACCATTCTGCACCACGCCCAACACCAGCACCCCGACCCGGTAGACACGAGCGTGGAAACCACGACGACCATCGCGCCCTACGGGTGCGGGTCGGAGACGTACTACTACGTGGTGCAGCTGACCGTGACCGATGCGGCCGGGCTGGCCACCACCCAGCAGGTGCGCCTGGATCCGGACTGCACCACCACCACCTTCACCCTGGTCGATGCCGACTCCAACGAGGACATTCAGGCCGTCGTGAACGGGGCCGTGCTCAACCTGGCCACCCTGCCTACGCGCAATCTGAACATCCGGGCCAACGTCAACGCGGCCACCACCGGCAGCGTGGTGTTTGCCCTAACCGGCACCCAGACCCAGAACCAGACCGAGAATGTGGCCCCCTACGCCCTGTTTAGCGACGTTGGCGGCGACTATAACCCCTGGACCCCGCCGGTGGGTAGCTATGCGTTGTCGGCTACCCCGTATAGTGGCTCAGGCGGCACGGGCACCCCAGCCGCCACACTTACCGCGACTTTCTCGGTGATTGACCAGGCCAGCCCCAGCACCTATTCGCTGACGGTGAACACCAGTGGCAGCGGCACGGTGACGAAAAGCCCCAATGCCACGAGTTACGCCAGTGGAACAGTAGTGAGCCTGACGGCTACGCCGGCCACGGGCTACACCTTCTCGGGGTGGAGCGGCGACGCCACGGGCACTACCAACCCGCTAGCGGTGACCATGTCGGCCAACAAGACGATTACGGCCACTTTCACGCCCACTTCGGCCGGGCAATCGGTGGCCAGCTTTACGTTGGTCAATGCCGATACCGACCAGGATATCCAGACTCTGACGGTCGGCGCGACCTTGAACTTGGCCACCTTGCCCACCCGCAACCTGAACGTACGGGCCAACACCAGCCCGGCCACCGTGGGCAGCGTGGTCTTCGCCTTGAGCGGGGCCCAAGTGCAGAACCAGACGGAAAGCGTAGCGCCCTACGCCTTGTTTAGCGACGCCAACGCCGACTACAACCCCTGGACGCCGGCTGTGGGCAGCTACTCGCTCACGGCCCGGCCCTACTCGGCCGCCAGCGGCGGGGGCACGGCCGGCACCGCGTTGACCATCAGCTTCTCGGTAACGGATGTGGCTTCTTCAGGGCCCTTCACCCTGACTACTGCCGTGGTCGGCAGCGGCACGGTGACCAAGAACCCCAATGCCGCTTCCTATGCCAGCGGCACGGTGGTGAGCCTGACGGCCGCGCCGGCCACGGGCTACACCTTTAGCGGGTGGAGCGGGGCAGCCACGGGCACGACCAACCCGCTGAGCGTGACCATGTCGGCCAACAAGAGCATCACGGCCACCTTCACCGCTGTTCCGGCCGGGCAGTCGGTCACCAGCTATACGCTGGTCAATGCCGATACGGATACTGACATTCAGCCCTTAGGGGCGGGAGCGACCTTGAATCTGGCCACGCTGCCGACCCGCAACCTGAACGTGCGGGCCAACACCAACCCGGCCACCGTGGGCAGCGTGGTCTTCGCCCTGAGTGGAACGCAGACGCGTAGCCAGACAGAGGGTGTGCCGCCCTACGCCCTGTTCAGCGACGCTAATGCCGACTACAACCCCTGGACGCCAGCGGTGGGCAGCTACTCACTCACGGCCCGGCCCTACTCGGCCGCCAGCGGCGGGGGCACGGCCGGCACGGCCCTCACCACCAGCTTCACCGTCGTTGATCAGAGCGTGCCGGCCGTGGCGCTGGCCACCCGGGCCCAGCCGGCCGGCCGGCAACTGCAGGCGCAGGTATTCCCGAATCCAACCACGGATGGCAGCTTCCGGGTAGTGCTTGCTGAGCCGCTCCAAGGCCCGATCAACTACACTCTGCTCTCGGTAATCGGGGCCGAGGTTGACAAAGGAACCCGGTTGCTTCCGCAGTCGGTGCGCAGCCTCACGTTCGACTTCAGCCGGAGCATGCCGGCACCGGGGCTGTACTATCTGCTGCTGGAAAGTGGCTCAGCTTCCACCCGGCTCAAAGTCAGGCGCTGACCACGAGTGCGGGCTGCTTCTCGGATGCCACCACCACAAGCCGGTAGCCGGCCCGTGGTGGTGGCATTGGCTTGCTAACTGCAGAAGGAGTAATAGGGTTTTACTTAGTATTTGTAGTCCTATGTTGATAATTATTTATGTTTTTATTGTATAAATTAATTTTTTCAACAAAATATTTATATAAATTAGAGCTTTCCGTATACGCTACTTCCAGTTCTTACTTCGAATTGAATTGCCCTGCCGCCACGGGGTGACTCGGATTACCTATTCCTTTTTAACCCGGGTCTTCCCCGCTTAAAAAGGCTAGGCGCAGGCATATCTACCACTTCTTGCTGTTCACTTTATGCGTACTACCTGTACTCCGCACCGCTCTAGTTCTGCCCGGTGGCAATGGCTGCTGCTTGGCATTTTGTTGTTGGGGCTTCGAACCAGCTCGGCTCAGGTGCGAATAATGCCCTTTGGGGCCTCCGCTACCCAGGGCGACGCCACGCATGCATCCTACCGCCGCCCCCTCTGGCAGAAGCTGGCCGCCGGCGGCTACAGCGTCGACTTCGTGGGCTCCCAGCGGCTGAACTCCGGGGGGCCACCACCGTCCTCCGATTTTGACCTCGACCACGAAGGCCACTGGGGCCTGCGCACCGACGAGCTGCTGGTAAGCACCCGGCAGTGGGCCGACGCCGCCCGCCCCGACGTCGTCTTGCTGCACGCGGGTTCCAACGATGCTTTTCAGAATCAGAACGTGACCGGCACCCGCGACGAGCTGGGCCAGATCATCGACCAGCTGCGGCTGGCCCAGCCCACGGTGCAGATTATTCTGGCCCAGTTGCTGCCGACGGCCCTCAGCCCCGGCAACACCAACATCAACGCCCTGAATGCCCTGCTGCCCGACCTGGCCCAGCAGAAAAGCACGCCCCAGTCCCGGGTGGTCATCGTGGACCAAAACACCGGCTTCGACCCGGCCACCGACATGTATGATGGCGTGCACCTGAATGCCACCGGCGAGGACAAAATGAGTACGCGCTGGTACGCGGCCCTGCAAGGCCTGTTGGGGCCGCCGCCGCCCGGCGCGTACCCGCTGCTGCTGGCTACCACGGGCAGCGGCTCGGTGGCCCGCAACCCGAACCTGAGCAGCTACCCCAGCGGCGGCGGCGTGATGCTCACGGCCACGCCCGGCCCCGGACAGTTCTTCCTCAACTGGAGCGGCGACGCGACCGGCAGCACCAACCCGCTGCTGGTCAGCATGACCGGCGCCAAAAGCATTACGGCTAATTTTGCCCCGGCCTCCGTTACGAGCTATACGCTGGTGAATGCCGATACCGACCAGGATATTCAGCCCCTGACCAATGGCATGACCCTGGACCTGGCCACCTTGCCCACGCGCCACCTGAACGTGCGGGCCAATACCAACCCGGTCACGATTGGCAGCGTGCTGCTGGAGCTGTCCGGAACCGAGCAGAAAAGCCAGGTAGAATCCCTGACGCCCTACGCCTTGTTCAGCGACGCCGGCGGCGACTACAACTCCTGGCCGCCGTCGGCCGGCAGCTACCGGCTCGAAGCCACGGCCTTCAGCGGGGCCGGTGGGGGCGGCGCCGCTTCGCCGCCTTTCGTAGTGCAGTTTTCCGTGGTCGACCAGGGCAGCGCCCCCACCTTCGCCCTAACCGTGGGGGCCAGCGGCGGCGGCACGGTCAGCAAAAATCCCGATAAGCCGACGTACGTCAGCGGGGAAAACGTGCAGTTGACGGCCACCCCCGCCTACGGGCAGGTATTCATGGGCTGGAGCGGCGACGCGACGGGCACCACGAACCCGCTGACGCTGGTGATGAACAGCAACAAAACCGTGACGGCCCAGTTTGCTTCCATGTCGGGCGGACCGGTCGGGCTGGGCTTTCTGCTGGTGAATGCCGATACCGACCAGGATCTGCAGCCCCTGGCCAGCGGCGCGGTGCTCGACCTGGCCACCTTACCGACCCAGCACCTGAACATCCGGCTCAACAGCACGGCCACATCGGGCAGCGTCGTGTTTGCCCTCACGGGAGCCCAAACCCAGAATCAGACCGAGAGCGTAGCACCCTACGCCTTGTTCAGCGACAGTGGCGGCGACTACAACTCCTGGACGCCGCCGCTGGGCAACTACTCCCTGACGGCCACCACGTACTCCGGCGCTGGCGGGCAGGGCACGCCGGGGGCTACGGTCACGGTCACGTTCAGCGTAACGACCTCGCAGGTGCTGACCATCACGGGCTTCACCCTGGTTAACGCTGATACTGATACCGACATTCAACCCCTGACGGCCGGCACGACGCTGAATCTGAAAACCTTGCCCACCCGCAACCTGAACATCCGGGCCAACACCAGCCCGCCCACCGTCGGCAGCGTATTGTTCCGGCTCAGCGGGGCGGAGCAGCGGTTTCAGACGGAGAGCGTAGTGCCCTACGCCTTGTTCAGTGACAGTGGCGGCGACTACAACCCCTGGACGCCCCAGAGCGGCTCGTACTCCCTGACGGCCCAGCCTTACACCGAGGCCAGTGGCGGCGGAAACGCGGGACAAGCCCTGACCATTCTCTTCAGCGTGTCAAACACGGCAAATACCGGGACTGCCTCGGAAACGCCGGTGGCCACGCTCCTCCAGGACGACGCGCGGGCGTATCCCAATCCGTCGGCGGATGGCCGCTACACCCTGTATCTGCCCCAGCGTGGAGGGCAAGCCGTAACTTACACGCTGGTATCGGCTTTGGGTACCCAAATGGCGACGGGTAGCGTGGCGGGCAACGCCGGGGCGACTATCCAGCTGGATTTTGCCCGGTACATGCAGCCCCAGGCATTTTATTACCTGGTCCTGGAAAGCGGCGGCCGCGCCACCCGCGTGAAGCTGCTGCGGCAATAAATACCTGACTCGCCGGCTCTGCTGCCGGCTCCCATACTGCTCCACCGTCCGGCACCTCCACAGGCCGGGCGGTGGAGCTTTTTTTGTTCTTACCAGCGGGCTTGCCCGTCGGCAATGCCCCGGCCCGCGTGGGCAGTGAGTGAGTGAGTGAGTGAGTGAGTGAGTGAGTGAGTGAGTGAGTGAGTGAGTGAGTGAGTGAGTGAGTGAGTGAGGTGTACCGGCGTGCAGAGTAGCCAGGGTAATGTGGGAGGGCAGGCATGCTGGCGCCGCTATAGCAGCTGACTTGGTAACCGCCGTTGGTGCCTTTCTGCCAATAAAAAACCGGCCGACCCGCACGGTAGTGCGAGTCGACCGGTAGGGCTGGAGCCGTAAGCCGGGCTAGGGCACGATGAAGCGGCTGTGGAATACGCCCTCGGCGCAGGTGTAGCGCAAAATATACGTGCCGGCGGGTAGGTCGCGGGTCAGAATTGTGCCGTCGGTCGGGGTGCCTGCCGACTGATAGGGCAGGTGCCGACCCTGCGCCGTAAGCAGCTCCAGCTGCCCGCCCGCCGCCTGCTCGCTGCTTAAGGCAACATGCAACACCCCGGTGGTAACTACCGTCGGATAAACCTGCAGGCGGCTGTTGCTGGCAACCAGGCTCACGGTGCGCACGGGCGACAAGTGGGTTGATCCGTCGATATCTATCTGACGCAGACGGTAATAGAAGAGGTCGGCGCTGCCGGTTGGCACCTGGGTGTCCAGGTAGCGGTAATGGTTGGTAGTGCTGGTCGTGCCGTGGCCGGCCACGGTGACAATGTCGCGGAAGATTTTGCCATCGAGGCTGCGTTCCAGCACAAATTCGCGGTTGCGCTCCTCACTGGCCGTAGTCCAGCTCACTTCTATGCCCGTCGGCTGAGTTCGGATAGTGAAAGAAGTCAGTTTCACTGGCAAGGGGCCGGTCTGATCAAATACGGTGAAGCTGATAGTAAGCGCCGTGCCGGCCGCCCCGACACCATTGGCCGCCGGAAAAGGCGTGGCCGTTATGGAATACGTGCCGACGGTGGGCGTCCAGGCGTTGTAGTCGCCCTGAAAGTCGCCGAACATGGCGTAGGGAACCACGCTTTCCGTGATGCTGGAGCTTTGCTGGCCGCTCAGTACAAAGGCCACGCTGCCCACCGTGGCCGGACTGGTATTGGCCCGAATGTTCAGGTTGCGGGTGGGCAGCGTGGCCAGGTTCAGCACGGCCCCGGCCGTCAGGGGCTGGATATCCTGGTCGGTGTCGGCATTCACCAGCGTGAAGCTGGCGACGCTGCCCGTGGGGTCAATAACCGAGAAGCTGATGGTCAGGGCGCCGCCTACGTCACTGGTGGCGTTGGCGCCCCGGTACGGCGTGGCCGTCAGGGAGTAGCTGCCCACGATGGGCGTCCAGGGGTTGTAGTTGCCGCCGGCGTCACTGAACAAGGCGTAAGGCGCACTGTTTTCTGTGAGGTTTTGGGTTTGCGCGCCACTGAGCGCAAACACCACGCTGCCAATCGGGGAGGAGTTGACGTTGGCCCGGATGTTCAGGTTGCGCGTCGGCAAGGTGGTCAGGTTCAGCGTCGTACCCGAGGTCAGGGGCTGGATATCGGTATCGGTGTCGGCATTCACCAGCGTGAAGCTGACCACGTTAGCGGGCGGGTCCAGCACACTGAAGCTCAGGGTAAGCGGAATGCCCGCCACGCCCGCGCCCCCCGCTTCGGAGTAGGGCGTGGCCGTCAGAGTATAGCTGCCCGCGGCCGGCGTCCAGTTGAAGTAGTCCCCCTGAAAGTCGCTGAAAAGCGCGTAGGGCGCCACGCTTTCCGTGATGCTCTGGGTTTGCGCGCCACTCAAATCGAATACGACGCTGCCTACCTGCGCCGGGTCGGTATTGGCCCGGATATTCAGGTTGCGGGTCGGTAAGGCGCTCAGATCCAGCACGGCCCCGTCGGTTAGGAGCTGGATATCCTGGTCGGTGTCGGCATTCACCAGCGTGTAGCTCAGTACCGTAGGGTCGGCTAATAGCGCGGTGCCCCGGGGAGCGAAGGGGCGCAGGGCTGCCGCATGAAGCACAGAGCTGAGCAGCAGGAACTGGCACACGAGCAGCACAACCTTACCCAGTGCTTTGGTGCCGGAAGTACAAAAGAAGAGAGAGAGATTCTTCATTGCTTGGCTTCTTAAAATGCAACAGAATAGTACGCATACCAAAGCTACACTTTTAATCAATAATTGCAAGTTTTTGATTTTAGTTTGTACTAATATTTTTTTGATAAGTATTTTTTATTGTAAAAGGTCTATAATATTCGATTGAGAGTAGTTGGCCAAGCAGTTATTACTGAAATTGTTAGCAGGGTTTAGTGCCAGATAGGTGAAGCACAGGGGCAGAGGAATCATATTTTGATTGTTATCGGGCTGTTGAGTGCCGGGTGTGGTTAGCCCGTGGGTTGGCGTACACCGCTGGGCACGGCGGCGCCCCGGCCGTTCTGGCTTCGAAACCAGAATGACCGGGGCGCTGCTGTATATCGGAGGAGAAGAAGGTCTACACCAAGTCGGCGGCCAGGTTGCCCAGGGGCTTGCCGGTGGGAGCCGGGGGACCGGGCCACAACCGGCGGCCCGGCTGTTCCCGTTCCCGGATGCGGGTCTGAATCAGCCGGCGGGCGTGCCGAATACTGCCCCAGTGCTGCCACACGTAGCGGTAAGCCCGCAGCGAAGGGCGCTCCAGCAGCAGGCAGTACAGCAGAATGCCCAGCTGCCGGGGCAGGGCCCGCAGCCAGAGGCCGGGCAAGTCGCGCCGCGGCGGATTCTTGAGCAACAGCAGCCACTGGTTTTTCACTGCGTCGGCCTTGATGTTGCCGCTCAGGCGCAGGCGCACCCGCAGGTCGGCGGGGCGAAACTCGCGCGGGTGCAGGGCCCGGCAGGCGGGGTCGAAGACGGTGAGCCAGCCAAACAGCCGTCCGCGCCAGGCAATATCCCAGTCTTCCTTGTGGGCAAAAAACCGCTCGTCAAAAAACTGCCCTTCCACCCTCAAATCGTCGATAAAGGCCCGCCGGTACAGGGGCAGGGCCCCATCGGCCCCATCCACGGGGCCCGCCGTCAGGGGCGTTTCGTGCAGCCGCTGCGCGTGGTGCCGCAGCCGGAACCGGCCGTCGGGCAGGGCTTCCATGCCGGTGCTGTCGATGCGCGGATTCGCGTCGGGGCTTTGCAGCAGCAGGCCGCACACGGTGCCAATGCGCTTGTCGGTTTGCAGCCGGGCCAGGGCGCAGGCCAGGTAGTCGGGCTGCATCTCAATATCGGGGTTTACCAGCAGCACGGCCTCGGAGGTGGTACGGTCCAGGGCGTAGTTGTGGCCGCCGCAGAATCCCGTGTTGCGGGGCAGCGCGTGCAGCTTCACCCGGGCATCGGTGGCGGCAATGGCGGCCACGCGGGTCCGGGTGTCGTCGGCCGAGGCATTATCCACCACCCACACCTCAAAATCGGAGTAAGTCTGGGCCAGCACCGAGGCCAGGCAGGCTTCAATCACGGCGGCACTGTTCCAGGTGACGATAGAAAGCAGAACGGAAGGCATAGAACAGAAAGCTGGAAACGCGCGGAAAAAAACGGGTAAGCTCTGCCGGTCGGGCTTAGGCCAGCTGCACCTCGGCCTCGGCCAGGGCGTGCTGCAAGGCCTGGCGCAACGCATCCAGGTCTACCGTGAGGTCGTCCTGGCGGTCGGCGGTGGCCTTCTGGGCCGAGGCATCGTCGCGGGCACTGATCAGCGGGTAATGCGGCATCTGCAGCCGGGCCGTTAGCTCCAGATAGTCGCCCACGACCAGGTTGCGGGGCAGAAACTCAACCAAAGGCGTGCCGGGCGCGCAGAACAGAATGTTGATCAGACCGGCGCCCACCGGGCCCACCACCATGCGGGCCCCGGCAAACAGGGCGGCTTTTTCCCGTAGGCTCAGCTCGCTCAGGGCGTAGCTTTCGAAGCCGTAGGGGGCCAGCAGCGCTTCCACTGCCGCCTCGTTGCGCACCCGCCGGAAAGCGGCGTCGCGGCGGCTTACGTACACCAGCGGGCTGAAGCGGCGCGGCACGGCCCTGGCCTGCGCGGCAGGTAGATACGCCTGCTTCATAAACTGGCCGGCCCAGGGCGGGGTGTGGTGCCCGCCGCCCCGCACCGGCGAGGTCACGACCAGCTGCCGGGCCCACAGGTGGGAGTGCTGCTGCACGTCCAGAATCTGCTCGTCGCGGATGCCCAGCTCCAGCAGGGTTTCCACGGCAAAGCGGTGGCGCCGGTCATAAATCAGGAAGTAGTCGATGGTGTCCCAGAGCCCGGCCTCCTGCACCAGGTGCAGGCGGGGCAGCGAGTCGAGCAGCCAGTGGTAGTAGTTGCCAATGGCCGCCCCGCCGCCCGAGAGCAGGCTACAGACGGTGCCCTGCACTTGGTGAGGCGGCCGAAAGTAGCGCTGCCGCAGCACCGGGTTTTCCGTGGCCGGCGTCACGCGGAAGCGGCCGGGCAGGTACTGCAGCGACGCATCCCCGACCAGGTGGTTGTCGGCGCTGATAACGGCCACGCTGCTGCGGTTGTCCACGTTAATGCGGCCGCCGGGCAGGGTCAGCACGAAGGCGGGCGGGATCTGCTCCTGGGCCGGCACCTTGTCGTAATAGGAGGGCAGCAGGGCATTGAAGTCGTCGGAAACAGTAAGCGTGGAATGGTAGGCCGGATACACCTCGGCATAGCTAGCCCCGCTGCCCGGCTGGGCGGCCAGGGCCTCGCTGCTGGCGTGCACCCCCACGGGCCGGTACTGCTCGTTGTAGGGCACCCACTGGCGCAGCATGTAGCCGGTGCGCCGCCGGACCCGGGAGAAAAGATCTTGCATAGACATCGGAAGGGAAGCGCCCGGGGGCTAGTAAGGAGAAGCAGCGGAATGAACCGGGCGCGCGGCCGGCCTGGCCGCCGGTGCGGCGGGCCCGGCGTTGGCCAGGCACTCGGCCAGCGCGGCCAGGTCCACGGTCAGATCTTCCTGCCAGCCCTGGCGGCGCGAGTGCAGCGCCCCGTTGGCCGCCTCCGCCACCAGAAACTGGTGGGGCAGCCCCAGGCGGTAGCACAGCTCCGGATACTCGATAACCGTAAAGTGCTTGGGAAACAGCTCGACCACGGGCGTGCCGGGCGGGGCAAACAGCAGGTTGGTGAGCCCGGCCCCGGTGGGGGCAATAACCATGCGGGCCCCGGCAAACAGGGCTATCTGCTGGGCCAGGGTGTAGTGCCCTAGCACGTGGGTTTCGAAGCCGTAGGGGCGCAAAAAGTCTTCCACGGCCGCCTCGTTCAGCACGTGCCGGGCCGGGGCGTCGCGGCGGCTCAGGTAGATGTAGGGGCTGAAGGTGTCGGGGGCGGCGGCCGGCAGCAGCTCCTGGCGCAGGAAGGAGCAGGCCCACTCGGGCGTGTGGGTGGGGCGGCGCACGTGCGAAGTCACCAGCAGCCGGTCGGCCAGCAGGTGCTGGTGGGTGCTCACGTCGAGCAGCTGCTCTTCCCGGATGCCCATAGCCAGCAGCGAATCGAGCACGAAACGGCGGCGGTCATACACCAGGAAGTAGTCGACCGAGTCCCACAGGCCCGCTTCCTTGAGCAGGTGCAGGCGGGGCAGCGAGTCGGTGAGCCAGTGGTAGTAGTTCCCGCTGGCGGCGCCCCCCCCCGACAGCAGGCTGAACACCGTGCCGCGCACCCGCACCGGCTCCGAAAACCAGCGCAGCCGAAACACGTTGTTGTGCTCGGGTCGCGTCACGTCCGACTGCCGGGCGTCGTACTGAAAGGAAACGTCGCCGACGAGCTGGTTATCGGCGCTGATGACGGCCACGCTCTGGCTGTTGTCGGCCAGCAGCCGGCCGTGCTCCAGGGCCAGCAGAAAAGAGGCCGAGGTGTCTTCCGTCCGGATGGGTTTCGCGTGCAGGCCGCCGTAGTCGCAGGTGTGGTGGTAGAGGGCCTCGCTGATTTCCAGGTAAGAGGTTTCCGGGGCGTAGATTTCCACGTAGGTGGCCCCGCTGCGGGGCACGGCGGCCAGGGCCTGGCTGCTGGCGTGCACGCCCACGGGCCGGTAGTGGCCGTTGTGGGGCAGCACCTCGCGCAGCCGTCGGCTTGCCCAGCGCCGGCCTTTGTGTAGCAATTGAGACGTAGCCATGGAGCCAGGAATAGAGAAAAGAAGAAAAACCGGGTTACGCGCTGGCCTGGGGCACCAGGGTCCGGCGGGGCGAAGCGGCCCGCCATTCTTCTGAGTCGAGCACGGCGCGCAGGCCTTCTTCCAGCCGGATGCGGTGGTGCCAGCCCAGGCCGTGCAGCTTGCTCACGTCCAGGACCTTGCGCATGGTGCCGTCGGGGCGGGAAAAGTCGAACTCGATGGCGCCGGTGAAGCCCACCAACTCGGCAATCAGCTCGGCCAGCTCCTGAATGGTCAGGTCCTGGCCCGGGCCGATGTTGACGGGCTCGGGCTCGTTGTAGTGCAGCATCAGGTGCAGGCAGGCATCGGCCAGATCATCCACGTGCAGAAACTCGCGGCGGGGCGTGCCCGTGCCCCACACCTGCACCCGGTCGTGGCCCCCGGCCACGGCCTCGCTGAACTTGCGCAGCAGGGCCGGCAGGGCATGGGAGTTGTGCAGGTCGTAGTTGTCGCCCGGGCCGTAGAGGTTGGCGGGCATCACCGAAATGAAGTTGTCGTCGTACTGGGCCCGGTAGGCTTCGCACATTTTCAGGCCCGCAATTTTGGCCACGGCGTAGGGCTCGTTGGTATACTCCAGCGGGCCGGTCAGCACGTAGTCTTCCCGGATGGGCTGCGGGGCCTGCCGCGGATAAATGCAGGAGGAACCCAGAAACAGCAGCTTTTTTACCCCGTGCACGTGGCTCTGATGAATCACGTTGGTTTGAATCATCAGGTTCTCATAGATAAATTCGCCCCGGTAGGTGTTGTTGGCCACGATACCGCCCACCTTGGCCGCTGCCAGAAGTACGTAGTCGGGTTTTTCCTGGGCAAAAAAACGGGCTACGGCCGCCTGGTCGCGCAGGTCCAGCTCCGCCGAGGTGCGCACCAGCAGATTGCGGTAGCCTTCACGGGTCAGACGGCGCACCAGCGCCGCCCCTACCATGCCCCGGTGACCAGCCACGTAGATTTTGGCATTCTTTTCCATAAACAAAACGATAACGAACGTGTGGTGGCAGGCGCGCGGCCTATTGCCAGGGCCAGGGTCCGGTCTGGGAACAGGCTCCGCACCGCCTGAAAGTTAGGTGAGAGGTCGGAAATCGGCGAGGCTATTCGTCGTGGTAGCTCAGCACCTGGTGGCCGGCTTCCACGAGCACGGCGTCGCGCTGGAACAGGCGCAAGTCGTTCTGCACCATGTCGCTGACCAGGGCGGGCAGGTCGTAGGTCGGGTGCCAGTCCAGCTCGGCCTGGGCCCGGGTCGGGTCGCCGATGAGCAGCTCCACCTCGGTGGGGCGGAAGTAGGCCGGGTCGACGGCCACCACCACTTTACCCGTGGGCAGCTGGAAATCGGGGTTGTGGCAGGCTACGATGTGGCCCACTTCGGCCACGCCTTCGCCGCTGAAGGCCAGCTCCACGCCCAGCTCGGCAAAAGCCAGCCGCACAAACTCGCGCACCTTGGTCGTGACGCCGGTGGCAATGACGTAGTCGCGGGGCTGCTCCTGCTGCAGCATGCGCCACATGGCTTCCACGTAGTCTTTGGCGTGGCCCCAGTCGCGCTTGGCATCCAGGTTGCCCAGGTAGAGCTTGTCCTGCAAGCCCAAGGCAATGCGGGCCGCAGCCCGGGTGATTTTACGGGTCACGAAGGTTTCGCCCCGGCGCGGCGACTCGTGGTTGAACAGGATACCGTTGCAGGCGTACAGGCCGTAGGCTTCGCGGTAGTTCACCGTAATCCAGTAGGCGTAGAGCTTGGCCACGGCGTAGGGCGAGCGGGGGTAGAAGGGCGTGGTTTCGCGCTGCGGCACTTCCTGCACCAGGCCGTACAGCTCGGAGGTAGAGGCCTGGTAAATGCGGGTTTTCTTCGCGAGGCCCAGAATCCGGATGGCTTCGAGCAGGCGCAGCGTGCCCACGCCGTCCACGTCGGCGGTGTACTCGGGCATGTCGAACGACACCTTCACGTGCGACATGGCGCCCAGGTTGTAAATCTCGTCGGGCTGCACTTCCTGCACGATGCGAATCAGGTTGGTGGCGTCGGAAAGGTCGCCGTAGTGCAGCCGAAACCGCACGTGCTGCTCGTGCAGGTCCTGGTAGAGGTGGTCGATTCGGTCGGTGTTGAAGAGCGACGAGCGGCGCTTGATGCCGTGAACCTCGTAGCCTTTGGAAAGGAGCAGTTCGGCCAGATACGCTCCGTCTTGTCCTGTGATACCGGTGATGAGTGCGCGCTTCATACAAACAGGTGTGAGTAGATGAATTACATGCGTTAGGGAATGTTCTTTTATTAGAACTTTATTGTCAAATTATTGTATTAAAAACAACAATAGCAACAGTTCAGGGAAAATAATTTACCTATTTAAATAATTAATTGAATAAAGCTAGGCCGCAATATAGTAGGACACTTGGCCTACGGCAGCCGATAAGCGGAATCAGGAGCCTGCTGGATACCTGCCCGGACAAGCCCCAAACGCAACAAAGGCCTGCCCCTTTGCAGGAGCAGGCCTTGGCGCGGCGGCAAGTGAAAGCCGCAGATACTATGAGTGTGCTGCTCATGCCTGGCCAGTGAAGGTGGCGGCGGCATGAGGCCGGCAAGACTAGCCGGGGCGCAGCGGCTGAGCTGCCGCGCCCCGGCCGGTGCTTACTTTTTCCAGACTTCTACGCCCGACAGGTTACCCCAGCCCCCGCTGGTGGTTACGCTGATGGTGCCGTTGGTCACATTTGCCGCGAAAGGACCCAGCTTTTTCCAGTTGCCGGCCGAGCCGCTGTTGAAGTTGCTCACGGCCGTCACGCCGTTCACGGCGATGTTGAAGATTTCGGCTTTGTCATCTTCCCAGACGTAGAGGTACACCTCGTACGAGCCGGTTGGTACGGCGCTCATGCTGAAGTTGATAGACGGGCCGTAGGCCGAGGAGCGGATCATCGAGGCGCGGGTAGCGTCGGTGGCCGGGTTCAGCGTCACGTTCTGGTTGGCGAAAAGGTCCCCACCAATCGAGTAGTTGGTGGCGGTGCTGCCCTGCCAGCTGTTGCCGTCAAGCGTCATGGCGCTGCCATTGATGTTGATAGCCCGGTAGAAGGCGCGGGTCGAGGCCGTGGCACCTGCTACCGTCACCGACTGGGCCGAGGAGGTCGTGGTAGCCCCGGCGTTGTCGGTAGCGCGGGCCGTGAGGCTCAGCGTGGCGGCGGCCGTGGGCGTGAAGCTCAGCGAGTAGGGAGCCGAGGTGTCTTCGCCCAGCTTGGTAGCGCCGCTGAAGAACTCAACTTTGGCGACCGAGCCGTCGGCGTCGGCGGCCGTGGCGTTCAGCGTCAGGGCCGTGCCGACCGTGCCGGTCGTCGGAGCCGTCAGGCTAACCGTGGGCGCTACGTTGGTTGGTGCCGTGGTGCTGCCTTTCCAGATTTCGATACCCGACAGGTTGGCATTGCCACCGTTGGCCGCCGTGATGCCGATGCTGATGTTGCCATCCGCTACGTTGGCCGCGAAGGGGCCCAGGCGTTTCCAACTGCCGCCGCTGCCGCTGCTGAGGTTGCTCTGCGCAGTCTGGCCTTCCAGGCTGATGCTGAACGTAACCGGGTTGTTGTCTTCCCACATGTAGAGGTACACCTGGTAAGCACCGTTGGTCACGCCACCGACCGTAGCCGTGTAGCTGTTGCCGTACACCGAGGAGCGAATCATCGAGGCGCGGGCCGCATCGGTAGCGGGGTTCAGGGCAATGGTCTGGTTGGCGAAGGGGCTGCCGCCGATCTGCACGTTGGCCGCGCCGCTGCTGGCTTCGAACGTCAGGCCATCAACGGTCGTGGCGCTGCCGTTCACGTTCAGGGCGCGGAAGAAGGTAGCGTTGGTCGGAGTACCCGTGCCGCCCGTCGAGCCGCCGGTGCCGCCACCGCTGGTAGCCGCCGTTACCGTTACCGAAGTTACGGCCGTCGAGGTAGCTGCGCCTACGTTGTCGGTAGCGCGGGCCGTGAGGCTCAGCGTGGCGGCGGCCGTGGGCGTGAAGCTCAGCGAGTAGGGGGCCGAGGTGTCTTCGCCCAGCTTGGTGGCGCCGTTGAAGAACTCAACTTTGGCAACCGAGCCGTCGGCGTCGGCGGCCGTGGCGTTCAGCGTCAGGGCCGTGCCCACCGTGCCGGTCGTGGGCACGCTCAGGCTCACCGTGGGAGCTACGTTGGTCGGCGTTGGGGTGCTGCTGCCGCCCACCCCGATCTTGAGGCCGTTCTGGCTTACCTTGCCCAGCCAGATGTTGTACTCATCCTTCTCGGTCTGGGGCGTAATGGGGTTGGGCATGTGCTGGGTGTTGGTCATGATCAGGATGCCGTAGTCACCCTCGTCCTGCCGGTTGGCGTAGGGGTTGTTACGGCCCCAGTGCACGTAGCCAATAATCTGGTTGTCAACCTTGAAGTTGCTGAAGCCGCCCTGGCCATAGTAGTTGAAGATGGCACCACCGCAGTAGGCAGAGGGCAGGCGGGTCACACCGTCGGGCATGAGGCCGGCCATGACGATTCGGTTGTGGTGGTAGTAGATGTCGTGTCCGCCGGCAATGTTCATGGCCGAGTTGCAGGTGGCCACGAAGTGGTTGTTGTAGGCCTCGATGAAGCCCTGGGTGTTGGTCTGGTCGCCGTCGACGATCATGCCCGTGCCGGTGAACTCGGAGCCGGTGGCCGGGTAGGGGTAGGCGCCCTGCACGTAGTTGTCGTGCACGCGCATGGGGCTGCTCGCCGAGCCGCCGGAGTTGTAGAAGGCGATGATGTCGCCGACCAGCGAGTTGTTGGGCTCGTTGATGACCTGGTTCCAGGAGATGTCCACGCCTTGCAGGTTGCTGACCTTGTCCAGGCCGATGAAGTCGGCGAAGGTGCCCCCGCCGTTGCGGTAGCGCGCGTCGATGTTCTTGGCCTGGTTGTAGCGCACCGTCAGCGTCTGCCCGCCCGACCCGTCGCCGGACCAGGTGTGCACGTTGATGCCGGTGGTTTGCTCCATATAGTTGTTCTCGATGCGCAGCATTTTCGCGGCGTGCGAGTTCAGAAACTTACCACGGGGCGTGTTATCCTTCGTGGGCGGCAGGCCGTAGCCGCGGTTGTTGCGCACGGTCAGGTTGGCGCCGTTGGTCACGGCCGAAATCATTTCACCGGCACTGGCAATGATGCAGTTCTCGATGATAACGGGCTGCGTGGTTTGCACGCTGATGGCTGGCACGTTGGAGTCGGTGCTGCGGTAGTTGCCCGAGTAGGTACCGCCTTGGGTAATCACCAAGGGACCCTGGTAGGTCACGTTGGGAGCCTGCGCGAAGACCCGGGTCAAGCCGGGGAACAGCAGCAGGAAAAAGGACAACATCGCCGATAAAGGCAAAAAGCGTGCACCGGAGCGGTTGCTGAGCGCGGAAGAGAAATGGTTTTCAGTGCCTTTTTGCATTCTGTGAGCTTTTTGGAAAAAGAACTATATATGAATGATCCGTTTAACCAGGCCGAAAGTCAATTTGTTCCGAATGCCTGAATTAAATTTGTGCTATTATTCAGAAAAGTGGTCTGCTTGGTCTTGGCTGGGGAGCTGGGGTAGTCGCCTCGTTTCCCATCCGGCGCCAGATGGGGAATTGCACCAACCGTTTTGTCCTCCTGCTCCGTCGCTCAATTCTTAGAATCCCTCTTTAATGAATCTAAATCGAGGCTTTTACGCTTCCTGCACATCTCGTCCCTGTTTGCTGGCCGCCGAGCTGGCCCGCTAAGTTCGGTTTCTCAAATGGTCCTATTCAAAACGCCTGATTGGCGTCATGCAGACCGTTTTTGAAAATCCTGATCATTTGTTAACTACGAATAGTTATAAAATGATTGAAGAGGTTCAATGCAAATGTACAAAAGATGTTGAATTGGCAAAGGTTGTTGAAAGAAGGTGTAATTGTACTTATTTTATATATTGATAGGACCGAAAATTTGTTGCGGGTCTTAAAATGCCCGTAGCGCTGTTTTTTGAGCCCTTAAAGCCCCGGGAGCATTCCGCAACAAAGCCAAAATTTTATTACTCACTGACTGTAAGCCCGATGCCGGCCGACGCAAGCGTGCCGCCAACGCCGCTACAACATTGCCGGGCTGAACTCCTTGCGGAGCAGCGACTCTGGCGAAAGCAAAAAAGGGTGGTGGAAGAGCAAGCAGCCAACGGCGCGGCAGCAGCGCACCAGACACTGCTCTTTAGCCGCAAAGCTTTGGTCGCGGTAACCAGGCAGATGCTATAGTATATAGCATACAGAAGATTACATTTCCATTAAATGTAACTATTAAAATTTTTTATATTAAAAAATAATGTTTAATTCGATATATGAGATACCTTGTGGCCATCTCCAGTACTCTCTTGACTTAGGTTCTTATGTTGGATCAAGCTACTCTCCCTGCTCCGGTACCGGCCTTATCTATACCCGCTACCACCCCCATTCCCATGTTTACGACGTTCGTGCACCCAAAGGCCGCACAGCGGGTGCAGGCCGTGTTGCAGAGTACCTTTCTTAGCGAGGGGAAGCTGGTGCAGGAATTTGAAACCCGGCTGAGCACCGAGCTGGGCCTGGTAAACCCGGCGGCCCTGAACAGTGGCACCAGCGCCCTGCACCTGGCCCTGGAAGTGGCGGGCGTGGGGCCCGGCGACGAAGTAATTCTGGCCCCCCAGACGTTTATTGCCTCGGCCATCGTGGTGGTGCAGGTAGGCGCCAAGCCCGTTTTCGCCGATATCCAGTACGAAACCGGGAACATCAACCCGGCCGATATTGAGCACCGCATTACGGCCCGCACCAAGGCCATTATGGCCGTGCACTGGGGCGGCTACCCCTGCGACCTGGCCGAAATTCACGCCGTTGCCCGCCGCCACGGCCTGCTCGTCATCGAGGACGCGGCCCACGCGCCGGGTGCTACCTACCAGGGCCGCCCGATTGGCTCCATCTCCGACCTGACGTGCTTTTCCTTTCAGGCCATCAAGCACATTACCACCGGCGACGGCGGGGCATTGTGCGCCCGCTGCCCCGAAATGGCGCGGGAGGTGCTGCGCCGGCGCTGGTTTGGCATCGACCGGGCCCACTCGCCGGTGTCGGAAATCGGGGAGCGGGAGTACGACCTGACCGATGTGGGCTTCAAGTATCACCTCAGCGACTACGCCGCCGCTCTGGGGCTGGCCAACCTGGACGGCTTTCAGGAGCGCATGAGCCGGCGCCGGGCCTTGGTGCGGCAGTACCGGGAAGGTTTGCAGGGCGTGGCCGGCCTGCAGCTGCTGGAGCAGCGCCCCGACCGGGAAAGTGCCCACTGGCTGTTCGGGATGCACGTCGAAAACCGCCTGCAGTTTATCCGGGCCCTGAAGGCCAAGGGCATTGCCGCCTCCGTGGTGCACGATGGCATCGACCACAATACCCTGTTTGGCGGCAAGCGCCTGGAGCTGACCAATCAGCGGCGCTTCGACGATACGCAGATTCATATTCCGTTGCACGATGGCCTGGACGCCAGCCAGGTAGCCTATATAATAGAGGTGATTCACCAAGGATGGTAAACCGATTGTATGAAAGTAGTTCTATTCGGCGCCACGGGGTTTGCCGGTCGTAACGTAGCGCAGGTGTTGCGGCAGCACCACGTCGAGCCCGTCGAGTCTTCGCTCAGCCTGGGTCTCGACCTGCGCGACGCGGCCGCCACGACCGCCTTTCTGCGGCAGCACCGGCCCGATTTTATCATCAACTGCGCCGCCCACGTGGGCAGCCTCAACTACGTCACGGAAAAAGCCGCTACGGTGGTAGCCGACAATGCCCGTATGATTCTGGGAATGTACGAGGCCATAGCGGAGGCCTGCCCCAAGGCGGTGGTTATCAACCCGATTGCCAACTGCGCCTACCCGGCCACGGCCGACGTTTTTCGGGAAGACGAGTGGTGGAACGGGCACGTGCACCGCTCGGTGCTGAGCTACGGTACTAGCCGCCGCCTGCTGTGGGCCACGGCCGAGTGCTTCCAGATGCAGTACGGCGTGCGCAGCATTCATCTGCTGACGCCCAACATGTACGGCCCCTACGACTCGACGGACCCCAACAAGGCCCACGCCCTGAACGCGCTGATTTCCAAATTCGTGAAGGCCGAGCTGACCAACCAGGCCGAGCTGCCGGTGTGGGGCACGGGCACAGTCATCCGGGAGTGGCTCTACGCCCCGGATTTCGGCCGCCTGATCTGGGAGGTACTCCAGAACCACCGGTGCAAAAGCCTGGCCCAGCCCGTAAACCTGGCCCAGAACGACGGCCTGAGCGTGAAAGAGTTGGTTGCCCTGATCCAAACCAAGTTCAACTACAAGGGCCAGGTGGTGTGGGACGCCTCCAAGCCCGATGGCGCCCCCAAAAAGGTGATGGATAACACCCGGTTCCGGCAATTACTGCCCCACTTCAAGTTCACCGACTTCTCGGAAGGCATCGTGGAAACCGTGAAGTATTATCAGTCAGTGTATCCCTACTAAAGTCGCGCAGGGCCCAGGACTTGCGCCTGCTGCCGAAGTTTGGAAGCATAGGGAGGAGATTATTTGATATAAATATTTTTATTAATAATATAATTTTATTAAATAGTCCTACTCATTCGTCTTTTTGTCCTCTCATCACTTTTCAGCCGACTTTATGGATTCCATCATTAAAAGCTTTGCTCGCACGGCACGGTCCGTGACCCGGTCCGTCGGGGTGGATATTGTTCGTTATCCGCACCTGGCCACTACGCTGCTCGACCAGCGGGGTCAGCTGATGCGCCACACCGGTATTGACCTGGTTTTCGACGTGGGCGCCAACATCGGCCAGTTTGGCGACGAGCTGCGCGAGCACGGCTACCAGGGTGAAATCCTTTCGTTTGAGCCCCAGATGGCCGCTTACCAGCAGCTACGCCAGGCTTCCGGCGCCGACCCCAAGTGGCACGCCTTCCACTACGCCTTCGGGGAGGTGCCCGGCACGACTACCATCAACCTGTCGCAGAACTCGCACAGCAGCTCCCTGCTGCCCATGATGGACAGCCACCTGGATTCGGCCCCGGAGTCGGCCTATGTTGGCAAGGAGGAAATCGAGGTGCGCACCCTCAACGACTTCTGGTACGAGTACGGCACCAAGTACGACGAGCGGACCATCATGCTGAAAATCGACGTGCAGGGCTTCGAGAAGTACGTGCTGGCCGGCGCCAGCAGCTTCCTGCCCCACGTTTCCCTGATTCAGCTGGAAATGTCGCTCATTGAGCTCTACAACGGGGAGATGCTCTACCACGAAATGATGGATTACCTGCACACGCTGGGCTTCGGCACGCTCCTGACCCTGATTCCGGGCCACAGCCACCCCGAAACCGGCCGGCTGCTGCAAGTAGATGGCGTCTTTGGCCGCTAAGAGCTTCGAACTACAGCCACCTGGCTACCCACAAAAAAGCCCGCCGGTAATTCCGGCGGGCTTTTTTGTGCTGGATGCTACGGCTTGCCTTGGCTGGCCAGGGTGGCTGGTGCCGGACCAATCGTCAGGTGCTGCTGCCGCACTTTAGCCAGCCAGCGGCCGTGCTCGTCCTGTTCGGTCTGGGGCGTAATGGGGTTGGGCAGGTGCTGGGTGTTCGTGATAATCTGGATGCCGTAGTCGCCCTCGTCCTGCCGGTTGGGGTAGGGGTTGTTACGGCCCCAGTGCACGTAGCCAATGGTGTTGTGGTCGGCCCGGAGCCGGACGAATTTAGCCTGCTTGTAGTAATTGAAAATAGCAATGCCCGTGTAGGCGGAGGGCAGTTTCGTCACGCCATCGGGCATGAGGCCAGCCATGACGATTCGGTTGTGGTGGTAGTAGATGTCGTGTCCGCCGGCAATGTTCATGGCCGAGTTGCAGGTGGCCACGAAGTGGTTGTTGTAGGCCTCGATGAAGCCCTGGGTGTTGGTCTGGTCGCCGTCGACGATCATGCCCGTGCCGGTGAACTCGGAGCCGGTGGCCGGGTAGGGGTAGGCGCCCTGCACGTAGTTGTCGTGCACGCGCATGGGGCTGCTCGCCGAGCCGCCGGAGTTGTAGAAGGCGATGATGTCGCCGACCAGCGAGTTGTTGGGCTCGTTGATGACCTGGTTCCAGGAGATGTCCACGCCTTGCAGGTTGCTGACCTTGTCCAGGCCGATGAAGTCGGCGAAGGTGCCCCCGCCGTTGCGGTAGCGCGCGTCGATGTTCTTGGCCTGGTTGTAGCGCACCGTCAGCGTCTGCGCCGCTGAGCCGTCGCCGTTCCAGCGGTGAATGCTGATGCCGGTGGTTTGCTCCATGTAGTTGTGCTCGATGCGCACCGATTTGGCGGAGCCGGCCACCAGGAATTTGCCCCGGGGCACCTGGTCCTGGGACGGCCGCAGGCCGTAGCCCCGGCAGTTGAGCACCGTGAGCTGGGCCCAGCCCTGGTCGGCCTGAATCAGGTTGCCGGCGCCTTCCAGCACGCAGTTTTGCAGCGTCACGGGCTCGGTAGTGGCGATGGTAATGCAGGGCACGGCCGAATCGGGGCTGCGGAACGTGCCCGAGTACACCCCGCCGCGCCGGATGGTCAGGGGCCCGGGCTCGGCCGGAAGCAGGGTGTGGGAGGGGCCCAGAAACACGGCCAGCCCCGCCAGCGGGGCCAGCCACAGCCAGCTGTAGATGGCCTGCCGTGGTACCGCCCGGCGGGCAATTACCCGATGCCGCGAAGAAGAGCTGTACCGGTAGAGGGGCATGGCAGGTAGAGAAGAAAATGACTTGGCAGCTGGCAATAGCACCCTATGACACCAGGCTGGGCTGCCACTGGGTGGTTTCCTGGTCTTCGAACACCACGAACTCGTCAAGCTCCGGAATGGGCTGATCGGGGCGGTGCAGGTGAAACAGCGGGGTTTCGCCGTAGAAAGATGCCCACATCGAATACGTGCTCAGCGGCCCGATAATGTAGTCGCAGCCGGCCATGGCGTAGAGGTCTTCGAGGGGGTGGCCGGTGGCGCGGCCGGTGTCGAAGGCGGCAAAGTCGGCGGCGGCAATGGGTTCGTTGGAAAACAGCAGGAAGCGCACCCGGGTGTGGGCCGGGAACCGGTCCTGCATCTGCTGCATGGCCCGGGCGTAGGTGGCGTTGTCGTAGAAGTAGGCCCCGCCGTACCAGTTGGCATAGTCGCCGCGGCGGATGTGCACGGCCACCAGCACGTCGGCCTGCTCCCGGTTGGCGGCCAGCACCTGCTCAATGGCGCGCTGGTAGCGGGCCACGGGCCGGAAGATGCGGCGCAGCAGGGGGCCATGCTTGGCGAAGTGCTTTTTGTCGCGGAACATCCAGCCGTGCACAAACACGTGGCCGTGCCGAGCCTGGGCCAGAAACTCGGGGTTGTTGAGGTCCTGGTCGGTGTCGTTCTCGTCGCCCCGGATCTGCACGCCCAGACTGCGCTGCAGCCACGGCAGGCGCTTGAGAATCCCGTAGCCCCAGCGCAGCTGTAAGGCGCGGAAAAGCAGCCGGCTCAGGCGGTCGGCGGGGGCGGGCTGCAGGCGCACGGGCAGGTGGCCGAAATCCGCGGTGGCCGTGCCTTCAAAGTACGGGGCCGAGGGGCCGAAGCTGGGAATCAGCAGCTCGTAGTCGTACTCGGCCGTGTTAGCAATAAAGTGGGACGTCAGCAGGAGCTGGTTGCCGAAGCCGTTGAAATCTTCCGTGAGGATAACCATAGAACGAGAGGCCCGGCCCGCCGCAGCGGGTTTCCAGCAAGGGCGCGCTGGGAGTGAGAGAATACGCCGCCAGGGGTCGGAATTAATGCAGGAAGTAGCCCACCAGCCGCCGGGCGTAGCCGTTGAGCAGGTAGTAGGGCAGGTAGCGGGGCGGACAGTTCTTGAAGGTGAAGTGGGTGAAGTTGCGCAGGTTGCCCCCGCCCCGGATGCCGAACAAATGCTGGAAATAGCCCCTGACGCTGCGGCGGCGGCGGGTTTGCTCCTGCCCGCTTTCCTCGGGGTAGGTGCTCAGGCGCGCGTCGTAGTTGCAGTACACCGGAAAGCCGTGCAGACGGGCCACGCTGGTGTAGTCGAAGTCGGCCAGGTAATGAGGCAGGCGTTTCTCATCAAACAGCCCGATTTTCTCGATTACCGCCAGCGGAATCAGCAGGCCCCGGCCGGGCAGGTAGGTTACTGGGTGCAGGCCGTGGTGGTCGGCCGCGTCGAGCTCGGCCAGCAGGTCGTGGCGGGTGTTGGTGCGCCAGTCGAGCCGCTCGCCGCCGTACACGGGCTGGCCCGTGGCCACGTCCAGCTCCAGGGAGCCCAGCACGGCGTTCGGGTGCTTTTCGGCCCAGAACAGCATGCGCTCCACGAAATCGGGCAGCACCAGCACGTCGTTGTTCATGGTCATGATGCGGGAGGCGCCCAGGGCCAGGGCCCGGCGGATGCCGGCATTCACGCCGGCCGTCCAGAACAGGTTGCCGTTGCCTTTCACCACCACTACTTCGGGAAACTCGTCGGCCAGCATCCGGTCGGTGCCGTCGGTCGAGCCATCATCGACCACGACCACGCGGAAGTCGGTGCGGGTTTGCCGGCGCAACGACTGCAGGCACTCACGGGTGTATTTCAGGCGGTTGAAAACGGGAATAACAATGTAGAGCATCGGAACGCAGAAGTTAGGGTGCTGAATAGACAGGAAAATGGTCGGCTACACCAGCGACTCGGCCGGCGCCGGCCGGACCGGGGCCAGGGGCTGGGGCCGGGCCGGCACGGCTGGCGGCGGCGTCGACCCGGCCGAGTTCCACCGCACCAGCCGCCGGATTTTGGCCAGCAGGCGGCCGGTCAGAAACTCGCGGAACCGCTGCCGGTCGCGCGGCCAGTGGCGGCGCACGGCGGCCGGGTGGCAGAGCGGAGTCGGCAGCACACCGGTGGCCACGGCGGCGAAGTCGTCGGCGGCATCGTGGGTGTGGGTGGCGTGCTGCCCAAAGCCAATGTTGCCAACCAGGTTGACGGCCGGCATGATGGCCAGGCCGTCGTGGGCCGCTACGGTGAAGTGCCACTGGTAGTCCCACACGTCGGGTGGGATGGCGGCCCCGCGCACGGCCGCAAACTGCCGCCGCCAGTAGCGCTCCTCCAGCCAGCTGCTGTAGTGGGGACGCAGCCGGCCCTGGGGTCCCAGCGCATCGAAACGGGCCATGTCGAAGTCGTAGAGCCGCCAGGCGCGCCGCCACGTGGCCCAGCCCCAGCTGTTTACCTGCCCCGAGAAGTAGTACGACTCAGCGCCGGGGGCCAGGGGCTGGCGGGCTTCGCTACCGAAGTTGTTGCCGCCGATGTGCAGCACGCGGGCCTCGTGGCGGTAGCGGGTCAGCAGCTCGGCGCAGAAGCGGAAGAAGTCGGGGCTGGGCACGCAGTCATCCTCCAGGATAATGCCCTCTTCTTCCTGGCTGAAAAACCAGGTGATGGCCGTAGCCGGCCCCACGCCGCAGTTCAGGTTGCGGGTCTGAAACAGCGTATGCACCTCGCAGGGCCAGTCGACGCGGGCGACTTCGGCCCGGGCGGCGGCGCAGGTGGCGGCATCGGTGGGGTGGCCGGGGCGGGGGCCGTCGGCGGCCAGGTAGAGGCGGGCCGGGCGGGCCCGGCGGATGGCGGCAAACACCTCCCGGGTGGTTTCGGCTCGGTTGAAGAGCAGCAACAGCACGGCGGGCGTGGCCGGGGCGGCAAAGGCGTCAAGGTCTGGCATGGGTGGCGTCCTTACAGAATGGCGCGGTAGATGTCGATGGTTTTCTGCAGGATGGCCTGCGGGTCGTGGCGCTCCTGGGCCACGGTCTGGGCCTGTTGGGCCAGGCGCTGGCGCAGGGCCGGGTCGTCGTGGAGGCGCAGCACCTCGGTGGCCAGGTTGCGCGGGTTCAGGTCGGTGAGAATCCCGGTCTGCTCGGTGTCAATCAGGGAGCTGACGCCGCCCACGTTGGAAGCAATGACGGGCAGGCCCGCCACCTGGGCCTCGCAGATGGTATTGGGACTGTTGTCGATGTAGGAGGGGTGGAGCAGGCACAGCGACTCGTGGCAGAGCCGGGCCAGCCCCTCCGACGACAAAAAGCCGTGGCACTCCACGTCCTGGGGCCGAATGTGCCGCAAGCCGGCCTGCTGCACCGCTTTCTGCACGTCGGCGGCCGTGACGCGGCCGGCGAAGGCCAGCTTCAGGTCGGGCTGCTGCTGGCGGGCCAGGTCGAAGGCGGCCAGGGTTTCGCGGAAGCCTTTCATGATCTGCTGGCCGCCGAGAAACAGCACCTGCGGGCGGCCGTTGGGCGCGGCCGGGGCGGGTGCGGCAAAAAACTCGGGCCGCAGCATTTCCCAGTTGTGGTGAATGGTGCCGCGCGGGTTCAGGCGGGCCACGTGCGACTTATCCCAGTGCGTGCGGCAGGAGAAATGGGGCATCTGGGGCATGTACTTGCACTCGTAGTAGCCGGCCAGCGTCCACAGAAACTTCAGCTTCGACACCGGGTTGGGCACCACCTTGGCGTATTCCGACACGAGGCCCTGCACTGAGAGCACCTGCGGAATGTCGAGGCCGGCCGTGGCCACCTGGTACTGCAGCTCCGAGCCGTGCACGTGAATCAGGTCGTACTCGTGGTAATGCTCGCGCATGTACTTGGCCATGATGGCGATGCGCCACTGGTAGAGCGACAGAATATCGGGGCGCCAGCCCGGCACGCGCAAATAGATAAAGTGGATGCCGTTGCTGTCGAACTCGTTGATGGGCTTTTTCAGGTCGCCGGCGAAGTTGAGAATCGTCAGCTCGACTTCCGGATGCTTGGCCACCAGATCGGCCAGGGTCATAATCCAGGGAACGGTGGAGGGGTGGGTTTCGTGGGGCGAGGGAAACGCGGCGAGCCAGAGGACTTTCATAGCACAGGAAGCTTGAGAGGAAAGCGGATAAGAGACCGGTAGACTTAGGCGGGAGAGGGCAGGGAAAGTGCTGGTTCGGGCTGGCTGACCGGGGCCGGGGGCGCGGTGCGGGCCGGGGCCGTCTGGTAGGAAATGGCCGCCAGCACCAGGCCCAGCAGCCCATAGATGTAGCTGGGCCAGTCGTAGGAAAACCCGAACAGGAAAAAGGTGCTGCTGAAGGCCAGCAGCGCGGCCAGCTCGGGCGAGATGGGCGTGAGCCGCAGCAAGGCTTTCAGCAGCGCCACGACGGGCACCACGATGACCAGGGCCAGCCCCAGCCAGCCGAAGTAAAACAGCCGGTCGAGGTAGAAGCTGTGGAAGTGGTGGCCGGTGAAATCGGGCCAGAGCTGGTCGCCGGCCTCGTCGTAGAGCTGAATGGGCACCTCAAAGCCTTCGAGGCGCCAGCCGGCCAGGGGCCGCTCATCCACCAGCGGAATGTAGGCCTCGTACTGGTGCATGCGGAAGCTGCCGGTGCCCTGGGTGGTGGGGTGCATCAGGTCGTCGAGGTTGGCGGCAAACTTGTTGACCACGTCGGGATTATCCAGAATGACGGCCAACCCGCTGCCGAGCCCTACCACCAGCGCCAGCGTGCCCAGCACCGTGAGGCGGCGGCCCATGTTGTGGGCCTGGGGCACGCGCAGGGCCAGCAGCCCCAGGTTCAGGGCAATGGCCAGGGCCGAGCAGATCCAGACCGTGCGGTGCTGCAGAAACACAATCAGGGCCAAGGCCAGCAGAAAGCTCAGGCCGCTGAGCATTTCGCCCCGGGTCAGGTACCAATTCAAACACAGCAGGGCCACGAGCAGCAGCAGATACGCCGAGTTCACGCCAAAGCCCCGCTCGGTTTCCAGAAAGGAGCCCAGACTCAGCGCATCCCGGTGAAACACGACCAAGCTCAGCAGCAGGGCCGGAAACAGCACCGCCACCAGCTGCCGGTAGGAGGGCGCGGGGTAGCGCCGGTAGTAGGCATACAGGCCAAAAAGCGGCAGCAACACGCTGAACTTGCTGAACACGTGCGGGTACTTGGCCCACACGCCCCAGCCCCCGTACGACTCCAGGCACAGCGCCCCGATGCAGGCCAGCACCGCCAGCAACCACCAGCGCACCAGGGGCTCCAACCGCCGGTAGTAAAGCAGCCCCAGCAGAACCGAGCCGCCGGCCAGCGCATACACGAACAGCAGCTCGGCCGGCCGCACTTCGTCGGTGCCGAACACAAACTCGCCCAACGCCCGGTCGGTGAGCAGGATGGCCAGCAGGGGCAGCAGGTAGAGAAAGCGCAGATTCAGTTTCATGGCGTAGAAAGCAAAAGGACCCGGCTGAATGCCCGAAAAGCCTAAGTAGTCAGAGACTTACTTTGGTCGGGCACGGGAAAGGCGAGCGGCCGGCTGGTGGCGGCCCGGCTGGAGGCGGCCTGGAAGTGGCGGAGCGCCTCGTGGTAGAAGCCCAGCGTGGCCTGCGTCATGCGCCGCACGTCGAAGTGCGCGGCTACGGCCGCCGCCTGCCGCTGCCGCAGCGCTTCCTGGTCCGGGGCCGAGCTCAGCAGCGCGTGCAGCCGTTCGGCCACCGCCTCAGCCGTAGCATCGGGCGGGAGCAGGGCTTCGGGCGTGGCGGCCAGCACCTCGGGCACCCCACCCACGGCAAAGGCCAGGGCCGGCACCCGGCAGGCCATAGCCTCGAGCAGCACCAGGGGGCAATTTTCCCGGGTTGCCACGTGCACGTACAGCGTGCTGGCCCGCAGCACCGGCGCCACCTGCTCGCACTGCCCCAGCAGCAGCACCACATCCTCCAGGTGATTGGCCGCAATCTGTTGGCGGAGCAGCGCCTCATCGGGACCATAACCCGCCAGCGCAATAAGAAAATCTTGGCGCAGAGTACGCAGGGCCCGGGCCACCCGCAGCAGAAACCGCTGATTTTTGCGCGGCTCCAGGTGGCCGATGTTCAGCAGCACCTGCCGGCCGCGGGCTAGCCGTAGCAGCGCGGCATCGGCGGGAGCCTGCGCAAAGGCCGTCAGGTCGATGCCGTTGTGAATGACGGTGTGCAGGGCCTGCGGGGCCAGCCAGAGCGCGGTGCGGCGGCGCACGTATTCCGAAACACCCAGGAAGTAGCGGGTCTGGGCCAGCAGATACGTGTGCCAGCGCAACACCTGGGCCGCCGGCCGGCCCGTCAGGCCGTATTGCAGCACCAGCTCCTCGCCGGGGTGGTCGTTGAAATGCCCGGTCACGACGACCGGCACCCGGCCGCCCAGGGCCCGGCGGGCCGCCACGCCGCTGCCCGCGTCGTGGGCGTGCACCAGGTCGTAGGGCTGGTGGGCGTCAATGCTCCAAAGCACGCGCAGGAAGTTGTCGGCCTCCATGGCCAGGGCCCGGCCCGTGGCGCCCAGCCGGTAAAAGCCGTGGCGCACGGCGGCCACCGCGTAGCGCCGCCACCCGCCCAGCGAGGCCGGCGTCACCACGTCCACGCGGTGCCCTTGCTGGCGGAGCAGGTCGGCCAGCTGCAAGTAGTGCACCCGCACCCCGGAGGGCGCGTCGGGCTGCATAAAAGACACAAGCAGAATGTTCACGGCTACAGCGGTGAAGAAGCGTTCTGAAACCCGGGCGCACTTTCCGGGCTACGGTCCAGGTAGCGGGTGTAGCGCGCCAGCAGCCGCCCGGCCGCTCCCGAGAGGTGCAGGCGGCTCAGGAAGGTGTGCATCTCGTGGCGCAGCAGGGGCAGGGGCAGGGCCAGCACCAGCGTGCCCAATACCAGGGCCCCGGCCAGAATCAGCAAGCCCAGGGTTATGGGGGCCGGCAGGTGCAGCGGCACCAGCAGCAGCCGCGTGCCAAACAGCGCGCCGCCCACGGCCACCGCGTGCCACACGCCCGGCAGGTAGCTGGCCAGCAGGCGGGCGTAGCTCAGGCCCAGATCCTGGTGCATCAGCAGCATAAACAGCCCCATCCGGATAAACTCGTTCAGCAGCAGCGCCCCGGCGAAACCCAGCAGGCCGTAGCCGCGCAGCAGCCAGAACATGGCCACTAGGGTAATGAGCGTGGCAACGTTGACGACAATCTTCTTGTTGAGCTGGGCCCGGGCGTCGCACATCACGCCGGCAAACATCGTCACCAGACTCATCGACACCGGCAGGCTCATCATGCGCAGCACCGGTACCGAGGCATCCCAGCCCGGCCCGAGCAAGGAGCGCACCAGCTCGGGCGCGGCCACGGCCATGCCCGCACTCAGGGGCAGCACCACGGCCGCTACCAGCGTGATGCTGGCCAGGTACACGGCCCGCAGCTTGGGCAGGTTGGTTTGCAGCTGGCTGAAAGCCGGGAAGATAACCTTGGAAACGCTGGTCGTAATCAGGTAGAGCGGCAGGCTGATGAGCATGTAGGCCCGGTTGTAGATACCCAGCAGGGCCGCCCCCAGCACCCGCCCGATGACCATCGTATCGAGCGAGCTGGTGATAAACTCCAGAAAGCTGGTAAAGGAAATCCGGCCGCCGTAGGACAGCAGGGGGCGGTACCGCTCCCAGTTGAAGTAAAACCGTACGTTGTGCCGGGTTATGGCGTAGGACATCACGCCCAGAATCAGGCCCTGGCTCAGGCTGGCCCACACCAGGCTCCACACGCCGAAGCCCCGCCAGGCCAGGCCCACGCCCACCACGCCGTAGGCCAGCACGTAGGTAATGATATCCATGATGGCCAGCGTGCGAAACTCCATGCGGCGGCGCAGCAGGCTCATGCTCGTGGCAATAACGCCCGCCACAAACGTGCCCAGGGCCATTACCCGCACCAGCTGCACCACTTCGGGCTGCTCAAATATGTACCGGGTCAGGGGGGCGCCCAGCACCATCGTGCCCGCAAACAGCGCGCCCAGCACCGTGGAAGAGGTAAAAGCCGCCCGGATGTCTTCGTCGCTGAGCTCGGGCTTCTGAATCAGGGCCTGGGCCATGCCCATCTGGGCAAAATAGCCGCCGAAGCGCAGCACCACGCCCGCCAGCGCCACCAGCCCGAAGGCCGCCGGCGGCAGCAGCCGCGCCATAATAGCGGTGTAGCCAATCTGCATAACCGACGTGACGATGGTCGCCGCCGTCGTCCAGGTCA
Organism: Hymenobacter aquaticus; assembly: GCF_004765605.1. Lineage (NCBI taxonomy): Bacteria > Pseudomonadati > Bacteroidota > Cytophagia > Cytophagales > Hymenobacteraceae > Hymenobacter > Hymenobacter aquaticus. Next base: position 1,881,445 of record NZ_SRLC01000001.1, on the reverse strand, counting down.
TGCTGTGCAGCGTGGTAGTAGTCAGGTTTTTGGGGGCAGACATAAGGCTAAAGCAAAAGGCGGAAAGAAGAATGGCGGCGCCCTAGTGGCCGTAGGCGTAGGCCTTTTCCTTGTAGCGGTACTCGTAGGTCTTGGTGAAGTGCATGTCGTTGATGACGATGTAGATCTGCTTGACTTTCTTCTGCTGGTGCAGCTCGTCGATCTGGCTCACCAGGCCCTTGTCGGTGTAGTTCTGGCGCACCACGTAGATGTTAGCTTCCAGGTGGCGCAGCAGCACGAAGAACTCGGCCACGTAGCCCACCGGCGGCGTATCGACCAGCACGTAGTCGTACTCGGCGCGCAGTAGGCTGAGCAGGTTGTCCATGCGCTCCGTCTCCAGCAGCTCGGTCGGGTTCGATGGAATCGGGCCGCAGCAGATGACGTCCAGGTTGCGCACGCCGCTGGGCTGCACGGCCTCGGCCAGGGTGCTGTTGCCGATGAGGTAGGAGCTCAGGCCGTGCTCGTCGTGGGCTTCCAGGCCAAAGTAGCTGGCCACGGTGGGGCGGCGCAGGTCGCACTCGAGCAGCAGCACGCGCCGGCCGCTCTGGGCCAGCTCGGCCGCCAGGTTCACCGCGCAGAACGTCTTGCCCTCGCCCGGCACCGACGAGGTAACGCCGATAACCTTCTTGTCGAGGCCGGCCGAGAGGTACTGCAGGTTCACCCGAATCGAGCGGAACGACTCGGCAATGGGGCCTTTGGGGTCGCGCAACATGCTTTCCTTGTCGGCCCGGCTGCCGTGGGCCACCACGCCCAGCATCGGAATGCCGGTGATGCGGGCCAGGTCTTCCTTGCTCTGAATGCGGCGGTTGGCCTTGTCCAGCACCAGCGTCAGGGCGAAGGGCACGCCCAGGCCGGCCAGCACGGCAATCAGGGCCACCAGGCCCGGCTTGGGCGCCGAGGGCAGGCCCCCGCTCATCTTGGCGTTGTCGACCACCTTCTTATCGGTGGCGTTGGTGGCCAGGGCAATGGCGGCCTCCGAGCGTTTCTCCACCAGGAAGTTGTAGTTCTTGTCGTTGAAGTCGCTCTTGTTCTTGAGCGAAGCCAGCTGCCGCTCGTTCTCCGGCATGGCGCTGATGGTGCCCCGAACCTGGCTCAACTGCTGATCCAGGTCGCGCAGGGTGATGTCGGTGGCGCGCATCATGTTGGTCAGCGTCTGCATCAACGACTGTTTGGCCGTCAGAATCCGCTCGTCCAGGACCGTCACCAGGGGGTTGGTGCTGCTGGCATTCACGCCCAGGGCCGCCCGCTGGCTGTTCAGGTCGGTGAGCTGCATAATCAGGTTGTTGACCACCGGGTCTTCGATGCCCACGCTGCTGGGCGAGGCCATCTGGGTGGCGCCCTGGTGGGCGCGCAGGTAAGCCAGCATGTTCTGGTAGTACTTGCGGTTGGTGGCCGCCCGGGCCCGCATCATGCCCAGGTCGCTGAGCTGGCGGATGCCCTCGTTGGACTGCGCCCCCACGTCGACCACGCCCCGGGCGGCCCGGAACGAGCTGAGCGCCGCCGCCGAGTGCCGCAGCGAGTCGGCCAGCTTGTCGATTTCCTTGTCCAGAAATTCCACCGTCTTGTAGCCCGTAATGTTCTTTTCCCGCAGGTCGTCTTCGATGTACACGGCCATGAGCGTGTCCAGAAACTGGGTGGCTTTGGTGGGCACTACGTCCTTCAGCGTCAGCTCCACGATGCGCGACTCGTGCTCGATGGGCCGCACGGCCAGGTTGCCCTGGTAGGTGCCCGTGAGGCTGTTCAAGTCGTTCATCGTGAAGAAGTACCGCTCGTTGGCGGTGCCGGCCGGGTAGCCGGGCTCGGCCTGCACCACGGCCGTGAGCAGGGGCGAGCGAAGCGTATCGCCGGCGGCTACGGTCTGGTCCAGGTCCACGTCAAGCAACTCCCGGATCATCTCGCCGCTGTAGAGGTTGTGCAGGGTGCCGCGCTTGGCGTGGGCCCGCACCCGGAACCGGCCGTCGGACTGGGGCTCTACGGCAATGTGCACGCCGGTGAGCTGGGGCGCTTTCGGGTCGGGGATGATGCGGAAGGGCACCGCGCCGGCGGGCCGCTCGCGCACCTGTAGCTCCCGGAGCGAGTTCAGCCAAGTGTTGGGCACGGCATAGTACGACACGGTGAAGGGCAGGCGGCTGAGGGCCCGGTGCACCACGTCGGTGGAGCTGAGCAGCCCGATTTCGTCTTCCATCTTCATGCCTTTCTCCTTTACTTCCAGAATCTGGAGCAGCTCCTGGGCCCGCTTGGAACCCGAGCCCTGGTTGCCCAGCAGCATCGAGGCCCGGAAGTCGTAGACCGGCGCTTTCACCTGCAGATACAGAAAGGCCAGCGTTCCGGCCAGCAGTAGGCATACCGCAAACAGCGGCCAGCGCTTGCGCAACCGGAAAAACAGCTCGTGCAGGTCAATTTCGTCGGCGGGAGAAGTAACGCGTTGTTCCATGCTGCAGGTGTTTTAAAAAGGGGAGGGCCAGGACTGGAAGAGAGCGGCTAGAAGATTTTCAGGTAGCTAAAAAGCAGGACCAACGCCGAGATGCCCCCGAACACGATGCCCAGGTTGTTGGCGTTGCCCCGGTTGACGCGCGCCGGCAGCGGCTCCACGTAGAGCGCGTCGTTGGGCAGCAGGTAGAAGTAAGGCGACTTGAGCAGGTTGGGGTCGGTGAGGTCGAGCAGCACCACGTCCGAGCCGGTGGCCGTCTGCCGGATCAGCTTCACGTTCTGGCGGTTGCCGAACTCGGTCAGGTCGCCGGCCAGGCCCAGGCCTTCGAGCAGGGTAGCCTGGGAGTTATAGATGAAGTAGCGGCCCGGGTTGCGCACCTCGCCCAGCACCGTAATCTTGAAGCTGAGCAGCTTGACCAGCACGTTGGCGTCGCGCACGAACTTGCCGACCTGCTGCTGAATGAGCACCTGGGCCTCGTCCAGAGTCAGGCCCTGCACTTTCACCTTATTGACGGTGGGCAGATTAATGAAGCCCGCGGCATCTACGGAGTAGCCGGTCAGAAACAGCGTGCTGGGGTCACCCGAAAACACGGTCCGGGTGTCGGAGATATTGAAAATCTCGTTCAGGTTGGTTTGCACGCTCTGCACCCGGATGCTGAGCACGTCGCTGGGCTGAATCCGGTAGTCCTGGCGGGCATTCGGCACGCTGACCGGGGCCGTGGTCGAGTACTCTTTGCTTTGCAGATACGGTATCTTTTGCTGGGCTACGCAGCCGCTGAGCCACCATAGAATTGCGAACAGACCGAAGCGGATGCGGGTGGTAACGGAGAGCGTGGGCATACGGAAGCAGCTAGAGACCAGAGAAAGCCGCTTCATTTCACCAACTGGAAAAAGCCGGAAAGAGGAAACGGAACAGGAACGCGCAGTATTTATCGGTAATAGAATATTTCCATAAACGTATTGGATCTGTTTGTTAAAGTCAAGTTAAATTTAAATAATTCTCATAATAATTTGTACTGCATAATGATGTGATTTTCGGCCTGGTTTTCGGCCCTTTCTGCGGGGCCCACCTCGGCAGTCCGGCCTGAACATCTTACCTTGGCCGGTTGTATTCATAGAAAGTTGAGCGCATGAAAATTCTGCTGGTTGAGGATGAACCCAAAGTGGCCTCCTTTATTCATAGGGGGCTAACCGAGCAAACCCACAATGTCGACATCGCCACCGACGGCGTCACGGGCCTGCGCCTGGCGCTGAGCAACAGCTATGACTTACTGATTCTGGACAACCTGCTGCCGGGCCTGAGCGGGCTGGAAGTGTGTCGGCAGGTGCGCACCCAAAACTCGTCGGTGTCGATTCTGATGCTCACGGCCCTGGGCGAAACCGACGACAAAATCCGGGGCCTCGACGCCGGTGCCGACGACTACCTGGTCAAGCCCTTTGCCTTTCAGGAGCTGCTGGCCCGCATCCGGGCCCTGGTGCGCCGCCGCCACGAAGGCCCCGCCACCGAAACCCTGCTGCGCCTGGCCGACCTCACCCTGGACCCGGCCCGCAAGCTGGTGCAGCGCGCCGGGCAGCCCGTGCAGCTCACGGCCCGCGAGTTTGCCCTGCTCGAATACCTGCTGCGCAACCAGGGCCGCGTCGTGTCGCGGGTCGATATTCTGGAGCAGGTCTGGGAAACCAGCTTCGACACCGGCTCCAACGTCATCGACGTGTACATCAACTTCCTGCGCAAAAAAGTGGATAAGGACTTCACGCCCAAGCTGATCCATACCCTGGTGGGCATGGGCTACGTGATGCGCGAGGAGTAGGCGCGGGCCTCGCTACCGCCGTGCCGCCGAAACAACCACACCGCGTGCGGCGCTGCCTAGTGCAGCACCAGGCGCTGGGAGTGGCCGGCGGCGCGCATCATGTACAAACCGGGCGCCAGACCAGCGCAGGCCAGGGTCAGCGGGCCATGGGCTGGCATCTGCGCTTCAACTACCACGCGGCCCAGCGCGTCAAGCACCTCGATGCGCTGGCCGCCGGGTAGGCCGGTCACCGTCACCGCGGCGCGGGCGGGGTTGGGATACACGGCGAAGGATAGCCGGGGCGCTGGAAGGACCGCGGGTAGGGGCTCTGCAGCCGCCAGCCGGGCCAGAAAAGGCGTTAAATCTGCGGTAGAAGCCAACGAAGTTGAGCCGAATTGGGCAGTGGTACTGGCAAAGCTACCTGCCACATACACCCGGTTCAGTGCATCGAGGGCCAGCGCAGAACACTGGTCCCGGCCGGTACCGCCGGCTCGCACGGCCCATTGCCACCGGCCATTGGTGTCGAGCGCGGCTACTACCCCATCAATTTCACCGGCCGAAACCAGCACGCTGCCCCCGAAAGAACTGTTGGTGGGGGCGGGCTGCCCCGAGGGACTGTAGATCCGGGGAATGCCGAAGCTGCCGCTCACGTACACCCGGCTGTCGCGCACCACCATATCCGACAGGTATTCTTCATCCAGCCCCCCGGCTTGCGCTGCCCACTGCCAGGTGCCGTCAGCAGTATTCATCCGGGCCACAAAAACGTCGCCGCGCTGAATGGAGCCGGGCGCTTCGCTGTAGTACACGCCGCTGGTGTTGAGCAGCATGGTAGAGCCAAAAATGGCCCGGTTGCCGTCGAAGCGGCCTGCCACGTAGAGGTGGTTTTGCTCGTCGGTGGCCAGCGCACCGCAGTAGGTGCCGCCGTAGCTGCCGTAGGAGCCGTACCCTTGCGTGCCGGGCAGCGCCTGCGCCCACTGCCAAGTGCCGGTGGAACTCAGCTTAGCCAGATAGCTGCCGCGGTTTTTGGTAAGCTGCGTGGTGGCAAAGCTGAGCGTATTGGCAAATTCGCCGCACAGGTAGGCATTGCCCTGGGTGTCGCTGGCCAGGTCGGTTACGTCGCCCTGGCCCGTGTTGCGCGCCCAGAGCCAGGTGCCGGCCGCGTTGAGGCGAGCCACGAACAGGTCGGTGGCCGAGCCGGCGCTGGCCTTGGTGAGGCTGGTAGTGCCTACCTGCATCCCGGGGCCGTTGAAGTTGCCGGCCACGAGCACGCCACCTTGCCCATCCGGGGCTATGGCGCGGCCAATGTCGTTGCCGGTGGCCGTCGTGCCATTTTTGTTGCCGTAGCCCGCCTGCCGCACCCACAGCCATGCTCCGGTAGCCGCATCGAGCCGGGCCACGAACACATCGGCCCCGCCCTCCGTGGTGAGAACGGTAGACCCAAAAGTAGCCGTGGACGGCAAGGTGCGCTGCCCGTCCGAGAACGAGCCGACGACGTATAGCTGGCCTTGCGCATCGAGCAGCATATCAGCGCAATAGTCGCTGTCGGGGCCGCTGGCCTGGGTGGCCCAGAGCCAGGTGCCATTGGCGTCGCGCTTGGCCACGAAGGCATCGGCAGTACCAGTCAGAGTGGTGGTGCCGAAACGGATACTGCCGGAAAACTGACCTGCTACAACCGTATTGCCCTGCGCATCGGTGGCAATAGCCGTCTGAGTGATGTTGCTGCCGGCGGCGGCCACGCCTACCGGCAGTGCCTGCTCAAAGGCCGGGGCCTGCGCCGATGCCACCCCGGGAAGCACCAATAGCAATAATGTAGTCAGCACGCGGGTGGGCACCAGGGCAGCGGGTAGAGAATGTGACATAGCAGGTACGGTAATGGCTTTAGAGACTGGACAGAGAAGGACGCGCTATTTTTGCTTTTAAAATACTACAATACTATCGATAAATCCCAGACTGGAATGCGCTTACGAGACGCCGGTAGCTAACTTCGTCGGGCTACGTGCAACCTGGCTGCGTCGTGCGCCGCGAAGTGGTAGTTGTGCTGAGCGTCGCCGTATCTTTACTGCCTTAAGCAAACGAAGCGTGGCGGCGGCAGAAAACCGGAAAATTATTCACCTCGACATGGATGCCTTCTACGCCTCCGTGGAGCAGCGCGACAACCCCGAGCTGCGCGGGCAGCCGGTGGCCGTGGGCGGCTCCCGGCAGCGCGGGGTGGTGGCGGCGGCCAGCTACGAGGCCCGGCAGTTCGGGGTGCGCTCGGCTATGGCTTCGGTGGTGGCCCAGCGCAAGTGCCCCCACCTGGTGTTCGTGAAGCCCCGCTTTGAGGTGTACAAGGCCATTTCGCGCCAGATTCGGGCTATTTTCGCCGACTACACCCCGCTCATCGAGCCCCTGTCGCTCGACGAGGCTTACCTCGACGTGACTCACAACCTGAAGCAGATGCCCTCGGCCACGCGCATTGCCGAGGAAATCCGGGCGCGCATTCTGGCCGAAACCGGGCTGACGGCCTCGGCGGGCATTTCCTACAATAAGTTTCTGGCCAAGCTGGCCTCCGACTACCGCAAGCCCAACGGGCAGTTTGTGATTAAGCCCGCCCAGGGCCTGGCGTTCGTCGAAACTCTGGACGTGGGGCAGTTTCACGGCATCGGGCAGGTGACGGCGGCCAAGATGAACCGCCTGGGCATCTTTACCGGCCTCGATTTGCGGCAGCAGCCGGAAGCCTTTCTGCGCCAGCACTTCGGCAAGGCCGGCGGCTACTACTACGCCATTGCCCGCGCCGAAGACCACCGGCCCGTGGAGCCCGACCGGCTGCGCAAGTCCATCGGCTCGGAAAATACCTTTGAGCAGGACCTGCGCACCTACGACGAGCTGGTGGCCGGCCTGCAACCCGAGCTGGAATCGGTGTGGGACTACTGCCAGCGCCTCGACGTGTGGGGCCGCACCGTGACGGTAAAGGTGAAGTACGACGACTTCCAGCAAATCACGCGCAGCCGCACTACGCTGCTGCCCATCAGTAGCAAGGAGCTGCTGGAGCAGGTGTGCCGCGAGCTGCTGCTGCCCCTGCTGCCGCTGCCCAAGGGCGTGCGGCTGCTGGGCGTGTCGGTGTCAAGTTTGAGCACGCTGGAAGCGGCGGCCGGCCAGCAGCTTACGCTCCTTTTTTAGCTTTCTTCGCCGCTGCCTTGCGCTTGGTGCCCGCCTTGCGGCGCGTGCCGTGGGTGGCTGCCTGCTTTTTGCGGCGCTTGGCCCGCAGCGGCGCCAGGCGCTGCCGCTCCAGCCGGCGCTCGGCCCGGTCGAGCAGGCGCTGGGGCATGCGCACCATCAGCCGCTCGCGCACGTGCTGGGCCAGGCTGGAGAGTGGAATGGCGTGGGTGGTGCGCAGCAGGTTCATCACCTCGGCCCGCCGCAGCTGACTGACGCCCCGCAGCCCGCGGGCCAGCAGAAACTGCTTTACCTCGTCGAGCAGCAGCAGGGCGGCCAGTGGGGCCGGTTCCACCGTGGCGTTGTAGCCGGCCGGCCGGTAGGGGCGCAGCGCATCTTCGGAAGCCACCAGCACGCCCACCCAGTCGGGCAGCAGGGGCAGGAGCTTGGACAGGTGCTTTTCCGTGACGATGAACGTGACAAAGTCGTAGACCTCGGCGTAGCACCGCAGCTGATTTTCCACCCGCTGCAAGGTGTCACCGTCGCCTTTCACCTCGTAGCCGTGCATGAAATCGGGGGTGATGTGCACCACGTCGGCGCGGGTAGAGCCGGTGGGCAGCTCATCCACGTAGAGGCCCCCGGTGAGCAGCGGGTAGAGCAAAGCGCGGATGTGCGGGTCGTTCATGGGGGGGCAGGGCGGCAGAAAGTCAGGCCAAAAATAAGCGGCCCGGCCCGGTTTACCTGCTATATAGCAGTTGGGCGACTTTCGGCCCGGCGGCGGCTTCCCGGGTTTCGCGCTAAGTTTGCCGGGTGTGGCCTGCCGAAAATCTGCCGGGCGCCGGCAAAACATTTCCCCGGGTCCGGGTTATCTTCCACTTGCCTGCTGATTTTGTCTTCACTTCCAACCATCCGTTCCGTGACCATACGCACGCGCCTGGCTTTGCAGTTTGCGGCCATTCTGGCGGTGACGTTGCTGCTGTTTTCCCTGGTAATCTACTTTTTTACCTACCAGTCGCGGCGCAACTCGTTCACCGATAGTCTCTTTGCCCGGGCCCGCGTGGTGGCCCACGTCTACCTGGACGGCACCAACCGCGGCGACGACGCCAGCCGGGCTTCCTACCGCCGCTACCTGCGCCAGTTTTACCGCACCCTGCCCGCCGAGGAAGTGCGCGTCTACGATGCCCAGAACCGCGTTGTGTTTCGCGAAGGCCAGCAGACCGGCCAGCCCGTGCCCCTGAGCTTGCTCGCGCGGGTGCGGCAAACCGGCAGCCTGGTGGAGCTGGACACCGACCACGCCCAGACCGTGGGCCTGCTCTACCGTGACGCCCGCCGCGGCGACTTCGTGGTGGTGGCGTCCTCCGTCGATGCCGACAGCCAGGTGGAGCAGCGTACCCTGCGCAAGATTCTGGCCGGGGGCCTGCTCATCAGCTTCGGAATCGTGGGCATTGGGGGGTGGTTTTTTGCCGGCCAGGCCCTGCGGCCCATGCAGCGCATCGTGCAGGAAGTCGACACCATCACGGCCTTCGATCTGCACCGCCGCCTATCCCAGGCCGATGGGCAGGATGAGGTGTCGCACCTGGCCCAGCGCTTCAACAGCCTGCTCGACCGGCTCGAAACGGCCTTTGCCGGCCAGCGCACCTTCGTACGCGACGCTTCTCACGAGCTGCGCACCCCGCTCACGGTGCTGACCGGCGAGCTGGAGGTGGCCCTGTTGCAGGAACGCAGCCCCGCCGAGTACCGGCGCGTGCTGCAAAGCACCCTCGACGCGGCCCGCATGCTCACGGCCCTCACCAACGGCCTGCTGCAGATTGCCCGCGCTTCCGACGACCCTTCCCAGGTGCCCCTGGCCCTGGTGCGCCTCGACGAGCTGCTGTTGCAGGCCCACGAGGAAGTACTGCGCCGCCAGCCCACCAGCCGCATCGATTTGGACTTTGGGGAGCCCAACTCCCGGGGCGTGGCGTTCGGGGTGATGGGCAACGAGCCGCTGCTGCTCTCGGCGGTGCTAAACGTGCTGGAAAACGCCTGCAAGTTTTCCAAGGACAGCCAGGAGCCCATCGTAGCCAGCCTGACCTGCGTGGGCCGGCGGCTGCGGCTGCAAATCCGGGACCGGGGCGTGGGCATGAGCGAGGCCGACCGCCAGCAGGTGTTCGTGCCTTTCTTCCGGGCCGAGATGGTGCGCAACGTGCCGGGCCACGGCATCGGGCTGCCGCTTACCTTCAAGATCATGGCCCTGCACGGGGGCAGCATCCGGGTCGACAGTGAGCTGGGCGCGGGCACGCAGGTGACGCTGGAGTTGCCCCTGGTAAGCGCCTGAGCGCCTTGGACTACGTTTTAATGCCCTTTTAATTCTCTTTTAACCCGGTATTAACTACCTCGGCCTAGTATTGTGTTATATCGTAGCGAACCGCTGCCCTGGTGGGCGGCAATTCTTCTGCCGTATAACGCCCTCTATGCCAAAAATTGCTCCCGCGGCCGCAGCTGCTCCTGTTGCTTCCCCGGCTCCGCCGTCGGCCAACTACCTCAAGTCGCTGGCCAAGGATGCGCCGTCCGGCCTGGTGGTGTTTCTGGTGGCTTTGCCGCTGTGCCTGGGTATTTCCCTGGCCTCGGGCGCCCCGCTGCTTTCGGGCATTATCACCGGCATCGTCGGGGGCGTGCTGGTGTCGTGGCTCAGCGGCTCGCAGCTGAGCGTGAGCGGTCCGGCCGCCGGCCTCACGGCCATTATGGTGTCGGCCATCAGCACCCTGGGCACGTTTGAGGCCGTGCTGGCCGCTACCGTCGTGGCCGGCCTGGTGCAGCTGGCCCTGGGCTTTCTGAAAGCCGGCATCATCGGCATGTACTTTCCCTCGTCGGTGATTAAAGGCATGCTGGCCGCCATTGGCCTGATCCTTATTCTGAAGCAGATACCCCACTTCCTCGGGGCCGATACCGACTACTTCGAGGACATGTCCTTCCTGCAGTTCAACGGGCAGAACACGTTCAGCGCCATTGCCGCCGCCGGCGAGGCCATCAGCTGGGGCTCGGCCCTGATTGGCGTCATCTCGCTGCTGGTATTGATGGCTTGGGAAAGCAAGCCGGTAAGAAGCAATGCGGCTCTGAAGCTGGTGCCCGGCGCCCTGATCGTGGTGGTGCTGTCCATCCTGCTGAACCTGCTGCTGAGCAGCCTGGCCCCCGAGCTGCAAGTGCGCCCCGAGCACCTGGTGAAGCTGCCCCAGATTTCCTCGTTCGGCGACCTGACCCGCGAGCTGCGCCTGCCCGACTGGTCTGCCCTGACGCGCGGCAGCACCTACGTGGTGGCCTTCACCATTGCCATTGTGGCCTCCATCGAAACCCTGCTCAGCGTGGAAGCCGTCGATAAGCTCGACCCGCACAAGCGCCACACGCCCCAGAACCGCGAGCTGAAGGCCCAGGGCATCGGCAACCTGGTGAGCGGCCTGCTCGGCGGCCTGCCCCTGACGGCCGTTATCGTGCGCAGCTCAGCCAACATCAACGCCGGCGGCCAAACCAAGATGTCGGCCTTTATTCACGGCCTGCTGCTGCTGGGCAGCCTGCTGTTTCTATCCTCAGTACTAAACCTGATTCCGCTCTCGGCCCTGGCCGCGGTGCTGCTGATGGTGGGCTTCAAGCTCACCAAGCCGGCCCTGTTCCGCACGCAGTGGCGCCTGGGCTGGGACCAGTTCCTGCCGTTCTTCGTGACGGTGGTGGCCATCCTGTTCACCGACCTGCTCAAGGGCGTAGGCGTGGGCCTGGCCGTGGGCATATTCTACATCCTGAAAGCGAACCTCGAATCGGCGTATTACTTCCACAGCGAGCCAACCCGCGACTCGCGCGTGCTGCACCTAAAACTAAGTGAGCATGTTTCATTCCTGAATAAGGCTAGTCTCGTAACTACTTTTGAGCGTATTACGCCGGGCACCAAGCTGATCTTGGACGGCACCGACTCTGAAGTAATTGACTACGACGTGCTGGAAGCCATTGAGAATTTCCGCCTTACTGCCGCCGAGCGCGACATCGAGTTGGAAATCCGGGGCATCCGGCAGGTAGAAGCACTGGGCCACTAGGCAACCTCTCACTCTGTTTTACCCGATTACCCGCAAAACCACCTCTCCATGAAAGCTTCCGATAATGCCGCTTCATCGTCGTCGATGAACGAGATTCTGCAAAACAACCGCAAGTGGGTCGACGATAAGAAAGCTGCCGACCCCGAGTACTTCCACAACCTGGCCAAGGGGCAGAAGCCGCGCTACCTGTTCATCGGCTGCTCCGACTCGCGGGTGCCCGCCAGCGCCATCACCGGCACCGGTCCCGGCGAGATGTTCGTGCACCGCAACATCGCCAACCTGGTCGTGCACTCCGACATGAACCTGCTGGCCGTGCTGCAATACGCCGTGGAAGTGCTGGAAGTGAAGGACATCATGGTCGTGGGCCACTACGGCTGCGGCGGCGTGGCGGCGGCGGCTTCCAACAAACAGTACGGCCTGATCGACAACTGGCTGACCCACATCAAAGACGTGGTGCGCCTGCACGAAACCGAGTTTCTGCGCATTACCGATAAAGAGCAGCAGCTGCGCCGCCTCGTGGAGATGAACGTCATTGAGCAGGTGCGCAACCTGGCCAAGACCAACATCATTCAAAATGCCCTGCAGCGGCCCAACCCGCCGCGCCTGCACGGCCTGGTGTACGACATCCACGACGGCCTGCTGAAAGACCTGAACGTGGAAACCGACACCATCAACGAATTCATGCACATCTACGGCGTCGAGGCCGTGGAGCACGCCGAGGAGGCCGCCGAAGCCGCCCAGGATGGCAAAGTGGCCGAACCGGCGGCCGAAAGCAAACCGGCTTCCAAAGCCAAAAAAACCGAGGAGGAACCCGCGCTGCACAAGGTCAGCTAACGAAGCTGGCCGGCAGCCGGGCTGCCCGGTAATAGTCTATGTGTGGTTGAAAAGGCCGCAGCCCTTGGCTGCGGTCTTTTTTTTGCGGAAAACCCGCCTTGGCCAGTGCGCAAAAGCCAGAAAGAAAAGCCTAATGACTGGACTTTGCCGATTGTTCATGCCGTATCTTGCGGCTAGTTTGCCCCTGATCTTTGCTCAATTTATCGTCTGTATGCGTAATTATTACGTCCGCCCTCTAGGTATATTCCTGCTGTGTCTGCTGCTCAGCGGGGCCCACGCCACTCAGGGCCAGGCCCGGCTGAAGCCCGCTGCTCGTCAGCCGCTGTCCGACCTGCTGCCGGCGCGCCGCGGCGGCCAGCACCCCCCAGCCGCCGCGGCCCGGACCGCCACGGCTGCCCAGCTGCCCACGCGGGTGATGATGTACACCTGGAACCCGGTCGACAACGCGTGGGATTTTCCTTACCTGTCTTCGTATACCTACGATGCGGCCGGGCGCGTAACCCAGACGCTGAGCGGCGACTCTATCCAGGGGCCGGGGGGCGTCGACCGGGACCAGCTTACCTTCGATGCCCGCGGCAACCTGGTGGAGCAGCTGATCCAGCAGCGGGACACGACGTCCCTGCCCTGGACCAACTGGCTGCGCACGACCCAGGTGTACGACGCGCACGATACGCCCACGCTGGTCGTAGACCAGGTGTGGACGAACAACGCCTGGGAAACCTACGGCGGCTACCGGGCCACCAACTCCTACACCCCACTGGGCACGTTGAGCGAAGAAGTGCTGGAAACCTGGCAGCAAGGCACCTACAAGCCCTCCGTGCGGAAGCTGTACACCACCGACGCCGCCGGGCAGTGGACGTCCATCACCGGCCAGCAGTACCGCAACGGTGGCTGGGTCAACAAGGACCGCATCAGCAACCTGGTGTGGCACGACTGGGCCGCCAACCAGCCCGCCAGCTACGCCGAGCAGACGTGGAACGGCAGCGCCTGGGAAACCTCGTCCTTGACCCGCGCCACGTGGCTGCCCAACAACTCGTTTCAGTCCTGGGAGCAGTTCCAGATAAACGGGCAGTGGCAGGACTTCAGCCGCAAGGTGGTGACCTACGACGAGTTGGGTAATCTGCTGGTGGACACCTGGGAGCAGCTGGACGCCAACGGCCAGTGGGCGCTGGAACGCGGGGATAAAACGGCCGTGGTGTATAACCTGGCCCGCACCGCGACGCTGGCCTCTTTCTCGGAGCGGTACGAGCCGGTGGTAAGTAGCTACGTGAAATCGGAAAAGCGCCGGTACTCCGGCTTCGTGCCACTGGCCACCCGCGCCAAAGTGGTTCCGGGGGCCACCGTCGAGCTGTATCCCAATCCGGCCGTTACCAGCGTGACGGTGACGGTGGCTGCCGCCGCCGCATCCGTCGTGCCGGTGCAGGTGCTCAACAGCCTGGGCCAGGTAGTGCGCCACGGCCAGGCGCGGCCGCAGCAGGGCGGGCTTACCGCCACGCTCGACGTAGCAGCGCTGCCCGCCGGAGTCTACACGGTGCGGCTGTTGCTGCCCGAAGGGCCGGTCATGCGCCAGCTGATCCGCCGCTAACGACGGGGCCTACTCATTGGCCGGGCCCGGCAGGCGGGCCGGTTTTTCGGGCGGGCCCACGCCGTAGGTTCGCAGCTCCTGGTCGATGCGCTGGTTCCAGCGTTGCTGCGCGGCCGTATCCTGGCCGCCGCGGGTTTCGGCGTCGTACTGCTCCTGCAGGCGGTTCATTTCCTGAAACGCCACCAGGTATTCATACTGCAGAATGCTGTTGTAGTCCTGCAGATTCATCCGTTCGGGGGTGAGGCGGCGCTTGAACCGCTCGGCCACCAGCTTCACCAGATCGAAGTGACGCTGCTCGTGGTTGAGGGTGTAGGCGTCGCGCAGGGAAGCCCACGAGGAGCTGCGCACCACGAACACCTTCAGCTGTAAATCGAGCTGCAGCACGCCCTGTACCACCCGGGGCTGGCCGGCGTAGGCAAAGCTGGGAAACACGGCCGCCGCGTAGGGCCCCGAGCGGGAGGGAGCCGTAAAGTCGGGGAAGCGCAGGGGCCGGGCCGGGTCGTAGAACAGCGTGTCGGGCTGGGTTTGGCTGGTCACGTCGGTGAAGCGCAGGCGCAGGCCGGTGGCCAGCTTCAGGCTGGTCGGGGCCTGGGTGTGCACCCACTGGTGGAGGTAGCGCACGGCCTCGGTGAGGGCCTGCCGCAGGGCCGGCTCCACCACGGCGGGCTGGGCCAGGGGCCGCCGGTAGCGGGCCGCGCCGTGGTAGTCGGTCAGCGGCACGGTCTGGCCTTCCCGCTGCCACTCAAACGCCAGCTTGATTTCCACCCGCCCCTCTACCTGGGCCGGCTGGCCGGGCACGGCGGTTTCCGTCACGCGGCACTCCAGCAGCCGCGCCGTGAGGGGCCGGCGGCCGGGGCGCGGCAGGCTCTGACCGATGAACGTGCGAATGGCCGCCAGGCTGCCGCCCTGCAAGTCAACCGCGCGCGGGGTAGCCGCCTGGCCGGCCTTGGCGGGCGGCAGCAGCAGCCAGGCCACGGCGGTGGGCGTGGGGCGCTGGTCCAGAACCTGGGCCACGTAAAATTCGGTAGTGGCCAGTACGGTGGTGGGCGGCAGCAGCTTCAGGCCGGCGGCCGGGAGCTGGGCGGCGGCGCGGCCGGGCAAAAAAAACGCGGCCAGCACCCAGCAAACCAGGCCGGCGCGAAGAGACGGAAGAAAAAGCATCAGGAGCAGGAAGTCGTCGGGCCCTCGGGGCCGCGGGGGGGGGGGGGCGGCTGGTCCGGCTGGCTTTCTGGCAGACACCAAATCCGGGCAAATAGTGCGGCGGCCGTGCCGGCAAGCGCAACGGTAGCGCGGCTTTTCTACGTAAGCCCGGGTTGTACCTTGTTCCTGACCCTTCCTATGAAAGCCATTTACTTCGAGCACTACGGCCCGGCCGACGTGCTGCACTACGGCGAGCAGCCGACTCCCACGCCCCAGGCCGACCAGATTCTGGTGCGCGTGCACGCCAGCAGCGTCAACCCCATCGACTGGAAAGTGCGCGCCGGCAGCCTCAAGCTGATTACCGGCCAGAATTTTCCCAAGATTCCGGGCCGCGACGTGGCCGGCACCGTGGCCGCCGTGGGCGAAAACGTGACCCGCTTCCAGCCCGGCGACCGGGTGTACGGCATGCCCGACGGGGTAGGCGGGGCCAACGCCGAATATGCCCTGCTGCCCGAGCAGGCCGCCGCCTTCGTTCCCGAAAAGCTCAGCTTCGCGGAAGCCGCCGCCGTGCCCCTGGGCGCGCTGACCGCCCTACAGGCCCTGCGCGACAAAGGCCAGCTGCTCTCCGGCGACCGGGTCCTGATCAACGGGGCCTCGGGCGGGGTGGGCACGTTTGCCGTGCAGCTGGCCCGGTTGCTGGGCGCGGGCGAGATAACCGGCGTGTGCGGCCCCGACAACGCCGAGCTGGTGCGGGGCCTGGGGGCCGACCGGGTGCTGAACCACCACGAGCAGGACTTCACCCAGGAGCTGAGCCGCTACGACCTGATCTTCGACGCCGTGGCCAAGAGCAGCTACCTGGCCAGCAAAGCCGCCCTGCGCCGCAACGGCCGCTACGTAACCACCGCCCCCGAGCCCAGAGACCTGGCGGCCGGAGCCCTGGTATCGGTATTCTCGACCAAGAAGATGAGCATGCTGCTGGCCTCCAACTACGGTCCCGACATGGCCCTGATTTCGGCCTGGCTGCAAGCCGGCGCCCTGCGTCCCATCATTGCCCACACCTTCCCGCTGGCCGAAACCGCCGAAGCCCACCGCCTCAGCGAAGCCGGCCGCGCCGCCGGCAAAATCGTGCTAACGGTGAGTGAGTGAATGAGTGAATGAGTGAAGTGCGAATGTCATTGTGAGCAGCGCGAAGCCATGCGTCCTCTGCGCAGTGCGTCCTGACTTTTACCCAGAAAGCCCTTTATTCCAGTTGGAGTAAAGGGCTTTTTACTGTAGAAGGCTAAGCCCATTTCAGAGGCCGGATGGCTTCGCGCTGCTCGCAATGACAAAATAACATCACTCATTCACTCATTCACTCATTCACCGCTAGCTCGCTTCGGGTTTGGAAAAGGCGATGAGCACGGCGCCGCCGGCCATCAGGACCGCGCCCAGCACGAGCTGCCAGGTGACTTTCTCCTTGAGAAACACCACGGCCAGGATGATGGCAAACACCAACGAGACTTTGTCGAACGATGAGGTTTGGGAGGCCTGGCCCAGTTTCAGGGCGTGGAAGGAAAACAGCGACGACAGGCAGGTGATGATGCCGGCCGCCACCAGGAAGCCCCAGGTGCGGCCCTCAATCTGGGCCACGGTAGGCAAGAGGCCCTTGTAGGCCACCACGCCCCAGGCCACGATGATGATGAGCACCGACTGCACGGCGAAGGCCACGCTGGGCTCCACGTTTTTAACGCCGATTTTGGACAGGGTAACCACGACGGCCGCCGATAGGGCCGCCAGCAACGAAAAGACAATCCACATACTGATGCAAGAGGTAAAGGCTGGATACGGGAGTAGGTGGGAGTACGAGGGTTAGCCCGCAAACGGATAGTAGTTGTTGATGCCAATTCTTCTATATTCCGGGGCGGTGCCGCGGCCCGGCGCCGACTTATCTATCCATCCTTTTATTGATTGCCGCATGGCCAAGTATGAATCCCGGTTCGACAATTTCTTTCTTAACCTGCGCCTGAACCGCGCCCAGTTCGGCGACATGGCCGGCTTCACCCTCCAGGCCCTGCGCCAGAGTCCCGATGCCGGCCGCTACGACGAGCTGATCAAGGCCCTCGACGCGGCCCTGACCGCCTACGCCGCCGCCCACAGCGGGCAGCTTTCCGGCGAAGGCCAGGGCGCCACGCTCACCGTAGCCCAGGCCCTCCAGGACTTCAAGGCCTACGTCAAGCGCGTGGAGCGCAAGCACGTGACGCCCGCCTACGACGAGGGCTCGGCCGACGTGCGCGCCATTTTCCCCAAGGGCCGCTCCGGCCTCACCGGCAGCTCCCAGGCCCTGGTGCTCGACAACTTCACGGCCTTCCTCAGCGCCCTCGATGCCCGCCCCGCCACGTTTCCGGCCGCCCTGCGCCAGGAGGGCCGCACCGTGCACCAGGCCCTGGCCGGGGCCCTGCGCCGGGCCGACCAGGCCGAGTCGGCGGCCAGCACCACCCGCACCGACCTGCACGACGGCCGCGAGGCTACCTGCCGCCAGCTGTTCCGCAGCTACGCCCAACTGCTGCTCACCCACTACGAGCAGCCCCAGCGCGTAGCCGCCTACTTCGATTTGAGCAAGGCTCAGGTTGCCGGCTCGAAGAAAAAAACGCCGACTATTCCGCTACCCAAATAAGTAGCGTCAGGCTGACTAGTGAAGCTGTTTAGGAAGTCGCCGGAACGAGGTAGAGACGCATACTTGCGTCTCGTCATTGAACAATACCAGCGGTTCTCGTTCAACGACGAGACGCAAGTATGCGTCTCTACAGCAACGAACCGACTCTCTAAACAGCATCAGTAGCCAAAAGCCCTTGGGACGTACGTCCCAAGGGCTTTTTGTTGTCAGCAAGGCCGTGGGACGTACGTCCCGAGGGGCGCGAAGCGTTGGGTAGGCCGTGGGACGTACGTCCCGAAGGCTATCAGGTACCGGGGAGAGCATGGGACGTACGTCCCGAGGGCTACACAGCGTCGAGCAAGGTTTGGGACGTACGTCCCACGGGCTTTAAAAGACGGGGGAGGCCTCGGTACGCGCGTACTACGCCCGGTGGCGCAGCATCTCATCGGGGCACAGAAACTCCAGGCGCACGCCGTGGCGGGCCAGGGCCAGGTGGTCTTTGTGCCAGTCGGTATCGGTGGCATTCACGATGACGGGCCGCTCGGGGTGGGTGAGGGCCAGGGCTACGAACTTACGGTCGGAGGGGTCGAAGGCGGCTAGGTCGGGGTCGGGGGGAAAGGCCGTAAAGGAGCCGTCGGCGGCGGTTTCCAGGGCCGTTTGGGCATCCACGAAGGCCGGGTTGGCCTTGTTCTGCCACAGCCACTTCAGAAACGCGTTGCCGGGCGTATTCGGGCCGACCGGGCTGAGCTTGTTGCCGTACTCTTTCAGGATGAGAAACCCCGCGTCCAGCACGAGGCCGCCGTGTTGCCGCACCTCCTCCAGCCGCGCCTTGGCGGCCCGGATGCAGCCAATGCCCGCGTCCGACTTACCGTCGGCGGTCAGCAGCACGTTGGTGTCCAGGATGCACTTCGTTTCGGGGGAAGGCATGGGCTATTTCTCGCCCGCAGCTTCGCGGCGCTTTAGTTCGGCATCCATCATGGCGGAAGCATCGGCAAAAGAGTCGCCGAAGAAATTAGGGGGCCAGTTGCGGATGTTGCCGTACTCGTCCAAATCCAGCGGCGTAAGGGTCGAAGCGGCCCCCACGAAATCGGTGAAATACAGCTTCACCTGGTCCGTGGGCAGGGCCTCTTCCGCCAGCCGCCGTTGCAGCCGCTGCAATAAATGTTCACTGTGGCTTTCCAGAATTATCTGCACGTTGCGCCGCTTAATGGCGTCGATAAATACGTCGGCCAATCCGGCCTGCACGGCCGGGTGCAGGTGTATTTCGGGCTGTTCTAAAATAATGGTGGAGCCTTTTGGGACGTAGAAAAGCAGCACGAGAACTGGCAGTAGCTGCGAGACGCCGAAACCTACATCGGTGAGGAATACTTCCGCCGATTCAGCAGTGCGTTTAAT
This sequence comes from Hymenobacter aquaticus, assembly GCF_004765605.1. Taxonomy (NCBI): domain Bacteria; kingdom Pseudomonadati; phylum Bacteroidota; class Cytophagia; order Cytophagales; family Hymenobacteraceae; genus Hymenobacter; species Hymenobacter aquaticus. The sequence goes on along the minus strand of NZ_SRLC01000001.1, from coordinate 1,862,410 downwards.
GCGCACTTCGTACTCTTTGCGGTTGGGTGCAATGGGTCGGACTTCGAAGGAATGGATAAGGCCGAGTTCTTTTAGCCAGTAGGCAACGTGTTGTTCAAGTGTGATAGGTGACTCTTTTGTGCCTATATTAATTGTTGATTTTGTATTCTTAGAGGCAAGAATAGCCGCCACAGCACCAGCACCTCTATTCCCTATATTTCCGGGTTTATTTCCACCCCATGTGTATAGTCTACTTGGATGTTCTCGTAATGGCCCTAGATAATATGAATTTGTGAATGTATTTTCGAGTAAGCTAGATAACTCCGGGACCCATATGTAACGCATGTTATTAGATAAAATGTTAGCAGGAAAGCCATAAAACCTTGTAGGGGACCCAATTTTATTTTTAGGTGATTTATGCGTGCCGTTCTTGACTAGAACATACGTGCTGTCCTGACTTAAAGAAGTTTCTGTACTCATAATGCCAATTGATACGTCATTCGAAAAATACTTGAATTCATCAAGCGTGATAAATTCGTTATTGCTGATTTTTGCAAAGAATCCTAATTCGTGAATAGCATTGCCTGAATGGTTGCCAAATATTCTGTCTTCTTCAACAGGGTATGGTAAAGTATAAGACAAGGTAAATTTTATAGTTTCTGTACTGTTATGATTATAAATAATATCGTGAAATGTTCCTAACTCCACATAAGACCGCTCATCCCCCAAATTCAATACCTGCGCTCTATCCGACGACTCCACGGTCTGCTTCAGCATTAAGAGAAACTGCAGGATGCTGGTTTTGCCCGAGGAGTTGGTGCCGAAGAAGCCGGTGATACTGCCGAACTGAATGTCGCCGGTGTCCCGCCAGGACTTGAAATTTTGGATGCGCAGGGAGTTAAGCATAGCCGTAGGAGTGAGGGGTAGCGAAGGTACGGGAACTAGCGAAACCGCCGTGGGCCGTCCTGCTTCATCTGACGTCCGCGCAGTCGAAAAACCGCTACCGCAATGCTACCCTAAGCCCCTCTCCCGGAGGATTCCGCGCATCAAGCGGCGGGGGTTGGGGAGGGGTTGGGGAGGGGTTCAACGAAGCGGTAGAGATGCTTCGACTCCGCTGCGCATGACGAGCGGGTAGTGCCCGGCCGCCATTCGGCAAATACTTCCGGTCGGCTCCTAAAATCAGGTAATTACACGGGGGTGGCGACCGGCCAAAAGGCGGATATTTGGGCCGGTTGTACTGCTCACTTCTACGTCCTTTCGCCTTATGTCCATCCCCGCTACCCCCACCACGCCCGCCAACCTCGACTCCATCGACCCCGCCCTGACTCTGCTGCTGGCAGGGGCGTCGATGGCGGCCTACAACGCGTTTAACACGGGCACCTTCACCACGCCCGCCAACTACAGCTTCCTGGCCAGCTTCCAGGGCTGGGACGGCATCATCGGCTCCCTGGGCCGGGCCGAAAACTACGGCCTGATCTTCCAGTCGACCCTGCCGGGCACCAGCCAGCTGCTGATTGCCTTCCGGGGCACCTCGTCGCGGCTGGATATTTTCGAGGACGCCTTCTTCGACAAGAACACCTTCGCGCCCTACGCCAACGCCCAGAACCTGCCCGGGCCGGTGCGGGTCGAGGCGGGCTTCTACGACGTGTACGCCCACGGGGGCACCATGCCCAAATCCATGCAGCAAACCCTGTTTGAGGTGTTGGAACAAATTAATCCCGCCGAGCTGCTCGTGACCGGCCACAGCCTGGGCGCGGCCCTGAGCCAGCTGTTCTCGCTGGACGTGGCCGTGTCGCGCCCCGACATCAAGGTCACCAACCTCAACTTTTCCAGCCCCCGGGTGGGCGATGCCTCCTGGGGCCAGGCCTGCGCCACCCTGGGCGTGAGTGCCACCGTGACCCGCGTGGTGAACTACTACGACAGCGTGCCGCACTACCCGCTGCAAGACCTGGGCTACGTGGCCGTGGGCGACCAGTTCCAGACGGCCTTCTGCGCCTACCACGCCCTGGAAGACAACCCGCTGTCGAACCACAGCCTGGCCAACCTGCAAACCGTGCTGACCCATGCCCTGCCCCTCACGCCCCCGGAGTGGGTGGGCGGCACCTTCGTGGATGCCGAGTTGGGCATCTGGATGCAGAGCCTGGCCGTGCCCGGCCTCGACCGGGCCCAGTGGCTGGCCCAGCTGCAAGCCCTGCACGCCCAGGCCCAGGCCACGCCGCGGCCGGCCCTGCCCGCCTATGTGCGCCGCCACGGCGCCGGCAAGGTGGTGTTGCAGCCGGCGGCCAAGTAGCTGAGGCAGCTCAAGTAGCTGAGGTAAAAACGAGGCCGATACCAGAAAGAACGTCATGCAGAGGCGCAGCCGAAGCATCTCGCGTGCAGTAGTAATCAGATTACTTCGGCAACATCAGCACGCGAGATGCTTCGGCTGCGCCTCTGCATGACAATACCACTGCACGCGAGATGCTTCGGCTGCGCCTCTGCATGACGTTCTATCACGCTCCGGCCAAACGACCTTTTCCTGCCGTATCTTTGTTGATTCCCTGCCGGCCTTCGTCGGCAAAATCAGCGTTAACCTCAGCGAGAATCCGTGATTGTTTGTATTGCCGAAAAGCCCAGCGTAGCCCGTGAAATTGCCCAGGTATTGGGTGCCAGCCGCAAGATGGACGGCTACTTCGAGGGCAACGGCTACCAGGTGACCTGGACGTTTGGGCACTTCTGCCAGCTGCGCGAGCCCGAGGACTACCGCCCCGAGTGGAAGCGCTGGAGCATCCACGACCTGCCCATGGTGCCCGACAACTTCGGCATCAAGCTCATGCGCCGCGACGACGGGGTAGTGCGCCAGTTCAACGTTATCAAAAACCTGCTGGCCGCCGCCGAGGAAGTCATCAACTGCGGCGACGCGGGCCAGGAAGGGGAGGTGATTCAGCGCTGGGTGCTGATGGAAGCCAAGTACCGCAAGCCCTTCAAGCGCCTCTGGATTTCGTCCTTGACCGAGGATGCCATCCGCCAGGGCTTCGCCAACCTGCGCGACGGGGCCGAGTTCGACAACCTCTACCAGGCCGGCAAAAGCCGGGCCGCCGGCGACTGGCTGCTGGGCCTGAACGCCACCCGGCTGTTCACGCTCAAGTACGCCGCCGGCCAGAAGCAGGTGCTCAGCATCGGACGGGTGCAGACGCCCACGCTGGCCTTGCTGGTGGACCGCTACCACGAAATTCAGAACTTCCGGCCCGAGCCCTACTGGGTGCTGCGCACCGAGTACCGGGGCACCATGTTCAGCCACGTAGCCTTGGTCAAAAAGGGCAAGGACGACGACGAGCCCGACGAAAAGGCCCGCCTGAAAGCCCGGGGCTACTTCGTGAGTCAGGAAGAAGCCGACGCGGCTATGGCTGCCGTGAAAGACGCGCCCCTGACCGTGACGGGCGTCGAAATCAAGAAGGCCCTGGAGTCGCCGCCTTCGTTGTTTGATTTGACCTCGTTGCAGGTGCAGTGCAACAACCAGCTGGGCCTCTCGGCCGAGGATACGCTCAAGACCGTGCAGGCGCTCTACGAGAAGAAAGTAGTGAGCTACCCCCGCGTCGACACCACCTTCCTACCCGACGACCAGTACCCCAAGATTGCCGGCATCATGCAGGGTCTGGGGGCGTATCATAGCCTTACCCAGCCGCTGCTGGCCGCCAAGATTAAGAAGAGCACCAAGGTCTTCAACAACAACAAAGTCACCGACCACCACGCCATTATCCCGACCGGGGCCAGCGCGGGTGGCCTGGGCGGCACCGAGCACAGCGTCTACGACATCATCGTGCGCCGCTTCCTGGCCGCGTTTTACCCCGACTGCGAAGTCTCGAACACGACCGTGACGGCCGAGGCGGCCCAGCACCCGTTCCGCGTCCGGGGCCGGCAGATTCTCAACCCCGGCTGGCGCGTGGTCTACGGTGACCCGACCCAGCAGCAGGCTCCCAGCACCGCCAAGCCCGGCGAAGGCGACGACGACGTGGTGAGCACCGTGCTGCCCTCGTTCGAGAAGGGCGAGAGTGGCCCCCACAAGCCCCGCCTCGACCAGAAGCAGACCCAGCCCCCGCGCGACTATACCGAGGCCATGCTGCTGCGCGGCATGGAAACCGCCGGCCGCAACGTGGACGACGAGGAGCTGCGCCAGGCCATGAAGGAAAACGGCATCGGCCGCCCTTCCACCCGCGCCGCCATCATCGAAACCCTGTTCAAGCGCGGCTACATCCGCCGCGACAAAAAGAAAATCGTGCCCACGCCCACCGGCGTCGAGCTAATTGGCCTGATCCGCAACCCCACGCTGAAGTCGGCCGAGCTGACGGGGCAGTGGGAGCGGAAGCTGCGCCAGATTGAGTCGGGCAACCTCGACTCGGGCCTGTTCCTGGACGAGCTCAAGATGCTGGTGCGCGAGATGGTGCAGGAAGTCAAGCAGGACGGTTCCCGCCGCTCCATCACGGTAGCCGGGGCCGGCATTTCGGCCGCGACACCGGCGGCGGTGCTGCCCATTAAGCCGGCGGCGGCCACCCCGGCCGTGCCCGGTAGTCTGGGCGCTTGTCCGGCCTGTAAGGCGGGCCACATTCTGAAGGGCAAAACGGCGTTTGGCTGCTCCCGCTTCCGGGAGAACTGCCAGTTCCGGCTGCCCGCCCAGTTCGAGGGAAAGAACCTGACCGACAAGCAGGTTTCGGCCCTGCTCGCCAAGGGCCGCACGCCCGTCATCAAGGGCTACGTGGACGAAATGGGCCAGAAGTTCGACGCGGCCGTGCGCCTCACGCCCCAGCACGGGCTGGAGCTGGTGCGGGCCGCCGAAAGCAAGCCCACCACCCCCGTCGACCCCGGCGTCATTCCCTGCCCGGTGTGTAAGCTCGGTACCATGCTGCGCGGCAAGGCCGCCTGGGGCTGCTCCCGCTTCCGCGAGGATTGCCAGTTCCGGGCGCCCTTCGAGTGGGGCGGCAAAACCCTGACCGAAACCCAGATGAACCAGTTGCTGCGCAAGGGCAAAACCGGCGTCATCCGCGGCTTCGTGTCGACCAAAACCGGTAACCGCTACGAGGCGGCTTTGCAGGTAAATGGGGAAGGGCGGATTGAGCCGGTGTTTGATAACAAGTAACTTAGCCAAACGCCCATGCCCAAACGCCCACCGAAACCCCAGCTTCCACCGAAGCTCCCGCCGCCCCCGCCGGCCGGGGCGCTGTTCAGGGCGCGCTTTCTGGGCTACCTCGTCGGGCTGCTGCCGATTGTGGGCATGATGCTGCTGCTGTTGCGCCCCGCCGTGCCGCAGTGGGTGGGCCTGCTGCTGACTACGGCGGGGCTCTACTTCTCCATTCAGTTGCAGCAGGCGGCCGTGCGGCGGTTTGCCTACAACTTCAGCAACCGGGAGGAGTGGCTGGCCCTGGGCCTGTACGCGGCGGTAGTGGCGGCCCTGGTGCTCAGTATTCCGTATTGGCGATGAGCCGTACAGTTTCTACTTCCTCAACGCTACAACCAACCGCCCATGACTCCGCAACTCGGTAAGCTGCTCGTGCTGGCGGGCCTGGGCCTCGTGGTGCTGGGGGCCGTGCTGTGGCTGGGCGGCGGCAGCCTGCTGGGCTGGTTTGGCCGCCTGCCCGGCGACATCCGCGTCGAGCGGCCGGGCTTCCGCTTCTACGCGCCGCTGGTTTCCATGCTGGTGGTGAGTGTGCTGGTGAGCGTGCTGCTCTGGCTGTGGCGGCGGCTGGTGGGCTAAGCGGCAAGGGCGTTGCCCTGGGCAATTAGTGCCTGCCCAGCGGAAGCCGGTAGCCCACCCGCAGATTGAGCTGGTGGTGGCGGCCGAAGTCGGTGGCGCCGTAGGGGTAGAGCGTAACGCCGGTGCGCCCCAGGCGAATATCGGCGCTCAGAAAGCCCATGCGGCCCCCGCCGCTGTCGTTATTTTTACTGTACGCCAGGCCGGCCAGCACCGAGCTGCCCGCCAGGCGCCCCAGCCCCGAGCCCAGCCCCAGGCGGCTGGTTGCGTTGCCCAGGCCCAACGCGCCCCGGTTTACGTCGGCCTGGGCGTAGAGCACGTCGCGCACGCCCAGCCACATTCCCAGGTCCAAGGAGGTCGACTTGGAATACAGGAAGGGTTCGTCGTTGTAGTTGGAAAGGGAACCCAGGTGGAGGCCCGCCCGGAAGCCACCCCCCAACCGGCCGGGGCGTAGCCGGGAGCTGGTTTCGAAGTAGGGATTTACGTCCAGCAGCCGGAACGTGCTGTCGGCGTAGCCCAGCACCGCCCCGGTGGTCGGGTCCAGCGTTTGGTAATGAACCTGATCCTGGCCCCGCCAGATGCCCAGCCCGTATGTCAACACTCGGTTGTCCGGGTTGGTGTGGTGCAGTTCCACGTTGCCGCCCAGCAGGGAATAGCGGTGCGCGTAGGTTTGGCGGGTGGCCGCGCCCGAGCAGCCCCCACTGCCGCCGCTCGTGCTTACGTCTTCCCCGAAAGCGCCATTGCCGTAGCCCAGGCTTACTTCCAGGGTATTAGGGCGGATCTTAGCCGAGTCGGCCGGGGCCTGGCTGGTGAGCACCAGTACCACCCCGGCCAGGGCCACCCGGGCCGGACGCAGGCCGTCGGTGGCGCCGAGCAGTAGCGCGCCGCCTTCCAGCACGAGTACGGCCAGCAGCAGGGTCTTGACAACCAGCACTTCGGGCCGCACCAGCGCCTGCGGACCCAGCCAGGCCGTAAGAGCCAGCAGCAAGGCCACGGCCAGCAGGTTGCGCACCGGGTTTTGCGCCGGAGCCTGCTCAGGCCGCGGGGTGGCCCGGCGCACCAGCGCCAACCACCCGCCCAGGGCCAGCGGCGCGAGCAGCAGCAGGGCCCACTGTACTTGCTTGAGCGTCAAACCCAGATGATCGTGGGCCGCCGCCCCAACCTGCTCGCCGGCCGGGGCCCGCCAAAACTCGATGACAAAGCGGCCCGCCAGCAACAACCCCAGGTGCAACAGGCGGCGGCTGCCACCAGGCCAGGTCCGGTGCCGGGTCAGCAGCAACACGCCGCCTACTGCCAAGCACAGCAGCAGAGAGTAGAGCTGGGTAGGATGAACGGGCAAGGAGTGCGCGGCGCCCACGGGCAGCAGCCCCTGCACGGCCTGCACCATGTAGGGCAGCGTCCCGGGCGGATACGTGAAGCCCCAGCCGCCGCTGGTGGGCTCGCCAAAGCAGCAGCCGGTCAGGATGCAGCCTACGCACTGCAGGGCCAGGGCCGCGCACATGGGCAGGGCAAAGGCGTCGAATACGTGCCAGCTGAAGCCGAAGGGCCGCCGCAGCGCCAGCAGCGTGAGCGTGCCGGCCAGGGCCCCGCCCAGCACCGTGCGAGCCTGGGAGTCGGGCCAGTGGCCGGTGTGCAGCAGCTGTTGCCACTCGGCGGGGGAGAAGGCCAGCAGCTTGGTGCCCAGAATGAACGCCAGCGTGGTGCAGGCCAGCAGCACCAGCCAGGTGCGCATCGGGTAGCCGCGCCGGTGGCCGGTCCACACCAGCAGGAGCAGGTTGAGCAGGAACGCCAGCAGGTAGAATAGCGTGTAAAAATCGTAGCCGGTGCCGGCGGGCACGGCCCAGTGCAGCGGGTGTAGGAGTAGCAGTTGGGGCATAGCAGCGGGCAATAGATATAAGTCGGCAGCGCCTACCCGCCATTGCGTGGCGGGCCGGCTGCCGGTTCTGGGGTCAATCTACTGAATGCTAAGCGGGTCTGGCCGCCCTAATGCAACAAGAATAGACTTTGTATTCGTGAGTTCTGAGCGCTTAAAGACTCATTTGCCAACCGCTTACGGCCGCAAAAAAGGATTTTCCAATCGGAGCCGCCCCCGGTTGGCCCGTCCGGAAAAACCGTTCCGCAACGGAGGCGACGCGCGACAAAGACACTCCGCCCGACCTTAGTGCCCCGGGGCCGATAAGGCGGGCGTGCCGGGTTGGGCGTCGTTGTAGTGCACGATGTTTTCGACCATGCCCTTGAAAATCACGAAGTGAAACGGCACCAGGGAGTACCAGTACAGGCGCCCGGCCAGGCCCCGCGGCCGGAAAGCGGCTAGCTGCTCGAGCGTGTGCGAGCCGTCGGCGTTGGGCAGAATGCGGAATTGCAGCCAGGCCTCGCCGGGCAGCTTCATTTCGGCGTAGAGCAGCAGGCGGCGGCCGGCGCGGTCGGCCACGAGCACGCGCCAGAAATCCAGCGGGTCGCCGGGGCGCAGGCGGGTGGGCGAGCGGCGGCCCCGGCGCAACCCCACGCCGCCCACGGCCTTGTCCATGAGCCCGCGCACCCGCCAGAGCCAGTCGACCTTGTACCAGCCGCGCTGCCCGCCGATGCTCCAGATGTTCTGCAAGACTTCCTCCGGCGCCCGGGTAAAGCGCAGCGTCTGCCGGTCGGTAAGCATGCCGTGCTGCGGAATCTGCACGAAGTCCATGTAGTTTTTCTCCATCACCCCGCTGCTCACCGCGTCGCTCCAGCTGCTGATCACCTCGTTCTGCTCGATGCGGGTGAAGGCCAGGGCCAGGGCTTCGCGGTAGCTCATGCACTGGTGGGGCAGCACTTGCGTAATGCTGCGCTTGAGGGCCACGATGGTGTCGTTGCGCAGGCTTTCCACCAGGCTCTGGGCCAACGAAAACGTAGTACGCGTGACCAGAAACAGCCACCACGACGACAGGCGGGGCGTGAGCACCGGCACCGTGATGATGTAGCGCCGGTAGCCGCGCTCGGCCGCCAGCCCCAGCAGCATCTGCTTGTAGGTCAGCACGTCGGGGCCGCCGATGTCGAAGGTTTCGCCCAGGCAGTCGGGGTGGTCGAGCACGGCCAGCAGGTAGTGCATCACGTCCCGGATGCCGATGGGCTGGCAGCGCGAGTTCAGCCAGCGCGGCGTTACCATCACGGGCAGCTTCTCGACCAGGTCCCGGATAATCTCGAACGACGCCGAGCCCGAGCCGATGATAATACTGGCCCGCAGCACCGTGACGGCCGCGTGCCGGGCCTTGCGCAGCACTTTCTCGACAGCCTTGCGGGAGCGAAGGTGGGCCGACAGCGCCCGGTCGTTGGCAATGCCGCTGAGGTAAATCACCTGCCGGGCGGTGGTCTGGTCGAGGTAGTCGGTGAAGTGCCGGGCCGAGAGCTGCTCGGCCCGGTAGAAATCCTGGTCATGGCCGCTCATGGAATGCACCAGGTAGTAGGCCGCGTCGATGTCGCGGGGCAGACCGTGCAGACTGGCGGGCTGCAGCAGGTCGCCGGGGCACACCGTTACTTGGGTGCGGAGCCGCTCGGGCAGCTCAAAGCGGCGCGGGTCGCGCACCAGGCACACCACCTCGTGGCCGGCCTCGACCAGCAGGGGCAGCAAACGGCGGCCGATGTAGCCATTGGCACCAGTGAGCAGGATTTTCATGGGCACAAATTGGGACGAGGCGGAACTGCCTGGAATACAACCCCGGATGCCGGGTTTGGTTATGGAGTAGCCCCGGCGGGCCTTTGTGGCTACCTTCGTGGCCCGGTTTCTTTCCTGTTTGCCCTATGCCTATTTCCTTGTCCTCTTCCCGCACCTGGCTCTGGTTGTTTGTGCTGATCCTGGCCGCCGGGCTGCTGGTGGGCATTGGCGGCTGGGGCGTGGTGGAAAGCAGCGAAGCCCGCTACGCCGAAATCAGCCGCGAAATGCTGGCCTCCGGCGACTGGCTGCACCCGCGGCTGCTGGGCATTCAGCACTTCCATAAGCCGCCGGTGACGTATTGGCTGACGGCGGCCGGCCTGGCGGCCCTGGGCCCCACGGCGCTGGCCGTGCGGCTGCCGGCCGTGCTGGCCGTGCTGGCGCAGGTGCTGCTGGTGTACGGGCTGGGCCGGCTGCTATTTCAGCACGACCGGCGCCACGCCCTGGCCGCCGCCGTGCTCTACGGCTCGTTTCCGGTGGTGCTGATTTCGGCCCTGAACCTCACCACTGATGCCTTTCTGATGCTCTGGGAGCTGCTGGCCGCCTATGGCCTGCTGCGCTACCTGCACGGGGGCGGCTGGCGGTGGTTCTACCTGTTTTGGGGTGGCCTGGGCCTGGCATTTCTCACCAAAGGCCCCGTGGGAGCCGTGCTGCCGCTGATGGTGATGGCCGGGTTTTACTTCCGGCAACCCCAGCCCCGGCGGCCTTTCACCATCCACCACGTGCTGGGAGTAGCGTTGCTGCTGGCCGTGGGGCTAAGCTGGTATCTGTACCTGATGGCCGAAAACCGCGCCTTTCTGGACTACTTTCTCTGGAAGCAGACGGCCGAGCGGTTTGCCAGCGCCGAGGCGTTTAAGCGGGCCAAGCCGTGGTGGTTTTACCTGGTGCTGATGCCCGTGGGCGCGTTGCCGTGGGCGGTGGCCCTGCTGGTGCAGGCAGCGCGCACGCGCTGGGCCGACGTGCCCCGGCAGTGGCACAACGTGCTGGTATTCTGGGTGCTGGTGCCGCTGGTGTTTTTCTCCCTGGCCCAGTCGAAGCTGCTGCTCTACCTGCTGCCCGTGTATCCCGGCCTGGCCCTGCTGACGGTGTACTACCTGGGCCGCCTCACCGACGCGGCGCTTTACCGCTGGTACGTGGTGATGAGCGGCGTGCTGGCGTTGCTGCTGGCGGGTTTGTGCCTGCTGCCGGCTCTGGGTGGGGCGCTGGGCTTGGCCCTGGAAATTCATCCGCTGACGGCCCTGTGGCCGGCGGCCGGCATCATTGCCCTGGTGGCCCAGCAGATGCTCTGGAACCAGGTGCGGGTGGCGCCCCGGCTGCTGGTGCTCACCGTTATTTTTAGCGTCACGGTGCTGCTGACGGCCAAAGCCGTGCTGCACCAGAACCAGGTGGCAGCCAACAGCACCCGGCCCCTGGTCGAATGGCTGAAAGCGCACCAGCTCGACCAGCGCCCGGTGCTTATTTACGACGAAATGCTGCCTTCCCTGGCTTTCGAGCTGGATAAAATGCCCATCACCCTGGTGCACGACAACGACGACTTGCGGCGCGAAACCCAGTTCGAGGCCGATTCCAGCTGGCAGCAGCACCTGGTAAACGCCAACGACTCGACCCGGCAGGAATACATCCGCGGCCTGCTCCGGCAAAGCCCCGTCCTGATTGCGCGCGGCGAGCTGGAATACTACCGGGCCTGGATGCTGCCGTATTTTCCCCAGCAGCAGCACCTGGGTCCCTGGGTTATCTACTACGGCGGCTGGCAGTAGTTATTTATTCTGTCATCCTGAGTGTAGCAAAGCGAAACGAAGGACCTTCCTCCCCTAAGTGATAAGCTCAATTCAACGTGACAAAGCCCTTTACCACGCCGGTGGTAAAGGGCTTTGTCACGTTGGTAAGAACTACAGTGGGGTAGGAGAGGAAGGTCCTTCGTCACCGCTTGAAGCGCGCTGCTCAGGATGACAGAGTAGAACCAAAACCTTACCCCACGTACACCGCTTCCGCCTTCTCCCGCAGGTTGTAATTCGACGCCATTACCTCGCCGTATGCCCCGGCCGAGCGAATCACGACCAGGTCGCCGCGGCGGGTTTCGGGCATGGCCACCTCCCGGCCAAACGTATCCGACGACTCGCAGATGGGGCCCACCACGTCGTATAGCTGCCGGGAGCCCTGGCTGGTCAGGTTCTGAATCTGGTGGTAGCTGCCGTAGAGTGCCGGCCGGATCAGCTCGGTCATGCCCGCGTCGAGAATGGCGAAGTTGGTTTGCTGGCTGCGCTTTACGTACAGCACCTTGCTCACCAGCGCCCCGCACTGGGCCACGATGGAGCGGCCCAGCTCGACGTGCACCTGCTGCCCGGGCCGGCGCACCAGGTGCTGCTCGAACATTTGGAAGTAGGCCTCGAAATCGGGCACGGCCTGGGTGTCGGGGTTATGGTAGTCGATGCCCAGGCCGCCGCCCACGTTGAGGTGGGGCAGGTGGTGGCCCCGGCCTTCCAGCCAGGTTTGCAGCTCATTCAGCTTGCGGCTCAGCTCCCCGAATACGCTGAGGTTGGTAATCTGGGAGCCGATGTGGGCGTGCAGGCCCACCAGCTCGAGGTGGGGCAGCGCGCCGAGCTGGTCGATAACGTCGGCCAGGTCGTTCAGGCTGATGCCGAACTTGTTGGCATCCAGGCCGGTGGTGATGTAGTGGTGGGTGTGCGCGTCCACGTTGGGGTTGATGCGCAGCGCCACCCGGGCCCGGCGGCCCTGGGCGGCGGCCAGCTCGTTGAGCACCGTCAGCTCCTCCACCGACTCGGCGTTGAAGCACCATATATCGGCGGCCAGGGCCAGGTTTATTTCCGCATCCGACTTGCCCACGCCGGCAAACACAATGTTCTGGGGTCCAAAGCCGGTGTCGAGGGCGCGCTGCACCTCGGGGCCGCTCACGCAGTCGGCGCCCAGGCCGTGCCGGCGGATGCGCTCCAGAATCGGGGCGTTGGCATTGGCTTTCAGGGCGTAGTGCACGTGAATGTCGCGCTTGCGGGCAGCCTGCTGCACGGCCGCCAGGGTGCGCTCCAGCAACGCCAGGTCATACAGGTAAAAAGGCGTCGGCCGGGAAGCGGCGTCGGCGGGGAGGGCAAAACTCATCTACTACTTAATTAAAGAACAACACTGCGAAACCCGGCGGCCTGCCACCGCGGGCCACTGCGTGAAAAACTACGGCGCCACCGCCCGCTGCTGAAACAGCCCTTCGTTCAGGGCTTGCAGGGCGCGCTGCTTATGGCTGGTATGAATCAGGATGCTGATGTTGTTGGGCGAGCCGCCGTAGGAAATCATGCGCAACGGAATGTCCTTCAGGGCGTTGAACACCAGCCAGGCCGAGCCGTTGTTTTCCTGAATCAGGTTGCCGACCAGGCACACGATGGTTTGCTGCTCATCGACTTCCACCGAGCCGAAGCTGCGCAACTCCTCCAGGATTTCGGCCAGGTGCGTCGAGTCGTCGATGGTCAATGATACGGCTACTTCCGAGGTGGTAATCATGTCGATGGGCGTGCGGTACCGCTCGAACACCTCGAACACGCTGCGCAAAAAGCCGTGGGCCAGCAGCATCCGGCTCGACTTGATCTTGATGGCCACCAGCCCGTCCTTGGCCGCCACGGCCTTGATGGCTTCGTCGCCGGTCTGGGTCGAAATCAGGGTGCCGGGCGCTTCGGGCTGCATCGTGTTCAGCAGGCGTACCGGAATGCCGTGCTTGGCGGCGGGCAGAATGGAGCTGGGGTGCAGAATCTTGGCCCCGAAATACGCCAGCTCGGCCGCCTCGTCGAACGACAGCTCCCGAATCGGGTAGGTGCCTTCCACCACCCGCGGGTCGTTGTTGTGCAGCCCGTCGATGTCGGTCCAGATCTGGATTTCCTCGGCGTGGGCCGCCGCCCCGATCAGCGAGGCCGAGTAGTCGGAGCCGCCGCGCTTGAGGTTGTCGATGTCGCCGTTGGCATTGCGGCAGATGTAGCCCTGCGTGATAAACAGCGGCTGTCCGGCGTGCGGAGCCAGTGCCTGGGCCAGGTGCTTCTCGATGTAGTCGCCGTCGGGCTCGTCGTTCTTGTCGAGGCGCATGAAGTCGAGGGCCGGCAGCAGCACGGCCTCTTGGCCCAGCATACGAGTGTAGTAGCGGTGAAAGAGCAGGGTGCTCAGCAGCTCGCCCTGGGCCAGAATCACCCGCTCGCCGGAGGCCGACAGCGGGTGGCGCGTCAGGTTAAAGATGGTTTTGAACGCGGAATCCAAGTGGGTAATGGCTTCGGCGGCCACTTCCGGCTCGGTGAGCAGCTCGCGGGCCACGATGAGGTAGTGCTGGCGCAGAATCTCGGTCTGGTAGGTGGCGGCCGTGGTTTCGCCCTCAAACAGCAGCTTGGCAATGTTGACCAGGGCGTTGGTCGTGCCCGACATGGCCGACAGCACAACGATACGGGGCTCCGAGCCCTGAATAAGCGCCGGCAACGCGCGCATGCGCTCGGCCGAACCGACGGAGGTGCCGCCAAACTTGAGAACTTTCATCAGTGAAACGTGGGGTTAACCAAAAAATGAACGGGCGGAGAGAGTAGTACGGAAATGGCAAAAAAAAGCGCCGGTCTGGCTGGACCGGCGCTTGATGCTTAGAAGGAGGGAAGCATGAAGAAGTGCGACGGTCAGGTCGAGGGCCGTTTGAAGCATTTCTTCCGCATCACGCGCTGGGCGGCCACGGCGGTACGGCCAGCCGAAGCCACCGAAAATACCGTAGAAAAACCGAAGCGGGAAATGGACATGGGAGCAGGAAAGAGCCGGGGCACCGCGCCGCCAGCTGCTGTTTGCAGCCGCAAGTACGGACAGGATTGTTAAAATATCGACATCAGCGCCCGGAATTTTCTCTGCCCCGGCTTACGTAGCTGACCGACAGGCCACCCGGCGGGCCCGGTCAGCCGGCCCGCGCAGGGGCTGAAAAAGCCAACAGCCCGAAACGAGGACCGTTCGGGCTGTTGGGTACGATAGACAGGTAATAAAGCGTATAGGGTATCTGCATGTGATTAGCGGAGAAGCAGCCCCGCTAACCAGCTGCAAGTTTAGGCAGCCCCCGCGCCGGACGAAATACCAACATGTTGGTATTTTTCGAGAGGCTTAGCGCACCGGCTTGGGAATGACGGGCAGGCTTTCGTGGCCCTCGGCGTCCACGGCGGCCACGCCGAAGATGTAGTTGTCCTTGCTGTGGGGCAAGTCGGCGGTGGTGGTGGCGACGGGGAAGCGCTGCTGCCACACCGGGGAGGTGGTTTCGCGCATCAGCACCACGTAGCCGGCGGCCCTTTCGCCCACTTTGGGCGCGTCCCACTTCAGCTCGGTGCGGTTGGTGAGCTTGGCCGTGAGCACGCCCACGTTTTCGGGCGAGCTGGGGGCCAGGGCCAGGCTGGCCATCGTGGCCAGGTTCACGCCGGTGTTCTTGCGCAGGTACTCATAGTCCACGAACTCGGGCAGGTCGCCATACTGAATGTTGTTTTCGGTGCGCAGGTCCTGGTGCTGGTGGTTGAAGTTCTCGTTGACTTCGGTGAAGCGCACGGCCGTGAAGCCCTGCTGGTTGAAGGGCGTATGGTCGCCGCCGCGCAGGAACCGGTCGGGGCGGTATTCGAGCAGCACCCCGAAGTCGGGGACGTACTGCTCGCAGGCGGTTTTGCCGTAGCGGGCCAGCTGCCGGCTGGGCGAGTCGTTTTCACTGCTCAGGGTGCGACGCACTTTGGCCTCGTCCGGGGTTTCGGTGGCCGGCACTCCCTCGCTGAAGATGCGGATGTGCTTGTTGTCGGAGATTTCCGGGTCGTAGCCTTTCGAGTTGCCCACGATGTCGTTGTTGAGCATGCCGGTCAGGTTCCAGTTTTCCTTTTTGGCCCGCTTGGCCAAGTGGGTCGAGCCATAAAGGCCCTGCTCTTCGCCCTGCACGGCCACGAAAATCAGCGTGCATGGATACTGCTTCTGCGACATCACGCGGGCCATTTCCATGACCAGGGCCACGCCCGAGGCGTCGTCGTTGGCGCCGGGCGCGTCGGCGGTGGCGTTCATCACGTCCGTCACGCGCGAATCGAGGTGGCCGCTGACGATGAACACGCGGGTGTCGGTGGGGTCGGTGCCGGGCAGGGTGGCCATGACGTTGGCCATGATGACGGGCTTGTCGATGCGGCGGCCGTCGGGCTTCACCAGGAAGGTGTCCTGCTCCACTTTGAGGCGGCCCCCGCTGGCCTTGCTGTACTTGCGAAACTCACTTTCGACCCAGTTGCGGGCCGCCCCGATGCCGCGCTTCTTGCTTTTGGTGTCGCTCAGGGTGTGGCGGGTGCCAAACGACACCATCTTGCGGATGTCTTCCTCCAGATTTTTGGCCGAAATGCTTTCCACCATCTGCTTGATGCTGGGGTCGGGAGCCGGGGCGGGGGCGGCGGTTTGGGCAAAGACGAAGGCCGGGGTGAGGCTGGCCGAGAGCAGCAGCGCGAAGCGAAGGTTCATGTTTTTCTTGGGAAAGCGGGAGGGAAGATGCGGTACGGAAAGTACGGGTGGGTTGGCGGAAATGGGCGTTAACTGCTGCATTTTTCGTCTGTCATCCTTTATCTAACGTCCGCAAAGCGAAGCACCTTATCACGTTTGCACGACTTGTTCTGACGTAATAAGGTCCTTCGCTTTGCTCAGGATGACAGTATAAACAACGAAGCCAACGAAACAGCCAACCTTACCCCACAGACACCAGGGCGCTGGCCGCGTTGCCTCCGAAGCCCGCCGCGTTGATGAGGATCCGCCGGATGGGGCGGGTGGGGGCGGGCGTGAGGTCAGTGGCGAAGGGCGGGGCGGGCCAGCGTTGGGTGGTCAGAATCTCGCAGGCAAAGTCCAGGCTGAGGGCGGCCGAGGCGCCCAGGGTGTGGCCCAGCTGCCATTTGTTGGACACCAAATCGGGAAGATTCTCGCCGAACACGGCGCGCAGGGCCCGCCGCTCGGCCGCGTCGCCGGCGGGGGTGCCGGGGCTGTGCAGCACCACGGCATCCACGGTATCTGACGTGGTGCCGGCCTGGCGCAGGGCCGCGCGCATGGCGGTCTGGAAGTGCTGGCCGTCGGGGGAAAGGCCGGTTTTGCTGCCGATGGCTTCGAAGCCGAAGCCCACGCCTTCGAGGACGAAAACGGGCGCGGGCGTGGGTTGGCCGGCTTGCTCGGCAGCCAAAGCTTCGCGGCTGATTTTCTCCAGGGCAAACACGGCCGCGCCTTCGCCCAGCACGAAGGTGGAGGGCCGGCCGGCACCGGGGCGGCAGGGAAACTCGGTGGCCGAAAAGGGCGAGTAGATGCCCAGGGCCTGCATCTGAGCCAGGGTGAAGGGCGTGAGCGGGGCCTCGGTGCCGCCGGCCAGAAACCGCTCGGCCATGCCGGCGCGGAGCCAGGCCAGAGCGTTGCCCAAAGCCTGAAACGCGCTGCTACAGGTGCTGGAGTGGCTGAGCGTGGCCCCCCCGGTGCTGCCCGCGTCGTAGGCTACCCAGCTGGCGACGTTGCCCAGGGTGGTCAGCGGCGAGGCGGCGGTAGAAACCGCGCCTTCGCTCAGAAATTCCTCGTGAAACTGCTCCAGCCGGCCCGTCGCCCCGCGCGAGGAGCCGATGCTGACGGCGAGGGTAGTTGTTGGGTGTTGGTTGTTAGTTGTTAGTTGTTGGTTGTCAGTTGTTAGGTGCGGCGACTTGCTGTCACCTTGCGGGAGGTGTCTGGCGTCGTGCGGGAGGTATCTGTCGGGTTGCGGGAGGTATCTGTCGGGTTGCGGGAGCTGTCTGGCGTCGTGCGGGAGAAGGCTGGCATCGTGCGGGAGATGTCTGTCGTCGTGCGGGAGATGACTGGCGTCGTGCGGGAGATGTCTGTCGTCGTGCGGGAGGTGTCTGGCGTCGTGCGGGGGAAGGCTGGCGGGTTGCGGGAGCCAGCCGGCCTGGGCGGTGGCCTGGCGGGCGGCCAGCAGGGCCAGCAGCACGGTTCGGTCGAGCTGGCGGTAGGGGGCGTGGGTGCGGCGCAGGTGCTGGAGGGCTTCCTCTACGGCGGGCGGCACGCTGCCCACGGCCACGGCGCGGCCCGGCAGCTCCCGCATCTGGAACGCCGACAGGGGCGGCGCCGCGGTGTCCAGCGCCGAACCCAAGGCCGACACCCGGCCCCGGCCACGAATGAGGATCAGGGAGTCGGCGGGGTTAGTCATGCAGGATTTCGGGCAGGTTGGGGGCGGGGGTGAAGTCGAGCACCAGCTCCCGCATGCGGCGCAGCACGGTGTAGAGCAAGTCCAGCTCCGCATCGGTGGTGCAGTAGGGCGGCAGCAGATACACCACGTTGCCCAGGGGGCGCAGCACCACGTGGTGGTCGAGGGCGAGCTGGTAGAAGGCGTCGCGCAGGCGGCTGAAGTAGCTGGTGCCCTCGCCCGGGTCGTACTCCACGGCCAGGATGGTGCCCCGGTGGCGCACGGCCCGGATGCCGGGCTGGCCTTCTATTTCGCGGTGGAAAGCGGCGTGGGCGGCTTCGATGCGCTGGCGCTGCTCGGTGCAGAGTGCGGCCCGGGTCAGCTCCAGGCTGGCCAGGGCGGCGGCGCAGGCCACGGGGTTGGCGGTGTAGGAGTGGCCGTGGAAAAGGGCGCGCATCTTGTCCTGGCTCAGAAAGGCCGCGTAGATGGGGGCCGCGCAGGTGGTCAGGCCCATGGCCAGGGTGCCGCCGGTGAGGCCCTTGGAAAAGCACATGATGTCGGGCTGCTCGCTCAGCAGCTCACTGGCAAACAGCGGCCCGGTGCGCCCGAAGCCGGTCATGACCTCATCGGCAATGGCCAGCACGCCGCGCTGGTGGCAGCGGCGCAGCATCTCACTCAGGATTTCGGGCTCGTACATCACCATGCCGGCGGTGCCCAGCACCAGGGGCTCGAAGATGAAGCCGGCCACGTCGGGGCGCTGCAACAAGGTGTCGAGCTGGGCCAGGGTCTGGGCTTCGTGGCCGGGGGTGGGCACGTCGAGAAATTCCACGTCGAAGAGCAAGGGCCAGAACGGCTGGGTGAAGGCCCCGCGGCTGCTGACGGCCATGGCCCCGAAGGTGTCGCCGTGGTAGGAGTTCTGGAAGCAGAGGAAGGTGCGGCGCTCGGGCTGGCCCAGGTTGTGGAAGTACTGGAGCACCATTTTCAGGGCCACTTCCACCGCCGTCGAGCCGTTGTCGGAGTAAAACACCCGGGCCTGGTTCGAGGGCAGAATTTCCAGCAGTTGCTCGGCCAGCTCCACGGCGGCGGGGTGGGTGAAGCCGGCAAACAGCACGTGCTCCAGGGTATGGAGCTGCTCCGCGACCCGGGCCGCAATGTGGGGGTGGCTGTGGCCGTGCAGGTTCACCCACCAGGAGGAAATACCGTCGAGGTAGCGGGTGCCGTCCTCGGCAATCAGCCACGACTGTTCGCCCCGGGTAATGGCAATCGGCAGGGGCGCGGTCTGCATCTGGGTGTAGGGGTGCCAGAGCACGGCATGGTCACGGGTGGCGAGGCTCATGTGGTTTCGTTCGGGGTTTGGCCTTGATTGTCGTTTGGGTGTTTTTAGCCCGGAAGGTTCGTTCGGGTGTTTTTAGCCCGCAGAGGACGCAGAGGTTGGCGCAGAGGTTCGCAGTGTTCGGCTGTACGCTAGAGGCCGAACCACTGGCGGAAGGCGGGGGCGTAGCGGCTGATGGTGGCGGCCGTTACGTCGGTTTCGGGCTGTAGGCGGGGCAGGATGGGTACGCCGGTGTGCTGGGTGATGAAGTCTTCGGTGGCGGGGGTGGGCGCGCCGTTGAACACCAGGCCGCGCACCGGGATGTTGCGCCGCTGTAGGGCTTCGAGGGTGAGCAGGGTGTGGTTGATGCTGCCCAGGTAGTGGCGCGAGACGACGACGACTTCCAGGCCCAGGGGCGCAATTACGTCGGCCAGCAGCAGACCCGGGGCCAGGGGCACGAGCAGGCCGCCCGCGCCTTCGACTACCAGGTGGTTGGCGGTGGCGGGCAGCTGAAAAGCGTCGGCCTGAATGGTGACCTGCTCCCGGGCGGCGGCCAGGTGGGGCGAGGCGGGTAGCTGCAGGCGGTAGGCTTCGGGGTGAAACACCGAGTGCGGGTTGCTGACCAGGCGGCGTACCGTGGCTGTGTCGGTGGTGGGCTCCAGGCCGGCCTGCACGGGCTTCCAGTAGTCGGCTTGCAGGGCCTCGGTGAGAATGGCGGCTATCAGGGTTTTACCCACGTCGGTGCCGATGCCGGTGACGAAAAGCCGCTCGGGGCGCGAAGAAGAAGTACGCATAGGGAAAGGGAATACCAACGGCCCGCGCCGGTTGTTTGCCGGGGGCCGGGCAAAAATCAGAAGGAACCCAGGGCGCGGAGCGTGGCGGCCAGCGCAGCCAGCTCCGTTTCCGTGTTGTAGCTGTGCAGAATCAGGCGCAGCCGCTCGGTGCCGGCGGGCACGGTGGGGGCCACGATGGGCCGCAAATCGAAGCCGGCCTGCTGCACGGCCGCCGCCACCGCGCGCACCCGCTGGGGGCTGGGCTGGTCGAGAAAGAGGGGGTGAATAACGTGGCTGTCGGCCCCGACCCGCACGCCCGGCACGTCGGCCAGCCGGGCTTTGAGCAGCGCCGACAACGCAAACAGCTGCTGCCGCTCGGCCTGGAGCGTGGGCAGCAGGTCGTAGGCGGCTTGCAGGGCGGCAATGGACAGCGGGGGCAGGGCCGTGGTAAACATAAAGGGCCGGCTGGTATTGAGCAGAAACTCGCGCAGCACCATTGGGCCCACTACGGCCGCGCCCTGGCTGCCCAGGGCCTTGCCGAAGGTGACGATGCGGGCCAGAACCTGGTTTTCGAGGCCCAGCGCCACCACTAAGCCTTCCCCATGGGGGCCGTAAATACCGTTGGTGTGGGCCTCATCGACCACCAGATGCAGCCCGCGCGCCTGGCAGAAGGCCGCCAACTCCCGCAGCGGGGCCTGGTCGCCGTCCATCGAGTACAGGGCTTCCACGGCCACGAAAACCTCTCCCGTGGCCCGCGCTAGGCGCTTCTCCAGGTCCTGCAAATCGTTGTGGCGAAAGCTGTAGCTGCCGGCAAAGCTGCTGCGGATGCCGTCTTTCACCGAGGCGTGGCTGGTCGCGTCGTAAAGGATGGTGTCGCCGCGCCGGGGTACGGCCTGGAAGAAGCCCAGGTTGGCCGAGTAGCCCGAGTTGAAGAGTAGCGCGGCTTCGGCCCGGTGAAAGGCGGCCAGGTGCGTTTCCAGCGCCTCGGCGGCGGCCGAGTTGCCGGTCAGCAGGCGGCTGCCGGTGCTGCCGGCCAGCGGGTTTTCATCCGTAAGGTGCCGGCGCAGGGCCGCCTGCAACGCCCCGGAGCGGGCCAGCCCCAGGTAGTCGTTCGAGCTGAAGTCGACCAGGCCGGGCGCCGCTACCGACAGCTGCCGCCGGGTGCCCTCGGCCGCGCGCTGGCCCAGGTGCTGAGCCAGGCGCGTGAGCAGGGGCGAAGAAGGAACGGGCGTCACCGCGGGAGCTGGCGGTTAGACCGTAAACCGGTTGGCCGACAGCCACACGGTGCCGTCCTGGCCGAACGTGCGGGCCGTAATTTCCACCCACTCAAAGTCGACCTCGACCCGGTCGCCGACGGCGGGCAGCACCCCGTGGCGCTGCACCACCAGGTTCAGGGCCGAGCCAATCTGGTCTTCCAGGTCGGAAATCAGCTCCTGGGCTTTGCCCGGCTCGTGCTGCTGGCGCAGGGATTCGGCGTAGGCGTGGTCCAGGTTCAGATCGAAGGATATGGTCATTGGGAAGGGTAAGTAGAAGGTAAGAGGAGGATAAGAAGGCCGTCATGCAGCGGCGGAGCCGAAGCATCTCGCGGGCAATGGTAATCCACTTGCAAGGCAACGAAGCGGTAGAGATGCTTCGGCTTTGCAGTCGTCAGATCAAGCCTGAGATATACCATTGCCCGCGAGATTCCTCGGCTTCGCTTCGCTACACTCGGAATGACGTTCTTTTCTAAAAAGCAATGCGCTACGCCAGCTCTTTGCCCAGCACGGTAGCGCCTTCGGGCACGTCCTTGAAGGCTTTGCGGGGCTTGAGGCCGAGCAAATCGAACATCTGGCGGTCGGCGTCGAAGTCGGGGTTGGGCGTGGTCAGCAGCTTTTCGCCCGAGAAGATGGAGTTGGCACCGGCCAAAAAGCACAGCGCCTGCTCGCTCACCGGCATTTCCTGGCGGCCGGCCGAGAGGCGGACCATCGTGCCGGGCATCAGGATGCGGGCCGTGCCAATCATGCGCAGCATTTCCCAGACGCTGACGCGGGGCTGGTCGGCCAGGGGCGTGCCTTCCACCGGCACCAGGGCATTCACCGGCACGCTCTCGGGGTGGGCGGGCAGCGTAGCCAGGGTGTGCAGCATGGCAATGCGGTCCTCGTCGGTTTCGCCCAGGCCGATGATGCCGCCCGAGCACACCGAAATACCGGCTTTGCGCACGTGCTCCAGCGTGTTGAGCCGGTCGTCGTAGGTGCGGGTGGTGATGATTTCGGAGTAGTGCTCGGCGCTGGTGTCCAGGTTGTGGTTGTAGGCGTAGAGGCCGGCCTGCTTGAGGCGCTCGGCCTGGTACTCGTTGAGCATGCCCAAGGTGCAGCACACCTCCAGGCCCAGCTCGTTTACCTGCTCAACCATGCCCAATACCCGGTCGAAGTCGCGGTTGTCGCGGATTTCGCGCCAGGCGGCACCCATGCAAAAGCGGGTCGAGCCCGAATCCTTGGCCCGCTGGGCGGCGGCAATGACTTCGGCGTCGGGCAGCAGCTTGTGGGCCTGCACGCCGGTGTGGTAGCGGGCCGCCTGGGGGCAGTAGGCGCAGTCCTCGGGGCAGCCGCCGGTTTTCACGCTCAGCAGGGTGCAGACCTGCACTTCACCGGTGGCCTGGTGCTGCTGGTGCACCGCGGCGGCCTGGGCTACCAGCTCCAGAACGGGTTGGTTATAAATGGCTTTTACTTCGTCAAGGGTCCAGTCGGTACGGAGCATGGGCAGGGCGTTCGGGATGGGTAGGATAGGGAAAACCGGGGCCGGCGGGTAAGCCGGGGCACGGGTGAAACAAGGCTAAGGGCCGCAAGTTACGCGAGAAGCCGGTTATCTGCGCCGGAGCGGGGTTTTAGCAAGCCAAACCGGGCTGGGCGGCCGGCTTGCGGCGCGGCGGGGGCGGCCCAGAGCGGGCGTCGCTCAGCCAGTGGCCGGTGGTATTCAGCCAGCGGAGTGCGCCGTTCGCACAAAAGGCTGATACCCGGCCGCGCGCGGGACTAGGTTTGTGCTTTCCGACCTACCATACTTTTCTCCTAATGCAACAAATTTATCCGGTCCTGCTGGCCGCCTCGCTACTCCAGGCGGCCCCGTTGGCGGCCGCCCCCACCAGTGGTGGCGACCAGCCTTTGCTCACCAAAACCAAGCGCAAAACCGTGGCCCCGGCCCCCGATCCGGCCGAGGCTACTATCGGCGGCACGGTGCTCACCAACACCGGCGAGCCGCTGCCGGGCGCTACCATTTTCCTCAAGGGCACTTTCATCGGCACCAGCACCGACCAGCTGGGCAAGTTCAGCCTGAACGTGCCGTTCGACAACGGCGCGGTGGAAATTCTGGTGGCCTACGTTGGCTACGAAACCCAGCTCGTGCAGCTGAATAAATCCGATAACCTGCTCAGCGTCGTGCTGGCTCCCAGTTCCACGCTGCTGAACGAAACCGTAGTATCGGCCTCGCGGGTAGAGGAAAACATCCTGCGGGCCCCGGTTACCATTGACAAGGTATCGACGCGGCAGCTGGAGCGCTTTAGCACGCCGGAGGTGCTGGCCGGCCTGGGCCAGCTGCCGGGCGTGGACGTAAACTCGGCCTCGATGCTCTTTACCAGCGTGAGCACGCGGGGCTTCAACACGGCCAAGAGCGAGCGGGTCATGCAGCTGGTCGACTACATGGACACGGCCCTGCCGAGCCTGAACCTGAGCCCGGGCAACCTGGTGGGCCTGCCCGAGCTGGATTTGGAGAGCATCGAGCTGCTGCACGGGCCGGCCTCGGCCCTGTACGGGGCCAACGCGCTGAGCGGGGTGGTCTTGTTTAACAGCAAGGACCCGTTCGTGTACGAGGGGCTGAGCGTGCGCGTGCGCGGGGGGCAGCGCAATTTGCTGGACGGGCAGCTGCGCTACGCCAAGAAGCTCACCGACAAGCTGGCCCTCAAGCTCAACGCCAGCGGGTTCCAGGCCCAGGACTGGCTGGCCCAGAACTACGAGGCGGCCAGCTTCTCACAGAACCCCGAAGGCTCCAGCCTCGGCTACGACGCCGTCAACCGCTACGGGGAAATCAGCAACGTGTACTCGCCCTACCAGAACCGGCCCGCTACGCCGAACTCGGCCGAGTTCAAGGTGCACCCCGACCTGTACGGCAAGACGGTGTACATGCCCGGCTTCACGGAGCAGGAGCTGATTGGGCCCGACCAGAAAACCAAGTCCTACCGCGTGCAGGGTGCCTTGTCGTACCTGATTAAGGATGACCTGAAGCTGACCCTGGAAGCCAAGCGCGGGGTGGGCACGGCCACCTACCAAAACCAGAGCCGGTTCCGCATCAAGGGCCTGGGCACCAACCAGTACCGGGCCGAGCTGAAAAGCTCCAAGGGCTTTATCCGGGCCTATTCCACCGAGGACTTCACCGGCAGCAGCTACGAGCTGACCCAGCTCAGCGCCCTGCTCCAGAACTCGCCCACCACGGAAGGCGGCCCCACCAGCTACAAGCAGCTATACTTCTACACCTTCAATCAGGCCTACACCAAGGCGCGCGACGAGTTTAAGCTGGGCGTGGCCGAGGCCCAGGCGGCGGCCAAAGCGGCGGCCGATGCCGTGCAGCTGAAAAGCTCGGATGCCCGCTATGCCACGCTGCGCGAGAAAATCACCGGCGACGACCAGCCCGGCCGGGGCGCGCAGCAGAACTTCAACTCCTTCCTCAACGACATCAGCGCCCAGCGCAGCTTCCGCCTTTCCGACGCCGGCACCGACCTGGTGCTGGGGGGCGCCTACCGCCAGTACCGCCTGGGCTCGGGCGGCAAGCTGTTCGCGGATACCGACGGCAAGCGCCTCGAAAACCACGAGTACGGCGCCTACGGCCAGCTGACCCAGACCCTGCTACAGGAGCACCTGAAGCTGGCCCTGGCCGGCCGCGTCGACTTCTTCAAGAACTTCGACCCCTCGTTTTCGCCCCGGGCGTCGGCCGTGTATTCGTTTGGCAAAGACAAGCAGCACAACTTCCGCGCTTCCTTCGGCCAGGCTTTCCGCAGCCCCTCGCAAACCGACCAGTACCTGCGCTCCGACGTGGGCACGTTTATCCTGCTCGGCAACCTTGGCGGCTTCCAGGGCTACAGCTTCACCGATGCCAACGGTAAAAGCTACGTGCCCGGCACGTCGCTGGCCGGCTACGAGCTGACGCTGAACAAGCTGAAGCTGGAGCGCGTGACGACGACCGAGGTGGGCTACAAGGGCGCCATTCTGCCCAACGTGTACGTGGATGCCAGCTACTTCCGCTCGCGCTACAACGACTTCATCGGGGGCTCGGCCTTCGTGGGCAACGTGGACGGCACGCGCCCCACGTTCCAGCAGGTAAACGCCGGGCTGGCCTCGGGCTTCACCGACGCCAAAGCCACGCCGGCGCGCATTATCTTCGCTTCCTACAACAACAGCCAGGAAGTGCGCACCCAGGGCGCCACGGTGGGCATCACCTACTACCTGCACAAGGCTCTGAACGTGGGCGGTAACTACTCGCTCAACGTGCTGGACCGCAGCAACCTGCCCGCGGGCTTCCGCACGTTCTTCAACACGCCCAAGCACAAGTTCAACCTCAACGCCAGCGGCACCGTGCTGCGCAACCTGAGCTACTCGGTGAACTACCGCTGGGTGGAAGGCCACCAGCAGGAGCTGCCCCTGGCGACGGGCCAGGTGCGCACCTACCGCACCACCGATGCCTACCTGGGCTACACCGTGCCCAAGCTGGCTACCACGCTGCAGGCCGGGGTGTCCAACCTGTTTGACGCCAACAACATCCAGATTATCGGCGGCCCCCAGCTGGGGCGGCTGGCCTACCTGGGCCTGCTGGTCAACGTGAAGTAAATACCCGCGCCTTTTCAGCCACACACAGAAACGGCCCGCGTCAGTCTGACGCGGGCCGTTTGTGCTGATGCAGGTAGGGGCAAGACGCTTAGATGTCGCCGCCGCAGGCTCCTTTCGTGTAGCTGGTGACGCCGGCGCGGCTGGCCTGGCAGGCGTTGGGGTACGTTACGCCATTGGCACACACCGGGTCGTACACGTCCGGACAGTTGTACGAGTCGCGCACGTCGGAGGAGCTGGCCTGGGCTTTGGCGGGGGCGGGTTTGGCGTTTTCTTTCGAGCAGGAAGCACCGGCGAAAGCGAGGAAAGCAAGAACGGCTAACTTTTTCATGATAGGTGAGGTGAAATAAATGAAGTGAGGCGGCAATAAAAGGAAGTTTGAATATAGAATACCAGGTCATAGTTGCTCCGATTGTGACATGCGCCGGGCTAGTGCAGCGGCGGCTCGGTGGGGGCCGCGGGCTCCGGGCTGCCCGACCGACTGTCGCGGGTGTTTTTCTGCACGGCAATGGCGGCAAACAGGCTGAGCATAAAAGCCATGGCGTAGAAGCCTTTTTCGCTGAGCGTGAGCGTGGCGTTCCACAGGCCCACGCTCAGCAGGAGCACGGCCGACAGGGTGGCAAACCAGCACAGCCCGTAGTAGATATTCGTGACGGGAATGCCCTCCAGCTGGTCGCGGACGGTCTTTTGCAGGGATACGGCGGCAAACAGCCCGTAGAGCAGAATGGTGAAGTAGTAGCCTTTCTCGTTGAGCGGCATCGTGGCGTTCCACAGGCCCACGTTGTAGGCCACCATGCCGGCGAGCAAGGCTACCCAGGAGGCTCCGATAAAGGCGTTGGAAGGTTTGGCGTTCATGGCAAAAGAAGGAACAGGTAGAACAATAAAGAGGTTGACTCGGCCGGTAAGGCGTTCAAACCTAGTCATAAGTTTGCTGCTCCAACAAAGGATGCGGCAGGATTATCGGGCGTAATCAGACTTTTGAACGGAAGGTCAGCGCCGCCCGCCTGCTGGCCCGGTAAGCCTGGAAAGTGGCTTTGGGGCGCATGGATGGCCGATTAGTAAAAACAAAAGTCCGTTGGAGCTACTGCTCCAACGGACTTTTGAAATCGGCAAAGCGCCTGGCCGGGAGTAGTACCCCGAACTGGGCTGTTGTGACGGATGCAGGCCGGGTTGCGGGGCGGTTTTTAGCGCTTGCCGCGGCTGCTGCCCCGGCTGCCGGCGTTGCCCTTGGGGGCGCGGCTCAGGGTTTTGGCGGCGGGCTTGCGCTTCGAGCCGGGGCCGGTGGCGCGGCCGGGCTTGCCAAAGGGCTTGTCGTCGCCGCCGAAGGCGGGCTTGCCGTTGGCCAGCTTGCGCACCGGCTTGGCGCCACCGGTGGTGGGGCGGCCGGGCCGGGCCGGCTTGGCCCCGGCGGGCTTGCGGGCGGGTTTGGCGTCACCGTCGAAGTCGTCGGCGAAGCGGGCGGGGCGGGTGCTCCACTTGGTGGCGGGCGAGCCCACGCGCTTCTTGGGCAGGGAGGCTTCCTTGGTGCCCGACGACTTTTCGGTCATGGCAAACAGGCCGGCCAGCTCTTTGTCGGTCAGCTCGCGCCAGTCGCCTACGCCGAGGCCCTTGATGCTGATGTTCATGACCCGGATGCGCTCCAGCTGCACGACTTCGTAGCCGAAATGCTCGCACATGCGCCGGATCTGGCGGTTCATGCCCTGGATGAGGGTGATGCGGAAGATGTAGTTGGTTTCCTTCTGCACCTCGCACTTCTGGGTCATGATGCCCATGATGGGCACCCCGTTGCGCATGCCCTCGATAAACTGGTCGCTGATGGGCTTGTCGACCATGACGATGTACTCCTTCTCGTGCTTGTTGCCGGCGCGCAGGATCTTGTTGACGATGTCGCCGTTACTGGTCAGCAGAATCAGGCCCTGGGAGTCTTTATCGAGGCGGCCGATGGGGAAAATCCGCTCACTGTGCTTGATGTAGCGGATGATGTTGTCCTTGACGCTCGTTTCGGTGGTGCTGGTGATGCCCGGCGGCTTGTTGAAGGCAATGTAGATGGCGTCTTCGGGGGCGCGGGGCTCGATGAGGTTGCCGTTGACGATGACCTTGTCCTTGCTGCTGACCTGGGTGCCGATGGTGGCCCGCTTGCCGTTGACGAACACGGTGCCCTGCTCAATGAATTTGTCGGCCTCGCGGCGGGAGCAGACCCCGCTTTCACTGATGTATTTGTTGAGGCGCGTGGTGTCGGAACTGGGCATAGGGCAAACGGCAGCAAAGAGTGAAAACGCCGGCCGGGGTGGCGGGCGGGCCTGCAAGTTACGCAGAAGCTGGGTGGGCCCCACTTCCCTGGCCCCGCATCTGCTTTATGCGCAGAGTCCTCGGGGCAAGGGGGAGCCAGACGACGGTTGCATGGTGCGCGGGTTAGGCAATGGGTGCGGGGTGTTTCGGGTTGGGTACGGGTGTCTTTAGTTGGGTGCGGGGTGTTTTGCATTGGTCACAGGGTATTTCGGCTTGCTTACAGGGTGTTTGGGGTTGGATACGGCGTGTTTTGCATTGGTCGCGCGGTGTTTCGGGTTTCTTGCAATAAGCCCCAGCGGGGCGGCATAGCGGTAGCTGCTGGGGGCCTGCGCGAGAAAAGCCCCCGCGGGGCGACACCTAATCGTAGTACCGATGGTGTCGCCCCGCGGGGGCTTTGGCAACGCTTGAGGCGCGTTTTTCTACCGCTATGCCGCCCCGCTGGGGCTGGCCGGCCAGCTATACGCTCTGCAAATACCCTTCGACTGCGGTGGCCAGCTGCTGGGGCAGCTCGCCGTGGCGGCTGGCGGCCAGCTGCTGGGTGGCGCGGGTGGTGGCGCTGGTATAGACGCCCGTGTGCTGGTCGAAGCGCAGGCTGCCTTGCTCAAACTCCCGCTCCTCGGCCTGAGGCCGGGAGAGCATCGACAGAAAGTCGAGCCTGGTGAGGTGGCCAGCGGCTTTGTCGAAGAGCAGCCAGTGGTAGAGCTGGTCGGGGGCCGCGTCGTCGGGCCGGTCGAGGCGCTTGA
This sequence comes from Hymenobacter aquaticus, assembly GCF_004765605.1. NCBI lineage: Bacteria > Pseudomonadati > Bacteroidota > Cytophagia > Cytophagales > Hymenobacteraceae > Hymenobacter > Hymenobacter aquaticus. The sequence goes on along the minus strand of NZ_SRLC01000001.1, from coordinate 1,833,897 downwards.
CTTCCAGGATGCTGGTGGTGGCGTTGTCGAGGAAGAAGAGGGTGCGGTAGGGAATGGGCATTGTGGCTGGGAAGGGGAAATGCTGAAACAGATTATCCAAATACTACTTTACACCTGAAAGCATTTGTCTTAACTCTTGAAAGGCTTTGTCTTTCTCAAGGATGTTGATAGTATTGAAAGTCTGTTCAGCAATGCTTGAGTTAAGTATTTTTATCTTCTTTAACATTGGAATAACATATTTGAGGTAATGCTCGAACTGTTGAGTAATATCTGTATATGAGTTTGCTAGCTTATATCCTGATTTTCCAGAATGGCTTATAACGAACACTCCTTCATATCTTAAGCTTCTTGCTATGTTTCTGGTTCTCTCGTCTGAAGCGTTGCTAGAGAAGTTAGATAAGTAATTAGTTATATCATACGTTGGTATCAGTCTATTTGGATTTACTCGATGGTTTAATATTAGATATTCAAGCATTCTAGCTTCTTCAGGATTGTCTTTGCGCCTTGCACTACTCAGGTGTTCTTTTGCTATGCGAAGCGTTATTTCCGATATTTGAGGGTCTAATTCGCTGTGTTTGAATAATTGTATTTCATCATCTGTTGATTGATATGGAAAGAAATCAACACTCATTCTAGTGTGTAGAATATCAAATATTTCTTGTGCTCTAGCGTGTGTATGACTAGTGCAAAATATTTTTCCTATTGATCCACAAAGTATGTCAGCGAACTGAATCAATTTCTCCTTGCCGATATCATCAGAAATGAAGAAAAATCTATCTTGATGAAAAAGTGAAGGAGAGATACTATTGTTTCTTATGTAAGCTTCCAATTCAAACTGAAAATCTTCTCCTACTTTATCTGCCCATATTGAAAATGATTCATATTTATCGTTATACTTTTTAACAAAAAAATTTTGAAAATATTTATAAAATACTCGTTTGTGTTTTAATCCTTGTGCTTCTGCTAACTTTGACTTGTCAACAACCAATACATCAATAGTGAAATCTAGGTTTTCAACAAGTTGCGATAATATTCGCAGTCTTCTATCAAATAGTTTTTCGCTGATATTTTTGGATTTAATATCATTTCCTAAATTATGATCCTTTGTTATCTTTTTTCTTAGTTCCTCTGCTTTGAGCTTGTCATTGCTGTTTATTATGATCGAGCAATATACAAAATGGGAGAATGTTCCTGGTTTCTCAATATTGAGCGCAGTATTGCCAAATTCATCAATATAAATGTTTGCGTTCTGAGTGTTCATGGGTCCGGGAAATTATAGTCCTTTTAGTTATTCCTAAGCAATAACACCTACAGCGCCACCTTTTCTTCGCCCTTATCCACGCCCAGAATCCACTTCGTGAGGCCGCGCATGTAGGTTTGCTGGTCGTCGTAGAAGCTCATGTGGCTGCCGTTGGGGCAGATCAGGGCGGTGCCGTGCTGCACTTTCTGGGCTACCATGCGCATGTGCTCGGGGTCCATCGTGTCGTATTTGCCGCCGATGCTGAGCACGGGCACCGAGAGTTGGGGCAGGTCGGGCACGCGGTTCCAGTTCACGAGCTTGCCGGCCACGCCAAACTCGCTGGGGCCCTGCATGGTGACGTAGAGCGACTGGTTCATTTTGGCGAAGGAGCGCGTCACGGGCTCAGGCCACTGGTCGAGGGGCAGGCGGCAGATGTGCTCGGCGTAGAAGTTGGGCATGAGCAGCGCCATGTAGCGCGGGTTCTGGAAGTCCTTGCGGGCTTCGATCTGCCGAATTTCGGCCAGCACTTCGGGCTTCAGCTGCTTGGCCAGCACCTGGTCGGCATACTTGCCGTAGTCGGGGCAACTCATCATCATGTTGGAAATGATGAGGCCCTTGAGGTGCTGCTGGTACTTAAAGGCGTACTCGGCGGCCAGGATGCCGCCCCAGCTGTGGCCCAGCAGGTAGAAGTTGTCCTTATCGAGCTTCAGGGCCTGGCGCACCTGCTCGACTTCCTCCACGTAGCGCGGCAGGCTCCACATGGCCGTGTCGCGGGGGTTGTCGGAGTTGCCGCAGCCGAGCTGGTCGTAGTAGATAAACTCGATGCCTTCTTTGGGCAGGAAGCTTTCCATGCACTCGAAGTACTCGTGGGTGGCGCCGGGGCCGCCGTTGAGCAGCAGCACTTTGATGCGCGGGTTATGGCCGAAGCGCTTGGTCCAGATGTTGAACTTGCCCTTGGGCGTGGTGATGGGAATAACCCGCACGCCGCCGTCCTGCACGCCGGTTTCGGCGCTCTGGAAGTAGGCGGCCGGAACGGCCGCCTGATGGGTAGCGGAGCCAGCAGAGGCCGGGGTATCCTGGGCGGTTTGCTGGGAGCAGGCGGCCAGGGTGCTGAGGCCAGCCAGCAGCAGGGCGGCAGGGCGAAAGAACGTGGGGAGCATGGCGGGCAGGGCTGAAAAAAAGTGGAACAAGCCGGTGAGAGGCCGACTGTTAAACCTAGCCATAATTCCCGCCCCGGCCAAAAGCAGCCTCGGCTACGCCTGTTCGGGCAGGGGCACCACGGTGGGCACGGGCGCGGCGGCGAAAAAGCCGCCCACTTCCCGCACTTCGCCGGCGGCTAGGCTGCCCAGCTCGATGCTGCCGATGCGCACCCGCACCAGGCGCAGGGTGGGAAAGCCCACGGCGGCCGTCATCTTGCGCACCTGCCGGAATTTGCCCTCCGTGACAATGATGGACACCCAACTGGTGGGCCCGTGCCGCTCGTCGCGGATTTTGCGGCCCCGCGCGCCCAGGTCGGGGGCCGTTTCCAGGCGGAAAGCCCGGCAGGGCAGGGTCTGGTACTTGTCGCCGTGCAGCCCGATTTCGACGCCCTGCTGGAGCTGGGCCACGGCCTCGTCGGTAATCAGGCCGTCGACCTGGGCGTAGTACTCCTTCTCCACCGATTTGGCCCGGATCTGCTCACTGACTTTGCCGTTGGTGGTGAGCAGCAGCAGACCCTCACTGGCTTCGTCGAGGCGGCCGATGGACATGGTGCCGGCGGGAAAGTCGTGAAGCGCGCCCAGGAGCTTCTTTTTTTTCAGCTCGCACACAAACTGGCTCATGTAGCCCCAGGGCTTATGCACCATAAAGTGGCGGTGGATGATTTCGGGTTCTTCGGGGTTTTCAATCATGGTTTCGATGCGGCTCGTTCTGGGGTGCGCCTCACTCCCGGCCCCTCTCCAAAAAAGGGAATGCGCATCAAGCATTCTTCGGGGAGCCAGACGACTTGTGCACACACGAACGACGCTAGGCAGGCTAGCTACAAAGTTCGCGCTACGGACTGGCTTTACGGCTAATCAGGAATGGCTATTTCTCCTCGGCTAGCCACTGCATGGCCTGGTACTGGCCGGGGCCCACGAAGAGGCGCAGCACGTCGTCCACGATTTTGAGGCCGTTGGCGCTGTTGGTGAGCAGGAGCAGGGTTTCCTGGGTTTGGGGAAAGGTCATGAAGAAGCCGCGGAAGTCGCCGTTGTCGCCCCAGTGCCACTGGGCCGGGCCGTGGCTGGTAGCGGCCAGTCCCGGCCCCCAGGCCCAGCTGATGCTGGCATCGGTGGGGGTGAGGGGCGTGGTGCAGCGGGTGGCGGGGGTGGCGGCGGTGGTCAGTAGCCGGGCGGTGGCGGGCTTCAGGCCCTGGCCCGTCAGCAGGGCCCGCAGGAAGCGGCTGTAGTCGGCGGCGGTGGTCAGCAGGCTAAAGCCGCCGTTGGGCTCCCGGAACCGCTTGACGTCGGTGGGCTGGCCGGCTTTATCGTGGCCGTAGGCAGCGTTCTGCTCGAAGCGGGCTTGCCAGACGAAGGAGCTGTGGGGCATCTTCAGGGGCTTGAAAACCTCCTGCCGGGCCAGTTCTTCGAGCGACTTACCGGTAAGGTGCTCCAGGGTGCGCTGCAGCCACACGTAGCCTTCCCCGGAGTAGCTCCAGCAGCTGTCGGGGGCGAATTTCAACGTCAGCTGCGAGGTTTTCCAGCTTTCGGCCAGGGGGTAATCGGCCCAGTTGGGCAGGCCGGTGGTATGGCCCAGCACCATGCGGGCGGTAATCCGGGTGGCTCGGGGCTCGTTTTGCAGGCGCGGGTAGGGCGCGTAAGTCAGCAGGGGCTGGTCGAGGTCGAAGCGGCCCTGGTCGTGGAGGCGCAGGGCGGTGTAGGCCAGCACCACTTTGCCCAGCGAAGCAGCCTGCATGGTGGTCGTGGCCGTCATCGGGGCCGGGGTGGTGCTGGCCTGCCGCTGCCCGAGGCTGTACTGCCTGGTTTCGCCCTTTCTGGTGTAAACCAGCTGCAAGCCGGTGACGTTTTCGCGCTTGCGCAGGGCTTCCAGCTCGGCTTGCTGGGCCGTGGCAAGAAAGGAGTAGAACAATAAAAACAGGCTGGTAATGAGGAATTTCATAGAATTCGGAAGAGCAGGAAAACGGCTAAGACTAGCGGGGGCGAGCCGCAAATTCGGCTTCGTTCTTTGCCATCTGGGTCAGGTGGCGCTGGCCGTGCTGAGCCAGAAAATACAGGTACTCATACACGTTAATTTTGCCCAGCTCATTCACCGACATGGTCGTTTTATAGAGCACGCCTTCCCCGTTTTTGAGTTGGTTTAGGCTGTTGAGGCACTGGCCGAGCTGGTCTTGCAGCTGGGCGCGTACTTCGGGCAGGGGCTTGGCGCCGGTGGGTTCCATGTGCTCGGGACGCACCCAGGCAAAAGACTTATGCTGCCCAATTTCAGTGAGCTTGTCGCGCTGAAATACGTGGCTGCTCAGCTCAGCCTGCAGGTCGGCGTCGGCAGCATTCAGCAAAGCTTTGCGGGTGGCTTTGGTGATGAGGATGAGTAGATAGTGGTTGGTCAGCCCGATATGCTCCAATACTTCGTCGATGGTCCAGCCCCCGTGTTGCGGGCGGAAAGCGCGCAGCTCGGCCGGTTTATCAAACCACTCGTCCTGCTTGGCAAAGGTTGAGTTCAGACGGTCCCGGATTTCGGTAATTGTGGCCTGGAGCTGCATGAGATGGGTATTCCGGAGGGCTGATTGGAAGTCGAAGGTAGCGGTAAAAGCACCGCGGGCCGCCCCAACCGGAGCGGCCCGCGTTTCGGAAGGTTTTTCCGGTTCGGCAAGGCTTAGCCCAGCGTGTGGTATACGGCCTGCACGTCGTCGTCCTCTTCGAACTTCTCAATCAGGTTCATCACCTCTTCCAGCTGCTCGCCTTCCAGGGTTACGGTCGTGTTGGGCACGCGCTGCAGGTTGGCCGACACCACGTTGAGGTGCTTTTCTTCCAGGGCTTTCTGCATCTGGCCGAAGTCGGTGAAGGCGGTTTCCACCACGATGAAGTCCTTCACGTTGCCGTGCTCGTCTTCTTCCTGGTCGGCGTACACGTCTTCGGCGCCGGCATCAATCAGCTCCAGCTCCAGCTCGTCGAGGTCGAGGCCCTCGGCGGCGAGGCGGAACACGCCCTTGCGGGTAAAGGTGTAGTCTGAGGAGCCGGCCGTGCCCAGGGCGCCGTTGCCCCGGTTGAAGTACATGCGCACGTTGGCCACGGTGCGGGTCGGGTTGTCGGTGGCCGTTTCGATGACGACGGCCACGCCGTGGGGCGCGTAGCCCTCGTACACCACTTCCTGGTAGTCTTTTTCCTCCTTGCTGCTGGCCCGCTTGATGGCGGCTTCCACGCGGTCCTTGGGCATGTTCACGCCCTTGGCGTTCTGCATGGCCGTGCGCAGGCGGGAGTTGGTATCCGGGTTAGGACCACTTTCCTTCACGGCCATTACGATTTCCCGGCCGATGCGGGTAAAGTCCTTGGACATCTTGTCCCAGCGCTTCATCTTCCGGCCTTTGCGGAATTCAAATGCTCTTCCCATCTATAGTGAATGAGTGAAATGGTGAATTTGTGAGTTGTTGAGCTGGGTGGGTGGCCCAGAAAGGGGCTGCAAGTTAGCAGAAAGGGCGGCCGGGCGCAATTGGGAGAATTGTTGATTGTTGGGAGTTGATCGTTAAAACGCATCACAACTTCCAACAATCAACTCCCAACAATCAACAACCAATTAATCCGCCCGCAGGGTGTAGATGCCTTTGTTGCCGGCCGGGTAGCCGATCAGCGTCAGCGTGAGGGTGCGGGCCTTGGGCTGAAACACGAACGAGCCCTGGTCGGAGCGGGCCTGGCCTTTGCTGTCGGTGTAGCGAAAGGTGATTTGGTCGCCGGAGAAGGTAAAGCGGCCGTCCTGGCTGAAGCTCATCGTGCCGCCGTTGCCCGCCAGCTGCAGGCGTTTCTGGTAGGTGCCGTCGGGGTGCAGGGTCAGCGAGCCGCCCACGCCCTGGGCCAGCATCGGCTTGGCGCTGGTTTCCGTATCGACGATGGCGTAGGAGAGGTAGGTGTAGGACCGGAAAAACGAGGCGCTGAGCACCGCCGACTTGGGTTGGGTGCGTTGCTGGGCCTGGGCTGGCCGGCCGCCGACGGTTGCCAGCAGCAGGGCGCTGAAAAGCAGAAGACGAGTAAGCATAAGGCAAGATACGCAGGAAAATGAGGCCGGACCGGGCCGGCGGGCCGGGCACGAATGCCCGGATCAAGCTACATTTCGCCGTTTTCCACCCTCGTTGCCCCTTGCCCATGCCCACGTTTCTGCGCGAATTGATCCGGCCCGCCGCCGAGCTGCCCCAGGCCGATATCTGCCTGGTGGGCCTGCCCCTCGATTTTGGTACCGTGCTGGAAGGCGGCCGGGCCGGGGCCGTGCACGCCCCCGACGCCATCCGCCGGGAGCTGCGCCGCTACCACAAAACCTACAACCTGGAGCACGACGTGGACCTCTCCGCGCTGCGCATCGCCGACGCGGGCAACCTGGCCCTGCTCGACCCCGACCATACTGTAAATCACGCCACCATCCAGCAGCGCCTGGCCGAGCTGCTGGCGCAATACCCGCGGGTAGTCGTGCTGGGCGGCTCCCACGACGGCACCTACAGCACCGTGCGCGGCCTTTCCGATGCCAGCGGCGGGCAGCCCGTGGGCGGCATCAACCTCGACGCCCACGCCGACGTGAAAGACCGGCCCGGCCTCATCAGCAGCGGGACGCCCTTTGGCAAGCTCCTACGGGAAAACGTGCTGGCCGGGGCTCGTTTCACCGAAATCGGCCTGCATTCTAACCTCAACACCAAGGAGGATATCGACTTTCTGCACCAGCAGCAGGCTACCATCGTGCCCCTGGCCCACGTGCAGCAGGATGGCATGGCGCTGTTTATGGAGCGGGCCCTGCGCCGCGCCGCCGCCGGGGGCTCCGCCTTCGTCAGCTTCGACATCGACGGGTGCGCCGAAGCCTACGCCCCGGCCGTGTCGGCACCCAGTGCCGATGGGTTTACGCCCCGGCAGGCCGTGGAAGCGGCTTTCCTGGCCGGCCGGCACCCGGCCGTGCGCCTGTTTGAAGTGGTGGAGCTGAACCCGGTTTTCGACCGGGACAACCAGACGGCCCGGCTGGCCGCTACCATCATTACGGCCTTTATTACGGGGGTGGCGCAGGAAATATCGGGTAAGTAATTTGTTGTGTAATAATGCGTTAATCGAGTAAGGGGCGGCGGCTGGAAAAGAAGTACGAAATAATTCGTGATTAAATACGAAATATTTCGTTGGTTGTGCAGCGGTTCCGGTTTGCGGGCCGTCCGTTGTTCAACTTCTTCCCAACCAGCCTTACTCCCATGAAAAAATTACTTGCCGCTTTCTTGCTCAGCACGGCGGCCCTGCCCGTAGCCGCGCAAACGGCCCCCGCCTTCACCTCGACCTGCGACGAGGGCAAATACTACCACAGCGGCCAGGAGCGCTACTGCGAAACCCGCGACCTGATGATGGCCGTGCCCAAGTCGGGGCCGCTGACGGTGGACGGGCGGCGCAACGGCAGCATCACGGTGAAAAGCTGGGCGGGGCAAGACGTGCGGGTGCGGGCCAAAATAAGCATCTGGGGCGCCGATGCCGCCGCGGCCAAGGCGCAGGCGGCCACCGTGCAGATTTCAACCAGCAACAACCGCCTGCAAGCCGGCCCGGCGGCAGAAGAGGAGCAGCAGTGGGCGGTGAGCTACGAGATATTCGTGCCCGAAAAAACGGCCCTGGACCTGAAAACCCACAACGGCAGCATCAGCCTGAAGGACCTGCGCGGCCCGGTTACGTTCGAGGCCCAGAACGGCTCGGTCACCATTGCCGGGGCGGGCGGCGACGTGCGCGGCCACACCCAGAATGGGGCTCTGAACATCACGCTGGCCGGTAAGAAGTGGGAGGGCAAGGGCCTCGACGTGGCCACTCAGAACGGCCGCATTGCCTGGAAAGTACCGGCCAACTACTCGGCCCAGCTCTACAGCAGCACCCAGCACGGCCCCGTCGACACCGACTTCGATACGGCGGTGAAAGGCAAAATCGGGCGGGAAATAGCCGTGAACCTGGGTCAGGGCGGCGCCCCCGTCAGGGCCGTGACCACCAACGGCGGCATCTCCATCAAGCGCGCCCAGTAACAGCCCAGGCAACGCTTCGCGCCTTACTTGCTTCTAGCTAGATAAGCGGCCCGCCGTTGCGGCCGCCTCAACTTTCACTTCTTCCTTTCTGCGCTATGAAAACCTTTTCCGCGGCCCTGCTGCTGGCCCTGACTACCCTGCCGGCCCTGGCCCAAACCGCTCCCACGTTCACCTCGGCCTGCACCGAGGGCAATACCTACACCAGCCCCAACAGCACCAGGCGCTACTGCGAAATCCGCGAGCTGACCATGCCCGCCCCCGGCGCCCGAAAGCTGACCATCGACGGGCGGGCCAACGGCGGCATCACGGTGAAGGGCTGGGACGGTGCCGACGTGCGCGTCCGGGCCAAAGTGAGCACCTGGGCCAAAACCGATGCCGAGGCCGCGCAGCTCGCCAAAAAGCTGACGATTTCCAGCGCCGGCAACACGCTCCGCGCCCAGGGCCCCGAGCAGAACGACCAGGGTTGGGCGGTAAGCTACGAGGTGTTCGTGCCCCGCAAAACGGCCCTGGCCCTGACCACCGTCAACGGCGGCATCAGCCTGAGCAACCTCGACTCGGAGGTGCAGTTTGAGGCCGTCAACGGGGGCGTGTCGCTCAGCAACGTGTCGGGCCGGGTGAAAGGCCAGACCGTGAACGGCGGGCTGAACATCAGGCTGGCCGGCACCAAGTGGGAAGGCCAGGGCCTCGACGTGACGACCACCAACGGCGGCATCACCTGGGACCTGCCCAAAAACTACTCGGCCCGGCTCTACACCAGCACCATGATGGGCTCCATCAAGGCCGACAACCTGACCGTGACCAAATCGGGCTTCATGCACAAGGAAATTGCCGCCAATCTGGGCCAGGGCGGCGCTTCCCTGAAAGCCGTGACCACCAACGGCGGCATCAAGGTCAACCAGGAATAGCAGCCGCTACTCAGTTTGCAAAAGCAGCTCTTCCGGCCGGCAGAGCTGCTTTTTTTGTGGGCTGCCGGCAAACCCGGCAACTAATTGGCGGCATTTGTGCTTGTGGACAGCAGCGGCCGGCTGGCCGCCTTGCCTTTTCGCCTCGTGCTGCATGAAAATTCCTTTGCTGGCTCTGCTCCTGAGCGTATCGGCCTGGTCGGCCCGGGCCCAGACGGCCCCCGTCTTCACCTTCACCTGCGGCGACGGCACCTTCACCAGCAGCAGCAGTAAGCGCTACTGCGAAACCCGCGACAAAATCCTGCCCGCCCCGGCCGGGCAGGGCATCACCATCGACGGGCGGGCCAACGGCGGCATTACCGTCAAGGGCTGGGATGGTACCGACGTGCGCGTCCGGGCCAAGATTCTGGCCTGGGGCAAAACCGACGAGGAAGCCCGGCAGCTGGGCAAAAGCGTCACCATCATGGCCAAAGACTACACCCTGCGGGCCGAAAGCTCGGAGCCCGGTGAGCTGGGCTGGGCCGTGAGCTACGAGGTGTTCGTGCCCCGCGGCATGGCCCTCACGCTGCGCACCCTCAACGGCGGCATCAACCTGAGCGACTTGCAGGGGGCCGTTACCTTCGAGGCGGCCAACGGCGCCATTTCCCTGACCAACGTGGGCGGCAGCGTGAAGGGCCGCACTGTGAACGGGGGCGTGAAAATCAAGCTGGCCGGGCCCAAATGGGTGGGCGAGGGCCTCGACGTGACGACCCTGAACGGCAGCATCACCTGGACGTTGCCCAAAACCTACTCGGCCCGCGTGTATGCCGCTACCACGGTGGGCTCCATCAGCGCCGGCCGCCTGCCCGTCACCACGTCGGAAACCTTGCAGAAAGTGGTAACCGCCACGCTGGGCCAGGGCGGCGCTTCCCTGCGGGCCGTGACCACCAAAGGCAGCGTCACGCTCACGCAGCTGTAAGCCGAGCAAATAACCACAACCGAAAAGGCCGCGGCAAGCATCTGCTTACTGCGGCCTTTTGCTTGGGGCACCGAGTGAGGATTAGTCGCCCACGCCGCCCTTGCGCCAGCCGGGGTGGCTGGGGCCGGGGCCTACCACGGTGCCGTCGGGCTGCACGCCGTAGTTGTTCTCGTAGTCGTCATACTGGCTGTCGAAGCTGCCGGCGTAGCCGTAGGAAGCCGGGGCGCGGCGGCCGGCCTTCTTTTTCTTCTTCTTGCCGCCCGCCGACAGCAGCGCCACCGCCGTAACGGCCAGCCCGACGCCCGCGCCAATCATGGCCAGCTTGGAGGGCAGCGTGTCGATGGGGGCGCTGGGCACGTACTGCACGCCGGTTTCGTCGGTGCGGGCGGGTTCCAATACGTAGCGGCCGTGGGTGGGCATGGGGAAGTTTTCGGCCAGGGCCGTCAGCCCTTGCTCGGCCTCCGCGCCCTGAATCACGGGGCCGTGGCCGCAGCCGATGGCCTGGGGCCGCAGCGCCGCCAGCGTCTGCACCGAGGCGCGCACCTGCTCCCAGTTGTAGTTGAAGGGCGCGCCGGCCACGCTGATGCGGGGCCGCTGCAGCAGCAGCGCCGGCACCGACTCGTGGTTGGCCGTGGCAAAGGCGTCGGCACCCAGCAGGGTGCGGTCCTTTTCGCGGAACAGGGCAACCTGCCCCGGCGCGTGGCCCGGCACGTGGATCAGTTGCCAGTCGGGGAGGAAGGGCGGGTCCGTGTCCGGGGCGGGCAGCACCTGCACGATGTCGCTGAGCTGAAACGACTGGGGCGGGAAAAACCGGGCCACGAAGGCCAGGGAGCCGCCGCCGTCCACGGTAGGGTCGGCGGGCGGATACACGGCTTTGCCGGTCAGGAAGGGCATTTCCAGGGCGTGGGCCAGCACCGGTACTTTCCAGTGCTCGGCCAGCTCGCGGGCGTTGCCGGCGTGGTCCATGTGGCCGTGGGTCAGGATGATGGCCTCAGGATGAGTGCCGGGATAGAACAGCTTATCGGCGGCGGCAATAACGTCTTTGGCCGCGCCGGGCAGGCCGGTATCAACCAGCACCCACTCGCCGGAGCGGCCGGTTTCTACGAAATACAGGTTGACAAAGCGTTGAATCGTGAGCTGGTGTACGCCAGGAGCTACTTGTTTCATCGGTCGGGGTGTTGGTTGGACGGAAATGGAACTACGCAGAAACCCGGGGTAAGGGTATGGATAAGCCGACTTGGGCGGGTTGTACAGGCCGAGCGCAACGCCACCGCGCCGGTCAGCCTGGCCGCAGTGAAGAACCTGGGCAACCAGGATTCAACCCGACCAGGTCCGTCCAGCAGCGTGTCGAACAGCCTGGTCACGTTGGCACTACGCCGTGGTGGGGTAGGGGCCGTCAGTTATTCGCCGGGCGCGGAATGACCGACGCGGGAAAAATCCCCGCCCGAAACGCCGGCCCCGCCCGCAGTAGCGCAGAAAGGCAAAAAAACTAACTTGCCGCTCCACCCATTCCCTCTCAACTCCCTGCCACCCATGTCCCAGCCGTCTACGCCCGCTTCCCTCGACACGCCCGAGCTCAACCTCGAAGCCACCAGCCAATCCGACCACACCCAAGCGCCCAAGTCGTCTGGCTCCCCCTCGCCCGAGGGCTCTGCGCCTAAAGCAGATGCGGGGCCGGGGGGTGGGGGCCGCCCGATGTACTACGAGTACAAGCCCGAGGAAACGGTGAAAGCCATGCACGGCACCACCCTGCGCTGCAAAACCTGGGAGGCCGAAGCGGCCCTGCGCATGCTGGAAAACAACCTCGACCCGGCCGTAAGCCTCGTCTACGACGAGCTGATCGTGTACGGCGGCGCGGGCCGCGCCGCCCGCAACTGGAAGGAGTACCAAACCATCGTCAAGACCCTCAAGAACCTGGAAGCCGACGAAACCATGCTGGTGCAGTCGGGCAAGGCGGTGGGCGTGCTGCGCACCTGGGCCCACGCCCCGCGCGTGCTCATTGCCAACAGCAACATCGTGCCCGCCTGGAGCACCCAGGAGTACTTCGACGAGCTGGATAAGCTGGGCCTGATGATGTACGGGCAGATGACGGCCGGCTCCTGGATTTACATTGCCACCCAGGGCATCCTGCAAGGAACCTACGAAACCTTCGCCGCCGTGGCCGACCAGCACTTTGCGGGCACCCTGGCCGGCACCGTCACCATTACCGCCGGCCTGGGCGGCATGTCGGGCGCGCAGCCCCTGGCCGTGACCATGAACGACGGCGTGTGCCTGGTCATCGAGCCCATCGACGCCCGCGTGAAACAGAAGGTGCAGGAAGGCTACCTCGACGAGCAGGCCCGCGACCTAAACCACGCCCTGGCGCTGTGCGAGCAGTACAAGCAGGCGCGCCAGGGCTGGAGCATCGGCCTGACCGGCAACGCCGCCACGGTATTGCCCGAGCTGCTGGCCCGGGGCTACAAGGCCGACATCGTGACGGACCAAACCTCGGCCCACGACCTGATGGACTACATTCCCGAGGGCGACATCACGCAGGTATTGGCGCTGCGCAAAAACAACCCCGAGGAGTTCAAGCGCCAGGCCCTGGCCTCCATCGTGAAGCACTGCCAGGCCATCATCGACATGCAGGCCGGCGGCAGCGTGGCCCTCGACTACGGCAACAACCTGCGCGGGCAGGCCGAAAAAGGCGGCCTGCAAGTGCGCGACGAACACGGGCAGTTCCTCTACCCCGGCTTCGTGCCCGCGTATATCCGGCCTTTATTCTGTGAAGGAAAAGGACCTTTCCGCTGGGTTGCGCTGAGCGGCGACCAGCAGGATATTCTGCGCATCGACCGCGCCCTGCTCGAAACGTTTCCTGACAATAAAATGCTGGCTCGCTGGATTGAGAAGGCTCAGGCTAAGGTCCCGTGTATCGGCCTGCCCGCCCGCGTGTGCTGGCTGGGCTACGGCGAGCGGGAAAAGTTCGGCCTGGTCATCAACGACCTGGTGGCCCGCGGCGAAGTCTCGGCCCCCATCGTCATCGGCCGGGACCACCTCGACTGCGGCTCCGTGGCCTCGCCCAACCGCGAAACCGAGGGCATGAAGGACGGCTCCGACGCCGTGGCCGACTGGCCCCTGCTCAACGCCCTGGCCAACACCGCCTCCGGCGCCGACTGGGTGAGCCTGCACAACGGCGGCGGCGTGGGCATCGGCAACAGCACCCACTCCGGCATGGTGATAGTAGCCACCGGTACCCCCGAAAAAGCCGAGCGCCTGCGCCGCGTCCTCACCACCGACCCCGGCATGGGCGTCTTCCGCCACGCCGACGCGGGCTACGAGCTGGCCCAGCAGGTAGCCCAGGAACGCGGGGTGAAGATTCCTTAAAGTGAAATAACAAGCCACTACTTTCATAAGCGGCGGAGTAACTTTGTGGAAAAAATCACGGATAATGTAGATGCATTTGAAACAAAAAAATAAATTAAAAATGACTCAAGTTGTAACGCTTAAACAGACTGAAAATGCCTTCGTTCCTGCAAAAGAAATTTCGGATCCAAAGAAGTTTGCAGGAAGAGGTGAATATGTTAGAGATGCATACTTGGCATTGATGTCAGAGGGAGGTAATATTGCTATAGTCGGCAATAGAGGGATTGGTAAGTCCTCATTAGCAAGGCAGATAATTAAAATTAGCCAAGGGGATAATGAGCTGTTAAGCAAGCTTAATATTCACCATGATGAAAAACTTGATTATTTGAGCGTGTATTTAGCTTGTGGTAACTCCATTCAAAATACTGAACAGCTAATGGAGCGACTTCTTACCACTAGAGCGTGCCTTGCTGAATGGATTTATGAAATACCTTCTGCTAGTAAAGAAATCAGTAAGCTAACTGGTGGTGCGAATATTGGAGTGGCGAAAATAGGTGGTGATGACACAGATGAATCTACTAAGAACGCAGCTTTGCAAAAGCATTCCATAGAATCAGTATTCATAAACGTTCTATATGATTTGCAAAAAAGTAGTGTAGCAAAAAACGGTATATTGATCGTAATTGATGAATTCGATCAGATAGTTGACCCGACAGGGTTTGCTTCATTGCTTAAATCTTGTGCGACTAACCTTCCTTATTTAAAGTTCTGTATTATTGGGGTAGCTCAAGATATACATAATTTGATGAAGGAGCATCAAAGTGCTGATAGATTGTTTGCGGGTAGTGTTATAAATCTGCCCTCTATGAATGATGATGAGCTAGAGGAAATTATTAATAATGCGGAACTTTCTATCAATAATCTTATATCGTTTAATGACGATGCCAAAAGGAGAATTATTACGTTGGCTAATGGTCACCCATATATTGTCCATCTCATAGGTAAACAGGCTTTTAGATCTGCTTACTTTGAGGGAAGGTATGAAGAATTAAACGAGGATTATGTAGATGAAGTGCTGAAATCTATTGCGGAGAAAGAAGCTGATCCAGTTTTGGAAGGCAGATATAAGAAGGCAGTAGCTTCCTCTAGATCAAGAGAAACGGTACTCAAGGTTTTATCTAGTAATGTAAGAACTGATGGCGAAATTTATACTACGGATGCTTACAAACTAGCTATTGAACAAGATGTTGATAATCCAAGTCAGTATGTTGGGCACTTGGTTACTGAAGAATATGGAGCTGAGCTTGTTAAACTTAGAGATAAACACTATAGATTCAAGGATTCATTGTTTCAAACATACGTTAGGGCTAGACCTATACTTTTTACCCAGCCAAATCCTGCCTCAGAATAAATACCAGATACATAGTCTAATGCAGAACTGACTTTTCTTTACTAAGCTGGACTTCGTTGTAATATCATTATCTGTTAGAACGAACAACGCCGCCCGAGGAAACTCCGGCGGCGTTGTTCGTTCTATCGGGAACCAGCCCATTTTCCTGCCAGCAAAGCCTATAACCACCGGCTCACGCCCGGGAAAAGCCCCCAGCCCTCCCAGAACTCTGGAAGGCCCGCCGGAAAACTTCGGCTGCCCATCCAGACTTCTGTTTTAGGTTCCGGAGTTTTCGGGTCGGCCTTCCAGAGTTCTGGATGGGCGACCCGAAAACTCCGGGGTGTATTCCAGAGCTCTGGACGGGGCTCCGGAAAAAAGCGGAGGGCTTTCCAGAGCTCTGGATGATGGCCCGGAAAACCTGGGCGGCAGGAACAGAGCTCTGAACGGAGAACCGGCGTTTTTCGGTAGGATTTCCAGCGGATTCTTAGTAGCTAGGCAGGAGTTCAATCTTCACTTACTTACTGATTTATGTTATCCTTTGAAAAGATTTTCGGCGACTGGTTCGCCGACGACGCCATCAGCTTTGAGGAGCTGGAGGCGGGCACCCGCGACCACCTGGAACGGCTGCGCCAGGGCAACGACCACGACCGTTTCGCGGCCCTGATTGCGGCTACCGAGACCTGCTACGAGGCGTATTTCGGGCAGCGCAGCCAGGCGGGTACGGCCCACAGTGGGGGCAAGGGCACCACCCTGACCCTGGGCACGGCCCGGCAGCAGCTGGTGGACTGGCTGGTGGGCGCCGGCCGCGAATACGTCAACTACAAGCTCAAGGACAAGGCCCAGCGCCTGCGCTTCTACCCCAATGGCGCCGATGAGTACCACCAGGCCGACCACCCCGCCTGGCCCGGCCTGCTGGAGCGCTACGACACGGCCCTCACGGAAGTAGGGCAGGGGTTCGAGGCCGACTTCAAGGCCACCTACACCCAGCACCGCGACGCGCTGCTGGGCGCCCTCACCGCGCAGACGGGGCAGAAGAAGGCCCAGGCCGACGCCCGCGTGGGCACCCACGCCGAGCGCGACCTGCTCACGCGCCAGCTCTCGCGCAACGCCCGCACCCTGGGCCTGGTCTTCGACGAGCACCCCGAGCAGGCCGGCACCTACTTCGATAAGAAGTACTTCAACCAGCACCAGCCCGCCGCCAAAGTCCCGGCCGGAAAGCCGGTGTCGCCCTCCCTGGGCTAGTTCGTTCCGCCGCGCCCCCTCTATCCTCACTATCCTACTTGCAGCTACCCAGCGCCCGGTTTCCTTCGCGGAAGCCGGGCGTTTTTGTGGGCGGGCCGGGGCCGGGTCAGGTGCGCATTATTCGCGGCAAAAAAGCAAAACCGCCTCGCCGCTGTTTAACCACCTGCGGCGGCGTAGGGCCGGCGCGCATTCCACACAACCTTTCCCGACTATGAACATTGGAATTATTGGGGCCGGCCACATCGGCAGCGCCCTCGCCGTGCGGCTCACCAGCCTCGGCCACTCGGTATACATTGCCAACTCCCGCGGGCCGGAAACCCTGAAGGAGGTGGAGCAGAAGACGGGCGCCAAGGCCGTAACGGCCGAGCAGGCCGCCCAGCACGGCACCGACCTCATCGTGGTAACCATCCCGCTCAAGAACATTCCCGACCTGCCCAAAAACCTGCTGGCCAGCGTCCCTCAGGATACGCCCATCATCGACACCAGCAACTAC
This sequence comes from Hymenobacter aquaticus, assembly GCF_004765605.1. Lineage (NCBI taxonomy): Bacteria > Pseudomonadati > Bacteroidota > Cytophagia > Cytophagales > Hymenobacteraceae > Hymenobacter > Hymenobacter aquaticus. The sequence continues at coordinate 1,817,120 of NZ_SRLC01000001.1, read as the reverse complement.
TACCCCATGCTGCGCGACGGCCAGATTCCGGAGCTGGAAACCGGCAGCCTGACCGAGAGCGAGTGGGTGCAGCAGCACCTGGGCCGCCCGGTGGTGAAGGTGTTCAACAACATCTACGCCGACCACCTGCAGAACAAAGGGGTAGCCGCCGGCACGCCGGGCCGCATTTCGCTGCCCGTGGCCTCCGACGACAGCGCCGCCAAGCAGAAAGTCATGCAGCTGGTCGATGAGCTGGGCTTCGACGCCGTGGACGACGGCACCCTGCACGAGTCGTGGCGGCAGCAGCCCGGCACGCCCTCCTACGGCGCCGACCTGCCCGCCGACCAGCTGCGCGAGCACCTGGCCAGCCTGGGCACCGAGCGCACCGAGGCCCAGCACGCCGAGTTCAAGGCCAACCACGCCCGCACCGAGCAGGCCATGGCCGACCAGGGCATCAAGCTGAAATAGCCGCCGCCCGGTAGCGGCGGCTACTTTGAAAGCAGAGTTATAATCTACTGCCGCCAGAAACGTCATGCTGATCCCCGCGAAATAACTTTACCACAGTAGTAATGAAAGTTACTTTGGCGGTAGAGATGCTTCGCGGGGCTCAGCATGACGTTTTGGTTTGTTCCTTTTTTGCCGCCGCTGGAAACTGTTGCCCACCGGCGCCGACCGTGGTCCGGTGGTTTTGCTATCTTAGGCCTGCTGCCGAACGTGCGTTACTACTCCATGATCTACTTACCCGTCTTTGCTAAAGGCAGCCCGCTTTGAGTACCAACTCAAAGCCCCATGAAACGAGTAAAGAAACTCCGGCAAGCCTTTGGCACCGTGGACGAAGGACCCTTTGTAGCCTTCCCCGCCAAGTTTTCCAACGTGCAGGTGTCGCGCGTGGTGTTCGGAGAAGCCCGCGGCTGTGCCGTCTGCTTCCCGCATGGCCCCGAAACGAACAACGCCACCTTGGCCAAGCAACAGCGAACCTGGAAGCAGTTCCGCCGCAACCAATGGAAGTCCTAGGTTTCCGGCTTCTACAGAATCGGCGCCGCCCCGGGAAACCGGGGCGGCGCTTTGCGTTTTACGGCGCATGAAGTGGCATGCCAGCCCGGGCCCCGCTACTTTTGGCCCGCTACCACTAATCTCGCCTGCCATGAAACCCGAACTCCAGAGCCTGCCCCTCATCGACAACGGCGGCAGCCACCGCTTCGAGCTAACCGTGAATCACGCCACCGCCTTCATGGAGTACGGCGAGCGGGAAGGGGCCCTGGCCCTGTTTCACACCGAAGTGCCGGGCCAGCTGGAAGGGCAGGGCGTGGGCACGGCCCTGGTGGAAAAGGTGCTGGCCGAAGCCGCGCGGCGCCAGCAGCCCCTGATTCCGCTGTGCCCCTTCGTGACCAGCTACCTGAAGCGCCACCCCGAGTGGCAGCGCCTGGTGGCCCTAGCCTACCAGCGCTGGTTCTTGCCGGCTGCGGAGTAGTAGGGATGCTGTCTAGCACGCGTCTCCGGCGCGTGCTTTCCGGCTCCGCGTCTGTGACGCGAATCAGCCGCGCCGTGCAGGTGTATTGCGCGAACGGGCGCGTCAGAGACGCGCAACCGGGAGGCACGCGTCGGAGACGCGCGCCAGCAGTGAGCAGTAGGGTGGGCATGCTGCTAACGCGGCAAGCGCGCGTCTCTGACGCGTGCTTTCCGGCTCCGCGTCTGTGACGCGAATCAGCCGCGCCGTGCACGTATATTGCGTGAACGGGCGCGGCAGAGATGCGGGCCAGCTGTGCCGCTGTGACGTGCGCCAGCTATTCAACGGGCTTAATTACTTACGTATCATTATGTCTGATAAATACCGCCCGAACGACCCGGAGGGCATTTATTTCCTGACCATGACGGTAGTGGACTGGGTTGATCTGTTCACGCGGGGTAGCTATAAAACAGTCATTGTAGACAGTCTACGCTATTGTCAGCAGCACAAAGGGCTGCTACTCTACGCGTGGTGCCTGATGCCTAGCCACCTGCACCTGATTGCCGGGGCAGCGCCGGGCCATAGCCTTTCGGCCTTTCTGCGCGACTTCAAGAAGTACACCAATCGGGAGCTGCTGTACCGCATTCAGCAGGAGGCCGAAAGCCGGCGCGAGTGGCTGCTGCACCGCTTTGCTTTTCATGCCGCGCAGACGCGGCGAGTACAGGACTATAAGCTCTGGCAGGATGGCAGCCATGCGGTGCAGCTGCTTACCCCAGCCTTTGCCCGGCAAAAGCTCGAGTATGTGCATCGCAACCCCGTTACCGATCTGACAGTGGCCGAGCCGGAACATTACCTCTATAGCTCGGCGGCCACTTATGCCGGTCACGGTGGTTTGCTACCGGTACAGTTTCTGGAATAGCGCAGGTGCTGCCGGCACGCGTCGCTATTTGCGCGAACGGGCGCGTCAGAGACGCGCAACCGGGAGGCACGCGTCACAGACGCGCGCCAGCGACGAGGCTGTGTTGCGCGGCAAGCGCGCGTCTCCGGCGCGTGCTTGTCGGCTCAGCGTCTGTGACGCGAATCAGCCGCGCCGTGCAGGTGTATTGCGCGAACGGGCGCGCCAGAGACGCGGGGCCGGCTGTCTAACTGGGGTCAACTCGTGGTGGTGCTGGGTTACTCACGTATCATTCTGTCTGATAAATACCGCCCGAACGACCTGGGGCGGCGTTGCATAGCACTGGATATTGGGTTTACTGAATATACGTTTTTTGTCCGGCTGGTCGGGTAAAATGAGCTGCGGTCCAGCTGGTTAAATGCGGCCCAACGTGTAGCTTACGGCCGCCGGACGCCGGAGGCCCGCGCCGGCCGCTACCTCCCCGCCAACCGAATGCCCACCCCGTATGCAAGCAGCCCTCGAATCAGAAGTCGTGTCCGCCCCGGGGCGGGCCGGTAGTACCCCGCGGGTGCAGGCCGTGGATGTGGTGCGCGGCCTGGTCATGGTTATCATGGCTCTCGACCACGTGCGCGACTTCTGGAGCAGCACCGCCATCCGGCCCGAAGACCTGACCCAGGCCAGCGGCGCGCTGTTTTTCACCCGCTGGATTACCCATTTCTGCGCCCCCACGTTCGTGTTTCTCTCCGGCGTGAGCATCTGGCTGCAACTGCAGAAGCAGGGGAGCCGGGGCGCGGCCAGTTGGCGGCTGCTCACCCGCGGGCTGTGGCTGATTGGCGTCGAGGTGGTGGTCATTACCTTCCTGCTGCAATGGAGCCACGAGCTGCTGGTGCTGGAGGTTATCTGGGCCATCGGGGGCGGCATGGTGCTGATGGCCGGGCTGCTCTGGCTGCCGCGCCCGGTGCTGGCGGCGCTGGCGGCCCTCATCGTGCTGGGCCACGACGCGCTGCCCTTTATTCAGCCCGTGACTCCCGCCAACGCCAGCTGGGCCTTGCTGCACAATACGCCCTTCGTGCTGCCCCTGGTCCAGTTGCCGCCGCTGCTGGTGGCCTATTCCGTGGGGCCGTGGCTGGGCGTGATGCTGGCCGGCTACGTGGTGGGGCCGTGGTTTGGGCTGCCCCTGGCCGACCGGGCCCGGCGGCTGCGCACGGCCGGGGCGGTGCTCTTGGTCGTATTCGGGGTGCTGCGGGCAACCAACTGGTACGGCGACCCGGCCCCGTGGAGCGGGCAGGCCCGGGGCGCGCTCTACACGGGGCTGTCGTTGCTGAACGTGAGCAAGTACCCGCCTTCCCTGCTGTTCGTGGGCCTCACGCTGGGCGTGTCCCTGCTGCTGCTCAGCCGGCTGGAAACCGTAGACAACCGCCTGACGCGCACCCTGCGCACCTACGGGCAGGTGCCTTTCTTTTACTTTCTGCTGCACCTGCTGCTAATCAGTGCCGGGGCCTGGCTCTGGACCCGCCTGGCGTTCGGACAGGCTGTTAACCTGTCGTTTACGCCCCCGGCCAGCTGGCCCAAGGGCTACGAGCCCAGCCTGTGGCGCGCCTACGCGGTGTGGGCCGCCGTGGTGGTGCTCCTGTACTGGCCCTGCCGCTGGTACGGTAGCTACAAGCGGCGCCACCGCTACTGGTGGCTGTCGTACCTCTAAGCGAAGGTACCGGGGCGCGCGGCTCCTGATGACGGGCGCATCGTACTGGTGAAATGGCGTACTTCGCGGCTATTCCTTCCGCCATGAAACACCTGTTTTCCACCCGCCGGGCGGCTACTTGCCTGCTAGTTTTGCTTTCCCTGCTGGTGCTCTTTCACGCCCTGATTCTCACCGGCATTGTGCCGTACGGAATCGTGTGGGGCGGCCGCCTACAGAGCCCGGCCCAGATGCTGGCGTTCGAAACCGTTTCCATCGGGGCAAACCTGGTGCTGGCCGGGGTGGCCGGGGCCTGGGCCGGCCACTGGGGCGCTGGCCGCCGCACCGGTTGGCTGCGGGGCGCGCTGTGGCTGATGACGGCGCTGTTCGGGCTGAACACCGTGGGCAATCTGCTGTCGGTTAATCCGCTGGAAAAGCACGTTTTTACGCCCCTGACGCTGGTGCTGGCCCTGCTGAGTCTGCGGCTGGCGCTGGACCGCCGGCCCGGCCGCCCGGCGGAAATTGCCGGCGGCAGTGGCTCTATATAAGCGGCCCGCTATGCATAAAGGGCAGGCCGTGCTAGTATTGCACCCGCTTCCCTTTGCTACAACTGATGCGCCCTTCCCTGACCACCACGCATTACTGGACCGGACTGCTGCTGACGGTGTTTATCCTGGCTCATCTGGCCAATCATTTGGTAGCCCTGAGCGGCATTCCGGCCCACCTGGCCGTGATGAACGCGCTGCGCGTCGGGTACCGCCACCCGGTGGTGGAAGCCGTGCTGCTGCTGGCCACGGGCCTGCAGGTGGTTTCCGGGGTGCGGCTGTACGGGCAAGCCCGCCGCCAGCCCGGGCCGTCGGCAGCGCGGCGGCTTCAGATTTTTTCGGGCTTGTACCTGGCGTTTTTCCTGCTGGCGCACACCGGGGCCGTGCTGTCCGGCCGGGTCTGGTTTGGCCTGGATACCAACTTCTACTTCGCCGCCGCCGGCCTGAACACGTTTCCGTTCAGCCTGTTTTTTGTGCCTTACTACTTCCTGGCCGTCACGGCGGTTTTCCTGCACCTGGCCGCGCTGCACTACCAGAAGGCAAGTAGTATTTTCGGGCCGCGCCGGGCGCGCCGGCACGCCTGGGGCATCGGGGGCCTGGGCGTGGTGGTGGCGTTGCTCATTTTGTTTGCCTTCACCAACCACCTGCGCGGCCTGCCCATTCCGGCCCGCTACCTGCGCACCCTGGGAAAATAGCGGCGCGCCTACTGGCGGGCCCGGCCGATAACGTATTTTCGGGCTTTCCGGTGGCTTTTTTTCAGGGAGTATGTCCAGCATGGAGCGTTTTGCCAAATCAAGGCCGGTGGTGCTGCGGCCCTACCAGCCGGCCTGGGCCGGGGAGTATGCCCAGCTGGCCCGGCACCTGCGGGCAGTGCTGGGGCCGCAGGTGCTGCGCATCGACCACATCGGCTCCACGGCCGTGCCGGACTTATGCGCCAAAGACGTCATCGACGTGCAGCTGACCGTGGCCGACTTCTCGGGCGTGGCCGGGCTGGCGCGGCCGTTGGGCGCGGCGGGCTTCCGGCTGCGCGAAGAGTGGCAGTACGACGAGTTTCACGGCCTGCCGGCCACGTCGGTGGAGCTGCGCAAGGGCTACGCGCGGGAGCCCGCCGGGCAGCGCCGCACCCACATTCACCTTCGCGAAGCGGGCCGGTTCAATGCCCGCTACGCCCTGCTGTTCCGCGACTACCTGCGCGCCAGCCCCCGGGCCCGCGCCGAGTACGGCCTGCTGAAGCAGCGGGCCGCTCACCTGTTTCCCGACAGCATCGACGGCTACCTGTTTCTGAAGGAGCCCGTCTTTCACCTGATCTACGAAGCGGCCGAGCTGTGGGCCACGGCCGTAGCCTGGCAGCTGCCCGCCGCCCACGAGTAGCCCGCCCGAACTGCGAGCCGCCCGCGCCACTGCCGTGCGCCTGCCGCGCTATTTGCCCGGAGCCAGCACTTCCCGCACCGGCGTCCACCGGATTTCGGGGTAGCGGCCGTTGTCGAGGGGCTCGGGCAGCTTGGCCTGGCCGCTGAGCATGTTGTGCAGGTACTGCATGCCCTGCCAGGGCGGAAATACCTCGTTTTTGGCCGGCAGCAGCGTCTTCGTAATCGAAATCATGGTGCGCAGCAAGCCCAGGCTGCCGGCCCGCAGCAGCTTGTAGGGCTGGCCCGTAGCCGCCTCGGCCGCCGCCCGCAGCCCCCGGATGCTGGCTACTTCGCCGGCCACGCGCAGGTAGCGGGGCGTCGTAGGGTCGAGGGCGGCGGCGGCCGTGTACTCGGCCGTGTTAATCATGGTGGTAAAGTCCAGGGGCTGGTCGGCGCTGCCCCAGTACAGCACCCGGCGCGGCCCCGCCAGAATCACGGGAGCCTGGCCGGTCAGCAAATCCGTGAACATGCCGTTGAGAATGGACGTGGCTTGAATCGGAGCCTGCTCGAGGCGGCGCGCAAACTCGCGGCGCAGGTCGAAGTTGCGGTTGGCGCCTTCCGGCAGGCGGGTAAAGTCGGCGGAGTAGTCGGAGGGAATAAAGCGGGGCACGCCGGTCGCCACGGCCGCGTCGAGCAGCCGGGTCTGGGCGTCCACAATCACCTCCCGCAGCCCCGACAGGGCCGATACCACGCAGGCGGCCCCCGTGCAGGCGGTGGTCAGGGCCGGGGCATCGTGGTAGTTCAGGGTCACGATGTCCACGCCTTGTAGTCGGAGGGAAGTTGCTTCGGCCCCGTGCTCGGCGCTAGGTCGTACGAGAGCCCGCACGGTAGCCCCGCGGCGGCGCAGGTGGTGGGCAATCAGCAGCCCGAGGGCCCCGGTGGCACCCGCCAGCACGATGACGGGTGAGGCGGCGGGAGAAGCAGAAGGAAAATCCGAGGTTGGTTCAGCTGATTGGGATGCCATAAAGCAGGGAAGAAAAGGTAGGGCCAGCGGCGGTGCCCCTGGCCGGCTGGCCCGGGCAAACCGCGCCGCTTGCAGCTACTACCGCTACTCGTCCCCGAAAGTTATAGCCTAGCCGCCAGCGGGGCCGGTTTTCCCGCCAACGGGCGGGGCAAAAATCAGCAAGCCGACGGAGGCTATCCGTCGGCTCGCGTACTTGAAAAAAGCAGGGCAGCTTACGCCAAAGCCGACTCGGGCTGCAACTGCTGGACCACCCGTTGCAGCATGGCGTGCTGCGGCAGGCGCGCGGCCAGCATCCGCAGCCCCCCGAGCTGCTGCTCCGTCATGGGGGTGGGCTGGCCGGCGGTGAAGTGGCGGGCGTTGCGCACGAAGCGGAGGCGGGCGTCGGGCTGGCGGCCGTGGCCCTCCATCCGGAACTGAGCCGGCGCCAGCAAGCCAAAAAACAGCTCCTGGGTTAGCTCCGGGTAGTCGGGCAGCGTGGGTGCCACGCCCATGGCGGTGGAAATCGTTTCGGCTACTTCCTGGCAGGTGGCCGTGCCCCGAAACTGCTTGAACTGCTCAAACTCGGCCAGGCCCGCCGCCATTTCGGCCGCCGTGGGCTCGGGGCAGGCTCCGCTCCAGCAGGCCGCAATCCAGCGGGCCTGCAGCTCGGCCGTCACGAAGTAGGAGCCGATTTGCTGGTACAGCCCCATGAAGGCGAAGTTGGGCAAGGCCGGGTGAAAGGTGAAGTGGTGCAGGTCGATGTGCTCGGGGCCGGCGTTGAGCGTCTGCCGGATGCTCTCGTGCAGATACGGCAGGTGCAGGTCGTAGCCCGTGGCCAGCAGCACCACATCGACCGGCACGGCGCGCCCGTCGGTGAGGATGGCCCCGGTGGCCGTGTACTCCCGTACGCCGGGCAGCGTCCGGATGCGGCCGGCCGCCACCTGGTCCAGGTAGTCCTGGCACTGCGACACGCCGGCTTCCAGAATGTCGTCGGCCGGCCGCAGCCCGCCGTAGTCGGCCGGGTTGCCCACGGCGCTTAAGATCAGCTCTTTCAGGCCTGCGGCGGCTTCAGCGGGCGGCAGCGCCTGGTTGACGTAGGCCCCGAAGCGGGTAAAGGCCAGCTGGTCGGTCGGCACGCCGTGCATGATTTTGCGGGCAATGTAGCGCGGCTTCCGGCTCGACGACAGCACCACGGTATCGTCGTTCTGGGCCAGGTCGCTGGCAATTTCCAGCCCGCTGATGCTGTTGCCGACCACCAGCACGCGCTGGCCCCGGAAGTCGTGGCGGCCCCGGTAGTCAAACGAGTGCAGCACCCGGCCCTGGAATTGGTCGAGGCCCGGGGTGCGCGGCAGGCGGGGCTTGTTGTAGCGCCCGGAGGCCACGATGACGCGGCCAAAGAACTCCGTCCGCCGCTCACCCTGCTGGTTTACCGTCTGGATAACGTACTGGCCATCGGGGCCCGGGCTGACGTGCTCCACGCGGGTGTTGAAGCGCACGTGGGGCAGCACGCCGAAGTGGCGGGCGTACTCGGTCAGGTAGGCCAGCACTTCCTCCGTCGTCGGGAACATCTGGGTGCCGGCCGGGTAGTCGAAGTCCGAAAACGACATCTTGATGTGGCAGGAGTTGGCGTGCATGCCCGGCCACTGGCCGCTGTGGGGCGCGCCCTGGTTCCACTGCCCACCCAGGCCGCTGCTCTGCTCGATGACAACGGGCGTGAGGCCGTCTTCGAGCAACGACTTGGCGGCGGCAATACCGGCCGGACCGCCGCCAATGATGGCAACCGTGGGGGAGGGGAAGAAAGGGGATGTTTTCATAGCTGGTAGAAATGGAGTGGAAAAGCAAGCGCCAAGCCGCTGACCGGGATACCAATAGCGGCAATGGCGAGGCAAGTTTAATAGGATTTAACCTCTGATGGATATAGCATTTTTATGTTATAGCTGGCGCGCAACGGGCCGGAAGGGCCGTAGCGCGGGGCGGGCGGCTTTCGGCATCACATCATTATGCGGTGCGTCCCGCCCGGCCGACACCGGGTAGAAAGCAATGGCCCGGTACCGCCGCCGGCTGTCCGACCTACGTACGCACCGGAAAGCCACCACCGGGTTTCGCCCGCTACCGATATGTTTATGCCCGCTTCTCACTGCCGCCCGCCCCGTTCCGGCGACTTACTACCCCTGCTTTTCGATGCGCGGCCGGCTTCCTCCGTCTGGCGGATGCTGGCGCACGGCCTATTGCTGGGGCTGGCCGCCCCCGGCCTGCTGGCCTGCTCCGACGACGCGGCGCGGCGGCCGGATTCGGAGCTGCGCGTCGATGCGCCGGCCCCGGACCAGCGCCGGCCCAGTGTAATCGAGGCGGAAAACGCGGCGGCGGCGGCATTGCCGGCCGGGGCGGGCCGCCGCTACCGGGTGCGGGCCGAAACGGCTTACTTCTACGACTCGCCCCGGCAGGCCCGGCCCAGGGGCAACTACCTGCGGCGCGGCGACGTGCTCTACGGCCAGGACGAGGGCAACGGCTTCGTAAAAACCCGCTTTGTGAGCCCCCAGGGCGCTACCGTGGCCGGATGGCTGAAAATGCAGGACCTCAGCAGCCTAATCGAAAACGCGTCGGCGCAGGCTAGTCGGAGCCGGCCCACCGCGCCGGCTGCCCCGGCCGCCCGTCCCGCCGCAACTCAGCCACTTGAGCCGGCGCAAACCAGCCCCGGCGGCGCGCAAACGGCCGTCGTGCGGGTGGCCCGGGCTTATTTCTACAACTCCCCCGACCTGGGCCAGCCCCGTAAGGCGTACTGCGAGCAGGGCGACAAAGTGCGGCTGGGTCAGGAGCAGGGCGCGGCGGTGTACGTCACGTTTACCAACTGGGAAAAAGTGACGACCCGGGGCTGGATGCACAAGCAGGACCTGGGCTTGCGGGAGTAGCCCGGCTCAGGTGGGCAAGCCGCCGCCGGCCGTCAGCTGCACGCGCGCCTGGGGCAGGCTGCCGGGGTATTCGCGCTGCAAAAACGTTATCAGCTGCTCGCGCACGGCGCAGCGCAGCTCCCACACCGAGCCGGCGTCGGCGGCGCTGACCAGGGCCCGCAGCTCCAGGGTCCGCTCCTTGGCGTCGGTGACGTGCAGCACGGCCACGCGCTGGTCCCAGAGCGGGTGGGCCGCCAAGATGCGGCGCAGCTCGGTGCGCACGGCCTCCACGGGCACCGAGTAGTCAGTTTGCAGGTACACGGCCCCGGTGAGGCGGGCACTGGTGCGGGTCCAGTTCTGGAAGGGCTTTTCGATGAAGTAGTTGAGGGGCAGCACCAGCCGCCGCTCGTCCCAGATGCTGAGCACCACGTAGGTAAAGGTGATTTCCTCGACCCGGCCCCATTCGCCTTCTACCACCAGTACATCGTCGATGCGGATGGGCTGGGTGAAGGCAATCTGGAAGCCGGCCAGCAGGTTGCTGATGGAGCGCTGGGCGGCAAAACCCACGATGACGCTGGCAATACCGGCCGAGGTGAGCAGGCCCGTGCCCAGGCGGCGTACCGTCTCGAAGCTCATCAGCACCAAACCCACGGCCACGAAGGCAATCAGCGACATGGCCAGCTTCTTGATAAACTGCAGCTGGGTGAAGAGCTTGCGCACCCGCAGGTTGTTGTCGGAATTGAGCTGGTAGCGACGCTGCACCAGGTCCTGGAGCACGTCCAGGGTGCGGATCAGGCCCCAGGCGAAAGTCAGAATCAGGGTGAACTCGACTATGCGGCGCAGCACTTCGAAGCCTTTGGGCGGCAGCGGCACCAGCGGCAGCAGCAGCGACACGGTCAGCACGGGCAAAAACAGGGCGCTGGCCGAGCTTAGGTGGCGCTCCACGGAGCGGGCCAGAGTCGAATCCTCGCGCTTGGCAACGGCCCCCAGTACCCGAAAAATAACGTATTTGAGCACCAGGCCCAGCATCAGGCCCCCCAGCAGAATGCCCAGCGTGGCAAAAATATCGGGGAAGTGGGCGAAAAGATGAGCAGCTTGTTCTTTCATGGTAACTGCCGCGCGGCAGGTCGGCGGCGGGCTTCGGATGTAGCAAGTGTACCCACCGGGCCCGGGAAAGGTTGGCGCTTGGCTTCGGCTGGCTTCGGTGCCGGCCAGTCTGCCGCGCGTATACCATTGGGCCCCGTCTCCCGTACTGGCAGCATGCACAACTCGTGGCTGTACCCTCTTCCGTTTCTGCTTGTTGGTGGCTTTGTGGCCTTCTGGTGCCTGGTCGTAAAGCTGATTTCCCTGTTGGGCTGGCGGCGACTGGCCCGCTACTACGCCGTGCCCGCCGTGCCCGCCGGTCGGGTTTTCTCCCTGACGCGGGCCCACATCGGGTCCGTCAAATACGACCGGTCTGTCCGGGCCACGGCTACGGCGCAGGGCCTGGGGCTGTCTACGATGGCGCTGTTCAGCATCGGCCACCCGCCACTGCTCATTCCGTGGGTTGCTTTCGGGCCTATTCAGGCGGAAAAGTTTCTCTGGGTTACTACCTACACCACCCGCATCAGCCTGCCCGATGCGGGTAGTATGCAGCTGAGCTTCACCGGCTCCGAGCTGCTGCGAGCCGCGCAGCCCTGGCTGCCGACCTTTCCGCCGCTTTAAGCCCGGCCGCGGAACGCAGCCAGCGGGCCGCCCGAGCCGCAGAAGGTGGCTGAGAAGTAGGGGAGAAGCAGGGAAAAGAAATTCTGGCTTGTCCCAATTCCTGCCGCCATGCCTTCCGTCTCTCTTTGCTGCGCCCCGGCGCGCTCCGGGGCTTCGGTGCGGGCCTGGTTGCTGGCCGGCTGCCGCAATGCCACCCGGAACCCATAAAGGAGCGTAGCGGCGGGGCCAACCTTAGCGGGGGAGGGTGCGTTTCAGCCTCAATCTTTCCCAAGCTCCTCTATGAAGTTTCTCACTCCGCTCTTGCTGTCGGCTTCGTTGCTTGCCGCCGCCCCCGTTGCCACCGCCCAGTCCCCGGGCCAGTCGCCCTACACCACCCGCTTTGCCGTCGATGCCCCCGTTATTGCCGGCCTGGGCGCCGTGAGTGGCTTTGGGCTCTACCGGGTGCAGCAAAAGCAGGGACTGACGGAAGAGCAGCTGGCGGCCCTGTCCAAGAATAACGTGCCGAAAATCGACCGGTTTGTGGCCGGCAACTACAGCACTTCGGCCCAAACGGCCAGCGACCTGCTTTGCTACGGCTCGCTGGCCGTGGCCCCCGGCCTGCTGGCCCTCGACCCCAGCATGCGGGCCCATTATGGCCAGGTGCTGGTGCTCTACGTGGAGACGATGGCCACGTCGGCGGCTATGTTCACCTCCAGTGTGGGCAACGTGTACCGCTACCGGCCTTTCCTCTACGGCTCGGGCGGCACGCCCAGGGAGCGGAGCAGCAAGATTTCCACCAACTCGTTCTTCGCCGGTCACACGGCCCACACGGCCACCGCTACCTTCTTTGCCGCCAAGGTGTTCCACGACTACCACCCCGGTTCGGCGGCGGAACCCTTTGTGTGGGGCGCGGCGGCCGTGGTGCCCGCCGCCGTGGCCTACTACCGCATGGAGGCCGGCAAGCACTTTCTGACCGACAACCTGCTGGGCTACGCCGTCGGGGCCACGATGGGCGTGGTGGTGCCCCAGCTGCACAAAACCGGGCGGCGCACTGGCCTCTCGGTTAGCCCGTTGCAGGGCCTGAACGTGAACGGCTACTCCTACGGCGGCCTGCTCGTGACCAAGCACTTGTAAGCCGGCCGCGCCCCCGATGGGAAGCTACCCCCGATGGTTGGCTTCCCATCGGGGGCAGCGCGCCGGGGGCATGTCACAACGACGCGGCTATTCTGAACGGCTGCTGCCTGCCCAACGGGCGCTGCCTGTGAATACAAATCGAAATCGAAATAATCGTATTGTTTAAAGTATATTTATTATTGAATATTTACTATATATAATTACCATATATTATTCCTTTACTCTGGTTGGGCGGAAAGGCATCTTTGACCAGTTCTTTCTTCCACTCTTTCCCCACAACCATTTCCCATGAAAACAACCACTACTTCCCTGCTGTGGGCAGCCCTGCTCGGCGTGTCCCTGAGTGCCTGCCAGAAAGAGGAGCAGAGCCTGCCCACGCCCACGGCCCAGACCGGCGACGCCCGGGGCCTCGACCCGGTAGCCCAGGCCGCCAACGTGCGCATCACGGGCCAGCTCGACTCGACCATTGCCTACGCCAACACTAACCCGGCGCTGAACCTGAAGCTGGTGTCCTACGCCTTCCGCAGCCGCCTGACGACGGCCGAGGAAGTGGCCGCCGCCAAAGCCCGCATCCTGGACGCGGGCAGTATCATTCCGGTGTATGGCGACCTGCAGAAGGGCAGCAAAGCCAACCAGACGCCCCCGTTTGAGCTGATGAGCCTGCGGGAAAACGCCCAGCGCCAGCCGGGCGGCAGCGTGAATGAGGCGCAGGCCGGCATCAATGCCTACCTGAGCAAATCTCTGCAGGCCGGCCTGGGCCAGGTAGAGCTGACCTGGGAGCGGGACGGGCAGCGCTTTACCTCGCTGTGCCTCTACAACGAAAAGGGCCTGGTATACGACAACATGCTGGCCAACCTGTTCACCCTCAAGGACCAGCGCACCTCGGACGTGGCCAGTGAGCAGGCCAAAGTCACGACGACGCCCTTCACGGCCACGGCCGTTGACTTCGACATCGAGTGGATCTGGGGCAGCCAGCGGGGCCACATCACCGTGAAGCACACTATCCTGTACGGCGGCGGTAAAATCACGACCAACTCGGGCACGGCTACGGCCTGGATGTCGGCTGGCTCGGCGCAGGCCCGGCAGCAGCGCTACGTGTTGCGCACCACCTACGCCCAGTTGACCTGGGCCTACGGCTGGGCCACGCCCACGGCCAGCTTCAGCTTCAGCTACTCGGGCAGCCCCGTAAAAATCAACGCTTCGGTATCGGGCGTCGGCTCTAAGGGCCAGGGCGAGGGTATCCACACGATTTACCTGTAAGCCCAACCCGTAGCGCCGGGTCGTGTCGGCGCTATTCTACGCTACCCCGGTTTGGAGGCTTGCCTTCAGGCCGGGGTAGTTTGGCGTTGGGGCCGTACCCGCTGCCGGGCAAATGCGGGGCGGCTTTGGTTGGCAGCGGGGCATTTGCCTACTTGCGCGCTCCACCCACGTTGCTGCCTCATGCAATCTGCCTCCACCGTTTTCCTCGTGCGGCCCATCCGCTTCGGCTTCAACCCGGAAACGGCCGGATCCAACCACTTTCAGCGGGTCATTGCTGGCCTGAGCGACGCGCAGGTGCAGGAAAAAGCCTTTGCCGAGTTTGACGCTATGGTCGCGACGCTGCGCGCCCACGGCATGCAGGTTCTGGTCTTCGACGATACCCCGGAGCCCGCCAAGCCCGACGCCGTGTTTCCCAACAACTGGGGCTCCTTCCACGCCGATGGCCGGGTGGTGCTCTACCCCATGTGCGCCCCCAACCGCCGGCCCGAGCGGCGCCCGGATATTCTGGCCCGCCTCGGCCAGCAGTTTGCGCTGCGCGACGTGGTTGATTTGTCGGCGTACGAGCAGCAGGGGCAGTTTCTGGAAGGCACCGGCAGCCTGATCTTCGACCACGTGCACCGGGTGGTCTACGCCTGTTTGTCGGTGCGCACGGATGCCGGGCTGCTCACGGAGGTGGCCGCCCGGTTGGGCTACCGGCCCGTGGCCTTCCACGCCCACGACGCGCGGGGCCAGCTTATTTACCACACCAACGTGATGATGTGCGTGGGGGCCGGGTTTGCCGTGGTTTGCCTGGCAAGCATTACCGACGCCACTGAGCGGCAAGCCGTAGCCGATTCGCTGACGGCCACCGGCCACGAAATCGTGGCTATTTCCCTGGCACAGGTCGCCGAGTTTGCCGGCAACATGCTCACGCTGCAACCCGCCGGCCGCCCTACCGAGCTGCTGGCTATGTCGCAGCGGGCCCACGACGCCCTGACGCCCGAGCAGCGCCTGGCGTTGAGCCGCTACTGCGAGCTGCTGCCGCTGCCCATTCCGACCATCGAAACCATTGGGGGCGGCAGCGCCCGGTGCATGCTGGCGGAAGTGTTTCTGCCACCCCTGGCTTCGTAGTGCCTTCGTTTTTGACTACCGTTATGGCTCCCGACCCCGAGTACCTCGCCCTGAACCGCGCCCTGTGGAACGCCCGCACCGGCCCGCACCTGGCCTCCGATTTCTACGCCGTGGAGGCCTTCAAGGCCGGCAATACTTCTTTGAACGGCATCGAGCTGGCCCTGCTCGGCGACGTGGCCGGGCAGCGCATTTTGCACCTGCAATGCCACTTCGGGCAGGATAGTTTGTCGCTGGCCCGGCTGGGTGCCCAGGTCACGGGCGTCGATTTGTCGGATGTGGCCATTGCGGCGGCCCGCGGCCTGAGCGCCGAGTTGGGCGTGCCGGCCGAGTTTATCTGCTGCGACGTGCACGCGCTGCCTGAGCACCTGCCCCAGGCGCAGTTCGACCTGGTCTACATGACCTACGGCGTGCTGAACTGGTGGCCCGACCTGGGCCGCTGGGCCGCGCTGGTGCACCGCTACCTGCGGCCCGGCGGCCGGTTGTTGCTGGTCGAGTTTCACCCCGTGGTGTGGATGTTCGACAACGACTTTACCCGCCTGCAATACAGCTACTTCAACTCGGGCCCCATCCAGGAAACGGAAGTGGGCACCTACGCCGACCAGCAGGCCGACCTGGTGCACCAGTCCGTTACCTGGAACCACAGCCTGAGCGAGGTTATCGGGAGCCTGCTGACCCAGGGCCTGCACCTCGCGCACTTCGCCGAGTACGATTATTCGCCCTACAACTGCTTTGCCCACACCGTGGCCCAGCCCGACGGCACGTTCCGCATCGGGCCGCTCGGTACGCAGGCGCCGCTGGTGTATTCGGTGGTGGCCGTCAGGCCGTAGGAGAAGCCGGTTAGCTCACAAAAAAAGCCTCTCAACGTGCAGTTGAGAGGCTTTTTTGCTTGCAATTTGCTCCGTGCTATTTGCTGGCCGCCGCCGGTTCGGTGAGGCCCAGCACGGTGCTGGTATGGGTCCGGATCTGCTCCAGCAGCGCGGGGTTGTCGTTGAGCTTCTGGCCAAAGGAGGGAATCATCTCCCGGAACGTGGCCTGCCACTCGGGCGAAGCCGCCTGGGCCGGGAAACACTTCTGCACCAGGCTTACCATGATGGACACGGCCGTGGACGCGCCCGGCGAAGCCCCTAGCAGGGCGGCAATGGAGCCGTCGGCGGCACTCACGACTTCGGTGCCGAATTCGAGCACGCCGCCTTCCTTCTCGTCTTTCTTGATGACCTGCACCCGCTGGCCGGCAATTTCCAGCTCCCAGTCTTCGGGGCGGGCATTGGGCAGGTACTCCTTCAGGGCGGCCAGGCGGTCCTGGGGCGACTGGCGCACCTGGTTGATGAGGTAGCGGGTGAGGGGAATGTTTTTGAGGCCGGCAATAATCATGGGGCGCAGGTTGCCGGCCCGGATGGAGGCGGGCAGATCCAGGAACGAGCCTTTCTTCAGGAACTTGGTGCTGAAGCCCGCGTAGGGCCCAAACAGCAGCTCCCGCTTGCCGTTGATCATGCGCGAGTCGAGGTGGGGCACCGACATGGGCGGCGAGCCCACGGCGGCCTTGCCGTAGACCTTGGCCTGGTGCCGCTCAATGACGGCCGGGTTCACGCACTTCAGCCACTGGCCGCTCACGGGGAAGCCCCCAAAGCCGTGACCCTCCGGAATGTCCGACTTCTCGAGCAGGGTAAGCGAGCCGCCGCCGGCCCCGATAAACACGAACCGGGCCGTGACCTTGCGGGTCTGGCCGGTGAGGCGGTCGGTAGCTTTCACCCGCCACTGCCCGTCGTCGCGGCGCTTGAGCTTGGTGACTTCGTGGTTGAAGTGGAACGTGACGCCGGGCTTTTCCTGGAGCAGGTAGAACATGCCGCGGGTCAGGGAGCCGAAGTTCACGTCGGTGCCCAGCTCCATGTTGGTGGCGGCCACGGGCTGGCCCGGCTCCCGGCCTTCCATCACCAGCGGAATCCACTGCTCAATCTGCCGGCGGTCTTCGGAGTACTCCATGCCCTTGAACAGGGGCGACTGGGTGAGGGCCGCGTGGCGCTTGCGCAGGTAGTCCACGTTGGCCTCGCCCCACACGAAACTCATGTGGGGAATGTGGTTGATGAAGCGCTGGAGCTCCTTTACTGCGTATTTCTCGGCCAGGAACGTCCAGAACTGCTTCGAGACTTCGAACGACTCGGCAATGCCGATGGCCTTGCTGATGTCGATGGAGCCGTCGGGGCGCTGGGGCGTGTAGTTCAGCTCGCAGAAGGCCGAGTGGCCCGTGCCGGCGTTGTTCCAGGCGTCGGAGCTTTCGGCGGCGGCCACGTCGAGGCGCTCCAGCACGGTAATGGTCAGGTCGGGTTGCAACTCCTTCAGCATCATGCCCAGCGTGGCGCTCATAATGCCGGCGCCGATGAGCACGACGTCGACGGTGCTTTCCGGAGAGTTATCGGTAGTATTCATAAGGTGACGTAGCAAAGAAAGCGGCAAAGGTATTGCCTACGTCGAAAAGCGGAAAAAGGGTCTTTTGTTGTGAAATTCGGCTGGCCGCTTTTTCCCGAACCAGTGAAGTAGCTAGCGCCCAGCCCGTTCGTCGGCTGTGCTCAGGCGGTAGCCGACGGTAGCGTTGAACAGCCAGTAGCGCGCGTCGTAGCTCACCCGCTCAGGAAAGCCGGTTGTGGTGTTGGCGGTCAGCAGGCCAAAGGCTACCTCGTCGTGAAAAGACGTTTCGTACCGGGCGCGCACGTCGAGGGTGGCTGTGAGGCGGCCCTGGCGCAGCCCGACTTCGAGGTAGGGCAGCGAGCCGCCGAAGTCGTTTAGGCCCCGGAAAGAGTTGTTGCCGGGATTCACATCGACAAAAGTGCCGGCCGACGGCACGGTGCGGCCGCCCCCGACGGGCACGGGCTGCCCGCTGCCGTAGCGCAGGCTGGTGCTGGTCACCTGAATATGGTCGAGGGCTAGGCCCAAGCCCACGAACAGCCGCCGGCTGGTTTGGCCCAGGGGCACGAAGTAGCGCCCACCCAGCCGCGCCGTGTAGCTGAGGCCCCGCCACGCGTATTCACCGGCCGGCAACGCCCCGCGCGCCGGTATTTCCCCCGATTTGCCCATGGTATTCACCGTCAGGTCGCCGTGCAGGGCCAGCTGGCGGCTGGCAAACAGTACGTCGGCGTACAGCCCCCCAATCGGGTGGAAGCGGCTGTTCACGTTCAGGCCATCCAGGGAGTAGTCCTGCGCGGGCCGGAAATCGTCGCGGCGCAGCACGAAGCTGTTGATTTGCACCCCGACCAGCACCCCGGCGTTCAGGGCCACGTGGTGCCGACGCTTGGTGGTGGGCAGAAAGCTGGTGCCGGCCTGCGGCGCATTCGCGCAGCTTTGGTTGTAGGCCTGCACCACGGCCGCCAGGTCGGGAGCCGTGAACTTGGCGGTAGCAACGGCCTGGGTAGCCGCGGGGCAGCTGGCGAAAAACACCGTGAGCTGGCTGCGGTAGTTGTTGGCGTCGATGGCAGTGCGGCGGCCTTGCTGATCCTGGCGCACCACGCGCCGCTCGGTCAGCTCGATGTAGCCCTGGGTTTCGCGGCGCACGAAATAATGGGTGGCCCCGGGCGTCGCCAGCCGCAGCAGGGGCGCGGGGCCTTCGACAATGACTTCGGCGAAGATGGTTTCCGGCCGCTGCCTGGGCGCTTTGTCCAGGGTCAGGTAGGTGGCGCGGGTTTCGGCGGTGCGGTCTACCGGGAGCAGCTCCGAGCGAAAATACCGGCCGCCGGTGAGGCGAAACAGCCGCAGCTGGGGAGGCGCGTAGGTGGCGACGGCCGCGCCCGGGGCCGTACGGAACCGCACCGTGGCCGGGGTTTCGACCCAGTGGCTGTTTTCGATTTCGCCCCGAAGGGTGTCGTTGGCAGTGGTGACGAGCAGGCCGGGTTCGAACGACTGAGCCCGGGTAAGGGTAGTGGCCAGCAGCAAGCCGGCCGACAGGAATACATGACGCATTGGAATAGCTAAGTGCCGCGGATAGAAGCCGGCCCACAAAAGTGGTCAGAAAGACGGCTAATAAAAAGGGAGGCCAGCGGTACTTTGACGGGGGCAGGGCCAACAAAACGGACTGGTAAGGGGTAGTATAGTTTTCGTTTCCGACTACCAGCTTCTTTTCACCGCCCACTCATGAACCCAGCGAATAACACCGTCTTGATTACCGGAGGCGCCTCCGGCATTGGCCTGGCCCTGGCCGAGCGTTTCGTGCGGGCCGGCAGTGAGGTCATCGTCGTGGGCCGGCGCGAAGACAAGCTGCGCGAAGCCCGGGCCCAGCTGCCGGGCCTGCACACCCGCGTGTGCGACGTGGCCCGGGCCGCCGACCGTAAAAGCCTGCTGGAGTGGGTGAAAAACGAGTTTCCGGGGGTGAACGTGCTGCTCAACAACGCCGGCATTCAGAACCGCCTGCAGCTGGCCGACGACCCGGAAGACTGGGAAAGCCGCCGCCAGGAAATCGTCATCAACCTGGAAGCCCCGATTCATCTGGCCATGCTGTTTATTCCGCATCTGCGCCAGCAGCCCAACCCTTACATCATCAACGTCACGTCGGGGTTGTCGTTTGCGCCGGCCGCGTTTGCGCCCATCTACAGCGCCACTAAGGCCGCGCTGCACTCCTTCACGCTTTCGTTGCGGCACCAGCTGGCCCAGTCCACCCCGATTCAGGTGCTGGAAATCGTGCCGCCGGCCGTGAATACCGATTTGGGCGGGGCCGGGCTGCACACGTTCGGCGTGCCCGTCGATGCCTTCGCCGACTCCATCATGGCGCGCCTGGCCGCTGGCGAGCAGGAGGTGGGCTACGGTACTTCCGAGGAAATGCGCAACGCTTCCCGCGCGGAAACGGACGCCCGGTTTCAGTTGATTAACAACCGCTAAGGTACCGCCCGCCACCGCCGAAGCACGCCCAAAACTTGCCGGACGTGCTCCGGCTGTTTCCTGCGGTAAAACCGGTGCTACTTCACATTCACCAGCACGCCCAGAAAAGCCAGCCGGCCAATCTGGGGGCCACCGATAATCTGGATATTGTTGGCGTTGAATAGGTTAGAGACGCCGGCTTGCAACGTGGTACCCAGCTCGGGCAGCGCGTAGCCCAGGTAGGCATCCGTGGAGCTGTAGGCCCGGATGGTGCCCGTGGCGAAGGGCATTTCCTGGCGGTGGCCTTCGGCCCAGCGGTAGTTCAGGGCGTAGGTCAGGTGCTGGCGGACGGTGCCGTGCACGCCCAGATTGAACTTGTGCCTGGGCGTGTTGAAAAACGTCTGGAAATCGGCCGGCAGGCGGTGGCGGTCCAGCACGTTGAGCGAGTAGTTGCCGGTCAGGCTCATGGCTTTGCTGAGCTTGTAGGCCAGGCCCAGCGTGGCGCCCTGGGTGCGCACCTGCCGGGCGTTGTTGAACCAGGTAAAGATGATGCGCGTGGGCTTGGTCCGGTCGGTGAAGCCGGGCAGCCCTTCGTCGATCTGGGCCTGGGTGGGGCGGCTGCCGTCCACGTTGCCGGCAAAGGCCTGGCCCCCGATAAAGTCGGTGTAGACGCTGCGGAAGTAGCTCACGTCGGCGTAGAGCTTGGGCAGCAGCATGCCTTTGTAGCCCACTTCCAGCGTGTTGGAGCGTTCCAGCTTGAGCTTGGGCAAATTGATGGCAAAGGCGGCCAGCGGAATGCCCGGCGTGCCGTAGGGGTTGCCGTTGGCATCGGTGAAGCTGTAGCCCTGAAACCCGCTGCTGATGTTGCCCAGCACGATAAACGAGGTGACGTCGGAGTGGGCGTACTGCTCCAGCTGGGACGGGCTGCGGTAGGCCCCGGCGTAGCTGGCCCGGAAATTATGCCGCTGCTCGGGCCCAAACGAATACACGGCCGAGGCCCGGGGCGACAACGCCGGGGAAAAGTTGCGGAAGTAATCGACGCGGCCGGCCAGAGCCAGCTTCAGGTGCTCGTGCAGCAAGGTCTGGGTCAGCTGCCCGTAGGCCCCAAACTCGTAGTTGCGGATGCGGCGGCGGTTGAAGTCGTCGAACAGCTTGCCGTCGGAGCCCAGGCGGTATTCGCGGTAGGCCGCGCCCAGAATCAGGTCGGTGCCGAAGTCGGACGCGCGGAAGCTGCGCTGGGCGCTGATGTCGTTCAGAAAGGAGTTGAACCGCTGCTGCGCGCCCCGGCCCGGCTGGTCGTCGGCCACGAGCTGGGCGCGCAGCGTGGCAAAGCGCGGGTCGGCGCTTTGCAGCTGGGTGGCATTGGCCGCCTGCTGGGCCTGGGCCAGCGCCTGCGCCTGCGTGGTGCCGGGCTGCCGGATGGCGTCGGAATACACCGTGTTGTAGGTGCTGAAATACAGCTGCGCATAGCTCAGGGGGCCATACGGGCTGGTTTCTTGGGCCGTGGAGCCCAGCAGCAAAGCCCCGAGCTGGGCCAGCTCGTAGCTGCTGCCGGTGAAGTCTTCGGTGGAATACAGGCGCACAAACCCCCGGTTGCTTTTCAGCTCGGCCCGGTACTGATTGGTGCCCAGATCTTTCACCCGAAACCGGCTGATGTTCTGGTAGGTGGCCGTGCCCGTCGCGCGCTTGGCTTCCAGGGTCAGCTGCAGGTTGTCCTTCAGCAGGTAAGACAAGGCGCCCTGCACGCGGTAGGACTTGGTTTTCTGGTCGGGCCCAATCAGCTCCTGCTCCGTGAAGCCGGGCATGTACACCGTCTTGCCGTACAGGTCGGGGTGGGTGCCGCCGGGCAGCTGCTGTTTGGGGTCGTCGGTAAACCGAAAGCTTAGCTCCCCCGACCGGTTGACGGCGTCGTAGCCGAGGCTGGAGCCTTCGGGGTTCTGTGAGAAGCTGGCCGCCTCGTAGTTCTGGGCCAGCCAGTCCTGGGCCTGAAACCCGCTGGCGTTGAGCTTGAGGGCCAGCTTGTCGGTGAGCTTCTTGGCGTAGCGCAGCTGCCCGTCCAGCAGGTTGCGCTGCCCCCCGCGCAGGCGCACGCTCAGCCCCTCGTACACGAACGGGTCCTTGCTGTTGAACAAGACCACCCCGCTCAGCGCGTTGGCCCCGTACAACGCCGAGGCCGGCCCGTGCAGCAGCTCGATGCTCTCCAGGTCCAGCTCGGGCAGGCCCACCAGGTTGCCCGGGCTCAGGTTCAGGCTCGGCAGGGCCGTGTCCATGTAGTCGACCAGCTGCATGACCCGCTCGCTCTTGGCCGTGTTGAAGCCACGCGTGCTGACGGAGGTAAAGAGCATCGAGGCCGAGTTCACGTCCACGCCCGGCAGCTGGCCCAGGCCGGCCAGCACCTCCGGCGTGCTGAAGCGCTCCAGCTGCCGCGCCGATACCTTGTCGATGGTAACGGACGTGCGCAAGATGTTTTCCTCCACCCGCGAGGCCGATACCACCGTGGCATTCACCGCCGCCGCGCTGGGCACCAGCGAAACCACCAGCTCCGCATCGGGGCCGCTGAGCGTGATTTCCTGAGACTCGTAGCCTACAAAGGCAACGACCAGCGTCACGGGGCCTTTGTCGAAGGCTACGGCCAGGTGAAACTGCCCGAGCTGGTTGGAGCTGGTGCCGATAAAAGAGCCTTTAACGAATATGGTGGCCCCGGGCAGCGGCTCGCCGGTACTGGTGAGCACCGTGCCGCCCACGGCCTCGGCCACGCGAGCAGCGGGCTGAGTAGTAATAGGACGTTTTGGGGAAGCCCTGACTAGCCGGGTATCACTGGGCCGTGCAACCGTAGCTGAGGCGGCTCCGGTAAGCAGAGCTGCCGCCAAAAGAAAACGAAGATGTTGCATGCACAGGGTGTGGTAGTTCAGGGCGGACGAATCTCAAAGCTACTGGCGATTCGGACAAAATCAAAGCTACCACTTTTGCCGTCGTGCTTCGGTACTATTCAATGAAGTTTGGACTTTTGGCCGGCAGGTAGGCGCGGGGCACCGGCCTGCTGCCCAGAAAAAGCAGATTCCTGGGCGGTAGGCGTAATAATAGAATAAAACTAATATTCGAAGCTGAGCTCAGCCAGTGAATGGAAAATCTCGCAGCCACTCCCAGGGGCCGTTGCGGTAGGCCCACAGCTGCAGGCCGGTGCCGGTGGCCGAAAATGGGTTGAACGAAGCCGTTAGCTCCTGGTGCAGGGCCCGGGCTACTTCGGGCCGCACCTTGTTCTGCACCGTTACGTGGGGGCGCCGCTTTTGCTGATCCTGGGGCGTGAGCTGGGGCCACCACTGCTGTTGCAGGCGGCGGTGCAGGCTCTCCAGCGCCTCACTTTCCAGCCGGTAAGCTACGCCCTGGCCCAGAAACTGCACGCCCGCTACCTGTAGCAGCAGCGGCGGCTGCGCCCCGGCCAGAGCCGCCAGCTGCTGCTCAATTTCGGCCTGCTGCGGGCCCGGCAAATGGTGAAACAGGGTGAGGTGAGCCGCCAGAAAGTTGCGCTGCGGTGGAAAGTGGGCCTGCCGCAGCTCGTTGAAAAACCGGCTGGCCGGCTCATCCAGCGCCAGGGTCAGAATCAGGGGCGGCGCGGGGGATGGGGGCAGAGTGGTCATGCGCTTAGGTAGTGGGCAGCAGGCTGCTGCTGTGTACGATATGGCCGCCGAGCCGCGTCAGGTCGGCTTTGGTCCGCTCGAAGCCCTCGGGCGAAATGGCCCGGGTGGCATCCTCAATCAGATAGGTGTCGAAGCCTTCCTGCAGCGCGTCTTTGGCCGTGAAGTACACGCAGTAGTCGGCGGCCAGGCCGGCCACGTACACCTGCCGGATGCCCCGGCCGCGCAGGTAGTCCGCCAGGCCCGTCGATTTGCGGTGGCCGTTGTCGTAGAAGCCGCTGTAGCTGTCGATTTCCGGGTTGGTGCCCTTGCGGAAAATGGCTTCCACGCGGTTGGTGTCCAGCGCGCCGGCCAGGGCGGCCCCGGCCGAGCCCTGCACGCAATGCACCGGCCAGAGCACCTGGCGCAGGCCGTGCAGGTCGATTTCGGCGAAAGGCTGCTGCCCCGGGTGGGAGGCCGCGAAGCTCTGGTGGTGGGGCGGGTGCCAATCCTGGGTGGCTACTACCAGGTCGAAGTGGGGTTGCAGGGCATTGGCCAGGGGCACCACGGCGTCGCCGCCGGGCACGGCCAGGGAGCCGCCGGGCAGAAAATCGGGTTGAATATCAATGAGCAGCAGAGCTTTCATGCGCAGAATGGATAAGAAAAGGCCGCCCTACGGTTTGGGCGGGGCGGTAGGGGTGAGGACTTCGGCCACTAAACGCCAGCCGCAGGCTTCCTGTTGCCACACGTGCAGGTAGCCACCCTGGTCGGCCGGATTCTGGGCGGAAAGATACGTGCCGTAGGTGTAGCTCAGGTCGCCCGCCCGGGCCACGCGGCTGCCCTGGGGCTGAAGAAAAGTCGTTACATCGCCAGACAAAGAAGGTGGGGCAGGGAGTTGACGCCAGGAAACGCGGCGAATCTGGTACCCGGATGCGCCGCGCGGCTGCTATGGATGCTTCGTTCACGATATTTGCACTTGCAAATATTCTATGTTGAGGATAAGTTTTTGATTTTCAAGATGTAAAATATTGATCTGGAATGGCCCATCGGGACTTTAAACTAGTCCCCCGGTGTTCTATACCCGTCACCAGCTACCTGTTCTGATGCTCGAAACCGGCGCCTTCGTTTCCCTTTCCGATACCCTGCTTACCGACCAGCCCCCGGCCACCCCGCAGCCGCTCACCCACTCGGCGCGGCTGTGGCTGCCCAAGCGGGTGCTCTTCACCCCCGATGCCCTCGACGAGCCGTTTGGCCAGCAGATGTACGAGCGGGTGCGGGCCCACGACCTGGAAATAGAAGTGCTGAAAAGCAACCGCCTGACCGGGCTGCGGGGCGTCGACGTGCGCGAAACGTACCGCAACGCCAAAAACACGCTGGCCGTGGTGTGCGCCCCGCCCGGCGCCCTGAAGCTGCAACCCACCCCGCCCTCGGCCGACTGGCAGATGAACCTGGCCGAAGGCTGCCCGGCGCACTGCCAGTACTGCTACCTGGCCGGCAGCCTGCAAGGGCCGCCGGTGGTGCGGGCCTACGCCAACCTGCCCAAGCTGCTGGCCGGCACGGCTGCCTACGAGCAGGCCGGGCGCACCACCAGCTTCGAAGTGAGCTGCTACACCGACGTGCTGGGCATCGAGCACCTGACCGGCAGCCTGGCCGAGTGCATCCGCTACTACGGGGCCCGCGAAGGCGCGCGGCTGCGGTTTGTGAGCAAGTACGACGCGGTAGATTCCCTGCTCGGGTTGCCCCACCACGGCCGCACCCGCGCCCGGTTCAGCCTGAATGCCGAGCCCATTGCCCGCCGCTTGGAAGGCGGTACGGCCTCGGTGGCGGCCCGTCTGCGGGCCCTGCGCCAGCTGGCCTTGCCCCGGGAGCAGGGTGGGGGCGGCTACCCCGTGGGCGTGGTGCTGGCTCCCATTATGCCCATTCCGGAGTGGCGCGCCCACTACGCGGCCCTGCTCGACCGGCTGGCCGCCACCCTCGACTTTCCCTGCGACCTGACCGTGGAAATGATTAGCCACCGCTTCACGCCCGGCTCCCGGGACGTGCTACAGCAGTGGTATCCCAACACCAGCCTCGACCTGAGCGAAGCTGGCCGGGCCGTGAAGCGCAACAAGTTCGGGGGCACCAAATACGTGTACCAGCCCGAGGAAATGCGCGTGCTCAAGCAGTTTTTCTTTACCGAATGGCAGCGCCGCTTTCCGCTGGCGCCCATTCAGTACTGGACGTAACGTGCTGGTGACTAGCTGTGAAGCTGGCCCACATTAAAAAAGGATACGCCACGGGCTGGCGTATCCTTTTTTAATGTGGTTAGTTTAGCGCCGCGGCCTGTTTCCACCCCGGGCCGCCCGCTGCCCGTGCCGTATTCCCTGCTTATCCGCAACTGTGGCCAACTCCTGACCCTCAGTGGCGGCCCCACCGACCGGCCCCTGGCTGGCCCGCACCTGTCCGACTGGCTGATTCTGGAAAATGCCTTTGTCGCCTGTGAAGGCCCGATAATCGTGGCCCTGGGGCCGATGGCCGAGCTGGATGAGGCGCAGGTGACGGCCGAAACCCAAGTGCTGGACGCCGGCGGGCAAGTGGTGCTGCCGGGCCTGGTGGAGTGCCACACCCACCTGGTGTTTGCCGGCAACCGGGCCCACGAGTTTCAGCGCAAGCTGCAAGGCGAATCTTACCTCGATATTCTGGCCTCGGGCGGCGGTATTCTGAGCACCGTGCGCGCCACGCGGGCTGCCCCGGAAGAGGAGCTGCTGGCCAACGCCCTGCGCCATCTGCGCGACTTCCGGCGCTACGGCATCACCACGCTGGAGGCCAAGAGCGGCTACGGCCTGGATAAGGAAACCGAGCTGCGCCTGGTGCGCGTGGCCCGGGAGGCCGGCCGCCGGCAGCCGGTGCGGGTGGTGCCCACGTTTCTGGGGGCCCACGTGGTGCCGCCCGAGTACAAGGGCCGCCCCGCCGACTACCTCGCTTTTCTGGCCGCCGAGGTGCTGCCCGCGCTGGCCGGGGCGGCGGAGTTCGTGGATATTTTCTGCGAGGAAGGCGCGTTCAGCGTGGCCGATTCGCGGCGCTACTTGCAGCAGGCCCGGGAGCTGGGCTTCAAGCTGAAAATCCACGCCGAGCAGCTCCACGACCTGGGCGGCTGCGCCATGGCCGCCGAGCTGGGGGCCGTCAGCGTAGACCACTGCGACTACCTCAGTGCCCCGGACGCGGCCCGGGTGGCGGCCTCGGGCCAGACGGTGGCCGTGCTGCTGCCGCTGGTGCCGCTGTTTTTGCGCCAGGATAAGTACGCGCCCGGCCGCCAGCTCATTGCCCAGGGCGTGCCCGTGGCCCTCAGCACCGACTTTAACCCCGGCTCCTGCCCGAGCAAAAACCTGTGGTTGGCCTTGTCGATGGCCTGCCTGAAAATGGGCTTCACCCCTAAGGAAGCCATTGCCGCCGTAACCCTCAACGCGGCCTGGGCCCTGCGGCTGGCCCCGGAAATCGGCAGCATTGAGGTAGGCAAGCGGGCCGATATGCTGGTGCTGAACGTGCCCGACTACCAGGAAATACCCTACTGGCTGGGCGAAAACCCGGTGCGCGAAGTCATCATCGGCGGGCAGGTGCACGCCTGATTCAGCAGCAGCGGAACGCAAAAACGGCAGCCACTGGCTGCCGTTTTTGCTTAGCGTCGTTAGAAATAGTCTGAAGATAAGCCGGATAAGGATGAGCAGGTAGTTAAGGCGTTACAGCTTGTTTAGCTCCGCAACCAGCCCGGCCGGCGTCGTTTGCTGTACCACGGGCGAGAAGGTCGTGCCGGGCTGCACCGTGCCATCCTGGCGGCCGTAATACAGCTTGCCGTTCAGCGTCCGGATAACGACTACGCTGATTGGAAGCTGATCCGGCACGTTGAGCAGGGTGAACGTGTCGGGAGCCTTGAAGTCGCAGACCCGCAACGAGCCGTTGAACGTCCGGAACACGGCAAACACCATCGTATTCTGCGTGGGGTCTACGTCGCCGCCCGGCACCTTTACCGTGAGGCTTGTGAGGGCGGTAGCCTTGTAAAATCGGTCACAGTTCAGCCAGCCCACGCCCTGGTTGTAGAGTACACTGCTGATGGTGATGAGGTTGCCGGTGCCGGTCTGGCTGAGGGAGGAACCCAGGTCCTTGTTCAGCATCCAGTCGAAGCAGCCGGGGCCGCTGCCGGGGTTGCCCACGAACAGCCGCATCGAGTCGGGCGAGGCCAGGTTGGCCGGGTTCTGGGTCAGGAGCCGGATAGTAGCGCCCGCCGCCAGCTGAAGCGAGGAATCCTGGTCGGCCCGCAGGTACACTTCCCCCGCCGATTCGAGCAGGCGGCCTACCGAAACGGTCGGCATGCTGCTGAGCACCATATCGGCCCGGCTGAAAATCTCGCGGAAAGACAATTGCACCGGCGCAGTTATTACCCGTCCGTTTTTGAGAAAGGCATTGGCCGGAATGGTAATGACGGTGCCTTTCGCGCCGGTAAACGTGTTGGTGCGGCTGGGGTCGTAGGTCAGCTTCTGCACGGGCGCGCCCAGTTGGGCGTGGAGCTGGCTCAGCGTAGCCGGCACGGTGTCGGAAGCACCCGTGCCGCTGCCATCTTCGCAGACGACGATGCCGGGGTCGAACTGGCAGGCGGGCAGCACACCGGCCAGCAATAGCAGGAGGGAAGCAAACAGGAGACGTTTCATTGGAATAGGTAAGGAGGTAGAGTGGATAAAGAGAATTAGTGCTTGTTGCGCGGGTCCAGGTCCCAGCTGTAGCCCGCCTGCAGGCCCAGGCTCCAGGGCCGGCGGGCGGTGCGGCCCGCCGCCGGGTCGGTCAGGGAGTTCAGGAAAATCTGCCCCTGGGGCCGAATCGTGAACCACTGGCCCACGGCAAACTGGTAGCTGGCAAAGGCCCCGCCGCTGAGTAGCAGGCTGGCGCGGGCAAAGGGCAGCTCCTGCGTCGAGCTGGTCCACTGGGTTTGCTGGCAGTTGCAGGCCGAGCCTTCCGTGGTCTTGGCCCCGGCCAGAATGCCCAGCGTGCCGCCGCCCAGCACGCCGTAGCGCCAGCGCGGGTTGCCGCCCAGGGTTAGCTGAGCCTGCACCGGCACGGTCAGGAAGCGGTACACGTCGCGGAAATCCTTTTTCGTCACCGTTTCCGCTCCGGCTTTCTGCAAATCATACCGCAGGGTGGTGGCGTACTCGGCGTAGCCCACGCCCGCGCTTACCGCCAGCTGCCGCGAAAAAGCGTAGCTGGCCGTGGCCTGCCCCGAGAAGCCCAGGCTGGGCCGCTCCAGCGTTTCCAGCTGCGTCGGCGTGCCGCCCAGCACCCGGTACGTCAGGCCCGAGCCCAGGAGCAACTGGGCGCTCCAGTTGCGCAGGCGCAGCTCCTGCCGGGTGGGCCGCTTAGGCGCATTGCGGTGGGCGCGCTCCACGTCGGGCTCTTCCACTTGCAGCGCCGCCGGCCGCAGCACCAGCAGGGCCAGCCGATCGTTGCTGATTTGTGGGGCCCGGCTCCGGCGGCGGCTGCCGGTACGGCGGCCGGCTTCCGTCGTGGTCAGCTCGGAGGAAAGGCCGGACTGCGAAGCGTCACTCAGGGCGCGGCTACGGCGGTTGTAGGCACGGCGGCCGGGGCTGGCGGCGGCCACCTGAGGGGCCGCGCCCAGCTGGTCGGTCGGCTGGCCGAAGCGCCGGGTGCGCCGCCGGGTCGAGTTGCCGGCCAGCAGGCCCGCCGCCCCGGCGCCGCTAGTCCGCGCCCGGCGGGCCCGGCTGCCGACTAGCGGCGCCGCTGTGGCCGACGGGCCCGCCATGTCAGCGGCCGGCCGTCCCGCTACCCGCCGCGTCGGGTGGGTAGCGTTCAGCGCCGCCAGCTGCGGGGGACGGGGGCGGCCAGTACGCGTAAGACCAAGACCAGGCGTTACCGATTGAGGCAAAGTAGCTCCGGCGGCGGCACCCGTAGTCGGCCGCGGGCTGCCGGCGTTGGGAGCTGGTGCGGCCGAGGCCGTGGGCGAAGTGCGGGATGGTAGAGCCGAAGCATCGGGCGAAGCCGAAGCCGCCGTCGAAGCTACGGCGCTGGCGCCAGTCGCTTCCGTCGGCGCCGCAGTTGCCGTCCGCATGGTTTTCGTTCGGGCGGCTGCCGCCCGGGCGGTGCCCCGCGCGTTGTCCGCCGCCGACCCCACGTCGGTTGGGAGCGTGAAGAAGGACTTCCACTGGTTAAGACCCACGGTAAGGCATACCAGCAGGGTGCAGGCCGCCAGGG
Source organism: Hymenobacter aquaticus (assembly GCF_004765605.1). Lineage (NCBI taxonomy): Bacteria > Pseudomonadati > Bacteroidota > Cytophagia > Cytophagales > Hymenobacteraceae > Hymenobacter > Hymenobacter aquaticus. The sequence goes on along the minus strand of NZ_SRLC01000001.1, from coordinate 1,787,462 downwards.
CCAGCCAGATGGGCCGCCGCCGGCGCTGGCGGGCGGGCACCTGCTCCCGGATGCCGGCCCACACCGACTCGGGCGGCGCGCTGCCGTAGCCGTCGAGCTTCTGGCGTAAGTCGTGGTAGAATTTTTCCGATTCGAACTCAGTCATGGTAGTGAGGAATATGGGCCTGCCGGTGCAGGCGCTGCTCCAGCAAGTGGCGGGCCCGGGAAAGCTGCGACTTGCTGGTACCTTCCGAAATGCCCAGCAGCTCCCCGATTTCGGCGTGCGAGTAGCCTTCGATGGCGTAAAGGTTCAGCACGGTGCGGTAGCCGGGCGGCAAGGAGTTGATCTGCCGCACCACCTCGTCGGCCGAAAGCTGGTCGAAGGGCGTGCCGTCGGGGTGGTGCACGTCGTGGGCCTCTTCGGTGGCCAGCTGCGGGCCGCGCTGCTGGTGCTGCTTCCACAGGTTCAGCGAGGTCGTGACGGCGATGCGCCGGGCCCATGCTTCGAACGGTCCCTGGCCCTGGAACTGGTCGAGGCGGGTGAAGATCTTGACGAACGTGAGCTGCAACGCATCCTCGGCCTCGGCCCGCGACGGGCAGTAGCGCAGGCAGACGCCCATCAGCTGGTAGCCGAGCCGCTCGTAGAGGCCGCGCTGGGCCGCCGGCTTTCCCCGCCGGCAGCCTTCCACGAGTGCGTCAATAGATTCGGCCATAGGCAGCGGCGGGGAATAAGCAGGTAAGGATACGTTTCGCTAGCGTTCTGCCCCCATGACCGCCGGCCCCGACCCGGGGTTGCGTCGGCGGAAAAATAATTTCAATAAGCCGGGCGGGTCGTGAAAAAAGCCCGCCGGGCAAGCTACGCTGCTTTCGGTTCTTCTTTTACCTTTAGCGCCCACTCCATTTCCAGTTCCGCCCATGCTGCTCCCGCTCTACCAGATCGACGCCTTCACCGACCGGGTGTTTGCCGGCAACCCCGCCGCCGTGTGCCCGCTCACCGAGTGGCTGCCGGCCGCCACCATGCAGGCCATTGCCGCCGAAAACAACCTAGCCGAAACCGCCTTCTTCGTGCCGCAGGAGGGCGCCGACTACGCCATCCGCTGGTTTACGCCCACGGCCGAAATCGACCTGTGCGGACACGCCACGCTGGCCTCGGCCCACGTGCTGTTTCGCCACCTCAACTTTCAGGGTGAGGAAATAACCTTCCACTCCAAGAGCGGCCCCTTGCGGGTGCGCCACGCCGCCGACGGCCGCTTCACCCTCGACTTTCCCTCCCGGCCCCCGCAGCCCCTGGCCACGCACCCCACCGGCCTGCTCGACGCGCTGCGGGCCACCCCGCTGGAAGTGCTGGCCTCCCGCGACCTGGTCGTGCTGTTCAACTCGGAGGCCGAAGTGCTGGCCCTGCACCCGGATATGGCCAAAATAGCGGCCCTGGAGTACGTGGGCGTTATTGCTACCGCGCCCGGCCCCGAGGGCATCGACTTCGTGTCCCGCTTTTTCGCGCCCCGCGTGGGCGTGCCCGAAGACCCCGTTACCGGCTCGGCCCACGCCTCCCTGATTCCCTTCTGGGCCCAGCGCCTGGGCAAAACCGAGCTGCGCGCCCGCCAGGTATCGGCCCGGGGCGGCGAGCTGTGGTGCGAGCTGCGCCACGACCGGGCCCTGATGAGCGGCTACGCCGTGACCTACCTGAAGGGCGAAATCGAGCTGGGATAGGGGAATGTGCTCAGGTGCTAATGTGGTTGAATGTGCTGGGAATGTGCCATTGCGAGGACGAAGGGCATGCCGCGTAATAAGTGGCGTCAGCCGATGAAATGTGCTGCGCTTCCTAACCTGAAAAGCCCTTTCCCGCACGGGCAGGAAAGGGCTTTTCAGGTTGTAGAAGGTGCCGTGGGCAGACCCGGAATGACCGGTGAAGCAGCGCAAAAGCGGCCCAGCCAGTCACTTCACCTGCTCCCGGCCGTAGCCGCTGCGTTCCAGCACCTGCTCCACAAACTGGGCTTTGCCCGGCACGGTCAGCAGGCCCTGGTACACGGCTTCGCTCACGCCGGTGTAGCGCACCACGCGGCCGTTGCGGTACTCAATTTCCAGGGTCAGGGAAGCCGCTTCGTAGCCCACGGCTTTCAGCGAGGTAGAACGGATAGGGCGGCGGAGCATAGCGGTAGGAATAAATAAGAGTGCATTATACATAAGAATAAGAACGTCGTTCCTCGGCAAGCCCGGAATGACGTTCTGGTCACGTAAAGCGCATCAGCACATTCAACCACATTAGCACCTGAGCACCTTAACTCTTGGCTTTGGCCGGGGTTTTCTTGGTGCCCGAGGCGCTGGCCATCCGGTCGGGGTTGTCGGTCAGGAACTTGTCCCAGCTTTTGGTGCCGGCCTTCACGTTGTTGCCCTTCTGGTAGTGGTGGCACATGGCCACGGCCAGCGCGTCGGTGGCGTCCAGAAACTTGGGGGCCTCCTCGATGGGGGGCAGCTTCAGGGTCTGGCGCAGCATCTTGGCTACCTGCTCTTTGCTGGCCGAGCCCGAGCCCGTCACGGCCTGCTTTACCTTGGTGGGCGCGTACTCCACGTAGGGAATCTGGCGCGAGAGGCAGGCGGCAATAGCCACGCCCTGGGCCCGGCCCAGCTTGAGCATGCTCTGCACGTTCACGCCGAAAAACGGGGCTTCAATGGCCAGCTCATCGGGCAAAAACTCGTCGATGAGCTCCAGCATCCGCTCAAAAATCCTCTTGAGCTTGAGGGCGTGGTTGGTGCCCAGCTTTTTCATGTCGATAACGTCGTAGCGCAGCACGGCCACCCGGCTGCCCGTCACCTCAATGACGGCGTAGCCCATAATCTGGGTGCCGGGGTCGACGCCCATGATAATCTTGGGCAGCAGGTCGGCAGGGGAGGAAGCAGCGGAGGACAGAAGCATAGGCCAAACGAAACGCGGGGACGGGACGGGAAGGGTGGAGTTCCGTTGAATTTTCGTCGGTAACTTGCCGAAGCTAATCAATGCGCCGCCGTTTTGCCCCCGCCCAACTTACAAAACTACGTCCAAAAGCCGGAACAACCCGCGCCGCGCCGGCGCGCCCTGGTCATTGGCGGCAAGCTGCTCATCACGGGCCTCACGCTGGGGCTGCTCTACCACTCCGTTTTTGCCGACGCGGCCACGGCGGCGGCCTGGCGGCGGCTGCTCAGCTCCACGCTCAGCGGCTCGGGCCGGGGGCCGGTGCTGGCCGCCCTGGCCCTGGTGCCGCTCAACTGGGGCCTGGAAGCCTGGAAGTGGTGGCGCCTGGCCCGGCACCTGGAGCCCGTCTCGTTCCGGCGCTGCTTCCGGGCCGTGCTGGTGGGCCTCACCCTGGGCTTCGTAACGCCCAACCGGGTGGGCGACTACGCCGGCCGCATCATCGAGCTCAAGAGCCGCCGCCTCGATGCGCTGGGGGCCGTGTTTCTGGGCCGCTACTGTCAGCTGGTAGCCACGGTGGTGGCCGGTACGGTGGGCCTGCTCTACTTTCTGCTCACGTTTTACCTGCCGGGCTACCCGTCGGCCGGCCTGGGCCTGGTGGTGGCTACGGTGCTCCTCAACGCGGGCGTGATTCTGCCGCTCTACCGCTCGCGCCTGCTGCTCACGGCCCTCATGGTCATTCGGCCGCTGCGGCGGTTTCGGCGGTTTCTGGCCGTCATGCCCACGTACCCGGCCCGGGCGCTGCACGTGATTCTGGGGCTCTCGATGCTGCGCTACGCGGTGTTCTGCCTGCAATTTGGTCTGCTGCTCTGGGCCTACGGGGCCGCGCCGCCCATTGGGCCGGGGCTGGCCGCCATTGCGGGCACGTTTCTGCTGAAGTCGTTGGTGCCCTCGCTCAATGCCCTGGCCGACGTGGGCGTGCGGGAGCTGTCGGCCACGCACTTGTTTGGCCTGCTCCACGAGCCGGTGCTGCCCGTGCTCAGCGCCAGCCTGAGCTTGTGGGTCATCAATATTGCCCTGCCCAGCGCCGCCGGCCTGCTGTTCGTGCTGCGCCTGAAGGTGTTTCGCAAGAAGGCCGCCGAGGCTACACCCCCGGGCCGATGAGCAGCGCCTGGGTGGGAGTGGCGCTGCTGGCCTTGCCGCTGCTTTACGCGGCGCGGATGCTGGCCTTGCGCCGGGCCTGGGCCGCCCTGCCGACGGGGCCGGCTACCGTGCCGGAGCAATTCCTCGCCACCCGGCAGTTTTCGGTGCTGGTAGCGGCCCGCAACGAGGCGGCCCACCTGCCCGGCCTGCTGGCCGATCTGGCGCGGCAAAGCCTGCCGGCAGCCTGCTTCGAGGTTATCATCGTGGACGACCATTCCACCGACGCCACGGCGGAAATCGTGGCGGCGGCGGCGGCGGGTAGCCCGTTTTCGTTGCGGCTGATTCGCCTGGGGGACGAGCCCGGCGCGGGCACCGGTAAAAAAGCGGCTTTGCAGGCGGCCCTGCGCCGGGCCCGGGCCCCCTGGGTGGTGTGTACCGATGCCGACTGCCGCCTCGGGCCCGACTGGCTGCGCAGCTACGCCGCCCTGGTAGCTACCGACGACGCCGCGCGCTTCATCAGCGGCCCGGTGCTACTGACCGGTCCCGCCACGGCCCTGCACCACTTGATGGGGCTGGAATTCGCGGGCCTGATCGGGGTGGGCGCGGCCAGCATCGGGAGCCAGCACCCGACCATGTGCAACGGGGCCAACCTGGCCTACCGCCGCGCCGACTTCGTGGCCGTGCGGGGCTTCGCCGGCAACGAGCACCTGGCCAGCGGCGACGACGAATTCCTGCTGCACAAGCTGCACGCGGCCTTTCCCGGCAGCATCCGGTTTCTGAAAAGCCCGGCCGCCATTGTCAGCACGGCGGCCCCGGCCACGCTGGGGGGCCTGCTCCGGCAGCGGGTGCGCTGGGCCAGCAAGTGGCGGCACTATCAGCACGCGGCTTCCCAGCGGCTGGCTTTGCTGGTGCTGGGGGCCAACGTGGCCTTGTTTCTGGGGTTGTTGCTGGGGCTCATCCGGCCCGCACTCTGGCCCTGGGTGCTGGGGATCTGGGTGCTGAAGCTGGGCGCCGATGCCTGGTTTCTGGGCCCGGTGCTGCGGTTTCTGGGGCGGCCCCGGTGGCTGCGCTGGGTGCTGGTGCTGCAGGTGCTGTACGCGCCCTACGCGCTGGCCATCGGTCTGCTGGGCCTGCGCGGGAGCTACGAGTGGAAGGAGCGGGCCGTGACGACGAAGTGAGGGACCCCGCACTTCGCTCCGGTCGGTAACAAACGAGGGGAATAATAGAACGTTTGTTACCCTGGTGGTAACAAATGATTGTCGGTATCTTACGTTTGTTACCCCGGTGGTAACAAACAGTTCAGCGTTTTCCTTGATTGTTACCCCTCTGCCTATGCCGCGCCCTTCCCGCGCTTCCCATTCTTTATCTTACTCCGTACGGCGGTATTTTGCCCTTACCCAGGCCGAGCTGGCGGGTTTTCTGGGCGTGAGCCGCTCGATGCTGGCGGCCGTGGAAGCGGGCCGCAAGCAGCTGGGAGAGGCTGCCGTCTACCGCCTGCTGCGGCTGAGCCACCACCTGCCGCCCGCGCCGGGGCCCGGGGCCGCGCCCCCGCCCGCCCCCGCCCGTAGCGCCGAGGAGAACCCGCCCCGGCTGGCCGCCGACGAAAAAGCCGCTCTCCGGCTCCATCTCAAGGGGGTACGCGTCGGTATTCTCAGGGCCCAGCTGGAGCTGGAGCAGCGCGGGCAGCTGGCACAGGCGGCCGCGCACCGGCGCTGGGCGCTGGCCGAGCTGCGCACCGTGCTGCTGGCCCCCGTGCCGCCGTTCTGGGCCGGCCCACTCCCCGACGCGGCCCAGGACCTGCGCTGGCTCGACCGGCTGGTGGAGGATATGGCCTACGCGCCGGTGCCCCTGAGTGCCACCGAGCATACCCTGCGCCTGGCCCGCCTGCGCGGGCTGGAAGCCGAGCTGGCCGTGTTGGAAGCCGCCTGGGGCCCGGAGTAAGCGGGGCCGCCACCCGGCGCGCGGACCAACAGCGGGCCGCTGGGTAGGCCCGGCCAAAACCGGCCAAGCTACGACAGAAACCGTTGGTAAAATAGGGTGTAAGCGGTTGTTTCGGCAGTATTCCGGAGCGTACTTAGGTAGCGAATCAACGGGCGGTAAAATGCCTTGAATGCCATGCGCAAGTACGATTTTGCCTGGATGCTGCCGCTTACGATGGCCGCAATAGTGGTAGCCATAGGCTTTTTGTTGCTGGGCGCAGCCGGCCTGGTTTCCATTGTTCCGGCCGATGTGTCGCCGCTGGCTCATTCAGATGCTGCGGAAGCGGGTGGATGCGGTGTAACAGACTTCGCAGTTACTGATTCGGCGGCTTTGCAGCAAGCCTTACGAGTGCCGACTGGTGGTGACTCGTCTCAGGTGGCCATAATTTGGGCTGGACAGACTTTATTCAATAATAACTGCGCCCAATGCCACGCCCTCGCCGATGTGGTGGTCGGGCCCGCGCTGCTGGGTATTACGGAGCGCCGGCCGGTTTCCTGGATAATCCCGTGGGTGAAAAATTCCAGCAAAATGGTGGCCGCTGGCGACGAGTACGCGGTGAAAATTTTCAACCAGTACCAAAAGCAGCAGATGCCCAGCTTCCAGTTATCGGATCGGGAAATCGAAAGCATCGTGGCGTATATCGAAGCCACAACCGATAGAGCCTCGGCGGTAGCCTACGCCCCGGCGGCCCGTTAAACCGGTGGGGTAGTGGGGGTAGCCCGCCGGCCGGGCCCGGCAGTTGTCGCCCGCATTTCCCTTTCCCGTCTCGCGGAGCTACATTTGCTTGCTTCACCTGCCCCGCCTCCCGTGACTGACACCGAATACGATATTATCGACGAGCTGTATTTCGTCACCGCCTTCCGCACCCTGAGCGAAAAAACCCAGCTGCCGGCCGCCGAGCTGGAGCGCCACTTGCGTGGCCTGCTCGAGCAGGACTACGTGAAGTGCTTCTACCCCGACCCCGATACCGAGCTGGCCTACGAAACCACGTCGTTCGGGGCCTTGGCCCGCGACTGTTACTTCCTGGCCACCAAGCCCGGCCTGCTGGCCCACAACAGCCGCTAAGGTGGCCGCTGCTCCCGCCTCTTTCGCGCCCCCGGCGGCCCGGCCGCCGGGCTACTACGTGCGCCGGCGCCTGCTCCAGAACAAGCCCGCCATGCTGGGTTTGGGCTTTATCGTGCTCTGCACCCTGGTGGCCGTGCTCGGCTACTGGGTGCTGCCCGACAACTCGCCCGACGCCAACAACAGCCTGGTGCAGCTGCAAAAGGAGCCGCCGGGCTTCTCGGCCACCATTCTGCGCCGCCCGGCGCCGCAGGAGGCTACCGCGCCCGATAACATCTGGCGTACGTGGTGGCAGGGCCGCGAGTCGCGGTTTTCGGAGTCGCCCATCGGGGGCTACCAGCTGGCCGGCGACTCGGTGCTGATCCGGCCCTACCGCAACCACAGCGCCCTGGCCGACGCGCCCCAGCGCTACTCCCTGGCCCAGGTGGCCGGCCACGCCGGGCCGGTGGCGGCGCTGCGGCAGGAAGTGGAGCAGGACCGAATCATCCGGCGCACCTACTGGCTGGGCACCGACAAGGCCGGGCGCGACACGCTGAGCCGCCTGCTGCTGGGCACGCGCATTTCGCTGGGCATTGGCTTCGTGGCCGTGCTCATTTCCCTGGCCCTGGGCATGCTCATCGGGGCCGTGGCCGGCTACGTGGGCGGCTGGGTCGACTCGCTGCTGATGGGCCTAATGACCGTGGTGTGGAGCATTCCGGGCATTATGCTGGTCATTGCCATTTCCCTGGCCCTCGACAGCAAGGGCGTCTGGACCTCGTTCGTGGCCGTGGGCCTGACCATGTGGGTCGACGTGGCCCGGGTGGTGCGGGGCCAGATGCTGAGCTTGCGCGAAAAAACCTTCGTGGAGGCCGGCCGGGTGCTGGGCCTGCCCCAAAGCCGCCTGATTGCCCGTCACCTGCTGCCCAACATGACCGGCCCGCTCATAGTCATTGCAACCAGTAACTTTGCGGCGGCCATTCTGCTGGAAGCTGGCCTGAGCTTTCTGGGCCTGGGCGTGCAGCCGCCGGCCCCCTCGTGGGGCCTGATGGTGAACGAAGGCTTCCAGCTGCTGGGCACCGAGGCCGGCCTGTGGCTCACGCTGCTGCCGGGTCTGGCCATCAGCCTGCTGGTACTGAGCTTCAACCTGCTGGGCAACGGCCTGCGCGACGCCTACGACCCCAAAACCCCGCTGGGGGCTTAGTTTTTAGTTGTTAGTTGCTGATTGTTGGTTGTTAGGTCGTTTTTAAGAACAACCAACAACTAGCAACTAACGACCTAACAACTAACAACCAACAACTAACAACTATAGAAAGATGCCTGATTCGAACCCGCTGAACCTCGAGATTCAGAGCCTCCGGAAGCAGCTGCTACGCAAGCAGCAGGAGCTGTCCGCTTTGTTGGAAATCACGCAGTCCATCAACCTGGACATGACGGAGGAGGCGCTCTACAAGATCTTCCAGTTTACCGTTACGGGGCAGCTCCAGATCCGGCGCATCGTGCTTTACATGCGCGAGGAGCGCACCTGGCGCTGCGTCATCTCCTCGTTTGGCCACCAGCTGGCCGATTTCCGCAAGCTGGCGCTGCCCGACGAAATCATCGACTCCTGCGAGGAAGGGCCGTGCCCCATGCGCGGGCTGCCGCTGGGCGCGGAGTGGCAGAAGCTGGAAACCATTATTCCGGTTAAGAACAAGGACGAAGTCGTGGGCTACCTGCTCATCGGCAGCGTGCAGGAAGACTATGCCAACGAGGAAGCCAGCAAGTTCCTGGAAACGCTGAGCAACATCCTGGTGGGCGCCATTGAAAACCGCCGCCTGAACCGGCAGCGGATTTCGGCCGCCGCCATGCGCAAGGAAATCGAAATTGCCCAGGAAGTGCAGAACCTGCTGTTTCCCAGCAAGCTGCCCAACGACGCGCAGGTGGCCGTGCACGCCAGCTACGTGCCCCACACCGCCATCGGCGGCGACTACTACGACGTGGTCAGCATCGACAAGGACCGGTTCCTGTTCTGCGTGGCCGACGTCAGCGGCAAGGGCGTGCCGGCTTCGCTGCTGATGTCGAACTTCCAGGCCGGCCTGCGCACCCTGCTGCGCCAGAACGTAGACCTGGCCACCATCGTGCACGAGCTGAACCACTTGCTGTTCCGCAACTCGGGCGGGGAGAAATTCATTACCGTGTTCTTCGGCATCTACAACCGCGCCACCCGCCACCTGCAATACGTGAATGCCGGGCACAACGACCCGATTCTGGTGCCCGATTCCGGCCCGATTCAGTACCTGAAGGAAGGCACCGTGATGCTGGGCATCATGGAAAAGCTGCCCATGCTCACGGTGGGCGAAACCCAGATGCCCCCGCACTCCTTGCTGCTCAGCTACACCGACGGCCTGACGGAAGTATTCGACGAAGCCGGAGCCGAGTACGGCGAGGAAGGCCTGATTCGGCTGATGACCCGCAACCGCTACCTGCCGCTATCCGCTCTGCACAAAGAAATGCTGCGCGAAATCGAAGACTTCAGCGCCACCAAAAACCAGTTCGCCGACGACATCACCATCCTCAGCTGCCGGTTTAAGTAGTGAATGAGTGAATGAGTGAGTTTTGGTTCTGGCGGCGCGAACGGCGAGCTTGCGCGGCAATCCGTCCGCTGCAATGTGCTGAGCCTCCTACACTGAAAAGCTCTAAATCCTGACCCATGTAACGCGAAGTTCCACTTCGCGAGTCGTTGGAGCCGACTGAACGACCGTCGTGCAACGCCTCGCGAAGTGGAACTTCGCGTTACAAGCAAAAGCCCTTTCCTGTTCAATACGGGAAAGGGCTTTCTGGTAAAAGGAGTTTGTCACCAGCCGAAGACGGATGGCTGCGCAAGCTCGCCATGACACGAGTCGTTGAACGACAACTCACTCATTCACTCATTCGCTCATTCACAGCTTCCTCGTCTATCCAGCCCTGGGCGCGCATGAGCAGGGCCAGGGCAATGTAGAAGAAGGAGCCCACCTTGTCGACTTCCACCAGCTCGTTGAGCAGCAGGTGAAAGATGATGACGACCAGGGACAAGCCGGCGGCCAGCACTACGCGGCGGTTTTCGGGCGAGCGGCTGCGGTGGTACAGGTTCTCGACCGTAATCAGGGCGGTGGCAAACAGGGCGGCGAACAGCAAGAAGCCTGGGAAGCCCTGCTCGGCCAGCTGGAGCAGGAAGTAGTTGTGGGTGGTCGACTTCTCGGGGTTGTCGCTCACGTAGGTGCGGAAGCTCTTGACGGTGTACTTCTTATACTCGGGGTAGAAGGTGCTGGGGCCGCTGCCGGTCAGGGGCTTTTCGCTGATCATGCGGGCCGCCGCCACCCAGCGGTACACCCGCTCCATGCCCGATACGTCCTGCATCTTGTAGGTGGCCTCCAGGTGCTTCTCGAAGTTGTGCCCGTTGAAGACGGTCTTCTCGTAGTCGGGCGCGTAGTTCATGTAGTTGTCGTTGGCCATCATGAACGCGGCCCAGCTCGTGACGGCCACGGCGGCCACGGCCAGAATGATGCGCGTGAGCCGCAGGCGCAGGGCCAGGTAAAACAAACCCGCCAGCGGCAGCGAGGCCATAGAGGCCCGGGTGTAAGAGAAAATTACCCCGAACAGCAGGATACCCAGCGCAATGCGCCACAGCAGCCGCTTGGTGCCCCGCGCGCCCCGGGCCGCGTAGAAGCAGTACGGAATCAGCAGGGCCTGCACCACGGCGTAGATAACGTGGTTGATGTAGAAGGGCTGAATGGCCCAGTTGATGGAGTCGAAGCTCAGGCCCCGGGTGAGGTGCCGGGAGGTGGTGTAGAGCACCGTGGCCGCCGCGCCCACCACGTAAAACGCCACCAGCCGCCACACGTCCTGGGGGCGGCGCACGATGGAGGCCGTCACAAACACGAAGGGCACGATGTACCAGGTCTTGGCCAGCAGGTACTTCACCGATTTCACGGTGCTGACCGAAAACAGCATCGACACCGCCGACCACAGCAGGGCCAGCCCCATGATAATAACCAGCGGATGCCGCCAGATGTGGGCCGGCACGCCCGAGCGCCCCAGCAGCACGCTCACCCCGAAGCAGCCGAGCAGGAGCAGCATCAGCGGCTCCGAGGGCACGTCCAGGCTCAGGCCGCCGGGCAAGGGGATTTCCCGGGAGAAAGCCAGCGTCAGCAGCAGGGCGTAGTACACCCAGCGCCAGTCGATGAGCAGCACGCCCACGCCCAGGGCCGCCACGGGCAGGGCCAGCCAGAGCGGAGCTTCCAGCAGCGCCGCCGCCGCGCCGCTGAGCAGCAGCAGCCCGATAAAGGCAGCGTACAGGCGCTGGGCCGAGTCGCGGGGGCGCAGGCGCGCCAGCAGGGTAGAAGCGGCCATCAGCGGGGAAAAGTTAATACTGCGGCTCGGAGCCGGGGCGGCCCACGCTCAGGTTGCCCCGGTAGAGCTCCAGCAGGGTGACGAAAACAATGGACAACGCCAGGGTGATAATCACCGACGAGACGACAATCAGCCAGCGCACGGGCTTGGTTTTCTTGGTGGCCGGGAAAGCTTTCTGCACGCTGTAAATCGACGAAATCTTGCCGCTGATGGCCAGCTTGGCGGTTTCGTAGGCGTTGCGGGCCCCAATCAGGCGGCCCTGAATATCGGCGAACCGGGCGTAGACGGTGGCCATCCGGTCGGTGCCCTTCACGTAATTTTCCAGGTTCAGGAAGTTGCCGCCGTCGGCCTGGGTGAGGCCGCGCAGGGCTTTGCGCAGGCCGGCGGCCTTGCTGCTGTTGCCTTCGCCCTCGGCCTGGCGCAGCTTGGTTTCGGTTTCGATGATGGCCCGGCCCAGGTAGCGCGACTCGTTCTCCATGCCGTAGATGCCGTAGCGGCGGCGGCCAGCCAGCAGGCTGTCGTGGGCGGCGGCGTACTCACGCTCCAGAAACTCCTTGCGGGTCTGGTAGAGGGTAATGACGGTGCGGCGGTTTTCGAAGGTCAGCTGCTGGTTAATCGAGTCGATGGCGTGCACAATGGCGTTGGCCACGCGGGCGGCCAGCACTTTGTCGCGGTCCAGAAAATTGACCTCAATAGCGTCCCGGTCGTTGTGCACGATGGTGAAGTTGCTGTTGAACTCGTCCAGGGCGGCCTGGTCGGCCACGTCTTCGCCCGGCTTACCGGCCTTGTAGTGCTTGTGCAGATTAAACTGCTTGATAATCAGCTCGGCCAGGGTCTGCGACTCGCCGATGGTGATAACCCGGTCCAGGTCTTCGGCCCGGCCGCCCAGCTCCAGCTTGCCGCCGTCCGTCACAATTCGGTCGGGGTCGGTGGTATTAGGGTTGGTGGGGTAGAAAACGGCCGTCGACTTGTAGATGTTCGGCATCAGCAGGCTGACTATCACGCTGATAATGAGTGCCAGTCCGACGGCTCCGGCAACAAGGGGTTTCCAGCGGTTAACAACGGGCCACAGACCCAGGAGTGAATAGGAGCGGGATGACATGCAAAAGGAAAAAGGACAACGGGCACAGTAGGAGCCGTTTTTCGGCTGACTGCATTGGGGCAAAGCTACTCCAAATTCCGCGCATTGAATAGGACGAAAGACGGTTGGGGCCCCGAAAACAACCCGCTCGTGCCTGGGCGCCGCCGGCGGCTGGCCTGGGCGTGGCGCTCCGAAATGGGTCCGGGAGCAAAGCTCCGGCGTAATTCTGGGCCTGGCCACCGGTTTTTACTTAATTTTGGCCCCCACTTACGCCCTGGCCGCATCAAAAAGTTTTTCGGAAATATCAGCTTCGTCGTCCTGCTCAATCTGCTGGTGAAACCCGGCTGGGTGGTGGTGGAAAACCTGGTGCAGGACCGGCTGGGCCACGCGGTGTTTGGCACCTTCACGGCCCTGCTCAACTGGACGCTCATCGTGGCTTCCGTCTCGGACCTGGGGACTACCCAGCTGACTACCAAGCGGATGGCGGCCAATCCGGAGTTTCTGGGCGAGTATTTCCCCACGCTGCTGCCCCTGAAAGGCTGGCTGTCGGTGCTGTTTCTGGGGCTGATGGTGGGCAGCGGCTGGCTGCTGGGCTACCGGGGCCACACCCTCACGCTGCTGGCCCTGACGGGCGCCTCGCTGCTGGTCACGCAGTACACGCAGTTTCTGCGCGGCACCCTGCAGGCCCACCAGCGCTTCAATACCGACGCGGTGCTCTCGGTGCTGGAAAAAGCCTTGCTGCTGCTGTTCGTGCTGGCCCTGCTGCCGGTGGGCATCACCCTGGACCGCTACGTGGGGGCCCGGTCGGTGGCGGTGCTGTTTACCTTTGTGGTGCTCTACGCGCTGGTTACCAGGCTCTACGGCCGGGTGCGCTTCAAGCTCAAGTGGGACCACGCCCGGGGCCTGCTCAAGGCCAGCCTGCCCCTGGCCCTCATTACGCTGGTGTACGGCCTCAACGAGCGGGTCGACATGCTGATGCTGGAGCGCCTGGCCTCGCCGGCCGAGGCGGGCTACTACGCGGCGGCCTACCGCTGGGTCGATGCCATCATGATGTACCTCTGGACGGTGCTGCCGCTGTTCTTTGCCAAATTTGCCTTCGTGACCGGCAAGCGCGAGGAGCAGCAGGAGCTGCTCTGGTTCGGGCAGCGCGTCGTGACGGTGCCCTTGCTGTTTGTGTGCGCCTTCGTGCTGTTTCGGGGTGAAGTGCTGTTCTGGCAGTTCACCCACAGCACCGGCCCCGAGCTGGCGCGCATGACGCTGAGCTTGAAGATCTTGTTCGTGAACGTGCTGGTGCACGCCTTTTTCGCCATCTACAGCACCCTGCTCACCAGCACCAACCACGAAAAGCCGGTGAGCGGGCTCGTGGCCGGCAGCATCGGGCTGAACGTGGTGCTGAACGTGCTGCTGCTGCCCCGCTACGGGGCCGTGGCCGCCGCCCTGAACACGCTGCTGTGCGTGGTATTCGTGTCGGGGGGCTATTTGTGGCTGGTGCAGCGCCGGGCGGGCGTGGCTATTCCCTGGGGCACTATCGCGCGGCTGCTGTTGGCTTTCGGGCTGCTCTGCGCCGCCTTCTGGGGCCTGCGCCTGTGGCTGAACCAGTGGCTGCTGGAAGCCGTCGGGGCGGGGCTGGCTTTCGTCGGTATTCTCTTTGGTACCGGCATTCTGCGGGTGGCCGAGCTGAAAGCCCTGCGCCGCTGAGTGGCCGCTCCGCCGGAATGTTTTTCAAAAAACGGACATCTTAGCGCCTCCGAACCACCCTGCCCGTTGAATATTGCCGTTAACGTCCGCTTCCTGCTGCCCGGCGACAAGCTCGAAGGCATCGGCCGCTTCACCTTCGAAACGCTCAGCCGCCTTGTTCGTCAGCACCCCGAGCACACTTTCCACTTCCTCTTCGACCGGGCCTATGACCAGCGCTACCTCTTCGCCGACAACGTAGTGCCCCACGTGCTGCTGCCCCCGGCCCGCCACCCGTTGCTGTTCGTGGCCTGGTTTGAGGGGGCCGTGGCGGCCTGGCTGAGCCGGCACCGCCCGGCCGTGTTTCTGAGTCCCGACGGCTTTACCACGCTGCGCACCCGCGTGCCGCGCATCACCGTCATCCACGACCTGGCCTTCGAGCATTTTCCGCAGGACGTGGGCTGGCTGCAGCGCAAGTATTACCACTATTTCACCCCGAAGTTCGTGCGGGCCTCGGCCCGGGTGGTGGCCGTGTCGGAAGCCACCCGCCAGGATTTAATAACGACCTACGGCACCAGTGCCGACAAAATCCGGGTGGTGTACAACGCCGCCGACTCCCACTTCCGGCCCTTGCCTGCCGATGAGCAGCCCGAGGTCCGGGGCCGGTTCAGCGCCGGCGCGCCGTATTTTCTGTTCGTGGGGGCCCTGCAGCCGCGCAAAAACCTGGTGAACCTGCTGCGGGCCTTCGACCAGTTCAAAGCCCGGACTGGCTCGGCTACCAAGCTGCTCATTGTGGGCCGCACGGCTTGGAAAGCCGGGCCCATGTTCGACGCCTACCAGCAAATGCAGCACCGCGACGCGGTAGTGCTCACCGGCCGCGTGTCGGACGTGGAGCTGGTGCAGCTTTACGCGGCGGCCCGGGCCACGGTGTACGTGCCGTATTTCGAGGGCTTTGGCATTCCCATCATCGAGGCCCAGGCCTGCGCTTCCCCCGTCCTGACGTCCAACTGCAGCTCCATGCCCGAAGTGGCCGGCGGTGCCGCCCTGCTCGTCGACCCGCTTTCCGTCGATTCCATTGCCCAGGGCCTCGCCCGGCTGGATGCCGAGCCCGAGCTGCGGGCTGAGCTGGTGCGCCAGGGCCTGACCAACGTGCACCGGTTTTCGTGGGTGCGAAGCGCCGAGCAAATCTGGCAGAATATTGTTGAAGTAACAGCCAAGGCGTTGCCGCGGTAGAGCTTTCACAACTTCACCATCTCACCATTTCACCGCCCCCGCATGCATCTGCATCGTTTGCCCGAAGTAATGCACCGCTGGCTGCCCGATACCATCTGGCGCGGCCCGCACGCGGCAACCCAGCCCCCCACGCTGTACCTGACCTTCGACGACGGCCCCATTCCGGAGGAAACGCCCTGGGTGCTCGAGCAGCTGGCGCAGTTCAACGCCAAAGCCCTGTTCTTCTGCGTGGGCGACAACCTGCTGCGCCACCCCGACGTGGCCCGGCAAGTCGTGGCCGCCGGGCACCAGCTCGGTAACCATACCCACCACCACCTCAGCGGCTGGAGCACGCCGGCGGCGGCCTATTACGCGGATATTGCCCGCTGCCAGCAGGCCCTCGACGCGGTGCTGCCGGCCGGGGCCCCGCGCTTTTTCCGCCCGCCCTACGGCCGCCTCACCCCGTCCTTGAACCGCCACCTGCGCCCCGACTACCGCATCGTGATGTGGGATTTGCTGACCTGCGACTACGACCGGGACTACGCCCCGGAAAAGTGCCTGCGCGACGCGCTCCGCCTCACCCGGCCCGGCTCGGTGGTCGTGTTTCACGATAGCCTGAAGGCCAGTGGCAACCTGCGCTACGTGCTGCCGCGCTACCTGGCGCACTTCGCCGGGCAGGGGTTTCGCTTCGAGCTGCTCTAACCCCGGCGCATGACCTTCTTCCTCACCGGCTACTTTCTGCTCTGGTTCTTGGTGCTGGCCACCTCGGCGCTGCTGTTCTGGCGGCGCGAGCGGCCCGCACCGGCCCCGCTGGCGGCCCCGCTGCCCCCGGTCAGCATTCTGATTGCGGCCCGCAACGAGGAAGCCACCATCGGGCGCTGCCTGCAAGCCATTCGCCAGCTCGACTACCCGCCCGAGCTGGTGGAAGTGCTGCTCGGCGACGACGCCTCCACCGACCACACCCGGGCCGTGGCCGAGCAGGCCATGCGGGGCTACGCCGGCCGGTTCCGCTGCCTGCCCATTACCAGTCAGCTGGGCTCGGCCCGGGGCAAGGCCAACGTGCTGGCCCACCTGGCCCGGGCCGCCACTTCCGACTACTTCTTTATCACCGACGCCGACATTGCCGTGCCCGTGGGCTGGATTCCGGCGCTGCTGCCCTTTGCCACGCCCGAAGTGGGCACCGTCACGGGCCTGACCGTGGTACACGGCCCGCGCCTGTTCGACCGGCTCCAGGGCCTCGACTGGCTGCAGTCCCTGGGCCTGGTGCAGGTGGTTTCCGACCTGGGCCGGCCCGTTACGGCCATGGGCAACAACATGCTCGTGACGCGGGCCGCCTACGAAGCCACCGGGGGCTACGAAAACCTGCCGTTTTCCGTCACCGAGGACTTTGCGCTGTTTAAGGCCGTGCTGGCCCGGGGCTTCACTTTTCGCAACGTGTACCGGCCCGAGGCGCTGGCCTGTTCGTTGCCCATCGGCACGCCGCTGCGCCTGCTGCACCAGCGGCGGCGCTGGCTGCGGGGCGTCGAGGCGCTACCGGGGTGGCTGCAAAGCGGGCTGTTGTTCTACGCTGGCTTTTACCCTCTGCTGCTGGTGCTGGCCGTGGTGGCCGGTCCGCTGGCGGCATTAGGCGTGCTGGGCCTGAAAATGCTGTTGCAGGGCCTGCTGGCCTACGGCTGCTACCGGCGCGCCGGCCTGCGCATGCCCTGGCAGCTGCTGCCGGCCTTCGAAGTCTACACGGTGGCCCTCACCGGGGCCCTTACCGTATTCCGTCTGCTGCCGGTTTCCTTCGAGTGGAAAGGCCGTTTATATAAATGATAATGTGGCGGTTAGTACTGCTTGTAAGCACTATTAACTGCCAGCCAACAACCAACAACTTAGAATGCAACTCACCGATTCGCACGCCCACATCTACTCCGAGCAGTTCAAGCCCGACCGGGACGAGGCCCTGCACCGCGCCTACGAGGCCGGCGTCACGACCATCGTCATGCCCAACATCGACCACACCAGCATCGACAGCATGCTCGAAACCGAGGCCCGCTTTCCCCAGCAGTGCTTTGCCATGATGGGCCTGCATCCGTGCTCGGTCGGGGCGGATTTCGAGCGGGAGCTGTACCTGGTGGAGGAGTGGCTGGGCAAGCGCCCGTTTGCGGCGGTAGGGGAGTGCGGCATCGACCTGTACTGGGACAAAACCACCCTGGCCCGGCAGCAGGAAGCCCTGCGCGTGCAGGTGGCCCTGGCCAAAACCCACAACCTGCCCCTGGTGCTCCACACCCGCGACGCGTTCCAGGAAACGGCCGACATCATCGAGGCCGCCCAGGATGGCTCGTTGCGGGGCGTGTTTCACTGCTTTTCGGGCACCAAGGAAGAAGCCGACCGGGTGCTGCGCCTGGGCTTTAAGCTCGGCATCGGGGGCGTGGCCACGTTCAAAAACGGCGGGGCCGACCAGTTTCTGCCCGACATTGCCCTGGAGCACCTGCTGCTCGAAACCGACTGCCCCTACCTGGCCCCGGTGCCCCACCGCGGCAAGCGCAACGAGCCCGCCTACCTGCCCCTGATTGCCCGCCGCGTGGCCGAGCTGCTGGGCAAAGCCCCCGAGGAAATTGCCGAAGCCACCACCCGCAACGCCCAGGCGCTTTTTAAGTGGTGAGATGGTGAAGTGGTGAAGTGTTGTTCGGCTGGCGTGGCTTCGCGCAGATTGAACATCACCTCACCATCTCACCATTTCACCACCTCACCACCTCACCACTTCACTCATTCCCTATGGCCCTGCCCGTCACCCTGCCGCTTATCGACATCACGCCCGTCGGCACCAGCGCCCGGCCCGCCACGTCCGTGCTGATTATTTACACCGGCGGCACCGTGGGCATGGAGTACAACAAGCGGGGGGAGCTGGTGCCCATGAAGTTCGAGCAGATCCGCAAGAAGATGCCCGAGCTGCGTCAGCTGAACATGAACCTCTCGGTGCTCAGCCTGCCCGAGCCCATCGACTCGTCTAACGTGACGGCCACCGACTGGCTGGGCCTGGCCGCTCTGATTGAGGCGCACTACTCGGCCTACGACGGCTTCGTGGTGCTGCACGGCACCGACACGATGGCCTACTCGGCGGCGGCCTTGAGCTACCTGCTCGAAAACCTGGGCAAAACGGTGGTCTTCACCGGGGCCCAGGTGCCGGTGGGCCGCATCCGCACCGATGCCCGCCGCAACCTGGTCACCGCCCTCGACATTGCCGTGGCCCGCCACTCCAAGGCCGGCACGGTGCGGGTGCCCGAGGTCTGCGTGTTCTTCAACGACCTGCTGATTCGGGGCAACCGGGCCAAAAAGGTGGAAAGTGAGCAGTACAATGCCTTCCGCAGTGAGAATTACCCGCCCCTGGCCCGGGCCGGCATCGAGGTGGAATACAACGACAAGCAGGTGCGCCACCTGCCCTCGGCCCCGTTGCGCGTGCACCAGCACCTCAATGAGCGGGTGGTCATCCTGAAGCTGTTTCCGGGCATCACCGAGCAGGTGGTGCGGGCCGTGCTGGAAGTAGACGGGCTGCGCGGCTGCGTGCTCGAAACCTACGGCTCGGGCAACGCGCCCACGGCCCCGTGGTTTTTGCAGTGCCTGCGCGACGCCCACCAGCGGGGCGTGCAGATTCTCAACGTGAGCCAGTGCGAAGAAGGCCACGTCATCCAGGGACAGTACGAAACCAGCTCCCAACTCACTGACCTGGGCGTCATTGGCGGCGAGGATATCACCACCGAAGCCGCCATTACCAAGCTCATGTTCGTACTCGGCCTGGGCCGTAGCCCCAAGGAAACGGCCCGTTTGCTGGCCCAGGACCTGCGCGGCGAAATAACTTCTGGCTAACGGAAGTGCCCCGGGGCTTGTGTATCCGGAAAAAGGACCGTTACTTTGCACCCGATTCCAGACCCAGAGAGGTGTCCGAGTGGTCGAAGGAGCACGCCTGGAAAGTGTGTATAGCCCAAAAGGTTATCGTGGGTTCGAATCCCATCCTCTCTGCACTTTGTGCGAAAAACCCCGAATACGCTGCTGAAACGCAGATTATTCGGGGTTTTTTATTTGGTGCGCGTCAGTGTGCGCGTATTTACAATTCAACTGAACCTTTGGACAAAGGGAAGTCGGTATTCCGGTTCAGGTATATAAAAGACGCCAACGGGGCCGGTGAACGGAAGATACCCCCCCGGCCGCCGGCGCCCCAGCACCTCCGGGTGCTTAGCCGGCGCAACTGAACCCCAGCCGGGCGCGCTGCCGGCGCAGCCAGGCCTGCGCCGGGTCTTCCTCGCAAAACCAGGCCGCGTGCAGCATCGTCGACTCCCAGCAGTGCGGCGGCCCGTAGCCGCGCTGCGGCAGCCCTGGCCACAGGTTGGGCGCCACCAGAAAAGCTACCTGGGGCTGCCGCCCGAGCACGGCCCGCACCCGCGGAAAATAGTCTTCCCGCATCCACTCGTGCAGCGTCGCGGGCTGCTCGCACGGGTTGGCGCGGCCATCCAGCAGCCAGTAAGGGCAGTGGTGCCGGGCCGCCGCCGCTAACAGCACCTCGCAGGTTTCGGTGATTTCCTCCGCGTGCAGGGCCCGTTGGCTGATGCCGGTCAGCAGGGGCGGGCTGGGCTGATGTAGGACCGTGTAAAAAGAGAGAGTGGGTAGGAGAGACAAATGGCTATAATCAGGCGTAGAAACCATAGGACAAACCGGGTAATTGGCTAAATATATTTACTATTTTTAATATAATATTATTATCCTGCCCGCGGCCGAAGTGGCCCCCCACGAACCACCCAGGCTGGCCACGGCAGACCGGCGGCGACCCGTAGTTTGGGGGCCGTTGAGCCCCGATTACTTCCCCGGCTACATTTCCTGGTTAGTAGTAAATTAGCGTCGAGCTGCGCCGTGGGCGGGGCGCAGGTGGTTTCATCAACCGGCCACCGGGCCTTGCCCAACCGGAGCAGTGATAGAGCAAGAGGAAAAATCTGCTATTTGGCTACATACCACCCAACGGACGATTGTTGTGAAGGAAAGTTACTCTGGCCCGCCCGCCAGTCATTGGGAACAGGAACTGCAGCTGCTGCAACAGGCTTTCGATGCGGTGGTGGTGCTGGATGCGCAGGGCCGCTTGCTATGGGCCAATGCGGGCTTTGCCCGGCTACGTGGGGCTTCACCGGCCCTGTTACCCTCACAGCAGCCCTGGCAGCTGTTGCGGGGCAGCGGGCCGGGGGAAATAGCCGTAGCCTACCTCGACGAGCAGCTGCGCACGGGGCGCGCCTTTCGCTACGAAACCAATCTGGCCGCGCCCGCCGCCGCCCCGCGCTGGGTCCGGGTCCGGATTCAGCCCCTGCCCGCGGCCCCCGGTGAGGCCGCCCGGTTTGTGGGGCTGCTCGAAGACATCGGCGAGGCCAAAGCCACCCAGCAGGCCCTGAGCGAGAGTGAGCAGCGGTTTCGCTACCTCACCGAGCAGGTGCCGGGCGTGCTGTTTCAGTGGCACGAAACGGCCGGGCTGGTGTATCTGAGCCCCAAAGTGACCGATATTTTCGGCGTCGACGCGGCGCAGGCCCCGCAGCTGCTCGGCTTTCTGCACCCCCAGGACCAGCCGCGGTGGGAACGCACGGTGCGGCAGGCCGCCCTCAAAGCCCGGAGCTGGACGTTTGAGGGCCGGCTGCTGGTGCCGGGCCAGCCCCTGCGCTGGTGCCGGGTAAATGCCAGCCAAGACCAGCCCGGCGCCGCCGGCCGCCTCTACAACGGCATCATGGTCGACATTACGGCCCTGAAGCAGGCCGAAGAAACCGTGCAGGCCAACGAGCAGCGCTGGCAGCTGGCCATGGAACGGTTTGGCGACGGGGCCTGGGAATTCAATTACCAGACCGGCGAGGAGTATTTCTCGGGCGCCTACCAGGCCATGCTCGGCTATACCGAAGAGGAGTTTGCGCTGGAGCCCCAAACCTGGCTGACTCACGTGCACCCCGACGACATCGAGGCCAGCCTGCTGGCGTCGGAGGCGTATCTGCGCGGCGACGAGCCCATTTACTCCATCGAGCGGCGCATGCGCTGCAAAAACGGCGACTACAAGTGGGTGCTGACCCGGGGCCTGGTTACGAAGGTGGATGAGCAGGGTAAGCCCCTGATTATGACCGGCGTGCACACCGATATTTCGGCCCTGAAGAATGCCAATGCCGCCATCGAAGCATCCCGCCTGCGCCTGTCGACTACCATTGCCAACTTTCAGGAAGGCATTCTGCTGGTCGATGAGCACCACCGGGTCGTGCTGGCCAACGAGGCCATTTGCCGGCTGTTCAGCAGCCCATTGGCGCCCCGGGAGCTGGTGGGGCGCGACGCGCGCCTGTTCGGGGAGCAGGCCAAAAACCTCTTCCGGCACGCCGAGGAGTTTGTGGCCCGCTACCAGACGCTGGTGCAAAGCCGGCAGCTGGTGACGGGCGAGATTTTCCCGCTGAAAAACGGCCGCATCCTGCAGTGCGACTTCGTGCCAATTTTCGTCGATGCCACCTACATCGGCTACCTGTGGAAGTTTCAGGATATTACCGAGCGCCGCAACAACGAGGAAACCCTGCGCCGCCGCGAGGAGAAATACCGGGGCATTATTGAGAACATGCGCCTGGGCCTGGTGGAGCGCGACCATACCGGGGCCGTGGCCTACGTCAACGAGGCTTTCTGCGACATCACCGGCTTCACCTCCGACGAGCTGCTCAAGCAGCAGGGCATGCAGCACGTGCTGGGCGAGGCGGGGGCCCTGTTCGTGGCCGAGAAAAGCCAGAACCGCTTCCGGGGCGTGGCCGAAACCTACGAAATGCCCATTACCACCAAGGCCGGTCCGCGCCGCTGGCTGCTCGTCAGCGGGGCCCCCGTGTACGACGACGAGCGGCGCGTGTGCGGCTCCATCAGCATTACCCTCGACATTACCCACCAGAAAGAGCTGGAGCACAACCTGCGGGCCGCCAAGGAGTCGGCCGAGGAATCGGCCCGGAGCAAGGAGCTGTTTCTGGCCAACATGAGCCACGAAATCCGGACGCCCCTGAACGCCATTCTGGGCATGGGGCAGCTGCTGGCCAAAACGCCGCTGAACGACGAGCAGCACAACTACCTGCGCGCCATTGCCACCTCCGGCGAAAACCTGCTGGTCATCATCAACGATATTCTGGATTTGTCCAAGATCGGGGCCAGCCAGCTCAGCATCGAGCGAATCGGCTTCAACCTGGCGGCGCTGCTGGCCCAGGTCGAGAAAAGCCTGCACTTCAAGGCCGAGGAAAAGGGCCTGCGCTTCGTGGTTAGCGCCGCCGCGGGCCTGCCCCCGGTGCTGCTCGGCGACCCGTACCGCATCACGCAGGTACTGCTCAACCTGGCCGGCAATGCCATTAAGTTCACCGAGAAAGGCCACGTGTCCATCACCGGCGAGCTGGTCGAGCCGCTCACCGCCGGGCAGGTGGCGCTGCGCTTCACGGTGGCCGACACCGGCGTGGGCATCGACGCCGACTACCTGGGCGACATCTTCAAGGAGTTCAGCCAGGAGGACTCGTCCGTGACCCGCAAATACGGGGGCACGGGCCTGGGGCTGAGCATCAGCCGCCAGCTGGTCAACCTGATGGGGGGCGAAATCGAGATTGTCAGCCAGAAAAACCAGGGCACCCGCAGCGCCTTCACCCTGCTGCTGGCCGTGGGCTCGGAAGCGGATCTGCCCCAGAAGTCGGTGGTGACGGCCGACACCCGGCAGCGGCTGCGCGGCAAGCGGGTGCTGCTGACCGAGGACAATGCCTTCAACCGGCAGATTGCCAAGGGCTTTCTGCAAAACGCCGGCCTGCTGGTGGCCGAAGCCGAAAACGGCGCCGTAGCCCTGGAGCTGGCCGGCCGGCAGCGCTTCGACGTGATTCTGATGGACGTGCAGATGCCGGTGATGAACGGGCTGGAAGCCACCAGCCACCTGCGCGGGCCGCTGGCGCTGAATCTGCCCATCATTGCCCTGACCGCCAACGCCATCAAAGGCGAGCGGGAAAAATGCCTGGCCGCTGGCATGAACGACTACCTGGCCAAGCCTTTTCAGGAAGAAGACCTGCTGAAGGTTATCAGCCGCTGGACGCTGGAGCAGCCGCCACCCGCCGCCGCCTTGCCCGCGCCCTACAGCCTGGCCATCATCGAGCAGATCGGGCAGGGGGCCCCCGATTTTATGGTGCTGATGCTGGAATCATTTATCGAAAGCGCCCAGGAGGCCATTGCCGAGCTGGAGGAAGCCGCCCGCGCCCAGGATGTACCGCGGCTGCGGGCCGCCACTCACAAGCTCAAGCCCAGCCTCGAGCACCTGCAGGTACAGCACCTGCTGCCCCCCGTGCACCAGCTCGACACCTGGCGCGGCCCCTTCGAAGAGCACCAGCTGCAACCCTTGATTGCGCAGGTGGTTGAGCAGCTGCAACAGCTGCTAGGCCTGCTGGAAAACGAGCTGCGTACGGCCCGGCAAAACCTGACGTCGGCGTAGCCCGCGGGCCGGCTCGGGGGCTAGCGGCCCTTGGGGGCGGGGTGGTCTTTGTGCACGTCGCGAAACCGGAGCATATCCAGCAGGCGCAGCTCCCGGGGCGTGTCGAAACCGCACCGGATGTCCACCTGCTCGGGGTTGTAATACGTGCCGAAGAGCATATCCCACCACACGATGTCGCCGTAGTTGCCGGCGTGCTTTTCGTACTGGTGGTGCAGGCGGTGCATTTCCGGGCGCTGAAAAACGTAGCCCACCCAGTGCGGCGTACGCACGTTGCTGTGGTAGAAAAAGTCGCTGACGGTCGTGCACAAGGTGTAGATCAGTCCGGCCTCGGCGCTCAGGCCCAGTAGGGTATAGATAAACAGGCCCCCGATCAGCAGGTTGACCAGCGTCTCGACCGGATGCTTGTAGAAGGAGGTGCTCACCTCGATGCGCTGGGCGCTGTGATGAATCTGGTGCAGGCACTGCCAAAGCCAATCGACGGTGTGCCGCCAGCGGTGCCACCAGTAAAACACGAACGTCGCGGCCACGTAAGCCAGCAGCCCGCCGGCCCACGCCGGCACGTGGTCCGACAGATGGAACACCGAATAGGCCGTCAGCCAGCGGTTCCAGCTCAGCCCCGCCAGCCCGACCACCAGCAGCTGTAGCGCATTAATGCCCAGGACCCGAATCGTCCAGGTCGGAACGGTGGGCAGGGCCCGGCCCGGCAACAGGCGCTCCAGCAGCAGGAACGCAGCGAAAATAACCAGCAGTAGGGGCAGCATCGGGTCTGAGCGTTAGGGGAAGAGATTCCCAAAAGTCAGCGCCACGACGCGCAGCTTTCCTGATATATGTCATTTTCGAAACCCTCAGCGGCCGGGTAGCTACTTGTTGCGCAGGCGGCTGAGCGTTTCGGGGGCCATGCCCAGGTGGGACGCAATGTGGTGCAGGGCCACGCGCTGAAATACGGTGGGAAAGTCGCGCAGCAGCAGCTCGTAGCGCTCGGCGGCCGAGCGGGAGCGGAGGTTGCGGGCCCGCTGCTCGCTGAGCACGTAGTACTTCTCCAGAATTCGCCGGCCGATGAAATTAAACTCGGGAAAGTCGTGGTAGAGGCGCTGGAGCTGGTCGTAGGTGATGGAGTGCACCACGGCGGGCTCGAGCAGCTCCAGGTACTCATCGGAGGGTTGCTGGGTAAAAAAGCTCAGGATGGAAATCACGAAGTCGCCGGCGGGCATAAACCACGAGGATATCTCGCGGCCGTGCAGCAGCGTGTAGCCCCGCACGAGGCCGGTTTCCAGAAAGTACACCCGGCGGGCTACCTGCCCGGGTTGCAGCAGCAGGTGGTGGGCCGGCAGCTCCTCGCGGCGGGTGCCGGCTACCAGGGCCGCCGTCAGGCCGGCGCTCAGGGGCTGCAGCGTCTGCAGAAAAGTAAGAAAGCTGGACATGCACAAACCGGGTTGGAGGCTGAAACCCTAAACTTAGCGCCTCAGCCGGAATACAGTGGCCCCAACGGCTACTTCGGCAACTCAAAAGCGCCGCCGCCGCAAAAAAAGGCGGAGGAAAACAGTAGCACAAAGGGTTGTGAATGTCGGCCACTACGACGCCGCTTACGACCTGGCGGCGCTTTATCGGATGATGCGGAAAACCATCCGGTAGTTTGTCTGACCGGTTATTCAGGAAGTCAAGCAAGGAGTGGGTAAGTCGGTAAGATTTGCACAAACGATTGTGCAGACCGGAATTATTTTTCTACTTTCCCCACCGGTTTAGGTCCTGAACCGATCAGGGGGCGCCGCTGGTCGCGTAACGGGGTACATTAGGGGTGCTCAGGGCTTGGCTAAGTAACTGGGGCTACTCCGTGCCGATGCTTTTCTTTAGTGCTTCTCCATACTACCCCACCAAACTTCCCACTCTCTTTCGCCATGAAAAAAAACCACCGTACCGGATTCCTTGTCAGTGCTGCCGGCGTTGCGGGCTTGCTCACTTTGGCCGGCTGCAACCAGTCGAGCCCGACGGAGCAGCCGGGCGCGGCCACTACCCAGCCGGCCGCCGCCGATTCTGCCCAGCCGGCCTCCACGGGCCCGGACGCGCCGGCTGCGGCGTCCTTTGGCAAGCTGCAGAACGGCACCGAAGTACAGCTCTATACCCTAACCAACGCCCACGGGCTGCAAGCGCGCATCACCAACTACGGCGGCACGCTCACCAGCCTCTTGGTGCCCGACAAAGCCGGGCAGCTGGGCGACGTCGTGCTGGGCTTCGACAACGTGAGCGGCTACCAGAGCCCCGAATACCAGCAAGCCGGCCCGTATTTCGGGGCCCTGATCGGGCGCTACGGCAACCGCATCAAGGCCGGGCAGTTCACCCTGGACGGGAAAACCTACTCGCTGGCCAAAAACAACGGGCCCAACCACCTGCACGGCGGCAAGCAGGGCTTCGACAAGGTCGTCTGGCAGGCCGAGCCCGGCCGCAGTGCCGACGGCCAGACCCTGACCTTGCGCTACGTGAGTAAAAACGGGGAAGAAGGCTACCCCGGCACGTTGCGCGTCACGGTGGTCTACACGCTGACCCAGGACGACGCGCTGCGCCTCGACTACACCGCCACGACGGATAAAGCCACGCCGGTGAACCTGACCAACCACAGCTACTTCAACCTGGGCGCGGGCAAGGATGTGCTGGCTCACCAGGTCACGCTGCCGGCCGACCGCTACACGGTGGTCGACAACACCCTGATTCCGACCGGGGAGCTGCGCGTGGTCAAGGGTACGCCCTTCGACTTCACCACGGCCCACGCCATTGGCGAGCGGATCGGAGCGGTGCCCGGCGGCTACGACCACAATTGGGTGCTGAACCAGCCCGGCGCGGCCCCGCACCCGGCCGCCACGGTGTATGAGCCGACCTCGGGCCGCACTTTGGAGGTCCTGACCACCGAGCCGGGCATTCAGTTCTACACCGGCAACTTCCTGGACGGCACACTCACGGGCAAGGGCAACAAAGTCTACGGCAAGCACGCGGGCTTCTGCCTGGAAACCCAGCACTTCCCCGACTCGCCCAATCAGCCGAAGTTCCCCAGCACCACGCTCCAGCCCGGCGACACGCTGCACTCTACCACCCTCTACAAATTCGGCGTGCGCAAGTAGGTGAAGTGGTGAGGTGGTGAAATGGTGAATTGTCGTTCTATGTGCGCCACATGCGCAGAACCGCGCCGCCAAAACATCAAACTCACCATCTCACTCATTCACTCATTCACCTCACCATTTCACCATCTCACCACTTCACCATCTCACCACTTTGGAAACTCCCACCTCCGCCGACGCTTACGTTATCGGCATCGACTACGGCACCGACTCGGTGCGGGCCCTGCTGGTGAATGCCCGCACGGGAGCCGAAGTGGCCCAGGCCGTACACCCCTACGCGCGCTGGAAAGAGCAGCGCTACTGCAACGCGGCTAAAAACCAGTTCCGCCAGCACCCGCTCGACCACATCGAGGGCCTGGAGGCCACCGTGCGGCAGGTCGCGGGCCGCGTGCCGGCCGAGCAGATCGTGGGGCTGGCCGTGGATACCACCGGCTCGACGCCCGGCCCGGTAAACGAGCAGGGCGTGGCCCTGGCCCTGCTGCCCGAGTTTGCCGACAACCCCAACGCCATGTTCGTGCTCTGGAAAGACCACACGGCCCTGGCCGAAGCGGCCGAAATCAACCGCAAGGCGCGCAGCTGGGGCGGGGAGGACTACACCAAATTCGAGGGCGGCATCTACTCTTCCGAGTGGTTTTGGGCCAAAATCATGCACGTCACCCGCCAGGATGCCGCCGTGGCCGCCGCCGCCCACTCCTGGATGGAGCACTGCGACTGGCTAACCTTGCTACTGACCGGCGCCGACCTGACTTCCTGCAAGCGCAGCCGCTGCGCCGCCGGCCACAAGGCCATGTGGCACGAAAGCTGGGGCGGCCTGCCGCTGGAGCAGTTTATCGTGGAGCTGGAACCCCAGCTGACCCTGCTGCGCGGCCACCTCTACCAGGACACGTTTACGGCCGATGAGGTAGCCGGCCACCTTTCCGAGGAATGGGCGACCCGCCTGGGCCTGACGACCCGGACCGTGGTGGCCGTGGGCACCTTCGATGCCCACGCCGGGGCCGTGGCGGGCGAAATCGAGGCCTATTCGATGGTGAAGGTGATGGGCACCAGCACCTGCGACATCGTGGTGGCCCCGATGGACGAAGTCGGGGCGAAGCTGGTGCCGGGCATCTGCGGGCAGGTCGACGGCTCGGTGATTCCGGGCATGCTGGGCCTCGAAGCGGGGCAGTCGGCGGTGGGCGACCTGCTGGCCTGGTTCCGGCAGGTGCTGGAATGGCCCTTGCGCACGCTCGTGCCGCAGTCGGCGGTGCTGACTGCCGAGCAGCAGGAGGCGTTGCGGGCCGAGCTGAGCGACAACATGATGGTGGAGCTCAACAAAGCCGCCGCCGCCGTCGACCCCGAAGAGTCGCAGGTGCTGGCCCTCGACTGGGTGAACGGCCGCCGCACCCCCGATGCCAACCAGGCCCTGAAAGGCGCCCTGCTCAACCTGACGATGGGCACCTCGGCGCCCCACATCTTCCGGGCCCTGGTCGAGAGCATCTGCTACGGCTCCCGCCAGATCGTGGAGCGCTTCGAGCAGGAGGGTATTCCGATCAAGCAGGTCATCGGGCTGGGCGGCGTGGCCAAGAAATCGGCCTTTATGATGCAGACCCTGGCCGACGTGCTCAACCGCCCCATCAAAGTAGCCGAGTCGGACCAGGCCCCGGCCTTGGGCGCGGCCATGTACGCGGCCGTGGCGGCCGGCATTCACCCCGACGTGGTGACGGCGCAGCGGGCCATGGGCAACGGTTTCGCCGATACCTACGAGCCCAACCCCCAGCGCGTGACCGACTACCAGCGCCGCTACGAGCAGTACCAGGCCCTGGGCCAGTACGTCGAGCAAACGACGGTAGCCAAGGCCGTGGAAGCCCCAGCCCTGGCCGAATAGGCCCTAGCTAAGACCATTTCGGTCTTAGCTAAGACCGAAATGGTCTTAGGTATCGGTAAAACAGCCTTAGCTAAGACCGTTTCGGTCTTAGGTATCACCGAAATGGTCTTAGCTAAGACCAAAACAGCCTTAGGTATCGCCGAAATGGTCTTAGCTAAGACCAAAATGGTGATTCGAATGACCAAAACACCGATCCGAATCACCGTTTTAGCGATTCGAATGACCAAAACGGTGATTCGAATCGCTAAAACGGTCATCGGAATGACCAAAACAGTGATTCGAATGACCGAAATGGTGATTCTAATGACCGAAACGGTGATTCGAATCGCTGAAACGGTCATTGGAATGACCAAAACGGTGCTTCTCAGGACATCAACCGCCCGGTACGCCCGCTCCGCATGCTAAGCGAGCGGGGCGGAACAGGCAACAATCAGCAGTATGAGTCAATACCAGGAACTAAAAGAGCAGTGCTACGCGGCGAATATGCAGCTGCCCCAGCTCGGGCTGGTGCTCTTCACCTTCGGCAACGCCAGCGTCGTGGACCGGGAGAAGCAGGTGTTTGCCATCAAGCCCAGCGGCGTGCCCTACGCCACCCTGACGGCCGAGGACATCGTCATCGTCGACTTCGCGGGCAAGCCGGTGGAAGGGCAGAAGCGGCCGTCCTCCGATACCAAGACCCACGCCGTGCTCTACGCTCACTGGGAGCATATCGGGGGCATTGTGCACACCCACAGCACCTACGCCACGGCCTGGGCCCAGGCCCAGCTCGACATCCCGATTCTGGGCACCACCCACGCCGACCACCTCACCACCGATGTTCCCTGCGCCCCGCCCATGAGCGACCAGATGATAGCCGGCGACTACGAGCACCAGACCGGCTGGCAGATCATCAACGAGTTTCAGCGCCGGGGCTTCTCGCCCGCCGAGGTGGAGATGGTGCTGCTCAGCAACCACGCCCCCTTTACCTGGGGTGCTACCGTGGAAAAAGCCGTGTACAACAGCGCCGTGCTCGAAGAAGTGGCCCGCATGGCCTACCTCAGCTGCACCCTGCGCCCCGACGTGCCCCGCCTCAAAGACGCCCTGATCCAGAAGCACTACGACCGCAAGCACGGCGTGCATTCGTACTACGGCCAGTCGTAAGCAGGCTAGTAAGCTAGAAAAGAGCGATTAGCAGCTAGTTCCCCTCCTCAGATGAGGAGGGGTGCCCGAAGGGCGGGGTGGTTGATACCCTAGAACGATTTTTAGAATTAGCTCTAGCGCTGTTCCGCATGACTCCCGCTACAATTTCTAGCTCTAATAAACCACCCCTAACCCCTCCTTGAAAAAAGGAGGGGAACTAGCTTTTAGTTTCCAGTCAACAACGCAAGAACTCCCAACCATCCAAGGTTTTACCTGCCTCCTCCATGATCAACATTTCCCAGTACGAAGCCTGGTTTATCACCGGCAGCCAGCACCTCTACGGCCCCGAAACCCTGGCGCAGGTGGCCGAGCACTCCGTGCGGATTGCCGCCGCCCTCAATCACGAACTGCCCATCCGCATCGTCTATAAAGAGGTTCTGACCGGCCCCGAGGCCATTACCCAGCTGGTGCAGCAGGCCAACACCACCCCGAATTGCGTGGGCCTGATTGCCTGGATGCACACCTTCTCGCCGGCCAAGATGTGGATCAACGGCCTGAAGATCCTGCAGAAGCCCCTGGCCCACCTGCACACCCAGTTCAACCGCGACATTCCGTGGCAGGACATCGACATGGACTTCATGAACACCAACCAGTCGGCCCACGGCGACCGGGAGTTCGGCTTTATCGGGGCCCGTTTGAAGCTGAAGCGCAAGGTAGTAGTCGGCCACTGGCAGAGCCCGGACGTACACGAGCGGCTCAGCATCTGGGCCCGCGCCGCCTGCGCCTGGGCCGACTGGCAGGGCAGCCGCATCGTGCGGTTCGGCGACAACATGCGCTACGTGGCCGTCACGGAAGGCGACAAAGTCGAGGCCGAGCTCAGGTTTGGCTACTCGGTGAACACCTACGGCATCGGCGACCTGGTAGCCGTCATCAACCAGGCCACCGACGAGCAGGTAAACGCGCTGCTCACCACCTACGAGCAGGAATACGAGCTAAGCGAGGCGCTACGGGAGGGCGGCGCGCAGCGGGAAAGTCTGCGCGAGGCCGCCCGGATTGAGGTGGGCATGCGCCGGTTTTTGCAGGACACCCAGGCCATCGGCTTCACCGACACCTTCGAGGATCTGCACGGCATGGCCCAGCTGCCCGGCATTGCCACCCAGCGCCTGATGGCCGAAGGCTACGGCTTCGGCGGCGAGGGCGACTGGAAAACCTCGGCTTTGGTGCGGGCCATGAAGGTAATGGGCGCGGGCCTGCCCGGCGGCAACTCCTTTATGGAAGACTATACCTACCACTTTCAGCCCGGCAACGAGCAGGTATTGGGCTCCCACATGCTGGAAATCTGCCCCAGCATCGCCGAAGGCAAGGCCAAAGTAGAAGTGCACCCCCTGGGCATCGGCGGCAAGGCCGACCCGGCCCGCCTGGTGTTCAACTGCCCCGCCGGCCCCGCCCTGAACGCCACCATCGTGGACCTGGGCCACCGGTTCCGGCTGGTGGTAAACGAAGTGGAGGCCGTAGCCCCCGAGCAGGACTTGCCCAAGCTGCCCGTGGCCCGGGTGCTGTGGAAAGTGAAGCCCAGCCTGAGCGTGGGGGCCGCCGCCTGGATTCTGGCCGGCGGGGCGCACCACACCGGCTACAGCCAAAACCTGACGGCCGAGTACCTGGAGGACTTCGCCGAAATGGCCGGCATCGAGTTTGTCCTCATCGACGACGAAACCCGGCTGCGCACCTTCAAAAACGAGCTGCGCTACAACGAGGTGGCCTACGGTCAGCGGTAAGCTGCGCCGGCCGTACGCTCCGCGGCCAGCCGGGCCGCCAGTCCTGCCGCCCCAAGGTGGGGCCGGCGGCCCGGTTAGCAGCCGCCGGGGCAGAATGCTACCTTTACCCCACGTATTGCGCAGTAGATTCCCCGTATGGCCTCCCGAAAAAAACAAGCTCCGGTTCCCGCGTCGACTAACCCGGTTTCGATGGCCGATCTGGCCCGGGAGCTGGGCGTCTCGATGACGACGATATCCCGGGCCCTGAGCGACCATCACAGCATTGGGCCGGCCATGAAGCAGAAGGTGCTGAAGCTGGCCAAGAAGTACAACTACCAGCCCAACCGCCTGGCCTCGGCCCTGCGCAAGGGCAAAAGTCAGCTCATTGGCATCATCGTGCCCTACATCGAGGGGCGGTTTTTCCCGTCGGTGGTGCACGGCATCGAAACGGCGGCCAGCCGGGCGGGCTACAACGTCATCATCTGCCAGTCGAACGAGGACGTGGACCAGGAGCGGCGCAACCTCGACATCCTGCTCAGCGCCCAGGTAGCCGGCATTCTGGTGTCGATGTCGCGCACGACCCTCGAAGCGGACCACTTCGAGACGGTGCGCGGCCGGGGCCTGCCGCTGGTGTTTTTCGACCGGGTGCCGGAGGGCGACAACGTGAATGCCGTGGTGCTCGACGACCAGGAAGGCGGCTACGTCTCGACCCGCCACCTGCTAAGCCAGGGTGCCCGCCGCATTGCCCACCTGGCCGGCCCGCAGCACCTGAACATCTACAAAAACCGCCTCCAGGGCTACCGCCAGGCCCTGCACGAAGCCGGTATGGCCCCCGACGAGCAGCTGATCGTGCACACCGACATGAGCCAGGAGCAGGGCGCGGCGGCCATGCGCCAGCTGCTGGCCCTGCCCGCGCCCCCCGACGCGGTGTTTGCCGCCGGCGACTACAGCGCCCTGGGCGCCATGCAGGAAGCGCGCCGCCAGGGCCGGCGCGTGCCGCAGGACGTGAGTATCAGCGGGTTCAGCAACGAGGCCTTTACCCTCATCACCGAGCCCACCCTAACTACCGTAGACCAGCGCTGCGAGGAAATGGGCCAGGCGGCGGTGCGCCTTTTGCTCGACGTGATTGAGGCCGGTACCGCGCCCTTCACGCCCCGGCAGGTGGCGTTGCGGCCCGAGCTGCTGGTGCGGGGCTCCTCGGTACGGGCGGCGAAGGCCGAGCCGGCGGCGGCGCATCTTTCCTAGCCGCCGGCCGGCGGGGCGCGGGCGCGAATACCTGGTTGGGAAGCGGGTAGCCAGCCGGAAAAATAGCGGGTCGGGCGTTGAGGGCAAATGCCTAATTCTTCTAGCTTTAAGGGGTAAAATGGCGCGGCGGCGCAGGGCAGATGCTCTGCCGCTGTCCCGCGCCGCTCTTCTCCCCGAAACGACCCGGTATGATGACGCCCTCGTCCCCCGCGCCCCTGGCCGCCGACCCCGGCCTGAGCAGTGAAGATCTGGCCCCGATAGCGCCGGCCGCGCGCAGCTGGGGCACCGGCAACTACGCCGCCCTCTGGATCAGCATGAGCCTGTGCATTCCGACCTACATGCTGGCCAGCTCCCTGATTGAGGGCGGCATGAACTGGTGGCAGGCCCTGCTGACGATTTTTCTGGGCAACACCATCGTGCTGGTGCCCATGCTGCTCAACGGCCGGGCCGGGGCGCGCTACGGCATTCCGTTTCCGGTGCTGGCCCGGGCCAGCTTCGGGGTGCGCGGGGCCAACATTCCGGCCCTGCTGCGGGCCCTGATTGCCTGCGGCTGGTTTGGCATCCAAACCTGGATTGGCGGCTACGCCCTCTACCAGATGGCGGTGCTCTGGCTGCCGTCGTTGGCCACGCTGCCGGCCGTATTTCCCGCGTCGTGGGCCCTGGCGACGGGGCCGGCCATTACGTTTGTACTGTTCTGGCTGCTGAACATGTACGTGGTGCACCTGGGCGTGGAAAGCATCCGCAAGCTGCTCGTGTTCAAGGCGTTTTTCCTGCCCGTGGCGGCGCTGGCCCTGCTGTGGTGGGCTATTTCGGCCGGCAACGGCCTGGGCCCGATTCTGGCGCAGCCCGCCAAGTTCACGTCCAGCGCGGCGTTCTGGGCGTTTTTCTTTCCGTCCCTCACCGGCATGGTCGGCTTCTGGGCCACGCTTTCCCTGAACATTCCCGACTTCACCCGCTACGCCACCAGTCAGCGGGCTCAGCTGGTGGGGCAGGCCCTGGGCTTGCCCACGTCCATGACGGTTTTCTCCTTCGTGGGCGTGGTCGTCACCTCGGCTACCTTCGTGATATACGGCAAAACCATCTGGGACCCGGTGGTGCTGGCCGGCAAGTTCGACAGCAAGCTGCTGGTGAGCGTGGCCATGCTGGCCGTGGCCTTGTCGACGCTGGCCACCAACATTGCGGCCAACATCGTGAGTCCGGCCAACGACTTTGCCAACGTGGCCCCGGAGCGGATTTCGTTTAAGACCGGCGGCTACATCACCGGGGTGCTGGGGCTGCTGATTTTCCCCTGGAAGCTCATTGCCGACCCCTCGGGCTACATTTTTACCTGGCTGGTGGGCTATTCCGGCCTGCTCGGGCCCATCGGCGGCATCATGCTGGCCGACTACTACCTGCTGCGCAAAGAGCAGCTGAGCGTGCCGGAGCTTTACCAGTACCAGGGCCAGTACGCCTACCGCAACGGCTACAACCTGCGGGCCGTGGCCGCCCTCATTATCGGGATTCTGCCCAACGTGCCGGGCTTTCTGGCCGCCATCGGCGTGCTCGACAAGCAGGCCATCTGGCCCGGCCTGGCCGCCCTCTACGACTACGCCTGGTTTGTCGGCTTCTTCGTGTCGGGCGGTATCTATCTGCTGCTCATGGCCCAGGAGCAGCGCACCCCCGCCCCGGCCGGGCTGGAAGTAGGCTGATGTTAATGTGCTAATGTGGGGAATGTGCTGATGTGCTAATGATTAATGGGTTGAGGTGCTGAGGTGGAAAATGTGAGAAATGATAAGAGCGTGTCCTTGCCAGGAGGCACGGCATTCCGCGCTTTAAGCGGCAATCCGTCCGCTGAAAGGGGCAGAGCCTTCTGACGTGAAAAGCCCTTTACTCCGGCGGGAATAAAGGGCTTTCTGGTAAAAAGTCAGGACCACCTGCGCAGAGGACGGATTAGCTACGCTGTCCTTCGGGTGCTTCGCTTTGCTCGCAAGGACAAACAAGCATTAGCACCTCAGCCCATTAATCATTAGCACCTCAGCACATTCCTCACATTAGCACATTACACCGCATTATTGCGTGCGTTTCAGGCCGGCGGTGGCGGTGGGGTCGTTGGGGCGGATGAGCAGGGCTTTGGTGTAGAGCACCCGGGCGTCGGTTTTGCG
This sequence comes from Hymenobacter aquaticus, assembly GCF_004765605.1. Classification (NCBI taxonomy): domain Bacteria; kingdom Pseudomonadati; phylum Bacteroidota; class Cytophagia; order Cytophagales; family Hymenobacteraceae; genus Hymenobacter; species Hymenobacter aquaticus. The sequence continues at coordinate 1,752,397 of NZ_SRLC01000001.1, read as the reverse complement.
GCCCATATTCAGGTAGCACCAGGCCAGGGAGAGGTTGGCGTCGTAGTCGAAGGGGTAGAGGTTCACGACCCGCTCGAAGTAGCGCGCGGCTTTGTCGTAGGCTTTCTGGTTGAGCAGGATAACGCCGACCCAGTAGTTGGCCTGGGTGTTCTGGGGGTCGATTTTAAGAATCGACAGGTAGGCACTCTGCATCTGGGCCACCTGATTCAGCGCGTTCAGGGGCTTGATCAGGCCAAACTTGGGCTCCAGGGCGTAGGGCCGCTGCTCCACGGCTTTCTGGTAGTAGCTGCTGGCGGTGGTGTAGTTTTTAGCCAGGAAATACAGCCAGCCCAGGCGCAGGTTCTGCTCGTAGGTGCCGGAGTAGCCGGTGCGCAGGGCCGTAATGGCGCCGGGGTAGTCGGCCTTGGCTTCGGCGGCGTAGCTGGCGGCAAAGGCCGCCGACTGATCCTGAGCCGCGGCTTGGAATGAGCCGCCGAGCAACAGCAGCAGCAGGGCAGTGGAGAAGGTTTTTACCAGGTCCATAGAAGTCCCCCGGTCAGGGAGTGTTGAGTGTACGAAGTAAGCGTGCGAATTTCCTGGTAGCGGGCCGCCAGATAGGAAAAGTGCAGCCGCCAGTGGCCGGACAGCTGCCCATACGTATTCAGGCCCAATCGGTAGCGCAACGGGTCCAGCACGTTGTAGACGTCGATGGCGTCGCGCTCAAACAGCACCGGCACCCGGCCCGGGCTGCCGAAGCCCTCCACCGCCAGGCGCGGACTAAGCTGGGCACCCAGCCCCAGCAGGGCATTCGGGAACGTGTGGCCCGCCGAGCGGATCAGGCTGGCCCGGCCGTAGACGTAGAGGCGGGCCGAGGGCAGCGGGTAAGCCAGCAGCTGCAGGTCGGTTTGCAGGCGCGTCGTGTCCGTCACGCGCCCCACGTACTGGCTTAGCTGCACGCTCCAGCCGGGCCGGCTGAACCGGGCAGCGGCGAAGCCCAGGTGGTTGGCGTAGCGGGCCGGGCCGTAGTCGTTGCTGACGAAATGATACGCGCCCTTCACCTGCCAGCTCAGGCTTACCTGCTCGGTGAGCAGGGCGGCGTACTCGCGCTGCCGGATGAAGAAGGCGGGCGTGGGCCGCCGCTCGGGCAGGCGCACGGCCTGCTCGTAGTAGGAAAGATTCTGGGTCAACGCCAGGCGGGTACTGAGCTGGCTGCTGAGGCCAATTCGGCCGAAGCCCGCAGCCTCCCGCCGCACGTTGGCCGCCGGCTTCCCGCTGCCCTCCACCAGCACCTGCGTTACGGCCCGGTGCGCGGGCAGGTGCAGCGCCTGCCGCACCGAATCGGGCAGAGTAGCCACGGCCAGCCGGGCCGCGCCGGGCTCGTTCACCAGCAGATACGCCCGGGCCAGCTGGGTGCGGCTTTCCTCGTCGGTGGGATTGGCCGCCACGGCCTGCCCGTAGTGCCGGATGGCGGGCACCAGGTGGCCTTGCCGCAGGGCCGCGTAGCCCAGCCGCTGCCGCAGCGCCGGATAATCGGTGCCGGCCCGCAGGGCCGCCGCGCCCAAAGAGTCCAGGGCGGCCCACCGTTCCTGCCCGCTCAGGGTCAGGGTCAGGCTGTCGACGTAGGCAAAGTCGCGCAGGTCCTGGGCCGCCAGGGGCTGGCCGGCCAGCCCCAAGATTAGCAGCAGCAGGGTGCAAAGCAGCAAGTGGCGCGGCATCAGCATAGGGCAGGGGCTTCCGGACTACACATCAGCTGCACGGTCTGAGTGCCGTGGTGTACCGTCAGGCCGGCCAGCGCCCCGTCGCGCAGGTCCAGCTCGGCCCGCGACTGGACCTGCCGCCGGCCCGGCAACTCCAGCGCCACCTGGCTGCGCAGGCGCATGGCGCGGGGGTGGTAGGGGTTGTCGGGGGCCTCGTAGCGCAGGGCGAAGGTGGGCCGGATGAACAGCACGAACGGCGCCAACGCATCCTGCAGCCACTTCAGGACCGGCCGCACCACCGTGGAAAGCGGGAAAGTATCGGCCACAGTTTGCTCGGGCAGATACGTCAGGGGCACGCGGTAAGCGGCCTGGTAGAACAGGTAGAGCCAGGCCTGCTCGGGGCCGTAGTAGCCCGTAAAGCAGAAGCTCGATTCGTGGTGCTCAAAGTAGGCCACGGCCCCGGTGGTGTGGCAGCGCAGGTAAGTTTTGTTGTACGCATCGGTGAAGGCCTCCCAGCACTGGGCGGGAGCCTCGGGCCCGGTGGCGGCCCACACGCTCAGGCGGTAGCCGGGCTGAAACCGGAAGGCCTGGCTGAGCAGGGCATTAGGCTCGGGGTTGCTGACCTCGGCGTGCAGAACGGGCTGGGTGAAGCTCCGCAACTCGTGGCCGCGGCCGGTTTTCTGCAGGAAATACGCCACCGGATACGCCAGGGTGCGGGAGCCGATATACGGGGTGGCCTGCACCTGAAAATGCAGGTGGGGCTGGGCCGAGCGGCCCGAGTTGCCGCAGCGGGCCAGCACGTCGCCGCGCCGCACGAAGTCACCCACGCGCACCTGCGCCGAGTGAGCCCGCAGGTGCGACACCTTGGAGTAGAGGCCGTCGAGGTGCTTGAGGATGATGGTGTTGCCCCAATTCTGCTGGGTGTTCACCGTGCCAGGCGGGTTGTCGTCGATGTGCATGACTACGGCTTCCACCACGCCGTCGGCGCAGGCCAGCACGGGCTTGCTGAAGCAGTAATAGTCGGGCAGGGCCGCGCCGCTGCCGTGGTAGGTCTGGCCCTCGGCATCGGCCACCATGAAGTCCAGGGCCTGGGCCCAGTCGCCCTGGTGGGTAAGGCCGCCGTCGTAGCCCTGCGTGACGCGCCACTCGCCCCGGAACGGCAAGCTCAGGTGCACGTACAGCCGGCTTTGCAGCCGCTCCCGGTCGTTGAGAAACCCGTAGAGGTTCCGCTCGGGCGAATACAGCTGAAAGGGCGTGAGCGGCAGCCGGCCCGGCGCGGGGCGCAGCAGCAGGCAGTAAAGGGCCAGCAGCGCCACCAGGCAAAAGGGCAACGACAGCACCGGCAGGCTGGCCGCGCCCAGCACTTTGCCCAGCCCCACCACCAGCACCGCCGTGAAGGGCACCGTCAGCAAAGCCACCAGGTAGGAGCGGGCCGAGGGAATCAGGAACACGCCGCCCACGGCCAGGGCGGCCATCAGGTAGTTGGCGCCCAGGTCGTAGTGGGTAAGCAGCTCGGGCGGGGCGCCGGCCAGCCGCGCGAAGCCCGTGGCCGCCGCAAAGGCCAGCACCGAAAGGCAAAACGCAATGCGCGAGTGCCAGAGCAGCCCCGCCGCCACCAGCGCGCCGCCCAGCACGCTGTCCTGAAACAGCACCGCGCTCAGGGCCCGTAAGTAGGTGGTCAGGCCGGCGGGCAGGGGCCAGGATTCGGCCAAGCCCCCGACGCGCTGCGCCAGGCCCACCAGCTGCTCGCCGCCCACGGCATACACGTCGTTGAGCCAGTAGATGCTGCCTTCGCTCAAGCTCAGGCGGTGAAACTGCTCGGCCGCCGGCAGCAGCAGCCAGAGTGTCCCCACAAAGGGCAGCGACAGAATCGGGAGGCCGTTCTTGCCCAGCCAGCCGCTCAGGGCCACGGCCAGGGCCAGGGCCAGCACCGCGCCCACGGCCAGCACCAGCCAGAAGCTGCCGGCGGGCCGGTAGAAAGTACCCAGCGCCAGGCCCACCAGCAGCGCGTTGAAGCTGTAGGCGCCCAGCTGGGTCAGGTCGCGGCTGAAGCCGCCCGCGCGGGCCCCGGCCACGGCCAGCACCGTGGCGGCCAGGCCCGCCGCCCCCGCGCCGGGATTCAGGAAGGTGGCCAGCAGCAGCAGGGCCGCGAAGCCCCGGTGCTGGGAAAAAAACAGCAGGCTGTAGCTGTGCAGCACGGCCTGCATGAACGACGAAAAAGCGGCTCCCCGGCCCGCGCGGACGTTACTCACGGCTTCTCATTAGGGCAGGTTTACGGCCTGTAGATGCGCGGGCACCTGCTCCAGCTGCTGCAGATACTCCAGGGTTTCGGCCTGGCGCACGAGGTGGGGCCGGCTCTGCGCGTCGAGCAGCACGATGTTGGGCCGCAGGTGAATAAACTGCTGCCACTGGGTCATGTTGTAGGCTCCCACCTTGTGCACCACCAGCTGGTCGCCGGGGTTGAGCAGGGGCAGGCTCACGCTTTCCCGCACCACGTCGATGTTCATGCACAGCGGGCCGTAGAGCACGGTTTCCTCGGTGTGGTGGGAAAAGTCGCCGGCCGGACTGATCTTGTGGTCGTACCAGTAGGAGGTGAACAGCAGGTTCACGCCGAAGTCGAGGATGGTGGCGCGGCGGCCGTCGGCCAGGCGCTTATTGGCCACCACCGTGCCCAGCAAATAGCCCGCGTCGTCGACCAGGGCCCGGCCGGTTTCCAGAATCAGCAGGGGCAGCTCATCGGGCCGGAAGCCGCAGCTTTGAATCGTGCTGGTAATGGCCTCGGCAAATTCGTCGACCGAGGGGGCCGTGTCGGTGCCGGGCAGGTAGGCGCCCTTCAGGGAGTTGGTCGAGGGGAAACCGCCGCCCAAATCGAGGTACTCGATGGGCGTGTTGAGCGTGTTGCGGCAATTCAGCGCCAAGTCGCAGAGCTTGCCCGCCGCCACGGCGTAGGCCTTGGTGCTGAGCATAAACGTGCCGATGTGGCAGTGCAGGCCCACCAGCGCCAGCCGCCCCGAGGCCACGATGCGCTGAATGGCGTTCCAGGCCTGCCCGTTTTCGTAGGTGAAGCCAAACCGGTCCCACTGCGGGTACACGCCCGTGTCCATGTTCACGCGCACGGCTACCCGGGGCCGGCGCGGCAGCTCGGCGGCCAGCTCCAGCAGCGCGTACAGCTCGTCGAAATGGTCGAGGTGAATCAGGGAGTCGTTTTCGGCGGCCCGGCGCAGCTCCTCACGGGTTTTGTGGGGGCCGTTGAAAATGATGCGGTTGCCGGGCACGCCATTCAGCAACGCCTTGTCGTATTCCATGCCCGATACCACCTCGGCCCAGGAGCCTTCCTGGTGGAAAATGCGGCACACCGCGTTCAGGTAGTTGGTTTTGTAGGACCACGCGAACTGCACCCGGGGGTAGCGCGTGCGGAAGGCGCGCACCGCGTACTGGTAGTTGCGCCGCAGCTGCTTTTCGCTCAGCACGAACACCGGCGAGCCAAACTCGGCCAGCAGGTCTTTCACCGCCGCCTCGTCGATGTGCGTTACCGGCTGCACCTCCGAGCGGGTGCCAAACTTGTTCATCAGCCCGGCGTTGAGCTTCCTGAGCACCGGCCGCTCGTAGCGAAGTTTAGGAGTTGGAGTCACGGGTGGGGAAAGTAGTTGTTGAATTAGGGCGTCATTCCGAGCGCAGCCGAGGAATCTCGCGTGCTGAGGTTGTTGGGTAGTATTGGGAACAGAACGTTACGAAACCAGAGCGTCATGCTGAGCGAAGTCGAAGCATCTTTACCGCAGTGCTATTCATTTACATATTGCAACGAAGCGGGAGAGATGCTTTGACTTCGCTCAGCCTGATAGTTACCATTGCCCGCGAGATTCCTCGGCTGCGCTCGGAATGACGTTCTAAGGATAGTTCTCATAGCTCCCCAAACGCGGAAATCTGGTGAAACTCGGTGTTATCCGTAATCAGGTCCCAGGCGTAGCGGATAAACATGCGGCCCACGGCGTAGCCCTGCATCGGGGCCACCGGCTCGCCCAGGGCCAGGTGCACCAGGGCGGCCGGCTGGTTCTGGCCCGAAGCCGCCGTGAGGTACACCCAGGCCGGAAAGCGCGGGTTGATTTCCATGATGTGCAGCTCGCCGCCGCTGCCGCGCATCAGCTCCAGCTCGAAGCCGCCGCGCCAGTGCGTAGCGGCCACAAACTGCTCGGCCAGCGCCAGCAGGGCCGGGTCTTCCAGGGTGATGCCGGCCCAGGCCTTGCCTTTGTCGGTGATGTAGAGCTTGCGCATGGGCACGGCGCTGATGAGCCGGCCCGCGCCGTCGCCGAGGCCGGCAATGTTGATTTCGTGGCCCGCCACAAACTCCTGGGCAATAACGGGCAGGCCCCAGGTGGCGTGCAGCTGGTGAAACGCCTTCTGGGCCTGCTCCCAGGTGTGGGCCACGGTGGCGTCGTAAAACTTGCCTTTCACCACCAGCGGGTAGCCCAGCCGCTCGCCGGCCCGGCGCAGCTCGTCAAGCCGGAACACCGGCTCGTCGTCGGGCACGAGCAGGTCGTGGGCCTGGCCGAAGGCGCGCAGGTGCAGCTTGTCGCGCTGGTCGAGCTGCTCCAGGGAAGGCAAAAACGTGCGGATGCCCAGGACCAGCAGCCGGCCGCTGAGCCGGATAAAATTGGGCAGCTCGGCGTCGAAGTTAGGAATTAGCAAATCGAGGTGCTCGTGCTCCTGCACGTGGGTGAGACGCTCCAGCAGGGCCGTGGTGCCCGCGCCGGGGTACGGAATCTGGTAGGTTTTGTCCACCAGCTCGTGCATGTAGATGCCCGGCTCCAGGGCCTCGTAGCTGAGCCCGATGATGCGCACGGCAAAGCCCGGCGCCTCCCGCAGGGCCCGGATAACGGCCACGCCGGGGCCCGGCGAGTCAATGGCATTCAGGCCCGTGACGGCAATGGTATAGCGCGGGCGGGTGGGCTGCAGGGTCATGCTAGTCGAGCAGGTTATGGTCGCGCAGCTGGGCCACCAGGTCGTCCCAGTCCTTTTCCAGCTGCGTGGGCTCCACCTCGTAGCGCGCCAGAATCGAGGCCTTGATGTCGGCCGCCGACTGCTCCTGCTTCAGCAACCCGATGATTTCGGCCGCCAGGGCATTGGCCGCAAACGAGTCGCCGGTAGCGGGGTTGAAGATGAACCCGGTTTCGCTGGTGGCAATGTTCTTTTTGAGTTTCATAAGGCCGGAATGCCGGGTTGAGCCTGTGAAGATACGGTCCGCAAGCGGGATGATGACGGCCGATTCCATTACACAAGGGTTTCGTGGCGGCAAACATACTCGATGATGGCCTCCAACTGCCGGGCCTGCCGGCCGGGGCTGCAGTGCTGCCGCACCAGGGCCGCGGCGCGGCCGGCCCGGCGTTGCGCGGGGCCGGGCTGCGTGAGGGCCAGGGCCAGGGTAGCCGCGCACCGGGCCAGATCATGAACAGGAAACAGCAGGCCGGTGCGGCCGTCCTCCAGCAGGTCGGGGGCGTCGGCGCTGGCTTGGCTAACCAGCGGACAGCCCGCGGCCATAGCCCCCAGCAGCGCCATGCCGGCCGTATTGGCCTGGTCGGGCAGCAGCAGCCCGTCCAGGGCCTGGTAGAACAGAACGGGGTGGGCCGCGTTGTGCAGGGGCCGCAGATGCACGCAGTGGCTCAGGCGCAGCTGCCCGGCCAGCTCCCGCAGCCTGGCCCAGTAGTCTGCTCCCGGGGGCGTATCGGGGCAACCAATGACAACCAGCTCGGCCGCCACGCCTTCTTCCTCCCGCAGGCGGTACAGGGCTTCGAGGGCAAAGGCCGGCCCCGCCGCATCGCGCGCCACGACGCCCACCAGCAGGGCCCGGGCGGGCAAATCGAGCAGGTGGCGCGCCTCGGCCGGCGGGGCCGGCTGCTCTAGTCTTGGCTCGGGCAACCATACCGGTGGCACCACCCACAAGCGGCGCGGGTCGAGGGCGGCGTGCTGCTGCACCTGCCGCGCGACCCTGGGGTACGCCGCCACGCAGGCATCCACGGCGTGCGTGTGCCGGCTGTTCCACCAGGCATGCAGCCCCCCTGTCGCAGCCAGCGGCTCCAGTTGCCGGTGCACCAGGCGCAACGTAGCGCCCTGCCACAGTTTGAGCAGGCGGGCCACGCCCAGGTCGGTGGGGCGGGTGGTGAGCAGCACGCGGGTGCCGTGCTGCCGCAGCTGCCGGGCCAGCGGGGCAATACCCACCAACCCGGCCGCTACGGCCCCGGTGGGCAGCCCCAGGGACTGGGCTTCGCACAGCAAGGGCGCGGCGGGCGGGGCCAAGAGCAACACGGGCCGGCCGGTGTGGTACAGGGCCTGCGCGAGCCAGAGCGTCTGCTGCTCCACCGGGCCCCAGTCCGCCGACTGGCACAGCACGGCCAGGGGCAGCGCCTCGGCGGAGCAGCGCCCTTGCGTAGTCGGCAGCAGATCGGACGTAAAGATTGATTTCATACCGGGATGGAAGCGAAAAGCAGACACGATGAAAGCAAACGAATGGGCGACGAGCCCGCAGAACGTACCAAGGCCGGCAGGTCGTCATGTCGAGCAGAGCGAGACTTCTAGCGCGGGTTCGTTGAATCATTAATCGAACCTCAGCCCGCGAGATGTCTCGCTCTGCTCAACAGGACGGGAATGGAGTACGGGCATCGACTTACCGCTTACCGCTCCAGGGCAATAAAGCTGAGCTGCCGGGCTTCGGGGGCCGTCAGCTCCCACTCGCGCAGGCGGTTGAGCTGGGTGGCCGAGAGCAGCAGGCGCAGCTGCTCGGGGTAGGGTATCTGCACCAGCTCGGGGCTATACAGGTCGGGGAAGGGGGCCAGGTTCAGATCGTCGGTCAGGGCCTGGCGTAGCAGCAGCGTCTGGTGGGGCTGCAGTTGCAGGGTGTTGGCCAGGGTGCGCACCAGCTGGTCGCGGCGCTGCTCCGGGGCAAGGCTGGCTTCGGGCTGGGCAAGCGCGCTGGCCGTGGGCCGCACCCGGGGCTCGGCTAGTTCGCGCTCCAGCATCTGGGCCTGGGCCGACAGCACCTGCAACAGCAGCAAAAGCACCAGCGACAACACCACGCGGACAAACGACAGGGTTTTCATAACGGTAGGGGAGAAGGAGGGAAAAGAAGTCCGCCGGTATTTTCAGGACTGCGGCGGAGTACTGCTTCAAAGGTGCTACCCGGCCCGCCCGGCCCCAACTGTACTAGACAACTACCCCACCCACCCCGACCATTCGGCATTCTGACCCGACGACGCCCCCGGCCCCGGCGCGGCCCCACCGGCCCGTTTGCCGACCGATGAAATACCGCAGATGGTCGGTAAATTTCCGCTACTTGTAGAGCCGTGCCGGGCGTAGCGCGCCCGTAGTGTACTTTGCGGCCTCCTTCTTTCTGCCGCCAACTTTCCCTCGCCCCGTGCCGTCTACTTTGCAGCGTTACGCCCCTACGCTCTTCGTTCACCTGCTGATTCTGAGCCTGGCCGGGCTGCTGCTGTCCATGCCGCCGCCGGGCCAGCCCAGTCCGCTGCCCACGGCCTTTCTGCTCAAGCAGGGCATTGTGTTCGGGTTGCTGGTAGCCTTGTTTTATGCCAACCTGCGCCTGGCCGTGCCCCGCCTGCTCTACGGCCGCCACGCGCCCCTCTACCTGGCGCTGCTGGCCGGGGCGGTGGTGGCGGTGCTGGCCGTGCATCAGCAGCTGGAAAATGGCCTGCGCGTGCCCCAGCTGCTGGCCCAGGCCCGCGAAGATGCCCTAAACGTGAATCCGTGGTGCGCCCCGCGGCCTCACATGCAGCTGGGCCCCGCCGACGAGCCGCAGTTCCTGAACCTGAGCATTCTGCTGATTACGGTGCTGGTGCTGGGCATGGGCACCACCCTGGCCGCCGTGCAGAAAGGCCAGCGCGACGCCGAAAGCCGCCAGGTGCTGGAGCAGGCCCGCCTGGCCACCGAACTCTCGCTGCTGAAGGCCCAGATCAACCCGCACTTCTTCTTCAACACGCTCAACAACATCTACTCGCTCACGCTCATCGACGGCAACCAGGCCCGGGCGGCCCTGCACCGCCTCTCGCGCATGATGCGCTACGTGCTCTACGAAACCCCCGCCGATACCACCCTGCTCAGCCAGGAAGTGACCTTCGTGCGCGACTACATCGAGCTGATGCACCTGCGCCTGACCGACGAAGTGCAAGTCACCTTCCAGGTGCCCGAGCCCTTGCTCAACGCCCCCATCGCGCCCATGCTGCTGCTGCCCTACGTCGAGAATGCCTTCAAGCACGGCGTGGGCGCCTCCGGGCCCAGCCACATCTTCGTGGCCCTGCGCCAGCCCGACGAGCGCACCCTGGCGTTGGAAGTGCGCAACACGCTCTTTCCCAAGCAGGCTACTCTGGCTGAGGGCGGCGGCATCGGGCTGGTCAACACCCTGCGCCGCCTCGAGTTGCTCTACCCCGGCCGCTACTCCCTGGTGGTGCACGAGCGCACGCCCGACAACGAATATCAGGTGCTTCTGACCCTTACGCTGCTATGATTCTCAACTGCATTGCCGTCGATGATGAGCCGCTGGCGCTCAAACTGGTGACGACCTTTATCGAGCAAACCCCGTTTCTGCGGCTGGTGGGCAGCTACGGCAAGGCCGTGGAAGCCCTGCGCGGCATTTCCCAGCTGCCCTCGGTCGACGTGATTTTCCTCGACATCCAGATGCCCGACCTCAACGGCCTGGAGCTGGCCCGCATCCTCGACCGGGGGCCGGGCGGCAAGGGGCCGCGCATCATCTTCACCACGGCCTTCAACCAGTTTGCCCTCGAAGGCTTCCGCGTCGATGCCCTCGACTACCTGCTCAAGCCCTTCGACTACGACGAGTTTCTGCGCGCGGCCACCAAGGCCAAAACCTACGCCGAACTTACTCAGGCCCCGGCCTCGGCTCCGGCGGCGGCAGGTGCCCCGGCGCCCGCCGAGCCCGCCCCGCCCACCGAGGACTACATCTACCTGAAGGTGGAATATCAGCTGGTGCGGGTCGACTACAGCGACATTCTCTACATCGAGGGCCTGAAGGATTACATCAAGGTGTACCGCCGCAGTGAGCCCAGGCCGCTGCTGTCCTTATCGAGCCTGAAAACCCTGGAAGACCGCCTGCCCGCCCAGCAGTTTATGCGCGTGCACCGCTCCTACATCATTGCCCTGAACCACATCAAATCCGTGACGCGGGGCACCGTGCAGATCGGCGACCAGACCATTCCCGTCAGCGACCGGTACCGCGACACGTTCGACCAGTTTTTCAGCCGCTGGAAGTAATTTTCGGCGATTCGCACTTCCAAAGTCCGCCGCACTCACCCGGCCCTGGCCGACTAATTGCCCGCCGCCTTACACAGTCGTGTAAGGCACCCCTGGCTTTTTATGACGACCCTACACAACTGTGTAAGGTGCCTCTGGCTTTTTAGGACGGCCCTACACAACCGTGTAAGGCACTCCCGACTTTGTATGATAGCCTTACACAGCTGTGTAAGACACCCCTGGCTTTTTACGAATGCCTTCCACAGCTGTGCACGGCACCCCGCCCTTTTCCTGAGGGCCTTCCACAACTGTGGCGCGCACGCCGCTCTTTTCGACAGTGCCCGCCACGATTGGGGCGGACCTGCCGGTGTAGAGGCGCATCGTTGCGTCTCATCGTGGAACGATAAACAGTACTGTAGCAGCGACAAACAAGCCGGGAGCAGGGGCCTCCGCATCGGCCGCCGGGCGGATGAAAGCCGGAGCGTAAGCGGCAAAAAACGGCAGATGGTCTAGGTGATTGGGCAGATGGCCTAGTTCGTTTCGCGGCCCTGGGCCGGGGCGGTAGTTTCGACGCAGTAACCAGCCCCACCTGGCCCGGGCGCTGGTACTGCCCGACCGTTTCACCTGGCTTTTCCTGCTGCTATGCGCCCTACTTCTACCTGGCTGTTGTTGCTGGCCCTGGCCGTGTTTCTGCTCGTTGCCTGCCAGCAGGAGGCCGACATGCAGCCCCTGAGCCTAACGGCGGCGGCGGCCGAGCTGAGCGCCCTGCCCGAAACCGCGCCCGAGCCGGCCGCCAACGGGTCGTCGGCGGCCAAGCGCAGCCTGGGCAAGCTCCTGTTCTGGGACCCCATCCTATCGGGCGCCCGCGACGTGAGCTGCGCCAGCTGCCACCACCCGGCCACCGGCTACGCCGACGGGCTCGACCTGCCGGTGGGCACCAGTGGGGTGGGGCAGGGGGCCGCCCGCCACTTCCCGGCCGGCACTACCATTCCCTTCGGGCAGCGCAACACGTCCACGGTGCTCAACACGGCCTTCAATGGGCTGACCGCCACTGGCGGCTGCGCCCCCGAGGCCGCCCCCATGTTCTGGGATATGCGGGTGCAGTCGTTGGAAGAGCAGTCGTTGCGGCCCCTGGTGACCCTGGAAGAAATGCAGGGCTCCCGCTTCACGCCCGCCACCGCCCTCGATTCGGTGGTCGGCCGGCTGCGGCGCAATGCCCGCTACCAGGAGCTGTTTGCCGCCGCTTTCCCCGGCAGCTCACCCATCACGGCCGGCAACCTGGGCAAGGCGCTGGCCTGCTTCGAGCGGACGCTGGTGGTGACCGATACGCCCGTGGACCGCTACCTGCGCGGCGACAAATCCGCCCTGAATGCCCAGCAGCTCCAGGGGCTGACGGCCTTCGTGCAGAGCGGCTGCGCCAAGTGCCACAGCGGCCCGATGTTTTCCGACTTCAAGACCCACATTCTGGGCATTGCCGACAATGCCCGGCATACCACCTCCGATTCGGGGCAGGACGGGACCTACGCCTTCCGCACCCCGAGCCTGCGCAACCTGGCCGCCACGGCACCCTACATGCACAGCGGCGTGCTCGGCACCCTGCCCGACGTGCTGCGCTTCTACGCCCCCGGCCGGGGCGGGCCGCGCACTTCCGCCAACCCCCACGTGCCCACCCAAAGCCTCGACCCGCTGATTCCGACCCGCGTCGACAACCCGCAGGCCATCGTGGCGTTCCTGCTGGCCCTCAGCGCCGGGGGCTTCGACACCAGCATTCCGGCCCAGGTGCCCAGCGGCCTGCCCGTGGGCGGCAACATTCAGTAGCCCGCCGGCAGTCCTTTTTACCCAGTGCGCTTACCCTTCCTGTTTCACTTTACCTCTTTTTCGATGAACCGTTCCTCTATTCTCCGCCTCGGCTTTGCCCTGCTACTGAGCACCACGTTGCTCAGCGCCTGCGACGCCCTCGACATTGCCCCGAAGGGCGCCAAGAAGGATTGCAAGGCCAAAACGCCTTCCGATTCGACCTCCACCTCCGGCACCGGCAACTCCTAACGCTGCCGGGTAGGGCCGGGGCCCCGCGGCCCCAGTTTCCGCCTGCTTCGTCGGGCTTCCCTCTCCGGCCGGAAGCCCGACGATTCAGCGGCCCGTTGCCACTCATTCCTTTGTTTTTTCAGTGTTTTATGCGGCTGTCTTTTACCTTGATTTCGGGGCGCGCGGTAGGGGCTTTGCTGCTCGTGCTGGCCCTGCTGCGGCCGGGCGCGGCCTCGGCTACGCACATCGTGGGCGGCGAAATGGAGCTGCAACACCGCACCGGCAGCCTCTATACGCTCACGCTCAACCTCTACTTCGACGCCGTCAATGGCAACGCTGGCGCCCTCGACCAGCAGATGCCGGCCTCAATATTTGACAAGGCCACCCAGCGGCGCATGCTCGACGTGGTGCTGCCGCTGGTCAGCAACACGTTTGTGCAATACACCAACCCGGCCTGCACCCAGCCCACGCTCAGCACCCGCAAGCTGGTGTACAGCCGCGACGTTACCCTCGACGCGGCCACCTATGCCAGTGCCAGCGGCTACTACGCCTCGGTGGAGCGGTGCTGCCGCAACCTGGGCATTCGCAACATCGTCAACCCCGGCGGCGCGGCCCAGACCTTCTACCTGGAGTTTCCGGCCGTGGTGCGCGGCGGGCAGCCCTTTCTCGACTCCACGCCCCGCATCTTTCCGCCCCTGGGCGACTATGCCTGCCGCGGCGAGCTGTTCTACTACGACTTCGGTGGCCAGGATGCCGACGGCGACTCCCTGGCCTACGACCTGGTGACGCCCCTCAACGGCCACACTACCGCCAACAACCCCGGCCCCATCACGCCCCAGGCGGCTCCTTATAGTACCGTTATCTGGGCCACGGGCCTGAGCGCGCAAAACCAGATTCCTGGCACCCCGGCCCTGGGTATCGACGCGCGCACCGGCCGCCTCACCGTGCGACCCAGTCAGCTGGGCCTGTTCGTGTTCGGGGTGCGCTGCTCCGAGTACCGCCGGGGGGTGAAGATTGGTGAAACGCGCCGCGACTTTCAGCTCTACGTGCTGAGCTGCTCGGTGAATGCCGCGCCCAGCGTGCAGCTCTTTCCCACGGCCAGTGCCCGCGCCTACCAGCCTGGCCGCGACACGCTCCGCCTCCGGCCCGGCACCGACCACTGCCTGCAAGTGCGCTTCACCGACCCCGACCCCAGCTCCCAGCTTACCGTCACGGCCCAGCCCGTCAACTTCACCAGCGGCAGCCCCGGGCCCACGTTCACCACCGCCACCAGCGGCACGGTGCGGGCCGCCGGCGCCCCCGATACGCTCACGGCCACGCTCTGCTTTCCGGGCTGCCAGGATACCCAGGGTAAAGTCTACCTGCTCGACCTTATCGTGGCCGACAACGGCTGCAGCCTGCCCAAGCGCGACACGGTGCGCCTGGCTTTCACGGCCGAGCCGGCCCCCAACACGCCGCCCGTGCTGACGAGCAGCTTCCCGCTGCCCGCCGTGCCCGAAACTACGCCCCGTATCGTGCGCCTGCCGGTCGGCAGCGGGTATGCGGCCACGCTGACGGGTACCGATGCCGACGGCGACGCGCTGGTGCTGAGCGCCACCGGGCGGGGCTTCAACCTGCCCGCGGCCGGTATGTCGTTCGGGGCGCAAAACGGGAGTGGGCGCGCCACGGGCACTTTCCGCTGGCAGGCTTCGTGCGAGGCCGCCCAGCTGGGCCGCCTGCTGGTCGATTTCCGACTGGCCGAAAGCGCCGCCTGCGACGCCCAGCCCCAGCTGCTCACCGTGCAGTTTGAGGTCGTGCCCACCACCGATTCGGTCAGCTTCCGGCCCCCCAACATCATCACGCCCAACGGCGACGGAATCAACGACGTCTTCGCCCTGCCCACGCTGCCCCCTGACTATTGCGGCGCGCAGTTTGCCGGCATCCGCATCTTCTCCCGCTGGGGCAACGAAGTGTACCACTCCCCCGACCGCAGTTTTCAGTGGCAGGGCTCGGGTATTGCCGGCACCTACTTCTACCTGATTACCTACACCGATGGCCGCCGCTACAAAGGCTGGCTGGAAGTAGCGCCGTAAGCCACGAGGGCAGGGCCGCCGAACTAGCTGCGCCAACGGTCCGGATCAAGCCCATAAGGTTTGATCCGGACCGTTGTTGTGTTTTTTGGGTTTCGTAGTAAATAACTGGCTTACAACCGGATATATGATAGGTGAGTAAGCACTTACTAAAAAATTATGGCGTTATAGTGTTACTATACCCGGTATGTAGTAATATTGTCACAGTTATCAGCTGGCTAATCCCCCCGGCTGGCTGATAATTAAAATTCCCACGCCCTGTTTACCAGATGAAGCCCCACCCCATCTGGAAAATACTACTGAGAAATCAACCGGCTCTCCCACTCAGCAAGTTGACCCATCGGTATTCCAAAATCTATAGTCGGCCGAACTGGTGTCATACTGGTTCGGCCGGTTTGTTTTTGGGGCTGCGTTCCGCCTTATCTATTACGTCGCCCGGTGCGGCATACAGCCACGGGGGGCGTTTGGCGGTGCAGCTGCCAGTCGTTAATCAAGAGGGCAGCCGGTACAAAGCCAATGGGCAGCAGAGTTGCAGCGTACCGAGTCGGCTGCTGCCGCCGGGGTGGAAAAGGGGTAAAACAAAAAAGGCGCCCCACCCGGAACGCCCTTTCAATGAATCGTGACCGACGAAAATTCCCACCCAACGTCGGTCCGATCCTGTATCATAAGCCACGGGCTGTAAGCTCCGCGGTACTTTTATCTTGTTAACTCCTCGCCCTTGCGCTTCCACTTGAAGGCGGCTGATTGAGAAGCGAAAGAAGCCGTGTTTTTGTGCTTCATTCTATAATACTAAGGTAGGGGGCTGGCGCAGCATAATCCACTACTATTTTTGCCAATTATGGTACTGGATTGACCATAACGCGCGTTAGTCTATAGATTATGCCTGCAGTAGAGTACTAGTTGCGTGGTATTCAGAGCAGGAATATCTGTACAGAACTGTGTTTGATGGGTATTCTAATGTAAATGATTTTTGATTAATGAACTGATAGTAAGCTATATAAAGGTTAATAAAAGGCGTTTTTATTGGCCTCGTCGAGGCCGAGCATTGATTTCGGACTCCTATTAGTATAGAGTCAAGCGCGGCGGTGGAATCACGCCGGCAAACGATACCGTATAATCAGGCTGTTTCGGGCGGCGCGGGCAGGGGCATCCAGTGGGTGACTCCCTTCACGTAGCGGTCTACGCCGTTGCGGTCAGGCATCACGAACATGTGCGCCGACTTAGAAGCGTTGGATGGCTTGTAGGTAGCCACCGTAATTTCCAGCCACGAGGAGGGTACATATACCAACACCTGCTGATTAGGCTGGGGCAACTGCTGGGCGCGGGCAATCCAGGGAGAAAGAGAAGTGGACGACATATGCGAAAGGAATAGTATAGCGCAAAATTACGGAAGCCCAACCAGACTAGAGAATCCGCAGGCAGCCTGCGGCTTGCGCCGGGGGCACTCCCAAAGAAATAACCCGCCAAAAAAGCGCTGACCGCGTGGTCAGGGCTTTTTTGGCGGTCCGTAACCGCGTCGGATTAACTTTTGGCTTTCAGCTTTTCTTGGCCTTTGGCGTGCTTCTGCCTCTTCTCTTCCCGCAGCCGGGCATACTTAGTAGCCTGCTCGGCACTGAATACCTGTTTGAGCTGGGTGTCGAAGCGTTGCTTTACCGCCTTCAGTTCCTGGCGCTGAGCCGGGTTTTTGTGGTCGGTGCCGTACTTGGCCTTCACGGCTTGCTGCTCCTGCTCGTAAGCCAGGCGCAGCTGCCGCACCCGCTGCGCTTGGTCGGCGCTGAGGCTCAGCTTTTGGGTGAGGCCTTTGGTGAAGTGGTCGGCCTGTTGCTCCGGGGTTTTGGGGGCGTGGGCCGGCTTGGCCGACTCAATTTTGCTGTTGGCTTTTTTCACCGGAGCCTGGGCCCAGGCGGCACTGGAAGAGACGGTAATGGCCGCGAGTAGAATGAGGATCTTATGCATATAGGACGAAGGTTGGGAAGGTCGAATGAGAAGACGATGAAGGGCCGCCGCAACGGCGGCAAGCGACTTGGCAACTAGAATGCCAAACTGCCCGCCGTGCTCCGCGGCCGGCCAGGTGCCCAACAGGGTAGGGCAGGCCACAAATTCCGGAATTTCGTCCTACGGGAATCATTAAAACCAGATTAAATAAAGCTAGGTCGGACGGGCGGTTTTGCGGTATTTTTGTTTTGCACTCTCCGCTACTGGCTCCTTGAAGCAGCTTATTGCCTTTGTTCTTCTGGTCTTGTTCCTGTATAACCTGGTAGGTTTCTATCCGGCCTATACGTGGCGGCAGCACCAGTTCCGGGAGCAGGCTGAGCGGCAGCGCCGCGCCCACTTGCCCGATCAGGCCCTGGTGCGCGTTCGGGTGGCCCGCACGGCGGCCGGGGAGGCCGCCCCGCAGTGGCAGGAAAAGCACGAGTTCCGGTGGCGCGGCCAGCTCTACGACGTGGTGCGGCAGCAGGCCAGCGCGGACAGTATCACGTATTTCTGCTGGCACGACCAAGGCGAAGAGAAGCTGCTGGCGGGCCTGCACCGGCACGTCGAGGAGCTGACGCATCCCAATCCGGAGGCGGGCAAAACGGCCAAGAAGCTGCTGGACCACCTGTTTAAGCTGGCGTTGCTGCCGGCTCCTGCTGCGGAGCCTGGGCGCGTACTGCCGCGCCAGCTGCTACCGCACCACGCCGCCGCCGCCGGCAATTTGCCGCCCCGAACCGCCGCCGTGGTGGTGCCGCCGCCGGAGCCCCGGGCGGCGGCCTAGCTTCGGGTTCCCTTTCGTAATGACGCGCCAGGTGCGGGGCTGCCAGCCGCGCACGGCGGAAGCGCACTGGGTTGCGGCTGGCCGTTAAGCCAATTCGTTTTCCGGGTTCCTCCGCCACTCGCCGGTTGCATAGCCGCGCGCGAGGCGGATGCCTGATTTTGCAGCCTGGGCCTTCCCGGCCGACAGGGGCTGACGTGGCCTTGGGCCTGCTCTTCACACAAAAGTCCCGCCGGCCTGGGCCGTTGCGGGCTCCTTCATCGGCCCCAGTGGGCCGCAACCTATTCGCATTTCATGAAATCAATCTTTACTGGGGTGCTCCTGCTGTGGGGCTCACTCTTCTTTTGCACGGGCGCTGCTGCCCAATACGTTACCTCGGGCACTGTCGTTGACCAGCAAACCCGCCAGCCCCTGGTGGGCGCGGTGGTAGCGGCCAGCTCGGCTACCGCGGCTACCACCGATAAGGACGGCCGTTTTCAGCTGTCCTCGACCGAAGAAGTGCGCACCGTGAAGGTGCAGTACCTGGGCTACGTGGCCCAGGATGTGACTATCAAGAATAATAACTCCGGCGCGCTGACCATTGCCCTGGCACCATCCAACACCGGCCTGAGCGAGGTGCAGGTGGTGGGCTACGCCACCGAAAAAAAGCTACTCGAAACGCCCGTGGCGCTGAGCGTGGTAACCGAAAAGGATTTGCAGCGCAACAACACCATCTTCCTGCAGAACACCCTGAACCAGGTGCCCGGCGTGCGGATGAACGTGCGCAGCGCGGCCTCGCAGTCGAACCTGGTGATTCGGGGTATCGGCAGCACCTACGGGCGCTTCAGCATCCGGGGCATCAAGCTGTATCAGAACGGTATTCCGCTGTCGGAGGCCGATGGCACGACTTCCCTGGATGATCTGGACTACACCACCCTGGGCCGCATCGACGTGATTAAGGGGCCGGCGTCGAGCATTTATGGGGCTACCTTGGGCGGGGTCGTTTCCTTCCAGACGCGCAAGGCCACGCCCGGCACCAGCCTTCATCTGGGCACGGTAGTGGGCAAATACGGCCTGTTCCGGACCAATACCGGCATCGGCATCGGCACCGACAAAGTGAACCTGTTGGTCAACTACGGCCACCAGGAAACCCGGGGCTTCCGCGCCGACCACTCCAACAGCCGCAAGGATTTCGTGACCGTGGCCGGCGACTTTTACGTGAGCGAGAAGCAGACGGTGAGCGTGCTGGGCACCTACACCAACCAGCACGACAACTACGCCGGCGAGCTGGACAGCACCGACTTCTTCACCAACTATACCAAGCTGGCGCAGGCCTATAAGGACAAGGACGTGGGCGTGGATGCCGAAATCACCCGCCTGGGTTTGACGCACACCTACCGCTTCACCGGCAACTTCGTGAATACCACCAGCCTGTTTATGGGCAGCACGTACTCCCTGAGCCCTTCGGAGCCCAGCTTCACCCACACCCAGCGCAGCAAGCGGGGGGTGCGGAGCGTGTTTACCTACGCCCCCCAGCTGGGCAGCGTGCAGACGCGCTTTGCCCTGGGCACCGAGTATCTGGCGAACCAGGACAACAACAAGCGCTACGGCATTACGGCCCTGGGCGCGCCCACGGCTTTGTCGGCCGACCAGGAAATCCGCTCGACCCAGCTCAACACCTTCGCCCAGGCCGAAGCCTCGATTACGGAGCACACGACCCTGACCGTGGGCGCCAGCTACAACGTGGTGACCTACGACATTCAGGACCTGCTGTTCCGGGCCGACCCCAAGCTGAGCCTGACCGGCTACCGCCAGTTTAAGCCCACCTGGACGCCCCGCGTGGCCCTGATTCACACCTTCAACGAGCAGTTCTCGGTGTTTGCCCAGTACAGCACCGGCTTCTCGCCGCCCATCAGCAGCCAGATTTCGTTGTCGACCGGCCAGATTAACCCCGACCTGAAGCCCGAGTCGAACGACAACTTTGAGCTGGGCTCGCGCGGCAGCCTGCTGGGCAACAAGCTGAACTACGACGTGACGGGCTACTGGATGAAGGTGAAAAACGGCCTCGTGTCGCAGACCAACGCCAACAAAGTAACCTACTTCGTGAACTCCGGCGCCTCGGAATACAAAGGCGTCGAAGTAGCCCTGTCGGGCAATCTGGTGGAAGCCGAAAAAGCCGGCGTCCTGACCCAAGTGCGGCCCTTCGTGAGCTATACCTACACCGATGCCGAGTTCAAGTCGTACCAGCTGGCGGCCAACGACTACAGCGGCAAGCGGGTGCCCGGCACGTTCAAGAACCTATTTACTGGCGGCCTCGACGTGGAAACCAAGTTTGGCCTGTACCTGAACCTGACTTCGCAGTACACCGACAAAACGCCGATGTCGGACAGCAACAACCGCTACGCGGCCTCCTACTGGCTGCTGAACAGCAAAGTAGGCGTGCGCGGCAAAGTGGCCGGCCACCTGGGCTACGACGTGTTTGCCGGCCTCGACAACCTCACCGACGAGCGGTACGCCGTGTCCATTGCCCTGAACCAGGCCACGCCGGTGAAGGCCCCGACCTTCTACAACCCCGGCATACCCCGCAACTGGTACAGCGGCGCCACTCTGAACTACACTTTTTAGAAGCGGGCACTAAATACATCTGGTCGTCATGTCGACCAGCGGGAGACATCTCGCGTGCTGAGGTTGCAGTAGTAATCTGATTACCATTGCACGCGAGATGTCTCGGCTTCGCTCGACATGACGTTCTTACGACCATCAATCCATGAAAAAACTCGTGTACGCAACCCTTTTGCTGGCCGCTGTGGCCTGCAACCGGTTCCGCAATGAAGATAACACGGCCGCCGACGCCCCGGGCCAGGAGCGTATCGTATCGGTGTCGAAGCAGCTTACGGAAATGATTTTCGCCCTCGGCGCGGGCAATAAGCTCGTGGGCGTGGACCTGAGCAGCACCTACCCGGCGGCGGCCAAAAAACTGCCCACCGTGGGCTACCACCGCCTGCTCAACTCCGAGGGCATCGTCTCGCTGAAGCCCACCGTGGTGTATTCGGATGGCAACGTGGCCCCCGCGGCCGTGATGACCCAGCTGCAGAAGGTGGGCATTCCTATTAAGGAGTTCAAGCAAACCAAGACCATCGAGGAAGCCTGCCAGCTGCTCCGGCAGCTCGGCGACGGGTTTGGCAAGCGCCCCGCCGCCGACAGCCTGGCCCGGCAGCTCACGACCGACATGGCCACGGCTGCCGAGAAGCGCCAGCGGTTTGGCGACCGGCCCGTGAAGGTGGTTATCATTCACTACGGCCTGCAAAAGAACATCTACCTGGCTATGGGCCAGAAAAGCACCGGCACCCAGATGCTGGAGTGGGCCGGCGGCGTCAACGCCATCGACGCCACCGAGGGCATGAAGCCCATCAGCCCCGAGCTGATTGCCGCCGCCCAGCCCGACGTGATTCTGGCCACCGACTTCGGCTTCGACCGGATGGGCGGGCTGGAGAAGTTCAAGACCCTGCCCGGCGTGGCCCTCACGCCGGCGGCCAAAAATAACCGCATCTACCGGGTGGAAGAGCACGACATGGTGTATCTGGGGCCGCGTACGGGGCAGAACGTGCTAAAGCTCATGGAATTGATTCACCAGCCGACACCCAAGTCGTGAGGCTGAGCGCGGGCCGCGTGCGGCTGTATTTCGGCATCCTGCTGGCGGCGTTGCTGGTGAGTATCGTCGGCTCGGCGCGGCTGGGCGCGGTGGTGCTCACCTACGCCGAAATCGGCAGCTACCTGGCCCAGAGCCTGGGTTTCAGCGCCGCCAGCGCCGACCCGACGGCCGCGCTGCACGAAGGCGTGTTTTTCCAGATCCGGCTGCCGCGGGTACTGCTCTGCGCGGTGGTCGGGGCGGCGCTGGCGGTGTCGGGCACGCTGATGCAGGCCTTGTTTCGCAACCCCATCGTGGAGCCGGGCCTGATTGGCACCTCGGCCGGGGCGGCGCTGGGCGCGGCCTGCGTGTTCGTGCTGGGCGCTTCCCTGAGCTGGGTGAACACCACGTTTCTGGGCGCTTTCGTGCTGCCGGCCGCCGCGTTTGTGGGCGCCTTGCTGGCTACCGGGCTGGTTTACCGCCTGTCCAGGGTGCAGGGCCGGGTCACGGTGGCCTCGATGCTGCTGGCCGGCATTGCGGTGAATGCCCTGGCCGCCGGCGGCACGGGCTTCCTGGCCTACATTGCCCGCGACCCGCAGGCCCGCTCCATTACCTTTTGGAACCTGGGCAGCTTCAGCAGCGCCGACTGGCCCTCGTTCTACCTGGTGCTGGCCGTGACGGTGGTGGGCGTGGGGCTGGCGTTGCGCTTTGCCAAAGCACTGAATGCGTTGCAGCTGGGCGAGAATGAGGCGCAGTATCTGGGCGTGAACACCCGGCAGCTGCAAACCCGCATCCTGCTGCTCAACACCCTGCTGGTGGCCGTGGCTACCTCCACGGTGGGCGTCATCGGGTTCGTGGGCCTGGTGGTGCCCCACTTGCTGCGGCTGCTGCGCCTCGCCGACAACCGCCTGCTGCTGCTGGGCTCCAGTCTGCTGGGGGCCGTGCTGATGATCTTGTCCGACACGGTGGCCCGCACCATCATTGCTCCGGCCGAGCTGCCTATTGGCGTGCTCACGGCCTTTATCGGGGCCCCGGTTTTTCTGTGGATGCTTTCCCACTACCGGCAACTCAACCAGCGGGGCGGATTTTATGCTTAGGGCCGATAACGTCAGCTTTCAGGTGGCGGGCAAAACCCTGCTCCGCAACGCGTCGGTGGAGTGCCGGCCGGGCGAGTTTACGGTGCTGATGGGCCCCAACGGCGCGGGCAAAACCACGCTGCTGCGGCTGCTGGCGGGCTTGTACCAGCCCTCGGCCGGCCAGGTGCTCTACCACGATTCGGCCCTGAGCACCTACTCGGCGGCCGAGCTGGCCCGGGTGCGGGCCGTGTTGTCGCAGGAAATCCAGCTGGCCTTCCCGCTCAGCGTGGCCGACGTGGTGCTGATGGGCCGCTACCCGCACTTTCAGCGCAGCCCCGCGCGCCACGACCAGCAGATTACCCAGCTGGCCCTGGCCGAGCTGGGCATGAGCGACTTCGCCGACCGGGACTACTCCACGCTGTCGGGGGGCGAGGCCCAGAAGGTGCAAATGGCCCGGGTGCTGGCCCAGATCTGGGAAGAGCCCGCCCAGGGCACCCGGGTGCTGCTGCTCGACGAGCCCGTTTCCAGCCTCGATTTGCGCTACCAGCACCAGTTGCTGCAACTGGCCCGGCGCTTTTCCCGCCGGCAGACCATTGTGGTGGCCGTGCTGCACGACATCAACCTGGCCCTGGCCTACGCCGATAAACTCGTGTTTGTCAAGCAGGGGCAGGTGCACCGCACGCTGCCGCACCCCAACGAGCTGGACCAGCAAACCCTGGAGGAGGTATTTGGCCTCTCGATGCGCATCATCACCAACCCGTTCACCCAGAAGCCGCTGGTGGTCCACGCCGACTCCCACGAGCTGCCGCCGGACAGCTAATCCACCCCTAATCAACCCAACAAAAAGGGCGCAGCCGGCAGCTGCGCCCTTTTTGTTTTTTGGCAAGGCAGGTAGGCGCGGCCATCTGGCACGAATGAGGTACCGGTTTTTTACCACGCAGTCCGTAACCTCAACCTTGGCCCGGCGTAAGCTACAGGTTGGCAGAGCGCGGGAGGGAGCAGAACCTGAAATATTGCCGGGGCTGCTAACCTGGCGGGTCGTTGGTGGTTAGAATAACGCTTGCTACTGACCGGGAGCCTTGCCTCCAGGGCGTTTTTCGGCGGCCGAAGCCCAACCGGCCGGCTGCCGCGCGTATCATATTCTGTTTGTTGTTTGAAGCCGCTACTGCCATGAGTCAAGAGAATACTGCTGATTTCGCCGCCGATGCGCCGGGGGCCACGCCGGAAGACGGCTCCCGCCGTTCCTTTATCAAGCAGGCCGGCGGCATCCTGGGCCTGGCCCTGGCCCCGCCGCTGCTCAGCCAGGCCGAGCGGCTCACGGCCTTTTCCAAAACGGTGGAGGGCGTTACGGGTATGACGCTGAAAATTAACGGCACGGCCCGCACCCTCCAGGCCGAGCCCCGCGTGAGCCTGCTCGATGCCCTGCGCGAGTACCTCGATTTGACCGGCACCAAGAAAGGCTGCGACCATGGCCAGTGCGGGGCCTGCACCGTGCTGGTCGACGGCCGGCGCGTGAACTCCTGCCTGACCCTGGCCGTGATGAACCAGGGTAAGGAAATAACGACCATCGAGGGCCTGGCGAAAGGGGAGGAGCTGCACCCCATGCAGCAGGCCTTCATCAAGCACGACGGATTTCAGTGCGGCTACTGCACCCCGGGCCAGATTATGTCGGGGGTGGCCTGCGTGCAGGAAGGCCACGCCAAAACCGACGACCAGTGCCGCGAATGGATGAGCGGCAACCTGTGCCGCTGCGGCGCTTATCCCAACATCGTGGCCGCCGTGCGCGAGGTGGCCGGCAAAGCCTGACGGTGAATCAGTGAGTTGGTGAATTGGTGAGTTGTCGTTCAATCTGCGCAGACTGTGCAGCCCCGCGCCACCAGAACATCAAACTCACCAGTTCACAAATTCACCATCTCACCCCTTCCCCGCATGAACAACTTCAGCTATACGCCGGTCAGCACGGCCAAAGAGGCCACCAACATTCGCAAGGATAAAAAGGAGGCGGCCTTTATTGCCGGCGGCACCACGCTGCTGGATTTGATGAAGGCCAACGTGGAGCAGCATACTCAGCTGGTCGACATCAACCTGCTGCCGTTCCGGGGCATCCAGGAAACGGCCGACGGCCTGCGCATCGGCGCGCTGGAGCGCATGAGCGACGTGGGCGAAAATACTCTGGTAACGCAGCAATACCCGGCTGTTGCCGAGGCCCTGCTGCTCAGCGCCTCGCCCCAGCTGCGCAACATGGCCAGCATCGGCGGCAACCTGCTGCAACGCACCCGCTGCGGCTACTTCCGCGACCCGGCCTTTCCCTGCAACAAGCGCAACCCCGGCTCGGGCTGCCCCGCCCAGCAGGGCGACAACCGCAACCTGGCCATTCTGGGCACCTCCGAGGCCTGCATTGCCACCAACGCCGGCGACCTGGCCGTGGCCCTGGTAGCCCTCGACGCCGTGGTGACCCTGGAAAACGCCAAGGGCAAGCAGCGCCGCGTGCCGCTGCTGGAGTTTCATTTACTGCCCGGCACCACGCCCCAGCGCGAAACCGTCATCGAGCCCGACGAGCTGATCGTGGCCGTGACGGTGCCGGCCGCCGCCCACGCCCGCAAGTCGCACTACGTGAAGGTGCGCGACCGGGCCTCCTACGCCTTTGCTTTAGTATCGGCGGCCGTGGGCCTCGACGTGCAGGGCGGCCAGATCCGGGCGGCCCGCATTGCGTTGGGCGGCGTGGGCACCAAGCCCTGGCGGGCCCAGGAGGCCGAAAAGCTGCTGGTCGGCAAAGCCCCTTCGGCGGAGAGCTTCCGGGCTGCCGCCGCGGCCGCCGTGCGTGGCGCCCAGCCCCGGGAGCACAACCGCTTCAAGGTGGAAATGGCGCAGAAAACCGTGGTGCAGGCGCTGGAGGAACTGATGGCGTAAGCCCCGGCCGCTTCGGCGCCGCCGGGAGTTGCCCTTCCCGCCGGTAGTACGCCGCTCCATCCTATTACGAGTGGCCGTTCAACGATTGAGGCGCGAATCCGTGCCGCTACAGCTTCCTACTTATGGACAACGAACCAGCATTCTTCGAAACCAACGGCCCCGGCAGCGGCGGCGTGGTCGGCCAGCCCCTCGACCGGGTCGACGGCTTCGCCAAGGTGACGGGCCAGGCCAAGTACTCGGCCGAGTATAAGCTGCCGGGTCTGACCTACGGTGTGCTATGCACCAGTGACATTGCCAGGGGCAAAATCCAGAGCATCGACACCACCGCTGCCGCCCGGGAGCCCGGCGTGCTGGCCATCCTGACCCACCTGAATCTGCCCAAGCTGGCCAAAACTCCCAACGACGCGGAAGGCAAAAAGGCCATTGGGGCCCCGATGGGCTTCCTGCCCCTGACCTCGGACGTAATTCACTACGCCGGGCAGCCCGTGGCCCTGGTGGTAGCCGACACCTACGACCGGGCCGTGCACGCCGCCACGCTGGTGCGGGTGCAGTACGCCGTGGAGAAACCCGTAGTATCGTTTCTGGACCCCAAGGCTGAGCTGTTTGACCCCGAGAAAGTGCAGGACGGCAAAACGCCCGGCCACACCCGGCGCGGCAACCCGCAGCAGGCCTTTGCCGCCGCGCCCGTGCAGCTCACGGCCACCTACGAGCACGCCATCAACCACCACAACCCCATGGAGCCCGGTGCTACCACGGCCGTGTGGGAAGGCAACGACCGGCTGACCGTCTACGAATCGACGCAGGGTGTGACCCGCACCCAGAAGGCCCTGAGCGCCATGCTGGGGCTGCCCACCGAGCAGGTGCGCGTCGTGACCAAGTACCTGGGCGGCGGGTTTGGCTGCAAGGGCTCGACCTGGCCCCACACCATCCTGACGGTGCAGGCCGCCAAAGCCGTGGGCCGGCCCGTGCGCCTCGCGCTGACCCGGCCCCAGCAGTTTACCAGCATGGGCCACCGCGAAGACCAGCACCAGACCCTCAAGCTGGGCGCCACCCAGGACGGCAAGCTCACGGCCCTGATCCACGAGAAAACCTCCACCACCTCGCCCTGGGACAACTACGCCGAGCCCAACAGCCGCATCATCAACCTGCTCTACGCCTGCCCCGCCTTCGAGTCGACCTACCGGCTGGGCCGGGCCAACGTGATGACCTCGACCTTCACGCGGGCCCCCGGCGAAGCGCCCGGCTCGTTTGCCATTGAGTGCTCGATGGACGATTTGGCCTACCAGCTCGGCATCGACCCGCTGCAGATCCGGCTGCTGAACTACGCCGACAAGGACCCCACCAACGGCAAACCCTGGAGCAGCAAAAGCCTCAAGCAGTGCTACGCCCGCGGGGCCGAGCTCTTCGGCTGGAGCAAGCGCAACCCCCGCAACGGGGCCACCCGGCAGGGGCGCTACCTGGTGGGCTGGGGCATGGCAACGGCCTCCTATCCGGTGCACAACAACCAGGGCACGGCCCGGGTGCGACTCTACGCCGACGGCCACGCCGTGGTGCAAACCGGGGCCACCGACCTGGGCACCGGCACCTACACCGTCATGACGCAGGTCGCGGCCGACTCGCTGGGCCTCGCCCCCGAGAAGGTGCGCTTCGAGCTGGGCGACACCAACCTGCCCACGGCCCCCAACTCGGGCGGCTCGGTGGCGGCCGGCACGGTGTCGTCGTCGATTTACATGGCGGCCCAGGACGTGTGGCAGAAGCTGACCAAGCTGGCTGTGCAGGATAAAAAGTCGCCGCTGTACCGGGCCAAGCCCGCCGACGTGGTGGTGGAGAAGGGCCGGCTGCAGCTCAAGGCCGACAAAACGAAAGGCGAAGACTTCATGGCCCTGATGAAGCGCGCCGACATGGCCGACGTCGAGGGCATGGGCAACGGCAAGTACGGGGCCGGCTACGAGTCGGGCCGCACCGCCGGGGCCGCCGACTCGGGCCACGCCGACGATATGGGCGGCCACTCGATGCACTCGTTCGGGGCCCACTTCTGCGAGGTGCGCGTCGATGCGGAGCTGGGCACCGTGCGCGTCACGCGCTGGGTGAGCGTGCACGCCGCCGGCCGCATTCTGAACGCCAAAACCGCCCGCAGCCAGATTATCGGCGGCAGCATCTTCGGCATTGGGGCGGCGCTGATGGAGGAAACCTTCCGCGACCCGAACTTGGCCCGCTACACCAACGCCAGCCTGGGCGAGTACCACATTCCCGTCAACGCCGACATTCCCGACATGACCGTGGAGTTCATCGAGGAGCACGACCCCTACATTAATGCTATGGGTGTGAAGGGCATCGGGGAAATTTCGATGGTGGGCGTAGCCGCCGCCGTGGCCAACGCCGTATTTCACGCCACCGGCAAGCGCATCCGCAGCCTGCCCATCACCCCCGACAAAGTGATGAACAGCCTGAGTGTTTAAGGTGAGTTTTTATAAGAGTTAGGTAACTAGAAACTAGTTCCCCTCCTCAGATGAGGAGGGGCTAGGGGTGGTTGAAACGATAGAACGATTTAGGGCTAAATCTAAAAGTCGTTCAATGACAAACCACCCCTAACCCCTCCTTGAAAAAAGGAGGGGAACTAGCTTTCCTAGCCTTAGCCTCTAGCCGTAGCTGCTCAGTGCCAACAGTTAATACCATGACCGAACTACAACGTCTTATTCTGGCTTACGACGAGCACCGTGCCGCCGGCCGCGCCTGCGCCCTGGCCTCGGTGGTAGATGTGGCCGGCTCGGCCTACCGCCGCCCCGGGGCCCGCATGCTCGTGACGGAGGAAGGGCAGCTGACCGGCGCCATCAGCGGGGGCTGCCTTGAAGGCGACGCCCGCCGCCGCGCCCGCCAAACCATTCTGCAGGGCCGCCCCACGGTGGTCACCTACGACTCGACCGACCCCGACGACGACCTGCAGTTCGGGGCGGCGCTGGGCTGCCAGGGCGTGGTCCAGATCCTGCTCGAGCCCCTCGACTTCCAGAATCCCGACAACCCCCTGGAGCTGCTGCGCCGCTGGGCCGAAGGGGTAGAGGCCCCGGCCGTGGTGGCCACCGTATTCGGGATGGCCGGCCCCACGGCGGCGGCCCGCATGGGACAGCGCCTGCTGCTGCTCGCCGATGGCCGAGTGGAAGGCAACCTCTCGGCCGATTCGGAGCTGTACGACGCTATTCTGCAGGATGCCCGCGCCGCGCTGGCCGCCGGGCAGCCGGCCACGCGCCACTACCCGGCCGGGGCCGGCACCGTGCGGGTATGCCTGGAAATCCTGCGGCCCCCGGTGCGCCTGACCGTGTACGGGGCCGGCAACGACGTGCAGCCCGTGGTGCGCCTGGCCGCCAGTCTGGGCTGGCGGGTGCAGGTGCTGGATGGTCGCCCCAACCAGGCCCAGGCTGGGCGGTTTCCCGAGGCCGAAGCCGTGCGCGTGCTGCCCCTGGCCCAGGTGGAAGCCGAGCCGCACGACGCCAGCTTTGCCCTGCTGATGACCCACAACTACTACTACGATCTGGCCGTGCTGCGCCACCTGCTCTCGGCGCCCACCCGCTACATCGGGCTGCTGGGGCCGCGCAAGAAGTATGAGCGCCTGCTGGAAGACCTGCAAAAGGACGTGCCCGCTGCCGCCCAACAGCTCGAAGGCCGCCTCTACAGCCCCATTGGCCTGAACCTGGGCGGCGAAACGCCCGAGGAAATTGCCCTGTCCATCGTGGCCGAGATTCAGGCGGTGCTGGCCGGGCGACCCGCCGGCTTCCTGCGCGACTCCCCGCTCCCGATTCATCCGCCCCTGCACGCCACCGCGCCCCTGGTGATGGAAGGCCGGGCCGACGCGGCCTGTAGCCTGTAATGCTGCCGCCGCCAGTGCCGCTGTCCGCCATTATTCTGCTGGCCGCCGGAGCCTCCACCCGGCTCGGACGGCCCAAGCAGCTCTTGCCCTACCAGGGCCAGACCCTGCTGCGCCGCGCCGCCGAAACGGCCGTGGCCGCCGCGCTGGGCGGTCCGGTGGTGGTGGTTACCGGAGCGTTGCACGAGGATTTGTTGCCCGAGCTGGCCGGCCTGCCGCTCGCGGTGGTGCGCTGCCCGCAGTGGGAGCAGGGCATGGGGGCCTCGCTGCACTGCGGCCTAGCCGCGCTGGACCCGGCCGGGGTCCTGAGTAGCGTTACCATCCTGCTCTGCGACCAGCCGCTGCTCACGCCCGCCGTGCTGCGGCAGCTGGCCGCTACCCAGGCCGCCACCGGCCTGCCTATCGTGGCTGCCGAGTACGACGGGGTGCGCGGGGTGCCGGTGCTGTTTGCCGAAGCCGTCCTGCCGCTGCTACGGGCTCTGCCGCCGGCCGCCGGGGCCGGGCAGCTGCTGCGGCAGCACCCCGAACTGGTGGCCGCCGTGCCGTTTGCCGGGGGCAGCGTCGACGTGGATACGGAGGCCGGGTACGCGGCGCTGCTGGCCGGCCACTGGACGTGAAAACAGCCGCCCCCGGCCCCGCTGGTGGTCCCTCGCTGGCGCGCGTCTCCGACGCGTGTCCCCCGGTTTCGCGTCTCTGACGCGTACCATCCGCGCCGCCTGCTCCGTTCGTTCAACGGCCGCGTCAGAGACGCGGGACCGGTAAGCACGCGTCGGAGACGCGCGCCAGCTTGAAAACAGTACGCCCCCGGCCCCGCTGACTGGCAACGGGACCGGGGGCGGTTTTTCCGGGGATATGGGGCCGCGGGGCTTAGCGCGCGGTCATGCCCTTGAGCGAGATGACGTACTCGCGGGTCGTCGCGTCGTGGCGGATGGTGTAGGTGGTGGGGAAGTACTTGCCGGTCGTTTCGTACACGGTGGGCTGCTTGATGGCCTTTTCCACGCTCACCCCGGGCACGAGCATGGCCTTGGTAAACATGGGCTCCAGGAAGGTGACGTGCCCGTCGTAGGTGCCGTAGATAAAGGTGTGGCTGAAGCTGCCGCCGGGCTGATACTCCGGACTGGTGGGGTCGACCCAGTGCCGGCCCATCATGGGCACGGTGCGGCCGGGGGCCACGTTGGGGGCCGTAATGTAGCCGGCCGGCAGCTTGGTGGCAGCCGGGAAAATGTCGCCCTTGGGGTCGTCGAGGGTAATGGCGTGCTGGGCCGCCATCGGCTGCATGTAGAAGTGGGCGTCGAAGTGGGGCACGGTGTACACGGCCGTGGGCTCATGGCCGTTGGGGTTCCAGTCGAAGGAAATGTGGTCGAACGGCATCTGGGCGGTGGCGGGGCTGCTGGGCAGGGCCACGTCGTACATGGTGCCAAAGGCGGGCGTGGCGGGCAGGCCGTTGAGGGCCGTTTCGGAGAGGGCCACCCCGATTTCGGTGGGTTTGCCCTGGGCATCGGCCGACACGAAGCCGCGGGCCGTGCCGCTGCCCACCACGACGGTGGGACCGTAGGTCGTCGAGGGCGCGGCCTGCTCGTCGTCGTCGTCGTTGCAGGCACCCAGCAGGGCCAGGCTCAAGACCAGCAGCGGCAGGGGGCGACGCCACAGGGGCCGCCGGGTAGGAAGGGTGTTTTTCATAGCAGTGGGGAAAGAGTGAGGAGAATCTTGCTTCACCTATAAAGATAGGGAATTATATATTTTGCTTAGAATAACACATATATGTCTTGGAATGCTTTTGTAATGTGGGCAAAATTGGTATGGCAGCCACGCACCGCCGGGCCCAACCAACGGCCACCCAAGCCGCGCCTTCTAGTATCAGCCCGGCAGAACCCGCATTCAAGCCAGGGACTGAATAGATGTATTGCGTTGAAATAATTTCAATGAAACATTATTTTATATATGAAATCAATACCAAATCCCGTTATCTTATCGTCTCATCCTTAACCCATTTTCGTATGCCTATCGAATATTCCCTGGCCGAGCGCGGTAACCCGGCCAAGCCCACCGACGCCAAGAAGTTTTATGCTGTAGCCCGCTCCCAGGGCGACACGAGCGTGCGCGACATGGCCGGCCGCATTAATGAAATGAGTACCGTGAGCACCGTCGACGTGATGGCCGTACTCGAAGCCTTTTTTCAGACGGTGCCCCGCGAATTGGCCGCCGGCCGCATCGTGCGCTTCGGCGACTTCGGCTCCTTCTCGGTGAGCCTGCAAGGGGAGGGGGCCGCCTCCGAAAAGGAGTTCAGCGCCGCCCTCATCGACAACGTAAAGGTGGTATTCCGCCCCGGCAAGCTCTTCGCCTCGGCCATGCAAGGGGCCGAGCTGAAGCGGGTGAGCGAGCCATCGGCTGCCTCCGTGGCCAGGGCCGTAGCCCGCAAGCAAGCCAAGTAGTATTTCAAGACATAACTATGTCTTGCTCCAGACATAGTTATGTCTTACCTCAGACATAACTATGTCTGGAAAAAACGCCCGCGGGCCTGCCGATACCGGCAGGCCCGTTATTTTTGGAGCCGGGCCGCTTCTCGTGCCCTCAGTCGTTACCTTTCGTGCTATGTCCAAGCAACCCGCCACCCCGCCGCCCGCCTACTTCCTCTCCCTCAGCCTGGAAAACGTGCGCAGCTTCGGGGAGAAGCAGACCATTTCCTTTGCGAGGGAGGATGGAAGGCCCGCGCAGTGGACGATTATTTTGGGGGATAATGGGGTGGGGAAGACGACGGTGCTGAAGGCGTTGGCGGCGTTGAGGCCAATTAAGACGGGCTTCTCAGATGAAGATCATCTTATGCCAGCATATATGGAGATGAATGTTTCTAGATGGAAGCCTATTCGTCATTCAGGCGAGGGCACTACGATTATGAGTTGTATTACGCATATAGGGAGCAAACTAGCCGACGTATCCCATTCGGTAGTTGGAACATATTCCGTTATGATTCCTAGTCCAGAAGCTCAGAAGCGGGATAAGTATATAATTCATATCCCTGTAGTTGATAGTGAGAATGCCGAATTGAAATGCTATGGATATGGTGCTGGGCGTACTACTGGCACTACTACATTAGGAGCGTCTGAAAGTCCAGCAGAAGATAATTGCAGTAGCCTTTTTGATGATCGAGCTGATTTACTGAATCCAGAAGAATGGTTTTTACAGAAAATGCTTAGCTCTTATGTAAATCAAGGTGGTGCAAAGTCTGCATTAGTACAGATAGAAAGCGTGCGTCAAGCCCTATTACAGGTTCTTCCTGATGTCGCTGATATCCAAATCAAAAGCAATAAGCAGCAGCAGCAGCAGCTTGAGCTTCTCACGCCCTACGGCTGGGTGCGCCTGCGCGACATGAGCCTGGGCTACCAAACCCTGGTCGTGTGGCTTACCGACTTCGCCAGCAAGCTCTTCATTCGCTACCCCGATAGCCCGAACCCGCTGGAAATGCCGGCCATCGTGCTCATCGATGAAATCGATTTGCACCTGCACCCCAGCTGGCAGCGCAAGCTCATTGGCTTCCTCAGCGGCATCTTCAAGAACACCCAGTTCATTGCCACCGCCCACAGCCCCCTGGTGGTGCAGGCCGCCGGCGACGCCAATGCCAACGTGGTGCTGCTCAAGCGCGAGGGCGACCAGACGGTGGTGGTGCAGGACCTGGAAGACGTGCGCGGCTGGCGCATCGACCAGATTATGACCAGTGAGCTGTTTGGTCTGGAAACGGCCCGCTCGCGGGAAACGGAGGCAAAGATGGTTGAGCGGGCGGGCTTGCTGAGTAAGGCGCGGCTGACGGCCGCCGAGAAGAAGCGCCTACAGGAGCTGACGCAGGAGTTGGATCAGCAGCCCTTGGGTGAAACGCCCTCGGAGCGGGAAGTGCACGATGTGCTTCAGCAGCTTCGGCAGAAACTGGGGCGTAACCCCTCCGACGCGCCCGCACGATGATTGCAGTACAGAAAAGTGCCGTAGCTCCGGCCTCCCTGCAACGGCAGGCTGCGGCGGGCCGGGCGCAGCTAGAACAGGCCTATGATACGGACCGTGCGGGCTGCCAACGGCCCGGCAGTCCAACCCTAAAACCGCTCCGCCGTGTGTATGCTGCCCCCGACGTGAAAGCACTGCTTAAAGCGGATCAGCATAATAAATGCGCGTACTGCGAAACCCGCTTCGACCATAGCAGCCCTGGCGACGTGGAGCACTACCGCCCCAAAGCCGGCTACCGCCAAACGGCAGCCGGACAAATACAGGGCCCTGGTTACTACTGGCTAGCCTACGACTGGCAAAACCTGCTCTTTGCCTGTGAAGACTGTAACCGTGTCCGTAAGCGACAGTTGTTTCCACTGGCGAATGATCCTGCCGGTCGTGCCCGTATGCACCACGATGATGTGGCGCGGGAACAACCTTTGTTGCTGAATCCAGCCAGCACACCCGACCCCGAGCGGCACTTGACTTTTGCGGAAGAGGCCGCTAAAGGATTAACGTCGCACGGTCGTGCATCCCTCTCTGCCTACGACCTCAATCGTAAGGAACTGCTCGATGACCGTCGTGAAAGGCTGCGCTGTCTGCAGGATATTGAGTTTCTGGCTCAGCTGTTCGAGTTTGATCCTCCAGTAGTAGATATACAGCAGTTGATAACGCTGTACGGGTCGGAGGAAAAGCTAAGCCTGAAAATAGCGCAGGCCCGATTGGATTACCAGCGGGCTTTCCTTGACTCGGCCGAGTACGCCGGTATGGTGCGCGCCAACTTCGAGCACCTACCGCACCGGTAGCCGCGGACCCCGCGCGGCAGGCACACAAAAGACCTGCCGACGGGAGCAGGTCTTCGCGGGAAAACGACCGGGGAGGCGGAGTGGGGGCCGGGCCTAGCGGCTAGCTACCGGACCTGGCACGAGCTGGGTCTGGCGCTGGGTGGTGGTCTGGATGCGCAGGCCGTAGTGGTAGGTGGCGGCCCCGATGCTGACCACCACCTCGTAGGCCCCGTCGGTGAGGTTGCTCAGATTCAGCTGCTGCCCGCAGGCCGGCTGCCGGCTCTGTACTTTGTAGAGCACGCGCTGGTCGGCCTGCCGCAGCAGGCGCAGGGTGGTGGGCTGCTGGCTGGGGTTAGCGATGCGCACCAGGTAGCGCACCGAGTCCAGCTGCTGGAGGCACACGGGCTGGCCGGGAGTATCGGCGGCGGCGGGGCGGGCGGCGGCCAACGCCAGGGACGCGAAGAGGGCGGCGGAAAGCAGGTTCTTTTTCATAGCGCAGAAAGGGAGAGGGGAGTGAAATAAACCAAGAGAAACAACTGTGTCCGGCCGCGGGGCCGGGGTACTTCCGTTTTCCGTTGCAAAGGTGGCACCCGCCGCCCGGGCCGAAGGAAACTCTGGGTCTTGTTTTTGTCACCAAACTGTTACCAGGACCGGCGGCCGACTCGCCGCGGGGCTTGGCCGCTGGGCCCGGCCGGCCCGCCACCCCGGCCAGAAAAGCAAGCCCGGCAACGGCAACGCCAAATTCCCGTTATCTTGCCCAGCACCACACTGCCAACTTCCGCTTTCATGACGACCGTTTCCTCTGCTCCGGCCGCCGCGCCCGACGCTTCCTTCTCCGACATTCCCAAGGACGACAAGCGCATCACCCGCGGCTGGACCTTCTACGACTGGGCCAACTCGGTGTATCCGCTGGTCATTACCTCCAGCATCTTCCCCATTTACTGGGGCGCGATGGTGAAGCAGGTAACCCACACCGACAGCGGCAAAAGCCCGGTCGACTTCCTGGGTTTCCAGGTGCCGGGCTCCTCGCTGCTGACCTACGCCATATCGGCCGCTTTTCTCGTCATTGCCCTGATCAGCCCCTTCCTCACCTCGCTGGCCGACTTCTCGGGTCGTAAGAAGCTGTTCATGCAGATCTTCTGCTACCTGGGGGCGGCGTCCTGCGCGGCGCTGTTCTTCTTCACCCCCGATACCTTCACGGCCAGCACCTTCATCTTTATTTCGGCCACGGTGGGCTTTTCGGGCTCCATCGTGTTCTACAACTCCTACCTGCCCCTGATTTCGTCGGAGGAAAAGTATGATTCGCTCTCGGCCCGGGGCTTTTCGATGGGCTACATCGGCTCGGTGCTGCTGCTGGTCATCTGTCTAGGCCTGATTATGGGCCACGACAAGCTCGGGCTGGAGGAAGGCTTTGCCACCCGCCTGGCCTTTCTGCTGACCGGCCTCTGGTGGGCCGGCTTCGCCCAGATTCCCTTCTTTGCCCTGCCCGCCGACCCCGGCCGCCCCGCCGGCGCCGACGATGAGGCCGGCTGGCTGCTGAACGGCTTCCGGGAGCTGGGCAAGGTCTGGGACCAGCTCCGGCACCTGCCCAACCTGAAACGCTTCCTGCTGGCCTACTTCACCTACAACATGGGCGTGCAGACCGTGATGTACGTGGCCACCATCTTCGGCGACGAGGAGCTGAAGCTGGAAAGCTCGGCCCTGATTCTGACCATTCTGCTGCTCCAGCTGGTTGGTATTCTGGGCGCGTACCTGTTCTCGAAACTCTCGGAGCGCATCGGCAACACCCGGGCCCTGAGCTGGTCGGTATTTATCTGGATGCTGATCTGCGTGGCCGGCTACTACGTGCAGGCCGGCTGGAGCTTCTACGCCTTGGCCTCGGTTATCGGCCTCACGATGGGCGCCATCCAGAGCCTGTCGCGCAGCACCTATTCCAAGATTATTCCGGAAAACACGCCCAACACCGCCGCTTTTTTCAGCTTCTTCGACGTGACCGAGAAGCTCAGCATCGTGATTGGCACGGCCGTGTTCGGGGTCATTGCCCAGGTTACGGGCTCGATGCGCAACAGTATTCTCTCGCTTATCGTGTTCTTCGTGCTGGGCCTAGTGTTCCTGCTCACGCTGCGCGGCCGCAAGCTGCGCGACGAGCCGCAGACTACCACGCCGGCCGTGGGCCCACCGCCCGCCACGCCCAATGTGGGCATGCCGGCTACCACCAAGTAGCCCGCCCCGGCATCCTGCCCAAAGCCCCGCCCCCCGGTGGGGCTTTGGTGCTTTATTTACCGGCCGGCGGCTAACTTTTCGGCGTGATTCAGCTTGTAAACCAACCCTAGTTTCCACCCCAACCCCGTTTCCGATGGCCGACACGACCACTCAACCCACCCTGCAAACCGCCCTGAGCCAGGAGCTGAAGCGCGAGCTGCAACTCACCCGCCGCCTGCTGGAGCGCGTGCCCACCGGGCAGTTTGGCTGGCAGCCCCACCCCAAATCCATGAAGCTCGGTACGCTGGCTTCGCACATAGCCAACCTGGTCGGCTTTCTGGAAATGTCGTTGCAGGGCCCCGAAACCGACATGCTGACCCGGCAGGCGCCGCCTTCGCCCACGGATACCGACGAAGTGTTGCGCCGCTTCGACCTCAACGCCGAGAACATCCACAAAGCTCTGGCCGACGTCGACGATGCCACCTTCCACGACCTGTGGACCCTGCGCCGCGGCGAGCAGACGATTATGCAGCTGCCCCGCACGGCCGTGGCCCGCACCCTGGTCCTGAACCACCTGATTCACCACCGCGGCCAGCTCAGCGTCTACCTACGCCTGCTCGACATTCCCGTGCCCGCCATCTACGGCAGCTCCGCCGACGAAGGACCCGCTGCTTAATGTGCTCAGGTGCTAATGTGTTTTGAATGTGCTAAAGGAGGTTCTGTCATTGCGAGGCGTCAGTCATTCCGCGCCGCAAGCGGCGTCAATCCGTCCGCTGAAATGGGCCGAGCTTCCTTATGTGAAAAGCCCTGATGCCTGACCCGTGTAACGCGAAGTTTTACTTCGCGAGTCGTTGAACGACGGTCGTTCAGCCGGCTCCGACGCCTCGCGAAGTGAAACTTCGCGTTACAACAGAAAGCCCTTTACTCCGGCAGGAATAAAGGGCTTTCTGGTAAAAGGCGTGACTACCTGCGCAGAGGATGGATTGACGCCGCTTGCGGCGCGGAATGGCTGACGCCTCGCAATGGTAGACGATTAGCACATTCCCCACATTAGCACCTGAGCACATTAAAAAATCACCTTTTATACACCTGCTCGCCGGCAATCCACGTCTGCTGCACTTGCGCCCCGCGCAGCTCATTGGCGGGGGCTTTCAGTAAGTCTTTGTTGAGAATCACGAAGTCGGCGGCCTGGCCGGGCTTGATGCTGCCTTTCTGCCGGTCCTCGAAGGCGGCGTAGGCGGCCCAGGTGGTCATGCCGCGCAGGGCGTCGGGGCGACTCAGGGCGTTTTCCATCTGGAAGCCGCCACTGGGGTAATTCTTGGCATCCTGCCGGGCCACGGCCGAGTGGAAGCCGAACAGCGGGTTGATATCCTCCACAGGGAAGTCGGAGCCCAGCGCCACCTGCCCGTACTGCTTGCGCAGCTCCTCGTAGGCGTAGGCCGTTTTCAGGCGCTGCGGGCCCAGCCGCTCGCCGGCCCAGTACATATCGGAGGTAGCGTGGGTAGGCTGCACCGAGGGCACGATGCCGAACTGCGCGAACTTGGGCATGTCGGCCGGGGTAATCACCTGGGCGTGCTCGATGCGCCAGCGCCGGGTTTTGTCGCCGCGCAGGGCCTCGCCGTAGATGTTGAGGATAATCCGGTTGGCCGAGTCGC
This sequence comes from Hymenobacter aquaticus, assembly GCF_004765605.1. NCBI lineage: Bacteria > Pseudomonadati > Bacteroidota > Cytophagia > Cytophagales > Hymenobacteraceae > Hymenobacter > Hymenobacter aquaticus. Next base: position 1,714,560 of record NZ_SRLC01000001.1, on the reverse strand, counting down.
CGATGGCGTGGGTGTTCATCTGGAACTTGCTGGCCGCAATGTCCTTAGCCAGCTGCCGGTATTCCTGCTCGGTAGACAGCAGAAAGCCGGTTTCCTTGGGCCGGTCGTGGTAGGGCTCTACCAGGCAGGCCCCGCGGGAGCCCAGGGCGCCGTCGGCGTATACTTTAAAGGAATTTACCGTGAGCCGGTCCTGAAAAACGGGGCCGTTCTGGAAGTAAAACGCCTTGTTGGCCGCCGTGGGGTTGAGCATGGCGTAGAGGCGCAGCTTGAGCTTGTGCTGCTGCTGCAAGGCTGCCAGCCGGTCGATGTTGGCTTTGTCGAGGCCCGCGTCGGCGAGGCTGGTCAGGCCCACGGCCAGGCACTGCTGCTGGGCTTGCAGCAGCAGGGTGTTGGCCTCGGCCGGCGTCGGCTCCGGAATCTTCCCCGACACCAGATCCACGGCGTTATCCACGAGCAGGCCGGTAAGCTGGCCGTCGGCGGCCTTGGTAATGGTGCCGCCGCTGATAGGCGTGCGGGCCGTAACGCCGGCCAGGTCCAGAGCTTTCTGATTGACCAGGGCGGCGTGCCCGTCCACCCGAATCAGGAACACCGGCACGTTGGGGAACAGGCGGTCCAGCTCGGCTTTGGTCGGAAACTGCTTGGTGGCCCAGTCGTTCTGGTCCCAGCCCCGGCCCGTGAGCCAGGCGGCCTGCGGGTACTGGCGGCGGTGCTGCCGCAGCTTGTCCAGCACCTCCGCCCACGACGCGGTGCCCACCAGGTTGGCGTCGCGCAAACCCAGGGCGTAGCGGTAGAAGTGGCAGTGCGCATCATAAAAGCCGGGGTAGATAAACTGCCCCTGGGCGTCGACTTCCTGCTTGGCCTGAAACTGCTGGCGCAGCTCGGCGGCCGGGCCCACGGCTACAAACTTGCCATCCTGCACGGCAAAGGCCTGGGCCTGGGAAAAGGTGGAGTCGACGGTGTAGACCGTGGCATTGTAGACCAGCAGGTCGGCGGGCTGGCGCGCGGAAGGCGAGGAGCAGGAAGCTGCCAGGCCCAGCAGCGGCAACAGCAGAGAAGAGCGCAGAATCGAAGTCATGGGGCGAAGGTACGCACCGGCTGCTGTTCTGCCAGAGCCCCGGTTAGCCGGTTACGGTCTCCAGCTGCTGGCAGTGCTGCAGCCACTCCAGGGCGGGTTCCTTGTCGGTAAACCGCTCGTTGCGGTAGGGCCGCTTATCGTAGTATGTGGCGTCGGGCACGCGGCCGTCGGCCAGGTCGCCGGCCAGGTGGTGGGGCGCCATCAGGAAGGCCAGGTACGTGGTGCGCTTCAGCCGGGGCTGCACCAGGGGCAAAAACTCGTTCAGGGTCCAGAGCACGTCGGCGGAGTCGATGCCGGCGCGGCGCCGGATGTCGAGCAGCCAGAAGCGGCAGTCGTGCGCCACGGCCTGGTCGAGCAGGGCGTGGTAGCCCCGGTGCAGCTCGAAGGGCATCACGCCGCGCAGCCACTTGGCCGTGAGTATCTGCCGGGGCGCGTCGTGGTAGATTTCCAGGTAAGGAGTAGCAAACACGGGCATAAGCGGGCAGGTATGAGTGGTCGGGAAGGGGGCGGAATGCGGGATTGAGGCCGCAGATTACAAAAAATCCCCGGCACCGAGGGCGGCACCGGGGATTTTTGCGAAGTTACTTCGACTCGTAAACTCGTCGGTAGCAGCCGTTTTGCCTACTCGAAGCGCATGTGCTTCACCGATTCGCCGGAGTTTTGCAGCTCAATCAGCGAGTCGATACCGATTTGCAGGTGGGAGGTCACGTAGTCGGACGTCACCTTTTTGTCGCTCTCGGAGGTTTTCACGCCCTCGGGCGTCATCGGGTTGTCGCTCACCAGCAGCAGGGCGCCGTGGGGAATTTCGTTGACGAAGCCCACGGTGAAAATCGTGGCCGTTTCCATGTCCACGGCCATAGCCCGGATCTGGCGCAGGTAGTCCTTGAAGTTCTCGTCGTGCTCCCACACGCGCCGGTTGGTGGTGTACACCGTGCCGGTCCAGTAGTCTTTCTCGTGCTTCTTGATCATGCTGCTCACGGCCCGCTGCAAGCGGAACGAGGGCAGGGCCGGAATTTCGGCCGGCAGGTAGTCATCCGACGTACCCTCGCCGCGAATGGCAGCGATGGGCAGGATCAAATCACCCAGCTTGGTCTTGTTTTTCAAACCGCCGCACTTGCCCAGAAACAGCGCCGCCTTGGGCTTGATGGCGCCCAGCAGGTCCATGACCGTCGCGGCCATCGGCGAGCCCATGCCGAAGTTGATAATGGTGATGTTGTTGGCCGTAGCCGTTTGCATGGGCTTATCAATTCCCCGGATTTCGACGCCGAACTGCTCGGCGAACATGGTCACGTAGTTGATAAAGTTGGTCAGCAGGATGTACTGGCCAAACTCGCCCAGCGGCACGCCGGTGTAGCGGGGCAGCCAGTTCTCGACAATGTCGGCTTTGGTTTTCATACGGTGAATTGGTGATTTAGTGAGTTGGTGATTTAGTGAGTGATTGGCTCGGTGAAATAGAGAAAATAACGAGTCATTAAACAACAGACTCACTAAGTCGCTAACTCACCACCTCACCGCTGGGGTACAAAAAAACCGTCGAACAACTGTACGACGGTACCCGGACGAAAAGCAGTAGCAGAGGCTCCGGGCCGTACCTTTGTAGGTGATGCAAGAACTGAGTCTGCCGCCTTTCGAGTACAAAGTTACCCAATCCGGCGAAAATTTGCTAATCTGGGATATCCTGCGCCGCAAACAAGTGGTGCTGACGCCCGAAGAATGGGTGCGCCAGCACGTGGTGCATTATCTGATTGACCATCTGGGCTATCCGAAAGGGCTGCTCAGCCTGGAGCGGGGCCACGCCTACAACCAGCGCCAGAAGCGCACCGACCTGTGCGCCTTCGACGCGGCCGGCAAGCCGCTGCTGCTGGTCGAGTGCAAGGCGCCCTCGGTGCCCATCACGGCGGCCGTGGCCCACCAGGCGGCCACTTATAACCAGACCATCGGGGCCCCGCTGCTGCTGCTCACCAACGGGTTGCAGCACTACTGCTGGCGCGTACATTTCGCGGAGCGCACCAACGAGCGGCTCGGCGCCATTCCCTCGTATACCGAGGCCGTGGCCCCTCCGGCTTAAGCCGGCGGAGGCTGCGCCTTGCCTCCGCTTCCCGGCTGGCCCGGTTGCTGCCAGCGCCCGACCCAACAGTATAGCGTTGAGCTAGAAAACTTATCTTCCGGCTATGATGAACCCTGCCACGCCCCTGGACAGCACGCCCGCCGAGCAAAACCAGGCCACCGCCGCCTTTGTGCTGAGCGCGCAAGGCGAGTTGCTGCACGCTACGCCGGGCCTGACCGCCTGGCTGGGACCCCTCACCGCCGCCCGGCTGCCGGAGCTGCTGCCGCCCGCCGGGGCCGGCCCGGCGCTGGCGCACGTGGCCGCCGGTGGAGAGCTGCGCTACGAGGCAAGGGTGCAGTTGGGGCAGCCCGAGCCGCAGCTCGTATCGGTAACGCTGCTGCCGCTGCCCGGGGCCGCCGACGGCACCGGGGCGGGCATCTACGGCCTGGTGCGGCCCGTGGTGCCGGTTTCGGCCCCGACGCCGCTGCTGGAGCGGGAGCAATACCTGTCGGTGATATTCAACAACATGGCCGACGTGGCCTTTGTGCTCGAAGTGGAAGGCGAGGGCCGCTACCGGTTTGGCTTCGTCAACCGGGCCTTTGCCAAAACCACGGGCCTGCCGGTGGAACAGGTGGTGGGCCGCTACGTGCACGACGTCATTCCGGAACCTTCGCTGAGTCTGGTGCTGCAAAAATACCGGGAGGCCCTGACCAGCCGGGAGCGGGTGGTTTGGCTGGAAACCTCCGACTACCCAACCGGGCGGGTGACGGGCGAAGTCAGCGTGACGCCGGTGCTGGACGATACCGGGGCCTGCTGCCGGCTGGTGGGCATCGTGCACGACCTGACCCCGCAGCAGCAGGCCGAGGAAAAGCTGCGCCTCAGCAACGAGCGGTTTCAGTACGCGCTGAAAGCCACCACCGATGCTCTCTACGACTGGAACGTGACGGTCGACACGCTGTACTGGGGCGAAGGATTCGAGGCGCTGTTCGGTCACCAGTTGGCCGAAAACCCCACGCCCTTCAGCTTCTGGGCCGAGCACGTAGCCCCCGAAGACCAGCAGCGGGTAGTGGGCGGGCTGCGCGAAACAACCTTTGCCACCACCAACACTTTCTGGCAGAAAGAGTACCGGTTTGGCCGGGCCGACGGCTCCTGGTCGGTGGTCTTCGACCGGGGCTACATTCTGCGCGACGAGCAGGGCCGGCCACTGCGCATGATCGGGGCCATGCAGGACATTACCGAGCGCACGGAAGCCGAGGAGCGGCAGCAGCAGATGGCCGAGAAGCTGCTGGCCCAGTACACCGACTTGCAGCAGTTTACTTATATCGTGTCGCACAACCTGCGGGCCCCGCTGGCCAACGCCCTGGGCTTCGCCGACCTGCTGGCCCGCGTGGAAAAGCAGTCCGCGGTGTTCGACGATTCGCTGAAAAACCTGCGCACCAGCCTGCACAAGCTCGATGACGTGCTGACCGATGTCAACAACATTCTCTCGGTGCGCGACCGGCAGCACGGCTACCGGCCCGAGCCCGTGGCCCTGGCCGCCGTGTGCCGGCAGGCCCTGCACGGGCTGGAGGAGCTGCTGCGGGAGTGCGGCGGCGAGCTGCGCATCGACGTGCCCGAAGAGCTGCGGGTGCTGGGTAGCCGGGCCTATTTCCACAGCATCTTTCACAACCTGCTTTCCAACGCCATCAAATACCGCTCGGACGCGCGGCCCCTGCGCATCACCATTACCGGCACGCGCGGCCCGGACCAGGATACGACCATCGTGGTGGCCGATAATGGCTCCGGCTTCGACCAGGAGCAGGCCGGCGACGCGCTATTTCAGCTGTACCGACGCTTTCACCCCACCAAGCCGGGCCGGGGCATCGGGCTGTTTCTGGTGAAGGCCCACGTGGAATCGATGCACGGGCAAATAACCGTGCGAAGCCAGGTAAACGTGGGAACCCAATTTATTCTCTACTTTAGCCAATATGCCGCTGATGAAAACCTACCTGATTGACGACGACGACCTAGGTATCTACCTGACTGAGCAGTTGTTGCGCGCCGAAGGGTTTTCGAATACGATCTGCACGTTTCAGTCGGCCACCGAGGCCTTGCGGGAGCTGGTGCAGGAAAAAGAAAAGGCCGACCCCACCGTGGTTTTCCTGGATCTGAACATGCCCCTGATGAACGGCTGGCAGTTTCTGGATGCCCTGGCACCCTACCGCGAAGAGCTGCGCGGCCACTGCCACATCTACATTCTCACCTCGTCCCTGGCCCTATCGGATCTGGAAAAGTCCCGCGAGTACGACCTGGTAGCCGGCCTGATTCACAAGCCCATCGACAGCGAGGAAATCCGGGCTATTCACTCGCAGCTGGTCGATGAGGCCAGCGAGTAGCCGCCGCCAGCGGGCAACCTAGTACTTATAGAGCGAGTTGTCGAGCAGGCCGTTGGTAAACAATTGCAGGCAGGCCTTGAGCTCGTCGCCGTACTGCTTGAGCTTCTGCGGGTCCGGGTTTTTGATTGGCTCGGCGGGCATGCTGTGCGTCTGGTAGGGGTAGAGCCGCAGCTCGTTGGTGGCCGTCAGCTCCGTCACGTAGTCCTGGTGCACGAGAAAGTGCGAGTTGTCGCGCAGAAAAATGGCCCGGCCGGTGGTCGTCGAGTCGAACACCGAGTAGCCGAAGGGCAGCAGCTGCCGGTCGGCCGCAATGCCCAGATAGTCGATGACCGTGGGCGTCACGTCGGCTTGCTGGGTGATGCGGTGCACGTCGGCGGCCGGCAGCGGCCCGCCGGGGCGGTAGAGCAGCAGCGGCGTTTTAAACGAGCCCAGCACGTTCTGGTACTCGGGGCGCAGGGTCTGGGAGGTGTGGTCGGCCAGCAGGATAAACAGCGTGCGGCTAAACCAGGGCTGCCGGGCGGCTTCCTTGAAAAACTGGCGCAGGGCAAAGTCGGTGTAGCCGATGGAGGCGTGAATCGGCAGCTCGCCGGCCGCAAACCGCCCCTTGTACTGGGCCGGCACCGGAAACGGCTCGTGGGAAGTCAGCGTGAATACCGTCGACAAGAACGGCTCCCGTTGCTGGCTCAGCTCCCGGGCAAAGTAGCGCAGGTAGGGTTCGTCGAAAATGCCCCAGTGCCCGTCGTAATCGGGGCTTTTGGCTCCGCCGGGATATTCGTTCAGCCCGTAGTAGCGCTGCATGCCGGCAATGCCGCTGAAGGTGTTGAAGCCCATCGTGCCGTTTTCGGCCCCGTGAAACACCGAGGTGGAATAGCCGTGGCGGCCCAGCAGCTCGCCCAGGCCGTGCAGCTCGTCGGTCTGGAAGTTGGAGGTGATAAATGGGCTTTCCATCAAACCCGGCAGGCCCGCCAGCACCGCCGGCAGCGCCTCGATGGAGCGGCGGCCGTTGGCGTAATGGTCCCGGAACAGCAGCCCTTGCGTAGCCAGCGAATCGAAGAACGGGGTGTAACCCTTGCCGCCGTTTTCGACGCCGTTGTACTCCGAGGCAAAGCTTTCCACCAGCAGAATCACCACGTTGTCGCGCGGGGCGCCGGGGCGCGGGCGGGGCTTGTGCACGGCCAGCGCCGCGCGCAGGGCCGCCGGCGAGGCAAAGTAGTGGCGCCGCTCGACGGGCTCGTAGCCGAAGCTTTTCTGGAAGGTAAACGTACTGTTCAGCGCCACGTGGCCCAGAATCGGCGGCGAGGTTTGCATGAAAGCGTGGCCGGTGCGCAGGGGCTTGAGCTGCAGGCCGCCCCGGATGCCCAGCACCGTGAGGGCGGCCAGCAGCACCACTTCCAGGGCCTGGCGGGCAAAGCGCCGGATGGTGCGCGGCTCCCGGGCGTAGTATTCCGCGTCCCGGGCCGTGGGCAGCGGGTAGAAATACCACAGCAATGCAACCAGCAGCCCGAACGGCAGCAGCAGAAACCAGTAGTGGCCCACCAGCTGCCCGGCCTGCCGCTGAATGTCGCCGGTGATGGTGAAGAGCTCATCGGAGGTGCGACGCCCGATAAACTTAAAATACACGCTGTCGATGATGTTGACGGCCAGCGCCGGCGCGTTCAGCACCAGGTACAGGCCCCGCAGAAACCGTTGCCAGCCCAGGCCGAAAGCCGGCACCAGGGAAAGCAGCAGAAACGGAATGTTCTGCAGCAGAATGGCCGAAATATCGAACCGGAAGCCGTGCCAGAACGCCCACAGAACCTGGTCGGTGCCGGCCTCCAGAAAAGCAACCCGGTTGGCCAGATAGAAACCCAGGCGCAGAAACACGTAGGCACCCATCAGCAGCAGCAGGCGGCGCAACAGCAAACGCAACAGCGGGGGAATCATGCGGGCAAAGAAACGTTAGTCCTGACTAGGCTTGAGGTGGATGCGCTGCCCGCTGGGCAAGTCCTTGATCTGGCGGTAGAAGTCGGCCAGCCAGGCCAGCCGCTCGGCCGCCGGCTGGGGCTTCAGGCGCGCCTTGTTTTCGCTGGAGGCAATGCACACCGGCGGATAGACGCTCAGCAGCTGGCCGGGCTGCAACGCCCCGCCCCGCTGCTGAAAGCTGCGCAGCGGCTCCATGCCCAGGGCATCCAGCGGAAACTTCTCGATGCCGAACAGGAAGTGCTTGAAGTCGACTTCCAGATCGGCCAGCTCCCCGGTTTCGGTGTCCAGAAACAGCACCGCGTCGCCGCGCAGCAGAAACTGGTTGCCCACGCAGTCCTGGGCAAAGGGAACGTCGGTTTCGAGCACCGCCTCGTAGGTGCGCCAGAAGGCGGCTTCGCCCTGCCAGGCGGGTTGCAGCGCGTGCCAGCTGGGCTCACTGACGCAGCCGCGCAGGTGCAGTCCGCCGAAGTAGGCCACCACGCCGTTCTGCTCGCGCAGAAAGGCCTGCAAATAGGAGGGAAGGCGGGCAAAGCTCACGAGGTCGGTCAGCTCGCCGCCGGTATACAGAATTCCTTTCATGGAGTACAGTACAAAAAAGCCTTCCCGACGGCTCCGTCAGGAAGGCTTTTTTTACGTGAGGTAAAGCTTAGGCAGTAGCGGTTTCCAGCACCGAATCCACGCTCACCAGCGGCAGGTTCCAGGCTTCGGCTACGCCGGGGTACACTACTTCGCCGTGTACCACGTTCAGGCCCAGGCGCAGCGAGGCGTCGCGGCGGCAGGCTTCCTGCCAGCCCAGGTTGGCCAGCTTCACGGCGTAGGGCAGCGTAGCGTTGGTCAGCGCCAGGGTCGAGGTGTAGGGCACGGCCCCGGGCATGTTGGCCACGCAGTAGTGCACGATGTCGTCGATGATGAAGGTCGGGTTTTCGTGGGTCGTGGGCGTGCAGGTTTCGATGCAGCCACCTTGGTCCACGGCCACGTCCACGAGCACCGTGCCGGGGCGCATGGTCTTAAGCATGTCGCGCGTAATCAGGTGGGGAGCCTTGGCGCCGGGAATCAGCACGGCCCCCACCACCAGGTCCGCGGTTTTGATGGCTTCGCGGATGTTGTACTCGTTCGAATACTGCGTCACCACGTTCTTGGGCATGATGTCGTCCAGCTCGCGCAGACGGTTCAGGCTGATGTCCATGATGGTCACCTGGGCGCCGAAGCCGGCCGCTACTTTGGCCGCCTGGGTGCCCACGATGCCCCCGCCGAGCACCACCACGTGGGCGGGCTTCACGCCGGGTACGCCGCCGAGCAGAATGCCGCGGCCTTTCATGGGCTTCTCCAGGTACTTGGCGCCTTCCTGCGGGGCCATGCGGCCGGCCACTTCGCTCATCGGAATGAGCAGGGGCAGGGCGCGCGAGGGCAGCTCCACGGTTTCGTAGGCCAGGCACACGGCCTTGCGCTCAATCATGGCGTGGGTCAGCTCTTCGCCCGAGGCAAAGTGGAAGTAGGTGAACAGCAGCTGGTTTTCCTTGATGAGCGGGTATTCCGAGGCAATCGGCTCCTTCACCTTCACAATCATTTCGGCCTTGGCGTACACTTCCTCGATGGTCGCCAGCACGGTAGCGCCGGCCTGCTCATACTCGGCATCCGCAAAACCGCTGCCTTCACCGGCCGTGGCCTGCACGAACACGTCGTGGCCATGCTTGCGGAACTCGGCTACGCCAGCAGGGGTGAGGCCAACACGGTTTTCGTTGTTTTTGATTTCTTTCGGTACGCCGATGATCATGGCAGAAGCTAAAGGTGGGGTGGAGAAATACTCTTGCTGAAAACGGCCGCAAAGATACAAAAGAAGCCGGCTTCGACGGGTGTAAAATGCGGCTATTGACAAGGAAGGTTCCGCCGGGTTGCATTATTGGCAAGCAAGCCTCTTCTTTCCCGTCGGTCATCCTGCGCGAAACGAAGTGTAGTAAACGACCTTCCTCTCCGGAGTGACAACCCTGATGCTATGAAAAAAGCCCTTTACCACATCGGTGGTAAAGGGCTTTTTTCTGCTGGCTGGCTGGCTCCTGCGGTGCGTGTGCCAGCTGGAAGCTGACAGCCGCAAAATGGCTTGTTACTTGAACGGTACGGCCACGCCGCTTTCCTTCACCATGCTGGCCGCGTTCAGGTCGCGCACCACGGTGGCTTTCAGCGTGAGCTTGGTGTCGCCGTTCAGGTCGTTGGAGGCAATGGTAACGGCATCGGCCATTTTGCCCAGCTGGCGCTGGGCGTAGATCAGCTCCACGGTGCTGCTCTGGCCGGGCTTGATGGCCTGGGGCGTGGCCCGGTAGCCCACGCAGTTGCAGCTCGAGGTGAGGGTACCCAGCACCAGGTCCTGCTTGCCGGTATTCTTCACCGTGAACTTGGCGACTGGCTGCTGGCCGGCTTCCATCTTGCCGAAATCGTGGGTGGTGCGGTCCAGCACCAGGCGGGGCGACTGCGCCAGCTGGGCCGGCGTCAGCGTAGCCTTCACCTCGTCCTTGTTCAGCACGTTGCCCTTGATGGTGAGCACCGCGCTGGGCGTGGCCGCGTTGCTGGTCACGGTCACGGTTTTGTTGAAAATGCCGGGCCGCCCCGCGCTGCTGTACATGGCCTTGATGATGCCGCTCTTGCCGGGCAGCACCGGCGTCTTGGTCCAGTCGGGGGTGGTGCAGCCGCAGCTGGCCTGCACGTTGGCAATGATAATGGGCTGGTTGCCGGTGTTCTTAAACTTAAACTCGTGGGTGGCCATCGTGCCCTCGGCTACGTTGCCGAAGTCGTGCAGATCTTTCTCGAAGGTCATCACACCCTGGGCCCGGGCCCCGAGCTGAAGCAGGCCGAGGACTACGGCCAGGAAAAAGGAGACAAGGTTTTTCATAGGAAGTAGGTAAATACAAATCAGGCGCAAAATAGCGGGCGGCCAGGCCTAGCCCACCCAAAGATAGACAAAAACGCGCCTGTTGCGTAGGGGTGCCAAAAAGCCGCTTCGTGAAAGCTCGCGCCCAAATCCGTACTTTTGAGCGCCCACTTCCGAGTCGGCCCGTTCCCACCCGATTGTTTTGCCCTTTAATTCCCGCCTACTTTCTTTCCTTATGTCCACTGCTGAATCCCTTGTAGCGGCCACGGCCGCCCTTAGCAAAGAAGAATTGCTCCGCGACTACCGCCTGGGCTGGGAAAGCCGGCAGGCCTCCCTGGCCGGCCGCAAGGAAGTATTTATGGGCAAAGCCAAGTTCGGCATCTTCGGCGACGGCAAAGAGCTGCCCCAGCTGGCCATGGCCCGCGCCTTCCAGCCCGGCGACTTCCGCGCCGGCTACTACCGCGACCAGACCTTCATGCTGGCCGCCGGCGAGCTGACTCTGCAGCAGTACTTTGCCCAGCTCTACGCCACCCCCGACGCCGACGCGGAGCCCGCCACCGCCGGCCGCGCCATGAACGGCCACTTCGCCACCCGCCTGCTCGACGAGGACGGCAACTTCAAAAACCTGGCGGCGCTGAAAAACTCCTCGGCCGACATTTCGCCCACCGCCGGCCAGATGCCCCGCCTCGTGGGCCTAGCCTACGCCTCCAAGCTCTACCGCCAAAACCCCGAGCTGCACGAGCTGACGCAATTTTCGGTGAGCGGCAACGAAGTAGCCTTCGGCACCATCGGCAACGCCAGCACCTCGGAAGGCATGTTCTTCGAGGCCATCAATGCCGCCGGCGTGCTCCAGATTCCGATGCTGATTTCGGTCTGGGACGACCATTACGGCATTTCGGTGCCCGCCGAGTACCAGACCACCAAGCAAAGCATCAGCGAGATTCTGGCCGGCTTCCAGCGCAACGCGCCCGGCGAGCAGGGCTTCGAGATTTTCGTGGTGAAAGGCTGGGACTACCCCGCCCTGGTCGATACCTACCTGCGGGCCGCCGAGGTGTGCCGCCGCGAGCATGTGCCCGTGCTGATTCACGTGACGGAAGTAACCCAGCCCCAGGGCCACTCCACCTCCGGCTCGCACGAGCGCTACAAGAGCAAGGAGCGCCTGAGCTGGGAAGAAGAGCACGACTGCCTACGCAAGATGCGCGAGTGGCTGCTCAGCGAAGGCTACGCCACGGCCGAAGAGCTCGACCAGATTGAGAATGACGCCAAAGACCTGGTGAAAAAGACCCGCGTGGCCGCCTGGGACGATTTCTTCAACCCCATCAAGCAGGAGCGCGACGAAGCCGTGGCCCTGCTGGAAACGCTGGTGACGGAAACCGGTCAGGAAAACAGCCTGCACGAGATGGTGGAGCTCTTGCGCCACAACCCGACGCCCATCCGGGCCGACATCGTGCGCACGGTGCGCCGGGCCCTGCGCCTGGTGCGCGAAACCCGCAGCGGCGCCCGCCGCAACCTGCAGAACTACCTGGAGCAGGCCCTGGCCGAAAACGCCGACCGCTACAACTCCTACCTCTACAGCCAGAGCGAGCAGGCCGCGTTGAATATCGACGTGGTGCCGGCCGAATTTGCGCCCAACGCCCCGCAGGTCGATGGCCGGGAGGTGCTGCAGGCCTGCTTCGAGGCCAATTTCCGCCGCGACCCGACCATCTTCGCCATCGGCGAGGACGTGGGCAAAATCGGGGACGTGAACCAGGCCTTCGCGGGTTTACAGGAGAAGTTCGGCGAGCTGCGCGTGACCGACACCGGCATCCGGGAGTGCACCATCATCGGGCAGGGCATCGGGGCGGCGTTGCGCGGCTTGCGGCCCATCACCGAAATCCAGTACCTCGACTACCTGCTCTACGCCATTCAGATCCTGAGCGACGACGTGGCCTGCCTGCAGTACCGCACCAAGGGCGGCCAGAAAGCCCCGCTGATCGTGCGCACCCGGGGCCACCGCCTCGAAGGCATTTGGCACTCTGGCTCGCCCATCGGTATGATTCTGAGCAGCATCCGCGGGATGCACGTGCTGGTGCCGCGCGACATGACGCAAGCCGCCGGCTTCTACAACACCCTGCTGCGCTCCGACGAGCCGGCGCTGGTAATTGAGTGCCTGAACGGCTACCGCCTCAAAGAGCGGATTCCGCAGAACGTGGGCGACTTCACCCTGCCCCTGGGCGTGCCCGAGGTATTGCGCGAAGGCCAGGACGTAACCATCGTGACCTACGGCTCGATGTGCCGCATCGTGCAGGATGCCGCCAAGCAGCTGGCCGAAGTCGGCATTTCGGCCGAAATCATCGACGTGCAGTCCTTACTGCCCTTCGACGTGGACCACCTGATTGTGGACAGCCTGCGCAAAACCAACCGGGTGCTCTTCGCCGACGAAGACGTGCCCGGCGGGGCCACGGCCTACATGCTGCAGCACGTGCTCGACGAGCAGCAGGGCTACCGCTTCCTCGACTCGCAGCCCCGCTGCCTGGCCGCGCAGCCTCACCGCCCGCCCTACGGCTCGGATGGCGACTACTTCAGCAAGCCCAACGCCGAGGACGTGTTCGACGCCGTGTACGAGCTGATGCACGAAGCCGACCCCAAGCGCTTCCCGGCTATTTACTAGCCCGCTACTACCAAAAAAGCCGGCCGGATGCGTCTGCGTCCGGCCGGCTTTTTAATGAGTTTCCAGATTGTCAGCCTAGCTTATTTGGGCTGAATGATAATGCTGGGAGTGGTTATCTTGTTGCTTTCGTTCAGGGCGCGGTCCGCAATGCTGATGTCGAAACGAAGCTCTTCCCCGGCTACGAATGGCGCATCATAGAGAAGCTCAATTGAGAAGGTCAGGGTGCCTTTCAGCGGGCCTTCTTTGTCGCCGTCGGTGAATAATTTGGGGTAGCGGCTGTTATAGCCCTGCGGGCCGTTGCCGGGATAAATCTCAAACGGTTTGCTTGGGTCACTGCGCCGATATACGGTGACGTAGTAGTTGTCGCCGTTGCGGTTGTAAACACCATTGCGGAATCTGTCGTACGGCGGCGAGTTTTCGGAGGCATCCAAACCCAGGTCGCCGTTGCCGTCGGTGAAGTCCACCGTAATCTTCACCGAATCAATGGGGGCAATGGGGGAGGGGCCGGGCCGGTAGCGCTCCACGGTCATTTCCTTGAACTCAATGCGGGGCGTATCGGGGTAGTCCGGCGCCTCGATGCAGGAAGTCAGCAGCCCGCCCGCGGCCGTTACGGCCAGGAGGGTTGCATTCTTAAGCGTACGAAATATGGTCATAGCAAGCAGCAATAGAGGGCGTAGAAAAGGGCGAATCCGGGGAGGGAAGGTACAACTTCTCAACGAAGAGCCGCCGCGTTTGTTATACTACTTCGCTAACCCCGCCGCCTTCTAATGAGTTTCCGCGACACCTACCTGGCGGAGCTTTCCGCCGTTTCCTCATCCACGTTCGAGGCCCTGGCCCTGCGCCTGTTCCGGCACCAGGCCCGGCACTGCCCACCTTACCAGCAGTGGCTGCACGCGCTGGGCTGCCAGGTGGAGCACGTAGCCCACCTGGCAGAAATTCCCTTCCTGCCCATCGAGTTCTTCAAAACCCACGAAGTCCGCACCGAGCCCGCGCGGTGGGAGCCGCGGGAAGTGTTCCTGAGCAGCGGCACCACCCAGCAGCAGCGCAGCCGCCACCTGGTGCGCGACCCACAGTTGTACCGCCGCAACGCGGCCCGCATCTTCGAGCAGGTCTACGGTACGCCGCTGACCGGCTGGACGTTTCTGGCCCTGCTGCCGTCGTATCTGGAGCAGGGCCAGTCGTCGTTGGTGGCTATGGTCGACTATTTCGCGAAAGAGTCGGGGCAGACCCAGCCCGCGTTTTTCCTGCACGACCACGCCGCCCTGCTCCAGGCCCTGGCCCAGGCCAAGCAGGATTCTACGCGGCGCGTGATGCTCATCGGCGTGTCGTATGCCCTGCTGGACCTGGTGGCCGAGTATGGCGCGGCACCCGAGCTGCAGGGCCTTACGGTGCTGGAAACCGGCGGCATGAAGGGCCGGCGCCGCGAGATGATTCGGGAGGAGCTGCACGCCGAGCTGCAACGGGCCTTCGGCCCCGCCGGCATCCACTCCGAATACGGCATGACGGAGCTCTTGTCGCAGGCCTACAGCCTCGGCGACGGCCGCTTCCACTGCCCGGCCCCGCTGCGCATCCTGCTGCGCGACCCCGCCGACCCGTTCTCCGCGTCCCGCGCCCGCCCCGACGGCGCCATCAACGTCATCGACCTGGCCAACGTGGATTCCTGCGCTTTCATCGAAACCAAGGACCTGGCCCGGCAATATCCCGACGGCTCGTTTGAAGTGCTGGGCCGCATGGATAACTCCGACGTGCGGGGGTGCAACCAGATGGTATAACCTCACCTCCGGCCGCTAAATTCTGTCTTCGGTTAACCGCTGCCTTCCGGGCGCCTGGTTTCGCATGCCCGGGCAACGGCAGTTTGGTACGCGCAGACCAGGGAGAGCCGGCACCCGGGGGTAGGGGCCGGGCGTGAGATACCCCGGCCCTTCACCCGGCCCGACTCGCGCTAACCAATTCATTGCCAGGTTGGGCCGGTTCGGGGAGCCGGGCGCGCCGCCCGGGTGCCGGGGCTACTGCGATGCCTGCCGGGGGCCGGTGCGCCGGGCTAAGCACTTCGAAACGGTGGATTCATCCTTACAAACTATTGATTGGTGTAATATTCTTCGGAATAAATATTCGGCTTTTTATAATTGTTACAAGCAAAGCAGCTACCTGCAGCTGAGCGCTCTTTGACAGGCGGGTTTAATACAAAATCGGTAATTATTTATGGCCGCACTACCGCGTATTGGTTGTGCTGATATTTGTAAATAATTATTTAGCAGAGAGAGTTATTAATTTAAATTTAACTGAGAAAGATAACTGACTATGAGAGTAGTTCTGAATTTTCGAAGCAGCAAAAATCAAATAATAACAAACATCACTTACTCACCATAATCTTTTTTTAACCTTAACTATTTTTTATCATGAGAAAGAAATTCTCTAAACCATTCGTGCTGCTGGCTATGGTCGGCATGTTCTTCACCAGCTCGTTTACCAACGCCAGCTCCATCGGTAGCTACCAGGCCGAAAGCCACGAAATCGGGCAGTACACCGAGGACGTGATGGCCGATCCGACGGCCCTGGTAGGTCTGCTGGCGGCCGGGGTTGCCGGCGCCTACTACGCTGGTAAAGTTGTGGGTGAGTTCATCTACAACATCTCGCACTCGGGCCAGGAAGTGGAAATGACGCTCGTGCTGGGTGGCGGCGAAAACGCCAATGACTTTTCGAAATTCGATATCTAATCCTTACAACAACTATTTCTATGAACACTCTGCGTAAACATCTCAAAGCCCTTTCATTGGGCCTGTTGATTATCTTCTTCGTGTCGGCCGCCCACAGCAATGCCTCGGCCCTGGGTACGTACCAAGCAACGTCGCTGCCCAACCAGACCCAGCAGTTGCAGGAAGAAGCCGCCTTCCCCGCCGTAGCCTACGGCCTGATTGTGGTTGGCGCCTTCGTTATCGGAGCCGTCAATGGCTACTACGAGCGGCAGTCGGCCGTGAATGGCGGCAGCGAAGTAGAAGTCTACGGCGTCCAGCACAACAGCAACGACTTTTCGTCTTTTGACAATTAAACCAGCCTGGAGTAAGTGATAAGTTCGGAAAGAAACGGCTGTTACTACAATGGCTGTTTCTTTCCCTACTAGGCTGGATTCTTTATTTTTAATATTCCTGCATGTTTGAACATTTAATCACATGGAACGCGAAATAAATATGGACAATAAAACGACAAATTTAGGGCTCAAGTTATTTCGGCTCGTGTTGATTGCTGGTCTGACCGTGCATTTTGCCATCGTTGGCATGCATTTGATGCCCGATAACCCGATCAAGCATCGGTACGACACGGAAATCCGGCACTACGTATTTCCGTATTTCGGTCAATCCTGGAAGCTGTTTGCTCCCAATCCGGTTAATAGCAACTTGTCCATTCTGATTCAATTTCAGGATTACAAGAACGGTAAAGCTACCCCATCACAGTGGCTGGATATCTGCCAGCCCCTGATTCAGGAACGACGCAGTAATTTCTGGTCACCCTCCCAGCGCATTCTAAAAACCTTCAGCGGCTCGGTGATGAACCTGCTCGAAAACCGCTCGAAGGCCTACGAATACGTTCACAAAGAATTTGCGGCCAAAGACAGCGTGAAATCCGCCGGAATCGTCAAAAAGGCCATCGATATATCTGCCGGGCACAAAGCTATTCTGAGCTACGCCAAGTTTGCGCACAACAACTACATGGGCAAGAATCACATGGCCCAGCCCGACTCGTCCTTTGTGATGTACCGGGTTATCGAATCCAAGTTTCCGCGTTTCTCGAAAAGAAACCTCGACCACTTTAACCTAAACAATTATCAGTATTCTCAAATCCGGACCCATGAATACCGTATCCTCTAACCTCGCTACTGCCGAAGGCGGCGCGCTGCGCAAGGCGCGCACTCTGGGCCTGTCCATCTTCCGGGTGATTCTGGGGGTGCTGGTGCTGAAAAACTGCATCTTCTACTTCCCCATGGCCGACGCGCTGTTCGGGCGCAACGCCATCTACGACTACGGCCTCTACCTGACGGACATGAACAGCAGTCTGCTGCGCTACCTCATCTATCCGTTTTACGCCCCCTACGCCCCGCAGGCCTTCCTGCTGCTGATGATGGCCACGGCCAGCCTGTTTATCCTGGCCATCGGGGGGCGGGGCGTGGGCCTGCTGCTCTACGTGCTGATCCTGATTCTGAAGGCCCGCAACGAGCTGATCCTGGACGGTTCCGACAACGTGATTCAGGTGACCATGCCCTTTCTGCTGCTGGCCAACTCCTACGAGTACTTCCGCTACGCGGAACGCTCCGGCGCGGCGCCCGGCAAATGGGCCGCCCTGCTGAGTAAATGGTACCAGCCGATAGCCGAAATGGCCGTCTACGGTCTGCTGATTCAGGTGTGCTACGTGTACTTCTTCACCGGCCTGGAAAAGGCGCAGGGCAAGCTCTGGCAGAACGGCACGGCCACCTATTACACCATGCGGGTCGAGGAGTTCCGGGCCACCGACTGGAACGTGCCGCTGACGGCCAACTACTTCTTCGTGGTGCTTTCCACCTACTTCACCCTGTTCTGGGAGCAGGCCTTTGCCTTCCTGGTGTGGTTCCGCAAGACCAAGTATGCCATTCTGCTCTGCGGGGTGATGCTGCACGTGGGTATCTGGCTCTTCATGCGCATCGACAACTTCTCCTGGATTATGCTCGGCACTTACTTCGTCTTCATCACCAACGGCGAATACCAGTCGATGCTGAGCCTGGCCCGGCGGGGGCTAGGGAAAGTGGCTAACCGGCTGCCGCTGCCCGGCCGTCTCCAGCAGCGCCTTACCGCATGGCACTCGTAATTCATATCACCCTGGCCCTGCTGCTGAACCTGGTCCGGACCAGGTTCAGCCGGCCGCCCCAGCGGACTTCGGTGCTCACCGGCGCCGGCCTGGTCCGCATCTACCTCAGCACCCTGGCCACGCGGGTTATTCTTCCCTACGCGCTGGGGGCGGCGCTCTGCCTGCTACTGCACGTGCGCGCCGAAAGCAATAGTGTTATCCTGCTGCTCCCGCACTTTTACATGCTTCTTATCCGGCGGGAAATCTTAGAATTTATCCAGCATACTCTTATCCGAAAGAAATGAAAAATCTCCGTCCGATACTGGACTTTTCGCTCCTGAGCGCTGTCATCTGCCTGCTCACCATCTACACGCTGGCCTACGGCTGGAGCGCCGACGGCTTCAGCCAGGGCGAAATCATCTGGCTGGCGTTGCTGCCGGGCCTGCTGACCTTCGCCATCTCGCTGACCCTGATCAGCACCTGCCTGACCAAATACCTGCGGCAGTGCCGCGCCCAGGGCATCGAGCCGGCCAAGTGGTGGCAGCTGCTGCTGGGCACCACCGGCCTGGTCACCGTGTCCCTGATTGCCATCGACGCGCTGTTCTTCTACCTGGCCGACAGCTCGCTGTCGAGCAACTACGCCGAGGCCCTCGGTACCTTCGACCAAAGCAGCAGCGCCATGAAGGAGGCCACCATCAAGGCCTTTGCCGAGCTGCCCTTCCTGATGCAGAACGGCGTGACCATTGCCGTTTTCGTCCTGCTGGCCAATTCCCTGGCCGTGGGCATTGCCAAGTACCTGACCAAAAAGCCCGTGCTGGAGCTGCAATAGCGCCCGCCCGGCGGCCCTGGCCTTTTCTTACCCGCTCACCTGCCCGATCATGACTATTCTCTTCGATGGAATATGTAACCTCTGCAACGGCTTCGTGCAGTTCGTCATCAAGCACGACACGAACAATCGGTTCACGTTTGCCACGCTGCAGTCCGAAACCGGGCGGCGGCTGTTGGGCCACCACGGCCTGGACGCCACAGCCCTGTCGACCATCGTGCTGGTCGACGGCGACCGGCAGGCCTGGACCAAGTCGGATGCGGTAATGCGCATCGGCTGGGAGCTGGGCTACCCCTGGAAGCTGCTCCGGCTGGGCGTGGTACTGCCCCGGGCCCTGCGCGACGCCTGCTACAGCTTCGTGGCCAACAACCGCTACCGCCTGCTGGGCCAGGCTACCGAGTGCTGGCTGATGACTCCGGAGCTGGCCCGCAAGTTTATCAAGTAGAAACCCCGGGGCATTGCGAGGCGGGACGACGAAGCAATCCGCCCGCTGAAATATGCTGAGCTTCCCTAAGTGAAAAGCCCTTTCCTGCTCGCGCGGGAAAGGGCTTTGTGCTGTACCGCGAAGTTCCACTTCGCGCGGCGTTGAACGAGTATCGTTGTGATGGCGCGCCCGCCGCGCGAAGTGGCACTTCGCTCTTCACCCATCATGGATTTTCGGGTGAAGAGCGTTTGTCACGAGCAGAGGACGGATGTCTTCGTGCCTCGCAATGACAGGGAAGGGAAATTACTTGCCGGCAAAGGCCCGGGCGTCGGCTTCGGTGATGGTGTCGTCGCTCATGATGATGAGGCGCTCGACCACGTTGCGCAATTCGCGGATGTTGCCCCGCCAGTCGAGGCCCTTGAGGTAGTCGAGGGCCTTGTCGTCGATTTTCTTGGGCTTGTCGCCGTAGTCGCGGGCAATGTCCTGGAGGAAGCGCTGCACCAGGTCGCCGATGTCGTCGCGCCGGTCGTTGAGGGCCGGTACTTTGATCAGGATGACGGAGAGGCGGTGGTAGAGGTCTTCGCGGAAGTTGCGGTCGGCAATTTCCTGCTGTAGGTCCTTGTTGGTGGCGGCAATGACGCGCACGTTCACCGAAATTTCCTTTTCGCCGCCCACGCGGGTAATCTTGTTTTCCTGCAGGGCCCGCAGCACCTTGGCCTGGGCCGAGAGGCTCATGTCGCCGATTTCGTCCAGGAAGAGCGTGCCGCCGTCGGCCTGCTCAAACTTGCCGATGCGCTGCTTCACGGCCGACGTGAACGAGCCTTTCTCGTGGCCAAACAGCTCCGACTCGATCAGCTCGGACGGAATGGCGGCGCAGTTGACCTCAATCATCGGGCCCGAGGCGCGGTTGCTGAGCTCGTGCAGGTTGCGGGCCACCATTTCCTTGCCCGCCCCGTTGGGCCCCGTAATGAGCACGCGGGCGTCGGTGGGGGCCACTTTGGCAATCTGCTTGCGCACGGCTTCCAGCTCGGCCGAGGAGCCGATCATCTCCGAGCTTTTGGCAATCTTCTTCTTGAGCGTCTTGGTTTCGGTGACGAGCTTGGTGCGGTCCAGGGCGTTGCGCACGGTCACGAGCAGGCGGTTCAGGTCTGGCGGCTTCTGGATGAAGTCGAACGCGCCCTTCTTGGTGGCATCCACGGCGGTGTCGATGTTGCCGTGGGCCGATACCATGATAAAGGCCGCGTCGGGGGCCACAATCTGGGCCCGCTCCAGCACCTCGATGCCGTCCATCTTGGGCATCTTGATGTCGCAGAGCACCACGTCGTACTTGTTCTTGATCAGCATGTCGAGGCCGGTGGGGCCGTCCTCGGCCTGGTCGACGGTGTAGCTTTCGTACTCCAGAATCTCTTTCAGGGTGTTCCGGATGGCTTTTTCGTCGTCAATAATCAGGATTCTGGGCATAGGGTTGGGGCAGGTGTAGGGGGGCGAATGTAACGAAAAGAGTGAGCCGCGCAGTGCATACCTACGCGAAAAACGGCGGCCAGTAGCGAAGCTACAGTTCGTGCTACTGCCTGTTCGGCGCCGGTCCCATAAAGTCCTCACTGCCCGAAACCGTTTGTTTGTAAGCCGTGAGGCCGCCTCACTGTCTTCCAACGATTGTTTTTAAGCGTTGAGGCGGCCTCACCGGGCAAAAACAAAAAAATATAGGCCGTGAGGCGGCCTCACGGTCTTCCAACGATTGTTTTCGGGCAGTGAGGCCGCCTCACTGGCTAAAACCATTTGTTTTCGAGCAGTGAGGATGCTGACTGCCAATACCCACACGACACAAAAACGGCCGCCGCACCCGAAGCTGCGGCGGCCGTCTGTAAGCCGGTGATGAGTCTGTAAGCCGGGTTTTGTCCGTGTTGCCACGGCCCCACCATTTATCTAGGCCAGTCCTCGCGGAAAGGCTCCATCAACCTACCCGCTGGCGCCGGACGAGCCGCCCGGTGCAGGCCTTGCGGCCCGCGTACCAGCTTATTTGGTCTTTCAACCCCTGAGGTTTACCCAGCCGGCCTGGTTGCCCAGCCGCTGGTGCGCTCTTACCGCACCTTTTCACCCTTACCAATGGTGAATAAGTGAGTTAGTGATTTAGTGAGTTCTCAGAACGACAACTCACTAATTCGCTAAATCACCACTTCACCGCCTGGCGGTACTTTTCTGTGGCACTGGCTGTCCTGGTTCACTTTACGCTTACCAGTCCTTCCCGTTAGGAAGCAGGGTGCTCTGCGTTGCCCGGACTTTCCTCGTCGCCGGAGTTGCCTCCCTTGCCGCGGTGGGGCGACCCATCACTAGGGCAAAGGTACTACTTTGTTGCCAGGAGCCGCCGAAAACGTGGCTTTTGAAAGAACTTATCAAGCTTGGCGGTTTCGGTTTCGATGCTACGGCCTACAATCCGGTTGCAAATGCTGAGGTCCTGACCAGGCGTAGTATACACTACGTAACTGCCTCCCGGCGGCAGATTTATACCGCAGTTTGTGTGGCCGCTGGTAATGATAATGCTGTCGGCTTGGGCAGTGCCCCGCCAGATTTTGATGGGGACGAACGTGTAGGAATACACCGGGGTTTCGGGTGCTATACCTTGCGGTGAAAGTTGTTTTTTCCGGACAAGCTTGCCCGCAAATAGCAGGGTAGAAGTGGTAGCCGCCGGCTTGAGCTTTTTGCTTTGCGTAGCGCATTTGCATGCAAAGGCAGTGCTGCTCAACCCAGCCAAAACGCCGCTTACAATAAGGAATCGTGATAGTAGATACATCGGAAAGATTGAGTTAAGGGTTATTTTGTTTCCTGCGTACCACAGCAAAAGCAGCGGCCAATCAGCTTGGTAAGTTTCTGCTGGGCAACCTGACTACCGGATTTGGTAATTCTCTTACCAGTGCTTCATTCGCGGCGGTTACCAGCTTAAGCAGTATAAATATGGACTGGAATACCTCTAGCACGTGGTTGACGATGGCATACAGCATATCATACCGGATATCCGTATCTGGTTCCAAGGAGCCAACCACCGGGTTTTCTATATGGGCCCGGTAGTGCTGGCCCAGCGGGTGGCACAGTGCGTAAAGAGGCTGAGACTCCCGGGCTTGGGTATTAACAGCGCTAATAAGCCGTTTCATCTCCTCGAAATCGGGGAGATGAGAATAGACGCCTACTTTAGGCTGGGCATTATCCAGCAACTGAATCACCCGGAAGGGAATCAGCCGGGCATTGCGGACGACGCCCATGCTGTAGCCGGTAAGATTCAGCCAATCACTCCAGGTTTTATCCTTCTGCGTCGAAAGGTGAAATACGCTGGCGGCTAACCCGATAACGTGGGCTCCGTAGCCGACCACCGCTTTTAACGAGCTTAAACAGCCTACAGCATCACGCAGGGGGCTGTCTTCGTCCGCAGTCTTACGCAGCAGCTCTTGCTTCTGCTCAAAAAGCTGGTCGGACCATTCCTGCATTTCCTGGCAGGCCTTTTCAAGTCTGGCCGACTCTCCGGCATCAGGCCGTACAGCATAGTTTACTTGGCCTCCCACACGTTGTTCTTCTTGTCGTTATCGGGCGTGTAGGTGCTGCCCAATACCACTTTCTTCACGGCTTTCTTGCCATCCAGGGGCACCGTGGTGGTTTTGCTGCCGTCCTGCCACACGGCGATGGTGCGGTGCAGCTGCTGGGTGGAGTTGTCGGCGTAGGTGACGAGCAAATCCACGGGCATGGGCTTGCTGCCTTTGGCTTCGACTACCACGGCTTGCGGGGTTACGCTTTGCAGGGCCAGGTCGGGGTAGCCGTTGTCGAAAAACCAGCGCTGCCAGAACCAGTTCAGGTTTTGGCCCGCGCCCTCGTTCATCGAGTTGAAGAAGTCGTAGGGCATCGGGTGCTTGCCGTTCCAGTTGCGGATGTAGGTGTGCAGGGCCTTGGTAAACAGCTCGTCGCCGAGCAGGTCGCGCACGTAGTAGTAGCCCATAGCGGGCTTGGGGTAGGAGTTCAGGAAGAAGGGCGTGCCGTTTTGCTGGGTGGTGAGCGTGATGATGGGCAGGTCGTTTTCCGAGTCGGCGGCGCGGGCGTAGGGCTCCACGCCGTAGTCGTCCACCAGCTTGGGGTCGATGATATTGCTGATGATCCACTCGCCGATGGTGGCCCAGCCCTCGTCCATCCAGCCGTACTTGGTTTCGTTGATGCCCATATAGAACGGGAACATCGTGTGGAAAATCTCGTGGTCGGTGAGGGTAATGGCGTCCTCGCGGGTGGCCACGGGGTTGTCGTTCACCATCATCGGGTACTCCATCTGGTCGAGGCCGTCGAAGATGGTTTCGTGGGCGTAGGGGAAGGGCCACCGGGGGAAGGTGTAGCTCATGGCTTCCACCGTGCGGCGGGCGAAGTGCACCACTTCCTTATAGTCGGCGTGCTTGGTGTTGTAGACGGCATCGACGCGGGTGCGGCGCTTGGTCGTGGGGTCGACCACCAGGCTGGTCGACTGCCACACGTAGTGGTCGGCGGTGGCAAAGACGAAGTCCGTCACGTTCTTGGCCTCAAAAAGCCAGGTGTTCTGGGCGTTGGGGGTCGTTATGTCCTGGCGCTTCAGGTCACTCTCGTCGATGATGTGAACCACGGCGTCTTTCTGCTCGGCGTCGGCCAGGCGCTTCACGTACTTTTTCGTGAGCACCTTATCGGCGTTTTTCAAATCGCCGGTGGCCCACACCACGAAGTTGCGGGGCACGGTAATGGCGGCCTTGAAGTTGGCGAAGTCGTTGTAGAACTCCTGGCTACCGTTGTAGGCAAAGCGGTTCCAGCCGTCGATGTCGTCGTAGACGGCAATGCGCGGGAAGAAGTAAGCCACGAAGTCGGCGCCCGGCTCAATCTCGCCGGTGCGCATGTGGGAGCCTTTGTTGAGGGTGTAGGAGTAGCTGATGACCACCTTGGCCGTTTGCCCGGTGCCCAGGCCCTTGATGGGCACCGGCAGGTTGGTGGCGTCGATGCGCAGCTTCTTCACGTCGAAGGCCTGCCCGTTGATGCTCAGGGCCGCAATCTTCACCCCGTCGTGGAGGTCCTCCGGCTTGAAGGCAGAGCTGCGGGGGGCGCCTTTCTGGTAGAGGTTGGGGTAGAGTTTAAACCAGAGCTGCCGCAGCGAGTCGGGGCTGTTGTTGACGTAGCTGATGCTGACCGTGCCGGCCACCAGGCGGCTCTGCGGGTCGAAGCTGACTTGCAGGTCGTAGTCGGCCGTGTTTTGCCAGTACTTGGGGCCGGGCTGCCCGCTCTGGGCGCGGGTGCCCTGGGCGTAGGTTTTTTGCAGGTTCAGCGGAACGGGCAGGGGTTGCTGGGCGGCGGCCACCGTGCCCAGCAGCAGCAGGCAGGCCGTGGCCAGGGAGCGGGAGAAGTTCAGGGGCATAACGAGGCAGAGGATTTCTGCAAAGTAACGAGGTTGGGCGCGAGGCTGCGTAGAGAATCGATAAAGGCCGGCTTTGGGGCCTCACCGCTGGCCAGTGAGAACTGTAACGCGCGGACCAGCCGCGTCAAAACGTTGTGACAACTTGTTCTGTGACAAAAAAAGTTGTCACAGAACAAGTTGTCACAAAATGGTAGGGTAGCTGCTTACCACGGGGCCGCCGCTGGCAACCGGCACTCAGGCCGTCACCAGGTTCTCGGCCCGCAACTCCTTTTCACCGCTCCAGCGGTAGGCCACCAGCTCGCCGCCGCGGGCCACGCTGTAGTCGAGGCAGACGGCGTGGGGGCGCAGAATCTGGGGCGTGCCGCGCAGCCAGTAGTGGCCGAAGAAGACCGGCGTTTCCTCGGCGTAGTGGTAGGCATCGGGCAGGCTGGCGGAGTCGACGGGGTGGGGGTCGAGGGCCGGAATCCGCTCCAGGTAGTAGTCGGCGTAGGTGCAGCTTTGCGGGTTGCACCACCAGCGGATGCGCATCTTGGTGCGCTCGTTCTGGTCTTTGTCGCGGAAGCTCAGGCCGGGCGGCAGCGTAATTTCCTTGCCTTTCAGGGTTTCCTCAATGGCGTGGTACTCGGGCGTGGCGCGGTCGGTGGCGCGCAGCAGCACCGCGTCGGTCAGGCAGCCGTTCACCAGCACCGAGCTCAGCAACTCAATGTGGCGCGGGTCCCAGCAGGCGTGCACCACGCGCAGCTCGCCCAGGTCCAGAAACAGGGGCAGGGTTTTAAACCACTGAACGTAGTCGTGCCACTCCTGAAACAGCTCCCGGCCGTTGAACTCCTCAAGGGTGCGCAGGTGCTGCAAGATGTTGCGCGGCATGTGGGGCCGCAGGTGGCCGCCGCGCGGGTGCTTTTCGTGAAAGCAGATGGCGTTGTACTCGTGGTTGCCCATCACGGCCCGCGCCGCCCCGCCGTCGACCATCGCCCGCACAAGCTGGAGCGTCTCCCGGATTTTCGGGCCCCGGTCCACGAAGTCGCCCACGAAGATCACCTGGCGCGAAGGGTGGCGGTACACGCCGTGTTGTTCGGTGTAATCGAGCTTGGCCAGTAGTTGGCGCAGCTCGTCGGCGTGGCCGTGAATGTCGCCGATAAGGTCGTAGTGCATAGGGTGCTTATTAGAATAGAAAGAACGTCATTCCGAATGAAGTAAGGAATCTTGCGTGCTGACGTGGTTGGGAAAAGAACGTCATTCCGAGCGAAGTCGAGGAATCTCGCGTGGCGTCGTTTGATTACTAATCATGCGTCAGCACGCGAGATTCCTCGACTTCGCTCGGAATGACGTTCTGTTGATTTGAGCAACTACTCCAACTACTTCAGCTCCGCCCGCACCTGCTCCAGAATCTGGCGCCAGTACTTGAGAAACAGCATGTGACCTTCGCCGGGCAGCATGCGCAGCGTGGCGTGGGGCAGGCGCGAGGCCAGGTACCGAATGGGGGCGGGGTGCCAGATAAAGTCGTCGGTGCCGTGCCAGATGGTGGTGGGCGCCTGAATGGCGGCCAGCGGAAAGCCGGGGCGGCGGCACAGGGCGCGGCCGTCGTAGTACACGCCCTGGCCGCGGTGGGTGAAGCCGTGCCGGGCCGCGTCGCGCAGCACGATGCGCGAGACGGGGTTGTGGGCTTCCTGCTGCTCGGCCGGGCCCAGCAGCTGCATAAACCGGTCAATCATGCGGTCCGGCTCCCGGGTCCACTGCTGGCTGAGGCGGCGGGCCAGGGGCCGGGCCAGCCAGGAGGCGTAGTCGTTGAGAAACTTGATGGTTTTCCAGCGCCGGGGCAGGGCCTGGTACGTTTCGGGCTCCCCCAGCGGCAGGCAGGTATTGAGCAGGTGCAGGGCCGCCACGCGCCCGGGGAACAGCGCCGTCTGGGCCTGGGCATACAGGCCCCCCGCCGACCAGCCCAGCAGCGTCACCGGGCCGGCAACCCGTAGCGCGTCGAGGGCAAAAAACACGTCGGCGGCAAACGACTCCAGGCTCATGGCCGCGTGCACGTCGGAGTGGCCCACGCCGGGCCGGTTGGGCGCCAGAATCTGCAGCTGCAGCTGGCTCAGCAGCTCGGCGTTGGGCGGAATGCTCAGGCCCGACGACGCGTAGCCGTGGTGAAACAGCACCGCGGGGTGGGCCGGGTCGCCGTAGCGGAGTATTTCCAAGCGGCGCTGGTCGGGCAGGGTGACGAGCGTAGACTGGGCAAACACGGCAGGCATGGGACAAGTAGGAATACAAGAAAAAACGTCTGTCATCCTGAGCTTTGCGAAGGACCTTGTAGGATAGGAACGACGAGCGTAGCAACGACTCGTTCAATCGTAATAAGGTCCTTCGCAAAGCTCAGGATGACAGACGGAGGAAAAAGCAAAAACTACTTCAGCCGCACCAGCGTGGCACCGTAGCCGAACTTTTCCTTCTGCGAGTCCTCGAAGAACTTAATGTCCTTGTTGCGGCTCAGCAGCTTGTGCAGCTCCTTGCGCAGAGTGCCGTTGCCCGAGCCGTGGATGTAGATGATTTCGTGCATGTTGGTCGCCAGGGCCCGGCTCAGCGTGTCCTCGAAGGCTTCGAGCTGCAGCTTCAGGATGGCCGTGTTGCTCAGCGGCGGCTCGGCTTTGGCAGCTTCGGCGTCCAGGGCTTCCAGGTGCAGGTCCACCTCGTGCGGGGGCGCTACCAGGGCTTTGGCCGGCTCGGGCGCGGGGGCCACGGCGGCAGGCTTGGCGGGGGCGTTGCCGCTGAGCTGCTGCTGCAGGGTTTCGGCCAGCTTCTCGGGTGCTACGGCCACCGGGGCGGCGGGCTTCTCGTCGAGCTGGAACAGGTAGGCCTCGCGCTGCAACACCGGCACGTTGGCCTGGCGGCTGGTGTAGAAGCTGTTGGCCTTGAACTGCACGCGCTTGGTGAGCAGCTCGTAGGCCGTGGTGTCGTTCAGCAGGTGGGGCAGCAGTTGCATCACCGGGGCGGGCCACTTGTCGAAGTCCTTCAGGTGCCAGTGGCCCAGGGCGGCACTCACCGATTTGGCCTTGAGCTTGTCGGCGTACAGGGCCCGGTACTGGCCGGCGGTTTCCTCGCCGTAGGTGAAGAGCACGTCCCGGTCGGTGTGGTTGATGATGTGCAACGACAGCAGTTCGGGCGACTGGTGGGTGAGGGCCAGGTACAGGCCTTTCTGCACCGGCGCGGCCTTGGGGGCGGCCGGCGCTTCGGGGCCTTCGGTTTTCTTGGCCGGGGCGGGCTGGGCCACGCCGGCGGCTTTGGCGGCCCGGGAAGCGCCGCTGGAAGCCGCTTTCTTCTCGGCCGCGGCGGCACTGGCGCTCAGGCCAAACGTTTTGGTTTCCTCGGCGGCTACCACCACTACCTCGCGGCGCAGCACGGGAATGGTGAAATCGTTATCAATGGCTACCTCGACCAGCTCATTATCGAGCAGGCGGGTAACGATGCCTTCTTCGCGGCCGGTCAGTAAGCGGACCCGGTCTCCTACGTTCATATCGGAAAGGTTAGGTGCGTGGGTGGTTAAGAATAAGGGCTGTCGGGTGGGGTGGCGGAGCCTATAGCTGCTCGGCCGCCACCCGCTAAGCAGCCAGGACGAGGCGGCAAGGTACGCAGAATTGGCCCGCAGCCCGTTGCGGGCCTCAGAGCCCGGTGCTGTATAACACGCGGCGGGCCGTAAACGTCCCTAGAAATACAGGCCGTGCAGCACCATGCCGCGCCGGGAGCTGTACTCCAGGGCCGGGGCGGGCAGGTGGAAGATACTGGCCACGTAGAACACCCTTTTCAGCAGCTTGCTGCGCGTCGGGATGCGGCGCAGGTTCACGTCCAGGCTCAGGTAGTACTGGCGGTAGGAGTGGAGGCCCAGCGCGGCGTTGGCGTCGGGGTCGTTGAACACCATTTCCTGGGCCCCGTAGCCCACGGCGGGCTGCAGCCATTTGGGCCACTTGCTCTGGGGCCGCAGCCAGGCCGCCAGGTCGGCGCACAGCCAGTAGGTTTGCCCGTTGTAGTCTTTCAAATGCTGCTCGGCCAGGGACTTGCCCAGCACGTTGGGCCGCAGCCGGGCGTAGGAAGTGGTGTGAAACGAGTACTTGGGCATGATGCGCACCTCGTTCCAGGCCAGCTGCTGCCCGATCAGAGCCGCCGAGCCCAGGAAGTTGGCCGCCAGGTCGGTGGCCGACGCGCCGTAGGCCGGGTCGCGCCCGTCGAGCAGCTCGATGGGGCTTTGCAGCAGGAAGCCCACGAAGCCGCCGTACCAAAGGGCCGTGCGGTCGGGCAGGCCGGCCCAGCGCAGCATGTCCACCGCGCCCCGGCTTTCGTGAAACGCGCCCCAGAAGTGGCCCGCCTTGTCCATCTGCCGCCACTCGGGCAGGTCGTTGAACCAGTGGAAGCGGCTGCGCGGCCCCGTGTACCAGCCCTGGCTGAGCAAGTACAGCGCCCCAGTGTAGCTCACGGCCAGGCCCCCGGCCAGCACGGGCAGGCGGCGCGCCAGCCGCCCCGAGTCGGCGGGGGCCGCCAGGCGGGCGGGCGGGGTGGCGGCCGGGGGCAGCTGCTGGGCCCGCGCCGACGGGCTGCTGAGCAATAGGCTGAGCAGCAGGGGCAGGCAGGAGCTGGCAAGGGCCGCTAACGAGCGGAAAGAAAACGTCATGCAGAAGGGGAAACCGGCCCCGGCGGCGGGGCGACAAAGCTACGAACAAATGCTGCCAACGGCCGGCGACGGGGCGCGGCCCGGGGATAATTCTGGCGGGGTTTGTTCACGTCAGGATCGTGTTTAACTTGCGTAGTATTTTCATGTTTTCACGGTTTCTGACCTTTCACCAATTCCCACAGTATCAATGAGAAAACTTCGACTGCTATTGGGGCTGATCCTGCTCCTGTTGTGCGGCGGAATTACGTCGGCGCAGGCCCAGGTCGTTACGGCCCAGCCCACCTTCTTCCGCGACACCGACCAGGTTACGCTGACCTTCGACGCCACCCAGGGCAACGGCGCGCTGGCGGGCTTCACCGGCCCGGTCTACATCTGGACCGGCGTTATCACCGACAAAAGCACTTCCAACTCCGACTGGAAGTACGTCAAGAGCCCGTCCTTCAACCAGCCCGACCCGGCCGCGCTGATGACGCGCAGCACCAACAACCCCAACCTGTACACCATCAGCTTCACGCCCCGCACCTTCTACGGCGTGGCCGCCACCGACCAGGTTAAGAAGCTGGCCATGATTTTCAAGAGCGGCGACGGCAGCGTCGTGGGCCGGGCTACCGGCGGCGGCGACATCTTCGTCGACGTAGCCCAGGGTGCTCTTTCCGTGCGCATTACCGCCCCGGTCGCGCCGGCCGGCGGCAACCCGCTGTTCGTGAATGCCAACACCCAGATCAGCGTGACGGGCACGGCTTCGGCCGCCTCCACGCTGGTGCTGACCCTGAACAAGGCCGTAGTGACCCAGCAAACCAACGCCACTACGCTTAGCGGCACCATCACGGCCACCCAGCCCGGCCGCAACGTGATTCGCCTGACGGCCACCAGCGGTGCTACCACCGTATCCGACTCGCTGATCTTCGTTATCCGGCCCGCGGTGACGGTAGCGGCCCTGCCCGCCGGCGCCAAAGACGGTATTACCTACCTGAACGGCGGCACCTCGGTTATCCTGAACCTGACGGCCCCCGGCAAGCAGTTTGCTTACGTCATCGGCGAGTTCAACAACTGGCAGCCCACCGAGGCCGGCTACATGAACAAGACGCCCGACGGCAACAACTGGTGGGTGCAGATCAACGGCCTGACCGCCGGCCGCGAGTACGCCTACCAGTACCTGGTGGATGGCACCCTGCGCGTGGCCGACCCCTACGCGGAAAAGGTGCTCGACCAAACCAACGACCCCTACATTCCGTCGGTGACCTACCCCAGCCTGAAGCCCTACCCGGTGAATCTGACCACGGGCATCGTTTCGGTGCTGCAAACCAACCAGCCGGCTTACCAGTGGCAGACCACGACTTTCGCCCGCCCGGCCCGCACCGACATGGTGGTGTATGAGCTGCACCTGCGCGACTTCCTGGCCCGCCACGACTACCAGACCCTGCGCGACACGCTGAACTACTTGCAGCGCCTGGGCATCAACACCGTGGAGCTGATGCCAATCAACGAGTTTGAGGGCAACGAAAGCTGGGGCTACAACCCCTCGTTCTACTTCGCCCCCGACAAGTACTACGGCACCAAAAACGAGCTGAAGCGCCTGATCGACGAGTGCCACCGCCGCGGTATGGCCGTGGTGCTCGACATGGTGCTGAACCACTCCTTCGGCCAGTCGCCGATGGTGCAGCTCTACTTCCAGAACGACAAGCCCGCGCCCAACAGCCCCTGGTTTAACCCCGACGCTACCCACCCCTTCAACGTGGGCTACGACTTCAACCACGAAAGCCCCTTCACCAAGTACTTCTCGAAGCGCGTGATGGAGTTCTGGCTGCGCGAATACAAGGTGGACGGCTACCGCTTCGACCTGAGCAAGGGCTTCACCCAGCGCAACAACCCCAACGACGTAAACGCCTGGGGCGCCTACGACCAGTCGCGCATCAACATCTGGAAGGACTACTACGACTACATGAAGACGGTAGACCCGAACGTGTACTGCATCCTGGAGCACTTCGCCGACAACTCGGAGGAGAAGGTATTGTCGGACTACGGCATGATGCTGTGGGGCAACCTGAACTTCAACTACAACGAGGCCACGATGGGCTACCTGGCCAAATCGGACTTCAGCTGGGGCTACTACGGCGCCCGGGGCTGGGCAAATCCGAACGTGGTGACCTACATGGAAAGCCACGACGAGGAGCGCCTGATGTTCAAGAACATCACGTACGGCAACCAGGCCAACCCCGCCTACGACGTGCGCAACCCCGCCATTGCCCTGGCCCGCAACGAAGCCGCCGCCGCCTTCTTCTTTACCGTGCCCGGCCCCAAGATGATCTGGCAGTTCGGCGAAGTCGGCTACGACATCAGCATCGACCAGAACGGCCGCGTGGGCAACAAGCCTATCCTGTGGAACTACTATCAGGAGGCCAACCGCCGCAAGCTCTACAACACCTACCGGGAGCTGATTGCCCTGAAGAAAACCCAGCCCGTGTTCAAAACCGGCACGTTCACCCAGAACCTGGCCGGGGCCACCAAGACCATTCACCTCTCGGATGCCAACCTGAAAGTGACGGTCGTGGGTAACTTCGACGTGACGGCCCAGCCGGTGAACCCCGAGTTCCAGCAAACCGGCAAGTGGTACAACTACCTGACCGGCGACAGTATCGTGGTCAGCAGCACGACGGCCCCGATGACGCTGCAGCCCGGCCAGTACGCGGTGTACACCTCGCGCCTGATCAAGAAAGCCACGGTGCTCGGCACCAAGGCCCGCGCCACCGACGCGCTCCGCCTGACGGCCGCCCCGAACCCGACCAGCAGCACGGCCCGCCTGCACTACGAGCTGACGGCCCCCGCCGCCGTGACCGTAACGGTGCAGAACCTGCTGGGCGCTACCCTGCGCACCCTCCACGCCGGAGCCAAGCAGCCCACCGGAGCCCACGAGCTGGCCGTACCGGTGCAGGACCTGGCCAACGGCATCTACCTGATTCGCCTGAGCACCGGCGAGCAGACCCAGACCACTCGCCTCGTAGTACAGCACTAAGGATAGATGGTAGTGCCTGGTGCCTAGCGCCTGGTGTTTAGTGCCGAATTAACCGGCAACAAAAAAAGGCCGATTTCCGCGAGGAAATCGGCCTTTTTCGTAACCCAATGTCAGAAGAACATTACACTTCTAAGCACTAAGCACTAAGCACTAAGCACTAAGCACTAAGCACTAAGCACTAAGCACTAAGCACTAAGCACTAAGCACTAAGCACTAAGCACTAAGCACTAAGCACTAAGCTTCCTGCTCGTGGTAGGTTACCAGGTCGTCGATGGGGGAGCGGATGATCTTGCCGACTTCCATGCCGTGCTGCCGGGCCACCTGGGTCAGGGCGTCGCGGAAGTTGTAAGCCACCGAGCCCACGCAGTTGAAGGTGTAGTCCTGGTAGTTGGGGTAGTGCAGCACGATGTTCTCGAAGAACGTCTCAAAGCCCTGCAGCACGATTTCCCGGCAGTAGCTGATGTTGTTGTGGTCGTAGGCAAACTTGCCGAAGCTGGCCAGGAAACGGTTGGGCAAGGGCTGATTGTAGAGCCGGTCCAGAATATCCTCGCGGGTGAGGTTGAACTCGGCCTTGAAAATGTCCTGCAGGCCGTCGGGCAGTAGGCCGCGCAGGTAGTCGCGCATCAGCCGCTTGCCGATAAACGAGCCGCTGCCTTCGTCGCCCAGGAAGTAGCCCAACGAGTCGACGTTGTAAATGATTTTCTCGCCGTCGTAAAGGCAGGAGTTGGTGCCCGTGCCGAGAATGGCCGCGAAGCCCGGCTTGCGGCCCAGCAGGGCGCGGGCCGCCGCCAGCAGGTCGTGGTCGACGGTGACGTTGGCGTTGGGGAAAATCTGCCGCATGGCCTGGGCAATGACGTCGGCCTTTTTCGACGACGACACGCCCGCGCCGTAGTAGTGCACCTCGCGCACCTGGTCGCGGGGCAGGGTTTCGGGCAGGTTTTTGTCGAGCGAGGCCGCAATGGCGGGCGTCTTGATGAAATCGGGGTTGTAGCCCTCAGTGTTGAAGTACACCCGGTTGCCAGTCTCGTCGAGCTGGCACCAGCTGCTCTTGGTCGAGCCGCCGTCGGCAATGAGAATCATACGGTAAGAGAAAAGGTAGTGGAGAGAGACCGAACCCGGACCACCGCCGTCCGGCCCGCTTCAGCAAAGCCGAGAAGGACGTCAGCGCGCCCGGTTGCGGCGGCCAGCCGCCCCCTGCGGGCCGGCTATTCGGTTGCGAAGCTAGCAGGTTCGCCGAAACGAACGGCACCGGAGCCCGACATTCTGCGGCTCGCCCCGCCTGAGTCGGGAAGTAAAGCGGCCGAAGCAGGCGCGGAGAGACCTGTTTTTAGCAGTGCAGAAGGGTTTTTCTGGTTCTTTAACTGGTTAATAGTGAGTAATAACTCACGGCTCTTTTATTTTATAAGTTGCGTAGTATATTTGCTATATGCCGCTCGGGAAATTCGTTTTTTTTCGCGCCTGCTTCGTGTACTTCTCTTTCACCACACCCCCAATTTCCACTTCATGAAGAAAATCTTTACCCTCGCAACCCTCGGGCTGCTCACCTCCGCTGCCGCCCAGGCTCAGGTAACGGTCGATGGTCAGCTCACGGCCGCCGAAGTAAGCGCCAGCGGCTACACCCTGGTCGGCCGCGACACGGGGCCGCGCGGCTTCGCGCCCTCGGCCACCAACGACGCCGGCCTGATTGCCATGTACGCCGCCGCCGACGCCAGCAACCTGTATTTCTTTCTGCTGGCTACCCTGCAAAACGACGGCAACCCCGCTACCATTTCCAACTCCCTACAGCTGCTGGTGGCCCGGCCTGGTGTCACCGGGGTACCGGTGGGCACGAAGTTGCCCAAACCCTCGGGCAGCAACTCCTTCCAGAATTTCAGCCCCTACCTCGACCAGATCGGCGACATGGGCATCGGCATCAAGGGCAACGGCACGGCCGCGCAATTTCAGGTTGACGGCGTAGTGTATACCGGTGGCACCACGCCCAGCGCCACTTCGGCGGTGCTGAGCGGCGCTACCGGAGTGGCCGCTAACGGCACGGTGGCCACTATTTCGGGCCAAACGGGTAACCTGGCGGTGTTCAACGGGGCGCGGGTAGCGTACCGCACGGCCGCTAACCTGAACAGCAACCCCGGCTACGGTACGGCCGGCTCGGGCGCTGTTCCTGCCTTCGGCCTCGAAATAGCCATCAGCCGCGCTTCTATTGCCCTGGCTGCCGCCGGGGGCTCGGTGCGCGTTTTCGGCCTGCAAAACAACCAGGATGGCGGCTACGTCTCCAGCGACTTTATTCCGCAGAACGCGGGGCCATTGCCCTCGTCCTTCCCCGCCGCGCCCAACCTGGGCACCGACCCCGACTTCCGCACCATTCCCGGTACGCAGTCGGCTACGGTAGTAGTGGGCAGCTCCACGGGCGTAACGGTGCTGGCCAATAAAGCCGCCGATGCCGCCGCGCTGGCGCTGGGCGTGTATCCTAACCCGGCTAAAGGTGCTACCACGGTCGTCTACAACGTCGGGAGCCGGGCCGAGCAGGTGAAGATCGTGCTGACCGACATTCTGGGCCGCCCGGTGCAGGTGTTGGCAGACGGGCTGAGCCCGGCCGGTCTGCAAAGCAAAGCCCTCAGCACCGCCAGCCTGGCCACGGGTACCTACCTGCTGCGCCTCCAGATTGGCGACAAGACCGACACCCGCAAAGTATTCGTGCAATAGTCTGCTACCACTACGAAATAAAAAAGGCGAGCCATGCGGCTCGCCTTTTTTATGGTGAAGCTATTTAGAAAGTCGAAAGCACGTCGTGCTGAGCGCAGCCGAAGCATGACGGGTTGAGTTGTTCTATCAGACTTTCTAACCGGCTTCGGTGTCTAAGCAGACTACAACCTGCCAGCAAGAAAAAAGGAGCCGCTCTACTAGAGCGGCTCCTTTTTTCTTGGCGCTAAGCGGAGGTTACCTTACTTAACGATAGTGTACTTCTTGGCGGCCAGATCGAGCGTGATGGTGTAAACACCGGCGGTAGCAACGTTGATGTTTTTGCCGTCCTGTTCCAGCGTGCCGTCGGCACCGTCGTCACCGTAGTTCACGGTCCAGGCGCGGTTGGCCCGGAATTTAAACTCACCTACGCCCATAGCGCGGGTCAGCTTGTAGGTTTTCGAGTCGCAGTCGTAGGTCATGATGGCGTCAGTATCCCAGCTGATGGCCGCTGAGCCTACTACACCCCATACGTCGGACGTTGGCGCTACGCACACTTTGTAGGGCGTGGCCGTCATCGAGACAACGGGCGAATACATCTGGCTGCTGGGCGAATAGCTGCCCTTCAACCGGATTTCAACCGGAGTAGCCACGTTGGGAGCCAGACCCAGCTGGATCAGGCTCTCATTGAGCTTTTCTACCGTGAGGCTGGTAGTGGGGCCATTGCCGGCATCCACCGAAATCGGCGCGGCGAAGTTGTTGCCCTTCTTGTCAATCTGGAAGGTGTACTTGGTGTCCAGCTTGTAAGGGTGGTCGGCATTCGACCAGGTAAACGACTTGATGGGCGACCAGGTAAACGTAACAGCATTGTCGCTGCTGTTAGCCTGCTGCAGCACCACGGCATTAGTCGAGGCCGAGAATGCCGGGGCATTGTCCGGAGTCACGGTAGCCCGGACCTCGTCTTTTTCGCATGAAGCGAGCGTAACCGTAGCCAGGGCAAATAAACCCAGAACTACTTGAGTAAACCGAGATTTCATACAACGAAAGTAAAAGTGAAGTACCAAAAAAGTAGGGGTGAAGACCGGTACGATAAGGCGCCGGTCTTCAGTGGTCCCGCTTCGATTAATAACCGTCGTTCTGCTTGAGATTGGGGTTAGCAATCCGGTCGGAAGTAGGAATGGGGAACAGCGTGCGGGTGTCGGCAACGCCCCGGCCCTCGGCTACTCCACCCTTGAAGGGCCATACGTAGGCACCGGTAGTGTACTTGCCGAAACGAATCAGGTCCGTCCGACGGTGGCCTTCCCAGTACAGTTCCCGGCCACGCTCGGCCAGAATGTCGTCCAGGGTGATAGCGCCCAGCGGCGTCGCGCCAGCACGGGCCCGGATAGCGTTGACGTAGGTCAGGGCCTGACCGGCATCGCCGCCGGTGCCACCGCGCAGCACGGCTTCAGCGTACATCAACTGCACGTCGGCCAGGCGGAAGAGCGGGAAGTCCGTGTCCACGAAGTCACCGTTGCCACCGCTGCCGTCGGGCTTCGGATACCACGAGCCCGGAGTGCCGTCCAGTTTCACGTTGCGCCACTTCGTAACGGGGTAGCCCTGAGAGAAGTCACCGAAGTTGGTGATTTCCTTCGACTGATCCTTGGTGTAGAACATGGACCGCTTGTCGGTGCTGGTAGCGCCGCCGGGGAACAGGTCAACCAGGTTCTTCTTGGCCCGCAGGCCGTACCAGCCGCCATTGATGCCGAACTGAGCGGCATCCATGGAGCCGCCCACCGAGGCGTGCACCAGGAAAGTGGTGCCGCCGTAGTTCTGGGTAAATACCCCGTCGAACACGACAGGGAAGATCATTTCGTTCTTGGCGGCGCCCTCGTGGTTGTCGGCCAGGAACAGCGACCGGTACTCCGGCGCCAGCGAGTAGCCGCCCGTGGTCAGGAGCTTCTTCGCCGCCGTGATGGCATCGGTGTAGCGGTTGGTTTTGGCGTATACTTCCGCGTTCAGGTACACCATCGTCTGCAGGGCCCAGCAGGCACCTTTGTCGGCCCGGCCGTACTGGGTGCGGGGTGCAAGCAGGCTGCCCTCGATGTCCTTGAGCTCCGAGTCAACGAAAGCAAAGATTTCGGCGCGCGACTTTTGCGGGGGCAAATCACCGATGACGGAGGCCTCCGTGGTGAACGGCACGTTGCCGTAGAGGTCCATCAGGTGGGTGTAGCTGAGGGCGCGCAGGAAACGGGCTTCGGCCCGGTACTGGCCGATGTTGGCTACTTCGCTGTTGGAAGAAATACCGCGCTCCGCGAGCTTGTCGGCAGTCGTTTGGCGCAGGAACTCGTTGCAGGCCGAAATCTGGAAGTAGAAACGCTCGTACATGCCCCGCACGAACTGATTGTCGGCGTTCCAGGTCAGCGTGTTGAAGTCCGGAATGCCGGGGTCACCCCAGGCCAGCGTGGCCTCGTCGGTGGTGATTTCCTGCAGGTTCCAGTAGTTACGGACGTAGTTGGAGTAGTCGGCGTTGATTTTCACCAGGTCGCCACGCTCCGTGCTCGAGCCTACCTGACCCTGACCGGCTACGGCCAGACCGGAGTACAGGCGGGCCAGCACCTGGAAAATCTGGGCGGGGTCGCTGTAGATAACGTCGGCGCTGGCACGGTAGCTGGGCTTCTGGTCCAGGTCTTTGGTGCAGGATACGCTGGTGAACAGCGAGGCAGCGAGAGCGAAAGTGCCCAGACTACGGGTAAATGAAGTATTCATGGGGAATTTGAGGTAAGGGTTAGAAGCCGAAATTCAGCCCAACAGTGTAGGTGCGCGGACGTGGGTAAACCGTGTTGTCGATGCCATTGTCGATTTCCGGATCCAGGCCTTTATACTTCGTAATCAGGAATGCATTCTGAACAGCAAACGACAGGCTCAAGTTCGAATTCTGCTTCACCAGGCTGCCGAAATCGTAGCCCACGGTGATGTTCTGCATGCGCAGGAACGAGCCGTTCTCCACGTAGTAGTCCGACAGGATCTGGTTGGCCGAAGAAGTGCCGAAACCCGTCTCCAGTACTTCCGTCGTCGAGTTGCGGTTAAAGCCGCTGGTAGGTACGTAGAGCGAGCGGGAGCGGATGTTGTTGTACACGTAGTTACCTACGTTGGCCCGCATCGTGAAAGCCAGGCTGGCTTTGCCGTAGCTCATGTTCGAGCCGAAGCCCAGCACGGCCTGCGGACGGGGCGACTTGTAGCGGTAACGGTCGGCCAGGGTAATCTGCCCGTCGCCGTTGCGGTCCACGAACACGCCTTCGATTGGCTTGCCATCAGCGCCGTAGGCCTGCTGGTACACGTAGAACGACTGGGCCTGGTAGCCCACCGAGTTCACCTGGATGTCGCCGTTGCCGACGTTGTCGAAGTTGTTGATGCCACCGGTCAGGAAGTCTACCGACTGCACGTCGTCGCTGGCGGTCAGCTTGGTGAGCTTGTTGCGGTTGAATGTAGCGTTGGCGTTCACCGACAGGTTAAACTTGTCGCTCTTCACGGCGTCCACGTTGGCGGTTACTTCCAGACCTTTGTTGGTCAGCGAGCCTACGTTCAGGGTACCACCGTTGGAAGGGTAGGAGCCGGCGGCTACCAGTACTTCGTTGAGCAGGTCTTTGGTGTCGCGCTGGTAGATGTCAACCGAGCCGTACAGACGGCCATCGAAGAAGCCGTAGTCGATACCGGCGTTGTAGGTCGTGGTGGTTTCCCACTTCAGGTTCGGGTTGTAGAAGTCGCCGCGCAGCGTGCGGTACGGCACCCCGTTGATGATGTACTGGGCCGAGGTAACGCCCAGCGTCGAGAAGGGCAGGTAGCCGTAGTAGTTGCCGCCCAAGTCCTGCTGGCCGGTCTGGCCGATACCCACGCGCAGTTTCAGGTCGGAGAAGGCCTTCGAGTTTTTCAGGAATTCTTCACCCTTGATGCGCCAGGCCACGGCTGCCGAGGGGAAGTAGCCCCACCGGTTTTCCTTGCTGAAGCGCGACGAGCCGTCGGCCCGCACGGTGGCGGTCAGCAGGTACTTGTCGTTGATGTTCAGGTTGGCCCGGGTAAAGTACGAGAGCAGGTTGTACTGGTCCGTGTACTGGTTTTTCTTGTCGTAGGTCTGCTCGGCCGTCTGGTACACCGTACCGTTGGCGCGCAGGTCGTCGAAGAAGTAGTTCTTGTTCTGGAATTCCTGCCACGAGTAGCCACCCAGGATGTCAAACTTGGCCGAGCCGAAGTCGCGCTTGTACTTCAGCAACGCTTCGAGCAGCTGGTTGTTCAGATCCTGGCGGTATTGCTGGCTCAGGCCCCCGCGGTTGAACTGCGAACCGGCCGTAATGGGCACGTTGGTGGTGCCTTTGCCGCGCTGGATGTCGTAGCCCAGGTTCAGGTTGGCGCTCAGGCCGCTCAGGAAGGGCAGCTTGTAGTCGAATTGGGCGTTGCCGATGCTGCGGCGCACGGTGCTCAGGTCGCTGCGCTGCTTGATGGAGCTCACCGGGTTGCGGGGGGCCAGGGTGTTGAGGTTGCCGGCGGCGTCCACAAACTCGAAGTAGCCACCGTAGCGGGTGAAGCGCGGGTCGTTGGAGGTAATGGGCTGGGTCGGGTCGAAGAAAACGGCCGAGTTCACCGCGCCCTGGTCCGAGAAGTTGTTCTCAATCTGGGTGCCCTTGATGTTGATGTCAACGCGCAGGTTGTCGTTGAGCAGCAGCGGCGAAACGCCAACCGAGCCCGAGTAGCGCTTCAGGGTGTTTTCCAGCAGCAGGCCCTGCTGGCCCAGGTAGCCGGCCGATACGCGGAACGGTACTTTACCGGCCGAGCCCAACAGGCTGACGTTGTTGTCGGTGGTGTAGGCCGTGCGGTAGATTTCGCGCTGCCAGTCGGTGTTCTGCGTGCCGAGGGCAGCCTTTTGGGCGGCCGTGCCTTTCTGGTTTACCAGGGCCCGGAACTGGTCGCCGTTCAGCACGGGTACGTAGTCGGCGGGGGTAGCAATGGAGAACTGGGTGTTGACGTTCACGCGCAGGGCCTCACCCTGCAAGCCGCGCTTGGTCGTGACGATGATAACGCCGTTGGAGCCACGCGAGCCGTAGATGGCCGTCGACGAGGCATCTTTCAGCACGGTCACGCTCTCGATATCATTGGGGTTGATCAGCGACAGGGGGTTGCTGGCGCCTTTCAGCGTGCTGTTATCCACGGGTACGCCGTCAATTACGATCAGCGGATCGTTGGAAGCATTCAGCGAGGAACCGCCCCGAATGCGGATTTCCGACTTGGCGCCGGGGGCACCGCCGGTGGTAATCTGCAGACCGGCTACTTTGCCCTGCACCAGCTGTTCGGGGTTCGTTACCTGGCCCTTCACAAACTGCTTTTCGGAAATCTGCTCGACCGAACCAGTCACGTCCTGCCGGCGCTGGGTGCCGTAGGCTACTACCACGGCCTCGCTGAGCAACGTGGTGTTTTCGGTCAGGGAGATGTCACCCAGGGCCGTCGTCTGGCCGGCGGTGATGGTCACGGGAACCCGCTTGGCGTTGTAGCCCACGAAGGAGCTAACCACCGTGTGCGGCCCGGCCGGCACGTTCTGAATCAGGTAGGTGCCGTCCGAGTTCGTCGAGCTGCCCAGCGTGGTTCCTTCAATCAGAACCGTTGCACCAGGTACCCCTTGGCTTTTCTCGTCCAGTACGCGGCCACTCACGGCGCCGGTTTGGGCGAATGCGCCGGTGAAGCCGGCACAAACGAAGAGTAGCAGAAACAGTAGTTTCGCTAGGTAAGTGTGTTTCATTGAGAATGGGTTAGGAGAGGGAATTTTTTAGCTGGCCGGGCCAGTGGTAGGATGTTGCCGCGCCGGGAAGAGCCTGGAAACGATACCATGTCTGTAAACACGATTTCGTCCGGTTTTGTCTCGGTACAACATCATCTTTCTCGTTAATAAACTACGCAAGATAAAGTTTTGAAAACCACAAATACAAGGCAGGATAATTCCGTCTCGGAAATAGTTTTCAGACTATTTTCAGTGCAAAGGTTTGCACAAGCCCCAATTGTGCCGTTATGCCCCCTGAAGGGGTGCTGAGACGCGTAAATAATTCGGATTCATTTTCAGGAGTGAGTGTGAAAACACCCTTCCCGGTAAGTGCGCAGTCACCAACTACCCGCTGCGCCGCCTATTTTGTAAAATCAATTGTCTTGCTTTTGTCCTATATTCGAAACCCTGAAAAGACGTAAATTACGACCCGGGGAACAGCCCAGGTTCCGCCCGGCGGCCGACGAATGCGGAATACAATTTAGCAGGCTGAAAATTTTGCGCTGCCGGGTGGTTCTCGTATTCGCAAGGCTATGAAGATCTTAAGCCCGCCGGAAAACTGTCTGGGCCGGCTCGGGCAGGGTTTTCGGCCTCAACTCTGATACTTTAGGGAATGAAACAACTCTTTGCTTTCCTGCTGCTGTTCGTCGTGGGCACTGCCCGGGCCCAGGTAACGTTCAAGCTGACGGGCGTGCCCGCCAACACGCCGGCGGCGGCCACGCTCTACATGGCGGGCTCCTTCAACGGCTGGAACCCGGGTAGCCCGGCCCACGCCCTGCTGCGGAACGCGGACGGCAGCTACCAAATCACGCTGCCAGCCCAAAGCGGCACGATAGAATATAAGTTTACCCGCGGCTCCTGGGCCTCCGTGGAAACCAACGCAGCCAACGGGGCGGTGCCCAACCGCAGCTACACCTTCCCGGCGGGGCCGGCCGTGGTTACGCACACGGTACTGAACTGGGAAGACCTGGCCGGGGGCGGCGGCTGCCAGTCCTCGGCCCTGAGTTCCAACGTGCGCGTGATGACCACCAGCTTCGCTATGCCGCAGCTGGGGCGCACCCGGCGGGTGTGGCTGTATCTGCCTAACGACTACGCCACCAACCCCGCCAAGCGCTACCCCGTGCTGTACATGCACGACGGCCAGAACGTATTCGACAACTGCACCAGCTTCTCGGGCGAGTGGGGCGTAGATGAAACCCTGAGCCAATTGCAGCAGGCGGGCCAGGACGTGAGCGGCAGCATCGTGGTGGCCGTGGACAACGACGGCACCCAGCGGCTAAACGAATACTCACCCTGGAACAACCCCGCGTATGGCGGCGGGCAGGGCGACCAGTACGCCGATTTTCTGGTCCAGACGCTGAAGCCTTATATTGATGCCAACTACCGCACGCTCACGGGCCGCGAGTACACGGGCATTGCCGGCTCCAGCATGGGCGCCCTGATTTCGGTGTACGCCGCCCTGAAATATCCCGGCGTGTACAGCAAGGTGGGCGTGTTTTCGCCGGCCTTCTGGTTTGCCGAGCAGTCCCTGTTTCAGTACGTGCAGCAGCACCCGGCCCACCCCGACACGCGCTTTTACCTCGTGAGCGGCACCCAGGAAAGCCAGACGATGGTGCCGCTGATGCAGCAGATGCGCGACGCGCTACAGGGTGGGGGAGTGCCGGCCGCTAACCTGCGCTATACCACCCGCGCCGACGGTCAGCATGCCGAGTGGTTCTGGAAGCGCGAGTTTGGGGCGGCCTACCAGTGGCTGATGGCGCCCGGCAGCGTGACGGCCGCCCGCGGGCCGCAGGTGGCCCTGGCTTTCAGTGCCTACCCCATGCCGGCTAAAGACGCGCTGACTATCCAGCTGCCGGCCACGGTGAAAGAAGCCCGGCTGGAAATACTCGACACGACGGGCCGGGTGGTGCTGAAAAGCAAAGTGAAAGCCGGGCAGCCCGTCAATCTGAGTCAGTTGGCCAAGGGTCACTACCTGCTCCGGCTCAGCGCGGGGCCCCAAACCGGCAGTCAGGCTTTAATAAAGGAGTAGAAGTCGTAAGAAACCGGGCGCTTTTCTGGGAATTTGCCAGTGGCGGCGGATGCCGTCTGCAAATTCACTAAGAAAAAGTGAAAAACTGTTGGGAAAAACCAAAACCCATTTATATTTGCAGCATTAGAGCCCGAAAAAAGGAAAGAAGTACCCCCGTCATGATGACCTGTCAAGTACAAGCAACTCAGCAAGCATGGTGGTGGCCTTTCCGGAACTCTGGACGGGAAACCCTGTGCGTGCGGTAAGGTCATTCACCTTGCATCAATCATAAAGGAAAGCCCGGCCACTAGCCGGGCTTTTTATTTTAGCTCGATATCTAGTGCCGCTATTTCCTATCACTTTATCTGTAACCCGCCCGCTGTTCGTGGGCAAAGCGAATGAAGCAAGTTCATCTCAAAACCCGCCATGTCCGGCTGCTAGCTGACACGGTGACACCCGTGGGCCTGTATCTGCGCCTGCGCGACCAATACACCAACTGCCTGCTGCTGGAAAGCGCCGACTACCACGGCCAGCAAAACGCCTTCAGCTACCTGGCCTTCGAGCCCCTGGCCCGCTTCGAGGTCAGCCGCGGCGAGCTGCGCCAGACGCTGGTGGATGGCTCCGTAACGACCGAAACCCTGGCTCAGCCCCGCCTGGCGCTAACCCGCCTGCAGGAGTTTGCCGACTCGTTTCGGGCTGAGGAAACCGGCTTCGACTTTATCACCGGCGGCTTGTTTGGCTACATTGGCTACGAGGGCGTGCAGTACTTCGAAGACCTGACGCTGAACGCGGAAAAGGAAGCCGCCGGCCAGATTCCGGACATTATCTACGGCACCTACCGCTACGTCATTGCCATCAACCACTTCCGCAATGAGCTGTTCGTGTTCGAGCACTCTCCCTCGGATGAGCCCACCGACCACGACGGCCTCACGCGGCTGGTAAACCTGATTCGCAACCCCAGCCTGCCGGAGTTTGGCTTCGGGCTGGTGGGCCAGGAGCAAACCAACCAGACCGACGAGGAGTTTCTGACCGCGCTGGCGGCCGGACAGCAGCACTGCCGCCGCGGCGACGTATTCCAGATTGTCTTGTCCCGGCGTTTTCAGCAGGGTTTTGTGGGCGACGAGTTCAACGTGTACCGCGCGCTGCGGTCGGTGAACCCGTCGCCCTACTTGTTTTACTTCGACTACGGCAACTTCAAGATTTTCGGCTCCTCGCCCGAAACGCAGCTGCTGATCAAAGGGCGGCAGGCCAGCCTGTTTCCCATTGCCGGCACCTTCCGCCGCACCGGC
Organism: Hymenobacter aquaticus; assembly: GCF_004765605.1. Lineage (NCBI taxonomy): Bacteria > Pseudomonadati > Bacteroidota > Cytophagia > Cytophagales > Hymenobacteraceae > Hymenobacter > Hymenobacter aquaticus. Next base: position 1,670,697 of record NZ_SRLC01000001.1, on the reverse strand, counting down.
CACGATGCCCAGGACGCCGAGCTGGCCCAGAAGCTGGCCGCCGACCCCAAGGAAAACGCCGAGCACGTGATGTTGGTGGATTTGGCCCGCAACGACCTGGCCCGCCACGGCGACGAGGTGAAAGTGAAGGTGTTCCGCGAAATCCAGTTTTACTCCCACGTGATTCACCTCGTGAGCGAAGTAAACGCCCTGCTGGCTCCCAACGCGGCTTCGTTGCAGGTAGTAGCTGATACGTTCCCGGCCGGCACGCTCTCGGGCGCGCCCAAGCACCGGGCCATGCAGCTCATCGACCAGCTCGAACCCACCGGCCGGGGCTACTACGGCGGCTGCCTGGGCCACCTGGGCTTCAACGGCGACTTCAACCACGCCATCATGATTCGCTCGTTTCTGAGCACCGGCAACCAGCTGTATTTCCAGGCGGGGGCCGGGGTGGTAGCCGCTTCCGACATCAACTCGGAGCTGAACGAGGTGCACCACAAGCTGGCCGCGCTGCGCAAAGCCCTGGAAGCCGCCGAGGCCGTGGGCGAGAAGCTGACGGCCGCTGTGTAGAGCGGCAGGGCATACAAATCAGAAAAGAACGTCATGTTGAACATTCTGCTTGAAGCGCAGGATGTTCGACATGATCTACCCCAACAGCCATGAAAATTCTCGTTCTCGATAACTACGACTCCTTTACCTACAACCTCGTGCAGCTGCTGCGTGAGCTAGGCTACGGCGCCACTACCGACGTCATTCGCAACGACAAGATTGCCCTGGATGACATTGAAAAGTACGACGCCATTATGCTTTCCCCCGGCCCGGGCGTGCCGTCGGAGGCGGGGCTGATGCCGGAAGTTATCCGGCGCTACGCCCCTACCAAGCGCATGCTGGGCGTGTGCCTGGGCCACCAGGGCATTGCCGAAGCCTTCGGGGGGGAGCTGTATAACCTGCCGGCCGTGCTCCACGGCATTGCCACCGACGCCGACATCGTGACCGGCAACGACCGGCTGTTCAACGGGCTGCCCACGCGGTTTAAGGTGGGCCGCTACCACTCCTGGGTGGTGACGCCCGAGGGATTTCCGGAGGAGCTGGAAGTAACGGCCCGCGACGCCAACGGGCAGATTCTGGCCCTGCGCCACCGCACCTACGACGTGCGCGGCGTGCAGTTTCACCCCGAATCCATCCTGACCGAGCACGGGCACCAGATGCTGCGAAACTGGCTGGAAGGGTAAGATTCCGTCGGCGGGGCTTGGCTCCGCACCCGTTTTCACCAGCCCGTCCGTTTTCCTCCTTTCGCAATTCCTTCTCCTTGAAACAGTTTCTCACCACCCTCTTCGACCAGCAAACCCTGACCCGCGACGAAGCCCACGAGGCCCTGTCGCAGCTGGGGCAGGGCGCGGCCAACCCGGCCGAAACCGCCGCCTTCATGACCGTGTACCGCATGCGGCCCATCACGGTGCCCGAGCTGGCCGGCTTCCGCGACGCCCTGCTCGACCTGTGCCGCGACCCGCAGCTGGGCACCCGCGACGTGCTCGACATCGTGGGCACCGGCGGCGACGGCAAAGATACTTTCAACATCTCCACGCTGGCTTGCTTCGTGGTGGCCGGGGCGGGCTACAAGGTGGCCAAGCACGGCAACATCGGCGTGTCGTCCATTTGTGGGTCGTCCAACATCCTGTCCCACTTCGGCTACGACTTCGAGGCTTCGTCCGACACGCTGCGCCGGCAGCTCGACGAGGCCGGCATCTGCTTTCTGCACGCCCCGGCGTTTCACCCGGCCATGCGCCACGCCGCCCCGGTGCGCAAGGAGCTGGGCGTGCGCACCTTCTTCAACATCCTCGGTCCGCTGGTAAACCCGGCCCGGCCCAAGGCCCAGCTGGCGGGCGTGTTCAGCCTGGAGCTGCTGCGCCTCTATAACTACCTGTTTCAGCAAACCACCACCAGCTACACCGTGGTGCACGCCCTGGATGGCTACGACGAGCTTTCCCTGACCGGAGCCGCCAAAACCAGTTCGTTTCGGGGGGAGCAGTTTTTCACGGCCGAAGATCTGGGCCTGACTACCTACGCCCCCGAGGAGCTGGCCGGCGGCAGCACCGTCGCCGAGTCGGCCGCGCTGTTTCGCGGGGTGCTGGAGGGCCGGGCCACGGCCGCGCAGCGCGACGTGGTGACGGCCAACGCGGCGCTGGGCATTCAGTGCGTGGTGCCGACGCTCACCTTTGCCGAAGCCCTGGCCCAGGCGCGGGAGTCGCTCGACTCGGGCCGGGCCGGCCGGGCTTTCAACAAGCTTCTTACTACCTGATGTTTCGTGTTTTTCAATTACTAGTGGTCAGTCTTTTACGCCTCGGCTGACATCAATTCTGTTACTTTTTTCACTTCCTAACGGTTCCAGTAGGGGCCACCTCCGATTCACTTTTATGACAACCACTTCCACAATGACCACCATCCTGGACAAAATCGTGGCGCACAAGCGCCGTGAAGTAGCCGAGCGCCAGAGCCTGGTGCCCGCCAAGCTGCTTGAGCGCAGCCTGTACTTCAACAGCCAGCCTTTGTCGCTGCGCAAATACCTGCAGCGCGACGACCTGAGCGGCATCATTGCCGAGTTCAAGCGCAAGTCGCCCTCCAAAGGCTGGATCAACCAGCACGCGCCGGTGGAGCGCACCACGCTGGGCTACATGCAGGCCGGCGCCTCGGCCCTGTCGGTGCTGACCGACGCCGAGTTTTTTGCCGGTAAAAACGAGGACCTGATTGTTGCCCGCCGCTTTAACTACTGCCCGATTCTGCGCAAGGATTTCGTAGTGGACGAGTACCAGATTCTGGAAGCCAAGAGCATCGGGGCCGACGCCATTCTGCTGATTGCCGCCGTGCTGACGCCCGAAGAGGTGCTGCGCTTTGGCCAGCTGGCCCGCTCGCTCGGCCTGGAAGTGCTGCTGGAAGTGCACGACGGCGAGGAGCTGGCCCGCACCCTGCACCCCGACGCGGTGAACCTGGTGGGTGTAAACAACCGCAACCTGCACGACTTCAGCGTGAGCCTCGACACTTCCAAGGAGCTGGCCGAGCAGATTCCGGCCGAGTTCGTGAAAGTGACGGAAAGCGGCCTGACGTCGGCGGCGGCCATCACCGAGCTGCGGGCTTTCGGCTACCGGGGTTTCCTGATCGGGGAAGCCTTCATGCGCAGCAGCCGCCCCGAAAAAGCCTGCTACGCGCTGGTGCAGGAGCTGCACGCCACCGAGCCCATCACGCTGATTTAATCGGGTTTACCGCCTTGCCAGCCATGAACTTTTCCGCCGCCCCCCTGCGAATCAAGGTGTGCGGGATGCGGCAGCCGGAAAACATTGCGGCCGTCGGGGCGCTGGAACCGGATTTCCTGGGCTTTATCTTCTACCCGAAGTCGAAGCGGCAGGTGCCCGCCACGCTTACCGAGCTGCCGGCGCTGCCGGCCGGCTGCCGCACGGTGGGCGTGTTCGTGGATGAGTCGACGGCGAATATCCGGGCGAAAGTAGCGCAGCTGGGCCTGGATCTGGTGCAGCTGCACGGCCACGAAACCCCGGCCCAGTGCGCTGAGCTGCAAGCGGCGGGCATTCCGGTTATCAAAGCGTTTTCGGTGGATGCCGCCTTCGATTTCGCCGCGCTGCTGCCCTACGTGCCCAGCTGCTCCTTCTTTCTGTTTGACACGAAAGGGGAGCAGCCCGGCGGCAACGGCACGGCCTTCGACTGGAATATTCTGCGCGGCTACACCCTGCCGGTGCCCTACTTTCTGGCCGGCGGCCTGGATCTGGAGCACGCGCCGGCCTTGCGGGAGCTGAACCTGCCGGGCCTGTACGCCGTGGATCTGAACAGCCGGTTTGAAACCCAGCCCGGCCTGAAAGACGCCGCCCGCCTGGCGCCCATGCTCCGGCAGCTCCGCACCTGATTTCTCTTCTTTCTTACGCATCCTCGCGGCAGAACCTGCTGCGCAACCCCTGCAAACCCAACATGAATACGACCTTTCAACCCAATGCCCGCGGCTACTACGGCGAATTTGGGGGAGCTTTCATTCCGGAAATGCTCTACCCCAACGTGGAGGAGCTGCGCGAGCAGTACGTGCAGATCATGGCCGACCCCGGCTACCAGCAGGAGCTGCAGCAGCTGCTGCGCGACTACGTGGGCCGGCCCACGCCGCTGTTCGAAGCCAAACGGCTGTCGGCGCGCTACAACACCCGCATTTTCCTCAAGCGCGAAGACCTGTGCCACACCGGCGCCCACAAAGTCAACAACACCGTCGGTCAGATTCTGCTGGCCCGGCGGCTGGGCAAAACGCGCATCATTGCCGAAACCGGCGCCGGCCAGCACGGCGTGGCCACGGCCACCGTCTGCGCGCTGATGGGCATGGAGTGCATCGTGTACATGGGCAAAACCGACACCGAGCGGCAGCGGCCCAACGTGGAGCGCATGCGCCTGCTCGGGGCCAAGGTGGTGGCCGTAACCAGCGGCAGCCAGACCCTGAAAGATGCCACCAACGAGGCCATCCGCGACTGGATCAGCAACCCCGTGGACACGCACTACATCATCGGCTCGGTGGTGGGCCCGCACCCGTACCCCGACTTGGTGGCGCGGCTGCAGTCGGTTATCAGCGAGGAAATGCGCAAGCAGCTGCTGGAGAAAGTCGGCACTGAGCTGCCCGACTACGTGGTAGCCTGCGTGGGCGGCGGCTCCAACGCGGCCGGCGCGTTCTACCACTTCCTCGACGAGCCCTCGGTGCAGCTGGTAGCCGTGGAAGCCGCCGGCCACGGCATTCACTCCGGGCACTCGGCCGCCACCTCGGTGCTGGGTACGCCGGGCATCATTCACGGCAGCCGCACGCTGCTGATGCAGGACGAGCACGGGCAGATTACGGAGCCGTATTCGTTGTCGGCCGGCCTCGACTACCCCGGCATCGGGCCGCTGCATGCCCACCTGGGCGCTTCGGGCCGGGCCCGGTTCATCAGCATCGAAGACGACGAGGCGCTGCGGGCCGTGGCCGAGCTGAGCCGCCTGGAAGGCATTATTCCGGCCCTCGAAACGGCCCACGCCCTGGCCGCGCTGGGGCAGCTGGGTGCCGCCCCCTACGACGTAGTAGTGGTAAACCTCTCCGGCCGCGGCGACAAAGACCTGGAAACTTACATGAAGTACGCCGACCAGCTTAAGTAACATGACGAACCGTATTCAACAGGCCTTTGCCAAAAAAGGCCAGAACCTGCTCAACGTATACTTCACGGCCGGCTACCCCAAGCTGCAGGACACCGTGCCCCTGATTCAGGCCCTCACCGCCGCCGGCGCCGATTTGATTGAAATCGGCATGCCGTTTTCCGATCCGCTGGCCGACGGGCCGGTTATCCAGCAGAGCAGCTCGGTGGCTCTGGCCAACGGCATGAACCTGTACGTGCTGTTCGAGCAGCTCAAGGACATCCGTCGGCAGGTGCCTGACACGCCCCTGCTGCTGATGGGCTACCTGAACCCGCTGATGCAGTTCGGCATGGAAAACTTCTGCCGCGAAGCTGCCGCCGCCGGCGTCGACGGCCTGATTCTGCCCGACCTGCCGCTGGTGGAGTACGAGGAAGAGTACCAGGCCATTTTCAAGCAGTACGGCCTGCAGCCCGTGTTCCTGATTACGCCCCAGACGGCGCCGGAGCGCATCCGCCACATGGATACCCTCACTGATGCCTTCCTGTACCTGGTGTCGGGGCCGGGCACCACGGGCAGCGCCAACACCCAGGACGCCGGCACCCAGGAGGCGTACTTCGAGCGGATTGCGGCCATGAATCTGCGCAACCCCCGCCTCATTGGCTTCGGCATCGGCGACAAGGCTTCCTTTCAGCGGGCTTCGCAGTACGCCCACGGGGCCATCATCGGCTCGGCCTTTATTCGGGCCCTGGAAGACACCGCCGACGCGCCGGCAGCAGCCAAAAATTTTGTTTCATCTATTTTATCCTAAATCAGTTAGCCGTTATTTCTTTCAGCTGACCCGTTTCACCTACCCATGATTATTCAACTCGAAAAAAACACCTCGGCCGAACAGAAAGCCGACATCATTTCCCACGTCCAGGACGCCAAGTTCAAAGTGACGGAGGTCGACACGCAGCGCGCCAGCTACCTGGTGGGCATCGGCAAGGCCGACGTGGACCTGCGCACCCTGGGCCAGCTGCCCGGCATTCTGGACATTCACCGCGTGTCGGACGACTACAAGCTGGTGAGCCGCAAGTGGAGAGTGCGCCCCACCGTACTCGACCTCGGCGACGGCGTCTACATCGGGGAAGGCTCCCTGAGCATTGCCGCCGGCCCGTGCAGCATTGAGAGCGAGGCCCAGATGGAAAAAATTATGGACCACCTCGTGGAAAACGACGTGCGCCTGATGCGCGGCGGCGTGTTCAAGCCCCGCTCGTCGCCCTACTCGTTTCGCGGCCTGGGCATGGATGGCCTGAAAGTGTTTCACCAGATGGCCCGGGCCCGCGGCATCAAAATCGTGACCGAGGTCATGCAGGTGTCGCAGGTCGAGGAGATGCACGACTACGTGGACGTGTTCCAGGTGGGGGCCCGCAACACCCAGAACTTCAACCTGCTCGATGCGCTGGGCGGCGTGGATAAGCCCGTGATGATCAAGCGCGGTATTTCGGGCACGATTGAGGAGCTGCTCTCTTCGGCCGAGTACGTGTTTTCGGGCGGCAACGAAAAGCTGATTCTCTGCGAGCGGGGCATCCGGACTTTCGAAACGGCTTCGCGCAATACGCTGGACCTGAACGCCGTACCAATTCTCAAGGAGAAAACTCACCTGCCCGTCGTCGTCGACCCCTCGCACGGCATCGGCATCCGGGAGTTTGTGGCTCCGATGGCCCTGGCCGGCGTAATGGCCGGCGCCGACGGCATCCTCTACGAAGCCCACGAAACCCCCGAGCAGGCCGCTTCCGACGGCCAGCAAACCCTGAACTTCGCCGAGTCGGAGCGCCTGATCCGGAACCTGCGCAAGGTGTACGCCCTGCGTCAGGAGCTGGAGTAGCGGGTTGGTTTTGAGCAACCGTTGTTGGTTATTGACTCAGCTTCTGCCTGTGGGCGGGGGCTGAGCCTTTTTTTGCCCTGCCAGACTCACCGCTATGTCATTCATTTTTAACGTCTACAGTGCTTTGCTGCTGCCGTTTTTCGTGCAGGGCGTGGTGGTCGGCGCAGTGCTGCTGGGCCGCGGCCGGCGCTACGGCAGCGCGGCCGACCTCTGGCTGGCCGTGCTGCTGGTGCTGCACGCGCTGCGGCTGGCTCAGTGGATGCTGGGCTTCGCCGGCTGGTACGATTCGCACGATGCCTACAGCACCTTCATGTTTTACTTCCCGTTCAGCAACTGGCTGGCGGTGGGCCCGGCGCTGTACTTCTACTTCCGCAGCCTGACCAACCAGGAGTTTCGCTTTACGCGGCAGTACTGGGGGCATCTGGCCCCGGCGGCGGCGTATCTGGCCGGGCGGCTGGGCGTGTTTCTCTACGACATCGGCTGGTGGCACGGCCTGCGCGGCCGGCCCTTGCCGGCCCACTTCGGTACCAAAGGCCCCCTGGCGCAGCAGCTCGACCAACTACCGCTGGAATACTGCCTTGGCGTGGCGGCTTACCTACTCATCGGCTTCTACGCCCTGCGCACCCTGCGCGAATACCGCGCCTACGCCCGCTACCTCAACGACAACTTCTCCGATACCGACCAGATTCGCTTCCGTTGGCTGCGCAACGTGCTGGTGGCCGTGCTGGTCGGCACGGGCGTAATGCTGGGATTTGGGCTGATCAACGCGTTTGTGAGCCCGCTCAGCTACTACGAGGCCTGGTACGACTACCTGTTCACCGGCCTGCTCATTTATTACCTGAGTATTGCCGGCCTGCTTACCGGCCACCAGCTGGCCGGCCTGCGGTTTCAGCCCGTCTCCGAAGCAGCCGTGGTGGAGCCCACGCCGGAATCGGTGCTAGCTTCTGTTTCCGAAAGTGCCGCGGCGGTTGCCGGGGCAGCGCTGCCCGCCGCTGAACCCGCGCCAGATCCTGCCGCCGATACCGAGCTGTCCCGCTGGACCACGCGCCTGCTGCGCCACCTGGAAACCGCCCGGCCCTACCTGGCCCCCGAGCTGACCCTGGGGGAGCTGGCCGCCCAGCTGCGGACCAACACCTCCTGGCTGTCAAGAGTAATTAACACGGGCTGCGGGCAGAACTTCAACGACTTCATCAACGAGTACCGGGTGCGCGAGGCCGAGCAGCGCCTGCGCGACCCGCAGTTTCGGCACTACACGCTGCTGGCCGTGGCTCTCGAAGCAGGTTTTAATTCCAAGTCGACCTTCAACCGGGTCTTTAAAAAGCTGCGCGGCATTACCCCCGGCGAGGTGGAGCGGCCCCGGTAGCAGGGAAGCAGGTGCCAAACTATAAGGTGGGACGTCCCAAACGGTAAATCGGGGCGTTTGGGGCCGCAAGAGCCGGTTCCTTTGAGACATCGTTTCACTCAGCCTCATTGCCATGCGTTTCTCTTCTATCCGGCGGGCTTTGTCCGCGCTGTGCCTGCTGCTTGGCCTGAGCGCGGCCTTCACCTTCTGCCGCGCCGGCCTCGACTCCAACCTGTTCATTGAGCCGGGCAAGCAGTTCATCCTGGGTGGCGGGCAGCCCGGGGCCTTCAAAGTTGTGGCCCGCAATGTGGGCAAGGTCCCCGTCGAGTTCAAGGAGCGGCCCCGGGGCGGCGGTATTTTTGGCCGCGCCACGCTCCAGCCCGGGCAAACGGCCACGCTCCGCTACCTGGCCGGCTCCTCGGCCGTGCTGCTGAACCCTTCCGCCCAAACGGCCAATGTGCGGCTGCACGTCACCGGCGACACCAAGCTGAGCATGACCTACGAGCCCAACGGGCAGTTGTAACCGCATGCTACGGCCTTAACAAGATTATCCTCTGTAAGCAGGTCGACTACTGATCAACTCGCTACAGAGCAGAAAAGTCCGGTCGGGCAATTTTGGCAAATATTTCTTCCGGCCCCTTTTTGCAAGCCAGCATTCTTTGATTTAGATAAAATTGATTGATTGGTGACTGCAAAAATGAAGGGGGTAAAGACAATATTTGTTAGTTTTTTGTTGTAATGGCCTTACCGAAAAGGGGTATATGGTTAACAATAGAGTAAGTATGGGTAAGGGGGTATGAAAAAAAGAGCCCTGTTACGGATACAACTTATTTTTATTTTCCTATATTTGCTTCCAGTATGATGAACCAAACCGCGAAATGCTTCTGCCTAAATATTCGTCCCGTCGTGGACGGAGTTGGGCTGTATTGCCGGTACGGAAGCTAGAAGCACATGCTACTAACCCTCTGAAAATCGTCAAGGCCCGACTCCTCCCAGGAGCCGGGCCTTTTTTTATGCCTCACGTCATGGTAACGCAACACTACGACCGGTACACCACCCAGGACCATTTGGTTTGGAAGGTATTGTTTGACCGCCAAACGGCTTTGCTGCACAAGCGCGCCGCGGCTGCATTCAGCGTGGGCCTGCAAAAGGCCGGCCTGCACCGCAACGCGTTGCCTCGGTTCGAGGAGATTAGCAAGCGCCTGCAGAAAGCCACCGGCTGGCAGCTGGAGCCCGTCAACGGCATGCTCGACGATGCTACCTTCTTTGGCCTGCTGGCCCAGCGTAAGTTTCCCGCCACCGTCTGGATTCGCTCGATGGAGCAGTTCGACTTTATCCAGGAGCCGGATCTGTTCCACGGTATCTTCGGGCACGTGCCGCTGCTGATGGACCAGGCCTTTGCCGACTTCCTGCACTTTCTGGGGCGGGTGGCCGCTCAGCACCTGCACGATGCGCCGGCGCTGGCCCGCATGGAGCGGCTCTATGGCTTTACGGTGCAGTTTGGTCTGGTGCAGGAGCAGGGCGCCACGCGCATGTACGGTGCCGGTTTGCTTTCCTCCTCGGGCGAGATTCACCATTGCATAGCCGACGAAAGCAACCGGCGGCCCTTTGATCTGGCTACCGTGCTGCAGGCCGAATACAGCGAGGCCCACCTGCAGGAGCATTATTTCGTGCTCAACAGCTGGGAGCAGCTCACGGAAAGCGTGGCCGAGCTGGCCGCTTTATTAGCCAGTGGCTGGCAGCTGCAGCCGGCTTAGAAGCGGACTGTTTACTCACAAAAAAGGCCCGTCTGCTTGCGTAGACGGGCCTTTTTGTGAATAAATCTGCCGACTTACTCCGGAATGATGACCTGATGCGCTGATACCTGCTGTCCGCTGGTCAGGCGCAGGGTGTACACGCCCTTGCTCAGGCCCCGCACGGGCAGCGCGGCATCCAGCGCGCCACCCGACACGGCGAAGCGCTGCTGCCGTACCACCTGGCCCAGCGCGTTATACAGCTGCGCCTCTACTTTCTGGCTCGCGCTGCTCAGGCCATTGAGCTGAATGTGGAGCTGCCCCCCCACGACGGGGTTGGGAAACAAGGCAACGCTAGCCGCGCCCAGACTTGGCTGGCTGGCCAGCGCCTGGCTCTGGCCGAAGTGCAGCACGAAGCGCGAGGTCAGCCGGGTATTGGCCGTAGCCACGCCAAACGAATAGGTGGGCTGCACGCGCAGGTCGTGCCAGGCGCCGGTCAGCTTGTCTTCCAGCACCACCGCAATGCCAGCGTCGAAATTGAGTAGCTGCCCGGCCGTGAGGGTGTAGCTGCCGGCCTGGTCAGCCCAGACGCTGACGGCCACGCTGGTGCCCTGGCTACCCAACAGCGGCAGACCGTTAATGGAGAGCTGGTCCGGGCCGGCGCTGGTGCTGAGCTGGGCGCTGGTGCCGGGCAGCTTGTAGGCATCAAACTGCTCGTCGGCCAGGGCCGTGGCCCCTTGCTGGAAGTACACGTGGGCCGCATCGGCCGGCTGCGTCTGGCCGGGACCCGTCAGGTCGAGGCGCAGCTGCGGCCGGGTGTCGGCGGCGGGGCGCAGGAAGTCAGGGTTGGCATAGGTCGTCAGGCGGGCAGCGTTGGTAAACTGCAGCGTGACGCTGGGTACCGAAGCCCGGACGAAGAAGCCTTGCATAGCCGGAATGACGTTGCTGGCCCCGATGCCGTTGACGTAGCTTACGTAGGCGCCGGTGTAGTCGCCGCTGCTGCGGAACACGTAAGCCGCGCTGCTTACGCCGGCCGGAATCGTAACCTTGTTCCAGTCGAGGGGAGCCGGGTAGGGGTTGCCCAGGAAGTTCCAGCCCGATTCGTTTTGGGTGCCCGCCGTGAGCGTGCGCGAGATAGTGCCGTTGTTGAGCGTGCCCACGAAGGATACCGGGGAGCCCACGCCGTTGAAACCGTAGGTATTCAGGGTGTAGCCTTTGCCGGGCTGCAAGGCGCTGGCTGGTACCATCCAACCCTGCTCGAAGCCCGGGGTAGTGGCGCTCAGACGGGTTTCGTCGTATTCAAATACGTTCGGGAAGGGGGTAACCTTGCTCGGGTCGGCGGCCGTGTTGTAAGCCTGGTTGAGCACGGGCACGAAGCCGTTGTAAGCCAGCGTGCCGAAGGTGGCGTTGGTCACCGGCGACGAGTAGTGGCGGTAGCCCAGTCCCGACTGCCCAGTGATGTTGCGCTCCACGGTAACGTCGCCCAGCACGGCACCGTTTCCGTTGTTGACGACCATAGCCGTCGAGGTTTGCCCACTGGGAATGTTCTTGTAGGAGAGCAGGCGCAGCTTTTGGCCGTTCGTAGCCAATGGCCCGTTAAGAATCAGCATCTGGTTCAGATTCAGTGGCCCGGCCAGGCTGGCTCCGGCCGGCCCGATGTCCAGCGTGTTGATGCGTGACTCATCGGTGCTGGTGCCGGCAATAATCTGGGGCCGGAGGCCGCGGGTGCGCAGCACTCCGTCGCCGACTACGGCACCGTTCAGCAACAGGGCGCGCATGGCCGTCAGGCTACCAGTGGCGGCAATGGTCAGCGTGGCTCCGGCTTCCACGGTCAGGTTGCGGGCTACGGCGGCGGTAGTCAGCGTCGGGTAGCGGTTCGCGGCCCTGGGAACCAGAATGTTAATAGTCGTATCGGCGGGCAGGACGTTGTTGCTCCAGTTCTGGGCGTTGTCGTAGGCCGTGCTCACGCTGCCGTTCCACACGCCGTTGGGCAGGGTACTGGTCGGGGCAGCCGCGTAGCGGGCCAGGGCAAACATCGTAGACTTGTCTGTAGCATCGTTGAAGCCTTTCTGCTTGGAATGGCTGCCACCTGCCATAATTTTGCCGTCGGGCAGGACCAATACGGACGCTACCGACGAAACCGTGTAGTACGTAGGAGTGTTGGGGGCATTGAAATCCGTCCTGATGGTTTGGTCGAAGTTGTCGCCGAAGGAACTGTCTTTCGTGCCATCGGTATTGAGGCGTAGCACCCCGAAGGCAGTGCCATTAAAGCCCCCGACTATAATCTTGCCGTCGGCCTGGGCCGCCAGCCTGCCGCGGCCATATTCGCCCGCGACATCGTACGGGGCGGGGCTGCTATAGCCGTACTCTGCTACCCCGTTCACGCCAAACGAAGTATCCAGTGCTCCGGAAGGCAGGAAGCGGGCAAATGCGGCTCGATTGATTGTTGCTCCGGAACCCAGGGATACCATAAATCTGCCATCCGGTAACAACAGAATCTGGCTGTTGCGGAAGTCGTAGCTTATACTGGAGAATACCCGGCCGGCGGTGCCAAAGGCAGGGTCCGGGGTACCGTCGGGCAGGAGCCGGACAAACACCGGTCGAAAATTCGTTGTCCCATACACCCCACCAGCCAGAATTTTGCCGTCGGGCTGAATAGCCAGACTGAACCCTTCCACGCTATCAGTGGATGGACTAATTTGGAAGAAGGTGCTGTACTCCAGGTCCAGCGCCCCATTGGGGTTGTAGCGGCTCACAAGCAAGTAGTTGTAAGTGCCGAGCCCGCCGGAACGTACGTAGCGAGACCCAACTACTACAAGCTTCCCATCAGCCTGAACCTGAACGCTACGGAAGATGCTGCCGCGTTCAGTGGTTGCTGTAGTGGGCCGTAGCACCAGGCCATTGTCGCCGAAGGCAGAATCAATGGTGCCATCCGCATTGAAGCAAATGAGGGCGCCAGCCGAAGAGGAGCTGCCGGTCGCCAGCAGCTTGCCGTTTGGTAGGAGCTGCAGTTGGGCCAGCGTGAAAGTCATGTTGGGGCGCTGGCTGCTTAGGCTGTATATAATTTTGCCACCCGTGCCGTAAGCGGTATCAAGTGAGCCATCCGCGTTGTAGCGCACTGTCGCATACCCCAGCTTGCTGACACCCAGGGCAATGGTTTTGCCATCGGCCTGGGGATAGAGCTGGTGAAGATTGTCTTGTGAGGCGGGCGGGGTAATTTCAGTCGTTACCCGGCCATCCGTATCGAAGCTGGTATCGAGGGTGAAGCGCTGCGCCGTAACGCTAAAGCAACCCAGGGCGAGGGCCGCGCTCAGCAGCAAGGGACGAGAATAGGAGTGTTGCATGAATGGTAGCAGTAAGAATTGGCTGAAAACAAAAAATGCCAGGAATAAGGCGGCCGGTGCGACTAGCGAAGCCGGCGGCTGAGGCTGCAGGCCACACCGGCGGCCACCAGCAGACCAATGCCTGCATCTATCGGAGCGTCAGTAGCCCCGGGGCGCGGGCCGCCGTTGCCGGGGCCTTGGGCCCGGGCCGCGGAAGAGGGTATAAGCAACAGCAAAAAGGCTGCGCAAAGCGCAGCCACGGGCAAGCGTATTGTTACAGTCATCGAGGTAATGCAGATAGGTGGGGAAATGGATGAGGTAAGCAGTGGAAGGGGATAAATGTAGAACGTTGTTGTTAAAAAAGGATAACAAAAAAGTGCTATTCTACCAGAATAGTGTAATGCTCACCCTCACGGCTTTAACCGAGACTGTATCTGCTTGTGAATGTATTATGTATAGATAATTATACACTAATAGGTGCCCACTGCTACGCCCTACTATCGATGGCATGTACGCGCCGCCGGTAACAGGGCATGGCAGGATCCGGTGGGGCTTAGTAGCGCCAGCCCAGCCGCCGGTACACGAAGTGCAGCAGCCACAACGGCCCGATGAGCAGAAACTGCAGATCCTTCAGGAAGCTGGGTTTCTTGCCCTCCACCTTGTGCCCCCAGAACTGCCCGATCCAGGCCAGCACGAAGATGAGCAGGCAGATTTGCCACAGCGGCAGCGGGGCGTGCGCATCGAGCTGCCGCAGCCCCAGGGCCATCAGCAGGCTGATCAGGACCATGCCCAGGGCCAGCGGCACGGAAAGGCGCAGGTAGTAGAGCACGGCCAGCACCATTACCATCGTGGCCAGGTTCAGCCAGGGGCTGAGCTGCCGCACGGCGTCCGGCAGGGGCACCGACCAGAGCAAACCCAGCAGGGAAAACATAATCAGGGGCACGCAGACCCAGTGAACCAGCTTATTGGTCGGGTTCTGGTGGCTTTCCCCGTATTCGTCGAGCAGGTGGGGCAGAGTAGTCATGGTGGAAATGGGGTGTGGGTGGGATGGGAGCGTAGCCGGCGGTAAGCCCTTTGGGCACCGAATAAAGTAGGAAATAAAACAGAAAAAGCCACTCCGGAAGGAGTGGCTTTTTCGGGGCAGGTACCGGCCGGGCAGGCCAAAGCAAGGAGCTTAGCCTTTCAGCTTGAAATTCTTGCGCAGATACTCCAAGGCCGCGGCGTGGGCGTCGGCCGAGTATTTCTGGCTGTACTTCGGGTTCGAGGGGTTGGCAAAGGCGTGGTCGGCGTCGTAGCTCTTGATGGTCACCTTCTTCTTGGCGGCCGCCATGTCTTTCTGGAACTGGGCCACCACTTCGGGATTGATCCACTTGTCCTGGCTGGCGAAAATGCCCAGCACGTCGGTGTTCAGGGTTTTGAGCTTGGCTACGTCCTTCTCGGGCATGCCGTAGTACATCACGCAACCCACGGCCTTGGGGCCGGCCAGCAGGGCCGTCTGCAACGACCAGCCGCCGCCGAAGCACCAGCCGATGGACGACACCTTGGCATTGGGCCCGGCATACAGCAACGCGCCCTTGATAATGGCTTCGGCCCGCTCGGTTTTCACGGCCTGCATCAGCTTGCCGGCCTCGTCGGGGGTGGTGGCCACCTGCCCGTCGTAGAGGTCGAGGGCAATGACGTTGACGCCCTTCAGCTCGTTGGCGTAGGTGGCGGCTTCCTTTTTGATGTAGTCGTTGAGGCCCCACCACTCGTGAATCACGAACAGATACTTGTCGGAGCGCACGTTGCTCTTGATTTCGAAGGCTTTGGCAGTTTGGCCGTCGGTGGTTTTGAACTCAATCATTTCGCCCTGACCCTCATACGTGTAGGGCAGGGGCGCGTCGTGGCCGCCGCTGAAGTCCTCGTTGGTCGCCAGCATGGCAAAGGCTTCGGTGGCGTTGGTGCCGGCCGTGGGACGGGAGCAGCACGTGAGCTTAGCCGAAGTAGAGCTAACTTGGGCCGAAGCCACGGAGACTACGCTGAGCAAGGCAGCGCACAGAGTCCAGAATTTTTTCATGGAACAGAGCGGTAGGGGAAAGTGTGGAGGTGAAAAAGCGACTTTCCAGCCCGGAAAGACCGAAAAGCCGCATTGGAAAGCTGAAAACTGCGGCGTCCGAAAATGGTTTTGCCTTAGCCGGCTACCACCACGCCGGTTTGCACCGAAGCCCGCAGCTCGGTGAGCAGCGCGTACAACCCCACGTAGGTGCGGTTCAGGTATATAAAGTGCTCCGAGCCCCGCGGCTCCCGCTGCTGGCGCAGCTCGGGTTGCTGCATCAGGTCGTCGCCGAGCTGGTAGAGGGCTGCCATGTAGGCCGGGTCGCCAAAGTCGAAGGTTGCCTGGCGAAAGGGGCGGCCCACCAGCTCCAGGGAGGCCTGCATGGTGCGCAGGTAAAACTCCCGCCGGGTGGGCGCGTCTTCCGGGCGCAGCACCCCGGCCTGGGTCAGCAAATCGGCCAGGCGGGCTTCGTCGGCCAGGGTTTCGGGCGTGAGCAGGGCCGTGAACAGCTGGTACACGTCGGCCGGAATTTCCTTGACGCAGCCAAAATCCAGCACGCCCACGGTGCCGCCGTCATCGGCCCGGAGCAGGAAGTTGCCCGGGTGGGGGTCGGCGTGCACGCGGTGCAAGGTGTGGAGCTGGAAGGCGTAGAAGTCCCACAGGGCCTGGCCGAGCTGGTTGCGCACCGCTTGGCTGGGGTCGGTAGCTAGAAACTCCTTCAGGTGCTGGCCCGGCAGCCAGTCCATCGTCAGCACCCGGTTGGTCGACAGTTCGGGGTAGTAGCGCGGAAACTCCAGGTGGGCAATGTGGGCGCACTCGGCGGCAATTTCGGTGCCGCGCCGCAGCTCCAGCTCGTAGTTGGTTTCCTCCAGCAGGCGGGTTTCCACTTCCTCCAGGTAGGGCCGCACCTGGGCCTCGTCCAGGCCCAGCACCCGCAGGGCAATGGGTTTCACCAGCCGGATGTCGGAGCGGATGCTGTCGGCCACGCCGGGGTACTGCACCTTCACGGCCAGGTCCCGGCCGTCTTTGCGGGCCCGGTGCACCTGCCCAATGCTGGCCGCCTGCCGGGCGTTGATGTCAAACTCGTCGAACACCTCGGAAGGCGAGCGGCCGAAGGCATCCCGCAACACTTTGGTTACCAGCGGCCCGGAGAGGGGCGGACTCTGGTACTGCGCCTGGGCAAACAGGTCGGAGTAGGCCGTGGGGAGCATGTTTTTCTCCATGGCCAGCATCTGGGCCACTTTCAGCACCGAGCCTTTCATTTCGCTCAGCGCGCCGTAGAGCTCGGCGGCGTTGGCCGCGTGCAACTCCGCGGTTTCACTCGTGCCGCCGGCCGCCCGCTTGGCGTAGTGCTTCACGTAGTTGGCCCCGACTTTCAGGCCGGTTTTGGCGAAACGAGCCGCCCGCGCCACTTTCGTGGTGGGCAAGGAGGCCAGCTGCCGGGCGTCGGTGGGCTCGGCAGCGGCCGAGTTGGGCGTAGGAAGGTCGTTGCTCATTAGCGGCGGTGCACCAGAAAGCGGGCCAGGTCCAGGGCCGAGTCCAGAGTGTTGCGGCCCACCAGATCAAAGCTCAGCGTCACGGCTTTTTCGATGGCCGCGTCGGTCCGCTCGAAGTTCAGGGAGTCGTCCTTGGCAAAGAAGCCCAGCACGAACAGGGCCTGCTGCCAGAACAGGCGCGGATACTGATCCTGCACCAGGGGCCGCACGGCTACTTCCTCGGTCCGCTTGCCTTCCTGCAGAATGTCCCGCACGAACTGCTCGAAATCCTGGCGGAAGTCGTCGAGCACCCGCGGGGTGAGGCCGGGCATGCGGTGTAGGGAGCGGCGCAGCGAGTTCAGGGCGTAGCTGCGGTTCTGCTTGAGCAGCTCCAGCAGGGTGTAGTAGAAGCCCAGGAGCTTTTCGCGGGCCCCGTACTGCTCCCACACCGGCTCGGTGGCGGCGCGCTGCCGGGCCTGCCGGGCATAGTCGGCCCAGATTTCCCGGTCGATGGCGTCGAAGTTGGCGTAGTACTGGTAAAATTCCGCCTCCGGAATGTTCAGTTTGCTGGTGAGCTTGTATACCGAAGCCGGCGGGGTGCCCTTGCGGAGCACGTAGTCGAGGTAAGCCTGTTTGATACGGTCCTTGTCCATGCCTCTATAACCCGTTTGCGGCGGATAAGTTGCCGTCGGCGCACCCTGATTATCGGGCCACTGGTTACCGTTTTTTCGTCAACCCGTGCCTGTTCATCGAGGTCTGCACTTCGAAAACGGAGGGTTTGTAATTATTGCAATTAATTAATGATATGCAGATGTAAAAAGATAATATTTTAACAAAAACAATGATATGATATGAATATTTCAAACGAAGCCACAAGAATCAAGCCGCAGTTCTGCAATCGATGACGGCATCGTTCCCGGCATCGATTGCATATATTTATCCGGGCCGATGGTTGCGTGGGATGGGGCGGAAGCTACTTTTGAGGGCCCTGCTAGCCAAATGGTTAGCCTCCTAAAACCCCACCAAAACCCTTTCCTCATGAAGCAAGTAGCCCGCCTGCTGCTGGCCGCCACCGTATTGGCCGGCTGTAGCAAAACCGACGACCCGGCCGCCCAGCCCACCGCCGTAGCAACCACTGCCGACGCCAGCACCACCGTCACCACCGAGGCGGCGCTACGCACGGCCATCAGCAACGCCAAGGGCGGCGACGTGATTACCGTCAGCGGCACCATCCGGCTTACCAGCACCTTGCAGTGCCTGAACAGCGGCACGAGCAGCGCCAAAATCAACTTCACCGGCGGCACGCTCGACTGCTCCGGCATCAGTTCGGGCTGGGGCGTGAAGGTGAACGGCAGCTACTGGAACATCACCAACATGACCATCAAGAATGCCCCCGACTGCGGGCTGGTGTTCCAGAGCGGCGGCTACAACTACGTTTACAAAGTCATTACCACGGCCAACAAGGACTCGGGCCTGCAGGTCTACAACGGTGCCCACGATAACAACATCAGCTACTGCACCTCCACCGAAAACTACGACGTGGCCAACGGGGGCGAGAATGCCGACGGCTTCGCCTGCAAGCTTTCGGCGGGCCGCAACAACAAGTTTGACCACTGCACGGCCAACCACAACTCCGACGACGGCTGGGATTTGTACGGCCAGCCCTACAGCGTCAGCATCACCAACTGCACGGCCACCAACAACGGCTACGGTGGCAGCGGCGACGGCAACGGCTTTAAGCTCGGCAGCGCGGGCCAGACCGTAGCGCACACGGCCACGGGCTGCACGGCCAGCTACAACAAGGCCAGCGGCTACGACGGCAACGGCAATACCGGCCACATCACCACCACCGGCAGCGGCGGCACGGGCAACGGCAAAACCCTGTTCTACCGCATCTACTAGCGGCTAGCAACGGTACATCGTCATTCCGAGCTTGTCGAGGAATCTCGCGTGCTGACGTCTGAATAGTGATTCGACGACGCCACGCGAGATTCCTCGACAAGCTCGGAATGACGTTCTTGTTTATTCTAAAGTCTATTCCTGGTTCTGGTACGCCGCTCGAAACGTGCTGATGGCCCGTTCCCGGGCAAACTTATGCTCAACAATGGGCTTGGCGTACTGGCTGGTACCAAACTCGGGAATCCACTGGCGCACGTAGGCCCACGCGGGGTCGTACTGCTCCTGCTGGCTCTGGGGACTGTAGACCCGAAACCAGGGCGCGGCCACTGCTCCGGTGCCGGCCATCCACTGCCAGTTGCCCACGTTCTGGGCCATGTCGTAGTCGAGCAGCTTGTCGGCAAAGTACCGGTCACCCCAGCGCCAGTCGATGAGCAGGTGCTTCACCAGAAAGCCGGCGGCGGCAATCCGGGCCCGGTTGGGCAGGTAGCCGGTTTGATTCAGCTCCCGCATGCCGGCATCCACGAGTGGATAGCCGGTGCGGCCTTCGCACCAGGCCCGGAACTCCGCCTCGTTGTTGCGGTAGGGCACCCGGCGCAGGCGCGGGTCGTAGCTTTCAGTGGCCATGTCGGGAAAGTGCCAGAGCAGCATCATGAAAAAGTCCCGCCAGATCAGCTCGTTCAGCAGCTTGGGGTTCAGCGCCCGGGCCTGCTGCATCAGCTCCCGCACGCTGAGCGTGCCGAAGCGCAGATGCACCGAGCGGCGCGTGCTGCTGTTTACCAGGCCGGGTTTGTCGCGGGTGAGGTGGTAGTTGCGCACCAGCTCCTCGGCCGGCAACTCGGCGGCGGGCACCTCCTGCTCAAATCGTTCGAAGTTCATCTGCTCCAGCGTCGGCCGCGGCGCCGCGCCGGCCAGCTGGGCCAGATTTTCAGCGGTAAATAGCTCCCGGGAAGGGTACGGCAGCAGGTGCTCGTCGCGCAGGGCGGCTAGCCAGGCCTTGCTGTAGGCCCCGAATACCTTGGGCGGCGTCTCCGACTTACTCAGGATTTCCTTCTTGGCAAAAATGACCTGGTCCTTGTACAGCCGCAGCTCCGCCCCGGCCTGTTGCAGCAACTCTGCTACGGCCTTGTCGCGCACGGCGGCGTAGGGCTCGTAGTCCTCGTTGGTGTACACGGCGGCCACCTCGTACTGCCGCACGAGCTGAGCAAAGACTTCCAGCGGCTTGCCGTAATAGGCCAGCAACGTGCCGCCGGCCTGCTCCGTCTGCTGGGACAGGCGCTCCACCTCGTCGTAGATAAAGGTCACGCGGGCGTCGCGGCGGCTGGGCAGCAAATCCAGGATTTCCCGGTCGTAGATAAACAGCGGTACCACCGGGTAGCCGCTTTGCAAAGCCGCCGCCAGGCCCGCGTTGTCGTGCTGCCGCAAGTCGCGCCGGTGCCAGAACAGAACAATTTTTTTCATGTGTAGGGGCGCGTTGCACGCGCCCGGTCGTTGTTTGTCAGAACATAGTGGTTAGAACTAGGCTGCAAGCCCAGGCTGTCGTTGGCCAAGCTTGCCTGTAGCAAGCCGGTAAACGGGCTGAACGGTCGTTCAACGACCGGGCGCGTGCAACGCGCCCCTACTTCAAGCTGCCCATGCCGCCATCCACGGGCAGCACCTGCCCGGTAATAAAGCCGCTGTGGTCGGATAGCAGGAAAGAAGCCATGTAAGCCAGATCCTCGGGCTGCCCGATGCGCTGCAACGGGTGGCGCTTGGCCCCGGCTTCGGCCTTTTCGGGCGAGTTGAGCAGGGGCGCGGCCAGGGACGTGTTGGTCAGGGAAGGGGCAATGGCGTTGACGCGGACGTTGCTGCCGGCGTACTCGGCGGCCAGGGCGCGGGTGAGGCCCTCCACGGCGGCTTTGGCCGTGGCAATGCTGGTATGGAAGCTCATGCCGGTAGTGGCCGCCACGGTGCTGAAGAGCACCACCGACGCGCCTTCGGCCTTTTTGAGCTTCTTCATCGTGGCCTGCAGGATCTGCACCGCGCCCAGCACGTTCAGCTCGAAATCGGAGCGGAAGTCGTCGAGCGGAATCCGCTCAAAGGGTCGCAGCTTGATGCTGCCGGGGCAGTACACCACGCCGTGCAAGGTCTCGGGCAGCTGGGCCAGCAATTCGGCCGGCAGGGGCTGGGTGGCGTCGGCCTCCAAATGAGTCGTGCCCAACTCGGCCAATTCGGGGGAGAGGTGGCGGGAGATGGTAAAGAGCTTGGCCCCGAGGCCGTGCAGCAGCTGAGTCGTGGCCAGACCGATGCCCGATGAGGCGCCGACGAGCAGGATATTCTTCTCCGAAAAGTTCATGAACAGGGAATTGTCGAGGTTGTGCCTTGACAACTGAGCCGGCTGCCCAAGGTTTATATCTTGTAACCTTCAGACAGAAAATAACGAATGTTTGTTTGCGAATAACAGCAGTTAGCAAAAATTCGCTGCAAAATTCTGGGGTTTGCCTGCCTTTTTCCTAGCTTTCCGTCCGCAACGCTCTTTCCACTGCCAAACACGTCTACCGTAGTCTATGAACATCCGCAAACTGCTGGTCGCCAACCGGGGCGAAATTGCCATCCGCGTCTTACGGGCCGCCACCGAGCTGGGCATTCCCACCGTGGCCCTCTACACCTACGAGGACCGCTACTCGCTGCACCGCTACAAAGCCGATGAAGCCTACCAGATTGGCCGCGACGATGACCCGCTGAAGCCCTACCTCGATATCGAAGGCATTTTGCGCATTGCCAAAGCCAACGGCGTCGACGCCATTCACCCCGGCTACGGCTTCCTGTCGGAAAATGCCACGCTGGCCCGGCGCTGCGGCGAGGAAGGCATCATCTTCGTCGGCCCCCGCCCCGAGGTGATGGAAGCCCTCGGCGACAAGGTAGCCGCCAAAAAAGTGGCCGTGCAGTGCCAGGTGCCCATTATTGAAAGCAGCATTGAGGACCTCAACGACTTCGAAACGGCCCAGCGCGAAGCCAACCGCATCGGCTACCCGGTGATGCTGAAAGCGGCCAGCGGCGGCGGCGGCCGGGGCATGCGCGTCATCCGCGACGACGAGCAGCTGGAGCGGGGCTTCTTCGAGGCCCGCAACGAGGCCCTGAAAGCCTTCGGCGACGACACGGTGTTCCTGGAAAAGTTCGTTGAGAACCCTAAGCACATCGAAGTGCAGCTCGTGGCCGATACCCACGGCAACATCGTGCACCTCTACGAGCGCGACTGCTCGGTGCAGCGCCGCTACCAGAAAGTGGTGGAAGTAGCGCCCTCGCTGAACCTGCCCGACCACATGCGCCACCTCTTATATGAGTACGCGCTGCGCCTGGGCCGGGCCGTGAACTACAACAACGTGGGCACCGTCGAATTTCTGGTGAATCCCGAAATGGACCGGATTTACTTTATCGAGGTAAACCCCCGCATCCAGGTCGAGCACACCGTGACGGAAATGATTACCGGCATCGACCTGATTAAAACCCAGATCTACATTGCCGACGGCGCCCGGCTCTCCGACCCCGAAATCGGGCTGGAAGTGGGCGGCAAGCCGATGAAAAACGGCTACGCCATTCAGTGCCGCATTACCACCGAAGACCCCGAAAACGACTTCAAGCCCGACTACGGCACCATCGTGGCCTACCGCTCGGCCGGCGGCTTCGGCATCCGCTTGGACCAGGGCTCGGTGTACCAGGGGGCCAAGATTTCGCCCTTCTTCGACTCGCTGCTGGTGAAAGTCTCGGCCCACGCGCCCACGCTGGAAGGCGCGGCCTCGAAGATGGCCCGGACCCTGGACGAATTCCGCATCCGTGGGGTGCGCACCAACATCCAGTTCCTGCAAAACATCATTGCCAACCCGACTTTCGTCAGCGGGCAGGCCAACGTGGACTTCATCAAGGACCACCAGGAGCTGTTCAAGTTCAAGGTGCGCCAGGACCGGGGCACCAAGATTCTGGGCTTCGTCGGCGACATTATCGTCAACGGCAACCCCGACGTGAAGGGCCTGCTGGACCCGAAAAAGGAGCTGCGCAAGCCGGTTTTGCCCAAGTTCGACCCCGACGCGGCCTACCAGCCCGGCACCAAGGATAAGCTCACCGAGTTGGGCCCCGAGGGCTTTGCCAAGTGGCTGCGCGAAGACCCCTTGGTGCACTACACCGACACCACCTTCCGCGACGCCCACCAGAGCCTGCTGGCCACCCGCATGCGCACCTTCGACATGCTCAAGGTGGCGGAGCGCTACGCCAAAATGCACCCCCAGACGTTTTCGATGGAAGTATGGGGCGGGGCTACCTTCGACGTGGCTCTGCGCTTTTTGCACGAAGACCCCTGGGAGCGGCTGGCTAAAATCCGGGAGGCCGTGCCCAACATTCTGCTGCAAATGCTGATCCGCGGGGCCAACGGGGTGGGCTACAAGGCGTATCCCGACAACCTCACCGAGCGGTTTGTGCAGCAGGCCTGGGAAACTGGCGTCGACGTGTTCCGCATCTTCGACTCGCTGAACTGGATGCCCGGCATGGAGTCCTGCATCAACTTCGTGCGCAAGAAAACCAAGGGCCTGGCCGAAGCCGCCATCTGCTACACCGGCGACATTCTGGACCCCAAGCGCAACCAGAAATACTCCCTCGACTACTACCTGCGTCTGGCCAAGCAGATTGAGGACGCCGGGGCCCACATCCTCTGCATCAAGGACATGGCCGGCCTGCTCAAGCCCTACGCGGCCACCGAGCTTATTACGGCCCTACGCGACACGGTCAGCATCCCGATTCACCTGCACACCCACGACACCTCGTCGTTGCAGCCCGCCACCTACCTCAAGGCCGTGGAAGCCGGCGTCGACGTCATCGACGTGGCTATGGGCTCCTTGTCGGGCCTCACGTCCCAGCCGAACTTCAACTCGGTGGTGGAAATGTTCCGCGGCACGCCCCGGCACCGCGAGTTCGACCAGGACAGCCTCAACGATTTCTCCAACTACTGGGAAACCGTGCGCGAGTACTACTACCCGTTCGAGTCGGGCCTGAAGGCCGGCACCTCGGAAGTATTCCAGCACGAAATTCCCGGCGGGCAGTACTCCAACCTGCGCCCCCAGGCTGCCGCGCTGGGCCTCGGCGACAAGTTCGAGCAGGTGAAAAAGACCTTTGCTGACGTAAACGAGCTGTTCGGCGACATTGTGAAGGTGACCCCGTCGTCAAAGGTGGTGGGCGACATGGCCCTGTTTATGGTGTCCAACAACCTGACGACCAGCGACGTGCTCGAAAAAGGCCAGACGCTGAGCTTCCCCGAGTCGGTGCAGAGCCTGTTCCGCGGCGACATCGGGCAGCCCGAAGGTGGCTGGCCCCGGGAGCTGCAAAAGGTGATTCTCAAGGACGAGAAGCCCTTCACCGACCGGCCCAACGAGCACCTCAAGCCCATCGACTTCAAGAAGGAAATGAAGGCCTTCGAGGCCAAGTTTGGCGCGGGCGGCAAGTTCACCGACCTGCTTTCGTATCTGCTTTACCCGAAGGTGTTTGAGCAGTACTGGGCTCACCTGCAGGAGTTTGGCGACGTGTCGTTGGTGCCGACCCGCGTGTTTTTCTACGGCCTCAAGCCCGGCGAGGAAACCATCATCGACATTGCCCGCGGCAAGTCGGTGATTGTCAAGCTGCGCTCCATCGGCGAGGTCAACGACGACGGCTGCCGCACGGTGTTCTTCTCCTTTAACGGCCAGACCCGCAACCTGGAAGTGCGCGACCGGTCGGTGGAAGTCAAGACGGTGCGCAACCAGAAAATCGACAAGGCCAACCCCCGGCAGGTGGGCGCCCCTTTGCAGGGCATGCTGTCCAAGGTGCTGGTCGAAAGCGGGCAGCAGGTCAAGCGCAATACCCCGCTGTTCATCATCGAGGCCATGAAGATGGAAACCACCATCACCGCCCCCGACGACACCACCGTGCAGGGCGTGCAGCTTTCCGAAGGCACCCTGGTCAACGCCGACGACCTGGTGCTGACGCTGGGGTAGCAGTAGCCAGCAGCACAAAAAAGGCCGGACTGTCGCGACAGTCCGGCCTTTTTTGTGCTGCGTTGGCGCAGAACTTTACCGCAGATACACCGCGTGCAGCACCGCGGCCGGCGTGGTAGTTGCCTCCGCGTACAGGCGCAGCGTGTCGCCGCTGATCTGATAGGTGCGGGTGTTGGTCAGTGCGGCCAGAAAGCCGGTTTCCGTGGCGTTGCCCTGGGCATCGGCGCAGGCCATGCGGGTAGAAAGCAGGGCCCCGAAGCGCAGCTGCCCGTTGGCCGGCTGCTCGAAGGTGCCCCGGAACCGGTTGCATCCGCCGTTGCCTTCGGCCCGCAGCTCCTCGTTGCGCAGCAGCACGTAGGCCTCGCCCGCCGCCGGCGTGGCCACGGGCTGCCCGGCCAGCTGGCGCAGCACCCAGCGCGTGTTGCGCAATTCGGCCGGGGGCGTGGTCGTTGGTGCGGTTTTGGTGCTGGCAGCCGGCATCGACGACTGGCAGGCTGAGAGCAGAAACAGGAAGCTGCAGGCGGAAAACAACGAACGGATCATAGGAAAACAGGCTAATTGCCGACGAAATGGTTGAAAAATGCGCGAAAACCCACGGAAGTTTACTCAAGAGCAAGCAAAAGGCTTAATTTGCGTTATGCAAAAATTCCCTCCCATCGTCTCATTTCTCTTTCTGGTTTCTTCTACGCTCTTTGCCCAGAAAAAAGCCGCTGCGACAACTACCGCGCCAAGCGTATCATCGGCTACGGTCGAGCGGGTGGCCCGGGCCCTGGCGGCTGATGACATGGAAGGCCGGGCCTCAACCCAGCCGGGAGGATTGAAAGCCGCGCAGTTTCTGGCCGCCGAGTTTCAGCGCCTGGGCCTGGAGACGCTGCCCGGCGCTACGGGCTACGAGCAGGTGTTTCCGGTGTACGAAACCAAAACGGCCGCCTTGTATGTAACCATCAACGGCACGAATATTCCCCAGGACAAGGCCCTGCTGGTGTCGGGCCAACCCCAGATCAACTGGACCAGTGAGGACGATCCGGCTGCCCGGGTAATGGTCATCGGCCCGCAAGCCCTGCCCGCCCAGATTT
This sequence comes from Hymenobacter aquaticus, assembly GCF_004765605.1. NCBI lineage: Bacteria > Pseudomonadati > Bacteroidota > Cytophagia > Cytophagales > Hymenobacteraceae > Hymenobacter > Hymenobacter aquaticus. The sequence goes on along the minus strand of NZ_SRLC01000001.1, from coordinate 1,644,833 downwards.
ACCGCCAGATTCTGGAGCCTACCGAAAACCTGCTCATCATCCTGGACCCGGCCCACGCCGATGCTTTCCAAAAGCTGGTCAACTATACCAAGAAAGGCCGCTTGCAGCCCGAAAAGCCCGGTCCTTATTCCTGCGTAGCCGTCGTGACGACCACGCCCAACGCGGGCATCAAGTTTCGGGTGGCGGCCAACACGACCGTGCGCCCTGTTGAGATTCGCAACGTGGTGGCGGTGCTGCCCGGCCAGGACAAAGCCCGAACCGAGGAAAAGGTGGTTTTCTCCGCCCACTACGACCACCTGGGCCTGCTGGAGCCGCTGAACGGCGACAAGATAGCCAACGGGGCCGACGACGACGCCAGCGGCACGACGGCCGTGGTAGCCCTGGCCGAATACTTCAAAAAGCGCAACGACAACGCCCGCCCGCTCATCTTCGTGGCTTTCACCGCCGAGGAGCTGGGCGGCTTCGGCTCCCAGTACTTTTCCCGGCAGTTGAACGCCCAGCAGATCGTGGCCATGTTCAACATTGAAATGATTGGCAAGCAGGCGAAGTTTGGCCCCAACACGGCCTTCATCACCGGCTTCGACAAGTCGGACTTCGGCAAGCTGCTGCAGCGCAACCTCACCGGCACGCCGTTTCGCTTCGAGCCCGACCCATACCCCGAGCAAAACCTGTTTTACCGCTCCGACAACGCCACGCTGGCCAAGCTCGGCGTGCCGGCCCACACCATCAGCACCGACCAGATTCCGACCGACAAGCGCTACCACACCGTCGACGATGAGATTGAAAGCTTGGATCTGCCCAACATGACGGCTGTTATCAATGCCATTGCGCGCAGTGCCGCCGGCATCGTGTCGGGCCAGCAAACGCCCACCCGTATCAGTGCCGAAGTAGCCGGCCAGCGCCCGTAAGCCCTGGCTTCGCCGGCCCCGGCGGGAAAGCCAAAAGCCCGGTTCACGCAAGGTGAGCCGGGCTTTTTTAGTAGCGGATAACGCTAACAGTAGGATAGAAGGAAGTGCCGGATATGCCGGGGCTATAGCTTGCGAATGGACAGGGTAGAATTGGGTAACGCGCGGGGTGGGGGCGGCCCCACCGTCCGAACCAGCCGCTCCAGGGCCTGCATCCGGTCGGTCAGCAGATTGTGCTCCTGCACCAGGCGGCTGTAGGCGTCGGTCAGGGCCTGGACCTGCTCTTTTAGCTCCCCGACCTCGATGGCAGCCGCGTAGCGCGGGTCAGGTAATTCCGGGTCGCTGAGGCCGCTGTTGGGGCGGTACTGTACCGTCATGGCCGATTGAGCCTGTGCAACGGAAGCAGAACCGACTACTAAAAAGAAGGCACAAGCGAAGCTGTAGTAGTTTTTCATAAGGAAGTGTACTAGATGGTTGTATAAACCAAGTATAAATAAATCTTTTATTAGTACCAAAAAATAAACCCAAAGAATTTCGCGCCGCCTGAGCCGGCATCGAAAGTCCTTTGGGTCCGAAAAAAAGTAGCCGGAATCTAGCGGGGCAGCCGAATGCTTAAGCCGCCGCCCACCGTGGAGCCGCTGAGCGCCCCGGAGAAAGTCCGGCCCGCCGTAACGTCGAGCCGCAGGCCTGGCCACGGCCGCCAGTACAGCCCCGACGTAACGCCCGGGGCCAGCTTCGACTGCTGTTGCCAGGTGGCGTAGGTTTCGGCAAAAAAGCCGAAGGAATTGCCCAGCGGCCCATTCAGGGCCAGCGTGCCCAGGTAGGTGCCCAGCTTCGTATCGGCCGCCTTGAAGCCGCGCTGCCGGAAGCCAAAGTTGGCTTCCAGGCCAAACCGCTCCCCCAGCTGCTGCGACACCAGCAGGCGGGCGGCCGGCTCGTAGGCTTTGGTCTGAAAGGATTTGTCGCCGTTGCGCAGGGTCATTTCGGCCAGCACCACCACCTGGGAGCGGGCATTAGGGTTGGTCGAAGCCAGGAACTTGGCGCCCAGCGTCAGTGGGGTGAGGCCCGAGGGGGCGGCGGCGGCGCCGGTTTCCCCCGCGGCCAGCGTCGCGACGGCCGGCAGGTAGCTCTGCGAAGCCCGCAGCTCAATGTTGTTAAAGAAGCCCACGCGCAGCAGGCCGGTCGTCAGGGCCCGGTTGGCGGCGCTGCCCGGACTGAAAGCATCAGGCTGGTTGCTGACTCCCATATCCAGCTGAAACTGGCCGGGGTTGAGCATGCTGGTGGTGATGGTTTGGCCGGGCCGGTCGGGGCGAATATTGCGCACGAACGGCGTGTTTTCGTTCCCATCGTTGGGGTCAGTGGTCTGAGCCAGGGTGCGGGCCGCGCTGCCGAGCAGTAGCGCGGCAGTAGTCAGCAGAGTGGTCTTACGCATGGCTGTCTGACACCCCGGGCCGGGTTATAGTTCGGACCGGAGTGCAAAAGCCTCGTTAAAACGCAATTCCTCTTTACAGGTTACAATTTATTTCCCATTTAGCTTGAATAATACTCGGCATGCAGCGTATTTTGCGAAACGAAAACGGCTCGTCGGGCGGGCTTTCCGCTGCCCGACGAGCCGCTGCCGGCCGTAATCCTGTTCAAGGTTCACTTTTGCCCGTTCTGCTATGCCCACCACCGTTCCCTGACTTTAGCAAACCGCGCGGCCGTAGCCCGCGCGGCTTACTCGTCTTCGTAATCGAGGCCGAGCAGCGAGTTCAGCGCCTGCTGGATTTCACTGGCCGCGTGCATCTGCCCGGCTTTGCGGCTTACCTGCAAGCCCCGGCGGTAAACCTTTTCCGCTTCTTCCGGATTTTGTAATTGCTCCAGCATCTTGCCTGCGTGGTAGTACGTACCCACGTAGTCCGGGTGCTCATCCAGCAGCGTCTGGTAATACTCCATAGCCCGTTGGGGCTCCGTCGTCCGATACTCAGTGGCCAGGGCGTAGATGATGAACGGGTCGTTCGGGTCTTCGTTGTAAAAGGTCAGCAGCTGCTGCAAGCGGGTCGGCGTAGTGTCCATCGGGAGGGAGTTTTCTGTATCTTCGCCCGAAATTAGGGGCTTTCCCGTAGTTTATCTCCCATCCACAAGCAGCCGTAGATGAAGTTTCTCGTTTGCATCAGCAACGTTCCCGACACGACCACCAAAATCACCTTCACGCCCGATAACAAGGAGTTCAACAAGGCCGGGGTGCAGTTCGTGATTAACCCTTGGGACGAATACGCCCTGACCCGCGCCATTGAGCTCAAAGAAGCCCAGGGCAGCGGCACCGTAACCGTCCTCAACGTTGGCGAAGCCGACACCGAGCCCAATATTCGCAAAGCCCTGGCCATCGGCGCCGACGACGCTATCCGCGTCAACGCCGCGCCCAAGGATGCCTACTTCGTGGCCGAGCAGATTGCCGCCATTGCCAAAGAAGGCGCCTATGACGTGATTCTGATGGGCAAGGAAAGCATCGACTACAATGGCTTCCAGGTGCACGGCATGGTGGGCGAAATGCTCGGCATCCCGACCGTGGCCCCGGCCATGAAGCTCGATATGAGCGCCAACACCGCCACGCTGGAGCGCGAAATCGAGGGCGGCAAGGAAATCGTGGAGGTGAATACGCCTTTCGTGGCTTCCTGCCAGCAGCCCATGTGCGAGCCCCGCATCCCAAACATGCGCGGCATCATGACGGCCCGCACCAAGCCGCTGAAAGTGGTAGAGCCCGTGGGCGAAGGTGCCCGCACCTCGGTGGCCGAGTACGCGCTGCCCCCCAAGAAGCAGGGCGTGAAGCTCATTCCCGCCGAGTCGGCCGGGGAGCTGATCAAGCTGCTCCGCAACGAAGCCAAAGTAATCTAGAAACAGAATTCTGAATTCTGAATTCTGAATTCTGAATTGGCAAACGTGCTAACTCGGATATTCATAATTCAACATTCATAATTCATAATTCCCATGAAATGTCCGTTCTAGTAGTAGTTGAATGTGATGGCGGCGAGGTTAAAAAATCGTCGTTGGAAGTGGCTTCCTACGGGAGCCAGGTAGCCCAGATGCTCGGCACCACGGCTACGGCCGTGGCCGTGGGCGAGGCTACCGAAGCCAATCTGGCTAAGCTCGGGGAGCAGGGCATCAGCAAGGTGCTCTACGACGCTGAGCCCCGCCTGAAGGATTTCGTAAATGGTGCCTACACCAAGCTCATTGCCGCCGCCGCCGAAAAGGAAAGTGCCCAGGTAATCGTGCTGGCCAACTCCAACATTGGCGCCGCCGTGGGCTCGCGCCTGTCGGTGCGCCTGAAGGCCAGCCTGGCCACCAACGTAGTCGAGCTGCCCAAAAACGACGGTGGCTCCTTCACGGTGAAGCGCGGCGCCTTCTCGGGCAAAGCCTTTGCCGACGTAGTGCTCAGCGGCGACCGGAAGATTCTGGCCGTCAAGAAAAACTCGATTGAGGCCCTGCACGAGGCCGGCAAAACCGCCACGGTGGAGTCGTTCTCGGCCAGCCTCTCGGACGCTGACTTCGCCGACGCGCCCAAGCAGGTGGTAATGCAGGATCAGGCCGGCGGCGTGCTGCTGCCCGAGGCTGACCGCGTGGTATCGGGTGGCCGCGGCATGAAAGGCCCGGAGAACTGGCACCTGATTGAGGACCTGGCTAAGGCTCTGGGCGCGGCTACGGCCTGCTCCAAGCCCGTGTCGGACGTCGACTGGCGCCCTCACCACGAGCACGTGGGTCAGACGGGTATCACGGTTTCGCCAAACCTGTATATTGCCTGCGGTATTTCGGGGGCCATCCAGCACCTGGCGGGGGTGAACTCCTCGAAAGTGATTGTCGTAATCAACAAAGATCCGGAGGCACCGTTCTTCAAGGCTGCTGATTATGGCATCGTAGGCGACGTTTTCGAAGTACTGCCCAAACTCACCCAGGCCGTTAAGGAATTGAATTAGGGTCTTGGGGTCTTGGGTTTCAGAAACGAGAAAGCCTAGCTTTGCCTTTCTGACGCGTCCAAGACCCCAAGCTCCCAAGACCCTAAGCTCCTAGAACCCTTGAAAAAAATACAGCTCGAAATTCTGGGCCTCTCGTCCAGCCAGTCACAGTCCGGCTCCTTTGCCCTGATTCTGGGCGAGAAAACCGGCAACCGGCGCTTGCCCATCATCATCGGCATGTTCGAGGCGCAAAGTATTGCCATCCAGATTGAGAAAATCAACCCGAATCGGCCGCTCACGCACGATTTGTTCAAGTCGTTTGCCGAGCACGTGCACGTGGCCGTGCTGGAAGTACTGATTTCTGACCTGAAGGAAGGCGTGTTCTACTCCAAGATCGTCTGCACCGACGGGGCTACGACCTTCGAGCTGGATGCCCGCCCCAGCGACGCCATTGCCATTGGCCTGCGTTTCGGGGTGCCGATTTTCACGGTGGAAAGCGTGCTGAGCGAAGCCGGCATCATCCTGAGCGACCTGGATGAAAACACCGACGACGACGCCGACGAGGATGACGAGGACGAGGATGACGACAGCACGGGCAGCCCCAAGCCCGAGCCCACGCCCCGGGACCCCAGCGGCCAGGTGTCGCTGGAGGAGCTGAGCAAAATGCTGAATCAGGCCCTGGCCAATGAGGATTACGAAAAGGCCGCCAAAATCCGCGACGAACTCAACAAGCGCAACGGCTAAGGCGTTTTACGCCACCCAGAACACGGCTCTCCTGTACCAGGGGAGCCGTTTTTTTTGGCCCGAAAGAGAGTGAGCGGGTAGGCGGGCAGGGGAGGGGCACCCGGCCAGGCGGCTTTTAGTACCTTGCGGCCCTCAACCAAACCGCTTATCATGGATACGACTGCCGCCCCCGATCTACGTTACCCGATTGGGCCCGCCGTGTTGCCCGAGGAGCCGCTCAGCCAGGGGCAGCGCCTGGCTCTGATTGCTAGAATTGCCGTGTTGCCCGACCAGGTACGGGCCGCCGCAACGGGCCTCACGCCCCAGCAGCTCGACACGCCTTACCGGCCGGGCGGCTGGACGGTGCGCCAGGTGCTGCACCACCTGCCCGACTCCCACCTGAACGCCTACACCCGCATGCGCCTGGCCCTGACGGAGGACAACCCCACCATTTGCCCCTACGACGAGCAGGCCTGGGCCGAGCTACCCGACGTGCAAGCCACCCCAGTGGCCGTGTCGTTGGCGCTGCTGGAGTCGTTGCACATCCGCTGGACGATTTTGCTGCGGCAGCTGACGGAGGCACAGTGGCTGCGCACGTTCTACCATCCCGGCTCCCAGCGCAGCTTTACCCTGGATCAGGCGCTGACGATGTATGCCTGGCACGGGCAGCACCACCTGGCGCACATCACGGAGCTGCGCCGCCGCGCGGGGTTTTAAGTTTGGCACCAACTGCCAGTACACATGAAAAAAGCCCCGCCGACTGCAGTCGGCGGGGCTTTTTTGTTGAAACGGATCCGGCTTAGATGTTGATGGCCTCGTCGGAAGTGGCGGCGGCCAGGCCGCCTTCGGTTTCTTCGTCCACCTTCTTGGCGGCCCGCACCAGGCTGCTGCTGAAGATGAACTCCTTGAGCTCGGGCACGGTGGTGTTCAGGATTTCGTCCTTGTTGCCGTCCCAGAGCTTCTGGCCCTTGTGCAGGAAGATGATATGGTCCCCGATTTCGACCACCGAGTTCATGTCGTGGGTGATGACGACGGTGGTGATGCCGTACTCGTGGGTGATTTCGTAGATCAGCTCGTCAATCTTGATGCTGGTGGCCGGGTCGAGGCCGGAGTTGGGCTCGTCGCAGAACAGGTAGGTGCAGTTGGGCGCAATGGCGCGGGCAATGCCCACGCGCTTCTTCATGCCGCCCGATATTTCGGAGGGCATTTTGGTGCCGGCGTTTTCCAGGCCCACGCGCTTGAGGCAGAACTCGACCCGGTCGCGCCGCTCTTCCTTGCTCATTTCGGGCGTGAGCATCTTCAGCGGAAACTCCGTGTTTTCGAACACCGTCATCGAGTCGAATAGCGCGCCGCCCTGAAACAGCATCCCGATTTTGCGGCGGATTTCCTGCTTGATGTCCACCTTGTTGTTGGTGAATACCAGCCCGTCGAAGGTGATGCTGCCCAGGTCGGGTTTCATCAGGCCCACGATGCACTGCAGCAGCACGCTTTTGCCCGTGCCCGAGCCCCCGAGCAGCAGGTTACACTTGCCCGTCTCGAAAGTGCAGGTAATGCCTTTCAACACGGGGTTGCCGTTGAAGGCTTTCTGAACGTTATGAACTTCAATCATGCTAATGTGCTGATTTGCTAATGTGTTTGAATGTGCTGATGATGTGCCGCTGTCGTATCAACCAAGCAAGTTGATTTAGCACATGAGCACATTAACCATTAGCACATTACAAAAGGACGGCGGCCAGTACGTAGTCGGCCAGCAGGATGGCAATAATGGAATTGGTAACGGCCCCGGTGCTGGCCGCGCCTACTTCCAGGGCGCCCCCTTTGGTGTAGTAGCCTTTGTAGGCGGAAATGGCCGATACCAGAAAGGCGAAGACCACCGACTTAATCAGGGCGAAAACGATGTTGTAGGGCACAAAATCGGTGCGGATGCCTTCCACGTACTCCTGGGCCGACATGGCGCCCGACAGCGTGCCGGCCAGGTAGCCGCCCATGATGGAGAGCACCATCGCCAGAATAACCAGCAGGGGAAACATCAGCATGGCCGCCACGATTTTGGGCAGTACCAGGTAGGAAGCCGAGTTGATGCCCATTACTTCCAGGGCATCGACCTGCTCGGTGATGCGCATGGTGCCCAGGCCGCCGGCAATGCTGCTGCCGACCTTGCCCGCCAGCACGATGCTGGTAATGGTGGGGGCCAGCTCCAGAATCGTCATCTCGCGCACCATGAAGCCGATGGTTGACTTCGGAATCAGGGGGTTGACCAGGTTGTAGGCAATCTGGACGCAGGTAACGGCCCCGATAAAGGCCGAAACGATGGAGACGATAAAGACGGAGTCGATGCCGATGAGAATGGCCTCATCCAGCATGCGTTGCCACAACACGCCCAAACGCTCCTTCCGAACCAGCATGCTTTGCATGAAGAGTAGAAACTCACCGAAGGTTTTAACCATAAAAAGAGAAGCAGAAAGGATAAAAGCCCAAACTTGCGCCGTAGGTAGCACGAAACAGCGCCCAGCGCGGAGCTTGCCTACCATACGTAAAAACCAAAACGCTAATCAAAGGAATGCAAAAATATATCGTTGTCACGGGTGGTACGAAAGGAATTGGCCGGGCTATCGGGCGGCGCTTCGCTCAGGCGGGCTTCGGCATCATCACCTGCGCCCGCTCGGCCCAGGACCTAGCCGCTCTCACAACCGCTCTGCGCCAGGAAGTTCCCGGCGTGCCGGTGCACACGCTGGCCGCCGACCTAAGCCAGGCCGAGGAAACGCGCCGCTTCACCGAATTTGTGCTGAGCCTGGGCGTGCCGGTCGAGGTGCTGGTCAACAACACCGGCGCCTTTGTTCCCGGCCGCTTGCAGGACGAGCCCGCCGACGGCTCGCAGCTGCGCCAGATGATCGACGTGAACCTGTACAGCGCCTACGACGTGACCCGGGCTCTGCTGCCGGGCATGATTGCGCGCCGCACGGGCCATATTTTCAATATGTGCTCCACGGCCAGCATCATGGCTTACCCCAATGGCGGCTCCTACAGCATTGCCAAATTCGCGCTCTACGGCATGAGCAAAGGACTGCGCGAGGAGCTGAAAGAGCACAACCTGCGCGTGACGGCCGTTTTGCCCGGCGCCACGCTCACGGCCAGTTGGGAGGGCGTCGATTTGCCGGCCGAGCGGTTTATCAAGGCCGAAGACGTGGCCGAAGCCGTATTCGGAGCCTACTCCCTGTCGCCTCAAGCGGTTATCGAGGAGCTGCTGATCCGGCCGCAGCTGGGGGATTTGTAGGTCGCCGGAGAAACGTAACGTAGCCGAAATCGAGCACGACGGCCCACAGCGCCACCGTGAGCAGGCTGCTGAACCCGCGCACTACGTTGGGGCCGGCGAAGGCTAGGGCGATGCCCCAGCTGCCCAAAGCGGCCACCAGCGCCAGCTTCAGCCAATCGAGGCGGGTTTTGGTGGGCTTACGGGCAAACAAGGCGCCGTAGCAGCCCAGCAGCACGGTGGCGCTGCCCAGCAAAATACCCACGGCTCCTTCCCAGTGCTGCAGTCTGAACAGCAGCCCGATGACCAGGCCCGCCCCGGCCAGCAGCACGGGCAGCAAGTACCGGGGACTGCGCCGCAGCGTACCTTTCCAGGCCACTATTAGGAGCAGAATGAGGGGCAGAAACTGCCCGAGCAGGGTAGCGGCCAACGTTGAACTCATAAGGCTGATTCACTTCTGCTGCACCACTTGGCCTTTACCGGTCACGCGAATGTCGGTTTGGGGCGGGTTGCCGGCGTAGTAGAGCGTGCCGGTGCCGGCGTTGGTGCCGCCCAGAAAGTCGCGGGCCTGCACGTAGGCGTTGCCGTTGCTGTCGTGGTTGAAGCGGAAGTAGCACTGCTGGGCTTGCAGGCCGCTGGCGCGGAGGCTGCCATTGCCTCCTACAAGCAGGGTGAACACGTTGGTTTGACCCCGCAGGTTGATGTCGCCCAGCTCGTACATGTCCAGGTTCACGTACTTGCTGCTGAGGTCCAGGTCGTAGTCGCCGGCCCCGACGAGGTGGCAGAAGAGACTGTCGGTGCGGAACGTGCCGGCGGTGCGCACGTTGCCCTGGCCCCGCAAAAACACGTCGCGCAGGCGGGGCAGGTACAGGGTTACTTCGCGGGGCGTGTCGTAGGTTCGCATCCAGTTGCAGCGGCTGGTGTTGCGGATGGTCAGCTGCCCGTGTTCCACGGTCAGCTCAATGTCTTCCAGCAGGTTTTCGCCGGCCCGCACCTCGGCGTAGGTTTGCGCGCTCTGCACCAACGTTACGTCCACGTTGTCGTAGGCTATTACCGTCTGGAAGGCCGCCAGCTCGCGCCGCTCCGACTCTACGTCGCCCGTGCTTTTGAGGCAGTCCAGCTCGTGGCCCTTGCCGCAGCCCGCCAGTAGGGCCGCCGTGGCGGCCAATCCGGCGTAAACACGAAAAACCCGCGAGGGGCGCTTAACTTGCGGCCAAATGGTACTTCGAAACATCTCTTCACTATGAACCTGACGGGCAAGATAGCCATTCTGACGGGCGTCAGCAAAGGAATTGGCCGGGCTACGGCCGAAGCCCTGCTGACCAAGGGCGCCATCGTGGCCGGCTGGGGCCGCACCGCGCCCGAGGGCCTACAACACGAACGGTTCCAGTTTTTCGAGTGCGACGTGCGCGACGAAGGAGCCGTGCAGGAAGCCTACGTGAACACCCGCCGGGAGCTGGGCGCCGAAATCCACGTGCTGGTCAATAATGCCGGGCTGGGCATAGCGGGGGAGGTCGACGGGTTTTCGTCCGACGACTGGAAGCTGATGTTCGACACCAACGTGCACGGCCTGTTCTACTGCACCAAGGCCGTATTGCCCCAGATGAAACAGCAGCAGGAAGGCCACATCATCAACATCAGCTCCATTGCAGGCACGACGGGCATCGAGAAGATGGCCGGCTACTGCGCCACTAAGTTTGCCGTGCGAGGCTTTTCGCAGTCGTTGTATAAGGAGGTGCGCAACGACGGTATCAAGGTGACGTGCCTGTACCCCGGCTCCACCGAAACCAACTTTTTCGACGACATTCCCGGCACCGAGGCCAACGCCTCGATGATGCAGCCCCGGGACATTGCCGACACGATCATCTACGCCCTGGAAACGCCCTTCAACTTCCACCTCGTGGACATTGAAATGCGCCCCTTGCAGCCGAAAAAATAGTGCTTGGTGCTTAGTGCTTAGTGCTTAGTTCGTTCAACGAAGCACCAGGCACCAAGCACCAGGCACCAAGTACCAAGCACTACCACAGAAATGGTTGAAGTACAACAGCTCAGCAAAATCTTCGGGACCCAGGCCGCGGTGAATGACATTTCGTTTTCCGTGGGCAAGGGCGAAATCCTGGGCTTTCTGGGGCCCAACGGGGCGGGCAAGTCCACCACGATGAAGATTGCCACGGGCTATCTGCCGCCCAGCCACGGCACCGTGAAGCTGGAGGGCTACGACGTGCAGACCGACCCGCTGGAAGTGCGCCGCCGGGTGGGCTATTTGCCCGAGCACAACCCGCTCTACCTGGATATGTACGTGCACGAGTACCTCGAATTCATCGGCTCGGTACACGGCCTCAAGGGCCAGTCGCGCCGCGCCCGGGTGCAGCAGATGGTGGACCGCGTGGGCCTGGGCCGGGAGCAGAACAAGCTCATCGGGGCCCTGTCGAAAGGCTACCGGCAGCGCGTGGGCCTGGCCCAGGCCCTGATTCACGACCCCGGCGTGCTGATCCTGGACGAGCCCACCACCGGCCTCGACCCCAACCAGATTGGCGAAATCCGCACCCTGATCCGGGAGCTGGGCCAGGACAAGACCGTCATTTTCAGTACCCACATTCTGCCCGAAGTCACGGCCCTGTGCAGCCGGGTGGTTATCATCAACCGGGGCCAGCTCGTGGCCGACTCGCCCGTGGCCGACCTGGGCGCCAAGGCGGCGGGTGAAACCATCATCCGCGCCGAATTCGAGCAGCCCATCGACGTAGCGCCGCTGCGCGCTTTGCCCGGCATTCTGGACGTGGAAGCCGAAGCCGGTAACCGCTACCGGATCCGGGCGGCGGGCGGCGCGGACATGCGCGGGGCTATTTCCCGCCTGGCCGCCCAGCAGGATTGGATATTGCTCGGCCTGCGCCAGGAAGAGCAGTCCTTGGAACAGGTGTTTCAGTCGTTGACGAAATGATTGAAAAGAACGTCATTCCGAGCGCAGCCGAGGAATCTCGCGTGCTGACGTTGTAATGCCATATAATTACCATTGCACGCGAGATTCCTCGGCTGCGCTTCGCTCCGCTCGGAATGACCACCGATTAAATCTCCTAACCAGCACATCCCCCGATGTTTGCCATCCTTCGCAAAGAATTCAACGCCTTCCTCAGCTCACCAGTCGCCTACGTGGTCATCGGGGTGTTCCTAGTGGCTACCGGTCTGTTCGTGTGGGTGTTCCCGGACAGCTCGGTGCTGGACTACGGCTACGCTGACTTGCAGACACTGTTCAACATGGCCCCCTGGATCTTCCTGTTCCTGATTCCGGCCATTACCATGCGCACATTCGCCGAGGAGAAAAAGGCCGGTACCATCGAGTTGCTGCTCACCCGCCCGCTCACCGACGGGCAGATTATCGGCGGCAAGTACCTGGCCTGCCTGCTGCTGGCCCTGCTGGCCCTGGTGCCCACGCTGCTGTATTACTACTCGGTGTACCAGCTCGGCAACCCTGCCGGCAACATCGACTCGGCCGCCACGGTGGGTTCCTACCTCGGGCTGGCCTTGCTGGCGGCCGTGTTTGCGGCCATCGGCATCTTCGCCTCGGCCATTACCCGGGACCAGATCATTGCCTTCCTGGTGGCCGTCGTCGGCTGCTTTCTGGTGTATTCGGGCTTCGATTCCCTGGCTTCGGTCTTCGACGGTGCCCCGGCCTACTACATCAGCCAACTCGGCATTGCGGCTCATTACCGCGACATCAGCAAGGGCCTCATCGACTCCCGCGACCTGACCTACTTCCTCAGCCTGATTGCCGGCCTGCTCGTGGCTACCCGCCTCGTGCTGCAAAGCCGCAACTGGTAACCCCACCCCAACCCCTCCCCTCCGGGAGAGGGGCTCTAGCCATAGATTCCTTCATAGCCTAGCTTCTGATTCAAGTCATTTCCGCTCCTACTGATCTAGCTTCTAGAATTTAGAACTAGAGCCCCTCTCCCGGAGGGGAGGGGTTGGGGTGGGGTCCACGCAAGAACATGCCCGAACAACCTACCACGCTGCCACAAGCCCGCCGCCGCCGCGACCTGCTCCGCTTCGGACTAGTAGTCGGGGCGCTGCTGCTGCTCAACTTCTTGGGCCAGCGGCTCTTTTTCCGCCTCGACCTGACCCAGGAAAAGCGCTACACCATGGCCCCGGCCACCAAGACGCTGCTTTCAACCCTCAAGCAGCCCGTGACGGTGACCGTGTACCTCGATGGCGACTTTCCGCCCGGTTTCCGCCGCCTGCAACAGGCCGTGCGTGAAACCCTGAACGAAATGCAGGTCTACGGCGGCGCGAACCTGCACTACGTCTTCGTCGACCCCTCGGCGGCCGGCACCGAAAAGGCCCGCAACGAGTACTACGCCTCCCTGCTGAAAAAAGGCCTGCGGCCCACCAACCTCGGGGCCAATGAGAACGGCAAGCGGGTCGAGAAAATCATCTTTCCCTGGGCCACGGTAGCGGCCGGCGGCAAGGAAGAGCAGGTGCTGCTGCTGCGCGGCAACCAGGCCGCCCCCTCCGACGTGCGCCTCAACCAAAGCATCGAGGGCCTGGAATACGAGCTGGCCAGTGCCGTGCGCAAGCTTAACCCCGGGCAGCGTAAGCGCATTGGCGTGCTCGAAGGCCACGGGGAGTTGAGCAACGCCGAAGCTGGCGACATCATCGGCTCCTTGCAGCAGTACTACGACGTGTTCCGGGTGGATTTGCGCAAAACCCGGCCCCAGGATTTGCGCACGCTCAGTGCCATCATCGTGGCCAAGCCCGCCACGGCCTACACCGAGCCCGAGAAGTTTAAGCTCGACCAGTTCATCACCCAGGGCGGCAACGCGCTGTTCTTCGTGGATGCCATGCGCGTGAACCTGGACAGCGCCAACCGTGGCGGCATGCTCTCCTTCCCGTTGCAGCTCAACCTGGAAGACCAGCTCTTCAAATACGGCGTGCGCGTCAACCCCGATTTGCTGCTCGACCTCAACTCGGGCGTCATTCCGCTGGTAACCGGCACCGAGGGCGACAAACCCAAGGTGGAGCCCATGCCCTGGCAGTTTTACCCGCTGATCAACAACTTCAGCAAGCACCCCATCACCCGCAACCTCGACGCGGTGTACACCAAGTTCGTCAGCACCATCGATACGGTGAAGGCCATGGGCATCCGCAAAACGCCCTTGCTATTTACCTCGCGCTACACCCGCGTGCTGCCCGCGCCCGTGCCCATCAACTTCAACGATGCCCGCCTGGAGCCCAACCAGAAGCTTTATAAGGAAAGCTTCAAGCCCGTGGGCTATCTGCTCGAGGGCCGGTTCCCCTCGCTCTACGCCAACCGCGCCGAGCCCGGCACCAGCACCTTTCAGCCCGCCACCTCGCCCAATGCCAAGCCCGCGAAAGTGCTGGTCATCTCCGACGGCGACTTTATCCGCTCCGAGCTGGACCCCAAAACCGGCAACCCCTACCGCCTGGGCTTCGACCGCCTCGCCAACACCGAATTCGCCAACCGCGAGCTTGTCCTCAACGCCGTAGACTATATGCTCGACGAAAGCGGCCTGATTTCGGTGCGCGGCAAGCAAATCACCCTGCGCCCCCTCGACAAGCTCAAGATCATTGAGCAGAAAAGCCGCTGGCAGCTGCTGAACCTGGTGGCCCCGCTGGTGCTGCTGGGCCTGTTCGGGGCCGTGCGGGCCTGGCGCCGCAAGCGCCGCTACGCGTCGTTTTAGACAGTAGCGCGAACTGTGTAGTTCGCGTGGCCCGCGCCGTTAGAGTCGTTCTGGCACGTGCACTACACAATTCGCGCTATTACTGATAGGCCCTTGAAGTCTCACAAATACAGTTTATCCGAGTCAGCTACGTAAAGCTCCAGGAACTCGGAAAAGGAGCTGGCTATGGCTTTGTATACGCCACCGCATACCACGTAGACGGTGTTGGTAGGGGAAGGTTCAGGGTGGAGCTGAATAGCATAGGCCGTGAGTGAAATCATGAAGTCGGCGAAGACGTAGCAGGTGCCGCACTGGTCGAAGGTGTACAGCAAGTCACTATACTTGGGCACGCCGTGGTAGTCCGCGAATTTGCTTTGGATGCTTGTGAGATTTGCCAGCGTGTAGAAGGCAAAGAAATTCGCGTCGTACTGGTCATTCGACCCGTTGACCGTCAGGAAGTACTGGGTCATATCTGCCGGCAACAACAAGCCGGCGGCTTGCTGAAAAGCTACTACCGCCTCCGTGGTAGCTACAGTCACCGTCTGCGTGGCCGGCTCAGCTTGCCAGGCGGTAGCCAAAGAGTGTAAGGCATCCATGTTGTCTACTAATTGCTGACAGGGGTATTAGCTGCTGTCTTCTCCAACAGCTCCCGCAGCACCTCGGCCTCCCGCTCTAGCCCCGCAATGCGCGCCTCCAGCAGCTTCTGCGGGCCCGCGCCGCAGTCGTAGAGCAGGGCGGTTTCGGCTTCTACTTCCAGCAGGGCCAACCAGTTGGCCTCGCGGGCCGCGTCCTTTACCGGGCCGGTATAGGCGCGCAGGGCGGGTAAGGCCGCGAGGCGGGCTTCATAGGGAGCGGCTTTCAGCCGTAGCTGTTCCAACTCGTAGCGCAGGCGGCCGGCGTGGTGCGCACAGTGAGCCAGGCGGGACTGCAACGGCTCCGGGTCGGGGGCAGGGGCCGGCAGCGGTGGAGGGGCGGGGCGGTTGCCGGCCGGGTCATACACCAGCCCCAGCGTAGCCAAGGTGAGCCGGACCAGTTGCACTGCCCGGCCCAGCGGCAACGAGCGTTGTCCACTTTCGGCCTGCGCCACCCGCACCCGGGACACTCCCAGCCAGCTACTCATCAGCTCCTGCGTCAGCCCTAGCTTTTGTCGGATTTCATCAGCCATAGTGAGTAGCGTTAGGAATGCAAGGGGGTACACTTTTAGGTGTAACAATTTAAACTGTTACACCTAAAAGTGTACCCCCTTAAGTGCTAGTTTATTTTTCCCAACTCAATTTTGCTTGCGGCCCTAATACCGAATCCGCTGGTCGGTGACGAAGGCGGCCAGCAGCTCGTGCAGGGAGCCCGACTCAGTCTGCACGATGGACGCCGGGTAGGAGGGGGCGGCCGGGTCCAAGTAGCCCGTCAGATAGGTGAAGTCCTCGGGCCGCACCGCCGTAAAGCCCATGCTCCACTGCGAAAAATTGCGCCGGGCAATGGGGCCGTCGGCCAGCTTGGTTACGTCGTAATGGCGCGGGTCCTGCTCGATGCGGCCGAAAATGTACTCGACCTCGTGCTGGGGGCCCTCCAGCACCTGCATAATGCTGCCCTCGCCGTAGAGGAGCACGCCGGTCAGGGCGTGGCCGTGGTTCCAGGCGCGCGACTGCACCAGCAGGGCCTGCAGCTCGGCGTCGCTGAACGGAGCCGTGGCGGTACTCTGATACACTAAGTGGTAGAGAGGGGTAACACGCATGCGATGCAACTACAAATAGGCTTAATGCAAGTAAATAAAATCCTTTCCGGCAGGCGTGCAATGGCCGAGCTTGAATTAAATGCGCGAAGCCCAGCCCCAAACCCGACCGGACGGGGCCCCGAGTCGCTATATTGCCCCCAAACCCGCCCACCCGGGCGCTAGAAAACCCCGCTTGGGTTTCCTATCTTTGTCCTCTTCCAAAAAACGCCAGCCAACCCCGCCTATATGAAGTTTATCGTATCGTCTTCCGCCTTGCTCAAGCAGCTGCAGAGCATCAACGGCGTGGTGACCAACAACCCCGTAGTGCCGATTCTGGAGAACTTTCTCTTTGAAATCGAAGATGGCAAGCTGACGATTACCGCCTCCGACCTGGAGACCAGCATGATTACCGAGCTGCCCGTGGAAGCCCGCGAGAGTGGCCGCATTGCCGCCCCGGCCCGCATCCTGCTCGATACCCTCAAGAACCTGCCCGACCAGCCCGTGACCTTCACCCTGGACGAGGAAACCTATACCATCGAAATTGCCTCGGCCAATGGCCGCTACAAGCTGGCCGGCGAAAACGCCACCGACTTCCCCCGCGTGCCGGTGGTGAAAGGCTCCTCGCCGATTGAGATTCCCTCCTCGTCGTTGTCGCGCGCCATCAACAAAACCATCTTCGCCGTCAGCACCGACGAACTGCGCCCAGCCATGACCGGTATCCTGGTGCAGCTGGCCGATGCCCAGGTGACCTTCGTGGCCACCGACGGCCACCGCCTCTTGCGCTACCGCCGCTCCGACGTGGGCGCGGGCCAGACGGCCAACCTGATTATTCCGCGCAAGGCCTTTAATCTACTGAAAGGTGCCCTGCCCTCCGAGGCAACTACCGTGCGCGTCGAGTTCAACAATTCCAATGCCTTCTTCAGCTTCAACCAGATGCGCCTCGTGTGCCGCCTGATTGATGAGCGCTACCCCGATTACGAAAACGTAATTCCGGTGAGCAACCCCAACAAGCTCATCATCAGCCGCGCCGAGTTCCTCAACTCGGTGAAGCGCATCATGATCTACTCGAACAAGACCACCCACCAGGTGCGCCTGCGCCTGGCCGGTTCCGAGCTGACCATTTCGGCCGAAGACCTCGACTTCAGCAACGAAGCCAACGAGCGCCTGGCCTGCCAGTACGAGGGTGAGGACATGGAAATCGGCTTCAACGCCCGCTTCCTGGCCGAGATGCTCTCCAACATCGACTCCGAGGAAATCACCCTGGAGCTGAGCACGCCCAACCGCGCCGGCCTGCTCATGCCCACCGTCGCCGACGACAACGAAAGCATCCTGATGCTGGTGATGCCCGTGATGCTGAACAACTACGTTTAATGGTTAATTGCTGATTGTTGGGAGTTGATTGTTGTTCGTTGAACGATCCAACAATTAACTCCCAACAATCAGCAATCAACAAGTACCAACCAACAATGAAAAAATCCGAAATCCGCTTCAGCATTGCCCTCGACGACCAGAAAGTGCCCGAGGCCATCAGCTGGACGGCCACCGACGCGGGTCCCGATATTCACTTTGCCAAGGCCATCAACATTGCCCTCTGGGACCGGGACGAGCGGGGCACGATGAAAATCGACCTCTGGACCAAGGAAATGCCCGTCGACGAGATGAAGCGCTTCTACGTGGACACGATGGGCGCCATGGCCGAAAGCCTGATTACGGCCACCAACGACACGGAAATGGCCACCAAGATGCGCAGCCTCTGCCGCGAGCTGACTGACTACCTGAACAAGCAGGAGTCGGAGCAGCGCTAGGATATGGCGACGTAGAGCGACGTAGAGACGCAACCTTGCGTCTCAATCGTTGTTTGTCCTACCGGTTATTGCCCAACGATTAGACGCAATTATGCGTCTCTACATTGTTCAGACAAAAACAAGAAAAGCCCCACCGGATTTGTCCGGTGGGGCTTTTTCTATACCTGGGAGCCAGCAAAATCTAACGGCCGGCTTCGGCCGAAGACGTGCGGGCCGGGCCGATGGTGGTACCGCGGCTGCTGGCGGGCAGCGGGTTTTGCACCGACTTCACGAATACGGCATTGGTTTGCTTGGCGTAGTCCTTGTCGTACTTGTAGAAATCTTCGCGGGAGTCGTAGTAGGCGCTGTATTGGTTGTTGCTCAGCACTCCGCGCAGCTCCTGGTCCCGCTCCCGGCACACAGCCCCGCACTGCTCATCAATGAGGCGGGGGTTGCCGGCGTTTTTCTGCTCAATGGCGGCCATCTTGGCTACTTTGTCCTCGTTGATGGCCCGCAGGCGGGTCGCCTGGTAGCCGTTCAGCCGCAGGTCGCGGGCCATCTGGTCGGAGAGGCGCTTGGCGCGCTCCTGCACCGGGTTCAGGCGGGGCGTGGGCTTGGTTTTATCCTGGGGCTGCACGGTAGTAGGCTTCTGCTGAGCCTGCGCGCCCAGCGTGGCGGCTAGAAACAGCGCGGCGGTAGCAAGGTGATTTCTCATGGTATAGAAGCATTTAGTTTGACACGTTGGAGAACTGCCAACAGCTAAAGCAAAGAAGCCTCAGCCCCCGGCAGGTGTCATTTACTAACGAAAAACTATGCCAGGGAGTTCGGGCTAATCTGCTAAAGGGGAAAGCCGGGGCAGCGGGACGCGGCGAAACACGCGGGCGGACGACCCGTTGCCGGTTGGCGTAAGCAAGTGCCAATCCGGTAAGCCGCGCCCGGCCGGCCTTAGCGCAGCAGCGGAGCCACCCGGGTACCCAGCAGCTCCGTGGCCCGCAGAATCTTCTCGTGTGGCAGCACGGCCACGTCCATCTGAAACGTGACCCGCGAAATGCCGCCCAGGGCCTCGGCGTGCCGCCGGATCTTGGCCGCTACTTCCTCCGGGCTGCCCACCAGCAGCGCCCCCAGCGGCCCGGCCTGCGCCTCGAAGTGCTGCCGCGTGAGCGTGCCGCCGCCCCGTTCCCGGGCCCGCTTGCTGAAGGTTTCGAGGTAGCCCGGCACGAAGTCGGCCACGGCTTCCTCGGTGGTGGGGGCCACGTAGCCCAGGGAGTGCAGCCCAACCTTCAGCTGGTCGGGGGCGTGCCCGGCCCGGCGGCCCGCCTCGCGGTACAGGTCAATCAGGGGGCGGAAGCGGTGCGTCTCGCCCCCGATGATGGCCACCATCAGCGGCAAGCCCAGCGTGCCGGCCCGCACAAACGACTCGGGGGTGCCGCCCACGCCCAGCCAGATGGGCAGCTGGGCCTGCGCCGGGCGCGGATACACGCCCTGCCCCGTGAGGGCGGGCCGGTACTGGCCCTGCCAGCGGATTTTTTCGGTTTCCCGGATGGCCAGCAGCAGCTCCAGCTTCTCGGCAAACAGCTCGTCGTAGTCGTGGAGGCTGAAGCCGAACAGGGGGAAGGCCTCCGTGGACGACCCGCGCCCCACCACCATTTCGGCCCGGCCCTGCGAAATCAGGTCCAGGGTGGCGTACTCCTGGAAGACGCGCACCGGGTCGGCGGCCGACAGCACCGTGACGGCGCTGGTCAGCCGGATGCGCTGGGTGCGCGCGGCGGCCGCAGCCAGAATCACGGCCGGGGCCGAGTCGAGGTATTCGGCGCGGTGGTGCTCACCGATGCCAAACACGTCGAGCCCAACCTGGTCGGCCCGTTCGATGCGCTCCAGCAGCAGGCGCATGGCCTCCTGCCCGCTCAGGGGCAGGCCGCCGTTTTGCAGCAGGTGGGAGGCAAAACTATCAATGCCGACTTCCATAGGAGCAGAGTTACGGGCGAGGGTTCGGGGCCTGGTATCAGGTCCTTAAAATACGTTTTTCCACATCATCGACTCCACGGGCTTGTCGGTGCGGTCGTTGTATTTGGCGTTGGCCTTGCGGTTGTAGAAGGTCTGCACGTCGCCCTGCACGGCGAAGTAGATGAGCTGGCCGATGGGCATACCGGCGTAGACGCGCACGGGCTGGGTCACGGAGATTTCCAGGGTCCAGGTGTTGCAGAAGCCTACGTCGCCTTTGCCGGCGGTGGCGTGAATGTCGATGCCGAGGCGGCCCACGCTCGACTTGCCTTCCAGGAAGGGCACTTGGGCGTGGCTTTCGGTGTATTCCTCCGTCACGCCCAGGTACAGCACGCCGGGCTGGAGCACGAAGCCTTCCTCGGCCGGGATGTCAAACACGTCGATTTCGTTGTGCTGGCGCGCGTCCAGCACCGCGTCGCGGTAGGTGGCCAGGTAGCGGCCCAGGTGCACGTCGTAGGAGTTGGTGCCCAGGCAGCTGGGGTCGTAAGGCTCGATGACGATGTTGCCGCGCTCAATTTCGGCCAGGATCTGCTGATCGGTAAGAATCATGAAAGGGAAGTTGTTGATTGCTGGTTGTTGAATGCTGCTTAGGGGACGGTCGTGATTGGCAAATGGAGAAGACTGCCGGAAGCGTACGCAACCACCAATCAACTCCCGGCAATCAACAGCGTCCACCGCGCCTTACTCCGGGTCGTCTTCGTCGCCGTAGCGGTCCTGGGGCAGGGTGCCGGCGGGGCGCTTGCGGGCGCGGGCGGCATCGGTGGGCTGGCGCTCTTCCAGCTCCTCGGCCAGGCCGTCGAGGCGGGCGCGCAGGTCGGGCAGCACGCTGCTCACGATGTAAAACAGCAGCAGGGTAGACGTAGCCGAGAGCAGCAGGGCCAGGTAGTCGACCCAGTCGTGGCGCACGGAAATATCCAGGGGGCGCCCGGCGGCCGAGGGCGAGGCCAGCGTGGGACCCGCCTGCGCGTCGGGCTGGGGCGCGGGGTCTTCCACCGCGTCGGTGGGGGTGGGCACCGCGTCGATGTCGGCCGGGGGCACGGCGGCTTCATCCACGGCGACGTCCTCGGGGTTGGGGTCTTCGGAGGCGTTAAACTGGGCCGAGGCCTGCTTGATGGCCCGTTGCAGGGAGCGAATCAGGGCCACCCGCTCGTCGCGCGGCAGCACCCGGATAAAGAACTCGAAGTTCTTGTCGATGAGCAGGGCGTTGAGCTGCTTTTCAAACTCGGCCAGGTCGGTGCGGCCCTTGCCGAAGCGCCCTTTAAAGCGTTCCGACACGTCGTTGTAGTTCAGAAACAGCTTCTTCAGGTTGGCGTTGCCGCCGAAGCCGTCGAACTCCTTGCGGGCCTTGTGGCTGCGCAGCGTGACGGGAAACTTGTTGCGGGTAAACGACTTGTCGTACACCGTTTCCATCGTCCGGAAGTTGAGCTCGTCCACGGTGCGGTCGAACAGGCGCTTGTTGGCTACGGCCGGCGCTTCTACCTGGGCGTGCCCGGTGCCGAGGCCGGCAACCAGCAGAAGTGCAAGGGAGAAAAGGAGACGAAATGGGCGCATGGCAGCAAAGCAGATTCGCCGCAAAGGTAACCAGTTGCCGTTGTGGTTCGGAAAAGCCGGGAAAAAACTATCCGGAGCCCGCCAAATGCACGCGCCGAGGTTCCTACCGCAGTTGCCGGCGTTCCTACCGGCGTGGCGCCCCTTCCTACCGGGCGCGGCCGCCTTTGAAAAGCACTTGCTGCTCTTTCTACCGCGGCTGCCAGCGTTGCGGAGGCGCGCGGCCGGGCTCCGGAGGCGCGCGGGGAGGGTGGCGGGGCTGTAGCGCGAAGTTTTACTTCGCGACGCGGGCCTGCCGTCGGTAGCTAATTCCGTTATCGTATCGTGCCACGCATAGCGCAGGGGAGCTGCGCGCTACAGCAAAAAGCCCTTTCCCGCGCGGGCAGGAAAGGGCTGGCTGGCAACAGGACGGACAAACGCCTACAGGCCGTGGGCTTCGCGCATCGACTCGCGGCAGGCGGTCAGGTAGTGGTCGACTAGGTCGTCGGTGACGGCCGTGGACACGAACAGGGCTTCGTACTGGGCCGGGGCCAGGTAGATGCCGCGGTGCAGCATGGCCCGGAAGTAGCGGCCGAAGGCCTCGGTGTCGGAGGTTTTGGCGTCTTCCAGATTATTCACCGGCTTATCGGTGAAGAATACGCTGAACATCGAGCCCACCTGGTTGACGGTGTAGTTCAGGCCCAGCTCGGCGGCAATCTGGCGGGTGCCGTCGGCAATGCGGGTGGTGATGCGCTCCAGCTCGGGGTAGAGCTCGGGGTGCTCGTGCAGGTAGGTGAGCTGGGCAATGCCGGCGGCGGTGGCAATGGGGTTGCCGGAGAGCGTACCGGCCTGGTAGACTTTGCCGGCCGGGGCCACGCAGTCCATAATGTCCTGGCGGCCGCCGTAAGCGCCCACGGGCATGCCGCCGCCGATGATTTTACCCAGCGTGGTCATGTCGGGTTTGATACCATACAGCTCCTGCGCCCCGCCGCGGGCCAGGCGGAAGCCGGTCATTACCTCGTCGAAGATCAGCACGATGCCGTGCTCGGTGCACAGCGCGCGCAGGCCCTGCAAATAGCCTTCGGCGGGCGCCACCAGGCCCATATTGCCCACTACGGGCTCCAGAATCAGGGCGGCTACCTGGTCTTTATTGGCTTCGATGGCGGCGTGGGTGGCGGCCAGGTCGTTGTAGGCCACCGTGATGGTGTCCTGGGCCACGCCTTCGGTTACGCCGGGCGAGTCGGGGGTGCCCAGGGTGAGGGCCCCGGAGCCGGCGGCAATCAGGAAGGAGTCGCCGTGGCCGTGGTAGCAGCCCTCAAACTTGATGATCTTGTTGCGGCCGGTGTAGCCCCGGGCCACCCGGATGGCCGACATGGTGGCCTCGGTGCCCGAGTTCACCAAGCGCACCTTTTCGATGCTGGGCACCATTTTCTTGATTAGCTCGGCCATTTCCACCTCGCGGCGGGTGGGCGCGCCAAACGACAGGGAGCCCTGAATGGCATCCTGCACGGCGCTGAGCACCACCTCGGGGGCGTGGCCCAGAATCATGGGGCCCCAGGAGTTGATAAAATCCAGGTAGCGGTTGCCGTCCACGTCGGTCAGCCACGCGCCCTTCGCCGACTGCATAAACACGGGGTGGCCGCCCACGGCCCGGAAGGCCCGCACCGGCGAGTTGACGCCGCCGGGAATATGGTCTTTGGCGCGGGTAAACAGCGCGTCGGAAGTAGCAAGGTTGAGGTCGGTACGCAGGGCTGGTTCTTGGGACATGGGAAGCGGATAATAGAAGGAGTAGAGAAAAAGATTTCAGAACGTCATGTCTCCCGTTGGTCGACATGACGTTCCTTACCAGGTTCTGCAGTAGTAATAAACCTAGCGGAGGCCCACTGGGTTCTGAACTTCCAGCTCCAGGCGTTCGAGCTTGGTGAAGGGCACGTACTGGTTGTCGTGGGCGCCGGCGGGGTAGCCGATGCCTTGGAACACGGCCCCCGAAACCGGCCCCGAGGAGGCCAGGTTCTGCTGGAAGCCGGGGCCGTTCTGGTGCAGCTGGGAGCCGAAGTAGTAGAGCAGCTCGAAGCCGGTGAAGGCAAACACCGACGGCGGCAGGTTCTGGCGCTGGAGGTAGAGCTGGCGGAAGCGCCGCACCCCGTAGGCGGTTTTGTCGAGGTACTTGGGATGCACGAAGAACACGTCGCGCGCGTCGAGCTGGCCCAGGCTCACCCGGGAGTTTTCCAGCCAGGAGGCGTAGGTGAGCAGGGGCAGGCGGGCGCCCTGGGCCTGGAGCACGCCCAGGGTGTAGGGCCCGGCCTTGCGGTGGTCGGAGGCCACGACCAGGTGGCCCACCGTTTTGAGGTCGAGGCCCGCGAAGCCGGCGCTGATGGACTCCTCCACGTCGGAGTTGACGCGGCGCAGTTGGAGCACCTTGCCGCCGAGGGCTTCGTAGGCCGTTTTGTAGGCCTGTCCGAAGGCCGCTTCGTCCTTGGTATCCTCGTAGAGCACCACGGCCGTGCGGCTGGCGAAGCGGGAAATGGCAAACTGCGCCGCCTGCTTGGCCTGGGTGACGGTGCTGGGCTCAAACAGGTAGTGCCAGCCGTTGTCGAGCACCAGGTCGGCGTCCTGGGAAAGCGGGTTGATGCAGATAATCTGCCGCTGCTGGGCGTAGCGGGCCAGAATCTTGCTGCCCGACTTGTAGATGGGCCCGATAATCAGGTCCATCGAAGCCAGCTCGGGCAGGGCCAGCACCTGCTTGAGTTGCAGGGTGTCGGCGCCGGTGTCGTAGGAGTAGAGCTGGATGGGGCGGCCCTCGCGCTGCAGCGAGTCCTGGGCCAGGCGCATGCCGGCGTAGAGGTCCGTCACGAACTGGTTTTTGCGCTGCTTTTCCCAGCTGGGGTCGTCAAACTCGAAGGGCAGCAGCACGGCCACGTTGTAGCTGCTTTTCTTCTGGGCCCTGGGCCGGGGCGTGTAGCGGGTCCGGTCGAGGCTGAACTGCGTGATGAGCTGGTCGAGCGTGGGCTTGTCGGCGTCGGTGTACCAGCCGCCGTTGGCGAGCTTGTCGGCGTAGGCGCGGCCCACGGCGGCATCCTGGGGGTAGTGTTGCAGCAGGGTCTGGAACTGGAGCTTGTCTTTCACCCGGGGCAGGTACACGGCCTTCATGGCTTCGCGCTCGGCTTCGAGGCGGCCGGCCGGTATCTGGGCCAGCATTTTCAGGGCGTTGTCGGCTTCGCTGAGCTCAAACGACACCTGGGCCTGGAGGAAAAACGCCTCGGCCAGGTTGGGCCAGCCGGGGTACTCGGTGCGCAGCAGATTCAGCATCTGCTCGGCTTCCGCCCACTTTTTGGCCCGGGTGGCGGCTACGGCGTACAGGTAGGCCGCTTCGGGGGCGCGGTCAAACCGGGCGCTGGGCGGCGTGAGCGGCTCCAGCTCCTGCATGGCCAGGTCGTAGCGGGTCTGGGTAATCAGGGTTTTGCCGTTCTGGTAGCGCACCGTGGGGTCCGAAGAGCCCAGGTTGGCTGGCAGGGGCGGACCGGCGGGCCTGGCGGGTACCACGGCCGCCTTGGTGGCCGGCGGGGGCGTGGGGGCGGAAGTGGTTTTGCCGGGCGCGGCGGGGGCGGGCTTCGTGGCGGTGCCGGAGGTGGGCGCGGCCGTGGTTTTACCGGTAGCCGCTGGCTTTGCCTGCCCAGGGGTTTTGCCCGCCGGGGCGGTGCTGGCGGCGGGTGTTTTGGCCGGAGTGGTGCTGGCCGCGGGTGTTTTGGCGGCCGGCTTTTTAGCGGCAGGAGTTCCAACCACCGGAGCCGGGCGCGGTGCCGTGGGCCGGGCCGGCTGCTGGGCCCAGAGGGCGGTAGGGGGAGTAAGCGTCAGCAGCGTGGCTGCCAGCCGGAAAGCAAAGGAATGCCTCATAGCAGAGGGCCAGGGAATTAGGTCAGAAGGGCAGAAACCCGGCGCGGGCCGGTAGCTGGATTCGGGCAAAGGTACGTAGGATCGGTGGGGAAGCGGAGGGTATTCAATTTCTGGGTTATTTTAACGGCCCGCTACTCCGCCGCCCAAACTGGGCCGGGGCGTATACTGGGCAAGTGAGTTTTTCGTTTCCGGGCCTATGCTACCTTCTTCCGCCGCCTTTTCCCAGCCCGAGCTGCGCCAGCGCTTCAACCTGCTGCTGCTGCTGGGCGCTTCCCTGACTTTGAGCGTGGTGCTGGTCACGTTCCGGGTGTTCCTGACGCACAAGGTCTACTTCGTATTCCTGCTCTGGAACCTGTTTCTGGCTCTTATTCCGTTCGGGCTGAGCACCATGCTGGGCCTGGCGGCCGGCCCGGTGCGGGCCCGGCTGCTGCTGCCGGTCGGGGCCGTGTGGCTGCTGTTTTTCCCCAACGCGCCCTACATCCTCACCGACCTGTTTCACCTGGAGCCCCGCAGCGGCGTGCCCTACTGGTACGACCTGGCCCTGATTCTGAGCTGCGCCTGGAACGGGCTGATGCTGGCCTACGCGTCGTTGCTGGATATGCAGGCCCTGGTGCGGCGGCGGCTCGGGCCGGCCGTTAGCTGGGTCTTCGTGGTGGTGGCCCTGCTGCTGAGCAGCTTCGGCATCTACCTGGGCCGCTACCTGCGCTTCAACAGCTGGGACATCATCACCAACCCGCTGAACCTGTTCTACGATATTCTGAACCGGGTGCTGCACCCGGCGGCCCATCCGCGCACCTGGGGCGTCACGCTGCTGTTCGGCGTGTTTCTGCTGCTGGGCTACAGCACCGTGCGCCTGCTGGGCCGCCTGAACCCGGCTCCCATCGAGGACTAGCGGCGCTGGTGCCCGGCCGCCAGCTGGTCGAGCAGCGCGAATAGAAAGGCCTGCCCCGCCGCCAGCTCCGCCGTGCGCTGTTGCAGCTCGGCGGCCGGCTGCACCCAGGGCCCCGGCACCAGCTCGTGGCCGTCGTGTAGCAGCATGGCGTCGAGCAGTTCGGCCGTCAGCTCGGGGTGAAACTGCAACCCCACCACCCGGTTATCAAAGACGAAAGCCTGCCGGGCGCAGGCGGCGGAAGAGGCCAGTAGGGTGGCGTCAGCGGGCAGGTCAAACGTGTCGCCGTGCCAGTGCAGCACGGTCAGGGAAGCCGCCGGCAGGGGCGGAAAAAGCGGGTGCGCCGGAGCTGCGGTTGGGGGATAAATCGGCCAGAAACCAATTTCCAGCGCCTCGTGGCGGTACACGGCCGCGCCCAAGGCATCGGCTACGAGCTGGGCGCCCAGGCAAATTCCCACGACCACCTTGCCGGCCTGAATGGCGGCCCGGATGAACTGCTTTTCCGGTGGCAGCCACGGGTGCAGTGCTTCGTCGTGCACGCCCATCGCGCCACCCAGAATCAGCAGCCAGTCGAAGGCGGGCAGGGCCGGGAACGTGGGGCTTGCTTCGTAGAGGCGGGTGTAGGTCCAGCCGTGGCCGTGGCGGGCGGCCCAGTCCAGGATGGTGCCGGGCGTTTCGAAGGCCGCGTGCTGCAGGCAGTGCAGGCGCATCGTTAGCGGAGGTCGTCGTGTTCGAGGTACAGGCTGCGGGTCACCCGCCGGGCGCTGACTTCCCCACCCGCCGCGGGCCGCAGCAGCAGGTCTTGCCCGGCTTGCAAGGGTTGTTTGGCCGCCTTGGTATAGAATAGTTGCAGGAGCGGCTCGGTCCAGGCCCGCAGGCCGACTCTGGCCTGCTCCCGCAGCTGCACTACCTGGTCGAAATCGGGCCGGCCGGCAATGCGGTGAAGCAAAAACTGCTCGAAGCCCTGGCCCACCAGCAGCACGGCCGGCTTGGGGCGGGCCTTGGGGTTGAGCTGCTCGAAGTAGAGCACCTGCTTGATGCGCACCGTAATCTGGCGGGCAATGGGCGTGCCGCCCCGCTCAAAATGCCCCCGGTAGAGCGTGGCCCGAAAGGGCCGGGGCTGGCGCACCATCTCGGGCAGCACAAACTGCTCGGGCTCCAGGGTGTACACCGTTTCCCCGGGAAACTGCTGCCAGCTGGCCTGGTAGACCGCCTTGGCCGAGTCGCTGAGCGTCAGTTCCAGCACCACCTGGTAGTGGTGCGGGCCGTGAAACATGGGCAGGTGGGAGGCAAACACGCGGGTAGTGCCAAAAACCAGCATGCCGTGGGTGCCGGGTCGGTCGGTGCTAGCCGGGGCGGGGGAGTGGTGCTGGGCTTGCGCGGCCAGGCCGCCGAAGAGAAGCAGCACCGCCCACAGAGCGCGGCGCAACACCCAAGGTAGGGTAACGGGCATTGGTCAGAGCAGGACAAAAGGGGGATTGCCAATACGCGGCACCGGGGCAAAGATAGGGCTTCGGCCGCAGCCTCGGTTAGCCATGCCCGCAACTCGCCGGAAAGCCGTTTCTTGCCGCCCCTATTCTATATAGTCGATGAAACTTCCTTCCCTGCAGCACGTCGTGGCCGAAGCCGCCCGGGTGGTGCGCCGCTTCCCGCTGACGCTGCTCTGCGCCCTGGTGCTCTGCGGCGTGAGCATCTACCTCCAGCGTATCAGTAACCAGGAAGAGCAGCAGCTGAGCTGGCTATTCCCGGTGCTGTCGACGGCCGGGCTGGGCCTGACGCTGACGCTGAGTACGGCCCTGGCCGCGGAGCGCTACCGGTGGTCGGGCCTGCGCAAGCTCGCGGCAATTCTCGGCACGCTGGGCCTGCTGGCGCTGTGGTACGCCGTCAGCCCCGCCGAGCCCGACGTGGTGTGGGGGCTGCGGCTGTTTGTACTGCTGGTGGCGCTGCACCTGCTGGTAGCCGTGGTGCCCTACCTGCCCGAGCTGCGCCGCGCGGCCGACACGCCCGGCTTCTGGCGCTACAACGAAACCCTGTTTCTGCGCATTCTCGCGGCCGGGCTCTACTCGGGCGTGCTGTTTGCCGGCTGCGCCCTGGCCCTGGTGGCCATCGACAACCTGTTTGAAGTAACGCTCGACCGGCACATCTACGGTTACCTGTTTACGGTGCTGGCTACGGTGTTCAATACTTGGTTTTTCCTGGCCGGTGTGCCCCACGACTTTGCAGCCCTGGAGCAGCCGGCGCCCTACCCGAAGGGCCTGAAGGTATTCACCCAGTTTGTGCTGCTGCCCCTGATACTGCTCTACCTGGGTATTCTCTACGCTTACCTGGGCCGGATTCTGGTGCAGTGGGAGCTGCCCAAAGGCTGGGTTTCCTTGCTGATTCTGGTGTTTTCGGTGGCCGGCATCTTCGCCCTGCTGCTCATTCACCCCGTTCGGGACGAAGCCGAAAACACCTGGATTCGCACCTTCGCGCGCTGGTTTTACCGGGCCCTGCTGCCCTTGCTGGCGCTGCTGGCCGTGGCCATCGGCACCCGCATTCAGGCCTACGGCATCACCGAGGAGCGCTACTACGTGCTGGTGCTGGCCCTGTGGCTGGCGGGCATCCTCGCGTACTTTCTCTGGCGGCAGGGGCGGGGCATCATCTGGATTCCGGCCTCGTTGGCCGTAGTGGCCTTGCTGACGGTGGCCGGCCCCTGGAGCGCCTTTGCCGTGGCCCAGCGCAGCCAGCTGCGGGAGTTGCACGAGCTGGCCGCGCAGTACCGGCTGCTGGCAAACGGCCGGCTGGATTCGGCCGGGGTGCGCGTGCCGAAGCTGCCCCTGGCGGCCCGCAAGCGGCTGACGTCCATCTTCGAGTTTTTTGCCGAACGAAACGCGGTGCAGCAGTTGCAGCCCCTGTTTGCCGCGTCCCTGCAAGTGCCTGATTCGTTGCGTAGCAAGCCCAAGGGCCGGCAACAAAGCTGGCAGACCGAGCAGCTGTTTGCCGCCACTGATATTGCCCGGGCCAGCCGCTACGATTATGACACGGACGAAGAAATGCGGGCCGATTTTTATACGGCCTCGGTTAGCTTTTATGACCTGGGTACTGGCCGCTACTGGCTGCCCAACGTGGATTATGACACGTATGGCGACTATCCTGGAAGCGTGCTCACCGAGCTTTCGGTGCGGGAAGGAGCCTTCCGCCTGCGGGCCGTGCACCAGGGCCACGACCTGTGGCTGGAGCAGCAGCGGGCCGATGGCAAGTGGCAGCGGCAGCTGAGCGTGTCGCCCGGCACCGTCGCCGACTCCCTGGCGCGCGAGCATGGCCGCAACCCCGAGCTTTCGGTAGAGGCAGACAAAACCAAAATGAAGCTGGCCGCCCGGGCAAATGACCTGGCCCTCACGCTGTTGCTGCAGCACGTGGCCCGCCACCAGAAGAGTGACACGGTAACGTACACTTTCGCGGGGCAGGCGTTGCTGGAGCTAGCCGACAGCCGTCGGTAGCCGGCCAAAGACTTAGGGCGTCTGAGCCGACACCCGCAGGCCGTAGAACAGGTACAGCAGAAACAGGGTACTGCCCAGCAGCAACCCAAACAGCACCCAGCGCAGGGCGTAGCTGGCCGGGGCGGTTCCAGCCGGCCGCTGCAGGCCCGGCCAGGCCATCCACAAGCTTATCAAACCAACCAGCAGGGCAATAAACAGCATCAGCGTTCCAATCAGGTGAACCGCAAAAATAGTCGGCCCACCAGACATCCAGCGTAAGGCCCCGCCGAAAAGAAAAAGGCTGCCCCGGAACCCCGAAGCAGCCTTTTTTCGCTGACTATTGAATGAACTCACTCATTCACTATTTCACTATTTCACCGCTACTCCCACTCAATCGTGGCCGGGGGCTTGGAGCTGATGTCGTACACCACGCGGTTGATGCCGCGCACCTGGTTGATGATTTTGTTGGAGACGTGGGCCAGGAAGTCGTAGGGGAGGTGGGCCCAGTCGGCCGTCATGCCGTCCACGCTGGTCACGGCGCGCAGGGCCACTACCTGCTCGTAGGTCCGCTCGTCGCCCATCACGCCCACGCTCTGAATCGGCAGCAGCATCACGCCGGCCTGCCACACCTGCTCGTAGAGGCCAAACTCGCGCAGGCCGTCGATGAAAATAGCGTCGGCGCGCTGCAGCAGGTCTACTTTGTGCGGGGTCACGTCGCCCAGGATGCGGATGCCCAGGCCGGGACCGGGGAAGGGGTGGCGGTGCAGAATGTTGTGGGGCAGCTCCAGCGCGTCGCCTACCTGCCGCACCTCATCTTTGAACAAGGCCCGCAGCGGCTCCACGATTTTCAGGTTCATCTTCTCCGGCAGGCCGCCCACGTTGTGGTGGCTCTTAATCGTCACGGCCGGCCCTTTCACCGACACCGACTCAATAACGTCCGGGTAAATCGTGCCCTGGGCCAGCCACCGGGCGCCTTCCACCTTCTGGGCTTCCTGGTCGAAGATTTCCACGAAGGTGCGGCCAATGGCTTTGCGCTTGCCCTCCGGGTCGCTGATGCCAGCCAGGGCCGTGTAGAACTCCTGCGAAGCATCCACGCCGCGCACGTTCAGGCCCAGGTCCTTATAGGAGTGCAGCACGCTCTCAAACTCATCCTTGCGCAGCAGCCCGTTGTTGACGAAAATGCCGTGCAAACGGGGCCCGATGGCCCGGTGCAGCAGCAAAGCCGCCACCGAGGAGTCGACGCCGCCCGACAAACCCAGAATCACCTGGTCGTCGGGGCCGATGGTGTTTTGCAGGGCCAGCACCATGCTATCCACGAAGTGCTCGGGCGTCCAGCTTTGGTCGCAGCCGCAGATGTCGACCACGAAGTTGCGCATCAGCAGCTTGCCCTCCGTGGAGTGCGTCACCTCGGGGTGAAACTGGATGCCGTAGGTTTCCTGGCCCACCACGTGGTAGGCCGCCACGGCCACTTCCGGGGTGCTGGCAATGATGTCGAAGCCCGCGGGCAGGGTCTTAATCGTGTCGCCGTGCGACATCCACACCTGCGAGCCGCTGGTCAGCTCCCGCATCAGCGGGTTGCTGGCGTTTAGGTGGCTGAGGCGGGCCCGGCCGTACTCCCGGATGGTGGCGGGCAGCACTTCGCCGCCGCCTTGCTGGGCCAGCAGCTGGGCACCGTAGCACACGCCCAGCACCGGCACCTTACCCAGGTAGCGGCTCAAGTCGGGGTTGGGCGCTTCCGGGTCGCGCACCGAGCAGGGGCTACCCGAAAGCACAACGCCCCGGATATCCTCAGTGAGGTCCGGGGCGTGCGTATACGGATGAATCTCGCAGTAGACGTTCAATTCCCGAATGCGTCGGGCAATGAGCTGGGTGTACTGGGAGCCGAAATCGAGAATTAAAATCTGTTGGGGCATGCGCAAAGTTAAGGACCGCCGCCCCACGAGCCAAACCGGGGCCGGTTATCATTTGGCGGGCAGCCCCTGGGCCGGGAGAAAGAAATTCCACGTCACAATTGGTAGGCAATCGGGAAGGAAAAATCGGACGAAAATCAGAAATCAACCCAGTAAATAGGTTTTTTACTATGTAATAGCGGTTTTGTTACCTTCACAGCTACAGGCGTTTCGGCCTTTTCCCGCCGCCGGGGCCGGGGCATATTTGGAAAAATCTTTGGCTCTAAAATCCTGCTCCATGTCCCACGTTCTACGAGTATTGGGCCTTTTCTGCCTGCTGGGCCCCGTGTGCGCCGCCCAGGCCCAGACGACAGCCGATCCTTCCCTGATTGCGGCCCAGGTGCAAAAGAAAGCCTCGCCGCAGTCGGCCGCTACGCCCGCGCCCCGCGCCGATTCGCTCGTCACAACGCCCCCGGAAACGGTGCCGGCCGCGCCCATTGCCGCCGCGCCGGCCGAAGCCCCGGCGGCCCCGCTGGTCACGGTGAAGGGCCGGGTGCTGGACGAGCAGAACAAGCCAATGGCCGGGGTGGTGGTGTTTGCCAAAGACGTGGCCGCCATTGCCAGCACCAACGCCGACGGCGAATACAGCCTGGAAGTGCCCTCGGGCGTCAACACCCTGACGTTCAGCTACGCCGGCTACGAAGAGCAGCAGCTACAGGCCAGCAATTTCCTGCCGACGGCCGTGCGCCTGCTGCCCGCCGCCAACAAGAAGAAACTGGCCCGCAGCAGCCGGCACTAAGCTTCACTATGCGGCCCGCGGGCCGTTTTGGCCAAAATCCTGTTGCCTCCGGCTGTATCGGCCGGGGGCTTTTTGGCGTTAAGGGCCCAAAGTCGGCGCCAAGCAGGGGAGGTGGCCCGGGCCTACCAAGCCACAAGTGCCGTTCTTGCGTATACGACGGGCATTCGGCCCGGCTAACTACCCCGGCGCCACTCCGTTTGTTCACCTTACCCCCGTCTGGATGAAGCATTTGACCCGTTCTGTTTGCAGCCTTGCCTGCGTATTGTTGCCCTTCGTAGCGGCGGCCCAGTCGGCGGCCCCCAAGCCGGCCGCCCGTGCCAAAGCCGGTGCCGAGTCGCTGGCCGTGCTGGAGCCGGCCGCCAAAACCAAGCCGGCCGAAGTCGTGAAAAAGGCCCCGGCCGCCAAAGCCACCACCAAAGTGCTGACCGGCTACGTGCTCAACGAAGAAGGGGAGCCCCTGGCCGGTGCCACCATCATTTCCGACAAAGGCGAGGTCATCACCACCAATGCCGACGGGCAGTTCATGATTCAGTCGACGGCGGCTACGCCGGTGCTGCGAGCCAGCTACGCGGGCTACCAGGAGCTGCAACTGCCCATCAATTCGCTGCAGCCAACTACGTTTCGCCTCGACCCGATTGAGAACTACGAGCGGCAGCTGAAAAAGCAAAGCAAAGCCGCCAACAAGGCCTGGAAGCACTAAAAACCGGGTTTCGAAAAAAATAAAGCCGCTGATACTCTGGGCTTAAATGGCGTCGGGATGAAAATATTGACGCCATGCTAGCTTTCTGCCAAATAAGCCTTGTATATTTGCAGCGGCGAGTCAGAACGACCAGCTCCTGCTGAACTCCCCCAGGACCGGAAGGTAGCAAGGGTAAGTGGTTGAGCGGTGCGATTTTGGCTCGCTATTTTTTTGTCCTTTCCCCAACGCTTCCGCCCCGCCGCATTTGCCGGCAAACGGTTAGCTTTGGGGATTCTTTTTTTAACCCATTCCCGCATGAAATTCTTCATTGACACTGCCAACCTCAAGGATATTCAGGAAGCCGTTGACCTGGGCGTACTGGATGGCGTGACGACCAACCCCTCGCTGATGGCCAAGGAAGGCATCAAGGGCGTCGACAACGTAATGGCCCACTACAAGCAGATCTGCGACATCGTGGACGGCGACGTATCGGCCGAGGTAATAGCGGTGGACTTCGAAGAAATGGTGCGCGAGGGCGAAATGCTGGCCGATCTGCACCCCAGTATCGTGGTGAAGGTACCCATGACGCGCGACGGGGTGAAGGCCATCAAGCACTTCTCCGAGAAAGGCATCAAAACCAACTGCACCCTGATTTTCTCGGCCGGGCAGGCCCTGCTGGCCGCCAAAGCCGGGGCTACCTACGTGTCGCCCTTCGTGGGCCGCCTCGACGACATCGGGCACGACGGCCTGGTGCTGGTGCAGCAGATCGTGGATATTTTCAGCAACTACGGCTACCCCACCCAGGTGCTGGCCGCCTCCGTGCGCCACGTACCCCACCTGATTCAGTGCGCCGAAATCGGGGCCGACGTGGTGACCTGCCCGCTGAGCGTGATTACCGGCCTGCTCAAGCACCCGCTCACCGACAACGGCCTGGCCACCTTCCTGGCCGACCACAAGCGCGTCAATTCGTAAAATAATGTGCTGATGTGGGAAATGTGCTAATGTGGGGTGAATGTGCTAAACATCTTGCCAACCAGATGCTTGCATACTCTGATTTGCTGCCACATTAGCACATTTCCCACATCAGCACATTAGCACATTAAAAAGATGTACATCATCAAGGTAAAAGGCAAGGCCAAGATTCCGGACTACATTCAGCTGCGCGACGAGAACTTCGTGCTCATTGCCTATTTCCGGGCCGACCGGCCGCTGAAGGACCTGCACCGCTACGGGCTGGAGGGCAAGGAAACGGCGCTGGCGGCCGTCATCGAAGGCCTCACGTTTGGTAAATTGCAGAAGCTGGAGCTGGCCTGAGTACATTGAACGTCATTCCGAGCGAAGCCGAGACATCTCGCGTGCCATGGTAATCAATAGCCTTGCAACCTCAGCACGCGAGATTCCTCGGCAAGCTCGGAATGACGTTCAGGTTGGGAATGCCATTCCCAATACGCTCCAAACCCTCCTTTCCCCAAGCCCTACCCCCAGAATGCCTACTTCCTCCGCGCCGGTCATTGAGCTTCACGACGTGTACGTGATGCAGGACGTGAATACGATTCTGCAGAAAGTCTCTTTCACGCTCGACAAAGGCGAGTTTGCGTACCTGGTGGGCCGCACCGGCTCGGGGAAAAGCTCCCTGCTGAAAACCCTGTACGCCGACCTGCCCCTGGGCGGAGGCGTGGGCACCGTGGCCGGCTACGGCCTGCTCAAGCTGGGCACCGACAAAGTGCCGTATCTGCGCCGCAAGCTGGGCATCATCTTCCAGGATTTTCAGCTGCTGTTCGACCGTTCGGTAGCCGAAAACCTGTTGTTCGTGCTCAAAGCCACCGGTTGGAGCGGCAAGGCCAAGATTCAGCAGCGTATTTCGGAGGTGCTCATGCGCGTGGGCCTGGCCGGGGCGGCCAGCAAAATGCCCCACCAGCTTTCCGGCGGCGAGCAGCAGCGCGTCGTTATTGCCCGCGCCCTGCTCAACGAGCCCGTGCTGCTGCTGGCCGACGAGCCCACCGGCAACCTCGACCCCGACGTGGCCGACAGCATCATGCGGCTGTTCATGGAAATCAACAATGCGGGAACGGCCGTGCTGATGGCTACCCACAACTACCAGATTATCCGCCAGTATCCGAAGCGGATTCTCAAGTGCGAGAACGGGCAGCTGCTCGACTCGGTGCGTACGGCAGTTATGCTACCCGAATAAACACATGGTGGGGCCCGGGCTTTCGGTACTGATTCCGGTGTACAACCGCGACGTGACGCCGCTGGTGTGCACCCTGCTGGAACAGCTGCCCGACTGGGGCGGACCGGTCGAAATCGTGTGCCTCGACGATGCCTCCGCGCCGGAGTTTCAGGAGCTGAACCGGCTGCTGCGCGTGTGGCCCGCCGTGCGCTACCAGGAATTGCCCCGCAACGTGGGCCGCTCGGCCATTCGCAACCAGCTGGCCGCTAGTGCCCATTACCCCTGGCTGCTGCTGCTCGACAACGATAGTCTGCTGCCCGACGACCAGTTTCTGGCCCGCTACGCCCAGGCCCGCGCCCTGGCGCCCGTGCTGATCGGGGGCACGACCTACGACCCCGCGCCCCCGGCCGAAACCGCGCTGCGCCTGCGCTGGAAATACGGGCGGCAGCGGGAAGCGCGCCGGGCCAAAGACCGGCAGCGGGAGCCCTACGCCCAGCTCACGCTCAACAACATGCTGATTCAGGCCGAGGTGTTCCGCCGGTTTGGCCTCGATGAGCAGCTGACCCGCTACGGCCACGAGGATACCAAGTTTGGCTGGCTGCTGCGCCAGGCCCAGGTGCCCGTGCGCCACCTCGATAACCCCGTGCTCCACGACGGGCTGGAGCCGGCGGCGGTGTTTCTGGAGAAAAGCCACGAGGCCGTCCGCAACCTGGCCCTGCTGTACCGGCGCGAAAAGCTGGGGGCCGAAACCCGCCTGCTGCGCCTGGCCCTGCAAGTGCGCAAAACCAGGTTCTGCAAGTTTCTGCAGGCCGTGGTGGTACTGGTGCAGCCCGCGCTGCGCCGCAACCTGCTCTCGGCCTCGCCCAACCTGCGGAAGTTCGACCTGCTGAAGCTCTACTGGCTGTTGCAGGAGCTGGGCCGCCCCGAACCCAAAAAAGCCCGCCCGGAGTAACTCCAGGCGGGCTTTTTAGCGGGGTTTCTCCCGCTTAGTCGTTGTCGGTGTTCTTCACTTCCGACTTCACTTCCTTGTAGCCTTCCTTGGTTTTCTCGCCGACCTTCTTGGCGGCGTTGCCAATTTTCTGGCCCACGGTTTTGCCGGCTTCTTTCACGTCGGAAGCCGTGTTCGAGGCGGCCGTACCCACGGCCTGCCGCTCGTCGCGCGTTTCCATTTCCGCCTTTTGGGCCCCGCCCTCCACGGCATCGGCGCCCTGGGCTACGCGGGCCTCGGTCTTGTCATACGATTTGAAGGCGGCGTACTTGAGCTTTTCCTTGGCAATTTCCGCGCGGTCGGCGGTGCTCACGTCCTTCTTGATCTGGTCGTAACGGTCGTCCAGGGCTTTCCAGTCGGCGTTGATGTCGCGCCAGTCCTCGATGCCGTAGCGGTCCTCATTCTGCTTGATCTGGGCCGTGAAGGCCTCGTAGGTGCCGCGGATGTTGGCTGCCGTCAGCCCGCCGTATTTCCCGGCCGCCGACTCATACAGACGCGTGGTGGTGCCGCCGGCGGTAGTGCCCGTGCTGGTGCCGGCCACGCTGTTGGGGCGGTTTTTCCAGGCCATGTCGCGCTTGTCGAAGGCCGTGGTGTAGCGGGTGCGCAGCTGCTCGATTTCCTGGCGGCGCGCGTCGTCGTACTGGTCGGCGTACTGATCTACGGCGGCCACTTTTGAGTCAAACTCGCTCTTCATGGCGCTGGTTTCCTGCTCGTACTCGGCCTCGGTCTTGGCGGCGACGTTGTCGGCCTGGGTTTCGGCGGTGCTCACGAAGGTTTTGAAGTCCTCATAGGCCTGGTCGCTTTCCTGGGCTACTTCTTTCTTATCGGCCTGCGAGCAGCTGGTTTGCGTGAACGTGGTGCCCGCGAGCAGCATAAAGGCGGCCAGAGCAGATATGGAGAGGTGCTTTTTGAACATGGTGAGGAACGGTTGGTGGGAGAAGAAGAATATAGCCTGTGCTTAATACAGGCATCTGGCCCGCTTAACGCAAGCCTTCCCGTTGAGGTTACGGTCCGGGCTTTTCCGGCGGGTTTGCCCGGGGCTTCTATCTTTGGCGCCCAACCCGTTTTGCCTTTTCGCCTTGCCAACATCCCCCGCGTCCGTCCCTGCCATTTCGCTGCTCGATTTAGCGGCCCAGCACGCCCCCATTCAGGCCGAGCTGGACGCGGCCCTGCAAGCGGTGCTCCGGGAGGCGGCCTTCATTCAGGGGCCGGCGGTGGGGGAGTTTGCCCGCGAGCTGAGCCAGTTTCTGGGGCAGGCCGACGTGATTCCCTGCGGCAACGGCACCGACGCCTTACAGCTGGCCTTGATGAGCCTGCGTCTGCCCGCCGGCAGTGAGGTCATCGTGCCGGCCTTCACCTACGTGGCCACCATGGAAGCCGTGGCTATTCTGGGGCTGCGGCCCGTGTGCGCCGACGTGCTGCCCGACACCTTCGGCCTTGACCCCGCCGCCGTGGCCGCCGCCCTTACGCCCCGCACCGGGGCCATCATTGCCGTGCACCTGTTCGGTCAGTGCGCCGACTTACATGCCCTCAGCGCCGTGGCCCGGCAGCATGGCATTGCGTTAATCGAAGACAATGCCCAGGCCATCGGGGCCACGTACCGGCTGGCTGACCATGAAACCGTGTTTGCCGGCACCGTGGGCGAAGTGGGCACCACGTCCTTTTTTCCGTCGAAAAACCTGGGTGCGCTCGGCGACGGGGGCGCGCTGTTCACCCGCGACGCGGCCCGGGCCACGTTTCTGCGGCAGCTGGCCAACCACGGCCAGACCCGCAAGTACTACCACGAGCACATCGGCCTGAACTCCCGCCTCGACACGCTACAAGCCGCCGTGCTGCGCGTGAAGCTGCGCCACCTGCCCACTTGGATTACTGCCCGCCAGCAGGTGGCGGCCTTCTACGATGCGGCCCTCAGCGGCCTCGCGGGCCTGCAAGTGCCGGTGCGCGACCCGCGCAGCACCCACGTCTTTCACCAGTACACCCTCACTGTAGCGCGGCGCGACGAGCTGCAACAGCACTTGCGCGAGCAGGGCATTCCCAGCGTGGTATACTACCCGGTGCCCACGCATCTGCAGCCCGCTTACCAGTACCTGGGCTACCGGGCCGGGCAGTTTCCGGTGGCCGAAGCCCTGTGCCGCACCGTGCTGTCGTTGCCCATTCACCCCACGCTTACTTCAGCTCAGCTGGCCTACGTCGGTGAGGCCGTGGGTTACTTCTGCCGGCGCGGGGTATAACCCGGCATGGAAACCCGCCGCCCGTTCACCCGCCGCAACGTCATCAGCGCTGCTATTCTGGGCGTAGTAACCCTGAGCTACTGGCTGGTCTTCTGGTCAGTGACTTCCGAATCGCAGCACCTGCGCAGGAGCACCGATGGCGAAGCCGCCGGCCTGGTGCTGCTATTCTTGTTCTGGCCGGCTTTGTTTGCTTCTGCGTTCTTTCTGGGGGCTTTTTTTCCGGCACTGCGGCGGGGCAGCCCTCCCGTGAATTACTGGGTGCCGGTGCTGGGCCTGCTGCCCACCATTCTGCTTTTGCTGTTCTGCCTGTACGCCATCAGGTTCTAGCCAAGTGGTATATCGACTAAAACCCCGAACCGTGGCCGCAAGGCTCCAAAGCTTCGCCGCAGTCAGCTAATGCTTGGCCTCGATGGTACAAAGCCTAGCCTCGTTGCTCCAAAGCCCGGCCGCAGTCGTCCAAAGCCTGGCCTCAATCATCCAAAGCCCGGACGCAACGCTCCAACGCCTGGCCTCGCTGCTTCAAAGCCCGGTCACGATTATCCAAAGCCTCGACGCGGTAGATTAATGCCATGACGCGGCCGTTCAACGCCCGGACTCTGCCTTGCTACTCGTAGCGCCACCCGTATCCGGCTTTGGCCCGGGGGCAAAAAGCTGCGCGGCCCCGGCCGATATTCCTTAGTTTTGCCCGGCCCGCGCCGGGCCCTCTTCTCCGCAAATCCCCGCCTGTTGTCTGCTTCGTTACCCGCCGTTCGTTTTGCCATTTGCGGCGTGGGCCACATCGGCCGCCGCCACGCCACTTTCGTTCAGGCCCACGCCGCCGCCCAGCTCGTCGCCCTGATTGACGTGCGGGCCGAGCTGGCTCAGCCGCTGGCCACGGAGTTTCCCGGCGTGCCCTTTTTCACGTCCCTGGAGGAATACCTGGCCCACGGTCCCGCCGCCGACGTGCTGACCGTGGCCACGCCCAACTACCTGCACGCGCCCCAGGCCGTGGCAGGCCTGCGCCACGGCCTGCACGTGGTCATCGAAAAGCCCATTGCCCTGACCAAAACCCAGGCCGAGGACATCGTGCACACGGCCCTGCAAACCGGCCGGCTGGTGTTTGGGGTGATGCAGAACCGCTACTCGCCGCCCGCCGCCTGGCTCAAGCAGATCTACGAGCAGGGCCGCCTGGGGCAGGTGTATCTGGTTCAGATCAACTGCTTCTGGAACCGCGACGCCCGCTACTACCAGGCCGACGGCTGGAAGGGCACCCTCGCCCAGGACGGCGGCACGCTCTTCACCCAGTTCAGCCACTTCGTCGACCTGCTCTACTGGGTGTTCGGCGACATTACCAACATCACGGCCCGCTTCCGCGACTTCAACCACCAGCACGTCACCGAGTTTGAAGACAGCGGCCTGGTGACCTTCGATCTGGTGCGCGGGGGCAGTGGCACGCTGCAATACAGCACCGCCGTGTGGGACCGGAACCTGGAAAGCAGCCTGACGGTGGTGGCCGAGCACGGCAGCCTGCGCATCGGGGGGCAGTACATGGACAAGGTGGAGTACTGCCACCTGCGCGACTACCAGCTGCCCGCGCTGCCGCCCACCAACCCGGCCAACGACTACGGCCCCTACCAGGGCAGCGCCGCCAACCACGTGCAGGTCATCGACAACGTAGTCGACACGGTGCAGCAGCGGGGCGTGGCCACCACCAATGCGCTGGAAGGCCTGAAGGTGGTCGAAATCATCGAGCGGATTTATAGCCTGAAATAGCCGGGCACCCCGACAAAACCAAAGCTCCCGGTCCGGTGCCAACTGCTGCTTCATCCGAAACGAGCTGGCTACCGGACCGGGAGCTTCAGAGGTAACCCGGAAAACGCCTATTTGGCCACTTTCAGGTTGATCCAGTCGAGGATGGTTTGCTGTACCAGGGGCGAAAGCACGGGCTTGGGCTCCCCGCCCATCAGGGGCCATTCCGTGGCCGGGGGCTGAAACTGGTGATTGATACCCGGCAAGCGGCGGGCTTCCACCAGCTTGTTGCCCTTGCTCTTGAGGCCTTTCTCCAGCAACGACAGGTTGTTGACGTTGACCTGGTTGTCGTCCGTGCCGTGCAGCAGCAGGACCGGCGTCTTGACCTTGCCCAGCTCCAGCTGCGGATCAAAGTTGAGGTAGGAGCGGTACCAGCGGCCAATCAGCACGTTGGTAAGCGCCTGGATCTGGGACGCATCCATGCCGGGATTGGACTGGGTCAGCATGTTGGCCACAATCGGCTGAGCCTGGGCATTGTCCGTAGTTTGCTGAATCACGTCCAGCACCGCCCGCTGCTTCTTGGCAATAGACTCCTGCAGCTTCTTGCTTTCTTCCCGCTTGCGCATGTTGTACTGAATTTCCAGGGTCTGGATCTGGGCTGAATTAGCGCCCTTGGCCCGCAGCTGCTTGATGTTCTGCTCGAGCATCCACTGGTCGTGCAGTTGCTTTTTGACCAGCGCGGCCTGGGCCGTATCCGCTTCGCCGGCTTTCAAAAAGCCCGCGGCTTGCTGGCTGAGCACGTCCTTACCCGCCACGCCCGAAGCGGCCAGCGTCACGACGAAGGCCGGGGGCAGGGGCTGAGCCGCGGCCAGCAGCGCCACGTTGCCGCCTTCGCCGTGCCCAATCAGGCCCAGCTTACCGAAGTCAATCAGGGGCCGGGTCCGCAGAAAGTTCAAACCCAACTGCGCATCCCGCACCAGGTCGGCGGTGGTCGCCGTCGTGTAGTCGCCCTGCGACTGGCCCACGCCCCGGTCGTCGAGGCGCAGCACGGCCACCCCGTGGCGGGCCATGAAGTCGGCCAGGGCGCCAAACATCTTGAATTCCCCCTGCGTCGCGTCGCGGTCCTGGGGGCCCATGTCGCTGATCAGGACCACCCCCGGAAAAGGGCCCTCCCCGGGCGGCACGCTCAGCGTACCGCTCAAGCGGATATTGTCCTGGGTATTGATAAACGATACTTCTTCGACCCGGTAGGGCGGCGGAAACTTGAAGTTTTTCGACGGTCCCGACTTGGCCGAAAATATCAGGGTAAGCGGAGTCTGATACGTTTGGAGCTTCCAAAGGCCGGCCAACTGCTTGCCGTCGGCCGAGCGCTGGCTTGTGAAGCGGCACCCCAGTTCATCGGAGCTGAAGAACAGCGTATCGGCGCGCTGCTGCACGTTCAGAATCGCGTGGCTGATGCGCTGAGCCGGCACGTCAAGCACGGCAAAATAGCCGCCGCCCGCCAGGTCCGTAATCGTAACAACGACGGGCAGGCTGCCGCCCGGCACTGGCAGCTCCCCCTTCCACTGCCCATCCAGGGCAATTTTGGTGGCCGGAGCCGCCGCGGCCGGGGCCGGTGTGGTCGGTTGATTCTGGGCGTTAGCCCCGATCGAGAAAGTGAGCAGAAGTAGCCAGCTCCACAGCAAGCCGGCAAATTTGTTACTCATGAAAAGACAGTAAGCAGGGCCGGCACGCTCAGGAATGAGGCACCGCCCTAGTGACAATAGGAGCGCAGGCAGAGCAAAGAACTGGAAGCAGAACAGGATGGCCTTCTGACCTATAGGGCTATACCTGTGTAATATAGCCGCAAAAGTAGGGATATTACCTCAGTTTATCACTTCGGTAGCAGAACTCGGTCAATAACGTGCACTACCCCGTTGGTGCAGAGGATGTCGGGAATAGTCATGCCGGCGCTGGTGGTGCCGTTGCCTTCGCCGCGCACGGGCAGCAAGCCGCTGCTAAAGTCGCCGAAAAGCAGGTTGCCGCCGCCCAGCGTGGGTAGCGTGGCATTGGCCGGCAGTTCCGTGGTAAACTGGGTGAACTGCCCGCTCTGGCTGCCCAGCGCCACGTGACCCAGCAGCACCTTGGTCAGGGTTTCCTTGGCGTTGGGCAGCTTTTCCAGGTCCTTGGGTTCGGTGAGGGTGATGCCAAACTGCTTATAGAGGTCTTTGAACGCTTGGTCGTTGGGGGCAAACACCGTGAGTTGGGGGCTGCCTTCCGACAAAGCCTCGCGCAGGCCGCAGTACACCACGGCGTAAACCAGGTACTGCAAATCGGGCTTGACAAACACCTTGGAGGTGCTGACGGCCACGGCCGACTGCACCACGTCGGCGCCGGTGGCCAGCAGTACTTTGTCGATGACGTGGACCGTGCCGTTGGAGGCCTTCACGTCAGTGGCCACGATGCGGGAGCCATTCACGTAGCGGCTGCCGTTGCGGCTCACGATGCGGCGCACCGGGCCCAGGGCTGAGGCCGACGAGGAACCGGGCAGCAGGGCGCTGCCGGCCAGGGTGCCCCCCGTAACGTGGTAGAACAGGGTGCTGGTCAGAAAGCTCGTTTGCAGGGCCTGCAAATCGGTGGCCTGCCGCAACCCCA
Source organism: Hymenobacter aquaticus (assembly GCF_004765605.1). Taxonomy (NCBI): domain Bacteria; kingdom Pseudomonadati; phylum Bacteroidota; class Cytophagia; order Cytophagales; family Hymenobacteraceae; genus Hymenobacter; species Hymenobacter aquaticus. The sequence continues at coordinate 1,601,972 of NZ_SRLC01000001.1, read as the reverse complement.
GGCGGGCAAAGGCCGAGTTGTCGGGCGCAAAGACGGTATAGTTGCCCTGGGGGTCGGCCGGGTTCTTGTTGGACAATATCTCAACGACGCCCCCGCGGATAGCCGCATCTTCGAGCACGCTGAAGTCGTCGTTGGCTACGGCAATGCCGGCAATGGAGGGGTCGGCCTCCGTGCTCTTGGAACAGCCGGAAAAGGTGAGAGCGGCCACAAAAAGGGCGGCGGCCAGGGAGGGTAAGGGGTAGTTCATGGGCAACAGGCGGTTAGAAAAGGGGCGAGAGTACGGGACCGTAACTGGGCATACAAACGAACGGGCTGTACCAGTGGATTTTCCGGTCCGGACCACCCAAAAAAATAATTTCCGGGCCCGGAAATCCGCCGGTGAAACCCGCCGCGTAAATCTGCGGCCCGGGAAAGCTGAACAGTATGCCAGTAGTATTGTTTTTCCGGGGCAACGCACTCTTTCCGACCTGTTTACTCCCTTTTTCTGCCTGTATGCACAAGATTTACTCGTTTTCCCTGCTGCTCGCCACTGCGCTGGCAGCAGCAGCCTCCCCCGCCCGGGCCCAGAGTTTGGTCAGCGGCTTCATGGTGGGCAAAGGCCACGGCTCGGTTTCGTTTACGGGCACGGCCGAGCAGTACAAAAGCGTATTCCTGGTGCCCGAGAAAGTCAGGGAAGTGCCGATTTTCCGGGAAATCAAGGTTTCCTCGGTGAGCGTGTACGCCAACTACGGTATCACCGACGAGATTGAGGCCGTGGTCAGCCTGCCTTACATTAAGTCGGAGGGCGAGGGGAATGGGCAGGGCTACGCCAACAGCCGCAGCGGCTTGCAGGACATTTCGGGCCTGCTCAAGTTCAAGGCCTATTCTGCCACCGTGGGCAACAGCGTGCTGGATCTGCTGGGCGTGGTGGGCGTCACGACGCCGGCCAGCAACTACCAGTCGAACAAGGGGCTGGAGTACATTATTGCCATCGGCAACCGGGCTACCAAGTTCAATACCCTGGGCATTGCCCACCTCAAAACGGCTTCGGGCGTGTTCCTGACCGGGCAGGCCGGCTACAGCCTGCGCACCAACCGGGTGCCCAACGCCTTCATTGCCGACGCCAAGGTGGGCTACGCCGGCCTGAAGCTCTATGCTGAGGCCTGGGCCTCGTTCCAGCAGTCGAGCCATAAGGGCACCGACATTCTGCAGCCCGGCTTCGACTTGTACTTCCCCGCTACCCGCGTCAACTACACCCGCGTGGGGGCCAGCGTGTTCCGGCCCATTGCCAAGGGCGTGGGCCTGGTGCTGGGAGCCAGCCAGTACGTAGCGGGCCGCAACCTGGGCAAGTCGACGGGCGTGTCGGTGGGCGTTTCCTACAACTACTAGGCTTTGCTGCTCACGCGGCGGGCAGCAAAGGCGGCGCCCGACAGCGCCGCCTTTGCTATCTTGGGCCATGAGCACTTACGAAGAGCAGGCCCGGGAAGAATTACGGCAGTGGCAGCAAAAGATGCAGCGCCCCCCGTCGTATCTGAACCGCTTTGCCCGCCGGGTGCAGATCCGGCTCAATAACCTGCTGCCCGAAAAAGTGCACCGCGTGCTTACGGCCGCCATCCGGCAGATGGTGCAGGGCGTGCTGCTGGGCTCGCGCTACACCTCCCGCCGGCCCTTGCAGGATGCCACCCTGGAGGCGCGCGAAAACGCCGTGCGCCAGCACGTGAAGCTCTACCGCACCACGGCCGCCGCTGAAGGCGCCGTGACCGGCGCGGGCGGCCTGCTGCTGGGCCTGGCCGATTTTCCCCTGCTGCTCAGCCTCAAGCTTAAGCTGCTCTTCGAAGTGGCCGCCCTCTACGGCTTCGACGCCCACGACTACACCGAGCGGCTCTACCTGCTGCACGTCTTTCAGCTGGCCTTCTCTAGCCAGCACAGCCGCAACCAGGTCTACCGCCGGCTGGCCGACTGGGACGCCTACCGCCACACGCTGCCCACCGACCCCCAGGCCTTCGACTGGCGCGCGTTTCAGCAGGAGTACCGCGACTACATCGACCTGGCCAAGCTGGCCCAGCTGGTGCCCGTCATTGGGGCGGCGGTGGGGGCGGTGGCCAACTACAAGCTGCTCGAGCAGCTCGGCGACACGGCCATGAACTGCTACCGGCTGCGGCTGGGGCTGGCCAAGCCCGCGTAGGACGCCGCCCGCCGCACGATGTTGCTCACCACGTGGGGGCCGCGGTGGCGGTACTGGTAGAAAATGCCCGAGTCCAGGGCCGTCCAGAAGCAGGCGCGCTGCCCGCTTTCTTTCAGGCCGTTATTGGCCCAGGTGTTGCAGGTAAACAGGAAGCTGTAGGTGCGCTTGGCTTCGTAGAAGGCATCATATTGGCCGTAGCTGTGGCCCCGGATGTGCTGGGGGCGGCCCTGGGCGTCGTAGTCGAAGCTGCCTTTGATGTAGTCGATCAGGCGGGCGTACTCGGCCTGGCTGATGCGGATCTTCACGCAGTCGTCGCCCTCCTGCAGGCGCTGGTGGAAGGTGACGTGCATGGCCGAGGAGCTCAAATAGAACATGGCCTTGAAGGCGGTGCTGGGCTTGAGCTCGGCCCAGGTGGGCGTGTCGAGGTAGAAGCCCTTGTCGCCCCAGCCGAAGCCCACGTAGGGCGCCGACGTATCATTAGCGGGCGTGTTCTGGAAGGGCACCAGCTCGCTCCAGTCGATGTAGCGGCTGCGCACGGGCACCACGATGTCGGTGTGCACCCCGTTGGAGAGAATGTAGATATCCACGTCTTCGGCCGGGTCCTGGTCGTGGGTGTTGACCGGGATGCGCGACAAAACAAAGGACGAAGCCGCGTATACGCCCACGATGCCCACGAGCGAGGCGGCGGCGTAGCCGGTAATCTGAAGCGTTTTTTTAAGCGTTGGATGCATCACGGGAGGAAGTTGCCAGGTCAGAGGAAAGTGCGGGGCGCGGGTGGGCCGGTGGTGGCACCTACTGCTTTTGCGGGCAATTGGTTGGGGCGCGCCGGGGGCGGCCCGGCCGTCGGGTTTGCAAATCCGGTGGGGGCGGGGCTACCTTTGTGCCATCAATTCTTTACTCCAAAGGATTGTTTTTATACAGAGGCGCTGAGAGACAGGCTCGAAGAAGCGTCGGCAACCATCCGCAACTGCCGGAACGGTGCCAATTCCTGCTCATATAAAAACAAGTTGCCGTGGACTGCTTCCCCAACCGCCCCGTTTCCTCTCTTGCTCCTGTGCGCCGCCGGGCGCGGCTGGCTGGCTGTTGTTGCTGTTGTTGAAGCGTCGGGCCCTGAGCCCCGGCGCGGCCTGAGGCCGCGCCCCATTGCCTTTTCCGTCTCTCTTTTCTGATGCCCGCGCCGGTTCCCGGCCGGCCCCGCCGTGTGCGCCTGCGTGGCTGCGCTGCGCGGGATGGGTGTCGCTTACTCTCTCGCGAAGCCGGGCTTCGCGCCATTTCCTCTTATGCTTAAAAAATCACTGGAGCTGCTCCGCGCGGAAGCAGCCGAAACGGGGGCCGGCACCCTGAAACGAAGTCTGGGCGGCTTCAGCCTGATTGCCATCGGTATCGGCGTCATCATTGGGGCGGGCTTGTTCTCGCTCACCGGCATTGCCGCCGCCAACAACGCCGGCCCGGCCGTGACCCTGTCCTTTCTCGTAGCGGCGGTGGGCTGCGCCTTCTCGGCGCTGTGCTACGCCGAGTTTGCCTCCATGGTGCCCGTGGCCGGCTCGGCCTACACCTATTCCTACGCCACGATGGGCGAGCTGTTTGCCTGGATCATCGGCTGGGATTTGATTCTGGAGTACTCGGTGGGGGCCGCCACGGTGGCCATCAGCTGGTCGCAGTACCTGGTGCGGGTGCTGGGCAAGTTCAACCTGCACATTCCGGCCCAGCTGGTGATGTCGCCCTTCGAGCAGGCCACTCTGGCCGACGGCTCGGTCATCTCGGGCCTGGTCAACGTGCCGGCCATGCTCATCGTGCTGGCCATTACGGCCATCATCGTGCGCGGCACCCAGGGCTCGGCCTGGTTCAACGCGCTGGTGGTGAGCCTCAAGGTGGCGGTGGTGCTCGTGTTCATTGCCCTGGGCTGGCAATACATCGACCCGGCCAACTATCAACCCTACATTCCGCAGAACACCGGCACGTTCGGGGAGTTCGGCTGGAGCGGCATCCTGCGCGGGGCCGGGGTGGTGTTCTTCGTCTTCATCGGCTTCGACATCGTGGCCACGATGGCCCAGGAAACCAAGAACCCGCAGCGCAACATGCCCATCGGCATCATCGGCTCGTTGCTGGTGTGCACCGTGTTGTTCGTGCTCTTCGGCCACGTCATGACCGGGCTGGCCAACTACACCGAGTTCAAGGACAGCGCCGCGCCGGTGGCCATTGCCATCGAGAAAACGCCCTACGCCTGGCTCAGCTCGGCCATCATCGTGGCCATTCTCATTGGCTACACCTCCGTGATTCTGGTTGATCTGATGGGGCAGAGCCGGGTGTTCTTCTCCATGTCGAAGGATGGGCTGCTGCCGCCGGTGTTTGCCAAGGTACACCCCACGTTCCGCACCCCGTTGCAGTCCAATCTGCTGCTGGGCGTGTTCATCAGCCTGTTTGCGGGCTTCGTGCCGATTTCGGTGGTGGGCGAAATGACCAGCATCGGCACCCTGCTCGCCTTCGTGATGGTGTGCCTGGGCGTGCTCATCATGCGCAAGAAAGAGCCCAACGCCCCCCGCGGCTTCCGCACGCCCTGGGTGCCCCTGGTCCCCATCCTGGGCATCCTGACCTGCCTGCTGATGATGGTGTCGCTGCCCCTGGATACCTGGATTCGCCTCTTCGTCTGGCTGGCTATCGGCCTGGCCATCTACTACGGCTACGGCAAGAAGCACAGCAAGCTGCGGCAGCAGCAGGCCGCAGAATAAGTATAGGCGCCGACGACCAAAAAGCCCTTGGGAAGCACCCTTCAGATCTGAAGGGTGCCTTCCAAGGGCTTTTTGGTCGTCCTTCAGATCTGAAGAGTGCTTCTCAACGGCTTAGGATAGCCTCTTCAGATCTGAAGGGTGCCTCCTAAGTGCTTAGGATAGGCTCTTCTTAAAAGAAGGATGCCTTCCAAGGGCTTAGGATAGGCTCTTCTTAAAAGAAGGACGACCACCAAGGGCTTAAGAGCCACTCTTCTTTTAAGAAGAATAGATACAAACAAAGTATTCATCGTCTGCGCGTGTGCCGATCAGCTGCTAACCAGAACGAGGTAGAGAAGCGTATTCGCGTCTCAATCGTTGAACGACTGGGCGCGTGCCGTAACAACGTCAGCAACGATTGAGACGCGAATACGCGTCTCTACCTCGTTCGATGATACCCTGGCTACTACTGTTGGGGGCGTTTCAGCAGCTTGCGCAGCAGGGGCTGGGCTTCGGGCACCAGGCCCAGCAGTAGCAGGGCCCCGCCGTAGAGGGCCGTGAGCACCGTGCCGCGCATGAGCATAGTCAGTAGCTTGGAGGGCAGGACTGGCAGCAGCCATACCAGCAGGCCCGAGGCCACGGCTACGGCCAGCACCACCGGAATGCGCCAGGTGAAGGGCTGCAACCGGTAGCTGTACCACACAAACCACGTCCGGGCCGTGTTGATGGCCACGATGGCGAAGAGCGTGGCCAGGGCCGAGCCGGTGATGCCCAGCGGCGGAATCAGCAGGCGGTTGAGCAGGATGGTGATGCCAGCCAAGGACAGGTTGAAAATCAAGTCGAAGCGGTAGCGCGGGGACGTGACGACAATCAGGCCGTTCACGCCCGTGATGCCGTCGAACAGGCGGCCGGCCAGCAGCAGCAAAACGGCCGTGGTACCGGTGGCGTACGCCGGGTTCTTGATGAGCGAGTAGATAAAATCCAGGTTGAGGCCGATGCCCAGGGCCAGGTAGCAGCCCAGAATGGTGTTGAGCCGGGTCGTGTCGCGGTAGAAGTCGGCCATGCGGGGCAGGTCCTGATCCTTCCAGTATTGGGCCAGCAAGGGGAAGGCAATCTTGTTGAGCGAGCGGGCCGGAATGGTCAGGGCGGTGCTGATGTTGTAGGCAATGCCGTAGACCCCGGCCGCCGCCAGGCTGATCTGCGCGCTGACCATCCACGAATCGATGAATCCCAGGATGCTGCCCGACAGACTGGACAGCAACGCGAAGCCGCCGAAGCGCACGATTTCGCCCACGGGCCGCACCCGCAGCGCCGCCCGCGTGGGGCGCAGGTGCAGCTCGCCGATGAAGGCCAGATAGCCCGTCAGCAGCAGGGAAATGGCCCCGTACAACCCGATGTAGGCCAGCACGAACTCGGGAAAGGCCAGCACGCCCTTGCCATAAAGCAGGGCCAGGCCGGCAATGAGCACCCGCAGCACGATATCCTGCAGAAACGACGAAAACGCGGTGTGGTAGAGGCCCTTCAGGTAGGCATCCTGCAAGGAGTAGAGCAACGTAAACAGCGCCAGCAGGCTACCCCAGGCGTAGAAGGGCCCCAGCAGGGCCGCGTCGTGGGCCTTGTACTGCGCCAGAATCAGGGGCTTGCCCAGCAGGTAGATAGCCGTACTCAGGGCAAAGCCCAGCAGGGGCAGCCCCAGCAGCAGGGGCAGAAACCCGTGGTGCCCCGCCTCCTTGTTGCGGAAGTAGGGAAAGAACCGGATGCCCACGCTGGCAAAGCCAAAGGCCGAAAACTGCGCGTAGACCGTGGCAATGGACACCAGCAGGTTGGTGAGGCCGAGCTGGGCCGGGGCCAGCAGGGCCGGCAGCACAAAGGCCGTGTTCACGAAGCCCAGCGCCAGCCCCAGATACGAAATAACCGTGTTGCGCAGCCCCTGCCGCTGAACGATACCCAAGTGGTGAATGAGTGAAGTGGTGAATGAGTGAGTTAGTGAGTTAGTGACTTAGCGAGCTTGTTGTTCGACTTGTGCAGGCTCACGCCAGCTGTGCAGTCAGGGTATCAAACCCACTAACTCACTAACTCACTAACTCACAGATGTCCCGGCCGTTGACGAAGGCGGCTTGGCGGCTGCGAAGGTACTCCATGATGGCGTGGAACTCGCGCGGGCCATTGTGCTGGTTGGCCGGGTCGAAGTTTTCGTTGTGCCAGAGCACGGTGCACACGCCCCCAAACCGCTCAATCTGCTGTAGCATCGGCGTCAGGGCCGGTAGTATCTCGTCGGGGGCCAGGCGCAGGTAGTTGGGGTGGTGGAGCGTGGCGTCCATCACGTTGAGCGGGATTTCGAGAAAGTCGTGGGGTTGACTTTGCCGGAAGTCGAACAGGTGAAAGGGCAGGCAATAGGAGTTGCGGAAGCCGTAGTGCTCGGCAAAGCCCAAGGTCGTGTCGTAGTGGAACAGCAGCGTGTCCAGCAGGACGGGCGTCAGGCGGGGTTCCCAGCCCAGGTAGTGAAACCGGATGCCTTTCACCAAGTCCCGGCCCGTGCAGCGCTGCATCCGGTGCTCTTCCCGCTTCAGGTCGCCGGTGTGTACGGCCCGCCCAATGCTGGCGTGCAGCCCGATTTCCGCGTCGCCGATGGCCGGGGCCAGCCGGGGCCACACTTTCGCTACGTCGTAGTCGGCGTTGGGGGTGCCATTCGCGCCGGGGCGGTGCTCGGGTAGGAAAAAAAACGTGCTTTGGGCTCCGTAGCCGGCCACCGTTTCGCGCACTAGCTTGAGGTTGTCCCAGGCATCGGGCCGGGTAAGGTGCTGCCACAGCTGCCGGCCGAAGCCCAGCAGGTTGCCCGCCTTCAGGGCCGCCTTGGCCGGCTGTTTCCAGGCGCTGTAGAGGTTGTCGATGTCGTGGGTGAGGAAGGCGGCGAAGGGCGCGTCATTCATCCAGCGGCGCGGGCGCACGGGCTGGCCCGTGGCGTGCTCCACGGCTGTTTTCAGCACGTCGAAGTAGTAGTTGACGACCGGCACATCCACAAACCCGTAGCGGTGCTGCACGCTGGCCGTGTAGGGGAAGCGTCCGTGCCGGTCCCGCTCGTCCGAGAAAAACTCCTGCCAGCCACTGAGCAGGTAGAAAGCCGCCGAAACCACGTCGGCATGAATAATGGCCCGCTGATTCGGCAGCAGCTCCAGCAGCGGCTTTTCGGGCGCCGCATCGAAGAAGAAGGGAATCGACTGCCCCTGCCAGTCGCGGTAGTTGGGGGCCGCAGGGTAGGGCTGGGTTTGGCCAAAGAACTCCCCGGCTCCATCCACAATCCGCACCGGCGCGTCGGAGTAGCTGATGCGGACGGTGGGTGCCGCCGGGAAAGCCATGTGGAAGTGCCGCAGCACGTAAGCCAAGCGGGTTTCGGCGGAAATGGGCGGAATAGCGGGCAACGGTGGCAACATAGCGGGGGTAAGGTAACTCTCGTTCTGCTTACGATTCTCGCAGAAGGGCACAGTGGTTTCGCGGAAGGCGCGGAGGCGTTCAGGCGTCGAGCCACTCGCTCAGCAGGCGCACGGCTCTTTCTTGGCTGTGGCCTTCGTCGGGGGTGCCCAGGGTGGCGTTGTAGTAAGCGGCGCGCTGGTAGAGGTCGGCGGGCTTGTGCTGCTGGTAGCGGCGCAGCAGCGCGGCCAGCGCGGGCAGGGTGTCGGCCCGCTCGGAGAGGCCGTGGGCCACGTAGCCGTAGTAGTCGTCGGCCACGCCGTGGGTGCCGAAGCGGTAATACAGGCTGGCCACGTTCAGCAGCACGGCTTCGAGGTGGGTGCTGGTGTCGGCGGCCAGCAGCGCGTCCTGCTCGCCCAGAAAGTCGAACACGTTTTGCTGGCGGGCATCGGAAAATTGCAGCTGCGGGTACTGCCGGGCCAAAAAACTGAAGTCGCGCCGGTCGCCGGGGTGGGGGCGCAGGGTGAAGGTCAGCATCGGGAACTCCGGCAGCAGGTAAGCCAGGGCCGTCGTCAGGGCCGCCGTTTCATCGAGCGTGTTGATGGCAATGCCCACGCGCCGCACGGCGGGCTGCTGGTTTTTGCGGGCCAGAAAGGCGTCGGCCTTGGGCATGCCCACCAGCTCGACCCGGCCCCGCACCGGTCCGCACTGCCGGTACTTGTCCAGCGCATCCTGGCCCTCGAGCAAACTCAGGTCGAAGCCCAGGGGCGGGAAGTTGGTGCTCACGCTGGCGTGCTGCACGTAGGCCGTGGGCACGCCGCAGGCGCGGGCGGCCAGCAGCAGGGCCCGGGCGTCGTCGTTGTGGTCGTTGGCCAGCACGATGGCGCGGGGCCGGTAGTGGCGCAGGGCCCGCACGTAGACCTCGTAGTAGCCAATGGCATTGAAAACCAGGTCGAAAAAGCGCCAGGCGCGGGAACCCTCGGTCTGGCGCAGCTCCCATAGTACCAGCGGAAACTGCCAGTAGTAGAGCAGCTTGCGCCGCAGCGAAAGGCGGTTCACGGCCCCGTTGTAGCGCCCGATTTCCTTGCTCTGGCCCGCCACCAGCACGCTGTCGGGCCGGGCCCGGCGGATAAACTCCAGCGCCTCGTAATTATTCTGACTGACCACGTAGAGCCACACCACGCCCCGCAGCTGCTCGGGGTTCCGGATGGGCCGGAACACGTTGCCCACCAGCCGCAGCGCCGCGTAGCCCAGTACTTTCAGCAGGCGGCGGAAGGCGCTGGGCGGGGAAATGTTGGCCAGCACTCGTGCCGGAAGGGAGGCAAACAGCGCAGTGAATCGAAGCTGCAGAATATCACGGGTGCGCGCCACCACCGGCGCCAGCAATGCCATAGCTGCCCTTACAGAGCGTCCCAGGTCAGGGGCAGCCCGGCACTAAGGTCCTGCCGCGCCGGCTTCCCCAACAATTGCTCATAGTAGCGGGGGGGGAGTCCATCCCCGGGCCGCACCACGCGCAGATTATCCTTGGTGAAAATTTCGCCGGCTTTGATATCGTGCGCTACGTACAACGAGCGTTTATACAGGCGGCTGTTTTGTTCTGCCCGTTGCACGCCGTACTGAATCTGCCCTAAGGCTTGCCAGGCACGTTCGGTTTCTGTTACCAGCAGGGCTACTTCTTCGGGCTCCAGGGAGAAAGCCGAATCAACGCCCCCGTCGGCCCGGCGCAGGGTCACGTGCTTTTCAACCACGGAAGCTCCCAGCGCCACCGCCGCAACGGCTGCCCCGACGCCCATCGTGTGGTCAGACAACCCAATGGGGGAGTTTGGGAACAGCTGGGTGAGGTGGGCGATGGTGCGCAGGTTCGTGTTTTCGGGCGTCGCCGGATACGTACTGGTGCACTTCAGCAAAATCAGCTCCTGACAGCCGGCCTGCTGCAATATGGCTACCGCCTCCGCCACCTCGGCCAAGGTGCTGGCCCCGGTACTCATAATAACGGGCTTGCCCGTGGCGGCTACGCGCCGTAGCAGCGGCCAGTCCGTATTCTCAAACGACGCAATTTTGTAGGCCGGCACGTTCAGGGTTTCCAGAAAGTCAACGGCCGTTTCGTCGAAAGGCGAGCTGAACGCCAGCATGCCGTGCTCTTTGGCCCGGTCGAACAGCACTTTGTGCCAGTCCCAGGGGGTGTGCGCCTCCTGGTAAAGGTCGTGCAACTCGCGCCCGTACCACAGCGAATTGGGGTCCATAATCCGATGCACACCCGGCAGGGTCATCGTATCGGCGGTGTAGGTTTGAAGCTTTATGGCGTGGGCACCGGCGGCAGCCATGGCATCTACAATGGCCAGCCCGCGCTCCAATGACTGATTGTGGTTGCCACTCAGCTCGGCAATGATAAACGGTGGTTGGTCGGGGCCCACTAAGCGGCCACCTATCGAAACGGTAGACATGAAAAAGACGAAGTTAACCGGCGCTTACTCAGCAGTCGGGAAGAACACGGGATTGAAGCAGGCCACCAGAATCCGGTCGACGGGCTGGTTGTTTACCAGGTAATGACCTTTCAACCGGCCTTCCTCAACCCAGCCGGCCCGGGTGTAGGCCTTGAAGGAGCTTTGGTTGGTTTCAAACATGCCCCCGAACAGCTTACGAATGCCAAACTCCCCGAAAGCCAAGGCATTGCCCAGGCGGATGGCCTCTACCGCCAGCCCTTTGCCATGAAAGCGCCGGTCGCCGATCAGCACCACCAAATCGGAAATTTTGTGGTCGTGGTTGATGGGGCCCACCTTGATAGTGCCGATGCAGCGTTGGCTTTCCAGGTCGATGATGGCGAAAACGTACACGGTGCCGGACGCAATGCCCTGCTCGATATTCTGCAACAGCGACTCCCGGGTGTGGGTCTGACGCGAATTGGTATAAAAGCGCATCAGGTCCTCATCCTGAAACCAACTCAGAAAAGCCTCGTCAATATCGGAGGGCGTAAGACTACGCAAGGCCAGGCGTTCCGACGCATACGGTTTGCTGAGCTGAATCAGGGCTGCTTCTTCCATTGCGTAAAGATAACTGACTTCGGAGCTTACGCCAGCCCTGAAGGATCGAGTTGCTGCAGGCGGCGGAAAGCCGCTTGCAGCAACTCGGGTTGGGGCTGCCGCACGTAAGGCTGCCGCGGCACTTGTTCCAGCTCCGTTAGGGCCTGCACCAGAGCCGGTTGGAGGTCGTCGGGGGCAATAGCGGTGAAGTCGCCCAGGGAGCGGGCCTGCTGCCGTTGCTGCACGTAGTCGGCCAGGTGGCGCTGATTTGCTACGTAGTAGCCCGTAATGACGGGCTTCCCCAAAAACAGGCTTTCAATCAGAATGGTGCTGGCCGGACACACTACCGCGTCGTGGCGCTGCAGCAGCTGCACCATTTCCGGAGCCGCGACATTTTGGTAGAACGCTACGGTGGTGGCCGGAAACTGGGCCGCCAGCTCCGCTAGCCGGGGAGTATAGGGGAAGGCACTGCCCGTTATGACGCCTATTTCCCGGATGGAGCCCAGGGAAAGCAACGCCGCCAGAAACCGGGCCGTCAGCTGCTGCGGATCGGCGCCGCCGAAGCAGAGCAGCACACTCCGGATGGGAGCAGGGGCTTCGGGCAGATGAAAATGCGTTAGAAAAGGAGTCCGCAACAGGGAATACTCGGGTCCCAGGCAAAAGTGCGTGTCTGGTGTGGCCTGGTACATGGCCGGGGTGACGCCGGGCGAATGATTGATCAGCAGATGGGCCAGGCTAGGCCAGGCGCGCAGGTCGTCGATGGCCACCAGCCGGCAGCCGCTGTGCCGCAGTAGCCGCTGATACGCCGTATCGAAAGCGTAACCATCCAGCACCACGATATCGGTGGGTTGCACCTGAGCCGCCAGGTACGGCGCTTCTTCAGCAATGGGCTGCGCGGGCAATTCCCAGAGCGTAACCCGGTGCTGGCGTAGCAGCTCCCGGATGGCGGGCGAAGGATTCTGGATAGCAAACCAGCAGGCCGCAACCGGGCGAACTATTTCGGCTAACGCCAAGGACCGCACTACGTGGCCTAGCCCAATGGTAGCATTGCCGTCGGCCCGAAAAATAATCCGCATGAGCTATGGGTTTGCCGGAAAGCTACCGGGTAAAATCGTATTTCTTCTGCTCAATGGCCGCATTCAGAGCCACCAGCTCCGGATGCTGATCCAGCAGGGCAATGAGTTCGTCAGCCGTCAGCAAGTCGGCATGGTAGTGCTCCAGCAACTCTTTGATAAGGGCCCAGTCTTCGGGCGTGTCGAGCGTGACGCGGTACTTGCTGGCGTCGGTGGGGTGCAGGATATGGGCAAATTCAACGTGGCCCGACCGGTTCTGGTGAATGTAAGGCGTCACGTGTTCCTGGTCCGACGCACTGGTGGCGTGCTGCTGGGCCTGCTCCAGCAGGGCAAAGGAAAAAACCTCAAAGTCCAGTCCGCGCGGAAACGTCCGCTGCAACCCGTTGGACAGGTACAGCGCCGGGTTGTTGGCCGCCTGATACTGCCGCACCGCCTGGCCAATCAGCTGCCCGTCAATCAGGGGGCAGTCGGAGGTAACCCGCACGACGGTATCGAGTTGAAACTGAACGGCCGCTTCATAGTACCGGCTCAGCACGTTGGCCGAATCACCGCGGTAGCACGGAATCTGGTGCTGCTGGGCCCATTGCGCCAGAACGTCGTCCTCGGGCAGCGTGGTGGTGGCTAAGTAAACCGGCATTGCGCTGGACTGGAGGCGGCCGACGTGAAACTCCAGCATGCTGATGCCGCGCGCCGTGAGCAGCACTTTGCCGGGCAGGCGGGTGCTGCCCATCCGGGCCTGGGAAATAATACCGGCGCGGCTCATACTACAAACTCCAAAATGCAGTCGATGACATACTGCTGCTCCTCATCGGTAAGCGTAGGGAAAAGCGGAATGCTGAGGCAGTGGGCGTAGTACTGCTCCGCGTGCGGAAAGTCGCCGGCGTGCCACCCCAGTTCCTGATAATAGGGCATGGTGTGCACCGGGATATAATGCACCTGCGCCAATACCTGCCGTTCCCGCAGAAAATCATACAGGCCCTTGCGGTCAGGCACCTGAATGACGTATAAATGATAGGCGTGGCCCGGCGCGGTAGCCAAAGCACGAATGGCGGGCCGCGCCGCGAAAGCCGCGTCGTAGCGGGCGGCTAGCTCGCGCCGCCGGGCCAAACCCGCATCCGCGCGCTGCAATTGACTGATGCCCAATGCCGTCAGAATATCCGGCATGCGGTAGTTATAGCCCAGAAGCTGCATTTCCATGTACCAGCCCCCGTCGTTTTTGTGCATCAGGGCCGGCGACTTGGTAATGCCGTGGGTGCGCAGCAGCAACAGCTTTTCGTACAGTTCCGGGTTGTTGGTCGTAATCATTCCTCCTTCGCCAGTGGCAATGTGCTTGACCGGGTGGAAGGAAAAGATGGCCAGGTCAGCAAACTGGCCATTGCCGCACCGTTGGTCCTGACCCGTGGGGTCGGTGAAAAACCCGCCGGGCGCATGGCAGGCATCTTCGATGATCCAGAGGCCAAACTCATCGGCTAGCTGTCGGGCGGCGGCCAAATCGACGGGCAACCCGGCAAAATCCACCGGAATCAGGCCGTGAAAATATCCCTTGGGATGCGCCTCTAGCAACGCCCTGACCTGCCGTAGATCAATCAGGGCGGTGGTGGGGTCAATGTCGGCAAAGTGCACCTCCCCGCCGCAATACAGCACGCAGTTGGCCGAGGCCGCAAACGTAATGGGAGTAGTGATAACCCGCTGACCAGGTTGCACGCCCAGCGCCAGCGTGCACAGGTGCAGCGCGGCCGTCCCGTTGCTGACCGCCACGGCGTAACGGGCGCCGATATACGCCGCAAACTTCTCCTCGAACTCGGCCACTTTCGGGCCCTGGGTCAGGAAGTCGGAGCGTAGCGTTTCGGTAATAGCTTGGATATCATGGTCGGTGATATTCTGCCGCCCATAGGGAATAGGATGCGTGGGCTGAAAAGTCATTGTGCTTAAACCAAAGAGTGAATGCCAAAGCCCCACGGCCTGGTCTGCTTAAGGTGCTGCCCGAAAGGGCGCCCGCAAATATAGCTACCAACAAAAGGTTAGAGCGGCACTATTGGCAGAAGGGTGGCATAAAAGTGAGTAGATCGAGCCAACGCTGACGGGTACTTGGCGCGCTGGATGAGGCAGGTAGTGGCGCAGTCATCGACAACAGGAATAGAACGGCATGCGCCCTGGTTGCTACCTTTACGCGGTGGAAATTCATCTGATGCGAAGAAAACCGCGCTACGTCCACTTATCACCGTCGGCTACCCTTATGAACAAACTCTTTACGTGCTTACTTTTTCTGTTAGGCTTTTTCTCCACCCAGGTACTGGCACAGCGGGAAAATGACAACTGGTATTTTGGTAATAACGCTGGACTCAGCTTTGCTTCCACCCCGCCAGTACCCCTGCTCAATGGGGCAATGGTGACGTACGAAGCCACCGCCTCCGTGTCGGACGCGGCGGGCAAGCTGCTGTTCTACACCAATAGCGTTGATGTTTGGAACCGCAACCACCAACCTATGGCCAACGGTCAGGTCATTGGTGGGCATGAGTCGGCAGCTCAGGGAGCGGTAATCGTAAAAAATCCAGCCAACGCTAACCAGTACTACATCTTTGTGGTCGATGGGTGCGACAACCGCCTGCAGGGCGGCCTGAAATACTCGGTGGTCGACATGACGCAAAATGGGGGCCTAGGTGCGGTAACTCAGCGGGCGGTACAGCTGAGTGCCATTTCAGTAACGGAGAGAGTCACGGCCGTGCCGCACGCCAACGGCCGCGACTTCTGGATTATCACGCATGGCTGGGGCTCAAACACCTTTTACTGCTACCAGCTTTCCGGCTTGGGCATTTCGACTATTCCGGTGGCTACCAGTGTCGGGCAAGTCCATTCGGGTGGCGGTGGTGCCTTTGGTAATGCTAACGCTGTGGGGTACATGAAAGCCTCGCCCAATAGTGCCAAGCTGGCGGTAGCCAAGCGGGACAGCAACGTCGAGTTGTTCGACTTTAATAATGCCACGGGGCAGCTAGCCAATGGCGTTATGCTGCCCCAGTTCTACCGGAGCTACGGAGTTGCGTTTTCTGCCGACAACTCCCGTCTGTATACTACGACGCTCGACGGCAACAGCATCTACCAGTTCAACGTGCTGGCGGGCTCGGCCAGTGCTATTGCCAACTCTGCAGTCCTGGTCGGAACCACTCCGTTCGGCGCCTATGCCGGCGCGCTACAGCTAGGGCCGGATGAGAAAATATACGTGGCGCAGTTCGGCAGCAGTTCCTTAGGGCGCATTGACAATCCCAACACGTTGGGTGTAGCCTGCGGATTCCGCAGTAGCAGCATCTCGTTGGGCGGGCGCTTATCCCAGCTGGGGTTGCCAAACTTCCCCAGTACCCCCCTGATTGTAGCTCCCACGGTTACATTTGCCGCATCGGCAGTTTGCTTGGGCACTGCTTCAAGTTTCGTTGCCAGCGTCAATCCCCTGCAGCCGTCCACTACGCTAGCGTGGACTTTCGGGGAGCCTGCTTCCGGGGCCGCTAATAGTGGCACTGGCACCACCCCGACGCATACCTATGCCCAGGCCGGCACCTACAACGTGACGTTGAGCGTAACGGCAGCAGGCCTGCCAAACCCGATTGTGACGACATTGCCAGTGGTGGTAAATGCACTGCCAACGGTTAGCCTGGGACTTCCCGTGCAGCAGGTGTGCCAAGGCAGTTCGGTGCTGCTGAATGCTGGTCCGCAGCTGGCGGGCACCACTTACCGGTGGCAGGATGGCTCTACGAATGCCACGTTGGTGGCCTTCGTGACCGGTGTATATACCGTAGACGTAACCTCCGCCGCCGGTTGCAGCAGCCGAGCCAGCACGAGTGTGCAAGTACTTCCCGCGCCAGTAATTGAGTTAGGACCGGAGCCGCGCCAGCTGTGTGATGGACAAACTACCCTGCTTTCCGTAGGAGCCCAGCCCGCGGGAAGCACTTACCGCTGGCAGGATGGCTCGACGGCCAGCACATTTGAGGCGGTGGCGGCTGGCACGTACTCGGTGGTGGTAACTACGCCCGCCGGCTGCAGTAGCAAGAAGGAAATCGTAGTAAACGACGCGGGTTGCCCGTTCATGATTCCCAATATCATTACCCCCAACGGCGACAAAACCAATGAGTTCTTCGTGTTGAAGGGACTGGCCCCGCAGGCGTGGAAACTGGAAATCTACAACCGCTGGGGCACCCGCGTCTACCAGACGGCCAGCTACAACAACGACTGGAACGCGGCGGGTCAGTCGGCCGGCGTTTACTACTATCTTCTGCGCCATACCACCGATGGCCGCCAGTTCCGCGGCTGGCTGGAAGTTGTCCGCTAAACCCGCTAAGCCCAAAAAAGAGGGCGCCCCCTACGCAGGGGGCGCCCTCTTTTTTGGGCTTAGCGGGCAGCGTTGTCCGGCGCGGTGCTACCCCTCAAAGCTCGGGTCGACGTGCAGCCGGATTTCCTCCCGGATCTGCTGGGCCGTGAGCCACTCCTGGTTGTTGGCCGAGTCGTAGTGGAAGCCGTCGGGCACCCGCTTGCCGTCGAAGTGCTGGATGAACTCCTCCACGTCCCAGCGCGGGGTGAAGGGCAGAATCACGTAGTACTTGGCCAACTCCACGGTGCTCAGCGCGTCGGTTTCGGTAATCATGGCTTCGTGCAGCTTCTCGCCGGGCCGGATGCCCACGATTTCGTGGCGGCAGTCGGGGCCGATGGCCTCGGCCACCTCCGTGATTTTGTAGGACGGAATCTTGGGCACGAAGATTTCGCCGCCCCAGGCGTGCTCCAGCGCATACAGCACCAGGTCCACGCCCTGCTCCAGGGAAATGTTGAAGCGCGTCATGTCGGGGTGGGTGATGGGCAGCACGCCGGTGTGGCGGCGCTGCAGGAAAAACGGCACCACCGAGCCGCGGGAGCCGATTACGTTGCCGTAGCGCACCACCGAGAAGCGCAAGTCGCGCGAGCCTTTCATGTTGTTGGCGGCCACAAACAGCTTATCCGAGCACAGCTTGGTGGCCCCGTACAGGTTGATGGGCGCGGCGGCTTTGTCGGTGCTCAGGGCCACCACGTGCTGCACGCCGCAGTCGAGGGCGGCATTGATGACGTTTTCGGCCCCGAAGATGTTGGTCTTGATGCACTCCATCGGGTTGTACTCGGCGGCGGGCACCTGCTTAAGGGCCGCCGCGTGCACAATCACGTCGATACCTTCGCAGGCGCGCTTGAGCCTTTCGCCGTCGCGCACGTCGCCGATGAAGTAGCGGATGGCGGGGAACTTGGCGTGCGGAAACACCTGCGACATCTCGTATTGCTTCAGCTCGTCGCGCGAGTATACCACCAGGCGCTTCACCTGCGGAAACTTCTCGAAGACCGTCTGCACGAACTTTTTGCCGAAAGAACCGGTGCCACCCGTCACCAGGATGGATTTATGATTTAAGTCGAGGCTCATAAAGTAGAGGAAAGCCGTTGTCGCCCGGCCGGCGGGCGAAAGGAGGGCAAAAGTAGGCATTCCGAATCTAGCTTCCGTACTTTTGTGGCACCGAAGCCATTTTCCGGGTGTCCTGCCCGATCCGGCGTCCGCGCGGCCGAAGCATCTCTACCGCTTCGTTGCCCAAGTAATTTGAGTACCACTGCGGTAGAGATGCTTCGTTCCTCAGCATGACCCACGATTTTACCTTCCCCGAGCCCATTAAAGTCGTTATCTGGGACCTGGACGACACGTTCTGGCGCGGCACGCTCTCGGAAGGCGCCGTGGAGGCCCTGGAAGAAAACCTGCGGCTGGTGCGCGACACCGCCGCCCGGGGCATCGTGCACACCATCGTGTCCAAGAACGACTTCGCCCCGGCCGAAGCCCGGCTCATCGCGCTGGGTATCCGCGACCTGTTCGTGTTTCCCCAGATCAGCTGGCAGCCCAAGGGGCCCATTATCAAGGAGCTGCTGGAAAAAATGCAGCTGCGGGCCCCCAACGCCCTGTTTCTGGACGATAACCCCATCAATCGGGCCGAGGCCCAGTTCTACAACCCCCAGCTGCAGGTCGCCGACCCCGCCGACCTGGCCCGCCTGGCCCCGCTGCTGCGCGCCAGCGGCAAGCCCGACCCTACGTTCAGTCGCCTGGAGCAGTATAAATTGCTGGAACGCCAGCAGCAGGCCCGCTCCGGCTACCAGGACAACCTGGCCTTTCTGCGCGACTCCCAGGTGCGCATCGAGTTCCGGGAAGGGGCCGACGTGCTGCCCGACCTCGACCGGATAGAGGAGCTTATTAACCGCTCCAACCAGCTGAATTTCACCAAGCAGCGCGTCAGCAAGGAGAGTCTGCGCCTCGACTTGCAAGACCCCGGGCAGCGCTGGGGCACGGTGCGGGTGCAAGACCGGTTCGGCGACTACGGCCTGGTGGGCGTGTACTGTTTGGTGCTGGGCGAAAACCGCCTGACTCAGCTCGTGTTTTCCTGCCGGATTCTGCATCTGGGCGTCGAACAGTTCACGTACGCTTGGCTGGGCTTCCCGGCCTTGGCAGTGCAGGGCGAAGTGGCCACCGAGCTCAATACCACCGACAAGCCCGACTGGATTACGGTGCAAACCGCGTCGGCAGCGGCGGCGGCCGACGCGGCTGAAGCGCCAAAACCTGCTGCCGAGCGGCTGCGCGTGCTGCTCAAGGGCGGCTGCGACCTGGGCCAGCTCACCCCGTTTTTGCAGGCCTACGAGCTGACGGTGGAGGAGGAGTTCAACTTCAACAACGAAAACCAGATTCCGGTCCACGTGGAGCACACCGTGCTGCTGCGTCAGGGCCGGGAGTTGCCGGCCAGTGAAAAGCAGCGCCTAGCGGTGGAATTGCCCTTCCTGGGCCGCGAGGCTTTTGATACCAAACTCTGGGGCAACGACTACGGCGCGCTGGTGTACAGCCCCCTGATGGACTACACCCAGGAGCTGTACCGCGAAAAAGCCACGGGCGTAGAAATTCCCTTCGGCGGCTACCAGAACCTGCTGCAAGCCGAGCCCGCCGCCCAGTCCGCCAGGTACGCCCAGCGTCGCTTCCGGGGCCTGGACGAAGATTTTCTGCGCCGCTTCCAGCAGGAGTTTGAGTTTGTCGGCCAGATTTCCCCGGCCCGGTTCCAGGAAAACCTGGCCTGGCTGCGCCAGCAAATTCCGGCCGGCGTCCCGATTTTCTTCCTGAACGGGGCCGAAATTGAGGTGCCCGGCTCGGGCGAAACCGGGGCCCGGCTGCGGCACGAGCAAATGAACCAGGCCCTGGCCGACTTCGTGGCCTCGGCCGCCAACTGCTTTATCATCGACGTGCGCGACTTTGTGCTGGCGCCCGCCGACGTGACCAACAACCTGCGCCACTACCAGCGCCAGCACTACCGCACCCTGGCCCAGCGCACGGCGGCGGCCATCGGGCAGTGGCAGGGCCAGCAGCTCGGCCGTTCGGCCTGGGTGGAGTTGCGGGCCGAAGTAGCCAGCCGGGTACCGGCCAAGCTCAAGGGGCTATTGGGGAAGCTGATAAAGTAAAATAAGCCGTCATGTCGACCAGCGGGAGACATCTCGCGTGCCGTAGTAATCAGATTACCATTGCCCGCGAGATTCCTCACTCTGTTCGGAATGACGTTCTACCAATACGTGCTATGAGCTCCCAATCAGTCCGGCCAGGCGCTCGGTGAGGGCGCGGCGGGAGTAACGGGCGTGGCTCAGGGCCGGCAAATCCAGGTTGGGGTTTTGCTGCCACTGCCGGGCCAGCTCCTCCAGGTAGGTGAGCATGGCCTCGTAGGCGTCGTAGGCAAACACGTGGCCCGCGTGGCATTCCTGGAGCAAATGGTCGGCGTCGGAGCCCACCGGGCCGATGCAGATGATGGGCTTGTTGGCGGCCAGATACTCGAAGACCTTGCCGGGCAGAATGCCGAAGTTGTGGGCCACGTCCGGGATGGCCATCAGCAGCACCGAGGCCCGCAGCAGGTAGCGCACCGACTCGTCGTGGGGCACGAAGGCCACAAACTCGGTGCGCTCGGCCAGGCCGGCGGCTTCAATCTGGGCCTGTACGCCCGCCGACACCTTGCCCACGAAGCGCAGCCGCAGCGGCACCGCCGGGAAGCGCCGGGCGCACTCGGCGCAGGCCCGCAGGAACTCTTCCACGTGGTAAGTTTCCGAAATCGTGCCGGTGTGCGTTATCAGCAGCGCATCCCGGGGTGGGGTAGACGCCTCGCGGAAGTCACTCTCGTCGTAGCCGTTTGGGATGACGTGAAACTTAGCGGCCGTCAGCGCCGGCGACTTACCTAGAAACAGCCGCTTGGTGTCGGCGCTGGTCACCAGCACCTCGTCGGCCTGCTCCAGCACCTGCCGCTCGTAGCGCGCGTCGAGCCAGCGGGCCAGGCGGGTCTTGTTGAGCTCCTTGGTGTAGTAAATATCGGTCCACGGGTCGCGCATGTCGGCCAGCCAGCGCAGGCCGTAGCGCTTTTTCAGCGCCAGACCGATCAGCTGGGTGGAGTGGGGCGGGGAGCTGGTGAGCACCGCGTCGAAGGTTTCGCCCTGGCGGATAAGCTCGGCCACGGCCCGCAGCACGTGGGCGTTCCAGCCCCGGCGCGGGTCGGGAATGAACACGTTGCCGCGCACAAACTTGAAAAACTGCTGTTGCAGGCTGGTTTTGCTTTCGTTGGCGAAGCCGCCGTAGGGAATCTGCTGGCGGCCGGTGAGCTTCTTGTAGGAGCCAAACGGCTCGGAGGTGCCGGTGCGAATGACCCGCACCCCGGCCGGAATTTCGGCCGCCAACGACTCGTCCAGCACCGGGTACGCGCCTTTTGCGGGGTCGACGGTCACGACGGTGCACTCCACGCCGAAGCCGGGCAGGTGCTTGACGAATTTCAACGTCCGCTGCACGCCCGCGCCCCCGGAAGGCGGCCAGTAATAGGTAATGACGAGCAGGCGCATAGATTACGGGACGGTTTTCGAGCTGTTTTGGACCGCGAAGGTAAGCAGCAGCGGGGTTTTGGGGTTTTCTGGCTAATTTTGGGCGCGGAATGGCGACGTTCCGTGTACCCTGGCTGTTATGGCAGAAGGAGATTTTAGCCCGCGCCCGGACCCGATTCGGGGTTTGCGGGGCCTGAAAGATGCTTTTTGCCGTCTCCTTCTTACATTCAGCGGGCTGCTGAGGCGTCATTGCGTTGCCGCGGCCCCATTCCCCACGCAACTAAGCAGCACATCTACCGATGTTCGATAATTTAAGTACCAAGCTCGACAAAGCCTTCAAAACCCTCAAGGGCCAGGGCAGCATCACCGAAATCAACGTGGCGGCCACCATCAAGGAAATCCGCCGCGCCCTGGTCGATGCCGACGTGAACTATAAGGTGGCTAAGGAAGTCACCGACAAGATCAAGGACGAGGCCATGGGCCGCGACGTGCTGACCACCGTGTCGCCGGGCCAGCTGATGACCAAAATCGTCTACGACGAGCTGACTCAGCTCATGGGCGGTACGAAAGAGGATGTGGTGCTCAAGGGTGACCCGGCCGTGATTCTGCTCTCGGGCCTCCAGGGTTCGGGCAAAACGACCTTCGCCGGCAAGCTGGCTACCTTTATTAAGAAGCAAAACCGCACGGTGCTGCTCGTGGCCTGCGACGTGTACCGGCCGGCCGCTATCGACCAGCTCAAGGTGCTCGGCGAGCAGGTGGGCGTGGAAGTGTACTCGGAGCCGGAAAACAAGAATCCGGTCGAGATTTCGCAGAATGCCATTGCCTACGCCAAGAAAAACAACAAGAAAGTAGTTATCATCGACACCGCCGGCCGCTTGGCCGTGGATGAGCAGATGATGCGCGAAATCGAGCAGGTGAAGCTGGCCATCAACCCCAGCGAAACCCTGTTCGTGGTCGATTCCATGACCGGTCAGGACGCGGTAAACACGGCCAAGACCTTCAACGACCGGCTCAACTTCAACGGCGTGGTGCTCACCAAGCTCGACGGTGACGCCCGCGGCGGCGCGGCCCTGAGCATCCGGGCCGTGGTGGAAAAGCCCATCAAGTTCATCTCCACCGGTGAAAAGATGGAAGCCCTGGACATGTTCTATCCCGACCGGATGGCGCAGCGGATCCTGGGCATGGGCGACGTTATTTCGCTCGTGGAGCGGGCCCAGCAGCAGTTCGACGAGGACGAGGCCAAGCGCATCAACCAGAAGATCCGCAAAAACCAGTTCAACTTCGACGACTTCCTCTCCCAGCTCGAGCAGATCAAGAAGATGGGTAACCTCAAGGACCTGGTGGGCATGATTCCGGGCATGAGCAAGGCCATCAAGGACGTGGACATCGACGACGACGCCTTCAAGCCGATTGAGGCCATCATCAAGAGCATGACCCCGCAGGAGCGCGCCCAGCCCGAGCTGCTCAACGGCTCCCGCCGCCGCCGCCTGGCCAAAGGCTCCGGCACCGACATTCAGCAGGTCAACAACCTGATGAAACAGTTCGAGGACATGCGCAAAGTGATGCGCACCATGAACAAGATGAGCTCCACCAAGGGCGGCATGCAGCAAATGGCCAAAATGATGGGCATGCGCGGCAAGTAAGCCTGACTAGCACCAAGCAAAAAGCGCCGGATCAGCTGTTGATCCGGCGCTTTTTGTTTGGCTGTTATCAACTGGAAGAAGGGTCCGCTACCGCGCAATTAGCACTTTCTGGGGCTTGCCTGCCAGGCGGCCAGCTGCGTCAGTAGCCCGCAGGAAATACAGGCCCGGCCCCAGACTGCTGATGTTGAGCTCTACCTGATTGGTAAAGCCCTGGCGCAGCACCACGCGGCCCTGCTGATCCAGCAGCGTCAACTCGAGTTGCTGACCCGGCCCCGCGTAAGCCACCCGCAGCACGTCCTGGGCCGGCACCGGGGCTACGCGCAGCTCGGCCGCTTCTTGTAGGGCCGCCACCACCGCCACCGGCGAGTACGTCGATTTGCCGTCGGTATCGACCTGCTTCAGGCGGTAGTACAGCTGGGCGGCCGGCGCCGCAAGATCCTGAAACTGGTAGCTTTGGCTGACAGTGGAATTGCCCGCGCCGTTGATGAAGACCAGTTCCCGGAATTGGGTTTCGGTGGCGGCCCGGCGCTCCACGGCAAAGCCGCGGTTGTGGTGCTCGGAAGCCGTTTTCCAGGTGAGCTGCACCGCGCTGCCGGGGCGCGCGGCGCTGAAGCTACTCAGCTCGACGGGCAGCACGCTGCCGTTGGGCGAAGCCAGCACCACCCGAAAGTCGGTGGCCTGCGCCAGGGTGATGCGCAGCTGCTGCGTGGCCGCCTCGAAGCTGAAGCCCGTGACGCCGGCTCCGGTTACGGCGGTGGGCACGCTGCTGACCGGCAGGGTGAGCATGGTAGCCCGGCTCACGTAGCCGCTGTACGCCGTGGGGCTGGTTTGCTGCCAGCTGATGGTGGCCCGCTTGGTGGAGTTGAGCACCGGCGCGGCCCCGTACGACAGCACCGTGCCCTGCTCCAGAAACAGCTGGGCGAAGCTGCCGGCCGCGTCGGCCGAGTAAAAGTTAATTAGTCCATCGGCCTGCACGGGCTGGGGCAGCAGGTTGCTGGCGTGGGTGGTCAGCACGGTGTCGGCCTGGGCAAAGGCGACGTCCTGATACGCGGAGCTGGCCGTCAGGGCGGCCGTCGTGGTGGTGCTGGTGGTCGTTACGGCCGGGGGCGTGGTGGTAAACGGGGCCAATACGGTCAGAAACTGGGTTTGGGCCGCGCCGCTTTTGCGCACCAGCAAGGTGGTGTGCTTTTCCGAGAGGTTGTAGGCCAGCTCGTGGCGGTTGGTGGCTTTGGCGTAGGTGCTGGCCCCGCCGGTAGCCGTAACGTGGGCCAGTAGCCCGGCCCCGTTTTTCTGCCAGCTGCCTTCGTGGCCGGCGAGGTTATCGGTGAACGTGCCGGTGCTGGCCGGGCCGTTTTCCAGGCCGTAGCCGTGCAGCTGCCAGGTGTAGGTGTGGGCCGCAGAGGCCTTGACGAAGTCGGCCAGCAGGAAATACTCGTTGCGGATAAAGAGCGTCTTGCGGGTAATGGTGGCAGTCTGGTAGGAAGTCTGCACCTCGCCATAAGCCAGCTTGTCGGTCTGGAAGGTGTTGCGAATGGCGGCCGGGGCGTCGTTGGGCGCGCCGGGCGTGCCGATGGCCGGACCGGCGTTATCCACCAGAATCAGGTTGTGGTTGGCGGCCTGGCCCAGCGAGTCGCGGCGGCCGTAGCTGAGGTAGCCGGGGTCGAGGGCCAGCAGCTGGCCGTGGGCATACAGCAGGAAGCTGCTGGCATCGGCCTGACTGTGGCCACCGGAATTGGCCTGGGCCGCGCCGCCTTTGCCGTACACGTGCAGGTAGCTGGCCAGCGAGTCGTTGCCGGAGCGGAAAATCAGGTTGCCGCTCTGGGGCAGGGCCGTCAGCGGCGCGTTAGTGGGCGCGGCCGGCAGCAGGTTGGCCGCCAGGTAGGCCGCGCGCATGTCCACGGTGGCGTCGCGCAACTGGCTGGCCAGGGAGTTGAGCTGCCGGGTTGATAAATTGCTCAGGTGCAGGGGCCGCACGTAGCGGCTTTTGCCGGTGAGGGCCAGCTCGGGCATGGCCATGTCCACGTAGGAGTCTTCCAGAGCCGGCAGGCGGCCATCGGGCAGCAGAATGGCCGTTATCCAGTCGTAGAGCTGGTCGTAGCGCGGGTCGAAATACGGGTTGCGAATGGCGCGGGTGGTGCCCCCAAACGAGTAGCTCAGGATATTGTCGGGCAGGAAGTGGCCCATAGCCCGGAAAAAGGGCAGGCAGTTCAGAAACGCGTACTTGAAGTAGTAGGGCCCCTCGGCGTAGCCCGCCACGGCCGCCGGGTCCGACTGCCGCTGCGCGTCCTGCCAGAGCACGTTGTCGAGGTTGAACAGCCCGTGGTTGATCCAGGAAGTCGGGCGGCGGCTGACGTAGGTGGCGCTGCCCACGTCGTTGAGCACCACGGCGGCCATGCCCAGGGCGGCGGCCGTCATCAGGGTGTGGTTGTTTTTTACCTGCTTGTAAAACTCGTAGCTGAGAAAGGAAACCGGCTTAAACGGCTTCACCGACTGCGAGTCGAGGTTGCCGGCAAAGGCCTGCAGCCGCTGCCGGACCAGGGCCAGGGTGCTTTCCGTTTCGCCGGCCCCGCGCAGCAAATCGTAGGCTATCAGGTAGTCAATCAGCTCCTTGGAGCGCCACTGCCACTCGTTGTAGGACGAGGGGCTGGTCAGCGTGGCAAAGACCTCCACGTTGGGATTGGCGCTTTCCAGTAGGGTTTTGGCCGTGGTCAGGAGGGCCGCTTTTTCGTCCGGTGCCAGGGGGCTGAGCGTGCCGTTGCGGGCTTGCCGGTCGAGCAGCAGCACGAAGGCGGCGTTTTTGGCCAGCGTAGCGCGGGCCCGCCGGCCGTCGGTGGAGGTGTTATCGGTGGTGGGAGCGGCCTGGGCGCTTTGGTAGAGGCCGGCGTAGAGGGCGCCGGCTGCGGGCCGCAGCAGGGAAGTCTGCACCTGGGGCACGTCGGCGGCTCGCAGCAGGGTGCGCGGAAACGAGGCGTCGGCCCCCGGCGGGGTCCAGTTACCCGTTTGGGCGGCGGCGGCGTGAATCAGTACTAATAAAAGGAGGAGGGTAGTGGAGAGGTGTCGCAAGGGCTACGGCTAAACTATACTTATACCAACCAAAATGGCCTGTAAGGCGCTGCATATACTGGTTGAATAAGACTTTGCCGCAGAGAATAGTTTCGTACAGTTTGGGTAAAAAATAGGATGTATTCGGGCTAGGGCGTCGTGCGCTACTTGGTAGAAGGCATAACGTTGCCAGCCGAATCGGCGAAATACACGGCCGTTACTTCCTCTTTCCGGCCCGGCGTCCGTTCCAGTTCGAAGGTATATTCCACGGTGTAACCCGCGCGGCGGCGGCCCTCGGCGTCCGGCTGGTGGCCGGTGTGGGCCTCCGAGTGCACCGGCGTAACGGGGCCGCCCACCTGCTGCTGCACGTACTGCTCCACGGCCGCAATGGCTTTTTGCTCTTCGGCGGGGTTGGCGTGGCAGCCCGCCAGCAGCAGCGCCAGGGCCGCAAGGGAAAGGAAGTGTTTCATAGCCCTGAAGATAGCAAAAGGCCCCCGAAGAGGCCTTTTGCGGAGGTCGAAGAAGAGAAAAGCAACGCTTAGTACTCGGTTTTGCCCTCCTTGCTTTCCCAGGCCCGGAAGCCGGCCAGGGCCTCGTCGCGCAGCAGCTGGGTCATCGGAATCTGGCGGCCCGCGAGGGGCTTCTCGATTTCGTCGTAGATAAACTGGTCGTCGAAGCCGATGGCGGCGGCGTCCTGCTTGGTGTTGCCGTAGAACACGCGGCGGGGGCGGGCCCAGTAGATGGCGCCCAGGCACATCGGGCACGGCTCACAGCTGGTGTACAGGTCGCAGTCGTCGAGCTGGAAGGTGCCCAGCTCGCGGCAGGCCTTGCGAATGGCGTCGACTTCGGCGTGGCAGGTGGGGTCGTTGGTGCTGGTTACCTGGTTGAAGCCTTGGGCAATGATGCGGCCATCTTTGACAACCACGGCCCCGAAAGGACCACCGTGGCCGGCTTGCATTTTTTCAATGGACAGGCGAATGGCTGCGCGCATGAATTCGTCGCGGGGAGCTTCCATAGGGAGAAAGAATAGGAGGGAAAAGCCCGCAAGATACAGCAAGCCGCAGGCCTTTGCCAAACCCCGGGCAAGAGTAGCCCGGCCGGCGGAACGATGCCCGCGGTAAATAACGCCCTAATTATTTGCTGGTTCGAGGCAACCCGGGGCTGCCGGCCGCCGAGTGCGAAAGGAGAAGTGCCGTGTTTTTTCCTCACCTAACCCTGTTCGTCATGCACCCAAAACGTACGCTGCTTTTCGTCCTGTTGCTGCTGCTCGGCGCGCTCCGGGCCCCGGCCGACCACCTGCGGGCCCACCTGCTCTTATCGGCCAAGCTGGAAGGCGCCCAGGAAGTGCCCGCCGTGAATACGCCCGGGCAGGGCGTGGCCAGCTTCACGCTGAATGCCACCCGCGACACGCTCTTTCTCAATGCGACGTTCAACAACCTGAGCGGGCCCATCACCGGGGCGCATACCCACCTGGGCCGCCGGGGCGCGTCCGGGCCCATCGTCACCGATCTGCTGCGCTTCGTGCAGGGCAACCGACTAGTGGGCTTCCTGACCGGGGCCGACCTCGACAACCAGAAGCTGCGGCGCTACCTGCGCGGCGACTACTACATCAACGTGCACACGGCTACCAACCCCGGGGGCGAAATTCGGGGGCAGATTGAAGTCGAAACCGAGTTCCTGTACGCTGCCACCCTGACCGGCGGCCAGGAAACCCCGCCTGTTTCGACGCCGGCGCTGGGCGTGGGCACGTTCGTGTTGTCGCAGGATAAAACCCGGCTGAAGTTTCGCACGGTGGTCGATGGGCTGAGCGGGGCTATTACCAACACCCACTTCCACAACGCGGCCCCCGGCGCGGCCGGCCCCGTTATTCTGGATTTGCTGCCCTACCTCTCGGGCAAAGTCATTGAGGGCGAGGTGGGCGTCACGCCGGCTTTCGTCACGGCCCTGGAAGCGGGCAACATCTACATCAACGTGCACACGGCCGCCAATCCCGGCGGCGAAATTCGGGGGCAATTGGCCAGCCGGGCCCGCCTGGTGGGCCACGACGCCCGCCTCGACGGGGCCCAGATGGTGCCCGCCGTGACTACGACGGCCAAAGCCGTAGCTTTGGGCGAGCTGAATGCGGGGCTCGACACGCTGCGCCTGACCCTGTCGTTTGCGGGGCTGAGCGGGGCGCCCACCAGCCTCGACGTGTACCTGGCCGAGGCGGGCCAATCCAACGCCAGCGCCACCCGCCTGAGCCGCGTGGCCCTCACCACCCTGACGACCAACGCGTTTTCCGTCACGTTCAGCAACCTGAATACGGCGGCGGCCAACGCGTTTATCACCGGCGGCGTGAACCTGGTGCTCAACACGGCGGCCAACCCGAACGGCGAAATCCGGGGGCAGGTCTACCGCGTGGCGCGGGAGGGCTACACCTTTAGCCTGAACGGGGCGCAGGAGCGGCCCACGCCCACCAACAGCCCGGGCCTGGGCTCGGGCCTGGTGTCCATCGACCGGGACCAGAACAACGCCCACTTCATGCTGGTGTGGCGCGGCCTGACCGGCGTGCCCACGGGCGGCCACTTCCATACCGGTCGGCGCAACGAGTCGGGGCCCGTGGTGTTCAACCTGGTGCCCTTCTTCGACAATGCCACGGCCCCCACGGCGGCCTACGGCTACTGGCAGGCCAGCAACACGGCCCAGCCGTTCACCACCCGCCGCTCCATCCAGTTTCGCACCGACAGCATGTACGTGAACCTGCATACGGCGCAGTTTCCCGGCGGCGAGGTGCGGGGGCAGGTTTTCCGCGGAGCCCGCAACCTGCAGGCCGTGCTGAGTGCCGCCCCGGCCGTGGCCGCCGAGTCGTTTGCTGCCTTCCCCAGCCCGTTCCAGAGCCGCTTCACGCTCTCCTTCGAGGCCCGCGCCAATGAGGCCGGCGTGGTGCAGATAACCGACCTGCTGGGTCGCACGCGCCTTACGGCTCCGGTAGCCGTCCGGCCGGGTGCCAACCAGGTGCCGCTCGAGGCGGCCAGCCTGCCCAGCGGCGTGTACCTGGTAACGCTGCGGGCAGGCAGTAGCAGCGTCATTACCCGCATTCTTAAGCAGTAGCGCCAGCAAAGTCGGGGCCGGCCAGAAGTTCGGCCCCGATTTTGCCGCGAAGAATATCTGCTGCCCGCCCGCCGCTTTTGCCAAGCAGAAGCTGGATAAAAGAGTGAGTCGACGGGCAGTAGAAAAAAGCTAATCAAGCAGTTTTTAAGAAGTTGAATCTGTTTTCTGGCACAGATATTGTTATGAAAAATTCTGAAAGAATAGTTTTTTAGGTGTTTTGGTTGTGGAAAAGGGGACGTCGATTCGGCGTCCTTTTTTTATGCCCGAAAACGAAGCGACTGGCGCGCCAATGCGGGCAAAACGCGTCTGCCCGGCAGCGCAGCAACCTGCCCCGACGCTGGCCTTACCCCGGAATTGCGGCGCTTGGCCCGTAATATCTACGCTCGTGGAAAAGCCGTTGGCCCCGGGCTCCGGGCGGCGGTTCTTTAGGATATCACCGGGGGATAGGGCCGCCAGGAAGCTGCCCTGCCCACTGAGCCGCGTTTCGCTGACCTTTTCTACTTCAATGCGTAAACTATTTACTCCCACGCTGCTGGCCTGCTTGGCTGGCGCTTTTCATGCCTCCGCCCAACAAGCTGACCTGGTAAAACACCACGCCCCGCACGCGCTGGCGGCCTCGGCGCGGTCTACTGACGCGTACGTGCAAACCCGGGCGCTGGAACAAATCTACCGGGCTGCCGCCTGGAAGGATACGCTGCGCACGACCAACAGCCGCTTCACGGCGGCTCAGCTGCCCGCCGTTGTTCTGCGGGAGCAGTCGGGCAACGGGGGCAGCAGCTGGACGGCAACCCGGCGCAACCACCGCCGCTTTACTGCCGCCAATGCCGTGCTTACCGATACTACCTTCTCGTTTAACACGGCGGGAACGGCCACTCCGCGGTTTGCCAAAGCCAATTCGTACACCTCCAGCGGCAAGCTGGCCCAATCGACCCTGCGCTGGCAGCTGGGAGTTAACTGGCAGAACTACGGCCGCGACACTTATACCTATAGCGCGCAGGATCTGCTCAGCCAGCTGCTGCTGGAGGGGTTTTCCGGGGGCTCGTATTACAATTCGAGCCGTTCCCTGTTCACCTACAATGCCCAGAGCCTGCCCGTGGTAGAGGAGGTGCAGCAGTTTGATGATGCCACGCAAGGGTGGCAGCCCCTGGAAAAATACCTTTCCACCTACAACGCCGCCGGCGCCATCGAGCAGGAAGTTACCCAGCAGGTGCCGCTCAATGGCACGACCTACCAGAATTACCGGCGGGAAACGTACTTCTACAGCACCCAGCAGCCCGTGCGCGTCGTCCGTACCCTGGTAGAAAGCTGGAACGGAAACGCCTGGATCAACGCCGGCCAGAATCTGTTTGCCTACGACGCCAACGGCAGCCTGAGCAGCATCACCACCCAGCTCTACAAGCCGGCCAGCAGCGCCTACGTAGACTATTACCGGTACCAGTACAGCTACCAGGTGGTAAACGGCACCGCCTCGGCGCACGCGCTGGCCGCGGGCCTGACGCTGCTGCCAAACCCGGCCAGCGCGGGACAGGCGCAGGCCACGTTCCGCCTGCCCCGGGCCGAAGCCGCGACTATCGACGTGCTCGATCTGGCCGGCCGCGTCGTGCGCAGCCTTTCGCCCACGGCCACGCCCTTCGCCGAGCAGCGGGTGGCCCTGCCTACCCAGGGGCTAGCGCCGGGCCTGTACGTGGTTCGGCTGACCGCCGGCGGCCTCAGCCAGCAGCAACAACTGCTGCTGCGCTAAGCAGTAGCGGAGTACCGTAAAGTCAACCGGCCGTTCTCGCTGCAACGAGGACGGCCGGTTGGCTTTAGCCGGTAGCGGTAAGTCTGTCGCCCGGCCGCTGCGGGCTTACAGGCTCAGGGTCTCTTTGAAGCGCACGGCCTGCCGGGTCGAAACCGTGATGCGGTGGCCGCCCTGCACTTCCAGCAGCAAGCCTCCCTTGAAATACGCGTGGACTTTTTCGATGGTAGTCAGGTTGAGAATCTGCTGGCGGTTGACGCGGAAAAACAAGTCGGCGGGCAGCCGCTCTTCCATGTGCTGCAAGGATTTGTGCAGCAGCAGGGCCTGCTGCCCGAAGTGGACGCGCACGTAATTGCCCTCGGCTTCGAGCAGGCGAATGTCGGCCAGCCGCACAAAGTGGCAATGGTCCCCTTCTTTAAGAAAAACCTGGCTGTGGGCCTGCAAGCGCACCGGGCGCGCGGCCGGCTCGGTGGGCTGGGGCCCGACTAGCTGGCGGGCCCGCGTGAGGGCCTGTGCCAGCCGGGCCGGGTGCACGGGCTTGAGCAGGTAGTCCAGGGCGCTGACGTCGAAGGCGCGGGTGGCGAAATGGTTGTAGGCCGTGACGAACACCACCGCCGGCGGTACTTCGTCCAGGGATTCGAGCAGGTCGAAGCCGGTGGTGCCGGGCAGGGCAATATCGAGCAGCAACAGTTGGGGCCGGCACTGGGTGAGCAGGGTCCGGGCCTGGTCGGCATCGGCGGCTTCGCCCAGCACCTGCACGTCGGGGTGGGCCGCCAGCAGGTAGCGCAGCTCTTGGCGCGCCAGGGGCTCATCTTCTACCAGAACCGTGGTCAGGGTTTTCATCGGGTGACGGGAGCAATAGGAAGGTGCAAGGTAGCCAGCACGACGCCCGCGGGAGCCTCGCGCAGGTCCAGCGTCGCGGCCGGGCCATAAAGTGCCAGCAGGCGTTGCCGGGTATTGGCCAACCCCAGCCCGGCACCTGGCGCCGGGCCGGCCGGCGGCAGGCTGCCGGGCTGCCGCACGTGCAGGGTGAGGGCGCCGGCAACGAGCGTGGCATCGATGGAAACCGTGCCGCCCGCCGGGCACGCCGCAATGCCGTGCTTCACGGCGTTTTCCACCAGGGTCAGCACCATCACCGGCGGCACCAGCCAGGCCAGGGCCTCATCCGGCACGGCAATGCGGCAGCGGAGCCGGTGGCCAAACCGCACCTGCTCCAGGGCCAGGTAATCCCGGACAGCCACCAGCTCCTCGTGCAGCGGAATCAGGGGCCACTGCTCCAGCTGCAGGGTGTAGCGCAGCAAATCGGCCAGCTGCGTGACGGCCGCGCGGGCGCCGTCGGGGTCGAGCAGCGTCAGGGCCCGGATGCTGTTCAGGGCATTAAACAGAAAGTGCGGGTTCAGCTGGGCCCGCAGGGTTTCAAACTGAGCCTGGCGCAGGGCGGCCTGCACGCGCAGTTGGTGCAGCTCGGTGCGCGTCAGGCGCTGGCCGGCGGCAAACAGGTGGTAGGTCAGCAGCCAGATAACCAGGTAGCGGCCCATGGCCAGGATGCCCACCACGAAGGTGCGCTGCGAATAAGCGTGCCAGCTATGGGTGGTCAGGGCGCTGTGCAGCCAGGCCACGGCCTGAATCAGCAGGGTGATGCCCACCAGGGCCAGGGCCGCCAACCCGGCCTGCTGACTCAGGGGCCGCCCCAGCAAGTCGAAGCGGAGCAGCAGGCCCCGGTAGGCGTGCGTGCAGACGAGGCCCGCCAGGGACACGGTCAGCACGTACGTCAGGGCGTGGGGCTCGGGCAGGAAGCGCCCGAAGCTGGTTAGCGCATACAGCTGCGCCAGCGCGCAGGTGGTCCAGCCAATGAGCTGCAACCCCCAGTACCACCGCTGTTTTGTTTGTTCCACGAAACGATTGTTGGCATCAGATAACCAAACCCAAAGGGCGAAAAACGGGCCCCATTGTGCTGTAAGCTAGCAAAAACAGACAAGTATGCCGCTTTTGTCCACTAGCCGGCCTCCGGTCATGGGCTATGATGCCCATAGGGTATGTCTGTCAGGAGAATGGCCTTCGCCACGCGGTAAGGAAGAAGCAACGGGCAGCGGAGGGGCATACTTTCCGGAGCATTCGGCCGGTACTTCGGCCGCGTCCCCGCTCCGGCCTGTTTCGTGGCTGAGGCCGGACGCATGGTCGATAAGCCAAATTCGGTTGTTATTTACGCCGTATATAGAGTCCTTTCTTCTGCTTTTCCGGGTTATGAAGTTATCCAGTGGGGCGTCCTTCGGCGCGTATTTGCTTCCTGTCTCAACTGCAAACCGCCCGCCGTGGTGGCGGGCGGGCTTCTGCGGCGTAGTCGGCCTGTGGCTGGTGCTGGCGGCTACCGGACCCGGGCAAGCCCAAACCAGCCGGCAACAACCGGCCACCCCGGCGTCAACTCAGGTGCGGATTACCGACGGAATTTTGGAAGGCAGCACGACGGCGGCCGGCATCCGCACGTTTAAGGGCGTGCCGTTTGCGGCGCCACCGGTGGGCCCGTTGCGCTGGAAAGAGCCCCAGCCCGTGCCGAAATGGTCGGGCGTGCGGCCGGCCCGGCAGTTCGGGCCCCGGCCCATGCAGCTGCCGCTCTACGCCGACATGCAGTTCCGCTCCCCCGCCGTCAGCGAGGATTGTCTGTACCTCAACGTCTGGACGCCGGCCAAGTCGGGGCGGGAGCGGCGGCCGGTGCTGGTGTACTTCTACGGGGGCGGCTTCCAGGCCGGCGACGGGTCGGAGCCGCGCTACGACGGCGAAAGCATGGCCCGCCGCGGCATCGTGGCCGTCACAGTCAACTACCGGCTGGGCGTGTTCGGCTTTCTGGCCCACCCGGCGCTCAGCCAGGAGTCGGGCCGCCAGGCGTCCGGCAACTATGGCTTTCTGGATCAGACGGCGGCCCTGCGCTGGGTGCAGCAGAACATTGCGGCTTTCGGCGGCGACCCGCGGCAGGTGACCATTGCCGGCGAGTCGGCCGGGGCTATGTCGGTGAGTGCCCAAATGGCTTCCGCGCAAGCCCGGCACCTGTTTGCCCGCGCCATCGGCGAAAGTGGCTCGCTGCTGAACAGCAGCTTCGGGCCCGTGGCGCTGGCGGCAGGCGAAGCCACCGGCGCGGCTTTTGCGGCCAGGCTGGGGGCTACTTCGCTGGCGGCGCTGCGGGCCCTGCCGGCCGGCCAGCTGCTGGCGGCGGCCGGGGCGCCCGGCGTGGCCCGGTTTCAGCCCACCATCGACGGTTATTTCTTTGCCCAGCCGCCAGCGGCTACGTTTGCGGCCGGACAGCAAGCCCCGGTGCCGCTGCTGGTAGGCTGGAACTCGCAGGAAATGAATGCGGGCTTTTTGCTGGGTAACCAGCCGCCCACGGCGGAGAATTTCCGCGCCGTCGTGCAACAGCTCTACGGCCCCCGGGCCGCAGAAGCCCTGCGCCTGTACCCGGCCGCCACCGATGCCGAGGCGGCACAGTCGGCCACCGACCTGGCCGGCGACCGGTTCATTGCCTACAGCACCTGGAAGTGGGCCGAGGCGCACCAACGCGCGGGCGGGCCGCCGGTGTACCGCTACCTCTACGCCCGGCCCCGCCCGGCGGTGGCTGGTGAGGCGGCTACGGGCCCCGCGGCCGGGGCGGTGCATTCGGCCGAAATAGAGTATGCCCTCGGCAACCTGGCCACCAACACGGCCTTTGCCTGGACCCCAGCCGACTACCGCGTATCGGAAACGCTGCAAGGCTATTTTGCCAACTTCATCAAAACCGGCAACCCCAATGGCGCCGGCCTGCCTACCTGGCCCGCCGCGCAAAGCGCTGGCAGCCAGGTGCTGCGCGTAGATGTCGAAACGAAAGCCGAGCCCGAGTCGAACCGCCGCCGCTACCTGTTTCTGGATCAGCAGGCCGGGCAGTAGAGCTTGGGCGGGGCCGTGCCGGAACGGCGCGGGGCTACTGGCTTACCCAGTCGATGCCCTTGCGCAGCCACTGCTGGGTGGCTTCCTCGGCCGAGCCGGGCTCGGGCGTGAGGTTGTAGTGCCACTCGGCCTGGGGCGGCAGGCTCATCAGGATGCTCTCGGTGCGGCCCCCGGTTTCGAGGCCGAAGCGCGTGCCCCGGTCGATGGCCAGGTTGAACTCGGCGTAGCGGCCCCGGCGCACCAGCTGCCACTGCTTTTCCCGCTCCGAGTAGGGCAGGTCGCGGTTCTGGCGCATGATGGTGGCGTAGGCGCGGCCGTAAACTTCGCCCACGTCCTGCACGAAGGCGAACAGCTCCTCAAACGAGCCATCCGGCCCCACGGCGAGCCGGTCGAAGAAAATGCCGCCCACGCCGCGGGTTTCCTGGCGGTGCGCCAGGTAAAAGTAGTCGTCGGCCCACTGCTTGAAGCGCGGGTAATAGTCGGGGTGGTGCTGGTCGCAGGTTTCCCGGATCTGCTCGTGAAACCAGCGGGCCTGCTGCTCATCGACGTAA
This sequence comes from Hymenobacter aquaticus, assembly GCF_004765605.1. Taxonomy (NCBI): domain Bacteria; kingdom Pseudomonadati; phylum Bacteroidota; class Cytophagia; order Cytophagales; family Hymenobacteraceae; genus Hymenobacter; species Hymenobacter aquaticus. Next base: position 1,566,755 of record NZ_SRLC01000001.1, on the reverse strand, counting down.
ATCGGGGTCAGATCCAGGCCGCCGCCAAACCAGGCCTCGCCGTTGCCGGCCTCGAAATAGCGCACGTTCATGTGCGAAATCGGAACCCGGGGGCTGCGCGGGTGCTGCACCACCGATACGCCGGTGGCAAAGTAGCGGGCGTCGGGCATGAGCAGCTGCTGGGCGGCCGGCGCGCTCATCTCGCCCCATACGGCCGAAAAAGCCACGCCGCCTTTCTCCAGTACTGCCCCGTTCAGCAGCACCCGCGTGGCCCCGCCACCCCCGCTGGCGTGCTCCCAGGCGTCTTCCCCAAAACGTATTCCGCCGCCATCCGCCAGCTCCAGCCGGTGGCACAGCCAGTCCTGAAACTGGCGCATCCAGTTCTCGACGAGCAGACGGGAAGGGGCAACAGCGGCGGTGGAAGCAGACATGGGAATGAAGCGTTAACGGCGGGGAAAACAACGGCAAATCGGGCGGCTAGGCCCAGCGGATGGCGTGGTAGTTGGGCAGCACGGCGGCGGGCTTGGCTTGCTCCAGCCGTTCGGCGCACCGCTCGCAGCAGGCCACGGCGGGCTGGCGCTCCACGGCGCGCAGCACCAGCACCGGAATCTGGGTGTGGTAGGCCCGGGTGGTGGTGTAGCACGAGTCGAAGTAGCGCAGCAGCTGGGCCTGGTCGGCGGGGGCAATGATGAGCAGCTGGGCCTGGGTGCGGGCACAATACTCGCTGATGCCTTCCAGCGGGGCATCGTCTTCGAGCAGGTGCGTTGTCGGGGCCGGCCAGGTGAGCTGGGCCGCCGCTTGGCTGAGCGCCTGTTTCAGCGGCCGGCGCCGGTCCCGCTCGGTCGGGGAATAGAACTGCACCAGATCCAGCGGACCCGGAAACGCGCCTTCCAGGGCCGACAGCCGGGGCAGCAAACTGGGCGGCAGGGTGCTGAAGTCGGCCGAAAACACCAGGCGGCTGGGCAGGCTGCGGCGACCGGGCGGCACTACCAGCACCGGGCAGCTCACCAGCCCGGCAATGGCCGCGGCGTGGTTGCCGGGCGGGGCCTGCCGGCCGCAGTCAATGTGCTCCAGGCCCATCACGACCAGGTCGGCGGCGCACCGTTGGGCTTCGGCCTGCACCTGGTCGTGGAGGCAGCCGGGCAGGAGGCGGTAGCGGTACTGAATCCGGCGGCCGTCCTGGCGGGCGAGCTGCTGGTAGCGCAGGCGTTCCACCAGGCTCCGCAGCCGCTGCTCCTGCTCGGCCAGCTCGGCTGCGGCCGCCGGGGCCGGGGCCGAGCTGGCGTGGCAGTAGAGCAGCACCACCTCGGCCGGCCAACGCACGGCCAGCTTATTGGCATAGGCCAGCGTGTGTTCGGCGGCGGCCGTGTGGTCGATGGGGACGAGAAGGGTTTTCATGAACGGAAGGCTTAGCGAAAGGAAAAGAAAGGCTGATGTCGGATCAGGATCAGATTAATGGCAATAGTGCCCGGCGCGCAACGGGCCCGCCGCCGCTTTACCCGCCGCACTCAGCTGCGGACTCAGGTAGGGAATGCCCAGGCCCAGGCCCCGCACGATGAACAGCACCGCCAGCAGGGAGGCCGCGTAGGGCACGGCCTGCCGCATGCGGGTGCGCCAGGGCAGCGGCACCAGGCGGCCGGTCAGGGAAAGGCCCAGCATCAGCGGCAGCGTGCCCAGCCCGAAGCAGGCCATGTAGGCGGCGGCCCCCGGCACGCCCGGCGCGCTTAGGGCCCCGGCCAACGCTAAGTACACCAGGCCGCAGGGCAGCAGGCCATTGAGCAGGCCGGTGAGGTACAACGCCCGCCACGAATGCTGTTGGAACAAGCGGGCCAGCGTATTTTTCACCCAGGCCAGGGGCCGCTGCAAGCCCAGCCCGGCACTCAGCCCATCGGCGTAGCGCGGGGGCAGGCCCACGAGCAGCAGAATCAGCAGGCCCGAGGCAATGGACAGGCCTTGCTGCACACCGGCCAGGCGCAGGCTGTGGCCCACCAGGCCGGTAACTGCGCCTAGTGCCGAGTAAGTCGTGACGCGGCCCAGGTTGTAGAGCAGGCGGCCGCCCACGTAGCGGGCCGAAGGCGCGGCGGCATCGGCGCGGCCGGGCAGGGCCAGGGCAATGGCCCCGCACATGCCCACGCAGTGAAAGCTGCCCAGTATTCCAAAAACAAACCCGGCCCAGAGCATTGGTGGAAGCGAAGTGAAGCGTGACGGAAACGGAGGGCAAGTTCCGCCGCTACGGTCGAGCTGCCCATGACGAAAATCAGGTGCCGAGGGTGATATTTCTTTCCACGAAATACGCCTGCCCGCCGGCGGTGAAGGTGAGGCGGACGCGCCAGTAGCCGGGCCGCATCCGGCCGGTGTTGATTTGCTGCTGGTTATCGGGCCCGAACCGCAGGGGCAGGCTGAAATCCAGCTGCTGGTCGGAGGGCCGGAAGAAGTGGACCTGGCCCCGCACGGCCGGGCCGGCCAGCGCGGCGGGCAGGATAAGCGTCAGGCGCTGGGCTTGCGCGTCGAGCAGCACCTGCACGGGCGCGGGCAGGGCGGCGGTGCGGACCTCGGTTTCCAGGCGCTGCTGGTAAGCCAGCTCCTGCTGGTAGTAGTCGGGGCTGACCAAATCGACGCGGGTGCGCAGGGCCTGCTGCACCATGAAGCCGATGTAGCCGGCAAACAGCACGAAGGCTATAACAATGGCGTAGGGCCAGAACGTGCGCTGGGAAGCAGGAGCAATTGCCATAATGGGAAGCTTGGAGAAGTGTTGAAAAGAGCGCCGCTTGATCTGGTCGAAGTGCTACTACTTGTCATCTTGAGCCGGCGAAGGACCTTCCTCCATGAAGTGACAAGCGGCATTCATCGTGCAAAAGCTTTATAGTGTGCTGGCAGTAGCAGGCTTTGGTACGATGGGATAAGCAGCAGTGGGGTAGGTGAGGAAGGTCCTTCGCGTTGCTCAGGATGACAGCCGAAACAACATCAGCCCGCGAGATTCCTCGCGCTGCTCGGAATGACGTTCGGGAGAAATGACGTGCGGCCTTACTGCACCGGGCCCAGAAACTTGGTGGTGGTTTCGGCAATGAGCTCGGGGCCGCTGAACAGGCCGATGCGGAGTTGCTGGTTGGTGCGCGTCAGGGCGGTGCGGGGCAGCTCGGCGAAGAACACGCCCTCGGCCAGGCCCTGGGCCGGCAGCTGCAGGCCGCCGTTGGTGCCCACCAGGGAGATTTTGCCCTGGGCCGGCTCCAGCACCCGCAGCGTGAGCGGGTAGGGCCGGTTGGTTTTGTTGATGACCGAGATATTATACAGGTTGGTGATGGTGCCGTGGTCGGTTTTCTGAAACCGCTGCCCCGGGGTGCGCAGCACGGTAGCCTGTACGTTGGCCCGCGACACGAGCAGGCCGGTCAGCACCACCAATAGCACCGCCAGCACCCCCGACAGCACCTTCATGCGGGTGGTGAACTTGGGCTGGGTGCCCTGGGCAATGTTGTTTTCCGAGGCGTGGCGAATCAGGCCCTCGGGCAGGTTCACCAGGTGCATAATGGTGTTGCAGGCGTCGATGCAGGCCGTGCAGTTGGTGCATTCCAGCTGTTGGGCCCCGTTGCGGATGTCGATGCCGGTGGGGCAGACCTGCACGCACTGGTGGCAGTCGATACAGTCGCCGGCGGTGCGCGGCTGGTTTTTGCGCCGCTTTTCCCGGGGCTCGCCCCGCTGGTAGTCGTAGGCCACCACCAGGCTGTTTTTGTCGAGCAGCACGCCCTGCAACCGGCCGTAGGGGCAGGCAATGGTGCAGACCTGCTCCCGAAACCGGGCAAAGACGGCGTAGAACACGCCCGTAAACAAGACCATCGACGCCAGGCCGCCGAGGTGCGCGGCGGGCCGGTCCGTCACAATCTTGACCAGCTCATCCGAGCCGATGATGTAGGCCAGGAAGGTGTTGGCAATCAGGAAGGACAGGAGCAGGAACAGGGTGTGCTTGGTGGTCTTGCGCCAGGTTTTATTCCAGTCCCAGGTGGCCCGGTCGAGGGCCTTCTGCTGGGGCGCGTCGCCTTCGAGCCAGTACTCGATGCGGCGGAACACCATTTCCAGGAAGATGGTCTGGGGGCAGACCCAGCCGCAGAACACCCGCCCGTAGACCACCGTGAAGACGATGATGAACAGCACGAAGGTGAGCGTGGCCAGCAGCAGGATAAAAAAGTCCTGGGGCCAGAAGATTTGCCCCAGAACGATAAAGCGCCGCGCGGGCAGGTTGAGCAGCAGCAGCGGCAAATCGTGGAGGCGCAGCCAGGGGCCGGCCAAGAGCAGCGCCAGCAGGCCGTAGCTCAGCCACTTGCGGCGGCTATACAGCCGGCCGCCGGGCTTTTTGGGGTAAAGCCACACCCGCTTACCGGCCGCGTCGACCGTGGCAATGGAGTCGCGGAACGACGCGGCGGGCTGGGGTTGGGTGGTCGGCATGAGGTGGTTTTTATAGTTTCAGGCGTGGACCCCACCCCCGGCCCTTCTCCGCTTGATGCGCGGAATCCTCCGGGAGAGGGGTGCCAGACGCCAGCATGGAGAGCGGATGTACCAATCCTGAATCTTGCTTAGGAATCGTTGAACGCACCCCTCTCCCAGAGGGGAGGGGCCGGGGGTGGGGTTACAGCCTGGTCGGGGACTCTTTCTCGCCCTGGGGCTCTTTGGCGCCGGCCGGCTTCGAGCCCTGCAGACTCAGCACGTAGGAGCTGACTTGCAGCAGCTGCTTGCCGGAGAGCTTGCCCTTCCAGGCCACCATGCCCTTGCCCTGCACCCCGAACTTGATGGTTTTGTAGACGTGGTTGACCTCGCCGCCGTGCAGCCAGTACTCGTCGGTCAGGTTGGGGCCCACTTTGCCTTCGCCGTGCTGGCCGTGGCAGGGGGCGCAGTTGGTCGTGAACAGGCTCTGGCCGCTGCTCAGGTCGGCGGCCGTGGTCAGGGCCTGGTAGGTGGTGAGCTGGTTGGGGTCGTCGGCGTTGGCCGCGCCGAGCAGGGCGGCCTGCTGCATTTCGGCGGCGTATTCGGCCCCCTGCAACTGGCCAGCCTGGGCAACGTGGTAGTAGCTCAGGTAGCCGATGGCGAAGAGGATGGTGGCGTAGAAGCCGTACTTCCACCACGGCGGCAGGTCGTTGTCGAACTCCAGGATACCATCGTAGTCGTGGTCGAGCAGCTCGTCGCGCACCTCGCCGCGCACCAGGGTGGTGTCGCCCACGGCCAGGCCCAGCACCCGGCCGCTCCAGGTGGAGCGCACGGTGGGCAGCTCGTAGAGGCGGCGCAGCTGGGGCCGCAGCCGCACGAGAAGCGTGGCCGTGAGCACCCCGATCAGCAGGATGACCAGGGCCAGGGTGCCGAGCAGAAACCAGAGCAGCAGCTGCTGGGAGCCGGGGGCGGCGGGGCCGGCCGGGGCGGTGGTTTCGGCGGCCTGGGCCAGCGCCGGGCGGGCGGCCAGCGTCGTCAGGGCCAGCAGGACGCCGGAGCCGCGCAGAAGGGTTGAAACTAGCCTCATGCCGCCACGAGCTGCTCGGTGGAAACTGCGGGAGCGGGGGCGGGAGCGGCCACCGGGGCTTCGGCGGCGGCGGCCGGCACCGGCGTAGCTGGCTGGTCATTCCGGTCGGCCTCTACGGCTTCGGCAGCTACCGCGGCCAGGGACGCGGCCGTCATCATCCCGAACAGCAGCACCACAGCGGCCACGAACCAGGCCAGCCAGCCCAGGATATCGGTGGGTTGGGGGCCGCTGGTAGCGGTGGCCGGGGCGGTTTGGGCCGAAGCCAGATAGGTGGTCAACAGGCCCAGGATAGTCAGCAGGGAGGCGCGCTTGGTTAGCATAACACGTCGGGGTTGAGGTGGTAGTTCGGGGTTTCGGCGGGGGTGTCGGGGGCCAGCGGGAGCCGGCTCATGGTGCGCAGGTGCTGGCGGCTACTGAGCAGCACGTAGGCCAGCAGGCCCACGAAAAACAGGAAGAAGATGGCCAGGGAAATGAGCGGGTAAATCTCAATGCCGGCAATGGATTGCAAGACGTTCTTGTCCATGAGCGTAGAAGAGTTTGGGAAGGGCCGCTAGCGGGTAGCTGTGGTTTGCGGAGGGGCTACTCGGCGAGGCCAAGGCGTCCTTTTTGCTTGCTGACAGCAGCCTTTCGTGACCTGACAGGGTGCTTTAATGAGGTGACAGGATGCTTTTGCCCGCTGACACGGCACTTGAATGAGCTGACATGACACTCAAGTGCATTGACACGGCACTCAAGGGCGCTGACATGGCACTCGAATGAGCTGACATGACACTCAAGGGCGCTGACATCAGACTCAAATGAGCTGACATGACATTCAAATGAGCTGACATGAGACTTGAATGAGCTGACATGACACTTGAATGTGCTGATGCAGTGCTCGGGCTTGCTCACGGGGAGCTAGGGGGGTATTGCTACAAGTGGGGGATAGGTGAGGAAGGTCCTTCACGCCGCGGATGCCAGGTGAGGAACGACAGGCGTCTGCGGAGTTACCTGGCGGCCGTAACCTGTTCGGGCTTGACTTTGATGTCGGTGCCCAGGCGCTGGAGGTAGGCAATCAGGGCCACGATTTCCTTGTCGGACTTGACCTCGATTTCCTCTTTGCGCAGCTCCTGGGCAATGCCCCGGGCCTGGCGTCGGGCGTCGGCCACGGCCTGCTGGTCGTAGCCGGCGGGGTAGGGCGTACCCAGACTTTGCAGCACGGTGATTTTCTTGGGCAGGGTGCTGTAGTCGATGCTGTTTTCGAACAGCCAGGGGTAGGCGGGCATAATCGAGCCGGGCGACATGCTGGTGGGGTCCAGCATGTGGTTGTAGTGCCAGGAGTGGGGGTACTTGGCGCCCACGCGGTGCAAATCGGGGCCGGTGCGCTTCGAGCCCCAGAGGAAGGGCCGGTCGTAGACGAACTCCCCGGCCTTGGAGTACTCGCCGTACCGCTCGGTTTCGGAGCGGAAGGGGCGCACCATCTGGGTGTGGCAGTTCGAGCAGCCCTCCTTGATGTAGATGTCGCGGCCCTGCAATTCGAGGGCGGTGTAGGGCTTCACGGCGGCAATGGTGGGCACGTTGCTCTTGACCAGAAACGTGGGAATCATTTCGATGGCGCCGCCGATGAGAATGGCCACGGTGGCGCCCACGGCCAGCTGGAAGGGCCGCCGCTCAAGCCAGCGGTGCCAGTGGCCGCCCTGGGCGTGCGGGTCCTGGGCTTCGGGCAGCAGGGGCGCGGCCTGGGCCTTTTCATTGGCCAGCAGGGAGCCGGCCCGGGCCGTTTTCACCAGGTTATACAGCATCACGAACACCCCGCTCAGGTAGAGCACCCCGCCGATGCCGCGCAGGTAGTACATGGGCACGATATGCATCACGGTTTCCAGGAAGTTGGGGTATTGCAGCATACCCTCGGCGTTGAACTGCTTCCACATCAAACCCTGGGTGAAGCCGGCCCAGTACATGGGCAGGGCGTAGAACAGGATGCCGATGGTGCCCAGCCAGAAGTGCATCGTGGCCAGCTTCTTGGAATACAGGGCGGTGCGGTAGAGGCGGGGCCACAGCCAGTAGAGCATGGCGAAGGTCAGGAAGCCGTTCCAGCCCAGGGCCCCCACGTGCACGTGGGCCACAATCCAGTCGGTGAAATGGGCAATGGCGTTGACGTTCTTCAGGCTCAGCATGGGCCCCTCGAAGGTGGCCATGCCGTAGGCCGTCACGGCCACGACCATGAACTTGAGCACGGGCTCCTCGCGCACTTTGTCCCAGGCCCCGCGCAACGTCAGCAGGCCGTTGATCATGCCGCCCCAGCTGGGGGCAATCAGCATCACGGAGAAAGCCACGCCCAGGCTCTGGGCCCAGTCGGGCAGGGCGGTGTAGAGCAAGTGGTGCGGCCCGGCCCAGATGTAGATGAAAATCAGGGACCAGAAGTGAATGATGGAGAGGCGGTAGGAGTACACCGGCCGGCCGGCGGCCTTGGGCAGGAAGTAGTACATCAGGCCCAGGTAGGGCGTGGTCAGGAAGAAGGCCACCGCGTTGTGGCCGTACCACCACTGCACCAGGGCATCCTGCACGCCGGCGTACACGGAGTAGCTTTTCATAAACGACACCGGCACGGCCAGCGAGTTGACGATGTGCAGCACGGCCACCGTCAGGAAGGTGGCAATGTAGAACCAGATGCCCACGTAGAGGTGCCGCTCGCGCCGCCGGGCAATGGTGCCGAACATGTTCCAGCCAAACACCACCCAGACCAGGGTAATGGCAATGTCGATGGGCCACTCCAGCTCGGCGTATTCCTTGCTGGTGGTAAAGCCCAAAGGCAGCGTAGCCACGGCCGAGAGGATAATCAGCTGCCAGCCCCAAAAGTGGATTTTGCTGAGCGTGCCACTGAACATCCGGGCTTTGCACAGGCGCTGCAAGGAGTAGTACACCCCGGTGAAGATGCCGTTGCCGACGAAGGCGAAAATCACGGCGTTGGTGTGCAGCGGCCGGATGCGGCCGAAGGTGGTGTAGGCCGTGCCCATGTTCAGCTCGGGCCGGGCCAGCTGGAAGGCCGCCAGCACGCCGACCAGCATGCCGATAATACCCCAGATGACGGTGGCCACCCCGAAGTCGCGCACGATCTTGTTGTCGTAGAAAAAGGTGTCAACCGCCCGGGCGGGAGTCGTGGGTACCAGGGGCGGATGGGGCACCGCTAGCGGGGGTAGGGGTTCGACGGGCATAGGCTTCAGAAGTAGGTGTTGTACTGCTTCAAAGGTCCTGCGGGGCCATTTTCGAAAAGATGATGAATGTCAGCCCCGGGCCTGATTGATGTCAGGCCCCCGGCGGCTTGGCCGGGCGGCCCCCGCGGCGTAGCTTGCGGCCGTGCCGCCCCCGCCCCGCCTATGGACCGAGACTCGCTGATTGGCTTTCTGCAAAGTATGGGCAACGTCAGCGCCGCCCAGGCCGCCGACATTGCCCAGAGCTTCCGCGCCCGGACGCTGGCCAAAAACGAGTTTCTGCTGCCCGCCGGCCGCATCAGCAACGAGTACCTGTTCCTGGAGCAGGGCTTCGTGCGGGCCTTTGCCTACGACGACGCCGGCCACGACGTCACCACGGGCTTTTTCTCGGCCGGGCAGGTGGTGCTGGAAGTGGCCTCGTTTTTCAACCGCACCCCCTCGCAGGAGCACTTGCAGGCCCTCACCAACTGCCGGGGCTGGTGCATCACCTACCAGCAGCTCAATGGCCTGTTTCACGCCCGGCCCGAGTTCCGGGAGTTCGGCCGCGCGGTGCTGGTGCGCGAGCTGAGCCGGCTCAAAGGCCGCCTGCTGGCCCTGACCACGGCCACCGCCTCGGCCCGCTACGCGGCCCTGCTCAGCGCCAGTCCCGAGATTCTGCAGCACGTGCCCCTCAAGCACGTGGCCTCCTTCCTGGGCGTCACCGATTCGTCGTTAAGCCGCATCCGGGCCGCCGGCAAAGACCCCGGCCCCGCCTGATTTCTTGCCATTTGGCAAGCTAAAAAACCGGCCGGCCCGGTTCCTTTGTGGCGTACCATTTCCCCGTCCGCCATGTCAACCGTACCGCTTGCCCTCAGCCTGGCTTTCGGCCTCACCACGGCCCTCGCGGTGGGGCTGTTCTACCGCGCCGCCCACCAGTCCCGCCCCACGCTCTACCTGCTGCTGGCCTGGCTGGCGGGGCAGGGCGCGGTAGCCGGCACGGGCTTCTTCAGCGGAGCGCCCCAGGCCCTGCCGCCCCGGCTGGCCTTGGTGCTGGCCCCGGCCCTGCTGCTGATTGCCACCCTGTTTCTCACTGCCCGCGGCCGGGCCTACCTCGACGCGCTGCGTCCCGAGTGGCTCACGCTGCTGCACGTGGTGCGGGTGCCGGTAGAGCTGGTCTTGCTAGGGTTGTTTCTGCACGGCGCGGTGCCCCAGCTGATGACCTTCGAGGGCCGCAACTGGGATATTCTCTCGGGCCTGAGCGCGCCGGTGGTCTGGTACCTGGCGTTCCGGCGGCCCCGGCTCAGCCCCACGGCGCTGCTGGTCTGGAACGGCCTGTGCCTGGCTTTGCTGCTGAACGTGGTGTTCTACGCGGTGCTGGCCGTGCCCTCGCCCGTGCAGCGCTTCGGCTTCGGGCAGCCCAACGTGGCCGTGCTGCACTTCCCGTTTGTGTGGCTGCCGGGCTGCGTGGTGCCCCTGGTGCTGCTGGCCCACCTGGCCGCCATCCGGCAGCTGGTGCGGGCGCGCCGGTTGGCGGCCACGCCTGTAAATGGCTAACCCGAACCACCGTACCTTCGCCGCTGTTAGCCGGGCAGTTCTCTTTCCCTGGCCCGCGCCCTTGGCTTATGAATCGTAAAAACCTGTTGCAGTGGCTGCCCTTGGCCCTGCTGGCCCTCGTGCTGTTCACCGATCTGCGCACGCCGGTGCTGGGCGGTTTGCAGCGCGGCTTGCTGGCTACGGGCCTGTGGAAGGCGGAAACGCCCACGCTGCCCGCGCCGGCCCCGGTAGTAGCTACCAGCGCCAGCGGCTACCCGCACAACCTGACGCTGCTGGATAACAGCGGCCGGGAAGTGCAGCTCAGCGCGTTCCGGGGCAAGGTGGTGTTCGTCAACCTCTGGGCCAGTTGGTGCCCGCCCTGCGTGGCCGAGATGCCCGGCATTCATGCCCTGTACAAAAAGCTGGACCCGCAGAAGGTGGCCTTCGTCATGATTTCCCTCGACCAGAACCCGGACAAGGCCCGCAAGCTGCTCACGCGCCAGGGCTACACCTTCCCGGTGTACTTTCCCACCGCCACCCTGCCCGCCCCCTTCGATTCCAACTCCATTCCCAGCACCGTCATCCTCGGGCCCGACGGCCAGGTAGCCGCCCGCCACGAGGGCATGGCCGACTACGACACCCCCGAGTTCAAAGCCGCCCTGGAAAAGCTGGCCGCCCCAGGCCGCTAACCGGGGGTAGAGACGCAACCTATTGCGTCTCCTCGTTGAACGGTTGGCAACGTGCCCTAACAACCTCAGCCCCGCCTGAGCCGCGAATCTGCGTCGCTACGTGTTGGGGGCCAGGGCCTGCTCCAGGGCCGCCACTTCCGCTTCGAGGCCGCGCAGCCGGGCCTGGCGCAGGGCCCGCTCGGTGGCGCTCAGCGTGAGGGGGGCGGCGTTGGTGTGAATCACCAGCCCCTCCAGCCAGTACAGGTCACGGGCGGGGTCGGCCCCGAGCCAGACCGCCTCCACGGGCGGGGCGGCCAGCAGGGGGCGCAGCACCTCCTGGGCCCAGCGGCGGCGGGCCTGCCCCTGGGCCAGCGTGCCGCGCTGCCCCAGTTCGAAGCGGGCCTTGATGACGTAGAAGCGCAGGCGGCTCAGGCGCTGCTCCAACACGGCCGCCTCCGGGGGCGCGGCCGGGTCCGAAACCGGCTCCGCGGCCGGGGCCGGCGCTTCGGGGCCCTGGCCATCGGGTGGGGGCAGCAGGCGGGCCAGCACCCACAGCCGGTTGTCGGCCGCTTTCCCCAGCGCCTTGCGCCCCGATTCCGCCATGGCCAGCATGGGCGCACTCACGCCCACAAACTGGGCCAGCTCGGCCTGGGTAAGGCTGAAATGCCGCCGCACCTGGGCCGACAAGCTGTTAGAGTGGTATGCACGACGGCCCATAAGCAGCAGGGTATACGGTGGTTAGGAATAGTCGAAAATAAAATAATTCTTAACCAGATGGTTAAGAAAAAGTGAAAATAACTTAATTGTTAACCAGGCGGTTAGCAAAAAATGAAAATAAATTAATTCTTAACTGGGCGGTTAGCAAAGCTCAAAAAGAAAATAATTCTTAACCAGCCGACCGGGCTCCGGGTGGCCGCCCGTCTCGAACTCACGCTACTCTTAAATTCCCGCAGTCGCTCGGCTGTGCCGAGTGACGCCTACGCTTGAGCAGCTGTGCTGCGAAGTAGCCCGCGCCGTCAGAACGACCCAGCGGCGCGGGACGCTCGGGGCAGAGCCCCTCCGGCGTAGTGGTCACTCGGCGCAGCCGAGCGACTGCGGCTCTTCGGTTGTAGCCCGCGTGTTCCGCGCGAGTCGGGCCCCGGCAACGGTGGTTGGGCGGGTAGCGCGAACTGCCTAGTTCGCGCTACTCGCCGGCGGCGTTTAACAATCCACCAGCTACTCCGGCTCGTCGTCGAAGAGCATGCGGACCGAGGGCGTGTAGTCGTCTTCGTACTGGCCCGAGCGCACGGCCCAGAGGAAGCCGCCCAGAAACAGCAGGGCCACGAGCAGGCTGATGCCGATCAGCAGAAAGATAATGGTCATGGCGCGAGGGGAAAAGTAGGGTTACAGGCCGCGCCGATGGGCCGCGTAGCGCACCAGCAGGGTGGCAAACACCATCACGCTCAGCGAGCTGATGGGCATCAGGATGGCCGACACGATGGGGGTGAAGCGGCCCTGCACGGCCAGGCCCAGCCCGATACCGTTGTAGCAGAACGACAGCACGAAGGTGGCCAGCACGATGTGCAGGCAGTCCTGGCCGAACCGCAGGAAGGTGCTGAGCTGCCCGAGGCTGCCGGCGTCCAGCATGGCGTCGCAGGCGGGGGAGAAGTTGGTCAGGGTTTCGGAGAGGGCCAGGCCGGCGTCGGCGCGGCGCAGGGCCCCGGCGTCGTTGAGCCCGTCGCCGACCATGACCACGCGCTGGCCCTGCCGCTGCCGGGCTTCCACGAAGTGCAGCTTGTCGAGCGGCGACTGGTGGAAGCGCAGCTCGGCGGCGGGGCCGAAGAGCTGGCGCAGGCGGGGCTCGTCGGCGGCGTTGTCGCCGGTGAGCAGGGCCAGCTGGTAGCGCTGGCCCAGCTGGCGCAGCAGCGGGGCCAGGTCGGGCCGGTATTCGCTGCTGACTTCGTACCAGCCGGCCACCAGGCCATCCAGGGCCACGTACACCCGCGCCTGCCGCTCGCCGTGCGGGGCCGGGGGCAGGCCCACGAAGGCCGCCGAGCCCAGGCGCACCGCGCGGCCCGCCACCGTGCCGCAGAGGCCCTGGCCCGTCGTTTCGCGGAAGTTAGTGACCGGCAGGGCCGCGGGGCCGAGCTGCTCGACGAGCCGCTGGCTGAGCGGGTGGGTCGAGTGGCGGGCCAGGGCGGCCACGCGCTGCTCGTCTGCCGGGCGCAGCGCCAGCCCGTGGAAGCTGACCGCGGCGCGCTGGGGGTCGGTCAGGGTGCCGGTTTTGTCGAACACCAGGGTGGTGGCCCGGCCCAGGGTTTCGACCACGGCCGCGTTTTTCAGATACAACTGGTGGCGGCCCAGCACCCGCAGGGCCGCGCCCAGGGCAAAGGGCGTGGCCAACGACAGGGCGCAGGGGCAGGCAATGACCAGCACCGAGGTGCCGGCCCGCAGGGCCAGCTGCGGGTCGCGCGGAAACCAGTAGCAAGCCGCGCCGGCGGCCAGCAGCAGGGTCACGGCCACGAAGTAGCGGCCCACCGTGTTGGCGTAGGTTTCCAGCGTGGGCCGGGCGTCCTTGGCAAAGGCGGGGTTGTTCCAGAGCTGGGTGAGGTAGCCCTGCGATACTTCCCGCACCACTTCCAGCTCCACGGCCGGGCCCACCTGCCGGCCCCCGGCGTACACCACGTCGCCGGCCACTTTGCCGACCGGTAGACTCTCGCCCGAGACGAAGCTGTAGTCGATCAGGCCGGAGCCGCGCAGCAGCACCGCGTCGGCGGGAATGATTTCCTGGTGCCGCACCCGGATGCGCTGCCCGGCCCGCAGCTCCCGCACCGCCACCGACTGCTCGCCGCCGTCTTTGGTCAGCAGGGTCACGGCCACGGGGAAGTAGGCGGTGAAGTCCCGGTCGAAGCGCAGCGCGTCGTAGGTGCGCTGCTGCACCCACTTGCCGATGAGCATGAAGAACACCAGGCCGGTGAACGAGTCGAGGTAGCCCGGGCCGCGGCCGGTGGCGATGTCGAACACGCTGGTCGTGAACAGCGCCGTGAGCCCCAGGCTGATGGGAAAGTCGAGGTTGATGTAGCGCTGCCGCAGCCCCTGCCAGGCCGAGCGGTAAAAGTCCCGGGCGCTGAACAGCAGCACCGGCAGGGCCAGCAGCAAACTCAGCCCCCCGAAGAAGCGGCCAAACAGGCTCTGGAGCTGCCCGGTGAAGGAAAAGTAGTCGGGGAAGGCCATCAGCATCACGTTGCCGAAGGCAAAGGCGGCCAGGCCCAGCTGGTAGGTGAGGCGGCGGCTGGCGCGGTGGGGCTGGGCCCCCAGCTCGGCCAGCGTTATCCGGGGCTCGTAGCCGATGGAGGCCAGCAGCGTGACCACCTCGCGCAGGCTGGTGACCCGGGGCTGGTAGCTTACCGTCAGCTCCTTGCGCAGGAAATTCACCCGCGAGCTGCCGATGCCGGGGTTGAGTTTGAACAGGTTTTCGAGCAGCCAGATGCAGGAGGCGCAGTGCATCTGCGGGATGGTGAAGGTGAGCCGGGCGTGGGTGTCGGAGCGAAACGAGAGCAGCTGGCCCTGCACCGATTCCAGGTCGAGGTAGTCGAAGCGGCCGGGCAGCTCCACGGCCTTCACCTTGCGGCCGGGGTTTTCGTCGAGGCGGTAGTAGGTGCACAGGTTGCTGGCGTCGAGCAGCTCATACACGGCCCGGCAGCCCGGGCAGCAGAAGGACAGCGCGGGGCGGGCCGCCAGGCGGATGGGCTCCGGCTCGGGGCAGGCGTCGCCGCAGTGGGCGCAGGCCCGGTGGGTGAGGGGCGGAACGGAAGCAGAGGCAGTAACGGGAGGCACGGGCAGGCTAAGCAGTTGGAAGCCCAAAGCTCCGGTGCCGGCCCCGCCCGAAAGCTGACGAACGTCAGCCCCGGCCCTGATTCATCTCAGGCGCAAGTCCGGCGCCGAACCCGCATCTTTGTCGGGTTGTTCCGTGCTGGTCGGGCCGTCGCTGCTGGCGGTCCGGCCCGCTTTTGTTGCCCGCGTCGTATGGCCCGTTCCTTTTCTACCGCCTCGTTGCTGCTGGTGCTGGTGCTGTTCGTGTGGGCGGGCATGGTGGCCGGCATTTCCTTTCTGGAAGCGCCCCTGAAGTTTACCGCGCCCCACATCACCGTGGCCCTGGGCCTGGGCATCGGGCGCATCGTGTTCGGGGCCCTGAACTGGGTGGAGCTGCTGCTGGCCACGGTGGCCGTGGGCAGTGCGCTGTGGGTGCGCGTGCCCCCGGCCATTGCCGCCCCGCTGGGCGGACTGGCCGCTATTCTGCTGCTGCAAACCTACTGGCTGCTGCCCGCCCTCGACGCGCGCGCCCTGGCCCTGCTGGCCGGCCACCCGGCCCCGCCCAGCGCCCTGCACTCGGTCTACATCGGGCTGGAAGTGGTGAAGCTGCTCACCCTGCTGCTCACCGGCAGCCGGGTGTTCCGCTGGGCCCTGCAAGCGGCCTGATTCCTTTTCTTCTCTGCTGATGACTGTTTTTCGCCCCGATATCCACTCCGAAGCCGACGTGCAGCGCCTGGTCGATACGTTCTACCAGAAAGTCAACCAGGACGAGCTGCTCGCCCCGGTGTTCAACGGCTTCGCCCAGGTCGACTGGTCCCGGCACCTGCCCATCATGTACGATTTCTGGAGCAGCCTGCTGCTGGGCACCGCGCGCTACCACGGCCGGCCCTTTCCCAAGCACCTGCCCCTGCCCGTGGATGCCACCCACTTCGGCCGCTGGCTGGCGCTGTTCGAGGCTACCGTGGAGGAGCTCTTTGCCGGCCCCGTGGCCAACGTCGCCAAGGAGCGGGCCCGCAACATCGCCACCATGTTTGAGTATCGCCTGCGCAAGCGCGACCCACTCTCGCTGCTGTAGCCGCCCCGTTATCGGCGGGCCGGCCACTTCTGAACCTACCCGGGTACCTTCCGAACCCACCCGTGTATCTTCCGAACCTACCCGTGTACCTTCCGAACCCACCGGGGTATCTTCGGAACCTACCTGGGTATCTTTCGAACCTACCCAACTACCTTCCGGACCTACCGGGCTACCTTCGGAACCTACCGGGCTACCTTCGGAACCTACCCGGGTACCTTCCGAACCTATAGCTGCTCTGGGGCGGACTTACGGGGTAGAGACGCAATATTTTGCGTCTCGTCGTTGAACGACTCGCGAAAGGATTGTGCAACGATTTCGTTCAGTGTCCTGCACCAGTTTCGTTCAACGACGAGACGCAACATATTGCGTCTCTACCTCATACCCCAACCCAGGTAGTGCGCTGGGTCGGTTCGGACGTGACCAGGCCCCGCCCGGGAGTACCGGGCGGGGCCTGGTGGGGTTGGCTGCTTACTCGCGCATCAGCTTGAGGCGGGCGTGCAGCGCGCCGGGGCCTTCCAGCAGCAGGTAGTAGAGGCCGGGCGCGGTTATTTCCTGCTCGAAGTTGAAGTGGAGCAGCTGGCTGCCGCCGCGCCGCTGCCCCTGGGCCAGCCGCGCCCCCGTGGCCGAGAGCAGGGTGTAGGTCAGGTCGCCCGCCGCGGGCTCGGGCAGCAGCACCTGGTAGCGGCCGGTGCCGGAGGGGTTGGGGTACACCCGGGCCGGCGGGCTGGCCACCGCGCTACCCGGTTTCGGGGTCGTCAGCCCGGTTGCGGTGGCTACGCTGGTACTGGTCGTAGCTTTAGCCGCCGGGTTCTGCTGCCACACTTCCATACCCGAGAAGTTGGCCCAGCCGCCCGACAACGCAATGTTGATGGCCCCGTCGGTAATGGCGGCCGTGTAGGGTCCCAGCCGGTCCCAGTGGCCGGCCGTGCCGCTGTTGTAGTTGGCCTGCACAATCTGGCCTTCGAGGCGGATGGTGTAGATTTCCGCGTTGTTGTCTTCCCAGACGTAGAGGTACACGCTGTAGGTGCCCGCCGGTACGCTGCTCATCGTGGCCGTGATGCTGGGCCCGAACACCGAGCTGCGAATCATGCCGGCCCGGGTGGCGTCGGTGGCCGGGTTCAGCGCAATGGCCTGGTTGGCAAACGTGGGGCCCGTCACCTGGAAATTGGCGGCCCCGCTGCTGCCCACCCAGTTCTGCCCATCCAGCACGATGGCCCCGCCATTGATGTTGACGGCCCGGTAGAAGGTGGTGCCGCCCGGGTTGGCCGTGAAGGTGGCCGTAATGCTCCGGTTGCCGGTCATGGTTACCGCCAGCGGGTTGGTGGTGCCGGTGGCGTCGCCGCTCCAGCCCGAGAAGGTATAGCCCGCCGCCGGCGTGGCCGTCAAACTCACCACCGTGCCGCTGGCATAGGAGGCGGCATTCGGGTTCTTGGTGACGGAGCCACTGCCCACGGTGGAAGTCGTCAGGGTGAAGGGGCCCGGGGCCGTGGCATCGGTGACCGAGAAGCTGATGGTCAACGCGGTGCCGGCCGTGCCCCCCCCGCTGGCGGCCGAGTAGGGCCGGGCCGTGAGCGAGTAGCTGCCCACCGCTGGAGTCCAGGGGTTGTAGTCGGCGTTGGCGTCACTGAACAGGGCGTAGGGCGGCACACCCTCGGTCTGGCTACGCGTCTGCGTCCCACTCAGGGCGAAGACCACGCTACCCACGGTGGCCGGGTTGGTGTTGGCCCGCACGTTCAGGTTGCGGGTGGGCAAGGTGGCCAGGTTCAAGGTCGCCCCGGCCGTCAGGGGCTGAATGTCGGTATCGGTATCGGCATTGACCAGCGTATAGCTGGTGACCGACTGCCCGGCCGGAATGGCGGTGAAGGTGGCGGTAATGCTCTTATTGGCCGACATGGTCACCGACAATGGGTTGGTCGTCCCGCTGGCGTCCCCACTCCACCCGCTGAACTGCTGCCCGGCGGCCGGCGTGGCTGTCAGGCTGACCACCGTGCCGCTGGCGTAGGAAGCCGCATTCGGGTTCTTGGTGACGGAGCCGCTGCCGACCACCGAGGTGGTCAGGGTGAAGGGCCCGGGGGCGGTGGCATCGGTCACGGAGAAGCTGATGGTCAGGGCCGTGCCGGCCGTACCCCCGCCGCTGGCGGCCGAGTAGGGCCGGGCCGTGAGCGAGTAGCTGCCCACGGCAGGCGTCCAGGGATTGTAGTCGGCATTGGCGTCGCTGAACAGGGCGTAGGGCGCCACACCCTCGGTCTGGCTACGCGTCTGGGCCCCACTCAGGGCAAAGACGACGCTGCCCACGGTGGCCGGGTTGGTGTTGGCCCGCACGTTCAGGTTGCGCGTCGGCAAGGTAGCCAGGTTCAAGGTCGCCCCGGCCGTCAGGGGCTGAATGTCGGTATCGGTATCGGCATTGACCAGCGTATAGCTGGTGACCGACTGCCCGGCCGGAATGGCAGTGAAGGTGGCCGTGATGCTCTTGTTGGCCGACATGGTCACGCTCAGCGGGTTGGTCGTGCCCGTGGCGTCGCCGCTCCACCCCGAGAAGGTGTAGCCCGCGGCCGGCGTGGCGGTTAAACTCACCACCGTGCCGCTGGCATAGGAAGCGGCATTCGGGTTCTTCGTGACCGTACCGCTGCCCACGGTGGCGGTGGTCAGCACGTACGTCGTGGGGGGAATAGCGGTGAAAGTGGCGGTAATGGTTTTGTTGCCGGTCATGGTCACGCTCAGCGGGTTGGTCGTGCCGCTGGCGTCGCCGCTCCAGCCCGCAAACTGGTACCCCGCCGCCGGGGTGGCCGTCAGCGTCACCACTGTGCCCGAGGCGTAGCTGGCCTGGTCCGGACTTTTGCTTACCGAGCCGTTACTGCCGGCCGTGGCCGTCAGCGTGTACGACCCGGCCGGCAGCTGGTCGGTAACCGAGAAATTGGCCATCAGCACCGGGGCGGCCGTGCCGCTGCCATTCGCGCCGCTGTAGGGGGTGGCCATCAGGGTGTAGTTGCCCACCGGCGGGGTCCAGGCGTTGTAGATGCCGCTGACATCCCCGAACAAAGCGTACGGAAACCCCGAATCCGTCTGGTTCTGGGTCTGGGTTCCACTCAGGGCAAACACCACGCTGCCGGTGGTGGCCGCGTTGACGTTGGCCCGGATGTTCAGGTTGCGCGTGGGCAGGGTGGCCAGGTTGAGCACGGCCCCGTTCACGACGGCCTGAATGTCCTCGTTGGAGTCGGCATCGACCAGGGTGAAGGTGGTGGTGGTGCAGTCCGGATCCAGGCGCACCTGCTGGGTGGTGGCCAGCCCGGCCGCGTCGGTCACGGTCAGCTGCACCACGTAGTAGTACGTCTCCGACCCGCACCCGTAGGGCTCAATGGTGGTGCTCGTTTCTACGTTCGTGTCCACCGGGTCGGGGTGCTGGTGGGTGCCGTGGTGCAGAATGGTCTGCCACTGGTAAGAAAGCTGCGCCGCGCTGTGCTCGGGGTCGGTTACGGTGGCCCGCAGGTTGTAAGTCGTGTTGCCGGTCATGGGGTAGCGCGTACCCACGGCGGGCGAGGTAATGGTGACCTGGGGCGGGGTGTTGTTCACCGAAATCACCAGCGTCGTCTGGTTGGTCAGGCCCGCGCTGTTGCGCACGGTCAGCGTCACGGTGTAGTTCGTAACGTTGGTCGTGGGCGGGGCAAAGGTGTGGGCCGGGTTGGTGGCCGTGCTGGTGCCCCCGTCGCCGAAGTTCCACTGGTAGGTGAGCGGGCTGCCGCCGGGGTCGGAGCTGGCACTGCCGGTAAACTGCACCGCCAGCGGCCCCGGACCGTACGTTTTGTTGGCGCTGGCCACTGCCTTGGGCGGAGTGGCCGACGTGACATACGACAGCTTGCGGATTTCAGAAGGGTAGAAATTGACGTAGAACAGGCCCGTTTCACCGGGGCTCACGGCCATAGCCACGGGCACGGCTCCGCTGTTCACAAAGTCGCGCACCTGACTGGGCTTGTTGCTGGCGTCCACCGTCATCGAGCGAATCCAGCCGCCCACGTAGTCGCCGAAAAAGTACGTGTTCTGGTAGGCCGCCGGCCAGTCGGTGTAGGGATAAAACACTCCGCCCGAAGAGGAATTGCCCCCGAACTGCGGGCCCGCCACCGGCGAGCCGGCCGCCCCGATATTGATGGTCGCAGCGGTGGAGCCACTGAAGATGCCCGTGCGCGAGGGCCCCGTGCCGTGGCCCCAGTCGATGAGCGGGCGGCGGTGCACGAAGGTGGGCACCGAGCTGGGAATGGCCTTGGTGTTGTCGCAGGGGTTGGGGAACGTGGCCGTGCCGGTGGGCGTTTCCTGCTTGAGCAGGTCGCGGAAGTAGAAGTATTGTTGGGTGCAGCCCCCGAGGCCATACTGCGGGTTGGGCGCGTCCTGGTTGTACACGTTGGAAGCGGCAAAGGCATCGTTGGGCGTCAGGCCCTCAAACAGGGGCCAGCCCAGGTTCTGCCGGGGCCGGTCGACCAGCTCGATTTCCTCCCAGAAAGAGCCGCCCACGTTGCCGATGTAGAGCGTGCCGGGGTTGGCGGCGGCGGGGTCGGGGCTGCCGGTGCCGGGCTTCACGGTCATCCGAAACGGATTGCGGAACCCCAGGGCCCAGACCTTCGAGCGGGGCGCGTTGGGGTTGCTGGCGTCGTAGAAGGGGTTGCTGGGAATGCCCGCCCCGGTAGCCGGGTCGATCCGCAGAATCTTGCCGTTCAGGTTGTTTACCAGCTGGGAGCGGAGGGCCCCTACGTTTTCCTTGCTGGTGATAATGCCGTCGGCCAGCGCCTGGGCGTAGCTGGTTTCACTGGAGCTGCCCAGGTCGGGGGCCCAGTGCGCCCCGTCGCCGGTCGAGACCAGCAGGGTGCCGTCGGCGCCAAACGCCAGGGCCCCGGTGACGTGGCCGCCGGCCGTGGAGGGAATGCCAGTGGTTTTGGTGGCCCCCAGCAGAATCTTGCGGCTGGCCAGGTTCACGGTGTAGCCGTTGCCGCTGGGCGTGGCCGTGTAGCGCGTCAGCCGCCCGATGGTGGCGCTGTTGTAGTCGTTGGTGGCGGGGTTGTAGGCCGGCGTGCCAAAGTTCAGCAGGTAGTGCCGGTCCACGACGTAGAGCAGATACATGTAGCCGTTGGCGTCGAACTGCGGGTCCAGGGCAAAGCCGATCAGGCCGTGGTCGTCCCAGGCCCCGACTTCCTCACTGATGTCGAGCACCAGCTGGCGCTGCCCGTTAGTCACGACCCATACTTTGCCGGGCCGCTCCCACACGAACATCTGGCTGCCCGAGCTGGTGAAGGTGAGGCCCACGGCCTCGTTCCACCCGGTCGAAACGACGGTGGACGTAAACCCGGCCGGCGGATTTTGGGCCATTCCCAGCTGACTAAGAGTCAGCAGCAGGGCCAGCCACAGGGCGCTAAGTGTGTATTTCATAGGAGTGTGAGATGGAGAGCTAGAACTAAGAGCGGAAAAAAACGCCGGTGCAGCGGCCGGCCTGGGGTGCCGGGTGGGAAGGGCGCACCGCGCGCCGACGCCCGAAGGCCGCCGGGGGGCAGCCTTCGGGCAGCTTCAGGCCCTGCGGGCAGGGCGCACTGGTTTCGTTTTTGCCGGCCGGCAGGTAGATCCGCCCTCTGGGCGGCAACGGGCGGCACCGGCTAAGGCCGTTCCAGCTTCAGGACCACGGTGGCCTGCTTGTTTGCCAGGTGCAGATAGTAGACGCCAGCCGTGGGCATCTGGGCAGAAAAGTCGAACGTGAGCCGGGTGGCCGGCCCGGCCGGGGCGCACTTGCCGCGGGCCAGCAGGGTGCCCGCTTCGGTTGTCAGCGTGTAGCTCAGCTCCCGCTGCAGAAGGTCGGGCAGCAACACGGTAAACCGGCCGGTAGCAGTTGGGTTGGGGTATACCTGCAGCGTGCTGGCCGCCAGTCGCACCGGGGCCGCCGTAGCGGTAGGGGCCGCCTTGGCGCCCGTCACCTGGTTGATGACGCTGAAGCCAACGGTCAGGGCCGCGCCGGCCGTGCCGCCCCCGCCGGCCCCGCTGTAGGGAGTGCCCGTCAGGGAGTAGCTGCCCACCGCCGGCGTCCAGGCCGTGTAGTCACCCGCGCCATTGTCGCCAAACAGGGCGTAGGGGGCCACACTTTCCGTCTGGCTACGCGTCTGGGTCCCACTCAGGGCAAAGACCACGCTGCCCACGGTGGCCGGGCTGGTGTTGGCCCGCACGTTCAGGTTGCGGGTCGGCAAGGTGGCCAGGTTCAAGGTCGCCCCAGTGGTGAGGGTCTGGATATCCTGGTCGGTATCGGCATTGACCAAGGTGAAGCTAGCCACCGCCTGCCCGGCGGGAACAGCGGTGAAGGTGGCGGTAATGGTCTTGTTAGCCGACATAGTCACGCTCAGCGGGTTGGCCGTCCCGCTGGCGTCCCCACTCCACCCCGAGAAGGTGTAGCCCGCGGCCGGCGTGGCCGTCAAACTCACCACCGTGCCGCTGGCGTAGGAAGCTGCATTCGGGTTCTTTGTCACCGTACCGCTGCCCACGGTGGAAGTCGTCAGGGTGAAGGGGCCCGGGGCGGAGGCATCGGTGACCGAGAAGCTGATGGTCAGGGGCGTACCGGCCGTGCCCCCGCCGCTGGCGGCCGAGTAGGGCCGGGCCGTGAGCGAGTAGCTGCCCACGGCCGGCGTCCAGGGGTTGTAGTCGCCGCCGGCGTCGCTAAATAGGGCGTAGGGCGCTACACTTTCCGTCTGGTTCTGGGTTTGGGCCCCGGTCAGAGCGAAGACGACGCTGCCCACGGTGGCCGGGCTGGTGTTGGCCCGCACGTTCAGGTTGCGCGTGGGCAGCGCGGCCAGGTTGAGCACGGCCCCGGCCGTCAGGGTCTGAATATCCTGGTCGGTATCGGCGTTGACCAACGTAAAGCTAGCCACCGACTGCCCGGCCGGAATGGCCGTGAACGTAGCGGTGATGCTCTTATTGGCCGACATGGTCACCGACAACGGGTTGGTCGTCCCGGTGGCGTCGCCGCTCCAGCCCGAGAAGGTGTAGCCCGTAGCGGGCGTGGCCGTCAGGCTCACTATCGTGCCACTGGCGTAGGAAGCCGCATTCGGATTCTTGGTGACGGAGCCGCTGCCGACCACCGCGGTGGTCAGGGTGAAGGGCCCGGGAGCGGTGGCATCGGTGACCGAGAAGCTGATGGTCAACGCGGTGCCGGCCGTGCCCCCGCCGCTGGCGGCCGAGTAGGGCCGGGCCGTGAGCGAGTAGCTGCCCACGGCGGGCGTCCAGGGGTTGTAGTCGCCGCCGGCGTCACTAAACAGGGCGTAGGGCGCTACACTTTCCGTCTGGTTCTGGGTTTGCGCTCCGCTCAGAGCGAAGACGACGCTGCCCACGGTGGCCGGGCTGGTGTTGGCCCGCACGTTCAGGTTGCGGGTGGGTAGCGTGGCCAGATTCAAGGTTGCCCCCGCCGTTAGGGGCTGAATGTCGGTGTCGGTATCGGCGTTGACCAAGGTGAAGCTAGCCACCGATTGTCCGGCCGGAATGGCGGTGAAGGTGGCGGTAATGCTCTTATTGGCCGACATAGTCACGCTCAGCGGGTTGGTCGTCCCGCTGGCGTCGCCGCTCCAGCCGGCGAACTGCTGCCCGGCGGCCGGCGTGGCTGTGAGTGTCACCACCGTGCCTGCGGCATAGGAAGCCGCATTCGGGTTCTTCGTTACCGTGCCGCTGCCCACGGTGGAAGTCGTCAGGGTGAAGGGGCCTGGGGCCGTGGCATCGGTGACCGAGAAGCTGATGGTCAGGGCCGTACCGGCTGTGCCCCCGCCGCTGGCGGCCGAGTAGGGCCGGGCTGTTAGAGAATAATTGCCTACCGGCGGGGTCCAGGGGGCATAGTCACCGCCCGCGTCGCTGAACAAGGCATACGGGGCCACGCTTTCCGTCTGGTTTTGAGTCTGCGCCCCGGTCAGGGCAAAGACCACGCTACCCACGGTAGCCGGGCTGGTGTTGGCCCGCACGTTCAGGTTGCGGGTCGGCAAGGTGGCCAGATTCAGCGTCTCCCCGGCCGTGAGGGGCTGAATGTCGGTATCGGTGTCAGCGTTGACCAAGGTGAAGCTGCTCACCGCCGGGCCGCTGACCGCCGGATTCACGGTAATCACCACCTGGTCGGGCGCACTCAGCGCGTTCAGGTTGTCTTTCACGACCAGCGCCAACGTGTAGGTGCCGGCTACCAGGCCGCTGATGGTCGGGCCGGCCACCAGGTTGTCGGGGCTGAACACGGGCGTCGACGGGCCGCTGACCAGGCTCCAGGTGTAGCCCGTAATGGTGCCGTCGTCGGTGCCCGAGCCGGCCAGCGCGGCGCTGCTGACCGGCAGCGTGAGGGTCTGGTCGGGGCCGGCGTTGGCGGTGGGGGCCGGGTTGGGCGGGGTGCCGTTGTTGCTGGCATTGGGCGTAGGCTGGGTGAAGCTCACGAAGCTGGCGGCCCCATCCGTCTGCCGGCCCACCGACACGTCCTCCGTCTGGGCCCCGAACGTGTAGGTGTCCAGCGTCGTCACGGCCGTGCCGTTGGGCTGATACAGGCCGATGGCCTCCCCGCCGGCGCTGAGCTTGATGCCCACGTGCCGCACGCCCTGAAACGCCTGGTCGTCGGCCCACAGCAGCAGGAAGCCCTTGGCCGGAATTGTCGTCTGGGCCGGGTTGGTGGTCGGAATCTGGTACTTGGCCGGGTTGCTCAGCGCGTCGGTGATGTAAAATCCGCCGATGTCCACGGGCTGGGTGCCGGAGTTGTAAATCTCAATCCAGTCGTCGAACTCCCCAAACTCGTCCGGGTACTTGGTGTTGCTGGCCAGAAACTCGTTGATAAACAAGCCCGCCACGGCCGGTACGGTGTTCGTGGCCCCCGGCGTGGGGCTGGCAAAGGCCTTGAACTGCTTGCTGGCATCGGGGTAGCGCCCCCGCGACACGTCGGCCACCTGCGCCCCGTAGCGCGTCGAGTCGATTACCGACACGTCGGGCCCCTGCACGTCGGCCAGGCCCAGCTGCCCGCCGCCGGCGTTCAGGGCCAAGCCCAGGTGCAAGATGCCCTCGGCCGGCTCATTATCGGCCCACAGCCGCAGAAAGCCCTTGGCCGGAATGGTCGTCTGGGCCGCGTTGGTGGTCGGGATGCGGAACTGGGCGTAGCTGCCGAGCGAGTTGGTCACGTACAGCCCCCCGATGTTGACGGCCTCGGCGTTGTTGTTGTAGATTTCAATCCAGGGGTCATGCTCGCCGGCTTCATCCGTAATGGAGTTCTGGTTGACGGCCAGCAGCTCATTGATGAACAATCCCGATTTGAAATTCAGCACGTTGGCGCTGCCGGGCGTGGCCGCCACGAAGGTGCGGAACGTGGCGCTGCCGTCCGGAAACCGCCCCGTGGACACGTCGTCGGTCTGGGCCGGGAAGGTGTAGGAATCCAGCGGGTTGGGCGTCGAGCCGATCAGCTGGGAAAGGCCGATGGCCTCGCCGCCCTTGCTCAAGCTCAGGTTCAGGTGCAGCGGCCCCTGCGCGGGCTGCCCGTCGGCCCACAGCACCAGGTAGCCCTTGGCCGGAATGGTGGTCAGGGCCGGGTTGGTGGTCGGAATCTGCCACTTGGTGAGGTTGCTCAGCAGGTCCGTCACATAGAGCCCCCCGACGTTGACCGGCTGGGTGCCCGCGTTGTAGATTTCAATCCAGTCGTCGAACTCCCCGAACTCGTCGGCCAGCTTGGTGTTGCTGGCCATAAACTCGTTGATAAACAAGCCCGAAATCAGGCCCGATACCGTGAACGAGGCCTCGTGCAGCGGGCTCCAGGTGCCGCCGCTCAGCACCCGGGCTTTCACCGTGACGCTGCCCGTGAGGGCAAACGGGCCGCCGTAGGTTGTGGCCCCGGCCGCTGCCGCGCCGCCCGCCGCCCGCGGGTCGGTGCCGTCGGTGGTGTAGTAAATGGTGCCCGCGCCGTTGGGGTTGCTCAGGGTGAGCTGCGCGCCCGAGGCCACCGTGCCGCCTTCCTGGCTAAAGCCCGGTGCCGCCAGCGTGGGGTAGTAGCCCTGGGCCACCAGCGCGTTGATAAAGCGCGTCACGTTGCCGTTCATCAGCCCGTCCACCCGGTTGATTTCCGGCGTCCAGTGCCCGTCGCGGGTGCGGGTCACGCCGTCGTTCAGCGCGTCGCCCCAGCGCGCCGACTCATCCACGATGGCCGTTTTGATGAAGTCGTTGATCTGGGCCCAGCGGGCCCGGGAGGCGGCATCGGTCAGCCCGCCGTTGTTGAAGCAGTGGCGGTACACCCGGTCGGCGAAGAGCTGCATAAACTCCGGGCTGCGCCGGGCCGCGTGCCAGAGGCTGGCAATGGTCGAGCTGCCGGTTGTGTTGTTGCGGAACTCGGGGTGCACCCAGGCCCCCAGGTTCGAGTTGTTGGTCACGTCCCACGACCATTCGCAGTCCCAGGCGTTGTACCAGTAGGGGCCGGGCGGCACGTTGCGGTTGGCCCCGTGAAAGTTGTTGCCGGGCCAGTCCGTCATACCCGTCATCCAGGTCAGAATCAGGTAGTCGCAGAACTTGCTCACATCCAGGTAGCTTTTCAGCTGGGCGTAGTTGGCCGCCACGCTCATGTCCTGGTTCACGAGGTTGGTGGTCAGGAAGGTAAAGCGCGTGGGGTCGCCGCTCCGGATGCCGTCGTGGTCCAGGGCCATCCAGTCGCCGGTGCTGCCGCCGTAGTACTGCGCGAGCATGCCCGCGTCGGTGCGCTCCACGGGGTTGTAGAGGCCCCAGTACAGGCCGTTCACGTACAGGTGCACGAAGGTGCCCCGGCCGCCTTCGCCCGAAATAATCTGCTGCGACACCCGGTACCACTCGTCGCGGGTGTAGCAGGTGCGGTCGGGGTTCCAGTTGCGGGCCCAGGAGCGGTTGTTGCCCGCCCGCAGCACAATCTTGGTATCCTTGAAAGTGTTGGCCGTGGCGGCAGCGGTGCTGTTGTAGGGCGTTTTGCGCAGCAGGTTGGTCGTTACGGAGGTGCTGAAGGCCAGCTTCAACGACCGTTTCAGGCGGTTGTGGCTGTGGGCCTCCAAGTCGCAGTTGAACTGTTCCCGGGTGCCATCCGGGTAGAGCATTTCCACCGAGGTGGGGTGGGTCGATTCGCCCTCGTACAAATCCCAGAAGTCGTTTTTGTTCAGCACCAGCGACATGGTCGGAATCGACAGCAGGCCGGTTTTGACCACGGCGCTGTAGGCCGGCGCATTCACCACGTCGGGGTCCATTTCGTAGTCGTGGGTGGCGGTGGCCCCGCTGGCGTCCACGGCGTAGTCGTGGTTGGGCCAGCCGGCAATGGTGGCCGGCTGACGCACCACGTCGTTCAGGAAAAAGTAGGAATGCGTGGCTACCGGCGTGCTGGCCGTGCCGCTGTAGCCAATGGCCCGCACCACGCTGGTCGTGGCAATGGCAATGGGGCCCGCGTAGACGGTGCCGGCCGTGCTGCTCGGGGCCGAGCCATCGGTGGTGTAGCGGATGCTGCCGCCCGCCAGCGAGGTGCTGAGCGTGAGCTGGAACGGCGCGTCGTAAAAGCCCCGCGTGGTCGAGAAAGTTACATTCTGGCCCGTGACCCGCACGGCAAGTGCCAACAGGAGCAATAGGAGAACAGTAAGGGTTTTTTGCATGACTGGCGGGGTTAGGACAAGGAAAAAATCACTTGAAAATGCCGGGCCTGGGCCGGGCATCCGTAACTGCTGTCGTGGTGGTGGGGGCGGGCCGCCTGCACTGCCGGCAACGGGCGGGGCGGGGCAAGGAGTAGCCGGCCGTTGCCAGGCCGGGTAGGGGCGGAGTAATGGGTGCTCTGCTGGCAACGGTGATTCTTGCGTTTCACGGCTGCCAACGCGCCTTTCTACCGCCACGGTTCTCAAGCCGGGCAATAGTGCAGGCACCACTGGGGTCTTCAACTCACGAAGCCCGGACCGGGGTAGCGGTGGCCGGGTAACTATCCGGTGCGGCCGCCCACAGGCGGAACGAGGTTTGCTTATACAAGGTAAAACGATAAGATCTAATTAAAAAAGACATATTTAATATAGTTTTAGTGTAATTCAATCGACTTGAATAAGTATAATAAATCAGGTGCGAATAGTGCTCTGACGGCCTGCAATCATAATATATATTGATTTTAATATAGTAAAATCTGTTTCTATAAACTTTGGTCCGCACTCAGGATAAGGGGTAAGCGCGCCTCAAAAAGTGGTGTGCGGGGGGCCGGCGGCGCCTCGCGGGCCGGGCTTAGCTCAGCCAGTAGAGCACGCCCGCCGTGCCGGCGCCCACGGCGGTATTCAGGGTGTTCACCGCGTTGTTGCTCAGCAGGTGGCGGCGCTCCACGGTGGCTCCCAGCACCGAGTCGGCCAGGTTGCCCACGGTGCCGGCCACCAGCAAGAGCAGGAAATGCTGCAAACGGCTGGTCGCCAAGCAGTATACCAGGGCCAGGAGGGCCGAGCCGGCCAGCCCGAGCAAAGTGCCTTCCAGGCTGACGACGCCATTCAGCCCCCGGGTATCGGGCCGCAGCGTCCAGATGTTGTAGTAGCGGCGGCCGTACACGTTGCCCAGTTCCGAGGAGAGCGTGTCGGCGGTGGCGGCCGCGAAGCTCCCGGCCAGCATCAGCTGAAACAGGGGCGCGTGCAGCGGCAGCTGCCAGCTGAGCAGGCCCGCCAGGGCCGCTACGCCGGCGTTGGCCAGCACCTGCCCGGCGGTGCGCCGGCCTTTGTTTTCCTCGGCCAGCCCCAGGTGGCGCTTTTCCGTTACTTTCCAGGCCGAGGCCGCCGAGCCCAGCCCGAAAAACAGGCTCAGCAGCGCCACGCCCCACCAGCCGGCCCCCAGAAATATCGTCACGCCCAGCAGGCCCCCGGTCAGGGCGCCGGCGGTGGTCAGCTTGCCGGCCCGCACGCTGTAGAGCATGCCGGCGCCCAGCACGGCCAGCAGCGGTAGCCAGGCAAACAGGGTGGCTTCGGTTGGTAGATAGTTGATAAGCAAGAAACTAGTTTGGCTTGGGCCGGCCGGATGGGCGTGCTACCAGTGGGCGCGGCGCAGCTTGTCGGGCTGGAGCACGCGGATGTTTTTGGGCGTTAGCTCAATCAGGCCGTCGTTTTTGAACTCGCTTAGGGTGCGGATCAGCGACTCGGGGGCCGTGCCCACCAGGGCGGCCATGTCGTCGCGGGAGAGGTAGATGGCCGCCCCGGGGCTGCCGGCGGCCTGCTCGTGCATGCGTAGCAGCGTATCGGCCACGCGGCGCCGGATGGAGTTGTAGGCCATGCCCAGCAGCTGCTCTTCCCGCTCCGCAACGCGCCCGGCCAGCAACCGGATAAACTGCTGGCCCACCGTGGGGTTGCGCAGCAATTGGGCGAAGTCGTCGCGCGGGATGTAAACCAGCTCCGAGTCGTCGACGGCCACGGCCGAGTCGCTGTGCGCGGTTTGTTGGAGCAGGGGCAGGTAGCCGAAAAACTCGCCCGCGCCGTAGAGGCCCGTAATCAGCTCCTTGCCGCCGGCCGTGGCTTTCACCGTTTTCACCCGCCCGCTCTTCACGAAGTAGACCCGCGTGGGCTCGTCGCCTTCGAGGTAGATGTCGTGCTTTTTGCGGACGGTGTGCACCCGGCGGTCGGCCGAGAGGCTGGCCAGGTTGCCCACGGCCCGGGCATCGTCCAGAAACTCGTTCAGGCCCTCGGGGGCTTGCAGGTCGTAGTCGGGCTTGAGGTGGCGGAAGCGGTTGAGGCGGCCGCTGATGGCGCTCAGCAGCTCGGCCTCGTCGAAGGGCTTGGTCAGGTAGTCGTCGGCGCCCAGCTCCATGCCCCGGCGCTGGTCGGTGCGCTCGGTTTTGGCCGTCAGAAAAATGAAGGGCACGCCGGCCAGCTGGGGATTCTGGTTGAAAATCTGCAGCACTCCGTAGCCGTCGAGCACGGGCATCATGATGTCGCACACCACCAGGTCGGGCTTGGTGGCCAGGGCCCGCTCCACCCCGATTTTCCCGTTTTCGGCCGTCAGCACGTGGTAGCCCGAGAGTTCCAGAATCTCGGCCGTGTTTTCGCGGATCAGCTCGTTGTCCTCAATCAGCAGGATGGTTTTCATAGGGAATGGTGATGGTGACGGTGGTGCCGTGGTTCAGCTCGCTCTGCAGGGCAATGGTGCCGCCCATCAGGTCGAGGTAGCGGGCAATGATGTAGAGGCCCAGGCCCGTGCCGGGCACGTTGGCGGCATTACGGGCCCGGAAAAACCGCTCGAACAGGTGCTCCTGGTCTTCGCGGGAAATGCCGACGCCCTGGTCCTGCACGCGCAGGGTGAGCCGGTTCTGGCGGCAGTCGGCCTGCACCGTTACCAGGGAATGCTCGCCGGAGTACTTAATGGCGTTGGACAGCAAATTAACCAGGATTTTGCGCAGCAGCGAAGGGTCGAGGCGCACGGGGGCGGGGCAGAGCAGCTGCCGCTCGATGCGCTGCCCGGCTTTGAGCAGGCCCTGCACGTCGGTCACGGTTTCTTCCAGCAGCGTGGCCAGGTTCAGCGGGGTGGGGTGGGCTTCGATCTTGCCTTCCTCGATGCGGCCCACCGACAGGAACTCTTCCAGGATGTCGTTGAGGTGGTTGACGGAGGTGCGGATGCGCTGCAAGTGCTTCAGGCGCTTGTCCTGCTGGTCGGTGGTGGGGTACTTTTCGATGAGCGTGGCCGAGGTCAGCACGGCCGTGAGCGGGGTGCGGAACTCGTGGGAGGCCATGCTCACGAAGCGCGACTTGAGCTCGCCCAGCTCCTGCTCGGCGGCCAGGGCCTGGGCTAGCTCCTGGCTGCGCTGCTCCAGCTGGCCCAGGGTATTGAGCAGGGCGTGGGTGCGGTCGGCCACCTTTTGCTCCAGGTCGGCATTGAGGCGCTCCACGTGCTGGCGCTGGGCAATAAGCTCCCGCTCGGCTTCCTTCTTGAAGGTGATGTCGAGCACGTAGGCCACCACGTAGAGCTCCTGGTCGAGGTAGAAGTAGCTCAGGCTCACCTCCACGGGAAACACGGTGCCGTCCTGGCGGCGGGCCTGTAGGTCGCGGTGGTGGCCCATGCCGCGCACCTGGGGGTGGGCGTTGAAGGATTCGCGCAGCTTGTCGTGGTGGCGGCCGGCGGCGTGGGGCACCAGGATGTCGATGTTGTGGCCCAGCAGCTCCTGGGGCGCGTAGCCGAACAGCTGGCCGCTGAGCTGGTTGGCCGATACGATGGTGCCAGGCCGGTCGCAGACGATGATGCCGATGGTGGCGTTGGTAAAGACGGCCTCAAAGCGCCGCACGCTGTGCTCCAGCTCCCGCTCGGCCTGTTGCAGGCGGCTTTGCTCGGTGAGGCGCACCAGGAAGAATGGCTGCCCGTCGGCGTCGAAGTAGGAAAGTTCGAGCCGGGCCCAGAACGACGTACCCGTGTAGCGCCGGAGCTCGGCCTCTATTTCCTGCTTGCCCTGCTCCCGGGCCCGGGTATACAGGGTTTGCCACTGGGCCGGCGTCCAGGGCGTCACGTGCAGGTTGCGGACGGGGTCAGTGAAGAAAGCCTGCTCCGACGGGTAGCCCAAAAGCCGCAGGCCGGCCTGGTTGACCTGCGTAAACCAGCCCTGCGTGAGGTCATATATGCCCACAAACTCGTGCGCCTGGGTGTAGAGCAAGTCGAGGAGGGCGGAAGAGAGGGAGGCCGGAAGCATAGCGTGAAGGTTGACGGCCCGCAACAGGGGGGCCAGGCCGGGGCAAGATAAAAGGCTGACGGTTGCGGGCCGTAGCAGGACCTGATAAAAGTCAGATCGGGGGCCTGACGCGCATCATGCGGGCGGTTGAGCTTAGGCGGTACTTTTATGGTAGTATCCTTCTCGTTCCCGCCGTCATGACCACCTCCGCCGCTCCTCTGTCCTCCCGTCCGGCCGATTCGGCGGTGCTGCTGGTGCTGCTACCAGTGGCAGCGGGAGCGGCCGGAGCGGCCCAGCTGGCCACCAACACGGCCCTGACGACGTTGCAGCAGCAACTGGGCTCGGCCATCCGGGTACTCCGCGTCGATGAGGCCAGCCACCCGGTGGTGGTGCGCAGCTTCCAGCCCACCAACCTGCCCGCCCTGGTGCTGGTGCAGCAGGGCGTGGAGCTGTGGCGGCAGCAGGGCCTGCCCGAGGGCAATACGCTGGGGCCGCTGCTGCTGAGTAAGCTCCGGCCCGCCCGCTGAGGCCGGCCCCGCCCCCTGACCATTCCCAGATTACCGGCCCTCACAACGCCGCCGGCTGACCGCCCTGCGCCACGGGCCGCGGCCGGCCCACGGGCCCGAACAGCGCCCGGCGAATAGCTTCGTCGCGGTGGTAAATGTCGGGCAGGAAGCGCAGGTGGCCGTTTTCGGCCGTGCAGGTGGCGTAGCGGATGTGCAGGGGCAGGGGCCGGCGCAGCCGTACGTCGCGGGGGCGGGGCTGGCGGGCACATTCTTCCTCACTGGGCAGCCGCACCGGGCGGCCCTCGCGGCGCAGCAGGTAGGCGGCCAGTTGCAGCGGGTGCTGCAGCCGGATGCAGCCGTGGCTCAGGGCCCGGTCAGGCCGGTCGAAATACTGGCGCATGGGCGTATCGTGCAGGTACACGGCGTAGGGGTTGGCGAAGCGGAAAACAACGTTGCCCAGCGCGTTTTCACAGCCCGCCCCCTGCCGGATGGAATACGCAAAGTTCTTGGCCGTCACCCGGCTCCAGTCGACCGAGTAGGGGTCCAGCTGCCGGCCCCGGGCGTCGTAGAGGGCCAGCTCGTTGCGGGCCAGGTAGCCGGCATCGTCCCGTAGGTGGGGCAGTATCTCCTTGGTGGCAATGGAGCGGGGCACGTGCCAGTCGGGAGCCAGGGTAAAGGAGCGGATCTGGCTGCTGAGCGTGGGCGTGGGCGTTTCGGGCTTACCCACCACCACCCGGTGCCGCCGCACCACCGAGTCGTGGGCCACCACCAGCAGCTCGTACGCCGGAATGTTGATCAGCACATAGTCGGAATCCGGGGGCAGGACATTCCAGCGCCAGCGCTCCAGGTTCAGGGCCGCGTGCTCGTACTGCACCCGGTGAAAAGTGGCCGAGTCGGGGTGCGGCGGCCGGGCCAGCCAGTGGGCCAGGGCCTGCTGCAGCTGGCGGTATTCGCGGTGCGTGGGCTGCCCGGCCAGCATGGCCGCCGGCACGGTGCCCGCCGCCAGCGCGGCCCGCAGCACCGGGGCCGGCTGCCAAAGCCGCCCCGCCGCTTTTTCCGCCGCCGACACCGTGTAGGGCCGCAGCCGCCCGCGGCTCAGGTCGCGCATGAAGCGCAGCACCGCGTCGCTCAGGGCCACGTCGAACCGGGCCTGCTGGCGGAGCCGGGGAGGCGCGCCGGGCGTGTTCCGCGCCAGGGAGTCGTGTAGGGCCAGCAGCCGGGGAGTGGCGTAGTCGGTGGGGCGCAACCCAAATTCCGCCGCCCGGGCCAGCAGCCGCAGTGCCGCCGTGGGGCTGGGGCCAGCCGCGGGCAGCCAGCCCGGGATGCAGTCTTGACCGTAGAACGTGCGCACGTCGGGGCCGGCCGCCAAGCCGAGTTGGGCATCGGCAGCCTCCGGGCTGCCCGCTGCCGTCGTATCAAGTAAGGCCCGAATCAGGGCGGGCAGCGGGTCCGGCTGCGGGGCGGTGCTTTCCGTGGTGAGGGTGGCGGCCAGCGGCTGGGTGGCGGGGAGCTGGCTGCACCACTGCGGCGCCAGCAGCAGCGGCACCCAGCAGCTCAGCAGCCGGGTGCGGCGCGCTACCCGCCGGGCCAGGGGCCACCACGGCCGCCGCGCGCCGGAAGTTTCCGGCCGCGCCGCGTTGGCCGACGGTTGCGGCGGCAAGGAGAGAAAGTCGGACAGCACCACGGGAGCGAATAGCGTAAAACAAAAAGCTGGAGCCGCCAGGCCCGCAGAACGCAAGATTAGGCAAAGCGCGGCGCGCAAAAGATGACATTCATCAGGTCGGGTCACGACTTTTGCCAGCCCGGAGCCGGACAATGCGCCCAGAAGGTTGCCCCGGCTGCCGCACTCCGTAAACAATAAGCCCCGCCCGACAACGCGTCGGGCGGGGCTTGCGACCGGGGCAGAACCCGGGGCGGAACGGGGCGGCTAGCGGCCGGCTTCTACGATGCTGATGGCGTAGCCGCCACCCGGGGCGCAGTACTGGGCCAGCTTCGACTTACTGGTCACGCTTACTTTGCGGATCTGGTAGGCCTGCGGGTTTTTCTCGTAGTGGGCGTCCTTTTTATCGGCGTAGATGGTGGCCACGTATTTCTTGCCCGGGTCCAGGAAGTTCAGGTTGATGGTGGAGGTGCGGCCCTGCTCGTCGCAGGTGCTGCCCACAAACCAGCTGCTCTTGCCCTTGGCCTTGCGGGCAATGGTGATATAGTCGCCGGGCTCGGCTTCGAGCACGTCGGTGTCGTCCCAGTCCACGGCCACATCCTCAATAAACTGGAAGGCGTCGAGGTGCTCGTTGTAGTGCTCAATCATGTCGGCGGCCATCTGCAGGGGCGAGTACATCGTCACGTAGAGGGCCAGCTGCCGGGCCAGGGTGCTGTGCACGAAGGACGTGTTCTGCGGGTTGAAGGTGCTGATCCTGGTCTGGAAAATGCCGGGCGTGTAGTCCATCGGCCCGCCAATCAGGCGGGTGAAGGGCAGAATGGTGGTGTGGTCGGCGTTGCTGCCGCCGAAGGCCTCGTACTCGGTGCCCCGGGCGGCTTCGTTGCCGATGAGGTTGGGGTAGGTGCGGGCCAGGCCGGTGGGGCGCACGGCCTCGTGGCCGTTCACCATGATTTTGTGCTCGGCGGCTTTTTCCAGCACGTACTGGTAGTGGTTGTTCACCCACTGGTCGTAGTGGTGGTGGCCCAGGGGCACGATGTCGCCCACGTAGCCGGTTTTCACGGCGGTGTAGCCGTACTTGTTCATGAACTGGAAGGCCGAGTCCAGGTGCCGCTCGTAGTTGCGCACCGAGCCCGAGGTTTCGTGGTGCATGATGATCTTCACGTTCTTGCTCTGGGCGTAGCGCTGCAATTCCTGCACGTCGAAGTCGGGGTAGGGTGTCACGAAGTCGAACACGTAGTCCTTGTGCTTGCCGAACCAGTCTTCCCAGCCCGTGTTCCAGCCTTCCACCAGCACCGCATCGAGGCCGTGCTTCGCGGCAAAGTCGATGTAGGCCTTCACGTGGGCCGTGTTGGCGCCGTGGGTGCCGTTGGGTTTCACCTTGCGGTAGTCAATCGAGTCGAGCTTGATGTTTTCCTGGTTGGTGTACGACCAGGTGCTCTTGCCCGTAATCATTTCCCACCACACGCCCACGTACTTCACGGGCTTAATCCAGCTGGTGTCCTTGAACTTGGTTGGCTCGTTGAGGTTCAGCACCAGCTTCGATTCGAGAATATCGGCGGCTTTGTCGCTCACAATTACCGTGCGCCAGGGCGAAAGGCAGGGCGTCTGGAGCAGGCCTTTGTCGCCGTGGGCGTCGGGGGTGAGGTGGCTTTCCAGCACGAAATTCTTGTCGTCGAGCTCCAGGTGCATGGCCGAGTAGTCAATCAGGGCCGCCTCGTGAATGTTGATGTAGAGCCCGTCCTGGCTGCGCTTGAGCATCAAGGGGGTTTGCAGGCCGGTGGCCGAGAAGGTCGTCTGCGAGGCGTTGGGCGTCACGGCGGCCTTCATGCGGCCCCGCACTTCCGACAGGTTCGAGGTGACGGTGCTGTACTCCTGGGTGTCGTAGTCGCCGGGCAGCCAGAAGGCTTTATGGTCGCCGTTGAGGGCAAACTGGGTTTTCTCCTCCTTCACCACGAAGTAGTCGAGCTTGGGCTGGCGCGGAAACTCGTAGCGGAAGCCCAGGCCGTCGTCATACAGGCGGAAGCGCACCAGCATCGTGCGGTTGGTCTGAGCCTGGGTCAGGGTCACGGCCAGCTCGTTGTAGTGGTTGCGGATGGTTTTGACCTCGCCCCACACCGGCTGCCAGCTTTCGTCGAAGCTGCGGCGCTGGGCGCTGGTCTGGGCAAAGCCGCTGGTCAGGGAGGGGGCATCTTTCAGCTCCAAACCCAGCTTGCCGGGCTTCAGCACGGTTTTGCCTTTGTAGGTGAGGCTGTAGGTGGGCACGCCGCCTTCCTGGAGCACCACGCTCAGGGTCAGCTGTTTGTTGGGCGACTGAATGTCCTCGGCCCGGGCCGTGCTCCAGACCAGGCAGCACAGGAGCAGCAAGCCCCGACGGGCCGGCACCGCCCGTAATAAGTTGCGTAGTTTATTCATGCTACAAAGGTGGTATTTTCGGGCAGAAAACCGCGCCGCTTCGCAAAAAGCCGCCGGGTTATTCGGCCCCCGCTAGCCGGTTGGGTAGGCCCCAATTAAAAAAGGCCCCGCGGTATTACGCCGCGGGGCCTTTTATCGGTAAAGGCAGTACTTAGTGCACGATGCGCAGCTCGTAGTGCGGCTCCCTGCTGCCGTGGTCGGCCGGGCCGTGCTCCACGGCAAAGGCGCCCACGCGGCTGGGGCCGTAGCCCAGGTTTACTTTCACAAACTCGTTGCGGGTGGGCAGCATACCGATGATTTCGCGCCGCAGCAGCGCCAAATCGTCCCGCAGGTTCTGGATGCGCTGCTCCACCTCGTCGGCGTGCTGGTCGAAGCTGCCGGTGGCGGGGCGGTGCTCGAAGGCGGCATTGGCCTGGGCCTCGGTAGCGGCCGTGCCGGGCAGCGACTTGGCCTCCACGGTGGCTTTGCGCAAGTCTTCTTCAGCCTCGAGGTAGGCTTTTACTTTTTCTTCGAGCGGAATCAGGGTCGGGTCGAGGTAATCGAGGTTGCTGGCCATTGCAGAACGGAGGGTAGAAACGGAAAGGGGTATAGGCCCACAACGCAGATACCCGCCGGAAGGATACGGCCGTCGCCCAAATGCGGGGCCGCCGGCCGCCGGCAACCCCGGCCCCGGGTTCCGCCGTAGCCTTTGCCAACTCCTCTTACCTTTGCCCCATGTCCCAAAAACCCGCTTCCGACCCGGTTGGCCACGCCATGCTGGCGTATCTCAACGGCAACAAGCACGCCGCGCTGACCGTGCACAGCAACGTGGCCGACGAAGAGCCGTTACCGGCCAGCTACTTTTTCCGCACCCTCTGGGAGATGCCCGAGCTGGAGCGCACCGCCTTGGAAGAGTGCCGCGGCCGGGTGCTCGACCTCGGGGCGGGGGCCGGCTGCCACAGCCTGGAGCTGCAAAGCCGGGGCTTCACGGTGAAGGCCATCGACGCCTCGCCCGGGGCCGTGCAGGTGTTGCAGGCCCGGGGCGTAACGCAGGCCGCCTGCCACGACCTGTTTGCCCTGTCCGCCGCCCCCGCCGAGCACTACGACACGCTGCTGATGCTCATGAACGGCCTGGGCCTGGTGGGCACCCTGGACGGGCTGCAGCGCTTTTTGCAGGAAGCCAAGCACCTGCTGGCCCCCGGCGGCCAGATTCTGGCCACGTCCTCCGACATCAGCTACCTCTACGAAGACGAGGAAGGCGCGCTGGTCATCAACCTGAACGGGCCCTACTACGGCGAGGTCGAGTACTATATGACCTACGAGGGCGAAACCGGGGAGCCGTTCAACTGGCTGTTTGCCGACGCCGGCCTGCTGCAAGACTACGCCGATGAGGCCGGCTACCAGGTCGAGTTTATCGACGAGGACGACTCCCAGCAGTACCTGGTGCGCCTCACCCTCAAGCAGCAGAATATCACCAACGACTAAGCCGCCGCAGACCTTTCCGCGCGCCCCGCCGCCCAACCTTCGCGCGGCTTTGGGGTTATGCCCCGTCACCTTTGCTTTCCGATGGAATACGCCAAAACCTACACCGTGCGCTGGGCCGATATGGACCCCAACGTGCACATGCGCCACTCGGCCTACACCGACTACGCTGCCCAGCTCCGCCTCGAATTTCTGGCCGACCAGGGCTTCCCGATGCAGCGCTTCGCCGAGCTGGGCATCGGCCCGATTCTGTTCCGCGAAGACACCCGCTTCCTCAAGGAAATCAGTTTGAGCGAGACCATTAAGGTCACGGCCGAGCTCAGCGGCCTCAGTGCCGACGGCAGCCGCTGGCGCATCCTGCACACCATCTACAAGGCCGACGGCCGGGTGGCCGCCACCGTGGCCGTCGACGGGGCCTGGCTGGATTTGCGCCTGCGCAAGCTCACCGTGCCCCCGCCGGCAATGGCCGAAGCCATGCTCCAACTCGACAAGCACGAAACCTACGCCGACATCGAGCGGAAAGAGAAGTAAAGCCTGGGGCTTTGCGTAACGCGAAGTTCCACTTCGCGAGGCATCCGCGCCGTTGCAACGGTGGTCGTTCAACGAGTCGCGAAGTGGAACTTCGCGTTACAGCACAAAGCCCTTTCCTGCCGGCGCGCAGGAAAGGGCTTTCTGGTAAAAGAACGTTTGTCACGAGCAGCGGACGGATGGCTTCGCACTGCCTGCCATGATACATTGCTCACATTAACACCTCAGCATATTTCTCACATTCCTCCACATTAATCATTAGCACCTCAGCACATTCCCCACATTAGCACATTAACGTCTCACTACTTTGGCAATGCGCTCCAGCTGCTTCTGGTGGTGCAGCACGTGGTCGACCATGAAGTCCAGGGTCTGGTAGATGTTGAGCATGCCCGAGCGGGGGTGCTTGAAAATGTCGCGGTCCAGGAGCTTGCTGGGAAACTCGTTGAGGGTGCGCTCCAGCTGCCGGCGCACCCGGTCCCACTCGGGGCGCAGCTCGGCCAGGGGCGGCACCTGGTCGGGGGTGAGGGCGGCCAGATACTTGGGGGCCTTGAAGCGCAGAAACGGCAGCCGCAGCGCCGCCCGCAGCAGCCGGGACCGAACGAAGGTCAGGAACCCGGACTTGCCCAGCTCTTCCTCCTGCTGAATCTTCTTGTCGATGTACTGGCCGATGCCGGTTTCGGAAACCAGCAGGTGCTGCACCACCTGGGCCGCCGACCACTGGCCCGGGCCGGGCGCTACCTGGGCCTGGTCGCCCAGGCTCTGGGCCAGATCGAGCAGGCGGGTGGTGGCTTGCTCGAGTTGTTCGAGCCGGAGGTGCAGACGATGATTCATGGACGCGCGGGAGAAACAGAAGTGAGTAGCTTTGGGGCAAAAGGTACGTAAAATCTGCCCCCGGGGCCGTGGTGCCGGCCTGGGCTGGGCCGGCCGCCGGGTGGCCGGGCTGATTTTCTGTTGTTTGCCGCCGTTCGTTTTTTCTGCTCCTGCCAGTAGCCGGGCTACCCCGCCGCCGCCTGCCCCAATGAATCACCACCCGGCTCCCGTTGCCGCTGCTTCCGTCGCGCCCCCCGGCTCCCCGGCCTTGGCGTGGCGCTGCACGGCCCTGATTTTCCTGGTTTACTGCCTGTATCTGCCGTTTTCGGGCTACTCCGAAATGGCCTACGACGCCCTGAACTACTGGACGCTGACCGAGCGGTTTTTCCGCGCGGGCCGCTTCAGCCTGCTGGCCTACGACGATGCCCTGCGCGGCTACTTTCTGCCCCTGCTCAACCTGCCGGCCAAGGCCGTGACCCACTTCACCGGCGCCGACCCGCTCGTGCTGACCCGCCTGATGGGGGCGGCCTACGCGGCGCTGTTTTTCGGGTGGGCGGCCCCCACGCTGTGGCTGCGCCTGTTTCCGGCGCACCGGCTGGGCTGGGGTGCCCGCCTGGCTTTTGCCGCCCTGGGCTTCCTCTTCTGGCGCGACTATTTCAACTTCGTTCTGTCCGATTTCCCGGCGTTGCTGGCTCTGGTGCTGAGCTTGGGTATGGCCCTGCGCGGCCGGAGCGTAGGCGCGGCCGGGCTGGCGGGCTTTGGCAGTCTGGCGGCCAGCAACATCCGGCCGGTGTATCTGCTGGCCGTGCCGGTGGTGCTGGGGCTGCTGCTCGTGGCGCAGCCTACTGCGCGCCGCCGGCTGCTGGCCGCGGCGGGCTTTCTGCTCGGGGCAGCCCTGCTTACCGGGCCCCAATTGCTGCTGAACGGCCGCCACCACCAGGTATGGTCGCCGCTGGTGCTGAGCCGGGATGCCCGCCTGCCCACGGCCAACCTCTACCTGGCCCAGCTCGGCTGGGGGCTGGTCATTCAGAAGTACGAAACCAGCCTCGACCCAACTTTTCCCTCGCCGCGCATGCTCTACACCGACCCCGCCGGGCAGGCCCTGCTCCAGCGGCAGGGCATCCGGCACTTTGCGGGCTACGGGGCCTATGGGGCCGCCGTGCTGCGCGAGCCGCTGGCGTTTGCCGCCCTCTACGGCCGCCACCTGTTCAACGGGCTCGACGTGCAGTATCCCTCGTTGCTGGTGCGCCGGGTGGCCGGGCGGTCCGGACTGCTGAGCGGGGTGCAGTACTCGGTGTGGTTTGGGGCGTTGGTGGTGGCGGGGCACCTGCGCGGGGCCCGGCGGTGGCGGCTGGGCTTGGTGCTGGCCGCCCTGCTGCTGCCCTGCCTGGCGTCGTTGCCCATTGCCGTCGAGTGCCGGTTTCTGCTGCCGTTGCAGGTGCTGCTCTATGCCGTGGCCTGCTTCGGCGGCTCCCAGCTGGCCTGGCAAACGATGGCCTGGCCCCGGGCCCGGATAGGTCTGCTGGTGGCCGGCTACGTGCTGTTCCTGACCCTGTGCTTCACGCTTTCCGCCCGCACCCGCCAGCATCTTACCCATGACGTGCGGGTGCTGGCCCCGCTGGGTGGAGCCGAGGCCCGGCCGTAATCCAACGCGTCTGTCATCCTGAGCGAAGCGAAGGACCTTGTCACGTAGGAACGATTAACGGAACAATGACTCGTGCCAGCGTGATAAGGTCCTTCGCTTTGCTCAGGATGACAGATAGGAGAGAAACACACACAAAAAAGCCCTGACTACCGCGCGGTAGCCAGGGCTCTATACTTTTCCGAAAGGCCGGAAACTAGGCCTTCTGGTAGGTTACCTCTTTCACGGCCTGAATCGTGCGGGCCACGTTGGGCAGCGAGGCCTCAATCAGGGTGGGGGCGTAGGGCAGGGGCACGTCCATGCAGGTGACGCGCACCACGGGGGCATCGAGGAAATCGAAGGCGCGGCGCTGCACGGTGTAGGCCAGCTCCGAGCTGATGCTGGCCAGGGGCCAAGCTTCTTCTACCACCACCATGCGGTTGGTTTTCTTCACCGATTCGATCAGCGTGTCGAAGTCGATGGGGCGCACCGAGCGCAGGTCGATGACCTCGGCTTCGATGCCTTCCTTGGCCAGCTCATCGGCGGCGGCCAACGCAATTTTCATCATTTTGCCGAAGCTCACCAGCGTCACGTGCTTGCCTTGGCGCACCACGTTGGCCTTGCCGATTTCGAGCAGGTACTCTTCCTCGGGCACTTCGCCTTTGTCGCCGTACATCAGCTCCGATTCCATGAAAATCACCGGATCCGGGTCCCGGATGGCGCTTTTCAGCAGGCCCTTGGCGTCGTAGGGGGTGGAGGGCACCACTACTTTCAGGCCGGGCGTGTTGGCAAACCAGTTCTCGAAGTTCTGGGAGTGCTGCGAGGAGAGCATGCCGGCGTTGCCGGTGGGGCCGCGGAACACGATGGGGCAGCTGTACTGCCCGCCCGACATGGAGTAGATCTTGGCCGCCGAGTTAATGACCTGGTCGATGGCCACCAGCGAGAAGTTGAAGGTCATGAACTCGATGATGGGCAGCAGGCCGTTGATGGCCGCGCCCACGCCGATACCGGCAAAGCCCAACTCGGCAATCGGGGTGTCGATGACCCGCTCAGCGCCAAACTCGTCGAGCATGCCCTGGCTTACTTTATAGGCGCCATTGTACTCGGCTACTTCTTCGCCCATCAGAAACACGCGCGGGTCGCGCCGCATTTCTTCAGACATGGCCTCGCGCAGGGCTTCCCGGAATTGGATGGTCCGCATAATCAGATTGCAGAAATTCGAAACGTCAGAAACAAAATGCCGGAAATTTTCCGGCCCGTAAAGCTACAACGACAAGCCGGGACGGGCAAGCTTGATTATGATTCAAGTTGCGGCGGGCCTGCAGTCGCTCGGCTCTTGCCGAGTGACGCCTATGCGGAGGGGCTCTGCCCCGCGCGTCCCGCGCCATTCGGGCGTTCTGCCGGCGCGGGGCAATTCGCAGCACAGCTGCTCACACGTAGTCGTCACTCGGCATAGCCGAGCGACTGCCGGGGTAATATCAGAACAATGTAGAGACGCAACCTTGCGTCTCGTCGTTGAACGACTGAAGCCGCGCCGTAAACAACGTCAGCAACGATTGAGACGCAAGGTTGCGTCTCTACCTCGGGCTTGGCCGCTTCTCCGTCCGTTGCGGACCTTCTACGTTCGTGCCAGATGCTTCTGCGTCCGTTTCGGCTGCTTCTACGATGGTGCGGGCGCTTCTACGTTCGTTTCGGATGCTTCTACGTTCATGCGGGTTGTTTCTACGTTCGTTTCGGGTGCTTCTACGTTCATCCGGGCTGCTTCTGCGTTCGTTTCGGGTGCTTCTAAGATCATCCAGGCCGGCTCTACGGTGATTTTGGGCGGTGAGGAAGCGCAAACTGGGCCGTGTGCGCCCCGGAGCTGCCTACTTGCGCGAAGACGGGTTGTCCTCGTCGCCGCACTCCAACCGGTGGTTGGGCTGGGGAGCGTTTAGATGGTCCTGCGTGAGGGGTATACGGCTGGCGTGCAACCAAGCAACGAGTAAACCACCCCGCCCTGCGGGCACCCGCGCCGCTTGGTGCGCGGAAGCGGAAGTTGAAACAGGAGGGGGAGTTCGTTCTGTTACCGCAACGCTTCCAGAAATACCTTGCCGGCGGCGTAGTCGCGGAACTCCAGGTCTTCGACGGCACGCTGGGCGTAGGCACGGTCGAGCTGCACGGCGCGGCGCAGGTACTGACCCACCTGGGCCTCGTCCTTGCTGCGGGCGGCCACCACGGCCAGGCAGTAGTAGGCCAGCGGGTCGTTGGGCTTGAGGGCCAAGGCTTCCTGGTAGATGCCGGCGGCCCCCTCGTAGTTGTTTTTGAGCAGGTATACCAGGGCCCGGTTCATGGTGTTCTGGTAGGTTTTGCCGCTGTAGCTGATGCTGCCCAGGGCATCATCGAGCTGGCCGACTTCAATTTCCAGCGCGGCCTTGTCGGCAAACACTTTTTCCAGCACCGGCCGGGGGCCCCCGAGCTTGATGGCGTAGTCGTAGTTCTGCAGGGCTTCGAGCCGGTCGCCGGCCCGGTGGTAGGCCGTGGCCACGCGGTAAAACAGGTCGGCGGTGGGGTTGCGGTGGGCGGCCAGGGTGAAGTTGGTGGCGGCCCGGCGCAGGTAGGCCTTGCGCACCTTGTCGCTGGCTTCCTTTTCGGAGCGCAGCAGCAGCACCACGCCCAGGTTGTGGTAGGCTTCCCAGCGGCCGGTGGTGGCCACCGAGGTTTCGTAGATGCGCTGCTTTTCGGCCAGCAGTGGGGTGAGCGTGGCCGAGTAGCGCAACTCCTCGGGCGTGAGGGCGTCGGCCTCCATT
This sequence comes from Hymenobacter aquaticus, assembly GCF_004765605.1. NCBI lineage: Bacteria > Pseudomonadati > Bacteroidota > Cytophagia > Cytophagales > Hymenobacteraceae > Hymenobacter > Hymenobacter aquaticus. The sequence continues at coordinate 1,523,632 of NZ_SRLC01000001.1, read as the reverse complement.
TCCTTTTCCACAATCTTTTTGGAGAGCAGGTAGATTTCCGAGTCGTAGCGCTTGGGGGCGGTATACTCCACGGCCACCGTGCCGAAGCGCATCACCGGGTAGATGTACTGGTCGAGGTAGTCGTAGAAGGAGAGGGCCCGCAGCTGCCGCTCCTTCTGGGCAAACGAGCCCTTCGCGTCGTTGATCAGCAGCACCACCGAGTCGATCTGGGCGGGCTTGAGGGCCGAGTTCTGCACCTTGCTGAGAAACAAGTCCCAGCGCCGGTGGTAGGCCACGGTTTCAAACTGGATGTTGCCGACCTTATTCAAATAGGAGTCCGTGTCGACGCGCTTTTTGTAGTAGCGCAGCAGGCCCTGCACCCGCTTGTCGGCCAGGCGCGGGTCGCGCGAGTCGAGCGAGTCGGGCGAGTGGCCGGCGGCAATCATCACCTTCTTGGTGTGCTGGTTGGCCTCAATGAAGTCTTCCAGGGCCTGCACGTTGGTGCCCAAATAATTGCGGATGGCACTGCTGCCCTGGTCGAAGAAAAAGGGCAGGATGCGGGTGCCGCTCATGTTGTTGTCGGCCGTTTCGGGCAGCAGCCCGATGGCCGTATCCTGGCGCACCACCAGCCGCCCCGTCGTCACGATGCCGCGGGCCAGGCGGAACTGCTCGCCTTTCACCCGCTTGCCACCCGGCTTCAGCTGGTGGGCATCGGGCAGGGCCAGCAGCTCGCCGGGGCTTTTGCGGGGCGAGTAGGGAAAGGAAAACTGCCGGGTAATAACCAGCTGGTCTTTTTTCTCGGGGTCGTAGGTGTACTCGCCCGACACGAAGGTGAGGCGGCCCACGGTGTCTTCGCGCAGGCCGTTGTCGTAGCGGTAGGTCAGGGCCAGGTTGTAGGCGTTGCCTTTTTTGAGGTGGGCGGCGGGCACCCGGGCCGTCACGTCGAAGAGCACGTTTTCGCCGTTGCTTTCCAGCACCGAGGGCTGCACCGTAACTTGTTGGCTTTCTTGCGCAACCTTTAGCATCCGGGGCAACGTACATCCGGGCAGCGCGGCAGCGGCCAACCCAACCCACACGGACGACAACAAGCGCACATAAACTCTCATAGGCAAAAAACTAGGCGGCGAAAGCAGAGCCGAAATTCTGGCCTACAAACGTAAAAACTGCCGGCTGGGGTCAGAAATTGTGCTCAATTGCGGAGGCCGAGCTTGCGGTCCGCGGGTTTTCTTGTTATTTTGAGGAGCGTCAACCGGTTCAACCGGTTAAAACTGAGGAGCTATGAAACGATTAACCGACTTCATCGAACAGCAGAGCTTTGGGGTCTGCAATGCTTTGGGGCAGCGTTTGGGCTTTTCCAGCAGCAGCGTCCGCCTGTCTTTCGTGTACGCGTCCTTCTTCACCTTCGGCTCGCCCATCGTGCTCTACTTCGCCCTGGCCTTCTGGATGAACGTGCGCCGGGCCATGCGCCGGCAGCGCAGCACCGTCTGGGACCTGTAGCAGTGAATGAGTGAGTTAGTGAGTTAGTGAGTTGGGGGCCGGGCTGCTGTCGACGTTGCCCGGTTTTTTCGTGCCCGTAACGGGCAGAAACTTCCTGGGGTCGAGCTGGGAAAAGGCCCGGATTTCCTGGGCGAAGTAGGCCCACACCAGGCTGCCCTGGTACACGCCCGGCCGCTCGGCGGTGCGCAGCTTGCGGGGGCTTTGCTGCCGCTTCTGCTTCCAGTAAGATAGTTGGCGGAAAAAGTCGCGGTGGGCGCGCACAATGGCTTTACAGTCGCCGGTGTTGCCTTGCAGCAGAAAGCGCAGGGCCGCCACCCAGTCGAGCACCAGGCGGGTAGCCATGATTTCGGTCAGCTCCGGGTCGGCCACGTTCTTGTAGACCAGGGCCAGGCCGTTGCGGAAGTTGAGGTAGGTTTTGCGCGGGTTCGACTTGTGCAGCGTGCCGCCGCCCACGTGAAACACCGTGCTGCCGCCGTGGTACCATACCTGCTGCCCCGCGTTCCAGAGCCGCCAGCACAGGTCGATTTCCTCCATGTGGGCAAAGAAGGTGGCCTCCAGGCCGCCCAGGCGGTGCCAGGCCTCGGCCCGCACCAGCATGCAGGCCCCAGTGGCCCAGGCCACGGGGCGCGGGTCGTCGTACTGGCCCTGGTCGGCTTCGAGCGTGTCGAAGAGGCGGCCCCGGCAGAAGGGGTAGCCCAGCCGGTCGAGGTAGCCCCCGCCGGCGCCGGCGTACTCAAACTGCTGCCGCTGGGTGGCGTCGGGACTGTACTGCCGGATTTTGGGCTGACAGGCGGCCACCTGGGGCTGGGCTTCCAGCAACTCCCGCATCGGCCGCAGCCAGCCCGGCGTCACTTCCACGTCGGAGTTGAGCAGCATGTAGTACGTGGCCTGCACCTGCTGCAAGGCCAGGTTATAGCCCGCGCAAAACCCCAGGTTCTCCGGGTTCTGAATGATTTCCACGTCGGCAAACTTCCGGCGCAGCCAGGCCACCGACTCATCGGAGCTGGCGTTGTCGGCCACGATGATGCGGGCCCCGTCGGAGTACGCCAAAACAGCGGGCAGAAACTGCTCTAGCAGCTTCTGCCCGTTCCAGTTCAGGATAACCACGGCCACGTCGGCGCACGGGCCGGGGGCCGGGCCGGGCTTAGAGGCCAAAGTTGCTCAAATCGAGGCCGGGCAGGTTGGGCATCAGGCCCGAGGTTTTGCTTTTGAGCTCCTCCTTGGCTTTGTCGCCCACTTCGGCCAGGGCCTTGTTCACGGCGGCTACCACTAAGTCGGCCAGCATGTCGCGGTCCTGGGGCGTGAGCAACGATTCGTCGATGTCGAGCTTGAGCAGCTGGCGGTGCCCGTTGGCCGTAGCCTTCACCAGTCCGCCCCCCGATTCGGCCGTGACGGTCAGGTACTGCAGCTCGTGCTGGGCCTGCTTCATTTTCTCCTGAAGCTCTTTCACTTTGCCCATCATGCCCATCATGTCAAACATACGCTCTGATTCTTTATTTCCAGGGTGCTGGAAGGGTGGAGTTTCAACTAAAATGCCCTGGCAAAGCCGTTCTGGGGCTTTCGGGCAAGAGTAGCGGCCGGGCGTTACAGCCGGAAGCCGCGGCGCATTCCGAAACCGGAATACGGCGGCAATTTACACAAAGCCCCCACAACCAGACCGGGTGCCGCCCAACGCTTGCTGCGCGGTGGCACCCGGTTCATGTTGCCTGCTTAGTGCGGTTTCGAAGTGAGTGTGCCGTAGCGCGAACTTTGTAGTTCGTGTACCGCGCGCCACATGGATCGTTCTGGTACGCGAACTACAAAGTTCGCGCTACGGCACCACGGTACAACGACTCCGAAACCGCTCTAGGCGCAACGTTGGCTTATTCTACCAGCAGGGGCTGGGTAGCTAGGTAGCCGTTGGGTCCTTCCAGGCGCAGCAGGTAGAGGCCGGCGGCCGGTTGGCCCAGCGTCACGGGTACCTCGGCCGCTGCGGTGGCGGTTACAGGCTGGGTAGCTACTGTGCGGCCCTGGGCGTCGAGCAGCCTCAGGCGCAGGCCGGCGCGCGGGGCGTCGGCGGGCAGGGGCAGGCGCACCTGGCGGCCGGCGGGGTTGGGGTAGGCGTGCAGCAGGCCCGCCGTTTTGGGGGCCGTAGTAGCCGTGGCAGTACCGCCGATTTTCACGACCCAGAAATCAGCCGCGCCGTAGGTGGCCTGCGTCACGTCGCCGCCCTGGCTCGAGTGGGACTGCCCGCCGAGCAGGTAGCCGCCGTCGGCGGTTTGCCGGGCCTGGCTCAGGAAGTCGTAGTCGCTGCCGCCGTAGCTGGCTTCCCACTGCTTCGCGCCTTCGGGGTTGAGCTTCGCCACCCAGTAGTCGTTGATGCCGCGCAGGGCCTGCGACTTGTCGCCGCCCTGGCCCGAGTAGGAGTGGCCCGCCGCGAAGTAGCCCCCGTCCGTGGTTTGCTGCACGCTGAACAGAAAGTCGCTGTTTGGCCCGCCCAGGCTGCTGTCCCACTGGAACTGGCCCAGGGCGTCTACCTTCACCAGCCAGTAGTCGGCATCACCCCGGCTGGGCTGGGTTTTGTCGGCCCCGGCACGGGAAGAGGAGTGGCCCCCCAGAATGAAGCCGCCCTCGTTGGTGGGCGCCAGGGCATAGAGGTAGTCCTCGCCGGTGCCGCCGATGGTTCGGTCCCAGAGCTTGGTGCCGTTGGCGTCGAGGCGGATCAGCCAGTAGTCAGAGCCGCCCTTCCGGCTCTGGGTTTTGTCGCCGTTGATGCCCGCCGCCGACGAGGTGCCCAGCAGGATGCCGCCGTCGGGGGTGAGACACAGCGCCACCTTCTGGGGTTCGGGTTCGGTCGTGCCCAGGGTTTTGTCCCAGAGCTTGTTGCCGTTGGCATCGAGGCGGATAACCCAGAAATCGGAGCCGGCGCCGTAGTTGGGCTGGCTTTTGTCGCCCGTCACGCCCGACGAGGAATAGCCGCCGAGCACGGCGCCGCCGTCGGCGGTGGGCTGCAGATCCTGGAGCACGTCGGTATCGGTGCCCCCGAAGGTTTTGTCCCAGAGCTTGGTGCCGTTGGCGTCGATTTTGACCACCCAGTAGTCGTCGCCGCCCCGGTTGGGCTGGGTCTTGTCCTCTTCCAAGCCCGCCCGCGACGTGCCGCCGAGCAGGTAGCCCCCGTCGGCGGTGGGCCGCACGCTGCACAGCGTGGCCACGGAGGTTCCGCCGAAGGTTTTGTCCCAGAGCTTATTGCCGTTGGCGTCGGTTCTGACCACCCAGTAGCCGCGTTTGGCTTGGCTTTTTACGCCGCTGATGGGCGATTCGGAGGAGCCGGCCAGCAGGTAGCCCCCGTCGGTGGTTTGGTGCAGGGCGTAGAGGCCATCGTAGGCGCTGCCGCCGTAGCGCTTGTCCCACTGCTTGGCCGGCGCCTGGGCCGCGGCCTGCTGCCCGCCGATAATTCCGAGAAGCACGAGGGCGCTTGCCGTGAAGCGCGGTAAAAATGAAGCCATGAGGCGGGATAAAAAGAAGGTAAAAAGACGGTTCGGCCCGGAGGAGGCCGGCAGATACTAGCAATAGCCGGGCAAAGTAGGCAAAAAGCAGAGCACAACGGCGGCGGCAAGGTTGCGTCGGCCTGGCGCCGAAAAGGAAATTCGGGCGGCCTATGCATCGGCTCCGGCATAATCCGCGTATTATTATACCTGCCTGCCGCCCCAGGCAGGTATAGTCGTACTGCCGCTGCGGGTCCGGGCCCGGCGGCGCTTTTTTTGCCCCTGATGAAGCATATTCTACGCAAGTATCAGTCGTTGCTCCCGCTTGTTGCCTTGCTGGCGCTTAGTAGGGGCGCCGTGGCCCAGACGGCCGAGCGTCGCACCGGTATCGGCCTGGCCGCCAGCGGCCTGCAGTACCAGGGCGACTTCGGCTCCGACTACTGGAAATGGGACAACACCCGCCTGGCGCCCACGCTTACCATCAACCAGTACCTGTTCCGGGGCCTGGATCTGAGCACGCAGTTCCTCTACGGGGAGCTGACCGGCCGCCGTAACACCGACACGTATTTTACCACCACGGTGTTCAGCGCCAACCTGGGCCTGAAGTTTCGGCTCAATAACGGCTGGGCTCTCAAGGAAGAAGCCCGCATGCAGCCTTACCTGCTGGCGGCCTCGGGCTGGATGTACACCAACAAGGCCGGCCAGTTTGAAGGCCGCCGCCTCGACCAGGACCAGGGCTACGTGGACGTGTTCGGGGCCGCCGGCATCAGCTTCCGGCTGGGGCCGGGCGTGAGCCTGTTCGTGCAAACCGGCCAGCATCTGCCCCTGCACGCCAACCTCGACGGCACCCAGGAGCAGGACACGCCCCAGTGGGCCGACCGGTTTTTGCAGCACAGCGCGGGGCTGACCTTTAACCTGGGCCAGGCCCCCGACGCCGACGAGGACGACGTGCCCGACCGCCTCGACAAGTGTCCCAACACCCCGGCCGGCGTGGCAGTAGACGAGCGGGGCTGCCCCCTCGACGGTGACCAGGACCTGGTGCCCGACTACCTGGATGCCTGCGCCACCGAGCCCGGCTCGCCCGAGGCCCGCGGCTGCCCCGACAAAGACAGTGACGGGGTAATAGATGCCGAAGACACCTGCCCCGACGTGGCCGGCAAGGCCGAGCTCAGCGGCTGCCCCGACGCCGATGCCGACGGCATTCCCGACCAGGAAGACAAGTGCCCCGACACGGCCCCCGGCGTCAGCGTCGACTTCATCGGCTGCCCGGTGCCCGACGATACCGCGCCCGCCAAGCCCGCCGACGCGCCCAACCCCGATACCGACGGCGACGGAGTGCCCAACGCGGAAGACCGGTGCCCCAACAGCGCCGGGCCCGCCGCCAACGGGGGCTGCCCCGAGCTGAAGCAGGACATTCGGCAGCGCCTGCAGGCCGCCACCCGCTCCATCCGCTTCGAGCTGAACCGCGCCACGCTGCTGCCGTCTTCGTACCCCACGCTCGACGCGCTGGTGCCCATTCTGGCCGAGTACCCGGATTATTCGCTGAGCATTGCCGGGCACTCGGATAGCAAAGGCCCGGCCGCCTTCAACCTGGCCTTGTCCAGGGAGCGGGCCGCCGCCGCCCGCGCCTACCTGCTGGGCAAGAGCGTGGCCGAAAACCGGATTGAGTTGCGCGGCTACGGTCCGCGCCACCCGCTGGCCAGCAACGCCACCGAAGCCGGCCGCGCCAAGAACCGCCGCGTGGAGTTCGACTTGTTTGTGAGCCAGGAGAAAAACTCGGCCGAAGTGAAATACGGCCCGGAGCCGACGGCGGCCTCCCTGGCGGCCCCGGCCAAGGTGAGCAAAGCCGCGCCGGTGAAAAAGGCGCCGGTGAAAAAACGCGCGGTCCGGAAAACGCCCGCCCCGAAAAACGCGGCGCCCCGGAACGCTCCCCGCAAACCAGCAACCCGCCGGGCCCCGGGCAAGTAGCCCGCGGCCCGGCGCCAAACCGGGGCCGCCAACACCTGCCACCTTCCCTACGTTAGGATACGCATGACGAAAGCCGTTTTTATTGCCACCGCCGAGCCTTACAGCGGCAAGTCCCTGGTGTCGTTGGGGTTAGTGAACATGCTCCTGGGCCAGGCCCGCAAAGTGGGTTACTTCAAGCCCATCATCGACTACGACCCCACCCAGCAGCGCGACCCGCACATCGACACGGTGCTCAGCCACTTCCGGCTGCCCCTGAACTACGCTGACACCTACGCCTTCACCCGCCCCGAGGCTCTGCGCCTGCTGGAAGCCGATGCCCAGGGCGACCTGATTGACGCCGTCATCCACAAGTTCAAGCAGTGGGAAGACCACTACGACTTTACCGTGGTGGAGGGCAGCGACTTTCTGGGGCCCGGCACGGCCTTCGAGTTCGACGCCAATGTGTCCATTGCCAAAAACCTGGGCGTGCCGGTGCTGCTGGTGGTGTCGGGGGCCGATAAGAGCACGGCCCAGGTCGTTAGCGCGGTGCTGACGCTGCTGCGCAGCTTCGAGGCCCGCGAGGTGCCGGTGCTGATGGTGGTGGCCAACCGGATTCCGGCGCCCCAGGCCGACGACGTGCGGGAGCTGCTGCGCACCCAGCTGCCGGCGGAAGTGCTGCTGAGCGTGATTCCCGAAGATGCCGACCTGCTGCACCCCACCATGCGCGAAATTCAGGCCGGGCTGGGCGGCAAGCTGCTCTTCGGCGAAGCCGGCCTCGGCAACCAGGTCGACAACTACGTCATCGGGGCTATGCAGGTGCCCAACTTCCTGAACTACCTCAAAGACAACGTGCTGATCGTGACGCCCGGCGACCGGGGCGACATTATTATCTGTGCCCTGCAAGCCAATATGTCGGCCAGCTACCCGCGGGTGGCCGGCATTGTGCTCACGGCCGGCTCCGAGCCCGACGCGCCCATCATCCGGCTGCTCGAGGGCCTGCCCAGCGTGGTGCCCATTCTGGCCGTGCCCACCGGCACGTTCGAAACCACCACCCGCGTTAGCGCCATCCGCTCCCGCATCAGCCCCGACAACCCCAAGAAAATCCAGTTGGCCATCAGCACCTTCGAGCGGTACGTGGCAGTGCGGGCCCTGGAGGAAAAGCTGGTCAGCTTCCAGCCCGAGGGCATTACGCCCCACATGTTTCAGTACCGGCTGCTGCAGTGGGCCAAGCGCCAGCGCCGCCACATTGTGCTGCCCGAGGGCAACGACGACCGGATTCTGAAGGCTGCCGCCCTGCTGCTGCACCAGGGCATCGTGGATCTGACCATTCTTGGCGACCCGGGCATGGTGCTGGCCTCGGCCAAGCGCCTGGGCCTGAACCTGCCCACCGACCACCTGCGCCTTATCGACCCGGTGCACTCGGAGTACTATGCCGACTACGTGCAGACGTTTTATGAGCTGCGCCGCGACAAGGGCGTGAACGAGGACATGGCCCGCGACCTGCTGCGCGACGTGTCGTACTTCGGCTCGATGATGGTGTACAAGGGCCACGCCGACGGCATGGTGTCGGGGGCAGTGCACACCACCCAGCACACCATTCGGCCGGCCCTGCAGTTCATCAAAACCAAGCCGGGCGTGTCGGTGGTGTCGTCGGTGTTCTTCATGTGCCTGCCCGACCGGGTGGCCGTATTCGGCGACTGCGCCGTGAACCCCAACCCGACGGCCGAGCAGTTGGCCGAAATTGCCATTTCCTCGGCCGAAAGCAGCTGGGCCTTTGGCATCGAGCCCCGCATTGCCATGCTGTCCTACTCATCGGGCACTTCGGGCGCGGGGGCTGATGTCGATAAGGTGCGGCAGGCCACCGAGCTGGTGCGCCACAAGCGGCCCGATCTGAAAGTGGAGGGCCCGATTCAGTACGATGCTGCCGTGGACCCTTTGGTGGGCCGCCAGAAGCTGCCCGACTCGGAAGTGGCCGGGCAAGCCAGCGTGCTGATCTTCCCGGATCTGAACACCGGCAACAACACCTACAAAGCCGTACAGCGCGAAACCGGCGCCCTGGCCATCGGCCCGGTACTACAGGGCCTCAACAAGCCGGTAAACGACCTGAGCCGGGGCTGCACCGTCGACGACGTGTTCAATACGGTGGTTATTACCGCTATCCAGAGTCAGCAGGCATAAAAAAGCACCCGGCCATCAGCTCGTCGTCGGCCTTACTGGCCCCGAATCTGCCAGCTAGTGAAAAAGGCGGGCAGCGACGACGAGTAGACCGGCTGGGCTACAGGCTGGCCAGCATCAGGTGTATTTTGTCGAACAGCTCCCCGACGCCTAATGATGCCCACAGAATAAAAAAGCCCAGCAGCCATTTCGCAATTTGGGGAATGGCAAACCCAGTTGTCTTTTTTAGAAACGCGTTGACAGGAGGAAGAAACAGGAAAGCAAGCAGAAAGATAAATACGCCAAAGCCGGGGTCATTGCCCCAGAACATGTTTATTATACCAATTGCCATTGCGACTACGCCGAATAGCCAGCCAGCGGCATTGAGAATAATTCCTGCAGGGTTCGAAGTGGTGGTCATTGTTGTTAAGGTTTATGAGTTAAGTTTCATTGTAAAAGATTTTGTGTAATCTGTGCTGGATGCTTGTTGTCGGGAAAGTTTAAAAGTAATTGGTGTTCGAATTACTTCGCGGGAATGTGGCTAGTAGGTTTCGGTGCTGAATTGTAAGCCGCTAAACAACTGTCGAGCGACTGGCAGTTATTGTGAATACAGTTGCAGAAATTGTAGCAGGCCTGAGCTTTACTGCTGTCCTTGCATTGCTGCCGGCTACTACGCAAGGAGTTTTGCGGCATTATTTCGCAGGCGCTCATAAAAAGCAGGGCTGCAATTCCGAGGGATAGTAAAGATTTCATAATTCTTGTGTATCGGGTATTATTGTGTTGACAGATAATGTATTACTTGCTTTATGCGCTGGCCGGATGACGAAATGGGAGAATGAATTTTAATTTATCGTAGTCCCAGCACAGTAGGTAGATATTCGCCAAAACCATCAGGGGTGCCGTTACCCAGGAGCCGACGAAGCGCACGGATACGGTTAGGACGTAGATATTTAAAATGATGGGAAAATAAATTATCGCTCCGAGCGTAGCCGTGCGCGGAATTAATAACAAAACGGCCGCAAGCACCTGCATCACGCCCACGAACGTGTAATAAAAACCGGTTCGGTAAAAAGCATACAGATAATGGCCCATCGGATGACAAACTGCCAAATCAGTGAACCGCTCCCCAGTTATTTTGACCAGGCCCGCCGGAATAAAACCAAGGGCCAGCACTATGCGAGTGAAGACGGTAAAATTCCGCAGCAGCCTGTTCTGCCGGACCTGGATGTGTAGTCGGTCGAGGAAAAGTGAAATACGCATGGAGTAGAATGTATTTCCGGAACTCGTCTGCGTGGGGGCTGGTCCTGAGCTTGAGCCAAGCCCTGCGCGAAGCCAAATCAGCCGGGCCGCTGCTGCGGCCGGGGCCATAGCCGGGCTGGGCAAGGCCTCGAATTATAGCTTAACTTGTCAGACGTTTTAAAAGTACTTTGTTTTTCAAAGTAAGCAAAGGAAAGCCAAAATTTTCATTCCGGGTAGCTGCTGTGGGCCGTTACGGCTGCCGATGGGGCTGCTCATCAGGCTGGGTGCGCCCGGAAGAGTGAAGCAGGATGCTGGAGCCGGTAGACGGTAGGCTGGCGCGCTTTTGTTGGTTGCCGGCCGGCGTCCTTGGGCAGGGTATGTACTTTGTCGGGCCAAAGGCCGTATTGTTGTGCGTATCCTGTTTCCCCCGGCTTTATTTCGCCGTGCCAGCCACCCCGGGCGGGTGCGGACTTCTCTTATGAACATCTTCGTCGTCAACTCCGGCAGCTCCTCCATTAAGTACCAACTTTTCCGCTGGCCCAGCGAGCAGCCCGTTTGCAGCGGCTTGGTCGAGCGGATCGGGCAGGAGGGGGCGGCCAGCATTACCCACAAAGTATTTGAGGCGCAGCACCCGGCAGCCCCCGCCACCGAACAGCGCCAACAGCTGCCGCTGCCCGACCACGAGGCCGGTCTGCGGGAAGTAGTGCGGCTGCTGACCGAAGGCGAAGGCCGCGTCATTCAGGACCCGGCCGACATTGAAGTGGTAGGCCACCGGGTGGTACACGGCGGCGAGGCTTTTGCGGCCACTACGCTCATTACGGAGAAAGTAAAGGCGGAAATCCGGCGGCTTTTTGCCCTGGCTCCGCTGCACAACCCGGCCAACTACTTCGGCATTGAGGTGGCCGAGCGGCTGTTTCCGCAGGCCCGGCAGGTGGCCGTGTTCGACACGGCGTTTCACCAGACCCTGCCCGACTACGCCTTTCGCTACGCGTTGCCCGAGGCGCTGTATACGGAGCAGCGCATCCGCAAATACGGCTTTCACGGCACCAGCCACCAGTACGTGGCCGCCCAGGCCGCCGCTTTTCTGCAGAACCCCGATGCCCGCCTGATTACCATTCACCTCGGCAACGGGTGCAGCATGGCGGCCGTGCGGGGCGGGCGGGCCCTGGATACCAGCATGGGCTTCGGGCCGCTGGCGGGCCTAGTGATGGGCACCCGCTCCGGCGACCTGGACCCCTCGGTGCTGCTGCATCTGCTCGGGCCTCTGGGTTACTCCGCCGAGCAGGTAAGCACGCTCCTGAACAAGGAAAGCGGCATGCGGGGCCTCACCGGCCACAGCGACATGCGCGACATCGGGCAGGCCCTGGCCGCCGGCGACGCGCGCGCCGCCCTGGGCTACGCCTTGTATACGTACCGCATCCGGCAGTATATCGGGGCGTATGCGGCCGTGCTGAACGGGCTGGACGCGGTGGTGTTTACCGCCGGGGTGGGGGAAAACGACGCCCGGGTTCGGGCCCAGGTGTGCCAGGACCTGGACTTTTTCGGGCTCCAACTCGACGAGGCCAAAAACCAGCTGCGGCAGCCCGGCCTGCGGGACGTCAGCGCGCCGGCGTCGCAGGCCCGGATTCTGGTTATTCCCACCAACGAGGAGCTGGAAATTGCCCGGCAGTGCGCCGCGTTGCTGAACCCGGCCTGAAACTGACGGTAGTAGTCGGGCGGAAAGAGGCATTTGCCGGCCGTAGCCGCAGGAGTGTTCGAGGGGTTTCGGAGCGTGAGCGGGGCCTTACCGCGCGTGCCCGGCCCACCACATAGGTAAGTGTAACCAGTCCAGCCGCCGGCCTGATTCGCCCGGTTTCCTTCGTAGGTACTTGCGCAGAGCCAGGTCTTTCGTATCCCGGATGCCGCTGGCCACCGCTTCGGCATTGAGCCGGGCGCCGGCCTCACTGGTATGAATAGGGTCGGTGGGGGTGAAGTAGGTGCGGCCCACGGCGGCTTCCCCGGTTTGGTCGTAGTGGTCGGCTACCAGGCGGTTGAGGTCGATGAAGGCTGCGCCGCTCTGCTGGGCGGCCGCCGCGGCCCAGCGGCCGTAGTCGGGGCTGTTGCGGTTGACTTTGCCACTGGTCCAGGCGTTGCGCGGGACGAGGGAGCAGATAACGACCCGGGCACCCCGGGCCCGGGCCTCGGCAACGAACTGGCGCAGATACCAGCCGTAGGAGTGCACCGTTTCGGGCTGGCCGGTGAGCTGGTTGACGATGTCCTGAGTTTCCTCGCCGTTGCCTTTGAGCGTGCCCCGGGCCACGGTCGTGTCATTCAGCGGGCTGTCGTCGTTGTGACCAAACTGCAGCAGCACGAAGTCGCCGGGCCTGAGCAGGGGCTGCACCGCCGCCCAGTAGCCCAGGCTGCGAAACGTGCGGCTGCTGGTGCCGCCCCGGGCGTAATTTTGGATAGCGAGGCGGGTTGTATCGAAGTAGGCCGGCAGCAAAGAGCCCCACCCCCAGAGGGCTCCCTCAGCGTGGAGGTTGCCATATTTCACGGTGGAGTCGCCGATGAGAAACAGGGTGGGTCGGGCTTTGGGCCCGGGCAGAAAGGCGGAAAGCAGTGCCGGAAGCAGCAGCAGGAGCGTGGAGCGAAGAAGCTTCATGGGGCAAAGGAACGCAAACTATCGGCCCCGCAGAGGCGGCGGGCCGCGCCAGACTAGCTGACGTAGCGGCCGACGCGGCCCCGAACTTTTGCCAAAGGGCGCCGGCTGAACTATGCGCGGCGGCTTGCCCGAGCCGGGCCGCGTTGCTTTTCCCTGCCTGCCACCCAGCTTAGTACAGCACCAGCACCAGACTACGCGCGCCATGCGCCCCAATGACCAGGGACTGCTCGATATCCGCCGTTTTGGAAGGACCCGCTACGAACGCGCCGTAGCCGCCGGTGTTGGGCAGCCGGGCGTAGGCCTGGTGCATGGTGGCCACGATATGGCGGTGGTCGAGTACCAGCACGAGGTGCTGGGTCACGGTGGGCAGGGCCCGGTGCAGCATATTGGCCTCGGGCAGCCAGACGGCCCCATTTTCCGCCACCCCGATTTCGCCGGGCAGCACGGCCAGGTCTACCTCGGCCAGCCCGCTGGTGGGCGTCTGGGCGTGCACGCCTACGGTGGCCGGAAACAGGTTCGAGGCGGTGCGCCGGGCGTCGGGAAACAGCTGCTGGACCACGGGACCCAGCTGCGCCGGATCGGCTACCCATACTACCCGGCCGCCAATGCTGCTCAGCACCGCCATGAACCGCTCCACGGAGGCATCGCCGCCGAAGTCGGGAACGGTAGGCAAGGGCGTTTCAGCCGGCTTGTTAGCCCGGGCCGCCGCCAGAATTTTTTCGCGCGAAGAAGACAAGGGGGTAATGTGCTAATTGTTTAATGTGCTGAGGTGCTAATGTGGGGGGATGGGGGGAATGTGGTTGAATGTGGAGAATGTGAAAAATGAATTTGGCTGCCCTTGCTTCGCGCCTCGCAATGACACGACTTACGGCACGTCAATTCACTCATTCACTCATTCACCATTTCACTGTTTCACCGCCCGTGCGTACCATTCGCGGAAGCTTTGCTTGGGAGGCTCGGGCAGCTCCCGGGCTACGGCCCAGGGGTTGAGGGCTTGGGCGTGAGTGAGCTGGTGGGGCAGCAGGCGCAGGCCGGTGCGGGCCAGTTTGCCGCCCAGGCCAAAGGCTTTGGGGCTGGCCAGGAAGCGGCCCATAAACCTAAGGCTCCACTTCTTGGCAATTGGAATTTCGCCGGCCTCGGCCAGCACCTGCCGCCACTTGTAGAGCTGGGTGTGAATGTCGATTTTGACCGGGCAGACGTCGGTGCAGGAGCCGCAGAGCGTGCTGGCGAAGGGCAGGGAGCTATGCTTTTTCAGGTCGATGTTGGGCGACAGAATCGCGCCGATGGGGCCGGGCACGGTGAAATCGTAGCTGTGGCCGCCGCTGCGCCGGTACACCGGGCAGGTGTTCATGCAGGCCCCGCAGCGGATGCACTTGAGCGAGGCCCGGAAGTCGGGGCGGCCCAGCTGCTGGGTGCGGCCGTTGTCGACGATGACGACGTGCAGCTCCCGGCCGTCGGCGGGCTTGGTGTAGTGCGAGGTGTAGGTGGTAACGGGCTGGCCGGTGGCGCTGCGGGCCAGCAGGCGGGTAAACACGCCCAGGTCAGAAAGGCGCGGAATCAGCTTTTCGATGCCCATGCTGGCAATGTGGACCCGGGCCAGGTTCACGCCCAGGTCGGCGTTGCCCTCGTTGGTGCAGATAACCACGCCGCCGGTTTCGGCCACGGCGAAGTTGACCCCCGAAATGGCCACTTCGGCGGCCAGAAACTTGGCCCGCAAATGCTGGCGGGCGGCTTCGGTGAGCTGCTGCGGGTCGTGGTTGCCTTTCTCAGTGCCCAAATGCTGGTGAAACGTGGCGCCCACGTCTTCCTTTTTGAGGTGAATGGCCGGCAGTACTAAATGGCTCGGCGCCTCCTCCCGCAGCTGAATGATTCGCTCCCCCAAATCGGTGTCGATGACCTCGATGCCGTGCCCAAGCAAATGCGGATTCAGGTGGCACTCCTCGGTCAGCATGGACTTACTCTTGACCACGCGCGTGTCGTTATGGCGGCGGATAATATCGAGGATAATATCGTTGTGCTCGGCCGCGTCGGCGGCCCAGTGGACGTGCACGCCGTTGCGCCGGGCCTCAGCTTCAAACTGCTTCAAATACTCATCCAGCCGGCCCAGGGTGTGCTCCTTGATCTGGGAGGCCAGCTCCCGCAGCTCCTGAAACTCGGGCACGGCGTACACGGCCTTGTCGCGCTTCTGGCGCACAAACCACAGGGTTTCGTCGTGCCAGGTGGTGCGGTCGGCATCAGCTACGAAAGTGGCAGCGCGAAGGGAGTGGCTCATGTGGTGATTTAGTGACTTAGTGATTTAGTGAGTTTTTGTTCTGTTTGCGCGACTTGAACGACAACTCACTAAGTCGCTAAGTCACTAAGTCGCTAAGTCACCACCTCACCATTCAGAATCTCCACCGCGTGCAGGACCTGCATGGGGAGCTGGCGGCGGCGGACGATGCCTTGCAGGTGCATCAGGCACGACATGTCGCCGCCGGTGAGGATGGTGGTGCCGTTGCGCAGGTGGTCCTGCACCCGATCCTGGCCCATGCGGGCGGAAATGGCCTCTTCCGAGACGCAGAAGGTGCCCCCGAAGCCGCAGCACTCGTCGTTGCGGTCTAGCTCGGTGAGCTCAATGCCTTCCAACGAAGCTAGCAGGCGGCGCAGCTGCCCGTCGCGCACCGGCGTCAGCTCCGACTCGTTGGCCTGGTGCAGGCCGCGCTGGCCGTGGCAGCTCAGGTGCAGCCCGACTTTGTGCGGAAACCGGCCCGGTAGCTCCGTCACGCCCAGGATTTGGGTGATAAAGTCAATCAAATCGTAGGTGGCGGCGCGCACGTGCTGCACTTCGGCGGTTTGCTCCAGCTTATCGAAGTGCTTGCGCACGTGATACACGCAGCTGCCGGAGGGGGCCACCACGTAGTCGTAGCCCTGGAAAGTGTCGACGAAGTGGCGGTAGATGGGCAGCGCGTCCCGCTCGCAGCCGCTGTTGGCCAGCGGCTGCCCGCAGCAGGTTTGCTGGGCGGGGAAGTGGGCCCGTACGCCGAGCTTTTGCAGGAGCTGTAAGGAAGCAATGCCCACCTGCGGGTAGAACTGGTCGACGTAGCAGGGAATGAACAGGGCGACGCGCATTTGGTTAATGTTGATTGTTGGGAGTTGATTGTTATTGTTCTGGATTATTGGGTTTATTGATATATGGAAGACACTACACGCCATTTTCGGTTGGGAGATGTGGAAGCGTACCGCATCAGCTTTGCGTTAAGCAATTGCGTGTGGGATGCCGTGGTGTGTTGGAATTATTTGGCGCAGAATACAGTCGGCTCACAGTTTATCAGGGCTGTCGATAGTGTTTCGGCTAACCTAGCAGAAGGATTTGGGCGCTACGGGAAGAAGGATAAAATCAAATTCTACCGGATAGCACGAGGCTCCTTGATGGAAGCGCTGGATTGGAATGAAAAAGCAAAAGCCCGTCAGCTTTTGACTCCTGAACAATACGGCCACATTTTCACCCAACTCCAGTTGCTACCCAAAAGCATCAATACGCTCATCAAATACACGAATACCAGTTTGAAGGAATAGAATGATTGTTGATTGTTGGGAGTTGATTGTTGCCGTTCAACGATAACAATCAACTCCCAACAATCAACAATCATCACATAAACAGCAGCTGGGTTTTTTTCCAGGCTTCGCCTTGTTCCAGGTGGACTAAGGCGCCCAGGGCGGTGGCCTGGGGGACTTCCAGGGTGCGGATTTCGGCTTTGGGGAAGTTCCAGCTCAGGGTTTGCATGAAGAGCGGGTTGCGGGCAAAGCCGCCGTCGACGAAGATGGTTTTCTCGCCCTGCCACACCAAGTGGATGGATTCGAGCAGGAGGTGAATCAGGCCGTGCATCAGGTGCTGGTAGGCATCGGAGGCGGTGCGGAAGCCCGACAGGTCCCAGTCGGCGGCGGGCTGGTCGGGGAAGGGGCCGGTGCCGGCCATGCAGGCGGGCATAAACAGGGTGGAGGTTTCGTCGTAGGGCCGGGCCAGCACGATGGAGCGGTAGAAATCGGGCTTGACGTGGAAGTAGCTGGCAATGCGCTCCACCTGGTAGTCGTGCTCCCGGCCCAGGAAGACCCGGGAGGCGCGGGTGGCCTCGCCGCGGGGCGTCATAAAGCTCAGGCAGTCGCGGCGCAGCAGCTCGGGCGTGAGCGGCTGGCTGTTGAAGGGGTTGATGGTAACAGACCAGGTGCCGGTCGAAATCAGCACGAAAGGCTCGTCGTTTTCGGCCAGGTAGGGCATCACGGCCGAGGTGCTGTCGTGCAAGCCCACGCCCACCATGATACCGTCGACAACGCTGGCAATAGAGTCCTTGGTCAGGGGCGCGAGCTTTTCGTCGATGCCCTCGCGGCGCACCCAGTCGTGGTACTGGCGGCGCTGGTAGTCCCACAGCGCCGTGTGGCAGCCCACGGAGGTGTAGTCGCTGAACTTCTCGCCCGTGAGCAGGTAGGAAAGGTAATTGGGCAAATGCAGCGAGGTGTGAATCTGCGCGTACAGCTCGGGCTTGGCGTATTTGAGCCAGTAAAGCTGCAAGCCCGAGTTGAGCAGGCCCAGCCGGGGCGAGCAGGTGTCGGCCGCGAATTCGTCGGGCGACTGGCTTAGCTGGGCGTAAAACTGCCGCTGAATGTCGTCGGGAATGGGCTTGAGGTAGTTGTAGAGCGGGGCCACGGGCTGGCCGTCGGCCCCGAGGTGGACGAAGCTGGCCCCATAAGCGGTGAAATTGACGCCCTTGACCGAGTAGTGCGGACTGCGCCTCAGCTCTTCCCAGTGCCGGAGCACCCACTCGGTGAGCCGGGGCAGATGGTCGCACGTAAAGCCGTCGTCGTCGAGCACGTCAGTGCAGACGTGGAGCTGCTCGTCGATAATCTGCTGGTCCTCGTCGAAGAGGATGAGCTTCTTGTTGGTCTTGCCGATGTCGAACACGGCGTAAATCGACTTTTTCATGCCCGTTTTCATAGTCCGGTCGATACGCTGAGTTTGCCCCGCTGCTGAATCAGCTGCTCGCGCACGCCGGCGGCGCGGTAGGCTGCTACGGGCTTCAGGGCCCCGCCGCTCTGGCGGTAGGCTTCCGCCACGAGGGGCCGCACGTCGAGCAAAAAGGCGTCGCGCAGGATTTCCTCGGCCCGCACCACGTCGTTCGTTTCCTGGGCTTCGTGCAGGGCTTCGCGGTCCACGAGCAGGGCCTTGGCGTAGGCCCCGAGGATGTTTTCGATGGACTGCAGCAAGTCTTCCAGCGGGTCCTTGGTGTTGTGGCTGGCGTCAATCATGTAGGCCACCAGCGGGTTGGTCACCGACGTATCCCGGGCGGCGTCGACCAGCTCGTTGAAGATCAGAAACAGCTGGAAGGGCTTGCTGCTGCCGGTGGTCAGGTCGTCGTCGCCGTACATCGAGCCGTTGAAGTGGAAGCCCCCGAGGCGGCCGAACTGCTGCAACCGGCCCACGATCTGCTCGATGTTGGTGTTGGGCAAATGGTGGCCCAAATCGACCAGCACGTTGGCGTTCTGCCCCAGGCTCTGGCAGAGCGAGTACGAGGTGCCCCAGTCGGGAATGACCATGGAGTAGAAGTGGGGCTCGTAGGGCTTGTACTCGATGAGCAGCTGCCAATCCGAAGGCATGGCCTCGTAGATGGCCGCCAAGGATTCCTGGGTGCGCCGGTAGGCGCGGCGCAGGTGCTGCTGGCCGGGGAAGTTGGAGCCGTCGGCCAGCCACACCGTCAGAGTGCGGGCCCCCAGCTGCCGGCCGTAGTTGATGCAGTCGATGTTGTGCTGAATAGCCTGCTGGCGCACGGCCTGCTCGGTATGGCTCAGGGAGCCGAACTTGTAGGAAAACGGCTGGCCCGGCTGGTCCTGGAAAGTGTTGGAGTTCACCGAGTCGATGACCAGGCCGTACTCGCGTTGCAGCTGCTCCAGGCCGGCAATATCCTGGGGAATATCCCAGGGAATGTGCAGGGAAATGGAATTGGACGAGCCGTTGAGCTGATGCAAGAGGCCTACGTCGCCGATTTTTTCCTCCAGGTTGCGCGGCTCCCCGCCCAGCGGAAAGCGGCCGAAGCGGGTACCGCCGGTGCCCAGGGCCCAGCTCGGAATGGCTACCTGAAACTTCACCAGCTCGCGCACTACGGCCTGCGCGTCCTGGTGGCGGCGGCTGAGCAGGTCGGCCAGGTACGAAAACTGCAGCTGGTGCTCGGCCAGCAAAGGCTGGTTGAGGTCGTGGAGGCGTTGGACGGTAAGCATAGGCAGGCAGGGTTGGGGTGGCCGGAAAAGCGCGGGGCGGGGAGTTGCTCGGCGCTGGCCCGGAACCGGTGGGAACCGTATTTTTACTAACGGCAAAGTAGCTTACTGGCTGCGCCCAAACTGTTCTGAACTCTCCTGTATTTGGCGTTTTATTTCACCCCACCCCCGACCCCTCCCCTCCGGGAGAGGGGAGCCAAACGTAAGGTGAATGTTGTTCTGTAAGCTGGAAGTTGAACTATCTATCCTTATCCAGAAAACAGTTGCGCCGCCAAGGCTCCCCTCTCCCGGAGGGGAGGGGCCGGGGGTGGGGTCACAACGACCCGCGCCGGATGGTATAAAACGGGTTTCTGACTTTGCCGCGGTGCTTTTCCAGCAGCTTGGTGGCGGCGGTTCGGCCCATAGCCTCGAAGTCGGTGGTGATGACGGTCATGTTGAGCAGCTCCTTCAAGGGGGTTTCGTTGAAGGAGATAATGCCCACTTCGCGGCCCAGCAGGTAGCTGGTCTGCCGGGTTTTCTTGACCAGCTCCACCAAGTCGGTTTCCCGGATGACGACGTAGGCCGTGCCCGGTTCGAGCACCTCGCTCATGGCGTTTTCGACCACCGTGAAGGTCTTGTTGTGAATCAAACAGAAGGAGCGGAAGCCCCAGGGCAATTCCTCGGGGTGGTTGGCGTCGGAGGGCAGCACCAGCACCAGGCGGGAGTACTTGGCCAGCAGGTCCTGGGCGTTTTCCAGGGCGTTGAAAATGTCCTTGTCGAAATCCTGGAACACGCGCAGGCAGTCGTGCTGGAGCTCGGGCACGTCGCGGTCCAGCAGTACCAGCTCCTGGCTCGGAATCAGGTTCAGAATGGCCTGGTAGGTGGCTTTGGGCGTGTCGAGGGTGAAGTGGGGCATCACCACGTAGTAGTTGTACTTGCCCAGGTTCTTCTCGATGATTTCCTGGAACAGGTTCACGTTGTAGTGGTGAATCTGCAAGTCGACGGTGGCCTGGTCGCCGAGGGCTTCGAGGAAGGCGTAGTAGATGATTTTCTTGTAGGAGCTCAGCTTGTTGAACACCAGCAGGATTTTGAGCTTGGCCGCGCCCTTGCCCTGCACGTAGTAGCCCTTGCCCTGCACCGAGGTAATGAAGCCCCGCTCGCGCAGCTCGCGGTAGGCTTTTTCCACCGTGTCGCGGGCCAGGTAGTGCTCCACGCTGAGCTCAGAAATGGAGGGCAGCTGGTCGCCGTTGCGCAGCAGGCCGCGCTCAATGTCCATTATCACCGACTGCACAATCTGCTTGTACTTCGGGGTTTTATCCTGGGGCTTCAGTTGGAGGGTATACATGCCGGCGGGCGCAGAATCAGGGTGAGAGTCCTTAGGCCCCGCCGCTGGATTCCGACCCCGATACGCCGGGTTGAGCAGCACGCGTGCGGGGCCCAAAAGAGAGCAAAAGGCGGGTCATGATAAAGCGGAATGCGCGGATAGGCAAATCCGAAAAAGTGAATATTGGCCGGGCCAACGGGGTGCCCGGCCCGCGGGGAGGAAGGCAAACAGCTCAGCTTCAGCGGGCTGAAAGCGCGGCGTCAGCACCGCACAATAAATATAAGAAATTGGCAGCAACTGCGGGAAAAGCCAAAAACCTGGCCTGCCAATTCCGCGGAATCGGCCGGCCAGGTTTTGGCGGGGGATAAGCAGCAGGAAGGGGTTAGCGCACAAAGGCCATAGCCACGCCGCCGTCCACGTTGAGCACGTTGCCGGTGCTCTTGCGCAGGGAGCCGTCCACGAAAACCAGCACGGCCTTGGCAATATCCTCGGCCAAAACTTCCTCGCCCAGCAACGTGCGCTTGGCGTAGTGGGCCGGCAAGTCCTCCACGCTCACGCCGTAGGCTTTGGCGCGGCCGGCGGCCCAGTCGCCCTCCCAGATTTTGGAGCCCCGCAGCACGGCGTCGGGGTTCACGGTGTTGACGCGGATTTTGTCGGCGCCCAGCTCGGCGGCCAGCAGGCGCGACATGTGCAGCTGGGCGGCTTTGGCCGTGCCGTAGGCCACATTGTTGGGGCCGGCCACCAGGCCGTTTTTGCTGGCGATGTTCACCACGTCGCCGCCCAGGCGCTGCTTGCGTAGAATCTCCACGGCCTGCTGGGTCACCAGAAACTGGCCCTTCACCAGCACGTCGTTCAGGATGTCCCAGTCGGCCTGGGTGGTTTCGCTCAGGGGCTTGCTGATGGACAGGCCCGCGCAGTTGACCACGATATCCACGCCGCCGAACTGCAGCACCGTGGTCCGCAGCGAGTCGGCAATGGCCGGGGCGTTGGTCACGTCGATGGGCGTGGTCAGGGCGTTGTCCTGGCCGTACTTCTTGCGCAAATCCGCCTGGGTTTCTTCCAGCCGGTCCCGGTCGGTAGCCACCACTACGGCGCCGTGTTGCAGCAGCAGCTCGCAGATGGCCAGCCCGATGCCGCCGGTGCCGCCCGTCACGTAGGCAATCTGGCCCGACAGGCTTTTGGGCTTGGGCATGCGCTGGAGCTTGGCTTCTTCCAGCAGCCAGTACTCAATGTTAAAGGCTTCCTGCTCGGCCAGGCCCGTGTACTCACTCACGGCCTCGGCGCCCTTCATGACGTTGATGGCGTTGGTGTAGAACTCGGCGGCCACGCGGGCGGTCTGCTTGTCTTTGGCAAAGGAGAACATGCCCACGCCGGGCCACAGAATCACCACCGGATTCGGGTCGCGCATGGCTGGGGAGTTCGGGTGCTTGCTCCGCTCGTAGTAGGCGGCGTAGTCCTGGCGGTAGGCCGCAAACTGTTCCTGCAAATACTCTTTCACGGCCGCCAGGGGCTGGCGCATGGTGGCCTCGTCGAGCACCAGCGGGCGGATTTTGGTGCGCAGGAAATGGTCGGGGCAGGAGGTGCCTTTCTGGGCCAGGCGGGCCAAATCGTGCGAATTCACGAACTCCAGCACCCGGGCGTCGTCGGTGTAGTGGCCCACCATGCGGCGCTGCCCGGAGGCCAGGCCGCGCAGCACGGGCATCACCTCGGCCGCCTGCTGTCGGCGCGTATCGGCATCGGGGCCGTTTTCGAGCTTCACCCCGCCGAAGACGGGCTTACGCTGGCCGTAGTGGGCTTCCAGGTAGGTGGCCGCCATTTCAATGACTTCCAGCGTGTTGATGTAGGATTCGTAGCTGGTGTTGCCCCAGGTAAAGAGGCCGTGCCCGCCCAGAATCACGCCCCGCAGGTGGGGGGTGTCGGCCACGATTTTCTCGAGCTGCAACCCCAGGTCGAAGCCCGGCTTCTGCCAGGGCAGCCAGCCCATGGTGTCGCCCCAGATGTCGCGCATGATCTGCTCGCCGTCCTGGCTGGCGGCAATGGCAATGAGGGCGTCGGGGTGGAGGTGGTCGATGTGCCGGAAGGGCAGCAGGCCGTGCAGCGGGGTGTCAATGGAAGGCGTGGCGCACTTGGGGTCAAAGAGGCAGTACTCGAACAGAGCCACCATTTCGTCCTCGAACGGCAGGCCGCGGTACCGGCTTTTCAGCGCGTGCAGCTTGTCCACGTACAGGTTGGCGCAGCCGGCCTTGGTGAGCGTGCCAATGTCGCCGCCCGAGCCTTTCACCCACATTACGTCCACGGGCTGGCCCGTCACGGGGTCGGTTTCGGTGAGCTTGCAGCTGGTGTTGCCCCCGGCGTAGTTGGTCAGCCGCAGGTCGGCGCCGAGCAGGTTGGAGCGGTACAGGAACAGGGCTACTTCGTCGCCGCTCAGCTCCAGCGCCTTGGCTTCGTCCCAGAGGTAACTAACGTGTTGAAAGGTCAGCGTTTTTTCCATGATGGCGCTTCGGTTGTGTGGGGGGCTAAAAAACAGATAAGGATTGCTTGTCAACAAATTACGCGGGCTGGCCTCGGGCCTACATCCTGCACTCTCCTGCTCGGGCATAAAATAATTGTTACTTGCCGCGGCCGAAAGATGAGTTGAAAATGCGCGGG
Organism: Hymenobacter aquaticus; assembly: GCF_004765605.1. NCBI lineage: Bacteria > Pseudomonadati > Bacteroidota > Cytophagia > Cytophagales > Hymenobacteraceae > Hymenobacter > Hymenobacter aquaticus. The sequence goes on along the minus strand of NZ_SRLC01000001.1, from coordinate 1,500,516 downwards.
CCGCTACTTTATTTTTGGCAGGAGAGCACAGGATAGTTGGGCGCCAGCAGAACGGCAGCTTTGCCCAAACCCACCACATTTACCACTATGGCAGTCATTTGGGGAGTAATTCTACACGCGTTGGGCGGTTTCGCCTCCGGCAGCTTCTATCTGCCCTACAAGAAAGTGAAAGGCTGGTCCTGGGAAAGCTACTGGCTGGTGGGCGGCATCGTGAGTTGGGTGTTTGCGCCGCTCATTATGGGCTCCCTCACGGTGAAAAACCTGCTGGGCGTGCTGGCCCAGGCCGACACCACCACCCTGGCCTGGACCTACCTGTGGGGCGTGCTCTGGGGCTTCGGCGGCCTCACGTTTGGCTTGGCCATGCGCTATCTGGGCCTCTCGCTGGGCATGGCCGTCACGCTGGGCTTGTGCGCCGTGTTCGGCACGGTGGTGCCCCCGCTCTGGCTGGGCACCTTTCCGGCCCTGGTGCACTCCACGTCGGGCCAGGTAATACTGATGGGGCTGGTGGTCTGCGTGATAGGCATTCTGATCTGCGGGCTGGCCGGCATCATGAAGGAAAAGCACCTGACGGCCGACCAGAAAAAAGAGGGCGTGGCCGAGTTTGATCTGCGCAAGGGCATCGGGGTGGCCATTTTCTCGGGCGTGATGAGTGCCTGCATGTCGTTTGGCCTCACCGCCGGGCAGCCCATTGCCGATCTGGCCAAAGCCTCCGGCACCGACCCGCTCTACATGAACAACGCCGTGCTGGTGGTCGTGCTGCTCGGGGGGCTGACCACCAACGCCGTGTGGTGCATCTACCTGAACGTCAAAAACAAAACCTACACCGACTACCTCAACCCCACGGCCCCGGCCCTGCGCAACGTGCTGTTCTGCGCCCTGGCGGGCTTCACGTGGTACCTGCAGTTCTTCTTCTACGGCATGGGCGACTCGCAGATGGGCGACTACCGCTTCTCGGGCTGGACGCTGCACATGGCCTTTATCATTGCCTTCAGCTCGTTCTGGGGCCTGTATCTGCACGAGTGGCGCGGGGCCAACCGCCTCACCATGCGCACCGTGGCGCTGGGCATCCTGGCCGTGGTGCTGAGCACCGTCATCGTGGGCTACGGCAACTACCTGGGCACGGAAGCCCCGGCGGCCCCCGAGGCCAAAGCAGCGCCCAAGGCAACGTCGGTGGTGCAGGTCGCGGCCACGGCTGGGGAAACCACGCGGGAAAATTTGAGCCAGTAGCAAGGTAAAATAAGGCTTAGATTTTCAGGGAGTTAGAATTGGATAGAGTGCTCAGAAAAGCCGCGCGCAGCTTCCCTGGTGGGGTGCATGCGCTAACGGAGCCTATCTTTGGTATAGTCCTTGACTTTGGCGCTGCCATCGTTCCGGGCTGATCAGCCCCCTAACTTTCTTATTCTTCTATGTCCATCTTTACCCGCTCCCTGTTTCTGGCCGCCGTGGCCGCCACCAGCCTGCTCACGGCCTGCGCCGACAAATCCGAAGACGAGGCCACCCCGGCCGACCCCGCGCCGACGTATGGCCTGGGGCATTATTTCCACTACCCGGCCACCAACACGGGGGGCGGAACCATCCATGCCGCCCAGGACATCACGGGCGAGGCCCGGCTGTTTGCGCAGGTGCTGGCCCTCGATTTTGAGGCGGGACCCGATGGTCCGCACTTTGAAATCGACCGGGGCCAGCTGAAAAGCGGCTGGGTGGGCACCTACGCGCTGCAAAGCCCCGGCAGCCCCAGCGCTCCGGTTTTTGCGTCCTATTCATACACTGACTCCGGCGGCGGCATCCGTATCTTCCGCTTCAGCAACTTCAGCCCCAAGCTCACCGGCAACGTGACCATTACGGCGTACGATGCCAAGCGCCAGCTCGTGAGCGGGAACTTCGACGTAACGGCCCCCGGCGAAAACGACCCCACCAAAGGAACCCTGGAGACGAAGTGTGACATGCACATCTTCGGGGAGTTCACCAACATGAAGGTGAAGCCGCAGCAATAAACCGCCTTCTCCACACGAAAAAAGCCGACGCAGCAACGTCGGCTTTTTTTGTGCGGATGCTGTACCCCGAAGCGAATTCGGACGGGTGATGGGCACTACGCAACGACAATGGTTGGGTAACTAACAAAGACGAGTTTCACTTGCGGAACCAAGCTGCGGCAGCAAAAGCAGCTGGTATAGTGTTTTCGCGCCGTAGCATGGCAGTATACCTCATATGGTATGCACAGGTTAAGTATCTGTTATAGGTGTTTACCTATTCGATGGATTCGATGAACGTAAGGTATATGAATGTATAACAACTGAAATAGTGTTTACCTAAACTGGTATACAATGTCGAGTTAGGCAAAATTCTATTTACCTCTGTTATAATCGCGTCGGACAAGCCGCCGTGGTTAGCGCACGATGGTGATGGTGCCGTGCTGCACGACGCGCTGGCCGGTTTCATCCACGGTTTCGAAGCGCCACACGTAGGCGCCCGGCACCGGCTGCTCGTTGCCCACCCGCCCGTTCCAGACCTGGCTTTGGTTGGTACCGCGAAACACCTGCTGTCCGTTGCGGTCCACCACCGTGAAGATGTAAGAGTTTAGGAAGCGGCCTTTCACTTCGAGCACGTCGTTGAGCCCGTCGCCGTTGGGGGTGAAGGCCGTGGGCAGCACCGCCCGCAGCTCCCGGACTACGGTGGCCACGTTGGAGTAGCTGGGCTGGCTCAGGCCGGGGCTGGTGGCGGCAATGCGGTAGCGCAGCACTTGCCGGTCGGTGGGCGGGGTCTGGTCGAGGAAGGAGGTGGCGGCGGCGCTGGCCGCGGGCTGGGCCACCACGGTGCCCGCCGCATCGAGCAGCTGCACGGCATACCGCACGCTGCCGGCCGGATCGGGGCCGCGCAGTTCGCTCCAGTCGAGCTGAGCCGAGTTGCCGTTCAGGTCGGCGGCTTTAGCCGTGAGCACCACCGGGCAGAAGGGCGCGCTCAGGGCCGAAGCATTGCCGCAGTCGTCGACGAACTGCGCCTGGTAGCAGGGCGCACCGGCCGAGCCAAGCAGCGCCAGGGTCGAGTCGCGCTGGGTGCGGCGCGTGGTCAGGGCCAGCTCGGTGGCCGCGCCCAGGTTATTGACCCGCAGGTAGCGCACCCTGCCGCCGGTTGGCAAACCCGGCACGGTAGCCGTGAGCACCACCTGGTTGGCGGGCGTGAAGCTGGCTACCAGCTGCGGCACGGGCAGCACGGGACTCGGCGTGGTGGTGGCGCAGGCCTGGTTGGATACGACGACGGTGCTGGCCGCGCCGCTGCCGCTGCTGGCTTCGAGCTGGTAGCAGTAGCGCACCCCGCAGGTGACGGCCGCGTCGGAGTAGGTGGTGGTGCCGGCCGGCAGGGTGGCCAGCGGCTGGCCGTCGCGCTTCAGCACGTAGCTACCCGCGCCGCCGGTAAAGGACAAATTATTCTGCCCGTTGGTCGAGCTGGCCGCTAGGAAGATGGCGCACACGGCCGGCGACACGGGCAGCGAGGCCGTGGCGCACACGTCCTGCACGCGCAGCCGGTAGCAGGCCGCCGCCGTCACGCCGCCGAGCGTGGCCCCGGTGCCGCTGAATACGGCCGGCACGTCGCGGTAGCCGCCGGGGCTGCCGGCATCGGCCTGCTGGAGCACGTATTGGTAGCCGGTGGGCAGCGGGTCGAGCTGAAACTGGGCCTCGGTGCCCGTCAGCGCCAGCCGCCGGATAACGGGAGAAGGCGCGGCGGCCAGGGTGGTGAACGTGGTGCTGTCGGCGCCCACGCACAGGCCGCCGCCGGTGTAGAAGCCCTTCACCACGACTTTGCCCGTGGTGGTCGGCACGGCATACACCCGGGGGCCGGCACCCTTGGCCACGGGCTGGGGCACCCCGTCGTTGATGCGCACGGAGTAGGTGTCGTAGGCCTGGTCGGTGATGGTCACGCGCACGAAGCCGGGCGAGCAGGCTTCCACCTGAAACGTGGGCTTGGCCGTGGCCTGCACGTCGTAGACGCGCAGAAAGATAGTGCCGGCCCCGGCCCCGGCCTGGGCGTTTTCGGCCACGGTAATCTTGCCCGCCTGCGTGGGCGTGAAGGTGTTGGTGCGGCTGCTGTAGCCGGTGCAGGGCGCGGAGGTCAGGGCGCCGGGCACAAACTGGTAGTACAGCGCGTTGCGGTCGACGCCGGCCCGGCCGGGGCAGGTGATGGTGATGCGCACGGCCCGGCCCACGCAGAAGCTCTGCACGGGCACGCCCGTCAGCAGGTCGAAGGCCTCGAAGGGCTGGCTGCAGTTGGTGGGCAGCGCATCCAGGCACTGGGCCCGGGCCGGGGAGAAGCCCAGCACCAGTAGCAGCAGGCAGGCAAGGAAGCGGAGTTGGTTCACGGGCTTCATAACGTACGACTTCCGCATTTGCGTTTGGTAGAGCGCTAAAAATAGGGTATCGGCCAGGAATAGCACGTTTTCGTCCTTCATCTGTCATCCTGAGCACAGCGAAGGACCTTATCACGCCTGAGCAAGTCGTTGTTGCACTGGTCGTTCGTATCCCGGAAGGTCCTTCGCTGTGCTCAGGATGACAGAATAGTGTGGCAATGGCAGCCCGCGAGATTCCTCGCGCTGCTCGGAATGACGTTCTATTAAAATAGGACGTTTTAACCAACTCTACGGCCAGTCGTAGCTTTGCACGAAGGCGGCGGCGGCGTGCAGGTCGGGGTAGAGCACCCGGTCCCGGCTCACGAACTTCACTTTTTCGCGGAAGGCTTCCACGACCCGCTCCAGCACGGGCGAGGTGCGGGCCGGGCGGCGGAAGGCCAGGGCCTGGCAGGCGTTCATCAGCTCGATGCCCAGAATCTGCTCCACGTTGTCGACCACGCGGCGGACTTTGGTGGCGGCGTTGGCGCCCATGCTCACGTGGTCTTCCTGCCCGTTGCTGCTCACGATGCTGTCGACCGAGGCCGGGGTGCAGAGCTGCTTGTTCTGGCTCACGATGCCGGCGGCGGTGTACTGCGGAATCATAAAGCCCGAGTTCAAGCCCGGCTCGGCCACCAGGAAGGGCGGCAGCCCGCGCTGCCCGCCGATGAGCTGGTAGGTGCGGCGCTCCGAAATGCTGCCCAGCTCGGCCACGGCAATGGCCATGAAGTCGAGGGACAGGGCCAGGGGCTGCCCGTGAAAGTTGCCACCCGATAAGATCAAATCATCCTCGGGGAAGATGTTGGGGTTGTCGGTTACGGCGTTGCACTCGGTTTCGAACACCTGGGCCACGTAGGTCAGCGCGTCGCGGGAGGCCCCGTGCACCTGGGGCTGGCAGCGGAAGGAGTAGGGGTCCTGCACGGCCGTTTTGGGCTGCTGCTGCAACTCGCTGCCGGCCAGCAGCTCCCGGATTCGCCCGGCCACCTTCAGTTGCCCAGCGTGGGGCCGGATGACGTGCAGGCGGTGGTCGAACGGCTCGGGGCGGCCGTCGAAGGCTTCCAGCGACAGGGCCCCGATGACGTCGGCGGCCTGGCTGAGGCGCTCGGCCCGCAGCAGGCTGTGCACGCCGTAGGCCAGCATAAACTGGGTGCCATTGAGCAACGCCAGACCTTCCTTGGCTTCCAGCCGGATCGGCTCCCAGCTAAAGAGGTGGTGGGCATCGGCGGCTTGCAGGCGGTAGCCTTCGTAATTGACTTCGCCCAGGCCCACGAGCGGCAGGCAGAGGTGGGCCAGCGGGGCCAAATCTCCGCTGGCGCCCAACGAGCCCTGCTGATACACCACCGGTAGAATCCCGCGGTTGTAGAAGTCGAGCAGGCGCTGCACGGTGGCCAGCTGCACGCCGCTGTGGCCGTAGCTCAGGCTCTGGGCCTTGAGCAGCAGCATCAGGCGGACCAGCTCGGCCGGTACTTCCTCGCCCGTGCCGCAGGCGTGCGACATCATCAGGTTTACCTGCAACTGCTGCCGCTCCTCGGGGGCAATGCCGGTGTTGCACAAAGCCCCGAAGCCGGTGTTGATGCCGTACACCGGCGCGTCGGACTGGGCCAGGCGGTTGTGCAGGTACTGGTAGCAGGCCTCGATGCGCTGGGTGGCGGCGGGGCCGAGCTTCACGGTCTGGCCCGAGGCCAGGAGCTGGCGCAGGGTCGGTAAGTCGAGGTGGGTGGTCGGGTCGAGGTAAAAAACGTCGGCGGACATGCGGGTGGGTGGAAAATGGGAAAAGGGTGACCGGCAAGTTCCTGAAATCTTTTGGAACCGCCGCCGCAATTGTCGGCCCCGTAGATCCAGGCTGCAGTCGCTCGGCTGTGCCGAGTGACGACTACGTGGAGCGGCTTTGCCGCGAGCGTCCCGCGCCATCTGGTAGCGGGTCGGGCTGGCGGCGCGGTTTAATTCGCAGCGGAGCTGCTCAAGCGTAGTCGTCACTCGGCACAGCCGAGCGACTGCGGCAAAAACTATCGGGAAAAGCAAGGAGGGCCTACCACGCGTGTGGTAGACCCTCCCAAAAACTTCGACCTATCCGGGAAATCTTTCCCAGGCCCTCCGGAAAACTTCGGCCTATCCGGGAAATCCTTCCCAGGCCACCCGGAAAACTCCGCCCGTTCCGGGAAACGTTTCCCAGGCCATCTGGAAAACTTCGACCAGTCTGCGAAACGTTTCCCAGGTACTTCGGAAAACTTCGACCGGTCTGCGAAACGTTTCCTGAGCACCCCGGAAAACTTCGACCGGCCCGGGAAACGTTTCGCGGGGTGGCCGGGCTAGGCGGTGAGCGTGGCCAGCACCTGCTCCAGGGACAGGGTTTTTTCCTCGCCGGTCTTCATGTCTTTGAGCTTAAACTGGCCGGCGGCGCGCTCATCGGGACCCTGAATCAGCACGTAGGGAATGCCTTTGGCGTCGGCGTACTTGAACTGCCGGCCCAGCTTGCCGCTTTCCGGGTACATTTCGCTCGGCACGCCCGCGGCCCGCAGCTCCCGGAGCACCGGCAGCAGCAGGGGCATGGTTTCCTGGTCGAAGTTGGTAACCAGGCAGCGGGTGGTCGTCGCGGCGCTTTCCGGGAACAGGTTCAGCTCGTCGAGGCAGTCGTAGAGCCGGTCGACGCCGAAGCTGAAGCCCACGCCCGACACGCCCGGCAGGCCAAACGCGCCGGTCAGGTTGTCGTAGCGGCCGCCGCCGCTCACGCTGCCCATGTTCACGTTGTTGATCTTGATTTCGAAGATGCAGCCCGTATAATAGGAGAGGCCCCGCGCCAGGGTCGGGTCAAATTCGAGGTGGTCGAACTGCTCGAAGCCGAAAGCCGTGAGGAAATCTACCACCTGGCCCAGCTCCTGCAAGCCCTTGTAGGCGTCGGCCGCCTCGGTGGGTACGCCGGCCGCGCCGAATGCCGCGCGCAGCTTTTCCAGCTTGTCGGTAAACGAGCCTTCCACGGCCAGCAGCTCAAACAGCTGCCCGGCGGCCTGCTCCGAAAAGCCCCGCTCCAGCAGCTCCTTGGTCACGCCGTCCCGCCCGATTTTGTCCAGCTTGTCGATGGCCACGAACAGGTCCGTTTCCCGCGCCTCCGTGTTCAGCGCCTGGTAAATGTTGCGCAGCACCCCGCGGTGGTTGATCTTGATAGTAAAATCCGTCAACCCCAGGGCGTTCAGCACCTCGCTCATCATCAGTACGATTTCGGCCTCGCAGAGCAGCGAATCGGTGCCGACCACGTCGGCGTCGCACTGGTAAAACTCGCGGTAACGGCCGCGCTGGGGGCGGTCGGCGCGCCACACGGGCTGGATCTGGTAGCGCTTGAAGGGGAAGGTCAGCGTGCCGCGGTTCATCACCACGTAGCGGGCGAAGGGCACGGTCAGGTCGTAGCGCAGGCCCTTTTCGGCAATCTTGGGCAGCACGGTCTTGGCCCCGGCTTCAAGGTCGGCGGCCGTTACCTGCTCGGTGATTTTGTCGCCCTTCTGCTTTTTGAGGAAGTTGCCCGAATTGAGTACCTTAAACAAGAGCTGGTCGCCCTCGTCGCCGTATTTGCCGGTCAGCACCGAGAGGTTTTCCAGGGTTGGGGTTTCGAGCGGGGCGTAGCCGAACTTCTCGAAGGTGCGGCGGATGATGCCGAAGATATAGTTGCGGCGCGCCACCACGGCGGGGCCAAAGTCGCGGGTGCCTTGCGGGATGCTGGGCTTTTGGATGCTCATCGGAAAGGGGGTGCGGGTAGTCGGGAATCTGGGCGCAAAGCTACGCAAACCCGGCCGGGCGGCCTCCCCCTTTTATGTGATGCCCCGTGTCGCATTTGTCCAATGACCCGCTGCCGGCGGGTGGTATCTTTAACGATAGGTAGGAGGGTGGCGCGCAGGTGTGGGTGGGCCGGCCATTTCAGCACCAGCGCATGAGCATCCAAAAACTAGCCGTTTGCCCCCAGCTAACCGACTTTGTGGAGTACTACTGGGTGTGGGAAGGCACGGCGACGCCGGCGCAACCCCTGGTCAACGCGGTGCTGCCCTCCACCATTCAGTCGCTGATCGTGGTCTTCGGCGACCCGTACCAGACCATCACCTTCGACGGCCGGGAGGTGCGCGACATTCGGGCGGGGCTGGTGCTGGGCCGCGTGACCACGCCCCGGCTCTACACGCGCCATACCGGCCAGATCGGGGTGTTCGGGGTGCGCTTCCGGCCCACCGGATTCTACAACCTGTTTGGCGTGCCCATGGCCGAAATCACCAACGATACCCTGGAGCTGGACTGCGCCGCCCACGGCTTCAGCCACGAGCTGACCCAGCGCGTGTGCGAGGCCGAAACCAGCCTGCAGCGCCAGCAGGCGGCCGAAGAGCTGCTGCTGGGGCGCCTGCGCCAGGTGCAGCCCGCCTTCAACGCCGTCGACTTCGTGGCCACGCAGATTATTGAAAGCCACGGGCAGGTCAGCATTGATGCCCTGGCCACGGAGGCCAACCTGAGCAACCGGCAGCTGGAGCGGCAGTTTCTGGCCAAAGTGGGTACCTCGCCCAAGTTCTACGCCCAGCTGGCCCGCTTCAGCCACGTGTTCAACATCCTGAAGGAGGAGCCGGCCGCCCACTGGGTAGACGTGGCCTACCGCTGCGGCTACTACGACCAGGCCCACTTCATCCGGGAGTTTCACCGGTTTACGGGCGAGTCGCCGGCCGCCTATTTCCACCACTACGACGAGTACGCGCAGTTTTTCTGGGCCCGGTAGCCGGCCCGTCGTATTCGTCCAATACTTCGGCGGCGGGCCGCTGTATCTTGTCCTCACCCTCCCATACTTCCTGGATAGCCGGCCGTGGCCGGCGAAATAGCCCGTTTGGGGCTGGCTGGCCGTGGCTTGTCTTTTTCTTTCCTCACCCTACCTATTGCGCCATGAAAACGAACCTGCTTTTTCGTCCCTTACTCGTTGTCCTGCTGCTGTCGGCCTCCCTGGCCGCGGCCGGCCCCCGCCCAACCCGTTCCGCCCCGGTGCAGGGGTACTGGAACGTGGAAACCAACCTACTCACCCGCGACTACAGCATCATCCGCTTCTTCAACGACCAGGATCAGCTCGTCTATGAGGAGCGCATCGACAACCTGTGCCTTGATTTGAGCAGTGGCTCGGGCCTGTGCCGGCGCACGGCCAACCAGCTCAACGTGGCCCTGCAGCAAGTGCTGCTCAACCCCGCCGCCCCCCAGCAGAACCCCACGATGCTGGCCCAGCAGTTTGGCCAGAACCGCCGCGTGCAGCGCGTGTACGCCGTGCGCTGAAGCGCCGCTCCTTGGGTAGTACTGCGGTAGTACCCGAGTGCCCGCGCCCTCTGTCGGCCCCCGGCCGGCGGCTTGGTACTGCATTGCTCCCTGCTCAACCCCGCCCGGTAGTTTCCCAAAGCCCCTCCTGATAGCCCTTATTGTGTTGCGCCGCGCCGGGCTGAGTACCGGCCAGGGCTTATGATGCCCGCCCCGTTTTCTGTTTCGCCCTGTTTCTCACACCTATTGCGGGGCTGTGCCCCTTCGTCCTTTTTTCTTGTCTATCATGAAATACCTTCTGTTTTTTCGTCTGGGCCTGCTAACTATTTTGCTGGTGGCCGGCGTGAGCCTGCGGGCCACGGCCCAAACCCGGGTTTACACCGAAGATGCTGATCAGCCCGGCCTGGGCTACTGGACTATTGAAACCGACCCCGCCCACCGCGACTACAGCGTAGTGCGCTTCTACACACCCGAGCACGAGAAAATTTACGAGGAGCGGCTCGATGGCCTCTGCCTGGACCCCAGCCGCGGCACAACGGCCTGCCGCCGCACGGCCCGCATGCTCAGCGCCTCCATTGTGAACGTGCGGCGCGAGCGGGCTGCCTCCATGGTGGCCAACGGCCTGGGAATGTACCGCAAAGTACCCCGGACCTACGCCCTGCGCTAACCGGCCCGCGCGGCCGGGAGTTGCTACTGAAAGCCCGGGGTAGGGGGAAGGGTATCGGCGTCCAGCAGCGAGGGTACCACCAGGGGCTGCGACTCGGCGTCGAGGTCCAGGAAATGGTGGCGCACTACGTCGGGCACGTGGCAGAGCACGAGGCGGCGGTCCTGGCCGTGCAGCAGGTAGGCGTAGGCCAGCAGCAGGTCAATGGCTTCCGGGGTAAGGTGGTCGAGCAGGCTGCAGTCGACCCAGATGGCTTGCTTGGCACTGCGGGCGGCCCGGTGCAGGGCCCGCGTCAGCTTGATTTCATCGACTTCAGTGCTTGCGGGAGCCAATACCAGTAAATAGCTGTGGGGCAACTCTTCCCGGTGAACATCAAGCATAGCGGCAATAACGAGGGGCGCGTAAGAAGGGACCAGCAGCCGCAACGGTTGCCGCTTCCTTCATACGCGCCCCTTTCCGCTCCCGACTTGGCATTTAGCAAGGAAATATGGGCTGATGGGAAGAAAAGCAGGCTACGGCTGAGCTTCCGCCGGCTCGCGGGTGGCCCTGCGCACCTGGTACAGCACCGAGCCGGCCAGCGGCGCCTTCAGGGCTGCCCGCAGGCCAGCCCGGCGCAGGGTGCCGTTGGTCCAGTCGTTGCAGGTGCGCAGGGCGTGGTAGCGGCCCCGGCCCCGGAAGAAAAAGTCGTCGGGAGTGTAGCCGGCCGCATTGCGCAGCACGGTGGGGCCGCTGCTGTCGGGGGCGAAGTACAGGGCGACCTGGGCGGCCAGGCGCTGATACTGGGCTGGCGAAATGCGCAGGGCGGCCACGTGCCGGCCGGGCCGCGGCGGCTGCCGGTAAAAGTCGACGTGCATCAGCGTGCGGCCCGGCGCCAGGGCGCGCAGCATGGTGGTGGCGCCGGGCAGCTTGCCGCCGTACGACTCCAGGTAAAACCGCTCACTGCCCCAGCCGAAGCCCACGTACTGGTAGCCGCCAAAGCGCGCGGCCAGGGCCGGCTGCTGCAGCTGGCTCAGCCAGTCGGTGCCGGTGCGGTCCTCGCGCAGGGGCAAAACCAGGTCGGTATGCACCCCATTGGACACCACAAATACGGCAATACCGTCGGGCGTCGGCCGAAACTGCCGGTTGACGGGCACCAGGGTGCCGCCGAGCAGCAGAAGCAGAAGGGTCAGGGCCGCGTGCATTGTCTTTCCGCTTTCCGCGCGCAAGCAACCGCGCCGGGCATGCTGGGAATTGGTAAGCCGTAAAGAAAAGGGGAAAACTTCTCGGGCGGAAGTTTTCCCCTTTCTTTAGCCCAAGGTCCGGATCAGACTGCCTTAGTTGGCGGGGCGCCCCATCAGCTGGGCCAGCAGGGCCCGCAGGGCGGCAGGGCCATCAGGGCCGTATAAAAAGCTGTGGCCGCCCGTGGGCCGCGAGGCGAAATGCCACTGCCGGGCCCAGGGGTGCTGCTGGGTGTAAATGGCCCGTACCTGCTGGTAAGCAAACACCGGGTCGTCTTCGGCGTGCAGCGAATACAGCGGCGGCCCCTTGCGCAGCTGACGGAAGTTGAGCGGACCCAGGGCACTGACCGGATTAGCGGCAATAGCAAAAAAGCCCGCGAAGCCCGCCGGCGACTGGCACGCGTACCAAAACGCGGCTGTGCCCCCATTCGACATGCCACCCAGGTACACGCGGCGCCGGTCGATGTGGTAGCGCTGCTGTACCTGGGCTAGCATGCGGCGCACGTTATCCAGGGCGGCCCGCTGCTCCAGCCAGCCAAACGACTGACGTCCGAAGGGGTACAGTACCAGGGTGTTCTGCTCGGCGGCAGCGGCAAAGATGGGTTCCTGCGCCACCTCCGGAGTGGCAGGAAACTGGGTGGTGCTGCTCACGCCGCCGTGCAGATACACGATTAGGGCCGTGGGGCGGTCCGGGCGGTAGGTGGCGGGCACGTACACCAGGTAGGGCACCCGCACCGTATCGACGGGCGCGTAGTAAAGGGCAAAACCTGGCTTGGCCGCCGCGTAATGGCCTGTTTGGGGCGGGGTGGGCAGGGCCTGGCCCAGGGCTGCGGCCCGCCACGCGGTGGCGGCGCGGTGTGCCTCCGCCGCCCGGCGGGCAGCCGTCTGCCGCAGGGCCGCCAAAAAGCTGTGCCAGGCCGCAAACTTATGCAAGCTCCGCATGCTTTCTTCCTGCGCCATATTGTCCACGTCGCGGGCGGTGATGGGCAGGTTGGGCTGGCGGGTCAGGCGCAGCAGCCAGCGCAGGGCCAGTGGCTCCTGCCCGGGACAGTTGGCCGCCGCCCCGGCCCCGGCATACAGGTCGAAGGGCCCGGCCAGGGTGCTGTCGGCAAAGGCTTGCGTGAAGGTAGTAGTGGCCTCGCAGTAGTTTTTCTGCGCGAGGTGCCGGGCGGCCGTTTCCAGTAGCTGGTCGTAGGTCGGGAGCGGCGCGCTGGTGCGGGCCGAAGTTTGGGCGTGTGCCAACGGGCTGGCCAGCAGCAGGAGCAGGGCAGCAGATATGAAGCGGTTCATGCGGTATAATCAGCCAGTGAGTTAGTGCAGGCGTTGCAGCTGCTGGGCGGCGTTTTTGCTGTGCGGGTCGAGGCGGAGCACCTGCTGGTAATTTTTGACGGCCAGGGTTTTGTTGCCCAGCTCCTGGTAGGTTTCAGCCAGGCTGTCGTAGGCGTTGGCGCTTTTGGGGTAGAGGCTCACGTTCAGCTTGAAGATCTCCAGGGCCTCGCGCGGCTGTTGCTGGCGCAGCAGGGAGTAGCCCCAGGCGTTTACCTCGGATTCGGGCAGCTGGTAGCCGGGGTTCTGCTTTTGCTGCTGCCGCACCAGCGCCAGGGCGTGGTCGAAGCCGCGGCGGCGCAGCTCGTGGTGCAGGCGGCGCAGCGTGGGCGGCAACCCGAAGCCAGTTGCCAGGCGCATGTCGGGTACGTAGAAGCTGGCCAGCTCATCCACGAACCGGTCGGGGTTGGCCCCGGTCAGGTTGGTCAGCACCACCACGGCCAGGTCGTCGTCGGGGTACAGGAACACGGCCGACCGGCCCCCGCCCACCGGGGCCACCGCCCGGTGCTCGGGCCGCGTGATGGTGGGCCAGCCCAGGGCGTAGCCGTTGAGCTGCTTGCTGAAGCCCCGCTCGGTGCCGTTGGTGAGCTTGCCGGGCGTCCAGAGCGTGGGCAGGCTGGCGGGTTGCAGCAGCTTGCCTTGTTGCAGGGCCAGCACCCAGGTCGCCATTTCCTCGGCCGTCGAGTTCAGGCCGGCCGCCGTGCGCAGCATGGGCGCGAATACCTCGAACATATTGTGCAGCTCGGCGGTGCGGCGCAGCTCCCCATCCACGGCGTAGAAGTAGGTGTAGCCCCGGGTGCTGTGGGGCACCACGCTGTTGGCATCGGCAAAGGTGGTGCGGGGCAGGCCGGCCACTCGCAGTTGCCGGTCCTCAATAAACCGGGTGAAGGGCTGGCCGCTGAGCTGGTCGATGAGCTTGCCCACCAGCAGGTAGTTGGTTTGGTTGTAGCTGAATTTCTCCCCGGGCTGCGACTCCAGGGGCTGGGCCTGCACGGCTTTCCAAGCAGTGAGCTGGTCGTCGGCCGTTACTTGCACACCCTCAGGCAGGATGTCGGGCAGGCCGGAGGTGTGGGTCAGCAGCTGCCGCACCGTGATGCCCCGCCAGGCGGCGGGTAGCTCCGGCAGGTAGCGGCCCACCGGTGCGGCCACGTCCAGCTTGCCGGCTTCCACCAGCTGCATCACGGCCACGCCCACGAAGGCTTTGGTAATGGAGTTGATGGGAAACAGCGTGGTGCGGTCGACCGGCACCGAGTCCTGCACGTTGGCCAGCCCGTAGTGGCCCAGCTTCACGATGTTGCCGTGGTGCACCACCGCCAGTTGCAGGCCCGGAATGCGCAGCTGCTGCATCCTGGCCCGGATAAAGAGGTCTATGCTATCCGGTTTGGCGGGGGGCGGGGTTTGGGCCAGAGCCGGCGAAGCGGCCGTGAGAGTTAGTGCGGAACAAAGGCTGGTAAGCCAGGTCGTGATTTTCATTCAGGTAGCAGAACGGTGGTAGCAGGGGAAAGCAGGGAAGCGGCAGGGTTATTTTATTCTTTTGGCGCAGTTGGCGCGGCCGGTTAAGGAAAGGCCTTGGGCTGGCCGGTTAGCCCCCGAAGCCGCCGCCACCGCCCTGCGGGGCCGCTTCGATTTTCTTCGGGGGCTTGTTCGAGCCGAAGTACCAGCTGAAGCCCAGGTAGCCCACCCGCGTTTCGTACTTGTTGACGTAGGTGGCCCGGTAGCCATTGTCGCCGAAGGCTTCGATGCGCTGGCGCTGGGTGTTGAGAATGTCGCTGACCCGCAGCGTGAGGGCGGCCCGGTCGGCAAACAGCTTCTGACGCAGGGCCACGTCGATGCCGCCCTGGGGCAGCAAACGGCCCTGGGGCGTGATGACGGCGGCGCGGTAGGTGCCCGTTACCTGCACGTCGAGCTTGGCGGTGGGCGTGAAGCTGTTCATCAGCCGGGCCGTGCCGCTGAGGTTGCTGCGGCTGGCTTCGGTGTTGGCCAGGGCCGTGACGGTGCTGCGGAACAAAGAGCCGCTGGCCGTTAGGCGCCACCACTTGGCCAGGGGCTGATTCAGGCTCAGCTCGGCACCGTAGGTTTCGTTCTGGCCGAAGTTGCGGAAGTACTCCTTCGTCACGACGCCCACCTCCGGGTTCAGGGCCGTAGCGGCTTCGTCTACTTCGCGCAGGCGCTGGATGGCGCTGGTGGTCCGGCGGTAAAACAGCGTGGAGCTCAGGCTGGCCCCGCCCATCGACACCTGGTGGCCCAGCTCGAAGGCGTTGATGTACTCGGGCCGCAGGCTGGGAGTACCGAGGCGGTAGAAGCGCTGGTCGTTGTAGAGCGGGAAGGCCAGCAGCTGCATGAAACCGGGCCGGTTCAGGCGGCGGGCGTAGCTGAGCTGCAGGCGCTGGTCGCCGGGCAGAGTGCGCACCACCGAGGCCGAGGGAAACAGGTTGAGGTAGTTGAGGCGAAAAGCCCCCAGACCGTTTTCGACGTGACCCTGGGTGCGGGTGTATTCGGCCCGCACGCCACCCTGGTAGCTCCACTGGCCGCGCTGTAGCTGGTAGGTAGCGTAGCCGGCGTGCAGGTCTTCCTGAAACGTGTAGGCTACCGAGCGGTCGGCCTGGCGGGTGTAGTCGGTGGGGCGCTCCAGGTTCTGGAGCAGGAAGTCGGCGGTGCCGTCGTTGGTTTGCCACTGGCCTTTGTAGCCCAGGTCCAGGCGGCTGGTCGAGTCGAGGGGGTGGGTGTAGTCGAGCTGGCCGTACACGGCCTGGAGCCGCACGCCCAGATCCTGCTTCCACTCGGGGTCGGGGCCGGCGCTGGTGGTCAGCTGCTGGGCCACCACCACGTTGGCCCACAGGTTGGTGTAGCCCAGGTTGGCCGTCATTTCGCGGCCCTTGTGGGCGGCCCAGGTGCGCTTGTAGTCCGACGATACGTCCAGGGTTTTCACGCTTTCGGTCACGCGCTGGTTATTTTCCTGGTTTTCGCCGTTCACGTCCGTTTGCTGGGTGGTGCGGTTCAGGCCCGAGTTCAGGTGGGGCTCGGCCGTAAGCGTCAGGGTCTGCTCGGGACTGAGGGTGTAGTCCAGCCCCAGGCGGGCGTCGTGGGAGGAGTTGTGGCGCAGCCCCCGGCCCGTTTGGTCAATCGTGATGCGCTGGTCCTGAACCAGGGCCGTCTGGTCGATGGTGTTGGTGTTGCGGTACCGGTCGTCGCGGCCGTTGTAGCTGCCAAACAGGTTCATGTTGCCCCGGTGGCGGTTCAGGCTCAGGGAAGTGTTGTACTTCTCGGCCGTGCCCAGATTGGCTACGGCCTGCCCGTTCCAGCCGTCCTTGCGCTGCTTTTTCAAAATAATGTTGATGACGCCCCCCGAGCCGGCCGCGTCGTAGCGGGCCGAGGGGTTAGTCACGACTTCCACCTTCTCAATGGCGCTGGCCGGAATCTGCTCCAGGCGGGTGCCGATGCCCCCGTTGGCGGCCCCGGAAGGCTTGCCGTCAATCAGCACCGTGATGTTGCTGCTGCCGCGCATGCTCACCGTCCCGCTCTGGTCCACCGACACGGACGGCACGTTCTGCAGCACGTTGACGGCCGTGCCGCCCACGCTGGCAAGGTCTTTTTCCACGTTGATTACCTTCTTATCCAGGTTGTCGACCACGGCGGCCCGCTCGCCCCGCACCGTCACGCCCGCCAGCTGCGTGGCCGTCGGCAGCAGCTTCAGGGAGCCCAGGTGCGCCGCTGGCGCGGCGACGGTCAGCGTCACCGTCTGGCGCAGGGGCTGGTAGCCCAGCACCGTGGCCCGCACCAGGTAAGTGCCCGCCGCCAGCTGCTCAATGGCAAAGGCCCCGGCTTCACTGGTCTGCGCCCCGTTTACCAGCGTCGAATCCTGGCCCCGCAGCACCACCACGTTGGCAAACGGCAGGGGCTGGTTGGTGGTTTTATCCAGCAAAACACCTGAAATTGAGCCATTTGTCTGGGCCTGCAAGCCCAGGGGCAAGAGCGTAAGCAGCAACCCCAGGCACCACAGGGCCCGGTTGAAAGTAGACGAGAAGGTCATGGCGAGAGAAGTAGGGAGTGGAAAAACAGGGCAAAGACTGGCCAGTCCAGGCGGCCGCGGATCCGCTGGGGTGCCTTTGCGCAGGCATTCAAAACAAAGGGCAGGAACGCTCCTCAACCAGTTCCCGGGGCCACGCTCCACGGAAAAGCCGATGGTGGTCAGCTTATCCGCCGCAGGTGCTGCAACGCGCCCGTGGCGAAACCCGGGTCCGGCTCTTTGGTCGTAAACCAAAGCAAAAGAGGGAGCGGCGAATTACTAAGACAAATATAGTAGAAGGTACTATGTGACGCAAGGTACCTTGATAAAAAAATAATTGTTTCCGGCTGTAAGGTGAGGTAAGCAGCTCAAAAACAATTACGTGCGTGCCGCCGGCGGCAGGGCATGGCGCCGGTTGCGCCATGAATCAGGGGTAAAGAGACAGGACAAGGGCCCTCAGCAGGCAGTAGGAGCCGGGCCCGGCTCCCGCCGCCCGCTGAGTATATCCTTGGTCGGGGGCTGGCTAGCGCGAAGCGTAAATCCGCTGGGCGCGCCGCTGAAAACCCAGCCCGTTCGTCACCATCGAGTTGTTGCGGGTTTGCTGCACCTGCACCAGGGCGTTGCTGAGCATGCGGGCCGTGCGGCGGCAGGCGGTTGTGCCCCGGCTGGGGTCCAGGCAGAGGTCGTTGAGCCGCTCCTCGTAAATTTTCTCGTGCTGGGCGTTGTAGAAGCGCACCACGCTGTAGTCGCGGCGGGCCTGGTCGGTTTCGATGGACCAGTAGCCGGTGCCGGGCTGTTTGCCGTCTTCGGTGTACACCGAAGTTTGGGCGTTGGCCATCGTGATGGAGAGGCCAAAGGCAACGGCCAGCAGGCTCAGGCGGGAAATCAGGGAAGTTTTCATAGCGCAGTAAGGCAAGAGAGTGTGAGAGTTGGGTTGAAAGCACCCCGGCAAACGCCGAAGTCATGCAAGAAAGCGGGAAGCGTTGGTTGCTAGTTAAAGGCCAGCATGTTGGAGTTCATGGGCTGCAGGCTCAGGGTGCCCAGGGCCACGTTGGCCTGTTGGGGCCGGAAAGTCAGCTGGGGCTGGTTGGGCTGGTAGCCCAGCACGGTGGTGCGGAGGGTGTAGGAGCCAAACGGCACGTCTTTCAGGCAGAAAGTACCATCGGCGCGGGTTTTGGCGCTGCGAATCAGGGTGTTGACGCGGCTGCTGAGCAGCACCACGTTGGTGCCCGGAATCGGCTCGTGCGTGTCGGCGTCCCGCAGTACGCCGGTCAGGGTGCCGTGCTGGGCGGTGGAAGAGGAGCTCTGCACGCCCGAAATCAGCAGGGCGGCAAACAGACAGGCAGCAAGGGAACGGAAGAAGGAGGAGGAGTTCATGGCAGTAAGAGAAAAAGGGAGAATGAGGGCAAAGGCCAGCCAGGGCGCGTCCAAACAGCCGCGGATCTGTTCCGGAGGAGTAGCCGGTCGATGCAGAAAGAGGGTATGCTCAAGCCCGAAGAGCCGCTGCTGGTGCAACGTGCTGAGGGTCAGGCTCCGGTAGTAGGCCGGGACTACACTGCCTGGCAGTCGGTGGGGGAGGGGCTTTGTGGCGACTCCCCGCTAGGCAGAGTGGAAGAACATGACAAAGGTAACATATGGTACTATGTGATGCAAGGTAGTTTTAAAATTTATTTTCCTTTCAGTGAAAATCCTTGCATTTACAAGGGAAAAACGGGGTCGAATTGTAGTTTGCCCATCCCTTCCTGTACTATCTCCTGCATCACACCCAATAAGATGGAGCGCATGGGGAAAGGGCTGCCTGCGGCCCGAATTATTTTTGTGGGTTATCTGCTAGTTGTGTAGTAAGTATCTGTTTTATAGAATATTACTACCTGAAAAAAGAAACCCCACCGCCGGGCTTCGCGCCTGACGGTGGGGTGCTTATGCGGGGGAAAGACGGGCTAGGCCGCCAAAACCGGGACTACTTGCCGGCTTTTACTTCCTGGCCGTTGCGGAACGTTACTTTTTTGGTCACGGCCTTGCCGTCCGGCCCGAAGTAGGTCCAGACGCCGGTTTCGCGGTTGTTGCGGAAGGCCCCGCTGATTTCGGTGGTGCCGTCTTCGCGCAGCTGCTTGAAGGCCCCGGCTTTCACGCCTTTCAGGTACGTGGTTTCCGATTTGGGCTTGCCCGAGCTGTAGAACTCCCGACCAATGCCTACGGGCCGGCCGTTTTCATACAGCAGCTTGTTTTGCACCGCGCCGTTGTCGTAGTACGTCAGCTTTTCGCCGCCCAGCTTGCCGTTCACGTAGCTTTCCTGGGTCTGCACCTGCTTGCCGCCGGGGAAAAACGTGCGCCAGGTGCCGCTGGGCTGCCCGTTCTTGTAGAGCTGCTCGCCCTTGGCCATGCCGTCCTCGTAGTACAGCGTGATTTTCCGGTCCCGGGCCTGGTTGGAATACTCGATGGTTTGCTCCGGCTTGCCCGACTCGTAGAAGTCCTGCTGGGGGCCGTTGAGCACGCCGTTGCGGTAGGTCATCTTGCTTTTCAGGGCCCCGCTTTCGTAGTAGGCCTTGGCGGGGCCTTCCAGGTTGGCCGTGCCGCCGGTCATCTGCCGGGCCTGCTTGGTCAGATCGTCGCCCAAGGGGTTTTTCACGGCCCGTCCGCTCAGGTTGGAGGCCACGTAGGTGCCCTCGGTGCGCAGCTTGCCCGAGCGGTAGTAGCTGCGGTAGCTGCCCCGGCCGGTACGGTCGGCCAGCACCTCGGTTTCGACTTGCCCGTTGTCGTAGTAGGTTTTGTAGGGCCCCGCCAGCAGGCCGCGGCTAAAGGTGGCTTCGCTCTGGAGCTGGCCGTTGGGGTAGTAGGTTTTCACCGGCCCGTTGGCCTGCCCGTTGTCGTAGGTGATTTCGGCCTTGGGCTTGCCGTCGGCGTACAGCTCGCGCACCACCCCGGCCGGCTGACCGTTGTTGAGCGTAGTTTCGAGCTTCACTTCGCCGCTGGGGTGGTAGTAGCGGAGCGTGCCGGTGGGCTGGTCGTTTTCGTAGGTGCCTTCCTGGGCCACCTTACCCGATTCGTAGTACGTCTTGAACGGGCCCTGGCGCGTGCCCTGGCGGTAGGTTACTTCCAGCCGCCGCTTGCCGCTGGGGTGAAACTCGACGTAGGCCGAGTCGCGCTTGCCGCCGGCGTAGCGCGTCTGGGCTTCCAGCTTGCCCGAGCGGTAAAAGCGCTTGTAGGGGCCCTCCAGCACGGTGTCGCCGGCCACCAGGGCGCCGTATACCTCGCGCTTCTGGGTGTTGGTCGAGTCGTAGTAAGAAACCAGGCGGCGCAGCTTTTGCGCCTGCGCGCCTTGGGCCGACAGCAGGCCCAGGGCCGCCAGCAGCCAGAATCGGGAAGAAAGCAAGGAAGGTACGGTCATCGGATAGGAGGGAAGGAAAGCAAAGAAACCCCGTTGGTTTCCGCCTGTGCCTGCAAACGCTAAGCCAGCCAGCTTTAGTTTGCCAGAGCCGGTGGCAAATAAAAAGCCGCCCTTAGGTAGAGCGGCTTTTTACAAAGATACGGGTCCGGCGTGAGCCGCCCGCGAAAATCAACTGCTTACAGCCGCTCCACAACCAGGCTGGAGGCGCCGCCCCCGCCGTTGCAGATGCCGGTAACGCCGATTTTGCCGCCCTCGTTTTTGAGCACGTTCATCAGCGTCGTCACGATGCGCGCGCCGGAAGCCCCGAGCGGGTGGCCCAGCGACACGGCCCCGCCGTACACGTTTACCTTGGTGCCCTCTAGGTTCAGCAGCTTGTTGTTGGCCAGCGAAACCACCGAGAAAGCCTCGTTGATTTCGTAGAAATCCACTTCGCTGGCTTCTACGCCGGCGTTTTTCAGCGCCTTCGGAATGGCCAGGGAAGGAGAGGTGGTAAACCACTCGGGGGCCTGCTCGGCATCGGCGAAGCCCCGGATTTTGCCAATCGGCGTTACGCCCAGCGCCTCGGCCTTCTCCTTGCTCATGAGCAGGATGGCGGCGGCGCCGTCGTTCAGGGTCGAGGCGTTGGCGGCCGTCACGGTGCCGTCCTTGGTGAAGGCGGGGCGCAGGCCGGCTACTTTGGTGAAGTCTACTTTCAGGTACTCCTCGTCGTCTTCGATAACCGTGGTTTTGCCCCGGCTTTCGATGGTTACGGGCACGATTTCGTCTTTTTTCTTGCCTTCCTTGGCTGCTTTGGCGCTGCGCGTGTACGACTCAATGGCAAACTCATCCTGCTGCTCGCGGGTGAAGCCCATTTCCTTGGCCGTGTGCTCGGCCGCGTTGCCCATAGCATAGTCGTTGTAGGGGTCCCACAGGCCGTCCTTCATCAGGCCGTCAATCATCTGGCCGTGGCCATACTTGGCGCCGAAACGGGCCTTGTCGAGGTAGTACGGCACGTTCGACATGCTTTCCATGCCGCCGGCCAGAATCACGTCGGCCTGTCCCAGCATGATGGCCTGGGCGGCAAACATGATGGCCTTGGTGCCCGAGGCGCACACCTTATTAACGGTCGTGCACTCGACCGTATCGGGCAAGCCGGCTTTCTTGGCGGCCTGCCGGGCCGGTGCCTGGCCCAGGTTGGCCGAAATAACGTTGCCCATAATCACCTGCTCCACTTCCTTGGGGTCGACGCCGGCTTTTTCCAGCGCGCCCTTCAGGGCAATAGCGCCCAGCTCAGTGGCCGACAACGAGGCCAGGCTGCCGCCGAAGCTGCCAATAGGCGTGCGCACGGCCGAAATGATATATACTTCTCTGGTTTGCATAAGTAGAAAGGGTGGGAGTTTGGGGTGAATGACGGGTTAAAAGTACGAATTACGCTGCTTGCAGCCAGTGCCGCCGCCCATCCGCCCCAAATAGGCAGGGCCAGCCCACCAAATCAGCGGGGTGCGCGGGGTAGCCCACTGGGGCGGGCAGCCTACCAGGTCGGCTTTTTTGGATCAGGTTTTTTGGCGGTGCGGCGCGGCATCTGCTGCAGATACTGCTCTTCGGCGGTGCCCAGGGCATCGAGCAGTTGCCGCGCCTGCCCGGCGCTGAGGTTCATCTGCTGTAGCCTTTCGCGCTGCGTCTGGAACTGGGTATCGGTCAGGGAAGCCTGTTCGGTACCGGGCTGGCGGCTGGCCGCGCCCTGGCGCTGGGTGTCTTCGGCGGCCGCGCCCAGGCCGCGGGTGCGGCCGGGCTCCGTGCCCTGCGCCACGCGCTGCTGCGGGCCCGCGCCGGGCTGAAAGTTGTCGGCGGTCTGGTTGCCCGCGCCGGAGCCGGCCTGGCTCGGGTCGCGCTGCCCGCGTGGGTCGGGGCGCGGCGTGGGGCTGTTGCGCGGGTCGTCGGGCTGGGCGGGGTCGGGCAGTTGGCCCTGCTGGTCCTGGCCGGGCTGGTTGGCCTTGCTCGGCGCATCATCGGGTTTAGTATCGGGGCTTTTCGGCTGGGGCGCCGGCGGAATCCGGGGCTCGTTGGGCGTGCGGGCCAAGTAGTCGCGCAGCACCTCGTAGTTGTAGCGCGCTTCCGTATTGGTAGGGTCAGCCAGCAGGGCTTGGCGCAGCAGGCTCACGGCTTCGGCATACTTGCCTTTCTGCGCCGCCAGCACGCCCAGCTGTTGGCGGGCAATGCTGCGTACCGGGGCCTGCTGGCTGGCAACCAGCCGCCCGTAAGCGGCCCGCGCCTGGGTTGGCCGGCCGGCCCGGGCGTAGGCATGGCCCATATTAAGTAGCAGCAGCTCATCCTGGGCGCCCCCCAGCTCGTCGATGGCGCGCCGGTAGAGCTGCGCCGCCCGGTCAAACTGGCCGCGGCCGAATGCCTGCTGGGCTTGCTGGACCACCGCGTTTCGGTCCCGGATGCGGGTCAGGCTGGTCCAGTCGGCCAATACCAGCAGGAGCAGAAGCAACACTATTCTCACGGCCGAATCACTTTAATAGTAAGTACGATGTCGAGGGCCAGCAGCAGCAGCGCCAGCGCCAGCGGGTAGCGGTAGCGGTTGTCGGCCACGGCCACGGTCCGTACCTGCTCTACCTGGCCCTCAATCCGGTTCAGGGCATTCACCAGCAGCGGAAACTCGTTGCGGCGGTCAGTCAACTCAAAATACTGGCCATTGGTTTGCTCGGCCAGGCGGCGCAGTCCCACCGGATTCAGCCGGCTTACCACTTCCCGGCCACTCGCGTCGCGCAGGTAGCCCCCGCCCGAGGCCTTCGGAATCCGGGCTCCTTCCAGCGTGCCAACGCCCATACCGTAGAGGCGCACCCCGGAGCGGGTCAGCACCCGCAGCGTGGGCTCCAGGGTTTCGCCGAAATCTTCCCCGTCGCTGACCACCACCAGCGCCGTGACGCGGGGCGGGCTGCCGGCCGGCTGGGGCGTGGCCCCGATGCGGGCCAGCGCCAGCTCTAGCGCCGGGGTCAGGTCGGTGCCCGCGGCCGGCACCAGGTTGGTCTGGAGCGTGCGCAGGAAAAGCTGCAGGGCGCCCTGGTCGTACGTCAGGGGGCATTGCACGAAGGCGTCGGCCGCGAAGACAATCAGCCCCAGCCGGTCGGCCTGAAACCGGTTGATGAGCGTGCCCAGCTCGGCCTTTACTTTTTCCAGGCGGGAAGGGGCCACGTCCGGCGCATCCATCGAGCGGGATAAGTCTACCAGCAGCCAGACGTCCTTGCCCGCCGTGCGCACCGGCTGCTGCGTTACGCCGTAGGCTGGGCCCAGCAGCGCCACCAGCAGCAGGGGGAAATACAGGAGCCGCAGCCCCAGCTTCCAGCCAATGCGCCAGCCTTTCTGGCCGAGCGGGGCGGCCAGCCGCCGGGTGCGCAGCACGTAGCCCACGTACAAAATAAAAAAAAGTGCGGCTCCCAGCAGCTCCGCCCAAGTAAATGGATGCGCCCAATTCATAGTGCTGGCGGAAAACTCAACTGGTTATAATTCATGCAGAAAGGGGAGGTGGCACCGGAGCTGGGGCGTAAAGATAGGTTTCTCGGAAATGGGGTGTGGTGCCTGCAAATGAAGATTTTTTTTCGCAGAAGGGTTTGTTTCTGCATTCTCCTTGTATATTTGCACACCCTTACAGCAATAAGGGACTTGTCTAGGAGAGATGGGTGAGTGGCTGAAACCAGTAGTTTGCTAAACTGCCGTAGCTCTAAAGGCTACCGGGGGTTCGAATCCCCCTCTCTCCGCCACGGGTTTTACAGAGCCTTGGACCACCAGAACTCTGTCGGTTTCCCTTCATCGGGTTGTTCTCTCTCACGAGGGCACCCCCGACTGTCTCGGGGTGTAGCGTAGCCCGGTATCGCGCCTGCTTTGGGAGCAGGAGGCCGCAGGTTCGAATCCTGCCACCCCGACATTGGTTATGCCCAGTAACCCGGAACTCAAAAGGCCTCCTGATTCAATCAGGAGGCCTTTTTTGTAAGGTTAAAGTTCTGCCGTACCTTTGGCGCGGTCTGTTGCCTCGTTAGCTCAGTTGGATAGAGCGGCTGCCTTCTAAGCAGTAGGTCAGGAGTTCGAATCTCTTACGGGGTACGTTGTAAAGGAGCCACTTAGTTGAAAAGCTGGGTGGCTCATTTGCTTTTGGTTCATACATCGGTTCATACAACTTCGCCGTTGCTGGCATTTGGTGGCGGTTTCGTATCTTCACCAAACCAACCCGGAAACAGTTGCCAGCTTGCCCAGGAAGGTAAAAAGCCCGCCCCGTCGAAGGACAGAGCGGGCTTTTTTATGGGCGCTATTTAAGAAGCGGGCGCAGAAATAATTGCAGGTGTTTCCGAATCTGTTTGATATAGAAATGAACAGTAGAGTGGGGCCGGCCCATCATTTCGCCTACTTCGCGAGTAGAAAAGTTTTCGGCCGTTAATCGAAAGGCAATCCGCTCTGTGAGGGAGAACCTTGCGGTTAGCTCTAGGTTGGCGCGTTCTGCCAGTAGGGTCACTAGTTCAGCATCCTCCGAGTGCTGAACTTCTTGGTGTGACATGTGCAGCAGGCCCGCGTGCTCAGTTAGTTCATCGCCGTTTCTCGTCCTGACGTAAATATTATTCGCGCGCCCTCTGACGCGGCCGGCGTCGACGTGGCTGTTTCGCATAATTCGAAACAGTAGAAGCTTCACAGGGGCGGCGGACCTGCCGTTCCTCTGGACGCTTTCGTGCAGCCGCAGGGTGGCTTCCTGCACCAGCTCCTTCGCCGCGTCATCATCTCCAAAGGTCAATTTCCGAGCGTATTTCAGCAGCTCGGGCCGCAGGGCAACGGCTTCTTTTAAACAGGCGCTGGCTTGCTCTTCGCGGGTATCGGTGGCAGTAGACATATTAACGAAAGCTACTGCCAGCCTTGCACGAAATGTGGATTATGTGCTTTTGTAATGAGGTGGTTACGGGCGGAAAACAAGAAAGCCCGTAGGTACTTCCTACGGGCTTTCAAGCTGTGCAACGGGCTCTCTCTTCCCTGCTGTAAACATACTACGCGGCCGGGGCCAGCGGCTCATTATGTGCTTTCTTGTTAGGGGCCCGCTTCCGGATGCCGTTGCGCCTGCAGATGCCCAGCACCTTCCGCCAAGACAGGCCCAGGTGCGCCGCGCATTCTTGCAGCGAATAGTCGGCGTAGTTATCCTCCAGCCAGCGCACAACGCTACGGCGGTGCAAAATGTATGGGCGCGGGGTTCTCATTTTTAAGGCCGAAAATATTGGTGCTTGCTGCTCGTGCCGATGGAAGCCTGGGCTTCAAGCTTCATGGCCTCGTTTCGCAGATTATCTATCTCCAGTGCCTCTTGAAAACCGATGCCCAGGCGCGGCGGCCCATAGCTGGCCACCGTGGCGGTGGCGGCTGCGGTGGCGGCTGAGGCCCCGGCCACGGCGCGTGTTAGCTCTAGTAGTTCAGCCAGATCGGCTTCTTTCACCGCCACCATGCCCGGGGGCAGGCTGCCGGGGGCAGCGGGTACCTGGCCGCCTTCCGCGAATTTGGCCCGGGGCGCGGGCAGCACGCGGGTGCGCCCGGCTTGGTTGATCTGCTCCAGCAACGGCAGGTACTTCGCCGTGCTCTGCCGGTTGATGATGTACTCGCCGCCTTCCATTTCGCCCAGGTGGGCCCCGGACTTGTGCCACATCTGCACCCCGCCCTGCTCGTGGCTGGGACCATCTACCAGGCCGCCGGCGCGGAAGGTTTTGGCCAGCCCGCGGGCGCTTACTACCAAGGTCGCCACGGCCGCAAAGGCGGACAGCATGGCCGGGATATTCTGAGGGAAGCCAATGGCCGCCGCCGATGCCACGGCGCGGGCGCCAGCTTGTACAGCCGACGCGCCCGCGCTGGCCAGCGAGATCTGCTGGCTGATGCGCTCCAGCTTCTGTTTCTCCTTTTCGGCCCGGACCTGTTCGGCGGCGGCTTTGCGCTTTTCGCCGGCTAGTCTTTCCTCTGCCTTCCGCTCTGACTCAATTTTTTTGAGCAGGTAATCACGACGGGCCCCCGACGCGGTTTGCAGCTGGGCTTCGCTGGCTTCACGCTTGGACCGGGCCGCGTCGAGCTTCTGGCTTACTTCATCATACCTTGCCTGGGCCGCGCCCAGGGCCGCGTCAGCCTCTTCTGTAGCTGCTGAAACCCACATACTGCCGACGCCCGCCACCGTCTCGACTAGGCCGCTGTATGCGTCCGAAATAAGCTGCTTTGTGCTATCGAGCTTTTCCGGATTTACCCCGAACAGGCCCAGCAGGATTTTATCGGCCAGGCTGGGCAGCTTCGCGTCGATTACCTGTTCAGTATTCAGCAGCACGCCCTTCACCGTTTCGGGCAGGTTGGTGTCGAGTCGTTTTATGTTGAAGGCTTTGCCCAGGCCGTCGGTTATGGCGTTGGCAATTTCCTGCTGCTGCTGGCGGATGGTTTCGATGGTTTCCAGGTGTTCGGCGCCCATATCCGCCAGCCGCTGCTGGTGAGCCTCAAACGCCTGCTGCCGGGCCTTTTCGTCGGCGGCCTTCCGCTCGTCTGCCTGTTGCTTGCGGTGCTGATTGTCGAGTACCCGAATTTCAGACAGCTTGTCGGCGTACACCTT
Organism: Hymenobacter aquaticus; assembly: GCF_004765605.1. Classification (NCBI taxonomy): domain Bacteria; kingdom Pseudomonadati; phylum Bacteroidota; class Cytophagia; order Cytophagales; family Hymenobacteraceae; genus Hymenobacter; species Hymenobacter aquaticus. The sequence goes on along the minus strand of NZ_SRLC01000001.1, from coordinate 1,473,689 downwards.
CCGCTCTTCCTCGGTTTCTTTCTTCAGAAGCGAAAGCTCCTGCTGTAGCGTTTTGCGCTTCAGGGCGTAGGTGTCCTCTCCGGCGGCCTCCTGCTCGGCAATCAACCGTTTGTTGGCCTCGACGGTGAGGCGCAGTTGCTTGTCGGCGGCCAGCTGGGCCACGGCGGCCACGGATTCCTGGTAGCCCACAGCGTAGGCCTTGCCGATGGCCGCGCCCACTGAGCGGGCTTTCTTTGCCGCGCCGCTGAAGTCGCCACTAACAGCCAGGTCAATGGCCTGGGCCACGGTTTTAATGCCGGCCCCGATGGCGTCGAACGCCCCCGCAGCCACGGCCCGCAGCTTGTCGAACAGCACGGGCAGGCCCTTCACTTTGGCGCTGAGCTTATCCCAGTTCGCAATTAGCAAGCCCACGCCGATAATCAGCAAGCCGATGCCGGTGGCGGCCAGGGCCAGACGGGTGGCCTTGCCGGACTTGGTAGCCGCTTCGCCGCCGAGTACATACGCCTTGGCCAGCTGAAACATGTTTTTGATGCCGGCAATGGTTTCGCCGTTGGCGGCGCGCTGTATCTGCTCGAAGCTGCCGGTAATGGCTACGATTTCCTGTAGCCGCTCCTGGTAATTTTCGAAGTCAGCCAGGCCCAGATTTTTGGCCGCTACGCTGATAACCCCAAAGGAACCCACCACGCCGTCGGCGAAGTCAGCAAATACGGCCGCCCGGTTCTTGAGCTGGAGCCCGTCGATTGAATCCTCAATTTCGACAATAGCCGCCTTGGCTCGGCCCAGGGCCAGCAGGGCGGCCTCGGCTTCCTTGGTGCCGGTAACGGTGTTTTCCAGCTCCTTTTCCAGCCGCTGTACTTCGGTTTTGAGCTGGCCCACCGTGGCCACGGCCTGCTTGCCGTCGATGGTGAGCGTGTATTGCTTAACGAGTGCCATGGGTGCGCTTCTTTTTGTAGGTGGCCCCGCCGGGGGTATTGTCAATTACCTTCCGTGCCTGCTGCAGCCCGCGCCGCACCAGCTTCTGAGCTGCTTTCTGGGCCAGGCCTTTCGGGGTGGCCTGCTGCAGTTGGGCCTCGACGGTGCTCAGCAGCTGCTCGGCCTGGGCGCGCACTTGGTTGTAGCCCTCGGCGGCCAGGGCCCGGGGCCCGACGGTGCGCACCAGGTGCATCAGCGCCGGCCAGCCCACCGACATGGGCACCGTGTGCATGGCCGCCGTGGTGTTGGCCAGTTGGTGGGCCGGGCCGGCCGGGGTGTAGAGCACGGCCAGCAGGTACGGCGCCGCGCTGGGTTGGCCCTCGGTGGCCAGGGCTTCTACTGCAGCTCCCCACTGGTGGGCGCTGATCTTGTCGAGCTGGCCGGCATGGGTGTAGGTAACGCCAGCATGTTCGAAGCTGGGCAGCGGCTTCCCATCGGGCAGCGGCCCCTGGTAGAGAAAACGGGCATTCAGCAGCAGGTTCGGCAGCAGTTCAGCATCTTCCTCGAAGGCGGCCAGCGGCAAGCCGGTCAGCTCAGCTACGGCCGCGCGCCGCTCGGCTACGGTGGTGGCCAGGGCCAGGCGGGCATACTGGCAAAGGGGCACGTCAGCCCAGGAGGCGGGCAGCCGGCCCTGGTGGGCGTTGCCCTCCAAATCGGTTATCGTTATAGTGTGCACGGGTTGAAATGTAAAACGGTGGTAGAGCCCAGGGCGCGCGCCGGCCGGCGGTGGCAGGCGCGCGCGTAGGGGTGTCCGATTGTGTCCGATTCTTCGGGCTACTTCAGGCAGCCGGGGAAGCTGGCCAGCATTCCTTTTCTTTCCAGGGTGGGAATCAATTCACCCATGATCCAGTGCTCATCCGGCGCAACAGGCCCGGTGTTGCTGGCCTCCGTGAAATAGTTGGCTACAGCGGGCCCGAAGGTGTGCGCCAGGCTTGCCCCTGAGTCACGAGTAGCCCGGTGCAAGGCCCGTACTTGAGCCAGAGTTTTTCCGAGCTCTTCAAAGTAGGCCAGCACGTGCTCTTTACCGCGCCAGTCCATTTCCCGGGACTGCAGCCACTGGTTAAAATCTAGGTTGTGCGCCGTGGCCAGGGTGTTCAGCGAAACCCCGTCTCGCTCTGGCTGGCAGAACCAGCGCCCGCGCCGAAGTTGCAGGCGGCTCCAGCCTTGTTGCAGTTGCGCAATGAGCCGGCCCAGGTTGTCTACTATCGTGTAGCCGCTCAGGTCGATGGTATCCGCCACCAGCTTCTGCTGAGCCTCCTCGGTGCGCAGCATCTCAAAGCGCATTTTCAGCCCCTTGTCGACGGCCAGCAGCTTGGCGAAGAGCTGGGCGCGCAGCACGCCCTTCAGCTTTTCCAGGTCAAACGACATGGGCAGCTCGTGCTCCACGAGTAGCGCCCTGAACTCCTCGCACTGGTTAATAAAGGAGCGGGCCTCGTTCTGGGCCTGGGTAATTTCTTTTGTGGTAAACATGGATTCGGATTTTAGCAGGCTGCTGTGCGCGCCCGCGTTGAGGTGTTGACAATTGTTGAAAGTGGTCGGCTCCCCGCGCACATGTAGGGGTGTCAAGTTGTGTCAAGCCGACAAGCTGCCGTGCGCGCGTAGGGGTGTCGAAAGTTGTTGCATCGGGGCCGGCGGGGGCCGGGCTGGGCTGGTGGTGGGTGGTGTCATTTGCAGGCGGCCAGGGCCGTTTTATGTTAAGTTTTGACAAGTTCAGGTGCGCGCGTTGGGGTGTATAATTGTGTATACCCAGCAGCCCGCGCCCGCCCGTTGATGTGTCTCCTTTTGTCTCCTGAGCCGCTACAGGCGCGCACGTTGACCTGTCATATTGTGTCTTATTGACCGCTACAGGTGCGCGTAGACCTGTGAACTACTGTGAAGTGCGGGGTAGATTGCGGGGCGGATTGCGCCGTGCGGGGTAGATTCGCTGGGCTGCGGGGTAGATTGCGGGGCGGATTTTGGAACCTAAAAGCCGTTTGCAGTGCGCTGCGGCGGTTTTTGCCCTGTTTGCGGGGTCGAATCAATCCGCCCCGCAACACCTTTATATATATTCCTTTTTTATACTTTTCTTATTTCCCGCGTTTATAAGTAGGATAAAAGAAAGAAAAGAGAGGAAAGGGCTTTATATAAAAAGGTTTTGCGGGTTACTTCAATCCACCCCGCAGCGGCTCATTCGGTAGCCAGGAAGAAATACACCTGATCCTGACGCGCCCCCCGCTCCCGACACGGCGCTTTTCCCAGGCCCAGGGCGGCCATTTTGCGGTTGAAGGTGATTGCGCCGGTGCGCTTGTCGCCCGTGGCTGTTTGGTAGCTCAGGAAGGCGTCAGCGGCCCAGATGCGAGCATCTTCGCCGGCGGCGGCGCGGGCCCGCGCACCTTCGATAAGCTCCTGGGCAAATTCGTGGAAGGTCTGGCCCACGTCCTGCACCAGCCCCCGGGCGGCTATGCTGGCATTCTTCAGCAGTAGCAGCTGCTTGCCGTGCTTCAGGTAGTGCTGCACCCAGCCCAGGGCCAGGTTATCGAAGCGCACCCATTCGTCGGCGTCCCAGTGCTTACCGAAGAAGGGGCGGTGAAAATCATCCTTCGGGGTGTAGGCCGCCGAGTAGCGTTTGGCCAGGGCTATTTCCACCTTGCGCCGCTCGGAGCTGTCATCGTCGCCCGTCACAATATCATTCGAGGCCAGTACGAATTTCGGCGCCTCTTCAAAGGGAATGGTGCGCTGGGCCTGGTACTTGCGGTTGATAGCAAAGCCGTTGGTGATGTCGGCAAACAGCAAATCGAAGCTGTTGCGCTGCGGCTTCCACTCGTCGAGGAAGAGCACCCGGGCCCCGTCCTCCATCAGCGCGTAGCGGAACGGGTCCCGAAAATCGAAGCTGGCCGCGCCAATCTGGCTGACGTGCGTCATGTGGCCCACGCCCTTCATCAGCAGGCCCTTGCCGGTGCCCCCACTGCTGCGGCCCACCTCGCCGGTTTCATCCATCAGGATAACCGCCCGGGCGTTGGTTTCATCCTTGTAGCCGTGCACCAGGTAGCCCAGGGCGCGCTGCATCTGGTCCATCCGTTCGGGGTCGTGGGCCGTCAGGTGTAGCAGGAAAAGGTAGAAGTCGCAGGCCCGGGCCGTTTCATCGGAAGCCAGCAGGAAGGGCCGCGGCTTGCGCTGGCTTTCCCAGATCAGCCCAGGCAGTTCCGAGTAGGGCCGGGCCACGCGGCCGGCGGCGGTTACTTCTACCCAGCAATCCTGATAAAAGGCGTAGTGCGCGTCGGGGGTGTCGCGCAGGAACTCGCCGGCCAGCTCGGGCAAGTACAGCAGGCCCAGCGGGTCGAACAGCAGCCGGCTCTGGCGCTGCACCGACTCGCGCAGCTGGGACAGGTACACGCCGTCGAACTCAAACGGCAGTTCGTCGAGGTAGTCCTGCAGAAAATTGATAACGGCGCTGACCTCGACGGCGGCCACCACCTGGGCGCAGACGCGGGCCAGGCCGGCGGGCTTGGCGTCGACACATTTGCGGAAGCCGGCGGCGGCCAGCCACTCGCGGAAGCGCACCACGCTCAGCACGAGCTTCACTGGCTTGTCTTGCCCCGGGTCGATAACGTCCCAGAACGTCAGCAGCGGCACCTGGCGGGCCTGCTCTTCCTTGATGGCCACCACCGCCGCCGTAACCTGCTCAGCGGGCAGCCCATGCCCCACGGCCAGCACCGCCGCCACGTCAGCCGGGGCCAGGCCCTTGCGTAGCTGGGTGCGCACGTGTAGCTGCAGCGGCTCGGGCAGCACGGGTTTCAGCTGGCCGGCCTTCAGCCCGTCCTCGATGGTGGCGTGGGCTTGCTTCAGGTCGGTCACTTCCCGGCCGCCGATGGTGGCCCGCAGGGCCTCGCGGGCTTCGAACTCCGAGAGGAAGCCCGCGCCGATGTAGCCGCCGCAGAGGAAGGCCATTTTGTTGAGCGTGACGTGCTTCTGCCCGTCGAGCGCCGTGCGCACCTTGTCGCAGGCCCTGAGCAGCGCCGCCTGGCCGTAGCCTTCGCGGGCTGGGCCTGGGCGGTACTCAGCAGCAGGGGCGGGGGCCGCCGGCCGCGCGGGCTCGGGCGGGCTCAGCAGCTCGTCGAATACCTCGGCCTGCTCATTCACGAACAGGGCCGGGTCGTAGCTCACAAAGCGGGCACGGCTTACGTCTTTGCAGGCGGGGTCGATGGTCAGGCCCAGCTCTTCGCGGTAGTGCTGCTCCAGCGCGCGGAAGCTGTCCTCGTGGTGGCTGGGCGGGATGCGCACCAGTACGCACAGCCCGGCTCCGCCAGCGCTGATAAAACAGGCATAGGTGTAGGGGTCCGCCTCGATGCGCTTCCGATCAATGGCCAGCTGCAGCCCGGGGTTGGGCTCGGCGTCAATATCGAGAGCTATCAGGCCGCTGTGCTGCTGTAGTCCATCCTTGCCCCGGCGGCTGAACGTGCCCGACACGGTGGCGGAAGGCAGCAGGCGTTTGGCCGCTGCCTTGTCGGCTTTTCCCAGCGCGGCGCGCACGGCCGCCACCTGGGCCAGCCAGCGCCCGCCGCGAATACCGGCTAGGAATTGGTCAATAGGCAGCGCTTGCCCGTCGGCGGAAGCCAACAGGTTGGAGTAGTAGGAAACGTTCACGTGAGTAGTTGCCAGCGTTGAATCTGTCCGGCGCACAGGCAGCCAGGGCAGCAGAAAGGAACGGGTAGGAATTGCCGCTACAGCGAAGGCAGCGGGGTAGCAGACAGCGGGAAGTAAATCCGGTAGATGCTCTTCAGGCTGTATTTGCTGGGCTCGGCCTGGTCTTCGTGCTGAACTTGCAGAGCCTCCTGCCCAGCCAGGCCGTTTTCTGTGACTCTGCCGGCCCGCACGTCGTCGGAGATAACGGGAATCATTACCCCGCCTTCGCGCTGCGAGTAGTAGCTGCTACCTAGCTTGCTTTTGGCAATGAAAACCAGCGAGCCAGCGGGCACGGCTTTCCAGTCGGTTTTCTCTACGGCCGCCACGGTGTACATCTGGCCGTTGTGGGCCAGCAGTTGGGTTTTGCTGTCGAGTCGGAAGGTGCTAAGCACTGGCCACCTCCGTTCCCTTAGCTACTTCGCGGCTGCCCGCCGCCACCCAGCCCAGCAGCTCGGTCCTGGTGAAGTACAATTTATTGCCCCGCTTGCTGTGCGGAATAGCCCGCTCAGAAACCAGCCCGTAAATGCGCTGTTTACTGAGCCCGGTTACTTCCTGGGCAAGGGCAATGTCGCCCACTTCGGGGGCCGCCTGGGTGGTATTTTGAGCGCCAGCAATTTCCTGGCGAATGACGGCGCGCAGGTCATCAAAAAAACGGGCATAATCGACGCCCGATGTAATAAGGGTAGCCATGTGATGCAGAAACCAGCCGTGTGTTTCGGCTGAGCATCACAAAAGAATGGCTCTAAACCCGCAAAAGAGTGCAAAAATGCAGCTTGCAAAAGAAATGCGAATTTGCATTTCTGCTAGGGCTGGGCTAGCCTTGCTTCGATACTAGAAAGTATTTCCGCGGCCCTTGTAACGGCGTCATTGTACGCTCGGCCAAATGTGCTGGCGCTGCATATTTCTGTGCCGTAACGGGCTGTAAAAGCACGCAGCACAGCTAACCGATTCCCTAGTTTCAGGCGCTTTCTGCGCCTTAATCCTTCTGCTACAGCAACCCAGACAGAGCCCCTTGCCTCTGCTGTTGGCGTTAGACTTTGTAAATCTGTCAGCAAACCAATGTCGAAAAGGAGCTGGTCCAAATCTTGAGCTGTGTAGTTATTGTACAGCAGCCCTCCCATATCATCCACAACAGCGCTGGATTTTCTTTGTGGGGCTAGTGGCTCCTGCGGCACGGCAGAGCCGGAGCTTATGCTGTTCTGCTCAGCTATTTCGCTTTGAATCCATTCAACGGCCCGCTGAGTAGTTGGCGACTCGGGCAGGCTACCGTCATGTGCTGCCGCTGTGAGTATATCAAGCAAATACTGCCCGCCCCCGTCTCTTACGCTGAATAGGGTGGGGTATTTGTATTCCCACGAACCAACGGACCGCGACAGCTGAGATACCAGATTAGTAAGGGTGTACCCCTTGAAAAGACCCTTAAACCCTTCTTCAAATTCAGGATGAAAGGGAACAAAGCGCCCAATTGATGTTTCCAATGCCCACAGGTCTGGCTTTGCCGGCGTAGGCGAATTTGCAAACTCAAGTAACCCCAAAGACTCCAGATGCTCAGCAGTCAATCCTGACTTCAGGTCTGCTTGCATTTCCCTGTAATGGACTTCATAATTCTCGAGATCTGCTTTAGCTGCTGCCAAAGCCAATTCCAGCGCGTGCTCTTCTTTTAAAAGAAGATCATAATACTTCCCGTTGTTCATCAGCTTGCCAGCTTGCTAGGTTCAGGAAACAAGATAGCCCAGCGGCGCCACTTGCCGCCGGGCTATCGGAAAATATCAGCTGTTACGTCGCGGGCGTGGGCTCACTGGAGTCATTAACGCCAAAGGCTTTTGCCATTTCCGCAAAATATCCTTTGTCACTAATTCTCTCTATTTCTGCTTCCTCTGTCACCAATCCGCACCAGTACACCTCTTGTTTTTCAAGGTGCATAATATTGCCCTGGGCCTTATCAAGAAGCTGCTCCAACAGCTTCTTGCCCTGCTTCGAGGGGGCTAAGGCGGTGGCGGTGGCGGTGGCGGTGCGGAAAGTAACTTCCACAGGTTCACCCAGAATAAAAGCGCGGAGTATTTTTGTAAGCTCGTTTTCCTGTGTCCGGGCTTTTTCCAGGTAGGCAATGGCCTCGTGTAGCTCTTTTTTAGCGTAGTTCATCGGTGCGGGAATTAAAGGGCAAGAAGATCAGAATAGGTGAGGCCGGTTTCGGCCGTAAAATCGGCGTGGCGGGCTTCGTGGGCCAGCTCGGCGGCGTGGTCTGCCGTGCGGCCCCGGGAAGCCCGCAGCGCTACGGCCTGGGCTAATTCCCGCTCAGTGCGCACCCGGTACACGTTGCGAAACCAGCGCTGCAGCCGCGCTACACAGTCGCACTTCTGTACATTTTCCGCGCACCGCAGGCACTCGGCCCTGTCGAAAACGGCGGTATCTTCCAGCATGCCCAGAATATTCCGGCGCATCGTGCTCAGCATCATGGCTTGGCCGCCGCTGAGCAAAGGTTGGTTTTTCATTACCTTTACGGTTGAAGTTGGAGATAGGGCTTGCCGGCCCTTTTTTCGAAATCGGAGGTCAGTCCTTGCCGGGGCTGGCCTCTTTTTGTTTGCATTAACTGTTACAAATGTAAAGACAAAATATATACAAAGCAATACAGGTAAGAAAAAAATATATCTTTTGTCTTTACAATGTATATGACTAAGTTTGTGCTATGGAAAAAGACGCGGCCTCCAAAAAGACACTTATAAACCTACGGGCTGATGCTGAGCTGGCAGAAGCCGGGAAGGCCTTGGCAAAGCGGCGCGGGACCAACCTCTCGACCTTGTTGCGCATGCTCTTGATTAAGGAGATTGAGGAGGACGCGCGCCCTAAGTAGCCAGGCAGCAGAGGACGGCAAATAAAAAACCCCGGCTTATCAGGCCAGGGCTTTCGGTATTACAGGCAACTGCGGTTTTACTTGCTCAGCAGCTTGGCCTTTTGCTGTTCGAACTCTTCTTTCGTCAGCACGCCGGCGTCGAGTAGCCCCTTCAGCTTCAGCAGCTCGTCAGCTGTGCTGGCGGCGGGCGCCTGGGCCGCCGCTGCTGGCTTTCGGTTGTTCTTGGTTTTGATTTCGCCGGCCGCCTCGGCAGATTCCAGGTCTACACAGCCGTTCACGCCACCCGGCGAAACAACGGCAACAGTGCGGGGTGCCATGCGCTTATTGGCGGCCTGGGCTCGAATATCCTTAATTACAAGGCGGTTATTGTTGTAGGCAGAGCCGTAGTGCGTTTCCGGCAGGCCAATCAGGAAGTTTGGCGGGATATAGGCGTACTTGAAAGCGCCGCCGTCGGTGGTGCCCATGTCGAAAAAGATGGTATCTCCCTTGTGAAAGGTGGTGCCCATCTTAGTCGTGTACTCAGCTACTGACTTGCCTGGAATTTGAGCCTGAGCCGGAACAGAAGAGAGTAAACAGAGGGAAGCGAGGATAGGTAGTAGTTTTTTCATAGAGCAATATACTGGGTTTATTGGGTGAAACGATAATACTACAGCAGGTCCTCAAGCGCTGAATCAATCAGCTCAGAGCCGAAAGAATCCAAGTAAATTTCCGTTATAGCCTGGGACTTGTGGCCCATAGCCTGGCTGATAAGTGCCGTGTTGGCTCCCTTCAGCTTCAGGGTGGTGGCAAAAGAGTGCCGGGCCACGTAGGTTGTAAGGGGAGTGGCAATACCGGCCTGCTGGCCCAGCGCCTTCAGCAGTCTGTTTACCCACCCCAGCACGGTATGCAGCTGCCGTTGCCGCTGGGCTGGTGTCTTGTGCTTGTGCACGTCGAGGAACGGGAAAATATAGCTGCTGGGCCCAGCCTTGGTAATAGGGGAGTAGGTGGCCACGATAGCGGCGGCCGGAGCCAGCAGCTTCAGCGAGAATTTACCGCCGGTCTTCTGCCGGTCGTACTCCAGTCGCAGCGGGTGGCCCGTAGCCGGGTCTTTGTCCTTCAAGTCCTGCCAGCGCAGCTGGGCCAGGTCGACAAAGTTGATGCCGCCGCAGTAAAAGGAAAACAGAAAAGCATCCTTGGCGAGCTGCTGCCGGCGGGTGGTGGGCTGCAGCAGCTCGAGCTGGCGCAGGGCCTCCCGGGGCAAGGCCCGCTTGCGGGTGGTTACGTCAAATTTGCTGACGCTGAATTTATGCTGCTCTGTACGGGTGCGGGCGAACGGGTAGTGCTCAGCCTTCGCCGCCCCTACGGCTATGGCTTTGTTGAAGACAGCGCGCAGCGTCCGGAAGCGCACCGAAAGGCTGGTTTCCTCGACGCCGGTGGCTCGCATAGCTTGTTCCCATTCCAGACAGAAAGCCACGGAAACCCGATCAAATGGCACGTCGTTTTCCCCTGGGTATTCGCTTTCGATAAAGCGGGCCAGCTGGTTTCGGGCGTCCCGGTACACCCGGGCGTTACCCAGCTGGGCTGCAGCGGTCAGGTCGGCGATTAGCTCATCAAAGTATGCGACAAGCTTAATCCGGCGGCTTTGCAGCCGTGCCTCGTTGGCCTTGCGCAGCACGGTCTGGGCGTCGTGCTGGGTGTCCTGGGTGGCCAGGGCGTCGGCGGCCGCCTCGTAAGCGGCGGCCTTGTCGTTGAGCTTTTTCCACAGGGCTTTCGCGTCACCGGGCCAGCTACGGCGAATCTCGTTCTTTTCCTCGTTCCAGTATTTGGGGTGCAGGCTGAGGCCCGTCGAGCGGTAGAGCTGCTTTCGGTTCTTGGTAATGCGGATCAGGAAAGGGTGGGAGCCGTTGGCCAGCACCTTGCCCGTGAAGTACACCACCTTCACGGTGGCCGTGCCTTCCTTGCTGTCGGTAGTTCTGCTCATAGCGTGTATGAACCGGCTGCGGTTCATACGGCGGTTCATACAAACCTAATAAAAAGACCGATAAGGATAGTAAGCTCTGATAAGATAAAAGCTCCAAAAACCCCGCTTTTAGCCTTTTTTGGGTGTCATTGATAATGGGCTAGTACGTATATACTCCTGCCTTCTAAGCAGTAGGTCAGGAGTTCGAATCTCTTACGGGGTACCTTGTAAAGGAGCCACTTAGCGTTGTTGCTGAGTGGCTCCCTTGTTTTATTTGGCTTGCGGAAAAAAATGCTGATACGTTTTCGGATGTTTCTTGGACTGCTTTCCATTAGCGCCCCCCTGTTCATTAGCAGCTGCAGCGAGTCTGCTGAGCCCGCGCCGTCTACTTCCCCGCAGGTCCAAGCTCACGATGTGGAAGGCTCTTTTACGCCGGTGGCCAGCCTCACGAAGGTCACGGCGACACCCGTAACCGGTGGAGCGGCCTACACGGCGACTATTGCTTTTCCCGGGACGTACCGATTTCGGGCATTGCCACTTGGTACATATTCCCTGCAGTTTGAGCCGGTCGCTGGCTATGTCACCCCCGCACCGCAGACGCTGGCGGTGCAAACCAGCGGCGCGCCCGTCATCCGCACTCTGCACGTGCTAACGGAGCGTGCCGCGCTGATGACGGCCGTTAAATGGCGGGTGACTACGAATCTAACGCTCAACACCACCAACGGCACTACGGTCGACGGTCTGGCTACCGCAGCTTCCTGCGCCAAGGACAACACCTTACAGTTTATGCCCGATGGGGAATTTATCATCGATCAGGGCCCGCTGAAGTGTGCTGCGTCTGATCCGCAAATCACTAAGCTCACCTGGGCCTTAGAGCAGGATGAAACCTACATACGCTTTAAACTTCCCACGGGCGCTACCTCGTATCTCAAAATGATTCAGGTGACGGCTACCAAGGTGCACATGCTTGAGAGGTACACGGAGCAAAACCAGCAATTTGAACATACTCTAATCTATAGTGCAATTCCGTAGAAGTATCCGAACCCAGTTCGCAGATGGTTTTACCAGCAACAGCAGCAGGCCCCGTACTTTTGTGAGGACGGGGCCTGCTGCTGTTATTGCGTCTTTCGTTATCCGGCCGGGGCAATAACGAAATAAGTCCTTTCCGGAGCCTGGGTTGCGGATGAGTTTAGCAACTAAACGTACTGCTCAGCCTACATCTCTAAGGCGCTGCGACGGGAGAATATAAGATGCTGGTTGTTATCCAGGGGCGAATTTCTACCTCATTCCTGCATACCCGGGGAGGATGTTTTTTGCGGACTAAAGCCACCGCTACATAAAGTTGGGTCCTGGTAATAGCAATTGGATATTTATTATAAACTGCTTGTGGAAAGCGGTTTAGTAAAATCGGCTGAGCGCAGAAGTCTTTGTATCATAAGTGAAACTCTTTGCGTACAAGCCCTCGGTGCGAAGGCGGTTTCCTGGAAAAATGGCCCATTTGTGGACTTTTTTTCCGGAAAACTCTATCTTGGGCGGCGAAGACTTAGCAGTCTTCGCGTAGACGGTCCACCCCGGACTACAATTTTTGTCTTTTAAACTCCAATTAATCTTTTCCTTCCAATGAAAAAAAACTTACTCGCTCTGACCTTTCTGTGCGGATTAGGCTTCTCGGCCCACGCCCAAAAATGGGTTCTGCAGAACACCACTAACCCGGAGACGCCCCCGCAGTATTTCTCCACGCAGATGCACGTGGTAAGCGACCAGGTTGCCTGGCAGCTTTTGCAGGAAGGCGCGACGGGCGCAACAACTAATACGTTTTCCAAAACGTCGAACGGCGGTACCAACTGGACGTTCGGTTCGGTAAACGGCGCTGCTAACTACCAGGCCGCCGGCGTCCACGCCATTGATGGCAATACGGCTTATGTAGCGCAGTTTGGCGGCTCGGGCGGTGGTGAAGTGGTGAAAACCACGAACGGCGGCAACACCTGGACCAAGTCGACGACGGCTGCGCAGTTCCCGGCTGCTGCCGGCGGATTCGCCAACTGGGTATACTTCTTCGATGCCAACAACGGCGTTACCCTGGGCGACCCCACCAACGGCTCGTTCGAAATCTACACGACCAGCAACGCTGGCGCTACCTGGACGCGCGTTCCGGCGGCTAACCTGCCCGCTCCCCTCGACGGCGGCGAGTATGGCCTGGTGGGCTCCTACACCGCCATTGGCAACACCATCTGGGCGGGTACTACCCACTTGGCCGGCGGCGACCCGAACGCGCCACTGCCCGCTCGTATCCTGAAGTCGACGGACCGCGGCCTGACCTGGACCGCTTCGCCGGTTATTCCGGCGCTGTCGGGCTACATTAGCAAGGTTGCCATGACCGATGCTAACAACGGTATTGCTGTCAATGGTCTGACCATTGTGGCCACCACCAACGGTGGCTCTACCTGGACGCCCGTAACCTACACCGGTAACTACAACCGCTTTGACGTTACGAACGTGCCCGGCACCAACATCCTGGTAAGCGTCGGCCCCTCCGTAGCTGGCACGGTTACCAGCGCTACGCAATACGGCTCGTCGTATTCGACCAACAACGGTGCTACCTGGATCGACATCGACCGTGGCGTGTACCGCTCCAGTGTTGACTTCTCGAGCCGCACGGCCGGTTACGCCGGTGCACAAACCGATGACAACGGTGCCGGTGGCGTCTACAAAGCCAGCGCTACCATTCTGGGTGTATCCCGCAACTCCGAACTGCAGCAGGCGCTGTCGGTTTACCCTAACCCCAGCTCCAACGGCGTATTCCAGCTGCAGCTGCAGTCGGGCATCAAAGCCGGCACCAGCGTGCGCGTGTTCGACGCCCTGGGCCGTCAGGTGCTGAACCAGCAACTGAATGCTACCGCCATTGCTTCGCAGGTTGCTTCAGTTGACCTGAGCAAGGAGAAAGCCGGTCTTTACACGCTGGAGCTGCGCACCGAAAACGGTGTAGCTCAGCAGAAGCTGGTGATTGAATAGGTTTTATTAACCTCTTGAAAAGCCCTTCTCACTTCGGTGGGGAGGGCTTTTTTATTGGCTGTGTTTCCGGCCTCACTCCGGGCCTGTGTCCGGCTTCTCTGGCCTTCCCGCGGGAGCAAGCCGGAAACCCTTTTTGGGTGCCGCTACCGCCGTGCTTTGCAGGGGGCTGAAAGCCGGCTAAAACGCATAAAAGCTGGCAAAAACCGGATAAAATCGGTATCTTTGTATGTTAGTAGAAAGCTGAAATAATAGCGTCTTACATGAGCGAAACGAAAGAGAAAAGAGCCGACGACCAGTACTCCGCGGATAGTATCCAGGTACTCGAAGGCCTCGAGGCGGTGCGCAAGCGCCCATCCATGTATATCGGCGACACGGGCATCAAAGGACTGCACCACTTGGTGTGGGAAGTAGTCGATAACTCCATCGACGAAGCCCTGGCCGGTCACTGCGACCAGATTGAAGTAACCATCAACGAAAATAACTCGATTACCGTCAAGGATAACGGCCGCGGCATTCCCGTGGACTTCCACCAGAAGGAAGGCCGCTCGGCCCTGGAGGTGGTGCTCACGGTACTGCACGCCGGCGGTAAGTTCGACAAGGATTCCTACAAGGTATCCGGGGGCCTGCACGGCGTGGGCGTGAGCTGCGTGAATGCCCTGAGCCAGGACCTGAAGGTAACTGTGCGCCGCAATGGCCACATCTACCAGCAGGAATACAAAATCGGCGTGCCGCAGTACCCGGTCAAGCAGATCGGCGACACCGAGGAGCACGGCACCCAGGTGGAATTCCTGCCCGACAACACGATTTTTACGGAGTCGGTCTACAAGTACGAAACCGTGGCTAACCGCCTGCGTGAGCTGGCCTACCTGAACAAGGGCATCCGCATCACGCTCACGGACCGCCGCGAGAAAAACGACGACGATACCTTCCTGGGTGAAGTATTCTTCTCCGAAGGCGGCCTGAGCGAGTTCGTGCAGTACCTCGACAGCGGCCGGCAGGTGCTGATGCCCAACCCGATTCACGTCATCAGCGAGAAGGGTGGCACGCCGGTGGAAGTGGCTTTGCAGTACAACGACTCGTACCAGGAGCACATCTTCAGCTACGTCAACAACATCAACACCATCGAGGGTGGTACCCACGTAGCGGGTTTCCGCTCGGCCCTGACCCGGACGCTGAAGGCCTACGCCGATAAGTCGGGCATGCTGGAAAAGGCCAAGGTGGAGATTCAGGGCGACGACTTCCGCGAGGGCCTCACCGCCGTTATTTCGGTGAAGGTGCAGGAGCCGCAGTTCGAAGGCCAGACCAAAACCAAGCTGGGCAACTCCGACGTGAGCGGCGCGGTGAACACCGTGGTGGGCGAAATCCTGAACCAGTACCTGGAGGAAAATCCCAAGGAAGCCCGCATCATCATTGAAAAGGTGATTCTGGCCGCCCGGGCCCGGATTGCGGCCCGCAAGGCCCGCGAGATGGTACAGCGCAAAACCGTGCTGGGCTCCAACTCGTTGCCCGGCAAGCTGGCCGACTGCTCGGAATCGGACCCCGAAATCTGCGAGCTGTACCTGGTGGAAGGGGACTCGGCCGGTGGCACCGCCAAGCAGGGCCGCAACCGCGCCTTCCAGGCTATTCTGCCGCTGCGGGGTAAGATCCTGAACGTGGAGAAAGCCCAGGAGCACCGCATCTACGAAAACGAGGAAATCCGGAACATGATTACGGCCCTCGGCGTGAGCTTCGAGAAGAAGACCGACGAGGACGACGGCAGCAGCACCCGGTCATTGAACCTGGACAAGCTCCGCTACCACAAGGTCATCATCATGACCGACGCCGACATCGACGGCTCCCACATCCGGACGCTGATTCTGACCTTCTTCTTCCGCTACATGCGCGAGCTGGTCGACAAGGGCTACATCTACATTGCCCTGCCGCCGCTCTACCTGGTGAAGCGCGGCAAGGAAGAGCGCTACTGCTGGACCGAGCAGGAACGCATGGACGCCCAGGAAGAAATGGGCCGTGGCAAGCCCGAAACGGTGAACGTGCAGCGCTACAAAGGCCTGGGCGAGATGAACGCCGAGCAGCTCTGGACCACCACCATGCAGCCCGACACCCGCTCCCTGAAGCGCGTGGACGTGGAATCGGCCGCCGAAGCCGACCACCTGTTTGCCATGCTGATGGGCGACGAAGTAGCGCCCCGCCGCGACTTCATCGAGAAAAACGCCAAGTACGCCAAGCTGGACGTGTAAGCGCTGAGTAGTAGAAAAGCCCGCCCCGAGCGGGCTTTTTTATTGTGCTTGCCGAACATAATGCGCGAGTGTAGAGACGCGTATTCGCGTCTCTATCGTTGCTGACGTTATTTATTAGCACAGCTCAGCTTCTATCGTTCAACGATGAGACGCGAATACGCGTCTCTACATTGTTCTAAATCAGAGATACATGCGGCAGAATATTGCCTCCGGGGCACCCTGGGAAAGTATTGTGGGTTATTCCAGAGCCGTGCGCATTGGCAACGTGGTGGAAGTAGCCGGTACTACGGCTCAGGATGGCGACTCCGTGACGGGCAGCACCGCCTACGAGCAAACCCGCCGGGCTTTGGAGAAGATTGCCGATGCCCTGACCCAGGCCGGAGCCGCGCTGACGGACGTGGTGCGCACCCGGATTTTCACCACCGACATCCGTCAGTGGGAGGAAATCGGGCGGGCCCACGGGGAATTTTTCGCCGGTATCCGGCCCGCGGCCACGATGGTCGAGGTTCGGGCGTTGATAGACGCCTGGCTGCTGGTGGAAATTGAAGCCACGGCCATTATTTCTTACCCCTAAAATACGCCTTTGCGCAGCCCCGCTGCGTATCTTAGCCCGCATACCGCCTAGCCATGAAATTATTCAAATCTGCCGACCTCATTCGCAAAAGCAAATACATCAGCCGGGACCTGAGCTGGCTGCGCTTCAATTACCGGGTGCTGGACATGGCCAAGGACACGAGCCGCACCCTGTTTGACCGGCTGCGGTTTCTGGCCATTACCTCGTCCAACCTCGACGAGTTTTTCATGATTCGGGTTGGCTCGCTCTACAACTACCTCGACTACGGTAAGGAGCGCGTCGACTACTCCGGGCTGCGGGAGCTGCCGTTCCGGCGCAAGCTGCTCGACTTTGCCCACCGCTTTATCAACGACCAGTCGTTGACTTACCAGAATGAGCTGAAGCCCCAGTTTGAAAAGGCCGGCTTCAACATTCTGCGGATGAGCGAGCTGACGGAATTGGAGCTCAAGAAGGCCGACGGCTACTTCAAGAACACCATCTTCCCGCTGCTCACCCCGATGGTGTACGACTCCTACCACGGCTTCCCGCTGATGATGAACCAGATGCTCATCTTCGGCGTGGTAACGCGCACCGGGCCCGACAGCGTGATGGACAATGGCCACGAGCGGCTCACCTTCGTGCAGATTCCGCAGAACCTCTCGCGCTTCTTTGAGCTGACCCGCAAGGACAAGGTGATTTTCGTGCCCATCGAGGAAATCGTGCGGGCCAACTTGCCCAAGCTGTTCCGCAACGTGGAAATTGTGTCGGCCGACCTGTTCCGCATCACCCGCAACGGCGACTTTACGCTGGAAGAGTCGGACGACATCGACGTGGACTTCATCAAGGAAATTCAGGTGGGCCTCAAAACCCGCAAGAAGGGCCGGGTAGTGCGCCTGGAGGTCGAAAACGACGCCTCCCCGGTGATGATGGCCGTGCTCAAGGAGCGCTGGAAGATTGACAACGGCAACGTCTTCGTCATCAATTCCCTGATCGACATGAAGGGGGTGCTGCAGATTCTGAAGCACCCGAACTTCCGGGGCAAGTCGACGCGGCAGCCGGCCCCGGTGACCCCGCTGAGCTTGCCCGACGGCGCCGAGGAAAACCTTTTTGAATTCCTCAAGCACCACGACGTACTGTTGCACCACCCCTACAACAGCATCGAGCCGGTGGTGCGCCTGCTGGAGCAGGCCGCCGAAGACCCGCACGTGCTGGGCATCAAGCAAACCATCTACCGCCTCGCCGACGACTCGCGGGTGACGGCCGCGCTGCTCAAGGCGGCCGAGAACGGCAAGCACGTTTCGGTCTTGTTCGAGGTGAAGGCCCGCTTTGACGAGGAGCGCAACATCCGGGAAGGCTCCCGCCTGGAAAAAGCCGGCTGCTTCGTGATTTACGGGGTGAGCAAGTACAAGACGCACACCAAGATGCTCATGATCATCCGCAAGGAAGGGGAGAAGGTGACGCGCTACGTGCACATCGGCTCGGGCAACTACAACGAGCAGACCAGCAAGATTTACACCGACGTGAGCCTGCTCACCACCAACGACGTGTATGGCCACGACGTGTCGGAGTTCTTCAACGTGATTACCGGCCACTCCCAGCCCGACGACTACGAATACCTGATTACGGCGCCCAAGGACATGCGCCAGCAGATTATTCACCTGATTCGGGAGGAAGTGCGCAACGCCAAAAAGGGGTTGCCCAGCGGCATTGTGATGAAGATGAACTCCCTGGAAGACAAGGAGCTGATCGACGAGTTCTACAAAGCCTCCAAGGCCGGGGTGCCGATTCGGTTCGTGGTACGGGGCATCTGCTGCCTGCGCCCCGGCCGACCGGGTTTGAGCGAGAATATCGAGGTGCGCAGCATCGTGGGCGACCTGCTGGAGCACTCCCGCCTGTTCTATTTCCACCAAGCCGGCAACCCGAAAGTGTACGCCGGCTCGGCCGACATCATGGTACGCTCCTTCGACCGGCGCATTGAGGCCTTGTTCCTGATTGTCAATCCCCAGCTCAAGCGCGAGGCCATCAGCATTCTGATGCTCAACCTGCTCGACAACCAGAATTCCTACCTGATGCGCGAAGACGGGGCCTACGTGCGCAACCGCCCGGCCACCGACGAGCCCATCGTGAACGTGCACCGCGACTTTTACCGCCGCGACGAGGAGCGCCTGGCCGCTGCTACTCCCGAAGGGTTGCTGCACCTGCTCTTCCAGCAAACCCGCCGCAACAAGCAGGAAGCCGACGATGCCGCCGCAATTCTGGCCGAGGAGGAAGCCAACGAGCTAGCCGAAGCCTGTGCCGAAGCGCAGGAAGAAGAGCTGGAAGAACTAGCTGAGCAGGCCGCCAAGGAGGTTTCCGTCGTGCAGGCCCTGGTTGATGGGGAGCCCGACGAAAAAGCCGACTTCGCCAATTCGTGAGTTGCTAGGGAGTCTATAAAAAGAACGTCATGTCGACCAACGGGAGACATCTCGCGTGCTTCGTTGTCATACCAATTTGATTACTGTGGCACGCGAGATGTCTCCCGTTGGTCGACATGACGAGCTAGTAAACAATAAAAAAGGCCCGCTGCATCGTTTGCAGCGGGCCTTTTTGCGTTATTCCATGCCGTTGGTGCGGCCCGGCACGGTGGCCAGGGGCAGATGGTCGGCGTTTTCGTTGAGCGGGTCTATTTCGTCGAAGTGCTGCTCGAACAGGGTCTGGAGCATGCCGTCCTTGAGGCCGATGTCGGGCACGATCATCTGGTTGATGTTGGACCACTCCATGGCTGACAGGTAGATGTGGCCGGCGGGCACGATGACGTCGGCGCGGTCGGGGTTGAGCATGGCCACGTTGACCCGCTCGTCCATCGTCATCTTGGTCAGATTATTCAGAATGGTGGCAATACGGCGGCGCGTCACGGGCTTGTCGAGCGAGGGTTGGGCCAGGCTGTAGAGCTTGTTGATGTTGCCGCCGGTACCGATGGCGCGGGTGACGTGGTATTTGCGGCCGTTTTCGCGCACCCAGTCTTCCATGCGCTGCCAGGTGCCGTTCAGCGCGTCGCTGTTCAGGCCGGCTTCTTCCTGCTGCATGCGCCGGATGGAGCCCACCTCAAACGACTGCGAAGCCACTTTGCGCCGGTCGTGGTAGATGTTGAACTCGGTGCTGCCCCCGCCCACGTCGATGTGCAGGTAGTGCTTGTTGTCTTCCAGCAGGTGCTCAATGACGCGGTTGATGTAGAAGGCCTCGTCCTGCCCGTCAATTACCTGAATCGGCATGTTGAGCTCCTTCTGCACCCGGGCCACGATTTCGGGGGCGTTGGCCGCCGTGCGCATAGCCGAGGTGGCGCACACCAGGTAGTGGGCCACGTCGTGCACCTCCATCAGCAGCTTCAGCGCGTGCAGAAACTTGACGAACTTCTCTTCCCGGGCCGGGGAAATGCGGCCCGAGGCAAACACGTCTTCGCCCAGCCGGAGCGGGTAGCGCACGTATTCTACCCGCTTGAGCCGGTACCGGTCGCCGTAGTGCAACACCGCTGAAATCTGACACCGAACAGCATTCGACCCAATATCAATAGCAGCCAGTTTCAGGAGCGGATAGTTCATACGGCGGAGGGAAAAAGTGGAAAGGGAGGCCAAAGATACGGGTTTGCCAAAAAGTAGGCTAGCCGAGTATTACCACCCATCGGCCCGGGGCGGACAGAAAAGTAGCGCAAAAAGCCCGTAAAAAAAGCCCGGTCCCAAAGAGGCCGGGCTTTTTGCATTACTGGACAACTTAACTATTGGTCGATCCGGAAGCCGACGCCGAACTGAATCAGCGCGCTTTGCTCCTCGGACGTTTGCACGGAAACAGACAAGGCCAGCTGGTCGGTAACGGGGGCAATATAGAAACCGCCGCCGTAGCCCGCGTGCCAGCCCCCGGGCGAGTCGCCCTTGAAGTAAACCCGGCCCTGGTCGTAGAAACCGAAAATGCCGTACGAGAAGGGCAGGAAGTTAGTTTGCACCCGGCCCAGCGCCAGGCGAATTTCGGTGTTCAGGTAAGCACTGGCGTCGCCGGTAAAGCGGTTCCGGTAGTAGCCGCGCAGGTTTTCGCGCTGCCCCAGGCTGGTGAATTTGTAGAACGGAATTTCGTCGTCGTTGCCGTAGTTTTTGGCCCCGCCGCCTTTCACTACGAACGTAACCGGAATACCCAGGCGGGCCGTGGCGTAGTACTCACCGAAGAGCTGGGTCAGGCCGAAGTTGCCCTCGGTGCGGTTGAGCTGGTGGTAGCTGTCGTGCTGGGCGCGGAGGCGGAAGCCCTTGCGGGCAAAGGTCTGCCGGTCGCGCAGGTCCAGGTCGAGCAGGGCGTTGAGGCCAATCAGGCGTTGGAAAGCCGTGTTGGGCCGCCGCTCATTGACGAGGGGCTGGCGGGTGTTCAACTCACCCAACAGGCTGTTATCGGCAAAGTTGGACTGGTACTGCTCGTACGTGGGGCCGAAGCGGAACACGCTGCGGTTCAGGAAAACCCGCTCGGTAAATACGCTGGCAATGTAGCCTTTGTAGCGGGCCTTGTAGAAGTTGTCGTCGTAGAGGTCCTGGTCGTTCTTGGTGTCGTTGCCCAGGCCGAAGAAGTTGTAGAACTGGAAGTAGCTGCCGTATTCGGCCCGCGCCCCGATGTCCCAGGACTTGATGGCGTGGCGGTGACGCATGTTCAGGGCCACCTGGAAGTTGCCGTTGGTGGAGCCCTGCACGTCGAAGCCGTAGAGGTTCTTGTAGTCGGGCTTGCGGAAGCCCTGGCGCACGATGTCGAACCCGGCCCCGGCCCCGAACCCGTCACTCTGGTTGTAAATCAGCGTGGCGCGCGGGTTGTAGCCGTCGTATTCGAAGGCTTCCCGGTCGTAGCGGTTCACGGCCAGCTTATCGGAGGTGTGGTTGTCGGTTTCCTTGCTCAGCTTGAGCTCGGTGTCGGTCAAATCGTACACCTTGGTTTTGGTGCGCAAGCCGCCCACGCTCGACTCGTCCGCAATCCGGTCTTTGCCGTCGCCGCCGATGATGCGCACCAGCACGCTCTTGCGGGCCTTGCCGGTCACGGTGAAAACGTCCTTGCCATCGAGGCCGTAGACGGCCACTTCGTCGGTTTCCTTGGG
Organism: Hymenobacter aquaticus; assembly: GCF_004765605.1. Lineage (NCBI taxonomy): Bacteria > Pseudomonadati > Bacteroidota > Cytophagia > Cytophagales > Hymenobacteraceae > Hymenobacter > Hymenobacter aquaticus. The sequence continues at coordinate 1,452,365 of NZ_SRLC01000001.1, read as the reverse complement.
GTCGAAGGTCCGGTCGAACAGGGCATCGCCGTTGCTTTCGTCCGAGTCCTTGGCTTTGTCGAACATCTGCACCCGCACCTTACCGTCGTCGAGGCGCGTTACCTGGAACACCTCGGCCTTGTTGGAGCCGACCACGTCGACGCGCTTGGCCAGCATCAGGTAATACTCATCCAGGGCCTTGGGTAGCTCCTGAATGCGGGCCTTGAGCTTGCGGTTCAAATCGTTGCCCGAAATTGGCTGGATTTCCTTGGGCAGGGTGCCGGTGGCCTGGTCGATGGCCGCGGGCGTGATTTTCTCCTGCATGTACTTGGCAATCTGCTGCCACTGGTCCCGGGTAAGGGACTGGAGCAAAAACCGGTCGAGGTGACGGGCGGGCCAGTTCAGGCTTTCCATGTCGTGAAACTCGCTCTGGAAATCCTCGATGCTGGGCACGGCCCATTCGCGGTTGGCAATGTAAGTCAGCAGGCCGTTCCAGAGGGTGAAGCTCTGGTCCCGGTCGCGCGGAATGGGGCGGAAGATGGTTTTTTTGCCCTGCTTATAGCCGGCCCACTTCCAGTTGTCTTCGTGCTTGCCGAAGTCGGCCACCAGCATGTCGAAGGCCCGGGCCTTGCCCAGCGCCACGGCGTCAACCTGGTTGTCGTGGTCTTTGTAGAGCTGGCGGAAAAAGCTGAACGAGCGGCGCACCTCATCGGCTCCGCCGAAGCCGGGCAGGTTGGGCTTGGGGTCCACGGGCCGGTCTTCGAGCGTGCCCAGCAGCCCCGCGTAATCCTGGCGGTAGGGCCCGAGCTGGCTGTTGTCGGGCAGAATAAACAGCCGGGGCCGGGCGTGCAGAATGTCGGTCTGGTCGAGCAACGAGCCGGTAACCAGGGCCGAGTAGGGGTGGGCCGTGGGCGTAATGTCGCGCAGCACGTCGGCGGCAATGGAGTTGCGCAGCTCGGGCGGCAGAATGCGGGTCACGTCCTTATCCACGGAGCGGAAGACGTACTCCGAGGAGTCGGCGGCAATGAGCTTGACGGACGTCGTCTGGCGGCCGCCGCCTTTGCCGAAAATGCGCAGCCCGCCTTTTTCCGCGGCCAGATCCAGGGTTTTTACTTCCACCGGCTGGGTCCAGGACGTGCGGTAGAGCGGGCCTAGGAAAAACCGTTTGCCGGGTCCGGCTTTGTACTGGGGGCCCGGGGCTATGGTAACGGTGGGCTGAAACGGCGCGTCGGGCTTGGCATCGGCCACGCCTTTCGGGGCCGAGGGGCACTCCGGAATAAAGGCATTGACGGGCACGTTCGGCAGGCGCGGCTCGGTGCAGGCCGACTGAAACAGCGTCGCGTTGTAACTTTCCTGGGCCGGGTTGCCATCCTTGGCAAACGTGTAGAAAAAGGATTTTACCGTACCGTCGGCGTAGTAGTCGAGCTTGGAAAAGCCTTCCTCCGCCTTGTTGTACAGGGCCCGGGAATTGGAACCTACGTGCTCCTCCTCCGCGAAGCTGCCCGACACGATATGGTAATTGTCTTCGAAGCGGGTGAGCTGCAGGCTGTAGTCGTGGGCGGCGGCGTACACCACGCCGGGGTTTTCCTTCAGGGTGCTGAGCATGTTTTTGCGCAGGTCGCTGTAAGCCGGGTTGGCCAGGTCGCGCGGGGTGCCCACGTTCTGCCGGTAAGCGGCGTACACCGAGCCAAACACGGGCAGCGGCACGCCATTACCGAACGGGAACAGGTGGCGACCCAGCGGAATCCGGCCCCCGTACACGCCGTTGCTCATCACCGGGTGGTGGCCCACGACCAGCACGTTTTTGCCCTTGGTTTCGTCGAGCACGTCCTGGAGCTGCTCCCGAAACTCTTCCTTGGTCATCGTCTTGCACTCGGTGTCGGGCGCTTCGGGCCGGTCGTAGGGGTGGGTCCACCAGGGCGAGTTGATGGCCACCAGGCGCACGTTGGGCGCTACGTCGATGATTTCGGGGCCGGGGCAGCCGCCGGTGGGCAGAAAGGCATTCTGGCCCGGCAGCTTCTGCTCGATATACTCTTCCAGCCGCTTCACCTTCTTCAGGCCGTCGGGGCCGGAGTTGTCCCAGTCTTTGTCGCCGGGCACGAAGTAGATGCGGCCGTTGGGCAGGCCCTGCACCAAGGCAATCAGCTGGTCGAGGCGGGCCGTGGTTTGGGCATCGGGCTCTTTTTTCAGGCCTTTGTTGCCGGCAATGTCACCGAGGTGAACCACCGTAAAAGGGCCTCGCTGCTGCTCCAGCTGCTGCCGCAACGCCCGCAAATGGCCTTCCGACACGGCGTCGCCGGCGGTATTGCCAAGCAGGAAAACAGAGTGGGCAGCGGGCTGATTCTGGGCAAAAACAGGAGCCGATAGTGTGGTAAGCAGCGCTGCCAGGAGCAGACGGTAGGATTTTCGCATGAGGGAAGCGAATCGTAGGATAGAGGTATTCTCTCCTGTACGGAAGAAACCTCATCAGGGTGCGTCAACCTGCCGTATTGGCTTGCGGCGAGCCGAAAACGCGCTTTCCCAGCAGCAGCACCAGGCATGGAATGCCCACCCACACGGCCTCGCTGCGCAGCACCCGCAAGGCCGCCGCGCCGGCGAACCGCTTCACCCCGATGGGCGACACCTGAATGGGGCGAAACCCGAAGAAGTAGCGGTGCGGCTCCCACGGGCTCAGAAACGCCACGCCCAGCCCGCCCGTGGTCATGGCGTCGAGCACGCCGTGCGACGCCGTGGCCAGAAACAGCAGGAGCCACAGGCGGAGCCGGGGCGGGGCACTGCCGGGGCGAAATAGCCGCACCAGCAGCACTAGCCCCGAGGCCAGCACCAGCGCCGCCAGAACCGAGTGCGTCAGGCCCCGGTGGCCCCACAAACTATCATACGCTACCCCAAGCTTGAAGCCGACCACGTCGGCATCGGGCAAAACGGCGCAGGCAGCGGCCAGCAGCCACCAGGGCCGGTTGGGGCGGGCCGGCAGCAGCAGATAGCCCAGCGTGGCGCCCAGCAGCGCGTGTCCGAAAGCAGAAGCCATACAGAGTTAGTTGGACGTCTGAGCCAGTAATTCGGCGGCGATGCGCGGCACGCCCACCGTGGCCGGCTCGCGCACAAAGTGCAGACCCGGCCGGGCCGACATGGGCGGCTGATTAGGGTCGATGATATAGGTGGGGCAGCCCGTGGGCGTGTAGTGCACCAGGTTGGCGGCCGGGTACACCTGCAGCGACGTGCCCACCACGAGGAAGATGTCGGCCGTAGCGGTTTCCTCCATAGCCCGCTCCATCAGGGGCACGGCCTCGCCGAACCAGACGATGTTGGGCCGCAGCTGATGGCCTTTTTCGCACTGGTCGCCCAGCGCAATCCGGTCCCCCGTCATGGGGTACACCAAGTGTTCAAAGCGGGTGCTGCGCGACTCGAACAGCTTGCCGTGCAGATGGATAACGTGGCTGGAGCCCGCCCGCTCGTGCAAGTCGTCCACGTTCTGGGTGATGATAACCACCTCGTAGGCTTGTTCCAGGGCTACCAGCGCCCGGTGGCCGGCGTTGGGCTGGGCCGCGCGGGCAGCCTGGCGGCGCTGGTTATAAAACTCCAGCACCAGCTGCGGGTTGCGGGCCCAGCCTTCGGGCGAGGCTACGTCTTCCACCCGGTGACCTTCCCAGAGCCCATCCGAGCCCCGGAAGGTGGCCAAGCCACTTTCGGCGCTGATGCCGGCTCCGGTGAGGGCTACAATCTTCTTTTTCATAGCTGATTTCTACTGGCTAAAAGCGGCGCAGCTGGTCCGTGGTGAAGTCCCATTCCGGTGTTTCCAGCGGGGCCCGCTCCTCCAGAGCGTACCACGGACTCAGCTTTGCATCCTGCAGATTACGCAAAACGTGGATTTCCTGAGCGGGCATGTAACTCTGGGCCAGCAAAAAATACCGCCGGCCCGTCCGGGGGTTCACGCTCACGTCGAGTACCAGCACCGCGTGGCCCGGCGCGCCGCCCTGCACGAATACGTCGCCGGGCTGCAGCATGGCCATAGCCACGGGCTGCATCTCGCGGGCCACCGACCGGGTGCCGGCATACGTGAAAATCTGGTCGAGGTAGCGCCGGAACACCGCGTACGTGGGCTGCTCCACGGCTTTGGGAGCCGCTACCACGTCCTCGCCCTGCACCCGGAAGCCCTTGCCCGCGTACCAGTCGGAAAACCAGATGTCGTGCCCGCTGGTCAAATGAAAGTGCACCTTGTCGGGGTTTTGGCCAAACAGATATTCCGCCCGCAGCCGGATGACGGCGTCGGCACACTGCTGTAGGTCGCGGCGGCCCACGTCGATGCGCACCACGGCCGCGTGCACGGTTTGGGGTTTCTTGAGCTGGCCGTTGTAGAGGTGCACGGCCGCTCCGGCCGGCCGCAGTGGCAGATACCGTAGCCAGAACCCGAACGAGCCGGCCGCCACCGGTACCCGCGCCGCGCCGGCGGGCGGCACAAAACGACTGGCCAGGGTTTGGCGGGCATCATAGTGGTCCGCGGCCAGCCAGGAGTAGGGGTGGGCCGCCGGGCGCTGGGCGAAAGCCACCCCAGGCAGCCACAGCAGCAGGCAGATTACGGTTTTTGTCACGGACGAAAGAAGGTAGAAGGTGCCACTCCACAACGCCGCAACCGTCCCGGAATTTTACGGACCCAAAAAAAGCCCCTCCGCAGATCTGCGGAGGGGCTTTTTCGTACCTTAAGGAGCTGCTTACTTCGCCTTGGCGGCGGGCTTCTTCGCCGCCGGTTTTTTGGCGGCTGTGCCCGTGGCTTTCTTGGCCGCCGGCTTTTTCTTGGCGGGCTTATCGGCCGTGTCTTCCGCGGCGGGCGCGGCTTTCTTGGCGAAACGCCCCCCTTTGGCGGGCTTGTCGGGCGTGGCGTCGGCCAACTCCAGGCAGCGCTCCAGGGTCAGCTCGGCCGGCTCTTCGCCCTTCGGAATCTTCACGTTTTTCTTGCCCACCACGATGTAGGGGCCGAAGCGGCCGTTGAGTACCTGCACGTCCTCGCGGCCGGGGAAGTCCTTAATCAGGCGCTCGGCATCGGTTTTGCGCTTGGCCTCAATCAGGTCGACGGCCTCCTGCGCCGTGATGGTGTGCGGGTCCTGCTCCTTGGTCAGGGAGTAGAACTTGCTGTCGTGGCGGATGTAAGGCCCGAAACGACCCAGCGCGGCCGTCATGTCCTTGTCCTCAAACTGCCCCACGATGCGCGGCAGCTTAAACAAATCCAGCGCCTCTTCCAGCGTGATGTTCTCAATAAACTGGCCTTTGCGCAGGCTGGCGTACACCGCTTTTTCGCCTTCCGGCGCGCCTTCTTTGGGCTCGATCTGCACGTAGGGGCCGTAGCGGCCCAGGCGGGCGGTGAGCTTCTGCCCGGTTTCGGGGTGAATGCCGATTTCGCGGGTCGAGCCCAGCGTGCTGCGCTCAATGTCCTGGCCCCGCTCGATGGTTTCGTGGAAGGTGCCGTAGAAGTCGGCCAGCATCTTGCCCCACTGTTCCTGCCCGTTGGCAATCAGGTCGAACTCACCTTCGACTTTCGCCGTGAACTGGTAGTCGATGATGATGGGGAAGTGCTCGACCAGGAAGTCATTGACGACCATCGCCGTATCGGTCGGGAAGAGCTTGGCTTTGTCGGCCCCGAAGGTTTCGGTTTTGGCCTCCGTCTTCACCTCGTCGCCTTCCAAGGTCAGCACGTGGAACTTGCGCTCCTTGCCTTCCCGGGTGTCTTTCTCCACGTAGCCCCGCTTCTGAATGGTGCTGATGGTCGGCGCGTAGGTGGAAGGCCGGCCGATGCCCATTTCCTCTAGCTTTTTCACCAGGGAAGCTTCCGTGTAGCGGGCCGGGGGCGAGGAAAACCGCTCGGTGGCCCGCAGCAGCTGCAAGGGCAGCTCCTGACCGACGCTCAAGGGCGGCAAGCCGCGCGAAAACGACGACTCCGTAGATACTTCTTCGTCCAGGGTTTCCTCGTCTTTCGACTCGCTGTAGGCCTTCAGAAAGCCCTCAAACGTAATGACTTCGCCCGTGGCCGTGAGCGGCGTGCCGGGCTGGGTGCTGATGCCGATGGTAGCCACCGTGCGCTCAATCGTGGCGTCGGCCATCTGCGAGGCCATGGCCCGCTTCCGGATCAGGTCGTAGAGGCGCTGCTCGGCTGAGTCGGAGCCGGCTTTCACCAGGGCAAAGTCGGTGGGCCGGATGGCTTCGTGGGCTTCCTGGGCCGAGGCCGACTTGGTTTTGAAGTGGCGGGTGTGGGCGTATTCGGGGCCGTAGGCGGAGCTGATTTCGGCCTTCGCCGCCGCCAGCGCGTCCTGCGAGAGGTTCACCGAGTCGGTCCGCATGTAGCTGATCTTACCGGCTTCGTACAGCTTCTGGGCCACGCTCATCGTCTGGGCCACCGAGAACCCCAGCTTGCGCGAGGCTTCCTGCTGCAAGGTCGAGGTGGTGAAGGGCGGCGCGGGGCTGCGCTTGCCGGGTTTCTTCTCCAGATTCTCAATCTGGTAGGTAGCCCCGATGCAGCGCGCCAGAAATTCCTGGGCCTCGGCCTGGGTCTTGAAGCGCGTGGGCAGCTCGGCTTCCAGCACGGTGCCGCGGCCTGCGTCGAAGCGAGCCGTCACGCGGTACGCCGACGACGATTTATGCTGGTTGATTTCCCGCTCCCGCTCCACTACGAAGCGCACCGCCACCGACTGCACCCGGCCCGCCGACAAGCCGGTTTTTACCTTTTTCCACAGCACCGGGCTCAGCTCGAAGCCCACCAGCCGGTCGAGCACGCGCCGGGCCTGCTGGGCATTCACCAGGTTCAGGTCAATTTCCCGGGGATTGTCGATGGCGTTGAGGATGGCATTCTTGGTAATCTCCCGGAACACGATCCGCCGCGTTTTGGCTTCGTTCAGGTTCAGGGTTTCCGACAGGTGCCAGCTGATGGCTTCTCCTTCGCGGTCATCGTCACTCGCCAGCCACACCGTTTCGGCTTCCTTCGCCAGCTTTTTCAGCTGGGAAATGATTTCCCGCTTGTCCGGCGAGACGACGTACGTGGGCTTGAAGCCATTATGAATGTCAATGGCATTATTATCCTTGGGCAGGTCGCGGACGTGGCCGAAACTGGATTTAACGATAAAGTCCTTGCCCAAGTAGCCTTCGATGGTTTTGGCTTTGGCAGGAGACTCTACGATGACTAGATTTTTGACCATATAAGGCGTAGGAGAGGGCGGGATTGAACAGGACTCGGACTAGGAAACGGCCGAGGGAAAGGAAAAGTTGAATTTTGCCGCAAAGATGCTGGAATAATCCGGTGCGCCACCGCACCCGGCCGCAATTATGCCGACCCGACCCGGTTGGGGCGCAGGTTTTGCAACGCCCCAACCCCGGCAAGTAGTTCACTAGGTGGGAGTTTGGGGAATGATTTGAACAAACCGCGTCGAATGTGGTTCGGAAAGCCGTATTTGCTACCTTTGTAAGTCTAGGAACTGCTTTCGGGTGGTTTCCGGTTTACAGCTTCGCCTCTCTACTCCAGGCTTCGCAACCCTACCCCTTGTATGGCTCCAGGTAAGACTACCAAGAATACGACTACGCCGGAAAACAATGCTCCCGAGCAGGATTCCCCGTCTTCGCCTCTCACTTCTGCCCCCAATCCTTCCGCTGCCTACGACCGGAGCACGCTGCTGCGGCCGGCCGGCGCGCGTACCAGCTCCGACATTACCCGCAAACGCGGCAGTGGCCGGGGCTCGGAGGACAGCCAGGAAGCCGACTACGTCAACGACCAGCTCAACCGGGTGCTCTACGCCCTCGACGCCTTTAAGAAAGGCGACGTGTCGGTGCGCCTGACCAAGCAGAACGACGACATCTTCGCCGAAATTGCCGAAGCCTACAACTCGATGGTAGAGATGATCGGCGGGGTAGGGGGCGAAGTGTCGCGCATTTCCAAGGTTGCCGGGGTAGAGGGCAACCTGAAAGCCCGCGCCTCGGCCGAAAACGCCTCGGGCTTCTGGCGCGACATGATCAACAATATCAACGGCCTGGTGGACAGCATCGCCGTGCCGGTATTGGAGGTAGGCAAAGTACTGAAGAACATCAGCAAGGGCAATCTGGACGAAACCTTCCAGATTCCGGTGTCGGGCGACTTCAAGGTGATGGCCGAAACCATCAACAAGACCATTGACAACCTGAACCTGTTCGCCGGCGAAGTAACCCGCGTGGCCCAGGAAGTAGGCACCGAGGGCAAGCTCGGCGGCCAGGCCTCGGTGCCCAACGTCGGCGGCGTGTGGAAGCAGCTGACCGACAACGTAAACACCATGGCCCTGAACCTGACCTCGCAGGTACGGGACATTGCCAACGTGGCCACCGCCGTAGCTAAAGGCGACTTGTCGCAGAAAGTAACCGTTGACGTAAAGGGCGAGCTGCTGCAACTCAAGCAGAACCTGAACCAGATGGTGGACTCGCTGAACCTGTTTGCCGGCGAGGTAACCCGCGTGGCCCAGGAAGTAGGCACCGAGGGCAAGCTCGGCGGCCAGGCTTCGGTGCCCAACGTGGCCGGGGTGTGGAAAGAGCTGACCGACAACGTAAACTACATGGCCTCGAACCTGACGTCTCAGGTACGGGACATTGCCAACGTAGCCACCGCCGTAGCCCGCGGCGACCTAAGCCAGAAAATCACCGTTGACGTGAAGGGCGAGCTGCTGCAACTCAAGCAGAACCTGAACCAGATGGTGGACTCGCTGAACCTGTTTGCCGGCGAAGTAACCCGCGTGGCCCAGGAAGTAGGCACCGAAGGTCGCCTCGGCGGCCAGGCCTCGGTACCCAGCGTGGCCGGGGTGTGGAAAGAGCTGACCGACAACGTAAACTACATGGCCTCGAACCTGACCCTTCAGGTGCGGGACATTGCCAACGTAGCTACCGCCGTAGCAAGAGGCGACTTGTCGCAGAAAATCACCGTTGACGTGAAGGGCGAGCTGCTGCAACTCAAGCAGAACCTGAACCAGATGGTGGACTCGCTGAACCTGTTTGCCGGCGAAGTAACCCGCGTGGCGCAAGAGGTAGGCACGGAAGGCAAGCTCGGCGGCCAGGCCTCGGTACCGAACGTGGCCGGGGTGTGGAAAGAGCTGACCGACAACGTAAACTACATGGCCTCGAACCTGACTTCTCAGGTACGAGACATTGCCAACGTGGCTACCGCCGTAGCCCGCGGCGACTTGTCGCAGAAGATGACGGTAAACGTGAAGGGCGAAATCCTGGAGCTCAAGAACATCTTGAACCAGATGGTGGACTCCCTGAACATCTTCGGTGACGAAGTAACCCGCGTGGCCCGCGAAGTAGGTACGGAAGGTAAACTCGGTGGCCAGGCCAACGTGCCCCGCGTCGGTGGTACCTGGAAAGAGCTGACCGACAACGTAAACACCATGGCCGCCAACCTGACTTCTCAGGTGCGCGACATCGCCAACGTAGCAACGGCCGTAGCCAAAGGCGACCTGACCCAGAAGATGACGGTAGATGTGAAAGGCGAGATTCTCGACCTGAAAAACATCCTGAATCAGATGGTGGACTCGCTCAACATCTTCGCCGGCGAAGTAACCCGCGTGGCCCGCGAAGTAGGTACCGAAGGTATCCTGGGCGGCCAGGCCAACGTGCCCAGCGTATCGGGTACCTGGAAGGACCTCACCGATAACGTAAACACGATGGCCTCGAACCTGACCAGTCAGGTGCGGGACATTGCCAACGTGGCCACCGCCGTAGCCCGCGGCGACCTGAGCCAGAAGGTGACGGTAAACGTGCGCGGCGAGCTGTTGCAGCTGAAGGAAAACCTCAACCAGATGGTGGACTCGCTCAACACGTTCGGCGACGAAGTAACCCGCGTAGCCCGTGAAGTAGGCACCGAAGGTCGCCTCGGCGGCCAGGCCGTAGTACCCAACGTGCGCGGTACCTGGAAGGACCTCACCGACAACGTAAATACGATGGCCGCCTCGCTGACAAGCCAAGTGCGCGACATTGCCAACGTAACCACCGCCGTAGCCCGCGGCGACTTGAGCCAGAAAGTTTCGGTAGATGTTAAAGGCGAGCTGCTCGACCTGAAGGACAACATCAACCGGATGGTGGACTCCCTGAACATCTTCGCCGGCGAAGTAACCCGCGTGGCCCAGGAAGTAGGTACCGAAGGTCGCCTCGGCGGCCAGGCCAACGTGCCCAACGTATCGGGCATCTGGAAAGACCTGACCGACAACGTAAACACGATGGCGGCCAACCTCACCACCCAGGTACGAGGCATTGTGAAGGTAGTAACCGGCGTATCGCAGGGTGACTTGACTCAGAAGCTGCGCCTCGAAGCCAAAGGCGAAGTGGCCGAGCTCGCCGACACCATCAACCGCATGGTGGACGACCTGAACCGACTCGCCCTCGAAGTAAGCCGCGTGGCGAAGGTGGCCGGGGTAGAAGGCAAGCTGACCGAACGCGCCACCGTAGGCGGCGTATCGGGCTCGTGGAAGGAAATCGTGGATACGCTCAACGACCTGATCGAATCCATTGCCTCGCCGGTACTCGAAGTGTCCCGCGTGGTACGCGCCATTTCGGAAGGTGATTTGACCCAGAAAGTTGAGATTCAGACCGCCGGTGACATCCTGGCCATGTCGAATGCCTTGAACATCGCCGTGGAAAATCTCAACGAGCTGCTCGGCGAAATCAACGACTCGTCGCAGATCGTAGGGGAGTCGTCGGAGGAAATGGCCGCCAAGGGCCAGGAGATGAGCCGGGTGACGGTTGACGTGGCTTTGGCCATGCAGCAGATGGCCGAAGGCGCCCAGAACCAGGCTTTGAAAACCGACCAGGCCTTTAAGCTGATTGAAGAAATCATGCAGGCCACGAAGGAAACGGCCGGCAAAGCCGACATCGTGAACAAATCGGCTATCCTGGGTGAGCAAACCTCGCAGCTCGGTCTGAAAACGGTGGCCGAGGTGGTAAAGAACATGGAGGAAATCTCCAACGCTGCCGCCCAGACCAGCAAGACCATCGAAGTACTGAGCACCCGCTCCCAGGAAATCAGCAAGTCGCTGGGCGTTATCACCGACATTGCCTCCCAGACCAACCTGCTGGCCCTGAACGCCGCCATCGAAGCCGCCCGCGCCGGGGAAGCCGGCCGTGGTTTCGCCGTGGTAGCCGAAGAAATCCGCAAGCTGGCCGAAGGCTCCCGCAAGTCGGCCTCCGAAATTGCCACGCTGGTAGAGGACGTTAAAAAAGATACGACCTCGGCCGCCACCGCAATTTCGACCATGGAAGGCCGAGTTCTGAAAGGCAAAAACGCAACGTTCGAAGCGTCCAGCGCCTTTAAGAACATTGCCACCTCCAGCGGCGAGACGCTCCGCACCTCCCGCGACATTCTCACGGCTACCGAGGTGCAGAAAACCTCGATTGGCGACGTAGTAAAGTACGTGGAAGAAGTGGTAGCCATTGCCGAGCAAACGGCTTCCGGTACCCAGCAAGTGGCCAGCACCGCCAAGCAGCTGTCCTCGTCGATGCAGGAGCTGACCACTTCGAGCCAGAACCTGACCGACATTGCGGACGACCTGCAAGTAGGTCTGTCGGCCTTCCAGCTGATGGAAGACCTGATGCCGGAACCCGAGCCCGAGCCTCAGCGTGGCCTGCGCCGCATGAGTGCCCCGCGCGCTGCCGCGCCGCTGCCCGCCGCCCCCGCGGCTACCCGGGAAAGAACGCCCCGCCGGACTGCGGCCGTAGCGGCCCCCGAGCCGCGCCGGGGCGCGGCCAGCGCGCCTGCCCGCAAAGCAGCCCGCAAGGCCGCCGTTGAGGCCCCCGCCCCAGCGGCTCCCAAGGCGGAAAGCAAGGCAGCGCCGGCCGCCAACAACCGCCGACTGAGAAACAGCAAGCCGGCGGCCCAGCCCGAAAATGAGAACGGCAAAGCCGCGGCAAAGCCCACGGCCAAAGCCAAGACCAAGTAATTCACTTCCATCATCATGTTGAGAAAATCCGGTTGCGCCCCGCGCGCCGGCTTTTCCCACGATTTCCAGCATGGCTGAATCAGAACCTACCAGCGAGAAGAAGGCAGTGAAGCAGGATAAGCTTATTCAGCTTATCGTGTTCCGGCTGGGCGACGAGGAATATGGTATCCGCATCGAGCAGGTGAAGGAGGTAACGGTAACGCCGGAAATTGCCCGGATGCCCAAAACTCCGGCATTCGTAAAAGGCATTGCCAACCTGCGCGGCGACATTATTGCCATCATCGACCTGGAGGAGCGCTTTAAGCTGCGGCCCGCGCACCAGCCCCTGCCGTCGATGAGCTACACCCTGGCCATTGAGGCCAAGGAGTACACCATCGGTATCGTGGTGCGGGAAGTGCCCCAGCCGCTTTCCATTCCGCTTTCCATTCTTGAAAAGGCTCCCGAGTTTATTCAGGATATCAATATCCAGGACAAGTACATTGAGGGAATTGCTAAGGTAGACGGGCGCATTATCATCGTGCTCGACATGCCCAAGCTCCTGTCTCCCACGGAAATCATGCAGCTGCAGCCGAAATAAAATATCTTCCCCGGCAGCCCCCCGTACACAGGCTTGATTTCTTCAACTCGTCCGTTTTCCTCATTCCGACTCACTGACCTACCCCATATGAAAAACCGCATTCTCATCGTAGACGACTCGTTCTACATGCGTACGATGCTCAAGAATATGCTTACCGACGCTGGCTACGAAGTCGTTGGCGAAGCTGCCAATGGTCAGCAGGCGCTGGAAATGGCCAGTGCCACCCGTCCCGACCTGATTACCCTCGACGTTATTCTGCCCGACAACACGGGCTTGGACGTGCTCAAAGGCATCCGCCAGGAACAGCCCGACGTGAAAGTGGTGATGTGCAGCGCCGTCGGCCAGGAAGTAATTGTCAACGAAGCGCTGGAAAGCGGTGCTACCGCTTACATCGTGAAGCCCTTCTCGGAAGAGAAAGTACTGGAAATCGTGGGTGGCGCGCTGCAAACCCAGGATTCGGGCTCGACGGAAGACTAACCTTCCGGCTTCCTGATTTCTGCAATATCCCAGTAGTAAACCCCTAACGTTGCGTTTTCGCGCGTTTTAATCCGCTCAGTGCACAAAGTTTCCGCCCCTTTTACCGTGTTGCTCGGTGCCCTGCCGCCTTTTGTGCGGCTGGAACTGACTAGAGTGCTGCATGCCGAGCCCGATCTGCGGGTTATCGGCACGGCTACTAGCGCGACGGAACTAGTGGCGCAGGCGCGGCGGCTGCGCCCCGGGCTGGTTATTGCCGGCCCGGATCAGCTGGCGGGCCTGGAACGCCTGACCCGACAGTATCCCGTGCCGGTGCTGCTCTACGGCACGGCCGGTCCTTTGCCCCCCGAAGCCACCCAGTGGGGCGTCTACGACTCCCTGCCCCAGGTACTGGGCAAAGACCACCCGGAGTTTGCCCAGTATCGCGCTGACTTGCTGACCAAGGTGCGGGCCGTAGCTCAGCCGCCGGTAGCGGCCATCAAGCGCCCGATCATCTCGTTGCCGCCCAGCGGAGTTGCCGTCGTAGGTGGCTCGACGGGGGGCGCGCAGGCCGTCGAGGCCCTGGTGCGGGCGTTGCCGGCTACGCTGGCCAGCGCCGTGCTGGTCGCCATTCACCTGCCGGCCCACTTCACCGACTCGTTTGTGAACCGGTTGCGCCGCGCTACGGTGTTGCCGGTGGTAGCCGCCGAGTCGGGTACCAAGCTGGAAGCGGGCAAGATCATCGTGGCGCCTGGCGGCCAGAACACCGTCGTCAAAACCCTGACCCGCGGCCCGTGGCTGTCCTGGCACACTGAGTTTACCGACGAAGTCAGCCCGGTAGCGGAGGAACCCTCCGTTGATTTGCTGATGCAATCGGTGGCGCGCGCCGTGGGCCGCAACGCGCTGGGCGTAGTTCTCACCGGCCTGGGCCGGGATGGGACGCTGGGGGCCCAGAGTATCCGGCAGCACGGCGGCTTTGTCGTGGCGCAGGATGAGGCCTCCTCGGCCGTGTTTGGGATGCCTAAGTCGGTTATTCAGACCGGGGCCGCCAACATTGTTTCGCCCCTGCATGAAATTGCCGGCTACGTCAGCCACTTGGCCACGCAGCTGCGCATCAACCGGGTTTCTTCTTTCTCATCGTCAACGCAACTAGCTACCCGATGAAATCCAGAGAAGAGGAATACCGGGAGATTTTCATGGCCGAGGCGCTCGAATATTACGACGCCATGAGTCGGCATATCAGCGAGCTGGAGAAAGACCCCGACGACGAAAAAGCCCTGCATGAGCTGTTCCGGCTGATGCACAACCTGAAGGCCAACGCCCGGGCTATGGGCTTCAACGACATCGGTGAGGTAGCGCACCGCATGGAAACCATCTTCGGCCTGATCCGCAGCAAGGAGCGGGCCTTTGCCGGTTCGCTGGTGCCGGTGCTGTTTGCCGGCGTCGACACGCTGGGCGGCATGATCCGGGCGGTGGACCAGGATGAGGCCGTGGCCAATTCGGACAAGCTGCTGCACAACCTGGACCTGCTGGTGCAGGGGGAGGAGCCCATCCTGGAATCGGAAGAGAAGAATGCCGACGAGGATGCTTCGCGCAAGCTGGAGCTGTCCGACCTGGTATACATTCAGATCAAGAAGCTTGACCACCTGCTCAATTTGGTGGGCGAGCTGATCATCGACCGGGACCGGATAATGACCCTGAGCCAGGAAATCGGCAGCCCGGCCCTGCAGGCGGCGGCTTCGCACCTGTTCCGCATTGCCGACGACCTGCAGTACAGCGTCATGGACGCGCGCCTGGTGAACGTCGGGTCGCTGTTCAACAAATTTCCGCGGGTGGTGCGCGACGTGGCCGTGGCCGAAAAGAAGGAAGTTGAGCTCACCATCAACGGGCAGGACATCCAGATTGACCGCAACATCCTGCAGATTATTACCGATGCCCTGCTGCACCTAGTGCGCAACGCCATTGGGCACGGCCTGGAAACGCCCGAAGAGCGCCGCCGCGCCGGCAAGCCCGAGCAAGGCAACCTGACGCTGTCGGCCCAGACGGAGCGCGACGACGTGCTGATTCAGGTTATCGACGACGGCAAGGGCATTGACGTGGAGCAGGTGCGCCGCAAAGCCGTAGAGCGGGGCTTGGTAACCACGGAAGCGGCCCGCTCCCTGGATGCCAGCGCCGTGCGGGCCTTCCTGTTTGAGCCGGGCTTTTCGATGGCCAAGGAAGTAACCGACATTTCCGGGCGCGGCGTGGGCCTCGACGTGGTCAAGCTGGCCATCGACTCGCTGGGCGGGCAGCTGCGCGTCGATTCCGTACTTGGCCAGGGCACTACCTTCACCCTGGTGCTGCCAACTTCCATTGCCGTGAAAGGCGCGCTGCTTTTCGAGCTGGAGGAACGTAGCTACGCCATTCCGCTGATGCACACCGACTCGGTGGTATCGTTGCAACCCAACGACCTGCACGTAGTGGGTGGTATTCTGATGGCTCGTTTGCTCGGGGAAAATGTTCCTGTTGTAGATTTGCGCCAATTGCTGCACAGCAATGATGGTCCCTTGCTGCCCGCTGTTAAGGCGGAGCTGCAGGGCCGGCAGGATATCATCATTGTTAACTACAATAACCGTAAACTGGGCTTAATTGTAGACCGTTTCCTGCGCCAGCAGGACATTGTTATCAAGCCCATGAGTAAACCGCTGGATATGATTGACTTGTTTGGGGGCGTTACGCTCCTGGGCAGCGGTCAAGTCTGTCTGGTGATTGATGTACCGGCGCTGACGCGACTTTTCTTAGCCAAGCGGCCGTAACCAAATGCGAAATTCGGGTTTCCTGGCAACAGGGCGCCCTTCAATTGACTGACACCTATGGATTTGCACATGACGGAACTAGAGCGTGATATTATCCGCGAGATTCTGAACATTGGGTTGGCCCGCGCGGCCGATTCCTTTGCAGTTATCGCGCAGGAAAAGGTATTGCTGGAGGTTCCGAATCTGGACATCATGCCCGGGAGCAACATCCTGGATAAGGTGCACGAGTTTGAAGGCACGCACGCCATCATCCAATCCGACATTCGCGGCGAGTTCAACGGCACCACGCTGATGTTCTTCTCCGGCCAGCACGTGCAGCGCCTCTCGCGGGTGTGCCTGCGCATGTCGGTGCCCGACTCCATCAACATCGACGAGATGCAGGAGTCGCTGCTGCTGGAAATCAGCAACATCATCACCGGGGCGCTGGTTACGCAGCTGGCCAACATTCTGAAGGCCAAGATCTATGGTGCGCCGCCCAAAGCGCCCAAGGGCAACATTGCCGGCTCGCTGCACACCTTGCTGGAAAGCCAGCCCAAGGTGCAGCCCCTGATTTTCTCGGTTATCACCCAATTCTCCGACAAGGAAAACTCGGTGGAGCTGCCACTGATGCTGTTTTTTGACCGCAACACGTTCGAGAAAATCCTGGAGATTATCCGGACCTACGACTTCCTGGGTGGCCAGGAAAACAAGGCCTAGACACGCCCCAAGCGTGCTTGACTGTCCTACCGATGCGCGCGAAGCCTGACTCTGAGCAGGCTTTACCGGCCTCAGGTGGGACAGTTGCGTTTTAGTGCCGGCTGCTCCGCTTCTTTTCACTTTTAGCTTTCATTTTATGGCTAACTCTCCCTCTCCAAGCCTGGAAAAAAAACTCGCCGCCTTCGACCCCAATGCCTTGGGTGACACGGCCGGCGGCCTGTACGGATTGCCCTTCACCGTGGACGAAGCGCAGGTGGTGGTAGTGCCCGTGCCGTGGGAAGTAACCGTTTCGTACCGCGGCGGCACGGCCCAGGGCCCCGAGGCCATCCGCGAAGCCTCCCTGCAAGTCGACCTCTACGAACCCGATATTCCGGAAGCCTGGCGCATGGGGCTGGCGATGGAAGAGGAAGACGAGAAAGTAGCCGAGGAAAGCCGCAGCCTGCGTACCCTGGCCGCCGAGTACATCGGCTGGCTCGAAGCCGGGCAGCCGGCCGACCAGGCCAAGAACTTTGCCACCGTGCCCGCCCGGGTTACTGAGCGCGGCAAAGCCCTGCTCGACTACCTCAAGCAGAAAACCGGGGCCTACCTCGATGCCGGCAAGGGCGTGGTGCTGCTGGGCGGCGACCATAGTACTCCGCTGGGCTACATGCACGCCCTGGCCGAGCGCCACGAGGAGTTTGGTATTCTGCAGATCGACGCCCATTGCGACCTGCGCCCGGCCTACGAAGGCTTTCAGTACTCGCACGCTTCCATTATGTACAACGCCCTGCAACTGCCCCAGGTCAAGAAGCTGGTGCAGGTGGGCATCCGGGATTTGTGCCAGCAGGAAGCTGAGTTGGTGGATCAGTCGGGCGGACGCGTGGTGATGTTCCACAACCGGTTTTTGTCGAACGAGAAGTTTGCCAAGAAGTCGTGGAAGAAGGTCTGCGGCAAAATCATTGCCCAGCTGCCGCCCAAAGTCTACCTGAGCTTCGACATCGACGGCCTGGACCCCAAGCTTTGCCCCGGCACCGGCACGCCCGTGCCCGGCGGCCTGGAGTTTGAGGAAGCCCTGTACCTGATTCGCACCATCGTTGAGTCGGGCCGGGAAATCATCGGCTGCGACCTGAACGAGGTAGCGCCCGGCGACACCGAGTGGAACGCCATTGTGGGGGCGCGGCTGCTGTTTCAGATGGCGCACTGGATGGGCGTTTCCCAGGGCCGCATCAAGGCCAAGGTTTCGGAAAAGTAGGCCCGGGTCAACGGAGTGCCCTTTTTTTCGTAAGGTTGTGAGTTCCTAGTGGAGCTTCAGTCCCTTCCTCACCCCAACCACACGCTGACCTATGGGTTTCATCCTCAAACTGCTGCTGACCGCCATCATCACCTACGTGCTGGCCCGTTTCCTGCCCGGAGCGCACCTGGGCGGCTTCACCGATGCCATCCTGCTGGTCATCGTGCTGGCCATCCTCAACGCGGTGCTCAAGCCCATCCTGAAGATTCTGGGCTTTCCCATTACCGTGCTGACGCTGGGTCTGTTCCTGCTGGTTATCAACGCCGTCATCGTGCTGCTGGCCGACTGGCTGCTGGCCGGCTTCAAGCTCGACGGCTTCCTTTCGGCCCTGATCTTCAGCGTCGCACTGTCGTTGGTAACGTCGGTGGTGGATATGGTTATCGACTAACCGATTAGCATTCCATACACAGAAAAGCCCGGTTCTACGACCGGGCTTTTTTGTTGGTTTCGGAATGCTGGCGCTTATTCCGTTGCGGGCCGACCGAAGCCTATACCAGCCAGGATTATGCTCCGGTAGCCCGCCTTCGCTGCCAACTCTTGCCGGGCCAGCCGCGAAGAGAAAGCCGCGCCGGGCAGTCAGTGCGGAAGCTTTTCGCGCAGGGCGCTGTAGGTCCAGGTGCCGGCCAGCGCGGCCAAAATGAGCACTGCCGCGCTGGCCACGCCACTGCCCAGCTGGGCAAACATCGGCCCCGGGCAGGCCCCCGTGAGGGCCCAGCCCAAACCGAAAATTATGCCGCCAATCCACGCGCCGTGGGTATACTTCTTGTCGGCGAGGGTAATAACCTCGCCATTGAGGCTTTTCAAGCGGTTGCGCTTGATGAGCTGGAGGGAAACCAGGCCAACGGCAATAGCCGAGCCGATGACCCCGTACATATGGAAGCTCTGAAAGCGGAACATTTCCTGAATGCGCCACCAGCTCACCACTTCACTTTTGGTAAGGATAATGCCGAATAGTCCGCCCAGCACCAGGTATTTCAGGTTTTTCATGGGTCAGGGGTTAGAACAGCAACGGATAAATTACCCAGGTCATCAGCAGGCCACCCACGAAGAAGCCAATGACGGCCACCAGCGACACCCACTGCAGGTTCGACAGGCCCGCAATGGCGTGGCCCGAGGTACAGCCCCCGGCGTAGCGCGTACCGAAGCCGACCAGAAAGCCGCCCAGCACCAGGAACACCCAGCCTTTCCAGTTGGCCAGGTTCTCCAAAGCAAACAGCTCGTTCGGCAGCAGGCCCGAGAAGTCCGTCAGCCCCATCTGGGCTTTGAGGTCGCGCACGGTTTCGGCCGAAATGGCCACGGTAGCCGGATGGCCCAGCACCTGGTAGCCAACAAAGCCGCCGATGACGATGCCCAGCACGAAAAACAGGTTCCAGCTTTCGGCCCGCCAGTTATACGTCAGGAAGGGCAGGCCGGCGGGCACGCAGGCGGCGCAGAGGTGGCGCAACGAGGAGCTGATGCCCAGGGTCTTGTTGCCCAGCAGCAGCAGGGCCGGTACCGTCAGCCCGATGAGCGGGCCGGCCACGTACCAGGGCCAGGGCTGGCGAAGAAAATCAAGCATGCGAGTGAAAGCGTAAGAAATACAAAAAGAGACTACGGCGTGAGGAGCGTAACGGCGAAACGAAAGTCACGGCCGGACCAATTAGAGAAGCTAGTGGCTGACCGCCGCCGGGTGGAAGGATTTTACGGCTTCGCCCAAATCCAGCACCGGAGTGCCGGGCAGCGCGGCGGCCACGATGCTGGCACCCGCCGCCGAGCGGTAGCCGCCGGCGCAGTGCACCACCACCGGCTTGTCGGTCGGAAGCTGCCGGGCCCGTTCCCGCAGCTCCGGTAGCGGAATGCTCAGCGAGGGCGCGAAAATCGGTTCGTCGCGGTGCTCACCGGCGCTGCGGATGTCCACGATTGTGTATTGCTCCGGGTGTTGGCGGAAAGCCGCTACGTCCAGCGTGGGCAGCGTGGCTGTCGGAGTGGGCGTACCGATCAGGGCACCCTGCACCCGCGCCTCATAGCCGATTTTGGCGGCTTTCTGAATCAGGTTTTCCCGCGTTGCCTCGTCGGCCGCAAGCAGGTAGAACGGCTCTTCCGGGCCCACGATGGAACCCAGCCAGGTTTCGAACTTGCCGCCCTGCTGGATGTTGATGGCGCCCGCCACGTGGCCCTGTTTGAACTCGGCTTCGGGACGGGTGTCAACAATCACCGCCCCAGCTGCCAGAGCGGTGCCGGAAGCCAGACGGTTCACCTGCTGCACGCTCGGGGCGTAAGCCGGGGCGCCGGTCCTGTTCAGGGCCACGTCGTAGCCGAAGTATTGGGGAACGAAGGGCTGGTCAGCGAGCAGCTCCGAGACAAATTCCTCTTCGCTCAGCGCGCGCAGCATCGGGTTGCCGAATTTCTCGTCGGCAATGGTGCTCTGGGTAGCCCCGCTCAGGGCCTTGCCGCAGAGCGAGCCTGCGCCGTGGGCCGGGTACACCAGCACGTTGCCGGCCAGCACCATGAGCTTCTCGCGCAGCGAGTAATACAGCTGCCGGGCCAGCTCCTCGCGGGTGGCCGTCAGGTTACCGGCTTTCTCGCGCAGGTCGGGGCGGCCTACGTCGCCAATAAACAGCGTGTCGCCGGTGAACACGGCCACGTCCTGGCCCTCGCGGCTCAGCACAATGCTGATCGAGTCGGGCGAGTGACCGGGCGTGTTCAGAGCCCGAAAGGTGAGTTTGCCGACCGTAAACGACTGACCCTCATCGAAGGCCGCGTGGGGATATTCGGCCCCCAGCAGCTTGCTCACGCGGATGGTGGCTCCGGTGTGCCGGGCAATTTCCAGGTGGCTGCTCACAAAGTCGGCGTGGGGGTGCGTTTCGATGACGCTCACGATGGTGGCGTCATTTGCCCGGGCGTAGTCGTAGTAAGGCTGCGGGTCGCGGGCGGGGTCGATGAGCACGACTGCGCGGGCGCACTCGCTCAGAATGGCGTAGGAGAAATGAGCCAAGCCCTTGTCTTCAAACTGTTCGATTTTCATGACCAAAAGCGGTTGGGAGGTGAGAGGAAGCGAAAAAATAGGTAGGAGAAATTCGGTGGGCCGCCCTCTGCTCAAGGGGCGAAAGCCAACTCGCGCAGCAGAATAAAGGTGCCCATGGCCAGGGTAAACCAGCCGAAGGCGGGCTTGAGCCGGGCCCCTGGAATGAAGCGCGCCAGATAAGTGCCCAGCACGATGCCCACTAGGGCAAAAGCCAGGAAGCCGAGTAAAAACGTCCAGGCGATGGGCGTGCCCGCGCTCAGATCACCGGCGAAGCCAATAAGCGAGTTCAGCGCAATAATGGCCAGGGAGGTGCCCACGGCTAGCTTCATGGGCAGGCGCGCGCCCAGCACCAGGGCCGGAATAATCAGAAAGCCGCCACCCGCGCCCACGAAGCCCGTGAGCGTACCCACGATCAGGCCAATGCCCAGAATCAGCGGGTAGTTAAAAGCGTGGGCGTGGTGCAGCTCCTCGTCCAGTATTTCCTCGGCCTGCCGGCCGCGGATCATTGAGGCCGCGGCCACTACCATCAGCACGGCAAAGGCCACCAGCACCAGCAGATCCTTGGTAAAGACGATGTGGCCGATGGTGAACAGCTCGTGCGGAATGGCGGGCAGCAGCAGCTTGCGTACGGCAAACACGGCCAGCAGCGAGGGAATGAGGAAGACGACGGCCGTGCGCAACGACACCAGCCCCTTGCGGAAGTAGCCCGACGCGCCCACGACCGAAGTCGAGCCCACCACAAACAGGGAATAAGCGGTACTCAGCACCGGACTCACGCCCATCAGATACACCAGCACCGGCACGGTGAGGATAGAGCCGCCCCCGCCCATGATGCCCAGGGACAAACCGATAAAAATGGCCGCGAAGTAGCCGAAAGTGGGAAGCATCGGAAACAAGTGAACGTATGAATTTATGATTGTTTATTCATGTGTTTAAGCAAAAAAAGCTCCGTTTCTACAGAAACGTGCACGCGGCCAGGCACTGAATCACGTCTACCACTTCGCGCATTTTCAGGGCGTAGTAGATGTTTTTGCCTTCGCGGTGCGAGCTTAGAATGCCTTTGAGCTTCATGCCCGACAAGTGGTGGGAGAGCAGACTCTGCTCCACGTTCAGCTTTTCGCTGAGGTCCGATACGGACAGGCTTTCCTGGCTGGCCAGCAGCTGCACAATGGCAATGCGGGTGGGGTGCGCCGTCGTCTTGAGAATGAACGCCACCTTCTCCATCTTTTCGGTGGTCAGGTTCAGTTCAGCGTCGGGAGCAGGGGAGAGCGGCATAACTGGAAGCAAACTTATGAATAGTTGTTCATTTATACAAATGAGTTGACCGGTTTGGTTCCGCCGGTTTGGCTTAAAGCCAAAAAAGCCCGGCTTGGTACCAGGCCGGGCTTTTTGGCAAGAAGCTGTTCAGGACTTACACTTACAGGCGACGAATCTGGGCGCCGAGGACGTTCAGGCGCTTGTCGATGAACTGGTAGCCGCGGTCGATCTGCTCCACGTTGTCGATGACGCTGCGGCCCTCGGCCGACAGGGCCGAAATGAGCAGGGCCACGCCGGCACGGATATCGGGCGAAGTCATGCTGATGCCGCGCAGGGCGTTGCGCTTGTCGAGGCCGATGACGATGGCGCGGTGCGGGTCGCAGAGCGTAATCTGGGCTCCCATGTCGATGAGCTTATCGACGAAGAACAGGCGCGACTCAAACATCTTCTGGTGAATCAGCACGGTGCCCTTGGCCTGAATGGCCACCACCAGCACGATGCTCAGCAAGTCGGGCGTCAGGCCGGGCCAGGTGTGGTCCGACACGGTCAGGATGCTGCCGTCGAGGTAGGTGGCAATTTCGTAGTGGTCCTGGGCCGGCACGAAAATATCGTCGCCGCGCACTTCGAGCTGAATGCCCAGCTTGCGGAAGGTGTCGGGAATGATGCCCAGCTCGGGCACCTGGCAGTCCTTGATGGTGATTTCGGAGCCCGTCATGGCGGCCAGGCCGATGAAGGAGCCGATTTCAATCATGTCGGGCAGCATACGGTGCTCGGTGCCGCCCAGGCTTTCCACGCCTTCGATGGTGAGCAGGTTGGAGCCGATGCCGTTGATTTTGGCGCCCATGCGCACCAGCATTTTGCAGAGCTGCTGCAAGTACGGCTCGCAGGCGGCGTTGTAAATCGTGGTGGTGCCTTCGGCCAGCACGGCGGCCATGACGATGTTGGCCGTACCGGTTACCGAGGCTTCATCGAGCAGCATGTAGGTGCCGTGCAGGCCATTTTCGGCCTTGATGCGGTAGAAATCCGTGCCTTCCAGGGTGAGCTTGCCGCCCAGCTTTTCCAGGCCCAGGAAGTGGGTATCCATCGGCCGCCGGCCGATTTTGTCGCCGCCGGGCTTGGGCAGCTGGCACTTGCCGAAGCGGGTCAGCATGGGGCCCAGAATCATCACGGAGCCGCGCAGGGCCCGGCCCTGGGCAATAAACTGCTCGGAGTCGAGGTAGTCCAGATTTACCGCGTCGGCCTGGAAACGGTAGGTGTCGGAGGCCAGCTTGCCGACCTTGACGCCCATGTCGCGCAGCAGCTCGATGAGCTTATTCACGTCGCGGATGTCGGGAATATTGCTGATGGTAACGGGCTCGGAAGTGAGCAGCACCGCGCACAGGATTTGGAGGGCTTCGTTTTTAGCGCCCTGGGGCACGATTTCACCCTTCAGCGGATGGCCGCCGATTACTTCAAATGAAGCCATGTACTAGCTAGTTGTTCGTTGTTCGTTGTCAGTTGTTCGGTCCCTGCTTTTAGTTGTTAGTTGTTTGTTGTTAGGTCTTTTTCAACCTAACAACGGACAACTAACAACTAGAAACCTACTGGGGGGGCTGCTGGGGTTCCTGACGGCTTTTTTTGCCGCCGCGCCGCTGCTTGTCGCGGCGGTTGTTGTTGCCGCCGCGGCGTCCTTCCCGGTCGCCCCGGTCGCCGCGTTCCGACCGTTCGGCCCGGGGCTGGGGTACGATAAAGGGCGCGGGCCGGCCCGAGCCACCCGGCGTGGTGGCAAACTCGAACAGGTTCTGGGCGTCCACCTGGGCGGGGTCCAGCTCCAGCTTGCCGCCCGACAGCTCCTTCAGGTGCTTGAGGATAGTTACGTCCTTGGCGTTTTCCTTGCTATAGGAGCGGTACAGGAACTTCATGGTGCGGCCGATGGCAATGGTGGCCTGCTCGCGCTCAGCGGCGTCTTCCAGGGCCAGGGCCTGCTCAATCATCACCTCTACGCTGCGGCCGTAGGGTTTGAGCTTGGGCGACTTGCTGGGGTAAGCCACGCGCTGGGGCTGCTTGGCCAGAATGTCGAGGGCGTGCAGGGGGTAGGGGCTGTCCACGTCCAGTTCGCCGTCGGTCATTTCGAAGATGTGGTTCCACACTTTCGGCTGGGCGTCGGGCTGCTCGCGCAGGCTGGGGTTGAGGCGGAAAATGAGCTGCACGATCTGCTGGGCGCGCTTGGTGCGCTCCTCCCGGTCTTCGATGGTGCGCAGCTGCTGAATCAGCTCGTAGGTGCTCTGGCCGTATTCGCGCAGCAGCAGTTCGTGTTTAAAAGGGGACGGTAATGCCATTAGGAAAAAGCTAAGTCGAAACCTCACCCCCCGGCCCCCTCTCCTTGGGGAGAGGGGGAGCCTGACGACGGCAACGATTTTTTGGTTAACAACCTGAAAACGTGATTCAGGCCGGGAGGTGTTGTTGAATGGTGTTCAGAACCTGCTGAGATTGATGCAGAATCTGGTGGTTGGTGAATCGTATGACCGTGAAGCCTAGCTGTTGTAGTCCGTAAGTGCGTCCGGTATCATACTCAGCCTGACTTGCTTCGTTATGAATTTCGCCATCTGCCTCCACAATCAGCCAAGCCTTTAGACAAACGAAATCTACGATAAACTGACCAATGGCGTGCTGTCGGCGAAAACGAAGGCCATTCAAGGTACCGCCGCGCAGCAACTGCCACAGGTGGTTTTCAGCTTCCGTCGGCTGCTTACGATTATCCCGGCTGAAATCTTTCAGGTGCGTAAGCCACCGTTGCGCATCCGTAGTAAATGCGTGTCGGTGCCCCGATTCGGTTTTCTCTTCATCATTCATGAAGAAAGATGCTGAAAATCAGCCGACTTCGAAAATTACATGAATTTGTCAGGCTCCCCTCTCCCCAAGGAGAGGGGCCGGGGGTGAGGTCAATGCACCCGCAATTTCGCAAAACTCAGCAATAACGTCTTCTCCCCAACTTCTTCGAAGTCGATGATGGCCTTGGTCGAGCCCTGCTGCACTTCCAGCTTGGTAACTTTGCCGAAGCCGAACTTGGGGTGCTCCACGCGCTGCCCGGTTTGCAGGTTGCTCGTGTCGGAGGGCTGGAAATCGGCCGGTGGGGTGTAGCCCTTGGCCACCATCTTACGCGGGGCGGGCGGAATTAGGTTCGAGCGGCGCTCCACCACGTGGCCGAACGGCGACTCGCCGGGGCCGGCGGAGGAAAACTTGAAATCGACGAACTGGGGGTCAATTTCGTCCAGGAAGCGGCTTTTCTCGCAGCTGCGCAGGTTGCCCCACTGGTAGCGCGAGGTGGCGTAGCTGAGCGTGAGCTTCTTCTCGGCCCGGGTAATGGCCACGTAGAACAGGCGGCGCTCCTCCTCCAAATCGGCCCGGGAGGTAATCATCATCTGGCTCGGGAACAGGTTTTCCTCCATGCCCACGATGTAGACGTTGCGGAACTCCAGGCCCTTGGCCGAGTGAATGGTCATCATCGTCACCGATTCGCCCTCGTCCTTGGCGTCCTTGGTGTCGGCGTCGGTTACCAGGGCAATGTCTTGCAGGAAGGAAGCCAGGCTCTTGTCTTCGCGCTCGGGGTCTTCGGTGTAGGCTTTTACCCCGTTCAGGAGTTCCTGGATGTTCTCGTAGCGGCTCAGGCCCTCGATGCTTTTATCGGCGTAGAGCTCCTCAATCATGCCCGAGTTCTTGGCAATGAACTTAGCCGCCTCGAAGGCGTCTTCCTTGCCGGCCAGCACCGCGTAGCTCTTGATCTGCTCGGCGAAGCTCTCAATCGGGTTGGCAATGCGGGCCGTCAGGAAGGAATTGGCGTTGCTGACGACTTCCCAGAGCGAGTGGTTGCTGGCTTCGGCCGTGTTGATCAGCTTGCTGATGGTCGTGTCGCCGATGCCGCGCTTGGGGTAGTTGATAACCCGGCGCAGCGCCTGCTCGTCGTTGTGGTTCACCGTCAGGCGTAGGTAGGCCACCAGGTCTTTGATTTCCTTGCGCTGGTAGAAGGAGAGGCCGCCAACAATCTTATACTTGATGTTGAGCTTGCGCAGGGCCTCTTCCATGGCCCGGCTCTGGGCGTTGGTGCGGTACAGGATGGCAAAGTCATCATACGACAGATGCTGGTTCATCTTGTCCTCGTAGATGCTGTTGGCCACCAGCTTGCCTTCTTCGTTGTCGGAGGCGGCCTTGATAACCTCAATCAGGGTGCCTTCCTCGTTTTCCGAGAATACGTCCTTGCGCAGCTGGGCCTTGTTGTTCTTGATGACCGAGTTGGCGGCCTTCACGATGTTCTTGGTGGAGCGGTAGTTCTGCTCCAGCTTAAACACCTGCAATTCGGGGTAGTCCTTCTCGAAGTTGAGAATATTGGTGATGTCGGCCCCGCGGAAGGCGTAGATACTCTGGGCATCGTCGCCCACCACGCAGATATTCCGCTCCTTGGCCGCCAGCTTCCGCGTAATCAGGTACTGCGAATAGTTCGTGTCCTGATACTCGTCGACCATCACGTACTTGAAGATGTTCTGGTACTTGTTCAGCACGTCGGGGTGGTCCTTGAACAAGACGTTCGTGTTGAAGAGCAGGTCGTCGAAGTCCATGGCGCCGGCCTTGAAGCAGCGGGCGTGGTACTGCTGGTAGATGGCCCCGATTTTGGGCCGCAGCGCCGCGTCGTCGTCCTGGCGAATCACCGGGTCGTTGAGGTACTGCTGCACCGAAATCAGCTTGTTCTTGGCCGCCGAAATCCGGCCCAGCACCATATTGGGCTTGTAGAGCTTGTCGTCCAGGTCCATTTCCTTGACGATCTGGGTAATCAGCGTCTTCGAGTCCTGGGTGTCGTAGATGGTGAAGTGGCGCGGGAAGCCGATTTTGTCGGCCTCGGAGCGCAGGATTTTGGCAAACACCGAGTGGAAGGTGCCCATCCAGACGTTCTTGGCCTCGGGGCCTACTACCTTCTCAATCCGGGCCCGCATTTCCTTGGCGGCCTTGTTGGTAAAGGTCAAAGCCAGGATGTTGAACGGGTCGACGCCCTGCTCCAGCAGGTTGGCAATGCGGTAGGTCAGCACCCGGGTTTTGCCCGAGCCGGCGCCGGCAATAATCATGCAGGGGCCGTCGATTTGCAGGACCGCGGCGGCCTGGGAGGGGTTCAGGAGTTTGTTGTAATCTAATGCCATTCGTCAAGTAAATCAGCGCCTCGGCTAAGGGGCAAAGGTAGGGCTTTGCCTGCGGAGTTGCAGCCTTCCAACTATAGTTTCAGTTCGGGTTTGAACTGCTTCTCAACGCCGGGTGTATCTTTGCAGTTCGCTTCTTTGCAATTCCATGATTATCATTCAGAATACGGTCATCTCCGACGACGTGCGCGACAATTTCTTTGTCTGCAACCTGGAAGCCTGCAAGGGCGCCTGCTGCGTGGAAGGCGACCTGGGCGCCCCTTTGGAGGCCCACGAGCTCCAGATTCTGGAGCAGGAGTACGACAAGATCAAGCCCTTTATTACCGAGGCCGGGCAGCAGGCCATCGAGCAGCAGGGCCTCTACATCAAGGACTGGGAGGGCGACCACAGCACCACCACCATCAACGACCGGGAGTGCGCCTACGCCCTCTACGACGAGCGGGGCATCCTCAAGTGCGGCATCGAGCAGGCCTACCTGGCCGGGGCCACTACGTTCAAAAAGCCCATCAGCTGCCACCTTTACCCGATTCGCATCACCAAGTACGAGGACTTCGAGGCCCTGAACTACGACCGGTGGAACATCTGCAACACGGCCTGCTCGTTTGGTGCCACGCTCGGCGTGCGCATCTATCAGTTTCTGAAGGAGCCCCTGGTGCGCAAGTACGGCGAGGAATGGTATGAGGAACTGGTCACCGAAATCGAAACCAACAGCCCGCCGGTGAACGGGTAAGTAGGAAAAGGAAAAGGCCGACTGGGAAGTCGGTCTTTTTTGGTGGGGGCGTGCTTGGATTGGCATTACTTATTACCGTGTTCTGCGTAACCGCCACCAGTCACGGATGCTTAGTGATAAGGCAATAACGCACGCTAGGTGGACAGAGGCGAACAACCATACTGGCAAAGGACGTTTCAGGGATGGAACGACCAAAATATCGGAATTGGAGGCAGCGTAAACTACCTCTAACCTTGGGTAGGTGCGCAAGTGTTCAGCTTGTTGGGGAGAGAGGTCGTGCCGAAAAGTGAGCGTCTGGTCTGCCAACGAGTCGTAGAATTCATAGTCAACAGAAAAATCAGTCACCTTCAAAATACGGGCAGGCGTGTGTACTGGCTCAGCAAACAGCAGATATTCAGGTTTAAACCAAACAGCGAAAAAGAGGGTGCCGAGCAGAAGCACTAGGATTTTTAGCAATTCATCCCGCCGAAGCTGGCGTCGGGACAAATCATCAATTGGGGTAGGCATAGAACGCAGAAAAGCTGAAGGTACAAGCTGACGTATTAAACCCTTGTTTCTTTATACAACGAATTGAGGCATCTGCACACTGGTAAAGTTCTGCAACGGCTGCAAAAGGTATGGATAGGCAGTGGCCGGCAGATGGAGTAACACAAAAAGGCCCGACTAGCAGTAGTCGGGCCTTTCTTATTCACTTCACTCACCCAACTTACTGCCAGGTTTCCGTCCGCGTCATGCTCGTGCCGCTGGGCGTGAAGGTGCGGTTGGTGCCGCCTTCATAGAGCACGTTGCCGGCCGCGTCCTTGCGGATGTACTTGTACTGCACGCTGGTGCCGCTGGTCAGGTTGATGGTGCCTTTCCACACGGGGTAGGTAGCGCCGCTGAGCTTAATGGCGTTGGCCGTGTTCCAGCTGCCGAGCTGGGCGGTGCTGCCCAGCACGTACACATCCTGGCCCGAGACAGTGTTGCTGTAGGTCACGTTAAACGACACGGCCGTGGTGGTGCCGGTGGGCGGGGGCGTAGTGCCGCCGGTGCCGGGCACCCATACCGAGTAGCTGCGGGCATTGACGGGGAAGGTGCCAGTGCCGGCCGAGTTGGTGGTAACGGTGGCGGTGCTGTTGCCGGTTTTGTCGGTCAGCGTGGCGCTCTTGAAGGGCGTGGTAATGGTCTTGGAGCGGCCGGTGCTGCCGTCGTTGAGCATCATCAGCAGGCCGGGGTGGGTCGAGTCGCCGGCGCGGGAGTAGGCGTACACGTCGGCGTCATTCACGGCGGTGTACTCGTTGGCTGCCCCGTAGGCGTTGGCCTTGCGGATGGCCATCAGCTTCTTGATCTGGGTGCCCAGGCCGTATTCGTAAAAGTCGCGGTAGAACACGCAGGGGTAGCCCTTGGCCCGGGTCAGGATGTAGGCGTAGGCCAGCATCTTCAGGTTGGTAACCGGCGAATATAACGCGCCGCCCTGCTGGTCGGTGTCGTGGTTATCGACGAAGGACACCGACAGCGCGCCGTTGGCCTCGGTGAAGCCGGCAAACTGCAGGCCGCGCATGTCCCACGAGCCGTTGCCGTTACTCATGTCCTGGAAGGTGTAGTGCAGGGGCACATCGAACAGGCTGGTGCGGCCCCCGGTGGCGGCGGCGTA
The DNA here is from genome assembly GCF_004765605.1 of Hymenobacter aquaticus. Lineage (NCBI taxonomy): Bacteria > Pseudomonadati > Bacteroidota > Cytophagia > Cytophagales > Hymenobacteraceae > Hymenobacter > Hymenobacter aquaticus. The sequence continues at coordinate 1,422,879 of NZ_SRLC01000001.1, read as the reverse complement.
GTTGTTCAAATCACCCAGGTTGCGGAACCAGGCCTCCGAGACGGCGAAGCGGCCCGAAGTGCCCTTCACCGCGTCGAGCCACTGGTTCAGGTAGGGCGTGTAGATGTGCTTGGTGGCGTCGAGGCGGTAGCCGTCGAGGCTGAGCTTGGTGGTAATCCAGTTGCCCCAGCTGATGGTTTCGTTCTGGTTGCTGGCGTTGCCGTTGTACTGGATTTCCGAGCCCAGCAGGTTGTCGTAGGCGTCGCCGTTGGCGTAGGGCTGGAAGTCCCAGCTTTTCCACTGGTACCAGCCGTTGTTGGGAGCCTGCTGGGTGCCGGTGAAGTTGGCCGAAGTCCACTTGTAGGCGCTGTAGGTGGTGCCCCGGCCGGGGAAGTTGAACTTGGTGTACACCGTGTTGCCGTTCACCGTTTCCTGGGCGTCGGCCCAGGTCAGGTGGTTCATCACCATGTCCTCGTACACCTGAATGCCCTTGCCGTGCAGGCTGGTAATGGCCGACTGCAGCTGGCCGATGGTCCCGTAGCGGGTAGCCACGGTGCCTTTCTGGTTGAACTCGCCCAGGTCGTAGCGGTCATACACGCCGTAGCCGACGTCGCTCTGGCTGCCGCCCTTGTAGGCTGGGGGTAGCCACATGGCCGTAATGCCCGCGTCGCTCAGCTCCTGGGCCTTGCTGCCCAGGTTTTGCCACCAGCTGCCGGCCGTGGTCGTGATGGGCGTGTCCCAGTAAAAGCCCTGCATCATTACGCCGTTGACGGCTACGGCGCTGTTGGTTGTGGCTGCCGTTACGGGCGAGGAAGTAGTGCCGGGCTGAACGCCATCCTTGGAACAGGAAGGCAAAAGCAAGCCTGCGGCAAGCAGACCCGAAAGGGCCGCTGCGGTAAGTTTGTTCATACTGTGGGTGTTTTGGTTAGTGCAGAATCGTAGGGCAAGTATAAGGCAATATTTCAGTAATCGTGCAATATTATTTCGGTATTATTAATAAAAAGCCATTTAAAATGAAGTATTCGTAATATAGTGCTGGTTAATTAGTTAAGTGCCTGTTTTTGAGGTAGTAATCGTAATAAACTACGCAAGAAATAAGGCTTGCTAAATGGGTTTAGTATAACTCTGGAAAGCCCTAAAAAAAGTTTGTAAAAAGTTGTAATCAGCCACTTAGCTTAGCCGAAAAGCCAAGTCGACGCTGAAGCAGGCAGCAAAGAGCCGGCGGGGCCGGATACCATCGGAAGCGGGGCAACGCTTACTGCGCCTGGCGGCGTTGCCAGGAGGCCGACAGGGTCTGCAGGGCCGGGCCGCCCAGAACGTATAATGACTGGGTTTCTGCTGCGTGCGTGTAAAGCAAGCGGAAGATTGGGAAGCCGTTGCTGGTAGCGGCGGTAAAGCGAATAGCCTGAATGTCGGTCATGGGTATCCGGTCTTCTCGGTCGGCCCAGAAAACGTATAAAAACCCATCATCGAACTTCACCTGGGTCGGCAAGCGGGCAAGCTGCCTATCCGCAAAGGGCAACAAGGCCAGCATCAGCAATTGGACGGTGGCCGACCAATAGGAGCCTTCCCGGATATAGATCCAACAGGCACCAACTATCAGAAGGGCCGCTACCACCACCAGCCAACGGATGGAACGGGTCAGCGCAGGCAGTACAAGCGGTGGCATAGCAGCTAAGGTATAGACAACAAAAAGCGCCCATTCCGGATAGAATGGGCGCTTTTTGCAATAGACTTTAAGCTTTATATCGTCGAAAAGTCGAACGAGGTTTCCAGGAAGGCCGTGGTGAACTTGCCGGCTTTGAAATCGGGGTTGTCCATCAGGGCGAGGTGGAAGGGAATGGTCGTTTTCACGCCTTCCACCACGAACTCCGACAAGGCCCGCTTCATTTTCACGATGCACTCTTCGCGGGTCTGGGCCACGGTGATGAGCTTGGCAATCATCGAGTCGTAGTTCGACGGGATGGTGTAGCCCGCGTACACGTGGGTGTCGACGCGCACGCCGTGGCCGCCGGGAATGTGCAGCACGGTGATTTTGCCGGGGGAGGGGCGGAAGCCGTTTTTGGGGTCCTCGGCGTTGATGCGACACTCCATGGCGTGCATCTTGGGGTAGTAGCTGTTGCCCGAAATCGGGATGCCGGCCGCCACCTTGATCTGCTCCTTGATCAGGTCGTAGTTAATGATTTCCTCCGTCACGGGATGCTCCACCTGAATGCGGGTGTTCATCTCCATGAAGTAGAAGTCGCGGTTGGCATCCACCAGGAACTCGATGGTGCCCACGCCTTCGTAGTTGATGGCGGCGGCGCCGGCAATGGCGGCCTTGCCCATCTTCTCGCGCAGCTCGTCGGTCATGAAGGGCGAAGGAGCCTCTTCCACCAGCTTCTGGTGCCGGCGCTGAATCGAGCAGTCGCGCTCCGAGAGGTGGCACACGTGGCCGTACTGGTCGCCGCAGATCTGGATTTCGATGTGGCGGGGCTCCACCACGAACTTTTCCAGATAGATACCATCGTTGCCGAAAGCGGCTTTGGCCTCGGTCCGGGCGTCGTTCCAGCCTTTTTCCAGCTCCTCGTCGTTGTGGGCTACGCGCATACCACGGCCGCCTCCGCCGGCCGTAGCCTTCAGAATAACGGGGTACTTGATTTTGTGGGCAATTTTCAGCGCGTCCTGTAGCGAGTCGAGCAGGCCGACCGAGCCGGGAATGCAGGGCACGCCGGCTTTAATCATGGTGGCTTTGGCCGAGGCCTTGTCGCCCATCTGGTTGATCATCTCGGGCGAGGCCCCGATGAACTTGATGTTATTTTCCTGGCAGATGCGCGAAAACTCCGCGTTTTCCGACAGGAAGCCGTAACCGGGGTGAATGGCGTCGGCGTTGGTGATTTCGGCGGCGGCAATCAGCGTCGGAATGTTCAGGTACGACTGCGCGCTGCTGGGCGGACCAATGCACACGGCCTCGTCGGCGAAGCGCACGTGCAGGCTTTCCTTGTCGGCAGTCGAGTAAACGGCCACCGTTTTGATGCCCATTTCCTTGCAGGTACGAATAATGCGCAACGCAATTTCGCCCCGGTTTGCAATCAGTATTTTTTTAAACACAGGTCTGGGTGGGGATGTAAGAGCCAAGAGCTTAGAACTTAGACTCTGGACGGGTTTTCCGTGGTTCAGTCTCAGCTCTAAGCTCTTGGTTCTTAGTTCTCAAAATTACATCGGCTCGATCAGGAACAGGGGCTGGTCGTACTCGACCGGCGTGGCGTTTTCCACCAGGGCCTTCACGATGCGGCCCGAGGCTTCGGCTTCAATCTCGTTGAAGAGCTTCATGGCCTCGATGATGCAAATAACCTGGCCTTTTTCCACCACGTCGCCCACGTTCACGAAAGCGGGGGCTTCGGGGCCGCTGCTGCGGTAGAACGTGCCAATCATCGGGGCTTTCAGCGGCTGGTGGTTGCTGGCGGCCGGGGCCGCTGGGGTAGCGGCTGGGGCGGCGGCAGCGGCCGGCGCTGGGGCGGCGACGGGAGCCGCCGCCTGCGGGGCCGGGGCCGGCGCGGCGGCTACGTGGCTGCTCACCACTTTCGTGCTGGGCTCGCGCTGCACCGAGATTTTAAATTCCTCGGTTTCGATGTTGACTTTGTTCAATCCTGATTTGGCAATAAAGTCAATCAGGTCCTGGAGTTCTTTGGCTTTCATGGCGGCTTCGGTGGGGTGTTTCGGCTGCTTATTTGACTCTTTCGACATAGGAGTAGTCGCGGGTGTCTACGCGGATTTTGGTGTCTTGCTCAACGAACAGTGGCACCTGAATGCGGGCCCCGGTTTCCACGGTGGCGGGCTTCAGCGTGTTGGTAGCGGTGTCGCCGCGCAGGCCGGGCTCGGTGTAGGTCACGACCAGCTCCACGGTCGTGGGCAGTTCGGCGGTCAGGGGCTGCTCGGTTTCGGCGTGGAACAGGATGGTGCACTCCTGGCCTTCCTTCATCAGGTCGGCGAAGGGCACCATGGCCTCGGGCAACGACACTTGCTCGAAGGTCGAGTTGTCCATGAAGGTGTAGCCGTAGTCGTCCTTGAACAGGAACTGGTGCGGGCGCTGCTCCACGCGGGCGGTGGTTACTTTCACGCCGGCGTTGAAGGTGTTGTCGAGCACCTTGCCGGTTTTGATGTTGCGGAGCTTGGTACGCACGAAGGCGGGGCCTTTGCCCGGCTTCACGTGCTGGAATTCAGTAATGACGTAGAGGTCATTGTTGTACTCGAGTACCAGACCGTTGCGAAAATCTGCGGTAGTGGCCATGCTTGGGAATTTTGAAAGGAATATTCTGGAAGGAAGATGTTCGGGGCCGGAAACGCGCTAAACAATCTACCTACTTAAGTTTCAGGATGTCAGATGCTGGCAGGAAACGCAACGTGCCGTCCCGGAGAGTGGCGGGGCGGCACGTTGGGAGTGCAAGTATAGGAGTTTTCCGCGTCCAGCCCGCTTATTTACGCTTGTTGCGGGTCAGGTTTGGGGTCGTACGCCCATTTTAGGTAGATCGAGCCCCAGGTAAAGCCCCCGCCGAAAGCCGCCAGCACCAGGTTGTCGCCCTTGTGCAGCTGCTGCTCGTAGTCGGCCAGGCACAGCGGAATCGTGCCGTTGGTGGTGTTGCCGTAGCGCTGAATGTTGAGCATTACCTTTTCCGGACCCACGCCCATGCGGTTGGCCGTGGCGTCGATAATGCGCTTATTAGCCTGGTGCGGCACCAGCCAGGCCACGTCTTCCTTGGTCAGGTGGTTGCGCTCCATCACCTGCGCGGCGACGTCGGCCATGTTGGTCACGGCAAACTTGAAGACCGTAGCGCCTTCCTGGTACACGTAATGCTCCCGGTTGGCTACCGTTTCGGCCGTTGGGGGGCGGCGCGAGCCGCCGGCTTTCTGGTGCAGGTGCTGCTCGCCGCGCCCGTCGGAGCGCAATACCTGGTCGAGCAGGCCGTAGCCTTCGGTGTTGGGCTCGAGCAGCACGGCCCCGGCGCCGTCGCCAAAAATAATGCAGTTGGCGCGGTCGGTGTAGTCGATGATGCTCGACATTTTGTCGGCACCCACGACGACGACCTTCTTGTAAATACCGCTCTGAATGAACTGCGCGCCCGTCGCCAATGAAAACAGGAAGCCTGAGCAGGCCGCCTGCACGTCGTAGCTGAAGGCCTTGGTGGTGCCCACGGCGGCCGAAATGATGTTGGCCGTAGCCGGAAACACCAGGTCGGGGGTGGTGGTGGCGCAGATCAGCAAGTCAATATCCTCGGCGCGGGTGCCGGTTTTGGCCAGCAGCTGCTCCACGGCTTTAATGGCCATCACCGAGGTGCCCTGGTTTTCGCCCTTCAGAATTCGTCGTTCCTTGATGCCAGTACGCGTTGTAATCCACTCGTCGGTGGTATCCACCAGCTTTTCGAGTTCCTGATTGGTCAACACGTAGTCGGGCACATAAGAGCCCACTCCGGTTATGGCAGCAGTGATTTTCATTCGGGGGAAAGCAGGAAAAAATAAGCAAAAAAAGTCCGGCCTCAGCCGGACTTAGTCGCTAGGACTTGAAAGTGTCTTTTATCTGGTCGGCAATGCCGGATTTGGCCATTTGATACCCCTGCAGGAGCATGTTGCAAATAGCTTCCGGCGTGCTCACGCCGTGCCCGATAATGGCGTTGTCGTTGATGCCCAGGATGGGGCTGCCGCCAATGGCTTCGTAGTTGAACTTGTCGAAGAAGGGGTCGTGCATCTGCTTTTCAGCCAGCACGTCGTACACCGACTCCGCCATTTTCAGCACCACGTTGCCCGTGTAGCCGTCGCAGACAATTACGTCGGCTTTGTCATTGAACAGGTCGCGCCCCTCGATATTGCCGATGAAGTGAATATGGGGGTTCACCTTCAGCAGCTGGTGCGCGGCCTGGGTAACTACGGTGCCTTTGCCTTCTTCCTCGCCCAGGTTCATCAGGCCCACTTTGGGCTTGTCGATGCCCAGCACGTACTGGGCGTAGAGCGAACCTAGCTCCCCGAACTGCTCCAGCATCTCGGGCTTGCACTCGGCGTTGGCCCCGACGTCCAGCAGAATGCCGAAACCACCGGCCAGCTTCGGAACGAAGTTGGCAATGGCCGGGCGCATCACGCCCGAAACCGGCTTCACGCTAAACATGGCACCGACGAGCATGGCCCCGGTGTTGCCGGCCGAGCAGAAAGCTTCTACTTCGCCATTGTGCAACATGCGGTAGCCGACGGCTATACTGGAATCCTGCTTCTGCTGATATGCTTTGGCAGGGTGCTCACCCATCTCGATAATCTGCGAGGCAGGCTGGAGAATCAGGCCGTCAGCCGCGGCCCCGTGCTGCTGGAGCAAGGGGCGCACGGCATCTTCCTGGCCAATGAGCACAATCTGAGCCGCGCCGGCAAGCTTTTGGGCAGCCAGCACGGCGCCGTCCACGGCAGCCTGGGGGGCGAAATCGCCTCCCATTGCGTCCAGGGCTATCTTCATGTACGAGGTGTCAAGGGGTAGGGAGTCGGGAAGGCGGGCCAGCGAAGGCTGGCGAGGCAGCGCTTATTCTTCGTCGGAAGCGGGCGCGGCAGCGGCTACGGGAGCGTAATCCTTGATGGCTACTTTACCGTGCAGGTACAGGTCGCCGTCAACTACGTAGGCCTTGTGGCGCAGGTGCAGCTCACCCGTGTTCGAGCAGATGGTAACTGCTTTGGGAGTCAGTTTGTCGTGGGTGCGACGTTTGTCGCGGCGGGTAGCGGATTGCCGGCGCTTAGGATGTGCCATGGGTAAGGGGAAATGTTAAGTGTTGAATGTTAAATGCGGGGCGGCCTCGGGGCCGTTAGTTGAGGTTGCGCAGGGCATCCCAACGCGGGTCGGTGCCTTCGTCGTCATCTTCCGGGTCGCCGGGCTGGCGGGTAGAGAAGATGAGCTTGGTGTCGGCATCGGGGTTTTCATCGGGCTCATTCTGGAAGCGCGGGTGCAGCTTCTTCATCGGAATGGCCAGGCCGATGTAGTCGAACAAATGCTGCGCGATGGGCAGCACCTGGGTTTCGGGCGTGATTTGCAGCACATCGTCGTCGAGCTCCAGGTTCTGGTCGCCGAAGCGCACGCGCAGGGAGTGGCGCACGTCGATGGGCTGGTCGAACTCGTCCAGGCTCCGGTCGCAGGTGAGGCGCACGGTGCCGTAGATGTGAAAGTCCAGGGTGATGAGCAAATCCGTTTTGGTCAACTCCACGTCGGCGTGGAGCTGGCCGTCCTGAATCAGGTTCTGCTCGAACTGCTCAAAGAAAGCCCGGCCGAGCTCAAACGCGAAGTGGTGCGTTTTGCTGGCGAGCTTAGCAATGTTCAAATCGTATTGCGAGTCCTTTTTCACGGGGAATTTATTGCAAGGGGGCAAAAGTAGAAAGATTTCCGCGTTTTAGGAAAACGCGAAGATGGTGACCGGCCGGCTCAGGCGTTCTTGAGGATGAAATCGGAGGGGATGTTCAGTCGCTCGTAGAGGCGCTTGGCCAGGTCCAGCGTCACGCGGCGCTTGCCGCTCAGAATCTGGGAAAGGCGGCCGGCCGGTACTTCCAGCAGCTCCGCCAGCTCTTTCTGCTTGAGACGCATCTGCTGCCGCTTCAGCTCGATCATCTCGGCCAGGGAGGTGGGCAGGGTCGGGATGGGCAGCAGGCCCAGCTGGCCTTCGTACGCATCCAGGGCCACAATCAGCTCCCGGAACTCGGCTTCCAGCGCCGGGTTGCCTTCCACTCCAGCCGCCGCCAGCGCATCGAGTCGGCGCAGGGCCGTGCGGTAGTCAGCGGGGGTGTGGAGAAGCATGCGGAGACGTTGAAACGGGAAGAAACAAGCAGCCAGCAGTTGGCCTTGGTGCTACAAAACTACAACAGAGTTTTGATTCGGCAAAGTAAATTTCATTTTTGAAAAGAAAGTACTCCGCAGTGAAACTGCTTTACTCCATTCGGCCGCCGCGGGGGGCGGGGCCCGGCACCAAGGGTTTGAGGCCCGCGTACTTCTGGCGCTGCCGGATCAGGTCGCAGGCCATGTAGACGGCTTCCCGGAACGACGTTTCATCGGCCTTGAACTGCCCGGCCAGCCCGTAGGCCGTACCGTGGTCGGGGGAGGTGCGGATAACCGGCAGGCCCGCCGTGAAGTTGACGCCCCGCTCGAAGGCAATGGTCTTGAAGGGGATAAGGCCCTGGTCGTGGTACAGGGCCAGGGTGGCGTCGAAGGAGCGGAACTGGGCGGTGCCGAAGTAGCCGTCGGCCGGGAAAGGGCCATATACCAGGTGGCCTTCGCTGAGCAATTGCTGAATAACGGGCGTGACGACGTCGGCTTCCTCGGAGCCCAGCAGGCCGTTTTCGCCGGCGTGGGGGTTGAGGCCGAGTACCGCTACGCGGGGCTTGTCGATGCCAAAATCTCCTTTCAGCGACTTAAGCAGAATCCGCAGCTTGGCCAGAAGCAACTCCCGGGTCAGGCGGCCGGGCACGTCTTTCAGGGCCATGTGGCCGGTGGCAGTGGCCACGCGCAGATCCTCGCTGGCCAGCAGCATCAGGCTTTCGGGGGCCTCGAAAAAGCTGGTCAGAAACTCGGTGTGGCCGGGGTAGCGGAACTCGTCGGACTGGGTGTTTTCCTTGCTGATGGGTGCCGTGACGAGGCCGTCGAGCAGGCCGGCCTTCAGGTCGCGGGAGGCGGCCAGCAGCGACTCGCGGGCGGCGCGGCCCGAGGCTTCGGAGGGCTGGCCGGGCGTGAGGGTGTAGTCTTCGTCCCAGCAGGTCACGGCGTTGGGCTTGCCGGGGTCAATGTCGGCCGCGGAGCGCACCTGGCGGAAGGTGAGGGGCGCGCTTTGCTGCTTATCGGCCGGGAAATCGTCGAAGAGCACCGTCGCCGTGCCGTACACCACTGGCGTGCAGTACTTGAGCAGGCGCGCGTCGAGCAGGGTTTTATAAATGATTTCCGGCCCGATACCGGCTAGGTCGCCCACTGAAATACCGAGGCGGGGAAGAGTACTCATGGTTTTAGTGCTTGGTGCTTGGTGCTTGGTGCTTGGTGCTTAGGATGCACTAGTCGACCAGCTTTTGTTTGTAATGGTTGATAAAGCCGTGCAGCAGCTTTTTGCACTGCGTCAGACTAGTATCAACTTCGGCGAATTGCGCAGGACTTAAATAATGTTGATCCAGGCCAATATACAGTTGCGTTTCTAACTCGTACAGAGAGCCACGGGCTATGTAAAACAACTGGAGCGTGTCGCGTGGATGTTGGCGGCCACAGCCTTCGGCAATGTTTGACGGAACGGAAACCGCACAGCGGCGCATCTGGCTGACAAGGCCAAACAGCTCTTCTTTCGGAAAATCCCGCGTGAGCTGATAAACGGCACTGGCCAGGCTTCGGCTTTGCTGCCAAACCAAAAGCTCCGTGTATGATTTTACGTCGTTCATTGCAGTTTGACTAGGCACCAGGCACTAGGCACGATGCACTAAAAAGTCGTAGAGCAGGCGCACGGTGGTGCCGGTGCCGCCTTTGCCGCGGTAGGAGTCGGGGGCCATGAGGTAGGCGGGGCCGGCAATGTCGAGGTGCACCCAGGGGTAGCCGCCGGTGAACCGTTCCAGGAACTTGCCGGCCGAAATGGCGCCGGCTTCGGCCTTGCCCAGGTTGTTGATGTCGGCAATGTCGGACTTGATGTGCTCGGCGTATTCCTCCCACATCGGGAACTCCACGACCCGCTCGTGCACCCGGTTGCCGGACTTTTTCAGCTCGGCCATCTGCTCTTCCGAGGCCGTGCCCATCGCCACGATGCCTTCCTTGCCGATGGCGCGGGCGGCCGAGCCGGTGAGGGTGGCAATGTCGACCACAAATTCGGGCTCGTATTTCTGGGCAAACGCCAGGGCATCGGCCAGGATGAGGCGGCCTTCGGCGTCGGTGTTGAGTACTTCCACGGTCAGGCCGCTGTACATGGTCAGCACGTCGCCGGGGGCGAAGGCCAGGCCGCCGGGGCGGTTGTCGGTGGCGGGCACCAGGCCGATAACGTGCAGCGGCACCTGGTTTTTGGCCAGCGCGTAGAGCACGCCCGTCACGGCCGCGCCGCCCGACATGTCGCACTTCATCATGTCCATCGAGGCCGGCGTCGGCTTCAAACTCAGGCCGCCGGTGTCGAACACCACGCCCTTGCCCACCAGCACGTAGGGCTTGGCATTGGTGGCACCGGCGGGCTTGTACTCCATAATAGTGAACGTGGGCGGCTCGGGGCTGCCCTGGTTGACGGCCAGCAGGCCGCCCATGCGCAGGGCCTCGATGCGGACCAGATCCAGAATTTCGGTGTGGAACCCGACTTCTTCCCCGGCGGCGGCCATGCGCTCGGCAAACTGCTCGGCGTTGAGCTTGTTCAGCGGCATGTTGATCAGGTCGCGGGCCAGGAACACGCCTTGCAGCACGCCATCCAGCTCGGTTAGCTCCTTGTCGGTGGCGTCGCCTACCACACTGATGCGGGTCAGCGAGGCGGCTTCCTTGGACTTCTCGTCGGTTTTGTAGCCCGCAAACTGGTAGGCCGTCAGGGCCAGACCTTCTACCAGCGCCAACGCCAGGGTCGAATCGGCGTGGCCCGACAAATCCTGCACGTAAAGCTCGGCTACCTTGGCCGCTTTGAGCTGGGCATGCAGCTGGTGGCCGCTTTTGCGCATCGCTTCGGCCGTGAGGGGCACCGTGGCTTTTTCGGCGGCTACCACAAAGTAGTGCTGGTGCGAAAAGTGGTTGACCGTAATCAGCTTGCTGTCGGCGGCGAGCTGGTCGGCAACGTACTGGCGGGCAGCCTCGTGCAGGTCCTGCAGCGACTGGGGAAGCTCCTGGGTGCCGGCGGGCAGCAGGAAGACGGCGGTGGCGTGCTGGGGCAGCGCGGCGGCGGTGGCTAGTTGAATCGACATGGACGAACGTATCTTTGGGGCGAGTAAGGGCGCGCAAGGTAGGCAGCCTTTGGTAGAACTGAAGTATCAGGACCAAGAACCGAACGGCGGCGCTTGGGCGGCTTCCCACCTTCCGCGCCGGCTCGTTTCACTTCCTTTTACGCTTCATCGGCGCACTTTTCCGCAAAATGGACCACGTTAGCCCCAAAAAACATTTAGGTCAGCACTTTCTGGCCGACCCCAACATTGCGCGGCGCATCGTGGATTCGCTGCGCTTGCCCGACGGGGTGACCGAAGTGCTGGAAATCGGGCCCGGCATGGGCGTGCTGACCGGCGACCTGCTCAAGCACCCCGAGTACCGCACCACGGTGGTCGAAATTGACCGGGAGTCGGTGGAGTATTTGGGGCGCAACTTTCCGGCCCTGGAAGGTCGTATCCTGTCGGCCGACTTTCTGCGGCAGGACCTCGCAAAGCTGTTTCCGGAGCAGCCGCTGGCCATTATCGGCAACTTTCCCTACAACATCAGCAGCCAGATTTTCTTTCAGGTGCTGGCCCACCGGCAGCAGGTGCGCGAGGTGGTGGGCATGATTCAGAAGGAAGTGGCCGACCGGCTGGCCGAGCCCCCGGGCTCCAAAACCTACGGCATTCTGAGCGTGCTCTTGCAGGCGTTTTACACCGTGGAAATGCTCTTTACCGTGCCGCCCCACGTGTTTATTCCCCCGCCCAAGGTGCAGTCGGCCGTAGTGCGCCTCACCCGCAACGGCACCGAGCACCTGGGTTGCGACGAGAAGCTGTTTTTTCAGGTGGTGAAGCAGGCCTTCCAGACCCGGCGCAAGACCCTGCGCAACGCCCTGAAGCCCTTCGGCATGGTGGCCGAAGCTACCACGGACCCGATTTTCGAGAAGCGCGCCGAGCAGCTCAGCGTGGCCGATTTCGTGGAGCTGACCAAGCACATCGAGCAGCACCGCGTGGTGGCCCCGCCAACGGTGAACAATGCCAAGTCGCGCCGCGAAAAGAACGTTGCCGACGAAACCGAAGAAGAATAAGCTTTGCTAAGCTAACCCCGACGTAGGATGAGTGAACCTGCCCTGCCTCCCGAACCGGCCCCCGCTGCCACCTCGCTTTGCCTCTGCGTGGATGAAATGCACCTGTCTTTGCCCGAGCTGCTCCAGCCGCTGGGCATTGTGCTGCACTACCGGCCCGATCTGAAGGCCGCCGAAATACCGGCTGCCCTGGCCGCCCAGCCCTACGACGGGCTGATGGTGCGCAGCAAAATCCGCATCACGGCCGAGCTGCTGGCCCACGGTCCCCGGCTGCGCTACGTGGCCCGCGCCGGGGCCGGCGTCGATAACATCGACGAGGCGGCGCTGGCCGCGGCGGGCGTGACTTTGCTCAACGCGCCCGAGGGCAACCGCGACGCGGTGGGCGAATACGCGCTGGGGCTGCTGCTGGCTTTACTGCGCAACATCGTGCGCGCCGACCACGAGGTGCGGCAGGGCCTGTGGCAGCGCGAAGCCAACCGGGGCGAGGAGCTGGGCGGCAAAGTGGTGGGCATTCTGGGCTACGGCCACATGGGCGCGGCCTTCGCCCGGCGCCTGAGCAGCTTCGGCTGCACGGTGCTGGCCCACGACACCAACCCCGACCACCCCGGCGACTACAACGCCATCCTGGTGCCGTTGGCGGAGTTGCAGGCGCGCGCCGAGGTGCTCAGCATCCACATTCCCTACACGGCGGCCAACAGGCACTTCGTAAACGAGGACTTGCTCACGGGTTTTCGCCACCCCGTCTGGCTGCTAAACACGGCCCGGGGCGAGGTGCTCGACCACGCCGCCCTGGTGCGCGGCCTGCAAAGCGGGCAGGTGCGCGGCGCGGCCCTCGACGTGCTTGAAAATGAGAAGCTGGCCACCCTGACTCCGGCCCAGCAGGCCACCCTGGAGTATCTGAAAGCGTCGCCCAGCGTTATTTTTTCGCCCCATATCGGGGGCTGGAGCTTCCAGTCGTACCAGCGTATAAATGAGGTGCTGGCCCACAAAATCGGAGAATTTCTGCGGCCCGCGGGAAGCGGATGCTAGCGGGAATTGCGCCGGATTCGTATATTTGTCTGAAACCTGTTTCGGAGAACGGTCGGCCCCGCTGACCGTTCTCCTTGTTTTTTAGCAAACTACCCCACCGCCATGGCTTCCGTTAATTACTATACCCCCGAAGGTCTGCAAAAGCTCAAAGACGAGTTGCAGGACCTTAAAATCCGCGGCCGGGCCAAAGCAGCTGAGGACCTGCGCGAAGCCCGCGACAAAGGCGACCTGAGCGAAAATGCCGAGTACGACGCCGCCAAAGAGGCCCAGGGCCTGCTCGAACTGAAAATCTCCAAGCTGGAAGAAATCGTCGGCAACGCCCGCGTTATCGACGACACCAACATGGACGTGACCAAAGTGCTGATTCTGAGTAAAGTGAAACTCAAGAATCTGAAAAACAACATGGTGCTCGACTACCTGCTCGTCGCCGAGGAGGAAGCCAACCTGGCCGCCGGCAAGATTTCGGTGAAGTCGCCCATCGGCAAGGGCCTGCTGGGTAAGTCGGCCGGCGACACGGCCGAAATCACCGTACCGGCCGGCAAGCTGCAGTTCCAGATCCTGGAAGTAAGCCGCTAGCGGTGAATGAGTGAGATGGTGACTTAGTGAGTTTCCATTTCCGGTATTCTGAAAAGGGCGAAGCCAGCGGCTTCGCCCTTTTGCGTTTTGGCGCGTACTTTGGCCCAGCAGTTCCGTTAGCGCCAAAGCCCCACTCACTAACTCACCACTTCACCACCTCACCGTATGCCTTCCATCTTTTCCCGCATTGTTTCGGGCGAGCTGCCCGCTTATAAAGTTGCCGAAGACGAGCACCACCTGGCTTTTCTCGACATTACGCCCCTGGTGGAAGGCCACACGCTGGTCATTCCCAAGCGCGAGGTCGACTACATTTTCGACATGGCCCCCGAGGAGCTGGCCGCCCTGCACCAGTTTGCCCAGCGCGTGGCCAAGGGCGTGAAAGAAGCCGTGCCCTGCCGGCGCGTCGGGGTGGCCGTTATCGGCCTGGAAGTGCCCCACGCCCACATTCACCTGATTCCGATGACGAAGGTGTCGGACATGAACTTTGCCAACCCCAAGATCAAAGTGGAAGAGCGCCGCATGAATGAGCTGGCCGCCGCCATCGGGGCCCAGGTGCCGGCCGCTTCGGCCGGGGAAGCCGCGGGCCGCCGGGCCGCCAAGCCGCTGGAAAGCAAAGCCGAGCGCGAAACCGTGGAAGCCAACGAGCCCGCCGCCGCCAGCGCCGCTACTGAGGCCACCGATGCCACTAGTCAGCAGCTGCAGCAGCTCACCAAGGGCCTGCACTACGTCAGCGAGTCGGAAGCGCCGCTGACGGTGGTGAGCTACGCGGCGCCGGCCGGGGCCGTGACGGACGCCAACCTGCTGGAGCTGACGGGGCAGCCGGCCGGCACCAAGGTCAAAACCGTGGATTTGATGCAGTTTCTGCGCAACCACACCGCCGACGACGGCGTGCTGGGCAACCCGGACCTGGCCAACCGCTACAAGGCCCTGCAGATGTTCTTGAAGCAGGAGCTGAGCGAGGCGAAAGTGTACCGTATCGGCACCGGCCCGCAGGTGCAAGCCTACGCCCTGGGCCGCACCTCCGACGGCCAGCTGGCCGGCTTCAAAACCGTGCTGACTGAAACCTAAGCCGGATCAATCCTGGAGAAAAAGCGCCTGGTTCCTGCCCTGGAGCCAGGCGCTTTGTTTGGTAGTCCGCTGAAGCCTAACCGGGTCAAAACCGAAAACGCACCGCCCCAAAATGAAAGGGTACAGGCGGGCCGGCGGGCCGAAGGTATGCGCGGAAAGTGCCGGTACGCGCTGCCAAGCCCGATTAGACCTTGGCGGGGGCAGGGTGGCACGGCGCGTGCGGCGGGAGCGGCATCGAACAACTCCGTTCCCTGATCTTCCCTTTCATCATGTCACTCTATTCGATTCTGGCCCTGGTCGTCGGTTTTCTGCTGCTAGGCCTGCGCATCGCTCAGGAATACGAGCGGGCCATTGTGTTTCGCCTCGGCCGGTTTGTGGGCACCCGGGGCCCCGGGCTCTACTGGATTATCCCCTTTATCGAGCGGCAGCAAACCATCGACATGCGCACCAAAACCGTGGATTTGGAGCAGCAGGAAACCATTACCAAGGACTCGGTGACCATTAAGGTAAACGCGGTGCTCTGGTTTCGGGTCGTGGACCCGGCCGCGGCCATTATCAAGGTGGCCAACTTCCACCAGGCCGTGTACCAGCTTTCCGTCACGGCCCTGCGCAACATCATCGGGCAGCACCAGCTCGATGAGGTGCTCAAGGAGCGCCAGCAGATCAACGCCACGCTGCAGGGGCTGGTCGATGCCGCTACCGAGGCCTGGGGCGTCAAGATTGAAATGGTCGAAATCAAGGACGTGGAAATTCCCGAATCCATGCAGCGGGCCATGGCCCGGGAGGCCGAGGCCATCCGCGAAAAGCGGGCCCGCATCATCAAGGCCGAGGCCGAGCTGGAAGCCAGCATCAAGCTCACCCAGGGTGCCAAGCAGATGGAAGACAGCCCCATTGCCCTGGAGCTGCGCCGCCTGCAGATGCTCTCCGAAATCGGCATCGACAACAATACCACGACCATTGTAATGGTGCCCTCGGAGTTTACCCAGGCCGCCAAAAGTCTGACGCAGCTGGCGGGCAAAGTGTAGGCAGGAGGTTGAGGTAATGCTTGACACCTGTCATCCTGAGCTTGCGAAGGACCTGCCTCCATGCTCTGATAAACGCCCTTCAACGTAGAAAAGCCCTTTACCGCGCTGGTGGTAAAGGGCTTTTTGCGTTGGTACAACCTGCCGTGGGGTAGGTGAGGCAGGTCCTTCGCTAAGGCTCAGGATGACAGGCGAAACAACGTTATTTTCTACCAGAAGGCATGTCCGGATTCACCAGCGTATACCAGTTCCACGGGGCATTATCCTGCACAAACTCCCCCTGCTTCTCCAAACCCAGCCGCTCCAGAATCCGGCAGGAGGCCACGTTTGCCTGCATGGCCGTAGCGTGGATTTCGGGCAGCCGCAGCACGTCGAAGGCGTAGCGCAGGCTGGCCTGGGCGGCCTCGGTGGCGTAGCCCTGGCCCCAGTGCCGGCGCAGCAGCCGGTAGCCGATGTCGTGGTAGTTGGTACGGCCGTTGACGACGTGGTCATTCATCAGCTTAATACCGCACCAGCCGATAAATTCTCCGGTGTCGGGGCGCACCACGGCCCAGCGGCCGACGCCGTTTTGCGCGTACTGCTGGCGCACGTACTGCACCACTTTCGCGGCTTCTTCCAGCGTCTGCATCAGCGGGCCGGGTACGTA
Source organism: Hymenobacter aquaticus (assembly GCF_004765605.1). Classification (NCBI taxonomy): domain Bacteria; kingdom Pseudomonadati; phylum Bacteroidota; class Cytophagia; order Cytophagales; family Hymenobacteraceae; genus Hymenobacter; species Hymenobacter aquaticus. The sequence continues at coordinate 1,406,650 of NZ_SRLC01000001.1, read as the reverse complement.
GCGCAGCACTTCGGGGTCGGAGTCGAGGGCCAGGATGCCGGGCGCGTCGGCGGGCTGCATTTCCCGCAGCAGCAGGCGGGGCGTAGTCAGGCTATCCACGGCGGCGCACGGCGTAGACCAGCTCGTCGAGAAACTCGCCGTTTTTGAACAGGGTCTTCTCAAACTGGCCTTCGAGCACGAAGCCGGCCTTTTCCAGGGCGCGGCGGGAGCCGATATTCGTGCCGTAGGGCCGGGCGAAGATGCGGGTGATGTCGAAGGTCTGGAAGCCGTAGTCGACAACCTCGCGGATGGCCTCGGTGATGATGCCCCGGCCCCAGAACGGCTGGGCCAGCCAGTAGCCCAGCTCGGCGTTTTTGCACTGCACGTCGGTTTGGGGGTGCAGGCCGATGCCGCCGGCGGCCTGTCCATCCACCTCAATGGCGAAGATGCGCTGGGGCGAGTGGCTGGTGGCCATGCTGATAAAGCCCCGGCCTTTTTCCTCGGTGAAAGGGTGGGGAAACTGGTCGGTCATGAACCGGGCAATTTCCGGGTTGTTGGCGTAGCTGACGAGGCTGGCCAGGTCGTCGGGGCGCCAGGGGCGGAGGGTAAAGGACATGGGTGAATTTTATTCTTTGGGCTTGAAATAATAAGGTGGGTTTGGATTTACTAACTCATCAGTTTCCCAACCCATCTGATTCTTTATGTCTTCTGGTAAATACTTGTGAAGCATTCCATAATTCATTTTATGAATCAATGAGAAAGCACCACTATTGACGGTGCCGAGGTATTCAACTACATCTTCTGATGAAGTGTAGTGCATGGGCTGATGAAAGAATCTGTTGAGTTCCTCAATTGTCTTGACCACAAATACCAAATCGTACAAGCTGATTTCGACCTTTCTGTCTCTATCAATTTTGTCCAAGCCATACAAAACCTGATCCTCGACTGAAGTATATTTCTGCATGATGTTCCTGATAATTTGCCAATAATGAAGTAGCCCTACTTGCCCTTCACATAAAACGGAATATTAGCCGTGGCTACGTTGTCCTTGCCGTCGTAGGCGTACACGAATAGCCGGTAGGCGCCTTCCTGGGTCGGGGCCTTCAGGGTCGTCTGGCCCTTGGCGCTGGCCGGCACCCGGCCCGGAATGGCCGTGGGGCGGCTTTCCCGGTCGCCGCCGGTTTTCAGGTCGGTGCTTTCCGGCAGCAGCTCGTAGCGGTAGGTCAGCGGGTCCTTGTCGGGGTCCGATACGACGGCCGCCACGGGCACGCTTTGGCCGGGCGCCAGGTACACGTTGTCGGTGGCCTGTTTGCCGTTCAGCATAAAGCTGGCCAGGTGCGGGGCGCGGTTCCTGGGCCACTTGCCGCTCCAGAGGTACTGCATCACGTCTACCACTTCCGACTCCTTGCCATCCTCGGTGAAGATGCCGTACCAAGTGGGCGTGCGTTCCTGCTTCTGGCCCCACAAAAACACGTAGGTGCCCAGGCACTGGGTTTTGTCTTTCTGCACCGAGGCCTCGTAGCGGCTCTTATACACGGCGGCTTTCTGGCTGCTGGTTTCCTCCACCGAGGCTTTCCAGGGCGTGACGGGGCTTTCCCAGTGGCCGGTGGGGCCCCACTCGGCCACCACGTAGGGGCCCGTCCAGCCCACGGCGCGCACCTGCTGCGGAATTTCGGCCAGGCCGGCGTAGGTGTTGATGCTCAGAATATCCACGGCCGGACACCGGGCCTTGATGAAGTCGGCTTCCTTCTGATTCAGGCCGGCCAGCACGGTGCTGGTGGGGTGGTTGGGGTCGACTTCGTGAATCATCTGGGCAATCTGCTGCACCGCGTCCCAGACTTTGGGGTTGGTGTACTCCAGGTTCAGCTCGTTGCCGATGCCCCAGAACAGCACCGCCGGATTGTCCTTGTACTTGAGCACCTCAGCCTTGATTTTCTCCACCTGCCGGGCCACGGCCGCGGGGTCGTTGTAGTCGAAGCCGTGCCGCTCCCGGGCCACGTCGAGGCCCACCATCACCGTGAGGCCGTTCCGGTTGGCCTCGGCCAGCACCTGGGCGGCGCTTTCGGTGTCCCAGGTGCGCAGGGAGTTGCCGCCGTAGGCCTTCACCCGGTCAGGAAACTGCCCGCCGCCGGCACCCTTGATAAAGTAGGGCTGGCCGCCGCGCAGCAGCTCGTAGCGGCCGGCGGCCTGGCGAACTTCCACCTTTATGGGGCCGGTCTGGGCCGGGGCGGTGGTGGCAAGGGCCAGCAGGGGGAGCAAGAGGAGGTAGGGTTTCATAGAGGGGCAGATCAGCAGGGGCGAATACTGCCCTAAAGCTAAAAGGTCTTTTCTATCCGCGCGCCGGCCCCGCCCGCCGGGGCGGAGTCGGGTTCCGCCCGGGATGATAACCAGGCGGCAACCGGGCCGGCTTTCGTTGCGTACCAACAGCTCCACCATCTTTCCTTGTCACTCATGAGCATCTTTGGTTCTGACCGCCCCAGCGGTACTATGGGAGGCCTGCTTTCGGGCCTGTTTCGCACCCTCGGCGGCGGCAACGCGGCCCCCGGCACCTATCCGACGACGGCCCGCTCCGGCGGCATGGGCCGCAAGCTGGCTACCGGCGCCCTGCTGGCCGCCGGCGCGGCTTACCTCTACAACCGCAACAAGAACAAGGGCACTTCCGCCCCGAGCTTCAATCCCAACCTGTAAGCCTAACCAGCTTATAGCGGCAAAAGCCCCATTGCTGGCCTTTACTGGCCGGGGTGGGGCTTTTTCGTGGTTCCTGGCTGGTTGCTGGCTGGTTCCTGGCGCGAGTTTAGGCGCAGCCGTACCTCGTGCCCCTCAGTTATGGGAGGCTGTGCCTCCCCCGCCAGAACGACAACGCCTGGGTTCCCCAAGCGGCGCGGTTCCGGCTTGCCGCTGGCGCGGCAGTGGAGGTACAACCTCCACCGTATAGCTGGCACGAGGTACGGCTGCGCCTAAACTCGCGCCAGTGGCGGCCAGTGGGCGGTACCGCCAGGTTTCTTCGAAAGTCCGGCAGAACTCTGGAAGGCCCACCTGTTTTTCGCGGGTCAGTAACCAGAGCTCTGGAAGGCACTCCCGGCTTTTCAGGAAGCTCTGCCAGAGTTCTGGCAGGCATCCCGAAGTTTTTTGGAAGGTCGTCCAGAGTTCTGGATGGTGCCCCGAAGTTTTCGGGAGGCATTGCCAGAAGTCTGGAAATCACCCCGAAGTTTCTCGGCGGGCCTTCCAGAGCTCTGCCGGGCGCTCCTGGCTTTCTCGGCGGCCCCGGGACACTTGTGGCGGGGTATGCCAGGTTTCTTGGTAGTACCTGGGTCCACCAATTTCCGACGGCCCGGCCCTCACCTTATAAGGGCCGTGAGTGCCACAGAGGTCACGAAATTAGCGGCCGCAGAAAAGTTTAGGAAGTATAGAGCTGGTCTTGGAGTTCTTCCAAGGATCTTTTCTCCCGGTCATAAATAACACGAAGGTTCGTTGCAAAGGGCAGTTGTGCAATGCGGAATTCCCAGCCCTTGTCGATTTCCGGAAATAGCTCTTCCAGCTTGCGTAGAAAGGTGTACCAGCCCAACGTTTGCTCGGATATCCTGAACCGTACGTTGTTTGCCGCAAATACGTCGAGGCAGATGCAGTCCACGGTGAGCAGATCCGCCTTAAACCCCAGCAACGTATTGACCTGCGCCCACTCGATGAGGGTATGCTTTTGGGCGACGGTCAGGGAAAAGCCGTGTTCGGTATACATGAACACACCATTAGTAGTTAATAAATAATTAAAGTTGTCGGAGTTCTTAGTTGCTGGATGATCTGTTGTAGATAAAATATCTGCAATGATTTGAACTAGAGCAAAGAAGAGAAATAAAGATCCAAAGCATACTGTTAGTGCTAAAAAGTAATAATTGTCTTTCCCTAATCTTATAAGCGCTGCAGTACTGACTACGGTAAGGCATGACAAAGCAGCGAGTATGTAGTTACCTTGTTTGGAGGTGTATTTCATAGCACTTGCTGAGTTTATGGCTAGCTAGAATAAGATAAATATCTGGTCAAATTACGGCTTGCCCGCCATCAAAAACACCAGCTCCCCGCCGTTCACGATATCCTGGTGCTGGAGAAACAGCCGGGTCAGCTTTTGGCCGTTGAGCCGGGCTTCTTTTACATACACGTTTTTGTCGCTCTGGTTTTTGACCGTGATGCGGAAGGTTTTGCCGTTCTCCAGCGTCATGGTGGCGGCGTGGATGGCGGGGCTGCCCAGGGCGTACTCGGGTGAGCCGGGGGCGACGGGGTAGAAGCCCAGGGCCGAGAAGACGTACCAGGCCGACATCTGCCCGCAGTCGTCGTTGCCGCCCAGGCCGTCGGGGGTGGGGCGGTACATCTTGGGCAGGATCATCCGCACCCGCTGCTGGGTTTTCCAGGGTTGGTCGGTCCAGTTGTAGAGGTAGGCCGCGTGGTGGGCGGGCTCGTTGCCGTGCACGTAGTTGCCGATGATTCCGTCGCGGGTGATGTCCTCGGTTTCGGCGAAGAACCGGTCGGGCAGGTGCATGGTAAAGAGCGAGTCGAGGTGCTCGGTGAAGCGCCGGGGGCCGCCCATGAGCTGGATCAGCGCCTTAGGGTCCTGGGGCACGTAGAGGCTGTAGTTCCAGGAGTTGCCCTCGATGTAGCCCTGGTTGTTGGTGCTGAGCACGTCGAACTCCTGGCGGAACGAGCCGTCGGCCAGGCGGGGGCGCATAAAGCCGATGCGCTGGTCGTAGACGTTTTTGTAGTTCTGGGCCCGCTTGCTGAACTCCTCGTAAATATCCTGGCGGCCGAGCTTCTGGGCCAGTTGGGCAATGCACCAGTCGTCGTAGGCGTACTCCAGGGTCTTGCTCACCGACGACGAGTTCTTGTCTTCGGGCACGAAGCCCAGCTGCCGGTAGAAGCCCACCCCGTCGTAGGAATCGTGGCGGGCGGTGGCGACGCAGGCGTCGAGGGCCTGGTTGGCGTCGAAGGGGGCGTTGCCCTTGAGCACGGCGTCGGCAATGACCGAGACAGAGTGGTAGCCGATCATGCACCAGTTTTCGTTGGCGTGGTGGCTCCACACGGGCAGCATGTGCTCGGGGCTCTGGCCGTAGTGGGCCAGCATGCTTTGAATCATGTCGGCGTTGCGGCGGGGCTGCACCAGGTTGAAGAGCGGGTGCAGGGCCCGGTAAGTGTCCCAGAGCGAGAAGGTGGTGTAGTTGGTAAAGCCCTCGGCCCGGTGGTTGTTCTGGTCGAGGCCCCGGTACTGCCCGTCGGCGTCCTGGTAGACGGTGGGGCCCAGAAAGGTGTGGTAGAGGGCCGTGTAGAAGTTGATTTTGTCGTCCTTCTTCGGGCTCTGAATCGTGACTTTGCTCAGCTCCTGCTGCCACAGGGCCTGGCTCTGGGCCCGGGTCTGCTCGAAGCTCCAGCCCGGCAGCTCGGCCCGCATGTTGGCCACCGCCCCTTCCTGACTGACGGGCGACAGGGCCATTTTTACCTTGATTTTCTCGCCCTCGGTAGTGCTGAAGTCGAAGTAGGCGCGTAGCTGCTCGCCGGCCATTTCGGGGAAGTTCTTGCTTTGGTCGAACTTGCCCCAGAAGCCGCGGTAGACCTGCTTTTTGGAGAAGTTGCGGAAGCCGTAGCTCTTAAACGGCTTGGAAAAAGCCATGGCGAAGTACAGCGTGCGGGTGCGGGCCCAGCCGTTGGTTTGGCGGTAGCCGGTAATGAGCGAGTCGTTGACCACGCGCACGTAGGTCCAGGCGTTCTTGTCCTCGTAGTTGTAGATGCCGGCCATCAGATCCAGGATGACGTGGGCCTGGTCGGCTTTCGGGAAAGTGTACTGGTGCATACCCACGCGCGTGGTAGCCGTCAGCTCGACCCCGATGTTGTGGTCGTCGAGCTTCACTTTGTAGTAGGCCGGCTCGGCGGTTTCGTTCTGGTGGGAAAAGCGGGAGCGGAAGCCGGCTTCGGGCTTCTGGGCCGTGCCGGGGTTGAGCTGCAAGGGCCCCGTGGTGGGCATCACCAGGAAGTCGCCGAGGTCGGAGTGGCCGGTGCCGCTGAAGTGGGTGTGGCTGAAGCCCACGATGGTGGGGTCGTCGTACTGGTAGCCGGCGCAGTAGCGGTAGATGTCGGGGTTATACTTACCGTCCTTGGCGTAGAGCAGCGTGTCGGTATCGGGCGAGAGCTGCACCATGCCGAAGGGCACCGTGGCCCCGGGGTAGGTGTGGCCCATCTTCTGGGTCCCGATGATGGGCCGGGCGTACTGCACCAGGTTTTCGGCGGGCCGGGCTTTCTGCTGGGCCAGGCTAGGAAAAGACGCGAGAAGAAGAGCGGGAAGGAACGGCAGTTTCATCAGCTTCGGGGTTGAAGCCGGGAAGGTAGGAAAGGAGGATGTATTACCGGTGCCCGCGCCGCCTGCGTGTAGAGACGCAACATCTTGCGTCTCGTCGTTGAACGACCGTGAAGTCGCAGTAAACAACGTCAGCAACGATTGAGACGCAAGATGTTGCGTCTCTACCTCGGTCAGGCGGCGCGGGCGGATTCGCAGCAGAGCTGCTCCGGCGTAGTGGTCACTCGGCAATAGCCGGGTAATTGCCGCCGCCTGCCCGCCAAACCCCGTTGGTATGCGTCAAGTCAATACGTTGCACCCGGCCGCCTGCGTATCTTGGCGGCTCCTGCTACTGGCTTGGCTATGCTTTCGAACCCCCTCCGTACCCGCCGCGCTTTCCTGCAACGGGCCGCCCTGCTGGCCGCCGGGCCGCTGCTGGCCGCCTGCGCCGTGGGGCGCCTCGGTCGCGCCGAGCGGGAGCTGCTGCTCTACATCGGTACCTACGGCCCGCCCGAGCAGGACAATATCTTCCTCTACCGCCTGCACCCACGCACCGGGGCGCTGACCCGCGTGGCCGGCTTCCGGGGTGGCACCAAGCCCGGCTTTCTGACCCTTTCGGCCGACCACCGCTGCCTCTACGCCGTGCAGGCCAGCCTGGAGTTTCAGGGCCGCAGCACGGGCGCGGTGCGGGCGTTTGGCATCGACCAGGGCAGCGGCGCGCTGAGTTTGCTGAATGAGCAGCCCTCGGAAGGGGCGGGGCCGTGCTACGTGAGCCTGACGCCCAATGGCCGGGGCCTGCTGGTAGCCAATTACTTCGGCGGCACCATCAGCGCGTTGCCGGTGCAGCCTGGTGGGCCGCTAGCGCCGGCCGTGGTAGTGGATCAGCACCAGGGTACGGGGCCGCACAAAAACCAGGACCGCGCCCACGCCCACTGCATCCTGCCCGACCCCGCCGGCCGCTACGCCCTGGCCGTGGACCTGGGCACCGACCAAGTGCTGAGCTACGCGCTGAGTGCCGAAACGGGCCTGCCGCAGCTGCCGGGCAAGGTTGCCTTCGTGGCGCAGCCGGGGGCGGGGCCGCGCCACCTGGCGTTTCACCCCAACGGGCGCTGGGCCTACGTGGTCAACGAACTGAACTCCACCGTCACGGCCCTGGGCTACGACGCGGCCCAGGGCACGTTTGCCGAGTTGCACTCCGTGCCCACGCTGCCGGCGGGCTTTGCCGGGGCCAATGCCTGCGCCGACATTCACGTCTCACCCAACGGGCGCTTCGTGTACGCCTCCAACCGGGGGCACGACAGCCTGGCCGTCTTTGCCATCGACCAGGGCAGTGGGCACCTGCGCCTGGTAGAGCACGCCGGCACGCAGGGCAAAACGCCGCGCAACTTCGCCCTCTCGCCCGACGGCCGGCTGCTGCTGGTGGCCAACCAAAACTCCAACAACATCTTTTCCTTCCGCGTCGACGCCACAACCGGCCGGCTCACGCCCACGGGCTTTGCGGCCGAGGTGCCCGCGCCGGTGTGCCTGCGCCTGCTGCCCGACTTTACCAAGGGCTGATGCGGCCAGCCGTGCAGGCGCCTGGCAGCGTCCCACGCCGGTTTTAGTCGGCAAATAGGTTTCTATCATCACGGGCTGAACCGTAGTGCTTCAGTACATCCTGCCTCGCCAGAATGGTAAGCACCTTTTTGGCGTTTTCATACTCGTTACCCAGCCACTCGCGCAGCCCGGCAAACTGCTCGGTGGTATTGATGTACTGCAGGAAAAACCAGGCATCCAGGCACCCGAATTCCGGACAGTTATTGATAATGACTTCGACTACCTGACCAGTCTTCCCATTCTCAAACCGGCACTCGAAGCCGTGCAGGAAATAGGTCCATTCGGCACCGAGTTGCCCTCTGGCTTGCCCGCGCCGGATGTGGGCCATTTTGGTTTGCATCAACTCCCGCCAGTCGTTCCGCTTATCCGGGGGAATGGCCAAGGCTTCGAGCAGCGGATTCATCAACTGAAACGCCTGTTGCCGGAATACCTTAGCGCAGGCGTAAACAGCATCTTTTCGGGCCAGAATGCTGGCAGTGGAAACGGCCGGAATGATGACAATGACTCCGCCAAGCCGGGAATTCCGGTCCTGAATGGTATGATTCTCCAGCGTTCCAGAAAGCGCGTCCAGGTAGCCCTGGGGCAGGGCTGTGTACCTGATGCCCACTTCCCGATACTCCCGCAGTAAGCCCGCCAGTTGTTCGGGCCGGGGCAGGGTTTCAGTTTCGGGAAACAAGTAGCGTTCCTGCATCCAGCTTACCGCGTCGGGCCCTTGTCTACCTGGGCTTCCAGGCGGGCCTGCACGTCCAGGGGGAGCTTGCTGAGCAAATCCAGGCCGGTGGCGTTTTCAATGGCGTCGACCGACACGCGGTACTGGCTCCAGTCGGGGCTTACCGCGTTGTCGTTGGGCGTGTCGATGGCCAGGATGCGGGCCTGGGTGGCAATGCGGTTAATATCGTCCGAGCCCTCGGGCAGGATTACCAGCACCTTCCACACCCGGGCCGGCACCGTCACGTGGCCGCCGTCGAGGGTGGTCATGAAGCCTTTGGCCCCGGTGCCGCCCTTGCCGTAGCTGCCCATGATGACGTAGATTTCCTGGCCCCGGCTCACCTGGGTGCGGCCCCATTCCTCGAGGCTGCTCCAGGTGCGCTGGTTGTTGTTGGGCGCCTGCGGAATCATGTTGCTCATCAGAAACGTGGCCGAGTTGTCGTCCAGGTCGGCGGTGCGGTCGGCCGAGGGGCAGTTGTGGCCCTTGTCGAAGCCCGAGCCGGCGTAGCTGCGCATCGTGACCTGGTAAAACTCGCGGGGCAGGGCCGGGTCGGGCCGGAAGTCGTCCTGCCGGGGCGCCGAGCCCATCCAGGCGCGGTTCAGGTGCCAGCTCACCCAGGTCGGCGTGCCGCGGTTGGCGTTGTAGCCGATGGTAAACTGGGGCTTGACCAGCAGGTAGTTCGTGGGGCTGCTCAGGCTGCTGGTCGCCCCGCTGGGGTTGCCCAGGGCCATATTATCGTCGCGGCTGGTGACGACGGCCGTGGCCTGGCGGGTGGTAGCCGGCGGCAACGACGTGCCCGGGCCGGGCGGGTTGCCGCCGCTCACCACGGGCGCGGCACCCGCAGGACTAGCTACGCCGGCCGCCGTGGTTTCGAGCCGGATGTCGTCGATGTTAAGCCGGCCGCTGCCGCCAGTCTTGCGGATTTCCAGCCGCAGCTTGTCGGTGGTGCCCCCGGCGAAGGTGTTCACCGCCAGGCGCGGCCCCTGGGTGCGCACCGGCTGCCCGATGCGGCGAAACGTGCGGCCCCCGTCGAGGCTGCCCCACAGCTCCCAGGTGCTGGCCGCGTCGTCGCCGTAGGCCGCGGCGCTGATGCGGATGCTGCGCACCCCGGCCGGGGCGTCGAAATTCATGCGCAGGCGGCCCTGGTTGCGCAGGCGGGCGGCGTGCTGCCCGTTTTTGTGGTCCTGGTCCGACGAGCCGATCAGCGCGTCCTCGAAGTGCCAGCTGCCGGTGGCCAGGGTTTCATCGGCGGTGGAGTAGGCGCCTTTGCCGCCCGCCTCGAAGGTCTCGATTACGCCCGCCCCAGCCTGGGCCGGGCGGCTGCTCTGGACCGGAATGGCCGGCGGCCCGGCGGGCAGGGGGGGGCGGGTGGTTTCGGATTGCTGCGAGCAGGCCAGCAGGGCGGCGGAAAACACAAACAGAAGACGTGGCATAAGGCGAAGGTAGCAGATATCGGCCCCCGATTCCAGCCCCGCCCAACCGACGGGCGGGAAAGCCCGTGGCGCTGCCAACGGGTTTTCATCGTTTTACTCCCATCTTCGTTACTTGAATGAAAGCGTGCTGCTGAGCCGCTCGTTGTTCCGGCTTTTTGCTTCCCGTTGCTGCCCGCCTGCCCGCATGAATTCCACCGCCCCCGATTCCGACCAACTGCTGCAGGATCTGCTGGAGCTTTCCCTGACCGGCATTATTCTTTTCGAGCCGATTTATGCTTCCCACGAGCCGGCCACGATTATCGACCTGGCCTACGTGCGCCTGAATCCGGCGGCCCAGCGCATGCTGCTGCTGCCCGAGCGCCCCACGGCCACCTTCCTGACTCTGTACCCCAACGCGGAGGGAGCGGGTATCTTCGCCTTCTACCGCGACACGTTTCTGGCCGGCCAGCCCGGGCACTACGACATGTACTACCAGCACGACGGCCTCGACAACTACTTCCGGCTGGCGGCCCGGCGTAGCGGCAACCAGCTGCTGGTAAGCTTCACCGACACCGGCGACCAGCCCCGCACGCCGGTAGAGGAGGCTCTGCGCCAGGCCCAGGTGCAGCTGCTGCTGCTGCAGACGGCGGCCGAAGACCAGCGCCGGCAGCTGCAGGAAGTGTTTCACCAGGCCCCGGTCGCCATTGCCCTGCTCGAAGGCCCTACTTACCACATCACGCTGGCCAACCCGTCGATGTGCGAAATCTGGGCCCGCACCCAGGAGCAGGTGCTGGACCGCCCGTTGCTGCTGGCCCTGCCCGAGCTGCAGGGCCAGGGCATCCAGGAGCTGCTGGATGGGGTGCTGCGCACGGGCCAGCCCTACGTGGGCACCGAGCTGGGCGTGCAGCTGCGGCGGCACGGGCAGCTGGAAACGATTTACTTCAACTTTGTTTACCAGCCCCAGCACGACGCCCAGGGCACCATCAGCGGCATCCTAGTGGTGGCCACCGACGTCACCCAGCAGGTGCTGGCCCGGCTGCAGGTGCAGGACCTGAACCAGGAGCTGACGGCTACCAACGAGGAAATTCAGGCCGCCAATGCGGAGTACCTGGTGAGCAATGCCGAGCTGACCCGCACCCAGCAGCAGCTGCGGCAACTCAACGACACGCTGCGCCAGGCCCAGGCAGAGGCCGAAGCCCAGCGCAACAACCTCCAGCGCCTGTTTATGCAGGCCCCGGCGGCCATCTGCATTCTCAGCGGCCCCGAGCTGACCTACGAGCTGGTGAACCCCGGCTACGAGCACCTGTTTGCCCACCGCCAGCTGCTGGGGCAGCCCCTACTGGAAGCCCTGCCCGAACTGGCCGGCCACGCCATCGTCGACACCCTGCGGCGCGTGTACGCCACCGGGGGTACCCACATCGACCAGCACGTACTCGTGCGTCTGGCCCGCACGGAAGGGGGGCCGCTCGAGGATTTTTACTTCAACTACATCTTTCAGGCCCGAATGGCCGCCGATGGACACATCGACGGCGTGCTGGTCTTTGCCTTCGACGTGTCGGAGCACGTGCAGGTCCAGCGCCGCATCGAGCAGCTCAACCAGGAGCTGGAGGCCCGCGTGCAGGAGCGTACCGAGCAGCTGCACGCGGCCCTGGGCAAAACCGAGCGGCAGCGGGCCCAGCTCCAAACCCAGCAGCAGGCCCTGCGCCAAATTTTGGGGCAGGTGCCCGCCAGCATTGCCACCCTGAACGGGGCTGAGCATCGCTACGGCTTCTTCAACGATGCCTACCAGAACCTGGTGGGCGGACGGGCCCAGCTGGGGCAGCCCGTGGCCCAGGTGCTGCCCGAGGTGGCGGCGCAGGGCTTTACCCGCCTGCTCGACCAGGTGTACCAGACCGGCCAGGCCTTCACCGGGACCGAGATGCCCCTTCGGCTGACCGACCCTGCCTCGGGGCAGGCGCCGCTGCGCTACATCGACTTTATCTATCAGCCGCTGCTCGATGAGCAGGGGGGCAGCCAGGGCATTTTGGCCTTTATTCTGGACGTGACGGACAAAGTGCTGGCCCGGCAGCGGGCCGAGCTGCTAAAGGGCGAAGTGCTGGCCGCCACCCGGCGCCAGGCCCAGGAGCGCGAAACGTTCTACCAGGTGTTCGAGCAAACGCCGGCCCTGATTCAGCTGCTGCGCACGCCCGATCATCATATTGAGTACGTCAACCCCGCCTACCAGCGCCTGTTCCCGGACCGCCGCCTAGTGGGCCTCGACCTCGCCGAAGCCATACCCGAAGCCGAAGCCCTGGGCCTGCGCGCCGTGCTCGACACCGTGTACCAAACCGGCGAAACCTTCGTGGGCGCCGAAATGCCCCTGTCCTGGGCCGGGGAAGCCGGCCAGCCCGACCGGTCCGGCTACTTTAACTTTACCTACCAGGCCTACCGCGAAAACGGCCAGATTGCCGGCATTTCGGTGTTTGCCTACGACGTCACCGAGCAGGTGCTGGCCCGGCTGCAGCGCGAGGCGGAGCGGGAGCGGCTGCAGCGCCTGTTTATGGAGGCGCCGGCGGCCATCTGCATTCTGGCTGGCCCCGAGCTGGTGTTTGAGCTGGTGAACCCAGCCTACCAGCGCCTGCTGCCCGACCGGCCGCTGTTGGGCCGCCGCTTTCTGGAAGCCATGCCCGAGCTGGCCCAGCACTCGGTTATGGCGGTGTTCCGGGAAATCTACGAGACGGGCATCACCCACGAAGAATCGGCCATCCTGGTGCCCCTGACCGGCCCCGACGGGGAGCTGGAAGACCGGTACTTCAACTACATTCAGCAGGCCCGGCGCGACGAGCAGGGCCACATCGACGGCGTGCTGGTCTTTGCTTTCGAGGTCACCGAGCAGGTGCGCGCCCGCCGGGCCAGCGAGGCCAGCGCCCAGCAGCTGCGCCTGCTCACCGACGCGCTGCCCGTGCTGATCGGCTACCTCGACCACGAGTACAAATACCGCTTCGCCAACCAGGCCTACGAGGCGTGGTTCGACCAGAAACCCGAGGAGCTGCTGGGCCGCCACGTGCGGGCGGTGGTGGGCGAGCAGGCCTTCGAGAATGCCCGGCCCTACATTGAGCGGGCCCTGGCCGGCGAGCGGCTCGACTTTGAGGCCCGGATGCCCTACCGCGCCGGCTTCACCAAATACATCCGCACCAGCTACATTCCCGACGTGCGGCAGGGCGCGGTGGTCGGCTTCTACACCCTCGTGTCGGACGTGACCGAGCAGGTGGAAGCCCGGCAGCGGGCCGAAACCAGCGCCCAGCAGGCCCTGGCCCTGGCCCAGGAGCTGCACACCACTAACGAGCAGCTCACGCGCACCAACGTCGACCTGGACAACTTCATTTACACGGCCTCCCACGACCTGAAAGCGCCCATTACCAACATCGAGGGCCTGGTGGAAATGTTGCAGCGCGAGCTGCGGCCGGCGGCCGAAGAAGGCGAAGTAGCGTATATCCTGGACCTGATGCACCACTCCGTGGACCGCTTCAAGCGCACCATCGAGCACCTGACGGCCGTGTCGCGGCTGCAGAAGGAGCACGACCCGCCCGTGACGCAGGTGCAGCTGGCTGCCGTTATCGAAGACGTGCGCCTGGATCTGGCCCCGCTGCTGCGCCAAACCAACGGCCACTTCGACGTGGACGTGCGCAACTGTCCGCCCCTGCTTTTCTCCGAGAAAAACCTGCGCTCCGTGGTCTACAACCTGCTGAGCAACGCGCTGAAGTACCACCACCCCGACCGGCCGCCCCGCATCCGGGTCCGGACGCGGCTGGAAGAGGCTTTCGTGGTGCTGGAAGTGCACGACAACGGGCTGGGTATCAACCTGCGCCAGCAGGAGCAGGTGTTTGCCATGTTCCAGCGCCTGCACACCCACGTCGAGGGCTCGGGTATTGGGTTGTACATGGTTCGGCGCATGCTGGAAAATGTCGGCGGCCGAATCACCCTGGCCAGCGAGCTGGGCGTGGGCTCAACTTTCTCGGCGTATTTTCCCCGGTAGCCTCGCCCGGGCCGGGTCGGGGGTAACCGCCTGTTTTGTAGCCGCCAACTGCCGGGGCCGGCCAGCGGGGCCCGGCCGCCGGCGCCGGCGCCGGGAAATAAATACGGCTGAGTTTGCCCGTCGCGCGCTACCTTGCCCTTTCACCAGCGCCTGACTCGCTCCCCTGGCAGCCTGTATTCCCTGCTTTTTTATGATCCAGTCCATCATCACGGCTACCGGCAGCTACATCCCTGACATCGTCGTTCGGAACGAAGACTTCTTCTCGGCCCGGTTTTTCACCAAGGAAGGTACCTTCATTACCCAGGAGCCCGCGGCGGTGCTGGACCGCTTCCAGGCCATTACCGGCATCCAGGAGCGGCGCTACGCCCGGCTCGACCAGCGGGCTTCCGACCTGGGCCTGGCGGCGGCGGCCAATGCCCTGGCCAGCTCCGGCATCGACCCCGAAACGCTTGATTACCTGATTGTCGCCCATAATTTTGGGGACGTAACGGCCGGCAGCAACCGGGTAGATCTGGTGCCCAGCCTGGCCTCGCGCATCAAGGCCGGCCTGGGTATTCGCAACCCCAACTGCGTGGCCTACGACATGGCCTTTGGCTGCCCCGGCTGGCTGGAAGCCGTGATTCAGGCCAACTACTACATCCGCTCGGGCGACGCGCGGCGCTGCCTCATCATCGGCACCGAAACCCTCTCGCGGGTGGTCGATGCCCACGACCGGGACACGATGCTCTACAGCGACGGCAGCGGCGCCGTGATTCTGGAAGCCAGCCCCGACGGCGGCCCGCGCGGCATTCTGGCCCACCACACCCAAACCCACGCCGTCGACTACGCCGAGCTGCTGAGCATGGGCCCGTCGTATGAGCCCGCGGAAGCCGCCGGCCCCGACCGGTTTATGAAAATGAACGGCCGCCGCCTCTACGAGTTTGCGTTGCAGCAGGTGCCGCTGGTGGTCAAAACGGCGCTGGACAAGGCCCGGGTGCCGTTGTCGCAGGTGCGCAAGGTGCTGATTCACCAGGCCAACGAGAAGATGGACATTGCCATTCTGGAGCGCCTCTTCAAGCTCTACGACGCGGGCAGCCCCGATCTGGAGCTGATGCCGATGACCATTGGCTGGCTGGGCAACAGCTCGGTAGCCACCATCCCCACGCTGCTCGATCTGCTGCAAAAAGGCCAGCTGCCCGGCCAGCACATTGCCCCCGGCGACACCGTCGTTTTTGCCTCGGTAGGGGCGGGGATGAATATTAACGCTGTGGTATATCAGTATTAATTTGCTGATTCAGTAGCGGTTGTAAGTAAACAGGGCCCGGCGGCGGAAACGCGCCGGGCCTTTTGCGGCCGTCCGGGCCGGGCATGGCGGAAATAGGGGCGTTGTGGGCTACCTTGCCTGTCCTTTTTGTCCTACTCTACTTTCTTCATGACCAACACCTCTACCCCCCGGCTGCTGGCAGTAGCGGCGGGCTGCGCTACGGCCCTGTGGCTGGGCAGCTGCGGCCCCGAGCAGCACGCCGGCACGGCCGACGTACCCACGCCCGACAGCAACTTCGAGCGGTTCAAAACCCAGTTTATCGACTCGCTCTGGTACTACAACCCCGAGTGGGCCAGCAGCCAGGGCTACCACCGCTACGACTCGCTGCTGGTGGTGCCCAACGCCGGCCGCCGCCAGACCGAAGCTGCCGCCCAGACCCGGGTGCGCCAGCAGCTGGCCACGTTTCCGGTGGCCGAGCTGTCGGTGAACAACCAGACCGACTTCCGGCTGATTGAAAACTACCTGAACAGCTCCCGCTGGTACGCCGACACCCTGCGCGACTGGCAGTGGAACCCGGCCAACTACAACCTGGGCGGGTCGGTGGCCGAGATTCTGAATGGCCGCTACCAGCCCCTGGACCGCCGTCTGCGCAGTATTTCCCTGAAAATATCCCGCGCGGCCGACTACTACGCCGCCGCCGAGGACAACATCCAAAACCCCACCCGGGAGCACACCGAGCTGGCCATCCGGCAGAACAAAGGCGCCCTGGAGGTGTTTGGCCCGGCACTGCTCGACTCGCTCGGCCGCTCGGGCCTTTCGGCGCGGGAGAAAAAGGACTTCCAGGACCGGGTAGCCACCACCAGGCTGGTGCTGCAGAACTACATTGCCTTTCTGCAGAACGAGGTGCTGCCGGCCGGTAAGTTCCGCAGCTTCCGCCTGGGCAAAGCCCTCTACGACCGGAAGTTCTCCTACGACATTCAGAGCACGTACTCCGCCGACCAGGTGTACCGCAAGGCCCTGGCCCACAAGCAGGAGCTGCTGCGCGACATGAAAACCCGCGCCGCCCGCCTCTGGCCCAAGTACTTTGCCGGCCAGCCCCTGCCCACCGACTCGCTGGCGGCCGTAAAGCAGGTCATTGCCCGGCTCTCGGATAAGCACGCCACCCCGGCCGGCTTCGTGGCGGCCGTGAAGGCCCAGATTCCGACCCTGGTCAGGTTCGTGAACGACCAGAAGCTGCTAACCCAGGACCCGACCAAGCCGCTGGTGGTGCGCGAAACCCCGCTCTACATGCGCGGCAGCGGGGCCGGGGCCTCCGTGTCGGCGCCCGGGCCCTACGACAAGGCGGCCGACACCTACTACAACGTGGAGCCGCTCGACGGGCAGCCGGCCGCGGCATCGGAAAGCTACCTGCGCGAGTACAACGACTACACGCTCCAGATTCTGAACATTCACGAGGCCATTCCGGGCCACTACACCCAGCTGGTGTACGCCAACCGCTCACCCTCGCTCATCAAGTCCATCTTCGGTAATGGGGCCATGATTGAGGGCTGGGCCGTGTACGCCGAGCGCATGATGCTGGAAAGCGGCTACGGCGGCAACACCGACGAGATATGGTTAATTTGGGATAAATGGAATATGCGCGTGACCATCAACGCCATCATCGACCACGAAATCCAGGTTGATAACGCCTCCGAGGCCAGCATCGTGAGCCAGCTGATGCGCGACGGGTTCCAGGAGAAGTCGGAAGCTACCAACAAGTGGCTGCGGGCCACCCTGAGCCAGGTGCAGCTGGCCAGCTACTTCACCGGCTACACCGAAATCTACGACCTGCGCCAGGAGCTGAAAAAGGAGCAGGGTAGCCAGTTCAACCTGAAGGCCTTCAACGAGCAGTTTCTCAGCTACGGCAGCGCCCCGGTGCGCTACATCCGGAACATGATGCTGAAAAAAGCGTAAGAAAAGCTGCCCCAAAGTGCCGCAAAGCCGCCTCGGATGGGAACATCCGGGGCGGCTTTGTTGTCTGCTTCCCAGTTCATTTTTCCAGGCTCTCGGCCTGCTATTGCCCGTTTATGAAAGAAACCGACCGTCAGCGCGTCTACGATACCAACGACGAGGGCCTGCGCCGCTACACCCACGAGCACATGAAGGTGTTTGCTAAGTTTACCTCCGACAACTGCGCCACGTGCGAGCTGCTGGCCCCGCCCTTCGCCCAGTTTGCCGACGACGAGCCCTACCAGACCATCCTGTTTCTGCGCCTGGCCTCGGAGGAAAGCCCGGTGGCCAAAAAGCTAATGCAGCAGAAAGTAGCCCCGTTTTTCGTGAGCTACTGCCAGGGCCGCATCCTGGAGTGCGACACGCTGACCACTGAGGCCGAAGTACGAGCCATGCTGGAGCGGCTGCGTGAGTGGCTGCCCCAGAATGCCTGATGCGGCGGCGCTGACTACGTTTCTGCTCTTGTTTCTGCTGGTTTAGGTGGGGCTTGGGCTAATTTGCCCTAGCTTCGCGGCCGTGTTTTTCCTCCTTTCCAAAATTCTGCCGTTTGCGCTGGAGCCCGCCGTGTGGCTTTTGGCCCTGCTGGCCGCCGCCCTGCTGAGCCGCCGCCATCCGCGGCGGCAGCGCGGCTTTCTGCTAGCCGCCCTGGCACTGACGCTCATCGGCACCAACAGCGGCCTGGTCAACGAAGCCTACCTGGCCTGGGAAATGCCCCCGGTTCGGCTGCGCCGCATTGCGCCCCACGACGCGGGCGTGCTGCTCACCGGCATCACCCACCCGCTGAAGTCGCCCCACGACCGGGTATACCTGGGCGAGGGGGCCGACCGGTTTACCAACGCGCTGTGGTTGTACCGGGCCGGGCGCATCCGTTACATCATCGTCAGCGGGGGCTCGGGCTCCATCCGGCAGGTGGCCCACACCGAGGCCCACGACCTGGCCACGCTGCTGCGCCTGGCCGGCGTGCCCCGCCAGCGTATTCTGGTGGAAGAGCAGAGCCGGAACACCCGCGAAAATGCCCTCAACACCAAGCTGCTGCTGAGCCGGCACCCTGAAATCAGAAGCCTGGTGCTCATTACCTCCGCCTTTCACCAGCGCCGGGCCCTGGCCTGCTTCCGGAAAGTCGGGCTGCAACCCACGCCTTTCCCGGCCGATTACCGCACCAACGACCCCGTACGCACGCCCAGCTACTGGCTGCCCGACGCCAGCGCCCTGGGCCGCTGGAGCCACCTGCTGCACGAAATCACCGGCTACCTGACCTACAAGCTGCTGGGATATTGTTAATGTGCTCAGGTGCTAATGTGCGGAATGTGGTTGAATGTGGGGAATGTGTCATTGCGAGGCACGACCCGCCCTTTTACTAAAAAGCCCTTTCCTGTTGACTACGGGAAAGGGCTTTTCACTTAAGGAAGGCTCAGCACATTTCAGAGGACGGATTGCTCGCAACGACACATTAACTCACATTCAGCACATTCAGCACATTTCCCACATTAGCACCTGAGCACATTACCCCCTATTCCACTTTCTTCTTCTCTGCGGGGGCTTCGCCGGCTATCCAGATGCTTTTCTGGTTGACGAACTCCCGGATGCCCAGGTAGGACAGCTCCCGGCCGTAGCCCGACTTTTTCACGCCGCCGAACGGCATTTCCGGCGACGACTTCACCATGGCATTCACGAACACGGCGCCCGACTCGATGCGGCGCGCCACGGCCTCGCCGCGCCGCGCGTCGCGCGTCCAGACCGAGCCGCCCAGGCCGAAGCGCGAGTCGTTGGCCAGGCGCACGGCGTCGGCCTCGTTCCGGGCTTCCAGAATAATGGCCACGGGGCCGAACAGCTCCTCGTAGTAGGCCGGCTGCCCAGGCTTCACGTTGGCCAGGATCATGGGGCGGAACAGGGCCGTACCGGGCTTAGCCTGCCCGCCGTAGAGCTCTACCCGGGCCCCGGCTTTTACCGAGTCTTCCACCTGCTTGGTCAGCTCGTCGGCCAGGTCGGGGCGGGCCAGGGGGCCGTACTGGGTGGCTTCGTCGAGCGGGTCGCCGGTGCGCAAAGCCAGCAGGTGGGTTTTGAGCTGATTCACGAAGGGCTTCACCACCGACTTATCGACGATGAAGCGCTTGGCCGCAATGCAGCTCTGCCCCGCGTTGACCATGCGGGCCTGGGCGGCGGTTTTGGCGGCCAGCTCCACGTCGGCGTCGGCCAGCACCACGAACGGGTCGGAGCCGCCCAGCTCCAGCACCGTTTTCTTGATCTGGGCCCCGGCGGTGGCCGCCACCTTCGCGCCGGCCCCCTCGCTGCCCGTGAGGGTGGCGGCTTTCACCCGGTCGTCCTGCAGCAGCTTTTCCACCAGCTCCGAGCCGATGAGCAGGGTGCGGAAGGTAGCGGGGGGGAAGCCCGCGTCGTGGAAGATGCTTTCCAGGGCCAGGGCGCACTGCGGCACGTTGGAGGCGTGCTTGAGCAGGCCCACGTTGCCGGCCATCAGGGCCGGGGCGGCAAACCGGATAACCTGCCAGAAGGGGAAGTTCCAGGGCATGATGGCCAGCACCACGCCCAGGGGCTCGTAGGCAATAAAGCTGCGCCGGGCCTCGGTTTTGATTTCCTCGTCGCGCAGAAATTCCTCGGCGTGGTCGGCGTAGTAGTCGCAGGTCAGGGCGCACTTCACGATTTCGGCCCGGCCGTCCACTACGGGCTTGCCCATTTCCAGGGCCATCAGGCGGGCCAGCTCGTGCTGCCGCTCGCGCAGCAGGTCGGCGGCGCGGTGCATCAGGCGGCGACGCTCGGCAAAAGGCGAGTCGCGCCAGGTAGTGGCGGCCCGGGCCGCCTGGGCCAGGATACGCTCGGTTTTGGCCCACGAAAAGGCCCGGAAGCGCCGGAGCACTTTGCCGGTATAAGGGTTAAAAGACTCAATAGCCATGGAAAAAGGAAAAAAAGGCGGGGTTTTTTAAAAAACAACTGGAAGATCGTCCGGTTAGGCAAAACATAGGCTTGCTTCGATGTAGCTTTGGGAAGCCCAACCGTTTACTGGCTTTCGGCCTTCCTGGCCGGGCTTTCGGGCGGCGGGCTTGCTACCGAATACTCATATTAGTGTACTTTCGTCTCATCAGTGGCATGTAGCCTACGTGCTGTTCGCCCTTCATAGCTGCTCTCTGTGTCTCCCACTACTCCCGAATCAACGACTTCCATCTCCGAGGACCTGCTCGTGCAGCGCCTGCGCGACCGGGATGAATCGGCCATGACGTTGTTTTACGAAAAGTACTCCGCGGCCCTGTACGGCGTTATCCTGCGCATCGTCAAGAAAGAGGAAATTGCCGAGGACGTGCTGCAGGAAAGCCTGGTCAAGATCTGGAACTCGTTTCAGGCCTACGACGCCAGCAAAGGCCGGCTGTTTACCTGGGTGCTGAATGTTTCGCGCAATTTGGCCATCGACAAAATCCGCTCCCGACAATACCGCGTAGGTACTCGTACGCAGCCCATCGAAGAGAGTGCCGCGCTGCGCCAGGCCGCTACTCCCACGTTCCGGCCTGAGCACATTGGTGTGCAGGAAATGACCAACAAGCTTGCTCCGGAGCAAAAGCAAATCATTGACCTGCTTTATTTTGGCGGATTTACACAAAGCGAAGTGGCTGAAGAACTCAACCTGCCGCTGGGAACGGTGAAAACCCGGGCCCGGGCGGCCATCAAAGTACTGGCAAAACTGATTCGATAACCGTGAACATTCAGGAATACATCGAATCCGGGATTCTCGAAGAGTACGTTTTGGGCGTGCTCGACCCGGCGCAGCGCGCCGAAGTGGAACGCTACGCGGCTGACTATCCGGAAGTCCGGCAAGAGCTGACCCTCATTCAGCAGGGCCTGGACAACTACGCTCAGTCCCATACGCAAACTCCGCCCGCCGGGATGCGGGAGCGGGTACTGGCCGGCTTCCAGGCCGCTATTCACGCCGCCGAGCCCGCTCGGGAAGCCGCCGCCGCTCCGGTTTCGGAAGCCGTGGTGCGGCCCATTGCCTCGGCCCCGCCGGTGGCGGAAGAAAGTGCCGCCCCCGGGTTTAACTGGCTGATGGCCGCCTCCGTGGCCCTGCTCGTGCTCAGCGCCGCCGCCAACCTGGTGCTCTACAACCGGTGGCAGAGCAGCGAAACCCAGCTGGTAGCCCTGCAGGCCGACCAGTCGCGCGTGGCTTCGACCATGCAGGCCGTCGAGAAACGCCTGGATACCCGCACCCAGGAGTTGGCCATTCTGCGCAGTGAGCAGTTCCGGGCCGTCGATCTGGCTGGCACGCCCACCGCCCCCGAGGCCAAGGCGCGCGTGCTCTACAACAAAGCCACGAAGGCCGTGTACGTCGATGTGCGCCACCTGCCCACGCTGCCCGAGGGCAAGCAATACCAGCTCTGGGCCATGGACAAAGGCACGCCCGTGGATGCCGGCGTGCTGGCCGCCGCTACCACCGCCGGCGACAGTATTCAGCACATGAAGGACATTGCCAACGCCGAAGCCTTTGCCATGACCATTGAGCCGGCCGGGGGCAGCGAAAATCCTACTCTGTCGACGATGACCGTTATCGGCAAGTTTTAAGGCCGCAAAAACCAGGTCTGGGCCCGGGAGAAAGCCGCACTACCGGCCGTATTCCCGGGCCCAGCCTGCATCATAGCCGCTGCTCAGCTTAACCAAATACCGGTTCAGCTTGTAATAGGAGCATTACGGCAACTTTTTCTTTTTCTTCGTGCACGGCTCCATCATTAATCTGCTCAAGCGCTTTGTTCAACTGCAGTACGACCACAGCACCTGGCTTCGGCTGGTCGAATTATCGGGACTGAGTAATGCCGACTTCGACATGAACACCGTGTACCCCGACGCGCACATTTTCGCGCTGGTGGGCCAGGCCGCCGAAATGACCGGCATTCCGGCCGCGCAGCTGCAGGAGAAGTTCGGCGAGTTTCTGGTGCCCGACCTGATGCTGGTGTACAAGCGCTACGTGCAGCCGGAGTGGGGCACGCTGGAAATGATTGAGCATACGGAGGAAGCCATGCACGGCGCCGTGCGGCGCGACGCGCCCGGCACCCGCCCGCCTGTGCTGCACGTCAGGCGGCAGTCGGCCAAGGAGCTGGAAGTGACGTACGAGTCGGAGCGCCGGATGGGGGCCCTGGCCGTGGGCATTATCCGGGGGCTGGCCGCTTATTTCGACGAAACCGAGGATATTGAGGTGACGCCGCTCACCAGTGAGGATGAGGAGCGGGTAGTTATCCGGGTACGGCAGCGGTAGGCCGGCTTAGGCCGCGCTGCCCGCCAACATTTTTCACCGTGGGTTCCGGTCCGCATTCTGTTTAGCATCATGGAAAAAGCAACGTATTACAACCCCGCCGACCTGGCCAAGTTCGGCAACATCTCGGAATGGCAGCCCGAAATGGGCCGCAAGTTCTTCGACTACTACGGCGAGGTGTTCAAGGAAGGCGCCCTTACCGAGCGGGAAAAGGCCCTGATTGCCCTGGCCGTGGCCCACGCCGTGCAGTGCCCCTATTGCATCGACGCCTACACCGTGGACTCGCTGCAGAAAGGCGCCGACGAAGCCCAGATGATGGAGGCCGTGCACGTCGCGGCGGCCATTAAGGGCGGCGCGGCCCTGGTGCACGGCGTGCAGATGATGAACAAGGCCAAGGAATTATCCATGTAACCCGCCAAAAGCCAAGGGCCGGCCGGGCTGGTTTCGGCCGGTTGGCGTTCGGCACTTAGTGGGCCCCAAGGGCTGTTTACCTGCGTATGAAAGGCTGGATAAAACGATTTGCCGGCGTCGGGTGGGCCTTGCTGCTGCCGGCCTGCGGTACCAACGCGCAGTCGGGCGAAAACCCGGCCTACGACCGGCTGCTTGGCACGCTCTACCGGGGCACCGTGCCCGTCATCCGGCCGGCGGCCCTGGCCCGGCAGCTGCACGAGCAGCCCGGCACCGTGCTGCTGCTGGACACCCGCACCCCGGCCGAATACGCCGTCAGCCACCTGCGCGAGGCCCGCTTCGTTGATTTCGACCACTACAAACAGGCCACCTTCGCCGACCTGCCGCGCACCCAGGAAATCGTGGTGTACTGCTCGGTGGGGGCCCGCAGTGAGCAGGTCGGGGAGCGGCTGCGGGCGCTGGGCTTCAAGCAGGTGTATAACCTCTACGGCGGCATTTTTCAGTGGGTAAACCAGGGGCTGCCCGTTTATAATGCTCAGGGTATCACCGAAAACGTACATCCTTACTCGGCGCTGTGGAGCCCGTGGCTGAGCCGGGGCAACAAGGTATATGAATAAAGCGCCAGTACTTGCGGAATCGAAGCAGCACCTGCTGGTTTTCGCGCGCCACCCCGAGCTGGGCCGGGTGAAAACCCGCCTGGCCCACACCATCGGCGACGCGGCAGCGCTGGCCGTGTACCAGGAGCTGCTGGCGCATACCCACGCCGTAACGGCCGCGCTGCCCGGGCGCCGGCTGGTGTGGCTGGCTGAGGCCCAACCCGCCGCGCCCGGCCCGTTCTGGCCCGATTACGAGGAGCACGTGCAGCAGGGCCCCGACCTGGGAGCCCGCATGCAGGCGGCCTTTGCCTACAGCTTCGCCCAGGGTGCCACGGCCGCCGTTATCATCGGCACCGACTGCCCAACCTTATCGGCCGCGCACCTGGCGGAGGCTTTTGCCGCCCTGCACACCCACGACGTAGTAGTGGGGCCGGCCCTGGATGGGGGCTATTACCTGCTGGGCATGCGGGAGCTGCACCCGGTGTTTTTTCAGAATAAGGTCTGGAGCACCGACTCGGTGCTGGCCGAATTGCTCGCCGACGCCCGGCAGCTGGGCCTGCGGGTACACCACTTGCCCCGGCTGCGCGACGTGGATACGGCTGCGGACCTGGCCGCCTGGCGGGCAAATTCGTAGGGCGGCAGAAACATGGGGGCTATTTGCCCGTACCTTAGCGCCCTGTTCCGCCTTACCCGCCTTATGCCTGTTTTCCCGCGTCGCGCTTTTATTCTGGGGGCCCTGCTGGCACTGTCGGCCTGCACGCCCGATGGCCCCGGCCAGCAAACGGCCCGCTCCGGCGGCCCGCCGCCCGCTGCTGCCCCGCACGCCCTGGATGCGTATTTCAACAGCCAGTGGGCCATGGATAAGCTCTGGGAAGACGGGCTGGCGGAAGTAGCCACCTACGCGGCCGAGCGGGTTATCTACAACAAGGTGCGCCGCTTCGACTACACTCAGATTACGGTTAAGGAGGAGTTCAACCAGGAATTCAACGTGAAAACCGACAGCTACCAGCGGTCCGACATGTTCCCGGTGCTCAAGGTCAACCAGTTCTGCCGCATTCCCACCGACCAGTATCCGTACCACTTCCTGACCTCCCTGTTTTTCCGGCGCGACCGGCCCGTGGCGCTGCACAAGCTCACTACCTCGTCGCAGGAGTGGTGCGGCGCCACCTTTAAAGCCATAACCGACGAGGGTGACCAGTATACGGAAACCTACAACTCGTACTGGGATAAGCAAGGCGCCGGGCAGCGGCAGCTGCCCCACGACGTGCTGTTTGAGGATGCCCTGCCCTACACCTTGCGGGCCCTGCGCTTCGAGCAGAAGCCTGCTTTTGCGGCCACCATTCTGGAATTGCAGCAAACCAGCAAGGCCACGCCGCCGGTCAGCTACCAGGCACGAGTGGCGGTAGCTGAGGCCGCCGCCGCTGAGGCTGCCGAGCCGGCCTGGCAGGTTCGGGTGCGGCTGGATCAGGAAAAGGAAAACGTGTACTGGTTTGCCCGCCGCTACCCCAACGTGCTGCTGCGCCAGACGACCTGGGACGGGCGCACCCTGCAGCTAACGAGCGTGCGGCGCTACGCCTACTGGACCCACTAGAACCGGGGCTGCGCGTCGTGACCCGTGCGGCCCGCGACGCGCAATTCCCAGAGCAGCACGCCGGCCACAAGTCCGTATTCGAGGCCGACCAGCCAGAGGTTTTCCGTGTAGGCCGAGGTTTGGTAGGCCGCGTACGACAGCGGCACCAGGGCCGACCACACCAGCGCGTACCGGTAGCGGCTAAACACGCTCAGGGCCACCAGGGTCGTCAGGTACCAGGGGTGCACGGTGGTGGCCAGGGCAAAGTAGGCCGTGAAGACGAGGAGCAGGGTGCGGGGTAGGGAAGCCCAGGTGGGCTGCTTTTCGCGCAGCGCTACTCCGGCCACGGTCAGCAGCGTGCCCCCGGCCAGCAGCGTGCCCAAGCGGGCAATCTGGTTGTAGCCGGTTTGCCAGTAGCCTACCGCCCGCAGCAGGTAGTAGAGGCCAGCGTTGAACTCGAACTTGTGGAAGTACAGCTCCAGGCTCTGGCCGAGGTTGCTGACCAGCTCCCGGGAGAAAAAAGGCGCGAAAAGCCCCAGCAAAACCAGCGTTGTCAGGGCCGAGTAACTTAGCCACCGCGCCCAGCCCAGGCGGCGCAGCAGCAGGGGCAGCAGCAGCAGGGGCAGCAGCTTAGTGGCCACGGCCCCGGCCAGCGCCGCCGCCGACCATGCCCGCCGCCCCTGCGCCAGGGCCCACATAGCCGCCAGCAATCCGCAGATCATCAGGGCCTCGAAGTGCACGTTGCCAGTCAGCTCCACAATCACCAGCGGGTTGAGCAGGTAGAGCAGCGCCCGGCGCGGGGGCTGCCCGAAGCGCCGGAGCATGGCCAGCAGCAGGCCGGCCGTAGCGGCTTCGGCCCCCAAAATCAATAGGCGCAACACTAGCACGAAGCCCCGCGCCGAGGTCGGAAACAGCGCGCTGGCCGCCCCGAAGGCCGCCTGGCACAGCGGCGGGTACACGGAATAGTACGGCTTCGAATTGAGCGCAGCGTACAGCTCGGCCGTCGCCGCCGCCGACAAGCCCGGCAGGCGCTGTTCCCGGGCTGCGGGCACCATCAGTTCCTGCGGCCGCGCCCGGTACGGGTTTTGGCCGGCGGCCACCAGCGCGCCGTCCCAGCGGAAGCGGTGGTAGTCGTCGGACAGGGCGGGCAGGGCCGGCAGCCACAGCAGGCGGAAAAGCAGGGCCAGGGCCAGGCCGTAGCGCAGGCGCGGGGGCTGTTGCACCAGCAGGGCGTAGCCCCCGAAGGCCAGCAGGTAGAGGGCCAGCAGCTGCCCAAACGCGGGCCGGGGTGTGCAGTAGGCTAAGGCCAGATAGGCGGCGGCGCTGCCGAGCCCCGCCGCCAGCTGCCGGGGGCTGAGCCGTGGTTTCATAGGGCCGCGCGGTTATGCCGGACGGAGTAGTAGAACACCGTGCCGAAGCCCAGCACCAGCAAACTATGGAACGGGAGCAGGCCGTAGCTGCCGAAGTAGATGCCCAGGCCGATGCCAAACCCGAAATACAGCGTAAGAAGGCCCTCCAGCACCGTCTGGGCGCTGAAGCTGCGGGTGCGGTAGCGGCGGCCGGCGGCCGGGGCCGCGCCCATCTTGGGCGTCCGGATGAAGGCCGTGGGGCGGCGGGCCAGCCCGGCCAGCACGGCCCGGGTGTTGTGCAGGCACAGGCCCATCGACACGGCCAGGAAAAGCAGGAAGCGGGGCGCAAACTGCCACCCCGGGGCCGTGGGCCGGTCGAGCCGCCAGGCCGTGTAGAAGTAGTAGGTGAGGGGCAAAAAGCCCAGCACGCACACCGCCGCCAGCCGGAACACCGGCTGGAACTCGGACGCATACTCCCGGATCAGCACCAGCGGCACGCTCAGCAGGGCCATAACCAGAATAGCCACGAACACGGTGCTGTTGAGCAGGTGAAATACCGCGTGCAGCTTGGTACTGAAGCTCTTGCCCGACCGAAGTACGGCACCCAGGTGCTTGCGGGCCGTTTCGGCGGCGCCCTTGGTCCAGCGGTACTGCTGCGACTTCAGCGCGTCGAGGGTGGCGGGCAGCTCGGCGGGGGCCTGCACCTGGGGCAGGTACACAAAGCGCCACGGGCCCAGCTGCGCCCGGTAGCTCAGGTCCAGGTCTTCGGTGAGGGTGTCGGCGTGCCAGCCCCCGGCCTGCTCGATGCACTGACGGCGCCACACGCCCCCGGTGCCGTTGAAGTTGATGAAGTGCCCACCCAGATTCCGGCCCACCTGCTCGATGAGAAAATGCGCGTTCAGCCCAAAGGCCTGGAGCCGGGTAAGCAGGGAGTCGTTTTCGTTGAGGTGGGTCCAGCGGGTTTGCACCACCCCGATTTCGGGGCTGGTAAAGTACGGCACCGTGCGGCGCAGAAAATCGGGCTCCGGCACGAA
The DNA here is from genome assembly GCF_004765605.1 of Hymenobacter aquaticus. Classification (NCBI taxonomy): domain Bacteria; kingdom Pseudomonadati; phylum Bacteroidota; class Cytophagia; order Cytophagales; family Hymenobacteraceae; genus Hymenobacter; species Hymenobacter aquaticus. The sequence continues at coordinate 1,379,189 of NZ_SRLC01000001.1, read as the reverse complement.
GTCGGCGTCGAAAATGGCAATGAATTCCCCGTCGGTCTGCGTCAGGCCGTAGGCCAGGGCCCCGGCTTTGTAGCCCGTGCGGTCGGGGCGGCGCACTTGGTCGATGCGCAGGCCCTGGGCGCGGAAGCGGGCCACGGCGGCGGCGGCCAACGCCACGGTTTCGTCGGTGGAGTCGTCGAGCACCTGAATGTGCAGCCGGTCGGCGGGGTAGTCGAGCCGGGCGGCGGCCGTGATGATGCGCTCCACCACGAATACCTCGTTGTAGAGCGGCAGCTGCACCGTAACGCGGGGCCAGACGGCGGGCGGCGGCGGGGGCGGCCCCGGCCGGGGCTGCCCAAAGGCGCGGCGGGCTAGGCGCGTAAGCTGAAACTGGGTCAGGCTAAAGCCCAGCACGAAGAGCAGACAGAGGCCATAGAGGGCCAGCAGCAGAATTTCCAGCTCTTTCATCAACGCAAGCAGGGCAACAGAAATAAGAACACAGCCAGGCCGGAATAGGCTACCAATACTTGAAAATCGTCCACAAAATCTTGTAGCCGGCCCCGAGCGTACCCTTCACCGTGCCCGACACCTTCGAGACGCCGATGCGGCGGCGGTAGCGCACGGGCACTTCCTGGGTGCGCAGGCGCTGCTTGGCGGCCTTGAGCTGCATTTCCACCGTCCAGCCATACGTGGTATCCCGCATGCCCAGATTGCGCAGCGCCTCGGCCCGGATAGCCCGGAAAGGGCCCAGGTCGGTGTAGCGCACCCGGTAGAGCCAGCGCAGCAGGGTAGTAGCCAGCCAGTTGCCGAAAATCTGCTGGGGCAGCATCGAGCCGCTTTCCCGCTCGCCCAACGCGCGGGAGCCAATGACCATATCGGCCTGGCCGCGCAGCAGGGGAGCCAGCACGGCCGGCAGGTCGGCGGGGTAGTCGGAATGGTCGCCGTCGAGAAAGACGATGATGTCGGGCTGCTCGGCCAGGGGGCGGCCGTAGCTGTAGGCCATGCCGCAGAGGCAGGCGTGGCCGTAGCCGGGCCGGTTTTCGCGCAGCACCGTGGCCCCGCCCGCCCGGGCCACGGCCCCGGTGTTGTCGCGCGAGTTGTTATCGACCACGATAACCTCGCTCACCAGGCCCGCCGGAATTTCGGCCAGCACCAGGCCAATGGACTGTTCTTCGTTGTAGGCCGGGATGATGACGTGAATACGCGGGACGGCGGGCAAATCGGGCATGGAGGCAAAAGGAAACTGCCCCGGAGGCGGGCAGCAGCGGTAAATGAGTCCGCAAAGATGCACCATTGGCAGGGTTATCCGTTTAACGGTCCAGCTTCGGTACGCGCCCGGCGCGGTTCCGGCTCGTTTTCGTATCCGACCTCACTCATTCAATTATGCTTCACGTTGGCGACCCAGCCCCCGATTTCACGCTTAAAACCACGACCGGCACCACGTTTCGCCTTTCCGAGCAGCAGGGCAAGCGCAGCATCGTGCTGTATTTTTACCCCAAGGATGACACGCCGGGCTGCACGGCTCAGGCCTGCTCTTTCCGCGACCAGTACGCGGACTTCCTGGACCTCGGGGCCGAAGTGCTGGGCATCAGCTCCGACACGGAACGCTCGCACCAGCGGTTCACGCAGAAGCACCGGCTGCCGTTTCCGCTCTTGGCCGACGTGGGCGCGCGGGTGCGCCGCCTCTACCAGGTGCCCCGCGCCCTGCTGGGCGTGCTGCCCGGCCGCGTGACTTTCGTTATTGATAAAAACGGGGTTATTCAATATATCTTCGACTCCCTGAACCGCGCCACCGACCACGTCAGCACGGCCAAGGAAGTACTGCAGGGGTTAGATAAATAGAGATTAATCGTATGGGAGCTTTGTTAACGGATATGCTGCTGCGCGCGCAGCGCGGCCGGCGCGTAGTGGCCGTCCAGACCGGGGGGCCAATGTTTCTGGGGTACGTGCTCAGCCACAATGCCGAGCTGCTGCTGTTGCGCACCATCACGCGCCAGGGCCTGCCCACGGGCGTGCAAACCATCCAGATGCACGCCGTATCCCAGGTGCATTTCGACGACCGGTACGTGCGCCTGATTGAGTTCAAGGAGCACAACCCGGAAGTGGTGTACGGCCTGCCCGCTACCCCCGACGGTATGACCGACGAGAACCTGAGTATGGTGGCCCTGCTGCAACACGCCCACGAAGTACACCAGCTGATTCAGGTGGAAACCCACTCCGAAACCAGCTTCTACGGCTTCGTGGCCCGCCTGACCGAGGACGAGCTGCTGCTGGAAGTATACACCCAGTTTGCCGAAGCCGACGGCCACAGCGTGCTGGACGTGGACAGCGTGGCCAACGTGGTGTGGAGCAACGAGGACACGCGCACGATTGAGCTGCTGCTCAAGCAGCGCGGGGCGGCCAGCAAGGCGGAAGAGCTGTAGCGCAGCCGGGCTACCCGGTTTTGCGTAACGCAGGAAACGTACTTACCTGCTTGCCCATGTTTCGCTTCTTCTCTTGCTTGCTGCTGGCGGTGCTGCTGGCGTATTCCGGCCGTGCCCAAATGCCCGTGCTCAACGCCACGCTCGACGGCTACGAGTACCCGTTTGCCGTCAAGTACCTGCCCCTGCGGCTCGAAGGCCAGGCCCTGCGCATGGCCTACATGGACGTGCCCGCCGCGGCCCCGGCCAACGGGCGCACGGTGGTGCTGCTCCACGGCAAAAACTTCTTCGGCGCGTACTGGCGCGAAACCATCAAGGCGCTGACCGGGGCCGGGTTCCGCGTGGTAGTACCCGACCAAATCGGCTTCGGTAAATCCGATAAGCCCGATCTGCATTATTCGTTTCACCAGCTGGCCCGCAACACCAAGCGCCTGCTCGACACGCTGGGCGTGAAAAAGGCGGTGGTGGTGGGCCACAGCATGGGCGGCATGCTGGCCACCCGCTTTGCCCTGCTTTACCCCGAAACGACGGACAAGCTGGTGCTCGAAAACCCCATTGGCCTGGAAGACTACCGCGTGGGCGTGCCCTTCCAGCCCATTGACCAGGCCGAGGCCACGGAGCGCAACAGCACCGAGGCAAGCATCCGCAAGTACCACGCTACCTACTACCCTGGCGGCTACCCCAAAGCCCACGACGAGTGGCTGCTGCCCCTGGCGGCCCAAACCAAAAGCCCGGACTTTGCCCGCGTGGCCCGCGCCAACGCCCTGACCTTCGACATGATCTACCAGCAGCCGGTCAGCTACGAGTTCGGCCGGGTGCTGGTGCCCACGCTGCTCATCATCGGGCAGGCCGACCGCACGGTGGTGGGCAAGGGCCTGGTAAAAGACCCCAAAGTGCTGGCCTCGCTGGGCCAGTATCCGGCGCTGGGCCGCCGCACCGCCGCCCAGATCAAGGGCGCCAAGCTCGTGGCCCTAGATAACGTCGGCCACATTCCGCACCTGGAGGCTTTTGCCCGGTTTCGGGAGGCGCTGCTGGCGTTTATTAAGTAAGCTGGTGGCGCAAGGCGGCCGGCTTACTACGGCTTGCGCGAGGTAGCCAGCGGGGCTTGGTTCGGAAACTCAATGTCGCAGACGGCCCGGAAGCCGATGTGGGCGGCCGGGCCCTGGTAGGTGCCGCACTCCCGGATGGCGCACTCCGTCAGCCGGTCCTGGTAGCTGCCGCCTTTCGTGATGCCCTGTTCCTGCACCAGCTCGGCCACGTTGCCGGTCATGTGGTAGAGGCCCAGCCCATTCACGGGCAGGTCGTACACGTAGCTCGGGGTGGAGGCGGCCAGGAAGTACGGCGCTTCCCGGCGGCAGTTAAACATCACCAGCTCCGAGCGTTGGCGGTTGAAAGCCTGAATGTCGCGCCGAATCTGGGCCGTGGTGTTGCTGCTGCCCGAGCGTTGGCGCAGGTAGTCGGCGGCCTTGGGATTTACCTTTATTTCCGCCACGGCTACCTCGTAGGCATAGGGCAGCTTGGTGCCGTAATGGGCCGCAAACTCCCATTCGGCCTCGGTGGGCAGCCGGTACGTGACGCGCACGTAGTTCGGGTCGCGGGGGCTGCCGATGCCGCGGGCTTCGTTCAGCTGGCGCGTCACGCTGCGGCTGCGCCAGCGGCAGTACTCCAGCACCTGCTCGTAGCTGATGCCCACCACCGGGTAGAGGCGGTAAAACGGGTTGGTGAAGTAGCCCCGCACCGGCTGCACCGTCGAATCGGGGAGGTAGAGGCTGATTTCGGCGGCCGGCTTGGTTTTTTCCAGGCAGCGCAGAAACGTCTGCCACTCCACGTTGGGCACTTCCACCTCGTCCATCTGGAACCGGTCCCCGACCCAAACCACGCCGGGCGGCACCACGCCTTCGTCTTCCGCCTGCTGAATCTTGGGGCTGGGCAGGGGCAAGGCCCGCAGTCGGGCCAAGGCCACGGTAGCCGTGTCGGCGGCAAAGCGCAGGCCCACCACGCGGGCGTCGGAGAAGCCCTGGTAGGGTGCACTGGGCCGGATGGCCGGCGTCACCAGGGCCAGGGGTTGGGCGTCTTCCCGCACCGCGGCCACCCGCTCCGCCTCCGCGTGCCAGTAGCGGATCGGCACGCCGGTCTGGGCGCTGCGGGTGCCCGGCCGCGCGCTGGTGGGCACGCTGCCGCGCCCGGGAAACTCATAGCGAATAAAAGCAGTCTGGCAGGCCGAAAGCCCGCTTACGACTAGTAAAGCAATCAACCGACCACAACCCGAGAGGCGCATAACGGCTAAGATAAGATCCGCAGGCTGTCTGCGTGAATAAAGGAAGAACCCTGGTAGCGCCCTTCGCGCGGGCCGTTTTCCAGGTTGAGCACCCCGCGCGGGCAGGCCGTGCTGCACAGGCCACAGCCCACGCACGACGCCCGGATGATCGGCTCGCCGCGCTGGGCGTACTGCTTCACGTCGATGCCCATCTCGCACACGTTCGAGCAGTTGCCGCAGCTAATGCACTGCCCGCCGTTGGTGCTGATGCGGAAGCGGGAAAAATGCTTTTGCAGCAGGCCCAGGTACGCCGCCATCGGGCAGCCGAAGCGGCACCACACCCGGCTACCCATCAGGGGGTAGAAGCCCACCCCGACCACGCCCGAAAACACGGCCCCAATCACGAAGCCGTAGAACCGGTAGAGCCCGTCGGCCACGCTGCCCAGAATAGCCCCGTGCAGCACGTAATTCAGCCACATAGCCACCGTCACGAGGAGTATCAGGCCCAGAATCGGGTAGATCAGGCGCACTTCCCAGCGCCAGGCCGCGCGACTTTTGTCGGAAAGCTGGCGGTAGGGGTCACCGGCGGTTTCGGCCAGGCCCCCGCAGCCGCACACCCAGGAGCAGTACCAGCGCTTGCCGTAAAAGTAGGTGAGCACCGGCGTGGCCACCAGGGCCATTACCGCGCCCCAAAATACCATAAAGACGCCCAGCGCCTGCCCGTTCTGCACCAGGTAGTCGACCGTGCCCGGCAGCAGGTAATCGTACTTCAGGGGCCAGAAGTAGGTGAAATAGAACTCGGGCTGCTGAAAAAACTGCAGGATGCCGGGCAGCAGAAAGGCAAAGCCCAGCTGAAAGAACATCACCGAGCCGGTCCGGATCAGCTGGTAGCGCGAGTGGCGGTATTTCCACAGCGCCCGGCCGCCCATCAGCAGAATGGCCAGCGTGTAGAAGGTGCCGTACAGAAACCATTGGTCGGCCGGGTGGGCACGCAGGGCCTGGCTGAACGGGTCCAGGGCATGCACCAGGCCATTGAGCAGGCCGAAGTTGCCCTGGTCGTTGGGGGCGCTAAACCAGTAGAGCAGCACGTAAAAGCCCGTCAGCACCACGGCCGTTACCCAGGCCACGGCCCCGCGGCTGGTGCTGCCGCGCCGCCAGAGGTTGTGGTGCTGCACGCCGGCGGGGCGGCGGCCAAATTTCAGCCAGCTCCAGGCCAGCGTGCCACCGCTGAGCAGGGCCAGGGCCGCGTAGAGGCTCAGGCGGGCCCGGGCGGCGTCGGCGTCGAAGGCGGCGACCAGCACGGCCAGGAGCCCCAGGCCCACGGCGGCCAGCGAGCCTTTTTCAGCGGCCGACGGATCGGCTAGGGGCGGCTGCGCCAGCGCCAGACTAGGCCCGGCAGCAAAAGAGGAAGACATGAGAGAACAGCGGAGAGTGGGGCAGGCAGGGCAGAAAGCAGAAGCAAAGCAGAAATATAGGGTTTCTGCCCGGGAGCCCCTAGCAGTGCCCCTATAATTAATCCGGCCTAATGGTGATGATGCCCGCTGTTGGGCTTGCCAAACAGGTTGAGCAGGGAGCCCACCACGTAGAGAGCCGCCCAGCACAGGTACAGCCAGCTAAAGCCCTCGGGCATGCGGTGCACGAAATAATGCAGAATCAGGTGGGCCGCGCCGCTCATTAGCAGGCCCGTGACGGCAATAAACTGGTAGCTGTTCAGGGCGCTGGGGCGGTAGAGCTTAGAGAAATCCATGAGAAGAAAGCAACGTGCGGAAAAAGGGAAAAGCGGCCGGCCGCCGGAATAATTCAGTGGGTCCGGGAAAAATCCTGCGCCCGGCCCGCCGAATAAACCACTCAGCGCGAAAATAGGCCTTTGCGCCGGCGCAGAGCCGTGGCGTGCTGCGGAAACTGCTGGTTGAACTGCCGCACCATCTCGGGCTCGTGCTGGCGGAAAAACTCGGGGTCGAAGTTGGCCGCGCCCAGCTCGGCCATGACGGTGCGGATGGGCGTTTGGGCCGTAATCCAGGCTTCGCAGGTGGCCTGGCGCAGGCGCAGCCCCAGGGCGTTAAAGCCCGTCACGGCAAAGCCCGGGGCGCTGCCAAAGTTGATGCGCAAGGCGTGCCGGCCGCTGGGGTGCTCCCAGTAAAACGAGTCGGTGCCGGCTTCGGGCGCGGCGGGCACGCGGCCGTAGGTCTGGTACTCGAGGTTGAAAAACTTGGCCGAGTTGAACCACACGCCGCGCCGGTAGGGCGTGGGCACGCCGCAGATCGTGTGGGCCACGGTTTCGCCCTGCATGCGGCCCGTGTACCAGAACTGCTCAATGGAAACTTCGCCCCGGCCCGGCTCCCGGTGCTGGGCGCAGTCGCCGGCCGCGTACACGTGGGGCACGCTGGTTTGCAGCAGCGCATCGATCAGAATGCCCCGGTCGGTTTCCACGGCCGAGGTTTGCGCCAGGCGCAGGTTGGGCGCGACGCCCGTGGCCAGGCCCACCCACTGGCAGGCAATTTCCTCGCCGGCGGTGGTGCGCACGGCCCGCACCCGGCCCGCGGCATCCCCCAGGATTTCGGCCAGCTCGGTCTGGTAGCGCACGGCTATGTGGTGCTCCTCCAGCTGCTGATCAACCAGGCGGGCTTCGGCGGGCGGCAGCACCGAGCCCCAGTAGTGGGCGTCGCGCACCAGCACGGTGGCCGCAATGCCCCGGGAGTGCAGCATTTCGGCCAACTCCACCCCAATCAGGCCGCCGCCCACCACCACGGCCTGCCCGATGCCGCGCGTGTGCTGCTCCATCAGCGCCAGGTCGGGCAAGCCGTAGAGGCTTTGCACGCCCAGCAGGTGACGGCCCGGCCACTCGGCAGTGCGGCTCACCGAGCCGGTAGCCAGCAGCAGCGTGTCGTAGCCCAGCGTCTGCCCGTTGCTGAGGGCTACCTGCCGGCGGTCCGTGTCGAGGGTGGTAGCCGTGGCGTGCACCAGCGTCAGGCGGTTTTCGCGCCAGAACCAGTCTTCGTAGGGCTTGATGTCGGGGTAGCGCAGGTGGCCCATGTACACGTACATCAGGGCCGTGCGGGAGTAGTGATGCTCACTTTCCTCGGAAACCAGCGTAATCTGGGCCTCGGGCCGCAGGCGGCGCACGGTCAGGGCCGCCGTGACGCCGGTAATGCCGTTGCCGATAATGAGAAGACGCATACGGAGGAGAGCAGCAGAAAATGAAAAGAAGAGGCCGGAAAGCAAATGTAGATGCCCGGCGCCACACTTCGGCTGCCGGTCGGCCGGGCCGGGGCTTTTGGCAGCTTCAACGGCCTAGCCAACCTCCGCCGCGCTGGTGCGTAAGCAGATACAAATCCCACCCCGAATTTCAACCTAAGCCCCCGCATCATGGCTACCGATAACGAAAACGAAGACATCACCGCCGCCGCCGGCCTCAGCAAAAACGAGGGCCTGGAAAAGGAGCGCGAGTACAAGGAAGGTGAAAGCAACGGCAAGGCGTCCGACGACCCGTCGGCCCACCGCAACATGGGCGCCAACGGCTACACCCAGCGCAGCAACCAGAAAGACCAGCTCGAAAACCTGCACATCGGCGGCGACGACCTGACGCCGCACGGCGCCAACGACCACCACGGCGCCGGCGAGCAGGCCCAGGGCCCCGGCTTCGAAAACGAGGGCAGCTACGAGAAGGACATGGACATCCGGACCCGGGAGCAGAAGTTTGGCGAGAAAGAGCCCAGCGGCCCGCCCCGCACGCCCCGCGACTAACCGGCCCTGCCGTCAAGCAAAAGCCCCGCCCCGTTTTGGGCGGGGCTTTTTTGTGGCGCGCCGGCTCGGTTGGCGCCGGCCGACGGAACCTCGGAGCCCGCAACGGGTTAACCCTCAGCGCGGGACCCCAGCTACGAGAAAATGCGCGGTAGGGTTGCAGAAATGTTGGGTACTTGTATGACTATTTCTATATCTTTAGAAACCCTAATTAAAGCCGCCAGGAAAAAGCTTCATTCTGAAGCGGACCGGCTGCTTTTCTGCGGCTTCCCCGAACCTCTTTTTAACCCACCAATTTCCCTCATCTATGAGCAACTCTACTCCCGTTACGGAACCAGAAAACGACGAAACCGCGCTGCTGGCCAGCGAAGAGGACGAACTCTCGTCGGGTAATGGCCGGCTGGCAATCATTGTTGGGGCTATTGTCCTATTTGCCGGCCTGGGCTACGCTTTCGTTCCGGTCAAAACGGCGAAGTCGGCCATTTCCAGCGTAATGCCCTCCATCGTGCTCGGCGACGCTACCGTGACGGGTACCCGACCCGTGGAAGAAAAGCCCGAAACAATGCCCGCCGAAGCCACCGTAGCCGCCCTGACGACGGCTAAAAAACCAGTGGCCCAGCCCGTGGCCGCCCCGGCCGTAGCGGCCGCGCAGCCCGTGCAGCCCGCTATGATGGCCCCCGCTGAAGCTGCTCCCGAGCCGGAAGTCGCTGCCGCCCCGGCGCCGGTTGCTGCCGAACCCGCGTCGGTTACGCTCTCGGGCCGCATTCTGGACGAAAACGGCCGGCCCCTGGCGGGGGCGACGGTACTGGTAAAAGGCTCGCGCAAGGGTACCGGCACCGATGCCAATGGCAACTACACCCTGGAAGTGCCCGCCGGCGACAACACGCTGGTGTACGGCTACGGCGGCTACCAGGACCAGGAGCTGCGCGCCAAAGGCGGGCAGCCGGTGAATGTGACGCTGACCCCGGCCGAAGGCGGCCGCCGCCGCCGCCGGTAATACTCACTTGCTACAGAAACACAAAGGCCGCCCGGTATCGGGCGGCCTTTTTTTGTTTCACTCAGCCAGCGGCTATTCAGTCGGGTTATTGGCGAAGCGCTTGCCGAAAAGGAAGTACACCGGAATGCCCAGGGCCACCAGCATCAGGCCGCGGCGCGAGAACAGGGCCGTGTCGTCGGCCACCAGCAGAATAACGCAGAAAACCGAGGCCAGCACCACGTAGATGATGGGCAGCACGGGGTAGCCCCAGGCGCGGTAGGGGCGCGGGGCCTCGGGCCGGGTGCGGCGCAGCACGAAAATGCCGACGATGGTCACGACGTAGAACAGGATAACGGAGAACATCACGTAGTTGAGCAGCTGCCCGTACGAGCCGCTGAGGCAGAGCAGGCAGGCCCACAGGCACTGGGCCCACAGCGCGCGGTTGGGTACGCCGGCCGCGTTCAGCCGGGCCAGGCCCGAAAAGAACACCCCGTCCTTGGCCATGGCGTAGTAGGCCCGGGCTCCGGAGAGGATGATGCCGTTGTTGGCGCCAAAGGTGCTGAGCATGATGAGCACGGCCATGACCACGGCCCCGGCCGGCCCGAGCACGTGCTCGGCCACGGCGGTGGCCACCCGGTCGTCGGTGGCGTACTGAATGCCGCGCCCGGCCAGGGTAGTTGCCTCCGGCGAGCCGACCAGCGGCAAAGCCAGCAGGTACACCACGTTGACCAGAATGTAGAGCGCCGTCACGATGGCCGTGCCGATGGCCATGCTGCGCACCAGCGTCCGCTCGGGGTTCACGATTTCCTCGCCCGCGAAGCCGATGTTGTTCCAGGAGTCGGAGGAGAACAGGGAACCGGTCATGGCCATGCCGATGGCGACGACCAGGCCGCTCACGCCCAGCGGGAGCGGGGCCGCCGACACGCCGGGAGCCGGGTAGCGCACCGCGGTCCACATGTCGTGGAAGTTGGCCTGCACGGCTTCCGCGTTCAGGCCCAGGGCCAGGCCGCCGAGAATGAGCAGGGCCAGGGCCACGAGCTTGGTGCTGCTGAGCACGTTCTGAATCAGCTTGCCGGCCCGCACGCCCCGGGCGTTAATGGCCGTAATGCCGATGATCAGCAGGATGGCCAGCAGCTGCACGCTACTGAACTCGAAGGCGTAGTCGCCCACCAGCGGCCCGGTTTTGAACAGGATGTTCTTGACGCTAAACCAGGGCACCAGCACGCCGGTAAACTTGGCGAAGGCCACGCCCACGGCCGCAATTACCCCGGTCTGGATGACCAGGAACAGCGTCCAGCCGTACAGAAAGGCCACCAGCTTGTTGTAGGCCTCGCGCAGGTACACGTACTGGCCGCCGACTTTGGGAAACATGGAGGCCAGCTCGCCGTAGCTCACGGCCCCGGCCAGGGTGATAACGCCCGTGAGCAGCCAGACCACCAGCAGCCAGCCGCTGGAGCCGACCTGCCGGGAGATATCGGCCGAGACGATGAAGATACCGGAGCCAATCATGCTGCCGGTCACGATCATGACGGCGTCGAAAAGGGTAATGGCGCGCTGAAAGTGGCCTTGGGGTTGCGGGTCGCTCATGCGGAAGCAGATGGAAAACAGGTAGGAAATAGGAGCTTAGAGGAGTGAGTATGGAAGGCTAGCCTAGTGGCACTTGGCCGCCAGAGTTGCCTGGGCTTCGCGGCTGCCGGCGGCAGCGGCTTGGCTCCAGTCGCGGCAGGCGCCGGCGCGGTTGTGGTTTTCGTCGTGCCAGTCACCCCGAACCTGATAAAAACGTCCGGTGTCGCCATACAGGGTCAGGGCTTGCTGATAGGCGAGGTCGGCGGCTTGCTGATGGCCCAGGGTTTCTTCAATAAAGCCTTTCCAGAGGTGATTTTCGGCTTGGTTGGGCAGCAGTTGCAGCGCCGTGTTGATATCGGCCAGAGCCTTGGCATACTGCTTAAGGCCAAACTCGGCCGAACTGCGGCCCACATACGCATCGGCAGTAGCCGGGTAGACCTTCAGGTAATAGGTCATATCCTCAACTACGCCAGCGTACTGCTCGGCATTGAGCCTCACCACTCCGCGGTTGAAGCGGGCCTCCATATTGGCGGGGTCCAGTTCCAGCGCCCGGTCGAAGTCGCGCAGGGCACCCAGGGTATCGCCCAGCGCAAATTTGGTAGAACCACGGTTGCAGAAAATAACCGGATGCGTAGGCGCGAGGGCCAGAGCGGCATCAAAATCGGTGAGAGCTGCCTCATAGTGCTCTAACAGGCGCCGGGCCGAGCCCCGATAAGCCAGAGCCGCCACCGACTGAGGTTGTAAGGCCAGGGCGCGGGTGTAGTCTGCTTCGGCGCCGGTATAATCCTGCTGCTCTACCTTGCATTCGCCCCGGTGAATAATGGCTTCGGCATTGGTCGGCTGTGCCTGGACTACTTTCTCGAAATCAGCCTGGGCCCCGGCGTAGTCCTTCTGTTCTAACTTTTGCAGGCCGCTTTTCTCGATTTTACGAATCGAAGACTGGGCAAAAGCTTCAGCTGCAGAAACGCTAATAATAAGCCAAATCAGAAGGGCACGAGTGCTACGCATACTGGCAAATAACTGGTTAAAATGCCAGAATAGCTATTGTCGGCCGGGCCGGGTAGCGGGATACGCGGGCGGGTACCCCCGGGGCCGCCTAGAACTCGCTCCGGTCGTACCAGCTGCGCATGCGCCACGGGTCGTTGCGGTTTTTGCGCACCAGCACCAGGCGGGCGCTGCCGGCCCCGGTGAAGGTCTGGTTGTCGCGCTGCTCGATGGTGAGGCTGAAGGAGCGCTCCACGTAGGCCAGCGTATCCGAAAAAGCCGTGTCGGAGGTGGGCAGGTACTGGGTCCACTGCAGGTTGGCGGTGCGGGCGGCCCGAAACAGGCGGTAGGTGGTATTTACTTCCACGTCGCGGTTCCAAGAGCGGTCCACGTTGGTGGCGAAGTCGCGGAAGGTGAAGGTAAAGCGCCGGTCCAGCAGCTGCCCGTAGAGCGTGGAGTCGCGCAGCTGGTAGCTGGCCCGGAACCGCTCAAAAAAGCCCCGCACCGTCACGGGGTTGCCCAGCAGCTGGTTGGGGTCGGTGGGCGCGTCGTCGAGGCCGGGGGCAAAGGGGTTGCAGGCCCCGGCTGCTACCAGGAGCCCCGCGCCGGCTAACCCCGCCCAATGGCGGGCCGGCAAGGAGCGAAGGGCGGCAGGTAGAAAGGGCAGCATGGCAGGAGCCGGAAGGGGAAGAAGGACACAGCGAAAACCGCCGACGATTCCGGAAGTTAACGGGTAATAAAATACTTTTTCAAGTCCGTCCAGCTCAGGCGGGCCGAGGTGCGCTGGTCGCGCCAGCCGGCAATCTTCCACTCGTTGTTGCGCCGGCGCACCAGCAGCCGGATGCTGCCTTCCAGCAAGGTAGCCCGAAACGCCGTGTCCGACTGCGTGACGCGCAATTGGTACAAAGCCGACACCTCCGCCGAGTCGGTGGTGAAAAACTGGTCGCGCCGGTTGGTGAGCACCAGCTGGTTGGTGGTCGTGGGCAGGGTGCGGCGGCGCAGGCTGTTGAGGTAGTCGCGCTCCTCGCTCACGCTCCAGTTGGCAAACAGCGAGGCCGTGGTGCCGGCGGCCGTGGGGTCGGGCACGAAGCGGTAGCCTGGGCCGCTGAAGCACCGCTCGTAGTTGGGTACGTTCAGGCGCTGCACGGCAGTGGTGAAATTGGCCAGCAGAATGTCAATCTGGGTGGGAGCCAGCCAGTCGCTGGCCGCGTCGGCGGGCTCGGGCTCCCGGATCTGGAAGCAGCCGGTGCTCAGCAAGGGGACAATCAGCAGCAGGCAGCAACGACGGAGCATGGCAGGGAAAGCGTGTATCTTGCCCAAGATACGATTCAGACCCACACCGGCCGCACGTAAAGTGCTCGGATATATGAATAAGTGAATAAGGCCTGGTCGCCGGTTTCTGCTGCCGCCCCGCAAGTTGGTCGGCTCCGCTGAGCCCGCCACCGGAACGCTACGGGCCCACGGCGCGTAACCAGCTACGCCAAGTGCCCGCCGTGCGCCCGGAAAACAGCCGCGGGCGGGTACACGTGCGGCCAGCCCGGACCCAAGCGGCGCAGTTGGGCGGCGAATAGCTATTTTTGCCGCCCGCATTTCCCACCGTTACCCGCGTAATGTCGCAAAAGCTACTGGTGTTTCTGATAGGCCTGCTGCTGGTTTCGGCCCTCGGCTCCTATGTGTACTACCGCCGCGCCGTGGCCCGCGTGCCCGTCGACCCCTGGGCGCTGGTGCCCGACGACGCCGTGTTTGTGGCCGCCACCCGCGACCATGCCACGCTGGTGCGCCACCTGAAGGAAACCCAGATCTGGGACAATCTGACGGCCGTGCGCTACTTCCAGCAGGTGGAAGAGCACGTGACGCTGGTCGACAGCATCACGGGCACGCGCAACACGCTGCTGCGGTTTCTAGGCACCAAAAAGGTGCTGACCTCGGTGCACGTCACCGCCCCGCACACCTTCGACGTGCTGTTTCAGGTGCCCATCGGGAGCGTGCGCGAATACCGGCAGGTGCGCACCCTGGTCGATGGCCTGGGCCGCGACCCGCGCTATCAGGTCGGCATCCGCGACTACCAGGGCGAGCAGCTGACCGACATCCGGGAGCGGGCCACCGGCGAGGGAATCACCTTTTTCAACTACCGCAACCACCTTATCGTGAGTGCCAACGCTGGGCTGGTGGAAGCCGTGGTGCAGCGCCTGCTGCACCCCTCGCTGCCGTCCGTAGCCGCCGATTTCCAGAGCACCGACTTCCTGCAACTCAAGGACGTGGATGCTACGCTGCTGATCAACTACCGGCGCATTCCGCAGTTTCTGAACGTGTTTTTCCGGGCCGAGGCCCAGCCCGGCGTGGTGGCCGCCACCAGCCTGGCCCGCAACGGGCAGTTTGAGCTGAAGCTGGCCGGCAACAAAGTTGTGCTCAACGGCTTTGCCAACCCCGAAACGGCCCGGGGCAGCCTGCACCAGCGCCTGCGCCTGCAGCCGGCCCAGCGCCTGCGCATGGCCGAGGTGCTTTCCCTGCGCACGGCCATCCTGGTGCACCTGGGGCTCGACCGGGCGCAGGTGCTGCGGGCCGCCCGCCCCGCTGCTCTGCCCGCCGACTCGCTGGGCCAGCAGGCCGCCCCGCTGATCGACAGCCTGGCCGCCCAGCTGACCGAGGAAGCGGCTCTGTGCTACCTGGCCACGCCCTCGGCCCGCATCCGGCCCGCCAAGCTGGCCCTGGCCTACTGCGCGGCCCCGGTGAAGGTGGCCACCCTGCTGGGGCAGCTGCGGCGGCTGAATGGCGTGAGTCCGGCCTTCGAGCGGGTGGGGCCCTACCAGATGTACCAGACCGGCGTACCCGAGCTGCCCACCCGGCTGCTGGGCTCCCTGTTTACGGGCTTCAGTGCGCCGGCCGTGGCGCAGGTCGGCAACTACGTGGTGTTTGGCGAGGATGCGGCGGCCCTGCGGCTCTGGCTGACCGACGTGGCGGCCGGCGAGGTCTGGAGCCGCTCGCCCACGCAGGTGGCCTTTCTGCAGGAAACCCAGCCCCTGGCCCGCATGCGGGTGCTGATTGACACGCGCAACAGCTGGAACGTGCTGCTGCGGGCCTTGGTGGAAGACCGGCGGGCCGGGCTGCTGCGCAACGAAACCCTGCTGCAGCGCTTTCCCCAGATTGCCCTGCAGTTTGTGCCTTCCGCCAACGAAGGGGAGCCTGGTGCCCAGTATTTCACCCAGCTGGTGCTGCGCCACCCCGCCATTGGGCCCGCCGTGGCCAAGCCCCAGGCCGCCAACGGCACGGGCGGGGCCCTGGCCTTCAAAACCCAGCTCACCAGCGTGCCTTTCCTGGTGCCGGTGTCCGGGGCCCGGCTGCCGGGGGTGCTGGTGCAGGATGCCCAACAGGCCCTGCACTACGTCACGCCCGACAACGTGGTGACCTGGTCCGACTCGTTGCCCGGGCCGCTGGTCAGCCCCATTCGCCGCCTGACGACGGGGCCGGCCCCGGGCTACCTGTTTGCCACGCCCACCCAGGTGCACCTGCTCGATGACGGCGGGCGGCCGGCGCCCAACTTCCCGCTGCACCTGCCCGACAGCGTGCAGGCCACGTCCCTGACCGTGTCGCCGGGTAGTGGGCGCACGGCGCCGCGCCTGCTGGTGGGTGGCGGGGGTAGCAACCTGTTTTTGTTCGACACCAACGGCCGCGCTTTCCCCGGCTGGCAGCCCAAGCGCATGGAGTTTGGCCTGGCCGCCCCGCCCCACTACCTAGTGGTGGGAGGGCGCGACGTCATCGTGGTGCTGCTCGAAAACGGCTACATCTACGCCTACGACGAGCAGGGCAGCGTGTACCCGGGCTTCCCCATCAGCGTGGGGGCGCGGCTGCACTCGGCCGGCTTCGTGGAAAACGGCGCTACGCTGCGCCGGGCCCGCGTGACGGTTGTGACCCAGCACGGCGAGCGGGTGAGCTTCAACCTGAGCGGCGACATCGTGGCCCGCACCCGGGTGGCTACCTGGAGCCGCAGCTCCACCTTCCAGTTGGTGCCCGACCAGAACCAGCGCGGCTACGTGGTGGCCCGGGAAGACGGCGGCCGGCTCACGGTGTTTGAGCCCACGGGCCGGCAGGTGCTCAGCCAGAGCTTCCTGACCTCGGGCCCCAAGCCGGTGCAGTACCTGAGCTTCGGCGCGGCCCGCAGCGCCTACGTCCTCACCGAGCCCGGCCCGCACAAAGCCTACATCTACGACGCCCGGGGCCGCCTGGTGGGCGGTCAGCCCTTCGACAGCAGCACCGCCACCGTGGGCCTGGAATACGACGCCGCCACCAATACCTACCACCTCTACCGCGTCATCGGCAACGAGCTGCGCCGCACGGATCTGAAAATGAACTAAATTCAGGTCCGAATCTAGTATTACCACCCTATGATGAGCTATACTTTATTTGCAATAAGCCTACTCGGTAGCCTCAGCCAATGGCTGCCTGGGTTCAGTCCCGTGGCCCCGCGCCCGGCAAAAGCCGACAACTATCAGGTGCGGGTGCTGAGGCGTAAAGACCCCGCTGCGGGTCCAGTGGTATATGGGATAATATACGGCTTTGACAGGCCGGAGCCATTGAAAATAAGTGTTCTGCGAATTGGCAGGCACATTGTTTCGGCAGACACGACGGGGAGTTTTCATTGGCAGCCAGCTCCCGGCCGCTACGACTTTTGTGCCCGCAACATCGGTTACGCAGATGTCATCACCCGGCATGTGAGAGTTCGGCAGGGCGACTCGCTCGAAATAAACTTTCGGCTGCCCGTTGGGCCGCCCATTACGTGTCAGTAGGAAAGGGCCTTATCTGTTCGTCAGCCAGCCTTTGCGGTAGAAATAAATCAGTTGGCCGGCCACGATGAGGGCCAGCAAACCCAGCAGGGCGGGGTAGCCCCAGGGTTCGTACAGCTCGGGCATGTTGAGGTGGTTGATGGTGCCGTCGGGGTTTTCGCGCTGGAAATTCATGCCGTAGAGGCCCACCACGAAGCTCAGGGGAATGAAGATGCTGCTGATGATGGTCAGCACTTTCATGACCTCGTTCATGCGGTTGCTTTGGTCGGAGAGGTAGAGGTCCATCAGGCTGCTGATGGATTCGCGGTAGCTCTCGGCCAGGTCCATGGCCTGAATGGCGTGGTCGTAGCAGTCCTTGAAGAAGACCTTGGTTTCCTCGGGCACCACGTTTTCGGGCAGGCGCAGGATTTCGGCAATCTTTTCCCGCTCGGGGTACACCAGCCGCCGGAAGCGCACGATGTCCTTCTTCATCTGCAGAATGCGGCTGAGCAGCCGGCGGTTGGGCCGCCCGTTGAAAATCCGGTCTTCCAGAATCTCGATGTAGTCGCCGATGGCGGCCATGGTGGGGTAGTAGTGGTCGAGCACTACGTCGGTGAGGGCGTAGGCCAGGTAGATCGGCGACTTGTGCCGGATCATGGTGAAGCCCGAGCGCAGGCGGTTGCGCACCGAGTCGAGGCAGTCGTCGTAGTCGTCCTGAAAGGAAACCACGAAGTTGGAGCCCGTCACCAGGGAAAGCTGGTCGTCGTCGATTTCCAGCTGGGCGGTGAAGTCGGTCATGCGCGAGACCAGAAACAGACGGTTGTCGTCGAACACGTCCACTTTGGCCCGCTGGTAGTCGCCCAGCACGTCTTCCATGTGCAGGGGGTGAATCCCGAAATCCTGCATCAGGCGCTGCATCAGGGCCAGGTTGTTGTAGCCGCGCACGTCGAGCCAGTGCTTCAGGTCGGGGTGGGCCTGGTAGTAGGCCCACAGCTCCTCGTAGCTGTGGTATTCCTGCTCGGCGAAGAAATGGGCGCTGTACGAAATCAGGAACAGGCGCGGGGGCAAGGAGCCTTCCCGGATGGTGAGCGTGCCGGGCCGCTGGCCCACCTGCTGCTCGCGGGCCTGCTGGGTGGCGGCGCGGTCGGAAATACCGGTGAGCGGGGCTTCGACCAACGGCTCCTGTTCGGCAGCCGGAGCGGTGGTGGGTTCGGGCGAAGGAGAGGAGGCAGTCGTCATGAGGAAAAATAGGGCGCAGCGCCTGTATACGGGTCGGCTGCCGTTCGGCGTTGGCCGGAGCGCGGCAAACCCGGCTGCCAAACTACCGTTTATCCGTGGGCTTTGGATGAAGAAACCGGCCGACGCGGCATTGTTGTCCACAACGTTCTATAGCCAACGGGCCCGCCGGAGGGTTTCTCGCGGCGGGCCCGTTGGTAACGGCACGTGGCTGCCTGCCGCTTAGAAAGCAGCCACTATTTCCTGGTAGGAAATCAGCATGAGGGCCACTACGGCCGTGGCCAGGCCCACCCGGCCCCGGGCCCCGAGCTGCTCGCGGAACAGGAACCCGGCTCCCACCGCGCCCAGCAGAATGGTCGCCACGTTGGCCACGGGGTAGACGAAGGCCCCGTCGTTGCCGAAGTTGCCCAGGGCCAGAATCAGGAAGTAGATGGAGAAGTAGTTGGGAACCCCCAGGATAAAGCCCGCCACCAGGTTTTTGGCGGCAAACGGCTGCTGCATGCCGCGGCTCAGCAGCAAAACCAGGCCAATGATGCCGGCCGTGCCGAAGGTAACCAGCGGAAACAGCGTGCGGGTGGCCGCGTCGGGCAGCAGCGAGGAGCTGGCAAAGTTGAGCAGGGAGTCGCCGGCGCCGCTGGACACGAACAGCAGCACGGGCAGCCACCAGCCGGCCGCGGGCGTCGCCGCAGCACCCTCGGCGGAAGCACTTGCGCGGCGGGGCAGGGCCGTGAGCAGAATAGCCAGCAAAGCCAGGGCCATACCGGCGTAGTTGATGAAGGTGTAGGGCCGCTGGGAGAGGCGCAGCACCAGCAGATTGAAGAGCACGGGCAGAATCAGGGACATCTTATTGGCTACCGACGCGGCACTTACGCCCACGCGCTGGGCCGTGAGGGCCACCAGGTAGAACGTGCCGATAAACAGGCCGCCCAACGCCACGGCCGCCGCCAGCCAGGGCCCGCCGGCCAGCAGCGGGGCCAGGCTGGGCCGCCCCGAGGCCAGCCAGCCCACCACCACGCAGGTGCCGTAATTGACAATCAGGGCCTGGAAGGTGTCGACGCCGAAGCGGGCGAAGTATTTGAAGATAAAAACGATACAGACCGAGCACAAGACGGACAGGAACAGAGCAAGCATGCGGTACGCAACAAGATGAAAGGGGTGGGAAACGCCAAAAGGGCCGCAAAAATACGACACCGCCCGCTCGTTTGCCGCCCGCACCCCGATTTTACTTGTACTTTCGCCCTTCCGGCCCCGATTACCGCCTTTTTATTTCCCGCATGCCCGCTGCTTCGTCTCTTCTGCTGCCCCTGCCCGTGGAGGGCGACCGGTATGCGGTGCGGCTGCACGCGGGGCCGGCCGGGCAGGTGGCGGCCCCCACCTTGCCGCTGGCCTTCGAGCCGTTTCTCTACCTGACGCCCGCCCACCTGAATCTGCAGCGGCTGGACGGGCAGGTGCTGGCTTGCTACCTGGAAGACCAGCACCGGCAGCAGACCGTGGCCCAGCTCCACGCATTCGGCGAGGCGGGCCGGGACGAGGCCCGCAGCCCCTGGCAGGCCCCGTTTGGCGGCGTGCAGCTGCTCGACGACCTGCCCGCGGCCGTGCTGCTGGCGTTCCTGGCCGAGGTGGAGCAGCAGCTGGCCCGCCGGGGCTGGCCCCACCTGCACCTGCGCAGCTACCCCTTCAGCTACGACCCCGCCGGTAGCGCCCGGCTCGCCCACGCCTTGCAGCAGCGGGGCTACCGGGTGGCCTTGGCCGAAATCAACCACCACCTGCCGCTGCACGCCGACTTCCGGGCCCGCCTGCACCCCTCGGAGCGGCGGCGGTTGCGCAAGTGCCAGCAGCAGGGCTTCGTGTTTGAGCAGGAAACCCCGCTGTACCTGCCCCTGGCCTACGAATTTCTGAGCCGGTGCCGGCGGGAGAAGGGCCAGGCGCTGTCCCTTAGCCTGGAGCGTTTGCAGGAGCTGTTCCGCCTGTTTCCGCAGGACCACTTTCTGTTTTCGGTGCGCACCCCGGCCGGCGAGTGGGCCGCCCTGACCATCGCCATTCGCGTCAGCAGCCGGGTGCTCTACAATTTTTACCCGGCCAGTCCGCTGGCGTTCAACACCTTCAGCCCGGTGGTGATGCTCAACGAGGGCCTGCACGCCTTTGGCCGCGCCAACGGCCAAACCCTGCTCGACCTGGGCACTTCCACGCTGCCCGAGGGCCTGAACCAGTCGTTGCTGCAATTCAAGCGCCACCTGGGCGGGGTGCCCAGCCTGCGGCTCACGTTCGAGAAGTAAGCCGACGGCCTGGTAGTCGTCCTTCAGATCTGAAGGACGACCACTAAGAGCTTGGGAGCCACCCTTCACCGATGAAGAGCCATGTCAAAGCCCTTGGGAAGCATCCTTTACTAGTGAAGAGCCATGCCAAAGGACTTGGGAAGCACCCTTCACCGGTGAAGAGCCATGTCTAAGCCCTTCAGAGGCACTTCGCACGTGTGCGGAGCCATGCCTAAGCCCTTGACAGGCCTTCCGCACACGTGCGGATTCAATTTTCTGCCGCCCCGACCGGCCGGCCCGAAATCCACGCCTTTTCCGGGCCGGATGAGCGGGGCGTGGCCCACGCCCGAACATCCGCTACTTTTGCCTTTCATGCAGCCCCTCGACTCGCCCGATACGCCTTCCTCCTCCGCGCCCGTGGCCGGCACGGTGGGGCGCTTTCTCAGGGGCGCGTTCAGCTCGGGGCTGGCGGTGGGGGCCCGCACGGCCGGGGCCCTGCTGCTCAACAAGCTGCTGGCCGTGTACGGCGGCCCCGGCGGGCTGACGTTGCTGGCGCACTTTCAGAACCTGATGGCCCTGTTTACCACCCTGCCCAACGACGGGGTGCACGTGGGCCTGGTAAAATACCTGGCCCCGCTGCGGCCGGGCTCGGGTCGGTACCGGGTGTGGCTCGGGGCCGGGCTGGTGCTCAATGCCGGGGCCCTGGTGCTGGGCACGGGGGCGCTGCTGCTGGCCCGGCAGCAACTAGTGGGCGTGTTTCAGCCGTCGGGGGCCTGGGTGGTGCTGTTTGCCGGCGGCATTGTGCTGCTCACGGCCAATACCTTCTGGGTATCGGTGCTGCTGGCTGCGGGCCGGCTGCGGGCCTACGCCGTGCTGACGGCCGTGCTCAGCGGCGTGGGCGTGGCCGGGGTGGCCGCAGCGCTATGGCTGGGTTTGCGGGTCGAGCAGGTGCTGCTGGTGTACCTGCTGGCCCAGGGCAGCACGCTGGCCGCCACCCTGGCCTTGTGCGCCCGGCACGGCCTGCTGCCTGCCCTGCGGGGCCGGGTGAGCCGGGTGGCGCTGCGGCAGCTGGGCCGCTTCCTGCTGATGGCCGCCAGCGTGCTGCTGTTCAGCAAAGCCGTGGACTTCGTGATGCGCGACGTGCTGATTCGCTATTTCAGCCTGGCCCAAACGGGTCTGTGGCAGGCCGTGGCCAAGCTTTCCGACAACTACACGATGGTATTTTCGGCCGTGATGGGCAGCGTGTACTACCCGCGCCTGGCCGCGCTGGTGGGGCAGCCCGCCGCCCTGCGCGCCTACGTGCGCACGGTGCTGCGGGTGCTGGCCCCCGGCGTGGCCCTGGGCCTGGGCGGGCTCTGGCTGCTGCGCGACTGGCTGCTGCCCTTGTTGTTTGATGCCCGGTTCGGGGCCGCCCGCGAGCTGCTGGCCCCGCAGTTTATCGGCGACTGGGCCAAGTTCCTGACCTGGACCCTGCTGTTTCTGCTCATGGCCCAGGCCCGGGTGGGGCGCTACGTGGCGGTGCAGGCCGGCTCGGCCGTGCTCTATGCCGCCCTGCTGGCCGTGCTGCTGCCCCGCTACGGCCTGTGGGGCGCGCCCCTGGCCCACGCCCTGCGCTTTGGCATCCTGCTCGCGGGCTGCCTCGTTTACTTCCGGCCCTACTGGCGCTAAGCTCCCATGACCTACCAGCCCGCCGACCTGCCCGCCAGCCCCGCCGAAGCCCTGCCGCTGGTGACCATCGTGGCCCTGTGCTACAACCACGCGCCCTTTCTAGCCGAGGCCCTGGATTCCATTCGGGCCCAGACCTACCCGCACCTGGAGGTGATACTGGTCGACGACGCCAGCACCGACGAAAGCCCCAACGTATTGCGGCGCTACGCGGCGGCCAACCCCGGGTGGCAGCTGCTGCTGCTGCCCGAGAACCTGGGCAACTGCCGGGCTTTCAACCGGGCGTTCCGGCAGGGGCGGGGCGCGTACTTCATCGACTTCGCCACCGACGACGTGCTCTTGCCCGAGCGGGTGGCCCGGCAGGTAGCCTGCTTCCAGCGCCTGCCGCCCGACTACGGCGTGGTCTATACCGATGCCGAGCTGATCGACGAGGCCTCGGGCTACGTGCGCCACCACTACCGCCGCGCGGGCGGGCAGCTGCACCCGCGCCCGGCCTCGGGCTGGGTGTTTGCCGACGTGCTCAGCCGCTACTTCATCAGCACGCCCACCATGATGATGCGCCGCGCGGTGCTGGAACAGCTCGGCGGCTACGACGAGGCCCTGGCCTACGAGGACTTCGACTTCTGGGTGCGGGCCGCCCGCGACTTTCAGTTCTACTTCCTCGACCAGGTCACGACCCGCAAGCGCCTGCACCCGGCCTCGATGTCGCGCCGGGGCTACCAGCCCAACGACCCGTTCCTGGCCTCCACCATTGCCGTGTGTCGCAAGGCCCTGCGTCTGTGCCGCACCCCCACCGAGCGGGCCGCCCTGGCCGTGCGCCTGCGCTGGGAACTGCGCCAGGCCGTGCGCTGGGGCAATCTGGGCGAAGCCCGGGCGTTATACGCCCTGCTCACCGCCGCCCACGCCGTGCGCCCCCTCGACTGGGTTTTGGGCCAGTACGCCGGGCTGCGCGGCCGGTAGCGCGGCCCACTTAGCGCACCTGGTAGAGCGTGACCTGGCCCTCCCGCGCCAGCTGCCGCCGCCGCGGGAAGCGGGCCAGCACCTCGGCCTCGGAGTAGCGAATCAGCTTGCGCGTGAGCTCGGGGTTGGTGAGCGTGCTGCCGTTAATCAGCAGCCAGGCCTGCTCGCCGGGCGCCAGTTGCACCGAGTCGGCGGCCGAGTAGCGCCGAAAGCGCAGCCCCGGCGGCACCCGGAAGCCGAAGGAGAAGTCGTAGTTGCCCACCAGGAAGTCATCGACAAACACCACGCCCCGCGCCGGGCCCCGCAGTTGCCGGTCAATAACCCGCTGCTGCTGGAAGTACGACGACACGCCGGGCTTCCGCATGAAGTATACGGGCCGGATGCTCAGGGCCAGGGCCAGCACCAGCAGGGTGCCCGCCGCCAGCCGTTCCGAACTAAACTGTGCTAAGCCGGATGCCGCCGGACGCAGCCACCAGGCCGCCACCAGAAAATAGAGCCCTGGCAGTCCGTACAGCACCGAGAGGCTGTTGTGCAGCCAGGCCGCCGCGGCCAGTAGCAGCAGGCCCAGCACGTAGCCGCCGCGCCCGGTACGCACGAAGTCGCGCACCCCAAAGCCGGCGGCCAGGCACAGGGGCGGCAGCAGGGGCGTGGTCATGCGCGGGAGCAGGGTAATGGGGTTGTACTGGCTCAGGGAGGTGCTGCCCAGCCAGTAAAAGGCCAGGGTAGAAGCAGCCAGCGCCAGCCAGAAGCCCGCGTCGGAAGCGGCGTAGCGGTGCCGGCCGGCGGCGGCGGCTCCGGCCAGCACTAGGGCCAGCCCCAGCCCGGTACCGACCAGGAATTGCAGGGGCTGATAGGTAACGCGGGCCAGCAGGGCCGCCCGGTTGCCCACCAGAAAGTTGCCTTCCTTCAGAAACTCGTTGGTGTGCTCAATCAGGTGAATGCGGTACAGCGCGTCGTGGGTATAGAGCTGGTAGAAGGCCAGGGAGGCCCCCAGCAGCGCCGCGCCCACCCCTATTGCCGAGGCCCAGAAGCGGCCGTGCCGCCGCCGGAACGCATCCACGGCCAGCAGCCCCAGGTAGAAAGGCAGGTAGTACACGATGGTTTCCTTGCTGAGCAGGGCGGCGAAGTTGAGAACGGCAAAACCCGCGCCCCAGCGCCCCGGGCGGCCCGGCCCGGCACGACCTTGCCGCAGGGCAACGGCGCAGCACAGGCACCAGAACATCAGGATGTTATCCGGGTAGAGGTAATTCGTGAGGTTGAGCGTGAAGTAGTGCAGACCCAGCAGCAGCATGGCCGCCGCCGCTACCACCGGCTCCCGTCGCCGGTACGTGGCCCAGATTACCACCGCGCACCCCAGCGTGCAGAGCAGCGGCCACAGCGTGCCGGTGATGATGCCGATGCCAAACACCCGGTACAGCGCCGCCACCGGCCCGAAGATCAGCCACCGCTCCTTGAGCGGGTCGTGCAGCAGGCCCCGCGGGTCGGGCACCACCCGGAACGTGCCGCTGGCCAGCTGGTGGGCGTAACGGGCGTAGTAATAGTCGTCCAGGTCGTAGAGCCCCTCGTGGGTCAGGAAAAAGTAGGCGACGGTCAGCAGGCTCACGAACAGGAGCGTGAGGTCGGGCAGGCGGCGGGAGAGAGGCTTCACAACTGCAAAGCAACCGAATTGGCGCTAATTGCCCGGCCGGTCGGGGGCCGGGCAGTCGGGGCCGCCCCGCAAAATCGTTTTTCGTTTCTCATCTTTACCCCGCTGGCGCGGGTTGCGCTTTTCCCGCCGGACCCCTCATGCACGTTCCCCGTTTCCTGCGCGTCGTCGTGTTGCCGCTGCTGCTGCTGCTCTCGGCCAGCGCCGGGCTGGGGTGCTACTTCGAAACCAACGACGACCTGAGCATCGTGCTGCTGCTACAGGGGCGCACGGCCGCCGCCCCCGTCACCGACCTGCACCTCTACTTCCACGGCCTGGCCCCGCTGCTAGCCGGTTTGTACCAACAGTTTCCCGCGGTGCCCTGGTATGGCCTGCTGCTCTACGGCCTGCTGTATCTGGCCGGCGTGCTGGTTTTTGCCGTGCTCGACCGGCTGCTGCAAACCCGGCTGGCGGGCGGGCCGCTCACGCTGCTGCTGAGCGGGTTTTACGGCCTGGCCTGGCTGGAGCACGGTTTGTGGTTTAACTACGTGCGGGTGCCGATTCTGCTGGCGGGAGCGGCGTTGCTGCTGGCCGCTCAGCGCGCCGCGCGCCGCCGCTACCTGCTGCTGGCCGGGCTGGCCCTGGCGCTGGCCTGGCTGATTCGGCCCAGCGCGGCCCTGCTGGGCGTGCTGGCCGCGGCGCCGGGCGCGGTGTGGCTGGCCGGCCGCCGCGGAGCTTCCCTGGTGGGCGGGGCCGGGTTGCTGCTGGCCGTGGCTAGTCTGGTGCTATGGCTCGGCAGCAGCCCGGCCACGGCCACCTACCGCACCCTGGACGTGCTCAAGTCCAACCTCAACGACTACCAGCTCTATCAGCCCCGCCCCCGCACGCCGGCCGACCGGCTGGGGCTGCAAGCCGTGGAGCACTGGGTGTTTGGCGACGCCCGCCTGGTGAATGCGGGCCTGTTTCAGCGGGCGGCGCGCTTCGAGCCGGCGGCCTTTCTGCGGGATACGGTGCCGGCCAAGATGGCGGCCTGGGCCGGCCTGCTCGCCCGCGACTATTTCGCCCTGCTGGTTTTGCTGGCCCTGAGCTGGCTGCTGGTCGCCCGGAGTCAGCGGTTTGCGCACCGGAGCGGCTTCTGGCTGGGGCAGCTGTTTTT
Organism: Hymenobacter aquaticus; assembly: GCF_004765605.1. Lineage (NCBI taxonomy): Bacteria > Pseudomonadati > Bacteroidota > Cytophagia > Cytophagales > Hymenobacteraceae > Hymenobacter > Hymenobacter aquaticus. Next base: position 1,353,610 of record NZ_SRLC01000001.1, on the reverse strand, counting down.
CCTGGGGTTGCTGCTGGGCCTGGGCCTGGTCCTCAAGCTGCCGCCCCGCCTGGGTATGCCCCTGATGGGGCTGTGGCTGCTCAGCAACCTGGCCTACGTGCTGCGCGACACCCGCCGGCCGCTGCCGCGCCTCTCGCCGCTGCTGCTGGCCGTGGTGAGCCTGCTGCTGGTGGCGTATGCCTTCAAAACCACGCACCGCGTGCAGGTGTTGCGCCAGGAACGGGCCGCCGGGCTGGCCGTGCTGCGCCAGCTGGAGCGCGCCACCCAGGCCGGGCAGCTGGTGGTAGGGGCTGGCCTCGAAGCTGCCTACAAGTCCCAGTCGCCGTTTGAGAGTCTGCGGTTGACGCCGCATTCGGTGCTCGGCCTCACCGGCTGGCCCACGCTCGACCCCTCGCAGCCCGCGTTTCGGCGGCAGCTGACGGGCACGGCCGAGCTGGCCCCGGCCCTGGCCCAACTGGCCGCCCACCCCGCTACCCAGTGGTGGCTGACGCCGGAGCTGGCGGCCTGGCTGCCGGCCTACCTGGCCGCGCACCAGTGGCGGGCCTACGTCCAGCCCGTCGGTGCAAGGCCGGCCGGGGCGGACCACCTGCCTGGGCGGTACCGGGTGCGGGTGGAACGGATGAAATAAAGGTAAAATGCCAAAATTTTATAGGCAGCCGCCGGGCTCTTTCTTACGTATCCCTGAGAGGTGAATGCCTACATTTGACCCCGAAATACCTCTTTTCCCCTTCCTATGATTGCAACTGTGGCCTCCCGCGGGGAGGTGCTTCAGCATCTCGAATCCTTTTTAAAAGAAAATATCGACGGCTTTCTTAAAAAGGTCGAGGACAGCTGGCAGCCCGCCGACTATCTTCCCGACTCCCGCTCGGAAACCTTCTTCGAGGAGGTGCGCGAACTGCGCGAGCGGGCCAAAGGGCTGAGCTACGACCTGTTAGCGGTGCTGATCGGTGACACTATCACGGAAGAAGCTCTGCCCAACTACGAAGCCTGGTTTCACCAGCTCGACGACCTGAACCGAGACCCCAACAACGGCTGGGCCCAGTGGATCCGGGGCTGGACGGCCGAGGAAAACCGCCACGGCGACCTGCTCAACCGCTACCTGTACCTGAGTGGCCGCGTAAACATGCGCGAGTTTGAAACCAGCACCCAGTACCTGATTGCCGACGGTTTCGACCTGGGCACCGCCCACGACCCCTACCGGGCCTTCATCTACACCAGCTACCAGGAAGCGGCCACCAACCTCTCGCACCGCCGCGTGGGCACTCTGGCCCGCAAGGCCGGCGACGCGCAGCTGTCCAAAATCTGCGGCATGATTGCCGGCGACGAAACCCGCCACGCCCGCGTGTACCAGACGTTTGTCGACAAGATTTTCGAGGTCGATCCTTCGGAAATGATGCTGGCCTTCGAAGACATGATGCGCAAGAAAATCGTGATGCCGGCCCACTACATGCGCGAGTTGGGCGTGGAAATGGGCAAGACCTTCGGCCACTTCACCGACGCCGCCCAGCGCCTGGGCGTCTACACCAGCCAGGACTACACCGACATTCTGGAAGGTCTCATCACCACCTGGAAGCTCGACCAGATTACGGGCCTGAACGGGGCGGCCGAAAAAGCCCGCGACTACATCATGGCCCTGCCCAACCGCCTGCGCCGCGTCGCCGACCGCATGCCGGTGCCCAAGCTCGAATACAAGTTCAAGTGGATTGAGTAGTTTGCCTGACGCATACTAAAAAAGCCCCTGTTCTACCAGATCAGGGGCTTTTTCGTGCGCGTGCGCTAAGTTCATCAACCAAGGCCGGCTCCGCTCAGTACGGCACATAGCTTGCGTCCGGCGCTTGTTGCCGGACGGCTTCCCAGCCCAGCAGCGCCGTTTTGCGGGTGGCTCCCCAGCGGTACTGGCCCAGCTCGCCGCCCTGGCGAATCACGCGGTGGCAGGGAATGAGGTAGCCTACCGGGTTGGCGCCAATGGCCGTGCCCACGGCCCGCACGGCCGCCGCGTGGCCCGCCCCGGCCGCCACGCCGGCGTACGTCGAGAGCCGGCCCTCCGGAATCCGTAGCAGCGAGGCCCAGACTTTAAGCTGGAAGGCAGTGCCTTTCAGGTGCAGGTGCAGCCGGTCGGTGGGCTGGAAGTCGCGGGCGAAAAAGTGGGCGACCTGGGCATGGAGCGGGGCCGGCTCGTCGAACAGCGTGGCCTGGGGCCATTCCTGGCGCAGCTCGGCCAGGGCCAGGGCGGCATCGTCGGCGAAGTGCAGGCGGCAGATGCCCTTGGGCGTGGAGGCCACCAGGTAGGGGCCGAACCGGCTTTCCGCGAAGCTGTAGCGGATGGTCAGGGCCGCGCCGCCCTGGCGGTATTCGCCGGGCGTCATGGCCTCCACCCGCATGAATAAGTCGTGGAGGCGGCCGGTGCCCGAAAGACCGGTTTCGTAGGTGGCCTCGGCCACCGAAAGCTGCTGCTGGAGCAGGCTTTTGGCGTGTTCCACGCTGACGTACTGCAGAAACTTCTTCGGGCTGACGCCGGCCCACTCCTGAAACTTTCGCTGGAAGTGAAACGGGCTCCAGTGGGCCTGCTCGGCCAGCTGTTCGAGGGTGGGCTGCTCCCGAAAGTTTTCCCGGAGGTAGCCGATGGCGGCGGCAATGCGTTGGTAGTCAGTCATGACAAAAGGCAGAATGGTTGCCAAAGCTACGGCCCGGCTGGTCCGGTCCAAACCCGATTCTTGCGCACTTAAGTGGCCGAAAAAGTAAAAGCCCTTGCCCGGTTCCGGACAAGGGCTTCGGTAGTAACTACGTAGCTGCTTATTGCACCACCGGTGCTTCATTGACCACGCTAACCTGCCGGAACGTGAGGCTCTGGTCGGGTAGCACGTAGCGCACGGTGCGGGTGCCGCCGCTGGGGCAGCAGTTGGCGTCGGTTTCCTGATAAATGGGGAAGGAGCGCACGACTTCCTTGCCCTGCACCCGAAACCTATCCTGGCCCTGGTAGCCCCGGGCGGCCGGGCCCGAGAGCTTGGGCATCGTCATCCGTTCCCAGTCTTTGCCCCCGAACCAGTAGCCGCGCACTTCGCCGTAGGAGCCGCTGCCGGCGCCTTCCACGAACACCAGCAGTTCGGAGCCCGGCCCGGCAGTCAGTTTCACCAGTTGGGCATCCTTCACTTCGCCCAGAATGGAGTCCTGGGCGGTGGTCAGCTCCTGCCCGTCCTGCTCGGCGCGCACCAGCAGCTGGCGCTGGCCCAGCCGGCCCTGGGAGCTAACGACGAACGTGTAGGGGGCGGCCGTCAGGGTTTTGCTGAAGCCGGGCGGGGGCGCGGCTTCCGGGGCGCGGGAGGTGGTGGGGTTGGGCTGGCCGGTGGTGGTTTCGCGGGCACTGTCGCAGCCGGCGGCCACGGTCAGCAAAGAAGCCGCCAACAGCAGGCGGGAAGAGGTACGCATACAAAAACGAAAAAGGGGTATGGCTGCCTATACGGCAACGGAAGCCGTGAAGATAGGCCCGCTGCCGGCTTATTCCACCACTTTCACGCCCTTCCAGAAGGCCACCCGGTTCTTGATTTCCTTGGCCGCGTCCTTGGGCTCGGGGTAATACCAGGCCGCATCCTTGTTCAGCTCCCCGTTTACGCGCAGGGAATAGTAGCTGGCCCGGCCTTTCCAGGGGCAGGAAGTTTGGGCAATGCTGTCTTCGAAAAACTCGCGCCTGATGGCGTCGGCGGGGAAATAATGGTTATTTTCGACTACCACGGTGTCGTTGCTCTCAGCAATTACCGTGTCGTTCCAGATGGCTTTCATGGTGGTGTGGTTGGAAGGTTGGATAAACTACTCGTTAGCTCAAGAAGGAGAGGCGGCGCTAAAACCTCCGTACTGAACATTGCCAGCCGCCGCTTTGTTATCAACGCTCAACTCCCCGAATTATGTCCGCAGGTTTTCGTTTCCGGGATTTCGTGCCCGAAGAGTCGTCCGAGAAAGGCTTCGAGACACTGTTTAAGCTATTTATGCAATTGGTGACCATCACGTCGGGCGACGTTGGTGAGGCCTTGTCGTGGCTCAACGAGCTGGATAAGCAGTACGGCCTGACCGACAACGACTACGGGATGGGTAACTTCATCGAGGACCTGAAGAAAAAGGGGTACATCGACGAAAACGAGCAGGAGCGGGGCGCCTTCAAGATTACGCCCAAAACCGAGCAGGGCATTCGTAAGAGCGCCTTGGAGGAAATCTTCGGCAAGCTCAAGAAGGGCAACAGCGGCAACCACCGCACGCCCCAGACCGGGCAGGGCGACGAGCTGAGCACCGACATCCGCGACTTCCGCTTCGGCGACTCCCTGGAGCAGATTTCGATGACCGAGAGCATCCGCAACGCCCAGCTCAACCACGGCCTCTCGGACGAGTTCATGCTGGCCGAGGGCGACCTGGAAGTGCGCGAAACCGAGCACAAAACCCAGACCAGCACGGTCCTGATGATTGACATCTCGCACTCGATGATTCTCTACGGCGAGGACCGCATCACGCCCGCCAAAAAGGTGGCTATGGCCCTGGCCGAGCTCGTCAAGCAGAAGTATCCCAAAGACTTCCTCGACGTTATCGTGTTCGGCAACGACGCCTGGCCCATCAGCGTCAAGGACTTGCCCTACCTGGAAGTGGGCCCGTACCACACCAACACGGTGGCCGGCCTGGAGCTGGCCATGGATTTGCTGCGCAAGCGCAAAACGGCCAACAAGCAGATTTTCATGATTACCGACGGCAAGCCGACCTGCCTGAAGGAAGGCAACGGCTACTACAAAAACAGCTTCGGCCTCGACCGCAAAGTCGTGAACAAGACCCTGAACCTGGCCGCCGCCGCCCGTCGCCTCAAAATCCCGATTACCACCTTCATGATTGCCAGTGACCCGTATCTGCAGCAGTTTGTGGAGGAGTTCACCCAGGTGAATCAGGGCAAAGCCTACTACAGCGGCCTCAAGGGCCTGGGCCACCTGGTGTTTGAAGACTACAAAAAGAACCGCCGCAAAACGCTGTAAGCAGGCTGATTTAGAATAAAGTAGAACGTCATGCTGAGCGAAGTCGAAGCATCTCGCGTGCAATGGTAATTTGATTACTCTTGCGGTAGAGATGCTTCGGCTTCGCTCAGCATGACGTTCTTTTTGCGGGCTGTGCTCAGCAGCTGACTATTGCGCGCCCAGCGTGCGGGTGCCGGCGTAGTAATACAGCTCGGCGCGGGCTTTTTCGTAGCTGGCCCGCAGGCTTTCCTGCTTGAGGCGCAGCTCAATAAGCTTGGATTCGCGGGCGTTGATGAGGAAAATCGTGCTTTCGCCCAGCTCGAATTTCTGCAGCTCGGCCTGCAACAGGGTGCGTTGGTTGGCAATGGTTTGCTCCTGCAAGGCCAGCTGCCGCTCGTAGGCGCGCAGCGTGTTGAACACGGCCTGCACCTGGTTGACGATGGTACGGCGGCTCTGCTGCTGCTCCAGGGTGGCATCCTGCACTTTCAGGCGGGTTTGCTGGAGCTTGCCGCGCTCCTGCCGCAGAAACAGCGGAAACGAGAAATCCACGCCCAGCTTGTAGTTGTCCCAGCCGAAGTCGTAGTAGACCGGCACCTCGGGGCGGTAAAAGTCGCCGCGGCTGAGCAAGGTGCCGCTCACGCTGAGCTTGGGCTTGAGCAGCTCCCGGCGGTAGCGCTCTTCCACGCCCAGCTGCCGGATTTTGGCGTCGAGCTTGAGCAGCGTGGGGTGGGCCACCGCGGCCTGGCTTTGCAGCTGGCTGAACTGGGCACTATCGACCCGCACCAGCGTGGGGCGCTGGGGCATGGCGTAGGTGGGCAGCTCCACGGGCTGGGCGTCCTTGTTCCAGAGGTGGTTGGAGAGCAGCAGGCGGGCATTCTGCAATTCCACGGCCAGCTGTTCGGCCTGTAGCTGGCGGTCCTGCACCGTGATGCTGGCCTCCACCGAGTCGATGGGAGCCTGGTCGCCGAGCAGGGCGCGGCGGCTGGTAGCCCGGAAGCGGGTGTTGGCCAGGGCCACGCCTTCGCGCACCAGGGCGGCCTGCTGGTAGGTGTAGTACCAGGTCCAGTAGTCTTTCACGGCCTGCAGCCACACCTCGTTGATTTGCTTGACCCGGTCGGCCTCGGCGGCGGCCACCATGATGCGGGCTTGGCGCAGGGTACTGCGGCGCGCGTCAATGAGCAAGCCCGCCCCCAGCGGCACCGACAAGCCCACGCCCGCCAGCCCGTCGAGCGGAGTGCGGTACTCGGGGTTGACGTAGGTGCCCACCATCCGGTCGTAGCCGGCTTTCAGATCGATGCCGCCGGGCCAGAGCGGCACTTTCAGCTCGTTGGTCCAGCGGTTGTAGTAGTCGGTGCCGCCGAACAGCTTCCGGTCGAAGCCCGAGCCAAGCTTGGGGTCGAAGCCGCCGCGGGCGGCCAGCACCTGGGCCTGGGCATCGGCGCTGAGCAGGGCGGCCTGCTTCACCAGCGGGTGGTGGGCAAATACCAAATCGGCCAGGTCCTGCAGCGAAAACACCCGGGCCGTGTCCGGGGCCGCCGGGCCGGGCGCCAGCTGCCGGGTCTGGAGCGGGGCCGGGTCGCGGCCGGCTTCGCGCCGGGGCAGGGCGGGCGTCTGGGCCCGCAGGTCGGGAGCCAGGCTCAGCAAAATCAGTAGCGCGGCTAGAGTTGGTTTTTGGTAGTTGGTTTTTCGTGTTTGGTTGAGGTCGAGCCAAACACCAAACACGAAAAACCAAAAACCAGTCGGTCGTTTTTTCATGCGCCTACTTCTTGTCGGCTTGCGCCTTGATGGGAGCTTCGCTCGGGGCGGCCTGCAGGCTGGGCGGGAAGCCGTTGAGCTGCCGCCAGATTTCGTACCACACCGGCACCGAATCCAGAATCACCCAGCCATACACGCCCGAGCCCAGGCGCAGCTGCGCGGGCCAGGCCGGATCCTGCTGGCTGTGGCGGTCGGGGCGCACCAGCAGGCGGTACTTGCCGTTGGTAGTGCTCACCACGTCAATCACCGTCACGGTGCCGCCGAACGTGCCCACGGCCACCGAGGGCCAGCCCGAGAACTGCACCGCCGGCCAGCCGTCGAACTGCAGGCGTACGGGGCGGCCCCGCTGGATCAGGGGCACGTCCATGGCCCGCACGTACATTTCCACGGCCAGCACGGGCGCGTCGGGCTGCAGGGTGGCAATGGATTCGCCTTCCTTGATGGTTTCGCCGATGCCGGCCTTGAGCGTGCGCACCACGTAGCCGTCCTGCGGGGCCCGCACCACGTACAGGCCGCGGCGCACCTCCACGTTGCTGATCTTGTTGCGCAGGGCCGCTACCTCGCCCTCCGACGAAGCCCGGCTCGACACGGCCGAGCTGCGGTCCGACAGGGTTTTGGCCAGGTCCTGCTCGTACTTGGCCCGCAGGTTATTCAGCTCGATGCGGGCATTGGCAAACGACTGCTGGGAGTTGAGCAGCTTGTTGCGCTGGGCCGTCACCTTGGCCTGGTCTTCCTGCAGCTTCAGGCGGCGGGTTTCGATGTCGGTCAGGGAAAACAGCCCGTTTTTGTAGCCTTCCTCGTAGCGGGCCAGCCGGGCCTGGGCCACCTGAAACGCGTTGCGCACGGCCACCAAATCGGCCGAGTCGATGCGCACCGTGTTGCGGGCCTGGGTCACGCGGTTGCGGGCCGCGTCGAGCTGCACGTTCAGGGTCAGGCGCAGGGCCTGGATCTGCTGGTCGGTGGCCTCGATCTTGGCCGCGTTGGCCGCTACGTTGCCGCGCTTGGCGGCCAGCTGCTCGCTGAGCCGCTCGGGCAGGTTGGGGTCAAAGTACTCGTCCTTGATTTCGGAGATGGTCAGCAGCGTGTCGCCGCGCTTCACGAGCTGGCCCTCGCGCACGTTCCAGTGCTCAATGCGGCCGGCAATGGCGTTCTGCACGGTCTGCGGCCGGTCTTCGGGACGCAGGGTGGTGAGCATGCCCGAGCCCTCGATGGTCTGGCGCCAGGGCAGAAACAGGATAACCACGAAGATGAGGGCCACGGCCAGCAGCACCCGGCCCAGCAGCCGCGCGCCCTTGGACTGCAGTATTTCCCGGCGCGAGTGGGTCAGCTTCTCGTGCCAGATGGAGTCGTCGACGTTCTGGTTCGAAATATTAAGCATGGGCGTCGGCCGATTCAGGTTGCAGAAGAGGAAGGTCGGTGACGGTGGCCAGCTTTTCCACGCCGGTGAGCATGTCGAACACGGTGCCCACGCCGGTCATGAGCTTCTCGATGGAGCTGCTGATCTGCACGATGAGCACCTCGGCGGCCACAAACTGGCCCAGCGTCATTTGCCGCGACACCACGAACAGGGTGCCGGCAATGAGCAGGCCGCCGGTGAGCACCGTGCGCAGGGCAATGGCCCAGCCGTAGTAGTTCTTGAGCACCCGGAAATGGTCGTTGCGGGCCCGCAGGTAATGAGACGTCAACTCGTCGGTGCGCAGCAGGGCCTGCTCGCGGGCGGCGGGGTTGTCGCGAAACGCGGGCAGGTCGCCGGCCACCTGCTCAAGCCAGTCCACGGCCTTGTACTTGTAGGCCGATTCCTCGATGCTTGTGCGCAGGGCCCGGCGGTAGTTCAGCCAGTAGATGAGGCCCAGCATGAGCAGAATGGTGAAGCCCAGACCCACGAACACGGGGTGGTAAAACGAAAGCACAATGACGCCGAACAGAATCTGGATGCCGGCAAACATCAAGTCAATCAGCAGCTTGGTGAGGCCCTTCTGCACCGTCAGAATGTCGAAGAAGCGGTTCACCAGCTCGGCCGGATTCTCGCCTTCCAGCGCCTTGGGCTCGATGCGGGGCAGGCGGTAGGCATATTCGATGGCCGCCTTGGCAAACAGGCGCTGCTCCATGGCCTCGACCATCGTGAGCTGCCCGATGAGCAGCAGGCCGGCCAGCAGCACGCCCACCACGACCACCCCGATCAGGATGTAGGTGGAGCTGAACACGGCCCCAGTCGACACGAGGTTGAAGACGGCCTGCGTGCCCAGCGGCAGCGTGAGGCTGATCAGGCCGGTGGCTACGGCGTAATACAGAATGTAGCGAATGGCGCGGCGCTCGGGTTCGAGCATGCGGGTGAGCCGCTGCCAGGGAGTGGGGGGGGGTACCGCCAGTTGTTTGGTGGCCATGAGAGCAAAAAGAAGAAAAGAGTACAGCGCGGCACACTAGCCAGTAGCCGATTTCGCCCGCAAAGGTAGAGTGCCAATGAAAGCTCGGTCTTAAAACATGATTAAATCCATATTGGGAAGGAAATTTTTAATCCGCGTTTAATCATGCCAGCTTTGGGCCGCCCGGGGCACCTAGTACGGAGCAGTCATTCCAACCGTTACTCTAGCCGCCGGTAGCCAGTGTCCGGGCCGGTAGGCTCAGCTATTTACTGGCCCCGGCGCGCTAGCAAGGCCTGGCTGCTTAGTGCCCATACAACGCATAAAGCCCTTTCCCGGGTTACGGAAAAGGGCTTTGCAGACGACGGGCGGCCGGGCAGAACGGCCCCCGGACCAGAGCGGGCTGCTTACCGCGCCGCCACCGCGCCGCCGTCCTCGGCCGTCGCGTTGCTGATCTTGGGCAGGGTTTGCAGGTAGACAAACAGGGCGTGCACTTCCTCGTCGTCCATCTGGGAATACTTCGGCATGGGGTAGGCCAGCGGGCCGCGGGGCGTCATCCCGTACTTCACGGCCTGGGCAAACTGGGCTTCGGTCCAGTCGCCGATACCGGTTTCCGCGTCGAAGGTGAGGTTGCGGCTGTACACCTCCTGGCCCTGCAGGTTGAGCAGCTTGTTGCCCCCGCCCATGTAGCCTTCCGACTGCTCGGGTTCCAGGGAGTTGTTGGTTTTGAAATCCTTGCTGTGGCAGTCGTAGCACTTGTAGCGGCCCACCACCAGGTAGCGGCCAAAGGCCACGGCCTCGGTCGGGGCGGGGGCCACCACGGGGCCGGCCGGCAGGGGCGTGGGCTTCATAACGGTGTTTACCAGGGCCTTGGCCAGCAACGAAGGCTCCTGCTCGTGCGAGGGCGTGGGGTCGGGCCGCACCCACTCGTGGCCGGAGCGCAGGAAGGCCACCAGGCTGCTCACGTCCTCATCCGACATGTGTACGAAGCTGGGCATCACGATGCGGAAGCGCCCGTCGCGGCCGACGCCGGTGCGCAGCAGCGTTACCAGCTCGGCATCCGTCCAGGCCCCGATGCCGTGCTCTTTGTCCTGGGTGATGTTGGCCGAGTAGAGGCCCCCGAACTCCGGGGGCGTGTCGAGCAGGCGGTGGCCGGCCAGGCGGTTGGTTTGCCGGTTCAGGTGGCAGTCGGCGCAGCTGGAGAGCACCAGCTTTTCGCCCTGGGCCAGCCGGGCCGGGGTGGCCTCGATAAGCGGCATACCGGTTGGTTTGGGCACGTCGTAGCTGGGAATGCCCCGGGCCGAGACGAACACCACGAAGCCGACGGCCGCTACCACCACCACGGCCAGCAGCAGGCCCATAATTCGAAGAACTTTCCGCATAACGAGAGGTGTTTTGTAATTTTTGCAAGAATAGCTAATAATATATTTATACGCTACTGCGGCTCCTCACATAATCGGGTGATACCGGCCTTGGGGCGTCGGGGCCGGGCGCAACCGGGCCTCGAACCAATGACCCCCTTAGGCAGTTATAGCACTACCTTCCCGCGCCCGGCCTGCCACGCTGCCGGACGCCGTACCTTCCCCTCGATATGAAATCAACTGACATCCGTACCCTCGGTGACTTGAAAAAGTCTGGCTACCAGCCCCGTTCCGTGAAGCAGGAGCTGCGCGACAACCTGATTGCCAAGCTGCAAGCCAAAGAAGAGGTGTTTCCCGGCATCTACGGCTACGAGGAAACCGTTATTCCCGACCTGCAGCGCGCCATTCTGAGCATGCACCACATCAACCTGCTGGGCTTGCGCGGGCAGGCCAAGACGCGCATTGCCCGCCTCATGGTCGATTTGCTCGACGAGTACATTCCCGTCGTGGAAGGCTCGGAGCTCAACGACGACCCGCTGGAGCCCCTAAGCATCTACGCCAAAAACCTGATTGCCGAGAAGGGCGACGCCACGCCCGTAAGCTGGCTGCACCGCTCAGACCGCTACACCGAGAAGCTGGCCACCCCCGACGTATCGGTGGCCGACCTCATCGGCGACGCCGACCCCATCAAGGCCGCCACGCTGAAACTGCCCTACTCCGACGAGCGGGTGATTCACTTCGGCCTGATTCCCCGCTCGCACCGCGGCATTTTCGTGATTAACGAGCTGCCCGACTTGCAGGCCCGCATCCAGGTGTCGCTGTTCAACATCCTGCAGGAAGGCGACATCCAGATCCGGGGTTTCAAGGTGCGTTTGCCGCTTGATATCCAGTTCGTGTTTACGGCCAACCCCGAGGACTACACCAACCGGGGCTCCATCGTGACGCCCCTCAAGGACCGCATCGACTCCCAGATCATCACGCACTACCCCAAGAGCATCGAGGTCGGTAAGCGCATCACCAAGCAGGAAGCCCGCATCAAAGAGGAGCAGAAGGGCATGGTGACCTCCAACGAAATCATCCACGACCTGGTGGAGCAGGTGGCCGTGGAGGCCCGCGCCTCAGAGTTCGTCGACGCCAAGAGCGGCGTGTCGGCCCGCCTGACCATTGCCGCCTACGAAAGCCTGGTGAGTGCCGCCGAGCGGCGCGCCCTGATCAACGGCGAAAAGAAAACCTACGTGCGCATCGCCGATTTCCTGGCCGCCGTGCCCGCCCTCACCGGCAAGGTGGAGCTGGTCTACGAAGGCGAGCAGGAGGGAGCCGGCATCGTGGCCGAGAAGCTGATGGGCAAAGCCATCCGCACGCTGTTCCTGAACTACTTCCCCGACCCCGACAAGCAGAAAAAGGTGAAGTCGCGCCCCAACCCTTACAAGGAGGTGCAGGACTGGTTCGGGGCCGGCAACACCGTGGACGTGCTCAGCGACGCTTCCGACGAGGACTACCACGCCGCCCTGGAGCAGGTGCCCGGCCTGCGCGGCATCGTCACCTTCCTGCACCCCAACGAGGACGCCGAAACGACCTGGTTCCTGATGGAGTTCTGCCTGCACGGCCTGGCCGAGCACAGCCTGATTTCGCGCAACCGCGTCACGCGCGGCACCCAGTTCAAAGACCTCTTGTCGTCGATGTTCACCATGCCCAGCTTCGGCGGCGAGGATGACGACGAGGACGAGGACGAGAAGCCCCGCCGCCGCCGGTAGAAGCGGTGTAGAGACGCAACCTTGCGTCTCAATCGTTGCGTTGAACGATAAGTAGTGCGAAGGCGCGGACGACGAGACGCAACTATGCGTCTCTACGCCGTGCTGATACCAAAACGCCCCGCGTGCCGAAAGGTGCGCGGGGCGTTTTTGGTTACACTAAAGCTAGTTCAACGCTTAATCTACCGCAGTGCTACTTAACTTAGTGGCGACGGACGAATCAACCGCGCCTCACTCTGATCATGATAACCCGCGACGAATTTCCTTACCTCCAGCAACTGCTTATTAAAGACGCTTATGCTGCAAAAAACATAATTGTTCCGGTGTTCCAATTAGGACAAAGGTCTAAGCACTTGCTTTTGACAGGCAAAAATGGGTCTGGAAAAACAACTGTGCTTCAACACCTAGCCTCAATTATACATTTTGATACTGACCATTATAATCCATTAAGCTCTTCTGGATCTATACAGCGTTCCGAGACAATTCCTAGTATTGTACGAATGGTTGAACCATCGTTTTTCAGTGCGAATAATGTTCCATACAATGGCTTGCGAAATTTTGCTAATCAAATTATCCTCGCCTATTTCGAGGCTAGTAGGAAAGTTAGTGTTAGGGAAGTTACAACTGTCACTAGAGAAGATTCATTAGAGTCACAAATAGCCCAGAGCAAGATGGGCAAATCACCTGCTGAGCTTTTCAAACAGTATCTTGTCAATAAAAAAGTTTTTCAGGTTTTTGATATAATGGAGGGCAGAGGCGAGGAGTCCAAACACCAAGCAGCTTTCTTCCTCAAATTAGAGCAGACCCTGGCCAAAATCTTCGAAGACCCCGGTACCAAACTCGAATTCGTCCGGGAGAACTTCGAGTTCTATATCAATCTCTCTGATGGTCGCCGTTTTACCTTTAATCAGCTTTCCGCAGGATTTTCCGCCTTTCTGAGCATCCTCACGGACTTGCTCATGCGCACCGACCTGCTGCGCAAACAAGCTAACGACTATAGCTACGACCCCTGCGGCTTCGTGCTCATCGATGAGCCCGAAACCCACCTGCATCTGGAAATGCAGTACCAGATTCTGCCGCTGCTCACGAGTTTATTTCCCAACCTGCAATTCATCGTAGCGACTCACTCGCCGGCCGTGGCCTCCAGCATTACCGGTGCCACGGTGTTTGACTTAAGTACCGGTGAGGTGCTGGGCGACCAAGCGGCAGGCAGCAGTTACTCAGAGCTCATGCAAACCCACTTTGGGGTCGAGAATGAGTATTCTAACGTGGCGGATGCTATTCTGGCCGAAGTAGATGAAATTCGGGCAATGCCTGATCGAACTCAGGCGCTGGCCCGGCTGCAACGACTAATGGAGGAAAAGGGCCAGTATATGTCGCCGGTGCTCCAACTGGATATTCAGGCCCAGATTCTTCACCTAAAGCGCGAGCAGGCCGCATGATTGAGTTGAAGCGCCCGCCCGTACCGGCCACGCTTAATACGCCGGCCATGCACCAGTATATTAATGATTGTGCTGCCTATGCCGCTACCTGCGCTGTGGCTATCGATCCTTCCAAAGTACCTCTGCCTAATAAGCCCGGCGACTATCGGACCTCTGATGTACTCCAGGCGTTTGATACCGGATTTTTTGCAAAATGCTACCTGACCGAGCACTTGCACGGTAGTTCCTACGAGATGGATGTAGATCATTTCGTACCTGTCAATCAGAACTTGGCGCTCAAATACGAGTGGGCTAATTTGTTTCCAGCGGCTCATAAAGCGAATATGATGCGGCCACGTGGGTGGCCCGCAGGTGGCTTACTGGACCCCTGTAACGACCAAGTAGAAACCCGACTGCTGGCTACGATTGGTCCGCTTGGCCGTGACCCCCGCTTTGAAGCTGCTGACCCCACCGACCAAGCTGCGAGCAACACGGCTGAGTTGCTTAATCTGCTTCACAATGGTAAAGTTGGTGACGAAGTGTCACGGCAGAATACGAAGCATTTACGCGTAACTATCATGGAGCAATATGATAGGGTAATGCGGGCCATTCAAAAGTTTCTCGCGGCTCAAAATGGCAGTAATCCACAAGTTTTAGCTAATGCCCGCCGCCAGTTGGGTGATTTATTATCACGGCGGGCCCCCTTCACGCAATTGATGCGGTCAATGGAGGCAGTAATAGAGTTTGTTCCGACTGATTTGCTGGATTAAGCATAAGTAAGCAAACAGCCCCGGCCGCCCCCGCAGTCGGGGCTTCTTGCTGCCATTGAGATTTTGCAGCATATTTTTTACATTTTGAAAAATATGCTGCAAAAACCAACTCCGTATGCCGCGTAGGTCGATACCCTCTACCACACTGCTGGCCCAGGTCCGCAAGCACTTCGGCCTCGATCAGCAGGAGCTGGCCGACTACTTCGGCATTAGCCGCCCCTACGTAGCCGACATCGAAGCCGGCCGCCGCGTGCTCACCAGCCGGGTGCTCTTGCGCCTCAACCCCCTGGCCGCCCTGCTGCCCGCCGAAGCACCGGCCCGGCCCGCGTCCCCTGCGCCCGAGGTGGTTCCACCCGGCGTGCCGGCCCCCGGACCATTACAGGACCGCCTGGCCGCCTGCCGCCACCAGGCCCGCAAGCTGCGCCAGGAGCTGCAGAAGCTGGCCGCCGCCCACGCCGGGGCCCAGCGCTGGCTAGCGGTGCTGCCCGGCTTGTTGGCTGCTCCAGGGTTGCCCGCCGCCCTGGCTACGCTCGCCGAGGCGGCCCGCGCCCGGCAGTGGCTGCTGGCGCGGCAGCAGCAGGCCCACGCCACCCTGCACGATGCCGAGGGTGCCGCCCGCTACCACCTGCTGCGGCTGCGGGCCGAGGCCCTCGAAACCGAGGCCGCAGGCTTGGCTGCGCTGCTGGCCGGTGGGGCGTGAGCCAGTCGTGCGGCGGCCCGAAAATATTTATAGCCTCCGGATAATATTCAATCAACAACTGCTCTATATTCCGGCATAGTTCACCTTTTAACTCCTTATCCTTATGGCTCTTGATCCGAGCATTCTCACCAACCCAGCCGAGTGCGACGAAGTACTCGACGACCTGACCGCCGAACTGGCCAGCTACCAGAACCGCGACACTAACCAGGACTACGCCGATACCCGTTCCGAGCAGGTTAAGGCGAAAATTAAAGCTCTGCTGACCGGGGTAGAAGCCGAAATAACGGCCTTTACTACCATCCTGGCCACGGTAGGGCTGCCCGACGATGTGCGCAAGTATAATGAAAGCAAGCTGCGCAAAGCCAACTTCCGCCGGGCCAACCTGCTGGAGCAGGGCAGCGCCCGCAGCAATGCCGCCCGCTTCCTGGCCGCCGTCGATGCCGAGCAGATAGATGCCCAGGTCGCCGTGCTGACCAACGCCATAACCAAAGTGACGGAGCGCCGCGCCCAGCTGAGCGCCTAGCCCTGCCACCCCCGTTACGCTATACCTATCCGCAACAACCCAAGGCCCTTCTGCCCCCGGCAGAGGGGCCTTGCTGCGTTTGGGGGGAGAGCCGGAACGTATCCCGGCGGCTTCCGTGGGGCCGATGCGGATCAGACGGCCGGAGCGGGGCCGGCCGGGCAGCGGCACGCGGCGCGTAAGCGGCTCTACGGCCGACTTGGGCCGCCGCGCAACACGCTCGAAGAGAAAACCTTTGCCTTCGGATAGCAAAACCCACCCTTCGGCAAAACTTTCCGGACGGCGGGAACCGGTTGCGTTGCTTTGTATCATTCCAACGGCCCACCGGGCATTCGGAACCCAAACCACGACAACTCCACGCTTCCAACCTTTTTCTGCCATGAACGCTTCCCTCATCGCCCGCCTCGCTTCGCTGCTTTTCGTACTCGCCCTGCTGGTGCCGGGCACCCCGGCACAGGCCGGCCGCGTGCCCAGTGCGCGGAGCGTGAGCAAAGGTCGCCCCACGGTGCACCGCCCCAACTACAAGCAATACAATGCCAACAACACGCGTTGGTTCTTCCAGCGCTGGTAGGCCGCTGCTTTCAACAGTCCCTACCGGTTTTTTTACACACCGCCCCTTGCAAACACAAGAAAGCCGGCTGAGGAATCAGCCGGCTTTCTTGTGTTTGGTGGTTTGTTGTCAAACAAAACGTCATTCCGAGCTTGTCGAGGAATCTCGCGTGCTGACGTAGGATTAGTAACTCAACGACGCCATGCGAGATTCCTCGGCTTCGCTCGGAATGACGTTCTGTTTGGCAACTGACAACCAGCAACTATCTAAAACCTACGCCTCGT
Organism: Hymenobacter aquaticus; assembly: GCF_004765605.1. Taxonomy (NCBI): domain Bacteria; kingdom Pseudomonadati; phylum Bacteroidota; class Cytophagia; order Cytophagales; family Hymenobacteraceae; genus Hymenobacter; species Hymenobacter aquaticus. Next base: position 1,337,156 of record NZ_SRLC01000001.1, on the reverse strand, counting down.
TGACGACGATTTTCTTGATTTCGTCGTTGGCTTTGATCTGGTCGATGATGTCCAGGCCTTCAACCACTTTGCCGAACACGGTGTGGTTGCGGTCGAGGTGGGCGGTGTTGTCGCGGCTGTGCACAATGAAGAACTGCGAGCCGCCGGTGTTGCGGCCGGCGTGGGCCATGCTCAGCACGCCGCGGTCGTGGTACTGGTTGCCGCCTTTCAGCTCGCAGTCGATTTTGTAGCCGGGGCCGCCGGTGCCGGGCGTGCCTTTGGCGCCGTCGCGGGAGTTGGGGCAGCCGCCCTGCACCACGAAGTTCGGGATGACGCGGTGGAATTTCAGGCCGTCGTAGAAGCCTTTCTGGGCCAGATCGGTGAAGTTCTTGACCGTGTTGGGAGCGTCCTGCTCAAAGAACTCGACTTTCATCACGCCGTGCGTGGTGTGGATTTCGGCAGTTTTCATGCGGAGAAAAGGAAATAGGTGGATGCGTAAAAGCGCAAGGCCCGGTAAAAGGTTTCGCGCCGGGCAAAGGTAGCCAATTCGGGGCGCGGCAAAACAACCCTTCCGGCGCCGGGTTTCGTACACACGGCAACAATGCCGGAAGATGAATATTTCGATATTGCGCCCGACCTTTCGCCCATCACCTAACCCCTCCGTTCCCCCGTCGATGAAAAAGATCCTGAGAACCGCCTCGGTTGCGCTGAGCGCCGCCGTTCTGGCCACGGCCAGCCTGAGCAGCTGCTCCGACAACAAAACCACCGAAAACGCCACCGCCGAAACCGACGCCATTGCCACCGTCGACTCGGCTGCCATGATGACCGACTCGGCCCGTATGGGCAAGCCCGAAGGGGTGATGGTCGACGGCGTGGCCATGACGCCCGATAAGAACATCATCCAGAACGCCGTGCAGGCCACCAGCGTCAGCACCCTGGTGCGGGCCGTGTCGGCCGCCGACCTGGGCGGCACGCTCAGCGGTCCGGGGCCGTTCACGGTGTTTGCGCCCACCAACTCAGCCTTTATTCAGCTGCCCAAGGGCGCTATGGCCGGCCTGATGAAGCCCGAAAGCAAAGAGAAGCTCAAGGGCGTGCTCACCTACCACGTTATTGCCGGCCGCCTCGTGGCCTCCGACCTGAAAGACGGGCAGGAGCTGACCACCGTGAACGGCGAGAAAGTGAAAATCTCGGTGAAGGGCGGCAAAATCATGGTCAACAACGCCACCATCCAGATTCCCGACGTTATTTCCAGCAACGGCGTCACCCACGTCATCGACCAGGTGCTGCTGCCCCCCGCCCCGAACCTGTAGCCTTCTTGGCCTCACCCCACCCGCATCTGCTTTATGCGCAGAGTCCCGAGGAGAGGGAGCCGAATGGCGCAAACGAACGAAAGCCGCAGCTTCTCAGCTGCGGCTTTCGTTTTTCTACGGAATTCAATAGTAGTGGTAGCAGCTGCGGAGGCGTGAGCCGACGTGGCTGCGTGGAACGATGTCGTCAGGCTCCCTCTCCTCGGGAGAGGGTTGGGGTGAGGCCAAGAAGGCTAGTGCCGGTTGTCGTCGTCGTTGAGCATGCTCACGTAGCTGTCGTAGCGGGGCAGGGCTATTTTGCCCTTGTCCACGGCCTCGCGCACGGCGCAGCCGGGCTCGTGCACGTGCTGGCAGTTGTGGTAGCGGCACTGGTTGAGCAGGGCGCGCATCTCGGGGAAAAAGTGCGCCAGCTGCCCGGGCGGGATATCAACCAACCCCAGCTCCTTGATGCCGGGCGTGTCAATCAGGTAGGTGCCGGGGCGCACTTCCAGCATTTCGGCGAAGGTGGTGGTGTGCACGCCCTTGTCGGAAAACTCACTGATTTCGGCCGTCTTCAAATCCAGATCGGGCACCAGGGCATTGATCAGCGTGCTTTTGCCCACGCCCGAGTGGCCCGACAGCAACGACACCTTCCCATCGAGCAGGGCATCCACTTCCTCGACGCCCTCGCCCGAGTGGGCCGAGCAGCGCAGGCCGGGGTAGCCGGTGCGCTTGTACATCTTCAGCACCTGATCCTGGTACTCGGAAAGGTCCTGGTCGTAAAGGTCGGTTTTGTTGAAAATCAGCGTGACCGGGATGCTGTAGGCCTCTGCCGTGACCAGAAACCGGTCGATGAACCCGAACGAGGTGGCCGGCGACACCAACGTGACGACCAGCAGCGCTTGGTCGAGGTTGGCGGCCACGATGTGGGCGTGTTCGGCCTTGTGCACCGAGCGGCGGATGATGTAGTTGCGGCGCGGCTCGATGTGGTGAATCACGCCCGCGCCCTCGGTTTGCTCCTCCACCGTAAAGTCGACCTGGTCGCCCACGGCCAGCGGGTTGCTCACCTTCAGGTTCTTGTTCTTGAACTTGCCCCGCAGCCGGCACCGATGCAGCTTGCCCGTGCTGGTTTCGCGCACCAGGTACCAGGAGCCCGTCGATTTAACTACAATACCGGTCATCTGTGAATGAGTGAATGAGTGAGTTAGTGAGTTGGTGAAATGGTGAGTTAGTGAAATAGTGAGTTTGATGCTCAATTTGCGCAAGACTGCGCCAGCAGAACGAAAAACTCACTCATTCACTAACTCACTCATTCACAGCAAGCCACTGCATGATGCGGGCGGTGGCGCCGGCTTTCTGATGCACGTATTCCAGGCTGAGGTCCTGCACCACGAGGCGGTTGGTTTCGTAGTGGAAGAGCGGGGCAAAGGCATCCTTCAGCTCCTGGGCCGTGCGCACCGGGAAGGCGCAGCCCAGCTCCACCAGGTCAATGGCTTCCTGGAATTTGCCGTAGGTGGGGCCAAAGAACAGGGGCAGGCCGAAGGCGGCGGCTTCCAGCGTGTTGTGCAGGCCCTTGCCAAAGGCCCCGCCGACGTAGGCAAAGTGCCCAAACCGGTAGAGCTGGCTGAGCAGGCCCACGTTGTCGATGAGCAGCACCGCGGCCTGACCCACGGTGGCGGGCTGGGCCTGGGAGTAGCGCACCACCTTACCCGGCAGGGCTTCCTCCACAATGCGCAGGTTGGCCTCGCTGATTTCGTGGGGCGCCACGATAAAGCGCAGCTCCTGCTGGTACTGCTGCATCAGGGGCGTCAGCACGGGCATGTCTTCGGGCCAGCTGCTGCCCACGATGCACACGGGCAGCCAGTCGTCGGTGAAGGCATCTACCAGGGGCAGCTCCCGGGGCGGGGCCAGGGCCGTGCGCACCACCGTGTCGAAGCGGGTGTCGCCGGCCACGCTGGCCCGCGTGATGCCCGCCTGCCGGAGCAGCTGCACTGAGGCCTCGTTTTGGGTGAAGATGTGGGTGAAGCACTGCAGCATGCGGCGGTAGAAGCCGCCCCAGGGCTTAAAGAACACCTGGCCCGGCCGGAAAATGGCCGACACGCAGATGGTGGGCACCCGGCGCTGCCGCAACCCGGCCAGCAGGTAGTACCAGAACTCGTACTTCACGAACACCGCCAGCCGGGGCTGCACGGCCTCCAGAAACTCCTGGGCGTTGCGGCGGGTGTCGAGGGGCAGGTAAAACACGTAGGCGGCTCCCGGCCAGTTGTGGCGCACCGCGTAGCCCGAGGGCGAAAAGAACGTCAGCACGATTTTGTGGCTGGGGTGCTGCTGGGCGTAGGCCTCCATCAGGGGGCGGCCCTGCTCAAACTCGCCCAGGGAAGCGCAGTGAAACCACACCCGGGGCGCGGTATCGGCCTGCAGCGTCGCCCGGATGTGGGCCAGCAGCCCCCGGCGCCCGGCCACCCACTGCTCGGCTTTGGGCACGAAGGGCGCTACCAGCCGCAGCAGCAGCGCGTAGAGGTGAAGGCCAATGGTATAGAGGAAAAGCAAGTCGGAAGGTGTGAGGCGGGAAGAGGAAGCCCGGCAAAAGCGGATAATCCGGCAAAAATAGGTTTTTACCAGCCGTTAAACGAAAAAAGCCCCAACCGGCCGGTTGGGGCTTTCCAGATTCGGGACGTCTTGTTCCCAAAAGGAGATTAGTGGGAGGCCTGCTTGCCCAGGTAGCTGGCTACGCCCTCACGGGTAGCTTCCATGCCTTCCTTGCCTTCTTCCCAGTTGGCGGGGCACACCTCGCCTTTGGCTTCGAAGTACTGCAGGGCATCCACCATGCGCATGGCTTCGTCGATGCTGCGGCCCAGGGGGCCGTCGTTTACTACCTGGTGGCGCACGATGCCGTCCTTGTCGATCAGGAACAGGCCGCGGTAGGCCAGGGGCGAACCCACGAAGGTCATTTCGCCGGCTTCGTTGTAGTCGTAGTGGCCGCCCAGCACGTCGTAGTTCGAGGCAATGGTTTTGGTAGCGTCAGCCACCAGCGGGTAGGTCACGCCTTCGATGCCGCCGTTGTCGCGGGGCGTCTGCAGCCAGGCGAAGTGCGAGAAGTGGGTATCGGTCGAGCAGCCAACAATAGCTACACCTTTAGCTTCGAAATCGGCCAGGCGCTCCTGGAACGCAATGATTTCGGTGGGGCACACGAACGTGAAGTCGGCGGGGTAGAAATAGAAGATGACGTGCTTCTTGCCCAGGTAGCGGTCCAAAGAGAAATCCTCTTCGAATTCGCTGTCGATTACGGCCGTAGCCTTGAAAGAAGGAGCACGCTTGCCAACGAGAACTGCCATTGTATGGAGGGTAATGAAAAGTGAAAAAAGAAAGAAATTTCAGTTGTCAGCTGCTAGTTGTCAGCGCGGGCTAACAACAGACAACTACCAACGAGCAACTAGTATTTACGAAATGCGGGACCCAGCAATGTGCAGGGAAAAGGAGTGGGGCTGAAAGTTGTCCAGCCCGTGCGTCGCGAAAAAGTCGCGGATCAGCGCGTCCAGCTCGGGGTTGCTGTAGTCGATGATTTCCTTGGTGTTGGTGCAGTACAGGTGGTGATGGGCCTGGCAGTCGGAGTCGTAGCGGCGGCAGGCACCTTCGGTGGAGGCCACGCGCTTGGTCAGGCCCACGGCCACGAAGCTGTCCAGGGTTTTATACACCGTGCCCAACGACACGGTGGGCTCGGTGAGCACCACCTGCCGGTGTACCTGCTCGGCCGTGGGGTGGCCGGGCAGTTGCAGCAGGCTCTCCAGAATCAGGATGCGCTGGGTGGTAGCCCGCAGGCCGGCCGTCGCCAGCCGCTGCCGGAGCGTCGCCTGATCCGGGGGACAGGGCAGGGAATGAGAAGGGTCGGATGAAAGCGTCACAGGTAAGAATGATTCTCCACAAAGGTAGTTAGAGAAGCCATTGCCCGGCAAAAAGGTTTAAAAAACGGCCTAAAATCCGTTTTAGGCCGGCAGCGGGGCGGGCGTGGCCCGGCACACAAACTGGAACGTCTGGCGGGTGCGCTGCTCGAGCAGCAACTCGCGGCCCTCCGTCAGCTGCCGGATACTGTTGCCGTCGTAGTTCTTGATGTTGTAGAGCTCCAGGTTGGCGTTGTAGCGGATGGTAAACTGGCTGCGCAGCAACTCCAGCAGCTTTTCCAGGCGGTAGGGCGAGAAGTCGGTGCAGACCGAAAAGGAAATGGCCGAGTTCTGCATCATATTGATTTTCAGTCGGGCCTGCGACAGAGCCCCGAAAATTACCTCCAGGTTTTCCTCCGAAATAAAGGTCAGGTCCTTCGACTCAAAGGAAATCAGGCACTGGCCGTCCTTGCGGATAAAGGCCGGGGCCAGCAGCCCGTGCTGGCAGTCGCCAATGCGGGTGCCCTCGGCCGTGGGGTTCAGAAACGACTTGACGAACAGCGGAATGCCGCGCAGGGCCAGGGGCTTGATGGTTTTGGGGTGAATCACGGACGCGCCGTAGTACGCCATTTCGATGGTTTCCTGGTAGCTGATTTCCGGGTAGCGCACCGTGTCGGCGAAAAACTTGGGGTCGGCGTTGAGCAGGCCGGCCACGTCTTTCCAGATGGTCACGGCCTGGGCCTGCAGGCAGTAGGCGAAAATGGCCGCGCTGTAGTCCGAGCCTTCCCGGCCCAGCGTGGTCGTTTGCCCGTTGGGGGTAGCGCCCAGAAAGCCCTGCGTCACGACCGGGCCGTGGTGTAGCAGCGTGGGCACCTGGTCGCGCACGTTCTGCTCGGTGGTGGCCCAGTCCACGCGGCCTTCGCGCCAGGTGTGGTCGGTGCGCAGCAGAGGGCGGCAGTCGAGCCACTGCGCGTCTAGGGCCCGGGCCACGATGCGGGTTGAGAGCAGCTCCCCGCAGCTCACGGTCTGGTCGTAGTAGTGGTCGTAGTGGTCGGGGCCGGGCCGCTCGTGCGCCACGGTGCTCAAGTGGTAGCTCAGTTCGTTGAAGTGCCCGTCCAGCTCTTCCCGCAGCTCGGCCTCCGTGGCCGGGGCGGCCGCGAAAAGGGCCTTCACCACGTCGTAATGATAGTCGTGCAGCGTGGCCAGCTGCGGGGCGTAGTCCTGGCCGCTGAAGGCCTGGTGATAAATTGCTTCCAGCGCGTTGGTGGTCTTGCCCATGGCCGATACCACAATCAGTACCTGACCGCCGGCGGCGTGCTCCCGCACGATTCCGACCACGTTGGCAATGGCGGCCGCGTCTTTCACCGAGGCGCCGCCAAACTTATAAACCTGTAAGGAATAGGGGTTCTGCATACGCCAAAAGTAGGCAGCCAGCCGCATATCTGGCGAAAAACCTTAGTTTTGTAAGCCAGAACAACAGCTCACCCACCCACCCTATGGATCATACCAAACTGGCTCTTCCCGTCGGTACCACCCTCGACCGATTTATCATGCGCAAGCAGGAGGACTTTCCCTACGCCACCGGGGAATTGTCGCAGCTGCTGCGTGATATTGCCTTGGCAGCCAAGATTGTAAACCGGGAAATCAACCGCTCCGGCCTGATTGACATTGCCGGGGCCTACGGCAGCCAGAACGTGCAGGGCGAAGACCAGCAGAAGCTCGATGTGATTGCCAACATCCGCTTTATCCGGGCCCTGCGCAACGGGGGCGAGGTGTGCACGATTATCTCCGAGGAAGACGAGGAAATGATCCAGACCGGCAACAACCAGGGCAAGTACGTGGTGGCCATCGACCCGCTCGACGGCTCGTCCAACATCGATGTGAACGTGAGCATCGGTACCATCTTCAGCATCTACCGCCGCGTGTCGCCCACCGGCGCCGAAGGCACCGAGCAGGACTGCCTGCAAACCGGTACCCACCAGGTGGCCGCCGGCTACGTGATTTACGGCTCCAGCACCATGCTGGTCTACACCACCGGCAACGGCGTAAACGGCTTCACCTACGAGCACTCCCTGGGCGAGTTCTTCCTGTCGCACCCCAACATCAGCACGCCCAAAACCGGTGCCATCTACTCCATCAACGAGGGCAGCTCGGAGTACTTCTCCGAGGGAATGGCCGCTTACGTAGCCTACTGCAAGCAGCAGAGCTTCTCGGCCCGCTACATTGGCTCCCTGGTCGCCGACTTTCACCGCAACCTGCTCAAGGGCGGCATCTATATGTATCCGGCCACCCGCAAAGCGCCCAACGGCAAGCTGCGCCTGATGTACGAGTGCAACGCGCTGGCCTTCATCGTGGAGCAGGCCGGCGGCAAATCCAGCAACGGCCGCACCCGCACCCTGGAAATCGAGCCCAAGAGCCTGCACGAGCGTAGCCCGCTGTTTATCGGCTCCTCGGAGCTGGTCGAAAAGGCCGAGGAGTTCCTGGCCGCCGAGCATTCCGATGCCGTCGTTTCGCTCTAAACCCAAGCAGTCCGCACGAAAAAGCCCGGCCGATAGAACATCGGCCGGGCTTTTTTATGCGGAAATGCCTTGTACTAGGCTACTCCGCCTTCTTTTTGGGCTTCTTCGTCGAGGCCGCCGTAGCCGCCTCGGGGTTGGTGGGCTCCGTCGATTCCTGCTCGGCCGGAATAATACCAGCCGTGCTCAGGGCCTCGTCGGCGGCGGCAGTTTCCTGCTGGGTGCCGGCTTCCGTCGATTCCTTGGTGGCTGCTTTTTTCTTGGCCTTCGGCTTGGCTTCCTCGGCAGGGCTGGCGGTTTCTTCCGCAGCTTCGGCGGCAGGCTGCTCGGCGGCAGTCTCCTGGTACTCCAGGCGGCTGCTTACGGCCTTGTACCACGACACCAGCTTCTTGATGTCCGACATGTACACGCGCTGACGGTCGTAGTCCGGAATGATTTCGCCCATGAACGTGGCCAGGGCCCGGTCGTCCGACTTGTTGGTTACCGTCAGGTCGGTGCCGTACTTCTGGTAGATGCGGTCAAACACTTCCGTCAGCGGAACGGTCTGGTCGTAGTCCTGGGTGTAGATGGAGATTTCCTGCAGCAGCGAAACCTTGTTGCGGGCTGAGGCTACTGAGCGCGTGCCGCGCTCATCAAGCGACTCGACAATGACGCCGGCACGGGTAGGACGCACCAGCCGATACAGACCGGGCATTCCGCTGATGGCGGCAATTTCCTTGAGGTCGTAGGGCATAGAAAAAAGGGTTGGGTAAGAAAAATGCGAAGTTACTCGGTCGGGGCCGGAGCGGCGGCGGCCTGGCCCGGTGCCGGGAGCTTAAACGTGACGGGCAGGCTGGTCAGCACGGCGTAGTCGGGTTTGTTGAATTTCATCAGGCGCACCACGCGCAGCGCTTCCTCGCCGCAGCCGCCGCCAATGTTTTTCACCAGCTTAATGCCCGACATCGTGCCGTCGGTGTTCAGCGTGAAGCTCACGATGCAAACGCCCTGAATCCGGTTGCGGCGGGCCATAATCGGATATTTCAGCTCCTTCTCGATGAAGGCGTACATGGCTTCCTGACCGCCTTCGTAGTATTCGGCTACCGGAATGGACTTGCCGCCGTGGCCGGGCGCGGCCGCCGGGGCGGGGGCCGCGTCAGCGGCCGGGGCCGTCAGCTCCGGGGCGGGGCCGTCGGTCTTGACTTTTACCTTGGTTTTTTGAGCAAAGGCCGTAGTGGTACCGGCGAAAAGGCCAAGGGCCAAAATAAATGGGATTTTTTTCATGGAAAAAACCAGGGAGGAAAGATGAAATACGAGGCGAATTGTTGGCCGGTGAGCGTGGCAATTACAGGGCCAATCTACGCATTCTCCGCTTGCTGGGCTAATTGCCGGTTGATTTCCTCGATAAAGCTCAGCACTTCCTCCCGGCCCGTTTTCTCCTCCGCCGATGTAATAAAATGACGCGGCAGCTCGTCCCAGGTTTGCTGCATCTTTTGCAGATACGCGCTGATATTTTGCTGCGTGCGGGCCGTGGATTGCTTGTCGGCTTTGGTGAAAACCATCACGAACGGAATGCCTTCCGAGCCCAGCATCTCCATGAATTCCAGATCAGGTGCCAGGGGCTCGTGGCGCGAGTCGATGAGCACGAAAACGCAGGCCAGATTTTCCCGGTTGCGCAAATAATAGTTGATCATCTTGCCCCAGGTCGCCCGCGCGTCCTTGCTCACTTTGGCGTAGCCGTAGCCGGGCAAATCGACCAGATACCAGTTCTCGTTAATTAGAAAATGGTTGATTAATTGCGTTTTACCGGGTTGGGAGGAAGTTTTGGCCATTCCCTTCTGCCCGGTCAGCATATTAATTAACGACGACTTTCCCACGTTGGAGCGACCAATAAACGCGTATTCCGGCAGCGTGGGGGCCGGGCATTGGTCGACGCGTGAATTACTCATCACAAATTTTGCTTCCCGGATAATCATAAGCCAAAAACGAGGGTGTGGCCGCAAAGATAACAGATACGGCCGGCAAGGGGCAGTCATAAATTTTTACGGGAATTCCTTGGAGTTTACAAAGCACGCCTATATTTGCGCGGTTTGCATCCTGTTCCAACGTAGCTCGTTACGGTTCCTTTTTACCCCTTGGATTATGTAAAACTTCTTTATAATTGGATACGGCTAAGGTCGTATTATAAAATTTCTATCTTTGCCCGCATCTTGCCTTGTTCCGTAGTGCCAAGCTGGTCATACCGAAGCGTAAGAATATCTTTTTTAGCGCTTCTGGCCAGAAAAATCGGCTGGCAGGCTTAACCCTGGAACAGGTTTTCAGTATAAGAGGCAACTCTTGAAAAATTTGCAGCCGCAACTGGCGGTTCCTTTTTTCTGCAAACCTCCCTGCAACTCCTTATTCTCAAACCCCTCCACAATGGACAACTTAGTCAGAAGGTTATTGAAAGCCTCTTGCACCTTCGCTCTTGCCGCGGCCGTGGCCCAGCCTGCGCTGGCCCAGAGCACCCGCAAGACGCTAAAGACTGCAAACAAGTTCTTTGATCAAGAGAACTACCGGGCATCCATCCCTTTCTACGAGCAGGTGTTGGCCAAGGAGCCGAACAATGCCCTGGCCCTGTTCCGGGCCGGTATTGCGTACATGTCCTTTGACAAGGAAAAGGCCAGCGACTACATCTATAAGGCCCAGCGGCTCAAGCCGAAGGTGTCGAAGGATGTCGAGTACTGGCTGGGCCGCGTCGACCACCTGAACTACAACTTCGACGAGGCTATTCAGCACTTCCAGGCCTACAATACGACGCTGGGCAAGAAGGACACCCGGAAGGCGGCGTTGGCTCAGCTGATTCAGCACAGCAAAAACGCCAAAATTCAGTTCAACAGCCCCAAGGACATCTTCGTCAAGAACCTGGGCCCGACCATCAACACGGCTTTCTCGGAGCACAGCCCCGTGATTTCCAACGATGACAAGCTGCTGCTCTTCACTTCGCGCGGGGAAAACGTAACCGGGGCTTCCGGCTCGACGGCTAACCCCAAGAACAAGAGCGTGGCCGCCGACGGCGAGTACTACGAAGACATCTTCGAAGCCAAGCGCATCGACGACGAGAACTGGGAGAAGCCCCGCTCGCTGAGCGGCGCCCTGAACGGCAAAGGCCACGACGCCTCCATCCAGGTATTCGACAACGATACCAAAATGTTGATGTACCGCCAGGACGAAAACGGCGACATCTTCTACTCGGAGAAAACCGGCGGCGACTGGACCGAACCCAAGAAGCTGAATAACAACATCAACTCGAAGGCTTTCGAGTCGGATGCGTACATCACGCCCGATGGACTGACTATCTACTTCTCGACCAGCAAGTTCTCGGATCAGAACACGCTGGACATCTACTACGCTACCCGCACGGCGGGCGGCGACTGGGGCACCCCTAAGTCGCTGGGCAACGTGATTAACACGCCCTTCGACGACGACAGCCCTTACCTGAGCAAGGATGGCAAGACGCTGTACTTCAGCTCGCGCGGCCACAACACGATGGGTGGCTACGACATTTTCAAGTCGGAGTACGACTCGGTGGGCCGCACCTGGGGCCGCCCCGAGAACATGGGCTACCCCGTGAACACGCCCGATGATGACACGTACTACCGCCTGAGCCCCGATGGCAGCTACGCCTACCTCTCCAGCTACCGCATCGGGGGCTACGGTGAGAAGGACATCTACACCATCAACTACATCAAGAATGCCATCATCCGGGGCAAAGTCTACTCGCAGCGCGACAGCACCGTTATTCCGGGCGTAGAGCTGGTGTTCTCGGGTACCCAGGCTGATAAAACGGCCCTGAGCTACCGCGACGTGACCAAGCCCGAAACCGGCGACTACCAGGTAAGCGTGCTTTCGGGCCGTACCTACCAAGTAGCCGTGTCGAAGGATGGCAAAAACATCGAAACCCAAGAGTTTGCCGTGCCGATTTCGACCAACGACTCCACGGTAATCGAGAAGAACTTCTACGTGCCGTATGTGGACACGACTGGCACGAGTATGTTTGCTTTCAAGAAGATCTACTTCGACACCGACAAGTATAAGCTGCGTCCTGAATCCATCAAGGAACTGAACAACATCAGCGGCATTCTGAAGGCTAACCCCGGCGTCAACATCTCGATTGAGGGTCACTGCGACTCGCGCAACACGGATGAGTACAACATCGTGCTGGGCCAGAACCGCGCCGATGCGGCCTACAACTACCTGAAGAAGAACGGCATTGCTGAAACCCGCCTGACGACCGTAAGCTACGGTGAGCGTAAGCCATTTGCGACTAACGATTCGCCGGAGAACATGCAGCTCAACCGCCGCGTCGAGTTCCGCGTGATTCTGAAGGAAGGCGAGTCGATGCCGAAAATGAACACCGGTACCGGCACGACCGGCACTGGCTCGGGTACGAGCACCGGCACTTCTACCTCGGGCAGCACCCGCACCACGACGCCCTTGGTACCGGGCAAGAGCAAGGTGAAAATGGCCGACGGCACCAAGGTGAAAACCAAAGTGGACGAGGACGACGATAAAGTGAAGGTGAAGGCCAAAGGCCCCGCCGGCGAAGAATCGAAGACCAAAACCAAAAATGGTACGATTGACGCCAAGACCAAAGACGCCAACGGCGAGAAGACCAAAGTGAAGACGGACAACGACTAAGCCGCTTTTCGCACCCAGAAAAACGGGCCGGGCATTTCGCCCGGCCCGTTTTTTTTCAACATAATGCGGCAACTAGCGTTATGTTTGGGCAATTCAGCCCCCAAGTCTTCGTTCTGCGTTACAGAAGTATGTCCGTTGTTCCCTACAAAGATGATGCTGCCGGCAAAAAGTCGCAGGTAGCCCAGATGTTTAACAGCATTGCTGGTAAATACGACTTCCTGAACCATTTTCTGAGCGCCGGCACCGACATCTACTGGCGGCGCAAGGCCGTGAATGAGCTGAAGGAGCTGCGCCCGGCCCGGATTCTGGATATTGCCACCGGCACCGCCGACTTCGCCATTGAGAGCCTGCGCCTGTCGCCGGAAACCAAGGTGACGGGCGTGGATATTTCGGAAGGCATGCTGGACGTAGGGCGGCGGAAGCTGACCGAGAAGGGCCTGGCCAACCGGATTCAGCTGGAGCTGGGCGACTCGGAAAACCTGCCGTTTCCCGACAATCACTTTGACGCGGTGACGGCCTCTTTTGGGGTGCGCAACTTCGAGAACCTGCAAAAAGGCCTGGCCGAGATGCAGCGGGTGCTGCGCCCGGGCGGCAAAGTCGTGATTCTGGAGTTTTCCAAACCCACGGCTTTCCCGATGAAGCAGGCGTATAACTTCTATTTCCGGCACATTCTGCCGGTATTTGGCAAACTGATTTCCAAGGACCGCGCGGCCTACACCTACCTCCCCGAGTCGGTGCAGGCGTTTCCGGACGGCCAGAACTTTCTGGCAATTCTGACGCAGGTTGGCTTTAAAAACCCCACATGGCAACCCCTCACCTTCGGTATAAGCTCCATTTACACGGCGCAAAAGTAGCCGCCCTGGCCGCGGCCGTCCTGCTGGCCGGAGTGGCACCGCACACGGCCCAGGCCCAGAAGAAAAGCCAGAGCAGCGCCAGTCGGGGCGGGCGGGGACAGGTGAAGTCCATTACCGTGAACAACCTGCCGGGCTACGACGACAAGTGGTTTCACCCCGGCTTTTACATCGCGCCCAACTTCTCGCGCTACAAGATTGAGCAGTCGGCGGCCTACGTGCAGGCTATTCAGAGCGGCACGGCTATATCGGCTAACTCCATTATTAGTCCGGGTTTGTCGGTCGGCTTTATCGGCGACGTGCGGCTGGCGGATTATTTCACCCTGCGCTTTACGCCCGGGGTGAGCTTTCTGACGCGTCAGGTGGAGTTCAAGTCGTTTGGCTACCAGCCCGCCGACTCCATCGTGACCCAGGAAGTGGGCGGCACCCAGATTGATTTGCCCTTGCTGCTCAAGTTTCATTCGGAGCGGCGGCGCAACATGCGGGTGTACGTGGTGGGTGGGGTGAAATCCAGCATCAGCGTGGGCAGCCGCAAGAAAGATCCGCTGCGCAACCAGCTCGAAGCCACGGCCAACGACTTTGCCATCGAGTATGGCATCGGGCTGGATTTGTTTTATCCGCTGTTCAAGTTTGCCCCCGAGCTGCGCTTTTCCAACGGGTTGAGCAACCTGTTGCAGCCCAACAAAAGCGTGTACAGCTCCAGCCTGCAAAGCCTGAAAAGCAACACGGTGACGCTGTACCTGAACTTTGAATAGTCGGCGCAGGCCGACGTACTTTCCTGCTTTATGACTCGTACCGCCTTTGTTACCGGGGCTTCCTCCGGTATTGGCCGGGCCACGGCCGTTGCGCTGGCCCAGGTCGGCTTTCAGCTCGTGCTGACCGGCCGCCGCCGGGAGCGGCTGGAAGAGCTGGCCCAGCAGCTGGCCCCGACGCCCACCCACCTGCTCACCTTCGACGTGCGCGACCGGGCCGCCGTGGATGCCGCCGTGGCTTCGTTGCCGGCCGCCTTTCAGCAAATCGACGTGCTGGTGAATAACGCCGGCGGAGCCCACGGGCTGGCCCCGATTCAGGAGGGCAACCCCGACGATTGGGACACAATGCTGGACAGCAACGTGAAGGGCCTGCTGAACGTGAGCCAGGCGCTGCTGCCGGGCATGACGCAGCGCCGGCAGGGGCATATTATTAACATCGGCTCCATTGCCGGGCACGAGGTGTACGCCAACGGCAACGTGTACTGCGCTTCGAAAGCGGCCGTGGCGGCCCTGTCCAAAGCCATGCGCATCGACCTGCTGCCGCTGAATATCCGGGTGGCGGAGGTAAACCCGGGCGCGGTGGAAACGGAGTTTTCGCAGGTGCGCTTCAAGGGCGACACCGAGCGGGCCGCTAAAGTGTACCAGGGCTACGACCCACTAAAGCCGGAAGATATTGCCGACGTCATTCAGTTTATGGTGACGCGTCCGGCCAACGTGCACATTGCCGAAGTAACCATTTTTGCCGGTGCCCAAGGCGCGGCCACGCTCATCAACCGCACGTAGTCATTGGCGTTGTGTTGACATAAGAAAAGCCTTTCCAGCATTGGAGAGGCTTTTTTATGCGGTTCAGGCTTGGTGTAAGCGTTGCAGGACGCCTGCGTTTAGCTCGTGCTTGCCGCTGAACCGGATTACCTCGGGCTCGACGCCCAGCTGCCGGAGAAACTCCTGTTGCTTGCGTAGGTCCTCTGCGTTGATATACTCGTCCTGGTCGCCGCACACCAGCGTGATGGGCAACTGCCGCAGCAGGCGGGTGGCCACGCTGAAATCCACGTCAGCAGGGAAGGCCCCGGCCCACAGGATAAGCCGGGCGGGGCGAAACGTGGCGCGGGCCAGCCAGCGGCTGACGGTGGCCGCGCCCTGCGAAAAGCCCAGCACCGTCACGCGCACCTCGGGTGGGCACTGGGCCAGCACGGCGTGGCTGAGCTGGTTGAGGTAGGCAATGTAGTCCTCAATTTCGGCCAGCCGGTCTTCCCGCGTCATCCAGGTAGCCCCGACGCGGCCCCCGGTGCCGTGCAGGTAGAAGCGCGACAGGCCCTCCGGGGCAATGACTACGGTTGTCGGGTCGGCCTCGGGGAGCAGGTGAAAATGGCGAATAAAGTACGCCGCCAACTGGCCGTAGCCGTGGCACACAAACCACACCTGGCGCGTGGCCGCGCTCAGCTCACCGGCCTGAAAGTAGCGGGCCGAGCGAGTAACCGTCAGCTGCCGTTCGTGCGAAGTAGCCATAGGAGGCGAGGTGGTGAGATGGTGAAATGGTGAAATGGTGGGTTTGTCGTGCAAACTGCGCAAAATGCGCCACGAGAACATCAAACTCACCATCTCACCATTTCACCATCTCACTATTTCACCATCTCACTATTTCACCGTCGGCAGGTCGCTGGCCGAGAACTGGAAGGGCAACAGGTCGGCCAGGGAGCGGAAGCGGTAAATGGTGTCGTTGGGGCCGGGCAGCAGCAGCGGAATCGGGGTGCCCTGGCGGTTTTCGTACTCGGTCATCACCTGGCGGCAGGCCCCACACGACGTCACGGCCACGAAGTCGCCGGTGGCGGGGCGGGCGGCCACGGCCATGCACAGGATGCGGCGCTCGGGCCGGGAGGAAGCCAGGCCAAACAAGGCCGTCCGCTCGGCGCACAGGCCCGACGGGTAGGCCGCGTTTTCCTGGTTGGTGCCTTTATGAATGGTGCCGTCGTCGAGCAGCAGGGCCGTGCCCACGTGGAAGTGGGAGTAGGGGGCGTACGCCTGGTCGGTGGCGGCGCGGGCCTGCTGCCAGGTGGTGGCTTCGGCGGGGGTGAGTTCGGCTTCGGAGGCCAGCACCTCGACGGTGATGGTCAGATGGAGCGGGTGGGCCATCGGGGAATAAAAAACAAAGTGCGGGTACCGAATGGCGGCCCCGTTCCGGTAAGGGGCGGTGAATGTACTACAATTATCATTGATCATTTAACATTTATCATTTGATCGTTGAGCTTGGGACGAAGGTGGCAAATCAGGTTTCGCGCCGGGACAAGCTTTTTTTACCGATTATTGGCCCCGATTCCCACCCCGTGCCGGGGCCGCCACCCCACTACCGGCCCCGGCATGCCACTTGACCTCCTTTCCAATGTCCCGCATTCTGCTCCTGGGAGCCGGCCGCTCGGCTTCCTCCCTGCTTCAGTACCTGCTGCTCCACGCGCCCACCGAAGGCTGGCAGCTCACCGTGGCCGACGTCAACCCGGCCCACCTGGTGCCCGTGCTGGCCGCCCACGCGGCCTACGCCCGGGCCGTGCCCTTCGACATTCAGCAGGAAACCCAGCTGCCGGAACTGGTGCAACAGGCCGATATCGTCATTTCGATGCTGCCGGCCCTGTTTCATCTGCCCGTGGCCAAAGCCTGCGTGGCATATGGCCGGCACCTGGTAACGGCCAGCTACGTGTCGGAGGAAATCCGGGGGCTGGACGCGGCGGCCCGGGCGGCCGGCATTCTGATCCTGATGGAGTGCGGCCTCGACCCCGGCCTCGACCATATGTCGGCCATGCGGGCCCTGCACGACATTCGGGCCCGGGGCGGGAAGCTGACGGCCTTCCGCTCGTACTGCGGCGGGCTACTGGCCCCCGATTCGGAAGGGGATAATCCGTGGAAGTATAAGTTTACCTGGAACCCCCGCAACGTGGTGCTGGCCGGCCAAAGCACCGCCAAATACCTCGAAAACGGCCATTTACGCTTTATTCCCTACCAGCAGCTGTTTGCCCGCACCACGCCCGTGGCCGTGGCCGGCTACGGCGAGTTTGACGGCTATGCCAACCGCGACTCGCTCAGCTACCGCACGCCCTACGGCCTCGACGACATTCCGACCATGCTGCGCGGCACCCTGCGCCGGGCGGGCTACTGCGCGGCCTGGCAGGCCTTCGTGCGCCTGGGCCTCACCGACGACTCGGTGCACCTGAGCAACCCCGCCGACATGACCTGGGCAGCCCTGATGGAGTCGTTCTTGCCCGCCGCCCACGGCGCAGGGAGCTTGGCTGAACGCACGGCCGCCTACCTGGGCCTCGACCCGCAAGGACCCGAAATGCAGCGCCTGACGTGGCTGGAAGTCTTCACGAAGCGGCCCGTGGGTTTGGCCGACGCCACCCCGGCCCAACTGCTGGAACGGCTGCTCACCGACAAATGGCAGCTGCAGCCCACCGACCACGACATGATAGTGATGCACCACACCCTGGACTACGAGCTGGACGGGGCGCCACACCGCTGGGAGTCGTCGTTGGTGGTGCTCGGCGACGATGCTACGCACACGGCCATGGCCAAAACTGTGGGGCTACCGGTGGCTATGGCCGTGCGGCGGCTGGCGGCCGGGCAGCTCGGGCAGCGCGGCGTCGTCATCCCGACCGAGGCCAGCCTCTACGAGCCCATCCTGGAGGAGCTGGCCGCCGACTACGGAATCCGGTTCGAAGAACACGAAATCAGCCTGGCTGCCGTTGAGTCGCGGTAAACTATCGACTTGACGCGCATGAAAGCTTACCTGCGGCTGCGGCTGCGCATTCTGGGGCGGCAGCTGGCCGAACTGGGGTGGCTGCGGCTGCTCTTGCTGGGCGGCGTGCTGGTGCTCACCCTGGGCAAGGTGCTCGAGCTGCTGCTGGCCCGGCCGGCGCTGCAGTGGGCCGCGCCGCCGCTGGCGCTGCTGGCTACGTGGCCGGGGCACCGGCGGCGCACCGACACCGGCTTTCTGCAGATTGCCTCGCCCGCTTACCGGCAGTGGCTGCTGGCCGAGTACGTGCTGTGGCTGTGGCCGGTGTGGGGCCTGCTGCTGGGATTGGGCTATTGGGCCGCCGCCCTGGCCACGGTGGTGGCGGTGCTGCCCGTTCCGTTTTTGCCCGTGGCGCGAAGCACCGGCCGCCGCTGGCCGCGCCGCAGCCTGTTGCGCAGTGAGGTCTTCGAGTGGGTAAGCGGCTTCCGGCAGCTGGGCGGCTGGGCATGCTGGCTGGCGGGGCTGGCGGTGGCGGGGTGGCAGCATGCTTCCACCGTGGTGCCCGCCGTGGTGCTGGGCGGCTGGAGCCTGCTGGTCACGTTTTGCTACACCACCCCCGAACCTACAGACATGGTCACTATCTATGGGCGGGGCGCTACGGCTTTCTGGTGGCGCAAGCTGGCTTTGGCCGCCGTATTCTACCTGCTGACGGCCGCCCCGTTTTTCGTGCTGCTGGGCCTGAGCCCCGCCGCCTGGCCGGGCGCCACCGCGTTGCTGGCGTGGGGGCTGCTGACGGTGAGCATGAGCGTGATGGCCAAGTACTCGTTTTACCCCCAGCCCACGCTGGTGCGCCTCACCCAGGGCGGCATCGTGGCCGTGGCCCTGCTGCCCCTGCTGAACGCCCAGTACGCCCCGATACTGGTGGCCGTCTTCGGGGGGCTGATCTGGAAAAGTCGCCAACGCTTACACCTCTACTGGCATGCTTAGCATTCGAAATCTGGGCAAGAGCTACGGTAGCCAGCCCGTGCTGCGCCACGTTGATCTGGATCTGCGGCCGGGCACGATTCACGGCCTGGTGGGGGCCAACGGGGCGGGCAAAACCACCCTGCTGCACTGCCTCTACGGCCTGCTGACCGACTACACCGGGCAGATTCGGGAAACCACGGGCCTGGCTATCCGGGAGCATACCGGCGTGCTGCCCTACGAGCCGTATTTCTACCCCCGGCTCACGGGCCGCGAGTACCTGGAGTTCAGCCTGCAGGCCCGCCGCCGGCCCCTGATCGACTTTTCGGCCTGGAACACGCTGCTGGAGCTGCCCCTCGACCACTACGCGGAAGAGTACTCGGCGGGCATGAAGAAAAAGCTGGCTTTGCTGGGGCTGCTGGTGCAGGATTTCCGCTACCTGATTCTGGACGAGCCCTTCAACGGCCTGGATATGGGCACCAACCTGCTGCTCAAGGAAATCCTGCTGCGGCTGCGGGCCCAGGGGCGGGGCATCCTGCTCACCTCGCACCTGCTGGGCACCCTCACCGAAACCTGCGACGAAATCACGCTGCTGGCCGGCGGCACCGTGCAGCGCCACTACTCCGCCGCCCAGTTTCCCGACCTCACCGCCGATTTGCTCGACGTTCATTACCAGGACAAGCTGGCCCAGGTGGCCCGCCTGCTCCCGTAAAACGGGTGTTCAGGGCCATCTGAGCCAGCTCAGAAAGCCAGGTAAAAGCCGCGCAGCAGCTGCCGGAACTCGGGCGAGTAGTCATCAGTGCCGGCGGGGTGAATGGGCAGCGCGCGGGTGTCGGCGGCTTCGGCGCGGCGGCTGAAGCGGGTGATGTGCCGCAGGGCCTTGCTGCCGGGCCGGTGGTGCAGCACCAGGCGCGCGGCCGGGTAGAGGCCGGCGTGGGCGGCCTCGCGCTCAAACTGCTGCATTTCCGGCGGGGGCAACAGAATAGTCAAGGCGCCGGCGGGCGTCAGGAAGTCGGCGGCAAAGCGGGCCAGCTCCCCAAACGAGAGGGTATCGGGAGCGGTGTGCCGGGCGGTGGTGCGGGCCGCGTCGGGCGAGCGGAGCGCGCGGCGGAAAAACGGCGGATTGCTCAAGATATGGTCGAACGGGGCGGGGGAGGTGGCGGCAAACTGCGCCAGGCTCAGCGGGTGCACCCGCACCCGGTCGGCCCAGGGGCTCCGGGCCACGTTGTGGCTGGCCTGGCGGGCGGCATCGGGGGCAATTTCCACCGCCTCGACGGTAGCCGTGGCGTTGCGCTGGGCGGCAAACAGCGCCAGCAGGCCCGTGCCCGTGCCCACGTCCAGGATGCGGGTGGCGGTAGTCAGCTCGGCGGCGGCCCCCAGCACGCAGGCATCGGTGCACACCTTCATGGCGCACTGGTCCTGCTCGATGGTAAAGTGCTTGAAACGGAAATAGGTATTGGCCACGGAGTTGGCAGACAGGGAAAACGGATTAAAAGAGCTTAGCGCTGGGCCGAGGCCTGCCGGTTCCAGTCGCGCAGCAGGCGCTGCAAGTCGGCGTATTCTTCCTCGTAGGCCCCTTCCAGCGGAAACTTGGTTGGGAACTGCCGGAAGTACACGGCGGCCTGCACGTCGCCGCTGAGGGCGCTGAGCAGCAGGCGGTTGGCCAACTCGATGCGCTTGTCGGCCTTCAGCGCCGTGGCCGACTCATACTCCTGCCTGACCCGGGCTATTTCCTCGGGCGTGTAGGGGCGCATGTCCTTGTTGAGCACGGACTCGTGCTGCACCTGGCCTTTCCGCACGTAGAACCGGTCGAGGCGGAAGCGCACGAACTCGTAGGTGAAGTTCTTGCCGGCCGGCAGGTTTTTCAACGATTCCACCGTCAGCGTGTCGTTGCGGAACACCAGGCGGCACCGCTCGCGCACGTCCCAGTACTTCAGGATTTTGCGGGGCTGGCAGGTCGACACGGCAAACTCGGAGTAAAACTCCTGGCGCTTGCGCGTTTCCTTGTAGCCGCACACCGACAGCACCGGCCCATTGGCAAAGGCAAACAGCGTATCGGGCGCCGCCGACGCCATGGGCACCTCGCTGGGGCAGCCGCACTGCACCGCCGCCCGGATGGGCACGCTCTGGGCCCGGGCCGGCGTCGAGCTTTCCATCTGTTGCTGGCAGGCCGAGACACCCAGCACGGCGAAGAGGGCGGAGGTAAGCAGAGGCTTCATAGTACTTCGGTTGTACGCTAAGCCGGCCCGCAATGGCCGGCGGAATATTTAGAAAGGAACCGCCGACGGGGCCTGCGGACCGGGTGCCAGGCGGCGCAGCAGCAGGCCGTGCAGGGGCTTTTCGACCAGGTAATACAGCAGGATGGCCGCCGCCAGGGTCAGCACGAACACCAGCGCAACCTGTACTGCGGCCGGGCCCCCGGCGGGCAGCCACCGCACCAGCCAATCGTGCCACAGGCCCATGTGCAGCAGGTAGAAACAGTAGGAGGCCCTGCCCGCCACCTGTAGCGGGGTGCTGCTCAGCAGGCCTTGCAGCGCGGTGATTTCCGTGGCCAGGCCGTAGAGTAGCAGGCCGGTAGCGGCGGGCAGCAGCAGATGGTTGACGGCCACGCCCGGGGCCGTATCGATGCTGACGTTGCCGGTGTGCAGCTGAATGGCCGTCAGCGCGGCTACCAACACTATCAGCCCGATGCTGCCCAGCCACGTGGCCCGCCGGCCCACCCGCGACGGGGGCAGCAAGGCAAAGGCCGCGCCCAGCAGAAACTCGGTGCTGCGCCCGAAGAGGGTAGCTACCAGCATGAAATGGGCGTTGGCGAAGGTAAAGTTCGGGGTGGCGTACAGCCAGCCGCCCAGCCCCAGCAGCGCCAGTATCACGCCCGGCCAGACCCCCGGCGAAAAGCGCCGCCCCAGCCAGAACAGCAGCGGCGCCAGCAGGTAAAAGCACTCCTCCACCGTCAACGACCAGGTTTGGGCCACGCCGGTGAAGGCCCAGTCGGCCGCGAAGCCCTTGAGCAGCGTGATGTTGACCAGGTAGAGCTGGAGCCCGTTGTCGGCCAGAAACAGCCTTGTACCCACAAAAGTGAGCGTCGTGACCAGGAAAAACACCGGGTAGATGCGCGCCCAGCGCCGCAGCGCGTAGCCGGCCAGTTCCCGGCCCCCGAACTGTACCCGGTAGTAGCGCCGGCAAATCAGGAAGCCGCTGAGCGTGAAGAACAGGGATACGCCCAGGTGTCCTTCGCGGCACACCGCGTGCAGCACTCGTTGCAGCGCCGGGCCGCCCGCCGCTACGGGCGGGAAGTGAAAGAAAAAGACGCAGAAGGCCGCCACTGCCCGCAGCCCCGTCAGGGCGGGGAAGTAGGAGGCCGGCTTCATTACGGCAGCTGGGCGGCGGCTTCGTAGCCCGCGTCGATGAGCAGGGGGCCGTGCACGGCGCTGCGCACGGCCAAGGCGTCGCACCGCTCGTTTTCGGGGTGGCCGTTGTGGCCCCGCACCCAGCGGAACTGCACCTTGCGCTGCTTGTAGATCTTCAGAAAGCGCCGCCACAGGTCCTCGTTGGCCTTTTTGCCAAAATCAGCCTTGGCGGCCCAGCCAAACACCCACTTTTTCTCCACGGCATCTACCACGTACTTCGAGTCGGTGGTGACGGTAATCGGGATTTCGGGGCGCGTCACGGCCTCCAGGCCCACGATGACGGCCAGCAGCTCCATGCGGTTGTTGGTGGTGAGGCGGAAGCCCTGGGTAATTTCCTTTTCGTGGGGCCCGTAGCGCAGAATGGTTCCGTAGCCGCCCGGCCCGGGGTTCCCGCGCGACGAGCCGTCGGTGAAGAGTTGAATCATGTTGGGTAATGTGCTAATGTGGTGGAATGTGCTGAGGTGCTAATGGTCGTTCTGCATTAGCACCTCAGCACATTCCACCACATTAGCACATTGAATTAGAAGTTCGATTTAAACAGCTTGATGGCAATGGCCAGCAGGATGACGCCGAACACGCGGCGCAGGATGTCTTCGCCGGCTTTGCCGAGCTTGCGCTCAATCCAGGCCGAGCTTTTGAGCACGAGGAAGACGAAGACCAGGTTCAGGCCGATGCCCACCAGCACGTTGGGCAGGGAGTAGGCCGCCCGCAAGCTCAGTAGCGTCGTCATGGTGCCGGCGCCCACGATGATGGGAAACGCCAGGGGCACGATGGAGCCGGTGCGCGTCGTGGGGTCGTTCTTGAACAGCTCGATGCCCAGGATCATCTCCATGCCAATGAGGAAGATGATGATGGCCCCGGCCAGGGCAAACGACTGGTAGTCGACCCCAAACAGGGACAAGATGCTCTGGCCCAGAAACAGGAACACCACCATCAGCACGCCCGCCACCAGCGTGGCCTTCTCGGAGTGAATCTTGCCCTCGCGCTGCCGGATCTGAATGATAATCGGGATGGAGCCCAGAATGTCAATCACCGCAAACAGCGTGAGCGTAACCGAGAAGATTTCCTTGAGACTAAACATGGTGAGATGGTGATTTAGCGACTTAGTGAGTTTTATCGTGCTGTTGGCGCATTTTGCGCAAATGGCGCGATTTGAACGACAACTCACTGAGTCGCTAAATCACTAATTCACTAATTGATCAGGCGAATTCGCGGGCGAAGAACTGGACCAGCTGCTCGTAGGCCGCGTCGGGAATGGCGGGGAAGTTGGCGATGCGCAACGAGCCCGATTTCCAGGTGCCGTAGCCGTTGCCCAGCTGCAGGCCCTGCGCCAGGGCGCGGCGCTTCACCTCGTCGATGAGGGCGGGCGGGCCCTGCAAGCCGATGACGGTGGTGGAGCGGGTTTCGGGGTTCGTAACCAGCGGGGTGAGCTGGGTGGCCTGGTCGAAGTAGTCGTAGAGCTTGGTGGCGCGGTCAATCAGGTGCTGGTGCACGGCCTTGATGGGCTCCCGGTCGGTGAGCACCCGGCTCAGCAGGTAGATGCCGAGCACGTTGGGCGTGTGGGTGGTCTGGAAGTTGAGCATCTTCTCGTACTGGCTCACCAGGCTGTTGTAGTGGCTCCGCTCGTTGATCTGGCGGAAGCGCGCCACGGCCCTGGGCGACAACACCATGATGCCCAGGCCGGCGGGCAAGCCAAAGCACTTCTGCACCGAGCCAAACCAGATGTCGGCCTTGATGTACTTGAGCTGGATGCCGCCCAGGGAGGACGTGGCGTCCACGGCCAGCAGGGCGTTGCCGAGGCGGTTGTAGAGGTTCAGCACGAACCCGTCGCGCAGCTGGGTGGCGTTGCTGGTTTCGTTCTGGGTGATGCAGACCAGGTCGACCGAGTCGTCGGGCAGGGGCAGGGTATAGACTTCGGGCACTTCGTCGATGCCGAACTGCTGGCCGACGCTGTGGGGGCGCAGGGCCTTGGCGTACTCAAACCACTTTTCGCCGAAGGCCCCGCTGTAGAGGTGGAAGCTCTTGGTAGGCGTCAGGTCCTGGGCCAGCACCTCCCAGCACTCGGTGGCCGAGCTCAGGAAAAACACGGTGTAGTCCTGCGGAATGTTGAGCTTGGTTTTCAGGTCGGCCACGGTCTGGCGCATCAGGCCCGTGAACCGCTCGCCGCGGTGCGGGGCCGAGAGCCAGCCCTCGTCGAAAGCATCCTGCAAGTAGCCGCGCAGCTCAGGATACACCTGCGACGGGCCGGGGTTGAATGTATACATAGGTGGAAAAGGCTAAGGGAAGAGCCGCAAAGGTAATTTTTATAATGTGCTGATGTGCGAATGTGGGGGAATGTGCTAATGGGGAATGTGGGAAATGTGGGAAATGTGCGGAATGTGAGAAATGGGCGGAATATGTCATGGCGGGCAACGCGAAGCACCCGAAGGACAGCGTAGCGAATCCGTCCTCTGCAAGGTAGAAAGCTCTCTTCAGTGAAAAGCCCCAACGCCTGAGCAGACGTTAGGGCTTTCTGGGGAAAGGCGGTGACTACCTGCGCAGCGCACGGATTGCCGCCGCTTGAGGCGCGGAATGGCTTGCAGCCTCGCCATGACACATTCCGCCCATTTCGCACATTCTCCACATTAAGAATTAGCACTTCAGCACATTAATCATTAGCACATTAAACTTTAAAGCCCACGCGCTTGGGGCGCATGTTGTCGAAGTAGTGCAGGGCCAGGCGGTAGCTCTCCAGCTTGAAGCCGCTGATGCTGCCGAGGCAGTTTTTGCCGATCAGGCTTTTGTGGCGGATTTCCTCGCGGGCGGCCACGTTGGAGAGGTGCACTTCCACTACGGGCACGTTGATGGCGGCCAGCGCGTCGGCCAGGGCCAGGCTGGTGTGGGTGTAGGCCCCGGCGTTGAGCACGATGCCGTGGTAGGAGAAGCCCACCTCATGAATCTTGTCGATCAGCTCGCCCTCGTGGTTGCTCTGGAAGTACTCCAGGGTGAAGTCGGGGAAGGCGGCGCGCAGTTCGGGCAGGTAGTCGTCGAAGGAGCGGGAGCCGTAGATGCCCGGCTCGCGGCGGCCCAGCAGGTTCAGGTTGGGGCCGTTGATGATGAGGATTTGCATGAATTGGGGTTCTGGTAACGTGGGACTCAAAGATATGGAACTGTCATTCTGAGCCGAGCGAAGGACCTTATCACGTTAAAAACGAGTCGTTGTTACGCCGGCCGTTCTCATCCCATAAGGTCCTTCGCTCGGCGTACGCCAGATGAAGGAGGACAGACGTACTACCTTTGTCTGCGCATCCAACACCCTCCATTCCCGCCCGCATGTCCACCTGGTCCATCAGCATCAAACAGTTCGAAGGCTACCTCCAGCTGGAAAAGTCGCTTTCCGCCAATTCGGTGGAAGCCTACGTGCGCGACATCGGCAAGCTGCGCCAGTACCTGGAAATCTCGAAGCTGCCGGCCTCGCCGGCCCAGGTTACCACCCGCATCCTGCGCGACTTCCTGGCCTGGCTCGGCGAACTGGGCATGAGCGCCACCTCCCAGGCCCGCACCCTGTCGGGCATCAAGGCCTTCTACAGCTTTATGATCATGGAGGACTTGCTCACCCTGGACCCCACCGACACGCTGGAAGCACCCAAAACCGGCCGCAAGCTGCCCGACACGCTCAGCTACGAGGAAATCACGCGGGTGCTGGAGGCCGTGGATATGAGCACCAACGAGGGCACCCGCAACCGGGCCATTCTGGAAACCCTGTACGCCTCGGGCCTGCGCGTGTCGGAGCTGACCGAGCTGCGCCTGTCCAACCTCTACGCCGACCAGGGCTTCGTGCGCGTCACGGGCAAGGGCAACAAGGAGCGGCTGGTGCCCATCGGCCGCGACGCGCTGAAGCACATCGGCTTCTATATCAGCGGGGTGCGCTGCCACCTCGAGATTGAGCCCGGCCACGAGGATTTCGTGTTTCTGAACCGGCGCGGCACCAAGCTTTCCCGGGTCATGATTTTCAACATTATCAAGGACGTGGTCGATAAGGCCGGCATTGGCAAGGTCGTCAGCCCGCACACGTTCCGCCACAGCTTTGCCACCCACCTCATCGAGGGCGGGGCCGACCTGCGGGCCGTGCAGGAAATGCTGGGCCACGAGAGCATCACCACCACCGAAATCTACACCCACCTCGACCGGGACTACCTGCGCCAGATCATCACCGAGTTTCACCCCCGCAGCTAGCGGCCCGGCTTCCCGGCCGCGGAACTGCTTCTGCGTTGGAGTCAGCCGCTTCTTTGTTCGTCCCAGGTGCCTCTCCGTTCGTCTGGGTGCTTCTGCGTCCGTTTCGGGTGCTTCTCCGTTCGCCTGGGTTGCTTCTATGTTCGTTTCGGGCGCTTCTACGTTCGTTCCGGGTGCTTCTACGTTCGTTTCGGGCGCTTCTACGTTCGTCTGGGTTGCTTCTACGTTCGTCTGGGCGCTTCTCCGTTCGTCTGGGTTGCTTCTACGTTCGTCTGGGCGCTTCTCCGTTCGTTTCGGGTGCCGAGCAGACCGTTTGGGTGCGGCTGGCCTCCTTAGTTGCGGGCGAACAGCCGGGTAGGGGGAGCGGGGGGGGCGGGCGCGAAGCTCCCGGCGCGAAAAGGCCGGGGCAAGCCGTATGTTTGCCGGCCCTTTCTGCCTGTATGCGCGCACCTCATCGTCTTCTTCCCCCCCTGGGCTGGGCTTTGCTGGCCCTGCTGCTGTTTCTGCTGCCGTTTCTGCTGCTGCGGGAGCAGAGCTACGTGACCATCGACGACAACCTCGACGCCGAGCTGTCGATTCCCTACCTGCTCACCCGCCACCACGTCGCCCTCGATTACCGCCCCGAGGCTGTGGTGCCGGCCATTATGAACGGGCTGCCGCGCAACGCCCTGCGCCCGGGCCTGAGCCTGACGGTGCTGCTGTTTGGCCTGCTCGAGCCGCTGCCGGCCTACCTCGTGCAGCAGGCCCTGGTGCGGGTGCTGGCCCTGCTGGGCATGTACGTGCTGCTGCGCCGCCACCTGCTGCCGGCGCGCCGCCCGCTGGCGGCAGCCCTGAGTCTGGCCTGGGCCGTGCTGCCCTTCTACTCCATGTACGGCCTCACGGTGCTGGGCCAGCCCTGGCTGCTCCATGCTTTCCTGAACCTGCGCCGCGGCTCCGCCCGCTGGCCCGACTGGCTGCTGATTGCCGCCTTCCCGCTGTGGTCGATGTTCGTGTTCGTGGGGCCGTTCGTGGTGGCCGGCATCGGGGCGCTGCTGTTAGCCGACGTCGTGCGCGGCCGGCGCTGGTCGTGGCCGGTGGTGGGCGGACTGGGGCTGCTGGTGGCCATGTACCTGGTCGTGGAGTACCCGCTGTTCTACTCGCTGCTGCTGGCCCGGCAGTTTGTGCCCCACCGCCTGGAATTTGACTTAAGCCAGCTAAGTCCGCAGGGGGTAGGGGTGGGGCTGAAGGCTACGGCGCAGTACTTCTTCATGGGTCAGTACCACGCCAGCCGTTTCTTCCACGGGGTCATCTTGCTCGCCATTGCGGCAGCCTGCTGCTGGCCGGGCGGCTCGGGGCGGGCGTATCGGGGCACCCTGCTCGGGCTGCTGGGCGTGCTGGTGGCGGTGGCCTTGTTCTGCGGTTTCTACCCCCAGCTGGTAGGGCAGGTGCAGGAAGCCGTGCCCGCCCTGCGCACCTTCAACCTAAGCCGCTTTCACTTCCTGACTCCGCTGCTGTGGTTTGTGCTGCTGGCCTGGAGCCTGCAAGCCTTACCGCAGCCTAAGCTGGTTATGGCCCTGGTTGTCATGCAGCTAATGGTGGGCCTGGCCATGAACACGGAGTGGGTCAACAACCTGCGCCAGCTGGCGGGCCGCCTGCCGGCCACCGAGCCCAGCTACCACGCCTACGTAGCCCCGGGCCTCTTCGCCCAGGTGCGGCAAGTCATTGAGCGGCAAACCGGGCTGGTGCCGGCCCGCTACCGGGTGGCCTGCCTGGGTTTGCCCCCGGCCGTGGCCCAGCTCAACGGCTTCTACACCCTCGACAGCTACCAGAACAACTACCCGCTGCCCTACAAGCACGCCTTCCGGCCCCTCATTGCCGGCGAGCTGGCCAAGAGCCCCCCGCTGCGGGCCTACTTCGACGCCTGGGGCAACCGGTGCTACCTGTTTTCGGCCGAGCTGGGCAAGAATTTTCGCGTGGGCGCGTTTCCCGGGCGGGTAGTGCAGGATTTCGCCTTTAACGCCGCCGCCTTCCGGCACCTCGGCGGCCGTTACGTGCTGGCTGCCGCCCGGTTAGCGCAGCCGGCCCGCAGCGGTTTGGTTCTGCGCCACGATTTTTCGGCTAGGAACGCGTACTGGCACCTGTATCTTTACGAAGTGCAGCCGCAAGCAACCCCCGGCGGCCCGGGCCCCGGCGGGGCCGCAAAAACCGTCAAAATTCCCTAGATTTGGCCTTTTAGTGCGTCATAGATGGCAAAAAATACGTACAAGCAGAACCCTCCGGCGGCCCCTGGCCGGGGCAATGAGCCCCGGCCGGCGCGCAACCAGGCCCGGCCCGCCGCCGAGCCGGCCCGGGAGCCGCGCCCCAGCGCGCCCAAAGCCGCGCCCAAAGCGTCTCCCCGCGGCGTAAAGCTGCCTTCCATGAAGCTGGGCAACCCGTTTGCCTTCCTGCGCGACCGGCGCTTCCAGCTGTTTCTGGGCTTTTTCTTCCTGCTCAGCTCGATTTACCTGACCATTGCCTTCGTCTCGTTCCTGTTTACCGGGCACGCCGACCAGAGCGTGGTGGAGGGCCTGAGCAGCACGCCGGTGAAGGAGGCCGGGCAGGAATCGGGCAACTGGCTGGGGCTGGTGGGCGCCATGCTGGCCCAATTGCTGATTTACAAGGGCTTCGGCGTGGCGGCCTTCGCCGTAATTCCCATCGTGTTTTTCCTGGGCTACAAAATCGTGTTTCGGCGCGCCGATGTGTCGCTGAGCTACGTGCTGGCCTTGTGTCTGTTCTCGATGATCTGGCTGAGCATGCTGCTGGGCTACGTGGTTTTGTCCTTGGAAGCCCCCGACGCCGACTCCGGCCTGGCCCATAGCCTCGACTTTCTGAGCGGCGGCATCGGCTACGAAGCGGCCCTGTGGCTCGACAGCCTCATCGGTTGGGGCACCGTGCTGCTGCTGGCCTTCCTGCTGATTTCCTTCGTGGTGTACTTCTTCAACGTGACCAGCCTGAACCTGCGCCGCAGCGAGGCCGACGATGAGGACGAGCCGGCCGTAGCCCCCGCAAGCGGCAACCAGCCGTTCAGAACAGCGGCTGCTTCCGCCGCCCCCGCCGCGGCCTTCGAAGACGAGGAAGAAGAGGAGCCCGCCCCGGAAATGACCCTGCGTCACGTGGGGCCCGTGGCTTCGCCCGCCGTGGCGGCGGCGGCGGCCCGCGCAGTTACCCTGGCCCCGGAGCCGGAAGACGAGCCCGGGTTTGCCGACGAGGACGAAGAGGAAGCGCCCTTCAGCACCGGCCCGGTCACGGCATCCGGCCCGGCCTTCAGCATTGCCGCTCCCGATCCGGCTCCGGCCCTGGCCGCCAGCGCCGCCGCTGTCCCACTGACCGTAGCGCCGGTGGTGGCGGCCAGCCTGGCCAGCGCCTCGGCTACCGTGGCGGCAGCCGGCGCGGCTCTGAGTGCCGCCCCCAAAGGCCCGAGCTTCTCCTTTGAAACGCCCACCGACCCCGAGCCGCTGAGCGTGGCCCCGTCGAGCATTCCCACGCCCTTGTCGATGGCTGACCTGGCCGGCGACGACGACGCGCCCCTGCCGGCCTCGCTGCCGCTGCCGGCTCCGCGCGAAACGGCCGGTCCGGCCCTGCAAATCGAGAGCAAGCCCGGCGAGCTGGACCCCGCCGCCGGCGCCGACATGGCCGCCATTGCCGACGACGACGAGGACATGGACACCATGCCCGCCGTCAACTACGACCCCACGCTGGACCTCTCGCGCTACCAGTACCCCACCCTGGAGCTGCTCAACGACTACGGCGTGGCCAAAGCCCAGGTGAGCAAAGAGGAGCTGGAAGCCAACAAGGACCGCATCGTCGAAACCCTGGGGCACTACGGCATCAACATCGCCAGCATCAAGGCCACCATCGGGCCCACGGTCACGCTCTACGAAATCGTGCCCGACGCCGGGGTGCGCATCAGCAAGATCAAGAGCCTGGAAGACGATATTGCTTTGAGCCTGGCCGCGTTGGGCATCCGTATCATCGCGCCCATTCCGGGCAAGGGCACCATCGGTATTGAGGTGCCGAACACGAAGAAGGAGATGGTGAGCATCCGCTCGGTATTCGCCACCGACAAGTTCATCAACACCGAAATGGACTTGCCGATTTCCTTCGGCCGCACCATTACCAACGAGGTCTTCGTGGTCGATTTGGCCAAAATGCCTCACCTGCTCATGGCCGGCGCCACGGGTCAGGGTAAGTCGGTGGGTTTGAACGTTATTCTGGCCTCGCTGCTCTACAAGCGTCACCCCGCCCAGCTCAAGTTCGTGCTCGTCGACCCCAAAAAGGTGGAATTGAGCATCTTCAACAAGATTGAGCGTCACTTCCTGGCCAAGCTGCCCGACACCGAGGAGGCCATCATCACCGACACCAAGAAGGTGGTGAACACGCTCAACTCGCTGTGCATGGAGATGGACAAGCGTTACGACCTGCTCAAGGACGCGGGCTGCCGCAACCTGAAGGAGTACAACCGCAAGTTCATCGAGCGGCGGCTCAACCCCAAGAAGGGCCACCGCTTCATGCCCTTCATCGTGCTGGTTATCGACGAGCTGGCCGACCTGATGATGACGGCCGGCAAGGAAGTCGAGACGCCCATTGCCCGCCTGGCCCAGCTGGCCCGGGCCATCGGCATTCACCTGATTGTGGCCACCCAGCGCCCATCGGTGAACGTTATTACCGGCATCATCAAGGCCAACTTTCCCTGCCGGATTTCCTTCAAGGTAACCTCCAAGATTGATTCCCGTACCATCCTCGACGCCGGCGGCGCCGACCAGCTCGTGGGCCAGGGCGACATGCTTATTTCCCAGGGTTCCGACATTATCCGCGTGCAGTGCGCCTTTATTGATACGCCCGAGGTGGACCGCCTCTGCGACTTTATCGGCGAGCAGCAGGGCTACCCCGACGCTTACCTGCTGCCCGAAGTGGCCGGGGAAAGCGGCGGGGGCAACGGCGGCGACGAAGACTTCGACGCCGCCTCCCGCGACAGTATGTTCGAGGAAGCCGCCCGCGTCATCGTTACCCACCAGCAGGGCAGCACCTCTTTGTTGCAGCGCCGCCTGAAGCTGGGCTACAACCGCGCCGGCCGCCTGATCGACCAGCTCGAGCACGCCGGTATCGTGGGGCCCTTCGAGGGCAGCAAGGCCCGGGAGGTATTAATTCCGGACGAATACAGTTTGGAACAGTTGTTGAATACCCTGCCCAAAAGTTAGCTACCAGTGCGACAAAAGCGGTTCTTTCCGGGTTATACTCTTGACGACCCGCTTAAACCTGCTTGCCCCGCCACTATCTAACGCCCCTCAAGACACCATCCTTCCCTAATGAAAAAAGTACTCGCCCTGCTCGCCCTTTCGGTTACGCTGTCCCACGCGGCCAGCGCCCAGCAGGACCCCAAAGCCGGCAAGATTCTGGATCAGATGAGCGCCAAGTATCAGGCGCTGAAAGGGTTCAAGGCCAACTTCACCCAGACCCTGGAAAACGACGCGGCCAAAGTGAAAGAAAACCTGACCGGCGACATCACCGTCAGCGGTCAGAAGTTTCGCCTCAAGCTCAACGGTCAGGAAGTCATCAACAACGGCCAGACCATGTGGACCTACATGAAGGCCGAAAACGAGGTGAATATCTCCGATTTCGACCCCGAGGAGCAGGAAGTGTCGCCCACGCAGATCTTCACGCTCTACAAAAAAGGCTACAAATACAGCTACGTCCAGGAAACCAAGGAAGCCGGCGAGGCCTGCGACGTCATCGAATTGTCGCCCGAAAACAAGGACAACCCCGTCTTCAAAGTGCGCCTGACGGTGAGCAAGGTGGATAAGTCGGTGAAAAGCTGGAAGATGTTCAAGAAGAACGGCAACCGCTACACCTACACCATCCGCAAGTTCCAGCCCAACCCCCCGCTGGACGCCACCACCTTCAACTTCGACAAGACGAAGTACAAAGGCGTCAAGGTCATCGACCTGCGCTAAGCTCGTCAGTCTGCCGAAATGTCCGGCCCGCTTCTGCCTCGCGCAGGGGCGGGCCGGTTTGCGTTTGGATAAATTATCCCCCCGATTTTCTGGCAAGCCTACCGGAGTCTTTGGGGAATGAGTACTTTCCCTGACGAAATTTTATTCTAGCGTATTCTATCGGGTTTTTATGAAAGAAGATTTCCTCCACTACGTCTGGCAGCACCAGTATTTTGATAAAGCCGACCTGCAAACCGAAGAAGGAGAGGCTATAACCGTGCTGCGCCCCGGCCACCGCAACGCCGATGCCGGCCCCGACTTTCTGGATGCCCGCCTGCAGATCGGCGAGGTGGAGTGGAACGGGGCCGTGGAAATCCATCTGCGCGCCTCCGACTGGCTGCGCCATCAGCACCAGACCGATAAAAAGTACGACCAGGTAGTGCTGCACGTCGTCTATACCGCCGACCAGGATATTCAGCGTACCAACGGCTCCCGGATTCCGGCCCTGGCCCTGGCACCCCGCCTCGATTTGGGGCTGATCCACGCTTACGTCAACCTGGTGGAGCAGGCGGCCACGCCGCAGCTGCCCTGCGCTCCGCTGCTGCCCCAGGTGCCGGTTATTACTCGTACGATGATGGTGGAGCGGGCCCTGCTGGAGCGGGTAGAGCAGAAAGCCGACGCCGTGGCCACCTTGCACGAGCAGCTGGGCCAAGACTGGGAAGCTACGGCCTACCACGCGCTGGCGGCGGGCTTTGGGTTCAAGAAAAACACCGAGCCCCTGGCGCGGCTGGCCAAAGCCCTGCCGCTGGCCGTGGTGCGCCGCCACCGCCATGAAGTACGGCAGTTGGAAGCCCTGGTGTTTGGGCAGGCGGGCTTTCTGGCCGAGGCCGAGGTTACGGCCGACGACGAGTATATCCAGGCGCTGCGGCGCGAGTACGAGTTTCTGCGCCACAAATATCAGCTGGCCGACGCGGCACTGGCCGCGCACGACTGGAATTTCCTGCGGCTGCGGCCCGCCAACTTTCCCACCGTGCGCCTGGCCCAGTTGGTAGCCCTGCTGCATGCCCGGCCCGTGCTGTTCAGCGCCCTGCTCGCGGCCCCCGACGTTCGGGCGCTGGAGCAGTTCTTCCGCGCGCCGGTGCCCGAGTATTGGCGCGGGCACTACCAGCCGGGACGGGCCGGCAAAGTGCCCGCGCTTGGCCGCAGCAGCGTACATTTGCTCGTGGCCAACGTGGCCGTGCCCCTGCGCGTGGCCTACGCCCGCTCCGTGGGGCAGCCCGAACTCATCGAATCTGCCGTGGCCCTGCTCGAACACCTGCCCGCCGAACACAACCACCTCACGGAGCTCTACGCCACCGTGGGCTTCGAGCACCGCTCCGCCGCCGATTCGCAGGGCCTGCTCTCGTTGAGCCGGGCCTACTGCCAGCCCCGGCAGTGCTTGCGCTGCGCCATCGGGAGCCACATTCTGCGCCAAAACGTGGTGGTCGGGTGAGGCTGCTGGTTGCGCTTGTGCTGAACGGCCTGCTGCTGGGCGGCCTCGTGCTCTGGGGTCGGCGGCAGTACCAGGTGCCGGGACTGGGGCGGTGGCTGCTGCCGTTGCTGGCCCTGAAACTGGTGGCCGGCGCGGCGGCCTGCTACCTGCTGTCGGAAGACGGGGCCTACTACCAGCGCTGGGGCCTGGCCCTGACCGAGCAGCTGTGGGAGCGGCCCGGCAAGTGGCTGCAAACCCTGGCCGGCGACTATTTCTGGCACGGGGGAGCAAGCCTGACGTTTCACGGCTACTCCAACTCCTTTTTCCTGATCAAGCTGCTCTCCGGGCTGAATCTGGCTTCCCGGGGTAGCCTGCTGCTGAACGGGCTTTACTTATCCGTGTTCTGCTTTGTCGGGAGCTGGGAGCTGACTGCCGCCGTGGCCCGCGCCCTTCCGGCTACCCCGCGCGGGGCCCCGCTGGTGGCTTTTTTGCTCTGGCCCACGGTGGTTTACTGGACGGCCGGGCTGACCAAAGAATGCCTGCTGCTGGGCAGTGGGGCGTGGCTGCTGGCCCTGGTCGTGCGCTGGCTCTACGGTGCCGAAGCGCCCCGGCCGGCTACCCTCGCCGGGGCCGTGGCGCTGGCGGTGTTGCAGTTTAAGATGCGGTTTTTCTTTGCCGCCCTGCTGTTTGCCGCGCTGGCCGGGCTGGCGGTTATCCGGCTAACTCAGCACCTGGGCGGGGCCCGGCGGCGCTGGGTGCAGGCGGCCTTATTTGCCGCTACGCTCAGCGTGGGCGGCTGGGGGGCCAGTGAAATCAGCCCGGTATTTCGCCTGAATAAGTTTACCAACCAGCTGATTCGCATCAACTCCGACCTGCTGGCCGGCGCCCAGGCCCGGCCGCACATCGAGTACGAGCACCTGGCACCCACCGTGGAAAGCATGCTCCGCAACGCGCCCCAGGCCATTGGTAGTGCCCTGCTGCGGCCCATGCCCTGGGAAGACGCCGCGCCGCTGTACGTGGGCGCGGGCCTGGAAAACCTCTTGCTGCTGGCCGTTCTGGGCGCGTTGGGCGTGGCCCTGTGGCGGCGGCAGCCAGGGCAGCTGCCGTTTGCCCTGGTGCTGGCCCTGGGCTTCTACTGCCTGGCCCTGGCCGCCCTGCTGGGCCTGAGCACGCCCAACCTCGGCACGCTGAGCCGCTACCGCTCGGCCTTGCTGCCCTATTTGCTGCTGCTGGCCCTGCAACACGACGTGGCCGCCCGCTGGCTGCGGCGCATCGGCCTCTAGCGCCGGCGGGCACGGCTTTTCGTGGGGGCTTGTTGCAGGCCCCGAGCCGTTGTATCTTTGCGGTTTGGTTTAAAAGCACAGCCGCCCGTCGGCTTTCATTTGTCTGCATGGAAAATCCTGTCATTATTCTGGGGGCGCAAAGCCTCGGCACCACGGCCCTCGATGCCTTTACCAGCAATGATGTAGTGGTCTACTGCCTGCTCGACGACGATGCCAAACTCCAGAACTCGGAGCTGAACAACGTGGCCGTGATGGGCAACACCGACGACAAGGAGTTGCTCAAGCTCCTGGGCAAGAAGTGCGAAGTATTCGTGGCTACCGAAGACACCGCCAGCCGCCGCAGCCTGACCAACATGCTGCGCGACGAGTACGAAGTGGTGCCCGTCAACGCCATTCACGCCCGCGCCAGCGTGGCCGAGCACGCCTGGCTGGGCCACGGCAACCTGATCAGCGCCGGGGCGGTGGTAGCCAGCAACGCCAAGCTCGGCAACGGCTGCCTGATCGGGGCCAACGCCGTGGTGGAAGTAGGAGCCGAACTGGCCGACTACGTCCAGATCGGGGCCGGGGCCATCATCAACCCGGGAGCCAAAATTGAGGAGCAGGCGTTTATCGGCTCGGGCGCCATCGTGGTGGCCGGCGTCAAGATTGGCGCCAAGGCCCGCGTAGGGGCCGGCTCGGTGGTGGTGGCCGATGTGCCCGCCAACCAAACCGTCTTTGGCAACCCCGCTCAGAAGGTATAATTCTGAATTTTGAATTATGAATGCTGAATTATTCGGGCCCGCTGGGCCGTTTTACGATTCCTGGCCAGCAATTCATAATTCAGAATTCATCATTCAGAATTAAAAAAATGGATTACCGCGTTTTACTCTACTACTGCTACGCGCCCATCGACGACCCGGTGGCGTTTCGCGACGAGCATCACCGCATATGTCTGCGCCTGAACCTGTTGGGCCGCATCATCGTGGCGCACGAGGGCCTGAACGGTACCGTCTCGGGCCTGGCGGCCGACTGCCAGGAGTACATGCGCCTGGTGAAGGCCGACCCGCGCTTCGCAGCCCTGGAGTTTAAGGTGGATGAGGCCGCCGAACACGCGTTTCAGAAGCTGCATGTGCGCGTGAAGCCCGAAATCGTGCACAGCAGCCTGCACCACGTGCGGCCCCACGAGAAAACCGGCCAGCACCTTTCGCCCCAGGAGTTCAAGGAGTTGAAGGACCGCGACGACGTGGTGATTGTGGATGTGCGCTCCGACTACGAGTACAACGTGGGCCGCTTCAAGAATGCCGTAACGCTCGACATCGAGAACTTCCGCGACTTTCCCGACCGGGTCGAGCGGCTCAAGGAGTTCAAGGACAAGAAAATCCTGACCTACTGCACCGGCGGCGTGAAGTGCGAAAAAGCCAGTGCCTATTTGCTGGAGCAGGGTTTCGAAAACGTGTATCAGCTCCACGGCGGCATCATCAAGTACGGCATCGAAGCCGGCGGCGAGGACTTCGACGGCAAGTGCTACGTGTTCGACAACCGCGTGACGGTGGACGTGAACCGCGTAAATCCCACCGTTATTGCCCAGTGCCACCACTGCGCCACGCCTTCCGACCGGATGATTAACTGCGCCAACCCGCACTGCAACGCCCACGTGGCTTTGTGCGAAACCTGCGGCCAGCAGCTCGACGGCGCCTGCTCCCCGGCCTGCCAGGAGCACCCCGACAAGCGCCCCTACGACGGTACCGGTACCTACCCCAAGCTCAGCAACAACTATAATCCCGAGCAGGGCCTGCTATCCTACCGGCCGCCGGGCGCGTAGAAAGCCGTATTACTTTTCCTGGCTGTCATCCTGAGCCTGCGAAGGACCTTATCACGTTTGATGTAGCGTGTCAACGGCCAGTTCTGCCGTGGTAAGGTCCTTCGCAGGCTCAGGATGACAGTCGTTTTTGATGCGGCGGTCAAATATGTCCGGCCGCCCCGCTCACTCAACTCTCAACATTCACCATCCAACATTCCCACCATGCCTATTCCCGAATCGGAGCTGATCATCAACCGCGACGGCAGCATCTACCACCTGAACCTGCTGCCCGACCACATTTCCGATACCATCATCACCGTGGGCGACCCCGAGCGGGTGCCGCTGGTGAGCCAGCATTTCGATTCCATCGAAACCCAGATTCACAAGCGGGAATTCGTGACCCACGTGGGCTACTACAAGGGCAAGCGCCTGACGGTTATTTCCACGGGCATGGGCACCGACAACATCGACATTCTCATCAATGAGCTGGATGCCCTGGTCAACATCGACTTCGTGACCCGTGAGGCCCGGCCGCTGGAAGAGCGCATCGCCCTGCGCATCGTGCGCGTGGGCACCAGCGGCGCCCTGCAGGCCGATATTCCGATTGGCTCCCACCTCGTGACCGAGCACGCCGTGGGCCTCGACTCGCTGATGCAATTCTATCCGCTGGTGGAAACCGGCCTGGAAGTGGAAGTGGCCACCGGCATTCAGCAGAGCCTGGATTTGAGCTACCGCCCGTACTGCGTGCGCGGCTCCGACTTGCTGCGCGAGCAGCTGGGGGCCGGCATGGTGGTGGGCAACACGCTCACCTGCCCCGGCTTCTACGGGCCCCAGGGCCGCGTGCTGCGCCTCGACCTGCGCCAGGCCGACCTGATCAGCCGCTTCCAGAACTACCGCTACCAGAGCGCCGAGGGCGAGTTCCGCCTGACCAACTTCGAGATGGAAACGGCCGGCTACTACGCCCTGGGCCGCATGCTGGGCCACGAGGTGGTGTCGTTGAACGCCATTGTGGCCAACCGCGCCACCGGCGAGTTTGCCACCAACGCCGAAGCCACCGTCAACGACCTGATCCTCAAAACCCTGGACCGGGTGTAACAGGCGGTAACCTAGGTTGTCGGCGCATTCCGGCCCGGCAGTCCGACCAACAAAAATCCCCGACTTGGACAGGTCGGGGATTTTCGTTGTTACGGGTACTCGGCACGGCTTAGTAAAAGTCGAAGCCGACGACGGCGCGCAGGGGCAGGGAAGCGCCCGATTTCAGGGTCAGGTATTCCGCGTCGCAGGCCCAGACGGTGGTGTAGAGCCGTTTGGTGGCACCGTCCGCCGTCTGGAAATAGATGTCGACCTTGCCGTGGTAGCCGTTGCCGAGGGTGGTGGCGCGCTCGGCTTCGTAGCGCCGCCATTGCTGCTGCACCGGTAGCGTCAGCACGTCGTGGCTGGGAAACCGCAATGTGCCCAGGGCTTCTTTTTCCACCATCTCCGGCACCTGTGTCAGCGTCTGCATAACGAGGTAAGTTGTTGGTAACTACCCTGGTAATTTGCAGAAAAACTGTGAGTAATTCAATGGCAGTGCGCCGCTGGCTGGTGCGGGCGGCTAGCCGATTTCCGCCAGGAAAGCCATAGTGTCGATGCCGTCGGCGTAGTCCGTGACCTTCGGCGACTGGGCTTGGCCGAAGGCGAAGCTGCCCGCGTAGCGCGCCCCGTCCGAGACGATGCACTGGATCTGCTCGGCCACGTCGGTGAGCTGATCCACCAAATCGACTTCGCTGCCGTAGGTGCCGTAGTGCAGCACCGAAATGGGCGACACCAGCGGGCCGGCCTCGTTCAGCAGCAGAAAGCCGTTGTCGTAGTGCGGCACGTTATTCACCAGCAGAATGCTCTTGTTGTAGTCGTAGTTGTTTTGGTAGCGGTTGTGGCGCAGCACGGTTTCCCAGGGTTGCAGGGCGTCGAGCAGGGGTGTGAAGGAGTAGCCCTCGGGCACGTAGAGCTTGCTCACGTTGCGGCAGCCCAGGCCGTAGTACTGGAAAATGTCGCGCCCCAGGGCCGCCAGCGTTTCGGCCGACTCCTCGCCCGTGAGAATGGCCAGGCTGGTGCGGTTGCGCCGGATCAGGTTGGGCTTCTTGCTGAAGTAGTACTCGAAGTAGCGGGCCGTGTTGTTGGAGCCGGTGGCAATAAAGGCGTCGGCCTCGTTGAGGCGCTCCACGAAGGAAATCCGCTCGGCAAAGCGCGGCTCGATGGTTATCAGCTCCTGGGCCACCCAGTTCATCAGAATCTTGTCTTCGCTGCTGGGCTTGGCCAGCAAATAATGCCCGCTAATGAGCACGCACAGCAAATCGTGAAAGCCCACCAGCGGAATGTTGCCGGCCATGACCACGCCCACGCGGCGCGGGTGCGGCGGCTCGGCGGGGTAGCGGCCGGCCCAGGTGCGCAGCGTGTCTTCTTCCAGCAGATGAGCCACGCCCAGCAGGGCGGCATGCACGTTGGGTTCGTCAAACCAGTTGTTGGCGTTGCGGGCGCGCCCGACCAGGGCAGCCAGCTCATCGGCGGAAAGGTGGTGCAGGCGCAGGCCCAGGGCGACAAAAGCGGCCAGACGTTCGGAATGATTCATAGGGGAGAAGCAGGGAAAAAGACGGGGCAAGAGCCCGCGTAAAGATACGGCCGCCGGGGCCGCGGAGCGGAATAGCTAAAAAACTCGCAAGAGTACGGGTTAGTTTCTACTTTTGCGTGCCCCAACGAAGTACTGCCCGCGTCTTTTTTGCGTATAGCAGGTACGTTTTTTAGCATCCACTCAACCCCGAGGACCCCGGCTATG
The DNA here is from genome assembly GCF_004765605.1 of Hymenobacter aquaticus. Taxonomy (NCBI): domain Bacteria; kingdom Pseudomonadati; phylum Bacteroidota; class Cytophagia; order Cytophagales; family Hymenobacteraceae; genus Hymenobacter; species Hymenobacter aquaticus. The sequence goes on along the minus strand of NZ_SRLC01000001.1, from coordinate 1,297,641 downwards.
GCCATCATGATAACCGACGAGTGCATCAACTGTGGTGCCTGCGAACCCGAATGCCCTAACACTGCTATTTACGAAGGGGGCGCCCAGTGGCGCTGGGCCGATGGCACCACCCTGAAGGAAGTGCAGGTCGACGGCGGCGCGGTCGTGTCCGGCACGGCCCCCCAGACCCCCGTCTCCGACGAGTACTACTACATCGTGTCCGACAAGTGCACCGAGTGCGTGGGCTTCCACGAGGAGCCCCAGTGCGCCGCCGTCTGCCCCGTCGACTGCTGCGTGGACGACCCCGACTACCGCGAAAGCCAGGAGAAGCTCATCAGCAAGAAAGAGTGGCTGCACGCGTAGCGGTGAGATGGTGAAGTTGTGAAATGGTGAGTTGTCGCCCTGATAAGCTTATTCGTTAGCTCATGGTCTCCAACTCACCCTGATTTCTCCGCTAAAAAGCCCTTTCTCGTACCAACGGGAAAGGGCTTTTTGGTATAAAGTCGGGGTGTGCTGTGCAGATGGATAAGTTTCTCTGTCGTTGGAGTTCTTCGTCGTGCTTCCTGGCCAGAGTAGAACGACAACTCACCATCTCACCACTTCACCAAATCACCGTTACGTGCCGCAGTTGAAGTACTTGTCGTAGGCCGACTCCGGAATCAGGTTCAGGCGGCTGAGGACCTGGATGGGCCAGCGCAGGCGGCGGATGAGGCGGTAGTTGTTGGGGTAGTCGTGGAAGGTGCGGGGCGGGGCGGCCACAATTTGGTCGAACTCCTGGCGGGTGAGGCCCAGGCGCTTGATGCACAGCTCAATCACGCGCGCGTCTTCGATGGAGTTGATCTGGCTGGTGCGGTGCAAAGCCACTTCCCGGCTCATCTGCCCCGAGCGGATCAGGGCGGAGTAGTTGAACAGGCGCCGGTCGATGTTGAACTTGGTGCGGTTCAGGTAGTAAATCACGCTCTGGTACAAGTCGTCGAAGTAGTGCGCGCCGGGGTTTTGCCAGGCCAGCTCCCGGGCCAGCAGCTCATCCACCTCGCTGCGCACGTAGTCGACGTGGTAGAGCAGGGTCACGGTCTTGATGCGGCGCACGAAGGCGTAGTAAAACATTTCCTTCAGGCCCAGATTAAAGCCCGGGTCGTTGGGCGTCCAGGGCCGCAGCGGTACCGAGCCAAATTGCTGGTGCACGGCCTTCAGGTACTTGCCATCCAGATAGTTCCACGACAGCGGCGCAATGCCCTCGGTGCGAAACGACTGCCCGATGATGATGCGCTGAATACCTTCCTTGGCCGCCACTCCGTAGAGGGCCGTGGCAATGCCCACGTCGGTGCCTTCCTCCATGTCGGGCACGGAGGCTTTCAGAAAGGCAATTTTCAGGTCTTTGGATTCGCGCCAGTCGGAGGTGATGGTGCGCAGCTCCACGCCCAGCGTGCGGCAGGCCTTGAGCATGTTTTCCCCCGCCACGGGGTTGCCGAAACCGTCGTTGAAGTGCACCGCCAACGGGCGCAGCCCCAGCTGCGTGACGCAGTACCAGAGCGTAAACGAACTGTCGCGCCCCCCGCTTACGCCCAGCACGCAGTCGTACTTGCGGCCCCGGCCCCGGCGCTTGATGTCGGCGGCCAGCTCCTGCACTTTCCGCCGGCCGTCCTCGCCCAGCGGGAAGGCCTGGTCCATCGTGTCGTGCAGGGCGCAGAAGTTGCATTCGCCCTGCGCCCCAAACTGGATACCGGGCACCGTCGTGTCCATGATACAGCGCGTGCAGCACTGGTAGCCAGGCGTCATAGCAACAGGGAAAGGTCGGGCAATAGGAGCGGAAGAAAACAGAGTACCAGCCAAGCGCGGAATAGTTTTGATTTAGACGGGTAATTCGTCGAAGCGGTAGCCTTTGCGGCGCAGCATCTCGCCGATGGCCGTGCCCTGCTCGGCCCGGACGGGCCGGGGAATGTCGGCCACCACCAGCTGGCCCGCGAATTCGTTGAAGGCGCCCTGGGCTCGCACGCCCGAGGCATCGACGGCCAACGAGCAGCCGATGCTCTTTTTCCCTTCGTAGGGGCCGCCCACGATGTAGCCCACCGAGGTAGTGCTGAGCACCGCTACGTTGTAGAGCCGGGCCAGAATGGAAAAGGGCTTCACCCACTTTTCCCGGTAGGGGTCATTTTCCTCCGTAATGGAGAAATCCACGGTCCAGGATGCCGGGGCCAGGATAAACTCGGCGCCCATGCGGGCCAGGGTATGGCCGATGGAGAGGCCGTCGAGGTAATTGTCGGCGCACACGTTGACACCGATTTTGCCCAGCGGCGTATCCACCACGTTCAGCGTCTGGCCCACCGCGTAAAACGGCTGCTCGACGGTCAGGAGGTTGATTTTGTGGTATTTGGTCAGGATTTCGCCCTGGGCGCTGATCAGGATGGCCGCGTTGTAGTTGCGGCCGTGCAGCCGCTCGGTCAGGCCGGCGCACACCATGATGTTGTGGCGCAGGGCCTCCTGGCAGAGCAGGTCGCTGAACGCGCCGGGAATGGGCTGGGCTTCCTGCAAGGCGCTGGGGTGGGTCCAGGCAAAGTCCAGGGTTTCGGGCAGCAGCACCAGGTCGCAGCCCTGGCGGGCGGCTTCGGCTATCATCTGGGCGGCCCGCTCCAGGTTGCGCCCGGGCTCGCCGCCTTCCACCAGCAGCTGGCCCAGCCCGAAGCGAATGGTCGTAGTGGCCGGGGCCGCCGTGGGCGCCGGAGCGGAAGCCGAGGGGGCTTCCGGCTTCGATTTTTTACGAAAAGAGAACAGCGAAGCCATAGGGGCACAAAAGCAGCGGAGAAAAATTCCCAGAAGGTACCAAAATCCGGTTAAACCCTTGCGGAGATTTTTAGTCAGCCTCAAAGGTACCTGGATTCTCCTATATAGAATATTAAAAATGCGTTAATGCCGGGGTAAGCCGGGCCGCGGAACCCGAGCAGCGGGCTGATTTCCGGCCCCGCGCCGAATTGCCTACTTTTGCCCGTATTCCGAACCGCTATTCCCCTTGTCGATGTCCATCGCCAAAACCTATACCCCCGCCGACGTTGAAGCCAAATGGTACCAGCGCTGGCAGGAGCAGGGCTTTTTCAAAGCCAAACCCAACCCGCGCAAGCCCGCTTACTCGGTCGTGATTCCGCCGCCCAACGTGACGGGCGTGCTGCACATGGGCCACATGCTCAACAATACCATTCAGGACGTGCTGGTGCGCCGGGCCCGGATGCAGGGCAAGGAAGCCTGCTGGGTGCCCGGCACCGACCACGCCTCCATTGCCACCGAAGCTAAGGTAGTGGCCCTGCTCAAGGAAAAAGGCATCGAGAAGCGCGACCTGAGCCGGGAAGAATTCCTGACCCACGCCTGGGACTGGAAGGAAAAGTACGGCGGCATCATTCTGGAGCAGCTCAAGAAGCTGGGCGCCAGCTGCGACTGGGACCGGACGCGCTTCACGATGGAGCCCGAGCTGACCGAGGCCGTGCTGCGCGTGTTCGTGGACCTCTACCAGAAAGGCCAGATCTACCGCGGCATCCGGATGGTGAACTGGGACCCGCAGGGCCGCACGGCTATCAGCGACGAGGAAGTTATTGCCAAGGACACCGTGGCCAAGATGTACTACCTCAAATATGCGGTGGTAGGGCAGGAGGGCCAGTTTATCACCGTGGCCACCTCGCGGCCCGAGACGATTATGGCCGACGTGGCCGTGGCCGTGAACCCCAACGACGAGCGGTACCAGCATTTGCACGGGCAGAAAGTGCGCATCCCGCTGCTGGGCCGCGAAATTCCGGTTATCCTGGACGAGTACGTGGCTATGGACTTCGGCACCGGCGGCCTGAAGGTGACGCCCGCCCACGATTTGAACGACTACGAGCTGGGCGTCAAGCACAACCTGCCCGTTATCGACATTCTGAACGACGACGGCACGCTCAACGAGAAAGCCCAGCTCTACGTGGGGCAGGACCGGTTTGCCGTGCGCAAGCAGATTGCCAAGGACTTGCAGGAAGCTGGCTTGCTCGACAAGATTGAGGACTACAACAGCGTACTCCAAACCTCGGAGCGGACCGGGGCCGTCATCGAGCCCAAGCTCAGCCTGCAATGGTTCTGCAAGATGGACCACATGGCCAAAAAGGCCCTGGAAGTAGTTGAAAACGACGAAATCAAGCTGCACCCGCCCAAGTTCAAGAACATGTACCGGGTGTGGATGGAGAACGTGCGCGACTGGTGCATCTCGCGGCAGCTGTGGTGGGGTCAGCGGATTCCGGCCTACTACCTGCCTGACGGCTCGTTTGTAGTAGCCCTGAACGAGGAGCAGGCCCTGGAGCAGGCCCGGGAGCAGAGTGGCAACGCGGATTTGCAGCTCGCGGATTTGCGCCAGGACGAGGACGTGCTGGATACCTGGTTTTCGTCGTGGCTGTGGCCGATTTCGGTGTTCGACGGGTTCAAGGACCCCGACAACGCCGACATCAACTACTTCTACCCCACCGACGACCTGGTAACGGCCCCCGAAATCCTGTTTTTCTGGGTGGCCCGCATGATTATGGCCGGCCTCGAGTACCGCAAGGAAGTGCCCTTCCGCAACGTGTACCTCACCGGCATCGTGCGCGACGCCCAGGGCCGCAAGATGAGCAAGAGCCTGGGCAACTCGCCCGACCCGCTGGACCTCATTGCCGACTACGGCGCCGACGGTGTGCGGACCGGCATGCTGTTCTCGTCGCCGGCCGGCAACGATTTGCTCTTCGACATCAAGCTCGTGGAGCAGGGCCGCAACTTCACCAACAAGCTCTGGAACGCCTTCCGCCTGACTCAGGGCTGGGAAGTAAACGCCGAGCTGCCCTTCGCTTCGGCTAAAGCGGTGGAGTGGTTCGGGGCCAAGCTGCAAACCACCGTGGCCGAGCTGGACGAGCACTTCGCCAAGTTCCGGATGAGCGACGCGCTGATGACGGTGTACAAGCTGGTGTGGGACGACTTCTGCTCGGTGTACCTGGAAATGGTGAAGCCCGCTTACCAGGCCCCAATTGACGCCGAAACGCTGAAGCACACCGTGGGCTACCTCGAAACCCTGCTCAAGCTGCTGCACCCCTTCATGCCCTTCATTACCGAGGAAATCTGGCACGAGCTGAAGGAGCGGGGCCCCAAGGAGTACCTCTGTGTAGCGCCCTGGCCCAAGCTGGCCCCCGTGGCCGGCAGCGCCGAACTGCTCAGCCGCATGGACAAGGCCCTGGACATCGTGGCCGGGGTGCGCAACATCCGCAACCAGAAAGGCCTGGGTCCCAACAAGCCCCTGACTCTGGCTGCCAAAACCGACGACGCCCAACTCCTGCACGACTACGACGGCATCATCCGCAAGCTGGCCGCCCTGACGGAGGTGAGCCTGGTGCCGGAAGCGCCGACGGCTTCGGTGGGCTTCGTCTCGGGTGGAGCCGAGTTCTTCGTGCCCCTGGAAGGCCAGATTGACCTGGGCGCCGAAAAGGCCCGGCTGGAAAAAGAGTTGGAGTACACCCGCGGCTTCCGCGACACGGTGCTTAAAAAGCTCAGCAACGAGAAATTCGTGCAGAACGCCAAGCCCGACGTGCTGGAGCGCGAGCGGCAGAAGCAGGCCGACGCCGAGTCGAAAATTGCCGCCCTGGAGCAAAGCCTGGCGGCGCTGTAAGCCAGTATAGTTTCGACCAACAAAAAGGCCAGCTGTTCCGCAGCTGGCCTTTTTGTTGGTCGTTGCGGCGGCGTGAGCCTTGGGAGCACCTGGCTTTTTTCGGCTTGGGTAGCTCTTCGCCGACTATTTTCTCCCTGGTGTGCCACCCCGCGGGCAAAACCGTGTCTGTGCCTCTCGGGCGCAACCAGCAGATGCTTTACCGGTCTGCGGGGGGAGAACCGGCCGGTCCGTCGATTTGACTTGGGGGCCTTTCCCGCCCGCGGTAAGTTCGTGCTACCAACCGCCTACTCTCTCAGCCCCGCACCGGGTTGCCCTCGATTAACGTTCATGAAAAAGATTGTCCTCGTTCTGATTTTAACCACCGCCGGCCGCCTGGCCTGGGCCCAAATGCCGCAGGGTGAGCGGCCCGCCGGCGCTACCCGCCCCGCCGGCAGCATGGCCCGCCCCGGCGGAGCACCCGGACAAGGCCCTCAGGGTGCCCCGCAGGCCCCGGCCGGCACCGGCCGCGTTACCGGTACCATCACCGACGCCGCGTCGAAAGAGCCCGTATCCTACGCCACGGTGGTGCTGCTGAACCCGGCCACCGGCAAGGCCGTGGACGGCACCTCGGCCGACGACAAGGGTAAGTTCTCGATTCCGCGGGTGCCGGCCGGTACCTACACCGTGCAGATCAGCTTTATCGGCTACAAAAACCTGGAAAAGCCCGGCGTCGTGATTACCGAGGATGGCAACACGGTGGCCCTGGGCACGGTTACACTGGAATCGTCGGTGCAGAAGCTGGCCGAAGTAGTGGTGGAAGGCCAGCGCAGCCTGATAGAGGAGAAGGTAGACCGGACCGTGTACAACGCCGAAAAGGACGAAACCACCCGCGGCGGCGACGCCACCGACGTGCTCAAGCGCGTGCCCATGCTCTCGGTTGACCTCGACGGCAACGTGAGTCTGCGGGGCTCCTCCAACATCAAGGTGCTGATCAACAACCGGCCCAGCACGATTTCGGCCAGCAGCATTGCCGACGCCCTGAAGCAGATTCCGGCCGACCAGATCAAGAGCGTGGAAGTCATTACCTCGCCCTCGGCCAAGTACGACGCCGAAGGCTCGGGCGGCATCATCAACATCGTCACCAAGCAAAACAACCTGCAGGGCTTCACCCTGGACTTGCGCAGCAGCGCCGGCCTGCGCGGCTCCGACCTGGGCCTGAACGCCACCTACCGGGTGGGCAAAATGGGCTTTTCGCTGGGCGGCGGCGGCCGGGCCATGTACAACACCCCCGGCAGCTTCACCAACGAGCAAACCACCTACCGCCTGCTAGGCTCCGACCTGAGTTCCCGCAGCCTGCGCAGCCGTACCCTGCAAACGGCCGACACGCGCACCAACAACCTGTTTGGGCGCTACTCCCTGGGCTGGGACTACGACATCAACAAGTACAATTTCCTCTCGGCCTCGGTGCAGCTGGGTTTGCGCAACGGCACCAGCTACCAGGATGGGCTGGCCACTACCACCGAGTTTTTCGACGGTACCACGCCCGCTACCCGCTCCCTGCGCGATGTGAAGGTGCTCGACAACTCCAACACGCTCGACGCCACGCTCAACTACACCCACACCTTCGCGACGCCCCAGCGCGAGTTTAGCCTGCTGACCCAGTACAGCCGCAATACCCGCAATAACGACTTTAGCAACTACATTCTCACCGGTGAAGGCGCCGGCAGCACCCGCAACAACCAGAACGACAGCTACAACGAGGAAGTAACCGTGCAGGCCGACTACCAGACGCCGGTCGGGAAAAACCAGCTGGTGGAGCTGGGCGGCAAGGACATCATGCGCCGCGTCAACAGCGACTACACGACCCTGCTCAACGGGCAGCCCGCGGCGGGCCTCAACCTGAGCAACGTCTTTACCTACCGCCAAAACGTGGCCGCCGGCTACGCGTCCTACACGCTGGGCTTTCTGAAAAGCTACACCCTTAAAGCCGGAGCCCGCTACGAGTACACCACCATCGACGCCGACTTCCGGACCGACAAGGCCCCCTCAATTCCGTCCTACGGGGTGCTGGTGCCCAGCGTGAACCTCTCGCGCAAGCTGGCCAGCGGCAACACGCTGAAAGCAGCCTACAACCGCCGGATTCAGCGCCCCTCGCTGCAGTTTCTGAACCCCAACACGCAGTCGGCCAACCCGCTCAACATCATCGTGGGCAACCCTACGCTCGAGCCCGAATACACCAACAACTACGAGCTGAGCTACAACACCTTCGTCAAGCAGACTTCGCTGAACTTCTCCACTTTCGTGCGCAACACCACCGGCTCGATTCAGCCCGTGCGCACGCCCCTGGAAGGCGGTATCATTCAAACCAGCTACGCCAACATCGGCACCGAAAACGCCTACGGCGGCAGCCTGTTTGCCAACGTGAACCTCAACAACAAGCTGACCCTGGGCGGCGGCGCCGACGTGTACTACGCCACGCTCGACAACAACGTGTCGGACCCGCTGTACGCGGCCAGCAACCAGGGCTGGGTGGCCAGTGGCCGCCTGATGGGGAGCTACAACTTCAGCAAGGGCTGGGGCCTGCAAGCCTTTAGTTTCTACCGCGGCCGACAGGTGCAGCTGCAAGGCTCCCAGGGCGGCTTCGGGGTGTACAGCCTGGGCGTGAAAAAGGACTTCAACGAGAAGAAAGGCAGCATCGGCTTCGGAGCCGACAACTTCTTCACGCCCAGCAACAAGGTGCGCAGCCAAATTTCCTCGGCCACCCTCGACCAGAACAGCCTGAACGTGTTTCACCGCACTGGCCTGCGCGTGAACCTGAGCTACCGCATCGGCAAGATGAGCATGGCCCCGGCGCGCCGCAAGAAGTCGGTGAGCAACGACGACCTCAAGGACGGCGGCGGCAGCGACGGGGGCAACGGCGCCGGCGCGACGCCCGCCCAGGGCCCCAGCGGCGGCCGGCCCTAAGCCCGGCTGCCCAGCATAAGTAGGCGCAAGGCCCGGTCTTTCCCAAGACCGGGCCTTGCCGCGTTAAAGAGCGGCGCGCAAGAGGGCCGGGGCGGGGTAGTAGGGGGGCATGCCCACGGGGGTGGTCGGGACCAATGCGGCGGTAGTACTGCTAATCCGCCCGTTGGTGTACTATTCTTTCGGAGCCCGGGGCGGCCGGATAGTTTTGGTTCAACCAAGCAGGAGTAGGGTAGTCCCGAAGCAATTTCGCCTCTGCTGAGCTGCTGCCGTGCCCCGTTTGGTTGCCTGTCTGCCGTGTCGTTTCATCTCTCTTACTCACTAGCGCTTACCCTTTATGAACAAATCAGTTCCCGCGTATCTCTTTCTGGTAGGCCTTAGCCTGAGTGCCTGCAGCGACAAGAACCTGCAAGCCCCCACCGACCAGTCCCTGGCCTCGCATCAAGCCAATGCCGCCGTGCTCAGCAGTGGCGAGGACGCATTCGACTACCCCTTCTCGCCCGATCAGTACGTGGGCAAGAAGATTCAGATTGAAACGCCGGCCGACAGCTCGGAGCGGCCGGAGCGCAAGCGCTTCGAGGCCTCCGGCAAGGAAATTCAGGAAGTGAAGCCGGAAGAGCCCGAGGCTGGCTTCACGTCGATGAACTATGCCTACATGAGCTCGTTCGAGAACAGCTTCCTGGCCGATGCCGCCCGGCCCACGACCTACACCTTCGTTAGCTCGGAGAACGTGGGCATGGTTACCCAGACGCAGCCCTCGACCATGCAGGTTGGCTTCGGCACGTACCCGAACTACATCTACGACATTCAGATTGCCAAGGGCGGCTCGTCGAGCGTGTCGGCCAAGCAAGGCTTCCACAAGCTGAACCTCGACCTGAACCGCGGCGCCGGCGGCCGGTATATCTACCTGACGTTCTCCCGCACCCAGGCCGAGTTCAGCGAGTTTAACCAGGATGTCTATCCGTTCTACATGAAGTTCGTGCATCAGCCCGGCTCGATGTATCCTTACAGCCAGGAGCTGATGCCGCTGAACAACATCACGGCCCGGGGCTACCGCACGACCACCATTGGCACGTCGCCCCCCTCGGGTTTCTACGATGCCTTCCAGTTTGTTTCCAACATCACTGGCCCGTATAACCTGAAATACTGGAAAACCGACCTCAACGACGGCGCGGGTGGCCGCTACATCCGGCCCTACAAGTCGCGCGTCGATGGCCGCTACGGCTACCTGAAGGAAGTGGGCGTAGTAGCGGGCAACAGCTCCAACATCTGGCCCCCAAGCGGCTGGATCCGCGACAACCAGGACCTGAACGAAGGCGCTGGCGGCGACTATATCTACTTCTGCTACAAGCGGTAGTATGTAACCCCCAGAAACGAGAAGGGCCCGGTGACAAGCGTCACCGGGCCCTTCTCGTTTCTGGGGGTTGGGTTATTTCGGCGCTTTGGCCGGCAGTGGGGGGTGCGCCGGCGTGCCGTTGGCTTTCATCTGGAGTTGAAACGTGACCTGCTGGCAGTCGGCAAATTTCTGCTCGGCCTGGTGCAGGGCTTCTTCCGTGCGGGTCAGCTTCTGGTACAGAAACAGGATGCAGCCCAAGGACAGAATCAAGGCGGCCAGGAAAAATGTGTTCTTCATAAGCTTGTGAAAATCAAAAAGAAAAGCCCATCAACTTGATGGGCTTGTTCTGGTAAGGGAAAAGGGGAGCCCGACTGCCTTAGATGGCCGTGTTCGGGTCGAACTGCTCCAGGTAATCGGCTACTTTGCGCACGAACATGCCGCCCAGCGAGCCGTCGACCACGCGGTGGTCGTAGCTGTGGCTCAGGAACATGAAGTGGCGCACGCCGATCAAATCACCCTGGGGCGTTTCGATAACGGCGGGCTTCTTCTTGATAGCGCCCACGGCCATGATGGCCACCTGGGGCTGCATGATGATGGGCGTGCCCATCACGTTGCCGAAGGAGCCCACGTTGCTCAGCGTGTAAGTGCCGCCTTCCAGGTCTTCGGGTTTGAGCTTATTGGCCCGGGCCCGCGAGGCCAGGTCGTTCACCTTCTTGCTCAGGCCGTTCAGGTTGAGCTGGTCGGCGTTGTGAATCACGGGCACAATCAGGTTGCCCGAGGGCAGCGCCACGGCCACCCCGATGTTGATGTCGCGCTTCTTGATGATGTAGTCGCCATCAATCGAGACATTAATCATCGGGAAGTCCTGGATAGCGCGGGCCACGGCCTGGATAAAGATGGGCGTGAAGGTCAGGTTCTCGCCCTCGCGCTTCTTGTAGGCGTCCTTGTGCTTGTTGCGCCAGTTCACGATTTCGGTTACGTCGGCTTCGACGAAAGACGTAACGTGGGGCGAAATGCGCTTCGAGTCGACCATGCGCTGGGCAATCATCTTGCGCATGCGGTCCATTTCGATCAGCTCATTGTTGCCGCTCACCGACGGCGCGGGCTTGCTGGCCACGGCTACCGGGGCCGCCGGCGGGGCGGGGGCAGCCACTGGTGCCGGCGCGGCCTGGGGCTGCGCCACTGGGGCCGGGGCCGCAGCGGGTGCCGCGGTAGCGGCCGACGCAGCGGCAACAGGCTTTTTGCCGCCTTCCACGTAGGCCAGAATGTCCTGCTTCGTGACGCGGCCTTCCTTGCCGGTGCCGGGCAGGTATTCCAGATCGGCCATCGAAATGCCTTCCTGGCGGGCAATGCTCAGCACCAGAGGCGAGTAGAAGCGGCCGGGCTGGGCCACAGCCAGGCGCTGGCTGGCCTGCGGGTCGTTGGCCTCGGGCAGGTACGGCACGCTGGTTTCCGCGCCGTTCAGGGAAGGGGCCGGGGCAGCCTGGGGCGCGGCCGGAGCGGCTGCGGGGGCTGCGGCGCCGACGTTGGCAACATCGGTTTCGATAACGGCAATCGGGGCACCGACGGCCACTACCTGGCCTTCCTGCACCAGAATTTCCTGCAATACGCCGGCGTGGATGGCGGGCACTTCGGTATCTACTTTATCCGTTGCCACTTCCAGCACCGATTCGTCCTGCTCGATGGCGTCGCCGACTTGCTTGAGCCATTTCAGGACGGTGCCTTCCATAATGCTTTCGCCCATTTTGGGCATCACCATTTCCACTCGTGCCATGCGGTTGTTGGGTTGTTGGGGGTTGTTGGGTGGGAGATTGAGGCCTCAAAGGTAGCAGAAAGCCGCAAGCTGCCCGCTCCCACGATGAAAGGCCGGCGGCGGCCCGGAAAGAAAGTCTGGGTTAGCGCTGGGGCAGGCTCTGGCGCAGCAGGTTCAGTATGCTGGTGGTGGCGTACTCAATGTTGAGCTGCCGGCCCCGGTTGAAGCTGATTTTGCGGGCCACGGTCTGGTGCTCGTCGGCGTAGGCGAGCCAGAAGGTGCCCACGGGTTTTTCCTCGGTGCCACCGTCGGGGCCGGCTATGCCGCTGGTGGCAAGGGCCACGTCCACGCCCAGGCGCTGACGGGCGCCCTCAGCCATCTGGCGCACCACTTCTTCGCTCACCGCGCCATGTGTAGCCAGGCTTTCGGGTGATACATTTAATTCTTTGATTTTTATATCGTTATGATACGAAATAATGCTGCCTAAAAAGTAGCGGGAGCTGCCGGGTACGCTGGTTAGCTTGTGAGCAATGTAGCCGCCGGTGCAGCTTTCGGCGGTGCCCAGCGTGAGGCCCCGCTCTAGCAGCAGTTGGCCCACGGCCGCTTCGAGTGGCACTTCGCCTTCGGCAAAAATATAGTCGCCGAGCAGGGCGCGCAGCTCGGGCATGCGGGCCTGCATCCGGCCGCGCAGGTCGGGCTGCCCGTCGTCGGAGCCGGTGAGGCGCAGGCGCACGCCGCCCAGGTAGGGCAGGTAGGCCAGCTTCATATTGGCGGGCAAGGCATCTTCCCAGGCGGCAATTGTTGAGGCCAGAAACGACTCGCCCAGGCCCACGGTCTGCACCACGATGTGCTCGATGGGCGGGGTGCGGAAGTGGCGCTTGAGGCGGGGCAGCACCGTGTCGGTCATCATGCGCTTCATTTCGAAGGGCACGCCCGGCATGCTCACGAACACCACGCCCTGCTCCTCGAACCACATGCCGGGCGCGGTGCCCACCACGTTGCGCACCGGCGTGCAGGAGGCGGGCAAGTAGGCCTGCTGCCGGTTTACTTCCAGCATGGGCCGGTTGAAGCGGGCAAAGATGGCCTCCACGTCGCGCAGGGAAGCCTCGTTGAGCACCAGCTCGGTGTGGAAGTAGTCGGTCAGGATGTTCTTGGTCAGGTCGTCCTTGGTGGGGCCCAGGCCGCCGGTAATCAGCACCACCTGGGCGCGGGTGCGGGCCGCGTCGAGGGCCTGCACAATCTCGTCGGCCCGGTCGGAAACGCTGGTAATCTGGCGCACCCGAATGCCGAGCTTGCCAAGCTCCTGACCCATGAAAGCGGAATTGGTGTCGATAACCTGTCCGTAGAGGAGCTCGTCGCCAATGGTGATGATTTCTGCGTCTGGAACGTGGGGCATGGTTGGGAGTTAGGAAGGAGAGGGAATTTGGTGCAATTTGGGGCCAACGCGCATAAGACGCTCACTAAGGGCCTCGGGTTTTTCGCTTTTTTTCTTCTGTATGCCTCCTTTTCGCATTTTCGTTGCTGCGCTGGCAGTAACCGTGGCCGCCACTCAGGGCGCGCAGGCCCAAACCAAAGCCAAAACCACGACCACCAAAAAGACCACCACGGCCAAAAAGACGACGGCCAAAGCGCCGGCCAAAACCACGACCACCAAGACCACGACCAAAGTAACGGTGCCCGTCGTGACGCCCCTGACGCTGCCCGAGGCCACCACCGGCCTGAAGGAAGCCCTGACCCAGAGCATTACCCGGGCCGTGGACATAGCCGGCTCGGCCGAGGGCTTCAATGCCAACGCCGACATCCGGATTCCCTTCCCGCCCGAGGCCGAGCTGGTGTCGACCACGCTGCGGGGCCTGCGCATGGGCGCGCTGGTCGATAAGTTCGAGGTGGTGCTCAACCGCAGCGCCGAAGCCGCCGCTGCCCAGGCCAAGCCCATTTTCCTGGGCGCCATCCAAAACCTGAGCTTCGCCGACGCCATGGCCCTGGTCACGACGCGGGAGCCCGACGCGGCCACGCTCTACCTGCACCAGAACACCGAGCCCCAGCTGGTGGCGGCCCTGAAGCCCATCGTGCAGCAGTCTTTGGAGCAAACCGGCGCCACCAAGCTTTATGCCGAAATGGTAGCCCGCTACAACAAGATTCCGCTGGTCACGCCGGTGAATGCCGACCTGACGGCCTACGCCACCCAGAAAACCTCGGACGGTATTTTCACGCTGATGGCCGCCGAAGAGGGCCGCATCCGGCTGAACGCCGCCGCCCGCGGCTCCGACGTGCTGAAGCGGGTATTCGGCAAATAAGCCCGCCCGGCAAGAATTGAAAAGCCCATTTGGTTAATCAAACCAGGTGGGCTTTTTCGTGCTCGTTCCGAAAAACCAGCATTGCACAAAATTGGTCTGGTTTGTGTTTTACTGGACCAGCCGGCCAGATTGGCCGGGCGTTTCGCTCCTGCGCCCCATGAACAAGAAAAAATCTTTCCTTTTGCTGCTGGCCGTTGCCGGCCTGAACCTGACGGCCTCCGCCCAGGGCTTCGACCTGTCCAAAATCGGCCAGATCCTGACCAAGAAAGTCGGTACCCCTACCACGAAGACCGGCACCACGGGCCAGGGCACGGTCAGCCAGAACGAAGCCGCCATGGGCCTGAAAGAAGCCCTGACGCAGGGTATTTCCAAAGGCGCCGACCAGGCCTCCAGGCAGGATGGCTTCTACCTCAACAAGCTGATCCGGATTCCGTTTCCGCCCGATGCCCAGCGCGTGGCTACGTCGCTGCGGGCAATTGGGCTGGGGGCCCAGGTCGATAAGTTTGAGCTGTCGTTGAACCGGGGGGCCGAGGATGCGGCCCGCAGCGCCAAGCCCATTTTCCTGTCGGCCATCAAGAGCCTCACCTTCAAGGATGTGTGGGGCATCCTGACCGGGGAGAAGGATGCGGCCACCAACTACCTCAAGCGCACCACCACCGCCCAGCTGACCACCGCTTTCAAGCCCATCATTCAGCAGTCGTTGGATAAAGTGAATGCCACGCGCTACTACACCGACCTGACTACGCGCTACAACATGATTCCGCTGGTGAAGCCCGTGCAGACCGACCTCAACCAGTACGCTACCGACAAAGCCATTGGCGGCCTGTTCACCCTCATTGCCCAGGAGGAAGCCAACATCCGGGAAAACCCCGTGGCCCGCACCACCGAGCTGCTGCGCCGCGTATTCGGCGGCAAGCAGGGGTAAGGACCAGTTGCTCGTTGCTGGCTGTCCGTTGTTAGGTTTTACAAACGAAAAAGCCCGCCTGAAGCATTTCAGGCGGGCTTTTTTGCGTGTGAACGGGTAGCTGACGTCTGTTACTGACAACGGACAACTAACAACCAGCAATTACCACTTAATAGTCGTCGTCATCGGAGTAGCGCGAGCCGCGGCTGCTGCGGCTGCTGCCGAACGAATCCTCGTCGTCATCGTCGGCGAAGTCGTCGTCATCATCGAGGCTGGAGAACCCGCCGCTGCCGTCCGGATCTTCGGCGGCTTCGGCAGTGGTGTACTCTTCCTCGGTCATGTTGGCCAGGTCCAGGGCCTCGTCGTGGGAAGAGCCCGTGTCGCGCCACATCAGGTAGTCGGCGTACTTGGCGCCGAGGCGGTCTTCGTCACTGCCGCGGGTTTTGCTGCCCCCGGTTTTGGCGAAGGTATCCAGCTCATCGTCATCGTCGAGGAAGTCGTCGTCGAGGTCGTCGTATTGTTTCATGGCCTTGTGAGGGGCAGTAAAGTGAGAAAAGATGAAGTAGCGTACCAGGCGGGGCCGGCTGCGAAGATACGGGGGAAGCCGCGTTGGGTTAAGTGTTGGAGGGCAAAATAAGTTGCTTCCAGCGCTGGAAATCCACTCAGGCCGGCAAGTCCAGGCGGCGGTAGATTTCGGCCAGGGGCAGTTCTACCCCCACCGCTGGCAGCGGCAAAACGGCGGTAAGCCCCTGATACTCCTGAAACAGCCAACTGCTGCCCGTGCCCCGCGAATACAGCGCCACAGTTACGCGTAGGCTGTCGACCAGCACATAATGTTGTAAGCTCGGAATGCTCTTGTACAGCAAGAATTTACTGTTACGGTCATCCTTCGCCGTCGTTTTCGACAGCACTTCCACCAGCACCCCGGGGTTGAGCAGCGTATCGAGGTGGGCATCGTCGAGGTACTGCTCCGGGCCGCACACCACCGACACATCGGGATAGGTATACAGACCATTGGCGGCCACGTGTACGCGCATATCACTGGGAAATACGCTGCACGAGTCGCCGATACGATTGTCAAGACCAACCAGCATATTTTTCACCAGCAGGTTATGCGCCCGGCTGGCTCCCGACATGGCGAAGATTTCGCCTTGGAAATATTCGTTTTTCGTTTCAGACTCCCGCTCGAAGGCAAGGTATTCGGCGGGCGTGTAGTAGGGTTTGGGCTGGGCTGACATCGGCGTGGCGTTTAGCCAAAAATACGCATCGGCCCCGACAAACGCCGCAGAAAAGTGGCATCTTACCGGGCGGCCTGGGCCCCGAAATCGGTGACGCTGAGCTGGTGCTGGCAGAAGCTGTACTCCTCGGGCACGTTGGAGCTGACGATGACCAGCCGGCCCGCGACGGTGGCCGCCACGTGCTCCAGGTACCAGGTCACGCCGGTGCGGTCGAGGTTGGTGGTGGGCTCGTCGAGCAGCAGCAGGGGCGAGTCAGCGTAGAGGGCCAGGGCCAGCTTGAGGCGCTGCTTCATGCCGCTGGAGAAGTCGCGCACCATCTTGTGGCGCGACTTCTCCAGGTACATCAGCTCAATCAGCCGGGCCGGCGTGGTGCCGGGGCGCAGGGGCTTGAAGCGGGTGTGAAAGTGCAGCAGCTCGGTCAGGGTCAGCTCCTCAATCAGCTCCAGGTAGGGCGCGCAGTAGGCCAGCTGGCGCGGTACGTCCTCCACGGCGACGGGCTGGCCCCGCAGCGAGTAAGCTAAGGTGCCCTCGGTGGGCAGAATCTGGCCGGAAAGCGTGTTGAGCAGGGTACTTTTTCCCGAGCCGTTGGGCCCCAGCACGGCCGTGGCGGTGCCGGGCCGGAAGACGTGGTTCAGGCCCCGGAAAATCCAGTCGCGCGCGAAGCGTTTTCCCAGCCCGTGGGCCTCAATCTGCACCGTTGCCGTTGCGCGAATAGCCCTTGATAACGCCCCGACCCGAGTTGCGCACGAAGTTGACCACCTCGTCGCGCTCGGGCGAGGGCAGCAGCTCCAGCTCAATCTTGTCGAGGGCGTCGTTGTTGTTCAAGCCGCTGAGGAACAGCAGGCGGTAGAGCTGCTGAATCTCGCTGATCTTCTGGTCGGAGAAGCCCCGGCGGCGCAGGCCGATGGAGTTGATGCCGCTGTAGGTGAGCGGCTCCCGGCCGGCCTTCACGAAGGGCGGCACGTCTTTGCGCACCAGCGAACCGCCCGAAATCATGGCGTGGGGGCCTACTTTCACGAACTGGTGCACGGCCGAAGTGCCGCCGATAATGGCATGGTCGCCGATTTCGACGTGGCCGGCCAGCTGCACGCCATTGGCCAGCACGCAGTTGTTGCCAATGATGCAGTCGTGGGCCACGTGCACGTAGGCCATCAGCAGGCAGTTGCTGCCCACTACCGTCTTGAGCCGGTCTACGGTGCCGCGGTTCACCGTCACGCACTCCCGGATAACGGTGTTGTCGCCAATGGTAACGGTGGTTTTCTCGCCGGCAAACTTGAGGTCCTGGGGCATGGCGGCAATCACGGCACCGGGGAAAATCTTGCAGTTTTTGCCAATGCGGGCCCCCGACATAATCGTTACGTTGGGGCCAATCCAGGTGCCTTCCCCGATTTCCACATCCTTGTCGATGGTGGTAAAGGGCTCCACTACCACATTTTGGGCGATTTTGGCTTCGGGGTGAATATAGGCGAGCGGCTGGTTCATTCGTTGAGTAATTAGTAATTAAGAATTAATAATTAAGAATTGTCTCAACGCGGCAGCAGCCGTTTTTCGTCAGAGAATTATTCATTCTTAATTATTAATTACTAATTGAAATTTAGGCTTCCTTTTTGACGATGGCGGCGCTCATTTCAGCCTCCATCACCACTTTGCCATTCACAAAGGCCTGGCCTTTCATCTTGGCAATGCCCCGCTTGATGGGGGATAACAGCTGGCAGCGGAAAATGATGGTGTCGCCGGGCTTCACCATTTTGCGGAAGCGGCAGTTTTCGATGCCCAGGAAGTAGGGCGTGTAGTTTTCCGGGTCGGGCACGGTGTTCAGCACCAGAATGCCGCCGGTCTGGGCCATGGCCTCGACCTGCAAAACACCCGGGAAAACCGGGTTGCCGGGGTAGTGGCCGGTGAAAAACGGCTCATTCACCGTCACGTTCTTGATGCTGGCCACGGTGTTGGCGTCCAGGTGAATCACCTTGTCGATGAGCAGGAACGGGTAGCGGTGGGGCAGCACCTGCATAATCTGGTTGATGTCCATCACCGGCTCCCGGCCCGGGTCGTAGGTGGGCACGGCGGAGGTGTTGGCCTCCATCATCTTCTTCTTGATCTTCTTGGCGAAGGCCACGTTGGCCGCGTGGCCGGGCCGGGCCGCCAGGATCTGACCTTTCAGCGGGCGGCCCACCAGGGCCAGGTCGCCGACCATGTCGAGCAGCTTGTGGCGGGCGGGCTCGTTTTTGTAGCGCAGGTCGACGTTGTTCAGAATGCCTTCCTTCTTGACGGCCACCTTGGGCTTGCCCAGCATGGTCGCCAGCTCGGTCAGCTCCTCGTCGCTCACCACGCGGTCCACGACCACAATGGCATTGCTCAAATCGCCGCCCTTGATGAGGTTGGACTTGTAGAGCGCCTCCAGCTCGTGCAAAAAGCAGAAGGTGCGGGACGACGAAATCTCGGCCGTGAACTGGGTAATATCGGTCAGGGAGGCGTGCTGGGAGCCCAGCACGGGCGAGTTGTAGTCCACCATTACCGTCAGGCGGTAATCGTTCAGGGGCAGGGCGGCAATTTCCACGGCCCGGGCGTTGTCCACGAACCGGATTTCCTCGGGAATCTCGAAGTAGTTGCGCAGCGCGTTCTGCTCCTGCAGGCCCACTTCCATCAAGGACTTGATAAACTCGTAGCTGGAGCCGTCCATGATGGGGGGCTCGGGACCGTCGAGCTGAATCAGCACGTTATCAATCTGCAAGCCTACCAGGGCGGCCAGCGTGTGTTCTACCGTGTTGATGCGGGCCCCGTTCTGCTCGATGGTGGTGCCCCGGGAGAGGTCTACCACGTTGTCCACGTCGGCATCCACGATGGGCTGGCCGGGCATGTCGACGCGCTGAAACTTGTAGCCGTGGTTGACCGGGGCTGGGCAAAACGTCATGTTGGCCGAAACGCCGGTATGCAGGCCAATGCCGCTCACGGTCACGGGCGCCTTAATGGTATGTTGCTTGTCGTTCATTAGTCGAGTTGTCGGTTGTTAGTTGTCTGTTGTCAGTTACCGGACTATCCTAAACAGAACTGACCTGACAACTGGCAACGAGCAACTGACAACTAAATAGGCTGCAAAGCTAGGACTTTTCCGGCATGGATGAGTTACGCTCCAGGTCGCTGAGGCGGCGCTCTACCTCGGGCAGGTGGCGGAAAATGGCGTTGGCCCGCAGCGAGTCGCGCAGGTTAAAGGCCGGGGAGCCCTGCAGCAGCACCCCTTCGGTTTTGATGGACTTGCCCACGCCTGACTGGGCCGTGACGGTGGTGCGGTTGGCCAGCGAGAGGTGGCCGGCAATACCGGTCTGGCCGGCCAGCACGCAGAAGTCGCCGATTTTGGTGGAGCCCGAAATGCCGCTCTGCGCGGCCACGACGGTGTGGCGGCCGATTTCCACGTTGTGGGCAATCTGCACCAGGTTGTCGATTTTGGCACCTTCCCGGATGATGGTCGAGCCCATCGTGGCGCAGTCGATGGTGGCGTTGGCCCCGATGCTGACGTTGTCTTCCAGCACCACGTTGCCGATCTGCGGAATGGTCTTGTAGGAGCCGTCGGGCTGGGGCGCGAAGCCGAAGCCGTCGGAGCCGATAACCGCGCCGGCGTGCACCGTGCAGCGGTTGCCGATGACGGTTTCGGCGTAGATCTTGGCCCCGGCGTAGATAATGGTGCCGTCCCCAATCACGCACCGGTCGCCGATGTAGGCCTGGGGGAAAATCACCACGTCGCGGCCGATGCGGCAGTCCTGGCCGATGTAGGAAAAGGCCCCGCGGTAGTGGTTGTCGCCGATGGTGGAGCCCGCGCCGATAAAGGCGGGCTCTTCCACGCCGCGCCGGCCGGTGCGGGTGGCCTGCTGGTAAAACTCGAGCAGGGTGGTGAAGCTGGTATACGGGTCGTCGACGCGAATCAGGGCCGGGCCCACGGGGTGTTTCAGCGCCAGCGTCTTACTCACGATGACGGCCGAAGCGCCCGTGGTATACAGGTGGGGCTCATACTTCAGGTTCGACAGGAAGGAGAGGGCCCCGGCCTGTGCTTCTTCGATTTTTGCCAACCGGTCAATGCGCTGGGAGGCGTCGCCTTCGACGACGCCGTGGAGCACTTCCGCAATCTGGCCTACCGTAAATTCCATTGCGCAAAAGTAGAGAAAAGTTGGTGCTTGGCTTTTGGCAGGAGAGGAATGCAGCCTAATGGCAAAGCAGCGAAGTAATTAAAAACAGAACGTCCTGTCGAACGCAGAACGTCTTTCCGGGCGCAGCCGAGGAATCTCGCGTGGCATCGGTTGATTACTAACCCAGCTAAACACGCGAGATTCCTCGACTTCGCTTCGCTACGCTCGGAATGACGTTCTGTTATCCTCTGGTAATGCGCTACTGCGCAATTTCCTTGGGGTAGCAGATGTAGTGCTTCTCCACGCGCTGGCCCAGGGCCCGGATGTTGGGCAAATCCGAAGCTTCGGCCACGTTAATCACCCGGCCGCTTTTGGTCAGCACGTCGATGGTGTCTTTGCCGTCGGCGTCGTAGGCGTTGTTGCTGATGCGGCCGGCGAGCATCAGCTGGCTGGCGTCCTGGGGCGAGAGGTCGAACTTCTCGGCAATAAGCTCGATGACGCCCAGGCCCAGGTCGTCGTCGAAGGGCTCGGTTTGCAGGATGATCTTGAACAGCTTGCGGTCCAGCATGCTGCGCGACATGTAGCTGAGTACTTTGTCGGGGTGCTGGGCCCACATCTTCACGGCGCTCCACACGTCGGTGTCGTCGAGCTGCACGAAGCGCTGCAGAATGGTGTCGTCCTGGGAAAAGTTGAGGATGCTGACCGGCTTGGACAGGAAAAAGTGCAGGTCGGGGGAGGCGGGCACCTCGTGGCCGGAGCGCACCAGGTCCCGGGCCCGCTGAATGATGCGGATAATCATCTGCTCGGCCGAGGTGACGGTTTTGTGCAGGTACACCTGCCAGTACATCAGGCGGCGGCTCACCAGGAAGTTCTCGATGCTGTACACGGCCTTTTCCTCCAGCACCAGCTTTTCGTCCACCACCGTGAGCATCTTGATGAGGCGGTCGGCGCCGGGGCGGCCTTCCTGCACGCCGGTGTAGAACGAGTCCCGGTTGAGGTAGTCGAGCCGGTCCATGTCGAGCTGGCTGCTGACGAGCTGGTGGAAAAACGGCCGCTCGTAGGTGCCCTGGAAGATGCGGATGGCCAGATCCAGGGCCCCGTGGTGCTCCTTGTTGAGCTTCTGCATCAAGAACAGGCTGAGCTGCTCGTGGGGCACTTCGTGGAAAATGGCGTGCTCCAGGGCGTGGGAGAGGGGCCCGTGGCCGATGTCGTGCAGCAGGATGGCGGCCTGGGCGGCCTCGCCCTCGGCAGCGGAAATCTTGACGCCCTTGTCCTTGAGCGTGCGCAGGGCCAGCGACATCAGGTGCATGGCGCCCAGGGCGTGGTGGAAGCGCGTGTGCAGGGCACCCGGGTACACGAAGCCGGTGAGGCCCAGCTGCTGAATCCGGCGCAGGCGCTGAAAGTAGGGGTGCTCAATCAGGTCGAACAGCAACTCGGTGGGCACCGTGACGAAGCCGTAGACCGGGTCGTTGAAGATTTTCTTTTTGTTCAAAGGAAAGAGGCGGTAGCGCGCCGGCAAAAGCGCGTGGAAAGGAACGGAATAGGCTAAACACCCTACGGCTCAACGCCCGGCAGGGGCACGGCCGCGCCGGGCTGCAAAGCCCAACTCAACAATTTTTGGCTTCTTTACGGCGGAGTTCGGCGGCCGAATATCGGCGGACCGTAATTTTTCAGAACCAAAAACCGGGTATTGGGAGTAAAGCTACTTACGAAACGTCATTTGCAACCTGTCTGCGCCATCCGGCCTCTTTGAGGGCACCCGAATAGCGTGCGGCAGCCCTGCCAGGATGCCGCCTTTCCGAAACGCCGGGCTAGCTAGCCGGGCGCGACTTTTTCAAGATTCCCAAGACTCCAACATGCAACGGTACTCTATCCTCTGGGCCGACGACGAAATCGACCTGCTCAAACCCCACATTCTCTTCCTGACCGAAAAAGGCTACGACGTAACCGGCGTTAACTCCGGGGCCGACGCCATTGAGCAGGTGCAGGAACAGAATTTCGATATCGTGTTCCTGGACGAGAACATGCCCGGCCTCACCGGCCTGGAAACCCTGACGGAAATCAAGGCGGCCAAGCCCACCTTGCCCGTCATCATGATTACCAAGAGCGAGGAGGAGCACATCATGGAGGACGCCATCGGCTCCAAGATTGCCGACTACCTCATCAAGCCCGTCAACCCCAACCAGATTCTGCTGAGCGTGAAAAAGGTGCTGGACAACAAGCGCCTGATTTCGGAAAAGACCAACAGCAGCTACCAGCGCGACTTCCGCCAGCTGGGCATGCAGCTCGGCGACCGGCTCAGCCCGAGCGAGTGGGCCGACGTATACAAGAAGCTGGTGTACTGGGAGCTGGAAATTGATGAAACCGAGGGCAAGAGCATGGCCGAGGTCTTCAACATGCAGAAGGACGAGGCCAACAACTACTTCTGTAAGTTCATCATGGACAACTACGAGGAGTGGGTCAACAAGGAGGTGGACGATGCCCCGCTGATGTCGCACGAGCTGTTCCAGAAGCGCGTGTTCCCGCTGCTGAAGGAAACCGGCGACACGCCCGTGTACTTCCTGCTCATCGACAACCTGCGCTACGACCAGTGGAAAGTACTGGAGCCCATCATTGCCGAGCTGTTCACGGTGGACCAGGAGGAAATGTACTACAGTATTCTGCCCACCACCACGGCCTACGCCCGCAACGCCATTTTCTCGGGCATGATGCCCGGCGAGATTCAGAAGAAGTACCCCAACCTGTGGGTCAACGACGACGACGACGAGGGCAAGAACCTGAACGAGGCCGAGTTCATGGAAATCATGTTCCAGAAGGCCAACCAGAAGTACAAGTTCAGCTACAACAAGGTCACCAACCTGCAAGCCGGCAAAGACCTGCTGGGCAAGATGAGCAACCTGCACAATAATTATAAGTGCAACGTCATCGTCTACAACTTCGTGGACATGCTCAGCCACGCCCGCACCGACATGGCCATGATTCGGGAGCTGGCCGCCGATGAGTCGGCGTACCGCAGCATCACCCGCTCGTGGTTCCTGCACTCGCCTTTGTACGAGATGCTGCAAACCATTGCCGAGAAAAAGGGCAAGCTCATCATCACCACCGACCACGGCACGATTCGGGTAAAGCGCCCCTTCAAGATTGTGGGCGACCGGAACACGAACACCAACCTGCGCTACAAGCACGGCAAGAACCTGGGCTTCACCGACAAGGACGTGTACGTGGTGCGCAAGCCGGAGCGCATCTTCCTGCCCCGCGAAAACGTGAGCACCGCCTACGTCTTCACCCTGGGTGACTATTTCTTCGCCTACCCCAACAACTACAACTACTACGTGAACTACTACAAGGACACGTTCCAGCACGGCGGCATCTCCCTCGAAGAGGTGATTATCCCGTTCATCACGCTCACGTCGAAGGCGTAAGCGGGAGTAGAGTTTAACAAAAAGGGCCGGTTTCTACACCGGCCTTTTTTGTTGCTCTTCGGATTGGTCGATCAAGATTTCCAGCCAGTCACACTGGGTGGTCTGGGAGGAGTATTTGGCTAGAAGCAAGTCTTTCTGACGGTGCGCAAGCAGGAGCCGCTTTTGGGCAACAACTTGGCGGGCAAACCTAGTCAGGGAAACAGGGAAGATATTGACTGTCTCACCAGCTTGCTTGAAGCGAATGGTCACGGGGCTGCCGTTGCGTAGAGTGGCTTCGTAAGGGCCATCCATGAACACAAAATCCTTTTCGTACCACTTGTTTTTCGAGGTATAGATATCTGTTAGAGCAACAAGCCACATTTCCAGGATGCCTTCGGCACAGTCGTTCCACTGCTGGCTGGGGAAGGCATAATCACCCGTTTCCAACCAGATATTCCCCCAGATGCTGCCACCGCTGGCCGTTTCCAACGCTTCGAGCTTAAGTTGCAGGTCAATAGATTGAAACATTGTTATTAGAACCGTATGAGTAGCGCATGCAACTCGTGATAAGTGGTGCTGTATTGCATAAGGGAATCGAACCCGCTGGACCAGTAGTGTGGAACAGCTTACTCGCAAGATAATTGGGAATCGGCTCCGTAGCGCGAACTTTGTAGTTCGCGTACCAGAACGAACCTAACGGCGCGAGTTACGCGAACTACATGGTTCGCGCTACTGCGTGCTCATTCCGCCCGCCCGTCGTAGCTTACGAAGCTTTTGACCCGCACCCTGCCTGCATGCCTTACGCCCTGTTTCTCTTCGATTACGACGGCACGCTCTGCGACACCCGCCAGGCCATCGTCTACAGCTTCGAGCGCACCTTCGATGAGTACCAGGTGCCGCGGCCCGCGGCCGAGGTAGTACACGCCATGATTGGCCGGGGCCTGGTGCTGAACGACATGATCCGGGAGCTGTACCCGGCGCTATCGGCCGAGGAAGTGGCGGAGTGGGTCGTGACCTACCGCGGCATCTACGCCCGCGAGGCTGAGCCGCTGGTAACGCCGTTTCCCGGGGCGCTGGCGCTGTTTGCCCAGCTCGCGGCGCGGGGCGTGCTCATCGGCGTGCTCAGCAACAAGGGCGCGGCGGTGCTCGAAGCGTCCCTGGCCCAGCTCGGCCTGCTGCCCTTCGTGGCCCTGGTTATCGGCGACGGCACCATGCCCGAAAAGCAGCTGGCCAAGAAGCCCGACCCCATGGCCTTCCACGAAGTAGTGCGGCCCCGCTTCCCCGAAGTGCCCACCGACCGTATCCTGATGGTGGGCGACACCCCCGCCGATTTGCAGTTTGCCCGCAACAGCCGGATTGATTCCTGCTGGGTCACCTTCGGCTTCGGCGAGGCCGACCAGTGCCGGGCCCTGCACCCTACCCACACCGTGAGCCACCTGCTGGATATTCCGGCCCTGCGGCGGGTAGGGGCCTAAGCCCAGCACAAGGTAGAGACGCATCGTTGCGTCTCCTCGTCCGCGCCGTTTGGCTGATTGTCGTTCAACGATTGAGACGCAACGATGCGTCTCTACCCCGGTCATGCGCGGTGCAGCACCGCGACTTCGCGG
This sequence comes from Hymenobacter aquaticus, assembly GCF_004765605.1. Taxonomy (NCBI): domain Bacteria; kingdom Pseudomonadati; phylum Bacteroidota; class Cytophagia; order Cytophagales; family Hymenobacteraceae; genus Hymenobacter; species Hymenobacter aquaticus. Next base: position 1,272,424 of record NZ_SRLC01000001.1, on the reverse strand, counting down.
CTCCGGACAGCGCATGACCGGTTCTACACCGCGACCTTGCGGTCCGGAACCGCAAGGTCGCGGTGTAGCACCGCAAGGTCGCGGTTCCGGAACCGCAAGGTCGTGGTGTAGCATCGCAAGGTCGCGGTTCCGGACCGCGACTTCCCGGTTCCAGACCGCAGAGTCGCGGTTCCGAACCGGGAAGTCGCGGTGTAGCACCGCAAGGTCGCGGTTCCGAACCGCGACTTGCCGGTTCGGAACCGGCGCGGAAATGCATTTCGCGGAAGCAGCCCGTTTTCGAGCCGGGCGAAACAGATTTCGGCAGAGGCTGCCGTAGTGGGCTGGAAACGGGGTTGGGCAGGCTGGCACTGGGTTTGGAAAAAGGAGGACAGCACGTATCCTTCACCCTAACCGCTTGTCAGTCATGCACAATATTGATCGGACCCTCCAGGAGCTGGAGTCAAGCGCCACCACCGGCGAGTACGAGAATAGCTTTGAGTTTGAGTCTTCCGCGGGCGAGTACGGCCAGGAAATGGAGCAGGAGTTCGGGCACGAGTACAGCGGCGAAGTCAGCCAGCAGGAAAGCCAGGAGCTGGAAATGGCCTACCAGCTGCTCGAAATCAGCAACGAGCAGGAGCTGAACCTGTTCCTGGGCGACTTGCTGAGCAAGGCCGCCAGCGCCGTGAAGGGCGCGGCCACCAGCTTCGTGGCCTCGCCCACGGGCCAGAGCGTGGGCAAGTACCTCGTGGACGTGGGCCGCAACACCCTGCCCCAGCTCGGGGCCCAGTATGGCGGGCAGGCCGGTGGGGCGCTGGGCTCCCGCGCCGGCGCCGCCCTGGGCGGCCGGCTCGGCCCGCTCGGGGCCAAGGCCGGCGGCTTCCTGGGCAACCAGGCCGGCAAGGCCGCCGGTGGGGCCGTGGGCGGCTGGGCCGGCACCCAGGCCGGCAACTGGCTGGCCAATAATGCCCAGCGCATCTTCAACCTCGAATTTGAAGGCCTCAACCCCGAAAGCCAGGAGCTGGAAATTGCCCGCGCCTACGTGCGCTTTGCCTCCGACGTCAGCCGCCGCGCCGCCCGCCTGTCGCGCCTGAATCCGCGCCTGAGCCCGGCCCAGCTGGGGCGGCAGGTGCTGGGCGTGTCGGTGCCCCAGCTGGCCCCCGGCCTGGCCGACGGCCTGGCGGCCGGCGGGGCCCCTGGCCGCCAGGCCAGCAGCGGCACCTGGGTCCGGCGCGGCAGCACCCTAGTCCTCTACGACGCCTAAGCAGCGGTGAATGAGTGAATGAGTGAATGAGTGAATGAGTGAATTGGCTGTTCGGCTGGCGCGGTTCTGCGCCGCCGGCGCGGATTGACCCTCAACCTCACTCATTCACCCATTCACTCATTCACTCATTCACCACTTCACTCATTCACCACTTCACTCATTCACCTTTCGCCATGTACAACAACGAGTTTTCGCAGGAATTTGAGCAAGCCCTCGGCCAGGAGCAGGAGTTTGGCGGCTCGCAGGAGACGTTTGAGTTCAACCCCGAATTTATGGGCGAGATGAACGGCGAATCCTATGAAATGACCGGGGAGCTGCACGAAACCCAGGAAATGGAGCTGGCCCACGAGCTGCTGGAAGTCAGCAACGAGCAGGAGCTAAACCAGTTTCTGGGCAAGCTGATCAGAAGCGCGGGCCGGGCCGTGGGCAACTTCGCCAACTCCTCGGTGGGCCGCGCCATCGGCGGCGCCCTTAAGTCGGTAGCCAAAACGGCGCTGCCCATTGCCGGCAAGGCCCTGGGCACCTTCGTGGGTGGCCCCGTGGGCGGCATGATCGGGGGCAAGCTGGGCTCGATGGCCACCAACCTGTTTGAGCTGGAGCTGGAAGGCCTCAGCCCCGAAGACCGCGAGTTTGAAACGGCCCGCGCCTACGTGCGCTTCGCCAACGCGGCCGTGCGCCGCGGGGCCAGTCTGCAACGGCAGCGGCCCGGCGTGGCGGCGCCCACCCTGGCCCGCACCGCCCTGGGCCAGGCCGCCCGGCAGTACGCGCCGGGGCTGCTGCGCAGCGGCAACGCCTCGGGCCGCCGGGGCTCGGGCCGCACGGGTGGCTACGGCCGCCGGGCCGCGGGCCGCTACGGCTACGCCGGCACCGGCGGGGGCAACCTGAATATCAACAACGGCTACGGCCAAGACCCGGACGGGCAAGGTGATGACGGCTACGACGACGGCGGCTACGGGCCGGATGGCCAGGAGCCCGACTACGCGCCCGCGCCCATCGGCCGGGCCGCGCGGGGCACGTGGCAGCGCCGGGGCCGCACGCTCGTTATTCAGCTCTAGGCCATGCGCCGCGCCGCCGACACGCAGTTTCTGGTCAACGAGGCCCTGGCCTTGTTCAGCCGCCTCCAGACGGTGCGCTCCTTCACGCTCAACACGCCCATGGTGCTGGCGGCGGCCGTTTCGGCCCCGGCCCAGGCGGCCATCAACGACCACCTGGCCCGCATTGCCTTCGATTTGCGGCGGCGGTTGCAGGAGTTCGTGCGCTGGATGCAGGGGCCCGAAAGCCAGGCCCTGAGCACGGCCGAGGCCCAGGCCAAATTCGTGCTGCTCAAGCTGCGCTTCAACAACCTGCTCGACCAGGTCGACATCTTCGCCGACGTGCTCAGCCAGCGCGGGGAGCACGGCACGGGCACCTGGCTGGCCGGCCTCGACGTGCTGGCCGAAGACGCGCTGTGCTTGCCCGGCAACTACTTCGACCCGCCCCCGCTGATCTGCTTTGCCGAGCGCGGGCACGGGGCCGCCATCCGGAGGGCCCGCACCCGCCTGCCCGGCGGCGACGACAACCCGGTGGGCGTCATTCAGATTCCGCGCGAGCGAATGGTGGGCAGCGGCATTGCCTCGTCGTTGATTCACGAAGTGGGCCACCAGGGCTCCGAACTGCTGGATCTGACCAAAACCATCCGGCTGGAGCTGGATGCCGAGGCGGCCAAGGGCGGGTCCGAGCAAATCGGGTGGCTCTTGCTCAGCCGCTGGCTCAACGAAATCCTGTCCGACTTCTGGGCCCTGGGCCACCTCGGCATCGGGGCCACCTACGGGCTGATGAGCGTGGTGAGCTTGCCCAGCTACTTCGTGTTTCGCATCGGCACCGACGGGCCCCACCCGTTTCCCTGGATTCGGGTGCGCCTGAGCCTGGCCCTGGGCGAGGCCCTGTACCCGCACCCGCAGTGGGCGGCCCTCACCCGGCAGTGGCAGGCCCTGTACCCCACCGACGGGCTGACGGCCAGCAAGCAGAAGCTGATTCAGCAGCTCGTTGACCTGCTGCCGCGCTTTGCCCAGCTCGTGCTCAACCACCGCTCCCAGGCCCTTCGCGACCAGCGGCTGGCCGACTTGTTTCCCGTGCAGGAGCGCCAGCCGGCCCGGCTGCAGGCCCTGTTTCACGAGTGGCAGCAGCAGCCCGCGCTGCGCGAGGCGGCGGCCCCGTCGCTGGTGTTTGCCGTCATCGGGCAGGCCCGGGCCGACGGGCAGCTGAGTCCGCCCCAGGAATCCGACCTGCTGGCCCGCCTGCTCACGCGCTGGGCCCTGAACCGGGCCCGCCGCTACGGGCAGACGCCGGCGCCGGCGCCCCGGCGCGTGGCCGCCCCTTCTCACTCTCTAACCACTTGAATCCATGAACCGCGAACTAAGCATTGACGCTACCCACGTTTCGCTCGGCGACAACTCGCTGCTCACCCTGGAGCTGAGCACGGAGCCCACGGAACGCCGCCTGTTGAAGGACGTGCTGGGCACGCCCGGGCAGCTGCACCTGACCATCGACAACCTGAGCACCGACGACCCGGTGCAGGTATTTCACTACACCTACGTCATCAAAAACGACGTGCTGACCCTGACCCGGGTGGAGGTGGAGGACAACCGCAAGGATAAGCTCTTCGACCAGCTCCGGCTGAAAAAGGACAGCATCTCGGTGCTCGACAAGCAAAGCATCGACATCGTCTGGACCCTGAGCGCCTGGGACAAGGTGGGCACCTACCACATCAAGGGCTACGTGAACGACGCCAGCCGCGACTTTGGCCCCTGGAAGCTGGTGGTGATGGAAGACGAGGTGGAGCGGCCCGTGCGCGTGACCCTGGGCGAGGCCAAGCGCGAGGAAACCAACGACCAGCCCCTCTGGTCCCTGATCCGGCACCGCACCATCGACTTCAACCGCTACCGGGCCTTCGTCGACAGCGTGCTGTGCGTGCGCAACCCCAACCAGCAGGACAGCCTGCTGGCGGCCAATAACAACCGCATGTTTTTGCCCTTCAATCGCCTGGCCTCCTACGCCATGCTCAAGGCCGCCACCGAGGCCTACCTGATGCAGGAAGTGGGCATGGCCATCGAGCGGGACCGGCCCGGCGGCTCGGGCAACCTGAACCTGCAGCCCTACCGCGACGCGACGGAAGCGCGCCGCCTGGGCGGGTTCCAGTTCAGCCCCGGCGACCTGCGCGAGGAGTACCTGGAGCAGCTGGAGAATGAGGAAGGCAAAGTGCTGCCCTACTTCAAAATCATCCGCGAAAAGCTCTCCGAAGTGCCCCTCAAGGACGTGGGCGACCTCACCGGCATGGGTACCGACGTGTGCTACGGCATTCTCAAGTCGAAGCTGCAGGCCCCGCCCCTGATGGAGCTGATCTGGTCGTACTGGCACGAGGAGGGCGGCCTGGTGCAAACCATGAACGCCATCAGCCTGCGCTTTCAGAACGTGCGCCAGGGAGGCCCCGGCCAGGACCCCTTGGCCAACCTGAACCTGGACCCGCTGCGGCCTCTGAACAACCTGATCTGGGGCTACATCGAAGACGAGCGGTTCCGGCTGAGCATGAACCGCCGCAACCTGGAGTACCGCTACGAGTACGGCTTCGGGCTGCTGGGGCGCGGCATTCAGGACATTCCGGTGGCCGAGTCGCGGGCGTTTTTCCTGCGTGGCTTCCACTCGCTGCTGCGGGCCGCCACCGAGTTTTACCAGCAGGCCAACTTCACCACCGTGATTCCCGACGGCTTCCCCATTCTGAACCACCTGCGCGAAGTGCACCTGACCCTGGCCGAGGGCGCCCACAACCAGTACGGCGACCTGCCCTGGACGGCCCGCTCCGAAATGCTGGTGCAGCAGTGGCTGCTGGCCCGCCCCGAGGTGCGCGAGTTTCTGGGGGGCCGCATCATGGTGCCCTACACCGAGCCCTGGATGGACCGCGTCGACAACATGAAGCAGCTGCAGGGCTGGAACCCGGCCAACATCAGCCACTTCCACGACCTGGGCACCTTCGGCGAGCAGCTGCTGCTCAGCATCCGCTACGGCTCCTGGAACAGCCCAGGCGTGGGGGCCACCAACGCCGCCAACTGGGCCTACTACTGGCGGGAGGAAATTCAGCGCTACATCCACGCCTACAAGGCCGTGACTGGCGTCGACTTAGCCTCCGACATCGTGGATGCCCGCCTGAACCTGCCCGACAACGAGGAACGCTACCTGCAGCCCGCCCAGCTGATTGAGCGGCAAACCGCTCTGCAGCACCAGCAGCTGCGGCGGCGCGGGCAACTGGCCCCGGCCTCCCGGCTCAACGCCCTGGCTCCCAACCGGCCGGCCGGCATGCCCGGGCCGCGCCGCAACGCCCTGCCCGACTAAGGAAGCCGGCCGCCGCTCTGCTGCCCCAGCGCGGCAGGGCGGCGGCCGTGGCTTTGCCGCCCACCCGCCATGGTTGATTTTACCTCGGCTCATTACCTGGGCTACCGCCCCGGGCCGCCGCCGGCCGGCTTGCCGCTGAGCACGGGCCGGCCGGCGGCCCTGCAGGAGCCTGACTGGCACCGCCGCGCGGCCCGGGAAGTGGCCCGGCGGCAGGGGCTGGAAGCGGGCTTGCTGGCGCCCTCGACCCTGCACCTGTTCTGGGACGTGCTGACGCTGGTGCCCCGCCGGGGCGTGGTCTTCATTGATGAGGCCATGTACCCGGTGGGGCAGTGGGGCGCGGCCCGGGCCGCGCTGCGGGGTCTGCCGGTGGTGCCCTTTGCCGCCAACAACCTGCCCCGGCTGGCCCGGCAGCTGCACGCCTACCGTCAGCAGGGCCGCCCCGCCTGGCTGCTCACCGACGGCTGGCAGCTGGCTGCGGAGCAACCCGCGCCCCTGAGCCGCTACCTACAGCTGCTGGCCCCCGACCCGCAGTCGGTGCTGCTCCTCGACGATACCCAGGCGTTTGGGGTGCTGGGCGCACGGGCCTCGGCCCGCCGGCCACTAGGGCAGGGTGGGGGCGGCTGCCTGCCGTATTTGGGCCTGCGCCACCCCAATGTTCTGACGATTACCTCGCTGGCCAAAGGGCTGGGGGTGCCGGTGGCGGTGCTGGCGGGCTCCCGGGCCTGGCTGGCGCGCTACGAGCAGGGCAGCCCGGTGCGGGTGCATACCAGCCCGGTGTCGAACTGGCACGCCTGGGCGGCGGCCGAGGCCCTGCGCCACGATGCCCGGCACGGCGAGCCGGCCCGGCGGCGGCTGGCGGGCCGCATCGGGCAGTTGCGGCGGGGGCTGGGCGCGGCGGGCATCCGGCTGCGGGGCGGCTGGTTTCCGGTGCAGAAGCTGGTGCTGCCCCGGGCCTCGGCTAGTCTGGGCCTCTACCAGCTGCTGCGGGAGCGGGGCTTTCAGCCGCTGCTGCTCGCCGACCCGGCCCGGCCCGCGGTGCCCCAGGTAGCATTCTGCCTGCGCGCCGACCACCGGCCGGAAGACCTGACCCGCCTGATCGAGCAGCTCACCCACCTGAGGCGCACCACCAACTGGTTTGCGCCGGCTTTTCATTCTCAACCCCTGCTTTTGCCATGACCCTGCACCTGCTGCCCCTCGCCCCCAGTGCCAACCGCCGCCCCGCGTCCGCGCCGTCGTCCGAGCCGAACCGGGCTACCGTGTACACCCGGGGCGGCGAAACCCTGCGCGTACCGCTGCGGCCGGCTCCCGCCGGGGCGGCTGGGTGCGCCGGCCACCCCGAGCTACAAGTGGTGCGCTGGCTGCAGCGCCGCGCCGCCGCCGAGCCCGGCTTCCCGGCCCGGGTGCGCAGCGTGCTGCTGGTGGTCAGCCAGGGCGGCTGCCCGCTGTGCCGGGGCGCGCTGCAGCGCTTCCTGAACCGGTTTCGGCTCGACACGACTCTGCGGGTGGTTCGCACTAATCCGCACCCGGCGGGGTGCCGCTGCGGCTGCCGGCACTGCCGGGCCCAGGCGCGGCCGGGGCTGGATAGGCGACTTGCCGAGGCCGGATTGCAGCGCGAAGATTCGTACCCGCCGCTGCCTTCGCCGGGTATTCCGGAGGGCGACGGGCAAGGGCCCTCGGTGGGCAACAGCCTCCACGCCACGGCCCACGCGGCGCGCCGGGCTGCCGAGGCCGAAGCCGCCCGCCGCAACGCCGCCAGCCCGAAGGTAAACGCCCGGTTTCGGTACCGCGTGGCCCACCACGGGGCCAAGCAGCCCCTCGACGCCCCGCACTACCACGTCATTGATGAGCAGGGCCGCCAGGTGTCGGGCCATTTCTTCTACGGCCGCCAGCCCATCCGGGCCCAGAAGAAAGACCGGCCCACCGCCCCGCCCTACGACCGGCATACGCCGTACCCCGGCGCCGACCCGGCCACCAGCTACAGCCAGTACCGCACCGAGTGGCACGGGGCCCGCGCCAACAAGGCCGAGGGCCGGCAGCGCCGCCGGCTGCAAAAAGGCTACGAGCTGGAAGCGGCGGGCTGGTGAGGCCCGGGGCGACTGACATGCTGTTGAGCTGGCCTGCTACCTAACTTTTTGCGCATGAAAACCGCGTCGGCGCCTTTTACACACTACTCGCCGGCCTGGGCGCGCAAAACGCTGGCGGAGCTGCGGGAGCTGGTTGGGTTTGCCAGCATCAGCACCGCGCCGGGCGCGGCCGGGGCCGTGCGCGCCTGCGCCGAGTGGCTGGCCCGCCATCTGCGCGGCCTGGGGCTGGAGGGCGTGCGGGTGTTTCGCACGCCGGGCCACCCCATCGTGTACGCCGAAAAAACGGGGCTGCCCGGCCGGCCCACGCTGCTGATTTACGGCCACTACGACGTGCAGCCCGTCGAGCCGGCCGCCGCCTGGACGGTGCCGCCCTTCGGCGGGCTGGTGCGCGGCCCGCGGCTCTACGGGCGCGGCGCTTCCGACGACAAGGGCCAGTTTTTCGTCCACCTCAAAGCCCTGGAGCTGCTGCTGGCCCAGGGAGAAACCCTGCCGCTGAACGTGAAGATTCTGCTGGAAGGCGAGGAGGAAATCGGCAGCCCGAACCTGGGGGCGTTTATCCGGGCCCACCGCCGCCTGCTGCGCGCCGACTGGGCCCTGCTCTCGGATACCAACCTGCTGTCGGCCGGGCAACCGGCCCTGACCTACGGCCTGCGCGGCTCCCTGGCCGCCGAGCTGACCGTAACCGGCCCGCCGGCCGAGCTGCATTCGGGTGTGTTTGGTGGGGCCGTGCTCAACCCCTTACAGGCCCTGACGACGCTGCTGGCCGCCCTGCACGACGAACACGGGCGGGTGGCCATTCCCGGCTTTTACGAACCCGTGCAACCCGCTGCCGCGGCCGAGCGGGCCTACCTGCGGCGCTACGGGCCCGCCGATGCCCAGCTGCTGCGCGAGGCCCGGGTGGCGCGGGGGTGGGGCGAGCCGGGCTACACCCTGTACGAGCGCACCGTGCTGCGGCCTTCCCTGAGTATCACGGGGCTGAGCGGCGGCTTCCAGGGCGAAGGCGTGCAGTCGATAGTGCCGGCCCGGGCCTCGGCCAAGCTCAGCTTCCGGTTGGCTGAGGGGCAGGACCCGTACCGGGTGGAAGAGCAGCTGCGGGCCTATCTGCGCCGCCGCACGCCGCCCCAGGTGCGGGCCACGCTCCGGGCCCAGCTGCACGCGCCGCCCTACACCGTGGCCCCCGCGCTGCCCGTGATGCGGGCCGCCGCCCAGGCCTACGCCCACGGCTTCGGGCGGCCGCCGGTGCTCCAACGCTCGGGCGGCACCATTCCGGTGGTCAGCCTGCTGGAGCAGCATTTGGGTATCCCGACGGTGCTCATGGGCTTCGGCCTGCCCGACGACCACAAGCACGGGCCCGACGAGTTTCTGCACCTGCCCAACTTCTGGCGCGGCATCCAGACCAGCCTGTTTTTTCTGCGCCGCCTCGGCCAGCTCACTTCTTCTTCCTGTCGGCTATGCTCATCATCGACTGCCACTGCCACGCGGGCCAGGGCGACGGCCTGACCGGCCCCTGGGACACCGACGCGCCCCTGGAGCCCTACCTGGCCTGGGCCGACGAGGCCGGGATTCAGCGCACGGTGCTCTTCGCCGCCTTTCACTCCGACTACGCCGTGGCCAACCGCCAAGTGGCCCGGCTGGTGCGCCGGCAGCCCGAGCGGTTCTACGGGTTTGCCTTCGTGCACGCCCAGCGCGACCGGGGCCGCATCCGGCAGCTGGTCACGGAAGCGGTGCAGCAGTACGGCTTCTGCGGCATCAAGTGCCACCGCTTCGACGCGCGCATCAGCCGCGAAATCTGCGACGTGGCCCGGGCCTTTCGCCTGCCGGTGCTCTACGACGTGGTGGGCGAAATTGCGGTGGTGGAGCTGCTGGGTGAGCAGTACCCCGACGTGAACTTCATCATCCCGCACCTGGGCTCCTTTTCCGACGACTGGCGGGCCCAGGCCGGCCTTATCGACCACCTGGTGCGCTTTCCCAACATCTACACCGATACCAGCGGGGTGCGGCGCTTCGACATTCTGCGGCGGGCCGTGGACCGGGCCGGGGCCCACAAGTTTCTGTTTGGCTCGGATGGGCCCTGGCTGCACCCCGGCGTGGAGCTGGCCAAAATCAGGGCCCTGCACCTGAGCCCGGCCGAAACCCGGCAGGTAGTGGCCCAGAACCTGCTGGGGCTGCTGGCCCAGGTGCGGCCCGCGCCGCCGGCCGCCGTGCTGCGCCGCGTGGCCGTGCCCGCCGCCGAGCTGGCCCAGGAGTGGCGCGACCCGTGGCTGGTGCGCCCCTGAGCGGCAGCCGGGCCCGGCTGCCGCTCCTGTAGAAGTGCTGTACCTTATTCCAGGAAAAAAGAAAAATAAGGTACAGCGGGTGTACCCTATTCTGACGGAAAAGAAAAATAAGGTACAGCGGGTGTACCTTATTCCGGCGAAAAAGAAAAATAAGGTACAAGGATGTTTGCCACCCCCGCCTGCGCCCCCCTGCGGGCTGTCTGCTCCTATCCCAGCCGTCATGCAGAGCATGTGGCGCATCAAGCCAGGGACGAAGCAGCTCGCGGGCAATGGTAATCAGATTACTCTGGCAACCTCAGCACGCGAGATTCCTCACTCTGTTCGGAATGACGTTCCTGTGGACTTACGGTCCAGAAACCCTAATACGGGCGGCTGGCGGTGGTTTCGGGAATGATGACCATGTAGTCGTAGTCCTGTAGCACGGTGGCCAGCGTCTGGTTGCTCACTTTCAGGCGGCCGGCCAGCAGGTAGCGGCGCAGGGGGCGCAGGTCGAACACCTGCCAGGCGCCGGCCGTGGAGGTGGCGGCGGCGAAAGGCTGCACCATTTGCTCCGCGTCGTTGGCGTACCGGATGCCGGGCTTGCTCAGATCGTCGGGGTTGGGCATGCCGGCTTTCAGGCCCTGCTTGCCGATGATGAAGATGTGCAGGCTTTTCTGGTCGTGCACGTCGGTCAGGTTCACGGCCAGGTTGCCCACGTCGTACACGCCGCCAATCAGGCTGGCGCCCCGCCCCACGTGGGCCGCCCCAAACTTGAACAGCATCTTGGGCAGGGGCTGGCCGGGCTGGTCGTAGGGGCGCAGGCTGGCCAGCAGGCTGCGCTTCATCAGGTTGATGCGCGTCTGGTGGCTCTTGGCGCCCTGCGTCTGGTTCAGGGCATAAATTTCGCTGCTCAGGGCAAAGTCGCGCACCATCTGCTGCACCTGCGGCCCTTCCTGCCGGGTGAGGGCGCGCAGGCTGTCGAGGGCCGAAGGGCGCTGGTAAATGCTGAACGTATTGGTGCCCCGCACCAGCGCGGCGCGGTCCTGGGCCTGGTAGGCGGCGGCGCGGCGTTGCAGCTCGGCGCGCACCGGCTTGCTTTTGGCCTGCGCGGCCATGCGCCCAAACAGGCTGCCCGTGCTCATCATGCTCACCTGGTCGATGCCGATAATCGTGGCGTTCTGGGCGCGCAGGGCGCGGGCCAGCTCAAACTCCTCGGCCCAGCTGTAGAACGACAGACTCATGGCGTGCTGCTGGTTGTAGGCCGTGGGCAGGCCCGGCTGGGCGGCCAGGCGGCTCAAATCCTGGGCCTGGTACTGGTCGATTTCGGCCACGTACAGGGCCGGCTTCAGCTCCCGGGCCACGGCCGTGGCAAACCCGGGAATCTGGGCCATGCCGTGGTCTTCGCCGATAAGTACCAGCTGGCTTTTCTGAATGTCCTGTTGCAGGCGCGCCCAGCCGGGCCCGGCCAGCTCGGTGCCGTTGGCCGTCAGGGCGAAGGTGTTTTTGCGCAGCAGGCGGACAAACGTCGTGTCGGTTTCCTGGGCCCGGGCCTGGCCGACCAGCCCGGCGCTCAGGAGCAGGGCGGCGGCTACGCGGCGGGCGGTGGGGGCGGCAGAAAAGCAGGGGCGGAGAAAAGAAAAGAAGCGCATGAGGTCTTGGTTTGGCAGAGGAAGAAGATCTGGACCAAAGAAATTACGCAGCTTTAGGGGCCCGAACTTTATTCGACCAAGTAACCGCCCCACACCACCAAAGCGGGAAGTGGTCTGCCTTTTTTATGCCCGAAACCCTGGCCGGCCCCGGCTTCCGCTGGCAACGCCTGAGCGCCCGTACCACCGCCATCCTGCTGCAAGTGCTGCTCTGGAGCCTGCTCTGGGGCTTCTACGTGCTCTGGAACAGCCGGCCCAACTACCACTTCGCCGGCCCCATCTGGCCCCTGGTGCTGATGCAGCTCGGCTTTGCCGTCGTGCTGTTCAACGGCCTGGTGTACCTCATTATTCCGCGCTGGCTGCTGCGGGGGCGGGGGTGGCTGGCCCTGGCCGGGGCCCTGGTGCTGATCTACGGCTACCGGATCTGGATGTACCTGGGCGCCCGCCTCACCGAGGCCTACGTGCCCATCGACCCGGTGCTGCGCCGCACCCTGCACGGCTTCTACGTGGCCGGCTTCCCGGCCGACCTTGTCCGGTTTACGCCCATGCTGGCGTCCTTCGTCGGGATGCTGGCTCCGATGCTGTTTCCGCTGGTGGTCAGCTTTCTGGCCTACGCCCTGGTCGTGGACCGGCGGCGGCTGGCCCTGGAGCGCGACTTTCTGCACCTGGAGCGCAGCTACCTCAAAGCCCAGATCAACCCGCAGTTTCTGTTCAACACGCTCGGCACGCTCAACACGATGACCCACGCCCGCGACCCGCGCGCCGGCGACGTGGTGCTGCACCTGGCCGATTTGATGCGCTACACCCTCTACGAAACCGACGCGGAGCGCGTGCCCCTAAGCCGGGAGCTGGAGTTTCTGGACGACTACCTGGCCCTGGAGCACCTGCGCCGCCCGGCCACGGCCACCATCACCCACGAGGTCAGCGGGGAGGCGGCCGGCCAGCAGATTGCGCCCCTGCTGCTGCACCCGTTTCTGGAGCGGCTGTTTGCCGGCCAGGAGGCGGCTTTGGCCGGCCCCGTCACGTTCCGGAGCCGCGTGCTGGTGCGGCCCGAGGCCGTGGAGCTGCACCTGGAGCGGGCCAGCGCCGCGCCCTGGCCGCAGCCCTACGCCACCGATGCCGCCATTGGGGCGGCACGCCGCCGCTTGCAGCTGCAATACCCCGGGCAGCACACCGTGGAGCTGACCGAAGACGCCGGGCGCGTGCGCCTTCACCTCACCCTTATGCTTACCCCCCATGTACGCTAACCTGGCCGGGTGGCGGGCCCGCACGTTGCCGCCCGCCCTGGCCCGTATCGGGGTGCCGGTGCTGTGGTGGAGCCTGTTTGTGGCCTACGAGTTCTTCGTGTTCAGCGGCTGGCAGGAACCGCCGGTCGTCACCTGGGGCTTCGTGGCGAAAGACACGCTGGCGACGCTGGCGGGCTACTATTTCTTTGCCTACGTGGTGCTGCCCCGGTTTCTGCTGCGCCGGCGCTGGCTGCTCACGGTTCTGGGGCTGCTGGCTATTTACTACGGCTGGAGCGCGCTGTCGTACGCCTTCTACGCCCTGCTCGACTCCCGGGGCCTGGTGTCGGCCAACGCCCACGACTACGTGCACCGCTACCTCGACTACGGCCTCTGGGGCGGCATCTTCGCCTGGCGCGCCGTCAGCATGGGCCTCAGCGACTTCACCGTGACGGTGCTGCCCGCCGTGCTGGTGCGCTTCGGGCAGTTTCTGCTCACGACCAGCAACCAGAGCTTGCGCCAGCAGCGCGAAAACCTGAACCTGGAAGTCAGCTTCCTCAAGGCCCAGGTCAACCCGCACTTTCTCTTCAATACGCTCAACAACATCTACACGATGGTGGTGAAGCAGGACGCGCGCGCCCCCACGATGGTGCAGCACCTCACCGACCTGATGCACTACACCGTCTATGAGTCGGATGCCGCGCGGGTGCCCCTGAGCCGGGAAGTAGCGTTTCTGGACGACTACCTGGAGCTGGAACGCCTCCGCTACGGCCGCCACGTGAGCATCCGCTACGAGAAGTCGGGGCCGCTGGCGCGGTTTGGCCTCACGCCGCTACTGTTCTTTCCCTTTGTCGAAAATGCCTTCAAGCACGGCGTCGACAGCAGCCTTGAGGCCAGCTGGGTGCACATTACCCTGGCCGTGCGGGGCGAGGAGCTGCACTTCGAGGTGCGCAACAGCCTCGCGCCCGGGGCCCCGCCGCGCGCGTTTGGCGGCGTGGGCGTGGCCAACGTGCAAAAGCGCCTGGCTCTGCACTACGCGCCCCAGGACTACCAGCTTCGCCTCGGCCCCGAGCCCGATAACACCTACCGCGTGGCCCTGGTGCTACGCCTGCACCCGGCCTTTCCTTTGTCATCCTGAACGAAACGAAGTGGAGTGAAGGACCTTCCTCTCCTCAGTGATAAGCCCAAATCAACGTGATGCAGCCCTTTTTGCCGCAGCAACAAAAGGCTGGGTTACATTGAATACACTTCAGTGGGATATGGGAGGAAGGTCCTTCGCAAAAGCTCAGGATGACAGACCAGCAACCAGCAACCAACAATCAACAACCAACAACCAGCAACCAACAACAAGCAACTCCCCATGATTAACTGCCTGATTATCGACGACGAGCCCTTCGCCCGGGAGCTGCTCGAAGGCTACGTCGCCCAGATTCCCGGCCTGCACCTGCTGGCCAGCTGCGGGCACGTGTTCGAGGCGTTGGAGGTGCTCCAGCAGCAGAAAGTTGACCTGATTTTCTCCGACATCAACATGCCCCAGGTCAACGGCATCGAGTTTATCCGCTCCCTGCACAACCCGCCCTACGTGGTGTTCGTCACGGCCTACCCCAACTTCGCCCTCGAAGGCTTCGAGCTCGACGCCCTCGACTACATCGTGAAGCCGGTTTCGTTTCCGCGCTTCCTCAAGGCCGTCAACAAGGCCCGCCAGATCATCGAGAGCCGCCCCGCCGCCCCGGCCCCGCCCGAGCCGCAGTTCCTGTTCGTGAAGGAAGGCCACTCGTTGCAGCGCGTGCTCTTCGACGAAATCTACTACATCGAGGGCATGAAGGACTACATCAAAATCATCCTCAAAGACCGGATTATCGTCACCTACCTGCGCATGAGCCGCGTCGAAGACCAGCTGCCGGCCTCGCGCTTCACCCGCATCCAGAAGTCCTACATCGTGCGCATGGACGCCATCCGGGCCATCAGCGGCAACGAAGCCGAGCTCTACGACCTGCGCGAGAAGCTGCCCATCGGCAAGCAGCACAAGGAGGCGTTGCTGGCGCGGTTTGGGTTGAGCTAAGAAGGAAGTGGCCCTAACAGAACGTCATGCTGAGCGAAGCCGAAGCATCTCTACCGCTCCGAAAAAAAGCTTCTAACAGCGCGGTAGAGATGCTTCGGCAAGCTCAGCATGACAATTCCCAAACACGCTCTTAAGCGCGAATACGACCCTGTTACTCCTGCTACCCCGCCACTTCCGGCTCGCCGCGCCTATGCATCTGCAGGATTCGCTCACTGCAGCCCAGGCGGTGGGCGGCCAGCTTCAGGTTGCCGTTTTCGTGGGTAATGGCTACTTTCTTGGCTATTTCCGTCACCTGGTCCTTGATTTCCTTCAGGCCCAGACCCTGGTAGAGCAGGCTTTTCACGCCGGCTTCTAGGTCGTTGCCCGGCAGGCCGGGGCCCAGGCGGGCAAAGTCGGGCCAGTCGGAGCGCGGAATGTCGCCGATGGTAATGGGCCCCTCGCCCAGGTGCTTGTTGGCAATGCGGTTGATGAGTTGCTGCAGCTCGCGCACGTTGCCGGGGTAGTCGCGCAGGAGCAGGAAGTCGTACACCTGCCGGTCGACGGGCTGGTAGATGTGGTGCTGGTGGCGAAAAAAGTGCTCGGCCAGCACCACGATGTCCTCCTTTCGCTCGCGTAGGGGCGGCAGCTGGCACGTCCAGCCCGACACGCGGTAGTACAGATCCTGGCGGAACGTGCCCTTGTGCACCTCGGCCAGCAGGTCGCGGTTGGTGGCGCTGACCAGCCGGAAGCTGGCTTTGCGCCAGGTGTTGCTGCCCACCCGCTTGTAGGTGCCTTCCTGCAGGGCCCGCAGCAGCTCGGCCTGCAGGGGCAGGGGCAGCTCGCCCAGCTCGTCCAGAAACAGCGTGCCCTCGTGGGCCAGGGCCAGAGCTCCGTCGCGGGTGCTGATGGCGTTGGTAAACGCGCCTTTCTCGTGGCCAAACAGCTCCGAGCCCGACAGGCCCGGAATCAGGTTGGTGCAGTCCACCACCACACAGTCGCGCTTGTCGGGGCGGGGGTCGAGCTGGTGAATCTCCTGGGCCACGAGCTCCTTGCCCGTGCCGCTTTCCCCCATAATCAGCACCTGGCAGTTGCTCAGGGCCATATCCACCAGCTGGCGCAGGGTGTTGAGCCAGCAGCGGCTGGTGCCCACCATGCGCTGCTGCAGGTAGGCCACTTTTTCCTCCTGAGTTTGCCAGTACTGCAGGCGCGAAAGAACAATCTGCACCGGCTTCTCGACCTCAAACCACGAAAACACCTCCACTACGCCGCTGCGCAGCAGGGCCCAGGTGGTGGAAGTCGGCAGCAGGCTCACGGCCACGGCAATGATTTTGGTGTCGGCGTAGAGGGTGAAGGCCTCCAGGGTTTCCTGAATGTCTTCCAGGGCGGCCTGGTGGTCGAGAAAGATGATGCCCGCGCCCCGGGGCGTGTCGTCCAGGTGCAGGGCCCGCAGCTCCAGGCCCGCCTGCTCCAGCGGGCCCAGAATCTTGAGCAGCCGCTCGTGGTGGCTGGTAAACGGCTTAAACCAGACGGTGTAATCAGCCATGGCAAAGAAGATGGTTGCGGGCCAGAAGCGTGGCCCGGGACGGCACGGGCAGCCATTGCTGCCGACATTCTTTGCAATAGGGTAGGGCGGAAGCCAGCGAAAACCGGCGGAAACCAATGGAAACCAATGGAAACCAACGCCGCCGGAGAGCTGGCTGCAACTGGACAGTTGGCGGGCAGAGCTGCCGCAAATCGGGCAGGGAGCAAGTATGAAGATACGCAATTGTGCATTGATATAGAATAACATATATATGTGGTCGGGGCCGGGGGAGCAAAAAAAGGCCGCGCCCCTAAGCAGGATGCGCGGCCGGTAATGGGCAGCTCGGCAAAGAAATGCGGCGGATGCGGTGGGCGGCTACGAGCCGCCGGCCCGGCGCTTCTCGTCTTCGGCCCCGCCGCTGCGGCGGCGCGAAGGCGCCAGCTTGTCGTTGCCGAAGCGGTAGGTGAAGGCCAGGGTGGCCACCCGGAAGTCGCCGCGCTGGTAGAAGCGCTCCACGTAGTTGTCGTAGGTCGAAGTGGCCCGGATGGCGCCGGTGTAGAAGGCGTCCGTCACGTTGAGCTTCAGGTTGCCTTTCCGCTCCCACAGGCTTTTCTGCAGGCCGAAAGCCACCTGCCCCAGCGGCCGGGTGTCGAAGAAGCCCGACAGCTCCCGCGACTGGTACTCGCCGTTCAGGTCGGCGCTCCAGCCCTTGCCGAAGGTGAAGGTGCTGTTGCTGCTCAGCGTAAAGGCCGGGCGGGCGTTGTTGCGGCCCAGCGTCGTGCCCACGATTGAGCCCACGTAGCGGTTGTAGTAGAACACGCCGTTGTTGTACACGCTCCACCACTTGGTCAGCTCCACGGGGGCCGTCAGCGTCAGGGCGTAGTAGTACTGGGTGCCCAGGTTCTGGCTGGTCGACACCACGGTGCGACTGTTCACCGAGTCGGGCTGCACCGTGCCGATGATGGGGTTGTCGGTGCGGCTGTAGCTCACGCCCAGGCTGTATTTCTGCTTGTAGGTGTGGGTCAGCTCCACGTTGTAGCTGGTCTGGGGCCGCAGGTCCTTGTTGCCCGCCCCGTAGGTAGTGGCGTCGATGTAGGAGCGGAAGGGGTTGAGCTGGTTGTAGGAGGGCCGGTCGATGCGGCGGCTCAAGGACACGGAGGCCTCGTGCTGGTCGGTGAAGGTGTGCTTGACGGCCGCGCTGGGAAACAGCTGGAAGTAGTTGCGGCGGAAGCCCGGCTCCACGCCCGCCTGCAGCACGTCCTGCTGGCCCACGGCCTTGGTTTGCTCGCCCCGCAGGCCCGCCTGCAGCGTCCACCTGGGCAGGGTGTGGTTCACATTCACGTAGGCCGCGTTGATGTTTTCGTCGTAGCGGAAGCGGTTCGAGGTGTTCGGGTCGCGCACCAGTGTGTTCAACTCCACGGTGCCGTCGGGCCGCTCCGGGGGAATGCGGAACTCCACGTCGTTGTCGGAGTGCACCCAGCTGGCCTTGGCCCCGGCTTCCAGGCGCGTCTGCTTGCCGAGCGGGTGGGTGTAGTCGGCCTTCACCGACTGAATCGTGAGCAGGCCTTCCTGGTCGCCGTAGCGCTTCATAAACAGCTCCACGGGCGTCTGGTCGCGGTAGGTGTCCAGAAATTGCCGGCGGCGCGTGGTATAGCGGGCGTAGTCGGCGTCGGCCGTCAGCTCCCGGGTGCCCACCGAGTCGGCGAAGGTATGCTTGAAGTTGAGGTTGCCGGCCACGTTGGGAAAGGAAGCATTCCGGTCGTTGGTCGAGTTGTAGCCCCGCAGCGGGTTGCCGCCGGCGTCGGTCAGGGTGGTCAGGTTGGTGCCGTCCTGCCAGCTGCGGGTTTGCAGCCCGTTCACCGTGGCGCCCAGCACCGTGCGGTCCGAGAGGTTGTAGTCGATGCCCACTTTCCAACTGTGGGCCTGGTTGTGGCCCACGCTGTAGTTGTCCTGGTCGGTGCTGCCGTCGTAGCGCTTGCCCTGGTCGGCGGGCACGTAAAAGTCGCGGTGAATGGTCAGGGCCCCGTAGTTGCGCCGGTTGGTGTAGGTATACGAGCCGAAGGTGTTGGTTTTTTTGGTGCGGTGGTTCAGCGTCAGGCCCGAGCTGAACTTGCCGAAGCGCCCCCGCCCGTAGCTGCTGCTCAGGCTGCCGTTGGTGCCCACGCGCTGGTCTTTTTTCAGGTTGATGGCAATGATGCCCGCGCTGCCCTGGGCCTCGTACTTGGCCGGCGGGTTGGTAATGAGCTCAATGCTCTTGAGCTGTTCGGCCGGCAAGGCCCGCAGGTAGTCGGCCAGTTCCGAGCCGGTCATGGGCTGGCGCTTGCCGTCGATGAGCACCAGCACGCCCTGCCGCCCCCGCAGCCCGATGTTGTCGTTGCCGTCCACCGTCACGCCCGGCGAGCGGCTGAGCACGTCCAGGGAGGTATTGCCGGCGGCCAGCGTCGAGCCTTCCACGTTCACGATGGTACGGTCGGCTTCCCGCTCAAACAGCGGCTTCTGGCCCACCACGGTCACTTCTTTCAGGGTGGTGGCCCCGCTGGCCGGCAGCGTCAGCACGGGCAAGGCCACGGTTTCGGCCCCGACGGTAAAGGCCTGGCTCCAGGTGCGCACGAAGCCCACCTGCGCGGCCGACACCAGGTAGCTGCCCGCCGCCGTCTGCTCGAAGCGGAAAGCGCCTTTCTCGTCGCTGAACTCCGACTTGACCACCGTCGAGTCGGTGGCGCGGTGCAGGGTCACGGTGGCGTAGTCGATGGGGGCCCCGCTGGCGGCCGTGAGCTGGCCGGTAACGGTGGCGCGGGTTTGGGCCAGGGCCCCGGTGCTCAGCAGCAAACTGCCGAGCAGCAGCAGCCGAAGGGAAGGCTGCGGGAGCCGTCCGGGCAGGAGTGGTTTCATAGGAAAAAGCAGGGTTGAGGCTAACGCGCTGAGGATTCAGCCACCGGCCCGCCAGGGGGAGCCGTCGGCGTTAAGCGGAAACTGTTCGTCGCTACCCAAGTGGGTCGGCCGGGCCCACCGCCCCCTACCCGTGGCCGACGGGAGTAGGGGCAGTAGTACGAAGTATTTCGTATCAAACATACGAAGAGTTTCGTATATTCAACTGGTCGGATGAATATTTTTTCAGTGTCCCGCCTCCCGCTGCTGCTTTGACCCGGGGCTAGGCAGGCGGGGTGCAGTTGCGGTAAATGCGTTCCAGCAGCTCCTGCAGCACGGCCGTATCGGCGGCCGAGAGGCCCTGCAGGGCAATGCCCCGGTTGCTGAGCACGATGGGCTGCACCGCGTCCAGGATGCGCTGGCCTTCTTCGGTTACGCGCAGCTGGGTGCGGCGCCCGTCGTAGGCCAGGGCTTCGGCCGCCAGCAGGCCCCGCTCGGTCAGCAAACGGATGATGCGGGCCACGGAGGCCTGGTCCTTGAAGACCCGGTCGCCGATTTCGGTTTGGGTGAGGTCGTCGTTTTCCAGAATCACGCGCAGCACCAGCCACTGGTCGATGGTAATGGCGATGCCGGCCCGGTCGATGTTGGCCTGGGCAAAGCGCCGGTATTGCTTGATGGCCTTGTCGAGCGAGTAGAAGAGTACATTGGAGAGCATGTGGAGGAAATCCAGCGGTAGTAGATAGATGTATGATATATCATGAAGGTTGCCTCATGATGCAAAGATTTTTCGTTACCCGCCGAAAAGCGGGGAAAAAGGGGCCGTCGGGGCCAGCCACGCTAGTTGGCCGTGAGGGCACCCAGCACCCGTTTGATGAGCTCGTTGGGGCTGCCGTTGTGCCAGCGCCACACGATGACTAGGTCGTGCTCGGGGTCAATCCAAATCGTGTTGGAGCCCGCGCCCAGGGCGGCGTAGCTGCTGGCCGGGGCGTCGGGCCAGGCCTTGCGCTGGGAGTTGAGCCACCAGAGGTAGCCGTAGTCGGGGCCGGGGCCGCCGGGCGTGGTGGCCTGCCGCACCCAGGCGGCAGGCACGATTTGCCGGTTTTGCCAGCGGCCCTGGCGCAAAAACAGGTAGCCGAACCGGGCCTCGTCGCGACTGCTGATCCACAGGCCGCCGCCCCAGCGCGTGCCCCCGCTGACCGAGGCCATCGGCTGGCCGTCAATCTGGACGGTGGAATTGGCGTAAGGCACCCACTGCCAGGAATTGGAGGCGCCGATGGGCTGCATGATTTCGGTGCGGAATACCTCGGGCAGGGGCCGGCGCCAGAGCTCCAGCAGCGACAGGGCGAAGCGGTTGATGCGCACGTCGTTGTACTCGTAGTAGGTGCCGGGGGCCTGCAACGCGCGCGGTTTCCGCTCGCCCTTGCCGAAGGCCTCGTGGCCCACAAAGTCGGCGTTTTTACCCCACAGCGAGCCTTCCCACTCGCTGCTCTGGCGCACGTGGTGCTCCCAGGTCACCGGCTTATTCTGCTCCGAGTCGTAGCCGCCGTCGTGGATATAGTTGGCCACCGGGTCGTGAATGTCCCGGATCAGGCCCTTTTCCAGGGTGAGGCCCAGCAGGGTCGACAGCACGCTTTTGGCCACGCTGTAGGTCGGGTCGGCCTGCTCGGTGTCGCCCCATTCGGCCACGATATAGCCGTGGCGCAGAATCAGGCCGTTGGTAGCGGCCCGGGAGGCGGGCAAGGGGCCCAGGGGCGTCCCGAAAATATCGGCCTGGGTGGAGAAGCTCGGTGTCATCTGGGTCGTTTCCTGCTGCCGGGCCCAGGCTACGGCCTGCTGCAGGCGGGCGGCGTCGAAGCCGGCTTGCGCGGGCTTTTGGCGCTGCCAGCCCTTGCCCGGACCGGGGTAGTAAGTGGCCGTAGCAGTTGATGTTGAAGCCGGCGTTTGGGGCGGGCGGGAGCAGGCCAGGGCGGGCAGCAGCACGAGCAGCGGCAGGTAGGCGCGGAGCAGTTTCATAGGCGGGACGAACAGCGGGGCCCGGCAAGCTACGAAACCTAAAGGAGGGCGGAGCCGCGCAGAATGCTAAACTTGCGCCCTCAAACCCTGTTGCTATGTCCGTGACTGAACTATCCATACCGACTCTGGCGGCCTTGCCCGCCGCCGCGGCCCAGGTGGCACCCCTGCTGGCGGGCCACTCCATCGTGGTGCTGGAAGGCGAAATGGGGGCCGGCAAAACCACCTTCACCAAGGCCCTGTGCCGGGCCCTGGGCGTGGCGGACGAGGTGAGCAGCCCCACCTTCGCCTTGGTCAACGAGTACCGCGACGGGCAGAACCGGCCGATTTACCATTTCGATTTTTACCGGATTGAAGACCCCTCGGAGGCCGAAAACATTGGCGCGCTAGAGTACTTTGATTCTGGCTATCTTTGCCTGATCGAGTGGCCAAGCCGCGTGGAGGCGCTGTTGCCCCCGAAGAGACTACTCGTCACGCTCACCGTGACCGGGCCCGAGTCGCGCCTGCTGCGCCTCGAAGCCCTGACCGACTGAGCCGCTGAACTTTTACCTGCCCAATGCCCGAAGCAATACCCCCCGGATTTGAGTCGCTGGCCACGAGCCGCGCTTACTTCACCCAGGAATCCATGCTGGCCGTGGAAACGCGCAAGCGCAAGCTGTTTATCGGCTTGCCCCGGGAAACCTCCCTGCAGGAAAACCGCATCTGCCTGACGCCCGAAGCCGTGAAGCACCTCGTCAACGAGGGCCACGAGGTGGTGATGGAAAGCGGGGCCGGGGAGCCCAGCAAGTACTCCGACCACGACTACTCGGAGGCCGGGGCCACCATTGCCTACTCGGCCAGGGAAGTCTACGAGGCCGACATCATCCTGAAAGTGGCCCCGCCCACCCAGGAGGAAATCGAGTACCTGAAGGCCAACCAAACCCTGATTTCGGCCCTGCAGTTCGGCTCCCTGACTTCGGACTACATCACGGCCATTCTGCGCAAGAAAGTCAACGCCATCAGCTTCGAGCTGATTAAGGACCCTTCGGGGGCCAAGCCGGTGGTGCGGGCCATGAGCGAAATTGCCGGCTCCACCGTCATGCTGGTGGCGGCCGAGTATCTGGCTCGCTCCAACGAGGGCAAGGGCGTGATTCTGGGCGGCATTACCGGCGTGCCCCCGTCCCAGGTCGTGATTCTGGGGGCCGGCACCGTGGCCGAGTACGCCGCCCGCGCCGCCACCGGCCTCGGGGCCGAGGTGAAGGTGTTCGACAACCACCTCTACAAGCTGCGCCGCCTCAAGCAGAACCTGGGCACCATGCTCTACACCAGCACGCTCGACACGTTCGTGCTCAACCAGCAGATCCGCCGCGCCGACGTGGTGATTGGGGCGCTGAATGCCGAGGAAGGCCGGATTCCGTTTATGGTGCCCGAAAGCGTGGTGGCCAGCATGGCGCCCGGCTCGGTCATTATCGACGTGAGCATCGACCAGGGCGGCTGCTTCGAAACCTCGGAAATGACCAGCCACAGCAAGCCCGTGTTCCGCAAGTACGACGTGGTGCACTACTGCGTGCCCAACATTGCCTCCCGCGTGCCGCGCACCGCCACCAACGCCCTGAGCAACATCTTTACGCCCATTCTGCAGGAAATCAGCCAGCACGGGGGCATCAACGAGGTGCTGTTTACCAACGAGCATTTCCGCTCGGGCGTCTACGTCTACAAAGGCTCGTTGACCAATGCCTCGATTGCCAAGAAATTCAACATGCGCTATAAGGAACTGGGTTTGATGATAGCCGTGCGGAACTAGTAGCACTGATTCCGCCGATTGCCCGCTGATAACACGGATTGCGGCGGCAACATCGTTTCTAACAGAAAGCCTGTGCTCCGGTGCGGGCTTTTTGCTTTTTTGCGGCCTCAAACTTACTTCTATGGATTCTGCTTCCACTGCCGCGCCGTTAACCGCCCGCCCCGTCCTCGACTTCACCTCCGCCCAGGTAACGGAGGCCATGAACCGCTCCTTTGAGGAGTATTTCGTGCCGCTGGTCTTTACGCCCGAAACCTTCGAGCGGCGCTTCCGCTCCGAGCACCTCGATGCCGTAGCCAGCAAGCTCTGGTTTCGGGGCGAGGAACTGGTGGGTCTGGTGCTGATAGCGCGGCGGGGCTACACGAGCCGGGTGGCGGCTATGGGCCTCGTCATTGAGGCCCGGGGCCACGGCTACGGCAAGCAGATGCTGCAAACGGCCCTCGACGAGGCCCGGGCCCGCGGCGACCGGAGCGTGCTGCTGGAAGTATTCGTGCCCAACGAGCGGGCGCGCCGCCTCTACGAGCGGCTGGGGTTCCGCAATACCCGGGAGCTGTTCACCTTCCGCCGCCAGCCGCAGGCAGTTGAAGACGCGGCCCCGCTCACCGAAGTCGACCCGGCGGACGTGGCCCGGCTGGTGGCCCGGGAAGGGGAAGCAAACCTGCCCTGGATGTTTGCGGCCGAGTCGCTGATGGCGGCTACGGCTCCGACGCGGGCCTTGTCGCTCGATGATAAGGCCTTCGTGCTGCTGCGGCCCGAGGCCGAGCGGACGTTGGTGCAAACCATTATCGTGCGGCGCGAGTACCGGCGGCAGGGCTGGGGCCGCCGGCTATTGCAGGCCGTGGCAGCCGCCTTTCCCGGCCCGCCGCTGACGATGCCGATGGTAACGGAAGGGCCGGGCTACGACTTTTTGCAGGCGGCCGGTTGGGAGCCGCTGGAGTTGTCGTTGTATGAAATGGAGTGCCCACTGGTGTAGAGACGCAACCTTGCGTCTCGTCGTTGAACAATTGGCAACGCACCGGAACAACGTCAGCAACGATTGAGACGCAAATATGCGTCTCTACATCGTTCTGGTGGGCTGTGCTACTCGGCCAGTAGCAGCGTTTTCCAGGCTTCGAGCAGCTTGCCTTCCTTCAGAAACTGCTGGCCCAGCAGCGTGAGCTGTTTCTTCCGCTCCTCGGGCTGCTCCCGGTATTTGTTTAGTGTGTAGGCTACCAGCGGCTCCTGGCGGAACTCCTCAACTTGCGCGGGCGTGGGCAGGGCTTCGCGCTCGATGTTGCCCAGGCGGCCCAGGTTGTTGCCGGTGAGCAGGTCGGAGGTGCGCAGGTGCTCGGGGAGCTGGTCGATGCCGATGCCCATATTGCGGTTGGGTTTGGGCACTTCAAACAGGCTGCTGCCCGAGGCGCGGGAGTACCAGTCGCCGCCGAGGCGGGCAATGGCATC
The DNA here is from genome assembly GCF_004765605.1 of Hymenobacter aquaticus. Lineage (NCBI taxonomy): Bacteria > Pseudomonadati > Bacteroidota > Cytophagia > Cytophagales > Hymenobacteraceae > Hymenobacter > Hymenobacter aquaticus. The sequence continues at coordinate 1,247,950 of NZ_SRLC01000001.1, read as the reverse complement.
GAGCTTGAACGGGTCGATGCCCAGGCCCGAGGGCAGTACGATGTCCTCGCGGAAGTGGGCCAGCACGACGCGGCAAATCACCAGGTTGCCGGCCCCGTTGTTCTGGCCCAGCTCAATGATTTGCTCGACCACGCACTCGAAGGCCGCCGGGGCTTCGGCTACGCGCGGGGGCGTCACGCGCTGGCTCGGTACCTGGGTAAAACCGGCCTTCACGAACTCATTGACGCCCTTTTCATACTCGGTGCTGGCCAACGACATCTGCTCGACCATGGCGTAGTCGCAGATGTGGATGACGACCTCGGGCACCTCGCGCACGTTTTGCAGGGTGTGCTTCTGCGAGTTGTCGCGCACCCGGTTGGCGGGCGAAAACACCAGAATCGGCGGGTTGGAGCCGAAGCAGTTGAAGAAGCTGTAGGGGCTCAGGTTCACGCTGCCGTCGGCCGAGATGGTGCTGGCAAAAGCCACCGGCCGCGGAGCTACGGCGCCCACCAGAAACGGGTGCAGCTCGCTGGGCTTAATCAGGGCGGGGTCGATGGTGCGAAACGGGGTGGTAGGGGCGGAAGTGGGCATGAACGAGGGCTGGGTTTGGGGCGAAGTTCAGGGTTTGCGCCGAATTAGTTGTCTTCCGACCGTCATGTCGAACAAAGTGAGACATCTCGCGTGCTGATGTTGTTGGAAAAAGGCCGTCCTGCTCAAGCGCAGTCGCTCGGCTGTGCCGAGTGACGACTACGCTTGAGCAGCTGTGCTGCGAATTGGGCCGCGCCGTTTGCCCGACTGGCTACCACGCGGCGCGGGACGCTCGCGGCAGAGCCGCTCCGGCGTAGTCGTCACTCGGCAATAGCCGAGCGACTGCGCCAAACTGCGCTAACCACCACTCAATATTCCCAACTATAGATACTTTTACCCCCGCGCCAACCCCGTCAACCACCTGTTTATGTTCGGAATAAACCATATCAAGTTCGACTCGATGACCTACGCCATTCACTATTCGAATGGCCGCATTGCCAAGGAGGGGCGGGGGTTGTCGTTCTATTATTTCGGGCCCAACAGCTCCATCGTGGCCATTCCGATGGGCAGCAACGACTTGCCCTTCATCTTCAACGAAACCACCCACGACTACCAGACCGTCTCCATTCAGGGCCAGATAACCTACAAGGCCGTGAATCCCAAGCAGCTGGCCGAGGTGCTCGACTTCACCGTCGACAGCCGGGGCGTGTACAAGAAAAACGACCTGGAAAAGCTCCACCAGCGCATCGTCAACGAGGCCCAGACGGCCACGGCCACCTTCGTGCAAAGCCTGGGGCTGAAGGACGCCATGCGGGCGGCCAAGGCCATTGAGGTCAACATCGTGGAGGGGCTGGCCGCCTCCAAGGCCATTGGGCTGCTGGGTATTGAGGTGTTGGGTGTGAATATTCTGGCCGTGAAGGCCACGCCCGAAATGGGCCGGGCCCTGGAAACCGAAACCCGCGAAAAGCTCCAGCAGGAAGCCGACCAGGCCGTGTTTGAGCGCCGCAACTTTGCCGTGGAGCAGGAGCGTAAGATCAAAGAAAGTGAGCTGAACACCGAAATTGCGGTGGAGGAAAAGAACAAGCAGATTGCCGAGAAGAAAATCGAGGGGCAGCTGCAACAGGCCAACAGCACCCGCAAGCTGCGCGAAATGCAGGTGCAGGCCGACATTGCCGTGGAAGAGCAGCGCAAATTGCTGATTGAGCAGAACGCCGAAAACCAGCGCCGCGAGGCCGACACCCGCGGCTACGTGCTCGAAACCACCCTGCGGCCCTACAAGGACATGGACTGGAAGCTGCTGGTGGCCCTGAGCAACAACCCCGACCCCAAGTTCAACATTGCCCTGGCCTTCCGCGAGCTGGCCGAAAACGCCTCCAAAATCGGCACCCTCAACATCTCCCCCGACTTGCTCGACTCCCTGGTCAACGACGCGCCCGAGCCGCCGCGGCCCACGCCGTCCGCCGCGCCCAGCCCGCAGAACCGGCGATGAGCAGCGGCATCGACTACGCCATCCTGGTGCGCAACAAAACCCGGCTGGAGCAGCTTATCGAGCGGTTTAATACCAAGGCCCAGGCCCGGTTCTACATCGAGAGCCTGGGCGGGGAGTTTGCCGACTACGAGCGGGAAAACGACCAGTTCCAGGACTCGTTTTCCCTGGTGCAGCGCCGCCTCGCGTCGGTGGTGAAAAACAAGCTGGTGGAGCGCGCCTTTCTGCCCTCGTTCCTGTTCAACCCCAAGCAGCTGGTGGTGGTGGTGGGGCAGGATGGGCTGGTGGCCAACACGGCCAAGTACGTGGGCGGCATCCCGATTATTGCCGTGAACCCCGACCCGGACCGCTACGACGGGGTGCTGCTGCCCTTCACCCCCGATGATTTTCTGCGGGCCGTGGAGCGCGTGCTGGCCGGCCGGCACCGGGTGCGGGAAGCGGCCCTGGCCGAGGCCCGGCTGAACGACGGGCAGCGCCTGCTGGCCTTCAACGACCTGTTTATCGGGGCCGCCTCCCACGTGTCGGCCCGCTACCGGATTGGCTTCGGCGAGCAGCAGGAAAACCACTCCTCGTCGGGCGTCATCGTCTCCACCAAGTCGGGTGCCACGGGCTGGCTCAGCTCGATTTTCAACATGACGGCCGGCATGACGCGCTTTCTGGACCCGGACGAAGCGCCGGCCCGGCCGCCCGCGCTGGCTGAGAATGAGCTGATGTTTGTGGTGCGCGAGGCCTTCCAGAGCAAGCGCACCCAGGCCGGCCTCACCGCCGGCGTCCTGGGCCAGTACCAGCCCCTGCTCATCGAGTCGTTTATGCCCACCAACGGCGTAATCTTCTCCGACGGTGTGGAAACCGACTTTCTGCAGTTCAACTCCGGCGCCATTGCCACGATTGGTATAGCTCCGGAAAAAGCCCGGCTGGTGGTGTAGGGCAGGGGAAGCCGCCCGGGTGGCCGCCAAGAAGTTGTACCAGTACTTTCGGAAAATGAAAAATACTGGTACACCTGTTGTCGGCTGAGTTGTACCAGTATTTTTAGAAAACGGAAAATACTGGTACAACTTCTCCGCGCGGTCGGTGCATCTGGGGTATGACGTTCTTGTGGATGCCTGGTTACGTTGGGTAGCGCTTATAACTACCGGCACAAGCCCGTAAGCCCCCAGGCCCCGACCCTCTATTTGCCCACCCTGCTATGTTGCCAAAAATCTGCTTTGCGGCTTTCCTCCTCAGCCATGCCGCGCTGAGCCCGGTCGTGGCGGCACCCCCATCGGCGGCCGATACCCTGCGCCTGCGCCAGCACTTGGTGGCCCTGACCACCACGCCCGAGCCCCGCAACTACCGGCACCTGCGAAGCCTCAACCAGGCCGCCGACTACATCCAGCGGCAGCTGCAAGCCGCTGGGGCCCGGCTCAGCGAGCAGCCCTACCAGGTGCAGGGCAACACGTACCGCAACGTCATCGGCTCGTTCGGGCCCGAAACCGGGCCGCGCCTCGTCATCGGAGCCCACTACGACGTGTGCGGCGAGCAGCCCGGTGCCGACGACAACGGCACCGGCGTGGCGGCTTTGCTGGAGCTGGCCCGCCTGCTGGGGCAGCAACCCGGCTTGCCCTACCGCGTCGAGCTGGTGGCCTACACGCTGGAAGAGCCGCCGTTTTTCCGCACCCAGAGCATGGGCAGCTACGTGCACGCCAAGTCGCTGCACGATGCCGGGGTGGAGGTAAAAGGCATGGTGGCCCTGGAAATGCTGGGCTACTACGACGACCGAAAACGCACCCAGGACTACCCCTTCGGCCCGTTGAGGCTGGTGTACGGCAGCCGGGGCAACTACGTGACGGTGGCCCAGAAATTCGGCAACGGGCGCTTCGGCCGGCTCTTTGCCCGCCGCTATAAGACGCAGGCGGCGTTGCCCGTGCGGCGCTTCAAGGCCCCGGCCTGGCTGCCCGGCATCGACTTCTCCGACCACCTCAACTACTGGCAGTTCAACTACCCCGCCGTGCTGCTCACCGACACCGCCTTTTACCGCAACAAGCACTACCACGAGCCCACCGATACCCTCGACCGGCTCGACATGCGCCGCCTGGGCCAGAGCGTGGACGCCCTGCTGGCCGTAGTGCTGGGCCTGTGAGGAAATGATTTAGAGCGGCCGGCGTACTAGGATTTATTGAAGCCAGCTGCTGGCTAAAAGCGCCGCGCAAGGTGGCGGGTAGATGGCTAGAAGGTCTCAACTATTTGGCTGGTAGCCGGCTCGAAGCCCGAAGTTGATTTTTTGGATTATGCCCGGAGTCTGAGAAGAGCCCGCGCAACTCACTTCGGGAGCTGGCCCACCCACACCCAGCCCATCCGGACGACCAGATATTCTTCTCCGTCTTCGGCGGTGAAGAAGCGGTGGGGGCGGCGCAAGTAGCGGGCCGGCCAGCCGCTGGGGCAGTCAAATGAGTCGAGCCACTGCTCGTGCGGGTGGGCCGTCCAGTGCAGTTGCCTCACGGCCGGTAGCTCCCGGTACTCGGGCGGTAGGGGTGGGGCGTCGGCAACGGGCTCCCCCAGCGCCGTTTGGTAGAACGCAATCCGCTCGTGCAGGCCCGCAATAACCTGGGAGCTGTGGGCAAAGTCGGGGCTTACCAGCTGCAGGCTGAGGTAGTACGGCTGGCCTAGGTTCTGCAGCTGCGCGTCCCAGGCGAAGAAAGTGTTGAGCAGATGCGTGGCGGCCAGCTGCCGAATCAGGCGCGGCGGGTGCCGGGCGGGCCAGTGCCAGACGCCCAGCCCGAGCTTCTTATACTCGTAGTGGACCTGCTGCAAGGCGGCCAGGTCCAGCGGGGCCGGGGCGGGCTGCAGGTCCGGTAGCTGGCGGATGCGGCGGCGCGGATTACGGATTTTCTGGGCGTAGGAACGAGAGTAGGGCAACCAGCGCATGCTAAATGAGGTATAGAACTGCTAACTACCTATAGCTTTTCGTCGTTTTCAGCGCCCAAACCAAACATGGACCAGATCATCTGCCCCAAGTGCCAGCACAAGGACGCTACCAAAAGCGGAATTATCGCGGGGCGGCAGCGCTACCGCTGCAAGAGCTGCGGCTACCACTTCACGGTGGCCAAGATAGGCAGGGAAGTCAATACCTACTATGTCGTCAAGGCCTTGCAGCTGTACCTGGAGGGCGTGAGCTACCGGGAGATTGAGCGCCTGCTGGGCGTGAGCCACGTGAGCGTGATGAACTGGGTGAAAAAGTATGCCGTGCAGGCCCCGCGCCAAACCCAGGCCCGGCCCACGTCCCAGCTGCTGACCCTGAGTGAGCTGCAAGCCTATTTTCAGCAGCCCGAAAACCTGGCCGGCGGGGGCACGGTGGTCACCGAGGCCGGCGACAAGTTTCTGCTCATGCGCTGGGAAGGGCCGAGCGGGAAAAAAAGCTAGGCCGGCAGGAGGGAGCAGGAGCCCGGAACCGGATTTTTCGCTTTACTTAGGCCAAGCCCGGCCTAGCAGGCTGAGGGTGAAAATCTTGTCTTTTCCGGGAATCTGGCCAGGTGCCGGCCCGCTCATCCCAACTCCTTCCCGCTTATGGAACTCGGCCTCGATACGCCCAGCCCCGACCTTACGGCCCCCGACCCCGCCGACGCGCCCCTGGCCCACGACAATAACACGGTCGAAACCGGCAAAATCTGGCAGGTCATTACCGCCTCCTCGGTGGGCACCGTCATCGAGTGGTACGACTTCTACATCTTCGGCTCGTTGGCCGCCATTATCGGGCCGGTGCTGTTTGGCTCCCAGGGCAAGCCCGAGGAAACCCTGCTGGGCATGCTGGCCGTGTTCGGGGCCGGCTTCGTGGTGCGGCCCTTCGGGGCGTTGTTCTTCGGCCGCATCGGCGACATGATCGGGCGCAAGTACACCTTCCTGCTCACCTTGCTCATCATGGGCGGCTCCACGGTCGTCACGGGCCTGATTCCGAGCTACGACAAAATCGGGCTGGCCGCGCCGCTCATCGTGCTGGTGCTGCGCCTGTTGCAGGGGTTGGCCCTGGGCGGGGAGTACGGCGGGGCCGCCACCTACGTGGCCGAGCACGCCCCCGATAAGCGCCGGGGCTATTTCACCAGCTTTATCCAGATTACGGCCACCGGCGGGCTGATTCTGAGCATTCTGGTCATCGTCGTCACCCGCAAGCTGACGGGCGAGGCGGCGTTTAAAGAATGGGGCTGGCGGGTGCCTTTCCTGCTCTCGGCCCTGCTGGTGGTGGCTTCCTACTACATCCGGCTCAAGCTGCACGAGTCGCCGCTGTTTGCCAAGGCTAAGGCCGAGGGCAAGACCAGCCAGAGCCCCCTGCGCGACTCCTTCCTGAACCCGGTGAACCGCCGCCTGGTGCTCGTTGCCTTGTTTGGCGTCACGATGGGGCAGGGCGTGATTTTCTACACCAGCCAGTTTCAGGCCTACTCCTTTATGCAGAACACCCTGAAAATGGACCTCGTCGACGCCAGCATCGTGCTGGTCACGGCCATGCTGCTGGCTACGCCGCTGTTCGTGTACTTCGGCAGCCTCTCCGACCGGATTGGGCGCAAGCGCATCATCATGACTGGTATGCTCTGCGGGGCGCTGTTCACCATCCCGCTTTTCCACGGCATTCAGGCCTTTGCCGGCCCGATTACGGAAGTAACGCCGGCCACCGTGGATGCCGCCGGCAAGGCCGTGCCGGCCGTACTGAAGGCCCTGAATCCCAATTTGCCAGCTATTATTGCCCTCACCTTCTGCCTGGTGTTGTTCGTGACGATGGTCTACGGGCCCATTGCCGCCTACTTGGTGGAGCTGTTTCCGACCAAAGTGCGCTACACGTCCCTGTCGGTGCCCTACCACATCGGCAACGGCGTGTTCGGGGGCTTCGTGCCGCTGGTGGCCACCTGGATTTCGGTGTGGGCCTCCACCCAGCCGGCGGGCACGTTCTGGAAGGAGCACAGCAGCCTCTCGGGCCTGCTGTACCCGGTGCTCATTGCCCTGGTGTGCTTCGTCGTGGGCATGAAGTATATGAGGGACGTGCGCAACGTGCGGATTATGGAGTAAGCCGGCGCGTCGTGGTTTTCGTCCGTCATCCTGAGCCCCGCGAAGGACCTTCCTCACCTAGGCTGTGTGAACAGCAAGTCAATAGAACGTCATGCAGAGGCGAAGCCGAAGCATCTCGCGTGGCGTCGTTGGATTGCTATTCCAACGTCAGCACGCGAGATGCTTCGCTGCGCTCTGCATGACGTTCTACCAGCAGTACGGTTCACATGCCCGGGCCTTCGCTTTGCGCAGGAAGACAGCTGGTGCCAAACAAAAAACCGCTCTTGCGCCCCGTCTCCCTTTGCCATTTTTGAGGACTAAACTGCGACAATACGGGAGGGATGGGGCCCAACTTTTTCGTAAACTGCCACCCAGACCTTCAAGCACCGACCAAGCCCCGAATTATGCCCCTCGAACACTCCCGCATCCGCACTTTCGAAGATTACCAGGATGCCTACCGCCGCAGCGTCGAAAACCCCGAGCAGTTCTGGGCCGACGTGGCCGAGCCCTTCACCTGGCGCCGCAAGTGGACTTCGGTTATGAAAGCCGACCTCGTCGGCGGCCATAACGAATGGTACGGTGGGGCCAAGCTCAACATCACCGAAAACTGCCTGGACCGCCACCTGGCGGCCCGCGGCAACAAGCTGGCCCTGATCTGGGAGCCCAACGACCCCAAAACCCGGCAGATTCGCTACACCTACCGGGAGCTGCACCAGCAGGTCTGCCAGTTTGCCAACGTGCTGCTCAACAACGGCGTGGAGAAGGGCGACCGGGTCTGCCTCTACATGCCCATGATTCCGCAGCTGGCCATTGCCGTGCTGGCCTGCGCCCGCATCGGGGCCGTACACTCGGTCATTTTCGCCGGCTTCAGCAGCACTGCCATTGCCGACCGGGTCAACGACGCCCAGGCCTCGGTAGTGCTGACTTCCGACGGCCTGAACCGCGGCCCCAAGCAGATTCCGGTGAAGCGCGTGGTGGATGAGGCCCTGGAGCATTGCCCCTCGGTGCGCCGCGTGATTGTGGTCGAGCACCTGGGCTGGCCCGTGCACATGCAGGAAGGCCGCGACGTCTGGTACCACGAGGAAGCCCTGGAAGCGGCCAAAACCTGCCCCGCTGAGGAAATGGACGCCGAAGACATGCTCTTCATTCTCTACACCTCGGGCAGCACCGGCAAGCCCAAGGGCGTGGTCCACACCACGGCCGGCTACATGGTCTGGGCCGACTACACCTTCCGCAACGTGTTCCAGGTCGAGGAAAACGACATCTACTGGTGCACCGCCGACGTGGGCTGGGTCACGGGCCACACGTATCTGCTCTACGGCCCGCTGCTCAACGGGGCCACTACCCTCATGTTCGAGGGCGTGCCGACCTACCCCGACGCCGGCCGCTTCTGGGAAGTCATCGACAAGCACGGCGTGACGGTGTTCTACACCGCGCCCACCGCCATTCGCAGCCTGATGGCCACGCCCCTGGATAACGTGCTCAGCTACTCCCTCGACTCGCTGCGCATCCTGGGCTCGGTGGGGGAGCCCATCAACGAGGAAGCCTGGCACTGGTACCACACCCACGTGGGCAAGGAGCGCTGCCCGGTTATCGACACCTGGTGGCAGACCGAAACCGGCGGCGTGATGATTTCGGCCCTGGCCGGGGTGTCGCCCACCCGGCCGGCCCACGCGGGGCAGCCGCTGCCGGGCGTGCAGCCGGTGCTGCTCACCCAGGAAGGCCAGGAAATCGAGGGCAACGACCAGGAAGGCTACCTGGCCATCAAGGCGCCCTGGCCCGGCATCATCCGCACCACCTACGGCGACCATGAGCGGACCCGCCAAACCTACTTCGGGCCGTATCCGGGCTACTACTTCACCGGCGACGGGGCCCGGCGCGACGAGAACGGGCTCTACCGCATCATCGGGCGGGTGGATGACGTCATCAACGTGAGCGGGCACCGCTTCGGCACGGCCGAAATTGAAAACGCCATCAACCAGAACGCCAACGTGGTGGAAAGCGCCGTGGTGGGCTACCCCCACGACGTGAAGGGCCAGGGCATCTATGCCTTCGTCATTTGCCGGGAGGGCGCCTGCAACACGGCCGCCGACAAGCCCCACGTCGAGGCCAGCATCATCGAAACCGTGGTGGCCGAAATCGGCAAGATTGCCAAGCCCGACAAGATTCAGCTGGTCTCGGGCCTGCCCAAAACCCGCTCCGGCAAAATCATGCGCCGCATCCTGCGCAAGGTGGCCGAGGGCGAAACCGGCAACATCGGCGACGTGACCACCCTGCTCGACCCGGCCGTGGTGGAGGAGATTATCAACGGCCGGAAATAAAGCCGCGTTAACTAAAAGCCCGGCTGGTAGGTCTGCCAGCCGGGCTTTTTCGTGAACTGTAGAGACGCATATTTGCGTCTCAATCGTTGCTGACGTTGTTTGCTGTGGGGTAATTGGGAGTCAGTCGGATAACATCGTTCAACGACGAGACACAAGGTTGCGTCTCTACACGAGGGCACAAACTATGGACATCTACCTGATCCGACATACGAGCGTAGCCACGGCGGCCGGCATCTGCTACGGGCAGACCGACGTGGGCCTGAGCCACCGCTACGAGCAGGAAAAGGCCCGCCTCTGCCGGGTGCTGGCCGCCGGGCTGGGCGCGGGGGCCGTGCGGGCCTACGCCAGCCCTTTGTCGCGCTGCCGCCGCCTGGCCGAAGACGTGGTGGCGGGGCCCGTGTGTCTGGATGAGCGCCTGAAGGAATATCACTTCGGCCGCTGGGAAATGCAGGCCTGGGCCGAGCTGCCGCCCCACGAGCTGGCGCCCTGGAAAGCCGATTTCGTGACCCAGCGCGCCCCCGAGGGCGAAACCTTCACCGAAGTGCAGCAGCGGGCCGTAGCCTTCCTCACCGACATTCTCCCCGCCTCGGCCGAGCCGGCCGGGGCGGAGCCCACAGCGGCCGACGTGCTGGTGTTTGCCCACGCGGCCCTGATCCGGACCCTGCTCTGCCACTGCCTCGACCTGCCCCTGGCCAACGCCTTCCGGCTCAACGTGGACTACGGCTCGGTGACCAAAATCCGCTACCAGCGCGGGCAGTTCCTGCTCGACTACGTGAATCGGTAGCATCGGGCCCCGCCGGCCCGTTACACGCAAAAAGCCCGGCTGGTAGCTACCAGCCGGGCTTTTTGTGTGCCGAATCGTTTAGTATTCGCGGCGCTGCCGGCGCGAGTCATGGCGCTTGTCCTTCGAGCCGGAGCTCAGCCAGATGATCGTGCCGGCCGTGACGGCGGCAATAGTCGCCATTTTCGTGACGAAAGCCGTGCGGTTGTATTTCCACTCTACCGCGTAGCCTTTCTCGGCGAAGATGTTGGGCACTTTGCCGTGCACCAGGTCTTCCAAGATGCCTTCGACCACCTGCACCCGGTCGGCCACAATCAGGGGCAGCCAGTGGCGGTAGCGGTTTTCGCTGTAGTGGAAGGCCAGCCGCCGAATCGCGCCGCTCAGGCCCATGGGTGGCACGGTGGTGCCAAACACGGCCGAGACGTTGGGGCGTTCAATAGAGCGCAGCAACTCCGTGTCCTTGGGTTGCAGGTGTTCCGGCCGGTGCTTGCTGTCGGGGTCCTGGCCCACGTTCATGCGGGTGCGCATGGGGTAGGTCGGGTCGTTCTTCGGGTCGGCGTCGATGCCCCAGCCCGGAATCTGCTTGGGGTCGATGGGGGTGTTTACTACGTTGTTTTCCATGGTCGGGCGGCGTTACTGGTTGGCGGTGGGGGGCAGCATTACGGTTTTGATGCAGTTGTCCAGCTTGGCGGAGAACATGCGGTAGCCGTCGGCCACTTCTTCCAGCGGAATGCGGTGGGTAATCAGGCCCTTGGGGTTGAGCACGCCGTTTTGCACGTGCTCAATCAGGCGGGGCAGCAGGCGTTTCACCGAGGCCTGGTTGCCCCGGATGGTGAGGCCCTTGTTCAGCACGTTGCCAATCGGAATCAGGTTGTCGGTCGGCCCGTAGACGCCCACAATGGACACCACGCCGCCTTTCTTCACCGAGTTGATAGCCCAGTGCAGGGCCGTGGCCGAGCCGGCCTGTAGCAGCAGCTTGCGGCCGGTAATGGTCTGCATGGTGTTGCCGGCGGCCTCGGCGCCCACGGCGTCAATGACCACGTCGGCGCCCATCCAGTCGGTTATCTTCTTGATAAAGACCACCGGGTCGTTCATCTCCTTGAAGTTGTAGGCCTCGCAGTAGGAATAGTTGCGGGCAAAATCGAGGCGGTAGTCTTCCTGGTCGATGATGATGACGCGGCCGGCGCCGAACAGCCAGGCGCAGCGGGCGGCCATGATGCCGATGGGCCCGGCCCCGAATACGACTACCGTGTCGCCGGTCTGAATACCGGCCATTTCGGCGGCCTGGTAGCCAGTGGGCGTCACGTCGGTCAGCATCACGGCATCATCCAGGTCCATGTCGGCCGGAATGATGGTGGGGCCCACGTTGGCGTAGGGCACGCGGCAGTACTCGGCCTGGCCGCCGTCGAAGCCGCCGGCGGTGTGGGAGTAGCCGAAAATGGCGCCCACGGCCGTAGCCTCGGTGTTCGACTCGTGGCAGTTGCCAAACATGCCCTGGCGGCAGAAGTGGCACTCGCCGCAGGCAATGTTGAAGGGTACGATGACCCGGTCGCCCACTTTTACCTTGGTGACGTCGGCGCCGATTTCCACGATTTCGCCCACGAACTCGTGGCCGAAGGTAGAGCCCACGCGGGTGTCGGGCACGTTGCCGTTGTAGAGGTGCAGGTCGGAGCCGCAGATGCAGGTGCGCAGCACCCGGACAATAGCGTCCTGGGGGTGCTTAATTTCGGGCATGGGCTTTTGCACAGCCCGGACCCGCTTCGGGCCCCGGTATTCCATTGCTAACATCGGAATCTTGGTTGGTGGTACGAGAGAATAGGACTCAGTGCCAACCGAAACAGTAGAGCAGGGAAGACCCACACTGGCGCTTCGGCCGGTGAGGTAGTTGTTACTGCTTCATATTTCTAAAGTTTCGTAATTCAGTACAATAGGGGGTAAATACGTATTTATGCGCCTTGGTCTTCCGTATAAGCACGCGGTTATTGGGAAAATCGCGCGGATTATGCTTGTTGCAGCCGAACCGGCGGCGGCGCAGCTATTGGCAGAAACTGCCGGCGTAAAAGAGAGTATAGAGAGTTCCTTCCACGCTTTACCCACTACCCGCATGAATCCTGAACCCAACGAACCCCTGCTGCCCGCCGAAAATCCACCGGAAAGCCTGGTGGAATCGGTGCTGGGCGCCCTCAACCAGCTGGACCCGGCCACGGCCCTCTACGAGCTGGAGCGGCTCGACGAAGACAACGACCTGCCGGCCAACGCGCCGCCCGCGCCCTTCGAAACCAAGCCCGGCATTTCGTAAAGGCTACAAAAAAGCCCCTGCTGACAATCAGCAGGGGCTTTTTTGTGGTGAGGGCCGCCAGCGGGCCTACAGCGGGTTGGCCGGCAGCACCGTGCCGCGCACTTCCCCAAAGCCAATGCGGACCCCGTCTTTTTCGGCGAAGCCGCGCATGGTTACCGTGTCGCCGTCGAGCAGGAACTTGCGCTCCGAGCCGTCGGCCAGGGGCAGGGGCTTGGAGCCTTTCCAGGCCAGCTCCAGCATCGAGCCAAACGAATCGGGGGTGTGGCCGCTGATGGTGCCGCTGGCGTACAGGTCGCCGACTTGCAGGTTGCAGCCGTTGCTGGCCTGGTGGGTCAGCTGCTGGGCCATGCTCCAGTACATGTACCGGAAGTTGGAGCGGCACACGGTAGTTTCGGGGCCGCCGGCGGGCTGAATGGTTACTGCCAGGTTCAGGTCGAAGTTGTGCGCGTCGGGCTGGCGCAGGTAGAGCAGGGGCTCGGGCTCCTGCACCGGCCCGGCCACCCGGAAGGGCTCCAGCGCGTCGAGCGTCACGACCCAGGGCGAAACGCTGCTGCCGAAGCTCTTGCCCAGAAACGGCCCCAGCGGCACGTACTCCCAGCTCTGAATGTCGCGCGCGCTCCAGTCGTTGAACAGCACCAGCCCGAAAATGTGCTCCTCGGCGTGCTGCAACGGAATGGAATGGCCCAGCTCGGTGCTCTTGCCGCACACGAAGGCGACTTCCAGCTCAAAGTCCAGCTGCTGACTCGGGCCAAACGTGGGGGCCGCCGCGTCGGGGGCCTTGCGCTGCCCGTTGGGCCGGCGCACGTCGGTGCCGCTGACCACGATGCTGCTGGCCCGGCCGTGGTAGCCGATGGGAATGTGGCGCCAGTTGGGCAGCAGGGCGTTGGCCGGGTCGCGGAACATGATGCCCACGTTGGTGGCGTGCTCGATGCTGGAGTAGAAATCGGTGTAGTTGTGGGGCTTCACCGGGCGCAGCATCTGCACCTCGCGCTGCCGCACCAGGCAGGTGCGCATGGCTTCCTCATGGTCGCGCAGCTCGCCGTTGTCGTGGCGCAGCAGCTCCGACACGCGCTGGCGCACGGCCCGCCACACCGGCCGCCCCAGGGCAATAAACTGGTTCAGGGAGCGGCGGCGAAACACCTTGGGCTGGGAGGGAATATCGAGGTCCTCGAAAAAGCCGAACTGGCTGACGGCGTACAGATCCAGCACGTACTCGCCGATGGCCACGCCCACCCGCGGGCCGCGCTCCGGGGTTTCGAAGATGCCGAAGGGCAGGTTCTGAATCGGAAAGTCGCTGGTCGGGGCAATGTCAATCCAGGAGTGCAGGGCGGGGTTGTTCGGGTTGGGCATCGGAAGAAGGATAGCGTAGGGTGATGGGCAAAGATAGGGGAGGGCGCTGAACGGCGGGGCTGTTGGGCAGAATATGGGGAAGCTGCTACCTTGGCAGCAGTTTGGGTAACTGCCGGCTGCTGGGCTTTCCTGCAGCCGCAGAGTCGCAATGTGGACTATTTTTAAAACGCCTGCTAAAGCAATGGGAAATTCTATTGAATTTGTGTGCTGGGAAATGGATGAACCAATTGAAATCCAATTAGAGCCAGATGCTTTACTGTTTAAGGTGATGCCTGGAAACGCAATAAGGTTTGTAGGTATTTGTGCTCACCAGGAATTTAAGTGGGCCTTGAGAGTTGAGCATAAGAACAACGGTATTCAATTGATGCCAGCTATAACAGCAGAGCATGAAATAGAAATTTACGAGAATGATGTGCTGTTAGAAAACAGGTATAAGTATATGTGAGTCAAGGATATTGTATATTTTGATGGTAAGGAAATGCCAAATTCCGGGCAAGATTGTGCCTCGTATTAGATTAGAACAGCAGTAACGAACGAAGCAGCCGGCGCCAGCACCGGTTTGCCGCTGTGCGGCAGTGGAGATACAATCTCCACATTATGGGTAGACACGAGTTACGCTGCGCTAAACTCGCGCCAGACCTCAAACAAAAAAGGCCAGCTCCCCGCAAGGAAAGCTGGCCTTTTACAAATAAGAAACAACTCTAAAACCCGGGCGTGGGCACCGGGGCCGGCGACACGGGGTGGCCGGTTTGGCCGGCGGGCTGCTCGCTCATGGCGGTGCCGTTGATGGCCTCCACCCGCACGATTTCGGGCACGGCCTTTTTCACCGACTCTTCCACGCCGGCTTTGAGCGTCATCGGCGACATGGGGCAGGTGCCGCAGGCACCCAGCAGCTCCAGCTGCAGCACCAGCTCGTCGGTGATGTTCAGCACGCGCACGTTGCCGCCGTCGGCCGCCAGGTAGGGGCGAATCGTGTCCAGGGCCTGCTCGACGCGGGACAACAAAGGATGCTCAAGAACAGCGGAAGAATTCATGAAAAACGGATTGGTACTGACGCCGCACGCAGCGGAATAAGGGTAAAGGTAGGGCTTTTGGCCGGTCAAAGCATAACACCGGGGCCGGTTGCAAAGTTGCCGGCCCCGCTGCCGGGGCCGTTACGCTTCAGCTTACGACTTCATTTCGACCACCTGGGTGCGGGGAGCCACGGCGTTGCGGATGGACACCTGCCGGGCCAATTCCTCGGCCAAATGCTCGAACAGAGCGGCGGCCGGCGTGCCGGGCTGGGTAATGGCGGGCGTGCCCAGGTCGCCGTTTTCGCGGATGCTCTGCACCAGCGGCAGCTGGCCCAGCAGCGGCACCTCGTGCTTGTCGGCCAGAGCCTTTCCTCCCCCTTCGCCGAAGATGAAGTAGCGGTTGTCGGGCAGCTCGGCGGGCGTAAACCAGGCCATGTTTTCCACGATGCCCAGCACCGGCACGTTGATCTGGGGCTGGCGGAACATCTGCAACCCCTTCTGGGCGTCGGCCAGGGCCACTTTCTGGGGCGTGGTCACGATGAGGGCGCCGGTTACGGGCACGGTCTGCACCAGCGTGAGGTGAATGTCGGAGGTTCCGGGGGGCATGTCGAGCAGCAGGTAGTCCAGCTCGCCCCAATCCACTTCGGTAATGAACTGCTTCAGGGCCGAGGAGGCCATCGGGCCGCGCCACACGATGGCGCTGTCGGACGGAGCCAGAAAGCCGATGCTGATGAGCTTAACGCCGAACTTCTCGATGGGCTGAATCAGGTTGCGGCCGTCGGGGCCCTGGAAGACGTGGGGGCGGGCATCTTCCACCCCGAACATGACCGGCATGCTGGGTCCGGAAATGTCGGCGTCGACCAGGCCGACCTTGGCGCCGGTGCGGGCCAGGGCAATGGCCAGGTTGGCCGTCACGGTGCTTTTGCCCACGCCGCCCTTGCCCGAGGCAATGGCAATGATGTTTTTAACCCCGCTGAGCACGGCCGAGTTGGCGGCCCGGGCGGTAGTCACGCGCGAGGTCAGATTTACTTTCACGTCGGCGTCCTTGTCGACCATCGTGTGAATGGCGCGCACGCAGGCGTTGTGAATCAGCTCCTTGAGCGGGCAGGCGGGCGTGGTCAGGATGACGGAAAACGAGACGGTTTTGCCGTCGATATGCACGTCCTCAATCATGTTGAGGGTCACGAGGTCTTTGCCCAGGTCGGGCTCTTCCACGTAGCTCAGGGCCCGGAGGACGTCTTCTTTGGTAATAGCCATAGGTCAGAAATGCAGAATGCGGACTGCAAAGATAACCCGGAATTGCGGGCGGAAGTTACCGGGCTAGGTAGAGTTAGTGTTAAACCCAGCTATATCCTTTTCCGCCCGTCATCCTGAGCTTGCGAAGGACCTTATCACGCCAGAACAAGTCGTTGTTACTTTAGTCGTTCCTATCCCACAAGGTCCTTCGCAGGCTCAGGATGACAGCCGTAGAAATCCCTACAACTACCAAGTCAAAAAATAATTTCTGCTTTGCTGTAACCTTCCTTTCCTGGGGCGGTGTCCACAACCAAATACCCCACCACCTACCACCTTTCGCCGGTTGGACTCGCTTACTGACAATGCGCTAATGCTCCGGGTGAAGGCCGGCGACGTGGACCGAATGGGCCTGCTCTTCGAACGCCACCACCGCAAGCTGTTCTCCTTTCTGTACCACATGCTGGGCCGCGCGGATACCAGCGAGGATCTGGTGCAGAACGTGTTTTACCGCATGCTCAAGTACCGCCACACCTACACCGGCGAGGGCGAGTTTCGGACCTGGATGTACCATTTGGCCCGCAACGTGCTGGCCGACCACGTCAAGAAGAACCGCCACGCCAGCCACCACGCCGACGTGCAGGACTTCGCCGAGAAAATAGGCGGTGGGCCCCGGGCCGACGACGCGCTGCAGCGCGAGCAGGAAGTAGCCACCCTGCACCGGGCCCTGGGGCGGCTGAGCGCCGAAAACCGCGAAGTGCTGATCCTGAGCCGGTTTCAGGAGCTCAAATACGAGGAAATAGCCCGGGTATTGAATACGACCGAAGGCGCGGTGAAAGTGCGGGTGCACCGGGCCATGAACGAGCTGAAAACAATTTACCTGCGCATTGAAAACTGACGGGATGGACATGCATTGCGAACAGGCTCAACCAGAGCTGCCAGAGTATATAAGTCACCAGCTGCCCGCGGCGGAGCAGGCCCGCGTGGCCGCCCACCTGGCCCATTGCCCCGACTGCCAGGAAGAGCTGCGGGCCCTGCGCCGGGTGTGGCAGACGCTGGGGGCCGTGCCGGAGCCGGAACCGAGCGAAAACCTGCGGCCGGCTTTCTACTCGATGCTGGCGGCCTATAAGGAGGAAGTGGAGGCCCAGCCCCGCTTCAGCCTGGGCGGCTTCTGGTCGAAACTGCGGGCCCTGCTGGTGCCGGGCCCGGCCCTGCGCCTGGCCTACGGCCTGGGCCTGCTCGTGGTGGGGCTGGCCGCCGGCTACTGGCTGGGCCGCGGCCCCAAAACCGCGCCGGCCACCACCGACCAGCAGCAGCTGGCCGCCCTGACCACCCAGGTGGAGCAGATGCGCCAGGTGATGCTGCTTTCCCTGATTGAAAACCCCTCGGCCACCGAGCGGCTGCGGGCCGTGAGCTACACCAAGGAGCTGAGCGGGGCCAACGACAAGGTGGTGGAAGCCCTGCTGAGCACGCTCAACCACGACGAAAACGTGAATGTGCGCCTGGCCACCCTCGAAGCCCTGGCCCAGCTGGCCCACGAGCCCAACGTGCGCCTGGGCCTGGTGCAGGCCCTGCGGCACCAGGATTCGCCCCTGGTGCAGTCGGCCCTGGCCGACGTGATGGTGCAGCTCCAGGAAAAACGCTCGGTTCAGCCCCTGCGCCGCCTGCTGCGGCAGCCGGGCCTGAACCAGGCAGTGAAAAGCAAAATCGAGGCAAGCCTCAAAACCCTCTCCAACGGCCGGCCCGCCGCGCCTTCAACCCCCGAACCCTACCATGAAACCTACTATTCTCCCCAGCCTGATAACGCTGCTGGTACTGCTGTCTAGCTGCCAGGCCCAGGCCCAAAAGCGCGAGTTCAAGGAGGAAATCCGCCGCGAATTTACCCTGACGGCCGACCCGGGCCGCAGCACGCTGGCCATCTACAACATCGACGGGCCGGTGCGCGTGCAGGGCACCACGGGCAACAAAGTCGTGCTAGAAGTCACCCGCATCATCCGGGCCGACACCGAGGCCGACCTGGCGCTGGGCAAGCAGGAAGCCGTGCTGGGCGCCTACCAGCGCAACGACAGCGTGGTGGCCTACCTGGCCGGCCCCTACGACTCGCGGCCGGGCTTCAACCGGAACCGCAACTCAAGCCGGCGCGACATCGACTACCACTTCACCTTCGAATACGTGGTGAAAGTGCCCGCCCGGATGCATCTGACCGTATCGACCATCAACAACGGGGCCGTGCTGGTGCAGGACGTGAGCGGCCCGCTCAAGGCCCGCAACATCAACGGGGCCGTGACGCTGCGCAACGTGAAGGGAGCCACCGAAGTCGGCACCATCAACGGCAACGTGGTGGCGGAGTATGGGAGCAGCCCCACCGGCAAGTGCTCCTACAGCACCATCAACGGCGACATCCTAGTGACGTACCCGGCCGATGTGGCGGCCGACGTGCACTTTAAAAGCATGCACGGCGAGCTGCTCACCGACTTTCCCAACGTGGAAAACCTGCCGGTGCAGGTGGTGCAAAATAAGACGAGCACCACCGCCGGCACCACGTACAAACTCTCCAAGGGCACGGCCGTGCGCCTGGGCAAGGGCGGCAACGACTTCCGCTTCGAAACCCTCAACGGCGACGTGACCATCAAACGCCGACCCGAATGAAAACTCCAGTATACCGCCCGACGCGCGCTTTCCTGAGCCTCCTCCTGTTGCTGACCACGCTCGGAGTGGCGGCCCAAAGCAAGGAGCAGCTGGTGGTGCCCCTCAGCGCCCCCGGCAAGCCCGGCCTGCTAAAAGTCAAGACCGTGAACGGCTCCATTACCGTGGTGGGCTACGCGGGCAAAGACGTGCTCATCGACGCCTCGGCCAAGGGGCGCAACGACGACGACGACGACGACGACCAGGACCGCCCCCGCAACGGCCTGAAGCGGGTGTCGGGCAACGCCAACTTCGACGTAACGGCCGAGGAAAACGACAACCGCGTGACCGTCAAATCCAGCTCCTGGCAGCAGCCCGTGAACCTGACCATCAAGGTGCCCCAGCGCTTTGCCCTGCAGCTCAGCACCGTCAACGACGGCGACATCGTGGTCGAAAACGTGAGCGGGGAGCTGGAAGTCAGCAACGTGAACGGCGACGTGGTGCTGCGGCAGGTGGGCGGCTCGGCCGTGGCCAACACCGTGAACGGCGCCATCAAGGCCACGTTCAAAACCGTAACGGGGGGCGCGCCCATGGCGTTTTCCACCGTCAACGGCCAGGTCGACGTGACGCTGCCGGCCTCGACCAAAGCGGCCCTCAAGCTCAAATCCGACCAGGGCGACGTCTACAGCGACTTCGACCTGACCGCCGAAAAGGCCCCCGCGCCGGTGAAGCGCACCGTGCAGAACGGCGTCTACCGCCTCAACGCCGACGGCTGGACCTACGGCAAGCTCAACGGCGGCGGGGCCGAGATTATGATGAAGTCCCTGATGGGCGACATCTTTATCCGGCGGGCTAAGTAGGGTGGGGCTGAGGAGCTTGAGATTTTCTGGTTCGCTTGAAATTTGCGCAACCTTCCGGCCCTCATTTCCGGTATGAACTGTAAGAACTCCAGCAATCTGCTACGCTGTGGGCGCCGCTGCAACGGCCCCGCGCGTTTTGGGGGCCCGCCGGTGAGTGACGGGCCCGCAATCCGGCAGAAAACGTCAGTCGCAGCTGGGCGAATGGCGGCTGACAACTCTTCGAAAGGCGGCCTCTGCATGGAGCAGGGGCCGCCTTTCCCTGTTTTGGTCGGGGTGTCGGGGCGACAGGAAATAACTTGAGTTCGGGGAAGCCGCGGAAAAGAGCCGCGGCGCGGCGGCATGGGTATAGCAGCAACGGAAATCGTCACCGGGTTGAGCCGCGTAGCGGCGGCATACGGCGCACCAGGTCTACGGTGCCGCCACGCGGCTCTTACGGCCGGGATTTTCTGGATAGCTATAGACGTGCTGCCGCTACGCGGCTGGGGGAAACCCATGGACGGAAGGTTGCACTCGCCAATGAACACTGCCGTTTCGGCCCGGGAACCTCGTACCTTCGTCGTCCTGTTCCGCTTCCTCCGAACCCTGTTGCCCCCCCAGTACCCTTGGCCCGTATCCCGAAAGAAACCGTTGACCAGATCATTCACCACGCCGACATCGTCGAGGTGGTGGGTGACTTCGTGACCCTGAAGCGCAAGGGTAATAATATGTGGGCCTGCTGCCCGTTTCACCACGAGAAGTCGCCGAGCTTCTCGGTGGCCCCGGCCAAGGGCCTCTACAAGTGCTTTGGCTGCGGCAAGGCCGGCGGGGTGGTGCAGTTCATCATGGACATCGAGGGCACCAGCTACGTGGAGGCCCTGAAGTATCTGGCGAAAAAGTACGCCATTGACATCCAGGAAGAGGAAAAGACGCCCGAGGAGCAGCTCGTCCAGAACGAGAAGGACTCCCAGTTTATCGTCTCCAACTGGGCCAAGGACCACTACCAGAAGCTGCTCCACGAAACCGAGGAAGGGGAGAGCATCGGGCTGAGCTACCTGATGCAGCGCGGCCTGAACCAGACCACCATCAAGACCTTCGAGCTGGGCTACTCGCTCGACCAGTGGGACGATTTGCTCAAGGCCGCTCAGAAGCAGGGGTTCGAGGCCAAGTACCTGGAGAAGACCGGCCTGACCATCGTGCGCGAGGACGACCCGAACCGGCGCTACGACCGGTTCCGGGGCCGGGTGATGTTCCCGATTCACAACGTTTCGGGCCGGGTTATCGGCTTCGGGGCCCGCACGCTCAAGGCCAACGACAAGACGGCCAAGTACCTCAACTCGCCCGAGTCCGACATCTACCACAAGTCGGACGTGCTCTACGGGCTGTTTCAGGCCCGGCAGGCCATCCGGACCGAGGAAGTGTGCTACCTGGTGGAAGGCTACCTCGACGTGCTGAGCCTGCACCAGGGCGGTATTAAGAACGTGGTAGCCTCGTCGGGTACCTCGCTCACCGAAAGCCAGATTCGCCTGATCGGGCGCTACACCGACAACGTGACGGTGCTCTACGATGGCGACGCGGCCGGCATCCGGGCCTCGCTGCGCGGCATCGACATGCTGCTCGAAGGGGCCCTGAACGTGCGCGTGGTGCTCTTCCCCGACGGCGACGACCCGGACAGCTACATCCGCAAAGTCGGCGACCAGCGCTTCAAGGACTACCTGGAAAAGAACAGCCAGGACTTTATTTCCTTCAAGACCCGCCTGGTGTCGCAGGAGGCGGCCCACGACCCGGTGAAGAAGGCCGAGGCCATCCGGGAAGTGCTCCAGAGCATTGCCAAAGTGCCCGACCCGATCAAGCGGCAGGTGTTTTTGCAGCAAACCAGCACCACCTTCGGCATCGACGAGCAGGTGCTCATCACCGAGTACAACAAGCTGGTTAAGAAGGATTCCCAGCGTGCCGCGCCCAGCAGCAACGGAAGCCAGGGCGGCGGTGGGAGCGGGGGTGGCAGTTATTCGCAGTCGGGCAACCGCCCGTATTCGTCTGCCCCAACAACTAACAACCAACAACCAACAACTAAAGCCCTCAGTCCCGAGGAAGAGGCCGAAATGGCCATGTACGGGGCCTCGCCCGACGAGCTGGCGGCGGCCAGCGGCGGCACCCCCGAGGCCGATACCGACGTGGAGCCCGTGCCCGACGTGTTGCAGGCCTGCGAGCGGGAAGTGGTGCGCCTGCTGCTGCTCTACGCCGCCCAGCCGCTCACCGAGGACATGGCCGTGGCCCAGTACATCTTCGGGCAGCTGGAAGAAACGCCCATCCAGACCCCGATTTACGCCGATCTGCTGCACCTCTGCCGTCAGGAAATGGAGCAGGGCCGCTGGCCCGAGGTGCGCACCTTCATCCAGCACGGCCGCGCGGATATTCGCTTGCTGGTCAGTGACTTGGCTACCGAGAAGTACGAGCTCAGCCCCAACTGGAGCACCCACCAGATCTACGTGCCCCGGGAAGTAGACCAGCTCCAGCAGGCCTGCGACAACGCCATTCTGCGCCTCAACAAGGTGAACGTGCAGCGGGAGCTGTCCGTCCGCCTCGAAGCCCTGCGCCACCCCATGGACGAGCTGGCTTTGCTCGAAACCCTGCACACCATTAAGCTGCTCAAGAAGATGGACGACGATTTGGGCAACATGCTCGGCACCGTCATTCCGCGCGTCAACGGGTAGATTGTGTCGGGGTTTTGACAATAGAGCGTCATTCCGAGCATTCTGCGCATCAAGCAGCGTCCGAGGAATCTCGCGGGCTGACGTTGCAATGCCATATACTTACCATTGCTGGCGAGATTCCTCGGCTGCGCCCGGAATGACGTTCAACGAGAACCTTTTAATCCAAACCAACCTGCATGTGGAAACGCGCTAACCTGAGCCGCTTTGTGGGGGCCGTGCTGCTCACGGTGCTGGGGTTTGCCACGGGCATCATCGGCTTCATGACCATCGAGGACTACAACTTCCTCGACGCGGTGTACATGACGATGATTACCATCTCCACCGTGGGCTTCGGGGAGTTGCACCCGCTGTCGGTGGCCGGGCGGCTGTTCGTGTCGGGCTACATTTTCTTTAACCTGCTGGTCATTGCCTACCTCGTGTCGGTGCTCACGACCTATATCTTTGACGGCGAGCTGCGTACTATTTTCAAGATGTTCAAAACCGACCAGGAAATCCGGGGCTACCACGACCACGTCATCGTCTGCGGCTTCGGGCGCAACGGCAGCAAGGCCTACCACGAGCTGCGCGCCAGCGGGGCCCGGGTGGTAGTAGTCGAGCAAAACCAGGAGCTGCTGCGCGACGCGGCCGACGACAACGGGGCCACGATTCCCACCGTCATCGGCGACGCCACCACCGACGAAACCCTGCTGGCGGCCGGCATTCAGCGGGCCCGCGCCCTGATTACGGCCCTGCCCAAGGACGCCGACAACGTGTTTGTGGCCCTCACGGCCCGGGAGCTGAACCCGAACCTGAAAATCATTGCCCGGGCCAGCCTCAAGACTTCGGAAAGCAAGCTGCTGCGCGCCGGCGCCGACTCGGTGGTGATGCCCGACGAAATCGGGGGCTCCCACATGGCCAACCTGGTGATGCGGCCCGAGGTAATCCGCTTTCTGGAAATGATGAACGGCCTGGGCCCCAACAAGCTGCGCCTGGAGGAGCTGAGCTACCGCGAAATCCGCCGCGAGTTTCAGGGCCTCAGCATCCGGGAGCTGGACATCCGTTCCCGCACCGGGGCCACCGTCATCGGCCTGAAGCAGTACACCGGCGAGTTTACCGTGAGCCCCAGCGCCGACACCCGCCCCTCGCC
Organism: Hymenobacter aquaticus; assembly: GCF_004765605.1. Taxonomy (NCBI): domain Bacteria; kingdom Pseudomonadati; phylum Bacteroidota; class Cytophagia; order Cytophagales; family Hymenobacteraceae; genus Hymenobacter; species Hymenobacter aquaticus. The sequence goes on along the minus strand of NZ_SRLC01000001.1, from coordinate 1,224,649 downwards.
CGGCGACGTGCTGCTGGTGCTGGGCACCGAGGAGCAGATCAACGCCCTGGTGGGCCAGTTTCGGGTCTGACCCCAGCCCAACCCCTTCCCGCTTGATGCGCGGAATCCGCCGGGGAAGGGGCTTCTTTTACTAGTACAACGTCTTGCTGCGCTAAAATTTGCTAGTCCTATTTATGAAATCCCACCATAAACCGGCCTTATAGCCAAGCCGTTTATCTACCGCTTAAGGAGAACAACACTACTGCCAAAGTAAAATAAGCCCCTCTCCCCGTGGGGAGGGGTTGGGGTGGGGTGTCCATCCAGCGGCTTCTGCGTAGCTTTGCCTTCCGCTCCGGCGCTGCTCTCTACCGTTCGTATTTCTTCAGTGCATCTTCTCCAACTCTGTCCGCGCGTGCCGTTTCCGCCCCACGATGGCGGGGCCATTGCCATGTACGACGTGGCGGCCGGCCTGGCCGCGCAGGGGCACCGCGTCACGGTGCTGGCCATCAACACGCCCAAGCACCAGCAGCCCGACACCGTGCTCAGCCACCTGTCCGGCGTGCGCCTCATCACGGTGCCCGTCGATACCCGCCTCTCGCCGGTGAAAGCCCTGAAAAATCTGCTGACCGGCACGGTGCCCTACAACGTGGAGCGCTTTATCAGCGCGGCCGTGGAGGCGCAGCTGGTGGAGCTGCTGCGCACCGAGCAGTTCGACGTGGTGCAGGTGGAAGGCACGTTTGTGGCCTGGTACGTGGACGTAATCAAGCGCGAGGCGCCCCGGCTGCCGGTGGTGCTGCGCGCCCACAACGTGGAGTACACCATCTGGCAGATGCTGGCGGCCGGGGCCGTCAATCCGCTCAAGCGGCTCTACCTGAAGCACCTGGCCAAGGAGCTGAAAAAGTTTGAGGAAGCCTACCTGCCCCGCTTCGATGCCGTGGCGGCCATTACCGAGCCCGACCAGCGCCGCCTGCGGGCCATGGGCTGCCCCGAGCCGGTAGTGTTCGTGCCCGCCGGCGTCGATTTGAACCGGTTCCAGATCAACCCGCGGCTGAAGGCCAAGCCCCGGACTCTGTTCCTGATCGGCTCGCTCGACTGGCTGCCGAATCTGGAGGGGCTCGACTGGTTTCTGACCCAGGTGTGGCCCCATGCCCACCAGCAGCTGCCGGAGCTGGAACTGCACATTGCCGGCAAAAACACGCCCGCCCGGTTGCAGAGCCTGGCCAAGAAAAACGTCATCGTGCACGGCTTCGTGGAGTCGGCGGCCGAGTTCATGCAGCAGTACGACGTGATGATCGTGCCCCTGCTCTCGGGCGGCGGCATGCGCATCAAAATCATTGAGGGTATGGCCCTGGGCAAGTGCATCATCAGCACCGGGCTGGGCTCGGAGGGCATTTTCGTGCGCAACGGCTTCGACATCGTGCTCGGCGACGAGCCCTCGGCCTGGCTGGAGTTGCTGCGCCGCTACTACCATGGCGAGCTGGACCACGCGGCCATCGGCCAGGAAGCCGGCCGCACCATTGCCCGCCTCTACGACAACCGCCGGGTGGTGGAAAGCTTCCTGGATTTGTACAGCATCGCCCAAAGCCGCAGCCAGCGGCCCCAGCGCGCGTAAGTTTGCCCCGCCCCCCCCACGATGAAGCTGCTCGTTCTGCTGTCCCGGTTTCCGTACCCGCTCGATAAAGGCGACAAGCTCCGCGCTTTTCACCAGCTCCGCTACCTGGCCCGCCACCACGACATCTGCCTGCTGGCCCTCACCGACGAGCCCGTGGACGAGGCCGCCTACGCCGCCGTGCGCCCCCTATGCCGGGGCGGCCTGCACGTGCACCCGCTACGCAAGCCCGGTATTGTGGCCAACATGACCCGGGCCCTGGCTACCGGGCTGCCGTTTCAGGTGGGCTACTTCTACGACGGGGCCGCCCAGCGCCGCCTCGACCAGCTGCTGCGCGACTTTCAGCCCCAGCACGTGTACTGCCAGCTGATCCGGATGGCCGAGTATCTGCGCCCCCACGTCGGCAAATATGCCATGACCCTGGACTATATGGACGTGTTTTCGGCCGGGATGCAGCGCCGCGCGACCCAGGCGCCGGCCTGGCAGCGGCCCGTCATCAGCCTGGAAGCCCGCCGCCTGCTGCGCTACGAAGCCGACGTGTTCGGCTGGTTTCGGCACCACACCATCATTTCCGACCAGGACCGGCAGCTCATCAACCACCCCCGGCGCCAGCAGATTCACGTGGTGCTCAACGGCATCGACACCGACTTCTTCCAGCCCACCGACACGGCCAAAACCTACGAGCTGGTGTTCTGCGGCAACATGAGCTACCACCCCAACGTGGACGCGGCCGAGTTTCTGGCCCTGGAAATTCTGCCCCTGGTGCGGCAAACGCACCCCCAGGCCCGCCTGCTCATTGCCGGCACCACGCCCGCCGCCCGGGTGCTGGCCCTGGCCTCGGAGGCCGTAGTTATCAGCGGCTGGCTGCCCGATATTCGGGAGGCTTACGCCTCGGCGCGGGTATTCGTGGCCCCCATGCGGGTGGGCACGGGCCTGCAAAACAAGCTGCTCGAAGCTATGGCCATGCGCCTGCCCTGCCTCACCACGCCCCTGGCCAACAACGCCCTGCGCGGCGTACCCGGCCAGGATCTGCTGGTGGGGGAGTCGGCCCCGGAGCTGGCCGCCGGCATCAGTCGGCTGCTGGCCGAGCCTGGGGCCGCCGATGCGCTGGCCGGCCGGGGCCTGGAGTTTGTGCGCGCCCACTACAACTGGGCCGCCGCCACCGGCAAGCTGGAGGCGCTGTTTGGGGAGTAGGGCGAGGCAACGACGTCGAGACGCACCCTTGCGTCTCGTTGTTGAACAGGACTCGTTGCAATGTCAGCAATGATTGAGGCGCAACTATGCGTCTCTACACGTGGATCCGCGCGGCCCATTTCCGGCCCCGCCGCCGAAAAGCCCGCCGAAGCCTCGTAACTTCGCGCCGCCGCCGGTGGTTATGCTGCCGGGGCATTACTCTCCTGCTCCCCCAATCTCATGCTTGACTCGATTGAAGACGCCATTGCCGATATCCGCGCCGGCAAAGTGGTAATTGTAGTGGACGACGAAGACCGCGAAAACGAGGGCGACTTTATCTGCGCGGCCCGCTGCGCCACGCCCGAGGTCATCAACTTTATGGCCACCCACGGCCGCGGCCTGGTGTGCGCCCCGCTCATCGAGCAGCGCTGCGAGGAGCTGGGCCTGGAGCTGATGGTGGGCCGCAACACGGCCCTGCACGCCACGCCCTTCACGGTGAGCATCGACCTGCTCAAGAACGGCGTGACGACCGGCATTTCGGCTTCCGACCGCTCGAAGACCATCCTGGCCCTGATTGACCCCGATACCAAGCCCGAGGAGCTGGGCAAGCCCGGCCACATCTTCCCGCTCAAGGCCCGCAAGGAAGGCGTGCTGCGCCGCGCCGGCCACACCGAGGCCGCCATCGACCTCTCGCGCCTGGCGGGCTTCGAGCCGGCCGGCGTGCTGGTCGAGATTCTGAAGGAAGACGGCGAAATGGCCCGCCTGCCCGACTTGCAGGAAGTAGCCAAGCGCTGGGACCTGAAGCTGATTTCGGTGCAGGACCTGATCAAATACCGCCTGCAGAAGGAAAGCCTCATCACCCGCGACATCGAGGTGCAGCTGCCCACCGAGCACGGCGACTTCGAGCTGATTGCCTTCACCCAGCGCTCCACCAACGCCCAGCACTTGGCCCTGGTGAAAGGCGACATCAGCGGCGACGAGCCCGTGCTGGTGCGCGTGCACAGCAGCTGCGTGACCGGCGACATCTTCGGCTCCTGCCGCTGCGACTGCGGCCCCCAGCTGCACCGGGCCATGGAGCGCATCGAGCAGGAAGGCCGCGGCGTGATTGTGTACATGAACCAGGAGGGCCGCGGCATCGGCCTGCTCAACAAGCTGCGCGCCTACAAGCTGCAGGAGCAGGGCCGCGACACGGTGGAAGCCAACCTGGAGCTGGGCTTCGGCATGGATGAGCGCGACTACGGCGTGGGCGCCCAGATCCTGCGCGACCTGGGCATCAGCAAGATGCGCCTGCTCACCAACAACCCCCGCAAGCGCACCGGCCTGGTCGGCTACGGCCTCGAAATCGTGGATACGGTGCCGATTGAAATTGCCGCCAACGCCCACAACGAACGGTACCTGACCACCAAGCGCGACAAGCTGGGCCACACCATCCTGACCAAGGACCGCACCCCCCACGCCGACCCCGACTCGGTGGTGCCGGTAGGATAGCCCCGCGAAGGAGAATCTGCCAGCTTATTGCATTGCAGCAAAAAGCCCCCGTTCGGTGATGAACGGGGGCTTACTCAACTTCTTAAAGCGTTTCAGCTTATGGCTGGAACGCTTTTTTTGTATTGTTGGCAGCTCCTCAAATAATGGCTGGTGGGGCACATAGAGTGGCACACCCCACTCTTTCTAACGTAAACCACCGTTTTGCTGAACGCAAACTTTTCTTTCATTGAGTGGTGCTATCCTCGCTTTCACTTAGTCCATGGTTGACCTGAAGTTATTTCCATCGACCCAACCGGGAGTAAAAGACATGAATGATACGAGCCTAGCAGAAGCGTTAGAATCGTGTTTCCCCCAGATGAACGATGGCGCCGTTCTACTCTGGAATGGCGTATCGGTGCCACTCTCCTACAAGTTCGACCTGGGCATCATCATTCATGACATCATCTTCCTCGTTCAGCAACTACGAACTTGTTCAATGGGAAGCTTTACCATTTGCTGGCCTTCTAATTCGTTTCGGGTAGACTGGCAGGTGGCAGTAGCAGCTGGCCGCGTACAGGTCACCGCTTTATGGGAGAGTGTGTACGCACCGGTAGATGCGTTGAATGCCTCCCCGGTAGTGGAAGCAGACCAAGTCGGCTTTATGGCGCAGTGGCTTGCCTTGTTGCGCTTCGCGAACCAAGCCCTTCTTGACACCGGCTACACTGCTGGGGAGTTGGACGACTATGTCCTACTGGTAGAAGAGTTGGCTCACCATCGTCAGTAATCCCCCGTGGCTGTTGCAGAAGTCGGCAAACAACTCAAAAGGGGCTTACGTCAGGCGATGTGAAGAGGTAAAAGGAGCGTTTCAGCGCATTGTGGGCTTACTTTAAGCTCTAGACTGCCTGTCAGCCGAGTTAACGCCGAGTACTGCAACAGCCACCCTCCCTTTCCTGAACTACCGCCCATGCCTGTCTACCGGCGTGGCAAAGGGGCTCTACGGCCCAGACTGAGTTCAAGAAACTGGTTCACCTTGCAACGTTCACGAAACCCAGATGGGAGATGAGTTTCGTGCACTTCGAGGAAAGAGGTAGCCTGTCGTGCGCTGCCCGATGGGCTTTTATGTGCCGGGAGTACCAGTAGCCAGTTCGGAGGGCATAGGTAAGACTACACAAACAGTTAGGTAGACTTATTTCTTAGTATTAGCAATAACTCTACGTTTTACTTTTTCAGCGTATGGCTTCTCGTCGCCGCGTATTGCCGACCACGCCCATAGGGGCCGTGCGGCACTATTTCAACCTGAAGCAGGAAGAGCTGGCCCTGATTTTAGACGTGGGCAAGGCGATTATCGGGCATATCGAATCGGGCCGCCGCGGACTGAGTATGAGCTTGCAGCAGCGGCTCTTGCCGTTGCTGCGGCACGTGCCCCAGCCTTTTGGGCCGTATGCCGAGGACGAGCCGCTGCCCGCCGCCGCCGCCGCGCCCGACCCCGAGCCGTTGCGGCAGCGCCACCGCATCTGCCTGCTTCAGGCCGGCCAGCTGCGCTACCAGATGCGGCCCCTCACGGCGCGGGCCGTGTATGCCAGCCGCTGGCAAGCGGCCATAGCGGCCATATTGGCCGAGCTGCCTGCATCCACGAGTTTCGGCGAAGAAGACGACCAGACTCCGCTCCGGAACTGGCTAAGGGGCCGGGGCCGGCAGTTTGGTCCGGGCCGGGCGGCCAAGTGGCACCTGCTGCGGGTGCGGGCCGAAGCCCTGGAGGCTGAAGCGGCGGCGCTGGCGCTACTGCTGCCGCCCCCGCCGGCCCCCGCCGGTAGCGCGCCGGAGCCAGGGAAAAGCCCTGACCAGAGTAGCCGCAGCCCGGCCGCTACGGCGTAATAATACCGCGGCTGAACCCCGGGCGGACGGGCGCGGTTTGTGCAGGAAAGTGGCCGTGCGCATGGTTTACTGCGTAGGCGAAAGAACCGCAGAAACAGCCGCCCGGCCGGTTGAAAACGTGAATTTTAGGGTATCTTTCTTCCGCTATGAAAACATTGCTTCACTCTTGCCGGGCGGGCCTGCTGACCCTGGCGCTGGCGCTCGGCTTGGGCGGCCCGGCGGCAGCCCAGCAGCGCCAGACGTTCACGCAGCAGTTTGCGGGCAGCACCGTGCTGCTGACCTCCGGCGACACGCTCCAGGGCCCCTTGCTGCTGCACCGCAACGAGGACGTGATTCTGCTCACGATGCCGGACAACACCGTGAATACCTTCTCGGCCGTCGCCGTGCAGAGCTTTGCCGTGAAAGGCCAGCAGGATGACCGCCGCAACTACTACGACGACTTTTTCGACAGCCGCTCGGGCTACTACTACGGCAACCCGTACTACAACATGCCCCCGCGCCCCCGCCGCGAGCGGCGCGACACCAGCCTGGTGCGCGTGTTCCGCACTTTCCGCTGGAACCACGACAACGACTACAGCGACTTCAAGTCGCCCGCGTTTTTTGAGCAGCTCAGCGGCGGCCCCAACCTCCTGCTGCGCCGCGAGTCGCTGATTGAGCGGCCGGTGTACAACAATCCCATGTACGGCGGCTATGGCTACGGCATGCCCCGCACCATGTACTACAACGAAATCAGGGACGCCTTTTACCTGGGGCTGCCCAGCGGCAACGTGCTGTCGTTGCGCAATCCGAAGAAGGATTTGCTGGCCGCCTTCCGCCAGCATGCCAAGCAGATCGAGCAGTATGCCAAAGACAACCGCCTCACCTTCACCGAAGCCCGCGACCTGGCCTTTATCGTGAACTACGCCAACTCCCTGCAGAAAGAGCCCAAGCCGTAGCCCGGGCCGCCAGGCCCGACACCTAATGAACCCCAATAAAAAAAGAGCCTTCATGCCGCATGAAGGCTCTTTTTTGTGCCGGAAAAATGCCTGGCGGCTACAGGTCCCGGCTGCGCAGCAGCAGGTAGGTCAGCAGCCAGCACAGCCCGATGTAGACCACGGCCAGCGGGGCGGCCTGGGTGGGCAGCAGGGCGCTGGAAGGTCCGGTGAGGGTGCTGAGCAGCTCCTGACCCGGGGTAGGCGTGAGGCTGTCGAAAATCTTGACCGGGAAGTAGCGGTCCACCTCGTCGGGGGTGGTCAGGCGCAGCAGGGGCTCCACAATCCAGCAGTAGAGCAGAAAGCCCAGGAAGGCCGGCCCGCCCTTGCGCAGCAGAAAGCCCACCAGCGCCGCCACCGACAGGTAGCCCAGGGCCTGCAGGCCGTAGAGCAGCACCGTGCCCAGGGTTTCGGCGGCGCGGCCCACGGTTTCGGGCGAGCGGGTGAGGCCAAAAAACAGCCCCACGCCCAGCACGCCCAGCATGCCGAAAAGGGCCAGCAAACCCGACACGGCCAGCTTGCCCTGCACCAGGCCCGCCACCGAGCTGCCGTCAATGACCTGCTGGCGGAAAGTGCGGAACTGAAACTCGTCGGTAATCAGAATAATGAGCGTGATGCCCAGCAGCAGGTTGAAGTAGCTGGCCATGTAGGTCAGGCGGGGCCAGAGCGCGGGAAAGGCGTAGAGCGTGTTGCCCAGCTGCTGCCCGTTGACCGTCACGCTGCCGCCCACCGATACGAAGCCCGCCAGCAGCAGCACGTACAGCCCCAGAATAACCCACACGGTGCGGTAGGGCAAAATCTTACGTAGTTCAGCGCGAAATAACATGTGTGAGTTAGTGAGTTAGTGATTTAGTGAGTTTTATATTCGGGAGGAGCTGCTTAAGCGACAACTCACTAAGTCGCTTAGTCACTAATTCACTTCGTGAGTTCCAGGAATTGGGCTTCGAGGCTGCGGTGGCGCACTTCGAGGCCGGCCAGCACCACGCCGCTGGCGAACAGGGCCCGGTTTAGCTCGGCGGCCGAGTGGCCGGGGGCCAGGGCGGCGCTGTGGCCGCCCCCGGTTTCGGGGCGCACGTCGCTCACCCAGGGCAGCTGGCTCAGGGCGTGCAGCAAGGAGGCCGGGCTCAGATCGGGCTCCACGCGCAGCACCACCCGGTCGGAAGAAGCCAGGATGCTGCTGACCGGGCCGGCCGCGCGCAGCTCGCCGCGCTGCAGCACGGCCACGTGGGTGCACACCTTCTCGATTTCGTCGAGCAGGTGGCTGGCAATAAGGATGGTTTTGCCCTGCCCGGCCAGGCGCTGAATCAGCTCCCGGACTTCGGCAATGCCCTGGGGGTCGAGGCCGTTGGTGGGCTCGTCGAGCACCAGCACGTCGGGGGTGCCGAGCAGGGTGGAGGCCAGGGCCAGGCGCTGCTTCATGCCCAGCGAAAAGCTGCGGAATGGGTCGTGCTGGCGGGCGGTGAGGCCGGCCAGGTCCAGGGCGGTGGCCACGGTGCCGGGGTCGGCGTGCTTCACGTCGGCGGCCAGCAGCAGGTTCTGGCGGGCCGAGAGGTAGGGAAAGAAGTTGGGCGTTTCGAGCAACGCGCCCACGCGGCGCTTGGTCTGGCCCGACAAAGGCTGGCCAAACCAGCTGACCGAGCCGGCATCGGCCCGCAGCACGCCCAGGGCCAGGCCCAGGGTGGTGGTTTTGCCGCTGCCATTGGGTCCCAGCAAACCGTACACGCTGCCTTCCTCCACCTGCAGGCTCAGGCCCTTCAGGGCGGTAGTGCCGCCGTAGCGCTTGGAAAGATTGTCGAGCTTGAGAACAGCCATTCTGTAGTTGTTAGGTGTTGGTTGTCAGTTGTCAGGTCAGGCTGATGGCAGTTGCTCGGCGTAGGTTAAAAAGTCTCAAGAACGACCTGACCACTAACAACGAGCAACTGACAACTCACTCCAGAGGCAAAGCGCCGCCCTGCCAGCGCACCACCGGGTAGCGCAGGTGCGACTTTTCGTAGTTGGGCGACTGGCGGTAGACGAAGCCGAGCTGGGCGGCACCGCTGGCGGCAAAGGCCGGGTTGGCGGCCCGCAGCTTGTCCAGGCGCTGCCGCAGGGCCGGGTCGCGCTGGAGCAGCTCGGCGGCCACGTCTTCGAACACGTAGTCGGAAAAATATTCCTTTTGCTGCAGAATCCCGTCGAAGAAGCCCCAGGCGAAAAACGAGTCGGTGGCCTGCGGCTCCAGGGTTTCGACGAGGTAGCGGGCGGCGGGCTGGTCGAGGGAGGCCACGTAGTCGCCGCGGCGGAAGGTGAGGGGCTGCTGCTCGGCGCGCAGCTCTACCTGGCTGTGCAGGTAGTGACTCTCGTAGGGCCGGGGCCCGGTTTTGTAGTCGGCAATGTAGTAGACCTCCGTGGTCAAAGTCGTGTCGCGGGTGAGGCGGCGCAGCTGCACGCCATTCAGGCGCAGGCGCTCCACTACCTCGCCCCAGGCCTGCGGAATAAGATAAGCCTGGGGCCGCGTTACGCTCACGGTGGGCCGGAAGGTGTTGTAGTAGTTAATCGTGCGGGTGTAGGGCGCCTGCCGGTCGTACCACAGGCGGGGCTGCCCGCTCACCGCGCTGGGCTTGGTTTTGCCCTCGTAGCCCCGGAAGCTGATTTTCTCCACCGCCGTGGTATCCAGCCGCCAGGCCAAGGGAAACTGCGTCTGGACCGCAAGCTGCTGGGCGGCCTGGGTGCGGGCCTGGGCCAGGGCCGGCGCATCCTGGTGCACCGCCCGGATCAGCAGGTCCAGGAAGTCGTACTGGGCCCGCACCCGGGGCGTGTAGGCCTTCAGCATGTGGGTTTCGGTCACGAAGCCGATGGTGTTGAACAGGGTGGTGTAGCCGGTCGAGTAGCGCGGCGTTTCCAGAAAGCCCTGCAACCCCCGGGCGTCGGGCGTGCGGCCCTCGAAGTCGACGTAGGGCGTCATCGGCGACTTGCGCTTGTCCATGCCGCCGTACAGCGCCGGCAGCAGGCGACCCGTCAGGTACTGGCCGAGCACCGGATGCAGCTTGTCCTTCTGGGTGGCAATCAGCGTCATCGTGTACTGGTAGTCGGCCCCGTCGGAGGTGTGGGTGTCCACGTACACGTCGGGCTGCCAGCGCTGAAACAGCTGGGCAAAGGCGCGGGCGTTGCGCGAGTCCTGCTTGATGTAGTCGCGGTTCAGATCCAGGTTGCGGGCGTTGCCGCGGAAGCCGTAGCTCTCGGGCCCGTTCTGGTTGGCCCGGGTGGTGGAGTTGCGCACCAGCGCGCCATCCACGTTATAAATCGGGATGATGACCAGCGTCACGTCGGCCAGCTGCCGGCGCAGCTCTTTCTTCTGCACGTAGTCGCGGGCCAGCATCATGGCCGCGTCGATGCCCTCCGGCTCGCCGGGGTGAATGCCGTTCTGAATAAAGACCACCCGCCGGTTTTTCCGGCGCACCGAAACCGGGTCGGCGTCCCCGTCGAGCGACACTACTACTTCATGCAACGGCTGGCCAATATCGGTGGTGCCGGCCTCGCGCAGGGTTATTTCGGGGTAGGCCGCGTCGAGGCGCTGGTAGTAGGCAATGCACTCGGCGTGGGTCGTGGTGGTGTTGCCGTTGCCTTTTTCAAAGGGCGTGCGCCAGTCGGCCGCCGGAGCAGCGGGGCCGGAAACGGCTAAAAGCGTGGTCAGCAGGAAAGCAAGCATGCGGGCGAAAGTAGCAAAGAGCCGCGAAGCTAGAGCTAAACGGCGGGTTTCTTCCGGCCCCCGGTCCGCCCGCCCGAACCAGGGCCGGCCGCGGCAGCAGATTCCTCTTGCCCCAGCCGGGAGACCAATCAGGGTGCCCTGGCGTGCGTGCCAGGCGTTTGGCCCCGTGGAAGGCCGTCCGCATCCTCTCCCGCCGCTCCTTACGGGAAGGGGGCTTTCGGGCGTAAATTTCCCCGCCCCAGGCACTGCCGGCTACCTGCCCGGCGCCTGGGTAATCAGCTCCACGGCCCGCTCGCGCAGCTCGTCGCGTCCCTGGCGCAGGCCCGTCACCGTGGGGCGCACCGGCACGTCGGGCACCAGGCCCACGCGCTGGGTTTCGCGGTTGTCGGGATAGTAAATGCCAATGCCCGTCATCAGCGTTTTCAGGTCGCCGGGTAGCGTAATAAAGGTGGCGTTACCATCCGCGCCGGCCGTCTGGCTTCCCAGCAGGGTGCAGTGCGGGGTGGCTTGCAGGGCCATAGCCGTAAACTCAGCCTGACTGCGGCTTACTTCATTGACCAGCACCACCACGCGGCCGGGGTAGGGGGCCGGGCCGGCGGGGCGCACCGTGTCGGGGGCCTGCCACAGGAAGCGGCCGGGGTAGGTAGGATCCCGCTCGACGGCCCGGGCATAAGCCGCGGGTCGCGCCAGCAGATACGCCGGCAGCAGCGTGGCCACAAACTCGCCGGGGTAGTTGCGCTGATCCACCACGATGCCTTTGGTACGGGCAAAGGCCCGCATGATGGCCGGCACCTTCGCCCGGGTAATACGGGCCATATCGATGTAGCCAACCTCGGGCGTCAGAAACCGGTACATGCTGTCGGCCGGTGCCGGCTGGGCCGCCGGCACCGAGCCCACCTTTACGGCTGGCACGGCCAAGCGCAACGGCTGGCCGGCCCGCACCACCTGCGCCTCCACCTGCGGCGTAGCGCAATAGAGCAGGTTCTGGGCAATGGTGTGCAGCTGGGCCGCCCGGTTGGAGCCGCCGGTTTCGGGCAGGCGCTGCTGCACTATATCGGCTACGGGCCGGCCGTCGAAGGACGTCAGAATGTCGCCCGGGGCCAGGGGCGACGCGGGCACGAGGCCATCCTGGCGCACGCGCACCACCACCGCTTCGTTGTCGAGAAACTGCAGGTCGGCCGCCACCTGGTACGTTCCCCGCTCGGCCTCCAGCAGCGGGTCAGGCGGGTAAAAGCGGGCGTGGCCATCGTGCACGCGGGCAAACAGGGCCAGCGCGGCATGCCGGTAGGCCAGCGGAGTTGAGGCGGCCGCGAAGCGAGGCAGTAAATCGGGCAGCACCGTGGCCCAGTCCGCTTCCAGCAGGTAGGAATAGGGGTAATAATACTGCAGCATGTTCCAATAGCGGCCCAGCGCCAGCAGGCGCAGGGCCTGGGCGGGGCAGGCCTGGTCGGCGTAGGCTTCCTCGTGGGGAAAGACCGTCGTAGACCCGCGCGCTGTCACGTAGTAGGCTGGTCCCTGGTAGCGGTTGGCTTCAATAAAAGCCAGCTGCTGGCGCAGCGGGGCGCTGAAGCGCTTCTTATTACGGGCCCAGCCCAGGTCGGTGGACAGGCGCACCGGTTTATCGGGGGGCGCGGCACAGGTTAGGCAGGCCGGCACCGGTCCCAGACTGGTAATCCAGGCGCTGAGCAGGCGGCTGCGCTCGGCTACCGAACGGCAGGCCAGCAGGGGAGGCAGCTGGCGCACCAGCTCCGCATCCCAGTCGCGCTGCCCGGCGGCCACGGCCGGATGAAAATACTTGAGCATTCCCCATACCTGCACCAAAGCCGCCAGGTTGTCGGCCTGCCGGGGCGTCAGGGTGGGTATGTCGGGCTGGGCACGGGCCAGCGCCGCCGCCCCAGCGGGTGCCGCGCCACTCGCCTGCCCGCGCGCGGGTAGGACGGCGCAACTCAGCCCCAGGGCCAGCAGATAGGACGCAAAACGGAACGTATACATATAAGGAGGAAAGATACTGTCACGCCGGCAGCGGCCGCCAGGCCATTAGCGTCAAAATATAGAGCCAATCCCGGAAATTACGTGGATGGCACAGGAAGAAGCCGGGCAAACTGGATTTCCCCGCGGGCAAACAAAAAATAAGCAATAAAAAACTGTACAATAGGAGTAGGTATAGTAAATAATATAGATCTATATTTGGTCAAGCTATCCGGGGAGGTATTTTGCCGCGCTCAAATAGTGAATAGATTTTCTTACCCACATTAATTCCTACCTATGAAAAAGAAGCAGATTACGCGTAAACTTTCCCTCAACAAGCAGACCCTGAGTCTGCTGGATCCGAAGAGCATGAATGCCATCAAGGGCGGAATGGTCGATATTTCGGGTACTGATCCACCCCAGGAAACCCAGCGGACCTACACCTGCTGCTAGTTTAATCATTACCGTTTTTCACGTTTACCAATTCCACTAAGTTCAATTCCTACTAGTATGAAAAAGAAGCAGATTACCCGCAAATTGTCCCTGAACAAGCAAACCCTGAGCCTGCTGGACCCCCGGGCTATGAGCGCCGTAAAAGGCGGCCTGGTGGAAGTATCGCTGCCCGACAAGCCTACTTCCAAAGTTGAGCTTTCCTGCGGTTGCTGCTAAGCAAGCGCTAAGCGCCAGGCAGCTGCCCGGCCAACAAAAAGGCCGAGACATTCCCAGAATGTCTCGGCCTTTTTGTTGGCCGGCGGTCGGTCCGCAGGCCAGCTTACTGAAGCTGCCGCGCCGTACGCGCGGCCAGCGAGGCGTAGTGCTGGTGCAGAAAATCGTAAATGACGGCTTCCTGCAGCCGCTGCTTCGACCGGAAAAAGCGGTTGAGGGTCATGTGCACGTAGCTGGCCAGCAGGCTGTCCAGCTTAACCTCCAGCGTGCCGGCCGCCTCCTGGCGCAGAATAGCCTCGATGGTGGGGGCCCACTGGCGGCTGCGCTCGGCAAAAACCGCCAGCGCCGGAGCCAGTTCGTCATCCGGGGCGAGGTCCGGCGTCAGGACGTGCTCAATTTGGGGCCGGACCTGCCGGTATTTGTTGCCAAACGCCTTTTTTGCCGCCGCCGAGGTGCTGGCCAGCTCTTCCTTGAAGTTGTGCTGCAGCCGGTGCAGCAGCTGCCGCTTTTGCTCGAGGCTGCGGCCAAAGTCGGTGAGCAGGGAATCGACGCTGCGCAGGGCCAGCAGCCAGCGGATCTGGTCGCTTTCCTGGCCACCCAGCAGGTCCAGGATGCGGAGCGTGGCCTCGCTGTCGTGGCCAAACAGCACTTCACTCCGCACGACGTTGTGCGCGCCGTAGCGCTCGGCTTCCCGCTGGTAGGTGTCGGTACGGAGGCTGAACAGCAGGTTGGCTTCCGCGTACGGCCGCAGGGCCGCGTGCAGGGCCTCGATAACCGGACCATAGAAGGCACCGGCGCCGTGGAACCGGACCCGCAGGTGATGCTGGGTGTCGCGGTAGCGAATAAAAAACCAGTTGTCGATGATTCCCTGCTCCTTCAGCTGCTCGGCCAGGGGCAGAACAACCTCCGTGAGCAGGGTGTCGGCCGTTTGGAGCCCACAGTACAGCTTCACGTACAGCCACTCGGAGCCCAGGAAAAAAGTGCGGGCCGGCCGGGGCGCATGCTCTGCGGCGGCTGGTGGCGCGGGCGCGGCCCGGGGGGGCGCCGGGACAACGGGCTGGGTGCTGAGGGGAAAGATGAACTCGTTGGTAAATGCGCCCTCGGGGCCGGTCACCAGCAGGTTATCGGGCTGAAACAGGCACTCTTCGACCAGCAGGCCGCCGCGCTGTTTCAAGACGGCCTGCAGCACCTGCAAGTGCGGCACGGAGTCGAGCTGAATCGGTAGCTTGTTGTCGCCTTCCGTCAGCACGATCCAGGCGGGCAGGTTCCGGCTGTGGCGCAGCTGGTGGGCGGCGGCCAGCAGTCCGGCTTCCGGTGCCTGGCAGAACGGCTCGGTTTCGGCCTTGCTCAGCCGCCATTTCGCCCCCGACAGAATGGTATTGCCGTAGCTGACCCGGGGCAGGAATTTGGCCTGCTGCAGCACCCCCCAGTTCCAGCTCAGCCCCGGGGTTACGTGCTGGGCCTGCAGCGCGCACAGAAAATGATAGGCCGGCAGCGCGTGCAGGGAATAATTGTGCGCGGAGCTAAGCCGGGGAATCACCTGCCGGTTCAGGCGGGCCGAGCGCAGCACCAGCTGCTCGCCCCGAACGGACAGCCGCAAATCGTCGAGCGTAATGGTATGCTCCTCGTCGACGCCGGCCTGCACCAGAATCGGAATTTCGTACGCCCGCAGCACCGGGCGCGTCGAAATGTTGCCGATGCGGGATTGGTTCAGGTGCACAATCTCGGCGAAAACGGCTTCCGGCTGCTGGGCTTCCTCGGCCCGGAGGGCCGCCTGCACGTCGGCCGTCAGGGCCGGGTCCAGGTGGCAGAACCGGCCCAGCAGGTTGGCGGCCGACGGGCCGGCGGCCGCCTGGTACACCACCTGAAACTCGCCCGCGTCCAGGGCCTGCGTCGACGCGGCCAGCACCGCGCCCATGCAGTAGAGCGAGGCAGGCAGGGGCGTGGTGGCCGGGGTCAGAAAGGGCTGCACGTCGGCGGCTTCCAGCACGATGTGCGTATCCTGGCCGCTGGTTACGCGCAGGTATTTTTCAAACAGGAACTCCTGCCAGGCATTCCACTTGAGCAGGGTTTCACTGGGCACGCTCGAACCCAGGGGCAGGTCGTGCAGCAGGGGAGCCGGGTCGGTGTTAGCCTGCTGGTCGGCGGGGTAGCCAATGCCCATTTCCATGTCCAGCACCTGCAACAGCGGCACTTCCTGCTGCTCGTACTGCTCCAGAAACGCCAGGCGGAACTTGTGCAGTACCTCGTTTTCGTGGTGCTTACCCAGGCCGTGCAGCAGCTCCACGGTGCGGCGAAGCTCCGCCTGCACGGCTTCCCCGAGCGTGTGGCTACTGGTCGGCTTGAGCATGTCTACCTGCAGCAGATGGTTGGCCTCAACCTCTGGCCCCTGCTGCTCGATGCCCCGCACGATGGCCTGGTACTGGCCCAGGGTGTTGCCCAGAAACGAGTGGTCGAGGGCCGCGAGCTGCTGGTCGAGCTGGGTGAGGTGAAGCAGGGCCGGGTGCGTCTTGTCGGCCTGGTGCAGCACCCGCAGCAGCTGTTGCAGGTAGCCGGTGCCCGTCACGGCGGGCTCCAGCTCGCTCACCAGCACCTGGGCCGCAATGATTTCCGCTATAAACTCCTCCGCTTCCTCCAGCGAGATATCCGGGCCGACCAGCGCCTGGGCCAGCACGGCCGCTGGCTGGCCGGGCCGGGCCAGTTGCAGCACCGTGTCGAGAAACTCGGAATGGTCGACCGTAACCAGCTCGTGCTGGCGCGTTTTTTTCAGGAAGCGGTACTCAACGTACCGGTACTGGTTGCCCACGCGGTAGAGCGTGTTGTTGGGATAGTACAGCAGTGCGCCCCGGATTCCCTCGTCCTGCCCCAGCGTAGTGGCCAGCGAGCATAAGTAGTCCATATCGACGCGGGTGTGGCGCACGTAGTTGCGCTGGGGCTCCAGCCGCAGCGTGGTAGCGGGCCCCCATGCCGCCCGCGAGATGCCGGCAAACAGCCCGTACGGCGTGCAGCGGTAGGCCATGCGCAGCAGGTATTTGCGCAGGCTCAGCAGCAGCTTGTCCCGATCCTTGGGGGCCAGGGGCTCGTGGGCCAGCCACTGCTGCACCGCCCCCGAAAAATCGGGCGAGGCGATAAACAGCGCTTCCGTCAGCAGGGGATTCTGGAAAAGACCGCGCAGCGTTTCTTCGGATAAGTCGTGGGTAGCGGTAAAGGGTAGCAGGGGCGTGCGTAAGACGATAAATTCCGGAAAGGAAATGCTATAGCTCATGGATGCTAACGAATAGGTAGGATGGACAGCAACGCCCGCAAGCGGGCAGTATTGAGAGAATGGCCCGGCGTGGCCCGCAGGGCTGAGAGGCACAAAGCTGCCTAAAAGATAGCCAGCGGCCAAACCCGGGCCGCGTTATCTGGGCCGCCGCCTGCCTGGGCGGCATATTCCCCGAAACTCCTACCTTCAAGCCCGTCGGGCGGGTTTTCTGCCCGGGAGCAGCATAGCATACGAGCAATGATAGAGCAAACCGGCCTGGCCCGGCGCGTACGGGCTAAAATCCAGGAAATCCAGGCGGCCCTGACGACGACGCCCCCGCCCCCGGGCCAGGCCCTGTCGTTGATGGCCGGCCCGGGGGGGAGCATCCTCTACTATTTCTACATGGCCAAAATGCAGGATTCGGGGGAGCTCTACGACCACGCCTTCGCGTTGCTGGAGCAGGCCCTGGATACGATGGAGCACACGGCCGCCGATTCGCTGACGTACTGCGACGGCATAGTCGGCTTTGGCGTGCTGTTTCAGCTGCTGGCAACGGAAGGCCTGATCGACGCTGAGGCGGACGACGTGCTGCTGGCCCTCGACGAGCTGATCGTGGCCTATACGGTGGCCCAGCTGCAAGCCGGCAACCTCGACTTTCTGCACGGAGCCATCGGCAACGGGTTTTATCTGCTCAGCCGCCTCGGAACCCCGGCCACCGACCACTGCCTGTACGGGCTGATTTCCTGCCTGCGCGACACCGCCGTGCGGGATGCGGCCGGAATCCGCTGGCACGACCAGGCGTCGGGGCTGAATAATTTCGCGGCCGGGGCCGTCGATCTGGGGCTGGCGCACGGCCTGAGCAGCAAGCTCGTGTTTCTGGCCCGCTGCATCGGGGCCGGCGTGCGGGTCGAGGACTGCACGCGGCTGCTCACCGGCGGCATTCACTACCTGCTGCGGCAGGCCGGGGCCGGGGGGCCGGGCAATATCTATCCTTCCATTATCCCGGCCGCCGGCAGCGCGCGCCGCACCAGCCGGCTGGCCTGGTGCTACGGCGACTTGTGCGTGTGCACGGCCTTGCTGTTTGCCGGCAAAGCGCTGGCGAATGCTGACTGGGTGCGGCAGGCCTACCACCTGGCCCGGGGGGCGGCGGAGCGCACTACGCCGGAAAGAACGGCAATAAGTGACGCGGGTTTTTGCCACGGCACGGCGGGCGTCGCGCACATCTTCAACCGGCTCTACCTGGAAAGCCGGCACGACGATTTCCGCAAGGCCCGCGACTACTGGCTGGAGCAGACGCTGGAACACACCAGCTGGCCGGCCCCGCCGGCCGAACCCAGCCCGGCCCCGCCTGGCAGCGCGCCGAGCCCCGGCAGTTTCCTGCTGGAAGGGTTGATGGGCACCAGTCTGGTGTTGCAAAGCTGCCTGGCCACCACCCCGGAGGCCCTGGCCTGGGACGCCGTGTTCCTGCTAAACTTTAGCTGAGGCCGGCCATTGCGCGCCAACCCTTAGTAGAGGCGCCGCCGGGCCGGAAACAGGGTTTGGTCGAGGCTGTACTTGCCGGGGCCCACGAACAGCAGGCCCAGAAACAGGAAGGTCGATTCCAGGGCGTGGGAGTAGGCGTTGAAATCGTCGCCGCTGAGCACGTGCATGAGCGTGGCCATCAGCATGGTGCCCAGCAGAAAGGCGCAGGCCACCCGGAAAAACAGGCCCAGGGCCAGCAGCTGCCCACCCACGGCTTCGGCCAGGGCCGCGACCAGGCCCCAGGCGGCGGGGGCAAAGTCGAGGCCCACCATTTTCATCACGCCTCCCACTTGCGTCCACATTGCGGGCCCGCCCATCAGCTTGGGGTAGCCGTGAATGGTGAACATCACCCCAATCCCGACGCGGAGCAGCAAAAGGCCCAAATCGTGGTAGCGGTAGCGGTTTTCAAACAAGACCATAGGGAAAGAAGAGGCTAGTCGGGAAGGCTGGGCGGGAGTGCAAACCGGTATATAGGAGTACCACCATCGTTGCCAAAGTACAAGAATTATGATGGAATACCATACTGCCCCGGTCGGGCTACCGCACGCGCACCCCGATAATGCGGGTGGCCGGCGGAATGTCGGCCGTGCTCATGTCGGCGCCGTGGTTGGTGGGTAAAGACTTCTCGTCCAGGATCCAGCCGATGCGCATCTGCCCGGAGATGGCCACGAAGTCGTCTTCATCCTGGCGGATGCGGGTGAGGCCGTACACCTGCCGGGCCGCCCCGAACGGGGAGCCCACCCCGATGCCTTCGGCCGTGCGGTACTGCGGGTCGTAGACGCGGATGCGGCGCAGGGTGAACACCGAATCGGGGCCGCCGATAAACTCCAGCACGGTTTCGGGGGCCGTGGGCTGCTGGGCGTCGCGCAGGCGGTAGGCCGGGTAGGTCGCGCCTTTATAGTGATAGGTGGTCTTGGTGAGCTGGGCGGCGGGCACCACGGCCAGCAGCTCGCGCTCCTTCATGTTCAGGCGCAGGCGGCCCACCTGGCTGGGACTGATCAGGTGGAGCGAGTCGGGGAGGCGGGCGGCGGAGGACGGCTCCAGGGCGGCCGGGTCGGTGGCGGCGGCGGTGGAGCCCGCGAAAGGCGCTTGCGTGCCCGGAGAAGAAGCCGGGGTGCGGCCCGAGGGCGAGTCGCAGGCGCTGAGCGCGACGAGCAGCAGGGCGGCGCCGAAAAGAGGGGAGTTGGTCATAGGTAGAGGAAAATACGGCCGTAACCGCCCGCGCGTTGGCGTAGGGGCCGCTTTCCTGCTTCGCAGCGGCCCAACCCGCCGCCTTGCGTACCTTTGCCACCTGTTCTGCCACTAAACCCAAGCTGCCCGTGAGTGCTAAAGTTCGCAAACCGCTGATTCTGATTTCCAACGACGACGGCATCACGGCCCCCGGCATTGCCGTGCTGGTGCGGGTGATGCGGCGCATCGGCGAAGTGGTGGTCGTCGCGCCCGACTCGCCGCAGTCGGGCATGGGGCACGCCATTACCATCGGTACCTCCCTGCGCCTCGACCCGAGCACCATTTTCGAGGGCATCGAGGCCTACGAGTGCAGCGGCACGCCCGCCGACTGCGTGAAGCTGGCCAAAAACGTGGTGCTGAAAGAGCGGCGGCCCGACCTGGTGGTGTCGGGCATCAACCACGGCTCCAACTCCTCGGTGAACGTGCTGTACTCGGGCACGATGTCGGCGGCCATTGAGGCGGCTATTGAAGGGCTGCCCGCCATCGGCTTTTCGCTGTGTGACTACGGTCACCAGGCCGATTTTTCCCACGTCGAGCCGTGGATTGAGCACATTGCCCGCCAGGCGCTGGCCAACGGCATTCCGGTGG
This sequence comes from Hymenobacter aquaticus, assembly GCF_004765605.1. Taxonomy (NCBI): domain Bacteria; kingdom Pseudomonadati; phylum Bacteroidota; class Cytophagia; order Cytophagales; family Hymenobacteraceae; genus Hymenobacter; species Hymenobacter aquaticus. Next base: position 1,204,673 of record NZ_SRLC01000001.1, on the reverse strand, counting down.
GCACGGCCCTGAATGTGAACATTCCCAAAAAGTCGGACCAGCCGCTGGCCGGGGCCCGGCTTTGCCGGCAGGCGCGGGCCAAGTGGAACGAGGAGTTTGATCTGCGCTACGACCCGCACAACCGGCCCTACTACTGGCTGATCGGCAAGTTTGAGAATGAGGACCACGGCGAAGACACCGACGAGTTTGCCCTGGCCCACAACTACATTTCCATCGTGCCCTGCCAGTTCGATCTGACGGCCCTCTACGGCGTGACCCAGATGAACGAGCAGTGGCAGCTGACGCTGGACGAGCAGCCCGCCGCCAAATCGGCCCCGAAAAAGCCGGCCTCGCCCCAGCCCGCCCAGAAGGCCAAAGCCGCGCCGGCCGCGAAAAAAGCCGCGAAGAAGTAAGTCCTGTCCGCAACCTATTGCTACGCGCCCCGGAACCATGTTTCGGGGCGCGTGCTGGTTAAATGCGCGTTAGGCCAACGCCAGCATTTTCGCTGTACCAAAACCGGCCGTACCAAAAACATTTTGGTACGGCCGGTTTTGGTACAGCCAGTCTACGGGTGCTGTTGGTTCGCTTGTACCAAGCCGCTTTGGGGCGGCTAACCGCGTTTGTGCTTTATCTTCCCCGCCTGATTCACCCTGCTATTCTTTTCCGATGCTGTTACAATCCCGATTTCTCGCGGTGGCGCTGCTGGCGCTGGGCCTGAGCCGGCCGGCCGCCGCCCAGGTGTATTCGGCCTCCGACCCGCTGGCGCACACGTTTTCCATCGTGGCCCGCGACCCGGCCACCGGCGACCTGGCCGTGGCCGTGCAGAGCCACTGGTTTTCGGTGGGCACGGCCGTGAGCTGGGGCGAGGCCGGGGTGGGCGTGGTGGCGACGCAGTCGTTTACCAACAAGTCGTTTGGCACGCGCGGACTGGCCTTGCTGAAAAGCGGCAAAACTGCCCAGCAGGCCCTCGACGAGCTATTGGCCACCGACGAAGGCCGCGACGTGCGTCAGGTGGCCATCGTGGATGCCCGGGGCAACGTGGCCACCCACACCGGCAAGAAGTGCGTGGACATGGCCGGGCACCAGCAGGGCAACCAGTTTTCGGTGCAGGCCAACATGATGCTGACCGATAAGGTATGGCCGGCTATGGCCAAAGCCTACGAGCAGAACGCCCGGCTGCCCTTCGCCGAGCGGGTGCTGTCGGCGCTGGAAGCGGCCCAGGCCGCCGGCGGCGACATTCGCGGCAAGCAGTCGGCGGCCCTGCTGGTGGTGCGCGGCAAAGCCACCGCCGCGCCCTGGGACGACCGGCTCATCGACCTGCGGGTGGAAGACCATGCCGCTCCCTTGCCCGAGCTGGCCCGCCTGCTGCGCCTCACCCGCGCCTACGACCACATGAATGCCGGCGACCTGGCCGTGGAAAAGAACGACATGCCCACCGCCATTGCCGAGTACCAGGCGGCCGAGAAGATGTTTCCCGACAACCTGGAAATGAAGTACTGGCACGCCATTACCCTGGCCAACAAGCAGCAGGTACCGGCCGCGCTGGCCTTGCTGAAGCCCATTTTCCGGCAGGACCCCAACTGGCGCACCCTCACCGAGCGGCTGCCCAAAGTCGGGCTGCTGACCGTGTCGGCGGCCGAGCTGCAACAGATTCTGAGCTTGAAATAACCCGCTGCCATGACCCCGACCTTTCTGCTGCCCCTGACCCGGCGCCTGCTGCTGCTAACCGTGCTGAACGTGGCGGCCCTGGGCCTGCTGCTGGGCTGCGCCGCCGGCAAGCCCGCGGCTTCGAATGCCACCACCATCTACATCGTGCGCCACGCCGAGAAGGACCCCACGCCCGGCCTGGCCGACCCGGCCCTGACGGCTGCCGGGGAGCAGCGCGCCCTGGCCCTGCGCGAGAAGCTGGGCAAGGAGCCCATTGCGGCCATTTTCACCACCAACACCACCCGCACCCGGGCTACCGCGGCACCCCTGGCCGCCGCCCTACACCTGACGCCCCAGGTGTACGACGCCCGCCAGCAAGGTGCCCTGGTCGAGCAGATCAAGAGCGGGTACGCGGGCAAAAAGGTGCTGGTCGTGGGTCATTCCAACACGATTCTGGAAACGGCCGAGGCCCTGGGGGCCGCCCGCCCCGTGCCCGCCGTGGCCGACAACGAGTTCAGCTACCTGCTGGAAGTGCGTTTGCCGGCTACCGGAGCGGCCACGGCCACGGCCGGGCAGTACGGCGCGGCCTCGGCGGCGCCGGTCGCTAAATGAGCTGGCGGCGTCTGGCCCTGCTGCTGGTGCTGACCGGCGGCGGCGCGCGGGCCCAGACCCTGGCCGTCCCCGCCGCTGATTCGCTGGCCACCGATACCCTGGCGGCCACCGCTCCGGCCGATACCGTGGTAACCCAGGATCCGCCCAGCCGCCTGTACCACGAAGTCTTCGCGGGGCCGCGGCGGCTGCGGGGTACCGTGGGCACCCAGGGCATCAGCTTGGAGCTGGACTCGGTGGGCGAGGGCTACGTGGGCGGCTACTACTACGACCGGCAGGGGCGGTGGCTGGAGGTGCGGCTGGCGGCTACCCGGCCGGCCGGGCCCGCGCTGCTGTGCGAAACCCCGACCGGCGACCTGACCGGGCAGCTCGGGCTGCCCGCCCGGGTGGCCACGCCATTCAAGGGCAGCTGGGAAAGCGCCGAGGGCCGCTTGCGGCTGCCGGTGAAGCTGCGCGAAACCTACGCCGATGCCGCCCGCTACCAGCACGACCAGTGGGAAGGGTGGCGCTACAGCACCCGCCGCCAGGGCCAGATTATACCGCTCGATTCCGCGTTTTTCCACCAGCAATACCTCGTGGTGCAGCTGCCGCAGCGCCCCGTGGCCGAGCAGCGCCTGCGCCGGGCTTTGGCCGCTCCCGTAGCCCCGGCCCGCATGCCCGCCTACCTCGACTCGGTGCTGCGCGCCCGGCAGGAAGAGCACAACGGCTACCAGTTTCACGCCTTTAGCGACGTGGTCTACAATGCCAACAACGTGCTGTCGGTGGTGCAGGTAACCACCGTGCAGCAGGGCCCCGACTACCAGCCCCACGAGTGGTATGAAGGCCGCGCCTACGATTTGCGCACCGGCCGGCGCCTGCGCCTGCCGGATCTGCTGCTGCCCGGCTACCAGAAGCGGCTGCCGCTCCTGTTTCAGCAGGCCCTGCGCCGCTACCTGGCCGACCAGCCCGCCTACGGCCCCATAGGTGGGGCCGCGCCCAAGCTGCCGACCGGGGGCTTTGCCCTGACGCCCAGGGGCTTGGTGCTGACCTACGACGACCGGGACGATGCCGCGCTGGCCCAGCCCGGCCCCGGCCACCCCGACCGGGCCCTGGAAATCGTGCTGACCTACGAGGAGCTGCTGCCGCTGATCCGGCGCACCGGGCCGCTGGTGCCGGTGCTGCGGGAGCGGGGCCTGCTGCCAAAAAAGTAGGCTCCTTTGCGCAGCCCGCCCGGCTTTCCTGTTACCTTAGTCCGTCGCCCGGGGCCTTTGCGGGCCCACTGGGGCTGATTTTACCGTTTTTCTCTTCGCTGAATCCCGTTGCTTATGCGCTTTTCTTTTCGCCGTGCGCTGTTGCTTGCCGGCCTGGGTTTTTTCACGGTATCGGCTCAGGCCCAAACGGCTGCCAGCCTGAAAGCCGACTCCTTGAACCTGCGCAAAATCTATGACGAGGCCCTGCTGCGCGGGCAGAGCTACGACAATCTGCGCTACCTCACCGGCACCATCGGGGGCCGCCTCAGCGGCTCGCCCCAGGCCGAGCAGGCCGTGCAGTGGGGCAAAACGGCCATGGAAAAGCTGGGCTTCGACCGGGTGTATCTACAGGAGGTGATGGTGCCCCACTGGGTGCGCGGGGCCCGGGAAAAGGCCGAAATCAAAGGTGCCAAAGGCAAGGGCCTGGAGTTGAACGTCTGCGCCCTGGGCGGCTCGGTGGGCACCAACGGCAAGCTGAAGGCGCAGGTAGTGGAGGTGAAAACCTGGGCCGAGCTGGCCGCCCTGCCCGACGACCAGGTGCGCGGCAAGCTCGTGTTCTTCAACCGGCCCATGAACCCGGCCTACATCGAAACCGGCCGGGCCTACGGCGAGGCCGGCGACCAGCGCCGCAGCGGGGCCGTGGAAGCCGCCAAGCGCGGGGCCGTCGGGGCTTTGGTCCGCTCCCTCACGCTGGCCCACGACGACTTTCCGCACACCGGCACCATGCGCTACGACGAGAAGGTGAGCAAGATTCCGGCCGCCGCCCTGAGCACCAACGGGGCCGACCAGCTCAGCCAGCTGCTCAAGGCCGACCCCGGCCTCACCGTGGAGCTGGAAATGGCCTGCGAAACCCTGCCCGAAGTGAAAAGCTACAACGTGGTGGGCGAAATCAAGGGCTCGAAATACCCCAATGAGGTTATCGTCGTCGGTGGCCACCTCGACTCCTGGGACCTGGCCCAGGGCGCGCACGACGATGGCACGGGCTGCGTGCAAAGCATCGAGGCCCTGCGCCTGCTCAAGGCCTCGGGCCTGAAGCCCGAGCGCACGGTGCGGGCGGTGCTGTTTATGAACGAGGAAAACGGGGTGCGCGGGGGCAACAAGTACGCCGAGCTGGCCAAGGCCGCCGGCGAAAAGCACCTGGCCGCTATGGAGTCGGACGGGGGCGGGTTTACGCCCCGCGGCTTCAACATCGAAGCCCCGGCCGCCACGGTCCGGAAGATCCAGCAGTGGCAGCCGCTGTTCCGACCCTACGGCAGCACCGAGTTCGTGGCCGGCCACTCCGGCACCGACATCGAGCCGCTGAAAGACCAGGTGAAGGCCCTGATCGGCTACGACTGCGACTCGCAGCGCTACTTCGACCTTCACCACACCGCCGCCGACACCTTCGACAAAGTCAACCGCCGCGAGCTGGAGCTGGGCGGCGCCAGCATGGCCTCTCTGATTTACCTGCTCAGCAAGTACGGGCTCTAGGTTAATGTGGTTGAATGTGAAAAATGTGAGAAATGTGAAGAATGAAAAGGGTGTTGTTGCGAGGCGCGAGCTTGTGAGGCAATCCGCCCTCTGAAATGTGCTGAGTTTTCTTCTGTGAAAAGCCCTTTCCTACTGCATGTGGGAAAGGGCTTTCCGGTAAAAGGACGTAACTGCCTTCGCCGAGGACGGATTGCTTTGTCCTTCGTCCTCGCAATGACACTCTTTTCATTCTTCACATTTCTCACATTCAACCGCATTCCCCTCATTCCCCACATTCAACCGCATTCCCCACATTAAATAAGGATATGTTTCTCGTCGCGCTGTTACCGCCCGAGCCGGTTTTCTCGGAGGTGTGGGCCCTGAAGCAGGAGGTGCACCGGCTCACCGGCAGCCGCAATGCCGTGAAGCTGCCCCCGCACATCACCCTGATTCCGCCCCTGCGCCGCCCCGAGGCTTTCGAGGCCGAGCTGCGGACCGCCCTGGGCGAGTTTGCCCGAACTCAGGCGCCCTTTACCATTGGCCTCCGGGACTTCCGCTGGTTCGACAGCCGCACCTTGTTCGTGCACGTGGCCCCGGCCGAGGCCGTGCGGGCCTTCCACGCAGCCCTGACGGCGTGGTGCGCTGAGCACCTACCCGAAGTGCCCCGCGAAAACCGCCCCTTCACGCCCCACATGACCCTGGCCACCCGCGACCTGCCCGCCAGCGCCGTACCGGGCTTGAAGGCCGATTTTGCCCGCCGCCACTACCAGGCCACGTTCGAGGTGCGCCGCCTGGTGCTGTTTCGCCACGACGGACAGCAGTGGCAAAACGTGGCCGAGTTTGAGCTGGGCACCTAACGCAACACGCCGCTGCTTCCAGGTGAAACAGCGGCGTGTTACGTCGAACGTCGGCCGGGGCGGCTACAACCTCCGGCCCATCCGGGAAATTCGCCGGAATCCGTGGTGCTAGTTGGCTTCCAGAATCTGGAACAGTTCGTCGAGCTTGGGCGTCAGGATGATTTCGGTGCGGCGGTTCAGGGCTTTTTCGGCGGGCGTGGTGTTGGCCGCCACCGGCACGTACTGCGAGCGGCCCGAGGGCGTCACCTGGGCCGGGTTCAGCCCCGCTTCGGTCAGGAGGCGGGTAATTTCGGTGGCGCGCAGCACGCTCAAATCCCAGTTATCCTTGGCCCCACTGACCACGCCTTTCAGCGGTACGTTGTCGGTGTGGCCTTCCACCAGCACGTTCACGTCCTGGTTGCCTTGCAGGGCCGTGGCCAGCTTTTTCAGGGCTTCCTGGCCTTTGGGGTCGACCTTCGTTGAGCCCGACTTGAACAGCAGCTGCTCCGACAACGACACGTACACCTTGCCGTTTTTCACGTTTACGGTCAGGTCGTTGGCGTTGAAGCCGAGCAGGGCGTCGCCTACTTTCTGGCGCAGGGCCTTCACGGCCGCATCTTTCTGGTCGAGGATGCGCTGCATTTCGGCAATCCGCTCTTCCTTGGAGCGCAAATCGGCCGAGAGGCGGGAGTTGGCCTGCTGGGCGCCGCTGAGGTTGTCGTTGAGCTGATTGACCTGCTGGTTCTTGTTGAGCAGGTTGGTGCGCAGCGCGTCTTCGCTGCGGGCTTTTTCCTGTTCCAGGGCGGTTTTCTGGGCCTGCAGCTGCTCCCGCGACTTGCTCAGCTCGTCGTACTGGCTTTGCAGGGCGGTGAATTTTTTCTGGGAGACGCAGCTCGTACCCAAAGTCAGGAGGCTGGTGCTGAGGGCGAGGGCAAGGGCGGGGCGAAGGAAGTGGCGGATCATAGCGCGGAGGAAGATGACTAGGTGGTTTGGGCCCTCAAACGGCCGGTTTTGGCCGCGAGTTGCCGAGCTTGCGCCCCGCTACGGCGTCCCCGGCTGCAAAGCCAGGGGAAAAAGGCGCGCCCAAAACACCGATTTTTCGCTCCGGAAGCCCCATTTTCGCGTCCGCCTCGTACCTTCCGCTTCTACCATTCCACTCCGCACTGCTTTGTTGACGGCAATCCGTTGGTCTGCTGCCCGCTGGGCGCCCCTTGCTGCCTGCTGCCTGCTGCTGGCCGGCCCGGCCCAGGGTGCCGCGCCGCCGCCCGAGCCCGTGGCCCGCTACTGGGTGCGGCTGCGCCACAAAGGCGGCGTCCGGTTCGACCCGGCCACCTACTTTTCGCCCCCGGCCCAGGCCCGCCGCCAGCGCCAGCACCTGCCCGCCGCCGACAGCACCGACTTTCCCGTGCGGGCCGACTTTCTGCGCCAGATCCGGGCCGTGGCCGATTCCGTGACGCTGGTCAGCCGCTGGTTCAACGCCGTGAGCTGCCGGGCCACGCCCGCCCAGGCCGCCCGCCTGCGCCAGCTGCCGGGCGTAGCCAGCGTGGAGCCGTGGGAGGGAAGCGCGGCCCTGGTAGCCGGGCAGCGGAGCGCCACCGAGCGGGGCACCCCGCGCATCTCCGCCGACGACCGGCAGCTGGCCCGCCGCCAGACGGCCAGCCTCGGCGGGCCCCTGCTGCGGCAGGCGGGCCTGAATGGGCAGGGCCTGTGCATCGCCATTTTCGACGTGGGCTTCGTGGGCGCGGTGCGCCACCCGGCCTTTCAGCAGGTGCACCAGGACAAGCGCGTGGTGGCCACCTACGATTTCGTGCGCCGCGGCCCCAACGTATTCGTGGGTGGCACCCACGGCACGGAGGTGTTTTCCTGCCTTGCCGGCTTGCTGCCCGACGGTACGCCGCTGGGCTTGGCGCCCCAGGCCGAGTTTCTGCTGGCCCGCACCGAGCGGCTCACCCGGGAAATCTACGCCGAGGAAGAAGCCTGGCTGGCCGCCGCCGAGTGGGCCGACCGCAACGGGGCCGACATCATCAACTCCTCGCTGGGCTACACCGACCGGCGCTACTTTCCCGAGCAGATGAACGGCCGCACCAGCCTCGTGGCCCGGGCCGCCGCGCTGGCCGTGCGCAAGGGAATCCTGGTGGTCAACGCGGCCGGTAACGACGGCGAGGACCCCGACTGGCACACCATCGGGACGCCCGCCGACGCCGATTCGGTGCTGGCCGTGGGCGGCCTCGACCCTGATACCTACCTGCACATCGACTTCAGCAGCTACGGCCCCAGCGCCGACCGGCGGCTCAAGCCCAACGTCGTTGCCTTCGGCACGGTGCTGGCCGCCGCGCCGGGCGGCTACGTGCGCACCCAGGGCACGTCCTTTTCCAGCCCCCTGATGGCGGGCTTCGCGGCCTGCGTGTGGCAACGCAACCGCCAGCTGACGGCCATGCAGCTCTTTACCCAGCTGCAGGCCAGCGCCGACCTCTACCCGTATTTCGACTACGCCCACGGCTACGGCCTGCCCCACGCCAGCGCGTTTCTGCGCCCCGGCAGCACCACCCCCGCCGGGCAGCAAACCGTGGATTTCATCCGCCAGGATACCGTGCTGGCCGTCGTCATCCGGCCCGAAGCCGCCGTTATTCCGGCCCAGGTGCTGCCGCTCTACTCCGACTCGGTGCGGCTGGTAAACACCGCGCCGCAGAAAGTGCCGGCCGTGGGCCGGGAGGAGCTGGCCCCGCCGCCGGGCCGGCAGCCCGAACGCCAAACGGCCCCGGCCGGGCCGGAGCCCGCGCCGCTGGTACCGCTGGTGCGCCCCGGTTACCTCTACTGGCACGTGGCCGACCGGCGCGGCGTGCTGCGCTCCTACGAGGTGCGCGAAGTCACGCAGCGGGCCGTGCTGCAGATTCCGCTCCGCACTCTTCAGCCCGGCGACACGGTGCGGGTGTGCTACCGGGGCATCACGCAAAGCTACCCCCAGCCATGAATCGACTAGGCATACTGCTGCTGGGGGCCGCGCTGGGCATCGGGCCGGCCGCGCGGGCCCAGCGGATTCTGCTACAGGAGCGGCTGGCTACCGACACGGTGCGGAGCGTATTCGGCCCCAACCGGACGTACTACAACCACTTTTACCTGGGCTACGGCCTGGTAGCCGGGCCGGCGGCGGGCAGCGGGGCCGCGCTGCGCTACGGCAGCTCCGGGGAATTGGTGCTGGGGCTGCGCAACAAGCTTCGGGTGTCGCAGCACCTGGCCCTGGGGCTAGATGTGCGCTACGCCCGCGTGGTGTATCATTTGGCCCAGGAAGCGCAAAAAACGGTGCCCAATACCACTCAGCACCAGCGCGAATACCTGGCCCTGCCTCAAGCCCAGCTCGAAGGGTTCGTGCGGCTCAACTACGGCCGCCGGGGCAACGTCATCGGGCGCTACGTGGACGTGGGCGGCTGGGGCGGCTGGGTTATCGGGACCACGCATTTCTACGAAGACGAGCCGGCCAACGGGGCCAAGCGCGTAAGCGTGACCGAGCACGGCCTGGGCTACCTGCGCCGCTGGAGCTACGGGGCGGGTTTGCGCCTGGGCTCCAGCCGCTACGCCCTGAATGCCCGCTACCGGCTCTCCGACGTGTTCCGGGCTTCGGCCGGAGCCGCGTTTCCGGAGCTGCCGCGCTGGGTGCTGGGGCTGGAATTGGGCTGGCTGTAATTTGTAAAATACCCGGCTGATAAAAGGCAACCTTCAGTCCGGATTTGGGGTACATGCTTCCAACAACCCTGCTTTGGTATAAAATTGGCACCGAATACCTGTCCAGTTAGCAAGGCTGTTCGGGACTTTTGTATTTTGCCGAACTGAATAGAAGATGGTTGATTACCCCACAATGAAAAAACTAGTTCTCCCCGCTGCTTTCGCGGCCCTTTTGCTGCAAACAACCTCGTGTATTAATACGGAGCGGGAAGTCGGAACGTCGCAGAACGCGGACAAAGTGTACACGCCGCCCACGGCCACCAACCGCCTCAATAGCCGCACGGTGCTGAACACGGTGCGGGCCTCGCACTACTTCTCCAACCCCAAGACCAAGGATAACTTCATTCTGCAGTTGCAGGGCCCCAAAATCCTGAATGCCCAGGCCCGCTTCATCATCGTGAGCAGCACCGGCGACACGCTGCGCAAGGAAGTGATGCCCGCCACGGCCCTGCTCGATGAGCGGGAGTTGGAAGATCCGCAGGCCGCCACCGTGCGCGACAAGGAAATTGCCATTCTCAAGGGCATGAACAACTTCTTCCGCGAAGACCGGTTTACGCAGCCGGCCGTGGCCAAAACCGCCGCGCAGCCCGCCGAGGTGGATGCCCAGAGCTGGTCGGCCGTGAAGGAAGACGCCCGCGCCGTCGGTTTCGACTACATCACCGTGGGCGGCAAGGAACGCCGCATTGCCTACGCCAAAAAGCTCCAGAAAGCGGTGGTTATTGCCGAGTAAACTCCGGCTTACTTGTTTACTAAAAAAGCCCCGCTGCATCCGTAGCGGGGCTTTTTGTTGTAGCCTGCTTCCGATTTATACCCTGGCGCTAGGGCAAGATAAAGGAGAAGTCGGCGCTGAAGATGTTGGCCGTCAGATCGGTGCTGCGGCGGTAGTAGGCGTAGCGCAGGTCCAGGGCTTTGAACTGGGCAATGCGGCCCTTGAACGGCGTTTTGAAGCGGCCAATGCCGTATACCGGCGAGTAGCGCAGCCCCAGGCCCACCTTGTTGGCCGAGAAGCCCGACAGGTCGTAGTCGGAGGTGTAGTACTGCTCGCTGGGGCGGTGCTGCAGGTAGGGGGCAAAGTAGTTGGCGGCGGTCTGGGTGTGGTAGCGGTAGAAGGGGTAGAGCACGAAAAACGGCGTGAGCTTCACCGGGGTTTCGACCTCCAGGGTGTGGGCCTGAATGCCAAAATCGTCGTTGTAGAAGCGGTAGAAGCCGCGCACCAGCAGCAGGTCGGAGGCGTAGTAGCTCAGGCGCAGGCCCACGGGGTACTTGAAGCGGGAGCCGGGCAGGGCTTCCACCTTGGCCTCGCCCAGCGCCCCGGTGCTGCCCTGGAAGTACACCCGGTGAAACGGCGTGGAAAGCAGCCCCTTCTGGTACACCAGCTCGGTGCTGACGCTGATTTGCAGCCGCTGGGTGAGCACCTGCGACAATACCGCCGAGAGGTTGTAGCTCTGCCGGGGCGAGGTGCCGTCTTCCCGGCTGCCGTTCACGCGCAGCTCCGCGGGCCGAATGATGGTGGCCTGGTCGAAAAAGACCTGCCCGGCCAAACTCAGCTCCCGGTTACCGTCGCGCGAGGCCTTGGCCCAGGAGGCCGCCACGTTGAACGAGCGGTAGTCGTACTCGGTAGAGAAGCCCGCGCCCAGGCCCACGATGGTGCGCCGGTCCGCCAGCTGCCGGGTGTAGCCGAAGTCGGCGTGGAAGCGCGTATCCTGCGACGACGGCGACGAAAGCACCTGGTCGATCCGGTCGGTGGAGGCCGAGGCGTACACGTCCATGCCCAGGTTGGCCGAGAGCCGGCTGACCGTGTCGAGGGGCACGTTCAAGATGATGGTCGGCGTCAGGTCGGTGAGGTGTTCGGTACCCCGGCCGCCCTCCACCGCGCCGTGTGTGCCATCCTGCTGGTAGTAGCTCATCAGGATGTTGAGCTCGGCTTCCCCGGCCGCGCCGCGGGCGGCCTCCGTCGTGGTGGGCGCGCCGTAGCCGTCCACCCGGTTTTGGGTGTTGCCGCCCTGTGCTAACGAATTTAGCGGCAGCAGCAGGCCGAGGCCGGGCAGGAGAAACAAGTACTTGTTTTTCAAAGCTGAAAGGTTGTTCAGGTAAAGTATTACGTGCAAGAAAAACGGCGGGCTAGTTGCAGCCGCAGCCTCCCCCGACCTTGCCGCCGTTGGCGCCGCCGGCCCCTTCGCGGTACGACTCAAAGTTGGTTTCGTAGACTTCCACGCGCTTGTTGGCCAGCTTCATGTCCTCGTCGTTGAGGTACACTTTCTGGTAGGCCGCCACCGATACGCAGCCGGGCAGCGCCGCCGCCGCAACGACCAGCACCAGCCCCCGCAGCAGGCGGGAAAAAGTAGAAAAAGGGAAGACGCGCGTCATGGTTTGGGAGTTGAAGCCGGAGCCGCTACCGGCTGGCTGGGGTCGTTGTTGCGGTAGTAATTGAGTTGCATGCCCTTGGAAGCCAGCGTGCGGTTATCGTCCGTAATCAGCACGCACGAGACGCCTTGCAGGCGGTTGATAAACGCCAGCCCGGCCTCGGGACCCAGCACGAACACCACCTCGTCGAGGCAGTCGGCCAGCTCCACGTCGGGGCAGAGAATGGTGACGGAGCGCAGCCCCGTGGCCGGGTAGCCGGTGTGGGGGTTGATGATGTGACCGTAGGTTTTGCCCTGCACCGTGAAAAACTGCTCGTAGTTGCCGGCCGTCACCACGGCCATGTCGGTCAGCGACACCCAGGAGGCCACGCTGCCGGGGTGCTTCGGGTCGCCGATGGCCACGCGCCACAGCGAGCCGTCGGCTTGCCGGCCCCAGCACAGCACGTCGCCCGAGCCGTTGAGCAGCCCGCCTTTGAGGCCCCAGGCGTCGAGCAACGCTTTAGCCCGCCGCACCCCGTAGCCCTGCAGCACGCCGGCCAGGTTCAGGCGCATGCCCGCACGGCGCAGCAGCACGGTGCGCTTGGCCGGGTCGAGCACCACGTCCTTGTAGTTGATGCGGGCCACCGAGGCTTTCACCACGGCCGGGTCGGGCAGGGCGGTGTGGTCCTGGCGGTCAAACTTGTAGATCTTGTCGGCGCTGGCGAAGGTGATGTCGAAGGCCCCGCCGCTGAGCTCCGAAACGCGCAGGGTGCGCTGAATCAGGTCGTACACCTCCTGGTCGACAACCACCGGCTGGCGGCCGGCCTGGCGGTTGATCTGGGTAATCTGGGAGGTTGAGTCCCAGAACGACATGAGGTGGTCGATGCGGCGCACTTCGGTCACGGCGGCTTCCAGGGCCTGCCAGGCCAGCGTGTCGCGGTCCGACACTACGGTAAACTCGAAGTGGGAGCCCATCAGGTGGGCGCTCTTGGTGAAGTTGCGCGGGCGCCCGGGGCCTGCTGCCAGCAGACCGGGCAACAGCAGCAGCAGGAAAAGGGTCGGGAAGCGCATCACGTGGTCGACTTATTTCTTGGCCAGCAACGACTCCAGGTAGGCGTCGTAGGCCGCGACGCCGCCGGGGCGGTAGCCGGTTTTGGCCAGCACCTTGCCCTCCGGCGACAACAGGACGACCAGCGGAAACGAGCCTTCCTTGTTGAGTTTGGCCGCAGCTTCCTCGTTTTGTTTAACCGCTTCCGGGGAAAGCTTGTTTTTCTTGCTGCGCGGAAAGTCGAAGCGGGCCAGCACCAGCCGGTCTTTGGCAAACTGCGCAAACTCGGGCTTGTCGAACACCTCCTGCTTGAGCATGATGCAGGGCTTGCACCAGTCGGAGCCGGAGAAAACGGCCAGCACGGGCTTGTTGGTGGCTTTGGCCTGTTGCAAGGCGGTGGCCAGGCTGGCCGTCCAGGCCGGGGCGGCGGCGCTGGTGGCTGGCGCGGGAGTAGTCTGGGCGAGGGCCGCCGGAGCCGACAGGGCAAGCGAGGCGCAAAACAGAAGGGAGGCGAGGCGCATGGGCGGGATAGGAAACATTAAAAAAAGATTAAAGACCAGCTTACCCGGCAATACGCAGTACTGCGGGGTCCGTTGCAAAAAGAATGGCGCGACTTCCAACCAGGAGCCGCGCCATGTCTAAATCCAATCACCTGGGCGAAAGATGGGGCGGGCTGGATGAGGTTTAGGTGAAGGCGCCAAAAAATCAGCCCCGTGGGGCCGGGGCGGCCGGCAGCCAGCCGATGGTGCCTGCGGCGCTGCGCACCAGCCGGAACCCGCGAAACTCACCCAGCACGGCCACCTGCGCCCGGGCCGGCAGCGTATCGAGCGGCACGGCCACGGCGGTGGGGTGGGCATACAGGTCGGCGGAAGCGGCCAGGGCCTCGCGGCGCAGCACCGGCGCGGCCGCCGGCACCACGGCCTCGGCGGCCACGTAGCCGAGGCGGCCATCGGGCTGCTCGACGCGGTACCAGCTGGCCTGGCTGCCCACCACCAGCAGGGGCGTGTTGCGGCCCAGCGCGGCCACGGCAGCCGCTTTGGCGGCCGGGCTGCGCCGCAGGGTCGCGGCCTTGGCACTGACGCGCACCCACTGGCCCAGGCGCTCGGGCCGGGTGCGCGGGGCGGGCGGCAGGGCATCGGCCTGGCGCACGAAGGGAAACGGGTCGACGGCCCCGCGGCCGGCGCGGTACACGCCGAAGTGCAGGTGGGGGTTGGTGGTGCGGGCGTTGCCGGTGTTGCCCACCAGGCCCAGCGTGTCGCCGGCTTTTACCATTTGGCCGGGTTGCACCAGTTGTTTATCCAGATGAGCATAGTAGAGGTGTTGGCCGTGGCGGGCGTCGGCCAGCCATACCACCTTGCCCCCCAGCTTGGTTTCACCCACCCGGGTTATCAGGCCGGGCACGGCGGCCACGGCGGGCGTGCCGCGCCGGGCAAAGATGTCGATGCCCTCGTGGCGGCGGGCGCCCTGGTCGCGGTCGGCGCCCCAGAAGCTGCCCACGGCTACGTCGCTCTTGCCCTTCACCGGGAACCCCAGGGAGGGGGCCCGCTGAATGCGCAGGGTGTAGCGGCCGGCGCGCAGCAGCTCGGGCTGCACCCGCAGCAGGTGCTGCTGGCTGTCGGTGGCGTCGTAGCTGAAGGAGAGGGCCGTGGTGTCGGCGGAGGCCACGGGGCTGGGCAGCTGGTGGGGGCTCAGCTCGTAGGCATCCAGAAACACGTGGGCGTCGGTGCCGGGGGCCAGGCTCAGGCTGATGTTGATTCGCTCCCCGGCCCGCACGGCGTAGCGGTAGGCGGCCGCCGTGGCCCGGTCGGCCCGAAACAGGCCGGTTTCCTGGAAGGGCAGCGTGACGACCAGCGAGTCGCGCAGGGCGCGGTCGGCGGCGGCCAGCCAGTCGCGGCCCAGGGCCGTTTCGTCGAGGTGGGCCTGGCGCAGGCGGCGGGCGTAGGCCTCGTGGGGCGTGCTTTTCTGGAAGAGGCCCTGGAGGGTTTGCTGCTGGCTACAGGCGGCGGTAAGAAAAAATAAAAAGAGAAAACGGAGCGACAGGCGGATAGCGGACATTGAACGGGGTTAGTATACCAGGCTAAACCCCGAACCGGGGGGAGTAGTTCGCCCGGCCGCCCGGCCCAAAAACGCCCGTGGTACGCGCGTGCTAAGGGCTCCGCAGCGCCGGGAAGGGGGCAGTACGTGCGTGCCGAGAGGTAAAACGTGCCGGGGAGGGCTCGGGACGTACGTCCCGAGCCCTCCCCAGCGCCCGGAAGCCCGTAACACGCGCGTCCCGAGGCCTCCGCAGCGCCGGGGAGGGCGTTGCACGCACGTCCCGGGGCCGGCGCGAAGCCGGGGCGGGCTTGGTACGCGCGTGTCGCGGCCTGCCCGGCAGCCGGTGGCCGCTTGGGGAATCCGCAGGAGGCTTCCCGGTGCTGGGGAGGCTGCTTAGGGAATCCGCAACGGGCTTCCCGGTGCTGGGGCGGCCGTTTAGGAAATCCGCAGCGGGCTTCCCGGCGTTTGGGAGGCTGCTTGGGGAATCCGCAACGGGCTTCCCGGTGCTGGGCAGGTCGTTTAGGAAATCCGCAGCGGGCTTCCCGGTGCTGGGGCGGCCGTTGCGGATTTCCCAAGCGGGCAAAACAGGAACCGGGCGGCCCACCCGGAAACCCGCAAGCGCCCAAAAACGGTTTACATTTGCCGTTCCACCCAACTCCCGATTCCTTATGAAGCTCATCGAATGCCCCCGCGACGCCATGCAGGGCCTGACCGAGTTTATCCCGACGGCCGCCAAAATTAGCTACCTCAACGCCCTGCTGCGCGTGGGCTTCGACACCCTGGATTTCGGCTCGTTCGTGTCGCCCAAGGCCATTCCGCAGCTGCGCGACACGGCCGAGGTGCTGGCCGGCCTCGATCTGAGCCAGACCAAAACGAAGCTGCTGGCCATCGTGGCCAACCTGCGCGGGGCCGAAACGGCGGCGGCCCACCCCGAAATTCAGTACATCGGCTTCCCACTGTCGGTGTCCGAAACCTTCCAGCTGCGCAACACCAACAAGACCATTCCCGAGGCCTTGGCCGAGCTGGCCGCCATGCAGGAGCTGTGCCAGAAGACTGGTAAAACGCTGGTAACCTACCTGTCGATGGGCTTCGGTAACCCCTACGGCGACCCGTGGAGCCCCGACACCGTGGCCGAGTTCACCCAGCGCCTGGCCGACCTGGACGTGCGCGTGGTGGCCCTCTCCGACACCATCGGAGCCTCCACCGCGGCCACCATCGAGCCCCTGTTTCGCCAGCTGATTCCGGCCTTCCCCGGCATCGAGTTTGGGGCCCACCTGCACACCACGCCCGGCACCTGGCGCGAGAAGGTGCAGGCGGCCTACGCGGCCGGCTGCCGCCGCTTCGACGGGGCCCTGGGCGGCATCGGGGGCTGCCCCATGGCCGCCGACCAACTCACCGGCAACATGCCCACGGAAAACCTGGTGGCCTACTTCTCCGAAATCGGGGAGAAAACCGGCCTGGATTCCAAAGCCTTTACCGAAGCCTGGCAGGCGGCGGGGTCGGTGTTTCATTTCTGATTAGATGACTATGTCGGATACTGCCAACCCAAAGCCCATAATTGGTATTGAATTCTACAACGAGCAGGCCACAAAGCTGATATTGTGTATAGAGACGGCCTGTATTGAATTTGTTTTGGAGCCGGATACAGAGTATCGGGTAGAATCCGATGAAACTGAATATCGAATAGAATTCAGGGAGAAGGACTTGGTAGTTCTTTACCTAGCGTACTGTCTTGGGCCGAAGGTCTTCACACGGCCTTATTCCAAGGATTTCCAGAATTTGCCGGCCTGGGAATTACTCGTAGACTATTCCGATATATAATTGCGAGCTTCTCCTGGCTTGCCTAGCTCTTCACTCCAGTATCCTCCAACCCCACGCCATGCCAACCGCCGTCGACCTGTTCATTCCCTGCTTCGTGGATCAGCTTTTTCCCGACACCGCCATGAACATGGTGAAGGTGCTGGAAAAGCTGGGCTGCGAGGTGCACTACAACGGCAACCAAACCTGCTGCGGCCAACCGGCCTACAATGCCGGCTACAAGGCCGAAAGCTGCTCGGTGGCCACCAAGTTTCTGCGCGACTTCCCCTCCGACACGGGCCGCTACATCGTGAGTCCGTCGGCCTCCTGCGTGGGCATGGTGCGCAACACCTACGCCGAGTTGTTCGAGAATACGCCCGAGCAGCAGCAGTACCACAGCGTGCAGCGCCGCATCTTCGAGCTGACCGAGTTTATCGTCGACGTGCTGGGCGTGGGAGCCATTGAGGGGGCGCAGCTGCCGGGCAAGTACACCTACCACGACTCCTGCTCGGCCCTGCGGGAGTGCGGCATCCGGGAAGCCCCGCGCCAGCTGCTCGACGCCGTGCGGGGCCTGGAGCGCCTGGAAATGGCCGAAACCGAAACCTGCTGCGGCTTCGGCGGCACCTTCGCCGTGAAGTTCGAGGCCATTTCGGTGGCTATGGCCGAGCAGAAAGTAGAGCACGCCCTGGCCACCGGCGCCGACTACCTCATCAGCACCGACACGAGCTGCCTGATGCACCTGGACGCCTACATCCGGAGGGAGAAAAAGCCCATCAAAACCATGCACGTGGCCGACGTGCTGGCTAGCGGGTGGTAACCTCACAGGCCTCACCCCGGCCCTCTCCCGAGGAGAGGGAGCCTGACGACATCGTTCCACACAGCCGCTCCGGCTCCCGCCTCCGCAACTGCTACCGCTACTATTGAACTCCGTAGAAACACGAAAGCCGCAGCTGAGAAGCTGCGGCTTTCGTTCGTTTGCGCCGGTAGGCTCCCTCTCCTCGGGAGAGGGCCGGGGTGAGGCCTGTGAGGCCCTACAGCAGCTTCTGAATCCGCTGCTTCAGGCCTTCACTGGCTTCGAGCAGGGGCAGGCGGGCGGCGGCCGAGCACAGGCCCTGGGCTTCGAGCACGGCTTTCACGCCCACGGGGTTGCTTTCCTCGTACATCAAGGGGTTCAGGGGCAGGAACTCGAAGAGCAGCTTGGTGGCCTCGGCGTAGTTGCCGGCCAGGGCCAGGCGGGTCATGTCGCTCATGCGCCGCGGGAAGGCGTTGCCCAGCACGCTGATAACGCCCTCGGCCCCGAAGGAAATCATGGGCGTGGTCAGCATATCGTCGCCGCTGATGAGCAGGAAGCCCTGGGGGCGGCGGGCGGCAATGGTCATGCACTGCTCCAGGTTGCCGCTGGCTTCCTTGATGCCGATGATGTTGGGGTGCTGGGCCAGGCGCAGCGTGGTGTCGGCCGTGAGGTTGGAGCTGGTGCGGCCGGGCACGTTATACAGCAGGATGGGCAACGGGCTGAGGTCGGCCAGGCGCAGGTAGTGCTGGATGATGCCCTGCTGGCTGGGCTTGTTGTAGGCCGGCGAGGCCGACAGAATGGCGTCGATACCATCGAGGGCGGTGGTGCGCAGCAGGGTTTCGAGGCCGGCCGTGTCGTTGCCGCCGATGCCGTAGACGAGCGGCACGCGGCCGGCCACGTGCTCTTTCACGACGCGTAAGATTTCGGCTTTTTCCTCGGCCGTCGTGGTCGGCGACTCAGCCGTGGTACCGTTGATGACGAGGTACTCCACGCCGCCGTCGATGCAGAAATCGAGCAGGCGACGCAGGGCGGGGTAGTCGACGGCGTGGTCGGGGGCGGGGGTGAAGGGCGTGATGAGCGCAACGCCCGTGCCGCGAAGTTTGTCCATGCGGGGAATTAGCTGTTGTTTTGTGACTTGGAAGGTCCGCGGCGAAGATACAATGCTCTTGGTCAAGGTTGGCTTCCGGCATTTTCTCCTCAAAAGTACCGGGTCTGGCCTTGTGCCGCCCCCATTCACCCAATGATTTTGTCTCGTACCCCGCTTTTCGTGGCCGCCGCCGCCCTGGCCGCCAGCTCCTTGCTCTCTTCCTGCGACACCAAGCCCGCCACGGCCTCGGAAGCCGGCAGCCCCACCGCTGAAGCCGTAGCCTCCGATTCGGCCGCCACGGCCGCCGCTATGTCGGGCACCGCTGCCACCGCCACCGACGAAGCCAACGCTACGCCCGCGCCCGACCCCACGAGCATTCCGGCCAGCAAGATTGCCGACGCGGCCACCATCACGGCCCGCCCCCAGGTGCCGATTCTGTGCTACCACCAGATCCGGGACTGGCGCGCCAAGGACTCGAAAGGGGCCAAGGACTACATCGTGCCGGTGCAGCAGTTCAAGGACCAGATCAAGATGCTGGCCGACTCGGGCTACCACACCATCCTGCCCGACCAGCTTTACGCCTACCTGACCACGGGCGCGAAGCTGCCGAGCAAGCCCATCATGCTCACCTTCGACGACACCGACCTTGACCAGTTCACCGTGGCCCGCCCCACGCTGGATAAGTACGGCTACAAGGCCGTCTACTTCGTGATGACCGTGAGCCTGGGCCGCCCCAACTACATGAGCAAGGCGCAGGTAAAGCAGCTCTCCGACGAGGGCAACGTCATCGGCTCCCACACCTGGGACCACCACAACGTGAAGAAGTACCAGGGCCAGGATTGGGTGACGCAGATTGAGAAGCCGACCAAAACCCTGGAGGAAATCACCGGCAAGGACATCAAGTACTTCGCTTACCCCTTCGGCCTCTGGAACCCCGAAGCCATTCCGCAGCTCAAGCAGCGCGGCATGGTAGCCGCCTTCGTGCTGGCCGAGAAGCGCGACCAGCAGGACCCCTTGTTCACCATCCGCCGCATCATCGCCAGCGGCTACTGGAAGCCCCGGACCCTGCACAACAGCATCGTGCAGAGCTTCTAGTCGTCATTACGAGCGAAGCGCGGCAATCCGTGCTCTGCGAAGTAACTATTGCTCTTTTACCAGAAAGCCCTTTCCTGCTCGTGCGGGAAAGGGCTTTTGCTTGTAATGCGAAGTTCCACTTCGCGAGGCGTTGCACGAGTATCGTTGCAGCGGCGCGGCCGCCTCGCGAAGTGGAACTTCGCGTTACATAGTCGTCCGCTCGTGCGTCAGGGCTTTCTACTTAAGCACGCTCCGCACATTGCAGAGGACGGATTGCTTCGACTCCGCCTCGCAATGACACGGATTTACTCCGTCTTCATCCCCGCCGCTTTCAGATCCTTAAACGCGCCGGCATTTACCAGCTTGCGGAAGCCTTTTTCCTGCATCAGCACCGCGGCTTTGCCGCTGCGGTTGCCGGAGGCGCAGTAGAGCACGTAGGTTTTGGTCGTGTCGAGGGCGGCGAGCTGGGTGGGGAAGTTCGGGTCGCGGAAGTTCAGGTTTTGGGCCCCGGCTAGGTGGCCGGTGGCAAATTCCTCGGGCGTGCGCACGTCGAGCACCACCACGTTCCGCTTCCGGAGCAGCCTTTGGGTTTCGGCCGGGGGCGTGATGGGGCGGCTGGGCGCGACGGCGGCCGGCGCGGCTGGCTGGCCCGCGGCGGGAGTGGTTTGGGCAACGGCCGAGGTAGCACTAAGCACGGCGCAGAATACGGCGGCCGAAAAGGCGGAGCGGAGCATAAGCAGGCAGGGAAAGCGGGTAGGGGCAGCTGGTAAACAGCCGTCGGGCGCGAATCGTGCCGCAGGGGGCGCTACAACCGTGAGCCGGGGTGGGAATTGACCGGCTTGCAGCAAGGCGCGGTCCGGCTCACGGTTGGGGCCAATACCACCGGAACAGTGGTTTCAGGCGCTAAAATAAGGAACCTTGCTGACCTAAATCGTTTGCAGTGCCCGTAGGGGCCGAAAAAGTCTCGCCGGAGGCCGTTTCCGCGCTGGAATCGAGGTTTTGAGGTGCCAAAATTTCCTCCTCGTCGCCGGTTTGGGTCGCCGTCGGAATCATGGCCAGCAAATCGGTTTCCGAGATGATGGGCACTTTGAGCTCGGTGGCCTTTTCACGCTTGGCGGGGCCCATTTTGTCGCCGGCTACCAGGTAGTTGAGCTTCTTGCTGATGGAGCCGGTGATTTTGCCCCCGTTGAGCACGATCAGCTGCTGCAACTCTTCCCGGCTGTGCTGCTCAAATACCCCCGACAGCACGAACGTCTGCCCCGCCAGCCGGTCGCTGACGGCCTTGGGCGCCTCGCCGGTGAGGGCCAGCTGCACGCCGGCCGCCCGCAGGCGCTCCACCAGGGCGCGGTTGGCCTCGTTCTGGCTCCAGGCGGCCAACGACTCGGCAATGACGCCGCCGACTTCGGGCACGGCGGCCAGCTCGGGGGCGGCGGCCTGCAGAATGGCGTCTATCGAGCGGTAGTGGGCGGCCAGCTTCTCGGCCACGGTTTCGCCCACGTAGCGGATGCCCAGGCCGAACAAGACCCGGTCGAAGGGCACCTGCTTGCTGGCCTCGATGCCATTGAGCAGGTTCTGGATGGACTTTTCGCCCAAACGCTCCAGGCCGGTGAGCTTGTCGGCAGAGAGGTCGTAGATGTCGGCCGGGGTGCGCACCAGGCCCAAGTCGAAGAAGCGGGCCACGGTTTCGGCGCCCAGCCCGTCGATGTTCAGGGCCTTACGCGAGACGTAGTGTTCGAGCCTGGCTTTGAGTTGGGGGGCGCAGCCCGTGTCGTTGGGGCAGCGGAAGTGGGCCTCGCCCTCGGGGCGGATCAGTGGGGTGCCGCAGGCGGGGCACTCGGTGGGGTACTGGATGGGCTGGCTGCCCTCGGGGCGGGCCGAGAGGTCGACGCCGGTGATTTTGGGAATGATTTCCCCGCCTTTCTCCACGAACACCAGGTCGCCGAGGCGCAGGTCGAGGGCGGCAATCTGGTTGGCGTTGTGGACCGAGGCACGCTTGACGACGGTGCCGGCCAGGGGCACGGGCGTAAGCAGGGCCACCGGCGTCACGGCCCCGGTGCGGCCCACCTGGTACTGGATGCTGTTGAGGCGGGTGCGGGCCGCTTCGGCGGGGTACTTGTAGGCAATGGCCCAGCGCGGACTCTTGGCGGTGAAGCCCAGGACTTCCTGCTGCTGGAAGTCGTCGACCTTGATGACGATGCCGTCGGTGGCAACGGGCAGCTCGAAGCGCTTTTTCTCCCAGTGGTGAATGAAGTCGAGGACCTCCTGGAGGCTGTGGCAGCGGCGCCAGGTGTCGGACACGGGCAGGCCCCAGGCCTTGAGGGCTTCGAGGGAGGCGCTGTGGGTGGGGAACACGCCGCGCCCGGGGCTCAGGAAGCTGTAGGCGAAAAAGCGCAGGCGGCGGGCGGCCACCAGGGCCGAATCCTGGAGCTTGAGCGTGCCGCTGGCCGCGTTGCGGGGGTTGGCCAGCAGGGCTTCGCCGTTTTGCTCCCGCTCCCGGTTCAGGTCGTCGAAAACGGGCAGGGGCAGGAAAATCTCGCCGCGCACCTCAAACTCCGGGGGCTGGGCCGGGCCGGCGGCGCGCAGGTGCAGGGGCAGGTTCTTGATGGTGCGCACGTTGTTGGTGACCACGTCGCCGCGGGTGCCGTCGCCGCGGGTGACGCCCTGGGTG
The DNA here is from genome assembly GCF_004765605.1 of Hymenobacter aquaticus. Classification (NCBI taxonomy): domain Bacteria; kingdom Pseudomonadati; phylum Bacteroidota; class Cytophagia; order Cytophagales; family Hymenobacteraceae; genus Hymenobacter; species Hymenobacter aquaticus. The sequence goes on along the minus strand of NZ_SRLC01000001.1, from coordinate 1,182,361 downwards.
AGCTGGCCGTTTTCGTAAGTCAGGCTCATGGCCACGCCGTCGAACTTCATTTCGCAGACGTAGGCGAAGTCGGCCCCTTCCAGGCCCTTGCGCACCCGCTCGTCGAAGTCGCGCAGGTCGGCCTCGGAGTAGGTGTTGCCCAGGCTCAGCATGGGGTATTTGTGCGGGGCCGTCGGGAACTGCTTGGTGATGGTGCCGCCCACGCGCTGGGTGGGCGAGTTGGGCCGGGCCAGCTCAGGGTATTCCTTTTCGAGCTGCTGAAGCTCCGCTAGCAGGTGGTCGAACTCCTGGTCACTGACTTCGGAGGTGTCGTGCTGGTAGTATTGGTGGTTGAGGTAGTGCAGCCGCTCGGTGAGGGCGGTGATTTTCTCCTGGATGGCAGCGGTGTTGTCAGGCATGGGGCAAAAATAACCGGGTTGCGCTCAGTGTACGCAGTTTTAGTTGTCAGTTGTTCGTTGTCGGTTGTCAGAATGGGGATTTGGCCGGCGCACAATGGCCTTTGTCCTCCTCGCAACGGCAGTTGACCGGCGCACGATGGGCCCGGCTTTCCCCGCAATGCCCTGTGAGCGGGTGACAATGCCCTGTGAGCGGGTGACAATGACCTGTGAGCGGGTGACAATGACCTGTGACCAGGTGTCAATAACCTGTGAGCGGGTGACAACGGCATCTGCCCTCGTGGCAATGAGCTGTTCCCAAGTGACAAGAGCATTTGCCCTTGTGACAACTACATCTGACCAGGTGACAAGGCAATGTGACCAAGTGACAATAGAAAAGGCGGCCCGCAGGGGGCCGCCTTTATGTAGCGCGAACTTTGTAGTTCGCGTGGCCGAACGATACTCGTTGCAACGGCGCGGGCGACGCGAACTACAAAGTTCGCGCTACTAGCTACTGGAAGGCTACTGCTAGTCCTGCACCAGCACGCCGTCGGCTTCGAAGTTGAGCTGCTCCTCGGGCTGGGTAATGGCGGCTACTTCCTTGGCCGACTTGCCCGCGTCCTTGGCGTAGTGCTGCAAATCCTCGACGGGCACTACCTCGCGGTGGGCCCAGCCGTTGATGACGACGGTTTTGCCGCTGATGTCTTTGGGCACGAAAAAGGCGTAGTCCTTGAAGCGCACCCGCATGGGCTGACCCTCGGCGGTGGTCATCGTGAGCCAGCAGCCCTTGGCCTGGCACACCTCGGCGGCGGTGCCCACCAGCTTCACCTGGGCCGAATCCTGCTGGCCCAGCACCTGGCGCAGCTCACTGATGGGGCGGGCCCCGGCGGCAGTAATGGCCGCGCCGTAGGTTTTGCCGGTAATGGCCGGGGCCGCCGCGGCCGGGGTGACGGCCGCCGTAGCGGCAGCTTCGGTGGTGGCGGGCGACGATTGGCAGGCGGCCAGGCCCACCAGGGCGGCGACCAGGGTCAGAGGTTTGAGGTTCATAAGCGCAAGACAAAAAAAGGGGCCGAAGAATCGGCCCCTAAACTAGTGGTTTTCGGCTAAGCCGTACGCCTACGGCTTGCGGCCCCCGTTGATGCTGGCCAGCACCCGTGTCTGGGCCAGCTTGCCCTTTTTGTCGTAGACCTCGGTTTTGACGATGCCCACGGCGGGCGAGTAGTAGTCCACAACTTTGTAGGTGGTGCGCATTACCATATCCTTGCGGGCCTGGGTGGCGTCTTCGTGCTCCGACTCCACTTTGTAGCAGGAAAACGTGCCGGCCGGCGTCGTAACGGGGGTGGGGCCGCTGACGACCTTGCGCTGCCGGGCGAAGCTGCGCACCTTGGCAATATCGACCACCGAGCTGCTGACCTGCACCTCGCTGCCGCCCTCGGGCAGTACGGAGCCGATCTGGGGCTGGTGGGGCCAGGCCAGGGCCACGGGGGCGTACACAAACTTCCGGTCGCGGAACGAGCGGAGGCTTTCGGGCTTCAACTCGCTCATGCCGTCGATGAAGCTCGTGTCCTGGCGGCAGGAGATGGTGAGGTCCTGCATGTTGAGCAGGCGGCTTTTGGCGTCGTAGAGGCCGCTTTTGAGCAGCACCTTGTGCGTTTCCACCGTTTTTTTCTTGTTCATCTCCGAACTCAGGCTCACCACGCGCATGCGCAGCTCGCCGGCGGGCTTGCCGCCCGCGTCGCTGAGGCGGTAGACCCGCTCGTTGTTGTCGTTCAGGCCGAAGGGGTGGCGGCAGTCGGGGCCGGCGGCAGTGGCCGGCACGGTGTCGGGGGCTGGCGGGGCGGTGGTCTGGGCCCGGAGGGCAGCCAGGGGCAGGCACGTCAGCAGCAGGGCGGAAAACAGCGGGAGGGAGGGCAGGGCAGACATAGCGGGAAGGTGGACAGTAGGGGCGAAGCCTGGGCAACATACGAAGCCCACTTTATTTAGATTTGCGCACCCCGTGGCAACTACCCGGCCAAGCTGCGCGCCAGCCCGTAACTTGCGCGGCCCGGGCACGTTTGCCGGGTAGTATCCCTTTTCCTTTTCTTTCCCTGTTCCCGCTCCCTATTATGGCTACTTCTTCCCAATCTTCCGGCACCTGGGCCGACACGGCGGCCTCGCTGCTTTCCAAACTTTCCGGCGGCGTCGAGCTCAGCTTTGCCTTCGACCAGATGGAGCTGCAAGTGCCCAACGCCCAGAACCCCGGCGCGGCCCCCGCGACCTGGCGCCTGAACGGCTCGTTGCGCATCCGCACCCGCGGCGAAAATACCGCCGCTCCGGCTTCGGTGCAGCTGCCCGCCCCCAAATCGGAGCCCCTTGGCTAGTGGCCTCGACATCGAGGCGCGGCTGGTCATTACCATGGATGGGGACGACATTCAGATTGCCGGCTCGGGCTCCTATCTGATTGTGAACCTGCCCAGCCAGCGCGTGCTCGACAAGCTCACCAGCGGTCCGCCCGGCCCCAAGAAGCCCAAGCCGGCCAACGCCCCCGACCCGTTGCAGCAGCTCAACGACCTGGCCCGGGAGCTGGGGCTGATCCTGGATTTGCGGGTGGCGGGCAAGACGCACGTCACCTTCGGGGCCGGCCGCTCGGCCAAGATTACCATCAACGCCGTGCTGGGAAAAATCGGGTCTTTTTTTCGGTAGAAATCCCCGGAAATAAGGGTGCCCGAGGAAGGGCATTTTACGTATCTTGCTCTGTAGCCACCGGTGCCGTCAGTCAGGTCGAGAACGGAACTTATGGCTCTTGGATTGGTTTCCAGAACGTACGTAGCTTCCTCGCACCCGATGATGAATTCCGACAAAGAACGCAAAGACAAAGTAGGGGCCGGCCGGCCGCCTTCCGCCTTCGCCCGCATCGAGCGGGTGCCGCCGCTGCTCATGCTGCTGTACCTGGCTATGGTGGGCATCACGGTGCTGTTTGTCATTCTGGTGGCTGCCTACATCCAGACCCGCACGCTCAGCGGCATGCCTACCGGGGCGCACCCGCTGCCGCGCTACTTCTCTTTGAGTACCATCGTGCTGCTCATCAGCAGCTACACGCTCAGCCAGGCCCAGCGCATCTACCGCTCCGACGACATTCGGAACCTGTCGCGCTGCCTGGGAGCTACGCTGCTGCTGGGAAGCATCTTTTCCGGCCTGCAGGTGCTGGGCTGGCGGGAGCTGATGAACCAGGGCATCTTTTTCGTGGGCGAGGCCAGCGGTACCTACATCTACCTGATTTCGGCCCTGCACGTGGCGCACCTGCTGGGCGGCATGCTGCTGCTGCTGGCCCTGATGCTGCGCAGCATGCACGCCTCCCGCGACGCGGTCCGCTCGTTGGTGTTTATCCGCGACCCGTACCGCCACCGGCAGCTGCGCATGCTGAACATCTACTGGCACTTCATTGATGCCCTGTGGGTGGCGCTGTTTGCCATCTTCCTGTTCCTGTATTAGCCTTCCCAACGGCCTTGCCGCCCACGAAAAAGCCCCGACTCAACTCTGAGGCGGGGCTTTTTCGTGGGCGGCAAGGCCTCCGGCTAGGGCGCGATGGTCACCGTGCCCTTGTAGCTTTTGTCGGTAAACTCAATGAGCAGGAAGTACACGCCGGCGGGCAGGCCGCCCCCGTCCCACTTGAAAGTCCGGTCGGTGGTCTGGTAGACGAGGTTGCCCCAGCGGCTGAAGATTTTGATGTTGGCCAGGCGCGAGTCGCAGAAGTCGGGCGGCAGGCTGGGCAGCTCGAAGAAGTCGTGGTTCTGGTCGTTGTTGGGCGTGAAGACGTTGGGCGGCAGGAAGGGCTGGGCCACGGGCCGCACCACCTCGAAGCGCAGGGTGCGGGTTTTGGGCACGGGCCGGCAGGTGGTTTCCTGCAACCGGAACGTCACGTCCATCCGGCTGGCAGCGGCCAGGGCGCAGTTGGGCGTCCATTCGAGCAGGCCGGTGGCTTTGCCCGCGCCGTTCTGGGCGGTGAAGCGCATGCCGGCCGCCGCCAGGTCGAGGCCGTTGGCCGTGGCCGTGAGCGTCAAGGGGTCCACGTCGGAGTCCAGGCCCTCCATCGTCATGCGGAACGGCTCTCCCAGCTGCCGTTTGATTACCGTAACCGTGTCGGCCAGGGCCAGGGCCAGCGTGGGCGGGGTGTTGGCATAGTCAATCTGAATGGGAATAACCAGCGGGGGCGAGGCCTGCCGCAGGTTGCAGGGCGCGGCGGCGGCGGCAAACTCAAACTCGTAGAGAAACTTGTCGGTGGGCGGGCAGGGCACGCGCCAGGTAAAGGTGCCGCTCACCGGGGAGCCCACCCCGCCGTTCTGCATCAGCGCCGCCCCCACGCTGGCCGGCGCGAAGCCCCGGCCGCTCATTTCCAGCGTCACGGGGTCGGCGTCGGCATCCTGGCCCGTCACCTGGAACGTGACCAGGTCGCCGATGCGCACGCGCAGCGGCAAACCCGGCCCGGCCGTGGTAGCCACCTGGGGCGGACTGTTGGGGTCGGGCACGGCGGTGAAGGCCACGCGCACCGTGTCGCGTTTGGGCAGGCTGCAGCCGTTGTCGGCCACGATTACGTCGAGCAGGTACACCTTGCCTTTGGTGTCGGTGCAGCTGGGAAAGCAGAGCTGCGACACCAGCGTATCGGGGGCCCCCGGCTTGTGGACCGTGCCCTGCAGAAGCGAGACACTGGGCAGCGGGGCCGTGAAGTTGACCGGGTACAACGACAGGGTCAGGCGGGAGTCGGGGTCGGGGTCGGTGAAGCGCAGGGTAAGGCAGCGGCTCTTGCCGGGCTCCAGCTTCAGCACGTCTACCCCCGGCTGGTAAGCCTTGGTCGCGCCGGCCGAAAACACGCTCATCGTCGGCTCGGAGTTGCGCGGGCAGTCGATGACCTGGAGCTGAAAGTCGCGCCGCACCTCGCTGATTTTCTCCCCGTCGCGGTATTCCGAGCATTTGATGCCGAACACGAACAAGCCCAATTGGTTGGGCCGCACCTGTAGCCGGCCCGTGGCGCGGTTCACCGTCAGGGCCGGGTCGCCGGGAATCTGGTTGAGCACGTTGAGGCCGGGCTGCCACTGAATCGGGCTGTAGGGCAGCGGGTCGGCCGCGGCGGGCTTGGGCACGGTGGAGGTAGAGTGGCCGTTCAGGGGCGTCGACAGCTCATACACCAGCGAGTCGCCGTCCACGTCTTGGCCGCCGAAGTCGTAGTAGAACAGGTCGCCGCGGCAGGCATAGTCGCTCAGGGGCGGGAAGATGCGGGGCGTGGAGTTGATAAAGGGCTTACCGTTGCGCACCACGGCCGGAAACTCCAGGTAGTAGGTTTGGCCCGCGTTGCCGGGGTTGCGGATGTTGCGGATGTTGTTGTTGCGGCAGCACCGCTCCACGGCCGCGTAGTAGCCCGCCGGGTTGGTGTAGGTAGTGGCCGGCAAATCAATCAGGCTGGAATACTGAATGCGGCGCGTGCTCAGGATGGGCAGCGTGCAGGCAATGTTGGAGTAGGTCACGTTGGTGTTGGCCACCAGGGGCAACGTCAGGTTCAGCATCCGCCGGTCGGTGTCCTTTTCAAAGATGCTGACCGTTAGCGTGTTATCCAGCGCGCCGGGGTTGCCGTACACCGCGTCGAAGTACAGGTTCAGGTTGATGCGGTAGCGGCTGCCGGACTGGTGTTGCAGATCCAGCTCGCCGCCGACGATGTGCGTGGCCCGCGCCGGCCCGGCCGCCACGAGCAGCAGCAGCAGAACCCAAAAAACTGAAGATAGAAGTCGAGGCATAATATGGGGGGTAAGGCTGTCTAAAGATACGAAACCTGCCTGCGTAACCCCAGCGCCGGCCCCAGGTTTGTGGCCGGCTGCGTATCTTAGCCAACTCAATTCCCACGGGTCGTAGGGCGCTCCGCCCAGGCTCCTTTCATTCTCCTTATTGCATGCGTAAAATCGTATACTCGTTAGTGGCCTGCCTGCTCGCCGGAGCGGCCCAGGCCCAGATTCCAACCTACCGCGCCCAGCCCGCCGACCTCGACGGCACGGCCGCCCGCAACTGCGCCCAGATGCACCAGAGCGCGGCCCTGCGCCAGCCGGCCGCCACCGTGCGCCACCGTCAGAAGATGGAGCGCTACGACGTGAAATACTACAAGCTCGACATTACGCTGGAAAATAACTCCCGCGCCGTGGGCGGCTCGGTGCGCATGCTGGCCCTGAACGGCGGCCAAGCCCTCGACTCGCTGGCGTTTGAGCTGTACCCGACGCTCACCATCGACTCGGTGGTGGTGAACAGCAAAAAAGTCGTGGGCACGCGCCGCGCCGCCGGCGACGTAACCGTGAAGCTGGCCCAGGCAGTGCCGGCGGGCACGCTCTTCAACGCCTATATCTATTACCGCGGCACGGCGCCCAACGGCAACTCGGCCGCCATCGGCAACGCCCTGGATACCGCCATCGACCCGGATTACGGCGTGCCCGTGACCTGGAGCCTGAGTGAGCCCTTCAATGCCTACGAGTGGTGGCCCTGCAAGCAGGTGCTGACCGACAAGGCCGACTCCAGCGACGTGTGGGTGACGACCGCCAGTCTCAACAAAGTGGGCTCCAACGGCGTGCTGACCCAGGTGACGCCCCGCCCCAACGGCAAAAGCCGCTACGAGTGGAAGTCGCGCTACCCCATTGCCTACTACCTGATTTCGGTGGCCGTGGCTCCCTACGTGGAGTACGTCAACTACGCCAACCCCGCGGGCGGGCCCCAGATTCCCATCGTCAACTACCTCTACAACACGGCCGCGCTCAACGACTACCGCACGGAAATCGACCGTACCCCGGGCTTTATCGAAAACTTCTCGAACCTGATAGGGCTGTACCCCTTCGCCAAGGAAAAGTACGGCCACTCGATGGGCCCCATCGGCGGCGGCATGGAGCACCAGACCATGACCACCCAGGACGGCTTCACCTTCACGCTGACCGCCCACGAGCTGTTTCACCAGTGGTTCGGCGACAACGTGACCTGCGCCTCCTGGCGCGACATCTGGCTGAACGAAAGCTTTGCCTCCTACGGCGAGTACCTGTCGCTCAATGCTTTTGCCACGGCGGCCAGCGCCCGCTCCTGGATGGATAACGCCCACGCCTTCAGTCTGCAAAGCACCGGGGGTAGCGTGCTGGTGCCCGCGGCCGACACCACCAACGTGGGCCGTATCTTCAGCAGCCGCCTGAGCTATAAGAAGGGCGCCACCGTGATTCACATGCTGCGCTACCTGCTCAACGACGACGTGAAGTTTTTCCGGGCCCTGCGCACGTACCAGACCCGCTTCGGCGGCAGCACGGCCCGCACCCTGGACATGCAGCGCATTTTCGAAGCCGAAGCCGGCCGCTCCCTCGACTATTTCTTCCAGCAGTGGATTCGGGGGGAAGGCTACCCTTCCTTCGCCGTGCGCTGGAACCAGGTGGGCAGCTCGCTCTATATCCGCTCGACCGAAACGCCTTCCCTGCCCACTGTCACGCCTTTCTTCGACACCGAGCTGGACTACCGCATCAACTACAGCAACGGTACCAACCAGGTTGTGCGCCTGCGCCAGAGCCAGCTGGTTTCCACCTTCACGCTGCCCGTGGCCGCCACCGTCAGCAGCATTCAGCTCGACCCCAACCAGTGGATTCTCAACGGCAGCAGCACGGCCGTGCGAGACAATACGCTGTCCACGAAAAATGCCGCTTCCATGGCCGCCGTTACAGTGTATCCGAACCCGTGCCGCGAAACCCTGCGGCTGGCTAACCTGACGATGCGCACCGCCCAGGCCGAAATCACCGACGTGACGGGCCGCGTGGTGCTGCTCCGCACCGTCGGGGCCGCCCAGCCCACCCTGGATACCCGTCCGCTTGCGCCGGGCCTCTACCACCTGCGCCTGACTACCCCCGAAGGCGAGGTGTCCTTCGCCCGCTTCGTGCGCGAGTAACCGCCCGGGTTACCCCACAAAAAAAGCCCCGCCGATACTTCGGCGGGGCTTTTTTTATGTTTCTGAGGGGCTCTACTTGTAGTACTGCGCAATGCGCTGCTGCACTTCGGGCGGGGCGGCTGGCAGGTTGAAGGTCTGCTCCATGAGCTCGTCAAAGGACGCCGCCGGCGTGAAGATGCTGTCGTGGTAGGCGTTGGCGAAAAAGCGGATGAAGCCCGGCTGCCCGTTGATGCTGACCAAGTCCACGGTTACGTTGCCGTAGCGCTGATTGCAGCGGCCCGTGGCCGAGCAGTCGTTCGGGTGGGGCTTCAGAAAGTGCTTTTCGATGCTTTCGGCGTAGCGCTCATGCTTCAGCAGGCGGTGGTCCGATACCGAGGCATTGTAGCCCTGCTGCAGCACCTGGTCCCGGATGAAGTCGAAGAGGTGGCGGAAGTTGCCGGGCCCAATGCTGGGGTCGTAGAAAAACAAAGCGCCCTGCCGGCCCTGGTCCTTGATGAGTTGCACCCGCAGCTGGCGGGCACACACGCCGGTCTTCTGAAAGTGATACGCTTTGAAGAAGGGCCCCATCCAGTTCAGATACACCTGCTGCTCTACCCACTGCTGGTGCGCCCGCACCTGAGCCGGCGTGCGCCGCAAAGGCTGCCAGCTGGTCGCGTCGGCGGAGGAGCGGTCAGCGGCGAATATCTTCTTCAGAAAGGAAAGCAAGGGAGAGAACTGATTTTGAGAACAAACACTCGGCACTAAAAATAGTTTTTGGGACAGACGCAGCCGGCATCAGCAGCGGGCGTCTTTTCCGGTCTATATTTTTCTTTGTCCGCTACTCTATGACTACCAAACAACGTACCGTTCTCAAGCAGCAGCTCCTCGGCGAATGCCGCCGCGTGCAGCAGCAGAAAGCCGACACGGCCCGGCAGGCCATGCTCGCCCTGGAGGAAAGTGCCCTCGAAACCCAGGGCAGCACGGAAGATACCTTCGAGTCGTTCCGGGAAACCTGCCAGCTGCAGCGCGACCTGTTTGCCCGCCAGCTCGACGAAGCCCTGACCGGCCTGCAGGCTCTGCGGCGGGTGCCCGAAGCCCGCTCGCCCAAAGACCAGCCCGGCGTGGGCACCGTCGTCGTCACCAGTGCCCAGCGGTTTTACATTGCCCTGAGCCTAGGCGAAATCAGCGTTGAAGGAGAGCCGTACTTTGCCATTTCCGCCTTTTCACCGCTCTACCAGGCCATGGCCGGCTGCCGGGTCGGCGACACCTTCAGCTTCCGGGGCCGGCCCTACCGCATCGAGGACGTATTTTAGCCCGGCGCTACCGCACCCGCGACCAGTAGTGGGAGCGGCCAATAAGGGCAAACCCGATGTAGCCTTTCACTTCCACCTTGTCCTTATTGATCAGGCTCAAGTAGCAGGAATAGGTGCGGCCGTTCTGCGGGTCATAGATTTCGCCGTCTTCCCACCGGTCGGCCCCGGCATTGTAGCGCAGGCTGTGCAGCACGGTCAGGTGGTGCAGCAGCTGGGTGCGCTTGCCCGGGTCGGGGTTGCGCAGGTCGGTTTTGGGGCGGCCGGTGTTGGTTTCCTGGGGCTCGCGCAGCCACACCAGCCGGCCGCAGAGCTTGTCGCCGCAGCGGTAGATTTCGATGTGGGTTTCGCCCGTGTCGTCGGCCCAGATGCCAATGGGAACTACCGTTTGGGCCACGGCTCCGAAGGAGCAGGCCAGGAAGAGCAGCAGACCGAGCAGGAGCGTTTTCAAGGGGGCAGGGGCAGTGGCTAGGCTAACCGCGGCAGGGCGCTGAAGGTTTCTGCCGGGAAGGAAGGTAGCACAAAAAAGCGACGCCCCGTAACAGGGCGTCGCTCGTTGTGTAAGGGCGGTGGGGCGGGCTTATTTCACCCGGGTCCAGGTCTGCGACTTGCCAATCAGCGAGAAGCCGATGTAGCCTTTTACCTCCATCGTGTTGGCGTTGAGGACCTTCATGTAGCAGGAGTAGGTTTTGCCATCTTCGGGGTTGTAGATGGTGCCATCGTCCCACTTATTCTCGCTGTCCTTTTTGAAGTCCTTCATGAACACTAGGCCCAGACGGGGGCGGTTGCGCAGCTTGGGGTCGGGGTTCTGCGAGTCGAGCTTGGGCTTGCCCGTGGCCGGGTCGTTGGGCACGGTCAGCGACACGATTTTGCCGTAGAGCTTGTCGCCTTGCTGGTAGATTTCGAAGGTTGCTTTCTTTTCTTCGTTGGTCCAGATGCCCAGGGGCGAGAGTTTTTGGGCCGAAGCAATGCCGGTGAAGCCCAGCAGGAGCGCCAAGCAGAGGAACAGGGTTTTTTTCATGGAAATAAGGGGGTGAGTGGGGTTTGACGGGAAAAAGATAGGAGAAAACGGCGAAATGCGCTGCATGCGCCATTTTTTTGCATCGAATCGTGAATTGCAAGTTTAAGGCCAAGATACAAGCGGCCTTCGTGGGTACCTCATTAAAAATTTCTTAATGAAAAAAAGCCGCTGATGGTCAAGCAACTGGCGTGAAAAGAGAGGCAGAGCCCTAAAAAAAGCTGTTTTTATTTTGAACCATCCCAGGGGCTTTTAACTTTACCAACCAGTAGTGAGTGCTACGACCCCATCTAAGCAGCCCTAAGGTGCTGGGTAGCGCCGATGGGGGATGTCGGATCTAAAGAAAGGAGGTACAAAATGTCTAGTAGTCCCAAACAAATCCTGCCAAGCCTGTCGAATGTAGTCCGCTTCACCGCCGGACGCGCTTAACAACAGCTTTCGCGCGGAACCTTCGTTAGCCCTTCAGGGCGGGTTCCCGCATTCTGGCAAGGTCTTACTCAACAGATGACGGGGCTGTACCCCAGACTCGTCGCTTGGTAAGATTTGAAGGATTAGATACCCGGTTCGCCCAGCAGCTTCTCTGTGAAGTTCTGCATAGGCGGCCGGGTATCGTTTTTTATAGCCATCTGAGCGAAGCCCGGACTCCACCATTTCTATTCGGGAGCATGCTTTTGGCGCCCCAGATGCAGTCAGTTAGCGGGTACCGTCGGGGCGAGCGGCGCTTTTTACCTTGGTCTTCACCTTCGTAGCACCAGCACCGGCCGGCTTGCTCGTTACCTTGGTTTTTACGGTTGACTTTGCCTCGTCCTCGCTTGCGGCGGCGGTCGGTGCCACATCCAGCACCCGCCGGATGCCCATGAAGCGCCGCTCGTAGTCGGTACCTTCCACCTGGCTGACTTTCACCCCGGATTCGCGGCGGGCCGAGGAGGAATGAATAAAGCGCAACGGCTGGCCGGGAAGCGAAATGATGATGCCGGCGTGGCCGGGCGTGGTGGAAGTAGCCGCCGTGCCGGTGAAGATGACCATGTCGCCGCGGCGGGCCTGCTCCCGGGCTACGGGCCGGCCGGTGTCGATGAGCAGGGCCGTGGAGTGGGGCACGCTGACGCCAAAGTGCCCGTAGACGTACAGCAGAAAGCCCGAGCAGTCGAACCCGCCGGTGGGCGTGGTGCCGGCGTAGGTGTAGGGCGAGCCCAGCTGCCGCATGGCAAACTCGATGAGGCTGTCGGCCCGGGATAGTTCGGCGGGGCTGACGGCTTCCGCCAGCGCGCCGGATTGGGTATCGGAGACGGTGCGGGCCGGCAAGCCCGTGACGAGTGCCACCCGGTTGGGGGCCGCCGGGGCGCGGAAGCGTTGCCAGCCGAAGAAAGCCAGCATTCCTGCCGCCAGCGTAAGAAAGGTGAGCCAGACGTAGCGCATATGCGTGTGAACGGAAGCCCGCCGAAATGGGGGGCGTACTGCCCTAACGGCGGAGCTTGGGCCCGGGTTCCTGGCAAATTTCGGGCGGAGAAGGGCCAAACGGCGGCAGCGGCTGGTTTTCACCAGTATCTTGCAACCCCGCCTGCTTTCCCGTGTCGGGGTAAGTTCCCACCGTCTTTTTCATTTCAACCGTTCCTTTTCATGTTTTCACCCTGTTTTCGCCGGCTGCTGGCCGTGGCGGCCGTGCTGCTGCTCAGCCAGTTTGCCCCGGCCCAGGCAGCTTCCTCGCTGCGCTACACCCTGTCGATGCCGGCTCCCCAGACGCACTACTTTGAAGTAGACATGGCCCTGGGTGGCTTCGGCAAGCAATTCACCGACGTAAAAATGCCGGTGTGGGCCCCGGGCTCGTACCTGGTGCGGGAGTTTGCCAAAAACGTGGAAGGCTTCGAGGCTAAGGCCGGGAGCCAGCCGCTGCGCACCGAGAAAATCAGCAAGAATACCTGGCGCGTGTACCACCCCGGCGCCAAGGACTTCACGGTGCACTACCGCGTGTATGCCTTCGAGCTGAGCGTGCGCACCAGCTTTATCGACGCGGCCCACGGCTACCTGAACGGCACTAGCGTGTTTATGTACCCGGCCGAGGGCCAGCAGCTGCCCAGCACCCTGACGGTGCAGCCGGCCCCGGGCTGGACCCAGGTGACGACCAGCCTGAAGCCGGCCGGCGCGCCCTTCACCTTCCGCTCGGCCAGCTACGACGAGCTGGCCGACTCGCCCATTGAAATCGGCACCCACAAGGTGCTGAGCTTTGAGGCCAACGGTACGCCCCACACCATTGCCATGTTTGGCAACCCCCAGTACGACGAGGCCCGGCTGCTCGCGGACATGAAGCGCACCTGCGAGGAGGCGCACCGCGTGGTGGGCCAGAATCCGCTGGACCGCTACGTGTTCATCATTCACAACATCGACCGGGGCACCGGCGGTTTGGAGCACCTGTTCTCCACCACGCTGTCGGTGTCGCGCAATGCCTATAGCTCAGAAGCGGGCTGGAAGGGCTTTCTGGGGCTGGTGGCCCACGAGTATTTCCACCTCTGGAACGTGAAGCGCATCCGGCCCGTGGCCCTGGGCCCGTTTAACTACGACGCGGAAAACTACACCCGCATGCTCTGGGTCAGTGAGGGCGGCACCGAGTACTTCAGCAACCTGATTGTGCAGCGCGCCGGCTTCGTGACGCCCGAGGGCTATTTGGCTGATCTGAGCAACGGCATCGGCCGGGTGGAGAATACGCCCGGCAACAAACAGCAGGCCGCGGCCGAGTCGAGCTTTGATGCCTGGATTAAGTACTACCGGCCCAACGAAAACTCGCAGAACACCGGCATCAGCTACTACGACAAGGGCGAGGTCATCGGGGCGGTGCTCGACTTGATGATTATCAACGAAACCAAAGGCCAGAAAAGCCTCGACGACGTAATGCGCTACCTCTACGACCAGTACTACCAGAAACTGGGCCGGGGCTTCACCGACGATGAGTACCAGGCGGCCGTAGCCAAAGTAGCCGGCCGCCGCTTCGACGACTTCTTCCGCCAGAACGTGTACGGCACCGAAACGCTGCCCTACAACACGGCCCTGGGCTACGCCGGCCTCACGCTGACCAGCACGCCCGTTACCTCGGATGCCGCGCTGGGCGCCACCGTCAGCACCGCCGGGGGCAAGTTCACCGTCGGCAGCGTGGTGCGCAACGGCAGCGCCTGGCAGGGCGGCCTGAGCGTGGGCGACGAAATTCTGGCCGTGAATGGAGCCCGCCTCACCGACGACCCCAACAAGCTGCTGGTCGGTGTGCCGGTGGGCACGCCCGTTTCTTTCATCGTCTCGCGCGACGGGCAGCTGAAAGAGGTGACCCTGCCGCTGCTGGCCAGCGGCAGCCAGCGCTACCGCATCGAGAAGCTGCCCAACCCCACGGCCCAGCAGCAGACCGTGTTCAATAAGTGGCTGCGGGTGAAGTAGGTTCTGCTCGTTCAGCATAAAGTAAACCTGCTGCGCCTCACGACGTGGCAGGCACGTAAAAAGCCTCCGGAGAACTTCTCCGGAGGCTTTTTATTTCCTGGAGTCGATAATCGTACTACAGGGGCAGCACGCCCACGGCGGCACCCACGTTCACCCGGCCCCAGCCGAAGTTGCCGTTGCGGGCGGTGCGGTTGCTGCTGTTGGCTACCAGGCGGCTCATGATCTGGGCCCGGCTTTCGGCGGGGTAGCGGGCCCACACCACGGCGGCCATGCCGGCCATGCTGGCGGTGGCCACCGACGAGCCGCCGACCGTGCTGGGTGCGTCGCCGCTCATGGCCAGCGACAGGGGCCGCCGGTCGTTGCTGGTGCGCTGCATGACCACGGTAAACTCCACGTCGGAGCCCACGTGGCACTCGTCGCAGCGGGTGGTCAGGTCGTCCTTGATGCCCGTCACGGCCACGGCTTCGGGCAGGGAGGCGGGGTAGATAACCCCGGCCCAGCCCGCCGTCCAGTCGAGGGAGGTGCCGGCGGCGCAGAAAATCAGCTTGCCCTTGCCGTAGGCGTAGCGGATGGCGTCGGTCATCTGGGAGGCGCTGGTCAGGCGGCCCATGCTCATGCTGATGATGCGCACGTCGGCGCGGTTAGCGGCCAGAATGTAGGCATCCGACACGCCCTTCACTTCCCGGCTGCCGTCGATGAACACGTCTTCCGCCGCCCGCACGGTTATCAGGCTGGCGTTGTAGGCCACGCCCACCGAGGCGCCGTCGGTGCCGCGGGGTGCGGCGGCCGCGCCGGCCATGCTGGTACCGTGCCCGCAGCCGTCGTTGGGCGTTTCGGCGTCGCCGTAGGGAATGCCGAAGATGGAGTTGCGGGGCAGCGTCACGAGGCGCTCAATGGTGCGGCCGCTGCTCAGGCCCTGGTTGAAGGCCGCGCCCAGGTTTTCCTGGGCATCCGAGCAGCCCGAGTCGATAATGACGATCTTCATGCCCTGGCCCGTGCTCTGGCTCCAGCTGCTCCGGATGCCGTGGTACTGGTCGGCGTGGTTCCAGCTCGATTTGCTGCCGTTGTTGAGCACGGTGTAGTCGGAGCCGGCGACCAGGCCGGCCGTGGCCGAGTTGTTGCCGCAGCCGCTGCTGGTCAGCCCGGCGGCGGTTTTGCTGGCGGTAGTAGTGGGGCGGTTGGGCTCGTAGCCAATGGGCTCGGCGTAGCGCACCAGCCCGGAGGCCCGCAGCTGCTGAATGGTGCTCAGCTCCCGCACCGTCACGTCGAGCACGGGCAGCACGTTTTCCTGGTAGGCAATCAGGTCGTTGAGGGTCAGCTCGGGCCGGGATTTGCGCTCCTCGGCCAGAATCAGCTCCAGCACCTGCCGGCGGGCCGCCTGCCAGGCGGGGTCGGTGGCCGCGTCGTCGGGCAGGGCCCCGGCGTAGCCGGCCGGCCGGTAGCCCACCGACAGCACGTAGTCGGAGCGGGTCAGGGCGCTCCACACGAAGTGAGGCGAGGCCTGGTTCCAGTCGAAGCGGCCCTGCCGGTTGAGCGTGCTGAGGATCTGCTCGTCGAGCTGATGGGCGCTGAGTGCCTCGGTGGGGTTGTCGGCGGGCTGGGGCAGCTGCCGGTCGTCCTGTTCCTGCTGGCAGCCGGCCAGCAGCACCGCGCACAGCGCGGCGGAAAGGGTAGGAATGCGCATAATGGTTGTGGGTGTTTGGGGTAGAAAAGAACTGAGCAATAAGCGAATGGAGTGAAAACATAGCTGAAATACAATATGCTGCTAGCATAACTTTTTGGCTTTCGCGTCGTAGTCCGCCGGCTTCAAAACAAAAAAGCCCCACCAGACACTGGCGGGGCTTTTTTGGCGGCATGCCGACTAGTTCGGCAACCGGAAGATTTCGTTACATCACCCGTTTCAGGGCCACGTCGCGCACGGGCGTAATCACCAGCGGCACCTTTTCCACCTTCACCGAGGAGGTATCCAGGCCGAAGTATTTGTCTTCGGAGGCAATGAACTGCTTGATGTAGAAGTAGGCCTGCATCACCAGCTTCTCCATCACCGGGAAGTCGTTTTCGACCGACAGGAACTTCTCCAGCACCACGAAGCGGAAGTCGCCGGTCACGTGCTGCTTGCTCAGGGATTCGTAGCGGGAGGTAATGTCCACTTCGCGGTTGCGCACCAGGTCTTCCACCACCTTGCGGAAGTAGAGGTTGATGCGCTGCTCGACGCGGAAACCCAGGCGGAAGGTGATGCGGAAGGCGTCGTCGGGAGCCAGCTCTACCACTTTGTACTCCATCGTATACGGCTCGTCGGTGGTATCCACGTGCACAAACCAGTAGATGTCGGCCCGTTTGGGACGCTTCTGGAAGATGGAATAGATGATCTTGCTCTCAATTTCGGAAGCCCGCTCGGCCGAGGTCATAAACACCAGGTGGGTAGCGTATTTCGGTACTGATTCGTCGTTGCTGAGCTCTTTCAGCGCGTCCATGTAGGGGTCAATCTTGACGAACTCCGTCAGGCGGCGCTTGATGTAGTAGGCGCGCAGCCACACGTACATCACCCCAATCAGCGTGGCGCCAATGGCCAGGGAAACCCAGCCGCCGTGCGGAAACTTAATCAGGTTGGCCACCAGGAAAGAGCCTTCGATAAGCCCGTACAGGGCCGCAAACAGCACCACGACCACCAGCGGCACGCGCTTGGTGCGCAGCCACACAGTGAGCAGCAGCGTGGTCATCAGCATGGTCAGGGTAATGGCCAGGCCGTAGGCGGCTTCCATGTTGCTGGACTCGCGGAAGTACAGCACCACCCCGATGCAGCCCAGCAGCAACAGGCGGTTCATCGAGGGCACGTAGAGTTGGCCCTTCACGTCGGTGGGGTAGTTGAGCTTAACCTTGGGCCACATGTTCAGGCGGATAGCCTCGGCTACCAGCGTAAACGAGCCCGTAATCAGGGCCTGGGAGGCAATGATGGCCGCAATGGTGGCAATGCCAATACCGATGAGCAGAAACCAGTCGGGCATGAGCTCATAGAAGGGGTTGCGGCCGCCCAGCTGCTGGCCCTGGTTGGTGAGCAGCCAGGCACCCTGCCCGAAGTAGTTGAGCAACAGGCAGGTTTTGACGAACACCCAGCTGATGCGGATGTTGCCTTTGCCGCAGTGGCCCAGGTCGGAATAAAGCGCCTCGGCCCCGGTGGTGCACAGAAACACGGCCCCCAGCAGCCAGAACCCGCCGGGATATTCCACCAGCAGCTCGTAGGCGTAGTAGGGGTTTACCGCCTTCAGAATTTCTGGGTTCTGCACAATCCAGCTGACGCCCAGCACGCCCAGCATGCTGAACCACAGGAACATAATGGGTCCGAAGGCCTTGCCGACAATCTGGGTGCCGAAGCTTTGCAGGAAAAACAGCCCCGCAATGATGGCAATGACGATGTAGACGATAATGTCCTGGCTCAGGTGCGGATATACCTGCTTGAGCCCCTCAATGGCCGACGATACCGAAATCGGGGGCGTAATTACGCCGTCGGCCAGCAGGGCCGCGCCGCCGATGATGGCCGGCACCGTCAGCCAGGCGGCCCGCCGCCGCACCAGGGCGTAGAGCGAGAAAATGCCGCCTTCCCCGTTGTTGTCCGCGTTCAGGGTGAGCAGCACGTACTTGATGGTGGTTTGCAGCGTCAGCGTCCAGAGCACGCAGGAGATGCCGCCCAGAATCAGCCGCGGGTCAATCAGCTCGGGCACAATGGCCTTCATCACGTAGAGCGGCGAAGTGCCGATGTCGCCGTAGATAATACCGAGGGCAATCAGTAAGCCACCGGTCGAAATGGCGGTGTGCCGATGTTTGGCGTCCATAGAAAGGGGAAAAGGAAGCTTGCCTCAAAAATAAAAGCGGGCAAAGGTAGGGCAAACCGACTAAATCAGTGATGAAGCCGGTGCCGGGTCCGGAAGCTCCGGGGGAAAGGCTTAGTCCGTCGTTTCAGACGCCTCAGCGGCGGCGGCATTGGCCGCGTCCAGCTCGGCCTGGTAGATAGCGGCCGCCAGGGCCGCGGCTTCATCGTGCCGCTGCCGGATGCGGCGGTTGGCTTCGGCCACCAGCTTCAGCCACGACTCGGAGGCGCCCGCAAAGGAATAGTACACGGTTTCGCGGCCCAGGCGGTAAAGGCGCAACCGATTGGCGCCCCGGTTGCCGTAGGCCAGCAGTAGGGCCCCCACGGCCATGCCAAACATGGCGGGCATGGTACGAATCCAGTTTTGCAGAAAAGCCAGCGTGAAGCCGGCCAGCACCAAGCCGCCCAGCATAAACCACAGCAGCCAGCGTACAGGCTGCACGTCGAGGCCTTCCAGCTCGAGCAGGCCGTAGCGCTGCCCGTTCACGGTGAGGCTGTCGGCGGTGAGCTCCAAACGGCCGTTTTCGCTGCGCAGGGTGGGCAGGGGGGCCGGCTGGGCGGTCAAGACTGGCTCCGGGTCGGGCGGCGGCGGTAGTGGTTCGGCCGGGGAAGGTTCGTGGGTAGGCATGGGGGCCAACAGGGAAGCAGCGGGGCGGCTGGCCGTGCTCGTGCGCACCCAGCGCGGGGGCTGGGTGGCACGGGCCGGACTAGAGGCCGAGGGTGTGCTTCAGTTGTTTACTTTGAGCAGCTCCACGTCGAAAATCAGGGCCGAGTCGGGGCCGATGTCGCGGCCAGCACCCCGCTTGCCGTAGGCCATGTCGGAGGGAATGTAGAGGCGCCACTTCGAGCCTTCGGGCATCAGCTGCAGGGCTTCTGTCCAGCCGGCAATCACCTGGTTGACGCCGAACGTAGCGGGCTGGCCGCGCTGGTAGCTGCTGTCGAATACGGTGCCGTTGATGAGCGTGCCGTGGTAGTGGGTGGTTACCGAGCTGCTGGGGCCGGGCTTTTTGCCCGAGCCTTCGGTCAGGACTTCGTACTGCAGGCCGCTGGGCAGGGTCGTGATGCCGGGCTTGTTCTTGTTTTCGGCCAGGAAGTCTTCGCCGGCTTGCTTGTTGTTGCTCATATCAGAGGAATCTTGGTGGTCGTCTTCTTCGGGGCCGCCCATCTGGGCCTGGAGCTGCTCCATGGCGCTGCGCATCTGCTCCTGCGAGAGGCGGCTGGGCTCGCCGGCCAGGCCTTCCTTGAGGCTGGCGGCCAGCACGTCGATGTCGAGCTGCAGGCCCTGCTGGGCGAAGTTGCGGGCCAAATCGCGCCCGATGATGTAGCTGATTTGCTCCTGGAGGCTGTTTAGGTTCATAAACCAGTGCGTTTTACGGATTTCCGGGGCCGGGCCCAACGTGGGCCGGGTACTGGAATAAAAGGTGGTGGAAAGAATAACGGAAGCCCCGCGCGGGCCGCCGAACTGTGAAGTACCGAAAACCGGCCCGAATGGATGTGGTTTTTTTATTTCTCTAACGATAACCGCCTGATTCTGATGGCGGGTTTATTTCCGGCCTAAAACAACAAAGCCCCGCCGGGGCGGAGCTTTGGGTAAAAAAGCGGCTGGTAGGCCGGCTTAGCAGTAGTAGCACTGGTCCTCACCCCGCAGGTCGAAGTGCAGGTTCAGGTCTTTGAGTTGAGCGGTCAGGTAGCCCAGGGACCCGAGGCCACTGAGCAGCAGCAGCGAAGATAGGGCAGTGGTCTTTTTCATGGCAAAGTATGGATGTAGAAGCAATTCAGCTTGTTGGCTGCAAAGATAATACGGAAAGGTGAAGAAAATGTTATGCAAGCATAACTAATTTGTTGCCCCGGCCGGCCCGCATAACTTCCGGCCGGCCCGCTTCACTCGGCCGCGCGAACCCCAAAACCGGCCGCCTAGCAGTAGTAGACCGCGTCGTCGGAGAGGTCGAAGCGCAGGTCCAGGCGGTGCAGCTGGCTGAGCAGAAAGCTGGCGGAGCCAATGCCGCTGAGCAGCAGCATGGTCGGGAGGATGGAGTTTCGGTTGGACATAAGTCGAGGAAATAGGAAAAAGAATAAGCGAATGTTGAATACAATATAGTAATAAATAGATGTAATCCGGAACGCAGGTGCCGCAAACCCACGCCAGCTCCCAGTGGGCTAGTCGTGGGGGCTGGAGGCCGGCCGGAAGCCGCCGGCTAGGGCTGGCGCTGCGCGGGGGCCGCCGCCTGGGCGGCCCGAATTTTCTCGGCTACTTCCACCATCGGGGCCACCCAGATTTCCTTTTCGTGGGCCCGCAGGTAGCGCAGCAGCTGGCGGTGGGCCTGCAGATCCACATTCAGGGCGTGGCCGCCGCCCACGCCGTGAAACAGAAACACCAGCAGCGTGTGCGACTGTTGGGCCTGCTTTACCAGGTTGATGAGGTAGTCGCCGCTTTGCCCGTTAATCATGTAGCTGTTGATGTCGGTCAGGTCGACCTGGGCGGCGGGCTGCAGGCCGGCCCGTACGCCGCGGGCCGCCACGAAGTCCGTCCGCAGCTGGTCGTAGAACTTCACGCCGCCGATGGTCAAGTCGCCGCAGGGGTAAGCGAAGGTGCGGGCGGTTTTGCCGTCGATGGCGTTGAGCAGCACGTTGTTGGCCCGCACCTCACTCACGGCCCGGCTCACGGTGTACTTGCTCAGGTCGTTGTCGGGCGTCACGAAGCCGCGGCCGGGCAGGCTACCGTCGCAGGGGTGCATCAGGGCGTGGTTGCCCAGCTCGTGGCCGCGCTGGGCGGCGCGGCGCCACTCCGGCAGGCGCCGGGCCACGACGGGTGAGGAGCCGATCAAATAAAACGTGCCCCGCAGCCTGACCGAGTCGAGGGCCGGCACCACGTGGTCCAGGTCCGCGTCGATGGCGTCGTCGTAGGTCAGCACCACGGCGCACTGCCGGTTGTTCCAGGCGCTGGCAGACTGAGCGAAGCCGGCGGTGCCGGCGGCCAGGAACAGGGCGCCGGTGAGGCTGATAAGGCGGGTAGACAGGGGTAGCATGAAGGCGGGGTTACAATAGGGCACGACGCTGGCCTGCCGGCGGGCGGGTCGCGGCTCGGAACTTACTAAGATTACCCGGCAATCCGCTTAAGCGGCCGTTTTACTCCGGATGCTATAGTTGGACGGGCCTTGCTTGCCGCGAAGCGGAGCCCGGACGTGCAACCCCTGCCCGGGCGGCGTTACGGCACCGGTTCGATTTCCACCCGCCGGTTGCGGGCATCGGGCGAAGGGTAGAGGGGGCGGGTGTCGCCGTAGCCGGTGGTGCTGAGGCGCGCGGCCGCAATGCCGGCCTTCACCAGAAAGCTTTTCACGGCCTCGGCGCGCTGCTCGGAAAGCAGCAGGTTTTTCTGGGGCTCCCCAATCCGGTCGGTGTGGCCACTGATGCGCAGCCGTAGCTCCGGCTGGGCCCGGAGCTGGACCGCCACTTGGTTGAGGGCCGGGAATCCGTCGGGCAGCAGCTCGGCCGTGCCCAGGCGAAACAACACCGTGGGCAGTACCACGGGCGCCGCTGCCAGCTGCGGGGCCGCCGCCGCGGGCCGAGCAGTATCGAGCCGGGCCACGGCCGGCGCCAGCGGCTCGATGGGGGCCGGGCGCGCGTCGGCCCCCAGCGAGCCGCTAACCTGAATGGTGATGGGCACTACGGGGCTCTGGCGGGTGGGGTAGTAGCCCTGGGTCAGGTAGAACGTGGTGGTTTTGCTGAGCCGGGTGCGGTAGGTGTTGCCGGTGGCTACGGGCTGCTTCAAGTCGGCATCGGCGTACCAGAGCACGTTGCGGCCCGTGACGCGGATGGTGGTTTCGGCCCCGGCCGCCACCGTGGCCGCCGACTTGAGCTTGACACGATAAAAGGTGAACGAGCCCACGTCACAGTCGCCGGTGGGCTGGTAGGTGGCGCGGCCGGTGAGCTTTTCCTGGGCGGGGTCGTAGGTGAAGGAAATGGCGCCCTCGCACCAGTAAGTGAAGGGCGTGCGGCCGGTTTCGTTGAGCTTGCGCACGTGCTCTAGGTGCAAGCCTTTAGCTTGGAGCGTGCCCAGCACCTGAAACGTGACGGACATGCCGGGCTGGCCGCCCACTTCCTGGTAGAGCACGCCAAACAGACCCGCGCCCTTGCCTTTCTGCAGCCGGAGCACGGCCGGCCAGGTGGCGCCCGGCTCGCCGGTGTCGGTTTCCACGCCCTGCCAGACGCCGGTCAGCGCCTGGGCGGTGCTGCTGCTAACCGGTAGGCCCGCCAGTAGCAGGGCCCCGATAATGCCATACCAAAAGCTGCGTTTCATGCCGCTAAATAAATCGGAAATGCCAGCAAAATCCAGCGCCCCCGGCCGCGGCCGCTTCAGGCTTCCAGCCTGCGTCGGTGGTAGTTGATCTGGCCCAGGTGGTAGGAGAGGTGGGCCAGCAGATGCACCAGAAAATATTCGGTCGAAGTGGGCGCGGCCAGCACCAGCAGCGGGTATTCCTGCTCCAGGGCACTGTCGGGTAGGCCGGCCAGGGTTTGGTCGACGACGTCGATGGTTTGCTGCACCTGGGTTAGCAGCTCCTGGCGGGGCACGTTCTTGCGGGCAAACTCCTGCTCCCGGTTGCGGGTGTAGGCCACGCCGCCCAGCGCGGCCCCGATGTAGGTGCGCAGGTTGCCGACCAGGTGCAGGCAGAGGTTGCCGCCCGAATTGGCCGTGCCGGGCAGTACCTGCCAGAGCGTGTGCTCCTCCTGATAAAGCCCGATTTCCTGGTGCAGGCGCAGCAGGTCCCGGTTGAAGAGTTGGCTTAGGGTTTCAGTCAGCATAAGGCAGAGGATGAAAACGGGTAAACCGGAGCGGGGCGGTAGAGCCGGGCAAGCTAGCCAAAAAGCCACGGCCTTCAGCTGCCCCAACGCCGGGGGCCGAAGGCCGCTGAAACGGGAGAGCCGCCCGTGCCTACCCCAGGTAGGCCATGTCTTCGGGGCTGAGCCGGAGGCTGGCTGCCCGCAGGTTTTCGCGCAGGTGGGCCAGCTGGGAGGTGCCCGGAATCGGCAAAATCCAGGGCGACTTGTGCAGCAGCCAAGCCAGGTTGATCTGCGCCTCGGTGGCTTGGTACTTGCGGGCTAGCTCGGCAATGCGGCTGTCGGCCTTGGGCAGGGCGTGCAGCAGGGAGAAGAAAGGAATCAGCGGAATGCCGTGCTGCTCGCACAGGTCCAGCACTTCCTCACCGCCGGGGTTGGCACCGTGGGGCAGCTGCACGGTGGTGCGCTGGGCGTAGCTGTACATATTCTCGACGGTGGCAATGGGGCCCAGCCGCAGGCCGGCTTCCAGCTCGGCGCGGGTCACGTTGCTCAGGCCCACGTGCAGGATTTTGCCTTCGCGCTGCAACTCGAACATGGCTTCCAGCTGCTCGTCGAGCGGCACCGGGCCGTGGCCCATTAGGCGCAGGTGCACCAGCTGGATCTGCTCCCGGCGCAGGGTGCGCAGGTTGTGGTCGATGCTGGCGCGCAAATTTTCGGGCCGGTTGTAGGGTACCCAGCTTTTATCGGGGCGGCGGGTGGCACCTACTTTGGTGCAGAGTACCAGGCCAGCCGGGTAGGGGTGCAGGGCCTCGGCAATGAGGCGGTTGGTTACGTCCTCGCCGTAGTAGTCGGCCGTGTCCAGGAAGTTCACCCCGGCTTCAACGGCCGTGCGCAGAATCTGCAGGGCTTCGGCGCGGTTGGCGGGCTCCCCCCAGATGTCGGGGCCGGTGAGGCGCATGGTGCCGTAGCCCAGGCGGTGTACCGTCAGGGGCTGGGCCGAGTTGGCAGCAATGGTAATGGTCATGGTGGTTGGGGTCGTGGTGGCGGTGGAGGCGCCGGGCCGAAGGCCGTGCGGGCGCACTGCCTGCCAAACCGCGCCAGCCGGGCCGGGGTTATGCCGGAGCTGAATTTTGACCACCCTGCTCCAACTCTAGCAGCCACTTTTTGCGCCACAGTCCGCCCGCGTAGCCCGTCAGCTGCCCATCGGCCCCGATAACGCGGTGGCAGGGCACCAGAATGGCCAGGCGGTTCAGGCCGTTGGCGGCGGCCACGGCCCGCACGGCGGTCGGCCGGCCCACGGCCAGTGCCTGCTGCCCATACGAGCGGGTCGTGCCGTAGGCAATCCGGCCCAGCTCCTGCCACACGGCCTGCTGAAACGCGGTACCGGGCATGTGCAGGGGCACCGAAAACGCCTGCCGCCGGCCCGCGAAGTACTCGGCCAGCTCCTGGCGCAACTGGGCAAAGTGCGGGTTGTCGCTCTGCACGATGGTGGCCCCGAGGCGGCGGGCCAAGTCCCGCAGCTCGGTTTCCAGCATGCGCCGGTCGGTAAATTCGAGCAAACAGATGCCCTGTTCGGTGGCGCAGGCCAGCATCGTGCCCAGCGGCGTTTCCAGGCGCGTGAGGTTGATGACCTGCTGCTGCCGGCCCCGGGTGGGAGCCACGCCAAACACGGCCTTAAACGAATCCTGGAACCCGCTCAGCGACTCGTAGCCGCTGTCGAAGGCCGTGGCCGTCACCGTTTCACCGCTCTGCAGCTTCTTAAAGGCCAGGTTGATGCGGTTCAGGCGCTGGTAGGCCTGGAAGGTGATGCCGTGCTGCCGCCGAAACCAGCGCCGCACCGTGGCCGGCTCCAGGCCGCGCTGGCGCAGGTCGGCGTCGGTTATTTTCACGGTGGGCTGCCGGGCCAGCAACTCCAGCAGCTCCTGAATGAACGGCGGGGTGGCATCCCGCGCCGCCAGCGGCGTACACACTTTGCAGGGCCGGTAGCCGCGCAGCAGAGCTTCCTTGGGGGTAGCGAAAAACTCGACGTTCTGCGGCTTGGGCTTGCGGGCCGGGCAGGTGGGGCGGCAGAAGATGCCCGTGGTTTTCACGGCCGCAATAAAGCGGCCCTCGTAGGTAGCGTCCTTGGCCACCAGCGCCCGGTAGCACTCCGCCGCGGTAGGGGCAATTAGGTCTATAGCGGGCATCAGGCGAATAAGGAGGTAAAGGCGTGGTCGTGCTGAATCTGGCGGCTAAGCTGCTGCTGACGCGTAGCCAAGGCCTCAAACAGGAAGTTGCCCATGCTGATGCGCCGTACCCCGGCCGCCGCCAGCGCGCCAAAATCGGGCAGCGCCGGCAGGGCCATAACGTTCACCGGCAGGGCCGTCGCCCGGCAAAGGTCGCGGGTTTGGGCCAGATCGGTCAGACCCGGCACGAAAAGGCCGTCGGCCCCGGCTGCTTCGTACTGGGCCAGGCGCGTTAGGGTGGCCGCCAGCGGTGCTTCCGCTCCCAGCAGGTAGGTGTCGGTGCGCACGTTGAGAAACACCCGCAGCCCGTGGGCTTGCAGCCGGGCCCGCACCGTGCGCAGCGTTGCGGCAAACTCGGCCGCCGGCAGCTGCCGGCGCGCGCCCCGCTCATCCACCGAGTCTTCCAGGTTGACGCCCACTACGCCCAGGGCCGCCAGCTCGGCAATATGGTCGGCAATGCGGGCCGGGTCGCGGCTGTAGCCGCCCTCCACGTCCACGGAAACCGGCAGGGTGGTGCTGGCGCAGATGCGGCTTACCAGGTAGCGCAGCTCGGCAAAGGGCAGCTGCTCCCCGTCGGCATAGCCCAGCACACTGGCCACGGCCGCGCTGGAAGTGCCCACGGCGGCGAAGCCCAGGGCCTGGCTGGCCGCCGCGCTGCGGGCATCCCAGATGGTGGGCAGCAGCAGGGGCGCGGGCTGGTAGTGAAGCTGGCGAAAGTGGTGGTAGGCGGTGGTCTGCATCGTTTTTGAGGCAAAGGAAGACTCCCCGGCCGGGCGCTGCAACCGCTAAATGGACAGTCATTTTTTTAGCCGCCCGGGCTTTTTACTGGCTTCCACTCCCACCGCCAGCGCCGCCCGGAGCCATCCGGGCGGCGCTGGCGGTGGGAGCGGCTGAGGCGGCCTATTCGTCGGTGCTGGCGGGGCGGGTGGGGCTGCCGCCCAGCATCAGGCCCAGCATCTGCATGCCCACCTGCATTTCATCCTTGGCGTAGTCCAGCACGGGGGCCGTGGTGGTGATTTTCAGGTCCTGGTCGGTAATGGCTTTGGGCTGCACGCTGGCAAACTCGTATACCATGCGCTGCTTGCGCTCCTTATCGAAGTACACCACCAGGCGGGTAATGCCGTGGGCTTCGGCCACGTACACGGGGTGGGCAAAGTTGAGGCTCTGCGGAATCTGAGCCGAGGTCCACACGTCGAGGGCGGTGGGCTTGCTGGGCATCTGGCCCGGTGCGGCCGGCGTGGTTTCGGCTGCGCCCGGCTTGAGGGTATAGGTGGTTTTCTGGCTGGGGTAGCCGGCTATTGGGGTGGTTTCGGGACTGGTTTTCGACGTGTAGTCCTGGGCCGTTACCACGATGCTCTGCCAGGTTTTCTTGACCGAGGCCGCGTCGTAGGTGTAGTTCACCGTCTGGGGCGTCGACTGCGAGGCCATCCGCAGCAGCCCCTTGTTGGTGGCCAGGTTGAAGTAGTTTTCCAGGTGGTAAGTCAGCGCGTCGGTGGTGGCGCGGGCTTCCTTGCCCCGGCAGTAGATAGTGCCTTTGCGCGGCAGCATCAGGGCCCCGATGGTCAGGGCCGGACTGAGCTGGGCGGCTTCGGCCTGTAGCTGCTGCTGCTCGGCCGGGCTGAGGCGGGCGGCCAGCTGTTGCAGCTGGGCCTGCACGTTGCCCTTGGCCGGGTCCACCTGGCTCAGCAGCTTGTCAAACGGGTTGCCGGGCATCGACACCCGGGTGGTGATGACGCCCTGGGTGAACGGGGCCGGGGTGGTCGGGGGCGCCGGGGAGTAGCCGGCGGCCAGCAGCAGCGCCGTGAAGGGAAGCAGGGACCAGGCAAGCGGACGGGAGAAGCGCATAGCGGAAAGGGAGAGGATGGAGTAAATGCCCCAACGGGGGAAGATGTGGGAGAATCGGGGTAAAGCTATATAGATAAAGCAAAGTAGCCGGGGCCGGGCGGCCGGCAAGGGGCCGGGGCGGGCCCGTCCCAGGGCGCAAATACGCGCAAAAGGGCCCAAATCCGCCCGGTTGAGGGGTCAATATATAAGTTGGGGCGCGGGGCGGCGGCGGGTTATCGTGCTTTGGCTCACTATCCGGCTGCCGCTGCCGGCAAGGCCAACTGGTTCATCCATTTTCACTTATTCTCCTGCCATGCTCCGTTTACTGCGTCCTTTGTTCGAACCCCTCACGCTGCCCCGCTGGTGGCAGGATGCCCTGCTGCTGCTGCCCCGGCTGGTGGGCGGCTACCTGCTCACCGCCGAGTTTGGGGCTGCCAAATTCGGGCTGCCCTGGTCGCCGCCCGATAACAACCTGGGCCTGTTCGAAGTCGCCTACTGGTTTCCCAACGACGTAGCCGCGTACGGCGGCCTCTTCGCGCTGCTGCCGGGCTTCTTTGCCTGGATGGGCGCGTTCAGCGAAGCCGTGGGGGGCCTGCTGCTGGCCCTGGGCCTGGGTACCCGCTTGTCGGCCTTCCTGATTATCTGCACCATGCTGGTGGCCATTTTCATGCAGCAGTTGCAGCAGGGTATGTGGAACATGCTGCCCGCCGCCGGCTTTCTGTGGGCCGCGCTGCCCGCCCTGGTGCTGGGCTCCGGCCGCTTCGGCCTCGATTATCTGCTTGCCAAACCCCGCCGCCATGAAAACGCCTAGCCTGCTGGTTGCCTTGTGCCTGAGCAGCCTGCTGCTGCCCGCCTGCGTGCAGCCCGCCCACGACAAAACCGTCGTGTACCTGCTCGACGTGCGCGGCTTGCCCAACGTGCGCCAGGTGGGCCTGCGGGGCCGCGACAAGCCCCTGAGCTGGGACCAGGACCTGCCGCTCACGCCCGTGGGCCCCGACAGCACCCTCTACCGCGCCGTCGTCACGACCCGCACCGGCTACCGCATCACGGAGGTGAAGTTCACCGTCAACGGCGACTTTGAGCTGAAGAACGCCGACAACCGCCGCATCGAGTTCGGGCCCGGCGACACGACCGTGTACCGCGCCCGGTTCGACGTGCGGCCCTAACCGGGCTTGCCGGTGGGTAACACGTTACACCGCCACGGGTGGTGCTACTCCTGCCGGGCGCGGCTCATGATGCGCCGTTCCCAGCGCTTGCGCTTGGGGGCCACGTAGCCGCGCAGGTGCTTTTCCATTACCATCACGGCGCAGGGCGCGGCGGCCGTGGCTCCAAAGCCGGCGTTTTCCAGATACACGGCCACGGCAATCTTGGGGTGGTCGGCCGGGGCGAAGCCCACGAAGGCGGCGTGGTCGTCGCCCTCGTCGTTTTGCACGGTGCCGGTTTTGCCGGCCACGGTGATGCCCACGTCGGCCAGGCTGGAGGCGTCGGCGGTGCCGCCGCGCTGCATCACGGCCACCATGCCGGGAATCAGGGCCTCGAAGTGGGCGCTGTCGATCAGGGTGTGGCGCTTGCGGGTGAAGCGGGCCAGGGGGCCATTCTCGCCGATGCCGCGCACCAGGTGGGGCGGGTAGTACCAGCCCCGGTTGGCAATGATGGCCGCCATGTTGGCCATTTGCAGGCCCGTCAGGTTGATTTCGCCCTGCCCGATGCTGAGCGAGTAGATGGAGCGGTAGGTCCAGCGGCGGGTGCGGCGGGCCTTGTCGTAGTAGGCGGCGGTGGGCAGAAAGCCCGGGGCTTCGCGGGGCAGATCCACGCCCAGCACCGAGTCGAGGCCGAAGGAGCGGGCGTAGCGCCGCCACTGGGTGAGGTTGGCGTGCCGGGCCGCCACGGTGTCCTGGGCCAGGGAGTCGGGCACGCAGTTTATCAGGCTTTGCATCACCTGGTAGAAGTAGGGGTTGCAGCTGTACTTGAGGCCCTTGGTCAAGCTGGTTGCTTTGGGGTGGTGGTGCACGCAGCTGACCAGGCTTTGGTCGCAGCGGAAGGCCGAGCCGGGCACGATGGCCTGCATTTGCAGGGCAATGGCGGCATTCACCAGCTTGAACACCGAGCCGGGCGGGTTGGCCAGCATGGCGGGCCGGTTGAGCAGGGGCAGGTCCTCACTGTCGAGCAGCTCGGCGCGGATGCCGGCCTGGTCGGGAGCGGTGAGGGTGGCGGCCGGGTACACCGGGGCCGAGACGTAGGCCAGGATTTCGCCGGTGCGCGGGTCCAGGGCCACCAGGTAGCCCTTGCGGCCCCCGAGCAGCTTTTCGGCGTAGGCCTGGAGCTTGGCGTCGAGGGTCAGGTGCAGGTCCTGGCCCTGCTGGAAGGCGGTGTCCTGGGCCCAGGTGCCGTGCGGCTGGCCTTGCTTGTCGAGTAAGGGGTGGAGGTAGCCGCGGTGGCCGGTGAGCAGGCCGTTGTAGTAGGCCTCCACGCCGCCGTTGCGCAGGCGGTAGAACCGACCCCGGCCGGTGCGCCGGGCCTGGCGGAAGAAGGGCTGGGCCTCGGCGCTGCGGTAGCCCAGCACGGGGGCGCCGGCCGGGGTGGTGTAGGTGCGCTGGTACCGCTCGGTAAGCGTGAGCTGGGGCACGGTGGCGCTACTGTCGCGGCGCACCCGCTCGGCTTCTTTCCTGGTCAGGCGCAGCTGCACGGCCACGCCGTAGGCATCTTTATAAGGCAGGGCCTCCTGAATGCGGCGGCGCACGGTGGTCGAGTCCCAGCCCAGCAGCTCACCGAGCGCCAGGGTGTCGAGGGCGCGGCGGGGCAGCCGGAGCAGGTACTGCAGGCGGGTAGCGACCAGCACCGAGTCGTTGCGGTCGAGCAGGCGGCCCCGGATGAGGGAGTCATCGACCATGACGCGGCGCGGGGTGTAGACTTCGCCGGTGGTGGGGTCTTGCTGGGGGGCGCGGGCGGGCTGGTCGGCGGGGGAAGAGCAGGCGGCCACGACTACTAGCAGGGCTAGCAAAGCGTTTTTCCACCAGGGCGTAGCAGTGCGCATGGGGTAAAGCTAGACAATTGTCGGGCTTCAACCGGGCGCTTTTCGGTGAAGGGGGCGGTTTGGCGGTTCTGCCGGGGCACCTCACCCCCCGGCGTCTTCTCCGGGGGAGTGGGGAGCCGGCCGGCGCCGGCTTGGGGCTACGCGGTTTTTACCGTTTGGATATCGGCCCGCTCGAAGGTGAGGTTTACCGTGCGGCCTTTCTTGGGGCGGGTGCAATGGGGCACGTTAGCCGGAATCGAGAAGAGCTGGCCGGGCGTGAGCTCCACGGTGCGGCCTGCCGGCAGGTCGAGGCAGAGGGTGCCTTCCAGCACCAGGAACGTTTCGTCGGAGTTGGGGTGAAAGTGCCAGTAGAAGGGCTCGGTCATCACGCTCAGGCGCACGACGTGGTCATTGACCAACGACAGGGGAATGTTCTTGTACTGACTAACGCCGTGGGTTTCGGGCTGAAGGTCAATGACGGTGAGGGGCGTGGGAGTCATGGGGGCGGGAAGGAGTGGGAGTGGCAGGGAAGCCGGGAATACCTATACGGAATAGCGCAGCGTAACTCGTGCCCAGTCATGCCGGGAGGGTGCGCCTCCCCCGTTAGAACGACCGCGCCGCCCAAGTTGCTTCAGGCGGCGCGGTTCGTATGTGCCGCGTTGCGGCAGTGGAGGTACAACCTCCACGTCATAGCTGGGCACGAGTTACGGCTACGCCTAAACTCGCGCCAGCATATAGCTAATAGTTACTTGGCGGCCGGGTACCAGTTGCGCAGCCGCACGTCGATTTTCTTGTTGGCCGTGGTCACGGTTTTCTGGAAGCTGGCCACGTCGCTCAGGCCGTTCTGGCCCCGGTAGTGGTAGGGATACACGATGCCGGGCTTGAAGGCCAGCACGCCCTGGGCGGCCTGGTTCACGTCCATCGTGTAGGGCAGGTTCATGCACACGAAGGCCACGTCGATGTTCTTGAGGGCGCGCATCTCGGCCGTGTCTTCGGTGTCGCCGGAGAGGTACACGTTCTTGCCGCCCAGGCCCAGCACGTAGCCGTTCCCCCGGCCTTTGGTGTGCATGGCGTCGGGGGCTTCGGGCAGGTTGTACATCGGAATGGCCGACACCTGCATGCCCAGCGTATCGAGCCGCTGCCCGTTGCGCAGCACGCGGACCTGCTTTTTGTACTCGGCGGGCAGCTTCTCGGCCACGGCCTGGGGCACGATCATCAGGGCCTTGCCCACGGAAAGCCCCGCGAGCGTCTGCGGGTCGAGGTGGTCGGGGTGAATGTCGGTGATAAGGATAACATCGGGGGCAGCCAGGCCAGCGTAGGCGGCGGCTCCGCCGTAGGGGTCTACGTAAATCGTCTTGCCGTTCCAGGTAAACACCACGCTGCCGTGGGTGATGGGCTGCACCGTGAGCGGGCCTTGCTTGGTGGCAATCTGGTCAGCGGCGGCGCGTGGTGCGGGGGCGGTTTGGGCCTGGGCCGATGTGGTAAACGTCGCCAGGGCCGCCGCGAGGATAAGGGTGGATTTCATGGGTTTTCTTGGTGGGGGTGTTGGGAAGCAGCAGAAGCCGGTTCAGGTTGCTAACCCGGGGTGGGGGCGAAAGTTCTGGGGGAGGCGTTTGGAGAGGGTAGCCGGCGTTTCCCATGGGTGGAGCATAGAAAACGCCGCCCGGATTGCTCCAGACGGCGTGGGTTTGGGTTTGCTGCATTGCGGCAGTGGAGGTTGTGATTATAACTTAAAGTTCTTTTCAAACTTGCCTATTTGCGAGTCATATAAAAGGCTTTTGTACTTGTTTTTGTCCAGCAGGTATATGCAATGTCTTATTACAGTGTAAGGATTCATGTAGCTATGAGTGTCCAGTGCGTATTCTTCTACTGCTTCCTTATTGTTTTGCAAAGCCTCTATCAAATCTTTTGTAGAAAACTTAGGCTCGAGATTAAGTAAATCTCCAACAAAGCCATCTGCTTTATATTCTATAAAATGATAACTAGGAAAATGCTCTTGTGCAATGATTATAAATTTAAACACATTAATTTGTTCTTCTAGCTCTTTGCTGCCTGATGTTATCTCAGTTTGAGCTTTTTGTTGTGCTTGCTGTGTAACGCCTTTGATTCTCAAAAATTCTTCATCTGCTATTTCAAATAGAGCTGACAATCTATTTATGCCCCGTTTTAGTTCAGTGGGTATATTCTTCTTGTATTTTATTTTATGGTCTAGAATGCTCCAGGCATCCTGAATTACAGTTCTGATTTGTAATTCAAACTGTATGTCCTTAAATTTTGAATATTCGGGAAGTGAATTTCTTTGTTCATTTAACATCAGGTCTAAATGCAAACCTTTATATCCAAATTTATCTTCAGTACTTTCGAGTTGTGATATTTTGTCTGTAATTTCGATTCTTTTGAAATTTTCTTCGATATGTGTTTGGATTAATTTTATTTCGTCATTGTATAAGCAAACTATACGTAGTCCTATGATATCTGTTATATGATCTTTTATTTGGAAGTCAATTGCTTTTTCTTCTAAAGGCTTTTGATATTTCCTTTTGAACTTGTCAATACACTCCTCTCTTTCTTTTATTCTGAATGATACTGTTGTGGATGGGGCGCTGTCTACTATTAAAGCCGAAATTAGTGTTTTGAATACTTCAGATGCAGACAAGAGATAGTCATAGTTGTCATCATAATAAGTTCTGAATTCATTTATTTTGTGATTGATGTCAATTTCAACAGGCTCAATTTTGGCTTCTACTGTAGGTTTTTTCATAACAGGATGGAATTTTTTGAATGAAGAAGAGTTGGTTTGTAGGCATAAAAAACGCGCTACTTCAGCAAGATAGCGCGTTTTTTACATCATACATATAAAGAGCCGAATTACATATTCCGACGGTACTGCCCCCCAACCTCGAACAGCGCATTCGTAATCTGCCCGAGTGAGCAGAACTTCACCGTTTCCATCAGCTCGGCGAAGAGGTTGCCGTTGGCAATGGCGACTTGCTGGAGCTGCTTGAGGCGCGCTTCGGTCTGGTCGGCATTGCGGGTGTGCAGGAGGTTGAGCATCTCAATCTGGTACTGCTTTTCCTCGTCGGTGGCGCGGATAACCTCGGCGGGCACCACCGTGGGCGAGCCTTTGGAGGAGAGGAAGGTATTCACGCCGATGATGGGGTACTCGCCGGTGTGCTTGAGCATCTCGTAGTGCATGCTTTCCTCCTGGATCTTGCCGCGCTGGTACATGGTTTCCATGGCGCCCAGCACGCCGCCGCGCTCGGTGATGCGGTCAAACTCCAACAATACGGCCTCTTCCACCAGGTCGGTGAGCTCCTCGATTATGAAGGAGCCTTGGAGAGGATTTTCGTTTTTGGCTAAGCCCAGCTCGCGGTTGATGATAAGCTGAATGGCCATGGCCCGGCGCACCGATTCCTCGGTGGGCGTGGTAATGGCCTCGTCGTAGGCGTTGGTGTGCAGGGAGTTGCAGTTGTCGTAGATGGCGTAGAGGGCCTGCAGGGTGGTGCGGATATCGTTGAAGTCGATTTCCTGGGCGTGCAGGCTCCGGCCGCTGGTCTGGATGTGGTACTTGAGCATCTGGCTGCGGGCGTCGGCGCCGTACTTGAGCTTCATAGCCTTGGCCCAGATGCGGCGCGCCACGCGGCCGATGACGGCGTACTCGGGGTCGATGCCGTTGGAGAAGAAGAACGAGAGGTTGGGCGCGAAGTCGTTCACGCTCATGCCCCGGCTCACGTAGTACTCCACGAAGGTGAAGCCGTTGCTCAACGTGAGGGCCAGCTGGGTGAGCGGGTTGGCCCCGGCCTCGGCAATGTGGTAGCCGGAAATCGACACCGAGTAAAAGTTGCGGACCTTCTCCTTAATGAAGTACTCCTGCACGTCGCCCATCAGGCGCAGGGCGAATTCGGTGCTGAAGATGCAGGTGTTCTGGGCCTGGTCTTCTTTGAGGATGTCGGCCTGCACGGTGCCGCGCACCTGCGAGAGGGTGCGCTTCTTGATGGTCTCGTACACGTCGGCGGGCAGCACCTGGTCGCCCGTCACGCCGAGCAGCATGAGGCCCAGGCCGTCGTTGCCGGCGGGCAGCTCGCCCTGGTAGCGGGGGCGGGTCTGGCCCTGGTAAAGGGCGTCGATTTTCTGGTTTACCTCGTCTTCCAGGCCGTTCTCCCTGATGTACAGCTCGCACTGCTGGTCGATGGCGGCGTTCATGAAGAAGGCGGCCAGCGTGGCGGCCGGGCCGTTGATGGTCATCGACACCGAGGTGCTGGGGTTGGCCAGGTTGAAGCCCGAGTAGAGCTTCTTGGCGTCGTCGAGGCAGGCGATGCTCACGCCGGCGTTGCCGATTTTGCCGTAGATGTCGGGCCGCACGTCGGGGTCTTCGCCGTAGAGCGTCACCGAGTCGAAGGCCGTGCTCAGGCGCTTGGCGGGCAGGCCCATGCTCACGTAGTGGAAGCGGCGGTTGGTGCGCTCGGGGCCGCCCTCGCCGGCAAACATGCGGGTGGGGTCTTCGCCCTCGCGCTTAAACGGAAACACGCCGGCCGTGTACGGGAACTCGCCGGGCACGTTTTCCTGCAGCTGCCAGCGCAGCAAGTCACCCCAGGCGGTGTAGCGCGGCAGGCTGACCTTGGGAATCTGCTGGTTGCTGAGGCTGGTGGTGTGGGTCTGGATGCGGATTTCCTTGTCGCGCACCTTGAAGACGAACTCGGGGGCTTTGTAGGCGGCTACCTTTTGCGGCCAGGTTTCCAGGAGCTTCCAGTTCTGCCCGTCCAGGCGGAGTTTAATCTCCTCGAAGGTCCTCTCCAGGCCGGCCACGAGACTTCCGGCGTCGGGTCCACTGCTGCCGTGCCCGGCGCCAGGTCCGCCAGCTGATGCGTTTCCGATACTTTGGACGGCTCCGACGGCTTGTCGGATTCCGTAGAGCTGCTGAGCGGCGTCAGCTTGTTTAAGAACCCACTGGTCATATTGGCGGTTGGTTTCGGCGATTTCGGAAAGGTAACGGGTGCGGTGGGGCGGGATGATGTAGATCTTCTCGGAGTCTTCCTTGGTGGTAGCCAGCTGGGAGGCGAAAGGCACGCCCGTCCGGTCTTCTACGGTAGAAAGGATGGCGCGGTACAGGCGGTTCATGCCCGGGTCGTTGAACTGGCTGGCGATGGTGCCGAACACGGGCATATCGTCGAGGGGCTTGTCCCAGTGGCCGTGGTTGCGCTGGTACTGCTTGCGCACGTCGCGCAGGGCGTCGAGGGCGCCGCGCTTGTCGAACTTGTTGAGGGCAATGACGTCGGCGAAGTCGAGCATGTCGATTTTCTCCAGCTGGGTGGCGGCGCCGTACTCGGGCGTCATCACGTAGAGGCTGGCGTCGGAGTGCTCGATGATTTCGGTGTCCGACTGCCCGATGCCGGAGGTTTCGAGGATGATCAGGTCGAACTCGGCGGCGCGCACCACGTCCACGGCGTCCTGGACGTACTTGCTCAGGGCCAGGTTGCTCTGGCGGGTAGCTAGGCTGCGCATGTACACCCGCGGCGAGTTGATGGAGTTCATCCGGATTCGGTCACCGAGCAGGGCCCCGCCGGTCTTGCGCTTGCTGGGGTCGACGGAGATGATGGCAATGGTCTTCTCGGGAAAGTCCATCAGAAAGCGCCGCACCAGCTCATCCACGAGGCTGGACTTGCCCGCGCCGCCGGTGCCGGTGATGCCGAGGATGGGGGTTTTGGTAGGGTGTGAGGGTGTGAGGGTAGGAGTTTGGGAGTTGTTAGTATCAACTCCGTCTTCGGACTTCTGGAAGCTGCTAACCAGTTCAGCTTTTACCCGCTCGAATTCTTCGGGGAAGTTTTCGGCGGCGGAGATGAGGCGGCCGATGCTGCGGGCGTCCTTTTCCTTGAGGTGCTTTACTTCGCCGTTCAGGTTCTGGCCGGTGGGGAAGTCGCAGCGCTGGAGCAGGTCGTTGATCATGCCCTGCAGGCCCATGGCGCGGCCGGCATCGGGGGAGTAGATCTGCTCAATGCCGTAGGCGTGCAGGTCCTCGATTTCGGTGGGCAGAATCACGCCGCCGCCGCCGCCAAACAGGCGGATGTGGCCCGAGTTGCGCTCCTTGAGCAAATCGAACATGTACTTGAAGTACTCGTTGTGGCCGCCCTGGTAGGAGGTAATGGCAATAGCCTGGGCGTCTTCCTGAATGGCGCAGTCCACGATTTCCTGCACCGAGCGGTTGTGGCCCAGGTGGATGACTTCGGCGCCGCTGCTCTGGATGATGCGGCGCATGATGTTGATGGCCGCGTCGTGCCCGTCGAAGAGGGCGGCGGCGGTGACGATGCGGATGTGGTTTTTCGGCTTATAGGGAGCGGCGGGAGCTGCTTGCATAGCGCGGGGGAATGGGGTGGAATTTGGGTAGGCGAAGGTACGAAAAAAGCCCCGGCGGTGGGAGCGGGGGCTTTTTGTGGATTCCTATCAGAGCGAAGAAGAGCTACGCATCTTCAGTGGGGTATCCATAAACTCCTTTCCGCCGGTCGTATCAAAATCATGAAGAATGACTTCTAGGGCAGCGTACGGAATGTTTGAAGTTCCGAAAGTCTGGAAGTCAATTCTTTTTAGATCATCATGCCGGAATATTTCCACGAGCATCGTGCGGCCCTCGTCTGTATGTTCCCACAATTCCCAGGCTAACCCGTCGCGCGCTGGAATATCGGTGGCGTGCAGGATTTCGAAGTGTCGGTTGTCGATAGTGAAAATCATAGTTTAATGGCAGCAAATGACAGGTTTTAAATAACCCGGCCAGCCCCAGCGGGGCGACATGTCGGTAGTAATGATCAGGCGAATATCGTTGAAGCCCCAGCGGGGCGGCACCAATCGTTGCAACGATTGGTGCTGCCCCGCTGGGGCTTTGGCAATACAAGGGTAGCCGGTCTTGCTACCGACATGCCGCCCCGCTGGGGCTGGCGGGCGGGTGCGGTAAGCCACGATGACGAGGTGACAATGGCCGTTGCCCAAGTGTCATTAGCTGCGGCCGGGGCGGCAAGGGCTGGGGGTGGGGTGGCAGCAGGGTTGCATCCGGTGGCAGGAACTTCACTTGAGCTGGCAAGAGGTTCAACCGGCGTGACATGAGCCTGAATGGGGGTGACAGGAGGCTCAGCAAGGGTGGCATGGA
Organism: Hymenobacter aquaticus; assembly: GCF_004765605.1. Classification (NCBI taxonomy): domain Bacteria; kingdom Pseudomonadati; phylum Bacteroidota; class Cytophagia; order Cytophagales; family Hymenobacteraceae; genus Hymenobacter; species Hymenobacter aquaticus. The sequence continues at coordinate 1,145,501 of NZ_SRLC01000001.1, read as the reverse complement.
CTTCAACGGAGGTGGCAAGAGGCTCAACAGGGGTGACAGGAGCCTTGACGGGGGTGACAGGAGGTTGAACTACCGTGACATGAACCTCAACGGAGGTGGCATGCGCTTCACCGAGCCTGACAAGGGCTTCAGTGAGGGTGACATGAAGCTTATGGGTAGCAGCCGGCTTCTGCCGCCGGGGGGGGAGGGGCGCTGCGGGCGGTGGGCCTGTTCACACTACCTGCTGATGGGGTTGGGCGTAGAGACGCATAGTTGCGTCTCGTCGTTGAACGATACTCGTTCGAGTGGCGCGGACGATGAGACGCAAGGTTGCGTCTCTACATGGTTCTGGCTGATACGGTAGGGGGAAGGTCCTTCGCAGGCTCAGGATGACAGACGCTAGTCTCAACCCCGCTACTTCTTTTCTTCCGTCAACACGGTGAAGTAGAGGCTGGGGAGCAGATTGTGGACGGTCCAGGCGGCGTGGCCGTTTTCGCGCTCCACCATGCCGGGCTGCTTCTGGCGGATGACGGGGATGGAGAAGTACTTGTCTTCGGGGTCTTTCTTTTCGCTTTGCAGCCATTGCAGGGTGGCGGCTACGGGCTGGGCCTCCAGCTCAATATTATAGGGGCGCAAATCGAGCTTGAGCCAGCCCTGGCGGGTGGGCGGGCAGATGAGCTGCACGTCCTGGGTGCTCAGGAGCTGGTCGGGCCGGCCATTTTTCACGGTGTAGAGGTTCAGGCGAAAGCGCAGCAGCTCGTACTTGTTGTCGGTGAAATAGACGTGCAGCTCTTCGAGGTAGGAGCGGCGCTCGGGCGTGAGCAGGGCCCCGATTTCCCAGCCCCATTCGTCGTCGACGGTGGTTTTGCCCGAGCTGCCGCCCATCCAGCGCACGTCGGCCTTGTCGGTGGCGCGGCCCAGCTTGCCAGGCTTCACCCGGCGGCTTTGGATGGTTACTTCCCGGAGCACCTGCGGCTGGGGCGTGAGCTGAAACACCCGCTGCCCGGCCCCGAGCTGGGCGGGCGGCACCAGGCGGGCTTCGTAGCCCACGCAGGAAATGATGAGCGTGTCGCGCAACTCGGTGGAGGGCAGGCGCAGCAGGTAGCGGCCCTGCTCGTCGGCGGCGGTGCCGATGGCCTTGCCCCGCACCCCCAGGATGGCGAAAGGGACGGGCTCCTGGGTGCGGGCGTTGAGCACCTGGCCCGTGACGGTAACGGTTTGGGCCCGGGCGAGGGTGGCAGGCAGCAGCAGCAGCAACAGGCCGGCCAGCAGGCGAAGCAACATAGGCGGGTGACTAGAGGGGGCGGTAGTAGAGCAACCGGTAGCCTACCTACGACAGCCAGCGCCCGGCCGGACTTGCCGGGCGCTTTTAATAGATATAAGGAAGGAGGGAATGGGGCTAGCGCAGCTCGGCGAGGCGGAGCTGAAAGCCGGGTAGCACCGTTTCGCCGGACAACTCGTTATCGAACCCCTGCACGACTTCGGGCTCGGGCTGGCCGGGGCGGTAGATATAGGCGGTTTCGGTGTCGGGCACCACCAGCCAGGCCAGCTGGGCCCCGTTGCGGAGCCAGTCGCGCATCTTGGCCTGGAGGTCGGCGATGCTGTCGGTTTCGGAAGCCAGCTCCAGCACGAACTCCGGGCAGAGGGGGGCGAACTTCTTTTGCTGCTCCAGAGTCAGGGCATCCCAGCGGGCGTTGGTGAGCCAGGCAGCATCCGGAGCCCGCATGGAGCCATCGGGCAGGCGAAAGCCGCCGTTGGAGTCGAATACGCGCCCCAGCCGCTGCTGCCGGTTCCAAAGGCTCAGCTGAAAGTTGATTTCCGCGTTGCGCTGACTGGAAAGGCTACCCGTGGGCGACATAATGACGATAGTTAGCTGAGGCGTGCGCTCAATATGCAAATCGGGATGCTGGCGGCAGAAGTCGAAAAACTCGTCGTCCGTCATCTGGGCCAGGCTGGGGCCGCTGAGCGTCAGCGGCGCTTCGTTGGGCAGGAGCGTGATATGCATGGGTACAGGCGTTAGGTAGGTTAGCGCAGCTCGGCGAGGCGCAGCTGAAAGCCGGGCAGCACCGTCTCGCCGGACAGCTCGTTATCGAACCCCTGCACGACTTCGGGCTCGGGCCGGCCGGGGCGGTAGATATAGGCGGTTTCGGCGTCGGGGTCGAGCAGCCAGGCCAGCTGGGTACCGTTGCGCAGGTAGTCGAGCATCTTGGCCTGGAGGGTGCGCAGCGTGTCGGTAGCCGACTTGAGCTCGACCACAAACTCGGGGCAGACGGGCGCGAACTTGTCCTGCTGGGCGGTAGTCAGGGCGTTCCACTTGGCGGCCGACACCCAGGAGGCATCCGGCGACAGAACCGAGCCGTCGGGCAGGGTAAAGCCGGTGTTGGAGTCGAAGAATTCCCCCAGCTGCGCATTGGCTTGAAACCAGATGTAGAGTTGCCCATTCAGGCGGGCGTTGCGTTTGCCGGAGCGGCTGCCGGTGGGCGACATAATCATGATTTCGTGGTCGGCCGTGCGCTCAATGCGCAGCTCGGGGTGCTGCTGGCAGAATTCGAAGAACTCGTCGTCGGACATGCCGGCCAGCAGGGGGCCGCGCAGGGTAATGACGTCTTCGGTGAGAGTAGGGCGCATAGGAAGGAGAATAATAGCAGCCTGAAGATACGCAAAAACGGCCGGGCCGGGTGGCCCCAACGCACACGGCCCCCACGCTACCGGTAGCGTGGGGGCCGTTTTACCTAAGATAAGCGCGCCTACACCTTGGGCTCGGCGTTCAGCTCCCGGCTCCAGAAGCGGCCCTGGGCCAGGTCGGTCAGGAACTGGTCGGTGCCGTTGTCGCCGATGGTTACTCCGTCGCTGCTCAGCAGGTCCTTGGCGCCGCCGTAGGCCGCCTCGCTCAGCAGGGCTTTGCCGGCCGCCGTAGCCCCCACGGGCTTGCAGTGGCGGAAAGCCTCGTTCACGAAGTGCACCGCGTCGTGCTGCTGGCTGAGGGCCTGGCCGTCGCCGACCACGTACACGCCGTCGAACAGCACGGAGGCCGTGGTTTGCAGGCTGAAGTCGACGGTCAGAGCCTCGCCGCCCTGCACGCGCAGCTTGCCCAGGTGGGGGGCTACCAGCTTGGCGACGGCGCCCTTGGCTTCCAGGGCCTTGGTGAGGGAGGCAATGGCCGCGCCATCGGCCCCGTCGGCGGCCAGGATGGCCACCTGCTTGGTTTCGATGCTCTTTTTGGCGTTATAAGGCGAGTTTTCGATGCTCAGCGCGTCCGACTTCGGCTCGTTGCCGGAGGCGGGCTTCGACTGGTGGGCGGCCACGTCAGCATCGGCGCCCAAGCCGTAGTTGAGCTGCACGCCCTCGGCGGTAGGCACTTCCAGGCCCAGGCCCTTGGCTACGCGGGTGGCCAGCTCAGTGGCTACCAGGCTGAGCTGCATCAGCATGCGCTTACGTACCGATTCGGCCTCCACCTTGCCCAGCTCGAAGCGCAGGGCCTTGACGATGTGGACTTTCTCGATGTCGGCCTGGCTGTTCCAGAACAGGCGGGCCTGGGAGTAGTGATCGACGAAGCTCTTGCTGCGGGCCCGCACCTTATGGGCTTCCATCCGCTCGTGGTGGCTCACGAAGCCGCCCTCGCTCTGCTTGGCCTGCCGGGGCGAGTTGTCGTTGAGCAGGTTGGGGCCGTAGCTGCTCTTGCCCACGTTGATCTGCTGGCGCATGTGGCCGTCGCGCTGGTTGTTGTGGATGGGCGCGACGGAGCGGTTAATCGGGATTTCGTGGAAGTTTGGGCTGCCCAGGCGGGTAAGCTGGGTGTCGGTGTAGGAGAACAGCCGGCCTTGCAGCAGCGGGTCGTTGGTGAAGTCGATGCCGGGCACGACGTGGCCGGGATGGAAGGCCACCTGCTCGGTTTCGGCGAAGTAGTTGTCGGGGTTGCGGTCCAGCACCATGCGCCCGATAATGGTGACGGGCACCAGCTCCTCGGGAATAATCTTGGTGGCATCGAGCAGGTCGAAATCGAACTTGAACTCGTCTTCTTCCTCCACCATCTGCACGCCCAGCTCCCACTCGGGGAAGTTGCCGGCCTCGATGTTGTCCCACAGGTCGCGGCGGTGGAAGTCGGGGTCCTTGCCCGAAATCTGCAGGGCCTCGTCCCACACCACCGACTTGATGCCCAGCTTGGGCTTCCAGTGAAACTTGACGAAGCGCGACTTATTCTGCGCGTCAATCAGGCGCCAGGTGTGCACGTTGAAGCCCTCCATCATGCGCAGGTTGCGCGGAATGGCCCGGTCCGACATGGCCCACAAAATCATGTGCATCGACTCGGGATTGGCCGAAATAAAGTCCCAGAACGTGTTGTGGGCCGAGGCCGCCTGCGGAATTTCGTTGTGGGGCTCGGGCTTCACGGCGTGGATCAGGTCCGGAAACTTGATGGCGTCCTGGATGAAGAACACCGGAATGTTGTTGCCCACGAAGTCGTAGATGCCTTCCTGGGTGTAGAACTTCACCGCGAAGCCGCGCACGTCGCGGGCCATATCGGTGGAGCCGCGGAAGCCGGCCACGGTGCTGAAGCGGGTGAAGATGGGCGTGCGGGTGCCGGGCTGCAGAAAATGGGCCTTGGAGTACTGGCTGGCGTTGTCGTAGGCCTCGAAGTAGCCGTGGGCGGCCACGCCGCGGGCGTGCACCACCCGCTCCGGAATCCGCTCGTGGTCGAAGTGGGTGATTTTCTCGCGCAGCAGGAAGTCTTCCAGCAGCGTGGGGCCCCGCTCGCCGGCTTTCAGCGAGTTCTGGTCGTCGTTCACGCGCAGGCCCTGGTTGGAGGTCAGCAGCTCGCCGTGGCCGTACTCGCGGTTTTGCTCCAGGTCGGCCGATTTGGCGTCGGAAGCAGCAGCGGCCGACGCGGCGGGCGGCGTTGGGGTAGTTGGTTGGGACTTGGAGGGCTTGGCCATGTTGGTAGGCAAGGGGTAGAGGCGGAAGAGAATAGTGAAAAAGCCAGCCGGGGCGGAGCTGGCCGTATGGGCGCGGCCCCGCCCCGGCCGTCGTCAGGCGTGCGGTGACAGGGCGCAACGGGATTTGGGTTAGGCGCTGGCTTTCTTTTCCAGGGCCTGTAGTAGCTCGTCGGCGGCCTGCTCGATGTCGTGGTAGCCCTGCTGGGCGGCCCGCTCCTTGGCGGCAATGAGTCCGTCGCGGTGCACGGTCTTGAAGTCGCCGTAGGGAAACTTGTAGCGGCCCTTGGTGTCTTCACCGTGGCTGGCGTCCTGGCCCAGGTGCCACTGGGCGTACTCGGCCATTTCGTGCTGGTCGAGGAACTTGTTTTCGGCCGCGGAGTCGGGGTTGTGCGCGCCCCAGTGGCCCTGGTCGTTCTTGATTTTGCCGTCCTGAATCAGCTGCCTGGCGTAGATTACGGCCGCGGGGTTAAGTTTGACGCTCATAGCTTTTGGGTGGTGGGGTTGGAGGGGGAAAAGCGCGAGGGCCGCGCCCGGCTGCTGCCTACCAGTACGCGCCGGCCCCGCTTTCGTTAACGAGGAGCTTACCCCCGAAAGCCAAACAGCCGGACTACCTGGCGGCAGTCCGGCTGTCGAACGACTGGCTGTTGGCCGGGCTTAGCGCACGTCGCGCACGGCCGCTACCCCGGCCTGGGCCACGGCGTGGTCGTCTTCCACGGTGCTGCCCGACACGCCGATGGCCCCGATGACGCGGCCGTTGCTGTCGAGGATGGGAATGCCGCCGGGGAAGGTAATCAGGCCGCCGTTGGAGTGCTCAATGTTGAAGAGCGGGCCGCCGGGCTGGGAAATCTTGCCCAGCTCGCCGGTAGGCATGTCGAAGAAGCGGGCGGTTTTGGCCTTCTTGATGGAGATGTCCAGGGAGCCGAGCCAGGCGCCGTCCATGCGGGCGAAGGCCGTGAGGTTGGCCCCGGCATCGACCACGGCAATGTTCATCTTTACGCCCATTTCGAGGGCTTTTTGCTGGGCGGCGCGCACGGCGGCCTGGGCTTGTTCGAGAAGAATGCTCATGAAGGGGAGGTTGGTTGTGCGCTAGTAACCCCGGCCCGGGCACTAAGGTTGGGCGGGCCGGCTAAAAAGCCACGCCGGCCTGCAGCACCAGCCGCCAGCTCAGGCATACCAGGCTCGTCAGCAGCACGAGCCCCCAGGCCAGCTGGGTTTTGCGGGACTTGGGCACGGTAAACTCAAACAGATCCTGGGTGCTTTTCAGGGCCATAGGCAGCAGCAGCAGGCCCATGCTCACGAAATGCAGCACTTCGTTGCGGCTCAGGTCGGGCCATTTCAGCGCGGCCAGCACCAGGCTGCCCGCCACCCAGGGCACCAGAATGCCCGCTACAATCAGCTGGCGGCGGTTGGGGTACTGCATCAGGGTAATCGAGTCGTGGCTTTGCAGAAAGCCGATGGCCGCCAGGTAGCCAAAGCCCAGCTGAACCAGCCCGCTGAGAACCGCCACGATGACGTTGGGAATATTGCCGGCCATAAACAGCCAGCTGGGAATGTACCAGGCCCAGTTTTCCACGAACGTATCGGCTACCAGGGCCCCCAGCACCAGGTTGCAGCAGTGCAGGGTAAGCCAGAGCAGAAACAGCTTCAGCAAGCCCTTGCGGTGGCGGGCCCGGTGCCAGAACCACAGGCCCGCCACTACGCCCAGCGCGGCGCACACCGCCGGGCCCACGCCGTACACGGCCAGCACCGCCGTGCGCCACCACTCCGGGTCGCTGATGCTGAAGCGGATGCTGCTGGGCCGCCACACGCCGGGAATGCTCAGGCGGCGGGCCATGGCCACGGTGGCAGCCTGGTAGAGGCCCTGCGTGAGCATGTAGGCCAGCAGGTAGATAAAGGTGCTGTTGAGGGCCGTAATGGTGGTTTTGGTGGAGGCGCTGTAACTGACAGCGGGGGCCGGAGCGGACATAGATTCGAAATAAAAAGGACTTGGGCGGACTAAAAATAGCGAGTCTGGGGTTGACTACAAGCCGACGGGTCGCGGCCCCGAATAGCATTTGCGGGCGGTTTTGCCTACCTTCGTCTTTGAAAATACGCCACTAGTGAAGAACATTCGCAATTTCTGCATCATCGCCCACATCGACCACGGCAAAAGCACGCTGGCCGACCGGCTCCTGGAATTTACCAGCACCGTGTCGAAGCGCGACATGCAGGCCCAGCTGCTCGATAACATGGATCTGGAGCGGGAGCGGGGCATTACCATCAAGAGCCACGCCATCCAGATGCAGTACCCCTACAAGGGGGAAATGTACACGCTCAACCTGATTGACACGCCCGGGCACGTCGACTTCAGCTACGAAGTAAGCCGCTCCATTGCCGCCTGCGAAGGCGCTTTGCTGATCGTGGACGCCTCGCAGGGCATTGAGGCCCAGACGATTTCCAACCTGTACCTGGCCATCGGCTCGGACCTGGAAATCATTCCGGTGCTCAACAAGATTGACCTGCCGCACGCCATGCCCGAGGAAGTATCCGACGAAATCGTGGACCTGATCGGCTGCGACATCGAGGATATCATCCACGCCTCCGGCAAAACTGGTATCGGCATCGAGAACATCCTGAACGCCATCTGCGACCGTATCCCGGCGCCGAAAGGCGACCCGGAAGCCCCGCTGCAAGCCCTGATTTTCGACTCGGTCTTCAACTCCTACCGCGGTATCGAGGTCCTGTTCCGCATCAAGAACGGCACCATGCGCAAGGGCGACAAGCTCCGCTTCATGGCCACCGGCAAGGAATACGGCGCCGACGAAATCGGGATTCTGGGCCTCAACCAGGAACCCCGCCAGGAAATGAGCGCCGGCAACGTGGGCTACCTGATTTCGGGCATCAAAGAAGCCCGGGAAGTAAAGGTCGGCGACACGATTACGCACACGGCCCGCCCTACCGAGGAAGCCATTGTGGGCTTCGAGGACGTGAAGCCGATGGTATTTGCCGGCATCTACCCGGTGGACACCACCGAGTACGAGGAGCTGCGCTCCTCGATGGAAAAGCTTCAGCTCAACGACGCCTCCCTGGTGTGGGAGCCCGAAACCTCGGCGGCCCTGGGCTTCGGCTTCCGCTGCGGCTTTTTGGGCATGCTGCACATGGAAATCGTGCAGGAGCGCCTGGAGCGCGAGTTCAACATGACGGTCATTACCACCGTGCCCAGCGTGCAGTTTCACGCCACCGGCACCAAAGACCAGCTGCTGACCATCAACGCGCCCTCCGAAATGCCGGAGCCGAACCTGATTAAGCACATTGAGGAGCCCTTCATCAAGGCCCAGATCATCACGGCGGCCGAGTACGTCGGGGCCATCATTACGCTGTGCATGGAAAAGCGCGGCGTGATTAAGGGCCAGAGCTACCTGACCAGTGAGCGGGTGGAAATGAACTTCGAGCTGCCCCTGTCCGAAATCGTGTTCGACTTCTTCGACAAGCTCAAGACCATTTCGCGCGGCTACGCCTCGCTCGACTACGAGCTGATCGGCTTCCGCGAGTCGGACATGGTCAAGCTCGACATCATGCTCAACGGCGAGAAGGTCGATGCCTTGTCGGCCATCGTGCACCGCTCCAAGAGCTACGAGTGGGGCAAGCGCATCTGCGAAAAGCTGCGCGAGCTGCTGCCCCGCCAGATGTTCGACATTGCCATTCAGGCCTCGATCGGGCAGAAAATCATTGCCCGCGAGACTGTGAAAGCCCTGCGCAAAAACGTAATTGCCAAGTGCTACGGCGGCGACATCAGCCGCAAGCGCAAGCTGCTCGAAAAGCAGAAGGAAGGCAAGAAGCGCATGCGCTCGGTCGGTTCCGTCGAAATACCCCAGGAGGCCTTTTTGGCCGTCCTCAAATTGGATTGAGTACCAGAACGCGGCCCCCGAGCCGCGTTTTTTTTGCGCGTGACTTCCCTCATTTTTCACCTCATACCATTCTTGCAAAGGCGTCGTATGACTTTCCCCTTACCTTATGTCTACTTCCCTCACCAAGAATTGCACGAGCCAGGCGCAGCTGGAGAAAATCGTTAAAGGCCAGGAGCGCAAGTTCCGCTGGCGCGACGACTGGCCCCAGATGGAGCAAGCCATCCTGACCGAAGGCGCGGCCGCCATTGCCCGCCACCAGCTAACCCACCCCACGACCCCCAACCCCGACCAAGGATTAGTATAACCCAACCCCGACCCCGCATGACCACTGCTCCTGAAGCCCCCGCCACCTACCGCCTTATCGACGGCAAGCAGACCGCCGAAGACATCAAAGTGGAAATTGCCGCCGAAGTTGCCCAGCGCAAGGCCGCCGGCCTGAAAGTGCCCCACCTGGCCGCCATCCTCGTCGGCCACGACGGCGGCTCCGAAACCTACGTCCGCAACAAGGTGCTGGCCTGCGAGCGGGTCGGCTTCGAAAGCACCCTGCTGCGCTACGAAGACGACATCACCGAGGCCGAGCTATTGGCCAAGGTGCAGGAGCTGAACCGGGACGAGCAGATTGACGGCTTCATCGTGCAGCTGCCCCTGCCCAAGCACATCGACCCCAACAAGGTCATCGAAGCCATCCGCCCCGAAAAGGACGTGGACGGTTTTCACCCCATGAACATCGGGCGGATGGTGGCTGGCTTGCCGGCGCTGCTGCCCGCTACGCCCTCGGGCATCGTGGAGCTGCTGCGCCGTTACGAGCTGGTGACGGATGGCAAGCACTGCGTGGTAATCGGACGGAGCAACATTGTGGGTACGCCGGTTAGCATCTTGCTGGCCAAGAACTTGGAGCCGGGCAACTGCACCGTGACTTTATGCCACTCCCGTACCCAGAACCTGGCCGAAATTACCCGCACCGCCGACATTCTGGTGGCGGCGCTGGGCCGGCCGGGCTTCGTCACGGCCGACATGGTCAGCCCCGGCGCGGTGGTTATCGACGTGGGCACGACCCGGGTGGAGGATGCCACCAAGAAAGCCGGCTGGGCCCTGCGCGGCGACGTGAACTTCGACGAGGTGGCGCCCAAGGCCAGCTACATCACGCCCGTGCCCGGCGGCGTAGGTCCCATGACCATTGCCATGCTGCTGCTGAACACGTTGCGGGCGGCCAAAGGGGAGGTGTACCCGCGCAAGGCCGGCTAATTCAAGCCGCAACCTTTCGAAATACAGGCGGTTATCGTACTTTTGAGGTCCGGTTGCGGCCCAGGGCCGGCGCGGCAACGCGCCTGGGTACCTTGGGCCGCGGCCGGACTTACCCGTTTTTCCTTCGTTTTGCTGCACGTACTTCCAATAACGTCGACGCCCCCGGCCGCTGGGCCGGCGGTGGCCACCCTGCCCCTGATGGAGCAGTTTTACACCATTCAGGGCGAGGGCTACAACACGGGCCGCGCGGCCTACTTCCTGCGCCTGGGCGGCTGCGACGTCGGCTGCGTGTGGTGCGACGTGAAAGAGTCGTGGGATGCTGATGCCCACCCGCGCGTGGCCATTGCCGACATGGTGGCCGCCGTTACGGCGCACCCCGGCCGCAACGTGGTAATTACCGGCGGCGAGCCGCTGATGCACGATTTGACCGAGCTGACGGCCGCGTTGCACGCCGCCGGCTGCCAGAACTGGATTGAAACCTCCGGCGCCTACCCGCTGTCGGGCCAGTGGGACTGGATTTGCGTGTCGCCCAAGAAGTTCAAGGCCCCGCTGCCCGAGGTGGTGCGGCAGGCCCACGAGCTGAAAATCATCATCTTCAACAAAAGCGACTTTGCCTGGGCCGAGCAGCACGCCGCCCTGGTGGGCGAGCATACCCGCCTGTACTTACAGCCCGAGTGGAGCAAAGCCCCGCAAATGATGCCGCTGATAGTGGATTACGTGAAAGAAAATCCGCGCTGGCAGGTGTCCTTGCAGACGCATAAATACCTTGATATTCCGTAGCTTCCGGCCCTATGCGCCCCTTGCTACAACTTCCCCTTTTGCTTCTATTTGGTCTGGGTATTCTACCGCCCACGGCAGCCACTGCCCAGAACAAGCTGTCGAGCACCAACACCAAAGCCAAAAGCCTGTACGATAAGGCCCAGAGCCAGGCCCGTGACCGGCAGTTCGAGAAGGCTATTGAAACGCTGACCGTCCTCAACCAGAAGTTCCCGTCCCTGGGTGAGCCCTACGTGATGAAAGGCTCCCTGCTGAAGGCCATGGGCGAAAACCGGGGGGCGTTTGAGGCCTACCGCGACGGACTCACCAAGCTGCCGCTCGACCCGGCCCGGTCCCTGGACTACTACACGCTGGCCGACCTGGCCATGAGCTTCGGCGACTACCCCACGGCCGGCGACAACTACAAGCGCTTTATCAAAACGGCTCCGAAAGGCCAGCGCTTCGTATTCCGGGCCCAGCGGCAGCTGCTCAACTGCGAGTTTGCCGTGAAGGCCATGGCCAGCCCCGTCGGTATTGAGCCCACGCGCCTCACGGAGCCGATGAACACCTTCCGCTACCAGTACTTCCCGGCCCTGACGGCCGACAACCGGTTTCTGGTGTACACGGCCCGGCCCACGGTGCAAAGCAACGAGGATCTGTTCATTGCCAAGCAAAACAAGGATGGCTCCCTGGGCAACCCCGTGTCGATTTCGCCGGCCATCAACACCAGCTACAACGAAGGCGCGGGCTCGATTTCGGGGGACGGCAAGACGCTGGTATTCGCTTCCTGCGACCGGCCCAACGCCGTGGGCAACTGTGACCTGTACATTTCGCGTCGGACCGGCAATGCTTGGAGCAAGCCCCAGAACCTGGGCCGCAACGTCAACTCGGTGGAGTGGGACTCCCAGCCCACGCTGTCGGCCGACGGCCGCACCCTGTATTTCACCTCCACCCGCCGGGGCGGCAAGGGCCAGGAAGACCTCTACGTGACGACCCTGCAGGACGACGGCACCTGGAGTCTGGCCCGCAACCTGGGCGAGCCGGTCAACACGCCCGGCAAGGACATGGCCCCCTTCATCCACGCCAGCGGCACCACGCTCTACTACGTCACCGATGGGCTGGTGGGCATGGGTGGGCTGGACGTGTTCCGGTGCGAGCTGCAGGCCGGCAATAAGTGGAGCGACCCGCAGAACCTGGGCTACCCGCTCAACACGTTCGAAAACGAAGCCTCCCTGTTTATTTCCTCCGACAACCGCCGCGGCTTCTGTTCCCGCTCCCGGGCCCCGGAAGTGGGCGTGAAGGCCGAGCGGGACCGGCCCGTGGAGCTGTTTGCCTTCGAGGTGCCCCAGCCCGTGAAAGCCCGCGAAACCAGCACCTACACCCAGGGCCGGGTCTTCGATGCCATTACCAAAAAGCCCATCAAGGCCGATGTGCAGCTGTTCGACCTGCTGACCGATGAGCTGACCCAGTACGTGACTTCCGACTCCGAAGACGGCGACTATACCGTGGTCCTCAACGAGGGCCGGCAGTACGCCATGTACGCCGTGGCCGACAAGTACCTGATGAAGAGCCTGAGCTTCGACTATTCCGACAAGCGCGCCTTCGACCCGCTGACCCTGGACATCTACCTGGAACCGCTGCGGGCCGGGCGCAGCATCGTGCTCAACAACCTGTTTTTCGATACCAATCAGTTTGATCTTAAGCCTACTTCGCGCACCGAGCTAAACCGCCTGATTCAGTTTATGCGGCAATACCAGGACGTGCAGGTCGAGGTATCGGGCCACACCGATGACGTGGGCGCCGACGCGGACAACATCACCCTGTCGCAGAACCGGGCCCGTGCCGTCTATAACTACCTGATTGAGCACGGGGTGAAAGCCACCCGCCTGCGCTACAAGGGGTACGGCGAAACCAAACCCCTGGCCCCCAACGATTCGGAAGCCCACCGCCAGCAAAACCGGCGGATTGAGCTGAAGATCCTATAAGGCTCGACGGCTAAGAAACCGACTGAACCTGGTAGCGCTGCTGCCAGGTTTTTTTATTGGAGTATGTCTTTGTCGTAGGATTATTACTTGCCTCATCATGAGTCTATTAGTGAATTATCATGAAAGTACTTGAATAAAATAATCATAAATAATCTTTGTATTATTAAATAATATAATTTATGTTTGGCTATACTTCCAGGGGATAGACCGGAACGGGCAAATCAGAAATCGGCCCATTCTTATCGGTCAAATCTTACTGGTCGTTTTCGCCGCTCATTCACTTCACTTCTTATCACACTCTTTCACCGTTATGAAAAAAATCTATCTTTTCGCTTTGCTGGCCCTGGGCGTGCAAAGTGGAGCTGTTGCTTCCAACGACACGGATGGCCCCGCCGCCCTGCAGGCCCGCGCTACTTCCCTGACGCGCGCTATGGCGGAAAAGGCCCGCCTCGACGAAGGCCAGTACCTGAAGGTGAAGCAGCTCAACCTACGGATGCTGACGGAAGTAGACGACCTGAAAGTCCGCTTCGCTGCCGATCCGGCCATTCTGGACCAGCAGCTGGCCACTGCTCAGTCGCGCTACGAAGCCGAGCTGGCATCCGTGCTGCGCCCCGCTCAGTTTGCCGTGTACCAGCAGTCACGCACCAGCATGACGGCACTGGGAGGCCGCTAGGAACTGCCTACCACATAAAAAAGCCTGCGACTAGCAGGCTTTTTTATGTGGCTTACCACTCGGGTGCAGTGCCCATACTGCGGGTGCAGCCCGGTATTCCATTGCAATCAGGCCATAACTTGTGTTTTTATATTTATTGCAAAACAGGTATTTTTTTGGGTTTATTCAATTGAAATGTCTATATTCATATAGATATTGTAAGTATTGAAGGTGCTGACTAGCAAGTGCCTACGATACCACCAACGCCTGCCTGTTCTCCGCATCCCACCATCTCAACCACGTTCACCATCATGAAAAAGATTTACCTTTTTGCCCTGCTGGCGGGGCTTGCCCTGCCCACGTTGGCGCAGGCCGGCAGCGGCGACGAAACGGCCCTGAAAGGGCGCGCCGCAGCACTTACGAAGCGCATGTCGGAAACGGCCAAGCTGGATGAAGGCCAGTACTTAAAAGTGAAGCAGCTCAACCTGCGGATGCTCAGCGAAGTCGCCGAGGTGAAAGCCCGTTTCAGCGGCAGCCCGGCCCTGGATGAGCGCATGGCCGAAGTGCAGATGCGCTACGAGTGGGATTTGGCTTCCATTCTGTGGCCCCGGCAAATGGCCGCTTACACCCAGTCGAAGCTGAGCGTGACGGCCTTCAACGGCCGCTAACCAGCAGTGCATGCTGCTGGCCCTGCCTGGGTAGGGCACAAAGAAAAGGACCCGCCTTGCAGCGGGTCCTTTCTTGTATTGGCACGTTACGCAGCTTACGAGCGTTGCTCGATGCCGACGTAGTCGCGCTCCAGCTCGCCGGTGTACACCTGCCGGGGACGGCCGATGGGCTCCTTGTTTTCGCGCATCTCTTTCCACTGGGCAATCCAGCCGGGCAGGCGGCCCAGGGCAAACATCACCGTGAACATCTCGGTCGGGATGCCGATGGCGCGGTAGATGATGCCGGAGTAGAAGTCAACGTTCGGATACAGCTTACGCTCAATGAAATACTCGTCGGTGAGGGCCGCCTGCTCCAGCTCCTGGGCAATCTTCAGCAGCGGGTCGTTGATGCCCAGCGCGGACAGCACTTCGTCGGCGGCCTTCTTGATGATCTTGGCGCGGGGGTCGAAGTTCTTGTAGACGCGGTGCCCGAAGCCCATCAGACGGAACGAGTCGTTTTTGTCTTTGGCCTTGGCAATGAACTTGCTCGTGTCGCCGCCGTCCTTCTGAATAGCCTGCAGCATTTCCAGCACTTCCTGGTTGGCACCGCCGTGCAGCGGGCCCCACAGGGCGTTGATACCGGCCGAAACCGAGCCGTAGAGCGAGGCGTTGGCCGAGCCCACCAGGCGCACGGTCGAGGTAGAGCAGTTCTGCTCGTGGTCGGCGTGCAGGATGAGCAGCTTGTTGAGGGCCGACACGATGCGCGGGTCGATTTCATACTTCTCCGTGGGGAAGCTGAACATCATGTACAGGAAGTTGGCGCAGTAGTCGAGGTCGTTCCGCGGATAGTTCAGCGGATGGCCCATGTTGTTCTTGTAGGTCCAGGCGGCAATGGTCGAAATCTTGGCCATGAGACGGATTACGTTCAGGTCAATTTCTTCCTTGCTCAGATCCGGCGACACGCTTTCGGGGTAGAAGGCGGTCAGCGAGCAGATCAGGCTGCTCAGGATGGCCATGGGGTGGGCCGCCGAGGGGAAGCCGTCGAAAATCTTGCGCACGTCTTCGTGCACGAGGGTGTGCTTGGTAATCTGGTGGCTGAAGTCGTCGAGCTCGGCCTGGGTGGGCAGCTTGCCGTAGATCAGCAGGTATGCTACTTCGATAAAGCTGGACTGCTCGGCCAGCTGCTCAATCGGGTAGCCGCGGTAGCGCAGGATGCCTTCCTCGCCGTCGAGGAACGTAATGGCGCTTTTGGTAGCTCCCGTGTTTTTGTAGCCCGAATCGATAGTGATGTAACCGGTCTGGTCACGCAGCTTGGCAATGTCAATTGCCTTTTCGTGTTCGGTGCCCTCGGTGACGGGGAAGGAGTAGGACTTCCCGTCGAGGATCAGTTCAGCAGACTCTGCCATAGGACTGGGTTAGAGAGGTGGTTGCGGGGCGAAACTAAAGAATAAGAAAGTGCGGGAGAGAAACACTAGTACTACAGCTTGCCCCAGGGTGTTGTTTGGATACAAAACGGCTCAGTGCGGGCCGCCGCGCAAATTACGCCCTAGAAGGGTTAGATTCTACTATTCGGGAAAAGTTACTTACGAACCAGCCTGCGGGGCGGGGTTTTCGGAGAAAAAGCCGGCGTGGCCCAACCCTAAGTACCCCAAAACGGTTGGATAGCCCATCAGCACAATCCCGGTAGCCGGGCTGCAACCTATACGGTATGAACTACAATCAGTTGGGTAAATCCTCAATTCAGGTCAGCGCCGTCAGCTTCGGCTGTATGTCTTTGGGGCCCGAGCACGCGGCCAACGCCGCGCTGCTGCACCGCGCCCTGGACGCGGGCATCACCCTCTTCGACACGGCCGACCTCTACGACCGGGGCGAGAATGAAATAACCGTGGGCAAGGCCTTCCAGGGCCGGCGGCAGGACGTGATTCTGGCGACCAAAGTCGGCAACCAGTGGCGGCCCGACGGCAGCGGCTGGGACTGGAACCCCACGAAAGCCTACATCCTGCAGGCCGTGGAGCAGAGCCTGCGCCGGCTGCAAACCGACTACATCGACCTCTACCAGCTCCATGGTGGCACCCTGGAGGACCCGATAGACGAGACCATTGAAGCCTTTGAGCTGCTTCAGGCGCAGGGCAAAATCCGGGCGTACGGCATTTCCTCGATTCGGCCCAACGTGATTCGCGAGTACGTGCGCAAGTCCAACATTGCCAGCGTGATGATGCAGTACAGCGTGCTGGACCGGCGGCCGGAGGAAAGCTGCCTGGAACTGCTGCGTGAGCACCAGATCAGCGTGCTGGCGCGGGGCAGCTACGGGCAGGGCTTATTGGCGGGTAAGCCAGGTAAGCCTTACCTGAATTACTCCGCTGAGGAAGTGGCGCGCGCCGCCGCCGTCGTGCGGCAGGTCGCGGAAAGAGTTGGCTCAACGGCCGAAGTAGCCGTGGGTTTCGTGCTGGCCCAGCCCGTCGTGGCTTCCGCCGTGTTGGGAATCCGCACCGGCGAGCAGCTTGCTGATGCCATTAGGGCGGCCCAACGCTCCCCGCTATCCACCGAGCAGCTCCAAACGCTACGGCAGGCGTTGCCGGCCAACCGGTACGAGCAGCACCGCTGAGGCACCGCCTACTTGCCGATGCAGAACTGCGTAAAGATGCTGGTCAGAAGGTCGTCGGAGGAAATTTCGCCGGTGATTTCGCCCAGGGAAGCCAGGGCCTGGCGCAGGTCGGCGGCCAGCAGCTCGGTGCCGGTGCCGGCCTCAATGCCCACGAGCACCGCGTCGAGGGCCTGGTTGGTTTGCTCCAGGCTGCGGGCGTGGCGCAGGTTGGTCACGATGGTGATCTGGCCGGTGCGGTCGAGGCCTTCGCCGCGCACTTTCAGCAGCAGGGCTTCGCGCAGCTCGTCGAGGCCGTCGCCGCGGGCGGCGGCGATGAGCAGCACGTCGGGCTGATTCTGGAAGGCTTCGATTTCGGGGTCGGAAGCTACGTCGAGCTTGTTGCCGACGGCCAGCACCGGAATGCGGCGGCCGGGGTTCAGGGCTTCAATCTCGGCTTCAAGCTCCGGGGGCGTTGTACTCGTAATATCAAACAGATAAATCAGCAAGGCCGCCTGGGTAACGCGCTTCCTGGTGCGCTCCACCCCGATGGATTCGACCACGTCGGCGGTGTCGCGCAGGCCGGCCGTATCCACGAAGCGGAAGCGGATACCCTCGATGCTGACCTCGTCCTCAATCAGGTCGCGGGTGGTGCCGGCCACGGCCGAGACGATGGCGCGCTCCTCGTTGAGCAGGGCGTTGAGCAGGGTCGACTTGCCCGCGTTGGGCCGGCCGGCAATAACGGTGGTGACGCCGTTCTTGATAACGTTGCCCAGCTCGAAGGAGCGCAGCAGGCGACGAACCAGGGTCTGCACCTCATTCAGGAGCTTGACCAGGCCGGTGCGGTCGGCAAACTCCACGTCTTCTTCGCCAAAGTCGAGCTCCAGCTCCAATAACGCGGCAAACTGCACCAGCCGGCCGCGCAGCTCGCGCAGCTCCTGCGAGAAGCCCCCGCGCATCTGCTGCAACGCCACTTGGTGCGACAGGGCCGAGTCGGCGGCAATCAGGTCGGCTACGGCTTCGGCCTGGGCCAGGTCGAAGGCCCCGTGCAAAAAGGCGCGCTTCGTGAACTCGCCGGCTTCGGCCAGGCGGGCGCCGCGGCGGGTGAGCAACGTCAGAATCTGCTCGACGATGTAGTCGGAGCCGTGGCAGCTGATTTCGACCACGTCTTCCCGCGTGTAGGAGTTGGGCCCTTTGAAGAGCGACACGACGACTTCGTCCAGAATGCGGGCCCCGTCGCGAATGGTGCCGAAGTGCAGGGTGTGGCTGGGCTGGGTTTGGAGTTTTTTGCCGACAAACACGGCGTCGGTTAGGGCAATGGCCTCGGGACCGGAGAGGCGGAGCATGGCAATGGCCCCGGAGCCGGGTGGCGTGGAAAGGGCAACGATGGTATCGGAAAGCGCGGGAGGAAGCGGAAGAGCCACGGGCAAGCAAAGAAGTGAAGCTGCAAAGGTACGCAACCCGGCAGGGTTGCGAGGCGCAAGT
Source organism: Hymenobacter aquaticus (assembly GCF_004765605.1). NCBI lineage: Bacteria > Pseudomonadati > Bacteroidota > Cytophagia > Cytophagales > Hymenobacteraceae > Hymenobacter > Hymenobacter aquaticus. The sequence goes on along the minus strand of NZ_SRLC01000001.1, from coordinate 1,127,353 downwards.
CAGTAGGGTGAACTTTAGCTGCGCTGACCTTCGGTTGTAGTTCGCGGGCCAGAACGACCACCGTTGCTGCGGCGCGGGGCAGGCGAACTACACCGTTCGCGCTCCGGCCTAGCCCGTAACGAACAGGTTGCGGCTGACTTCGGCCGAAATCAAGGTGGTTTTGTTTTTGTTGACTTTGATTTCCAGAGAATTGTCAAAGCTGACTTTGTCCAGAACTTCAAGGTGGGCACCCAGGCACAGCCCGACTTTATCCAGGTACTGCAGAAAGGAGGCCGAGGTATTTTTGACGGCTACCACGGTGCCGAAGTCGCCGGGGGTGAGGTCGGCCACGAGGCGGTTCTGGGGCCGCAGGATGGCGCCTTCCTCCGTCGGGATAGGGTCGCCGTGGGGGTCGGTTTGCGGGAAGCCCAGAAACTCGTCGAGGCGGCGCACCAGCAGCGGGGACTGAATGTGCTCCATTTCCTCGGCCACCTCGTGCACCTCATCCCAGTTGAAGCCCAGCTTCTGCACCAGAAATACTTCCCAGAGCCGGTGCTTGCGGATGGTGAGCAGGGCCAGGCGCCGGCCCTCGGGCGTGAGCGACACGCCCCGGTAGCGGGTGTAGTTGAGCAGGCCCTTCTCGCCCAGGCGGCGCAGCATATCCGTCACGGAGGCGGCCCGGGTTTGCAGCACCTCGGCAATGCGGTTGGTACTCACTTCCTGGCCGGGTTCGGCTTCGGACAGCTTGAAAATGGCCTTCAGGTAGTTTTCCTCGGTGTAGCTGGGCAAGACGGGCGGGGTTAGGGCCCAAAATTAGGAATTATGGGCGCAAGTTGGCGCATGCCGGCCAAACCGGAAGTTTCCCCACCGACGACTAAGGCCGGGTAAGGCAGCCGCTCCGGTCGGAACCGCCGGGATGGTAGCTTATTCGTCTTGCCCCCAGGCCACTGCGCTGCCGGCCTTTGCCGTGCCACTGCCGGGCGGCACCACCAGCCAGGAAAAGCTGAACAGGCAGGAGTGCCGGCCGGGGGCATGGTTCGGGGCGAGGTATAACAACGAATTTTCAACCATCTGCTCGGCTTCGGAGTTAATACCACCAAGCTACTGGCCGCTCCTGAGCGCCGCCCTATAGTTTGTACCCCTCTGATTCATCTTTGCCAAACCCAACCCCATGATCCAAACCAAAGCCTACGCCGCCCAAAGCCCCACCACCGACCTTGCTCCCTGGAACTTCGAGCGCCGGGAAGTGGGTTCCCACGACGTGCAGATTGATATTCACTACTGCGGCGTGTGCCATTCCGACCTGCACCAGATCCGCAACGAGTGGTTTCCCGGCATCTTTCCCATGGTGCCCGGCCACGAAATCGTGGGCCGCATCACCAAGGTCGGCGACCATGTCAAGAAATTCAAAGTAGACGACCTGGCCGGCGTGGGCTGCATGGTCGACTCCTGCCAGGTGTGCTACAACTGCCAGGACGGCCTGGAGCAGTACTGCGTGGAAGGCAACACCCAGACCTACAACAACCTCGGCCGCGACGGACAGCCCACCTACGGCGGCTACTCCAACACCATCGTGGTGCGCGAGGAGTTCGTGGTGGGCATCTCGGCCAAGCTCGACCTGGCCGCCGTGGCCCCGCTGTTGTGCGCCGGCATCACCACCTACTCGCCGCTGCGCTACTGGAAAGTAGGCAAGGGCCACAAGCTGGCCGTGGTGGGCCTGGGTGGCCTGGGCCACATGGGCGTGAAGTTCGGCGTGGCCTTCGGAGCCGAAGTCACCGTGCTCAGCACCTCGCCCTCCAAGGAGCAGGATGCCCGCGCCCTGGGCGCCCACAACTTCGTGGTAACCTCCGACGCCGAGCAGCTCAAGGCCGTGCAGGGGAGCTTCGACTTCATCCTGGACACCGTCGCGGCCGACCACGACGTGAATATGTACCTCTCGCTGCTCAAAACCAGCGGCACCCACATTCTGGTAGGCGCCCCGTCCAAGCCGCTGGAAGTGCCGGCCTTCTCGCTGATTCCCGGCCGTAAGAGCGTGGCCGGCTCCACCATCGGCGGCATTGCCGAAACCCAGGAAATGCTCGACTTCTGCGCCGAGCACGGCATCGTGTCCGACATCGAGCTGATCGACATTAAGGACATCACCGGGGCGTATGAGCGGATGCTGAAAGGCGACGTCCGCTACCGGTTCGTCATTGATATTGCCACGCTGTAGACTCTCGGGTCGACCCACAAAAAAACCGCGGAGCCACCAAGTGGCTCCGCGGTTTTTGTTTGTTCAGGCTGCGGCTATAAGCAGTTTTACCACTTAATCAGGGCGGAGGCCCAGGTGAAGCCCGAGCCGAAGGCGGCCAAGCACACCAGGTCGCCGCGCTTGATTTTGCCTTCGCCCACGGCTTCGCTCAGGGCAATCGGCACGGAGGCGGCGGTGGTGTTGCCGTAGCGCTGAATGTTGCTGTAGATCTTGTCGTCGGTGAGCCCCATTTTCTGCTGCACAAACTGGGTGATGCGCAGGTTGGCCTGGTGCGGAATCAGCATGTCGATGTCCTGGGGCTGGTAGCCGTTCTGGTCGAGGGCCTCCTTGATAACCTGCGGGAAGCGGACCACGGCGTGCTTAAACACGTTTTGCCCGTTCATGTAGGGGTACATGTCCAGCTCGTTGTCCACCACGTACTGCACGCGGTTGTTGCGGTTCGAGCCGGGCTCCTTCACAATCAGCTCCTCGGCATGCTCGCCCTGGGAGTGCAGGTGGGTGCTCAGAATGCCGTGGCCTTCGCGGGTGCTGGGGCGCAGGACCACCGCGCCGGCGCCGTCGCCGAAGATAACCGAGACGCCCCGGCCGCGGGTGCTGATGTCGAGGCCGGACGAGTGGATTTCGGAGCCCACCACCAGCACGGTATCATACATGCCGGTTTTCACGAACTGGTCGGCCATGCTCAGGGCATACACGAAGCCCGAGCACTGGTTGCGCACGTCGAAGGCCGGAATTGGGTCCTTGATGCCCAGCTCCCGCTGCAGCAGCACGCCCGAGCCGGGGAAGAAGTAGTCGGGGGAGAGCGTGGCAAACACAATCATCTGCACGTCGTCGGGCTGGAGGCCGGCCATTTCCAGGGCCTTGCGGGCCGCGTTGGCGCCCATGTTGGCCGTGGTGTCTTTGCCTTCCTCAAACCAGCGCCGCTCCCGGATGCCGGTGCGCTCCTGAATCCACTCGTCGGTGGTTTCCATCAGTTCGGTGAGGTCGGCATTGGTGACGACGCGGGCGGGGACGTAGTGGCCGACGCCGGCAATTTCAGAATGACGCAGTGTGCTCATATCAAGAAGTGGGAATACGCAGAGGAAAAGGGGGCAGAAAAAGGGAGGCGAAGATAGGGAAATCAGGCGCTCATTGCCGTTAACGGCCGGCAAAGGTCGGCAGTTACCGGATACTATCCAGCAGCTGCCACAATTTTACGGCCTCCGACTGCCAAAAGGCGTCGGACGGAATGCCCCCGGGGTAAAAGCAGCTGGCCCGGAGCTGCCCAACAAACGCCGCCGGATCAAACGTTGCATCGAAGGCCACCACCAGCCCGGCCCCGTGCCGGGCCACGATGGGCTGCCAGTAGGCATTGGCCGGAATCAGCACGGGCAGGCCGTTGGCCAGGTACTCAAACAGCTTGGTGGGCACGCAGCGCCAGGTGCTTTCGTGGGAGCGGTAGGGCAGCAGGCCCAGGTGGCTCCGCTCGATTTCGGCCACGATGCGGGCGTGGGGCACCAGCGTGTCGCCGCCGATGAGCGTGACGCTGCCCCGGGCCGCGGCCACGGCCGCCCGCAGTAGGCTCAGCTGCTCGGGGCGCTGGCAGAACCCGATGAGGGTGAGGTGCACCCGGGGCCAGTGCTGCCGCAGCCGGGCCGTAAAGTCCAGCGCGTCGAACACGCCATTAAGCTCCGACAACGTGCCGGAATACAGCAGCCGCAGGGGCTCATCCGGGGCCGGCAGCCCGCGGGGCCGGGGCGGGGCCGCTGCGCCGGCCGGGGGCTGAAACTTGTTCTCCAGCACCACCGTGCGGGCCGGCAGCACGAAGGGTAGCTCCTCGGCGTAGCTGCGCTCCGCCAGAATAAGACCGGCCGCCTGCCCGGCGGCCCGGCTTTCGAGGCCGCGCACCAGCCGGGCCAGCAGCCCCCGCAGCCAGGCCGGGTACACGTGCTGGGTGCGGATGTTCAGCGCGTAGTTTTCGCGCACGTCGTAGAGAAACTGCCGCTGCCGCCCGCCGCCCAGCAGCTTCCAGAGCAGGGTGAGGGGCAGCAGCTCGGGGGCGTGTACCAGCACCACGTGGGGCCGCAGCCGCCGCAGCAGGCGCCAGTAGCGCCACTGGGCCGCCAGCCGCTGCCAGCTCAGGCGCGAGCCGTGCAGCAGGGCGTGAAACCGCAGATTGGCCGGCGCATCGGTGGGCGCGGCGGCCCGGCGGCCGGCAATGTGCACCACGTGGCCGGGGCGGCCCGCCAGCGTGCGGCCAAACTTGCCGTACATGCGCGTGTCGTCCAGCGGCTTCAGCACGGACGCTAAGAGAAAAATAGTCGGCTGCATCGTTGCGGCCAAAGATGCTAGTTTTGCACCAATCAATTTTTACAACCAATTCGCATGACTGAGCTCCGCACCCTGATAGAAGCCGCCTGGGACGACCGTTCCCTGTTGCAGCAAACCGCTACCACCGACGCTATTCACCACATCATCGAAGAGCTGGACAAAGGCCGCCTGCGCGTGGCCGAGCCCACCGCCGACGGCCAGTGGCAGGTGAATGACTGGGTGAAAAAGGCCGTTATTCTGTATTTCCCCGTCCAGCAGATGGAAACCATCGAGGTGGGCCCGTTTGAGTTCCGCGACAAAATGCGCCTCAAAACCGACTACGCCGGCCAGGGCGTGCGGGTGGTGCCGCCGGCCGTGGCCCGCTACGGGGCCTATCTGGCCGCGGGCGTTATCATGATGCCCAGCTACGTGAACATCGGCGCCTGGGTCGGCGAGGGCACGATGGTGGATACCTGGGCCACGGTGGGCTCCTGCGCCCAGATCGGGGCCGGTGTGCACCTGAGCGGGGGCGTGGGCATCGGCGGCGTGCTGGAGCCGGTGCAGGCCGCGCCGGTTATCGTCGAGGACGGGGCCTTCATTGGCTCGCGCAGCATTCTGGTCGAAGGCTGCCACATCGGCAAGGAAGCCGTTATCGGGGCCGGCGTAACCATCACCGGCAGCACCAAGATCATCGACGTGACGGGCCCCGAGCCCAAGGAGTACAAAGGCTACGTGCCGGCCCGCTCGGTGGTCATTCCCGGCTCCTACGCCAAGCAGTTTGCCGCCGGCGAGTACCACGTGCCCTGCGCCCTGATTATCGGCCAGCGCAAAGCCAGCACCGACCTCAAAACCTCGCTCAACGACACGCTGCGCGAGCATAACGTGGCCGTGTAGCGGCTACGTTCCGGCTGCCGCTCGGGCACAATCGGGCCCCGCGCGGCAACCGGGAGCTACTCAGAAACAGAAAAAGCACGGCGCAGGCCGTGCTTTTTCTGTTTCTGAGTGCCGGGTAGCGCTACGCTACCGACTTCTTCAGCTTGTCGCCAAACACGGCTTTCACCTTGTCGACCTTGCTCTTGACCACGAACTGGCAGTAGGGCTGCGAGCCGTTCAGGTTGTAGTAGTTCTGGTGGTAATCCTCGGCGGGGTAGAACACTTTCAGAGGCACGATTTCCGTCGTGATGGGCCGGTCGAAGGCGTTGGCCTCGGTCAGCTTCTGCTTGTACTGCTCGGCCAGGCGCTGCTGCTCCTCGTTGTGGAAATAAATGCCCGAGCGGTACTGGGTGCCCACGTCGTTGCCCTGCTGGTTGAGGGTGGTCGGGTCGTGGGTTTTCCAGAATACCTCCAGCAGCTCCTCGTAGCTGATAACCTGCGGGTCGTAGGTAACCTGAATAACCTCGTTGTGGCCGGTCAGGCCGCTGCATACTTCCTTATACGTCGGGTTGGCAATGCGCCCGCCCGTGTAGCCCGACACCACTTTCTGCACCCCGTTCAAGTTCTGAAATACGGCCTCGGTGCACCAAAAGCAGCCGCCGCCAAATGTGGCTTGTTCCATCATACTATGTCTAAAGTCCAAATCAAATACGCAATACTCTATAAGCGAATTTCAGCCCCGAAGGTTTCACGCCCGGCACTATTGCGCACTGCTCGAAGCGCAGGGGGGAAACAGGGCCGGAAACGGCCCGCTTCGAGAAGCGGCGGGCTCCACTACCTGTGAAAGCCCCCTGCTTCGAGAAGCGGAGGATTTTCGAAATACGTGCAGCGCCCCGCTTCTCGAAGCGGGGGCATTTTGGAACATGCGCAGGTGCCCGCTTCTCGAAGCGGGAGCATTCCTAACTATACGCAGCCTGCCGCTTCTCGAAGCGAAGGGGTTTTGGCGGTGGTGCAGCCTACCGCTTCTCGAAGCGGAGCCTAACCTGCAAAGCAAAAGCCCTCCCCGAGTTGGCGGGAAGGGCTTTGTTTGCTCGTAGCGCGGACTACACCGTTCGCGCTACGGGCTTACTTCTTGAACCGGTCGGCCACAATCAGGTCCTTGGTGCCGTGGCCCCAGCTATAGAATCCTTCGCCCGACTTCACGCCCAGGCGGCCGGCCATTACCATGTTCACCAGCAGCGGGCAGGGGGCGTATTTGGGGTTGCCCAGGCCCTCGTGCAGCACCCGGAGGATGGCCAGGCACACGTCCAGGCCGATAAAGTCGGCCAGTTGCAGCGGACCCATCGGGTGGGCCATGCCCAGCTTCATTACCGTGTCGATTTCCTCCACGCCGGCCACGCCCTCAAACAGGGTGATGATGGCCTCGTTGATCATCGGCATCAGGATGCGGTTGGCCACGAAGCCGGGGTAGTCGTTTACCTCGGTCGGGGTTTTGCCCAGCTGCCGCGAAATCTCCATGATGCGGCTCGTCACCTCATCGGAGGTAGCGTAGCCCCGAATCACCTCCACGAGCTTCATCACCGGCACCGGGTTCATGAAGTGCATGCCAATGACCTTGTCGGCCCGCTTGGTGACGGCCGCAATCTTAGTAATGGAAATCGAGGACGTATTGGAGGCCAGAATGGCACCCTCGGGCGCGTGCTGGTCCAGGTCGCGGAAGATCTGCAGCTTGAGGTCCACGTTTTCGGTGGCGGCTTCCACTACCAGCTCCACGCCGCGCACGCCCTCGGCAATGCTGGTGAAGGTGGTAATGCGGCCCAGGGTGGCCGCTTTGTCGTCTTCGCTCAGGCTGCCCTTGGCCACCTGCCGGTCCAGGTTTTTGCCAATCGTGCCCAGCGCCTTGTCCAGGGCCGGCTGGCTGATATCAATTAACGAAACCGGGAAACCATGCTGGGCAAATACGTGGGCAATACCATTGCCCATGGTGCCCGAGCCAATAACGGCGACATTCATCATGCGAAAGCGGAAAAGGAGGGTGGGAGAGAAAAAGCGCGTGCCGGTGGCGGCGGCCAAACCCCGCGTACGGCCCGCAAAGCTAACCTGAAATACCGGCCAGCCCAAGCCCGGAAGTGCCGCGCGGGGAGCAATTGCTAAAAAAACTGCACCAGATAAATAGTGCGCCAGTTGGCTGGAAAAGCGGTTTTAATCGTTGAGCTAAACCACGGATAATTAAATTTTTTAAACCCAATATATCCTTTTGCAAGGCCCCGCGTACAAATCCGCAAATCACCCTACTGGCAATTTGCAACTTTGTAAAACCGCCACGCCGCTGATTTGTTTTCTTCCTTCTTCTTTCCACTTCCTTCCATTCCAACCACCACCACCATGGGAAATCTGCTGTATATCATCGCCGTCATTCTGATCATCATCTGGGCCCTGGGCTTTTTCGGCGTACTCGGCGCAGGCATGGCGGGCAACAACCTGATTCACGTTCTGCTGGTAATTGCCATCATTGCCATCCTGCTGCGTGTTATCCGGGGCGGCCGGGTAGTCTAACTCCCCGCCTCTTTCTTTAGTCTGAAAAACAAAAAAGCGGCTCTCCCCAACGGGAGAGCCGCTTTTTTATGCGCTGAGCGGTGCCTTTTACTTCAAATCGAACAGGAAGCTGAAGCGAATCACGGGCTGCCCGTAGATGTCGTTGATGCCGTCGTTGAAGTTGTAGAGCAGGCTGATGTCGGCCGCGGCCCGCTCGCCGAGCTGCTGCCGGTAGCCGGCCCCGGCCAAGGGCGTCTGCACGATGGTGCTGCGCGTAATGAGCTGGGTGCCGGAGGCGTCCACGTCGGGGTACTCGGCGCGGGTTACTTCGTACTCGGCGTGCAGGAAAATGCCAATGTCCTGGAGCAGCATGTACTGGGCAAACACCTTCCCACCCAGGTTATTGGACGTGATGTTCTTGGGGTAGCCCCGCTGCTGCAAGTACTGCGAAAACCCGTAGTTGGTGTAGGAGTACGAAATGCCGGGCCCGATGGAAAACCGGTCGGTGACGCGGTAGCCGATGGCCGGGGCCAGGCTCAGGTTGAACTGACTCACGTCGCCGTTGGAGTTGTAGCCCAGGCCGAAGTTGGAGTACAGGAAAAACTTGCGAATTGGCTTAGGCTGCTCCGAGGCCCGGCTACCGGCCGGAAACTCCAGGCCCGAGGGCGAGCTGGTGCTGGGCCGGGCCGGGGGCAGGGGCTCGTTCACGGGCGGCGGAGCCGGCACCGGCACGGCCGGCCGCTCGGTGGGCTGCTGCGTCGGGCGGGGCGCGGTGGTGCCGGGCGGGGCCGTGTTCAGCTGGGGCTTGGCGCCGGGCGGGGCCGTGTTCAGCTGCGGCTTCGCGGTGGTACGGGTAGTATCCGTCTGGGCGTGCGCGGCGGGCGTTAGTCCCAGCACCGCGCCCCCCAGGGCCACCACAATCAGGAGTCTTTTCATAGAAGAAGATAACGCAGTTAGGACACAAGTTGGTATTTGCGCTGGCGCAGGGTTTTGATCTGGTCGTCGGCCAGGTATTCCTCGTAGGTCATGCGCCGGTCGATGATGCCGTCGGGCGTGAGCTCGATAATGCGGTTGGCCACGGTTTCCACGAACTGCAAGTCGTGCGACGAGAAGAGCAGCGTGCCCTGGAAGTCGCGCAGGGAGTTGTTCAGGGCCGTAATGCTTTCCAGGTCGAGGTGATTCGTCGGGTCGTCGAGCACCAGCACGTTGCCGCTTTCCATCATCATCTTGGAGAGCATGCAGCGCACTTTCTCGCCCCCGCTCAGCACGTTGCTTTTCTTCTGCGACTCCTCGCCCGAGAACAGCATGCGGCCCAGGAAGCCGCGGATGAAGCTTTCGTCCTTTTCGGTCGAGTACTGCCGCAGCCAGTCCACCAGGTTCAGGTCGGTATCGAAGAACTCGGCGTTTTCGCGGGGGAAGTACGAGGGCGTGATGGTCGTGCCCCACTTGAAGTCGCCGGAGTCGGCCTTGATCTGCTCAAACAGGATGTCGAACAGGAGGGAAGCGGCCCGGTCGTCGCGGCTGATGATAGCCACCTTGTCCTTCTTATCGAGCGAGAAAGACACGTTGCGGAACACCACCTGGCCTTCCACCGCCTTGCTCAGGTTCTCGACCGTGAGCAGCTGGTTGCCGGCTTCGCGCTCGGGCTTGAAGGCAATGTAGGGGTACTTGCGCGAGCTGGGCTTGATTTCCTCCAGGGTCAGCTTTTGCAGCAGCTTCTGGCGCGAAGTAGCCTGCTTCGATTTGGAGGCGTTGGCCGAGAAGCGGCGCACGAACTCTTCCAACTCCTTGCGCTTGTCCTCGGTCTTCTTGTTTACTTCCTGGCGCTGCTTGAGGGCCAGCTGGCTGCTCTCGTACCAGAACGAGTAGTTGCCGGGGTACATGGTAATCTTGGAGAAGTCCAGGTCGGCCATGTAGTTACACACCGCGTCGAGGAAGTGCCGGTCGTGGCTGACCACGATGACCGTGTTCTGGAACGAGTCGAGGAAGTTTTCCAGCCAGAGCACGGTTTCGGCGTCGAGACCGTTGGTGGGTTCGTCGAGCAGCAGCACGTCGGGGTTGCCGAACAGGGCCTGGGCCAGCAGCACCCGCACTTTGTCGGAGCCGCCCAGGTCGCCCATCAGCGTGAAGTGCTTGTCTTCGCCGATGCCCAGGCCGGAGAGCAGCTCGGCGGCCTCGTAGTCAGCGTTCCAGCCTTCGAGGTCGGCAAACTCGCCCTCGAGCTGGGCGGCCCGCTCGCCGTCGGCGTCGGAGAAGTCCGGCTTGGCGTAGAGGGCATCTTTCTCCTCCATCACCTTCCAGAGCTTGGTGTGGCCCATAATTACGGTCTGGAGCACGGGGTACTGGTCGTAGGCAAACTGATCCTGGCGCAGCACCGAGAGGCGGGCCCCGGCGGGCATGTCGACCGAGCCGGTGTTGGGCTCAATCTCGCCCGAGAGAATCTTCAGGAAGGTCGACTTGCCGGCCCCGTTGGCCCCGATCAGGCCGTACACGTTGCCGGGCAGGAATTTAATGGTTACGTCTTCGAACAGGATGCGCTTACCGTAGCGCAGGCTAACGTTGGAGGTACTGATCATATGCGGAAAAAAGCGAGGAAACGAGAACTACACCCGCCCGGAAGGCCGGTGAAAAAGACAATCGGAGAGCAAAAATAGACAAAATGCGCGGGGCATAATATTCTGCGGGCAGAGAGGCAGCTTCCCCGGCCGCCGGGCCCGTCCCCCGCGGCCGGAAAAAGCGGGCAGGAGCCGGAAAAAACGAATCGACGCACAACATCCTTACACAGAAACAAGTATATTCAATGCGGGTGCTTCAGAGCGCCGGCTGCCGGGCTTGTTGAACAGTGGCGGCGCGGTTGCAGTTCCGAAGCATTTGCGGTCTTCATCATACACTTTTACCCTTTCCTGTATATGAATAGCGTCACGCTCACCCCCGAAAGAAACGGTTTCCGCTATGGTCTTTTCACCGCTGGCGGAATGATTCTGTACTTCCTGCTGGCCTCGCTGCTGCACCTCACCGACCGGGTCGAGTTCAGCTTCCTCAACGGCGTGGTGCTGGCCATCGGCATCTGCATGGCCATTTCGCACTACAAGCACGTGCGCCACGACCGGATGCCCTACCTGCACGGCTTCGGCACGGGCATTATCACGTCCATCGTGGCGTCGGTAGCGTTTGGGCTGTTTTTCGTGATTTACACCGTGCTCAATCCCACCATCATGGACCAGCTGCGGGCCCGCGACCTGTTCGGGTTCGATCTGTCCGTTACCATTGCCTTTCTGGCTATTCTGCTGCAAAGCGTGATGTCGGGCGTGATTATCTCCCTGGTTGCCATGCAGTACTTCAAAAGCCCCGACCACAAGCCGCTCGAAGGCATTGAATAAGCTCGGGTATTAGCCTTAAAAAGCCGGTTCTGTACCCAGAGCCGGCTTTTTTTATGCCCGCAAACCAGCGGCTCAAGGAACTTAGCTAGCCGAAGAATATGTTGGTAGGAGAGTTGGAAGTTTGACTAAATGAATATATATTTGGATAAAATATATAAGTCGATTCGGGCCTCACAGAGAATTCCGGCTTGATTTACGTTCATGCAGTCATTCTTTCATGTGAATACTTTACCACCGCTCCCATGAAATACCTATTGCTCACCCTGACCTTATTCTTTTGCGTCGCGTTTTCCGCGCTAGCCCAGAAGAAAGACAAATACGCTGAAATGCCCGGTTCGGAGGAGGTATCCGAAGCCCGGGTAGCCGACCTGACCCGGCAGATGTGCAACCAGCTGCATCTGAACGAGGCGCAGTACATCCGGCTGCGGGCCGCCAACCGCATCAAGCTGGCCCGCCTCGACGAGATTCAGTGGCAGTACAAGGACAACGCCGCGCAGCAGCACGCCAAGCTGGCGGAGCTGGAGGCCCAGTACGAAGCCGAATGCAGCCGCATTCTGACGCCTTCCCAGCTGAGTATGTTCCGCAACCAGCAGCAGCACGACGACGTGCCCCGGCAGCCGGCTAACAACGAAGGCGGCCTGGGTTAAGCCAGCTCCGCCACCGTGCCCCCACGAAAAAGGCGCCCTTACTGGGGCGCCTTTTTCGTGGCTAGCCGGCCGGTCGGCTTACAGGCCCTTCGGCGGACGCTCGTAGAGCACCTCCGTGACGGTGCCGAGGGGGCCAAAGCGCAAAATCAGCTTGTTGGCCGCCGAGCGTTGGTGGCCTGGGTCGCACTGCAAGCCGGGCTCGAGGTAGTACAGGTAGATTTTTTCGGTTTGCTCGCTGAGCTCTTCCTCATCGGGGCGGCCGAACAGCGCGTCGATGTCGTCGGCGCGGGTGCCGTAGAGCAGTTCACGGTGCTGGAGCAGCGCTTTCAGCTGCCCGGCCCGCTCATTTTTGCAGGCGTACGGGTCACGACGCCAGGTTTCGGCCGCGAAGCCGGGGAGCTCCGGGAGGGAGTGGCCACAACTAAATAATAGAAAAGTGCAAAATATGACGGAGGCGGTGCGGAGTGCTGACATAGGCCGTGCCGGGAACTGCCGGCAAAAAAAGCGCGTTAGGGGCGACAACAGAAGGTGGTACTACAGCGCTAAAGTACTAGATTTGTACAGCCACGCTCGTGTCATCCCGCAATATTCGTCATTCTAGGCCTCTTTCAGCCCATGTTTACAACCCGGACTGCCTTCACGGGCTTACTGCTGACTACTCTTACGCTGCTGCTCTCTTTTACCGGCCCGAGTACGGCCGCTGATAATCCCGGCAACCCCGCCAAGCTTACGTTGGCTGCCAATGCCGCCGCCCGCAAAGCTTTTTATACCGCTGCCTTCGAGCAGCACGCTCTGCTAACCTACACGCAAAGCGGCCTGACGACCAGCGGCCTGTCGTTTCCGGTTTTCCGCGAAGCGCTGGTGGGCTACTACAACCTGCAGCAGCGCGGCCTGGCGTCGGCCGGCAAGTCCCTGCTCACCGTCATCGACTTCAGCCGCTCCAGCCGCCTCAAGCGCCTGTGGGTGCTCGACGTGAAAAAGCAGAAAGTGCTGTTTCATACCCTGGTAGCCCACGGTAAGAACACCGGCGAGGAGTTTGCCACCGCGTTTTCCAACGTGAACGGCTCGGAGCAAAGCAGCATCGGCTTCTACCTGACCGGCAACACCTACACCGGCAAGCACGGCCTTTCGCTGAAGCTGCAGGGTCTGGAAACGCGCTACAACAGCAACGCCGCCAGCCGCGCCGTGGTAGTGCACGGGGCCGAGTACGTGTGTGAGGAGTTTGTGCGCCAGCACGGCCGCCTGGGCCGCAGCCAGGGCTGCCCGGCCCTGCCCACCGACCAAGCCAGCGCCATCATTCGCGCTATCAAGGGCGGCTCGGTGATTTACGCCCACGCCCCGGCCCGGATTAACTACACCTCGTCGTTTCTGCAGCTCGACCCGGCCCTGACGGCTTTTGCCCGCACCCAGGGGCTGGCCAGCCTGTAAGAGTTGTTTGGGGCTATTTAGGGACTGTTTACTTAATAAAAAACCCAGCTGGATGGCTGGGTTTTTCGCTTTTATGGGGGTAGTATGGATACCCGGTGCTAGGCCCGGACGACGGCGGCTTTTACCAGGTTGCTGCCGGCCATGAAGAAAATCAGACCCACGGTGAAGGGCACCAGCGAGTTCATCTTGTTCAGGCTGATGCCGCCAAGCTGCAGAAATCCCAGGGCACCAATGATAATGCCCAAAATGGAACCGAATGTGCGTTTCTGATTTAGTATGAGGAGAGGTAAAAAGGCTTCAGGATGAAAAAGCTTCCCAGGTCGGAGCCGTCTTGGCCTGCTAGGGGTAGCGCAAGAGTAAGAACAGAAATCCCCGATAGGGCGGCGGAATCGGGAGCGGGTCGGGGTATCTCGGGAAACGGGCGTTTTTTTCAATCCGGTAAAGACCGCACGTGACCGAAGGGCCTGGTTAAAAGGTGGGTACAAATTTTACACGAGCAGCGGCTGGAGCTACCAAGGGATTCCTGGTAGCTCCAGCCGCTGCTCCTGGCTAGGCTGGTAAGCCGTGGCATATGCACCGAACCACTTGGAAAGGCTGGAATTGCCCGCGGCAACGGGCCTCCCGGCAAACCTGGCCGTGGGGCGGGTTTGCTTCTACTCCACGACCAAGCGCAGGGCGGTGGTGCCGGTTCGTACCACATACATGCCCGTCGCCAGCCCCGGTGGGAGGCGCAGCGCGGCCGTGCCATCGGCATCGGCCGTGGCCGCCGCAACCTGGCGGCCCACGGCGTCGAATACGGCAATGGCCGTGCCGGGCCGGGCACCGATGAGCGTGGTGGCGGTGGTGGCCGGGTTGGGAAACAAGGCCAGGCTGGAATTCGCACCCGTCACAGCCACCGTTCGCACGGATGAGTAACTGGCCGTGCCGTCGGCATCGACTTGGCGTAAGCGGTAGTACACGAGGCTGGCCGCGTAGCGGGCAATGCCCGGGTCTAGGAATTGGTAGTCGTGGGGCTGAGAACTGCTGCCGTGGCCGGCCACTTGCTCGATGCGGCGGAAGGTGCGGCCGTCGGCCGAGGTTTCCACGTCGAAATGGTCGTTGTTTTTCTCCGAGGCCGTGGCCCATTTCAGCAGAGCATCTTTGCCCAATGGCTCGGCCGTGAAGCGCACCAGTTGCACCGGCAGCGGGGTACTGCTGCTAGTGAGGTAGAACTCGGAGAAGTGGTCGGCCACGGTGGCCTGGGCCACAAACCAAGCCACGCCGTTGCCGGGGGTACTGGCGGCCAGGGGCAGCACGCGGCTTTCGCCGGGACCGTTGTTGTCCAGCTGGCAATCTTCGCTGGGGCCGCTGTACTGCGAGGCCTTCAGATTGGCGTAGGTCACGGCCGGGTCGGCGGCCTGCAGGCGGGTGAATTCACTCACGAGGCCGTAGAAACGCACGTTGACCGCGCTGCCGGTGAACGTGGGGTTGGTAGCGGTCAGGCGGAAGTTACGGTCGAGGTACTTGCGGGCGCGCGCATCCTGGCGCACCGCGCTGGCCGGGCCGGTAATGAGGAACTGCACGCTTACCGTACCCAGCCCTGAGCGGGTATCCTGCAAAGCGGCTACCACCTGGCCGTTGCCGGCCAGCAGGTAGTGCCAGTTACCGTCGCCAACCGTGGTGTAGGAAACGGTACTCAGGCAGCTGGCCACGGCGTCGTACACTTTCAGCACGGCAAAGGCCGGGCTGCTGGTGTTGCTCACCCCGTTGGTGGTGACCACCACGGCGCTGCTGCCCACGCTGGCCCCCGCCGGCACCGTGGCCGTGAGCGACGTAGCGGAGTTGAACACCACGCTGCCAGCCGCCACGCCCCCGAACGTGACGGTGCTGCCGCTGGTGAAGTTGGTGCCCGTAATAGTGACGGGCATCCCGGGCAGCTCGGCCCCGGCGCTGAGGCTACTGATAGAGGGAGGCGTAACGTAGGTGATAGTGAATTGCGGGGCGGCCTCGTTGTCGTTAAGGGCCGCGTCGCGCGCCACGCCGGCGGCTATGTTCACCGTTACGGTGCCGCCGGTGGGCGTCACGCTCAGGGTGTAGGCGCTGCCGCTGCCGGTAAAGGTGCCCTTGGTGCCGCCCGTCACCACCACATCGGCGGCGGTGAAGCCGGTCACCGACTCGCAGAAGGTAATAGTAAGGGGAATGGGCGAAACGGCGGTGCTGCCGCCCGAGGCGCCGGCCGTGGAGCTGACGACCACCGTGGGGGCTACGCCGTCCACGAGCAGGCCGGTGGTGGCGCCCACGTTGTTGAGGTCCAGGTCGGCATCGGCCCCGCCGCTGTTGCGGATGATGCCGCCGTTCAGGTCAATGCTGCCGCCCAGCGTCACACCGTCCATGTCCAAGTCGCCGGCCACGATGGTGTAGCGGAAGGCGGCCGTGTTGCTGGCGGTGCCGGTGTATGTGGCCTGCCGCACCGTGCCGCCCACCGTCACGTCCAGGGAGGGCGTGCCGTTGGTGGTATTCACGGTAACGGGCTGGCTGAACACGACGTTGAACTGCAGCTGCTGGCCGGGGCGGTAGGTGCCGTTGGCCGTAATGATGTTCACGCTATTCACGGACGGCCCCACCACGAAGTTGGTGCTGCTCACGCCCGTGCCCGCCGGGGAGGTCACCCGGATCAGCCCGGTGCTGTTGCTGGCCGCCACGGTGGCCGTAATCTGGGTGTTGGAGTCGACGGTGTAGCTGGCCACGGCGCCGTTGTTGATGGTCACGGCCGTGGCCCCGGTAAAGCCGTTGCCGGTGATGACGACCACCGTGCCGGCTGCCCCGCTGGTGGGTGTGAAGCTGCTGATGGCCACGGGCGGCGGGGAGTAGGTCACGCTCAGCGTATTGCTGGCCGCGCTGGGGTTGCCGGCCAGGTCCTGGGCCGCGCCCGCGGGCACCTGCACCGTGACGGCCCCGGCGGCCGTGGCCGTGACGGTGATGGTGTAGGTGGTGCCGCTGCCGCTCAGCACGCCCCGGGTGCCGTTGGTCACCGTGAGGCCGGCGGCGGTCAGCCCCGTCACCGCTTCCGTGAAGGTGATGGTAACGGGAATGGCGCTGCTGCTGGTGGGGCTGGCGGCCGTGGTGCTGACCGTGGGGGTGGGCACCACGCCGTCGACCAGCACGCCGGTCAGCGGGGCCACGTTGTTGAGCGTGAGCACCGCGTCGGTACCGGTGGCGTTACGCAGGGTGCCGTTGTTGGGGGCAATGCTGGCGCCCAGCGTCACGCCGTTGGCGTCCAGGTCGCCGGCCTGCACGAGGTAGCGGAAGGTGAGCGTGCTGGTGGTGCTGCCGCTGAAGTAGGTCACGCCCCGGGGCGTGCTGCCCACCGTCATGAGGATGACGGGCGTGCCGCCGGCGGTGCTTACCGTCACGGGCTGGTCGAAGCTGACCAGGAAGGTCACGAACTGGCCGAGGCGGTAGGTGCCGTTGGCCGGGCCGCTCACGCTGGTGACTCTCGGCGCGGGCGGCGTCACGGTGAAGGGCAGCCCGTTGCTGGTGCCGGCGGCGGTGGTTACTTCCACGTCGCCGGTGCTGGCCCCGGCCGGCACGTTCACCGTCAGGCCGGTGGCGGTGTTGCCGGTGATGGTGGTCTGCACCACGCCGTTGAAGCTCACGCTGCTGGCCCCGCCCAGGTCGGTGCCCGTGATGGTGACGCTGGTGCCCACCGGTCCGCTGGTGGGCGAGAGGCTGGTGAGAGCGGGCAGGGGCGGCGCGCCGACCTGCTGCGTCAGCGTGGCGGAGGTGCTGGAAACGAAGCCGGTGCGGCCCAGGTAGATGGCTAGAATGCTGTGGCTGCCCTGCGTCAGGGCGCTGGTGCTGAAGGTGGCCACGCCGCTGCCGTCGAGCGTCCCCGAGCCCAGGATAGCCCCGCCGTCGCGGAAGCTGACGGTGCCGTTGGGCGTGGCGCTGCCGTTGACGTTGGCTACCGTAGCCGTAAAGGTCACGCTCTGCCCGGTGATTGAGGGATTAACCGAGCTGACAAGCGTGGTGCTGGTGGTGGCGCTGGTAATGCTGAACGTCACGCCGTTGCTGGTGCCGTAGGGGGTAACCACGGTGGCTGCCCCGCTGGTGGTGCCCGCCGCCACCACGGCCGTAATCTGGGTACTGGAGTTGACCACGTAGCTGTCGGCCGCCGTGCCGTTGAAGCGCACGGCGGTGGCGCCTGTGAAGTTGCTGCCCGCAATGACCACGGTCGTGCCCACCGGCCCGCTGCTGGGCGTGAGGCCGGTAATAGCGGGCGTGGGCGTGGTCAGGCCAATGGTTTTGGTGGCGACGTTGCTGTTGGCCGCGCCGTCGTTTACCCGGAAGCTCACCGTGCGGCTGCTGCCGGTGGGCGGGGCCGCGGTGTTGTTGTAGGTCACGGCCCGCAGGGCGGCCTGCCACTGGGCCACCGTGGCCGTGGCCCCGGCGCTGCTCAGCGAGAGGACGCCCGAACCGCCGGCGTAGCTACCCACGATGTTGCCGAAGCTGGTGCTGCTGGTGTTGCTGAAGGCCAGCACGTCCTGCCCGCTGGCCAGGCCGGTGGTGATGCTCACCGTGCCCGAGGCCAGGGTGGCGTTGTCGATGTCGCTGATCGTGAGGAAGACATCCACGGCCACCGCGCCGCCGCCCGCCGTGAAGCCGGTGCTGCTGCCGCTGGTCGTGAGCACCGGCGCGTCGTTCACGGCCGTCACGGTGATGGTGACGGTTTCCGAGTCCGACAGGGCCCCGCCGCTGCCGGTGTTGCCCAGGTCGTTGGCCTGTACCTGCAAGGCCGCCGCCCCCGTGTAGTTGGCATTGGGCGCGAAGCTCATGTTGTTGAGGGCCGTGTTGATGCTGCTGATGGTGCCCCGGAAGGTCACGCTCGCATCGGCCGTGCCGTCGCCGGCCGTGAAGGTCAGGCCCGAGGTGGTGCTCAGCGAAATGGTGCCCTGGGTAGCCTGCAGATACATCTCCACCTGCCCGCTGCCGGCGTCCACGTCGCCCACGCTGATGGCATTGCCGGCGCCGCTGCTGAAGGCGAAGGGCACGTCCTCGGCCGTGGCCTGGGGGGCCGGCATCCTCACCACCGGCGCGTCGTTCACGGCCGTTACCGTCACGGTCACGGTGCCGGCGTCGGTGCCGCCGTTTCTGTCCGAAATGGTGTAGGTGAAGGTAGTCGTACCGTCAAAGTTCGGGTTCGGCGTGAAGCTGACGCCGGCGCCGGTAAATATCACCACGCCGCCCGCCGGCTGCGTTACGCCCGTAACAATGAGGTTGGTGCCCGCGTCGGGGTCGGTGTCGTTGCCGAGCACGCTGAAACCGGTAGGGCTGCTGTCCTCGGTCACGGTATAGCTGTCGTCAACGGCCGTGGGCGGGTTGTTGCCGGTCGTGAAGGTCTGGGTGCTGCCGTAGCCGGGGCCCGCGCCGTTGATGGCGTAGGCCCGCACCGAGTACAGCGTGTTGCCCGCCAGCCCGCTCACCGCCTGGCTGAACGTACCCGTGCCGCTGCCGATGGCAACCTTCGTATCACTGGTAGTGGGCGTGCCGCTGCCCGGCACGTACACCACGCCGCGCTCCGTCACGGTGCCGCCGCCGGCGCTGGTTACATTGCCGCCCAGCACCGCGCTGCTGCCGGTGATGGTGCCGGGCGTGGCCGTAGTCACGGTAGCCAGCGTTACCGTGCCCACCGTGAAGCTGCCGCTGCTGCTGGCCGAGCCGCCAGGCGTGGTCACGCCGATAACGCCGGTGCTGCTGCCCGCGCCCACCGTAAAGGTGAAGCTGGTAGTCGTAGGCGTGCCGGTGATGGTGCCCGCCGTGCCGTTTACCGAGGCGGCCGTCACGCCGCCCAGGTTGGTGCCCGTCACCGTGACGGTGGTGCCCACCGGCCCGCTGCTGGGCGTGAAGCCCGTGATGGTGGGCGCGGGCACGGTGCCGCTCTGCTCGTAGCGGTAGATGGTGCCGTTGCCGCAGCCGATAAGCAAATCCAGCAGCCCGTCGCCGTCGATGTCCGTCACGCAGGGCTTGGCATTGGTGCCCACCGCCAGCGCGTTGAAGCTGCTCGATACTTGGCTGACGGTAAAGCCGCCCGCCGAGTTTTGCTCGTAGCGCAGCACCCCGCCCGTGTTGGTGCCGAACAGGATGTCGAGGCGCCCGTTGCCGTCCAGGTCCACGCAGAACGGCGCGGCGTTGCCCGACAGTTGCAGGCCGTTGAAGTTGGTGTCGATGCGGATAAAGCCGTCGGTGTTGGGGTCGAACTGCTCAGAGTGGCTGGTGATGCCGTCGCCCTTGCCCACCAGCAGCTCCAGCCGGCCGTCGCCGTCGAGGTCGGTCATGTTGGGGGCCGTGTTGCTGGGGGTAAAGATGCCCGACAGGTTGTCCTGCACCAGGTCGAAGGTGCCGGCGCCCCCGCTCGTCTGCTCGTATTCGCTCACGGTGCCGTCGCCGCGCCCCAGCACCAGGTTGTAGCGGCCGTTGCCCTCCAGGTCCACGATGGCCACCGTGGCCTCGGTGCCCATGTCGATGACGGTGTTGCCGCTGGTGCGCAGGCTGCCCAGCGCCGTGAAGGCCGTGCCGTTGACGGTATTTTGCTCGTAGCGCGCGATGGTGCCGTCGGCCAGGCCCACCAGCAGATCGAGGCGGCCGTCGCCGTCGAGGTCGGCCACGGCGGGGGCGCTGTTGGTGCCGCCGCTCACTCCAGCAAAGCTGCTGCTCACCTGCCCGTAGCTGACGCTGTTGCTGCGCGTCACCGTAAAGGCGGAGGCGGAGAAGACGTAGCCGGCGCTGGTCGTCACGTTGAGGCGCTGCGTGGAGGCCGCCCGGGGCACCGTCGCCGTCAGCTGGGTAGCCGAGTTGACGGTGAATACCGCCGACAGCTCCCCGAAGCGGACGCTGGTAGCGCCCGTGAAGCCGCTGCCGGTGATGACGACGCTGCTGCCCGCGGCGCCGCTGCTGGGCGAGAAGCCGCTGATGGTGGGCTGCGCCAGCGCCGCCGAACTGGTTAGCAGCAGGAATAAGAGCCCGGCAAGGTAACGCCGGCCGGCAAGGCGGCCGGCGGTCCGGTATGAATCAGCAAAAAGCGTAGCAATCAGATGCATAACAAGGGACAAGGTTTGCGGGCAAATTTCCCACTGCCCAACTCCGATTACGGTGTTCGGGTTGTACCCTAAACAGGGTACAACCCGAACACCGCGCGTCTTCTCCGCCGTAGCGGGCAACTACCGAACGGGCCGCCGCCAACGCAAAAGCCGCCCGGCCAGCACCGCCTGAACGACGGGGCAGCCGGGCGGCTCGGTCAGGCCGGTACCAGCGGGCAGAGCCTGCCCACAGCACCGGCCCTGCCAATCAGCCTACGCCGATACTTGCCCGGCGACTCTGGCGTCAGCGGCCAAAACGGCCGACGGCGTGGTGCACCGCTCGTAGCTCAGGTATTCCCACGTCAGGGTCAGGCTCGTGACCTGGTTGGTTTTGTAGCACGAGCCGGTCACCGTGGCCAGACGGGCGCCCACGCCCTGCGGCCCAATGGCTATGAAGGGGTCGGCACCGCCGCCGCCCAGGCCGAAGTCGCGCCCCTGGTCGGTGCGGAAAAACAGCTGGTACAACGTGGTATTGCTGCGGTTGCCGTGCATGGCTACGATGCTTTCGGCGGGCTCCACGGCGGGCTCGTGGTCCGGCAGCGCCGCCGCTTCATCAGTCACCGCTTCGGCCGAGTTGAGCGCAACGGTGGTACGGTAAGAAGAAATGGTGCCGTGCACAGCTGACGCGGCGTTGCCGTAGAAAAACTGCAGCGCGTTGATGCTGTTGTTAGGACCGTTGCTGCTCAGGCTCGACAGCATGACCTGGGTGACCCGCGAACCGTTGGTGGATTCCTGGAAAGGCACGGAGTCGCTCTTCGGGACCAGCCCGGTGGTGGCTGGCACGGCCACCATCTTCCGCACCGGCGTCTGCACGAAGGTTACTGCCGGGAAGTTAGGGTTGCTGCCGGCCCCCGGCACGACGTTGGCCGAAAGCAGGTACGACCACAGGTTGGCCGGGCTGGTATAGGCTTCCAGCAGCGCGTGGTACTTCTGGCTGATGTACAGGCGGAGCGCATCTTCGCCCTCGCGGGCCTCCTGCTGGGTTGAGTAGTCCTGGGTGTAGCCCGTGTAGGCATCCGTCACGGTATAGGTGCCGGTGGTCTTGATCTGCGCCAGGCGCCAGGCCACGGAATCAGCAACGGCCAGGTCGACGGCCTGGATCAGCTCCTCAATAACCGCGTCGAGCTGCCGGATGGAGCCTTCGGGGTCAGGGTTGGATTCTCCGCCGCTAACGCTGGCATAGTTGTACGTCCACTCCGCGCCCATCACCACGCTGATGGTCCCAAAGGCCACCAGGTACGTGAGCGTCTTGCCGTGCTCCTCCCTGGCGGCCCCTTTGTTCAGGAAATCAGCCTGGCAGCTTTTCAGCTGGTTGATAATATACCACAGCTCAGCAACCTTGCCCGGGCCGGGACTTTTGTCCATGTACGCGAGCAGCAGCGTGTGCAGGTTCGCCAGAATGCTATTCAGGTTGTCGATCTTAGCCTGGTTGATATAACCCTTAATCAGGCTGTTGATGTACTGGTTCAGGTCGTTCCAGATTTCCTGGGTGCCGGGTCCGGAGGGCCACAGCGCCTTCACCAGTACCGAGAGCAGAGAGCCGCCGTACGGGATTTTGCCCAGGCCGATGGCCAGGGCATTGCGCAGCTTCTTCGAGGTCTGGTAGCGCTGAATGGACAGCACCCAGCCCGGCATCATGGGCGTAGGCACGAAGCCGGACGGCTGATAGTCGTACACCCGAATGCTGACGATGTCCTCATCGGTGAGCTGGCTCAGGGCGCTGATCAGGCTGTTGGGGCCGATCTGCGCCACCGGCTCCCCGTCGAACTTGACGTCTTTGTAGAGCCTCACCCAGGTGGCGGGGCCAGTCATGAGCGACCTGAAATCGGCGGTGCTTCCCAGGCAGTTGGTATTTGCAATTTCGCCGGCCCCGTAGAGCGCACAGCGGGTGCTGTCGTAGTTTTCGTAGAGGTAGAGCTTGAGCCAGCAGGTGCCGGCCTGAAACGTGTCGCCGATGCTGCTGGCGTTCCAGAAGATAGGGATGCTGGGGTACAGGATGAAGGAAGCCACCTCGTTGAGAAAATCGTGCGGCAGCTCCTCAATGGCCTGGCTGTAGCCCACCATCATCACCTTGCCCTGAAAAAAGGGCTCAGTGTAGAGGCAGAGCCAACTCGACGAGCCGGTTTTGAGGGAGTTGATGCTGTCGTCCATCTGGTTTTTTGCCTTCTGGTCGTAGCCATCCCAGTAGTATTCGGACAGGTTGTTCACGTACATCGGCAGGCCGTCCACTTCATTGTACTCGAACTTGCGGGTACCGCCGGATTCGTAGTCGTTGTTTTCCCAGAACTGCACCCAGCAGTTGGCGTTCGTTGTGCTCATGATGATTGTGGTAATGTAAGAAGAGAGAAAAGGATAGAACTGGGCAATACTGATAGCACTATCGGGCGCGCTCCGGCGGCGTATCGAAAGCAAAGCTGAGCAATTGGCCCCAGGCCTGGGCTTTGGCGCTGTACCCTATTCAGGTGACAATCTTCGGGTGCGCTTTTCCCGGCCCGCCGCCCATCTTTGTAGCAGCTTATGACGACCACCGCTTTTCCTATTGCCCTGGCCATCGTGGAAGACGATGCCCGCGTGCGCGACCTGCTGCACGAGTACCTGGGCCACCAGGCCGAGTTTACCTGCTCTATCGTGGTCGATTCGGTGGAGGCGCTGTGGACCGAGCTGGACCTGAGCCTCCCCCCGCGCGTGCTGCTGCTCGACGTGAGCTTGCCCGGGCAGTCGGGCATTGAGGCGCTGCCGGCCCTGAAAAAGCGCCTGCCCGAGGCCGACATCATTCTGCAAACCATGCACGACGACCCCGACCGGATTTATCAGGCGCTGCGGGCCGGGGCCACGGGCTACGTCATCAAAAACGCCACCAGCCTGCCCCAGTACAAGCAGGCCATCCTGGATGTGCTCGGCGGCGGGGCGGCCCTTTCCCCCTCCGTGGCCCGCAAGGCCCTGCAGCACTTTCAGCCGGCCCCTAGTCAGCAGCCCGCCCTGCTGTCGGCCCGCGAGCAGGAAGTGCTGCACCTGCTCGTCGATGGCCTGGCCGAAAAGCAGATTGCCGCCCGCCTGGCCCTGTCCCCCGACACGGTGCATACGTACGTGAAGCGCCTCTACGACAAGCTGCGGGTCCGCTCGCGCAGTGAGCTGCTGAGCCGGGCCCTGAAGGGTGACTTGTAACCACGCAAAAAGGGCGAGCCACTGAGTAGCTCGCCCTTTTTGCGGCACTTGGGCCCTATTCCGGCACTTTCAGGCGCACTTGCCAGCCGCCCGGCACCGGCCCGGCCGTGAGGTCGGCCCGCAGCAGGGCCGCGCGGTGGCGCATGCTGCGCAGCCCTTGCCCGGCCCGCGAAATAGCCGCCACCGGGCCCTCACTGCTAATGGTAAGCTCCAGCGGCGAGCCGTAGCGCAGCCCAATGCGGATGGGGCTGCCCGGCTGCGAATACTTGAGGGCGTTGGTAAGCGCCTCCTTGAAAATAAGGTAGGTGTGCTGGCGCACGGTAGGCGGCAGCGCCTGGTCGAGCAAAGCCGGTAAGTGGGTGTCGTCGAGGAGCAGGTCGCGGCCGGTGGCGCGGCTTGTAGCGTCGAGGTGGTCCCGGATTCGGTCGACCAGGGCGGCCAGCGTATCGGCGTGGGCATCCACGCTCCAAATGATGTCGCGCACGGTACTGGCCGCGGCCCGGCTGTCTTCCACCAGCGTGTCGAGGCGGCGGGTGGGGCCAGCCTCAAACTCGCGCAGCAGCTCGGCCTGCATCGTCACGCGGGTCAGCAAAGAGCCTACTTCGTCGTGCAAATCGGCGGCCAGGCGGGCGCGTAGGGCGTTTTCGCGCTGCACCTGGCGCAGGCGGTTGCGCTGCCAAAGGTACACGACCAGCGCCGTGGCCACGGCGGCCAGCAGCCACGTGAGCGGCCGGTTCCACCACTCGGCCGTCACGGTCAGAGGCATACGCAGCACGTTGGCAGCGGCCACGCCCTGGCTGGTAGCCGCCCGAATTTCGACGGTGTACTTGCCCGGGGGCAGCCCTTGCAGACGAAGGCGCGGCGTAGTGCCCAAACCCAGCCAGCGGTCGGCGAGCCAGCCGCGCACCCGGTAGGCGTAGCGGGCGCGGCTAGCGTCCAGGCTGTTGGTCAGGGCCAGGTGCAGGTCGATGAGGGGCTGCTCGGGAGCCAGGCGCAAGGCGGGCAGCGCATCGGGGGCCAGCAGGTAGCGGGTACGGCTGGCTTCGGCCGAAGCGCTGAGGGCCGTGAGGGCCGTGAGCAACAGGCGGGGCCGAACGGCCGGCGGCACGGGCACCTCGCCGGGCACGATGCGGTGCAGCCCCGCCACCCCGCCCAGCAGCAGCGAGCCGTCGCGCGGGTCTACGGCGGCAGCGGCGGCGTTGAACTCGTCCGATACCAGACCCTGGGCCGTGGTGTATATCGACAGCTGCCCCGTGGCCGGCTGGTAGCGCACCAGCCCCTGATAAGTACCCAGCCACAGCATGCCGCCCGGCCCCGGCAGGATGCTGGCAATGGATGGGCTGGGCAGCCCCTGGCTGGGCGTGAGGACTTCCCGGATGCGGCCATCAGCCGCCACCACCGCCAGGCCGTGAGTGCGCGTACCCACCCACAACCGGCCATCGGGAGCCAGGTAGAGGCAGCGGGCGCCCTCCACGGCCGCGCGGCGCGGCGCGGGCGCGGCGGGCCCGTACACGCCCCGCGCCCCGGTAGCCAGCGTGAGGCGCTCCACGCCCTCGGGCGTGGCCAGCCACAGGTGCCCGCGCGCATCGGGCCGCACGTCCTCGATGACGCGGCCGGCTAGCGGCGGCGGCGCGCCGGGCGCGTGGCCCGGCACCTCGTAGGGCCGGTAGACCTGGGTGGCTGGGTCGTAATAATAAAGGCCCTGCTGGGTGCCGGCCCACACGCGCCCGCTGGCGCTGTCGAGCACCAGTGTGCGCAGGCCAATATCGGTGGCCAACTGGCCGGCCACGGGCAGCTTCAGAAAGCGGCCGGTGCGGGGGTTGAAGCGCAGAAAAGGAAACGCCCCGGCCGCCAGCCAGTCGCCGCCCGGGCCGCGGGCACCGGGCAGCACGGCCAGCAGCACGGGCGCGTTGCCGGTGGGCAGGGTGGCCGCCGCCCAGCGCCGCAGCGGGGCCAGGGGCGAGTCGGGGGCCTGGGTGAGCAGGCCGGTTTCGTAGCTGCTCACCAGCAGGCGGCCGTCGGGCAGGCGCACGCTGGCCCGCACGCTGTAGGGCTGCCCGCCCGGCCCGGCCAGCGCCCGGATGAACACCGGCGCGGCCTCGCGCTGCCAGCACCCGCGCGTGCCCGTGTCGAACACCCACCAGCGGCCGGTGCGGTCGGCCCAGAGGCGGCCGCTCCAGTTGGCGGTGGGCCAGGGCGGCAGGGCCAGGGCAAAGCGCACGCGGGGACGCGGGTCGGGGCCGGGCGTCCAGCTCAGCTGGCGCACCGCCTCCCGGCTGAGCAAGGTGGGGCCGCTGGCCGTGGGCAGCACCTCCACGGGCTGCCCGGTGCCGGGCTGCTCCCAGCGCACCGCTTCCGTGAGCTGGCCGCCGGGGCCGGGCCGGTAAGCCGCCCGGTCGCTGAGCAGCCAGGGCCGGCCGGTGGGGTCGAGGGCGGGGCGCAGCACGCGGCCGGGGTGCGCCCAGGCGCCCAGCACCTGCCCGGTGGCGGCCAGGTGGCGGGTACCGTCGCCGCTCAGCCACAGGCTGCCATCGGGGGCGGGCACCACGCTGCTGAGGCCGGCCAGGCTGGGCAGCACCGGCCCGGTGGGCTGCCCGGCCAGAGTATAGGCCTGCAGCGTGGTGTTGTCCTGGCTCACCCACACCCGGCGGCCATCGGCGGCCAGGGCCAGGGCCGGCACTTTCTGGTTGCCGCTGGCGGGCGCGGGCAGCGGCAGCCGCCGCAGCGTGCCGGCGGGCGAGAAATGGTAGAGGCCGTTGTCGGTGCCCAGCCAGAGGCTGCCGTCGGGCGTGGCCAGCAGGGCGTTGCAGGGCACGGGGGGCAGGGCCGGGCCGGCGCGCCGTAGCGCGTTGAGGGGCACGGCCTGGGTGCCGTCGAAGCGGTACGCGCCGTCGTCGGTGCCGGCCCAGAGCAGGCCGTCAGGTGCCTGGGCCAGGCGGCGCAACATCAGGCGGCTCAGGGCGGGCTCGGCCTGCCAACCGGCGGCGGGCATGGTTTGGGCCGGGGCTTGGGCCGGCAGCAGCGCGAATATTACCAGCAATAAGCACCACACTCTCATCGGGGGAAAGTACGACTCGGAAATTAGTTGCGGATTCAGAACAGTTGTCGAAATAGGTTACATTATAGGGGACTTTCAGAAAAACGGAAATAAATAGCACAATAAGGGGGATACTGGAGTAAGAACGGAAAACAACGCTAAGGCCAGTTAGTCAAATTTCGGTGGTGGTAAGGTGGCTTAGGAAACGGGCGTTTTTTCGGCCCGGTGACCTCGCACGTTTGAGCGGGGCTTGACAGCGGCCCGGCAATACGCTCGTGGTCTGAAAACTCGACCGGCTAGGCCGCTCCCTCAAGGCTTTCCAAAGAAGCCTTGTCGAAAGTACAGGCCGCGAAGACTCTTTACCTGCAGCAAGACAAGATGGTGGCCGAAATCGGCCAGTTGCTCAGCGTGGGCTGGGCCACTATCTACCGTTGCCTCGCGCACCGGGGCGTTCCGACGGGCGGCAGCCCGGCCAACCAGTAAGCGCCCGCGTATGCCCGTCGGATTTCTCCGTGACGAGCAAGCTGCTCGGTACGGTCAGGACCACGCCGACGGGAATTTCTGTTCTTGCTCTTGCGCTACCCCTGATCCGCAGATACCTGGCATTCGGGGGTAGTGGCGGGCACAACCCTACTTCGGGCTACGCGTTACAAGCGAAACAGCACAGCTAAGCTGCTTTTCATCCGCCCATTTTCTACCACCACACCACCATGAGAGGAGGACTCCGCTACCTGATTGCCCTGCTGATTGCCGGGTTTTCACTGATAACCTACTACTGCAAACGCTCGACCAACGAAGTGACGGGCGAAGTGCAGCACGTCGATATGACGACGGAACAGGAAATTGCCCTGGGCCTGCAGGCCGCGCCCGAAATGGCCCAGCAGTACGGCGGCCTGCACCCCGACCGCCAGGCCGCGGCCCGGGTCGAGGAAATCGGCCAGCAGATCGTGCGCAGCACCAAAGCCGGCCAGACGCCCTACAAGTTTCAGTTTCACTTGCTGGCCGACGAAAACACGATTAACGCCTTTGCCCTGCCCGGTGGCCAGATTTTCATTACGGCGGGCCTGCTGAAAAACCTGCGCTCCGAAGGCCAGGTAGCCGGCGTGCTGGCCCACGAAATCGGGCACGTAGTAGCGCGGCACTCGGCCGAGCAGGTGGCCAAATCGAGCCTGACCCAGGGCCTGACCGGCGCCGCCGCCATTGCCGTGTACGACCCCGACCGGCCCAGCACGGCCGCCGCCGCGGCCGCCACGGCCATGGTTTCCAAGCTGATTACCATGCGCTTCGGCCGCCAGGATGAGCTCGAAGCCGACCGCCTGGCTGTGGACTTCACGCCCCAGGCCGGTTACGACCCCCGCGCCATGATTCAGGTGATGCAGATCCTGGAGCAGGCGGGGGGCGGGAGCCGCACGCCGGAGTTCATGAGCACCCACCCCAACCCCGGCAACCGCATCGGGGAGCTGGAAAAAGACATTGCCGCCGACTTTCCCCAGGGCTTGCCTTCCGGGCTGAAGCAATAAGCTACCCAACCTACTTTTTATCCTGTGGCCGGGCGCAAGCTCGGCCACAGTGCGTTTATTGCCGTAGGAAAAGCAAATTCTACCGCATCTGCTCCGCATCCACCCAACCTCCCCATGTTACATCATTTGCTGTTTGTGCTAAACCCGATTTCCGGCGACATCGACAAGTCGTCTTTGGAAGCGGATATTGCGGCGTACTGCTCGGAGCGGGGCCGCCACGCCGCGTTTTTCCACACCACGGGCGAGGATGACCTGGCAAAGCTCCGCCAGCGGCTGGCAGGGGAGCCGTACGAGGCCGTATTCGCGGCCGGCGGCGACGGCACCGTGAGCCTGGTGGCCACGGCCCTGGCCGGTACGGAAGTGCCGCTGGGGATTGTGCCGCTGGGCTCGGGCAACGGCCTTTCCAAGGACCTGGGCATTCCGCAGGAGCAGGCGGCGGCTTTGCGCCTGATCTGGGACCACCAGGTGCAGGCCATCGACACGCTGCGGGTGAGCGAGGCGTTCTGCGCCCATTTGGCCGATTTGGGGTTTAATGCCCTGGTGGTGGAGCGGTTTTGCAACGGCGACACGCGCGGGCCCGGGGCCTACGTGCGCATTGCCATGCAGGAATACCTCAACTACGAGCCCGCCACCTACCGCATCGTCACCGACCGGGAAACCTTCGAGGGGCCCGCGTTTATGGTGACGGTGGCCAACGCCAAGACCTTCGGCAGCAACGTCGTTATCAACCCGGACAGCCAGCTCGACGACGGGGAGTTTGAAATCTGCCTGATTGAGCCCTTTCCCGGCACGGCCGCCCTGGGTATTCTCTACCAGCTCTACACCGAGAATTTCGACGAATCGGTGTATACCCGGCGGCTGCGCTGCCGGCAGGCCCGGGTAGAAGTGCCCGGTCAGGCGCGGGTGCTGGTGCAGGTTGATGGGGAGCCCCAGGAAATGGATGTGCCGGTGGAAGTCACTATTCGGCCGCGGAGCTTGCGGGTGCTGCTGCCGTCGGCGTAGCCGCACGGCCGCCGGGGCTACCGACCAGCTGCTTGCGGAACACCTCCGCGCCCGGCCCGGCTTCGGCCGTGGCCCCGGCCTCGAAGGTGCGCAGCCAGACGTCGCCGTTCTGGTAAAACTCCAGCCCGAAAAAGCCCTTGTGCTCGTGCACGAAAGTCGCTTTGCCGCCGTGCTGCACGAAAGCCGTTTTGCTGCCCGACCCGCTGACCAGGTAATGCCCCTGACGGTAGTGAAAATACTGCAGGTTGTGGTCGTGGCCGGCGGCGTAGATGACGCCCGGAAACTGGTGCAGCACGCGCAGCAGGCGGCGGCGCATCTTGCGGTAGGGTGGGTGGGCCATGTCTTCTTCGGCACCCACCAGCTGGCGGTACACCGGAAACAGGGAGCCCAGCAGGGGCAGGGGCAGGTAGGCCTTTTTGTGGGCGGCCGTCAGCGGAAACAGGTGCTGCTTGGTCGTGAACTTGCCCCCGTGCATGGCGTTGGAATACAGCGGGTGGTGCCCGGCCACCACCACCTGCTGGTGCCGGTTGAGCTCCAGAATTTCCTGCAGCTGCTGAAAAGGCTCCTTGGCCGACGTGGCCGTGCAGCCAAACTCGGGGCCCAGCGGTCGGGGGCCGTTTTGCACCCACCACTGCGTATTGAGCACCACCAGCAGCAGGCCTTCGGCTAATTGCAGCGTTACGGGGCCGGGGCAGCCTTTGGCCGGCAGGTACAGGGCCCCGGGCAGGTGGTCGAGCACGTAGGCTTCCTGCCGCAGCAAATATTGGTAGCCGTCCGGGCGGCCCTTGTTCCAGTCGTGGTTGCCGCTGAGGAAAATCACCCGGCCGGCGTAGGTCCGGAAAGCGTCCAGCTGCACGTCGAGCCGCTGCTCGGCGGCGGCCCGGCCCGGGTGGGTGGGCGCCGGAATACCGGTGGGGTAGACGTTGTCGCCGAGCACCACGACGCTGCTGGCCTCGCCGGCCGCCCGGAGCCAGCTTTGCAGCAGGCTCAGCACCGGGTCGGAGCCGTCGGTGGCCACCGCGCCCAGGTCGCCGACCAGGGCCATGCGGTGGCGCAGCGGGCTGTCGGGGGCCGGCTGCTGTGCGGCCCAGCCCGTTTCCGAGGCTGCCACGTAGGGCTGCCGCCGGTACTGCCGCTCCTGCCGGTAGCGCCACAGCAGCCAGACGGATACGCCCGCCGCCAGCGCGGCCAGTAGGTACAAAAGAGTGGTGAAAGTCAGCAAGCGGCGGCGGAGTAGGTAACCATGCGTTATACGGAACGGCGGCAGGTTCAGGCTGATAACAGCCCGCCACCACTGGATTCAGAATGGAAGCAGCCGCTAAAAGTTGGGCGGCGTCAGGTTCTTGAAGTGCCCGTTGAGCCGGGCGCGGTCTTTGAGCCGCTCGGCCTCGATGATGACGGGCAGAATCCGCTCCAGATGCTCCAGCACCAGCTGCTGGCGCTCCAGCTCGCTGGTAGCCTCCAGCAGCTGGTATTCCTGCTCGGTCGAGAGGCCCAGGTTGTGGGCAATGTCGTAGACGCGGTAGGCCGCGGGCAAATCCACGAACAGCTTGCGCAGCCCCAGGGCCGTGTAAAGCTGCTGCACGTATTCCGTAATGCGCGCCTTCAGCTCCGGATCCTGCTCGGGGTCGTCGGCCACGTCGTCGATGGTGCCCGCGGCGTAGAGCTTGCCGGGGGCCTGCCGGTAAAATTCCCGGATCCGAAACACGCCCACGGCTTTGGTGCGAATGTCCAGTTCCCCGTTGTCGTACTGCTTGTCGATGCCGAGCAGGCGCATTTCGGTGCCCAAATCACTGACGCCCTCGTTCAGGTAGGGCGGAATACCAAAGGTGATATCCGAGGCCACGCAGTCCTGCACCAACTGGCGGTAGCGGGGCTCAAAGATGTGGAGGTTGAGTTTTTCACCGGGAAAAACCACGAGGTTCAGCGGAAACAGGGCTAATAGGCGCGACATACAGGTACAACAAGCGGAGGTACAAAAGGTACGGGCAAAAGCCGCCGGGGTACGGCGCGGCGGCCATATTTCCGCTATTTTTGCGGCGGGTGCCCCTATTGGGCGCTGAACCTTTTCCGCAGCGCGTGACAACATATCAACGGTATTGGCAGCAGGCCTGGCGGGTCGCCTTGCAGGTGGCCGCCGCCTTATTTCTGGCCTCCATTGCCTGGGTGCTGGTGTACCGCTGGGTGGCCCCGCCCGCTACCTGGCTGATGCTGGAGCGCCGCGCCCACGCCCCGGTGGGCAAGGGCTACTACGGCATCCGGGAGCAGGAGCGCCAGGTCAGCTACGACTTCAAGGGCCTCGACGAGGTGTCGCCCCACGTGCCGCTGGCGTTGATTGCGGCCGAAGACCAGCTGTTTCTCAAGCACCACGGCTTCGACTTCAACGCCATGCAGCGCGCCGTGAAAGTGAACTGGGACGGCAAGAAGCTGGTGGGCGGCAGCACGATTTCGCAGCAGGTCGCCAAAAACGTGTTTCTCTGGCACGGCCGCAGCTACGTGCGCAAGGCCGCCGAAGCCTACTTCACCATGCTCATCGAACTGCTCTGGAACAAGCGCCGCATCATGGAAATGTACTTGAGCGTGGCCGAAATGGGCGACTGCACTTTCGGGGTGGAGGCGGCTTCCCAGCGCTACTTTCACAAGCCGGCCAGCCAGGTAACGCCGGCCGAAGCGGCTTTGCTGGCCGGCGTGCTGCCCAACCCGCTCCGGTTTCGGGCCAGCAACCCCGGCCCCGCGGCCCGCGCCAAGCAGCGACGCGTGATGCGCAACATGCGCCGCCTGGGTGGCACCACCTACGTGCGGGAATTGATTGAAGATTAACCAGCCTGCTCTTATGAAAAACGTTCTTGTTGCCACCAGCTGTAGTCTGCTGCTCAGTGCCTGCGCTACCGTGCGCCCCGCGGCTACCCGTGCTACCATTCAGCAGGTGCTGGCCACCCAAACGGCCGCCTGGAACCGCGGCGACGTGGCCGGCTTCATGCAGGGCTACTGGCAGTCCGACTCGCTGGTGTTCATCGGCAAGCGGGGCCTGACCTACGGCTGGCAGCCCACCCTGGACAACTACCGCCGCAGCTACCCCGATGCCGCCGCCATGGGCCAGCTCACGTTTTCTAACCTGCGCATTACGCCCGACGGCCCCGAAACGGCGCACGTCGTGGGCCGCTGGCACCTGGCCCGCCCCGCCGCCGGCGACCTGGAAGGCCATTTTCTGCTCGTCTTCCGCCGCCTCCAGGGCCAGTGGGTCATCGTCGCCGACCACTCCAGTTAATGTGCTCAGGTGCTAATGTGGGGAATGTGCTAAGGCCAACCTCGTGTCATGGCGAGGAGGCACGACATTCCGCTCCTCAAGCGGCGTCAATCCGCCCGCTGCTGATGACAAATTTATTTTTACCAGAAAGCCCTTTCCCGTTGCGACGAGAAAGGGCTTTTGCGTGTAGCACGAAGTTCTACTTCGCACGGCGTGCTAGGACTATCGTTGTAACGGCGCGGACGTCTCGCGAAGTAGAACTTCGCGCTACGTGCTCAAGTATCAGGGCTTGCCTGAGCAGTAGCACATTCCTCACATTAGCACCTGAGCACATTATTCAGTGGTTTCGTCTTTGTGCTTGTCCTCGACTACGGCCGGAATGGCTTCGGTGTAAATCAGGCCGGCCTTGGCGGCGTGCTCGGCGGCCTGCACCGTGTCCTGCACCAGCAGCATTTCCACCTTGTCGCCGCGCAGCTCTTCCGAGACGCGCTCCACCAGCGCGGCCCGGTCGGGGCGCAGCACGTCGCGGATGTAGATGGCCAGCACGCGGCCCGGATGGCGGCGCACCACTTCGCGGTAGATGTTGGCGTCTTCCTGCCCACTGTCGCCGATGAGCACGAATTGTAGCTTGGGGTAGGTCAGCAGGATGTTGTCGATTTCCTTGAGCTTGTGCCCGTGGTGCTCCGAGGTGTCCTGGGCCGACTTGCGCACCACGGCGAAGTCGCGCAGCAGCAGCGGGCCGGGCGGAATGTCGTTGAGGTTGAGGAAGTCCTCGAGCAGGTCGTAGAGGTTCCAGGGGCTGCTGCTGACGTAGAAAAACGGGTTGTTGCGCTTGCCGTTGCGGCCCAGCTGCAGGGCCCGGTAAAACTCGGCCACGCCCTTGAAGGGCAGGCGGGAGCGGGCATTGCGCAGCAGCACCGTGCGGGCCATCCGCAGCATGTCGGTGGCCGAGGTCTGGATAACGGTGTCGTCCAGGTCGCTGATAATGCCATATTCGGCATCGGCCGGCGGTATCAGCACCGGGGCGTGGGCGGCCAGGCCGGCGGGCAGGGCCAGCGGACTGGGCACGGCCTTGAGCAGCACTTCGACCGGGTACCACATAAAGTCGATGGGCTCGGGCAGCTGCCGGGGCTCCAGGTTGAGGCTGAAATACCCTTCCTCGTCGGTCACGACCAAGTGCTCGGACGCATCGGCTGGGCGCACCAGCAGCTGGGCGCCGGCAATTTCGTTGCTTTCGAAGCGACGGTACATGTCAAGCAGGTTGTGCCAGCGCGAGTCGCTGGGGTCGGGCTCGCCAATGCCTTTGTCGGTGAGCAGGCGGCCTTTCACGTAGAGGCGCGTGGGCGTGCCGTAGCTGCGGTAGGGAACGATCTGGAGCGGGTCGAGCAAACCCAGCCGGGTACGGGCCCGCAGAATCAGGTCGTCGGCTTTTTCGGCCCAGTCGCCGAGTTTGTTGAGAAAAGGAGCCATAGGAAGCGTAAAGAAAGCAAATGCCGGGGTAGTGCTTACGCAGGGCCCCACCCCCAGAGTTATACCCGGCGGGCCCAAAAACAAAAAAGCCAGCTACCGGGGCAGCTGGCTTTCGAAAGGAGAGGGGCAGGGCCCTGGGGCCTTACAGCACGCTTTTCAGTGCGTTCAGGTTGGCGTCGTTCGTGGCTTTGCCCTGGCAGTTCAGCTCCTTGGCTTTGTTCTGAATGGCGGCTACCCGGTTTTCGGGGTTGGGGTGGGTGCTCAAAAACTCGGGCGTGCCGCCCGCGCCTTCCTGCTGCGACTTGATAAAGAAGCCGGCCGCGCCGTCGCAGGAATACTGGGTGCCGTTGAGGTAGACCACCGAGTAGTCGTCGGCGTCGCGCTCATAGTCGCGGCTGAACTGCAACGAGCCCAGGCCGGTGGCTATCTGCGCCAGCTGGCTGGGGTTGTCGCCCAGCAGCAGGCTCAGCAGAATGTCGATGCCGTACTGCTTCTGCAGCAGCTGGGAGGTGTGCCGCCGGTCGGCGTGGGCAATTTCGTGGCCCAGCACGCCGGCCAGCTCGGCTTCGTGGTCGAGGTACTTAATCAGGCCCGTGTACACGTAGATGTGGCCGCCGGGGGTGGCAAAGGCGTTCTGGATGTCGTCCTTCTGCACGATTTTCACGTCCCAAGTGAAGTCGTCGCGGTGGGCCAGCTTGCCCGAGTTCAGCACCCGGTCGACGACCACCTGTAGGGCGGCGTAGGCCTGGGGGTTGCTGGCGCGCTCCAGCAGGCGGCCGTTTTTGGCCGGGTCGGCCCGGAACATCGAGTCGGTCTGGGCCGCTACTTTGTCGCCGAGGGCTTTGTCGTCCTCCACCGAGAAGAGCAGGATATTGTCGCCGTCTTTGGAGCAGGAGCTGGTAAAGCCCAGCCCGGCCACCAGGGAGAAGAGGAAGAGAGATTTGAGGAATGCGCGCTGCATGGAAAGGAAAGGTTAAACAGGGAAAAAGAAGCGGAGTGCAACCGGCAAAAGAAAAAACAATGCCAGAAAGGCCCGGCTTCGATACGCCCCAACGGCCCCCCGTGTTGCTGCCGCGGCGGCCGCAGCCCGCTTCGGCGGGCGTTTTCCCCTGACGCAGAGGGCGCTTAAAAAGCCCGAAAGCCGCCGCTGCGGGCCCGGTGCGGCCGGCGGGGGGCCACCCAAAAAATACGGTGCCGGCCCCGGTCGGGCTGCTGCCCACGGGTGGGGCTGACCCCGGCCGGCGTTTCTGCGTAGAGAACCCCGGGCCCGTCAACGTCTGCGGGCCACTCGTATCTTCTCTATGCCCACCTCCGCCGCTCCCCGCCCCAAAACCAAGAAAAAGCACCTGGCACCCCAGGATGAAGCCCACATCCTCTACAAAGACCCCGCCCGGCAGGCCGAGCTGGCCGGCCTGCGCTACCTCTCCGATACCAAGCCGGGCCTCACGCGCAAGGCCGGCCGCACCGGCGCCTTCAGCTACTTCGACGCCAAGGGCGAAAAGGTGACCGATGCCAAAGTGCTGGCCCGCCTCCACGGCTTCGTGATTCCGCCGGCCTGGACCGACGTCTGGATTGCGCCCTCGGCCAATGCCCATTTGCAGGTAACGGGCCGCGACGCCAAGGGCCGCAAGCAGTACATCTACCACCCCGCCTGGGACCAGGCCCGCAGCCTGACCAAGTTCAGTCGCCTGCGCGCCTTCGGCGAAAAGCTGGCCGAGCTGCGTCAGCACATGGCTCAGGATCTGAAACGCCCCCAGCTGGACCGGGAAAAAGTCGTGGCCCTGGTGCTGACCCTGATGGACCAGTCCTTTATCCGGGTCGGCAACAAGGAATACGCCAAGAAAAACAAGAGCTACGGCCTGACCACCCTGCGCGACCGGCACGTGCAGGTCGCCGGCGACGAAGTGAACTTCTCCTTCGTGGGCAAGAAGGGCGTGGCCCACGACGTGAGCCTGCACAACCGCAAGCTGGCCCGCCTGGTGCAGAAGTGCAAGGAAATACCCGGCCAGCACCTGTTTCAGTACTATGCGGCCGATGGGCACCGCCAGGAGCTGGAGTCGGGCGACGTGAACGAGTACCTGCGCACCGTCACGGGGCTGAACCTCTCGGCCAAGGACTTTCGCACCTGGGGCGGCACCGTGAAAATGGTGGAATGCCTGGAGGCCGTGCTGGAGCAGGAGCCCGATCTGCCCAAGGAAAAAGTGCTGAAGCGGGCCGTGAAAGACGTGGCCTCGGGCCTGGGCAACACGCCCACCGTGTGCAGCAAGTACTACATTCACCCGCAGGTGGTGGAGCTCTTCAACTCGGATAAGCTCATCGAGTACCTGCGCCGCCACAACGCCGACCCCCAGGAACACGACCTGCTCACGCCCACTGAGCACATGGTGCTGGATATGCTGGCCGAAGTCGAGCGGGCCAAGTAGCCAGGCTGTACCCAGGGTGTAGAATATTCTGGCGAACTGCGGGTTGTTTTCTACAGCTTTTGTAGAATATTCCGGTGAAGTGCGGATTGTTTTCTACAGTTCTTGTAGAATATTCTGATGAACTGCGGATTGTTTTCTACACCCTCAGCTACTGCTAAACGAGAAAGAGGCTGCCAGATACCTGGCAGCCTCTTTTCGTATGCTCAAAACGGAAGTTAATACCCTTCCCGGTCGTAGGCGTGCATTTGCACGCCCGAGCGGGTCTGGTCCTTGAAGTCGTGGCCCGGCTCGATGGTGTTGCCCCGCTTGGTGTCGTAGTAGTAGGTCATCTTGCCGCCCCGGCGCACGCGGGAGGTATTGACTACCGCGTCGGCGTTGGGCCCGCCGTAGATGTCGACCCGGATGCTGCGCTTCACCTCGCCGCTCACCTCGAACCGGTCTTCGCCGCCCAGTCCGTGCAGCACGATGCGGCGGGTTTCACCGGGGCGGAAGCTGCGCTGGTACAGGGGCGTATCGGTGGCCGACGCGCCCTTGTCCGCAATCCGGTAGACGCTCACTACTGTAGCCGTGTCGGAAGCCCGCGTCACGACGAACCGCTCGGCCTGGTCGGTGCCGGCCACGGTCACGCGGCGGGCCAGCAGGCGGTAAAACGTATCGGCGGCCTTGGGCAGGGCCGCCCGGCGGGCCCGCAGCGCCGCCGCCGTACGCGCGCCTTCCAGGGCGTAAACCGGCGCCGGAAACTGGTGCAGGGCCTGGTCGATGACGGCGTCGGTGAGCCGCTGCTGCAACTCGTGGGCCAGCTGCTGGAACTGCTCCCGCGTTACTTCCGACAAGGCCCGCTCATCGATGAAGCGGGCGTTTTTTACCAGCCCTTCGATGTCTTCGTACTGGGGCTTGAAGGTGCGGAACTTGCGCACGGCCCAGCGCCGGCTGGCCAGCCACGGAATCAGCCCGTCGCTGAAGCGGTAGAACACCTGGTCCCGGTCTTTGGGCACGGCCCGGTACAGGGTGCGGCCGTTCTGCTCGTACACGGCCCACTGCCACTGGCCCTCGTGCCGGTCCCAGTCGCCGAGCCAGATATCCAGCAGCCGCGCCCGGGCAAAAGCCAGCTGGTCGAGCTGGTGGGCGGGGTCAGCGTAGCGGGCGGCCAGCACGTCGTCACTGTCCTGCAAGTCGCGGGCGGCCCCGAAGGCGGGCGTCAGGTTTTCCTTCCCGTCGTATTTCTCTTCCAGCATCACCACTTTGCCCTGAAACAGGTTGGAGGAAGGGCCCAGCCGGGTTTCGGTCGGGGGCACGTAGTAGGGCCGCGGGTTGGTGTGCAGCACGCCCGCCGCCTCGGCCAGGGGCGGCACTACGAAGGCGGCAAAGGGGTTGGCGGCCGAAGTGGCGTCGCGCACCACGTTCAGCACAAACGATTTGCGCATCACCTTGGGTAGGGTTTTATACGGGTCCTTATCGAGGGTGCGCAGGGCGTATTCCCGGCCCTTGGGGCCTTCCAGCGTGATGCTCGTACTCTGGAAGCCCCCGCCCATCTTGCCCGCCGTCAGCCCGCCCGGCACCGTTTTGCTGAGGTCGAACACCGGGACTACCACGGGCGTGGCCCACACCTGGCGGTAGTGCTTGCCCATAAAAAAGTGGTGAATCGGGCCGCGCAGGTAGTGGCGGCCCACCGTCACGCGGGCACTGTCGGGGCTGGCCGGCTGGGGCCCGCCGGGCAGGCGGGCGTCGGGCTGAAAATAGTGCTGCCGGACGCAGCTGGAAAACAAAAGCAGGAAGAAAACCGGGGATAAACGAGTCGTCATTGAAGCGGGGAAAAGCGCGGCTTGAGTCCTTCAACGAAGCTGCGCGGTAAAGGTGGGCGCTAAAGCAAGCACAACCGCTGGGCTTTGGTTTGCGCTATAAGGGCGGGATGGGCCGCGGCCCGTCATTTTTCCGCCCTTGTTCACCTGCTTCGTGTCCTTTTCCTACCGTGTCTGGAATCCCGCCGTGCTGAGTACCGCCCTGGGCTGCGGGCTGCTGTTTGCCTCCTGCTCCGCGCCAGCCGCGCCGGCGGCGGCCCCTCCCGTTATCAGCCCCGACTCCACCGTGCGCGTGGCCGCCGGAGCCCAGTACCTGCGCGGACCGGTGCACCGCTTTTTCTGGGGCAAGCACTACCGCCGGATCTGGGCCACGCCCGTAGAAGCGCCCGTGTTCAACCTGCGCACGGCCGTGCCCGGCGGCCTGACCCCGGTGCGGGAGGGCGGCAGCTTCCAAACCAAAAACCTGCGCCTGCTCGACCGCAACGGCACCGAGTACGTGCTGCGCTCCGTGGATAAGGATGCTACCAAGGCCCTGCCCGAAGGCCTGCGCGACGGCCCCATCGGGCGGCTGATGAAGGATCAAACCAGCGTTATCAACCCCTACGGCGCTTATATCGTGGCCCCGCTGGCGGCGGCGGCGGGCGTGTACCATACCAACCCGCGGCTGGTGTACGTGGCCGACGACCCGGCCCTGGGCGAGTTCCGCAAGAGCTTTGCCAATGCCCTCTACCTGTTCGAGGAGCGGCCCGAGGGCGACCAGCGCGGCGTGAGCAGCTTCGGCCGCTCGGCCAAGGTGGAAAGCTCCCGCAAGGTGTTTACCAACCTGGCCTACAACCCCCGGCACCGCATCGACGCCCGCTGGTACCTGCGGGCCCGCCTGTTCGATATGTGGCTCGGCGACTGGAGCCGGCGCGAAGACCAGTGGCGCTGGGCCAGCTTTCCGGCGGCCGGCGGCGCTACCGTCTACCGCGCCATCCCGCGCGA
This sequence comes from Hymenobacter aquaticus, assembly GCF_004765605.1. Lineage (NCBI taxonomy): Bacteria > Pseudomonadati > Bacteroidota > Cytophagia > Cytophagales > Hymenobacteraceae > Hymenobacter > Hymenobacter aquaticus. Next base: position 1,088,209 of record NZ_SRLC01000001.1, on the reverse strand, counting down.
CCGGGACCACGCCTTTTTCAAGTTCGACGACGGTTTTTTTACCCACATTATCGGCTGGGTGAAGTCTAACTACCAGAGCTTCCACCAGAAAATCCGCCTCAGCGACGTGGAAGGCCTCAACCGCGCCGCCCGGCCCATGGACAAGTCGCTGCTGGTGTATCTCACGGCCCAGGATTTCGAGCAGGTCGCCGACTCGATGCAGCGTAGCCTGTCCGACCCGGTTATTGCCGATGCCCTGGCCCTCTGGCCCAAGGAAGTGTATGCCCAGGCCGGCGGCGAATTCACGGAAAACCTGCGCGGCCGCCGCGACCAGCTCAAGGCCGTAGCCGCCCGTTTTTATGAGCTGCTGGCCCGCGAAGTTGAAATTCCGGGCACCGACCAGCCCGAGCGGTTCGTGCTGGAGCCGGCCGGCGCGGGGCAGCTACGCGTGAGCCAGTACAGCCTGCACGCCGGCCGCCCCGACAGCCTGGTCGGCCAGCGCACGTTTTCTTACCAGCAAACCCGCTCCATCAAGATCTTCGGTCTGGGCGGTAACGACGTGTTCGAGCTGCGGGGCCTGCCCGACCACCGCTTCGCCATCGGCATCTACGACGGGGCCGGCCAGGATAAAGTGGTGCTGCAAAACGCCGCCGCCGACAAGCCCGCCAACGTGATGGTGTACGACAGTGGCGACGGTAACCTCATCACCGTGGCCAAGCCCGTGAAAGTGGAACCCTACGTGCCCGCCGCCACCGAGTTTGACGCGGCCGGCTGGCTGCTGCGGCACCGCTTGTTTTAACCCGGGCATTGCGGATGAAAAAGCCGGTCCGCAGCTCAAGCCCGTTAGCAGGAGCGGATCCACCGCTCGGCCGCACTGCTGTCTTCGAAGTAGCGCACGATGAGGGGCACCGGACCCAGCTGCCGGACAATGTGGGTGAGCGAAATCTGGCTGAGCACGTCGTGGGCCTGCACCAGGGCGCAGCACCGGTAGCCGGCCTGGGCCACGGCGCGTGGCACCCAATCCTGCGAGAGCCACTCCTGGTCCGAAGGCTGAATGGGAGGTAGCAGCTGATGATCGGACAGCACTTTGGCAAAGCCCTGCTGGCGCAGCAAGGTCAGCACCTGCTCGTACACGGCCCGCAGGGAGCTGCTGCGAATCGGCACCGGATTCCAGTCGATGCGGACGTAGCCGTCGGCGTGTTCCACGACGCTGGCCAGCTCGTTATGATAGTACAACGAGGCGTTGTTGGGATAAAGCAGATGCGCCATAACTACACCTTGCGCAGGGCAAGCCTAAAAGGATCAACAAATGCAATAAGGTGGTAGCGGGGCAACGGGAACGGGGTAGCTATAAGTACGGATAATTTTGCCGGAAAGCCCACTGATCCGGCTGTTATTTTGCGGGGTTTATTGCTTTTTAACGGGGCGCGCCGGGCCGGACTGCCAGCAAAATGCTGGCAGTAAGCCGGATAAATAAGCGGGCTGCTGACTAAAAAGCGTAGGCGTAGGTGCGCACCCAGTGCCGGGCTTCCTCCACGGTCTGGAAATAAGCGGTGCTCAGCGGGGCCAGGCCCGTGGCGTTGTGCATCACCCGGGTCACGCCCTGGCGGTTGAGCACGTCATCCGACTCGACTACGGCCATGTGCAGAATATCGAGCCGGGAAAAGCGGGGAAACCAGTCCGAGTTGATCCAGTCCTGATCCAGGGGGCGAATGACGTGCATCCGCTTGAGGTTGCCGATCCAGGCCCGGACGTGGTACTGCTCGGCCAGCTGCAGGCCCGTATTCAGGCCGGTGCGCAGCTGCGGGCTATTGGCGAAATCGAGCCATTCCAGCTCCAGGGCGTGGGCGTAGCCGTCGTGGTGAATACGCAGAAAGGGAGAAGTAAACAATGTTTGCATAGCATCAACAGTTTACGAGGCGGAGAGAACGGAGTACTGGGCATTGAATATAGTAAAAGATATATTAACGCCGGCTCAACGGGTTGACTTTCTCCCAAAAGCCCGCGAGCCGGCGGCGCATGCGCCGCCGGCTCGCGTCGGATAGGAAGCCGGGCGGGGCTACTTGAATACCTTCACCTTGTCCTTGTGCTTGGTGCGCAGGTATTGCCGGATGATCTGCTGCACGTCCTTGTTGTCGTTGTAGCGGGTAATGACCTCCTTGAAGTCGTTGAGCTTGCGGGCCGAGAAGTCGGAGTCCACGTAGCCGAAGCCCAGGTAGCGGCCGTGCTCCACCACCACCACGGTTTGCTCGTCGTCGCGCCGGCCTTTGCCAATCACGACGAAGGAGCCGTGCTCGTAGGTGAAGCTCTCAATGGCTTCCTCCACGCGCTTGTTGTATTCCTCGGCCGGCTCCAAACCCAGGCAGGCGCCCTTGCAGCGGTGCACCTGGTAGTCGAAGCAGGAGCCGGTGGTTTTGTACAGGTCGCAGAGCTTCTGGCACAGGTTGAACTTGGCCACCTTGTGAAACAGGAAACCCTTGGCCTTGTACTGGTTGCCCAGGGCAATGAGCGGGTGCGACTCGGCGTGGTCGTCGGCTTTGCCGTAATACAGGCGCTTGTAGCCGTTTTCGTCGGTGCGCAGGAAGATGCCGGCCGGAAACACCGAGCGGCGCTGGGCCCGGTTATACAGCGGCTTCATCCGCTTGATTTCCGCCGACTCGTAGAGCAGCGCCACCAGCTCCGAGCCGGTCAGCTCCCAGGTGATGTCGGAGATGCTGTTCTTGAACTCCAGCGACTTGCGCGACTTGTAATCGACGGCGAAGTGCTGCTGAATCCGCTTGTAGATGTTGATGCTCTTGCCGACGTAAATAACCTCGCCCTGCTCGTTGTGGAAGTAGTACACCCCGGCTTCCTGGGGCAGGGCGGCCACTTTCTCGGGGGTGATGTTGGGCGGGAGCAGGGCCGTGCGAATGGCTTCCTGCACGGCCGCTACCCGCTTCGGGCTGGGCTGCTTGGCTGGTTTCACCGCTGGCGCGGCCGCCGGAGCGGTGCCCTTCGGCGCGCGCCCCACGGGCGCCAGCGCATCAACCGAGGCCAGCGTGTCGGCGGCCGAAATGGTGGGGTTGCGCAGCACCTCGTCCTGCTGGCTGATTTTGAGCAGCCGGTCAAACAGGACGGCCGTGGCGGCGGCGTCGCCGGCGGCCCGGTGCCGGCCCTCCAGCGGAATACCGATGTTCTGACAGAGCTTGCCCAAACTGTAGCTGGGTTGGCCCGGAATCAGGGAACGGCTCAGGCGCACCGTGCACAGGGTTTTGCGCGAGTAGTTGTAGCCCAGGTCGGCAAACTCCTTTTTCATGAAGGAATAGTCGAAGCGCACGTTGTGGGCCACGAATACGCAGCCTTCGGTCAGCTCCACAATCTTGCGGGCCACCTCGTGAAACTTGGGCGCGTCGCGCACCATGTCGTCGGTGATGCCGGTGAGCTGGGTGATGAAAAAGGGGATGGGGCGCCCGGGATTAACGAGCGTACTGTACTGGTCAACGACCTTTTCGCCGTCGTGAATAAATATGGCTACTTCCGTGATGCGGTCCTGCGTGGGCTGCCCTCCGGTAGTTTCAAGGTCAATGATGGCGTACAAAAGCGGCGCGGATTCAGGTAAAAGAAGATGCTAATTTGATTGGTAACAAAGATAACACACTTGAAGGTTGCAGCCCGGGAAGTTTGCCCGCGGCCCGCCCGCGCCGGTTGGTGCGGTGTAGTACTCTGCCACTGCTTTCGGCCCTGCAAGCAGTTGACCTGCTGGCGCCGCCCCGGAAAAAGGGTGAGCCACGGAAAACCCGCGCAAAAAAAGCCCGCCGTTGCGGGCGGGCTTTTTTTAAGGAAGAAAAGAGAGCCTAGCGGCTGCCTTTCTGCTGGGTTACCCAGTTTTTGGCCGACAGAATTTCGCTGTGCTGCTTTTCGATGACGGTGCGGGCCTGGGCCGGAATTTCCTGCGACTTCAGCGCCGTTTCGTAGGCCGAGAGGGCCGTGGCGTCGCCGGTTTCGCACTCGCCCAGAATGGCCGAGTCGTCCTGGCCCGTAATGGCCGATTTGATGTTGATCCAGCCGCGGTGTACGGCGGCGGCGGCATCGGCCACGACGCCTTCCAGGGTATTGCCGTCTTCGGTATTAATGCCGATCTGCTGGGCCTGCTGGCTGAGCTGGGACGCAAACTGGGCGCGCTGCTGGCTCAGCTCGCTGAGCTTCGACTTCAGGTCGGGGCTGCTCACGCCTTCGGCGGCTTCCTGGTAGCCCTTGGCGGCCGTTTTGTTGATTTCTACGAGGTCGTTATAAGCGCGGGCGGTTTCTCCGGTGATAATTGCCATAAGACAAGAAAAGGTTAGGTGGAAGTAAGGATTCAGAAAGTCGGCGCGTGGTGGCCAACCTGGGCTTTTATACCCCGGGCCCGACGGTAGGGTTACTAAAAAGATGTTATAAAATTTAGGCAGGGTTGGTCAATACCAAGACCCGTAAAGCAAAACTACCCCGCCGGCCAAGGCCGACGGGGTAGCAAAAGAAGCCCGAAAAGGGGTGGGCTAGTTGGCCGTATCGGGCTTGCGGCCCAGCAGCCGCTGCCACCAGCTGAGCTCCTTGTTTTTGTCTTTGTCGGGCTTGGTGGAGTCTTCACCCTCGGCCGTGTCGCCGAGCAGAAAGCCCCAGGGCTCGGTGGTTTTGCTGGCGTCGAGCACCACCTTGATGACGGCCATAATCGGAATGCTCAGAATCATGCCCGGCGTGCCCCACAGCTCGTTGCCCAGAATCAGGGCCAGGATGGCGGCCAGCGGGTTGATGCTGACCTGGGAGCCGGTAATCATGGGCGTAATGAAGTTGCCTTCCAGAAACTGCACGAACACGAACACGCCGATAACGCCCAGGGCCTGCAGCGGGGAGCCGGTTTCGACCAGCGTAATAATGGCCGGAATAGTGGCCCCGATCATAATGCCGATGTAGGGAATGACGGCCAGCACCGAGGCGAAAATGGCGAAGAAGATGGCAAACTTCACGCCCAGCGCCACCAGCCCGATACCGTTGAGCACGGCCACGATGACGATGACCTTGAGCAGGCCCGAGATATACGCCTGCACCACGGTCTGAATGTTGTCCACGGTGTGCAGCACCATCGTGCGCTTGTCGGGGGTCACGAAGCGGAACATGAACTGCCGCAGATGGTCGCGGTAGAGCAGCAAGCAGAAGATGTAGATCAGCACCTGGGCCAGGTTGCTCAGGGCGTTGGTGGTGGTGTTCAGCGTGGTGCCCAAGTAGGTGCCGCCCGACTTCTTCAGGGCCTTCACCGTCGACTCCTTCACTTCCTCAATGCTCATGGGCTTGTAGCCGAAGCGCTGGTGGGCCCATTCCTGGGCCTGGTTGAAGAACTCCATGGTCTTGGTCTGCAGCTTGGGAATCTCGTCCTTGAACTGCGTCAGCTGGGAGCCGAAGGCCAGCACGATGCCCGCGAAAATGACGATCAGCAGCAGCAGACACAGGATAATGGCCCAGATGCGGCCCAGGCCCTTGCTTTCCAGCCACCGGCAGATGGGCAGCAGCAGCAAGGTAAACACCGCCGCGAAAGCCAGCGGCAGCAGCACGTCGTCCAGGGCCTTGAGCGCATACACCAGCAGCACCCCGGCCAGCAGCACGAAGGTAAACTGCACGATGGGCCGCTGCTTGACTTCGGGCTGGGGCTTGTGGCCGGAAGGAGGCAAATGATGTTGGGTAACGGGAGGGAGCATATTGCTAATCGGGTTGGAGAGTGTAGGGGTGGGTAAAAGCCTCGCTGGAAAGCAGCAGGCGGAATTTAGGCGGAACCTTGCCGTGGGGCTTTAGGTTGTGAAGAACGGTTTTGCTAACTTTAGTAGCGAAAACAAAGCGCGGAAAACGCCAATTTTCTGCGTTATTTTACCTCAAATTTGATTTGCGAAAAGTACAATGGCTGACGAAGAACTACCCATCGCTGCAACTCCCGACCACGGCTACACCGAGGACAGCATCCGCTCCCTCGACTGGCGCGAGCACATCCGGCTGCGCCCCGGCATGTACATCGGTAAGCTCGGCGACGGTTCAGCTTACGACGATGGCATCTACGTGTTGGTAAAAGAAGTTATCGACAACTCCATCGACGAGCACGTGATGGGCCACGGCCGCACCATCGACATCAAGATTTCCGACAGCCGGGTGCAGGTGCGCGACTACGGCCGCGGTATTCCGCTGGGCAAGGTGGTGGATGTGGTCAGTAAAATCAACACGGGCGGCAAGTACGATTCCAAGGTCTTTCAGAAGTCTGTGGGCTTAAACGGGGTCGGCACCAAAGCAGTTAACGCCCTGAGCAATTACTTTTTGGTGCAGAGCGTGCGCGAGGGCCAGCTGAAAGCCGCCGAGTTTGAGCGCGGCGTACTCAAGCAGGACCCCAAGCCGGTGAAAACCAGCCAGCGCAACGGCACGCTGATGGTGTTCCAGCCCGACGACACGATTTTCAAGAACTACCGCTTCATTCCGGAGTACTTGGAAAACCAGATCTGGAACTACGTCTACCTCAACGCGGGGCTGACCATCAACTTCAACGGGCAGAAGTACTACTCCGAAAACGGCCTGCTCGACCTGCTGGCCCGCAAAGCCGACGCCGAGACGGTCCGCTACCCCATCATCCACCTCAAGGGCCCCGACATTGAGGTGGCCATGACCCACGGCAACGACTACGGCGAGGAATACTACTCCTTCGTCAACGGCCAGTACACCACCCAGGGCGGTACCCACCTGGCGGCCTTCCGCGAGGCGGTGGTCAAAACCGTGCGCGAGTTCTTTGCCAAGACCAACAAAAGCAAGGAGTACGACGCGGCCGACATCCGGGCCAGCATCGTGGCCGCCATTTCGGTGCGGGTGCAGGAGCCCGTGTTCGAAAGCCAGACCAAAACCAAGCTGGGCTCCATCAACATGGGCGAGGACGGACCCACGGTGCGGGGCTTTATCCTGGACTTCCTCAAGGAGCACCTCGACAACTACCTGCACAAGAACCCCGTCGTGGCCGAGGCACTCAAGAAGCGCATCGAGCAGAGCGAGCGGGAGCGCAAGGACATGGCCGGGGTGAAAAAGCTGGCCAACCAGCGCGCCAAGAAAGCCAACCTGCACAACCGCAAGCTGCGCGACTGCCGCTTCCACCTCGGCGAAGGCAAGCAGGAAGCCGAAGCCCTGACCACGCTCTTCATCACCGAGGGCGACTCGGCCTCGGGCTCCATCACCAAGAGCCGCAACGTGGAAACCGAGGCCGTGTTCAGTTTGCGCGGCAAGCCCCTGAACTGCTTCGGGCTCAAGAAGAAAATCGTCTACGAAAACGAGGAGCTCAACCTCTTGCAGCACGCCCTCAACATCGAGGAAGGCATCGAGGGCTTGCGCTACAACCGCGTGGTTATTGCCACCGACGCCGACGTGGACGGCATGCACATCCGCCTGCTGCTGCTGACCTTCTTTTTGCAGTTCTTTCCCGACCTGGTCCGCAACGGGCACGTGTTCATCCTGGAAACCCCGCTGTTCCGGGTGCGCAACAAGAAGACCACCATCTACTGCTACAACGAGCAGGAAAAGCAGGAAGCCATGCGCAAGCTGGGCCGCAACCCCGAAATCACCCGCTTCAAAGGCCTGGGCGAAATCTCGCCCGACGAGTTCGGCAAGTTCATCGGCGACAACATCAAGCTCGAGCCCGTGATTCTGCAGTCCGACCGCAGCATTCAGCAGGTGCTGACTTACTACATGGGCAAAAACACCCCCGCCCGCCAGGAATTCATCATCGACAACCTGCGCCTGGAGAAAGACCTGGTGACCTCCGACGTGCTGCCCGTGAGTGAAGTGGCCGAGGAAGACCTGGCCTTCGCCTAAACGATGCATTGTACATCTTAGTCCGTACTAAGCATACATAACTCAACTACGATGAAAGCGGGAAAGAAACTGGCTGTTACACCGGAAGCAGGTACTCTAACTGTAGAACGCCTAGTAAAGCGGGTTGTAAAGGGGCAAGTGCGAATTCCTGCTTTTCAGCGGCCGCTGCAATGGGGTGCCATTCAAGTGGTTGCCTTGTTTGATAGCATATATAAGGGGTATCCCATTGGCTCTTTGCTACTGCAGAAACGAGCCGCTCCGGCCGAGCTGCTATCAATTGGGCCACTAACAATACAAGCTCCGGATACACCAGACGCATTCTGGGTGGTTGATGGTCAGCAGCGTCTTATTTCCCTGGCAGCGGGGTTAGCCCGGAAGTTGCCGGTTCCCGAAAAGCCCATTGATGCCTATGTGGTGTATTTCGATGCGCAAAACCAGACGTTTGCATCTCCTCCCTATAATGGAAGTGTGCCGAGCACTTGGGTTCCGGTAGCGCAATTGTTCGATTCAGCGGTGCTGAGCGAATGGGTTTATGGGTGGCAGCACGTACATGACGCTGAGTTGCGAGGCGCAGTTTTTGAAGCTGGTCAGCGGCTTCGGGAGTACAACGTGCCACTTTACACCATTGAGACAGAGGACGAAGAGGTTCTGCGCGATATTTTCAACCGTACAAACACGTACGGCAAGAAAATGAGCTGGCCAGATGTTCATGCAGCCTTATTTGGTAACAAGGGTAAGTATCCTTCCACTTTGCCACAATTAGCTGAAGCCCTTGAAGCTGAAAAAATGGGTAGCCCCACGTTGCGCAACCTTCTTACTTACGTAATGGCCTCCCGTGGACTTGACGCATCTCGTACGTTGGCAGAACATGAACGTCGGGGAGACGAAGCAATGGTTAAAATGGAAGATGCCGTACATGATGCATTACCCGTCATTGTTCGTGCTCTGAACTTCCTGCGTCAGGAAGCCGAAATACCGCATGTAAAGCTCCTGCCGCTGGCTTTGCCAATGGCTGTCCTAACCCGGTATTTCAGCTTATTTCCTCATCCTTCCGAACGCAGCTTGGAGTTGTTGACGCGTTGGACGTGGCGTGTGTTGTTAGGCGGCGCTTTGTTTGACGAGCGAACTATTCTCCGGCATGGCGTCCTCACGCTGGAGGATGGTAACGACGAAATGCAGGCCCAGAAATTACTGCGTTTAATACCGCATGAGTTGCCGGGCCAGTTGCGCTATGCGCTACCAACCCGTTTCGACGCCCGAGCCGCCGAAAGTCGGCTGGCTCTGTTGGGTATGTACTCATTGCAACCACTACTCGACACTGGCGAGCCGGTGGACTTAGCGGAGTTGTTGGCAAGCCGAAAAAAAGCGGGGCTGCGAACTATCATTCCCGCGAAAGCCAGCAGGAGCGAGTTGATGACTAGTCCCGCGAATCGGATGTTGCTGCCGGGAACCCAGCCCACTAACGAGCAGCAGGATCTATTTGAAGAAGACGAGGAAGGCCAATACCAGCGGGGTATTTCCTATGAGCAATTGCGGCAATTAAATTATGCGGATAACAAGAAATTCCTCGCCTCCCACGCCATTGATGAGCCCGCCTTTGCTGCTCTGCAGCAAGGTGATGCCGAAACGTTTCTCCAGCGGCGGCGCAATATAGTACAGACAGCTGTACGCAACTTAGGCGACCGGCTAGCCGCCTGGGGGCAGCCCGACCGAGTGTCCATCGACCAAATTGTGGCAAAAACGCTACAAGCGGAGTAATGCAGATTTTCGACGTCTTCATTAATGGCGTGCTGGCAGGCAAGATTGGGCGGCCGCCCGGCCAGCAAGTGGTATTCACGCTGCTGGATGAGTATCGTCATCTCTGGCCGCGCCCGGTGCTGGGCCAACAGTTCGAGGATAAGCCCAAAGCAAGATACGTGGGCAAATCACAGAAACTGCCAGCCTTTTTTGCCAATCTTATTCCCGAAAAGGGACCCCTGCGGCAATTAATTGAACACTCACTGGGGCTTACCTCTCGTGACGACCTGGCTCTATTGGTGGCATTGGGTGAAGGCTTGCCCGGAGCCGTAGAAGTGCGTCCTGGCACGGAGGGAGCACATTTATTGGATGCTACACAACCGCTGGTAGCCGATGCTGCGGCTGAACCTCTGACAGATGAGGTGGCAGCGTTTCGATTTTCGCTAGGTGGGGTGCAGATGAAATTCTCCGTTCTCCTGGATGCTGATAAACTGCGCCTACCGATGCGCAATGAGCTAGGCAACTGGATTGTGAAGTTCGGCTCGGCCACGTACCCAGATCTACCCGCCAATGAATATGCCATTATGCAGTGGGCAGACAAAGCAGGGTTCGAGGTGCCAGAGTGTCGATTACTGCCGGGGGCATCATTGCCGGAGTTGCTGCGCACCCAAGTAGGTATGCATGAGGAAGTTTTTCTGATTCGGCGATATGACCGAATTGGTTTCCAACGAATTCACCAAGAGGATTTTGCCCAGGTAGCCGGGCTTCAACCCGACAAAAAGTATGACCATTGGTCTTATGAAACCTGTGCCGCGATAGTACGCCAAGTAAGCGGAAATGCTCAGTACGAAGAGTTTATTCGACGCTTGGTTTTTATGGTAGCTTCGGGCAACACCGATGCCCATCTAAAAAACTGGTCGTTTCTATATCCCGACGGTGTTAATGCCGTACTCACTCCCCTGTATGATCAAGTGGCCGTAGTGGCTTGGCTGTCACCAGAATGGGCTTTGCACTTTGCCGGTTCCAAGCAACCAGATAAGACGGATGAGGCTGCGTTCCGCCGCTTGGCGCAAGCAAGCGGCGGCGACCCTGAACGAGTGATGCAGCTAGTAAACGAAACCTTGTCTGAAATTGCAAAAGCCTGGCATGAAGGCCGAATATTTGAACTGCTACCCAGTAAGCACGTTGAAATACTGCGGCGTTTTTGGACCAAAGTGCCTCTGCTGAGAGGCATTTTAAAGTAAATAATTGACAACCTGCGCCTGGAGAAAGACCTGGTGACCTCCGACGTGCTGCCCGTGAGCGAAGTGGCCGAGGAAGATCTGGCCTTCGCCTAGCCGCCCCACGGACACCATTTACCCCAACGCCCCGCTTCTCTCCGGACAAGTGGGGCGTTCTGCTGTCAAAAGCCCGGGGCAACGAAATCCGGCCAATCAGGCCCGCCGCGGGGGCGGCGGCAAACCACGGCCCGGGTTAATTCGTTGTAGGAGGAACGTATGAAGCATATTGTCTACCTGAGCCGCGCCGTCCGCCCGCTTACCGACCACGACCTGCAACACCTGCTCGACCAGAGCCGCCACGACAATGCCCGCCACGGGATTACCGGCGTGCTGTTTTACAGCCACGGCAACATCGCCCAACTATTTGAGGGGGAAGATGAGGTGGCCGATACGCTGTTCGAGCGAATCGCCGTCGATAGCCGGCACTCGCACGTGCGCAAGCTCATCGACAAGCCAATTACCACCCGCAGCTTTTCCGGCTGGTCGATGGCCTTTCATCCGCTGGCAACCGAGGGCTTCGAAGCCCTGCAGGGTTTTTTGCTGCCCCACCACGTGCCACCCCCCCCGGAGTCGCTGCCCATTGCCGACTCGATGCTGGTTGAGCTGGTGCGGCTGGCCGTCTTCGGCCCCGACCCCTCGTTGCCTTACCAGCACGCCCTGCCCACCGCGCACTAGCGTGGTGTTGCTCCCGGCCCGCCGCCACCCCGTATCTTTGCCTCTAACCCGCACTAGCCCGGCGCCGGTGTAGCCCGCTATTCGTCCTTGATACCTTCCTTCCCCTTTGAGCAGATGCTGGGCCAGCTTCCGGCCGGCGTGGCCACGCTGGTCGGCCCCGACCTGCGCTACGGCTTCATTAATGACCGGATGCGCGAGCTGGTGGGCGACGGGCAACCCGGGCAGCGGGTAGCCGATGCGCCCGGTAACCTCCCCGCGGTGCTGCTGGACGTGCTGCCGCGCATCTACGCCGACGGCTCCGAATACACGGCCAAGGCCTGCACCTGCGGCCCCCAGCACTGCTACGACCTGGCCGTGCAGCCCTTCCACGACGAGCAGGGGCAGGTGGCCGGCCTGCTGCTGCTGGCCCTGGACGTGAGCGAGCAGGAGGCCGCCCGGCAGCGCGCCCACGAGCTGGCCCTCACCACCCGCCACCTCGATGCCCGTCTGCGGGTGCTCACCGAAACGGCCCCGCTGATGACCTTCACCACCGACGCCGGGGGAATGGTTACCTACGTCAGCCCCCAGTGGTACCGCTTCACCGGCCAGCCCCCCACCATCGACCTGACGGCCATCTGGCCCCTGCTGGTGCACCCCGACGACCGGCTGCGGGTGCTCTACGAGGCCGAGGCGGCCCGCCGGACCGGCACGGGCTGGAGCTACGAGTACCGGCTGCGCCGCTTCGACGGCGTGTACCGCTGGATGCTGAGCCGCGCCCTGCCCGAGGTGCACCCGCCCGACGCTCCCGTATTCTGGCACGGCGCCCTGACGGAGGTGCACCTGGCGCGCGAGCTAAGCGAGGCCCGCCGCCGGGGCGAAGCCGAGCTGCGGTTTCTGGCCGACAGCATTCCCGAGCTGATCTGGACGGCCTCGGCCGAGGGTCTGGTCGAATACTACAACCAGTTCACTATCGAGTACACCGGCCTGACCAAGGACGAGCTGGGCCCGACCGGCTGGGTGGGCCTGCTCTATCTGCACGAGCAGGCCGCCGCGGCCCGCCGCTGGGTGCAGAGCGTGGCCAGCGGCGAGGCGTTCGAGGGCGAGTACCGGCTGCGCCGCCACGACGGCGTGTACCGCTGGCACACCATCCGGGCCCGGCAGCTCAGCGACGCCAACGGCCCGCGCTGGTTTGGCACCTGCTCCGACATCGAGGAGCAGTACCGGTTGCGCCAGGTGCTGCAAACCCAGTACGACGAGCTTTCCCGCGCCCACCACAACCTCGACACGTTCGTGTACGCGGCTTCCCACGACCTGCGCCAGCCCACCAACAACCTGCGGGGCCTGTTTGAGGAGCTGCGCCGGGCCGCCACCTTCGCCGACCCTGAGCAGGGGCTGATGCTGGAAATGGTGGACAACGCCCTGGCTGAGCTCGACAAAACCCTGCTCGACCTGGCCACCACCGTCCGCACCCAGCGCCAGCAGCAGGAGCCCGTGGAGGTGCTGGATCTGGGCCTGCTGCTGGAAGAAATCCTGCTGGGCCTGCGCCCCGAGATAATGCAGCGCGGAGCCCGCGTCGATGTGAACGTGGGCGAGGCCCCGGGCCTGCGCTACAGCCGGGCCAATCTGCGCTCAGTGGTCCACAACCTGGTCAGCAACGCCCTGAAGTTTAGCCACCCGGCCCGCCCCCCGCACATCCTGCTGCGCAGCTACCTCACCCCAGACGAGGAGCCCGTGCTGGAAGTGCGCGACAATGGCCTGGGCATGCACATCGACGACCCGGCCCACCCGGTTTTCCAGCTTTTTGCCCGTCAGCACGCCCACGTCGAGGGCACGGGCGTGGGCCTCTACCTGGTGCAGCGCATCGTGGGCAGTCAGGGCGGGCACCTGGCCGTCAGCAGCACGCTCGGGGAGGGCACTACCTTCACCATCTACTGGCACACGCCCGCCGGCGGCTTCTAACGCCGCCAGCAGCTCAACGCCCCACCCGGCTCCGGCCAGATGGGGCGTTGGGGTAAGGGGCGCACCGGGGCTGCCGCTTTAGTTCGCCGCCGCCGGCGCGTCGTACAGCACGTAGTCCTGGTGCCGGCTCACGTCGGTTTGCACGAAGGCCGCTTTGCCCGCCTCGCAGAGCTGCACCAGCTCGTCGTAGAGGGTGTTGCCGGCGCTCAGGCGCTGTTGGGTGGCCCCCGCCGCCCCCGATTCGGCGTCGTGCTGCTCGCCGGCGGTCTTGAGCAGGGCCGCGTTCTGGTCTTCCAAGAGGCTCAGGTCGGCAGCCGTGAGGCCCTTGACGGCGTAGGTAGCCAGGTTGGCCCGGCCCACCCGCCCCACGCGCACCAGGCCCAGGTATAGGTCGCCGTCGGAGGCCGAGTTCAGGCCGCTGGTGCCGAAAGCCTTGTACTGGGGCGTCCGGTCGTTGTGCAGCAGGCTCACCATGCCCATAATGCGCTGCATGGTGCCCAGGGCGGCGGTGCGGGCGGCCTCCTTGGCCAGGGTGGCGGTGGCGGCCTGCTGCACGCCCTCGGTTTCGGTGGGCAGGGCCACGAAGGCGGCCGTGAGCCGCTGGAGTTCGTCGAGGCGGGCGGGCGTCACGCCGTAGCGGGCCAGGTCGGCCACGTCGCGGCGCAGGTGGCTCAGCTTCTCGCTGGCCGTGGTCACCAGGTCGGCCTGCGACATGTTGTAATGGGCAATTTCTGCTTTCTTTTTCATGGATATAGTAGAGAGGATAAAACAATAGCTGCCAGCCCGGTGCGCTCCGCCAGCGGCCCAGTAAGCTGCATAATTGCCCGCAGATTTGCAACGGTCTGATTTTCGGCCACCACGCCCGTTCGCAACCCGGCCGCGAGGCTTCGTAGCCTCCGCCGGAGCCTTCCAAACCCGCCGCCGGGCTTTTGAAGCGGCGGCCTTTGCTCCTGAAGCCTCGGCAGCTGCTTTCGAAGCCTCGCCACGAGCGTATGAAACCCCGCCGCGAGCGTATGAAACCTCAGCGCGTGCATTTGCTACGGCTAAAAAGTGGCCTGGCAGGGTGTAGAAGCGGTTTTGGGCCGAATAGGAGGTAAGCGGCCCGCCCGCCGGGGCAAGCGGCCCGAATCAGTATCTTTGGGCACTAGCCTACGTCATGGAAAACAACATCAAAACCCTGCGCATCCAGAATTTCAAGTCCATCAAGGACGTAACGATGGAGCCCCGCCGCGTGAATTTAATTATCGGGATGCCTAATGTGGGCAAGAGTAATATTTTGGAAGCAATGAGTTTGCTGGGGGGAGGTGAGGGGGAAAAAAATGAATATATTCGATATGAAGAAATTCGTCAGATATTTCGTGATAATTTGATTCGTAATTCTGTTAAAATCGAAACTGACAAGCAGTATGTTTTTTTTGGTGTAAATGATAAGCGTGACGCATTAGAGTTATTTTGGATTGCGAAGGAAGCATTTATGCGCTTGAAAGAAGCTGCTAAAAAAGCTCAATCCCCAGCCTACAATTATCCTTTCGACACGGAGGATGGTTGGTTACTTCAAAATTTGGAAGCCAGAGTAGATAAAGAGGATAAACTTAGTGATGATGCAAGGCTTAGTCCCGGTGCCTACATTAAGATGGATTTTAATGGCAAAAAAATGAAGTCACATTATTATATGTCATCAGCTAAGGTGGGGGAAAAGCCCATAGAATATGGAGTGAAAGTCTATAATTATGCGAAAAATGGCGTCATCGATGTTGATACATATCATTCTTCGTTATTGACCCCTGACGGTAAAAATCTTATTACTGTTATTCAGGCATTTCCTGAGCTGCGGAAGGAAATTGCGCGAATGTTTGATCTATATGGACTAAAATTACTTCTACGTATAGACGCCCGCCGCTTAGAGATAGTGAAGGATATGGATGGGATTAGTTATTCCTACCCATACTCCAGTATCGCCGATACCCTCCAACGCATTATCTTCTACCTTGCCGCTATCGAAAGCAACGACGACGCGGTAATATTGCTGGAAGAGCCCGAGGCGCACTCGTATCCGATGTATGTGTCGATGCTGGGTAAGCGGATGGTGGAGAGCCGCAACAACCAATTTTTTGTGGCGACGCACAGCCCGTATCTGATTACTGAGGTGCTGGAGCAGATGCTGCCCGACGAGGAGCAGGCCAAGGAGCTGGCTATTTTCGTGGCGTATTACGAAGACTACCAGACCAAGGTGAAGCAGCTCAGCGACGAGGAAGTGCAGGCCATCCGGGGCGACTCGGTGGATGTGTTCTACAACATGGCCCGCTACATTCCGCGTCCCGCCCATGGCTGAGTACGCGCTGTTCGTGCCCGAATGCAACGTGGATACCGCCCTGACCTTGTCGTTGGTGGCCTTCCGCTACACGTTTGTGAGCCATCGCCAGGGCATCGGGCAGGTGGCCCGCGTACTGGTGGAGCAGCAGGCCGCCGCGCGGGCCGGGCGCGTGGTCGTGGGCATGGTCGATCGGGACAAGAAGTTTGCCCAGGCTCCGGAGCTGGCTAAGTTCCGGCCGATGGAGCGGCCCCGGCGGGGGCAGGAGGAGTGGCACGAGATTCTGCAGCACCCGGAGCTGCCCAACCAATACCTTATCGTGCTCAACCCGGCCTGCGACACCTGGCTGTTCCGGGCCGCGCAAGAAGCTGGCCTGGCGCTGGCCGCGCTGGGGCTGCCCACCGAGCTGCCGGCCTTCATCGACTTCTGCAAGCAGGAAAACGTGGAGGAAAACCGGCTGATGCAGGCGTTGCTCCGGGAAATTCAGCGGGCCCAGCCCATCGCCTACCTCGACCTGGCCGAGTTTGTGAGTCAAGTAATGAATCTGGGCCCGCGTCGTCTGTAGGGCTAGTCCGTGGTTATTTGCTAGAACGCCAGGTCGTCGGGCTCGCCCAGCAGGCGGCGGCCCTCGCGGATAAGCTCCTGCTGCCAGTCGAAGTGGCCCTTGTCCTTCTTGCGGCGGCGGCGGCCCTCGCCGGTGGGGGCCTGCCGGATGCCCAGCTGCTCGCGCTGGCAATACTCGTCGTAGACGTGGGGCAGGGCGGCGCGCACCTGGCTGAGGTAGTAGCGGTTGGAGGCCTCGATGATGCCCTGGCGCCAGTCGGCGTGGGCCTGGATGGGCACCAGGCCGGGGCCGGCCTCCTGGAGGCGCGCCAGGGCCACCTCCAGGTCGGTTTCGTGGTTGCCCTCCAGGCGGGCGGCCATCTGGAGCTTGGCCTCGAAGCGGCGCAGGGTGCGGGCGGGCTCATAGCGGCGCAGCCACTCCCGGACCAGGTCGTGGAACTCCGGGCCAAAGGTGGGCGCGTGGGGGCGCGGGTCGTCGGGGGCGGGCGGTGGGGGCGGGTTCAGGCGGCGCCGTTCGGCGCGGGCCACCTTTTCGTAGTGGGCTTCCTGCTCGCCGCGCGGGTCGGGGAGCTGGCGCAGGTAGCCGGTGCCCCGGTGCAGATCCCAGAACTGGGTAAACTCGGTCAGGTCCTGCTCCAAGTCTTCCGGGTCGGCGTCGCGCAGGTGGGGGTAGCGGCGGTGCCGCCAGAAGTCGTTGCTGGGGTTGCCCAGATCCAGCTCGTCGGGGTAGTCGGCCTGGGCCAGGAAGGCGTCGAGCACGGCCACCTCGTCCTCGCTGACGGGCGTGAGCACCGGGCAGGCCCGGATGTCGTCGTGCCAGTCTTCGAAGTTGCCGGTGAGCTGGGCCCCAGGCACCGTCAGCAGCCCGGCCCGCCACTGGCACTCCAGGTCGAAGAGCTTCTGGTGCTGAATCAGCCACAGGCCCTTGTAGGCGGCCTTGTCGTGCTGGTGCAGCAGGTACTCCAGGCTGTCCTCGTAGCGCTTGCCGTGGTCGTACAGGTCCTGGAGCAGATAGGCGTAGCTTTTCAGGCAGGTGTCGTGAAACAGTGGGCGGTAGGCGTCGAGCCATTCGCGCAGGCGCGGGTCGGCCAGGATGTCGGCTTCGGAGCGGGGGCCGGATGGGGGAGTAGCGGGGGGGGTGTCGGGGGTATCAGCCATAAGAATAAGAAAGTAAGCGGCGGCAGAGTACGAAAAAAGCCCGGTATTCCGGGCGCCTTTCCGGCGGTTTCTTGCCGGCGGCACACATCATTATGTGATACCGCCGTATGGGGGCCGCGACTTTATTTGTGGTAGCCCGTATAGGCACTACTCCGCTCCTTATTTCCTCGCACCTATGGCATCATCACTACCTTCTTTTCCCGCCGGCTCCTCGCAGTCGGGCCCTACTGGTTCTTCGCCCTGGCGGCAGCGCGCCACGGGCTGGCTGCTGCTGCTGGCCCTGCTCAGCTTGCTGATCGTGAGCCGGCAGGTCAAAGCGCCGGGTCCGCACCCGGGCGTGCTGTCCCTGCTCAACATCCGCTAAGCCCGGGCTTACCCCCTAAAAAAGGCCCCTGCCGACTACTCGGCAGGGGCCTTCCGGGTTTTGCCGGCGGCCCGGCGCTACGACAGCGGCTCGGGCGCGGCCGGGCCCGAAGACGCCGGGCGCGACTTGTCCGGGGGCAGGGGAATGAACTCGTGGTTGTCGGTGGGGGGCAGGGCAATGCGGCCGGCGGCCCAGTCGGCCTTGGCCTGCTCGATGCGCTCCGGGCGCGAGGACACGAAGTTCCACCAGATAAAGCGGGGCCCCAGCTGCTCGCCGCCCAGCAGCATCAGGGTGGTGGCTTCGCGGGCCATGATAATGGGGTCTTGGCCGGGGGTGAAGACCAGCAGCTGCCCGGCCGCGTAGAAGTGGCCGGCTACTTCCACCTGGCCTTTGGCCACGTAGGCCCCGCGCTCCTGGTAGCCCTGGGGCAGGCCGAAGCGGGTGCCGGGCTGGAGCACCACGTGCAGGTAGAACAGGGGCGAGTGGGTGCGCACGTCGTTGCGCAGGCCGTAGGCGTTGCCCGCAATCAGGCGCATCCACACCCCGGGCTCGGTGAAGATGGGCAGCTCGTGGGGCTGGTAGTTGGTGAAGGTCGGGGCCGTTTCCTCGTCGGCCTCGGGCAGGGCCACCCAGGTCTGAATCATTTCCAGCTGCCCGCCGGCCAGGGCGGCCGGATCCTCAAACCGCTCGGAGTGGGCAATGCCGCTGCCGGCCGTCATCCAGTTGACCTCGCCGGGCCGGATGATCTGCTCCACGCCCAGACTGTCGCGGTGCGTGACCTGCCCGCCGAACAGGTAGCTGACCGTGCTCAGGCCAATGTGGGGGTGGGGCAGCACGTCGAGGTCGGGCAGCTGGGCCACCGGCACGCTGATGGGGCCGGCGTGGTCCATGAACACGAAGGGCCCCACCATGCGCCGCGCCCGGAAGGGCAGAATCCGCTTCACGTCGAAGCCGGCGCTGATGGATGCCTGGCGGGCGTTGATAACTAAGTCGAGCATAGGGCAGGAAAACTAGAATGGTAAGAGTGCCGCGTAAGTTATAGGGTTTCGACAAGCAACAGCTATAGGTGTTTGGCAAGCCGTCAAACCGAGCCCCCGGAGTGGCGGATATATACCTGGTATGTGTAAAAGCGTGCGAATACAACGATGACAATAATCTCGCTATGAAGGAGTAAGAAGCGTAAGCATTACACTCGCGCAGGCCGCTTTCAATTCCACACAGTCCGATTGAGGCTGAACAACGAAGCGAGGTTTTGTATGAATTTTCAAGATTTCAATTCCACACAGTCCGATTGAGGCTCGAAGGCCGGTAGATTTTCAGGATTTTGCTGATCCAATTTCAATTCCACACAGTCCGATTGAGGCAGGGTATATCAGCCAGGCTACGGCCGCGCAGGAGTTATTTCAATTCCACACAGTCCGATTGAGGCCACGTTTGTGCTGACCAGTATGCGCGGCGGTTACACATTTCAATTCCACACAGTCCGATTGAGGCGCCCTGCTTGGGCAGTTGCAGCGAGTCCACCAGATAATTTCAATTCCACACAACAGTCCGATTGAGGCACTGCTGATACAGGCCCTGCGGCCCGTCCCAGAGCAATTTCAATTCCACACAGTCCGATTGAGGCTTTGATAGCTAGAGCGCATAATAAAAGCCATGTACCATTTCAATTCCACACAGTCCGATTGAGGCGCACGGCCCAGGCAACAGATTCACCGAGCTGCTTCGATTTCAATTCCACACAGTCCGATTGAGGCGAAGGAGCCGTCTGGCGTGAACATGCTGATGCTGGTATTTCAATTCCACACAGTCCGATTGAGGAGTCGGTGAAATTGCTGAATTTCAATTCCACACAGTCCGATTAAGGCGTTGTGCAAACGCTTCTGGTGCTCCCGCCTGTAGTATTTCAATTCCACACAGTCCGATTGAGGCTACGCCGACCACCAGAACAAAACCGTGATGATCTACATTTCAATTCCACACAGTCCGATTGAGGCTCGACACAAGTAGATCAGCCGGGCCGCTGCAGCCCAATTTCAATTCCACACAGTCCGATTGAGGCATGGCTAGAAGTGCTGAGGGTCGTTGGGATTGTAGCATTTCAATTCCACACAGTCCGATTGAGGCACAAACCCCTGACCCGCCCTGCGCTGGAAAGCCTCATTTCAATTCCACACAGTCCGATTGAGGCGGTACTGTTCCATCTTCTAGGGTAGTACACAGATCAATTTCAATTCCACACAGTCCGATTGAGGCCCCTTCTTCATCGAGCGCAGGGAGTTGTTAATCTCCTATTTCAATTCTACACAGTCCGATTGAGGCTGCACCACGTCGCGCGCGGCGCGCAGTGTGGCCAGGATTTCAATTCCACACAGTCCGATTGAGGCCCGCCAGAGCAGCCCGCTACTGGAGGACCTTGACCCATTTCAATTCCACACAGTCCGATTGAGGCGCGGGCCGGCGGCATCTTCAACTACGCCAACACCCAATTTCAATTCCACACAGTCCGATTGAGGCCAGCAGCCGGAGTCCATCTTCGGACGTGTCGGTAACATTTCAATTCCACACAGTCCGATTGAGGCCCCATGATGACACAGGTTTCCTCGACGGAAAACATAAATTTCAATTCCACACAGTCCGATTGAGGCATCAAGACGCAGGCAGATTACGCCGCCAAGAAAACATTTCAATTCCACACAGTCCGATTGAGGCCCGCGCCTGCACCGCATCTTCAAGCTGGCAGCCGTCGAATTTCAATTCCACACAGTCCGATTGAGGCGGAGTTAGGGGATGATTCCCCGAGCAGCGCCTACACTATTTCAATTCCACACAGTCCGATTGAGGCCATCGGTGTCCGTCGCGTAGGTAATGCTTAGCACCTATTTCAATTCCACACAGTCCGATTGAGGCGTTGTCCTGCCCACGGGAGGCGGCGGCGAAGTCGAATTTCAATTCCACACAGTCCGATTGAGGCCCCGATGAAGGACTTCATGAAGGCCGTGCTCAGCTATTTCAATTCCACACAGTCCGATTGAGGCCTGCGCAACCTGGTGCAGGAGCCCGGGCACGATAACCTATTTCAATTCCACACAGTCCGATTGAGGCGGTTATAGGTGAGGCCGGCCAGGAAGAACTTGGCCCATTTCAATTCCACACAGTCCGATTGAGGCCTGGTTTGTGCGCGTGGGCGACGTGGTACCGCAGCTATTTCAATTCCACACAGTCCGATTGAGGCGCCGCGCCCGGCTACCTACTGCTCCGAAAAAATGGAATTTCAATTCCACACAGTCCGATTGAGGCTGGCGTTGAGGCCGCTGGCCACGGTGCTTTGCCCCTATTTCAATTCCACACAGTCCGATTGAGGTAAGGCGGTAGTGAAGAACAGCCGGGTAACGTTACGGCATTTCAATTCCACACAGTCCGATTGAGGCGGCCGAAGCTACACGCCTCCCGCCAGCAAAAACGGTATTTCAATTCCACACAGTCCGATTGAGGCCTTCCGCCGCTTCCCGGTCTGCCTTGGTCAGCTTCAATTTCAATTCCACACAGTCCGATTGAGGCAAGGGGCGCTGCTGGATACCAAACCCAGCGACTATTATTTCAATTCCACACAGTCCGATTGAGGCACCGCCCCGCCCAGCACGGTAAAGCCGGTCTGTGCGATTTCAATTCCACACAGTCCGATTGAGGCAACGAACACCCCGCCACTCAGCAAAGCCCGAACCTATTTCAATTCCACACAGTCCGATTGAGGCGGCACCCGAACAGGGCAGCCCAGATCTCTTCTTGCAATTTCAATTCCACACAGTCCGATTGAGGCTTCTCGGCTCCGGTTTCCCCGGTGGTTATTTACGAAATTTCAATTCCACACAGTCCGATTGAGGCTTCGATTCGGATACCGCCCGCGTGAAAGCCAGCGCCATTTCAATTCCACACAGTCCGATTGAGGCATCAGCCCCCGGCCTTTGAACCGCACCCCGTCACCGATTTCAATTCCACACAGTCCGATTGAGGCCTTGCAAGGAAGCGCGTAGGCGCGGCGGGTTGACTTATTTCAATTCCACACAGTCCGATTGAGGCCACCGCCTACAGCATCATCAACTACATTCTGGCTACATTTCAATTCCACACAGTCCGATTGAGGCCCACAGGTGCTGGGATACGCTCACAGTGAACTTGCCCATTTCAATTCCACACAGTCCGATTGAGGCCTGCCACCCCGCCCCCTGCCGAGCAAGAAGTAAAGCATTTCAATTCCACACAGTCCGATTGAGGCCCGGCGCATCCTGGCCCTGTGCGACTTCATCTTAACATTTCAATTCCACACAGTCCGATTGAGGCCCGGCCGATGGGGAAGGCAGCCTGGGCCTGATGCTATTTCAATTCCACACAGTCCGATTGAGGCTGGTGTCGTAAATAGGAAAAAGCCCTGGCCAACGCTATTTCAATTCCACACAGTCCGATTGAGGCGCTCGTTCGGGGTTGGTCTTGTAGTGTTCTTCTACTATTTCAATTCCACACAGTCCGATTGAGGCAACGCGCGGAGGCCGCCAGCCCCGCTCCCTGGAAATATTTCAATTCCACACAGTCCGATTGAGGCCTGAGCGGCCAGGGCTTGCTGCAACGTGGGTGCCGGCATTTCAATTCCACACAGTCCGATTGAGGCCGGCGACCTGAAAAAGCAGCTCGATACAACTTTCCTATTTCAATTCCACACAGTCCGATTGAGGCCTGCAACGTGGCCCGCAGCGCGGCGTCGTTCAGGTTATTTCAATTCCACACAGTCCGATTGAGGCTGGAACACCCCTAATTACACTGCCCTGTTCCGAAAGATTTCAATTCCACACAGTCCGATTGAGGCAACACTAAACCACTGACAATTATGGAATCTTCACCTATTTCAATTCCACACAGTCCGATTGAGGCTTGCCGCGTCGAGCCTGTCGGCTTCGGCAAAAGCCTATTTCAATTCCACACAGTCCGATTGAGGCGGGCTCTTTCCCGTCCTTAGCTTCCATCATTTCATAATTTCAATTCCACACAGTCCGATTGAGGCCGACAACGTCATCGACGTGCTGCTGATTAACCAGTCATTTCAATTCCACACAGTCCGATTGAGGCAACGCCGCCCGGGTGCCCCACAACGACCGATTGTTATTTCAATTCCACACAGTCCGATTGAGGCCCGACGCAAAAAGGCTCTTACTAAAGCTTGAAGCTACATTTTTGTCCGTAAACTGAACGCACGAAGTCGTCGCTCGGCAATAACAAGCTTTTACCCAGGCAGCGACGACCCATGGTAATCAATTACTTAATCTTTACGGCAACTTCCTTAAGCAGTGCAGCTACAAGGTTTAGGGCTGATAGACGACTCCCGGGCTACAGGAAGGTATCCAGCCGGTTGCGCTCCTGGCCCACGACCTGCTTCTCCAGCCATTGCTGACTGCGGCTTTTAAATATCAGCACGCTATCCTCATCGGGGTTCAGAAATTCGTGTGCCTTGGCCAGGAGCTCTTTCAACTTGACCTCCGAGATTTCACCTTCAAACACTGAATTCTGTATCCAGTTCAGGTAGCGGCGGCAGAGCTTGAGCATCTTGCCCACGCGCTTCTCCCGGATATCATACACCAGCAATACGTACATCTTACCACCAGGCTTTAAACGGTTTGTATTCCTCCATCTGCATCAGGTGTTTGGTGAGCTTGTAGCACTCCAGCTTGATCAGGTGCTGGTAGCTCACGCTGCGCTTGAGGCTGCGGTGCTGAATTGTTTCCTTCAGCCGCTCCTCGAATACGCGCACCACCGTTTTGCGGGCCGATTCCTTGAGTACGCACCGGCCCAGGTCCTGCACGAAGTCGCTGGGGCGGATTTCCTTTTTGTTGAGCACCCGGAAGATGAGCCGGTCTACCAGCAGCGGCTTGAAGACTTCGGCCAGATCCAGGGCCAGGGAGAAGCGGCGGGTGCCGGGCTCGTGCAGAAAGCTGATGGTCGGGTTGAGCTGGGTGTGGTAAATCTGGGAGAGGCAGGCCGAGTAGCAGAGCATGTTGCCAAACGACATCAGCGCGTTTAGCTCGTTCTGCGGGGGCTGGGTGGTGCGGGTGCCAAAAGCGTAGTCGGCCGGCACCAGCCGGTCAAAGGCCCCGTAGTAGGTCTGGCGAATGTTGCCTTCCAAGCCCATCAGCTCCGGTGCGGCCGGGGCGAAGGAAAGGGCCGCCACATAGCCTTCAATCTGGCCGATTTCCTGCGCCACGTCGCGGCCCCGGCCCTGGTAGTAGCGCAGGTTCTTAAGCAGGTTGAAGGCCGAGCCCTCCACAAACTTGCGGGCCAGGACAATACGCTTGGTTTTGGAGGTGTAGTGTTGCGTCTGCTGCACCTGCAGCTTGCCGGCCAGCAGGTATTCCTTCGCCATAAAAGAGCCGGTATAGTGCTCATAGTAGTCGAAGAAGTGTACCGAAATGCCCTGCTTGCCCAGAAAGTTATAGAGCGAGGAGTTAGCGTCCAGCGACCCGAACACGTACAGGTCGGCCACGTCCTCCACCGGCAGATACTTCACCTGCCCCGGCAGCCCTTGCTCGTCGTAGGCCGTGTATTGCAGCGTATTGTCTTTGCGGCTAAGCCGGCCGGGGTTGAACAAATAGTAGGTCTTACGCATAGAATTACGGGTGTAGTTGGGATACGTGCGCTTCGCGGTGGCATTCAGCAAAGCCCGCTCACTCGCCCACGTAGCAGAACTCGTAGTAGCTGCACTGCCGACACAGCGGCTTGTTGATGACCGGCGGACACTCGGGGGCCGTCACGACTTGCTCAATGCCGGCTTCCCACTGCGGAATGGCTGCCCGGTCGGCGTCGGTGAGGACTACGGTCTGCGTCTGCCGGATCTTGGGGTATTCCAGAATGCCGGTGGGGCCTGCCACGCCGTGCCGCTCCAGCACAAAGAGGTAATACTGCAGCTGCGCGATGCTGGCGTGCTCCAATTTATCGGAGCGCTTGATTTCATGAATTACCCGCTCGTGCGGATCATATAAGTCGATTTTGATACCGTCAATCTGGATTTCGCGGTAGCGGGCCGCCCGCTGCGGGTAGGCAGTCAGGTGCAGCAGTGAGCCGTCGGCCACATTGGCGTGCGTGTGCTGAAAGCTGATGCCGTTATGAAACAGCCATAGCTTACGGTGGCAGATGTGGTAGTAGTTGATATGCTTGCCCGTGATGTGCATGGCACTGCTATAGATTTACAAGAAAGGAATGAGCCGTTTCAGTGCTGAAACGGCTCATTCCTTTCTTGTCAGCCGGCTAATTGATTTTCATAGTCAAAAGCTTGTAGCCGCGCAATTAGCTGCTGCTCGGCTCGGTCCAAGGCGTCGGCGGCGCCATATGCTCCGGCAATGTAGCCACCCGCAGGTAGGGCAACATAAATGGAGGCTCCGGCCGTTTCGTCCAGCAGTGGCTTCGCCGTTGGCTTTTCGGTGTCTTCGCGCAATTGGCCCCGAATAGCTCCGGCCAGATGATTGGCGTTGTCGCTTATAGCCAGAGCCAGCGTTTCCATCAGGCTGAACGTGCGGGCTTGGTTGCTGGTGATGCGCCAGTTGATGAGGGCATGGGCTAGGGCCGGAATGTATTTGTCGCGGTGCTCTTTGGGAGCTAGCAGGCAAGGGCCGAACACGTTACGCGTTTCAGTCCAGCCTTTATCTTTCAGCTCCTGCACTTTCGACGGGTGCAACTCCGGTTCCAGCGTATTGGTGGAAACGCAGAATAAGGTGCGCAAATCCACGCACACATCGTACACGAATAGGCCAGAGGCGCGGCTGTGGTCGGGAATCCAGATGCGGTTGGGTAGGTTGCGCTTGGTATTCAGCAGCAGGGTGTCCACGTCTTCCTGCGTCAGCTCATTGCCTTTCTCGTCGCGCACGCGCACCGGGTGGTGAGTAGGGTGAGAGGTCCGGTCGAAAGTCAGGTTTTCCCGCTCCCGCTCCAGGCCGCCCAGCAGCGGGTGCAATGGCCGCATAGCCGATATAGAGAGCGGGCTACGTCGCTTGATGGTGAACTCCCCGGTTTCGGCCCGCATATAGCCGCCCAGCAACTGGTCTACGTGCGTCGGGTCGCAGGGCGACCAGGGCTCCTTTTGCTCGAACTGCACTTCGGCATTCTTGCCCTTTTTGATTTGCCAGTTGAAGGTAATGGGCGCGGGTGGCACGTTCAGGCCGGTAGTCAGCGCATCCATAATACTGCGCTTTACCTGCTGGCCGCTGGAATAGGCTTGCCGAACCCCAAACTGGGCGTCGGTATAATATTTCTGACCATCCTGCACGGCAAAGACGGTGTGTTCGGCGTGGCGTAGGCCTCGCAGGTAGATGTAGGGATTCATATAAGCAAGAAATTAAGCGGGAGAAGATTCGGTTGGAATAGCAAGGCTGCCCTGGCTTTGGCGCGCGACGTAGCGGAAGCGCGTCAGAATGATGAACAAGGGGAAATTATCCACGGGCATGAGGGTGGCCTGACGGACGGCCTCATCAAACACGTCGAGATAGGACCCGGCCTGGCTGCCGGATTCGGCTAGAATGTCGGTCAGGCGGTCAATAAAGGCAGCGCGGTTACGCACAAATACGCCCTCCGCTTGCCGGTCCAGATTTTTCTTGCCGCGCCCACTGTCGCGGTGGTCGTTACGTTGGGTAAACTGATGCAGAGCCTCCGCCAATCGGTCGGCAGCGGTATAGAGTTCCTGATTGTTGAGCATGGCAAGTATCCAGATTTGTTGAAAGGCAAATTGAATGGCAGCTTCTTCGGTTTTAATGGAAAGGGGTTTGGGTGCGTAGTCGGGGCCGCCCACGTAGTCGCGCAGCTTGGCCGGCTCGATGGCCGCCAGACCAATTGCCCCCAGTTGACAGGCCCGGGCGAAGCCATAATGAGTAGCGTAAAGCCGCAACAGCGCATCTGTGCCTGCACTTTGCACCGCTTCCGGGAACAGGAACAGTTTGCTATTCAGGTCGCATAGCCGATTTATACTGCCTAACTGCAAAGGCACAAAGCCAATAGTTTTATTATCCTTTGCCAGACAATAAGCATAGGCCATGAGATTCTGATCAGGGTAGTGATATGCCAGCGAAAACAAAATTTGCACCCACTCACGAGTAGGGATGGACAAGACACCAGCTGTTTCCACAAGCTTGATTTCAAACTCATCTAGCGGATGGTTTGGCTCGAAATGACGGTTGAATGAATGGGCCAACCAATGGCCATTCCAAGTATCAATTTGATTACCCTTCAAACCAGGCCGTTGCTCCAGGTAGGTTCGGTAGTGTTTCCACCCTTGGAATAATGTCCATAAAACATCGTCCTCACTAATTAATAGTGAAAACCCGCTACCTACTCCAACACCTAATGCTCCGCCTATCCAGGAGCAGTAAATGTCTTCGTTATCGATTTTCGGGCCGATGTTCGATACTTGGCCTGAGGTGGTGCCTTCTACGCCAGCTGCCGGAAATCCAATAACAAAGCTTGCATCTGGAACGACAGAGGCAACCTTATGGTGGAATGTCGCCAACTGAATATCCGACTCTGTTTTACCTGCAACTAAGTTGCCCTGTGCTACTTTTTGAGCGAAGGGAGAATTAGGCACCCATTGCAGGTAGCGCTTATGGGCATAGAAAAGCGGGTAAAGCTGCTGCTCAAAAAACTGCCGGGCCGTCAGGTCCTCGCCGGTTCTCTCCCGGTAAAGCATGAGCAGCCGCCGGCCGATATAGCTGGTATACATGGCGGAAGAGTTTATAAAAATGAATCATGGTCTTCAAACTGGAGGCCTAGTTCCTCGTAGTCCTCGTTGCCGGGCACCACAAAGGGCATATTGCCGACCTCCAGCCGCTCGTATTTGGTTTTGTGGGCGTACATGCTGCGCCAGCTGACTGGAATTTCCAGCATCGTGCGTGCTTCCCACTTGGCATCAAGGTAAGCTTGACGGTCAGCCTCCAGAATGCAAGCCGTAGATTCGATATCGAGTACATCCACCAATACTGAGCGGGCATTATTGCATAGCTCCCGCAGCCTACACCGGTCGCCATCCCAGATGACGTGGGTACTGATGTTGGACACTTCCAGGGCTGGGTATACTATATCAATGCGAGCCTGCAGTTCCTGCTCGGGGAGTCCCTGCCCGTGTTCGGGCAGCTGAGCGAAGCTGGCCTGCACGATGGCCCGGTCGTAGGGCAGGCAGCTGGGCGCGGGTTCCAGTACGTGGACCGGCTTGAGCTTACCGATGGTTTCAGTGGTGCGGCGGCGGTTCACGCGCCCGAAGCGTTGCACCAGCGCATCCAGCGGCGCGGCTTCGGTGAGCATCCGGTCAAAGCTGATGTCCAGACTCACTTCCACTACCTGCGTGGAAACCACGAGGCAAGGACCGGGCTTGGCGGGGTCGTTGAAGTCTTGTTCGAGGCGCTGCTCCCGCTCGGCCCGGTCGCCGCGCTTGAAGCGGCTATGCAGCAGCAGGCGCTTGATTTCGGGAAACTGGCGGCGAAGCTGCTTGTAGCGCTGCTGCGCCCCTTGCACCGTGTTGCAGATGACCAGCACCTTTTCGCCGGCTGCCAGCGCCGCTGCTAGGATATCGTCGGCTTCCTCGGGCCAGGCAGCTGGGTTTTCGGGGTCGCGGGCAATCTTGTGCACTGCGTGGCGGTCAAACTGCCGGAGGGTTTCGGCGGGTAAGGCTACTTCCGCCACGGCCGCCGGGCCACCCAGGCGGCGCAGCAGCTCCTGGTACAGTACCGAGGGCATGGTGGCCGTGCCAATGTGGATACGGCAACCCAACCGGGCCAGCGCCGCCACAATTTCCAGTACCATCGACTGGGCCTGGGCCGCGTAGGTATGCACCTCGTCCAGAATAATGTCGGCCCCGCGCACGTCCAGTATCACGGCCTCATAGCCCGGCGTCCCGAACACGACGGCCGCCAGTTGATGAGGAGTCAGCACCTTCACCGAAGCCCCCACCAAGGATTGCAGCTGCTTTTCTACCGCGCCCCGTTCTTCCACCAGCTGCGAAATAGCGTGTTGTAGCCGCACATGCCCCCCTGTATTAGCTGCCAGCATTCGCCGGAACATGGAGTTAATGGATGCCTGAAAGGGCAATGTATAGAATACCCGTCCCCGGCACCGGCGCAGCAGATAATCGGTTTTACCCGCGCCCGTAGGGGCCACTATCAGCGTATGCTGCTGAGGTTGGTCGGCACCTTCCAGCGAAAGAGGGTAGAGCGGGGCTGTCCGGTTGAAGAATGATAAGTCCGGTGCGTCAAAAAGCGTCGGCAGTTGCCCGACCGCATCATGTTGCAGCGCGGAAGCGAAGTGGTCGGCGGCTTGCAACACGCCCCGCCATGCCGACCAGCCTTTACGCTTAGTTTCGCAGTGCTGCACGGCAAATTGTATGGCGGTTTCGGCTTCGGCCCGGGGGATGGGGTGGGTGGCAACGCCGAGCTTTTCCAGCACGGCCAGCGCACCGGGTGCCCAGGCGTCCCAACCAGCCAGATGGTCTTGCTGCCAGGTGTGGCTCCGGTCTTCCAAGTCCAGAATGCCTTTGCCGAACATATCGTTGGGCTGATGCATGGGCTTATGGTGAGCCACCACCATATCGATGATAGCTGGCCAGTCGCTTCTGTCGACCAGCGGCAGAAACCCCAGCGACGATAATTCATGTCGGTGTAGGATGGTATTGGAGGCCTGGACGGTTTTCATGGCCCGTAGCTTGCTCTGGAAGGCCGGGTGCGCCTTGCCTAAATCGTGTAGTGCGGCTCCAAGCATCGCCAATCGTTCATCGTGCCCGGTAGCCCGCGCCACGGCGACGGCGGCCTCCATCACATGCCGGGTATGATCTTCCAGACTTAGCTCACCCCCATGACTGGCGCTCTTGGCTAGGATATCGTCCGTGTTCATAATACCGCTGCCACCTGGCGAATAGGGTTTCCGGTAATTTCCAAGCGGCCGTGCATTGGGGCACCTTCCGCGAAGCGGTTGAAACCTACCAGAAATGCTCCAGTTTCGGAGGCGTCAGCGGGCCGCAGTTCGAAGCCGATCAAGGCATCAAAGTCGGCTTCTTCCAACGTTCGGTGCTCAACAGGCAGCACAATGTCTTCGTTACGACACAAGCACAGGTGCTGGGTCGCAGCTAGGTCAGCATCCTCTGCGCTGGCAAAAGCCAGATGTAGCTCCGGTTCTAGCAGAACTCCCCGCACCAGAATAGCGTGGGGTCGCGTCATCTGCTGCTTTTTCTTCTCATGAATCCAACCACGGGGCTGCGTCTGCTCTTGCTGCATACTCAACCCGGTGTAACTGAGTTTATGACGGAGGATCTGTGTCACGCCCAGCTTCTGCCGCATTCCTTCAATGACGGAGGGGGTAAGGAATTGCTGGGAGTATGTCTCACCATCCCGAACAGCCGTCCATGGCTTTAGATAGCCGAACGGGCCTGTGTACTTTACCACGTAAAGCATAGTGCAAACTCAATAAATCGTGTAAAACCCTACTCCAAAGCCCCACACCCCAGCCCCGTGCTATTCCCGACCCCCACGCACCAGGCAAACCGAATCTGCTCGGCCGTGCCCGTCACGATGACGGGGCACTGGCTGGCGCGGCACTGCACGGCTTTATAGCGGAACAGCTTGGTTTTGGCCCCGGCGTAGTCCCGGTCGAAGCGGACGGATGCACCCGCGTCTGGCAGTCCAGCCTGCCGGAGCTTGTGGCGCAGGGTGGCGGTGAGTAGCTCGTCGGTGCGTGGGTTTTCGTAGGTGAGGTGGTCGGCAGGTTTGCCGGGCTCCGCTTCCCACTTGATAAACACCGGACTCAGCACCCGGAACGCCTGCTCGCCGTCCTGGAAAGGGGGAGGAGTGAGCAGCTGGGCATCGCGCACCCGCAGCCCCAGGCCCAGCTCCGGCTCCCGGACAACGCCGCCGACGAGGGTGTGGATGAGCTGCGGGTCGTGGGCGGAGATACTCCAGTGCGCCCCGTCGCGGAACCAGAGGCCGCCGCGGCGGCCCTGGCCGCCCCGCAGCCAGGAGAGGGAGTACAGCGAAAGCCCGTCGTGCAGCTCGTCATTATGACCCAGCCAACGATGGAATGCTCCTTTGAGCAGGGGAAGGTGGTCGAACGGAACAGCCTGGCTGCCCGTGAGGTAAAGCTGTAAGCGCATTCTTCTGGTTTCTGATAGGACGGTAAATAGCAGCTAAAAATATTAGCCATTAGGTAGCCACAAGAAGAAGGATTAGCTTGAGCTATACAACTATATTTTTATCTTTTTTCGTGCTTTATTGCTGTCTTACACCGTTCTGACTGATGGTTGCGGCACGTAGCTTGTCCACTTGCACCAGGGCTGGTTTTGCAAGTTGTATTAGCACGGTGCCCAGGGTAGGTAGGTAGGTAGGTAGGTAGGTAGGATCAAATACCATTCTGCGGAGCGGCCGGCGGCCGTTACCATACCCTGCAGCCGAGGCCTCGCCAGAGATGCTACCCCGCTCGCATCAGTTCAGCCCTCGGCTTCTGGTACGCAAAACGCCCCTCCCGGTAACTGGGAGGGGCGTCGAAATAGCAATAAGTGTACTTGTAGTGAGGTGCTCTACAGGGCGGCTTTGCGCGCTTGCACGGCGGCGATAAAGGCATCGACTTCCGCCAGTTCGGCGTTGAGACGGGCCAGGTCCAGCTCCCGGCCGAGCAGGGCCAGGATGCCGTTGCTGCCTACGCGCCGGTTCAGTACCTTTTGCTGATACTCCAGGCGCTCTTTCTCGGTCAGCCACTTGTCTTTGGCTGGGCCCTCGGGTAGCGTGGGCAGCATGGTAGCCAGGCCCGTAAGCTGCGCGGTAATGGTGGTGAGCTCCGCCTGCACCTGGGGCGCCGTGGTGGCCAGGTTGCCACTCTCAAACTCCCGGTTTTGCCGGCGGTTGGTCAGGATGGCCCGCTCCTTCTGGGCGGCGGCCAGCACCTCGTCGCACTCGGCGGCGGAACCCAACTGATTTAGGGAATAATTCATACGGTAATGAAAAATAAGAAGGGTGAGTATTATGCCAGCCCGCACCCGCGGGCTGCACGGTTTAAACTGATCTGCACGCATCTTATTGCGTTTATTGCAAATAAATTACCGCCAGTTTGTGGGCCTCGTCAGCTTCGTACTCCAGGGCGCGGATGCGCAGCCCGAGCAAGGCCTGAGCCGTGGCACCACCCGCGGCGAGCTGGGCGACAGCCTGCCGCGTCAGCCGGCCTAGCCACACCGCTTCCGGCTCCTGCAGTGATCCGGCCGGCGGGGGTGGTGGGGCGGCCCGTAAGGCCGTGGCTAAGACCAGGCGGGCGGCACTCTGATTCGCCCGAATCTGTAAGCGGGCCAGCTCGGTGCGCAGCTGCCCGGCTTCCCGCAGGCACTCCTGTTGTCGTTGCACCAGGGCTGCGGGCGCGGGCAGCTCCGGCAGCGGGCCGCCGTTAGCCGCCGCCTCTCCGGCAGCTAACGGACTCAGCGCCTCCGCTGGCAGGGCCTGCACCAACCGACTCAGAGGGAGCAAGGCGACGCGTGGTAGGGGGCGGGTGCCCAACTCGGCGTAGGCAAGCTGCTCGCGCCCAATTCCCAGATACTTGCTCAGGGTCAATTGGGACACTCCCAGGTAGGAGCGAATAAGGGGAAGAAGCTCTCCCGGAGCAGTTGTCATAATAGAGAAGGTTGGTTACCGGTTTTAAAAAATACGAAAACCCGTAACAGGAATGCCGTTACAAGTTTTTGTTTTTTTAAAACCGGTAACAAAGTTGCTGCCAGATATACTCTTCGCCGCTATTCCGGCTTGGTCCGGTTGAGGTAACTGGTTTTACCCGAATGGCACGATGGACTACCTGTTTCGATTCTAGCTGGTCCGATTTCCTGCGTGCTGGCTGATACCGTCACCAATGAAATGAGCAAGTTTCGATTCTAGCTGGTCCGATTTCCTGTTTGAAAGCCCTACCGCGTCGGCTTCGCCCACGGGGGGCAATTCCATCCGGGCCAACTGAAGGCCTTGGGTACCGGCTGACCGAGCGGAAGAAGATTCATTTTCAATTCCACCGGGTTCGAGTGAAAGCCGGAAAGAAAAGCATAAGTCCGCAGCCGTAAGATGAGCTATAGCCTCAGATCGGCGGAGTGCAGGCCTGCCGCTGGTAACAGATGGTACTTTGCCCGGCGCCAGTTGTGCCGGTAGGCGGATGAAAGGGAGTATCCTGCTTTTAGAGTACTAATTATTTTGGTATGTATTTCGTGGTTAGATAAGCGCAAGAGGAGTATTGCCGAGCTAAAACTACGTGGTGAATTTGTCTTTGGCTAATATTTTTAGGAACTTTATGGCCGGCTGCCGCATTAGAAATATTGCGTTCTGCGCAGCTAACGGTACTTTTGATATTCCGGGCTGCCCCCCCTGGCGGCCCGGCCGGCTCCGATTTTCTTCGTAGCTTTTCCCCTGGCTGGCTCAGCGGAGTTCGTCGTTTGGCCGGCTTCCGCTGGGAATCAGGCCGTTTAGAGTAAAAAGCCTTCCGGCCCCACCGCCGGAAGAGAGGTACAAGAACATAAACCGTGGCAGGCGCCACACCCCACCGTGTCAGAAGAGAAGAACCCCCACGACCCCCATTCCGAAGAGCAGCAGCCCAACCTGTTTGGCGCCGGCGACTCCTTTGAGTTCGGGTCCGCCACGCCCCCGGATGCCGCCGCCGACGCTGCCGCCGGCGCGGAAACTCCCGAGTTTGTCGTCAGTGAAGCCGGCGAGCTGCTGCTGGCCGAGTCGTCCGCCGACGTGCAAACTCACACCGAGGCCGAGCCCGTGACGGAGGAAGAAACCGAGGAGGAGCCCAAGTTTGCCCCCGGCGAAACCATTCACGACGTGGCCACCGTGGCCGGCATGTACCAGAACTGGTTTCTGGACTACGCCTCCTACGTGATTCTGGAGCGGGCCGTGCCCGCCATTGAGGACGGCCTCAAGCCCGTGCAGCGCCGCATTCTGCACGCCATGAAGGAAATGGACGACGGCCGCTTCAACAAAGTCGCCAACGTCATCGGCCAGACCATGCAGTACCACCCCCACGGCGACGCCAGCATCGGCGACGCCATGGTGAACCTGGGCCAGAAGGACCTGCTGATCGAAACCCAGGGCAACTGGGGCGACATCCGCACCGGCGACGGCGCGGCCGCCCCGCGTTACATCGAGGCCCGCCTCTCGAAGTTTGCCCTCGACGTGGTGTTCAACCCCGACATCACCGAGTGGCAGATGAGCTACGACGGCCGCAAGCGCGAGCCGACCACGCTGCCGGTGAAGTTCCCCTTGCTGCTGGCCCAGGGCGTGGAAGGCATTGCCGTGGGTTTGAGCACCAAGATCATGCCCCACAACTTCCGCGAGCTGTGCAAGGCCTCTATCGACGTGCTCCGGGGCCGGGAAATCCAGCTGTTTCCGGACTTCCCGACCGGCGGCCTCTGCGACGTGACCAACTACAACGGGGGCCTGCGCGGGGCCAAAATCCGCCTGCGGGCCACCATCGAGAAGGTCGACAAGACCATGCTCGTCATCCGCGACATTCCGTACGGCACCACCACTACGGCGCTGATGGAAAGCATCGTGAAGGCCTCGGAAGCCAACAAGATCAAGATCAAAAAGGTGGTCGACAACACGGCCGCCGAGGTGGAAATCCAGGTCCACCTGCCCACGGGCGTGAGTCCCGACCTCACGATGGACGCCTTGTACGCCTTCACCGACTGCGAAATCTCCATCTCGCCCAACACCTGCGTGATTATCGAGGAGAAGCCGCGCTTCGTGGGGGTGGAGGACATGCTGAAGCTGAGCACCCAGAAAACGGTGCGCCTGCTGGAGCGGGAGCTGGAAATCCGCCAGGATGAGCTTCAGGAAAAGTGGCACTCGGCCTCGCTGGAGAAGATTTTCATCGAAAACCGCATCTACCGCAAAATCGAGGAGTGCGAAACCTGGCAGGACATTCTCGATACCATTGAGAAGGGCCTGAGCAAGTTTGTGCGCGTGGAGGGCTCCAAGGCCAAGGCCGACGACCAGCGCATCGTGCTGCGCCGCCCCATCACCGAGGACGACCTCACGCGCCTGACCGAAATCCGCATCAAGCGCATCTCCAAGTTCGACGGCTTCAAGGCCGACGAGTACATTCAGAAGCTGGAAACCGAGCTGGCCGAGGTGGCCGACAACCTGGCCCACCTCACCCGCTACGCCATTGCCTACTTCGAGAACCTGCTCAAGAAGTACGGCGCGGGCCGGGAGCGCAAAACCCAGCTGCGCACCTTCGACGTGGTAACGGCCCAGAAAGTGGCCGTGGCCAACCAGAAGCTCTACGTGAACTACGCCGACGGCTTCGTGGGCTACGGCCTGAAAAAGGACGAAAGCGCCGTCACGGTCTGCGACTGCTCGGACCTGGACGACATCATTGCCATCCGCCGCGACGGCACGTTTGTGGTGACTAAAATCGCCGAGAAGACCTTCGTGGGCAAGGATATCCTGCACGTGGGCGTCTACAACAAGAACGACGACCGGCTGGTCTACAACATGATTTACCTGGATGGCGCCTCGGGCATCAGCTTCGCCAAGCGCTTCCTGGTCACGGGCATCACCCGCGACAAAGTCTACGACCTGACCAAGGGCACCAAGGGTACCAAAACGCTGTATCTGACGGCGAACCCTAACTCGGAGTCGGAAATCGTGAGCGTGCAGCTCTCCGACAAGGCCCCGGCCCGCGTCAAGCAGTTCGACTTCGACTTTGCCGAGCTGGCCATCAAGGGCAAGGGCTCGATGGGCAACATCGTGACCAAGCAGCCCATCAAGAAAATCACCCAGAAAAGCCTCGGCGACTCGACGCTGGGCGGCCGGGAGGTGTTCTTTGACTCCGTGGTGGGCCGCCTCAACACCGCCGGCCACGGCCGCTACCTGGGCACCTTCGACACCGACAACACGGTGCTGGTGGTCTACAAGGACGGCAGCTACGAGCTGAAGTCGCCCGACCCGGCCTACCACTTCGACGTGCCCAACATCGTGCTGCTGCGCAAGCTGGAGCCCGACACCGTGCTCAGCGCCGTGTACGCCGAGGGCGAAACCAAAATCCACTACGTCAAGCGCTTCAAGATTGAAACCAGCACCCTGGAGAAGCGCTTTACCTTCATTTCCGAAACCAAAGGCTCGAAGCTGCTCTGCGCCACCTGCTTCCAGGAGCCGCAGGTGGAAGTGAAGCTGCAGCGCGACAAAAAGGCCGACAAGGAAACCGAGAAAATCGGGCTGCACGAGTTCATCGACGTGAAAGGGTGGAAGGCTATGGGCAACAAGCTCAACTACTTCAAGATTCACTCGGTGGCCTTGCTCACCGATGAAGGCCCCGAGCCGGAGCGCCGGCAGGTGGCCAAGAAGAAAGGTCCGGCCACCATTCCGCGCCCGGCCGCGCCTGGCCCCGAAGCCACCGGCCCCCTGCCCGAGCTGACCGGCCCGGTGGATGTCACGAATGAAGACATTGAGCGGGCCCAGGCCATCCTGCGCCGACCCAAGGCCCAGCTCGGCTTGTTTTAAATTAAAACGTACCCCGGTTGAGAAGCTGGGGTACTTTTTTGTGTTCTTGCGAAACAAGGCCAGATTTGGTGGCCCAAGTCCGGGCGGCCGTGGTTCGTTTCTTTGTTATTCATGCCTGCTTACCTGGTTCGTTTTGCTAAAAAGTGGCTGTTGCTGTTGCTGGTCGTAGCGGGAGCGGAGCTGAGCGGTAGCGCCCGGGCGTTCAGTCAGGCCCCCGCGCCCGACATCAGCAAGCTGCTGGCCGAGGCCCGGAGCCTGCAGCAGCAGTACAAGGAATCGGAGGCCCTGGCCAAGTACGAGCAGGTGCTCCGGCAGGCGCCCGGCCACTACGAAGCTCTGTGGCAGGCCTCGGTGCTGAGCGTGCACATCGGCACCCGCTACACCGACGAAACCCGGAAAGCGGCCTACTTCGCCGCCGCCCGCCTGTATTCCACCCGCGCCCTGGTCGTGAAGCCGGAAGGCGCCGAGTCGAACTACGCCGAGGCTCTGGCCCTGGTAAATCAGGCCACGCTGCTCAGCTCGCGCGGCCGGCTGGTGGCCTACAAGGAAATGAAGCCCCACGTGTTCAAGGCCGTCGACAAAGCGCCCGGCTGGGCCGATGCCTGGCAGCTGCTGGGCCGCTGGCACTACCGCGTCGACCACTACAACCCCCTGGAAAAGTTCTACAGCCAGTTTTTTCTGGGCGGCATGCCCGGCAGCGCCAGCACGCCCCGCGCCATCGAAGCCCTGGTGAAAGCCCACGAGCTGGAGCCCAAAAAGATTCAGTTCTGCTACGACCTGGCGCGGGTACACCTCAACCAGGGGCAGCGCACCCGCGCCAGCAACGTGCTGCAGGAGGCCGCCCAGCTCACGCCCGTGACCAGTGAGGAGCTGGAAATGAGCCGCCGCTGCCGCGTGATGCTGATTCAGCTCAACAAGAAAATGCTCAAGCAGCTGCACCACAAAGTCAAAAAGACGCTGTAGCGGCGGCATTGTGCCTCGGCCGAGTATCTTTGCTGTCGTTGCCTTTTTTTCCTCTGCCTGCCGTGCGCCTTCTTCGTTTTTTTCTGGGTTTAGCGCTGGGGGCGCCGCTGCTGAGCGCCTGCGAGAATGCCCCGGCCAGCCGGGCCGAAACGATGGTCAACCTGACCTCGGTGCAGAGCGGCCCCCACATTCAGGCCCAGGAGCTGGAAGGGGCCATTGCCCGCCAGCCCCGCAATGCCTCGCTTTATGCCCGCCGGGCCGCCTTCCGCCTCGACGCGGGCCAGGTGCCGGCCGCGCTGCAGGACATCAACCAAGCCCTGGACCTCGACGACGCCCCGGGGGAGTTTTACTTTACCAAAGCCCGGGCCCTGCGGGCCCAAAACCGCCTCCAGGCCACCCTGGAAGCAGCGCAGGAAGCTTCGCGGCGCGGCTTTTCCTCCCCCGAGCTCAACCTGCTGGTGGGCGAAACCCACCTGGCCGCCCGCCACTACCAGGACGCCATCGACCAGCTCGACCGGACCCTGCAGCAGGAGCCCGACCATGCGGCCGCGCTGTTTTACAAGGGCGTGGCCTACCAGGCCCTGACCGACACCGCTCAGGCCCTGCAATACCTGCGCGCCAGCATTGCCCGCGACCCGCGCCAGCCCGAAACCCTGCACCAGCTGGCTTTTCTCTCCAATGCCTACCGCCTGCCCGCCGAGGCGGTGGTCTACACCCGGCGGGGCCTGAAGCTGGCCCCTGCCTACGGCCTGCTCTGGTACGACCACGGCCGGCAGTTCGAGCTTCAGAACCAGCCCGACAGTGCCCTGCGCTGCTACGGCAAGGCTATTTTGCTCGATACCACCCTCTACCGCGCCGATTACCGCCTGGCCCTGGCCGCCTTCAGGCAGCGCCAGTACGCGGTGGCCATTCCGCACCTGCAACGGGCCGTGCGCCGGGCGCCGCGCCTGCCCGAAGCCCGGCAGATGCTGGCCGAGAGCTACGAAAGCCTGGGGCGTAACGCCGACGCCCTGGCGCAGTACCGGCTGCTGGTGGCCGAAAACCCCGGCAACCGCCACTGGACGTTCAAAGTCTGGAAAGCTGGGGAAAAGGCCCGGCAGCTGCGCAACGACACGCTGTTCCGGCGGCGGGCCGTGGAGCCAATCGCGCCCCTGGTGCAGCGTTTCAAGCCCTCGGCTATTGACTAAGGCCGGGAGCAGCAGCGCCAGTTGCGTCTCGGTTAGGCCGCAGGAACTGCCGGTTGTTTACCGGTAGACCGGCAAAAATCAGGGCTCATATCGGGTCAATTCTATTCTTGCCCGCTAAAAACCGCCCCAAGCTGCTAACTTGCGGGCTAACGCTGTTTGTATAGCTACTTTATTTCCCACTCATGATTGACATCACGCTTCCCGACGGCTCGGTCCGCCAGTTCGAAGCCGGCGCCACGGGCTACGACGTGGCCGCCAGCATCAGCGAGGGCCTGGCCCGCAATGCCTTGGCCGTCCGCGTCAACGGGGAGGTTCGCGACCTGAACCGCCCCATCGACGCCAGTGCCAACCTCGAAATCCTGACCTGGAACGACACCGCCGGCAAGGCCACGTTCTGGCACTCCTCGGCCCACCTGATGGCCGAAGCCCTCGAGGCGCTGTATCCCGGCGTGAAACTCGGCATCGGCCCCAGCATCGAAAACGGCTTTTACTACGACATCGACCTGGGCGAAGGCCGCACGATTTCGACGGATAACTTCCCCGAAATCGAGAAGAAGATGCTGGAGCTGGCCAAAAACAAGAGCCGCTACGAGCGCCGCGAGGTAAGCAAGGCCGACGCCATTGCGTACTTCACCGAAAAGGCCGACCCCTACAAGCTCGACCTCTTGGAGCGCCTCGACGATGGCAGCATCACCTTCTACCAGCAGGGCGACTTCACCGACCTCTGCCGCGGCCCCCACATTCCCGACACCTCGCCCATCAAGGCCGTGAAGCTGCTCAACGTGGCCGGCGCCTACTGGCGCGGCGACGAGAAGAACAAGCAGCTCACCCGCATCTACGGCATCACCTTCCCCAAAGCCAAGGAGCTGACCGAGTACCTCGAAAAGCTGGAGGAAGCCAAGCGCCGCGACCACCGCAAGCTGGGCAAGGAGCTGGAGCTGTTTGCCTTCTCCGAGAAAGTCGGGGCAGGCCTGCCGCTGTGGCTGCCCAAGGGCACCGCCCTTCGCGAGCGGCTCGAGCAGTTCATGCGCAAGGCCCAGATCAAGTCGGGCTACCTGCCCGTGGTGACGCCCCACATCGGCTCCAAGGAGCTGTACGTGACCAGCGGCCACTACGAGAAGTACGGCGCCGACTCGTTCCAGCCCATCAAGACGCCCAACCCCGGCGAGGAGTTCTTCCTCAAGCCGATGAACTGCCCCCACCACTGCGAAATCTACAAGACCAAGCCCCGCTCGTACCGCGACCTGCCAATTCGCCTGGCCGAGTTCGGCACGGTGTACCGCTACGAGCAAAGTGGCGAGCTGCACGGCCTGACGCGGGTGCGCGGCTTCACCCAGGACGACGCCCACATCTTCTGCCGCCCGGATCAAGTAAAGGAAGAGTTTATCAAGGTTATTGACCTGGTACTCTACGTGTTCCGTTCGCTGGGCTTCGAAGACTATACGGCCCAGATTTCCCTGCGTGACCCCGAAAACAAGGCTAAATACATCGGCTCCGATGAGAACTGGGCCCTGGCCGAAAGCGCCATCCAGGAAGCTGCCGCCGAGAAGGGTTTGCCTACGGTAACAGAGCTGGGCGAAGCCGCCTTCTACGGCCCCAAGCTCGACTTCATGGTGCGCGACGCGCTGGGCCGCAAGTGGCAGCTGGGCACCATTCAGGTGGACTACAACCTGCCCGAGCGGTTCGAGCTGGAGTACGTGGCCCCCGACAACTCGCGGCAGCGCCCCGTGATGCTGCACCGCGCCCCGTTTGGCTCGCTGGAGCGTTTCGTGGCCGTGCTCATCGAGCACTGCGCCGGCAACTTCCCGCTGTGGCTCTCGCCCGAGCAGTTTGCCGTGCTGCCCATTTCGGAGAAGTACCAGGAGTACGCCCAGCAGGTATATGACAAGCTGGTGCAGGCCGAATTGCGCGGCTCCCTCGACAGCCGCGACGAGAAAATCGGCCGCAAAATCCGGGATGCTGAGTTGTCCAAAGTTCCGTACATGCTGATTGTAGGGGAGAAGGAGCAGGAAAACGGTATCGTCTCGGTGCGCAAGCACGGCGAAGGCGACATCGGCAGCGTCCCGCTGGATTCCTTCATCCGCAGCTTCCAGGAGCAGGTCGCCGAAATGACGGCGGTCTGAGTTGATGGGCTGATGTGCTAGTGTGGGAAAAGGGAGAAATGACTCCCTATACCTAAGAATACGTCTCTGCTATTATAAGAAGCCCTGCTACCGAAAGGTAGCGGGGTTTTCTGTAATAGTATTCTGTTAAAAATCAAAGTGTTGTCTTCTGGTAAGGACATTCCGTAGCCTTTCCCCAGGGCATTCTTCACATTCTTCCCATTAGCACATCAGCACATTAACCTAGCATTAGCCCATTAAAATATTGAGGGTTTGGAAAAAAAGGCGGATATTTGCCCGCTGATTGAACCCTCGCGGCCTAGGTCGTGTCAGATTCAACCAGCTCATCAAGACAATCAGCTCACCTTTCAGAAGGAGGACCAACTCATAGCAACCCCAAACCGCCGCTACATTCCCCGCGCTCAGGTCGAGGAGCCGTTCAAAATCAACCAGAAGATTACGGCCCGGGAAGTACGCCTGGTCGGCGAAAACGTCGAGCAAGGCATTTATTCTATCGAGCAGGCCCGTCGGATGGCCCAGGAGCAGAACCTCGACCTGGTCGAGATTTCGCCCACGGCTACTCCTCCGGTGTGTCGCGTTATCGACTACTCGAAGTTTAAATACGAGCAGAAGAAACGCACCCGCGAAATGAAGGCCAAGGCTACGAAAGTAGTCCTGAAGGAAATTCGTTTCGGACCCAACACCGACGACCACGACTTCGCTTTCAAGCTCAAGCACGCCCAGGAATTCCTGAAGGAAGGCGCCAAAATCAAGGCGTACGTTCACTTCGTGGGTCGTTCCATCGTGTTCAAGGAGCGGGGCGAAATCCTGCTGCTCAAGTTTGCCCAGGCTCTGGAAGACTTGGCCAAAGTCGAGCAGCTGCCCAAGCTCGAAGGCAAGCGCATGTTCCTGTACCTGGCTCCCAAAGTAGCGCCGTCGGTGGCCAAGCCGAAGCCCGCTGCCCCGGCCGCGAAAGACGGAGCTCCGGCCCCGAAAGAAGCGCAGCCCAAGGAAGCCCAGGAGTAGGCAACTGCCTCTCAATCCGCTTTTTCTTTTTTCTCAATTCATACCACAATGCCGAAAGTAAAGACGAAATCCGGTGCTAAGAAGCGTTTCACGCTCACCGGCTCGGGCAAGGTGAAGCGGAAGCACGCCTTCAAAAGCCACATCCTGACCAAGAAGTCGACCAAGCAGAAGCGTAACCTGACGCACGTAACCTTGGTTAGCTCCGCGGACATGAACCGCGTGAAGGACATGCTGGTTATCTGATTTGCTGAAAGCTGATTGTTGACTGTTATTCGTTTAACAATCAACAACCAACTATCAACAATCACCCAATTTTCAACCCGGCGTCCGGTCTCGAAGACTTCACTTGTATAGTCACCGGCCGCCAAAAAAGAGTAGGTTATGCCAAGAAGTGTAAACCACGTGGCCTCGCGCCACCGTCGTAAGAAAGTAATGCGTCTGGCGAAAGGCTATTTCGGCCGTCGCAAGAACGTATGGACCGTAGCCAAGAACGCCGTTGAGAAAGGTCTTCTCTACGCGTACCGCGACCGGAAAACCAAGAAGCGGGAGTTCCGCGCCCTCTGGATTCAGCGTATCAACGCTGG
This sequence comes from Hymenobacter aquaticus, assembly GCF_004765605.1. Lineage (NCBI taxonomy): Bacteria > Pseudomonadati > Bacteroidota > Cytophagia > Cytophagales > Hymenobacteraceae > Hymenobacter > Hymenobacter aquaticus. The sequence goes on along the minus strand of NZ_SRLC01000001.1, from coordinate 1,045,960 downwards.
TGCCCGCGAGCATGGTCTGTCGTATTCGCAGTTGATGGGTGGCCTGAAGAAGGCTGGCATCGAGCTGAACCGCAAGGTTCTGGCCGACCTCGCCCTCAACCACCCCGCTGCCTTCAAAGGCATTGTGGACAAGATTAAGTAAGTAGCCTTGGCTGGCTTGCCAGCCCGACCGCTTACCAAAAGCCCTCGACCAGTTGCTGGTCGAGGGCTTTTGCTTTTAAAGCCGTGGCTAGGCGAAATCTGGGCTAGAACAATGGCTGTAAAGTATAGCAAGTAGGAGCAGGGACAAAACAAATCTGGCTAGGCAACCACCGGCGACGAAGGGTAGGCGAGTACTGGAAAAGTGAAAAATAAAATTGTAAATGATCTGATTACTGTTGCGATAATTGTATTCAGTGGGATTAAATTATTTTAGAATATAAACGTAGGCGTGCTGATCAAGAGAGTAGTTGAATAGTTATATAAAAGCGAAAGTGGATTTAATTTTTACGAGCTTTGACTTATACTATAAAATAAGATAAGTGCTTGATATGGTGTTTGTTTGAATTTATCTTTGTACATACTCCGAGCTCTAAACAAACTTACTATGTACAAAACGCTACTTCTTGTTTTTGGTCTGCTGCTGGGTGCTGTTGCATCATCTTCGGCCGCTGGTACAGCCACCGTCGGCAGTGGTTCAGCTAAGCCCTCCGTGTCGTTGCTGAAAAGAACACCCCGGGATAAGGCAAAATCCGGGCGCACTATCCACCGGCCAAACTACAAACGCTATAAAGGGCCTGGTAACCCGAACCGGGGGTTCATTGCCCTGTTTAGCTAACAGCTGCTCACCGCCTTCAAAAGCCCGCCCTGCCAGCGGGCTTTTGCTTTGCGCGTCATTGCCTCAGAAGCGGTAAGCCAGCTCACGCGCCTAGCTCGGGCAAGGCTGTTATCCGCAAGCCGCGCCGGGCACCATCCCGCTTCGCCGCCGACGTTTTCGCTTGGCTGCGCTATCTTGACGACCTAATCACCGCTCTTATTCTAGAAGACTATGCCTGGCTTGGTTCCCGGCCTACTTTCCTTCAACGGGCCTATGCGCGAGGCGCTGCGGGCCAACCGGAAAACCGTTACCCGGCGCCGCATTGCTGCCGGGTTCGGTATCCAAGAGCAGCCGGCCCATTACCGGTTTCTTGGCATGGATAAGGGAAGCGCCCTCTTTGAAGTGGGTGAGCCTGGCGCGGCCCCGCATCCCGCGCGTATTCCCTGTCCTTTTGGCCCGCCGGGTAGTTTGCTGCGCGTAACCGAAGAGCCCGACCTTGTTCTGGAAATAACGGAAGTGCGGGCCGAGCCGGTGCAGGCCATTACCGAAGCCGAAGCATGGGCTGAAGGAGTAGACCTCTGCCTCAGGGAATCCACCCCGGGAACCGGGCCCGCTACGGGCTGCGGCGCCCCTCCGCGCCATCCGGACAGTCTGCCCGCGGGGTCGGCCGTAGCAGCCTTTCGCGCCTTGATTACGGCCATTTATCCGACGGCCTGGGCGCGAAACGAGTGGGTCTGGGTTATCCGGTTCCGGCGGCGGTAGCAGTGGCCTCTTGGCCTGGCTGGGCAACTGATGACTTCTCTGGTAGCTTTGGTGCCCTAAGAGCAGGGTCGAGGCATTGCTCATAAGGTATCCTGCCGCGCGTAGCAGTAGTCAGGAATTGGCCGCGCCGGCGACAACTGCAGCCGTGTGGCCGGCCTTGCTGCCGCCGGCCTGCCGGATCAGGTCGATTATTTCCTTCGTACGATAAGTGGCCACGCTGGAAAAGCGGTGCTACTTGCGCCGGCGCAAATCCTGTCTCATCCGTAGGAGCCGGATCAGCCAGGAGAAGAAGCATACTGACCAGAAAAACAAAAAGGCCTTCCTGGATTAGGAAGGCCTTTTATCGTGTAGCGGGGACGAGAGTTGAACTCGTGACCTCAGGGTTATGAATCCTGTGCTCTAACCAACTGAGCTACCCCGCCCTGTTTTGGTGGTGCAAAGGTAATGACAAGATTTCGACTGTCGCAAGCCTTGTGTAAAAAAAAAGCCGTGTATATTGGCTGAACCCATGGCCTGCCTGGCTGGGGGCTCTCCCTATTTTCCTTGTTTTGTTCCGCTTATGCCTCTTTCTGCTACTCGTTCCAAGCATCGGTTTACGGTCGAACTTCCCGTAAATGCTTCCCCCAAAATCCTTTACCCGTATCTGGCTTCGGCCTCCGGCCTTTCCCAGTGGTTTTGCCAGGACGTGCGGATCGATGAAGACCACCGCTACAATTTTATCTGGGACAACCAGTCGCACTACGCGGAAATGAACTCGCACCGCACCAACCGCTCGGTGCGCTACGTTTTCCTGGATCAGAACAAGCGCCACACGCCCGACGCCAACTACCTCGATTTTAGCCTGGAGGAGTCGCAGCTTACCCAAGAAGTGTACCTGCGCGTGATTGACTACTCGGAGGAAACCGACGACATCGAGCTGCAGGAAATGTGGGAAAGCCTCATTCTGAAGCTGCGCGAGCTGGTGGGCGGCTGAGTTGCCAAAAAATAAACTTGGGGGAGCAAGAGCAAAACGAGCCGTATCTTCGTTTGTCTTTTGCTCCCCGCGGCGGCCACACCCGGTAGCCGGGCAGGGGAGAGCCTGCCATGAAAAAACTCGATAAGCTGATTTTGCGGGCCTTTGCCGGGCCATTCCTGCTCACCTTCGCCGTGGTGCAGTTCATCCTGCTCATGGTCACCCTGCTCAAGTACATGGATGACCTGATCGGCAAGGATCTGGGCTGGCAGGTGATTACCAAGCTGATTTTCTTTTTCAGCGTCATCACCATTCCCACGGCGTTGCCGCTGGCCGTGCTGCTCTCCTCGCTGATGACCTACGGCAACCTGGGCGAGCACCACGAGCTGACGGCCATTAAAAGCTCCGGCATTTCGCTGATCCGCATTCTGCGCCCGGTGCTGATTGTGAGCGTGCTGCTGGCCGGGCTGGCTTTCTGGTTCAACAACCGCATCGTGCCCAGCGCCAACCTGGAAACCTTCAGCCTGCTCTGGGACGTGCGCCAGCAGAAGCTGGCCCTCGACATCCGGGAAGGCGTGTTCTACAACGGCCTGCCCGGCTACACCATCAAGGTCAACAAGAAGGAAGGCGAAAATGGCGACCTGCTCAAGGGCGTCATGATCTACGACCACACCAACGGCCGCGGCAACTCCACCGTGATTCTGGCCGACTCGGGCCGCATGTTTACCCGTTTCGGGGGCAGCTACCTGGGGCTGGAGCTCTACCACGGCCGCACCTACGTGGAGCAGCCCGACTCCCGCGACCGGGCCGGGGCCAGCTTTATCCGCCAGGGCTTCGACCGCAACCTCATTACCTTCTCGCTGGCCTCCTTCGACCTGGGACGCACCAAAAAGGAACTCTTCGTCGATAACAAGATGATGAAGAACATCCCGGAGCTGGAGCAGTTCACCGACTCGCTGCACGACAAGCTGGTGGTGGAGCGCCGCACGTTTCCGCGCCAGCTGAACCCCTACTACACCTACATCCGCCTCGATACCACCGGGCGGGCCCTCAACCGGCGCGTGGAAGGCTGGCAGGTGCCGCCCGCCAAGCTGCCGGTGCTGAACACGGCCCTGGTCGACCAGGCCGAAAACCGGGTGCGCAACCTGCGGACCTACGTGGGCAGCACCTCCGAGCACATGAGCAATCTGGCCAAGGAAGCCGGTAACTTCCGCATCGAAATCTACCGCAAGTACACCCAGTCCATTGCCGTGCTGCTCATGTTCCTGATCGGAGCCCCGCTGGGCGCCATCATCAAAAAGGGCGGCCTGGGCGTGCCGGTGCTGATTTCCATCGTCTTTTTTATCGTCTACTACGTGCTGTCCATCATCGGCGAGAAGTACGGCCGGGAAGGCGTGATGCCCGTGGGGGCGGGCATGTGGATGGCCACGGCCCTGCTGCTGCCCGTGGGGCTGTTCTTCCTCAACCAGGCCCGCCGCGACTCCGGCCTGCTCGAAACCGACATCTTTGGCCGCCTCTTCCGCAAAATCAAGCTGCCTTTCCGCGGCTACAAGAAGGCGGTTTGATGTAATGTGCTCAAGTGCTCATGGGGTTGAATGTGCTAAACGCGTGATGCAAGCATTCCGCGGATGAAGCTGAGACGGAGCAATTCGTCCTGCAACGTGGGATGAGCATCCTTTCCTGAAAAGCCCTCAATCGTGGTTACGGTTGAGGGCTTTTCGGCCAAAGGGCTTTGGTTGCCGCGCAGAGTAAGCATCAGCGACGCGCCAGGACGGATGACCAGCCCATGGGTCATTTCAACGTATTAGCATATGAGCACATTCTAACACATTAGCACATTAACCATTAAATCCCTACCTTTGCGGCCACCCCGAGGTGCGGGGTGACATTTCTTTTCATATTTAATCCAAGACGGGGAAAACCTATCTGCCGATGAAACTCACTACCGAAATTAAGCAGGAAATCTTCGCGAAGAACAGCCTGACCAAGACTGCAACCGACACGGGTTCGGCTGAATCGCAAATTGCCCTGTTTACCCACCGTATCATTCACCTGACCGAGCACCTGAAGGTGAACAAGAAGGACTTCTCGACCCGCCTGGGTCTGCTGAAGCTCGTTGGTAAGCGTCGCCGCCTGCTGGATTACCTGCAGCACCGCGAAATCAACCGCTACCGCGCAATCATTAAAGAGCTGGGTATCCGCAAGTAACCTCGCCCGCCTGGAGCAGGGAGCCTTTTTACGAAGGTTCCCTGCTCTTTTTTTGGCCTAGCTGGTAACGAATCGGTGCCAGCGGGTTGTTGCCCCTACGATTCGCGCTTACCCCAGAGCAAAACCAGGTCCGATGCCGGACTTTGTTTTTCCAGGCTGCTCGCCCGCTGTCGCTTTTTCAAGCAAACTGAGAAGATGCCCAATTACACCGCTATTACCAAAAGCATTACCCTGCCCGATGGTCGGCAGATTTCCATCGAAACCGGCAAGCTGGCCAAATTCGCCGACGGTGCCGTAGTGGTACGCCTCGGCGACGCCATGCTGCTGGCTACCGTCGTGTCGCAGCCCAGCGCCCGCGGCGACGTGGATTTTCTGCCCCTGTCGGTTGATTACCAAGAGAAGTTCGGCGGCGCCGGCAACATTCCCGGCTCGTTCCAGCGCCGCGAAGGCCGCCTCTCGGACTACGAGATTCTGGTGTGCCGCATCGTGGACCGCATCCTGCGCCCGATGTTCCCCAAGGACTATCACTACGAGGTGCAGGTAATGATTACCCTGATTTCGGCCGATAAGACCGTGCAGCCCGACGCCCTGGCCGCCCTGGCCGCCTCGGCTGCCCTCTCGATTTCGGATATTCCCTTCGCCGGCCCCATCTCGGAGGTGCGCGTGGCCCGTATCGACGGCAAGCTGCAAATCAACCCCCTGACCGCCGACATTGCCCGCGCCGACATCGACCTGATCGTGGGTGCTACCGCCGACTCGGTTGCCATGGTGGAAGGCGAGATGAACGAAGTGAGCGAGGAAGAAATGGTGGAAGCCATTGCCTACGCCCACGAAGCCATCAAGGAGCAGGTGCGCGTGCAGCAGGAACTGGCCGCCGAAGTGGAGAAGTCCCACGTGAAGCGCGAGTACCCCAAGTACGAGGAAAACGACGACCTGAAAAAGCGCATTCAGGAAGGCGTGTACCAGCAGGCCTACGAAGTAGCCAAGTCGGGCAACACCAGCAAGGCCGGCCGCAAGGAAGCTTTCGGTGTTATCAAGAAGACGCTGACCGAGCAGTTGCTGGAAGAGCAGCCCGAGCTGGACATGAAGATGTTCGGCCGCTACTACTCGTCGGCCGAGAAGAAGGCCATCCGCGACATGATGATCAAGGAGCGCACCCGCCTCGACGGCCGCGCCCTGACCCAGATTCGTCCCATCTGGAGCGAGGTGAACTACCTGCCCGGCGCCCATGGCTCGGCGTTGTTTACCCGCGGTGAAACCCAGTCGCTGACCACCGTAGCCCTGGGCACCAAGCTCGATGAGCAGATCATCGACACGGCCATGACTTCGGGCTACAGCAAGTTTATGCTGCACTACAACTTCCCGGCCTTCTCGACCGGCGAGGTGAAGCCCAACCGCGGCCCCGGCCGCCGCGAAATCGGCCACGGCAACCTGGCGCTGCGCTCGTTGAAGAAAGTAATGCCTTCGGACGACGAGAACCCCTACACCGTGCGTATCGTGTCGGACATCCTGGAGTCGAACGGCTCCTCGTCGATGGCTACCGTTTGCGCCGGCTCAATGGCTTTGATGGATGCGGGTATTCCCGTCCGCGCGGCCGTTTCGGGTATTGCTATGGGCCTCGTGCAGGACAAGGAAACCGGCGAATACGCCGTGCTTTCGGATATTCTGGGTGACGAGGACCACCTCGGCGACATGGACTTTAAGGTAACCGGTACCGAGAAGGGTATCGTGGCTTGCCAGATGGACATCAAAATCCAGGGCTTGAGCGCCGAAATCATGACGGCCGCCCTGCACCAGGCTCGTGAGGGCCGCCTGCACATCCTGCGCGAAATGGCTAAGACCATCAGCCAGCCCGCCGCCGAGCTGAAGCCGCATACGCCCCGCTCGCACAAGATGCTGATCGACAAGGAGTACATCGGCGCCGTCATCGGACCCGGTGGCAAGGTTATTCAGCAGATCCAGAAGGACACCAACGCCACGGTTATCATCGAGGAGAAGGACGAGAAAGGCCACGTGAGCATCTACGCTTCCAACCAGGAAGACATGGAGGCCGCCATCGGCCGGATCCGCGCCATTGCCGCGACGCCCGAGGTGGGCGAAACCTACAAAGGCAAAGTGCGCAGCATTCAGCCCTACGGCGCCTTCGTGGAAATCATGCCGGGCAAAGACGGTCTGTTGCACATTTCTGAGGTGTCGCACGAGCGGCTGGCCACGCTGGAAGGCGTGCTGGAAGTAGGCCAGGAAATCGACGTGAAGCTGTTGGATATCGACAAGAAAACGGGTAAATACCGTCTCTCGCGCAAAGTATTGCTGCCCAAGCCCGAGCGGGCCGCCAGCAGCAACGGCGAAGCGCAAGCCTAACCATTTTCCCGTCGTAGAACTTTCGCGGGTATCGGTCTGTTGGTCACAATTAGCCGATACCCGTAGAAAGGGTACCCGATGTTTAACATTTTCCGAAATACTCTACTTCCGCGCCCGCAATGAGACAGCTAAAGATCAGCAAGCAAATCACCAACCGCGAAAGCCAGTCGCTGGATAAATACCTCCAGGAAATTGGCAAGGTGGATTTGCTAACCCCCGACGAGGAGGTAACGCTGGCGCAACGCATTCGAGAAGGCGACCAGCAAGCGCTGGAAAAGCTGACCAAAGCCAACCTGCGCTTCGTGGTGTCGGTGGCCAAACAATACCAGAACCAGGGCTTGTCGCTGGGCGACTTGATCAACGAGGGCAACCTGGGTTTGATCAAAGCCGCCAAGCGTTTCGACGAGACCCGGGGCTTTAAATTCATTTCCTACGCCGTGTGGTGGATTCGCCAGTCGATTCTGCAGGCCCTGGCCGAGCAGTCCCGCATCGTGCGTTTGCCCCTGAACCGCGTAGGTTCGTTGAACAAGATTTCCAAGTCGTTTTCCGAGCTGGAGCAGAAATTCGAGCGGGAGCCCTCGCCCGAAGAAATTGCCGAAGTACTGGAGCTCACGACTTCCGAAGTTGTGGACACGCTCAAGATTTCGGGCCGTCACGTGTCGGTGGATGCTCCCTTCGTGCAAGGCGAAGAGAACCGCCTGCTGGACGTGCTGGAAAACGAAGACGAGGAGTCGCCCGACACCGGCCTGATGAACGACTCGCTCCGCAAGGAAGTGCAGCGCGCCTTGAGCACGCTCACCAAGCGCGAAGCCGACGTTATTACGCTCTACTTCGGCCTCAACGGCGAGCATTCTCTGACCCTGGAAGAAATTGGGGAGAAGTTCAACCTGACCCGCGAGCGGGTGCGCCAGATCAAGGAAAAAGCCATTCGCCGCCTGCGCCACACCTCGCGCAGCAAGGCCCTGAAGCCCTACCTGGGATAAGTTTTCTACTTATCCGCCAAAGAAAAACCCCAGCAGAACGTTGGGGTTTTTCTTTGGTGGTAAGTCAATGACGCCGGAAAAGTACAGTCGGGTCCGGCCAGGGTGCTGCCCCGCGCCCGGGCTCCTGCCGTTCTGGATAAGCCAGCCCCGGCGGCTCTGACGATTCGGCATACTCGGGGTTATGGCTCAGTTTCGGCTAGCGCCCAATCAATGTTTGGCCCCGACGGTTGAAAAGCCGCGGGAAGCTTACTTTTGCAGTTCAAAATTGCCATTCCTACTCTCATGGAGAATACCACGGAACACGTAAAGTGTCTGATTATCGGTTCGGGGCCCGCGGGCTACACGGCCGCTATTTATGCCGCCCGAGCCAACATGGCGCCCGTTATGTACCAGGGCTTGCAGCCCGGCGGCCAGCTGACGATTACCAACGACGTTGAAAACTTCCCCGGCTACCCCGACGGCATTATGGGCCCGGAAATGATGGAAGACCTCAAGAAGCAGGCCGCCCGCTTCGGCACCGATATCCGCTACGGCCTGGCCACGGCCGTCGACTTCTCGGGCCACCCGCACCGGGTGACTATCGACGAAACCAAGCAGATTACCGCCGACTCCGTCATCATTGCCACCGGGGCTTCGGCCAAGTGGCTGGGTTTGGAGTCGGAGGCGCGGCTGAACGGCTCGGGCGTCTCGGCCTGCGCCGTGTGCGACGGGTTCTTCTACCGGGGCAAGGACGTGGCCATTGTGGGCGCCGGCGACACGGCCGCCGAGGAAGCCACCTACCTGGCTAACCTGTGCAACAAAGTATACATGCTGGTGCGCAAAGGCGAGATGCGCGCCTCGAAGATCATGCAGAAGCGGGTGCTGGACAATCCCAAGATTGAGGTGCTCTTCGATACGGCGACCGATGAGATTCTGGGGCAGTTTGCCGTGGAGGGCGTGCGGGTGAAAAACCTGCTCACGCACGAAACGCGCGAGTTGGCCGTTGAAGGCTTTTTCGTGGCCATCGGCCACGAGCCCAACTCCAAGATTTTTCAGCCCTACCTGCACCACGACGAGCAGGGCTACCTCAAAACGATTCCCGGCTCGGCCAAAACCAACGTGGACGGCGTGTTTGCCTGCGGCGACGTGCAGGACTTCACCTACCGCCAGGCCGTCACGGCCGCCGGCTCGGGCTGCATGGCCGCCCTCGACGCCGAGCGCTACCTGGCTGCGCTGGGAGTTCATTAATGGTGATTTAGTGATTTAGTGAGTTAGTGAGTTTTCGTTCGGCTTGCGCCAATTGCGCAGTATCGAACGTCAAACTCACTAACTCACTAAGTCGCTAAATCACTAAATCACTAAATAGCTTTTGCTCTTGTTGAAATTTGTGAAATACTGGCTGGGGCCGTTTCTGCTGCTGGTGCTGCTGGTGGCCGCGCCCGAGCAGGGGCTGGCGCAGCGCCGCAAGGTGCCTCAGCCCAAAGCCAAGGCCGGCTCGGCGGGCAAGCGGAAAGACTTCTTCCGCATTAAGTCGCCCAAAATCCGGTACGTGCGGCCCGACACGACCGTGCTGATTGAAACCAAGGACCTGCCCGACGACACCTCGGACGAGGCCAAATCGATTTTCTTTAACCCCGCCAAGAAGCTCTCCATCGTCAGCGAGGATACCACGACGCTCAACGAGGGCGAGCAGCAGATCGTGGAAATGTCGGAGGAAGTGCTGATCGACAGTTCCTGGATTAAGGTGGCCGGCTATTATGCTATCTGGGATACGCGCAACATCAACCCCTACCGGGTCGATGGCCGCCGCATCCGGGATACCCTAAACCTGCGGCTCACCGACCCCAGCAAGCAGCGCTTCGCCAAAATGCCCCTGCGCACGACCCCGCTCACGTCCGACTTCGGCTTCCGCGGCTACCGCTGGCACTACGGCGTGGACCTGGACCTGGAAACCGGCGACTCGGTGCGGGCCGCCTTCGACGGGGTGGTGCGCATTTCGAAGTGGGACGGCGGCGGCTACGGCAACTACCTGCTCGTGCGCCACTACAACGGCGTAGAAACCCTCTACGGCCACTTGAGCAAAGCCCTGGTGGCGCCGGGCACCTTCGTCAAAGCCGGGCAGCTGATCGGGCGCGGGGGCAGCACCGGGCGTAGTACCGGCTCCCACCTGCACTTCGAGGTGCGCTACGAGGGCAACCCCATCGACCCGGAGCGGATGTACGACTTCCCCGACTACAAGCTGCTCAAGGACAATTTCCAGATTACCTCGGCCCTGTTTGACTACTACAGCAAGGCCCTGCGGGCCAAAGCCGCCGCCAAGCAGCGCAGCGCAGCGGCGGCCTCGGCGGCCCGCCGCGTGGTCACGCACCGCATCCGCAGCGGCGACACCCTGTCGGAAGTAGCCCAGAAGTACGGCGTGTCGCAGGCCCAGCTGCGGCGCCTGAACGGCAACGTGAAAACCCTGCGCCCCGGCAAAACCCTGCGGATTAAGTAGAGTAGAAACCGCAGTAGTTTTTAAACAGCTGTCATCCTGAGCACGGCGAAGGACCTTATCACGTTCGTACGACAAGCGTAACAACGACTTGTTCTGCCGTTGTAGGGTCCTTCGCTGTGCTCAGGATGACAGTTCTTTTTTTGCAATAAACCACCCCAACATCCCACCCCGCATGAAACTCGATATTCTGGCCTTTGGCGCCCATCCCGATGACGTTGAAATGTCGGCCGCCGGCACCTTGCTGGCCGCCGCGGCCCTGGGCAAGAAAATCGGTATCGTGGACTTCACCCGCGGCGAGTTGGGCACGCGCGGTACGCCGGCCACCCGGGCCGCCGAGGCCGAGGCCGCCAGCCGGATTCTGGGCCTGAGCGCGCGCGAAAACCTGGGGCTGCCCGACGGCTTCTTCCGCAACGACCGGGAGCACCAGCTGCCCCTGATTGCCGCCCTGCGCCGCTACCAGCCCGACGTGGTCCTCTGCAACGCCATTCAGGACCGGCACCCCGACCACGGCCGCGGGGCCAGCCTGGCCTCGGAAGCCTGCTTTCTGAGCGGGCTGCGCATGATTGAAACCTTCGACGCCGACGGCCAGCCCCAGCAGCCTTGGCGCCCCCGTACCGTGTACCACTACATCCAGGACCGGCAGATTGCCCCCGACTTCGTGGTCGACATCACCGAGTTCTGGCCCGGCAAGTGGGCGTCCATCCAAGCTTACAAAACCCAGTTCTTCGACCCCAACAGCCAGGAGCCGGTCACGTACCTGTCCACGCCGGTGTTTACCCAGTTTATGGAAGCCCGGGCCCGGGAGTTCGGCCACATCATCGGCGTCGAGTTCGGGGAAGGCTTCACCCGGCAGCGGCCCGTGGGCGTGCGCGATATTACGGCGCTGCTGTAGCAGCCGATACGCCTCAATAGATTACCGGCAACCGATAGTCTATTCTAAAATGCCCAACAGCCGCTCCGATACGCTCGAAGCGGCTGTTGGGCATTAGGGGGCAGCCTTAGTGCTACCCGGGCTTCACCGAATCTTCAACCGGCCCGGCTCACGGCAAATCCGTGATGTCGGCTACGCCCAGCCTCAGATCGGTGAGCTGGAGCAGGGGCTGCGGCTGCGGGCCCAGGCCGGAGAGCAGGTCCAGGTCGAAGACGAAGGCTCCCTCGGCCGACTCGGGGCGGGTCTGCTGGTACCAGGCCGCAAGCCCGGCCGCTACTTCGCTGATTATCCGGGCCAGGTCCGGGGCGGCGGTGGGGTGGGCGGGAGCCGGCGGAAGCTGGAGCAGCGTAACGGGCATTTGCAGCACCGGCGTCGTTACCGGCGGCAGGCCCGGGGCCAGGGGCGAGGTATACACGCCTGCCAGCCGCAGGTACAGGGCCGGGGGCATCTGCGGGGGCAGCAAGTACTCAAAGAGCTGGTGCAGATGCCCGGCCAGCGTCCGGCGGGTGTGCGTCGGCTCGCCATCGGGCCGCAGCGTGGCAATATCCAGCGGCTCGGTTGGCGGGTCACTGGGCTGCCGGGAGTCGGTGGGGAAATAAAGGGGCGGTGCCGTATACACAAAGGCCGGGGCGGAAGCCTGGCCGGGCACCAGCTCCGCGTTGTAGGTCGCCGTTACCTGCACCTGTAAGCTCTGGTAGGCCAGAATACGGAGGCCGGGCAGAGTGAGCACGCGCTGAGTCAGCGGGAGGCTGTCGGCGGCCGCCAGCACGCGCCCCTCGGCATCCTGGAAGTAGTACCAGGTGCCCTCCTGGTCCGCCGTATGGACCTGCGTGGTATAGCCTTCCAGCGCTACCACGGGCATCGGCAGCCCCACCGGGGCCGGCGGGCTGACGTGAATAACCAGCGCCTCCACCGCGTCGATGGGGGCGGTGCCTTCCCGCAGCCCGAAGGTAGTTACCCCGGGGGCAGCCGGGGGCTGGCCGGCCGCGTCGGCGGGGCTCTGCACCAGGGCCGCGCCTTCCGAGGCGGCCACCAGGCGGCTTATCATCGTATTGAATGCCCCCAGGGCCACCGCGCCGGTCGTTACGGCCGGCTGGTCGGCGGCGGTAGTGGCGTTGATGCCGGCCAGCACCGGGAGCAGGTTGGGCGCCAGGGCGGGGTAGACGCTGCGCAGCTGGGCCAGTTCGGCAAAAACGCCGGCCGGCACCGGGGGAGCCGCCGGCAGGAGCTGGGACTGGGACTCCGCCGCGGCCATGTTGGCGGCAACCGTAAACGTGAGCTGCTGCGGCGGGTAGTGCGCGTCCTGCTGGTAGGTCAGGCGGCAGTCCCGCCGTAGCAGGGCGTCGGGGGTGGAGCCGGCCGCGGGCAGCATTTCCTGGGCAATCAGCACCAGGGGCCGGAAATCGTGCTGGAATACCGGAACCCGGCATTTTCCCAGGTTCGAGGTAAGCGGGGTGGCGGCCCACTGCTGCCCGGCCGGCGTCAGAAAGCGGAGCTCCGCCGCGGCCGGATCGGCTGGTTTCTCACCGCCGGGCCAGAGCTCCAGCTGGCGGCCGGTATACGCCAGTTCCAAGTCGAAGAAAGGGGCTGAGTGGGGCTGCTCCCCGGCCTGGTCGGTGGCCGGCGACTCGGCAAAGACCAACAGGGGCGCCGCCGGGGCCAGGGGTAGCGGCGGCGTGGTCAGGGCCTGGCCGGCCGGCTCTGTCTGGCTGACCTCCCCAACCAGGTGGGGCACCTGGCCCAAGGGCCGCGTTGACGTCGGTGCCGGCGGGGTGGCAAACTGCAGGGCGGCTACGCGGTACACGGCCCCGAGCGGCCCGGCGCCCAGGTGCTGGCGGAACGCTGCCCGGGCGGCGGCCGGGTTGGTAGCGGCCTGGGCCGCGAATACCGGGCGCAGCCGGTGTTGCAGCACGCCGGCCCACCGGTCCTTGTTTGTTCGCAGCGTTGCTTCGTGGGAGGTGCCGGCCAGCTCGTCGAGCCGCCGGATAGCCGCTTGGTAAGTGGGCGTGGTCAGCGCGTCGAAGGTGTCAATTACCAGCCGTTCCCACTCATTCACGTCGACCTGGGCAAAGGAAACGTGTTGCGCCGGGCGGGTAAAGTCGATGCCCGTTGCCGGCTGAAAATCATACAGGGGCACGTCGGCCGCCGAGCTCAGCGGCGGAGCCAGCGCCGCTGCCGCAAATACCACGGGCTGGCCGGGCTCCGCCAGCTGGTGGCCCGGCCGCTTGTTGGCCTCGGTGCGGATGCCCCACAGCGACTGTCCGCCCCCGGCTGGCTCGGGGCCCAGTGCCACCCTGATTTCGTGCTGGCCCGGCTGGTACAGGAGCTGTTCGAGCTTGCCGGCCAGGGCCGCCAGGTCATCCGCCGTGTTGGCCGCTGGCGGGATGAGCACCTCCAGCCTAGGGCTGGCGTGGGCCGGTGCTTGGGGCGCAGGACCCGGAGCCGGGGCTGGCGGCGCCAGCGTCAGCCGCCAGGTCAGCTCCACCAGCGGGGCGTCGGTTACGGCCAGGTTGGTCAGCGGCAGCTCGATGCTGTAGTCGAGGAACGGCGTGGCCACTTCCGCTTTCCCGGCGGCCCGGTCGGCCAGAAATTTATCGAGGGGTACCAGCCAGATTTCCACCAGTTCCGTCGCCCGGGCCGGCTCCCAGTACAGCGGCTGTTGTAGCAGCCCGGTGGCTACGCCCAGCCGCGCGCCCTGGCCCAGCGGCTGGAGCAGTAGCGCCAGCTGCTGCCGGGCCTGGGCCGCGCGGGTCGCCACGGGGAGGCTGACGAGCATTTTCACCGCGCCGTACATCAGCTCGAACACCCCGGAGAAAGTCAGCGGACTGGCGGCGTAGTTGGATTGGATAGCGCCCAGGGTAACGGTGATGGGAGTCGGGATGAGCTGCCGGTAGCGAAGGTCATGTGACATTTCCGTCACGGTCAGCGTCACCACGCGCTGATCCGGGCTCAGGGCCACCGCCAGCACGGCGACTGGTTCGATAACGAATGTACCGCCCTTCGGAACCCGTCGGGTCACGGTATAGTTGGCCGGGTCGAGGGCCGAGGCCGGGTCGAGGGGCAGGGTGAAGGCGGCCACCAGGTGCTGGCCATCGGCCGCGTCCAGCTGGTAGAGGCCCTCGTAGGGGCGGTGGTCGAAGCTCAGCGCCACTTGCAGCTGGGCGGGCTGCGCATCAGTTGCGGGCGTAAGGTCCCACCCCGCGCTGATGGGCAGGGCCGCGACGGGCAAAGAAGTAAGCAGGGCCGGCTCGGCAGCGGGCGGGTCGTTGTTAACCATGCAACAAGGGAATAAGGTGGTAATAATAAGCGGGGAACAACCGCCGCGTCGCGGCCGGCCGTTCCGCTTGCAATATGAACTATTAGCCCGAAACAGACGCCCCGCCGCTTCTACCAGCGCCCCCGGCTACGCCCGCGTTGCGGGCCACGATGCTGACCAGCGGCTGCCTGATGGGCTTGGCGGCGTGGGCCGGCCGCTTGGTGCAGGCAGGTCTGGGGTCGGAAATGCCCGTCGTCTATGTCTTAGGATGGAAAGCGGATTGCATAGTGTGCCTACCCCACGGCCGGCCGTCCTTGCGGCTGCATTGTTGGTCGGCACGCGGCCGGGTGGCGGAAGCAAACCCAGGGAAATGATGGGCAGCGTTGGGCCGCCTCTTACGCCGGACCGGCTTCGGGCAGGGTCACGGTGAAGGTTGTGCCGAGGCCGGGGGTGCTGCTGACGTCCAGCGTGCCGCCGCGCTGCTGGATAATGGACTGAATCATGTGCAGGCCCAGCCCCGCGCCTTCGCCCTCGGCCGTCAGGCGGGTGAAGGCCTGAAACAGGCGGGCCCGGTCCCGGGGCAGGTTGATGCCGCGCCCGTTGTCGGCCACGGTGAGCACCACTTCCGCGCCCTGCCGCTGGGTACGCACGTGAATCAGCGGCGCCCGGTCGGCGGCCCGGTACTTGAGGGCGTTGTGCACCAGGTTTTTCAGGATGCTTTCCAGGTAGATGCGCGGGTACAGCGCCCGGGGGGCCGCCAGAAAATCGGCCGTGAGCCGGCCTTGCTGCTGGTGCAGCAACTCGGCCACTTCGGCCCGCACCGTGGCAAACACGTCGGCAAAGGCCACTACTTCGGTAGCAGGGGCCGCCGCCCCGTGCTGGGCGTGCACCACCCGCAGCAGGCCCTGCACCGTGCCGGTAAGCCGGTCGATTTCCTGGTCCAGCAGCGTCAGGACGTGGTCTTTGGTGGGGCCGGGAGCCTCTTCCCGGTACACGTCCAGCAGGCTGCGCAGATTCGTGGCCGGCGCTTTTAAGTCGTGCGCCACGATGTGCACGAAGGAGTCCAGGGAGGTATTGGCCTCGCGCAGGGCCTGGTTGAGGCGCTGGGCCTCGTGGGTGGCGGTAGCCCGCGCCAGCGCCCGGCCCGCGTAGTCGGCCACTAGGTCGAAGAAGGTGTGGTAGGCCTCGTCCAGCGGCCGGCGGGCACTCAGGCCCACAATCAGGATGTTGGTGGTGCCGGTGCTGCTGGGGCCGGCCTGCAGGGGCAACAGCAGGGCCTGGGTGGGCGCCTCCTTCCAGGTGCCGACGGGCCAGGCGCTAAACCGCACGGCCAGGCTTTCGACCAGCAGCGGGCGGCCCGCGTGGAGTACCTCGGCCAGGGGCCAGCCTACCTGCGGAGGCGCAGCCGAGTCGATTGGCAGCGTCGCCGGGGCGGCCGGCTCGCCGGCGGGCAGGCCGAACCAGGCGCGCAGCTGGGCCTGCGGGGTACTTTGCTCGTGGGCGTAGAGCAGGGCAAAGGGAATGTCGGCCGCGTTGGTGGCCAGGGCCGCAATGATGTGCTGGGCCGCCTCGGCGGGCAACGCCGACAGGGCCGTCTGGGCCGTCAGGTGGGAGAGCAGGGCCAGGCGGCGCTGCTGCAGCACCGTGGTGGTGGTTTCCAGGGCCGTCACGAAGATGCCCCCGACCGCGCCGGCCTCGTCGTAGATCGGGCTGTGGGAAAAGGTGAAGTAGGCCTCTTCCACGAAGCCCTGGCGGTTGGGCAACACCAGCCCGTTCTCGAAAAACGTGGTTTGCCCGGCCCAGACGGGCTCGAAGATGGAAAGCAGAAACGGCCACATCTCCCGCCACCAGGGCTCGGCGGGCTGGCCCAGCGCGCCGGGGTGCTTGCCTTGCAGGATGGTGGCGTAGCCGTCGTTGTAGAAGTGCACCAGCTCGGGGCCCCAGTGCACCATCATCGGAAAGCGGGAGCCCAGCATGATGCTGACCGCCGTGCGCAGGCTCTGGGGCCAGGTGCGCATGGGCCCGAGCAGGGTCGCCGACCAGTCCAGGGCCCGGATGCGGGCCCCCATTTCCCCGCCGCCGGGAAACAGGCGCGCCGCTAAGGCTTCATCGGATAACGCGTCTTCGGCAGCAGGGAACAGGGTCATAGAAGCACGTAGTACCGAATGAAAATGTATAGGTACAAAAAGTATGTGGGCTCTGGTAACGTAAAAAATCCGGAACCGTTCGGCGGCGGCCGTGGGAACGGGCACCCCAAGCCAAGCTGGCGCAGTCGCTCGGCTATTGCCGAGTGACGTCTACGCCGGAGGGGCTAAGCCCCGAGTGTCCCGCGCCGACTGGTCGTTCCAGTGGCCTTCACTGGCGCGAGTTTAGGCGCAGCCGTAACTCGTGCCATACTATGCCGGGAGGCTGCGCCTCCCCCGTTAAAACGACAAACGCCGCCCGGATTCTTCCAGGCGGCGCGGTTCGGGCTTGCCGCTGGCGCGGCAGTGGAGGTACAACCTCCACCGTATAGCTGGGCACGAGTTACGGCTGCGCCTAAACTCGCGCCAGGTGGGGGCCGCTGTTGCGGGTTATTCGGTAGCTGGTGCCGGCGGCAGCCGGGCGGCCAGCGTAGCGGCTTCGGCCTCCAGCGCCGCCATGCGGGCTTGCAGCAGGTGCCAGCGGGTGACTTCCTCGGCCGGCAACGGCCGGGCCTGCCGCCGGAGCCAGCCCAGCAGCCAGGTGTGGTGCTCTACCGCGTCCTCATCGGCCGCAATTTCCTCGGCGGTGGGGGCGGGGTGGGCCTCCAGCAGCGCGGGCAGGGCCTGCGCCCAGCGCGCAATAACGCGGGCCTGCTCTTCGATTTTCTCGGTCTGCATGCGCAGGCCCGCGGCCTGGTGCAAACACACGCGCCGCCGAAAATCCAGCTCCTCCGCATCCGGCAGCGGCGTGCCGGCCCCGACGGGCAAGGTACCCATTGGCAGCGGCGCGGCAAGGGGGGCGGCTCTCTTCGTCAGCGTAGGCGGGGCTGTAGGAGGGGGCAGCTGCATCAACAGGGGCCGCAACGCCAGCAGCATTTTACTCGGGGCCGTGCGCCGCCCACTTTCCACCGCCTGAATCGTGGCCTTGCTGACCCCGGCGTAGAGGGCCAGCTGGTCCTGGCGCAGGCCAAACCATGCCCGTAGCCGGAAAATAAAACTGTCGGAAGCGCGGACACGGCGGGACATAGCGGTAGCAGTTGTAGTCTACAAGTGTGTAATCTATGCATAGATTACACACTTGTAGACTACTTTGAGATTTATTTAAAACAGATTACAGTTTTTTGTTTCGCCCGACTCGGCGGGCTACGGCCCCATTGCACCCGAGGCCGGCTGCGCCTTCCCTGCGGCGGCCGAACGACACCGCCTCGCCGGGCGCAGTCGCTCGGCTATGCCGAGTGACAATTACGTGGAGCGGCTGTGCCGCGAGCGTCCCGCTCCGGTTGCGCTATACATCTGCAAGCGGCGCGACCTAATTCGCAGCACAGCTGCTCAAGCGTAGGCGTCACTCGGCACAGCCGAGCGACTGCGCGGGGTGTATTGCTAACAGGTAGGAAGAACGCAAGACACACTGTTTATATAGGCTTACCAGTCTGTATTACTTGCATCATCATGTAGTTTTAACAATTGCTCGTTGACCTACTCGTTCGTTCTCATTGATGTCAATAGGTAGAAGTTCAGAGCGAACATTTACTATATGACTAATTAAAACTCGATGTATTGCTCGTTTTTGTGTTTTGCTTCGAGCAATAGCTTCTGCCGTGTCACTGTCATAAAAGGATTCATTTGCAATAAGATAATCTAATGCGAATATTGTGTAATCAAGCGGAAAAGGCAGGATATCTATAGGTATGTAAACGCAACCTGCTTTATAGTGGGCGTTGTTTGCAATAGCACTTGCAGTACGATCTTGAATTGTATAAAAAAATAGATGGGCTGAATGCTCATCAATCAAATCATGTACAGATGGTAATAGTAGAAGCTTATCGGGTATGTTGGCGAAGACAGTGAAGTCGTTTTCTTTACTCCCAAACTGCTTGTTTGCTCTGTATTTATTAGCTATTAAATTTAACCAATTTTGTTCAAGGTGTAATTGTTGTATTTCAAATATATTTCGTGTTTGCGCTATAAGCTTAGCTAGTTTACGCTTCCGCTTGTGGTATGGTTTGAAATAATAAGTGACTTGTTTGAATACGCCGTAGCATATCAACAACACGAGTAAGGCAACTATAGCATCACCAAGCGGGTCTTCAAATTCAAACATAGAATTGGATAGAGCACATTAGCTATAATGAAAAGCTGAGAGTCATAATGTAGCCCAGTTGTTCAAAACCGGGCTACATTTTTATAGTATCACTCTTCCTACCGCACGCCCAGCCGGTTCCGCTTCCAATTCGAGCCCGTAGCGGCCGGAGCATCGGAAGAAGCCGCGGCCGGGGCTTTCTTTTCGCTCATGAGCATGGTCGTGAGCACGGCGGCGAGCTTGGCGGTGGTTTCGTCGGGTTTCGCGTCGAGGTCGGCGGGGGTGAAATGGTCGCGCACGAAGTTCGTGTCGAAGTCGCCGCTGACGAAGGCCGGGTGGCGCAGCACGTAGCTGCCGAAGGGCAAGGTGGTCTGGATGCCGGTAATCTGGTACTCGTCGATGGCGCGCAGCATCCGCTCGATGGCCTCGGTGCGGTCCTTGCCGAAGGTGACGAGCTTGGCAATCATCGGGTCGTAGTAAATCGGGATGTCCATGCCCTGCTCGAAGCCGTCATCCACGCGCACGCCCGGGCCCTGGGGGCGCACGTAGGTGGTCAGCGTGCCGATGTCGGGCAGGAAGTTGTTCTGCGGGTCTTCGGCGTACACGCGCAGCTCCAGGGCGTGGCCGGTGATGGTCAGATCCTCCTGCGAAAAGGGCAGGGGCAGGCCCTGGGCCACCCGGATCTGCTCTTTCACCAGGTCGAGGCCGGTGATTTGCTCGGTCACGGGGTGCTCCACCTGCAGGCGGGTGTTCATCTCCAGGAAGTAGAAGTTGCGCTGGTCGTCGAGCAGAAACTCCACGGTGCCGGCCCCGGTGTAGTTGCAGGCCCGGGCCACGTCGACGGCGCAGCGGCCCATTTCGGCCCGCAGCTCGGGCGTGAGCACCGAGGAAGGCGCCTCCTCAATGACTTTCTGGTGGCGGCGCTGAATCGAGCACTCGCGCTCAAACAAATGCACGATGTTGCCGTGCTCGTCGCCCAGCACCTGGATTTCGATGTGGCGCGGGCCGGTCACGAACTTTTCGATGAAGACCGAGCCGTCGCCAAAGGCCGAAGTAGCCTCGTTGATGGCCAGCTGCATCTGCTCCTCAAACTCCTCGGAGTTGTTCACGATGCGCATACCCTTGCCGCCGCCGCCGGCCGAAGCCTTGATCAGAATCGGGAAACCCACTTCGGCGGCAATGCGCTTGGCTTCTTCTACGTCCGAAATAGCCTCGTCGGTGCCGGGTACCAGCGGGATGTCGTAGGCCTTCACGGCCTGCTTGGCCGAGAGCTTGTCGCCCATAATATTCATGGCCTCGGGCGAGGGCCCCACGAAAATCAGCCCGGCCTCGGTGACCATGCGGGCAAACTCCGCGTTTTCCGACAAAAAGCCGTAGCCGGGGTGAATGGCGTCGACGCCCAGGCGGCGGCACACTTCTAAGATAGCGTCGCCGCGCAGGTAGCTTTCCGACGACTGCGGCCCGCCCACGCACACGGCCTCATCGGCGTAGCGCACGTGCAGGGCGTTGCGGTCGGCTTCCGAGTAGATGGCCACGGTCTGCAGGCCCATTTCCTTGGCCGAGCGCAGCACGCGCAGGGCAATTTCGCCGCGGTTAGCGACCAGCAGCTTCTTGATTTCTTTCATGCGGTGGGAGAGTGGGGAGAAAGGCGTAGTTTGAGGAGGGTTGTTATTCTGTTTGGTCTGTCATCCTGAGCCTGCGAAGGACCTTCCTCACCTCAGTGACTCAGTCAATTCAACGCTCTAATCTTATCTTACGGCCATAGCTGCTTGCAAAGAGCTGCCGCAGCACAGTGAAGAAAGCTTGGTGGGGTAGGTGAGGAAGGTCCTTCACTCCACTTCGTTCCATTCAGGATGACAGAATAAACAAAGACCGGCAAAATCAATTCCAGCCCAAAGAAACGCCATTCTGCCTAGTCCGTAAAACGAGCCGGCTAATTTTCGTGGAGTTGGAAGCCTCGCGCGCAGGGGCTACTTTTGCAGATTGCCATAACTTTGTACATTCTCGGACGGTTGTGCCCCTGGTCACCCGGCCGTTTCCTTTTTCACATTTAACCCTTTCCCTCGTGGATCTTTTCGAAAAGATTGCCGCGAACCGCGGCCCACTGGGCAGCCATTCGCACTACGCCCACGGCTACTTCACTTTCCCCAAGCTGGAAGGCGAGATTGAGCCCCGTATGATTTTTCGCGGCAAAGAGGTTCTTACCTGGAGCTTGAATAATTACCTGGGCCTGGCCAACCACCCCGAGGTGCGCAAGGCCGATGCCGAGGCCGCTGCCCAGTACGGCATGGCCCTGCCCATGGGCGCGCGGATGATGTCGGGCAACTCCAACCTGCACGAGCAGCTGGAAAGTGAGCTGGCCGACTTCGTGCACAAGCCCGACTGCATGCTGCTCAACTTCGGCTACCAGGGCGTGGTGTCTATCATCGACGCTATGGTCGGCCGCCACGACGTCATCGTGTACGACGCCGAGTCGCACGCCTGCATCATCGACGGGGTGCGCCTGCACGCGGGCAAGCGCTTCGTGTACGTGCACAACGACATGGAGAGCCTGGAGAAGCAGCTCGAGCGCGCCAAGCGCATCACCGACGAAACCGGCGGCGGCATCCTGGTCATCACCGAGGGCGTGTTCGGCATGTCGGGCAACCAGGGCAACCTCAAAGGCGTGGTGGCTTTGAAGGAAAAATACGAGTTCCGCTTGTTCGTTGACGACGCCCACGGCTTCGGCACGATGGGCACGACGGGCGCCGGCACGGGCGAAGAACAGGGCGTACAGGACGGGATTGACCTTTATTTTTCGACCTTCGCCAAGAGCATGGCCAGCATCGGCGCCTTCGTCGCCGGGCCCGAAAGCGTAATTGAATATTTGCGCTACAACATGCGGAGCCAGATTTTCGCCAAATCCCTGCCCATGCCGCTGGTAGTGGGCGCCATCAAGCGCCTGGAGCTCCTCCGGACCCAGCCCGAGCTGAAAGACAATCTGTGGACCGTCGTACGGGCCCTGCAGAGCGGTTTGCGCGAAAAAGGCTTCAACATCGGCACCACGACGTCGCCCGTGACGCCCGTGTTCCTGAACGGCCAAATCCCCGACGCCACGCAAATAACCTTCGATTTGCGCGAGAATCACGGTATTTTCTGCTCTATCGTGGTGTATCCGGTCGTGCCCAAGGGCGTTATCATGCTCCGCCTGATTCCGACGGCCGCCCATTCGCTGAGCGACGTGGACCAGACCATCAAGGCCTTTGAAGTAGTGGCCGAGAAGCTTGATAAAGGCCTTTATTCGAAAACGGAGGCTGTGCCGGCCAGCTAGGCCAACCGCCTTACACTAGCCGTAAGGGGCGCTTTTCTGCGGGAAAGCGCCCCTTTGTTTTTGCACTATTCTTTGTATATTCAATTAAGTATATATTCTGGAAATGGGGTTTGATTTTGCCAAAACCTAGCCTCATTAGCTGCTAACGCGGTTTTGAAAAAAAATTGGAACTATTGCTTGTATTTGAAATCCCTGTATATTAGGCCCGTTCAAAAACATAAACCCACACCCTCAACCTTTTTCTCATGAGCAATTATAGCCAACTGAAAGACCTCGTTCTCTCCCTGGAATCGGACTTCGAGAAGTTCTATGACAAGCAGAACTCGGCCGCTGGTACCCGCGTGCGTAAAGGCATGCAGGAGCTGAAGAACCTGGCCCAGACCATCCGCACGGAAGTACAGAACACCAAGAACTCGGCCGCTGGCGACGCTGCTGGTGCCGCCAAGGCTGCTCCGGCCAAGAAAGCCGCTGCTCCCGCTGCCAAGAAAGCTGCTCCGGCCAAGAAGAAGTAGTTTGCCCCTGACCGAGAAGCCGGCCTTGGTTGCCGGTTGATCCGTCAAACAAAAAGGCCCCGCCAGAGTTGGCGGGGCCTTTTTGCGTTTCAGCGGAAGTGAAGACGCTGCTTAAACCAGCTTGATCAGGAAGTAGCTCTTGCCTTTCTGGGCGACCAGGTACTTCTCCAGCAGGGGTGCCACGGCCGTAGCCGACTGCTCCAGGGTTACTTTCTGGCGGTTGAGCTTCACGCCGTTGTTCTGCACCATTTTGCGGGCCTCGCCCTTGCTGGCGAAGATAGCGCCGCCCGTGGCCGTGCTCAGCAGGGTCAGCGCGTCGAGGTCGGCCAGCTCGCCGCGGCTGATTTCCACGTGGGGCACGCCGGCAAACACGTCGAGCAGGGTGGCCTCGTCGAGCGTGGCCAGGTCGCCGCCGCCGAAGAGCACCTGCGAGGCGGCCAGGGCGGCCTCAAAAGCTTCCTCGGAGTGCACCCGGATGGTCACGTCCTTGGCCAGGGCCTTCTGCAGGAGGCGCAGGTGGGGGGCCTGGGCGTGCTCGGCTTCCAGGGCTTCGATTTCGGCCTGGGTGAGCAGGGTAAACACCCGGATCAAGCGGGGCACGTCGGCATCGGCGGCGCCCAGGAAGAACTGGTAGAACTGGTAGGGCGAGGTCATCGTGGGGTCGAGCCAGACGGTGCCGGTTTCGCTCTTGCCGTACTTGGTGCCGTCGGCTTTGGTAATGAGCTGGCCGGTGAGGGCGTAGGCTTTGCCTTCCCCGCCCGTCATGCGCCGGATCAGCTCAGTGCCGGTCGTGATGTTGCCCCACTGGTCAGAAGCGCCCATTTGCAGGGTGGTGCCCAGCTCCTTGTAGAGGTGGAAAAAGTCGTAGCCCTGTAGTAGCTGGTAGCTGAACTCGGTGTAGCTGATGCCTTCTGAGCCGGAATCCTCATTGCCGCCGATGCGACGCTTCACGGAGTCCTTGGCCATCATGTAGTTCACGGTCAGGTGCTTGCCGACTTCACGCAGGAACTGCAGGAAGCCGAAGTCCTTGAACCAGTCGTAGTTGTTGACCACCCGGGCCCCGGTGGGCGAGTCGTCGAACACCAGGAATTTCTCCAGCTGGGCCTGAATGCCGGCCTGGTTGCGGCGCAAAGCCGCTTCGTCGAGCAGGTTGCGCTCGGCCGATTTGCCCGAGGGGTCGCCAATCATACCGGTGGCGCCGCCCACCAGGGCCAGGGGCCGGTGGCCGGCGCGCTGCAGGTGCACCAGCAGCATGATGGTGGCCAGGTTGCCGATGTGCAGCGAGGCCGCGGTGGGGTCGAAGCCGATGTAGCCGGTGATGGGCGCAGCCGTGCGCAAATGCTCATCGGTGCCGGGCATCATGTCGTGAAACATCCCGCGCCAGCGGAGCTCTTCTAGTAAGTCCAAGGTGGAATTATGAATTATGGATTATGAATTATGAATTGGCCGTTTGGGCCGGCCGCTACGCAACGTTGTGGCGTGCCGGCTTGAACAGCCAATTCATCCAGATCAGGGGGCAAAGGTAAGGGCTACGGCGTACCTTTGCCGGGAAGAATTACGGCCGGCCGCCCCAATTCAGAATTCAGAATTCTTAATTCATAATTAAAACCTTGCTTTCCACCCCCGACGAAATTCTGCAGCAGCTGCGCCAGCGGCACTACGCGCCCGTGTACTTCCTGCAGGGCGAGGAGCCCTACTACGTGGACTACATTGCCGACATCCTGGAAAAGCACGTGCTGCCCGAGCACGACCGGGGCTTCAACCAGGTGGTGCTCTACGGCAAGGATACCGACGTGGCCACCATTCTGGGCCAGGCCAAGCGCTTCCCGATGATGGCCGAACGCTCGGTCGTCATCGTCAAGGAAGCCCAGGCCGTGGCCGATCTGGAGGCGGAAAAGACGTTTCCGTTTCTGGAAGCCTACCTGAAAAACCCGCTCAACACCACCGTGCTGGTGTTCTGCTACAAGCACAAAACCCTGGACGCGCGCAAGAAGCTGGGTAAGCTGCTGGCCGAAAAGGCGGTGGTAATGACCAGCAAAAAGCTCTACGACAACCAGGTGCCGGCCTGGATTACGAGCTACGTGCGGGGCAAAAAGCAGCAGATAACCGGGCAGGCCACGGCCATGCTGGCCGAGTACATCGGCACCGAGCTAAGCCGGCTGACCAACGAAATCGACAAGCTGCTGCTCAACGTGCCGGCCGGGCAGGCCATCGACGAGGAGTTGGTGCAGCGCATGGTGGGCATCAGCAAGGACTACAACATCTTCGAGCTGCAGAAGGCCCTGGTGCAGCGCGACGTGCTCAAGGCCAACCGCATCCTGGGCTACTTCGAGGCCAACCCCAAGGCCAACCCGCTGATTCCGAACCTGACCCTGCTCTTCGGCTTTTTCACCAAGCTGCTCGTGCTCCACCAGCGCGGCAACCCCAGTGACGCCGACTTTAAAAAGCTGGGCATCCTGAACAGCTTTGCCCAGAAAGACTACAGCCAGGCTATGCGGGTGTACGACTTCGGCCGCACCCGCGCCATCATTCACCTCATCCGCCGGGCCGATTTGCAGAGCAAGGGCGTGGAAAGCGGCTCGATGAGCGACGGGGAGATTCTGCGGGAATTAGTCTTTCTGATTCTGCACCCGGTGCCGCTGAGCGCGGTGACGGGCAGCTGATGGCGGCGCTGATTTGCTTGCTGGCGGCATACTCCCGCGGAAACTTATTGGTGTCCCGTTTGGGTTGCGCCCAAGCTGGACCGGGGCTACCGGTAGAAAACCGTACCTTGGGACCCCGCATTTCGTAATGCTGACTAACTCGCCGCATGCTAGATAACGCCACTACTCCTTCCGCCGGCCGGCCTTCGGCGCTGCCTACGCTGCCCAAAGCGCCTTCGGGCATTGATGGCCTGGACGAAATAACGGAAGGAGGCCTGCCCCTGGGCCGCCCCACGCTGATCTGCGGCGGGGCCGGCTGCGGCAAAACCCTGATGGGCATCGAGTTTCTGGTGCGCGGCATCCTGGACCACAACGAGCCCGGCGTGCTGATGACGTTCGAGGAATCGGCGGCCGAGCTGGCCGCCAACGTCACCTCCCTGGGCTTCGACCTGCCTGAGCTGCAGGCCCGGAAAATGCTGCGCATCGACCAGGTCCACGTCGACCGGTCCGAAATTGAGGAAACCGGCGAGTACGACCTGGAGGGCCTCTTTATCCGCCTGGGCCACGCCATCGACTCCATCGGGGCCAAGCGCGTGGTGCTCGACACCATCGAGGCCCTGTTCTCGGGCTTTCCCAACCAGGGCGTGCTACGCTCCGAAATCCGCCGCCTGTTTCACTGGCTGAAAGCCAAGGGCGTGACGACCATCATCACCGCCGAGCGGGGCGAGGGCAGCCTGACCCGGCAGGGCCTGGAAGAGTACGTGTCCGACTGCGTGATTCTGCTCGATAACCGCGTTATCGACCAGATTACCACCCGGCGCCTGCGCATCGTCAAGTACCGGGGCAGCACCCACGGCACCAACGAGTATCCGTACCTGATTATGGAAACCGGCATTTCGGTGCTGCCCGTTACCTCCTTGCAGCTCAACCACGAAGTCTCGGACGAAATCGTCTCGTCCGGGATTCCGGCTCTGGATGAGATGTTCGGCCGCCGCGGCTATTACAAGGGCAGCAGCGTGCTGATTACCGGCACCGCGGGTACGGCCAAAACGACGCTGGCCGCCACCTTCGCCGCCGAAGTCTGCCGCCACCACGGCCGCTGCCTGTTTCTGGCCTTCGAGGAGTCGCCCCAGCAGCTGGTGCGCAACATGCAGTCGGTCAGCATCGACCTGGCCCCGTACCTGGCCAGCGGGCAGCTGCACATTGAGGCGTCGCGGCCCACGCTCAACGGCCTGGAGCGCCACCTGGTCACGATTCATCGGCTCATCAAGGAGCTCAAGCCCGCCGCGGTGGTTATCGACCCGATCAGCAACCTGATTTCGGTGGGCAACCTGGGCGAGGTGAAAAGCATGCTCATCCGCCTGATCGACTACCTGAAAGTCAACAACATCACGGCCCTGTTCACTTCCCTGATCAGCGGGCGTAACGTGCAGCAGGAAATGACCGAGGAAGGCGTCTCGTCCCTGGTCGACACCTGGATCAGCGTGCGCGACCTGGAAGGCATCGGGGAGCGGAACCGGGGCATCAGCATTCTGAAGTCGCGCGGCATGAGCCACTCCAACAAGGTGCGCGAGTTTCTGGTCACCGAAGAAGGCATCCAGCTGCTCGACGTGGTAATTGGGCCCGGGGGCATCGTTACCGGGGCCAGCCGCCTCACCCAGCAGCTGCAGGAGCAGGCCCAGCTACTAGCCGCCCAGCAGGAGCTGGAGCGCAAAGACCGGGAGCTGGAGCGCCGCCGCCGCGTGCTCGAAGCCACCATCGGCAACATGCGCACCGAGTTTGAGTCGGTGGAGGAGGAGCTGCGCCAGATCAATACCGAGGAGCAGGCCCGCCAGCAGGCCCTGGCCGAGGGCAAGGCCCAGTTCACCCAGCCGCTGCCGCCGCAGCCGGCCGGGGCTCCGTCGCACCACGCATAAGTTCGTCATGGAAATCACACCTGCCCCCGCGGCCGACATCATGGACGAGGAATCCTGGGAGCTGCGCCTGTACGTAGCCGGCCAAACGCCCAAATCGGTAACGGCCCTGGCCAACCTGAAAAAGTACTGCGAGCAGTATCTGAAAGGCCGCTACAGCATTGAAGTCATCGACCTGCTCAAGGACCCGCAGTTGGCCGAGGGCGACCAGATCCTGGCCATTCCCACGCTGGTGCGCAAAGTGCCCGAGCCCATCCGCAAAATCATCGGCGACCTGTCGAATGAGGAGCGCGTGCTCGTCGGGCTCGACATTCGCCCGCTGGGCAGCAAACTCCAGCCCTAGATGGAAGCGGAAGAACGGCCGGAGCTGGCCGGACCCGAGTACGTGCTGCACCTCTACATCACGGGCGCCACGCCCAACTCGACGCGGGCCGTGCGCAACATCAAGGAAATCTGTGAGCTCTACCTGAAGGGCCGCTACGAGCTGCTGATCGTGGATATCTACCAGCAGCCCGAGCTGGCTCAGCGCGAGCAGCTGATCGGGGCGCCCACGCTCATCAAGCGCAGTCCGGGCCTAGTGCGCCGCCTCGTGGGCGACCTCTCGGACCGGGAACGGGTGCTCAAAGCCCTGGGTATTACGCCGGCCGGGCCGGGGAGCAGTCAGCCGCTATGAAGGAGCTGGAGGGGAAAAGTGCGGCCGAGCTGGCCCGGGAAAATCAGGAGCTGCGCTACCGCCTGGAGGAAGCCGAAGACCTGATTGAAGCCGTGCGCACCGGGGCCGTCGACGCGCTGGCCATTCAGGGCCCCGAGGGGCCGCGCATCTTTACCCTGGAAGGCGCCGACCACGGCTACCGCACCCTGATTGAGCAGATGAACGAAGGGGCCATGCTGCTCAGCGAGGACGGCACCATTCTCTACGGCAATGCCTGCCTGGCCAGCTGGCTGGGCCGGGCCCTGGAGGAAGTCATCGGCGGCGTTTTCGATACCTACATTCCCCTCGACTTTCACGCCTACTGGCACGCGCTGCTGCTGGACAGCTGGCGGGCCGGCAAAGGCAAGGGCGAGCTGCCCCTGCGGGCCCAGGACGGCTCCCTGCGGCCGTTGTCGCTGTCGATGAACATCCTGAGCTTTCACGAAAGCCCGGTGCTGGCCGTCATTGCCACCGACTTGTCGGCCCAGGAGCAGATCAAGGCCATTCAGGCCCGGGTGGCGGAGCAGAACACCGTTATTGCCCGCAAAAACGAGGAAATTACCCAGCAGCAGCAGGCCCGGCAGGCCCTGGAGCGGGTGGCGGCCGAAGCCAGCCGCATCCTGGAGGGCATTCCGCACATTGCCTGGACGGCCGACCCCACCGGCCGCAACACCTACCTCAACCGGCGCTGGTTCGACTACACCGGCCACGATGTGGACTCGGACCCGGCCCATACCTTCAGCGCCCTGATTCACCCCGACGACCTGGCCGGGGCCGTGGAGCAGTGGCGCCAGAGCATTGCCACCGGGCGGGCCCTGGAACTGGAGTGCCGCATCCGCAGCGCGGCCGGCGAGTACCGCTGGATGCTGGGCCGGGCCCGGCCCTCGCGCAACGAGCAGGGCGACATTATCCAGTGGATCGGGGCCTACACCGACATTCACGAGCACAAGCAGGCCCTGGAGCACATCGACCAAGCCCAGCACCAGCTGCGCGACAACAACGAGCAGCTCACCCGGGCCAACGTCGACCTGGATAACTTCATTTACACCGCTTCCCACGACCTGAAGGCGCCCATCAGCAACATCGAAGGGCTGCTGCACGCCCTGCTGCTGGAGCTGCCCGCCGAAGCGGCCGGCGCCAACGACCAGGTGCCGCTGATTCTGACGATGATGCAGGATTCGGTGGACCGCTTCAAGCGCACCATCGAGCACCTGACGGAAGTAACCAAGCTGCAGAAGGAGCACGGGCACTCGGCCGCCACCCTCGACGTGGGGCGCATCATTACGGAAGTGGAGCTGGACCTGGCCCCGTTGCTGCTGGCGGCGCAGGCCACCATCGACCGGACCCTGAGCAGCTGCCCCACCATTTCCTTCTCGGAGAAAAACCTGCGCAGCGTAGTATATAACCTGCTCAGCAACGCCCTGAAGTACCGGGCCCCGGAGCGCCCGCCCCACATCGTCGTCAGCTGCCAGCGGGAGGGCGACTACGCCGTGCTACGCGTGCAGGACAATGGCCTGGGCATGAACCTGCGCCAGGACCGGCCGAAGCTGTTCGGCATGTTTCAGCGCCTGCACGACCACGTGGAAGGCTCGGGCATCGGGCTCTACATGGTCAAGAAAATCGTGGAAAACGCCGGGGGCCGCATTGAGGTGGAAAGTCAGCTGGGCGTGGGCTCCACGTTCAGCGTGTATTTCCGGCGGTAGGTTGCCGCAAGGTTGCGGTCCGGAGCCGCAACCTCGCGGTCCGGAACCGCAGCCTCGCGGTCCGGAGCCGCAACCTCGCGGTCCGGAGCCGCAACCTCGCGGTCCGGAGCCGCAACCTCGCGGTTTGGAACCGCAGCCTCGCGGTCTGGAACCGCAGCCTCGCGGTTTGGAACCGCAGCCTCGCGGTCCGGAACCGCGAGGTTGCGGGCAGGACATGGCGCGGCGCGGGAGCAGCGGGGGCGGGGGAAGCGGAAAAAGAATATCGCGGCGGCAACGCGGCCAGGGTGGCGCACACCAAACGGCGAGCTGGCCGCGTTGCTAGCTTCTGAGCGGCCAAAAAGCAACCCATTGCCTTTTTTCGCTACTTTTGGCCAATACCGGGCCGGCAGCGCCCTTTTTCCCGTAACGCCCCGTTAATGAAGATATTTCCCCGGATTGCGCTGGCCGCCTCGCTCAGCGCCGCGGCCCCGCTGGCGGCTTCCGCCCAGCAAACCCAGGTGTTTACCGCCGACGAACGATACTTTCAGGAAGGCCTCGAACTCTTTGACCGCGGCAAGTACGGCGCCGCCCAGCAGGCCTTCCAGCGCTACTTAGACCAAACCCAGCGCCGCACCGGCGAGCTGCGCGACCGGACCACCGACGCGGAGTACTACCGCGCCATCAGTGGCCTCTACCTGTTTCATCCCGACGCGGAAGGGCAGGTGCTGGCCTTCGCGGCCCACAACCCGGCCCACCCCAAAGCCGCCCAGGCCTTTTTTGAGCTCGGCAAGCTCTACTTCGACAAGAAGGACTACGCCAAAAGTATCGACTACCTGCAGCGCGTGGGGGCCGACAACCTCAGCAACGAGCAGCGGGCCGAGGCCGAGTTTAAGCTGGCCTACAGCTACTTTTCCCAAAAGGAGTTCGACAAGGCCAAGCTCCTGTTTGACCGCAACAAGCAGGGCAACCACGAGTACCGCTACGCCAGCAGCTACTACGCGGGCTACCTGGCCTTCCGGGCCGGCGACTACGCCGCCGCCCGCCAGGACCTAAGCGTGGCCGAGCAGAACGACGCCTACCGCCTCGTGGTGCCGGCCATTATGAGCCAGATCTACTACAAGGAGGGCGACTTCGACGGGCTGATCGGCTACGGCACCAAGGCCCTGGCCCAGACGCCGCCCCCGCAGAGCGCCGACGAAATTCAGCTGCTCGTGGGCGACGCCTTCTACCAGAAGCAGGACTTCAAGCAGGCCGCCGAGTACTTCGATAAGTACGCCGCCGGCCGCAAGAAGATCGAGCCCCGGGTGCAGTACAAGATCGGCTACTCCAACTACAAGATGGGCGACTTCCCGGGCGCCATCGGCAGCCTGAAGGGCGTGGCCGCCCAGCGCGACTCGCTGGGCCAGAACGCGGCCTACCACCTGGGCCTG
Organism: Hymenobacter aquaticus; assembly: GCF_004765605.1. NCBI lineage: Bacteria > Pseudomonadati > Bacteroidota > Cytophagia > Cytophagales > Hymenobacteraceae > Hymenobacter > Hymenobacter aquaticus. Next base: position 1,014,795 of record NZ_SRLC01000001.1, on the reverse strand, counting down.
AGCTACCTCAAAACCAGCCAGAAGCAGCAGGCCCTGAACTCGTTCGACGCGGCCCGCAAAACGGCCTTCGACAAGAACATCACCGAAAACGCCACCCTCAAGTACGCCCAGATCAATTACGAGCTGGGCAACACCCAGGAGGTGATTACGGCCCTGAAGGACTTCAACAAGAAGTTTCCGCGCTCCAAGAACGCGGCGGCCGCCGACGACATCCTGAGCGAGAGTTTCCTCAACTCCAGCGACTTTACCCAGGCCATCAGCTACCTCGAAGGCCTCGACGACCGCAGCGCCAAGCTCAACGCCACCTACCAGCGCGTGACCTATTTGCAGGCCGCCACCTTCTACAACAATAACCAGTACTCGCAGGCTCTGCCGCTGGTTGATAAGTCGCTGAAGTACCCACAAGACGACGCGCTGCGGGCCGCGGCCCAGGTGCTCAAGGGCGAAATCTATAGCGTAGGGCAGAAGTATCCCGAAGCCATTCAGGCCTACACCGCCGCGGCCCGCACGGCCCGCAGCGGCTCGGCGGCCGACACCGACTTCGACCAGAAAGCCCGCTACGGCCTGGGCTACGCCTACTACAACACCCAGCAGTACGCCCCGGCCCGCACCCAGTTCCAGGCTTACCTCAGCGACCCGATTGCCAAGCCCACCGACCCGAACTACTACGACGTGACCCTGCGCGTGGCCGACACCTACTACGTGGGCAAAAGCTACCCCCAGGCCCTGGAGCTCTACGACAAGGTTATTGCCGCCAACGCTGCCGACAAGGACTACGCCTACTACCAGAAAAGCGTGACCCTGGGGTTGATGGGCCGGCGCGACGAGGCCACCAAGACGCTCAGCACCCTGCTCAAAACCTCGCCCACCTCGCGCTACGCCGACGACGCGGTGTACCAGCAGGCCCAGTTCGACTTCGAGGCCGGCGACTTCCAGCCCGCCGTGGACGGCTTCACCAAGCTCATCACCAACCGGCCCAACAGCCAGCTGATTCCCCAGGCCCTGCAGAAGCGCGGAGTGGCCTATGCCAACCTCAATCAGCACGACAAGGCCATTGCTGACTTCAAGCAGGTGCTCGACCAGTACCCGCGCACCAAGGCCGCCAGCAGCGCCATCTACAGCCTGCAGGAAAGCCTCTCGGCCACGGGCAAAACGGAGGACTTCGACCAGTACCTGGCCCAGTTTAAGCAGCAGAACCCCGAGAGCAAGGCCACCGAAAGCGTCGAGTTTGAGGCCGCTAAATCCTTGTACCTGGCCGAGAAGTACCCCCAGGCCATTACCCGCCTGGAGTCGTACCTGAAGCAGTACCCCAGCAATGTCTTGGCCGCCGACGGCCGCTATTTCCTGGCCGATTCCTACATCAAGACCGGCAAGAAGGCCGACGGCCTGACCCGCATGCGCGCCGTGGTAACGGAAGGCAAGAGCGAGTTCCTGAACCGGGCCATCGGCCGCGTCGCCGACCTCGAGTTTGAAGCCAAGAACTACCCCGAGGCCATTCAGTACTACACCCGCCTGCGGGAAGTGTCGCAGAACAAGCGCGAGGTGGCCAACGCCGGCATCGGGCTGATGAAAAGCCTCTACGAAACCGGCGACTACGCCGGCACCCGGCGCGTGGCCGAGGAGCTGCGCAGCGTGGGCGGCGCTTCGCTGAACGCCACCAACGCGGCCAACCTGTATCTGGGCAAAGCCAGCTACAAAATGGCCAACTACGAGCTGGCCACGCCCGAGCTGACCACGGCCGCCACCGCCGCCGACGAAACCGGGGCCGAGGCCCAGTACCTGCTGGCCGACGTGCTGTTTCAGCAGAAAAAGTACCCCGAGGCCCTGGACGCGGCTTACAAAACCAACACCTCGAACTACGAGCTGTGGCAGGGCCGGGGCTTTTTGCTGATTGCCGACATCTACACGGCCCAGGGTGAAACCTTCCAGGCCAAGGCCACGCTGAACTCCATCATCGAGAATAAATTCCCGGTGGCCGAAGTCATCGAAGGAGCCAAGCAGCGCCTGGCCGCGCTGTCGGCCGAGCCCGGCGGCGGCGCCACGGGCGGTAGCAAAACCCCGCCGCCGGCCAAGACGCCGCCGGCGAAAGCACCGACCGGCAAAGCTACGCCGCCGGCCAAAGCCCCGGCTACCAAGGGCAAAACGCCGGGCCGCAACGCTCTGCAACCCACCCAGGCGCAGCCCGCCGATTCGACGGCCACCCCGGACGCGGGCAGCAGCGAGTAGCTCGCTGCGGCAGTGCTTTTTCCTTATCCAGAAGTCCATTTGAGCTGGCCGGGCGCTATTACGGCCCCCGGCCGGCTCCAAGACCTTACCATATGACCCTTCCTTCCTCCAAACTGCTGCCTTTGGCCGTGCTGCTCGCGGCCGCGCCCACGCTGGCGTGGGCCCAGAAGACCGGTAAAACGGGCGGCAAGATTGAAGACGCCGAAATTGAGATTGTCAAGGAGCGGGTAAACCAGCTGCCCGAAGCCACCCGCAACTTCGAGAAAATCAAGATTGACCCGCCGGCCAAAACCACCAGCCCGGTTTCCTATACCTACCCCGATTTCCGGCTGCCCGCCGACCGGCTCAACCCCTCGATTCGGGTGCTCTCGATTCAGCAGGAAGAGCTGGCCCCGCAAACCGGCAACTACCTGAAAGGCGCCATCGGCAACTACGGCACGCTCTACGCCAAGGCCTACCTGCACAACACCCGCAGCGAAACGGCCAGCTACGGCCTCGACTTCAGCCACCTGTCCTCGTCCTCGGGGCCGGTCGACAAGAAAAACTCGGGCTCCAGCCAAACCAGCCTGGGCCTGAGCGGCGAAACCTACAACGGCCCCATGACCCTGGGCGCCAAGCTCGACCTGGGCCGGGAGCGGTACAACTTCTACGGCTACAACCGCGAAACCCGCCGCCTGCCGCCGCCCACCGACAGCCTCAAGCAGGTCTTTAGCCGGGCCGCCGTGAAGCTGTACGCCCGCAACCAGGCCGCCGACGCGCCCTTCCAGTACGACTTCGGCGTGGGCTTCAACTACTGGAAAGACAACTACAAGGCCAGTGAAAGCAACTTCAACGCCTCGCTGCGCTCGGGCTACACGCTCGGCGAGAACAGCCGGGTGGCCGTCAACGGCGACCTGTCGCTGATTTCCTACAAGGATTCGCTGAAAGTAAGCCGGCCCTACGTGCAGGTGACGCCCGCCTACGAGCTGACCCTGGACCGGCTGGCCCTGTCGGTGGGGGCCACGCTGGGCTACACCGGCGACACCATCCGGCGGGCCCCGCAGTTCAACGTGTACCCGGCCATCCGGGTGGGCTACACCGTGTCGGAAGATAAGTTCGTGGTCTTTGCCGGCCTGGGCGGGGGCGTGCAGCGCGTGACGATGTACGATTTGACCACCGAAAATCCCTGGCTGGCGCCCAACCAGCAGGTGGCCGACACCCGCCGCGGCCCCACGGTCTACGTCGGCTTCAACTCGACGCCGGCCCGGGCCCTGTCGGTGAATGCCAAGGTGACGCTGTCGAACGACCGGAACCTGTACTTCTACAACAACAGCCCCCGCGACTCGACCAAGTTCAACCTGGTCTACGACGGCAAGGCCACCCAGCTGATCAACGTCCACGGCGAAGTTCTCTACAACGCCGCCGAGCAGGTGCGCCTTGGTTTCAAGGCCGATTACAACGGCTACAAGACCCGCACCCTGGCCGAGGCCTTCCACCGCCCGGCCCTGCAGACGACGTTGTTCGGTAACTACAACATGTACGATAAGCTGCTGCTGGGCGCCGAGTTATACACCTACAGCTCCAGCTACGGTTCGGGCTACTCGCGCCGCCTCGTCGATGGCAAACAGGTGGGCCAGATCGTGCGTCCCACCGACACGGTCGTCGACCTCAACTTGCGGGCCGATTACCGTATTATGGAAAATCTGTCCATATTTGCTCTAGGCAATAACCTGCTGGGCCGCAAGTATGAGCGTTTCCTGAACTATCCGGTGAAAGGATTCAACCTGCTGGCGGGCGTAACGTATGATTTTTGAACATAATTGAGTTGATGCCCGAGTCGCCGATCCGCCCCTAGCACGCAAGGCCTCCAGGTCGCCCGCACTGCCGCCCCCGCGGCGCTGCCCACGGTCCGGAGGTCTTTTGCATGCTTACCGGTTTCACTCGGGTTCACTTTACCTAATCCTTGCCGCCAATGCAGCTCTCCGACCACATCCGTACCCTGCTGCGGGACCACGACTGCGTTATCATTCCCGATTTCGGGGGCCTGATTGCCGACTATGCCCCGGCCCAGGTGCACCCGGTGCGCCACACCCTGGCCCCGCCGGCCAAGCGCGTGGCCTTCAACCAGTCTTTGACCCGCAACGACGGCCTGCTGGTCGATGCCCTGAGCCGCTCCCTGAACCTGACCACGGCCCAGGCCCGCCTGCTGGTGCGCGAAGCCGTGGGGCGGCTGCAGGCCGAGCTCGAAGCCAGCCAGCGCGCCGAGCTGCCCGGCATCGGCATTTTCCGCCAGGCGGCCGGCCGCGGCCTCGATTTTGAATACACTGGCAGCCAGAACCTGCTCACGGCCAGCTACGGCCTGCCCGAGCTCGTGTCGCGCCCCATCCGGGCCACCGATGCGCTGCTGGCCCGCGACCGGCAGCAGGCCGCGCCCCTTTTAGCCGTCAGCCGTTCCCGCCGCGCGATGAAAACGTTCCGAATTGCCGCCACGCTGGTTATTGCCGGCCTGATTCTGTCCGCCAACTATCAGTTTGCCTCCCGCCTGGGCTACTTGCCCGACAGCTGGAAAATAACCTCGGAGCAGGAGCAGACCACCGTGCAGACCGCGCCGGTGGAAACGCAAGCCCAGCCCGTGGCGCGTCAGCAGGCCGCCCTGGCCAACGACTCCTGGAACGAAGCGGCCCCGGCCCGTACGCCCGTAATGGAAGCTCCGGCGGTTAAAGCGGCCCCGGCCGCAACGGACCCGGTCAAAGCCGTAGCAGTGCGCAAGCCCGTAGCCGCCAAGCCCGCCGTGGCCAAAGCCCCCGCTGCAACCAAGCCGGCCGTGGCCGCGTCGGTAGCCAAACCGGCCGTGGCGCCGGCCAGCGTTCCGACTACTACCGTGAAAGCCCGCACCGGCCGGGCCTACGTCATCGTGGGCGCCTATACCACGCTGGCGCACGCCGAAAAGGGCCGGCAGGCCCTGGTCAACCACGGCCACCGCAATGCCCGCGTGGTGCTGCCGGCGCCCGGCAGCCGCAAGTTCCGCCTCTCGGCCATCGACTACGCCACCAAGGCCGAAGCACAAAAACAACTGCCGGTGCTGCGCAAGCACTTAGGCTCTTCTCTCTGGGTACTCAACTACTAGCATGACCTCTTTTCTGCTGCAGGTAACCACCGCTGCCACTGCCACCGTCGATACCGCTGCTACTGCCGCAAACCAGGCTGCCGACGCGGCGGCCGCCACCGGCGACCTTTCCCTGATTGATTTGATTCTGAAGGGCGGCTGGATCATGGTGCCGCTGTTTCTGCTCTCGTTCGTCTCGATTTACATCATCATTGAGCGGTACCTGACCATCCGCCGGGCCGCCGTGAATCCCGACTCGTTTATGGCCGGTATCCGGGGGCTGATGGTGAAAGGGGACTTGCAGGGCGCCAAAATGCTCTGCGCCCAGAACCCTTCGCCCTTGGCCCGCATGGTGGAGAAAGGCATCCGCCGCATCGGGTTGCCGCTGAAGGACATTGAAAGCAGCGTGGAAAACGTGGGTAAAATCGAAATTGCCCGCCTCGAGAAGAACATCAGCATCCTGGGCATTATTGCCGGCATTGCGCCTATGCTGGGCTTCGTGGGCACCATCATCGGGGTAATCAAGATTTTCTACGCCATTTCCACCACCGGCGACTTCGGCATTGCCCAGATTTCGGGTGGTCTCTACACCAAGATGGTGACCTCGGCCGCCGGCCTCATCGTCGGCATCATCGCCCACGTGGGCTACCACTGGCTCAGCATCATGGTCGAGCGCCTGATTTTCCGCATGGAAAACTCCGCCATCGAGTTCATGGACATTCTTCAGGACAATTAAGTGAGTTAGCGACTTAGTGATTTAGTGAGTTTGATGTTCTGCCGAGCAGAAAAACTGCTAAATCCTAAACTCACTAAATCACCATTTCACTCATTCACCGCATGGACCTCAGCCGGCGCCGTAAGCTCTCCTCGCACGTCGAGACCAGCTCGATGAACGACATCATGTTCTTTCTGATGCTGTTCTTCCTGATCGTGAGCACCATGGTCAACCCCAACGTTATCAAGCTCATGCTGCCCAATGCCCGCTCGGGCAAGGCCGTCATGAAGGAAACCATCAACATCTCGGTGGATGCCGCCGGGCAGTACTTCCTCGACCGGCAGCCCGTAACGGCCGCCACCCTGGAAACGGCCCTGCAGCAGCGCATTGCCGGCCTGGAGGCGCCCACCGTGGTACTGCGGGTCGACTCGTCGCTGAACGTGCAGAAGCTGGTCGACATTCTCGAAATCGGCAACCGCCTCAAGGTGAAGATGGTTATGGCCACCCAGGCCCAGCAGTCGGCCGGGAAGTAATTTTTAAAGGGAGAAATGTGGGGAATGTGAGGAATGTGCCGCGCAGCAGTGGCCATTAGCACATTGCCCACATTTTGTATTTTAGCGTATTGCCAACGCTGACGTTGCGCCTGGTTTTTGGAATACTGCTTGCCCAAATCGTGTTGACTGCGGCAACAGCGGCCAAAAACCGAAACCCACTAACGAAAAACCACCAATGCCCATCGAATACCGCGAACAGCACCGCCGGGAGGCAATTATTGGCACGGTGGTCGTCCACGCGCTGCTTATCGGGCTGTTCGTCTTTACCGTCTTCAAGGGCCCCGACCCGCCGCTGCTGGGCCTGGGCGGCGACGGGGTGGAGCTGAACTACGGCATCGACGAGGCCGGCTCGGGCGACATTCAGAGCAAGGCCCTGGCCAACGAGTCGCCGAACCGAGAAGACAGCCGCCCGCCCGCGTCCTCACCCGACCCCGAGCCCCGGCCCGTGCAGCAGGCCGCCGAGCCCGTGCCCCAGCAGGCCTCCGAGGATAAAATCGTGACCAGCGAGGCCGAGGAAAGCCCGGTGAGCGTGCCGCCCGTGGAGAAGCCCGCGCCCAAGAAAGAAGAGGTAAAGGAAGTGCCCAAGCCCGTGGAGAAGCCCCGCACGCTCTACACCCCAAAAGGCAGCGCCAACGGCGGCGGTAACGGCGAAAACGGGACCAGCACCGCAGCCACTGGCAACAACAACGGCGACAAAGCCGGCGCCGTGGGCGACCAGGGCAACCCCAACGGCTCGCTCGACGCCAAGGCCCTCTACGGGCAGCCCGGCAGCGGCGGCAGCGGCCTGAGCCCGGGTTCGGGCGGCCTGGAAATGGCCGGCTGGGCCTTCGTTTCCAAGCCCGATGCCCCCGCCCTGGACAACACCTCGGGCTTTGTCCGCTTCAAAATCAAGATTAACTCCGACGGCGAAGTGGAGTCCGTGACCAAGGTGTCGGGCAACGTGACGCCGGCCCAGGAGAAAGTGTGCCGCGACGCGCTGGAAAACGCCGACTTCCGCCGGACCAGCTCGGCCGCCGGGGGCGCCACCGGCTTTTACACCTTCAGGATTACGGTGCGCTAAGCTCGGCTATTACGCAGCAATCGGGACCCGCCGGTCGGATTATTCCGGCCGGCGGTTTTCTTTTGCACTGTGAACCCCGCCGCCGACCTTTCTTTTCTCTCGCATGACCTACGCCGAAACCTTAGCCTACCTCTACGACCAGCTCCCGATGTTTCAGCGCGTGGGCGCGGCCGGCTTTAAGAGTGGGCTGGGCAACACGCTGGCGCTGGCCGAGGCCATGGGCCACCCCGAGCGGCAATTCAGGGCCGTGCACGTGGCTGGTACCAACGGCAAGGGCAGCAGCTCCAACCTGCTGGCCGCCGTGCTGCAGGCCGCCGGCTACAAGGTAGGCCTCTACACCTCGCCCCACCTGCGGGAGTTTACCGAGCGCATCAAGCTCAACGGCCAGGACCTGGACCCCGACTACCTGGTGCGCTGGGTGGCGCGGTGGCGGCCCTTGTTCGAACAGGTGCAGCCGTCCTTCTTCGAGATGTGCGTAGCCCTGGCCTATTCCTATTTCGCCGAGCAGCAGGTGGATATTGCCGTGGTGGAAGTCGGCCTCGGCGGCCGCCTCGATTCCACCAACATCATCACCCCGCTGGTGTCGCTGATTACCAACATCAGCTTCGACCACCAGAACCTGCTGGGCGACACGCTGCCGCTGATTGCGGCCGAAAAAGCGGGCATCATCAAGCCCGGCGTGCCGGTCGTCGTCAGCCAGACCCAGCCGGAGGTGCAGGAAGTATTTGCGCAGAAAGCCCGGGAAGTGGGGGCTCCGCTGCTCTTCGCCGACGGACTCTACCAAACCAGCCTGGCGGCGACGCCCGCGCCGGACGACGAAACCCAGCCGCTGCTGGTAACCCACCTGGGCACGGGCGAAAGCCAGCGGCTGGACGTGGGCCTGGTGGGCGACTACCAGCGCCTGAACGTGCCGGGCGTGCTGGCCGTGCTCGACGAGCTGCGCCGGCAGGGCTGGCTTATTCCCGAAGCTGCCGTGCGCGAGGGCCTGCGCGACGTGCGCCGCCTGACCGGCTTTAGGGGCCGCTGGACCATTCTGGGCCGGCAGCCCCTGATGATCTGCGACACGGGGCACAACGAGGCCGGCATCCGCTTTATCACCGGGCAGCTGGCCCGCTTGCCCTACCAGCGGCTGCATATCGTGCTGGGCGTGGTCAACGACAAGGACGTGACCAGGATGCTGGCGTTGCTGCCAACGGCGGCAACCTATTACTTTTGCCAGGCCAACATTCCGCGGGCGTTGCCGGCCGAAGAGCTGGCCGCGCGCGCCGCCGCGCTGGGGTTGCGCGGTACGGTGCTGGGGCCCGTGCCCGCCGCCGTGGCCGCTGCCCGCGCCGCCGCCGCGCCCCCCGACGTGATTTTTATCGGGGGCAGCACGTTTGTGGTGGCTGAAATTGAAGAGTTGTATTTGCAGAGTAACCAATCAAATGGGTCGAATTAAACTGAAGCGCTTCTCGGAAAATGCCGAGCGAACCGATATCGTAGAGCCGGGCAAGCCCACCTACCAGCAGCTGAAAGGCCGCTGGCAAACGGATTTTTTCCGGAACGAGCACCCTATTACCCTGGAAGTGGGCTGCGGCAAGGGCGACTACACCGTGGGGCTGGCCGCCCGCTACCCCGAGCGCAATTTCCTGGGCCTCGACATCAAAGGCGACCGGATCTGGATTGGCAGCACCCGGGCCCAGGAGCAGGGCCTGGGCAACGTGGGCTTCGTGCGCATGCGGGCCCTGGATCTGCTCGAGCAGTTCGGCCCCGGGGAGCTCAGTGAAATCTGGATTACGTTTCCCGACCCGCGCCCCCGCCTGGGCGACGCCAAGCGCCGCCTCACGGCCCCGCGCTTCCTGGACCTCTACCAGCAGATTCTGCGCCCCGGCGGCCTGGTCCACCTCAAAACCGACGCCGGCGACCTGTTCGACTATACCCTCGAAACCGTGCAGCAGCGCCCCGGCACCACGGTGCTGGCCCACACCAAGGATTTGTACGCCGCCCCCGACCTGCTGCCCCACGCCGAGGACATCCAGACTCACTACGAAAAGCGCTTCCGGGCCGAGGGCATTCCCATCAAGTACCTGCAGTTTCAGCTGAGCTAATCACGCCTCAACCGGCCATGCAGCCTTTGCCGCCCCTACGCACCGCGCACCTGTTTCCCGTGCTGGATCAGCACCTGCTGACGGTGCTGGCCTCGTTGCGCCCCGAGCAGTGGGAGCGGCCCACGCTGGCCCCGGGCTGGCAGGTGTGCGACGTGGCCCTGCACCTGCTCGATGGCAACCTGCGCAGCCTGTCCATGCTGCGCGACGGGCATTTTGGCGGGCAGCCGGCCGGTACCTCGTACCCGGAAATCGTGGCCTTTCTCAACCAGCTCAATGCCGAGTGGGTGGTGGCGGGCCGCCGCCTGAGCCCGGCCGTTATCCGGTGGCTGCTGGAAGTGTCGGGGCCGGAGTACAACCGCTACCTGGCCAGCCTGGACCCGGCGGCGCCGGCCCCGTTTTCGGTGGCCTGGGCGGGCGAAGCCGTATCGGCCAACTGGTTTCACGTGGCCCGCGACTACACCGAGAAGTGGCACCACCAGCAGCAGATCCGGCAGGCCGTGGGGCAGGAGCCGCCCTTGCTCACGCGGGAGCTGTACCACCCGTTTCTCAGTACCTGCCTGCGGGCCCTGCCGCACCACTACCGCCACGTCGGGGCCGAGCCCGGGCAGGTCATTTCCTTTGCCGTTACCGGTCCCGCCGCCGATACCTGGTACCTGCGGCGCTCGGCGTCCGGGCGTTGGGAGCTGGGGCAGCACTACGCCGGGCCGCTGGCCGCCGAAGTCACGCTGGAAGGCAACGTGGCCTGGCGGCTGTTCACCAAAAGCCTGCCCCGGGACCAGGCCGCGCGCTGGGTGCAGTGTAAAGGCGAAGAACGGCTGAGTGAGCCGTTCTTCGAATTGGTTGCCGTTATGGGCTAGGGCGAATTGCCGGGCGGGCTTATTCCTCTTCCAGCGCCTCGAAAACGGCCTCCAGCTCGGTGAAGTCGCGCAGGCCGGGCTTGATTTCCTGGCCGCCTTCGAGCACGATGCCGGTGGGCTGAATTTCCTCCACGAACTGGCGGATGGGCTGCTGGGCGGCAAAGCTGGTGCCCAGCCACAGCTTGTAGGTGCGCGCCTGCTGGGTGAGTTCGGTGCGCTGCATGTGCGAGAGGCCCTCGGGCGGGGCCACGGCCAGTACGAAGCCGGCCACGTGGGGCTGCTGGTCGCGGAAGCGCTTTTCCACGTCCTCGGCCAGCATGTCCGGAATCCACTTAATCAGCTTCAGGGCCGGCACCGTGAGCTGGGCCAGCTCCTCGGGGGTGCGGCGCCGGTGCATCAGCACGTAGTGCAGCCCGCAGGCGGCGACCAGCTCGTTGATTTCCGGAATAGAAAGCGAATCAAACTCGCCAATGAGCTGCACGCCGGCTACCCAGCCGCTGAGCTCCTGCACCACGGCCGGGGCCAGGTGCTCGGGCAGGGCCGGGTCGAGGCGAAACGTCAGGTAGTCGGCCCCCATTCCGGCGCAGTAGCGCGCGTCCGACAGGTTATTGATGCCGCGTACAAGCACGGAGGTAATCAAAGGCATGGAGAAACGAACAGGAGGGAAGCGAAACGAACAGGAAAAAAGCAAGATGCGGCGGTAATATTCGGCATAAAAACTCAGTGCGTAACTACCGCCGCCCCTGTCCCGGCCCAAATCCACTCGGGAAGCGGATGGCCGATGGTTGCCAGCGGGGGGCTAAAAAACGAGTTTTTGCCTGCTGCCAAGGCATTTGTCGGGGCCTGGGCGGCTGGCAACGGCGGACTTAGTACCTTTGCCGAATGGGCCCCGGAAACTTTCGGGAGCACTCTTGGCTTTCAACCAATATGAATACGAATACTTCCGAATCGAAAGGACGAGTGCTGGTCGCCATGAGCGGCGGCATCGACAGCTCCGTGGCCGCCGTGCTCCTGCACGAGCAGGGCTACGAAGTGGTGGGCATGACCATGAAAACCTGGGATTACGCCTCGGCCGGCGGCAGCAAGAAGGAAACCGGCTGCTGCTCGCTGGACTCCATCAACGACGCCCGCCAGATTGCCGTGGAGCTGGGCTTCCCGCACTACATCATCGACATCCGCGACGAGTTCGGCGACTTCGTCATTGACAACTTCACCACCGAATACCTGGCCGGCCGCACGCCCAACCCCTGCGTGCTCTGCAACACCCACATCAAGTGGGACGCGCTGCTGCGCCGGGCCGACCAGCTCGGCTGCCAGTTTATTGCCACCGGCCACTACGCCAACATCCGCCACGAAAACGGCCGCTACGTGATTAGCAAGGGCCTGGACGAGAACAAGGACCAGTCGTACGCGCTGTGGGGCGTGTCGCAGGAAAGCCTGGCGCGCACCATCTTCCCGCTGGGCAGCATGCGCAAAACCGAAATCTACGACGAGGCCCGGCGCCGCGGCTTCACCGAGCTGGTCAACAAGCCCGAGAGCTACGAAATCTGCTTTATCCCCGACAACGACTACCGCGGCTTTCTGCGCCGCCGCGTGAGCGGGCTGGAGGAGCGCGTGGCCGGCGGCGAGTTTGTGCTGCGCGACGGCACCGTGCTGGGCCACCACGAGGGCTACCCGTTCTACACCATCGGGCAGCGCAAGGGCCTGGGCATTGCCCTGGGCTTTCCGGCCTACGTCACCGAAATCCGGCCCGAAACCAATCAGGTCGTGCTGGGCAACTTCGACGAGCTGGCCAGCACCACCACCTACGTGGGCAAGCTCAACATGGGCAAGCTGGCGTCGCTGGAAGGCCGGGGCCTGGTGCCGGCCACGGTAAAGGTACGCTACAACCATAACGGCTCGCCCGCGTTTCTGGAGCAGGTCGGCGACCATATCCGGGTGTACTTCGAGGAAGCGGTGCACGCCATTACGCCCGGGCAGGCGGCCGTGTTCTACGACGGCCAGGACGTGCTCGGCGGCGGCTGGATTGAGCGCCACACCATCTCTGAAGTTCCCGCGCGCACCCTGGCCACTTCCGCAACCCTATGAAATCAGCCCGTTTCGCTTCGCTGAAAAACCTGCTCGTCGCGGCTCCGCTGGCTGCTCTGGCCCTGGCCGGCTGCCAGAACGACACCGTGCCCGGCCCGGAGTCGGGCACCGACTACTACCCGCTGGAAGTGGGCCGCTACCGGGTCTACGCCGTGGCCGATACGCTCTGGAACGCCTACCAGCGCACGCCCAGCAGCTACCAGTTCCGGGAAACGGTGACCGACCAGGTCAGCGACGCGACGGGCCAGCCGGTGTTCCGGGTGGTGCGGGCCCGGCGCGCGCTGCCCACCGACGTATGGCGCGACGACAGCGTGATGTTCGTGGCGGCCACCAGCAAAACTCTGCTGCTGACCAGCAACAACCGGCGCACGGTGGAGCTGGTGTTTCCCGTGCGCCCCGACCGGGCCTGGAACATGTACGCTTTTGCCCTGGTCGACACCGACAGCCTGACGCAGGGCAAGGACAACCGCCGCTACGAAAGCGTGGGGCAGCCTTTCCAGACCACGGTGGGCGGCAAACCCTACCGCTACGAGCAGACGCTCACTACCGCCTTAATCGTGAATAACGGCAACGTCTACGGGGCTGATGACGAGTACTACCGCTCGACCTACCGCCAGGTGTACGCCAAGGGCGCGGGGCCGGTGTACCGGGTGCGCCGCCGCTTTATTTACTGCGACGACCAGTCGCCAACCTGCGGCAAGTCTAACTCGCGCATCTACAAGGGGCAGGCCCGGCACGAGATTCTCATTGAGCAGGGCAAGCTGTAAGCCAACGGACTGGCGTACGTAGCGCGGCCGATGCAACGAACTTCGGGCGGCAGGTGTATTTCACCTGCCGCCTTTTGTTTGCCCACCCGGCCCGCTCGGGCTGTTACCGGCCTGTTCGCCACCAAACCGGTATTTGCGTATCTTCCCGCTGGTTACCTTTCCACTGCTTCTCTCCCTTTCGAATGCGCCTTTCTACTTTGCTGCTGCTCGCGGGCCTGGGCCTGAGCGCCCTGCCGGGCCGGGCCGCCGGGCCGGGTACGCCCGGTGCCCCGCAGCGCGCCACGCCCACCGTGCGCAAGCACCTGATTTATTTCCGCGACAAAGCCAACTCGCCCTTTAGTCCGGCCCAGCCCCAGGCGTTTCTCTCGGCGGCTTCCATTCAGCGCCGCACCCGGCAGAACATTGCCGTGCTGCCCCGCGACCTGCCGGTGAACCCCGCCTACGTCAGCCAGCTCAAGGCCGTGCCTAAGGCGCAGCTCTGGTACACCTCGCGCTGGTTTAACGCCGCCGTGGTGGCCTGCGACTCGACCACCCTGGCCACCATTCAGGGGCTGCCCTTCGTGCGCAGCGTCGTGACGCTGAACCGCGCCCAGGCCGGGGCCCGCAAGCGCGACCCCCAGCCCGTGGTGCTCCCGCAGGAGCAGCGGCCCGCCGCGGCCCCCGCCGACTACGGCCCGGCCTACGCCCAGGCCAACATGATTGGAGCCGTGACGATGCACAGCGCCAACTTCCGGGGCGAAGGCATGCAGATTGCCGTCTTCGACGCGGGCTTTCCCGGCGTCGACCAGATTCCGGCTTTTCAGCCGCTGTTCGACGAGGGCCGTATGCTGGCGGGCTTCAATTTCGTGGATAAAATCCGCGACGTGTACCTGCGCAACGACCACGGCACCAACTGCCTCTCGACGATGGCCGCCAACCAGCCGGGCTTTTTTATCGGCACGGCCCCCAAAGCCAAGTACCGCCTGTGCGTGACGGAGGATATCTACTCCGAGCACCCGGTGGAGGAAATGAACTGGCTGATTGCGGCCGAGTACGCCGACTCGGCCGGCGTGGACGTCATCAGCTCGTCCTTGGGCTATAACACCTTCGACTACCCGTCCATCGACTACGCCTACGCCGACCTGAACGGGCGCACGGCTATTTCGACCCGGGCCGCGGCCGGGGCCGCCCGCGTGGGCATGCTGGTCGTGAATAGCGCCGGCAACGAGGGTGCCAGCGGCTGGCGCTACATCACGGCCCCGGCCGATGCCGATTCCATTCTGACGGTGGGTGCCGTGGATGCGTCCCAGCAGCTGGCCGGTTTCAGCTCGGTAGGGCCCACGGCCGACGGGCGCCTCAAGCCCAACGTCGTGGCTATGGGCGTGCAGTCGGCCATCCTGACGCCCTCGGGGACGGCCACGCGGGGCAACGGCACTTCTTTTTCCTGCCCCATTACGGCCGGGATGGTGGCCGGATTCTGGCAGGCCAACCGCAACCTGACGGCCCAGCAGGTTATCAGCTATCTGCAGCGCTCCGGCTCCCGGGCCAGCACGCCCAACAACCTGGTCGGCTACGGCGTGCCCAACTTCGTGCAGGCCTACGCCTTGGCCAACCCCGGCACGCCGCTGCCCACCGCCCCGGCGGCCGGGGCCCCAAGCGAGCTGGTGGTGTATCCCAACCCGACCTCTACCGACGAGCTGGCCGTGCAGCTCACGCCCGACTTGCAGGGCAGCCCGCTGAGCGTGCGCGTCTACGATGCCCGCGGCGCCGTGGTGGCCCAGCAGCAGCTGCCCGCCACCACCGCCGCCCAGGTGCAGCTCCGGCCCGGTCCGCTGGCCAAGGGCGTGTATACCTGCACCATTGCCAGCGCCAAGGCTCAACGCACCGTGCGCTTCGAAAAGCAGTAGGTTTGCTAACTCAGTTAGTTGATTTTATCGAAAGGGCGACTGTTGGAAGGCAATAGTCGCCCTTTTTGCTGTCCGTTCGTTTAAAAAGGAATAATGGGGCGTTGGTTTCAGCCAAAATTATTAGTAACTTTCTGTCTGAAAACAGCTTCTTAATCCTCTCTTTTCTATGTTGCAGTTAATGGTTACCAAGCGCATTGGGCGCCGCCAGTTTCACTTCACGGTGCAGGGCACGAACTTCCACGAAGTCGTGGCCGAATACGACCGGCTGAGCTTTCCCGACGTGCTGGCCTGCGGCCTGTGCGCCTCCGACAATCTGGACCTGACCTCGCGCGTGGCCCAGGACAAGTTCAAGTATACCTCCGTCAAGTGCCTCGACTGCCGGGGCGACGTGACCTTCGGCAAAACCCAGAAGGACGACCAGACCGTGTTTTTGCGCAAGCGCGAAGACGGCGGCCTGGACTGGCAGGCCTGGAAAAAGGCCGAGAAATAAGCCCGCGGGCCGGGGCAAGTACCCGGCCGGCCGCCGCTGCGCACGGCTCCGCTCAGACCGCAGCTCGCCCTCCCGGGGGCCGGGCTGCGGTCTTTTGCGTGGCGGAACCAGGCCCCGCGCACATTTCCCTGCCCCGGCGTATACCAAAACCTGCTTGCCAAAGCGTTACCTTCGCACTATGAATCCGACCCGTCGTATTGCTCCCTTGCTGGCTCCGTCCCTGCTGGCCGCCGATTTTGCCAACCTCCAGGCTGAAACCCAGCGCCTGGCCCCCAGCGCCGCCGACTGGCTGCACTGTGACGTCATGGATGGCCGCTTCGTGCCCAACATCTCCTTTGGCATTCCGGTGCTGCAAGCCATTCACCGCCACGCCCAGCAGCCCCTGGACGTGCACCTGATGATAGAGGAGCCCCAGCATTACCTCTCGGCATTCCGCGACGCGGGGGCGGCCAACATTACCGTGCACTACGAAGCCTGCCCGCACCTGCACCGCGTGGTGCAGCAAATCAAGGCCCTGGGCTGCCGGGCCGGCGTGGCCCTGAACCCGCACACGCCCGTGAGCGTGCTGGAAGACATCATTGCCGACCTCGACCTGGTGTGCATCATGTCGGTGAATCCGGGCTTTGGCGGGCAGTCGTTTATTCCCAACACCCTGCGCAAGGTAGCGGCCCTGAAAGAGCTGATCGTGGACTACAACTCGGCGGCCCTGATTGAAATTGACGGCGGGGTGAGCCTGCAGAACGCCGCCGCCCTGGTTGAGGCCGGAGCCGACGTGCTGGTGGCCGGCAGCTTCGTGTTCAACTCGCCCGACCCGGTGGCTACGCTGGCCGACATGCGCCAGCAGCTCAATGCCCTGGTCGAAGCCGACGCGCAGCCCACCCGCTAATGCAGCACTCGTACGTTTTCCAGACGACGCTGCGGGCCAGCCTGCTGAGTGCGGTGCTCCTGGTCGCCGCCGGGCCCACGGCCCGGGCCCAGCAAACCGCCCGCGTGCTGATTACCGGTACCATTACCGACGCCAGTGGCGCGCCGCTCGAGCAGGTAAGCCTGGGAATTGAAGGCCAGCCCGGCGGTACCAACACCGACGACAAGGGCCGGTTTGCCCTGAGCGTGGTGCGTCCGCTCGGGGGCAAGCAACCCACGCTGGTGGCGCGCCGCCTGGGTTACCAGGCCCAGCGCATCGTGCTGAACCTCTCGGAAACCCGGGAGCTGACCATTACCCTGGCCCTGGACACAAGGGCGCTGAAAAACGTAACCGTGCGGGCCCGCAACGACGAGGCCGACACCCGCGAGCAGGTCAGCGTCATTCGCCTCGACCCGCGGGCGGTGAAGGAGCTGCCCTCGGCCTTCGGCGACTTCAACAAGATTCTGACCACGCTGCCCGGGGTGGTAGCCAACAACGAGCTGACCAGCACCTACACCGTGCGCGGGGGCAACTACGACGAAAACCTGGTCTACGTCAACGGCATCGAGGTGTACCGCCCGTTTCTGGTGACTTCGGCCCAGCAGGAGGGCCTCAGCTTCGTGAACCCCGACCTGGTGGACCGTATCGAGTTTTCCTCCGGCGGCTGGCAGCCCAAGTACGGCGACCGGCTGTCCTCGGTACTCAGCATCGAGTACAAAAAGCCCCAGAAGTTCGGGGGCTCGGCCACGGCCAGCCTGGTGGGCGGCTCAATGCACGTGGAAGCCACTTCGCCCAACAAGCGCATCAGCTACCTGGCCGGCATCCGCTACAAGAACGCCACCTACGTGCTCCGGTCCCTGAAGCAGCAGCAGGGCGGCTACAACCCCACGTTCTACGACGGGCAGGCCTACGTCAACGCCGCGCTGGGGCCCAAAGACAACCCCGAGCGGACCAGCCTGGGCCTGCTGACGACCTTCGCCCACAACGACTTTCGCTTCAACCCGGAGTCGGGCCAGGCCACGTTCAGCACGTCCACCAACCAGTTTACCCGCCTGTTCATTGCCTACGACGGGCGGGAGCGGATGCAGTACGATACCTACCAGGGCGGCCTGAACCTGCGCCACAACTTCAGCAGCAATTTGCAGGGCGAGCTGCTGGGCGGGGCCTTTATTTCCCGCGAGTTTGAGTACCGCGACATCGAGGCTGCCTACAGCTTTGCCGAAATCAACCGGGACCCGAACTCCGACGACTTCAACCAGCCGGTGCGGCAGCGCGACGTGGGCTCGCGCTTCGACCACTCGCGCAACAACCTGGTGGCCCGGGTGGCCACGCTGGAGGCCCGGGGCCGCTGGACGCCCGGGGCGCAGCACACCGTGCGCTGGGGCGTGAAGGCCGGCCGGGAGAAAATCGAGGACCAACTCAACGAATACAGCTTCGTGGACTCGGCCGACTTCGTGCCCGACTACCGCCGCACCCGGCTGGTGTCCGACCTGAACCTGGCCAGCACCCGCTACCAGGGCTACGCCCAGCACACCATCGAGCTGGACTCGCTCAAGACCCTGACCTACGGCGTGCGGGCCAACTACTGGTCGGTGAACGGGCAGCTGACGGTGAGCCCGCGGGTGCAGTATTCGTTTGTCACGCGTCGCAACCCCAACCTGTCGTTTAAGCTGGCCACGGGCCTGTACTACCAGCCGCCGTTCTACCGCGAGCTGCGCGACCAGAGCCGCGGCACCCAGGCCACGCCCCAGGCGGTGGTGGTGCAGTCGGCGGCCCTGAACCCGGAGCTGCGGGCCCAACGCTCCCTGCACGTTATTGCCGGCAACGAGCTGCGCTTCCGCCAGTGGAACCGGCCGTTCGTATTCACCAGCGAGGTGTACTACAAGCACCTGACCGACGTGATTCCCTACGACATCGACAACGTGCGGCTGCGCTACTTCGCCAAGAACAACGCCAAGGCCTACGCCGCCGGCCTGGATACGCGCGTGAGCGGGGAGTTCGTGAAAGGCGTGGAGTCGTGGTTTAGCCTGGGTGTGCTGACCACCCGCGAAAACATCGTGGGCGACTCCGTCACGCTCTACAACGCCGCCGGCGACACCATCGGGAAGGCCGCCCAGGGCTTTATCCGCCGCCCTTCCGACCAGCGCCTGAACTTCGGCATCTTCTTCCAGGACCAGCTGCCGGGTAACCCCTCGGTGAAGGGCTACGTGAACCTGGTGTTCGGCACGGGCCTGCCGTTCAGCCCGCCCAACCTGCCCGAGGAGCGCGGCACCACCAAGCTCACCCGCAGCTACAAGCGCGTGGATCTGGGCTTCTCCAAGGTCATTTCGCTCAGCAACTCCACCGAAACCAGGAAGCCCGGGCACCTGGAAAGCCTGTGGCTGGGCCTGGAAGTCCTGAACGTGCTGGCGGCCAACAACGTGGCCGGCTACAGCTACGTGCAGGACATCAACGGCCGCACCTACGCCGTGCCCAACTACCTGTCCCGGCGCGTGGTCAACCTGCGCGTCATTGCCCGGTTTTAGGTGCTTGGTGCCTAGTGCCTAGTGCTTGGCAGGGAGGTCAAGCTTGAACAGCAAGTCTGTGTATATAAAAAAGGCCCGTCAGAATCTTCTGACGGGCCTTTTATGTCCGTAACTGCTAAGCACTAACCACTCGGCACTAGGCACCAAGCACTAACCCCCAAACCTAATACGCCTTGCTTTGCCACTCAGTGAGCGTAATGCGCATGTTGGGCTGCACGTTGCGGAAGTTGGGGTCGTCCTTTTCGCCCAGCTTCAGGGCGCGGCGGCCGTAGACGATGGCCGTGCCGTAATCCTGCTTGGAGGCCAGCAGCCGGGCCTTAATCCAGGTGTTGGTGTAAGCTTCCTTGAGCCGCAGCGACTCGTTGATGTACTGCAGGGCCAGCTCCGCCTGAATGTTGTTCTGCACCAGGTAGTCGGCGGCCTGGGCCAGCAGCTGCCAGTTTTCGGGGTGGGCCGCCAGCACTTTCTGGATGCCGGCCAGGGCCTTGGCGTGCACGTCGGTTTCGATGAGCAGGCTGACCGTGCGCTTTTCCCAGGACAGGTTCAGCCGGCCGCTATTGGGCTTCACCTCCGAAAACCAGTACACCAGGTTTTCGTGCATGGAAGACGTTTCCGGCACGACCGGCACGCGCAGCTGGTCGGCGCGGGCGTCGTAGCCCTCGTTGCCCCAGTGGTTGATGACCCGGTTCAAAATCAGTTCCCAGTCCTGGTCCGACTTGGGCAGAATGTAAAACGAGTACTTGCCGGCCGGCACGGCCTGGCCGTTGAGCGAAACCGGGTCGGAGAAGGAGACTATCGTGTTTTCGTTGGCCCCGGCCCGCCACACCTGTCCGTAGGGGACGAGCTGGCCCCAGATGGCGCGGCCCCGCACCGTGGGCGTATGGTAATCCACCGTGACGTCGGTCAGGCCGATGGTCTGGAGCACCACGGCGTGGGGGCTGGCCTGGGGCAGGGGCAGCTCGGGGCCCCGCACCGTGGGGCCCGCCGGCGTGGGCGAGGTCAGCGAGTCAGGCATCTGGGCCTGGGCGGGGGCGGCGGAAATACTACCGGCCAGCGCCAGCAGTAGGCCCAGCCGGCCGGTAGCGGAAACAAACGAACGGAGGGGAAGCATAAGCAGCAATAGGCAGGAGCGGCGGAAGCAAAAACCAAAGAACGGAGTATTCCGAAACAATAGTGCCAAAAAGCCGGTTGGCTCAGCATCT
Organism: Hymenobacter aquaticus; assembly: GCF_004765605.1. Lineage (NCBI taxonomy): Bacteria > Pseudomonadati > Bacteroidota > Cytophagia > Cytophagales > Hymenobacteraceae > Hymenobacter > Hymenobacter aquaticus. Next base: position 994,349 of record NZ_SRLC01000001.1, on the reverse strand, counting down.
CCCCGCAAAGGTCAGGGTTCCCAAGATTTTTTGCCGGAATAATTTTGTTTCGAGCCCGCCGCGTGTACTTTTGCCCAGCAATTCGCCTTTATGCCCTTCGCCGCGCTTTTCCTGTGCACCCTCAGCTCCCAGGCCGCCCACTCGGGCCAGGCTACTGGCTGGCTGCGCGCGGCGCATCATCATCTGCACGGGCATCATTCCTCTTAAGAGAGGAACGATACAAGCATATTGACCCCGTTGGGCACGTCGTATACCGAGTGCCTGGCCGCCCCGGAAAGGCGGCCCCGCCCGCCGTTGCCGTAGTCGAGCCGGCCGCCGGCCTTTTTCCCTTCTCTTCGTATCTGTTTCCGTGCCCGCCTGCCGCCCCGTTGGGGAGTTGGTTTCGCGGCATTCCTTTCCCATCCCACTTTCTTATGATTCGTCTGGCCATTCAGAAATCAGGTCGCCTGAGCGAGGATTCGCTTACTCTCATCCGGGAGTGCGGCATTTCCTTCATGAGCAGCTCCTACAAGCTCAAAACCGAAGCCACTAACTTTCCCTTGGAAATCCTGTTTCTGCGCGACGACGACATTCCCGGCTACGTGCAGGACGGCGTGGCCGACCTGGGCATCGTGGGGCAGAACGTGCTGGTCGAAGCCGGCTTCCCGGACCTGGAAGTCGAAAAGCTGGGTTTCAGCAAGTGCCGCCTGTCGCTGGCCATCCTGCGCTCGGAGGCCTACAGCTCGGTAGCCGATTTGCAGGGCAAGAACATTGCCACCTCGTACCCGCAGATTCTGGGCCGCTACCTGGCCGGCGAAGGCGTGCAGGCCAACCTGCACACGATCAGCGGCTCGGTGGAAATTGCCCCCAGCATCGGCCTGGCCGACGCCATCTGCGACATCGTGTCCTCGGGCTCGACGCTGCTGGGCAACGGCCTGCGCGAGGTGGAAACCGTGTTCCGCTCCGAGGCCGTGCTCATTGCCAACCAGACGCTGAGCGCCGAAAAGCAGGCGCTGCTCGAACAGTTGCAGTTCCGGATGCAGTCGGTGCGCCGGGCCCGCCGCAACAAGTACATCCTGCTCAACGCCCCGGTGGCTTCCCTGGAGGCGGTGAAGGCTTTGCTGCCCGGCATCAAGTCGCCCACGGTGACGCCCCTGGCCGAGGAAGGCTGGGTATCGGTGCAGTCGGTGGTGAATGAGGACGACTTCTGGCACATCACCGGCCAGCTCAAGGCCGTCGGCGCCGAAGGCATCCTGGTATTGCCCATCGAAAAGATGATTTCTTAAGTAATGTGCTCAGGTGCTAATGTGGGTAAATGTGCTAATGCTGTGTCAAAAACTGAGTCAGGAGCATTGCCGCCCATTCCCCGCATTAGCATCTTTCAACACGTCCAGCCAGGATTAGCACATCAGCACATTCCAACACATTAGCACATTAGAAAGGATGCAAGTAATTCACTATCCGAGTCAGGCTGAATGGGCGGCGCTGCAGCAGCGGCCCGCCGCCGGGGAAGCCCGGCAGGTGGAGGAGCGCGTGCGCCAGATCTTCGACGACGTGCGCCAGCGCGGCGACGAGGCCCTGCGCCACTACGCCCAGGAGCTGGACGGCGCCGCCCTGACCGACCTGCGCGTGACGGCCGAAGAAGTAACGGCCGCCGTGGCCCAGGTGCCCGCCGCGCTGCAAACCGCCATCCGGCAGGCCCACGCCAACCTGTGGAAGTTCCACTTGACCCAGCGCGAAGAAATCACCAGGGTAGAAACCATGCCCGGGGTGACCTGCTGGCGCAAGTCGGTGCCGGTGCAGCGGGTGGGCCTCTACATTCCCGGGGGCACGGCCCCGCTGTTCAGCACCCTGCTGATGCTGGGCGTGCCGGCCCGCCTGGCCGGCTGCCCGGAAATCGTGCTGTGCACGCCCCCGCAGAAAGACGGCTCGGTGAATCCGGTGATTCTGTTCACGGCCCAGCTGCTGGGCATCAGCACCATCATCAAAGCCGGCGGGGCCCAGGGCGTGGCCGCCCTGGCCGGCGGCACCGGGAGCGTGCCAGCCGTGGATAAGATCTTCGGGCCCGGCAACCGCTACGTGACGGCCGCCAAGCAGCTGGCCGCCCAGCGCGGGGTGGCCATCGACCTGCCCGCCGGCCCGTCGGAGGTGTTGGTGATTGCCGACAAAACCGCCAGCCCGGCTTTCGTGGCCGCCGATTTGCTTTCCCAGGCCGAGCACGGCCCCGACTCGCAGGTGATGCTGCTCACGGACTCGGTGGAGCTGCTGCCGCAGGTGACGGCCGAGATTGAGCGGCAGCTGGCCCAGCTGCCCCGGCGCGAAGTGGCCGCCCTGGCCCTGGGCGAAAGCCGGGCCGTGCTGCTGCGCACGCCGGAGGAAATGCTGTTTTTCTCGAACCAGTACGCCCCCGAGCACCTGATCCTGGCCGTGCGCAACGCCGAGGAGCTGGCCGAAGGCGTGACCAGCGCCGGCTCGGTGTTCCTGGGTCACCTCACGCCCGAAGCCGCCGGCGACTATGCCTCCGGTACCAACCACACGCTGCCCACCGGGGGCTACGCCCGCAACTACAGCGGCGTGTCGCTGGATTCGTTCGTGAAGAAAATCACCTTCCAGCGCATCACGGCCGAAGGCCTGCTGCACGTGGGCCCGGTGGTCGAAACCATGGCCGAAGCCGAAGGCCTGCGCGCCCACGCCCGGGCCGTGACCCTGCGCCTGGAAAGCCTACTGGGCGACAACGCCTGAGACCCGTACCTATCATCACTGCCCGGGGCGCGCTGTACTGGCCGGCCCGGGCAGCCTTTCCGTCACAGTTCATGTTTGAGCTCGAAACCCTTATCCGGCCTAATATCCGGGCCATGCAGCCGTACTCCTCGGCCCGCGACGAATTCCAGGGCGAAGCCCGCGTGATGCTCGACGCCAACGAAAACAGCCTGGGCAGCGCCGGCCCCCAGCAGTTCAACCGCTACCCCGACCCGCACCAGCGGGCCGTGAAAGCCGAGCTGGCCCAGCTGAAAGGCGTGGAGCCCGCCCAGATCTTTCTGGGCAACGGCTCCGACGAGGCCATCGACCTGCTGGTGCGCCTGACCTGCCGCCCCGGCCAGGACCACATCCTGATTCTGCCGCCCACCTACGGCATGTACGAAGTGGCGGCCAACCTGAACGACGTGCGCCTGGAGCGGATTCCGCTGACGCCCGACTTTCAGCTGGCTCCGGAAGCCGTGGCGCACATCGTTGCGTCGGATGCCAAGCTGGTTTTCCTCTGCTCGCCCAACAACCCGACCGGCAACCTGCTGCACGCCGAGGCCGTGGAGCAGGTGCTGCGCGGCTTCCGCGGCCTGGTAGTGGTGGACGAAGCCTACGCCGACTTTGCCGCCGCGCCCAGCTGGACGACCCGCCTGGCGGAGTTTCCGAACCTGGTGGTGCTGCAAACCTTCTCCAAGGCCTGGGGCCTGGCCGGTCTGCGCCTGGGTATGGCCTTCGCCTCGCCCGCCATTATCGGCTACCTCAACAAGATCAAGCCGCCCTATAACGTGTCGGAGGCCACCCAGCAGCACACCCTGGCCGCCTTGGCCGACGCCCCGCACTTCGAGCAGATGCGCCAGGAATTGCTTGCGGGCCGGCAGTGGCTGCAGCAGCAGTTGTCGACTGTGGCCATCGTGGAGCAGCTGTTTCCCTCGGATGCCAACTTCCTGCTGGCCCGTTTCCGCCCCGATGCTACGGCTGTGTATGAGTACCTGCTGGGCAAGGGCATCGTGGTGCGCAACCGCACGACCCAGCCCGGCTGCGCCGGTACCCTGCGCCTGACGGTAGGCACGCCGGCCGAGAACGAGCAGCTGGTGGCAGCCCTGCGGGACTACGCCGCCTAAATTTTTCCATACTTCAGTAGCCGGTATAAAAACGGCCGGCTAGTATATACCATGAAGAAAGTTCTTTTTATTGACCGCGACGGAACCATCCTGATTGAGCCGCCGACGGATTTTCAGGTCGACGCCCTGACCCGGGAGAAGTTCCAGTTTGTACCCGGGGCCATTACCGGCCTGGCGCGCATTGCCCGCGAGCTGGACTACGAGCTGGTGCTGGTCAGCAACCAGGATGGGCTGGGCACCGGGAGCTTCCCCGAGGAAACCTTCTGGCCCGCCCACACCATGATGCTCGACGTGCTGCGCGCGGAAGGAGTGGAGTTCGCGCGGGAGCACATCGACCGCAGCTTTCCCCACGACAACCTGCCGACCCGCAAGCCCGGTATTGGCATGCTGGAGCAGTACCTGACGCCCGGTGCCTACGATCTGCAAAATTCCTTCGTCATCGGCGACCGGCTCACCGACGTAGAGCTGGCCCAGAACCTGGGCTGCCAATCCATCCTCATTCGGGAGGAAGCCGACGAGCGCGCCGCCCTGACGACCACCAGCTGGGAGGCCATCTACCAGTTCCTGCGTTTGCCCGCCCGCACGGCCGTGGTGCAGCGCGACACGAACGAAACCAAGATCCGCATCGAGCTGAACCTCGACGGCAACGGCCGGCCCGAGATGCACACCGGCCTGGGCTTTTTCGACCACATGCTCGACCAGCTCAGCAAGCACTCGGGCGTGGATATGAAAATCCAGGTGCAGGGCGACTTGCACATCGACGAGCACCACACCATCGAGGACACGGCCATTGCCCTGGGCGAAGCCTTCCACCAGGCCCTGGGCGACAAGCGCGGCCTGGCCCGCTACGGGTTCCTGCTGCCCATGGACGACGTGCTGGCCCAGGCCGCCATCGACTTTTCCGGCCGTCCCTGGCTGGTGTGGGACGCCGAGTTTAAGCGCGAGCGGGTGGGGGATATGCCCTGCGAAATGTTCTACCATTTCTTCAAGAGCTTCTCCGACGCGGCCCGCTGCAACCTCAACATTAAGTGCGAAGGCCAGAACGAGCACCACAAGATCGAAGCCATTTTCAAGGCCGTAGCCAAGGCCATCAAGATGGCGCTGGTGCGCGACGCGGGCAAGATGGAAATTCCCAGCACGAAAGGGATTCTGTAGGCGGTTCAGAAGGTTTATCCAAATGTTTTAACATTTGGATAAACCTTGCTTGGCTCTGTTGATGCCGGTTATTCAGCTTCACAAGCTACCGGCTCTGCGGGGAGTCTAACAGAAAGAGGAACAGGATTTATAGCCTGTTTATACAAATGAATAAATAACGCTTGTGCTCAAATGGACATAGCAGTAATTGATTACAAGGGAGGCAACGTGCAGTCGGTGCTCTACGCCCTGGACCGGCTGGGCGTGCGGGCCACGCTCACGGCCGACGCCGAGCAGATCCGGCGGGCCGACAAGGTGCTGTTTCCCGGCGAAGGCGAGGCCGCCTCGGCCATGCAGGAGCTGCGCGCCCAGGGCCTGGACCAGGTGCTGCCCACGCTCAGGCAGCCCTTCCTGGGTATTTGCCTGGGCATGCAGCTGCTGGGTACCCACAGCGAGGAAAACGACACGACCATGCTGGGCATCCTGCCCTTCGAGGTGAAGCGCTTCCCGGCCGCGGCCGACTACCAGGTGCCCCACATGGGCTGGAACAACCTGCAGCGGCTCCGCTCCCCGTTGTTTGCCGGGCTGCAAGAGCAGGACTTCGTGTACTTTGTGCACAGCTACTATGCCCCCGTGGGCGCGTACACCATTGCCGAGGCCGAGTACCCCGCGCCCTTCAGCGCCGCTGTGCAGCACCAGAACTTCTACGCCGTGCAGTTCCACACCGAGAAGAGCGGCCCGGTGGGTACGCGCATTCTGGAAAACTTCCTCAAGCTTTAACCCCCACATGGAGATAATACCCGCAATTGATTTGATCGGCGGCCAGTGCGTGCGCCTGACCGAGGGCGACTTTGCCCAGCAAACCACCTACGATGCTGACCCGCTGGCCGTGGCCCAGCGCTTCGAAGCCGCCGGGGTCAAGCGCCTGCACCTGGTAGATCTGGACGGGGCCCGGGCCCGGCAGCCCGTCAACCTGCCCGTGCTCGAAAGCATTGCCCGCCATACCCGCCTGGTTATCGACTTCGGGGGCGGCTTGCAGAGCGAGCAGGCCGTGCGCCAGGCCTTCGACGCCGGCGCCGCCCAGGTGACGGCCGGCAGCATTGCCGTGCGCGAACCCGAAACCGTGCGGCAGTGGCTGCACACCTTCGGGCCGGAGCGGATCCTGTTGGGCGCGGACTTTCGCGACAACCACATTTCCATCAACGCCTGGGCCGAGCAGTCGGAGCGGACGGTGGCCGAGTTTATCCGGGAGTACGTAGTCCAGGGCGCTACCACCTTCGTGTGCACCGACGTGAGCAAGGACGGCAAGCTGCAGGGCCCCTCGCTGGCTACCTACCGGGCGCTGCGCGAGCAGGTACCCACGGCCCGGCTGGTGGCCAGCGGCGGCGTCACGACGATGGCCGACGTGGAAGCCCTGCGGGAAGTGGGCATGCACGGGGCCATCATTGGCAAGGCCATTTACGAGGGCACCATTTCTTTCGCCGAGCTGCGCAAGCTGCTGTAGTCTTTCCATTATGCTGACCAAACGAATCATTCCCTGCCTCGACGTGAAAGACGGCCGCACCGTGAAGGGCGTGCAGTTTGAGGGCCTGCGCGACGCCGGCGACCCGGTGGCCCTGGCGGCCCGCTACGCCCAGGAAGGGGCCGACGAGCTGGTGTTTCTCGATATTACGGCCACCAACCAGAAGCGCGCCACGCTGATTCATCTGGTGCGCGACGTGGCCCGGGAGCTGGATATTCCCTTCACCGTGGGCGGGGGTATCGGCACGGTGGCCGACGTGGAAGTGCTCCTGCTGAACGGGGCCGATAAAGTCAGCATCAACTCGGCGGCCCTGCACCGGCCCGAGCTGATTGACGAGCTGGCCCGGCGCTTCGGCAGCCAGTGCATCGTGGTAGCCGCTGATGCGCGCTACTCGCCCCAGGCCGGCTGGCAGGTGTATACTCGCGCCGGCACCCACAACACCGAGCGGGATGCCGTGGCCTGGTGCCGGGAGGCGGCCGACCGGGGCGCCGGCGAGCTGCTGCTGACCTCGATGAGCAACGACGGCACCAAGGATGGCTTTGCCCTGGACGTTACCGGGGCGGTGGCCCGGGCCGTGTCGGTGCCGGTGGTGGCCTCGGGTGGGGCCGGCAAGATGGAGCACTTCACCCAGGTGTTTCAGCAGGCCCGGGCCCACGCCGGTCTGGCCGCCAGCATTTTTCACTTCGGCGAAATCGGCATTCGGGAGCTCAAGCAGCATCTGCAGGCCGAAGGCATTCCCATGCGCCTGTAAGGATACTCAATAGTGTTTGGTGCTTGGTGCTTAGGATTGATAGGGGAGTTCCTGTTTCCAAGCACCAAGCACCAAGCACCAAGCACCAAGCACCAAGCACCAAGCACCAAGCACCAAGCACCAAGCACCAAGCACCAAGCACCAAGCACCAAGCACCAAGCACCAACACTATGGAACTCGACTTTAAGAAAATGCCCGACGGCCTGATTCCGGCCGTGGTACAGGATGCCGCGACGGGGCAGGTGCTCATGCTGGGCTACGTCAATGCGGAAGCCTGGGAAAAGACCCACGCGGAAGGACGGGTAACGTTTTTCTCCCGCTCCAAAAACCGGCTCTGGACCAAGGGCGAAACCTCCGGCAACTTCCTGCGCGTGGTGAGCCTGCACCCCGACTGCGACAACGACGCGCTGCTGATCCGGGCTATTCCCGACGGGCCCACCTGCCACCGGGGAACCACCAGCTGCTTCGAGCAGCCTGCGCAGGCGGCACTGCCCACGGCCCCGGTCGGCTTTCTGGCCGAGCTGGAGCGCCTGGTGCAGCGCCGCTACCAGCACCCCGAGGAAGACCCGAAGTCGTACACGGCGTCGCTGTTTCGCAAGGGCATGCCCAAAATAGCCCAGAAAGTGGGAGAGGAGGCCGTCGAAACGGTCATCGACGCCGTGGCCGGCAACACGGCCGGCCTGAGCGGCGAAGCCGCCGATCTGCTCTATCACCTGCTGGTGCTGCTCACCGCCGCGGGCCTGACGCTGGAGGACGTGGTGGCCGTGCTGCGGCAGCGCCACTCCACCATTGCCGCCGGCACCCGCCGGCCGCAGGACGACTGAGCGGTAGACCAAGACGAACCTTGTTTACGTAGTAGCTATTCCGGACTGGCGCGGGGAAATTCTCGCCGGGAGGGGGTAGCTACTGCTGCTTTGCTACTTTGCGCTTCTATTCCGCTGTTTTATGTCGCCTCCGTCTGCCGCGTATCTGAGTACCCAAAGCCTGACCGTGCTGGTTCCCGTCTATAATGAGGAGGAAAGCCTGGGGCAGTTTGTGGTGGAGATGAACAAGTTTCTGGCCCAGGCGCCGCTGCCCACCACGGTCCTGTTTATCAACGACGGCAGCACCGATGGGTCGCTGGCGCTACTACGGGGCATCTGCGGGCCCGACGCGCGCTACGAGTTTATATCCCTTTCGCGCAATCAGGGCCTGAGCACGGCCCTCAAGGCCGGCATCGACCAGTGCCGCAGCACCCTGGTGGGCTACATCGACTCCGATATTCAAACCTCGCCCCTGGATTTTCTGCGCTTCCTGGAGTTTTTCCCCGCGTATGACATGGTCAACGGCATCCGGGCCCGGCGCCAGGATACGCTGGTGAAAAAGCTGTCCTCGAAGCTGGCCAACGCCGTGCGCCGCCGCCTGATCAACGACGGTATCCAGGATACGGGGTGCCCCCTGAAGATTCTCAAGTTGGCCTATGCGCGGCGGCTGCCGCTGTTCCACGGCATGCACCGCTTCCTGGGGGCCCTGGTGCAGCTGCAGGGTGGCAAGGTCAAGCAGCTGGAGGTGCAGCACTTTCCGCGTTTCGCCGGCACGGCCAAATACACGCTCTGGAACCGGGCCTGGAAGCCCCTGGTCGATACCTTCGGCTTCCGATGGATCCGCAGCCGCTGGAAGAACTACGAAATCGGGGAGCAGCTCCGGGCCGAATCCCGGGCCGGGGGAGTGGCGGGTGGGGGGCCGGCGTGATGAGCACCCACACCCTGGCCTTGGCTATCGGTCTGGCTTCCCAGCTGCTGTTTTCCAGCCGCATCGTGCTGCAGTGGGTGCAGAGTGAGCGGGCCCGCCGGGTCCTGGTGCCCACCTTGTTCTGGCAGATCAGCCTGCTGTCCTCGTTTCTGATGATTATCTACGGCATGCTGCGCCACGACCCGGTTATCCTGGGCGCGCAGCTGCTCAGCTACGGTATTTACATCCGCAACCTGCAATTGCTGGGCGAGTGGCGCAAGCTGGGGCCCGGGTTTCGGCTGGCGGCCTACGGCTTTCCCCTGGCCATGCTGGCCTGGTTTGGGGTGGGCTCCGCGCAGTTTAGTCTGCAGACGATGCTGCGCACCGGCATTCCCGGGGGGTGGCTGCTGTTGGGAGCGGTAGGGCAGGCCGTGTTTCTGCTGCGCTTCGTGTACCAGTGGCTGTATTCTGAGCGGCAGGGGACTTCCGTGCTGCCGTTGGGCTTCTGGGCCGTCAGCCTGGCTGGCTCCGTGCTCATCCTGACCTACGCCGTGCTGCGTCTGGATGCAGTCCTTATAGTAGGCAACGTTTTCGGAACGATAGTCTATACCCGTAACCTGCTGCTGTTGCGTCGGGAACAGCAGCAGGTCGTCGGACAAACGTCAGGAAAATAGGGGCAGAGGCCTGAATGACAGCTTTATGAGCCTGCTGGGCGGCTGGCTTCTGGCGCCTTTATTACTTAACATAAAAAATAAATAGCTAGGTTAGCTACCTGTTACTAGTAGGGCGGAGGCAGTCGGTCATCCTGTCAGCGCGTAAGCTGCTTGCGGATTTTCTCCAATAGAATACTGGCAATCTGCAGATCATCCACGTCCTGGATGTTGAGCTGGGTATCTATGCCCGGCCCGCTGATGTGCAGGAAATACCCCTCTGAGCGCTGCTGAGCGACGTAACCCGCCATAACCTCAGCGCCACGCACGGGTTGAGCTGCGCCTGGTGCTGGTCCCGTCTGGGGCTTGGTAGAATCGGGCGCCGGCGGCAGTGGTGCTTCGGTCGGCGGCCCGAATACCTGTTGCGGCCCCCCCGAGTAGCTGGTGGAACCTACGGAAGCACCAGGGGTCGTATAATCTGGGTCGTCTTCCGCATCTAATTCCTCGGTATCGAGGCCGAACAGGCTCGACACCGCATCAAAGGCTTTCGTTGACGCGGCGGTGGGTACAAAAGCAGTGTCTTCCTTAATACCAGTGGAGCCATAGGAAGCCTGATCCGTGGGGGAGGTGGTACCAGGAGTAGATGGAGCGCGGAACAGGTTCTGCGGGAGCTCCGTGCTGGCCAGTTCCCGCCGGGGCGTCTGCTGGGCCGCCAGCTGATCAATGTCGGCTACGACGTTCCGCTCATCCATAATGCCTACCATGCGGGCCCCGTCCACGAAAGCCTTGGAGACTACCTGAGCATTAATCTCCTCAACTCCGAACTCCCGTATCAGCATCACGTCAAACATGTGCACTGGTAATTCCCGGTTCCGGAATTTACGGCATATCTGTGTGAACAAGGGAGGATGAAGAAAGGCCTCGCGGTGGAATACCTTTTCCTCCTGCTTATCATACGCGTGCTTAATGCGTCGAAATAGATTGGTTGTCGTCAGTAATTCCCGCTTACTGGTGACCAAGCCAAATTTCACGGCTGACCCAATAATGGCCTTGAAAGAGCCACTAACCTTTCTATTCAGCTTACGGGCACAAGTCTCTATGGCACACTTGCCACCAGTATCATCAACTACTTCAGCTATTTCCCAGGCACTCATATAACTGGTGCGAGGGTAGTCTATGGTCTTAGGCATAAAATCAGGAAAGGGGTGATAGTACAACACAAGTATAATAGGTGTAAGTATATAATAGCAGAATACAGTATAAAAAAGTACATTAATTATATATCTTTTTATACTTTTTTATACTTATATGTACGGAATAGTGCTTATCTTGAACATATATCTTTATGTCTTATCCAATGTTCTTCCCTATATCAAGTATAAAAATACCACTCATACAGAAGGCCGCGGGGGCGACAGGGTAGCCCGAGGATAGGGGAGAATCGCATAGAACAACCCCGCAGTTGCATTACGACAGTTCAGGCGCACCAACGAGCCCCGGAGATAATAGCCTTGACAGAGAGCAATAAACCCAGCAGGAGAGAGGTGTGCAGAAAACAATCTGGAGCCATAGCCTTTATAGTATCCCGATGTTTCCCAGAGCTGCTTCAGATCCGTGGAAAAGCGTACTAGCAGTAGGCTACTGGTTAGCAGAAAGGGCTGGCTTTTCTTTAGCTCTACCAAGCTGCGGAAATCAACAGGCCTGAACGGCACAGCTTGTTTGTATGCCACAAACAGCACGGCCAGCAACAAGCTAAAGCTATGGAATAACAACTTGCATGCGACCATACCAGCATGGGTTCCACAAAGGGTGTAGGAATCGACTGGTACCAAACCATCAACTCCTCAAAATGCCGCCGCGTGCCGAATAAACCGGCCAAGGCAACGGGAGCGAAAACCAGCACTTACCGCTACCAAAACAAAGAATATCTTTTTGTCTTATAATTTATATTATGTTAAGTAATGTTTTCAAAAATACACCCGGCACGGGTCCGGGCGTATTTTTTCTCCCCTACTACGGCGGCTACTTCAGCGACTGCAGTTTGGTGTTCATCTTCTCGGCATCAGCCGTGCGGCCTAGACGCACGTAGACTTTCTGCAGCGAGGAAATAACGGCTCGGTCGTTGGGCTGGATTTGCAGCGCCTTCTCGAAGTACGGCAGCGAATCCTGGAAGTACTTCTTCCCGTCGGCTTCCATCTTCTTACCCGACTTCTGATACGTGGCCAAATCCATTTTGCTGGCTTTGGTGTACAGATCGGCCGCTTTGTTGTAGTTGTACACGCCCAGGTTGAACTGCGCGTCGAAGTTGTTTGGATCTACTTCCACAGCCTTCTTGTAGGCTGCCAGCGCCTTATCCGACTGCTTGCTCTGGTCGTAGAGCGAGCCGAGCACCGCGTACAGGTTGCCGTTGGTTGGATCGGCCGCAATGGCTTTCTCCAGCTTGCCAATGGCTTCCTGGCCCCGGCCCGAGCTCAAATACATGTTCAGCTCTTCCAGCATGAAGGCCTTGTTATTGGGATACGCAACCAGCGCCTGCTGCACGACTTTCATGGCTTCCGCATCGTTCTTCTCCTGCCGGGCAATCTGCAGCAGCCGGCCGTACAACGCCGGCGACTTGTAGTTCATGGCCAGCAGCTTGCCGTAGGTATCCTTGGCCGCGCCGAAATCCTGCTTGGCTTCAGCCGCGTAGGCCGCGTACAGGAAGGCCGTGGTGTCCTGCGGGCGAATCTGCTGCGCCATGCGGTACGAATCCAGGGCGGCGTCGTAGTTTTTGCCGTTGTAGCTTTCTACCCCGGCGTTCAGGGCCAGACCATACAGGTTGTCCAGCTTCTGCACGGCCAGCTTGCCGTACTCGCCGGTTTTGGTGTCCAACTCCACGGTCTTAGTGTACGACTCGTAGGCTACTTTCGTGCCTTCCCCGGGCTTGAGGTTTTTGCCAAAAATGGGGCTGGCGGCCATCTGCTCGTAAATTTCGCCCCGGGTGTACCAGGTTTTGGCTTTGCCCGAGGTTTTCTCGTTAACGATGGCCTTGTCGATATCCGCCTGGGCTTTGTCGAGCAGCCCGCTGCGCTGGTTCAGAATGGCATTGGTAACGGCCGAGTTTTGGGCCGAGGCAGTGTGCAGGGCCGCCGCCGCTACGAGCGTCAGAAAAATCTTCTTCATGGGTTCTTGCTGAAGAATAAGGATGGATGAGTGGAAGGAATTGGAAAAGAAACCACCGCAGGAAACACTTGGTTCAGCCTGCCGGCGGGGAAAAGAAAAAAGGCTTGCGTACTTTCAGTCGGGCATTCAAAACGAATACCGTGCCCGAAAGTACGCAAGCCTTTCCTAACTGCCTTAGTTTGCGCTCAGCGTGTCGGGGTCAGCCAGGGCGGCTACGTCGGCTGCCGCCGAGGTGCCGGCCAGGTCCAGCGCAACGTCATCCCCGGCTTCGGGGCTGCCGTTCACGCCATTTTCGCCTTCGCCGGCTTCCTCTTCCTTATCATCGGAAGCGACTTTCGCCACGGAGGAAATCTCGTCGCCGGCGCTGATCTTGAGCAGGCGCACGCCCTGGGTAGCCCGGCCAATGGTGCGCAAATCACTCATCCGCAACCGAATGGTGATACCCGACTTGTTGATAATCATCATGTCGTCGGAGTCCTGCACGTCCTTGATGGCCACCAGCAAACCGGTTTTGTCGGTGAGCTTCATGGCCCGCACGCCCTTGCCCCCGCGCTTGGTCACGCGGTATTCCTCCAGTTGGCTGCGCTTGCCGTAGCCGTTTTCGCTGATAACGAGCAGTTCCTGCGTCGGGTCGGCCACGCAGACCATGCCCACCACGCGGTTGCCGGCCACTTCTTCCAGGCGAATGCCCCGTACCCCGGCGGCCGAACGGCCCATGGAACGGACTTCGCTCTCGTTGAAGCGCACGGCGCGGCCGCTGCGCGAGGCCAGCACCACTTCGGCGTTGGGCGTGAGCAGCTGCACGTCGAGCAGCCGGTCGCCCTCGTTGATGGTAATGGCGTTGATGCCGGCGGTGCGGGGCCGCGAGTACGCCTCCAGGGGCGTCTTTTTCACGGTACCCTGCTCGGTGCAGAACATCAGGAAGGTATTTTCCAGGTAATCCGCGTCGCGCAGGCCGCGCACGTTCAGCACCGAGCGCACCGAGTCTTCGCGGGGAATCTCGATGAGGTTCTGAATCGGGCGGCCTTTGGCGTTCTTCCCTCCTTCCGGCACTTCGTACACCTTGAGCCAGAACACGCGGCCCAGCTCGGTGAAGAACAGCAGGTACTCGTGGGTGGTAGCCACAAACAAGTGCTCCGTGAAGTCGTCCTGCTTGGAAGCCGCCCCGCGGGCCCCGACGCCGCCGCGGCCTTGCGTACGGTACTCATCGAGGGCGGTGCGCTTGATGTAGCCTTCGCGGGAGATGGTGATGACCATGCTCTCGTCGGCAATCATGTCTTCCATCGAGAAGTCGCCGCCGGCGTACTCGATGGCCGTGCGGCGCTTGTCGCCGTACCGCTCCCGAATGTCGATCAGCTCGTCCTTGATGATCTGGCGCTGCAGCACGTCCGAAGCCAACACGGCTTTCAGGTGGTCAATCAGGCGCATCAGCTCCTCGTATTCGGCCACGATCTTGTCGCGCTCCAGGCCGGTGAGGCGCTGCAGACGCATGTCCAGGATGGCGCGGGCCTGAATTTCGCTCAGGGCAAAACGCTCGATGAGCTGAGCCCGGGCCACGTCGCCGTCGCGGGAGGCGCGGATCAGGGCAATGACCTCGTCGAGGTGGTCGAGGGCGATGAGCAGGCCTTCCAGGATGTGGGCCCGCTTCTGGGCCTCGGCCAGCTCGTAGCGGGTGCGGCGCACCACCACGTCGGCGCGGTGCTCGACGAAGTAGTGAATCAGCTCCTTCAGATTCAGCGTCATCGGGCGGCCTTTCACCAGGCACACGTTGTTGACGCCGAACGAAGACTGCAGCTGGGTGTAGCGGTAGAGCTGGTTGAGCACCACGTTGGGCATGGCGTCGCGCTTCAGATCGTAGACGATGCGCATCCCGTCGCGGTCGGACTCGTCGCGCAGGTCCGAAATGCCTTCGATCTTCTTCTCGTTGATCAGGGCGGCGGTTTTCTCGATCATCGACGCCTTATTCACCATGTAGGGAATCTCGGTAATGACGATCTGCTCCTTGCCGCTGGGCAGGGTTTCGTAGTGGGCTTTGGCGCGCATCACGATGCGGCCCCGGCCGGTTTCGAAGGCCTGCTTCACGCCCTCGTAGCCGTAGATGGTACCGCCCGTGGGAAAATCAGGGGCGGTAACGTGCTCCATCAGCTCGGGGATGGTAATCTCGGGGTTGTCGAGGTAGGCGATGATGCCGCTGACGGTTTCCGTCAGGTTGTGGGGCGGCATGTTGGTGGCCATGCCCACGGCAATACCGGTCGTGCCGTTGACCAGCAGGTTGGGAAACTTCGAGGGCATCACGCTGGGCTCTTCCAGCGAGTCGTCGAAGTTGGGCTGGAAATCGACGGTATCCTTGTCCAGATCGCCCAGCATTTCGTCGGAGAGGCGCTTGAGGCGGGCTTCCGTGTAACGCATGGCCGCCGGCGAGTCGCCGTCGATAGAGCCGAAGTTGCCCTGCCCGTCGACCAGCGGGTAGCGCAGGCTCCAGTCCTGGGCCATGCGCACCATCGTGTCGTACACGCTCGAGTCGCCGTGGGGATGGTACTTACCCAGTACCTCGCCCACGATACGAGCACTCTTCTTATAGGCTTTGTTGTAGGATACGCCCAGCTCCGACATACCGTAGAGCACGCGGCGGTGCACGGGCTTCAGGCCGTCGCGCACGTCGGGCAGAGCCCGGGAGATGATGACCGACATCGAGTAATCGATGTAGGCGCCACGCATCTCGTCTTCAATGTTAATCGGAATGATCTTTTCGCCTTCCGCCATAGGGAAATCTAAGTCGGCCTAGGCCCCTGGAAAGCGGGGCTGTCGGCACCAGTGAATGAGTACTGCGAGAAGCCCGCAAGATACGAAAAAAGGCCCGTTTTGCCTAATTCAGCCTATTCTTTTGGCTTACTCTTATCGGCCTTGTGCGTGCCGGACTTGGGAGTATAGGTCTTGATTTTTTCGCCTACCGCCGGGTTCTGTTTTTTCCACAGCGGCTGGCCCCGGTAGCGGGCCCCGTTGTGGAAGTGCACCTTACGGGTATGACAGGACACCATGGGGCAGGTACGGCAGGAAGCGGCCCCGAGCAGCAACAGCAGCGGCCCCAGGAACCGGAGGACGAGAAGGCGAAAGTTCATTGGGCAAAGGTAGAAATTGGGGTGCCAGCAGCCGGCACCGGATAGGATTTAGGCCGGGGCCTGTAACTGGGCCAGGTCCTCCCCTTCCCATTCGCGCAGAAACTGCGCCAGGAAGGTTTCCAGAAACTGGTGGCGCTCCTGGGCCAACTGCCGGGCGGCGGGCGTGTGCAGCCGCTCGCGCAGGTGCAGCAGCTTCTCGTAGAAGTGGTTGATCGTGGGCGCGGTATTTTTCTTGTAGCTCTCAAACGAGTCGTGCACGACGGGCGCCACCGAGGAATCGTGCAGCGGGCGGCCCTTGTGGCCGCCGTAGGCAAAGGCCCGGGCCACGCCGATGGCACCGATGGCGTCGAGGCGGTCGGCATCCTGCACGACTTCGCCCTCGGGCGTGCTCATGGGCGTGGGCACGCCCAGGCCCTTGAAGGAAATCTCGCGGATGATGGTTTCCACCCGCTGAATCACGCTTTCCTCCGCGTGCAGGCCGTGCAGCCAGGCCCGGGCGGCGCGGGGCCCGGCCTCCTCGTCGCCGGCGTGGAACTTCCAGTCGGCCACGTCGTGCAGCAGGGCGGCCAGCTCGGTTACCATCTGGTCGGCGGCGGGCACGGTGGCGGCCAGGGCCCGGCTGGTGAGCCACACCCGGCGGATGTGTTCCCAGTCGTGACCCGAGCCCTCGCCCAGGAATTTGGCGCGGACGAAGTCGGCGGTTTGAGCAATGAGTTGTTCGGAGCTGAGCGCAGAAGATGGCATACAAAGAAATTCAGGCGGCAAATTAGCAAGTTCAGGCCAGCTTGCCGGAGCTAAAGGCCCGCGTTTGAATTTTTAGCCCTGCTCCCGGGTTATTGCGTATATTGCCGTCAAATGACGACTAAAAAGCAAGCAAATGACTATCACGCGTAAAACTCCCGTAGCCACGATGGTTGACCTGATGGGCGGTGGCGCCGTTATTCCGCAGCTGGTGCACAACGAGCTGGATTTGCTGGCCGTGGCTTTGAAGGGCTTGTCGGTGCAGGCGTTGCGGGCGTTGCAGCAGCGCCTGGGCTTTTCCAACAAGGAAATCAGCGTGGTGCTGGGCGTGTCGGAAAGCACACTGGCCCGGCGCGAGCAGGCCAAGCGCGCCCTGACCCTGGACGAGGCCGAGAAAACCATTCAGCTCTCGGCCGTGCTAGCCAAGGGCTTGGACGTGTTCGAGGACCAGGACGACTTTCACCACTGGCTGGACACCCCCAACCCGGCCCTGGGCGGGGTGCGGCCCAAGGAGCTGCTCTCGTCGGCCATCGGGCGGGAGCAGGTGCGCGAAATCCTGGGCCGGATCGAGTACGGCATCTATTCGTAGGCTGGTTTTTGGTTGCTAGCTTTTGGGTTTTGGTTTCAAAACTCCCCAGCAGCCAATCTTTCCGGGGTTCCCTCCCGCTTTCCTTTCGCTGAATACGCTTGACTATGCGCCTTTACCGGCTCGGCAAACACCCTTACATCCAGGATCTGACCGGCCAGGGCGGCCTGTACTACTCGGGCCGCTGGCACGAAAAAGGCACCCAGATTCTCTACACCTCCGAGCATTTATCGTTGGCCAAGCTGGAAGTGCTGGCCAACTCGCCCTCGCTGCCGCGCAATTACTTCGCCCTGACGCTGGAAGTGCCCGAGGGCACTCCGTTCAAAGAAGTGCAGGTGGAGCAGCTGCCGCCCAACTGGCAGCAGCTGCCCTACCCCCTGGAGCTGGCCCAGCTGACGCGCGCCTGGCTGGAGGAAGGCACGTTCTGGATTATGAAGGTACCCTCGGCCCACGCGCCCAACGAGTGGAACTACCTGCTCAACCCGCTCCACCCCGACCACGCCCAACTCAAGGTGGTAGCCCTGGAGCCCCACCCGTTTGACGCCCGCCTGAAGCCGGATCTGGGCAGCAAGTAGGCCGGCTTAGCGCGGCTGCAGGTACTGGGGCGGCACCTGGTCGACCAGCCAGACGCCATTGCCGGACTCGTAGAACACGAAGCCCGCCCGCTGCATGGCCGCCGCGTCAATCGTAAGGATGACCGGCTCGCCGCGCCGCTGCCCCACGCGGCGGGCCGTGGCCTCCTCGGGCGAGAGGTGCACGTGGTGGCGCTTCATTTTCTGCAGCCCTTCGGTCCGGATGGCGGGCAGGGCGGCGGCCACCGTGCCGTGGTAGAGCACGGCCGGCGGTGGGGCGGCTACCAGCTGCAGATCAATCTCCACGCTGTGCCCCTGCTGGGCCCGGATGCGCAGGCCGGAGTCGTCGAAGGCGAAGCGCTGCTTGTCGTTATCGGCCACCACTTCGTCGAGCTGGGCCCGGGTAAGGGGCAGGCCGTGGCGGGCGGCGCCGGCCAGCAGCTGCTCGACGCTCACCCAGCCGCCCTCGTCGAGTACCAGTCCCAGGGCCTGGGGCTGGTGGCGCAGGTGCAGACTCAAAAACTTGCTGATGCGGGTAATCTGGGCTCTTTCCATGCGTAGGGGCTGGGGCAACGGGCCGCAAGCAACGAAAAAGGCGCGGGAATACCGCCGCCGAAATTTATAGTTGCGTTTCGGCGCGCCGGGCTTGTAAACTGAAGTTATTTTCTATCTTCGGAATCTGAACAATGAGAAGAGTGTTGTTCTGGACGGCCGGAAGCTGTTAAACAGTTACACAGTACAGGACAGCCTGCGCTGCCCCGGCCGCAATTTTTCATTGAACCCCTTTTCGGTGGTTCCTACCTTTTGCTCCATGGCTCACGAAGTTGCTAACCTGACCCTGGCCGAAGCCACTGCCCACGCCCCATTCGTTGACTACGCCCGCTGCATCGACGCCAGCAGCCGCCCATTTAACCACGTGGGCGACTGGCCCGAAGAAGGCCAGCTCTACCCCGTGCGCGTGGTAGAGTCGCACCTGGAAGGCATGCCGCTGGTCCACGTGCTGGGCTTTCAGGCCGAGGCCCCCTATTATAATGCCTACGCCCCCCACCGCTTCGAATTGCTGCACACGGTGTGGCTCAACTAGTTTTCCTTACCCGGGGCCGCACTTTTACGCGGTAGCCCGAAACCTTCCGGAACCAATCGGCTTACAACAGGGCGCTTCCCGTGCGGGAGGCGCCCTGTTGCGTTTTGCGGGGCCCACGGGCCGGCTAGCCACCCGGGAACTACCTTTGCCGGCCCGTGGGGCCGGCTCGGCTTCTAATTTTCTTTTCTATCCCCTCAACAAGTACGCATGACACAGTTCCGGTGGCGTGGCGGGTTGCTTTTGCCCGCTCTGCTGGCAGGCGCCCTGCACACGCAGGCCCAATCGTTCAAAGACGGCAAGCTCACGCTTAACCCCGACGGCAGCCATTACCTCAAGCTCACGCTGCTCAACCAGGTCTGGGTGCGCTACAACCAAAGCAACCCCGGTACCCAGGTCGACGGCTTCAGCAAGCCCGAAACCTACGATATCGGCATCCGGCGCTTCCGCATGCAGTTTTTCGGGCAGCTCACCGACCGGGTGTTTATCTATTCCCAGATCGGCATCAACAACTTCAGCTACCTCTCCGACCGCAAAGTCGGCTTCTTTCTGCACGACGCGGTGGGCGAGTACGCGGTGGTGAAAACCAAACTCTCGCTCGGCACCGGTCTGGGCGCCTGGAACGGGTTGTCGCGCTTCACGGCCTCGGCCACGGGCAGCATCATGGGCATTGATTTGCCCCTGGAGGCGGAAACCACCAACGACGTCAACGACCAGTTTGGCCGCAAGCTCAGCATCTACGCCAAGGGCAAGCTGGGCAAGCTCGACTACCGGGTGGCCCTGAGCGACCCGCTGGACGTGACCAAGGGCTCGGCCGGCGCGGCCGCGCTGACGCGCAACGCCAACTTCTCCCGCCGCCCCGGCCAGCCCCAGTACCAGGCCTACCTGATGTGGCAGTTCAAGGACCAGGAAAGCAACCTGACGGCCTATAACGCCGGCACCTACCTGGGCAAAAAGAACGTGTTCAACGTGGGCGTGGGCGCCATCGTGCAGCCCAAAGCCATGTGGTACCTGGCCGACAACGGCCGCGACACGCTGACCCAGGCCATGAAGCAAGTGGCCGTGGACGTGTACTACGACGCGCCCCGCGACACGGCCAAAGGCGCGCCCAGCGTGAGCTTCTACGCCGCGGCCATGCACCTGGACTACGGCCCCGGCTACCTGCGCAACAATGGCCCGATGAACCCGGCCACCGGCACGCGGGCCACCAACGCGCTGCTCGGGGCGTTCGGTAACGCGTTTCCGCAGTACGGCACCGGCAACGTGGTGTATTCGCAGCTGGGCTACAAGCTGCGCGACAACCTGGTAGGCCCCACGACCTTCATGCCCTACGTGAGCTACCAGTACTCGCACTACAAGCGCCTGGCCGATGACCTGCACTACTTTGACGCGGGAGTGAACTGGCTGCTGGCCGGGCACACCTCCAAGCTCACGCTCAGCTACCAGAACCGCCCCTACTACATCACCAACGCCAGCGGCGAAAACGTGGTGGACCGCCGCCGTAGCGCCGTCGTGGCCCAGTACCAGGTGTCGTTTTAGTTGATGATTGTTGATTGGTTGATGATTGTTGATTGTTAAAAAGGCCCCGTAGCGTGTAGTTACAGGGCCTTTTTAACAATCATCAATTAACAATCATCAATCAGTTACCCCATCACCGGCAGGGTGAAGTGGAACACGCTGCCGCTGCCGGGCTGGCTTTCCACCCACAGCTCGCCGCCCTGGGAGGTGATGAACTCCCGGCTGATGCTCAGCCCCAGGCCGGAGCCGCTTTTTTCGCCGGCCTTGTTGGGAATGTGGGCGAAGCGCTGGAAAATCCGCTCGTGGTACTCGGCCGGGATGCCGGGGCCGCAGTCCCGCACGCTGACCTGCACCAGGTTCCCGCGCTGCTCGGCGCTGATGTGGATCTGCTCGCCCGGGGGTGAGTAGCGAATGGCGTTGGCCATGAGGTTGATGACCACCCAGGTGGTTTTTTCCAGGTCGGCGCGCACGGCGGGCAAATCGTCGGGCAGCGCGTAGCACAGCTCAAGCTGCTTGTCTTCGAGCTGGGCCATGATGGTGTCGTCGGCGTAGTCCATGACCAGGGCCAGGGCCACGGGCTCGGGGTTGAGCTTGATGCCCACGCCCGCGTCGAGGCGCGAGACGTCGATCAGCTCGCCCACCATGCGCAGCAGGCGCTGGGTTTCGAGGCGGATGCCGCCGGCAATGCGCTGGCGCTCGGCCGTGTCGGTGCGCTCGTCCTGGAGCAGCTTCAAGCTCAGGTTGATGCTGGCCAGCGGGGTTTTGAGCTCGTGCGAGACGGTAGCCAGAAAGTTGGACTTGACCTGATCCAGCTTCTTGAAGTCGGAAATATTGCGCAACGACAGGATGTGGCCCACGAACTCGGTCTGGCTGGTCAGCTCGTTGTAGGACAGAATCGGCTGCACCGACAGGCGGTAATAAGCTTCCTGCCCGTGCCGCATGACGGTGTATTCGGGCGGCTCGGGCGCGTCGCGCTGCGGGGCCTGGGCTTCGGCACTGAGCAGGGTTTGCAGAAACTCGTTGTGCCGGGCCACGTCGGCGGCCAGCTGCCCGATCAGGGCCTCGGCGGGCTGGCCCAGCAGCTCACTGGCCACGGGATTGACCAGGATGATGCGGCGGTTCTGGTCGATGAGCAGCAGGCCTTCGTCGAGGCCCTGCACGATGCTTTCCATGCGGTTGCGCTGCATCAGCAGCTCGGCCCGGCTGGCCGTGCGCAGGTCCTGCATCTGGCCCAGCACCCGGTTGAAGGCCTGGGCCACGTTGCCCAGCTCATCCTGCCGCTCAATGGGCAGCCGGGCGGCGGTGCCGGGGTCGGTGGCCAGCTCGATGTCGGCGCTGAGGCGGCGCAACGGGCGCACCACGATGCGGGGCAGGCGCAGCACCAGGCTAACCCCGAGCACGGTACTCAGCACCAGAATCAGTAGCAAAGTGGTTTTGGCGGCCCGCACCGTGCGGGTGGCTTCCTCACCCTGCCGGCCCGAAGCAGCCAGGTTCAGGGTGAGCAGGCGGTTGGTCTGGGCCTGAAGCTGGAGCAGCTCGGCCTGGCGCTGCGCCAGCGGGGCCTGGTTGTCGAGCAGACGCTGGTAGTCGGCCAGGTTCTGGGTCAGGCTGTCGACCAGCTCGGCCTCGCCCGGCTCGGTGATATTGGCCCCTTCCCGGGTCAGGGCCCGGCGAAACTCCGAGAGGGCCGTAGGGCGGGCCGGCTGCTGGCTCAGGCCGCTCAGGGCCCAGAGCATCTGCCGGCCCAGCTCCACAGAGTGCAGATTGGCCTGGCGCACGTGCCGGGCCCGGCGGTCCAGGCCGTGGAGCACGTTGTAGCTGTACACGCCCACGATGAGCAGCAACAGCAGCATGGTGAGCACGCTCAGCCGGATTCGGTTCTTTAAGGTCATGGGTGGGGAGCGTTAAAAGCTCAGGGCAATACTGCTCGTTACGTTGCCGTAGGTGTGGCCCGGCCGGCGGCCGCCGTTGTCGAACAGCTCCAGGCTGCTGTGCAGAAGCCGGCCTTCGAGACGGGCCGTCAGGTGGGAAGTCGGGGCGTAATCCACGTTCAGGGAAGCACCTGTCAGCTGGGTATTGGAATTCGACGGTGTGGGCCGGATCGTCTGGATAATAACTCCGTCGCGGGCGGAATAAGCCTCCAGGCGGCCGGCTACGGTCCAGGTCGGGGCAAACCGGTAGCGCGCCAGCAGGGCCCCGGTCAGCCAGGTATCATTCCGGGGCTTTTCCTCGGTCTGTTGGGTGCCCACGTCGAATACGGCGGCCACGGCAAGCTTATCGGTGGCAGTATAGGTCACGTAGAAGTCGTGAAAAAACCGGCGGCGGCGCAGCTCGCTCTGGGGCTGGTCGTTGCCGTAGTACGTGCTGGAGTTGAGCAGCCATTTCTCCGTGGGCTTCCACTGCAGCTGGGTGCCCAGGCTCTTGGACCGGTTCACGTCCCGGATCTGCTGCCAGCCGTTGAGCACCAGCGCGGTGGCCGTGAGCTGGGGCGAGAATTCGTAGGTGAAGCGGGCCCCGGTTTCGTAGTAGGGCGAGTTTTCGGCCATCAACGAGCGGGTCAGGGTCCAGTTGTCCTTGCTCAGCGCCGACTCAAAGCCGATGTGGGAGCTAAAGATGCCCAGGTCGAGCCAGGACTTGGCCGTGGGCCGGAAGCCGGCGTAAGCCTCGTAGATATTGCGCAGCACGGTGGGCTCGTTGGCGTAGTTGGCCTCCACGTAGGTGCCGGTGTGCAGGGCCAGGGCCCCGCGCACCCGGGCTTCCTCGTAGCGCAAACCCAGCACGGCGTTGTTGAGGGCAAACTCATTGTTGCGGTTATGCGCGTACAGAAACCCCGGCCGCTGGGGGGCTTTACCGGTAAAATCGTAGCCGTAGTAGCCGTCGGCAAAGCCGTAGATGGTCAGCCCGGCGGGCAATACCGTAACGGCTTCCGCCGCGGCCGAGTCGGGCAAAGCCGGCTGCTGGGCTCTGGCGAAAGGGGAAACAAGCAGGCCCAGGGCCAGAAGGAAGGAGAATTTCATGGGTGTAGGAGCCCGGCTGCGCCGCGCAACGGCTGCGGGCAGGGCGTTAGGAAGGTAGGAAAAAGCGGTAAATCAGGCCGTCAGGCCGTACTCCTGGAGCTTGCGGTAGAGCGTGGTCAGGCCGATGCCGAGCTGGCGGGCGGCCTCGGTTTTGTTGCCTTCCACGTCGGCCAGCACCTCCCGGATGTGGCGGGCTTCCACGGCCCGCAGACTCCGGTCGTGGGGGTCGTCGGTCGCCCGGATGGCGTCGGGCAGGGTGTAGAACTCGGTGGGCAGCAGGCCGGCGGCCACCAGCTCGTTGTCGGGCGTGAGGATGGCGGCCCGTTCCAGCACGTTTTTCAGTTCCCGCACGTTGCCGGGCCAGTCGTAGGCTTGCAATAGGCGCAGACACTCGGCATCCAGGCCCGGCAGGCGCTTTTTGAGGCGGGCGGCGAAGTACTGCAGAAAGTGCCGGGCCAGCACCGGCACGTCGGCCGGCCGGGCTTTCAGCGGGGGCACGTCGATGGTAAAGACCGAGAGGCGGTAGTACAGATCGGGGCGGAAGCGGCCTTCCTGGGCTTCGAGCTTGAGGTTGCGGTTGGTGGCGGCCACGATGCGCACGTTCACGGCCGTGGGCGTGGTGGCCCCCAGCTTGGTAAAGGTCTGGGTTTCGAGCACGCGCAGAAACTTGGCCTGCACGGTCAGCTCCAGCTCCCCGATTTCGTCCAGGAACAGCGTGCCGCCGTGGGCTTCTTCCAGCAGGCCCTTCTTGTCGGTGAGGGCCCCGGTGAAGGCGCCTTTCTTGTAGCCAAACAGCTCACTTTCCAGCAAATCCTTGGGAAAGGCCGAGCAGTTGACGGCCACGAAGGGCTTGAGCCGGCGCGGACTGGCCTGGTGAATAGCCTGGGCAAACAGCTCCTTGCCCGCGCCCGTGGGGCCTTCCAGCAGCACGGTGCTATCCGTCACGGCTACCTGCCGGGCCAGGTGCTGGGCCGCCCGCAAGGCTGCCGACTCCCCTATCATCGTCTCGAAGCTGTGCTGGGCCCCGACTTTGCGTTCCAGCTCGGCCACCCGGCGCTGCAGCCGGGCCTTGTCGGCGGCCCGCTCCACGATGACGACCAGCTGGTCGTCGGAGTCGCCCTTGGTCAGGTAGTCGAAAGCGCCCTGCTTCATGGCCTGCACCCCGTCGGGAATGGTGCCAAAGGCGGTCATCAGCACGATTTCGGCCTCCGGGCAGCGGGCCCGCAGCTTCGGAATCAGCTCTACGCCGTGGGCATCGGGCAGCTTCACGTCGGACAACACGACCAGGACTTCATCGGCGTGCTGCTGGAGCATCTCCAGGCCGCGCCGGGCGTCGGGAGCCTGGAGCACGGTGTAGCCTTCCAGCTCCAGCACCCGGCTCAGGAGCTGGCGCAGGCGGGTTTCGTCGTCGATGATGAGCAGGGTACCGGTGGGCATGGGTATTTAAGTAAGAATTGACGCCAGCGGGAGTGTAACGCGAAGTTCCACTTCGCGAGGCGTTGAACGATTGTCGTTGTTACGGCGCGCACGCCTCGCGAAGTGGAACTTCGCGTTACAAGTACTGGACGGGCAAAAGTAGCAGCAATTTTAGGCTGCCCGAATCTCCCCCTTCAACTCCTCCACAAACCTATTAAACTCCGGCTCGGCTTCCACGTTGGGGTGCCAGGCCAGGCCCATGCCGGCCAGGTCGTACTGGTGGTCTTTGCTGATGGTGGCCCCGGGCAAAAGCTGGCCGGCGGCGTCCCGCTCGTAGCCCATCAGCCAGAGCGTGTCCGAGAGGGCCGTGGTGGTGGCAATGTCGTGGGAGACGATGACGACCGTGTTCAATTCATCCATCGTGGTGACTTCGAGGATAATTTTCTTTACCTCGTCAATCATGGCCACATCGAGGCCGGAGAAGGGCTCGTCGAGCAGGATGAGGTGGTCGGAGCACAGCAGCTGCTGGGCAATGGCGGCCCGCTGGCGCTGCCCGCCCGAGAGCTGGGCGGGGAACTTGCGGCCGTGCAAGTCGAGCCGGAACCGCTCCAGGTAGGCCTGCACTTCGCGCCGGGCGGCCTCGGGCTCGTGCTTGCGGGCGGCGGCCAGCAGCAGGTTATCCGTGAGGGTGCGGTGGTTGAACAAGGGGTAGCGCTGCTGCACCAGGCCCACGTCGCCGGCCTGCACCGGGTGCTGCTCCTCCCCGACCCGTACCGAGCCCGTAGCCGGCGCCGTGAGGCCGGCAATGATGCGGCAGAGCACCGACTTGCCGATACCCGAGCGGCCGTAGAAGCCCACGACCTGGCCCTGGGTCAGGCCCGGCCGCACCACGTTCAAGACCTGGGCGCTGATGTCGCGCAGCACCACTTCGCCGTGGTAGCTCATCGAAATTCCGTCGAGCGTCAAAACGGGTTCCTGGTGGAAGTAAGGAGTCACGGTGTGAGATGGTGAGTTAGTGAGTTAGTGAGATGGTGAGATGGTGAGTTTGATGTTCGGCTGGTACGGCTCTTCCTGGTGTAGAATATTTTTTTCGTTTTGAATTATATTCTACAAGTGGTGTAGAATATTTTTTTCGTTTTTCAAGAATATTCTACACTTAGCCCTGTGCCGCCGTCAGGGCCGAATGGGGGAAAAACACGCGGCGCAGGAGCACGAACACGTAGTCCTGCAGAGCGCCGGTGGCCAGGATGACCAGCTGAATGGCCAGCACGCCGTCGAGGTGGAGGTAGCGGTTTTGCTTGTAGAGCAAAAGCCCGATGCCGCCCTCCGACTGGTAGAGGGTTTCGACCAGCGTAATCATGGTCCAGATGATGGCGAAGTTCTGGCGCACCACTTCCAGCATCAGATCCAGCTTGCCCCGCACCACGACTTCCAGAAAGCTGCGCCACTCGCCCAGGCCCAGGGTGCGGGCGTGGTCCATTTCCTCCTGGGTGGTGGTCAGAATCACGCTGGTCATGCCCGTCACGAGGTAGACCGTGGTGGCAAACACCAGCACCGAGAGCTTGACCTGGTGGCCCGAGCTGAGCAGCAGGGCCATAAAAAACGTGAGGCCGGTGAGCGTGAGGTAGCGCATCTTGGTGGCGGCGTAGGCAATCGGCCGGAAAAACGGCAGGGCCGTCAGATACGAAATCCCCAGGGCCAGCCCCGTGCCGATGGCCAGCGCCTGCAGGGCCGTGGTCATGCTGGCCCAGAGCTCCTGCAACAAGCCCTGGGTCGTGATTAAGTCGCTCAGGGCTCGCAGCACCTGGCCCAGGCTGGGGAAAATCTGCAGCGGAAAAAACACCCAGAGCAGCACCAGCACCAGCAGCTGGGCCCCGACCATAGTGGCAAACACCGGGCGGCTGGGCTGGGCATTGGGGGCAAATAGCTCTTTCATGCGGTGAGTTGGTGATTTAGTGACTTAGTGAGTTTGATGTTCGGCTGGCGCTAAATGCGCTGGTGGCGCAGTTTATCAGAGGAGATACAAACCAGGGGACTCACAGCCCGAAGAAGCCCCGCTCCGGGCGGGACTTCTTCTTTGCTATGCATTGGAATAAGGCACATGGGATAAGTCGGGTAGGATAAAGCACGAGCAATGGAGCAGATTTTGGGTGCAGGGACTCAGGAAATCCTGTGAGCTTGTAGCTGCGCAGAATGCGCCATCCGAACAAAAACTCACTAACTCACTAAGTCGCTAAATCACTAATTGCCAAGGACGATTTCCACGCGGCGGTTTTTGGCGCGGCCGTCGGGGGTGGTGTTGCTGGCCAGGGGCTCGGTGGCGCCGTGGGCGTAGATCTGGACCCGGCCCTCGGGGAAGGCGCTGGAGCTTTTGCGGCTCAGCCACTGCTGCACGGCCAGGGCCCGGTCTTCCGAGAGCTGCTGGTTCTTTTGCGGGTCGCCCTGGTTGTCGGTGTGGCCGTGGACGGCCACTTTCAGGCGGCCGGCTACCACCAGGTCGTCGAAGAGCTGGTTCAAATCCCGCTCGGCGGCCGGCGTGAAGGTGCTCTTGCCGGTTGCAAACTCGATGTTCCAGGCCCGCTTGCTCACGCTCTGGCGGATTTCGTCGTCGGCGGCAAACTGCTGCTTGTCGGCCGGGGCAATGGCCTTGCCCTGGTACTGGCGCTGCAGCTTCTTGAGCAGGGTCAGGTCCAGCATCTGGTCGAGGGGTACGTAGCTGGGCAGCTCCTTGGGATACAGCTTGCTTTGCACGTCGCCGAAGGTCTTGTACACCGAGGCGTAGACGTTGGTGCCGCCTTCCTCCAGGCCGAACAAGGCCAGGTTGTCGGCGAAGTTGAAGGCCTTGCTCCCGCCCAGCTCCACCACTTCCCCGGTGCGGTCGGCCTCACTCACTCCTTTATAGTAGCGCAGCCAGTAGCCGCCGTTCTTGTCCTTGTCGCCGTAGACCTCGGCCGAAATATCGGCGGCGCGGCTCAGGGCCTCGGGGTGGCTTTTCACCTGGTCGCCGGCCACGGCCAGAGCCGTCATGATGCCTTCCACTTCCTTCGGGTGGGCGTCGTACCAGAGCTTGGTGGTGACCATGATGTTGGGCATCTGGTTGGAGTAGTCCTTGGTCGAAACGATGTTGACCAGGCCGCCTTTCTGCTTGGCAATGTTCACGTCGCCGGGCGTCCAGGTGGCTACCGCGTCGGCGGGCACGTCCACTTTCACGCCGGTGTCCTTGCCCTTCACCACCTTGGTGCGCTGCTCGGGCTTGCCGGTAATGTACTTTTCGGCGGCGTCCAGGAAGTCGGGGGCGGCCATGAAGTTCACGGCTTCGGGGTCGTAGGTGGTTTCGTCGGGGTTGACTTTCAGGCCGTTGTCGGCGCACCACTTCAGGGCAATGTTCTGGTCTCCGTCGCGCAGGTAGCAGGCAATGGTCTTGCCCAGGGCCGCTTTCGGGTTGTCGAGCCACTCCTTGGGGCCCATCAGCTTATCCTCGCCAAAGCTCTTACCGCAGCTATAAGGCAGAATCTGCAAACCGGTGCCGGCTTTTTCCAGCTGGCTCTGCACCGCCGAGAAGGCCGGCAGTCCGTCGCCCATGATGCTCACAATCAAACCCGGCGTTTCGGGGTTCTGCTGCATGTCCAGGGCATTTTTCACCAGGTCGGCCTGCATCTTGGCCACGTCGTCCTGGCGCACGATCTGCAGGTTGAGGCCGTTGGCGGCCATGCTGGAGCCCTCCGTGGTGCGGGGGCCGCCGTTGGCCAGCATGCCGGCCATCTGCGAGTTCCAGGCCATTACCTCCCAGGTTACCGGGGCTCCTTTTTCGGTGGGCGTGCGGCCCGGCAGCGGGGCCAGCGGCACGGCCTGGTTGGTGCGGGTGCCGGCCGTCTGGGTCGGCAGCTCGATGGAGTTCAGCAGCACCGACTCGGTAGCCGCCTTTTTAAACAGCATCCCGCTGCCGATAAGCTTGTTGATGCCGAAGTAGAGCAGCGCCACGAGCAGGGCGCCAATCACGATTTTTCCGCGCGTTGTCATGTTAGTTGTTGGTTGTTAGTTGTTTGTTGTCAGGCGGTCAAGCTCCCCTCCTTTTTTTAAATTCCGCGCATCAAGCGGCGTGGGTGGCCGAAGGCCGGGGTGGTTTGTGGCCGCGCCGTTAGGGGTTGTTTCTGGCCGTTAGAGAATCTCAGGGGGCAGGCTTATTTCAGCCGTCAGCAGCCGTCGTTGTTCTGACGTATCAACCACCCCGCCCTTCGGGCACCCCTCCTCATCTGAGGAGGGGAATTGCCGTTCCAGCGTCAGCTTAGTCCAGCAGGTTGGAATAGGCATCGTTGGTGGCTTTGGCCGTGGCGGCGGGGCCGCTCAGGGCGGCGTTGGGCTGTTCGTTGAGCAGGGTGTTGAAGTCGCCCTTCTGGTATTTCTCCAGCAGGCGCTGGCCCTTCTCGCTCATCACCCCGTTCTGGATGTCCATTTCCTTCACAAACTCCTGCGAGTAGCGCATGGCCTGCTTGATCTGGCCCAGCTGCTGGGCCATGTCCTGGGCGACCCGGTCGGTAGCCATGTCGAAGAAGTACTTCTTGTCGGGGTCGCCGCGCAGGATGTTCATGGCGGCCCGCATGCCCGACGAGGTGCGCTTGACCAGCTCGTACTCGTCCTTAAGCAGGTTGACCTTGAACTTGGAGTTGTCGATCTGGCGCAGGGCGGCCTTCAGAATCTGGCGCATCACCAGCGTCACGTTGGCCGTGGTAGTCAGCATGGGCTGCAGGCGGGCGTTGTAGTCTTCCAGCTGGGCGGCCCGGGAGGCGTACGATTCGGCGAAGTCCTTCTCGCCCTTGCGGGCGGCCGAGTCGGCCAGGCGCAGGTACTCCTGGAGCTGCTGCTTGTTGGCGTCCATCTTGCGCTTCACCAGCTCGTGGGCGCCTTCGATGTGGCCCACTTCCGACTCCATATTCTGGGCCTCCTTCTCGGTGTTGCGGATGTAGTCCTGCATAATCCCGATGGGGTCCGTCTCAACGAAAATGCCGGCCGCGGTGCGGAAGATGCGCTGCCCCGCGTACCAGAGCCCGGCCTTAATCCGCTTGCTGGTCACGATGAGAAAGAGCACGAACAAGCCCCCGAGCCCAAAGCCGAGCTTCACGGTGTCGAAGACGATGTCGACCAGGTAGGGCACGATCTGGCCCCAGAAGTAGACCCCGGCCCCGGCGGCGGCGGCCAGAAAAACCCAGCCCGCGGCCTTCTCGGGCTTTTGCCATTTGGGTAAATCAGTGGAAGTACCACCGGGAAGCTGTGTATTCATATGGTAAAGTGATGCAATTGTGAGGTGGTGAGTTTGAGGTTCCAGAGGGCGGTTTATAGCAGGCAGCAGAAATGGCGAGGTTGAAAAAATCACCATTTCACCAGTTCGCTATTTCACTCCCAGGAGAAAGGACTGGGCGGCCTGGCGGTGGGCTTTCAGGTCGGCGGCGGCCGTGGCATTGGCCAGCTCGTAGGAAGCCAGCGAGGCCTGGGCCTTCTGGCGCTCGGCCACTAATTGCTGCTGCGTGGCCTGCAGCTGCTGGCTTTTGGCTTCTAGCTGCCGGGTCAGTTCGGCAAGCTCGGCCTGCAGGCGCTGCTCCTGGCCCGTGAGCTGCACGATGATGCTGGGCTGGGCGTTGGCAATCTTGAGTTCCCCCATCTTTTCCTGGTGGCGCTCCAGCACCTTGTTGCGGTCGGCCACCAGCTTTTGCTCCAGCTGCTCGCCGGTGGTCAGCAGCGTGGCCGCGTCGAGGCCCGTGACGGCGGCAAAGGCGTGAAAAGCCGTCTGGTAGAGCACCGGGCCGGCCAGTCCGCTGGCTGCCATGCTCTTGACCATTTTGGTGTAGGCCACGAAGTCTTTGCCGTCGCCGGCCAGCAGCCCGGCAATGTGGTCGAGGTGGCGCTGCTCGGGCTGGGTGACCGGGGCGGGCTGATGGAGGGCAAA
This sequence comes from Hymenobacter aquaticus, assembly GCF_004765605.1. NCBI lineage: Bacteria > Pseudomonadati > Bacteroidota > Cytophagia > Cytophagales > Hymenobacteraceae > Hymenobacter > Hymenobacter aquaticus. The sequence goes on along the minus strand of NZ_SRLC01000001.1, from coordinate 963,584 downwards.
AGTGCCGGGGCCGGGCGCTACGGGTAGCTGCTGGGGCACCGGACCCGGCAGGGGCTGGAGCGGCGGCGCGGGTTGGGCGGCGCCTTGGCTGACCTTACCCGGGGTGCTGGAGGCGTCGCCTTCGACGAAGAAGTCTTTAGCGGCTTTGGCGAGGTTGTCGAAAAGGTCCATGAGGGCGGGGCGTTAGGGTAATGGTGATATGGCCCTGTTGCCAATCCCAGTGCCGCGCCCGGCCCCTGGCTTCCGATTATTTCACAACTGCATGATTATCAGTAAATAAAAATATACCAGAGCCATTATCCGGCATTTTCTCCGCTGCTCACCCTTCCATTTTGGTAGGGCTATTTGCCAAAACAAGCGGCTTTCGGCGGCGGCAAGCTTCGGGGCGGCAGCTCTGTTTGGTTGCCGCGAAGCTCGCCGCCGCCCGGCCAGGAGCCTACTGCACCGGCCTTAACCAGGGAGGCCGCCGCACCGAACCAAGACAGAGTGGACTGAAGTCCCGTTATTTGTCTTTCTGCCCTGTTCTCACCTCCTATTGCATTCATGAATACCAGTACATTTTCTACCGCCGCTCTGCTGGCGCTAGGCTTGCTCGTGGGCGCCTGCGCCCACGAAAACGACGAAGTAAAGCCCGTTGTCCCCACCGAAGCTCCCCTGCCCGAGCACATGGCGCTGGGCAACCCCAGCGGGGCCACCACCGACGTGGCGCAGCCCACGAACTACCTGCTGATCAAGCCGCAGTACATCGTGTCGTATCACCGCGACCGGGGCATACCCAATTGGGTAAGCTGGCACCTTAGTCCGGAGTGGCTGGGCTCGGCCGCCCGCCAGGACGATTTCCGGGCCGATGCCACGCTGCCCGCCGGCTGGTACCAGGTCAGCACCAGCAGCTACACGGGTTCGGGCTTCGACCGGGGCCACAACTGCCCTTCCGCCGACCGCACCAGCACCGTCGCCGACAACTCGGCCACGTTTCTGATGACCAACATGATTCCGCAGGCCCCGCGCAACAACCAGCAGACCTGGGCCAATCTGGAAGGCTACTGCCGCACCCTGGTCAATCAGGGCAACGAGCTCTATATCCTGATGGGTAGCTACGGCAAAGGCGGCACCGGCTCCATTGACTATAAGGAGACTATCGACAACGGCCGCATCACGGTGCCCAGGCGCATCTGGAAGGTTATTGTCGTACTGCCCCAGGGCACCGACGACGTGAGCCGCGTCAGCAGCAGCACCCGCGTCATTGCCGTGGATACGCCGAATGAGAATACCATTAGTACCAGTTGGGGTGGCTACCGCACGTCCGTGGATGCCATCGAAACGGCCACTGGCTACGATATACTGTCGCGGGTGCCGACCGGTATTCAGGCGACGCTGGAAGCTAAAGTGGACAACGGGCCGACGCAGTAAAGCGGCCTTACTGTATATTCATTTGTATAAAAAAGCCTGTTTATTCATTTTAACCAAATGGATAAACAGGCTTTTTGCATATCCACCACAGACTTAGCTATTCCAAGGCTACGCACAGGCGCTCCGGGAGGTGGCGGCCACGCGCAGCCCCGTCCCCCTTGTTCCGTCCAAGCAGCCCGGAATTTTCCAGCGGGCCGTGTGGAATCAATTGCCCGGTAGCATCCAGCTAGTATTCCGTGCTTTTTATTCCATCCGCCTATGCCTCGTTTGCTACTTTTTGCACTCTATTTTCTGCTGACCATTCCCGCCCCGGCCCAACAGCGCCTGGCCGGGGCCCGGCAGCGCAGCTACCTGACCAAGGTATTCCGGCTGACCGACGAGCAGACCCGCCACCTGTATCTGCACAGCCTCTCGGCGGCCCGGCCCGAGTTTTTCACCCAGCCCGTCGACTCCTTTCCCACTGACTCAGCCTGGCGGCAACGGCCCCAGCCCCCGGGCTACTACCTGGTGGCCCACACCGAAGGCCCGCAGCTGGTGTACTGGCTGCGCTGCGTCACCGACCGGGAAGTGGTCATCGTCGATAACCAGGTGGACCTGACCCTGGTGGTGCGCGACTCCCTGGGCCGGCCGCTGGAAGATGCCCGCGTGGCGCTGGCCCGCCGCCCGGTGCCCTTCGACGCGGCCACCCGCGCCTACCGCCTGGCCAAGCGCGGCCGGAGCGGCCTGCTGGCCGTTACCCAGGCCGGGCGCACCACGTTTCACCTGGTGGAAAAGCAGCAACACTCCGGCAATTACTGGCGGCAGCAACCCCTGGGCCGCCAGCTGCTGCGCGGGGGCCGGCGTCTGGTGTTCGGCTTTCCGCTGGGCTACCTCACCAAGCCCGTCTGGAGCCTGGGCCGGGATTTGCAACACGCTTCCTATGCCTACTTTGGCCCCGTGGGCCTGCTGCGCTCGGCCTTCAGCGCAGACGTGCGCAACGAGCGCCAAAGCCGGCGGGAGCAGCAGGAGCAACAGCAGCGCTGGACGAGCTACGTAGCCCTGAGCAAGCCCAAATACCGCCCCAGCGCCGATACGCTGCGCCTGAAGGTGCGCCTGCTGCGCCGCCCCAGCGGCCGGCCCGGCCGCCAGCCGCTCACGCTGTGGCTGGGCGGGGGCTACGGCCAACCCGAGAAGAAGCTGACCGTGCTGCGCCCCACCCGGCCCGGCTCCTACGAGTATACCCTGCCCCTGACCGATACGCTGGGCCTGCGGGCCGATACGCGGGTGGGCTTCCGGCTGGACAACCGCCGGGGGCAAACCCTGGCCCGGGGCAACTTTCAGCTGGAAGACTACGAGCTCAAAAGCACCCGCTACACCCTGCGCGTGGCCGAGAAAGAGCACCGCCGGGGCCAGCCCCAGGCCGTGTTTCTGCGCGGCACCGACTCCAACGACCTCAACCTGCTCGATGCCCGGGTGCGGCTGAGCGTGACGCCCCGCGCCCCGCTCGGCCCGTTTACGCAGCGCCAGCTGTTTCTGCCCGACACGCTCTGGACCCGCAGCCAGGCCCTGGATGCCACCGGCGAAACCCGCCTGAACCTGCCGGCCGGCATTTTCCCCGCCGCCGAATTCAGCTACGCCGTCGGGGCCGTGTTCCTGAATGCCGACAACGAGCGGCGCACCGAAACCACCACCGTGCCCTACGGCCTCGACCCGGGCCAGCTGCACGTGGAGCTGGCCGCCGACTCGGTACGCCTGCGCTTCGTGGTGCAGGGCCAGTCGGTGCCGCACCCGGCCCGGCTGGAGGTCGTCAATGGGCGGGAGCTGGGTGCTAGCCGCCTGTTTGCGGGCCCCGTGCAGCTGCCTCTCACCTTGCCCGTCGACCCGCGGGCCGCTTCCTACGAGCTGACCGATGAGGAACACCGCTCCGTGGAGCTGGAATTAGACGAAACCAACGCCGGCCTCGCGGTGCGCTCCGACCGGACCCACGACTCGATTTTTATAAGCGTGGACAACCCGCGGCGGCTGCGGTTCTGGTATTTCGTGTACCGCGCCAACACCCTGGTGCGGCGCGGCTACGGCCCGGACTTGCAGCTGAACACAACTGCGCCCGGTTCGGCAACCTGGGCGGTATCGGTGCACTACCTCTGGGGCGAGGAGCTGCGCACGGCCGAGTACAGCATTCCGCTGCCCCAGCGCCAGTTGGTGGTGCGCGCCGAGCAGCCCGAGGTGGCTTACCCGGGCCAGAGAATCCGACTCCAGTACACCGTCACCGACGGCGGCGGGCGGCCCGTGCCCGGCGTCGATTTGACGTCCTACGCCTACACCAGCAAGTTTGGGCAGGCCCAGCGGGAACAGAGCCTGCCCAGCTTTGAGCCGCCGGTGGTGGGCCGGGTATCCAAGCGCCGGTTTGCCCTGCAGGAAGGCTTCGACAACTCCCCCGCCGACGCCGGCCGGCAGCTCTTGCGCTGGGCCCTGTGGCGCCACCAGCTGGGCCTCGACTCGCTGCGGTTCTACCAGTTTCTCTACCCCGCGGCGGGCGCGTTTTACCAGTACGAGCCCGCCCCCGGCGGCCTGACCCAGCTGGCGCCCTTCGTGGTGGATTCGGGTCGGGTGGAGCCGCCCGTGGCCGTGTACCTGGACGGCGTGCCGGTGTACGTGCACGAAGTCAACCAAAACGAACCCTACTCACTGGTGGCCGAGCCGGGCCACCACTCGCTCAGCATCCGAACCAAAACCCGCCTGGTGACCCTGGATGACGTGTATCTGCGCCACTTGCACAAGCTCACGCTCAGCCTCGACGTCAACCAGCCCTGCGCCGAGCTGACCGTGGAAAAGCGCCGCCCCCTGCTTACACCGGAGGAAGAGCTGGTGTTGACCCGCTCGTTATTGGTCACGGAACCCGACTTCACCTACGGCAGCCTGCGCCAGGGCAACGTGCTGCGGCCCGTGAGCCGTAATGGCTACCGCGGCGTGGGCTCCTATAGCCTCGCGGGCCCGTTCCGGCCCGACTCGGTGCTGCTGCGGCGCTCCGACGGGCTGCGGCGCAGCTTTCTGTTTGAGCCCCTCTACCGCTACTACTTCGCCCCCGGCCTGGTGAAGCAGACCAGCCTGACCCTAGCCACGCAAGCCCAGCTGTTCAGCGCCCTGCACAGCGCCGGCTTTCCCGGCAGCCTGCCCCTGGCCGACTTTGCCCTGACCGAGGCCGCCTTCAAGGCCCGCTACCTGCCCGGCAATGCCACCTGGACGCCGCCCCGGCCCCGCTACGACTTTAGAATTCCGCAGCAGACGCCCGCCGGCCAGGGCCGCCTGGAAGTGCGCCTGCCCCCGCGCCCGGCCGACGCCGGGCCCGGCTACCGGTTTCCCACCGTAGCTTACCTGCTGCTCACCCAGCCCGGCGCTGCCAACTTCCTCCGCCTGCAGCCCCATCTGGGCCAGGTGCAGGCCCTGCCCGCCGGCCGCTACCGGGTGGCCGTGCTGCTCGCCGACAGCACCAGTCTGCTCCCGGCCGAGGAAGTGGTGGTGGCACCCAATGGGGTAACCTATTTCCAGCTCCGCCTCGCCGACCGGCAGCCGGGCGCGGCCCTGCAACGGCGCATCAGCAAGCTCCTGCCGGGCTACGAGGTCAAAGATTTGAGTTTGGTAACGCCAGCGGAAGAGCTCCAAAAAGCCAAGCGCACCATTGCCCTTACCCAGTACGGGCAGCCGCAGCCGGGCTGGCGCACCATCCGCGGGCAGGTCACCGACCGCCAATCGGGGGAAGGTCTGCCCGGCGTGACGGTGCTGGTGCAGGGCACCACCATTGGCGTTTCGACCAACGCCGACGGCACCTACGCACTACAGGTTCCCAACGAAACCGTGACGCTGACTTTTAGCTCCATTGGCTATATTCAGGAACAACGGTCCGCCACCCAAAACGAGGTGAACGTGGGTATGCGGGCCGATACCAAGCAGCTTTCGGAAGTGGTGGTGACGGGCTACGGCACCCAGACCCGGCGCGACGTAACGGCCGCCGTTGCTACCATCACCTCAACCCAACTGGCGGGCAAAGTGGCCGGAGTCCAGATTCGCGGGGCAGCTTCGCTGGGTGCCGACGTGCCGGGTGGGTCCCCGAACGTCTTTATTCGGGGGGTAACCGCCCTGCCGGCCGCGGCCCAGCCCCTGCTCATTCTCGACGGCCTGCCCTTCAACGGCCGGGTGGCAGACCTGAGCCCCGACGACATTGCCGCCATTCGGGTGCTGAAGGGCGCCGAGGCTACTGCTACCTACGGCAGCCGGGCGGCCAACGGAGTGCTCTTTATCACGACTAAAGCCAGCAAGGACGGCAACGACCCCGCCGGCCGGGACCCGCGCCTGGCCCTGCGCCGCAACTTCCGCGACTACGCCTGGTGGCAACCCACGCTGGTCACCGACGCCCAGGGCCGGGCCAGCACCACCGTAACCCTGCCCGACGACGTGACCGGCTGGGACACCTTCGTGCTGGGCTCCGACGACCACGGCCGCGTGGGCTCCACCACCCAGCTGCTGCGCTCCTTTAAGGCCCTGCTGGCCGAGCTGGCCGTGCCCCGCTTCCTCATTGAGGGCGACCAGACCCAGGTGCTGGGCAAAACCCTGAACTACAACCCCGACTCGGCCCAGGTCAGCACGGGCTTCGCGGTGGCCGGCGTGGCCCAGGCCCGCCGGAGCCGCACGATGCGCGGCTCGGTGCTCGATACGCTCAGCCTGACCGCCCCCACCGGCCCGGACTCGGTGCTGGTGAGCTACGACCTGCGCCAGGCCAGCGGCTACGCCGACGGGGAGCAGCGCCAGATTCCGGTGCTGCCGGCCGGCACCAGCGAAACCGTCGGGGCCTTTGCCATCCTTTCGGCCCCCGATACGACTCTGACCTTGCCCTTCGACCCCACGCTGGGGCCCGTGACGGTGCGCCTGGAAAGTGATGCGCTGCCGGTGCTCTTGTCCGAAATTCAGCACCTGCAGCAGTACGCGTACTTGTGCAACGAGCAGGCCGCCTCCAAGCTCAAGGCCCTGCTGCTGGAAAAGCAGATCCGGGCCGTGCGCAAAGAAGACTTCAAAGGCGACCGGAGTATCAACTTTCTGATTCGCAAGCTGCTGGCCGGCCGCCATCAGCCCGAAAACCTGCTCTGGGGCACCTGGGCCGCTTCCGAGGTCAGCCCCTGGGCCACGACCCACGTGCTGGAAGCCCTGCTCGGGGCCGAACAGGCCGGCTATAAAGTGCGCTTGGAGCGGGACCAGCTCCAAGCGTATTTGCTCCAAGAGCTCGACTACCACCTGGCCGCCCAGCCCGCCCCCGCCCCGCGGCGGCGCACCGGGTACTACCAGTCGGACGACGATTTGATCCGCCTGCTACGGGTGCTCCGCCAGCTGGGCGCCGCTACCGACTACCGCACCTACGTGACCCGGCTGGAACGCACGTATAAGGGCCGCCAGCCCCTGGACCGCTACCTGGCCCTGACCCAGCTGCGCCAGCAGCTGGGCCTGCCCTACCAGCTCGACACGCTGCGGCGCTACCGCCTGCGCACCCAGCTGGGCGGGGTGTTCTACGCCGATACCCTGCGCCCGGGCTCCTACTACCGCTACGTGCTGCCCGGCAGCGTGGGCTCGACGCTACTGGCCTACCGCCTGCTGCGCACCCAGGGCGGGCACGAGCCGGAGCTGACCCGCATCCGCCTGTACCTGCTCAATCTGCGCCGCACCGACCACTGGGCCAGCACCTTCGAGGCGGCTCAGATTCTGGAAACCATCGGGCCCGACCTGCTGGCCGCCAGCCAACCCGCGACGCTGGCCCAGGTGCAGCTCAGCGGAGCCACCAGCCAGCAGCTCAGTACCTTCCCGCAGCAGCTGACCTTGCCCGCCACCGCCGCCCCGCTGACGCTGCGTAAAACCGGCCTGCTGCCGGTGTACGCCACGGCTTACCAAACCCGCTGGAACCCCGCGCCCGAGGCCACGGCCGCGCCCTTCACGGTGAAAACCGAGTTGGCCGGCCAAACCGGGCAGCAAGTGAGCCTGCGGGCCGGGCAGCCCGCCGAGCTGGTCGTGACGGTGAACGTGACGGCCGAGGCCCGCTACGTGCTGCTGGAAGTGCCCATTCCGGCCGGCTGCTCCTACGGCGACAACAAAGCCGGCAACTACTTCGAAGTGCACCGCGAGTACCTGCGCCACCAAACCGGCATTTTCATCGACCGGCTGCCCGTGGGGGTGCATACCTTCCGCATTGCCCTGCAGCCCCGCTACCGGGGCCGCTACACCCTCAATCCGGCCAAGGCCGAGCTCATGTACTTTCCCACCCGCTTCGGCCGCAGCGCCAGCAAGCAGGTGCGGGTGCAATAGGCCCCAAGCATAGAAAATAGCGCATACCCAGTACGGCGACCAACCCCGCCCGGTAGTTTCGCCGGCTGGGCTGGCCGCCGTACTTTTACCGGTGAAGCTACGCGGCCACGCACCTGCCGTGGCCTGCCACCACCGCGTAGCCCGCTTTTTCCGCATGCCCCAGCTTCTCATCGACGACCTGCCCATTGAGCTGGTCCGCAAGAATATCCGCAGCCTGCGCCTGACCGTGTACGCCCCCGACGGGCGGGTGCGGGTGGCCGCCCCGCTGCGTACTACCGAGGCCGCCATTCACGCCTTCGTCGCCAGTCGCCGCGCCTGGATTCAGAAGCACCAGGCGCAGTTTGCGGCCCGCGAGCAGCCCGCCGTGCTGGACTTTGTGAGCGGGGAAACGCATTACTACCAGGGCCAGCCCCTGCTGCTGCGCGTGCTGCCCGGTCCCGCCGCCGGCCGGGTGCAGCGCACCGAGCCCGGCTTTCTGGATCTGTGCATTGCCGCCGGCAGCCCCCGGGAGCAGCGCGAAAAAGCCCTGAACACCTGGTACCGGGCCCGGCTGAAAGAGCAGCTGCCCGCGCTGGCCGCCCGCTGGGAGCCGGTGGTGGGCGCGCAGGCCACTGCCTGGGCCATCAAACAGATGCGCACCCGCTGGGGCACCTGCAACATCCGGGCCCGGCGCATCTGGCTGAACCTGGAGCTCATCAAGCAGCCCGCCGCGTGCCTCGACTACGTGGTGGTGCACGAGCTGGTGCACTTGCACGAGCGGCTCCACAATGCCCGGTTCTGGGGGCTGATGGACCAGTTTATGCCCGACTGGCGCACGGCCAGGCAGGCGCTCCGCGCGGTGCACCTACAACCTTGCGGCTAACGCGCGCCCGGCCCGCTGCCCAAAGCCCGCCGGGACTTAACGCACCAGGCTTGGCAAACCACCAGACCTGGTCGGGACGAGGCCCGGGCGGGTTTGGAAAGTCTAACACCCCGGCGGGACAAGTCCCGGGCGTGTTCCGGAACTTCGTAAGCCTGCCGGGACGAGTCCCGGGGCATTTTTGCAGTTCGAAAAGCTGAACGGGACAAGTCCCGGGGCAGCCGGGCAGTTGCGGAAGCCCGGCGGGACAAGTCCCGGGCGCTGCTTCCCGAACCGGCGCGGGCTTGAGCCGAAACCGGATTTTGTATTGCAATAATTCCGGACTGGTATCGTATAAAACCAACAATAACGACCCTGAAAGAGGATTATAGCCGGAGAGCAGCGGGCAAGATCCGGTAAGCTTGCGTACTTTTGAGGTTTCCATTGGTTTCCGTTGATTTCCATCGGTTTTCTGCCTTCTCCCGCCGCCTCGCCCATGAAGTTTCTGCTGACGCTGGTACTGACCGTATGCTGGCTGAAGCTTTCCGCGCAGGAGGCCCTGGTGCCCCGCCAGGTGTACACCGATGCCAAGGCCCGCTTCCGGGTCAGCTACCCCGAGTCCTGGCAGCGGCAGCGCAGTGAGGACCGCCGCCAGCTGGCCTTTTTTGCCGGCAGCGCCCGGCAGCACCCCATCGTGACGCTGACCATGCGCACCGACGGCCCGGGCGCAGCCTCTCTGCTGGGCCGCCAGGATTCGCTCTGGCGCCGGATTCAGCAGCTTTCCCGGGCCCAGATTCTGCGCCTGGAGCAGCACGAGGCGACCAGCTACGCCGAGGTCAGCTACCACTACACCTACGCCCCCGACCGGAGCTCAGCCGACCGCACCCGGGTGCTGGGCCGCCGGCTCTGGCGCAACGGCACCGAGTTTGACCTCGAATACCGGGCCGCCGACGAGGACGGGCGCTACCTGAGTGAGGCCGAGCAGCTGGTCGAGTCCTTCGACTTTGCCGCGCCCGCCCCGCCCGCGCCCCTGCCTGCCGCTGCCGCGCAGTGCGACAACAAGATGTACGGCATTGCGGCCCTGCGCCGGCGCAACGAGGCCTGGGAAGACGACTGCCGCACGATTCACGAGTTTGCGGCCGACAACCTGAGCGCCCCGCCCCGGATTCACCGCGACGCGCTGCCGTTTCAGTCCTACGCCCTGGCCAAGGGCTTCGACAACTGCCTCTACTCGGTCACCAAGGCCCCCACCGACGCGCCCGAGTACGTGTACCGCTACAACCCGGCCACCCGCCAGGGCGAGTACACCAGCTGGCAGCTGCCGGCCCAGGGCCCCGAAACGGTCTGGATTTCGGGGGCCACCGACGAGCAGGGCAACCTCTACTTCAGCACCGCCGACGCCAACAAGCTGGTCAAAATCGACCCCGCCGACGGCACCGTGACCGTGCTCTGGGACTCGGACCCGCTGCGCAAGGCCGCGTATTTTCCCCGCATCGGCTTTGCCGGCGCCGGCTCCCACGGCAACTTCTGCCTCGACGACACGGGCACCTTGTTCCAGGTCTACAGCACCGACGGCAGCCTGCTCACCGTGGATTTGCAAACCCGGCAGCCCGGCCCCGAGCCCCTGGCTCTGCAGGGCCTGCCCAAGCGCGGCGGCTACAGCGACCTGCTGCTGCAAAAAGACGAGCAGGGCAACCGCCGCCTCTACCTGGCCGGCCCCAAGGCGCTGTACGAGGTAGATATGCCCCGCCGCCGGGTGCGCCTCGTCCGCCGCGGCACCTACACCGACCTGGCCGGCTGCAACTTGTTCGGGCCCGTCCCGGCCAAGTCGGGCCCAGCGGCTCCTGCCGCGGCGGCCGTTACGCCCACGCTGGCTACCTGGCGGGGGCGGGTGCTCAACGGCGTCACGTTTCAGCCCCTGCCCCAGGCTCAGCTGCGCCTGCGCCGCCCCGACGGCGGCGAAATCAAGGTGCCGCTCACGGCCCAGGGCACGTTTACCATTACGGCCGAGCCCGGCCTGGCCTACGCTACCACCATCCAACTGCCCGGCTACCTGGCTCTCGACAGCACCTACACGCCCCCGGCCGGCCCCTACGTGCAGGATTTGCTGCTCTACCCCCTGGCCGTGGGCTCTACCCTGCCCCTCGACAACGTGCAGTTCACCCAGGGCCAGGCCGTGCTGCTGCCCACCTCCTTTCCCACCCTCGACCAGCTGGTAGGCATGCTGACCAAAAACCCGACGATGACCATCGAGCTGCGCGGCCACACCGACAACCAGGGCGACCCGCAGAAAAACGTGGTGCTCAGCCAGGAGCGGGTGGCGGCCGTGAAAACCTACCTGGTAGAGCACGGCGTGGGCGCGCCCCGCATAACCGGCACCGGGCTGGGCGGCACCCAGCCCCGGGCCAGCAACGCCCGCGAAGCCACCCGCCGCCTGAACCGGCGCGTGGAAGTGCGCGTGACGGGCGTGCGGTAACGGCCGGCGGTACTATAGCGCGGCCGTATCTGACCGGTACTAGGCAAACCCAGCTACGGTGCAGTTGGCTTCCCAGGCCCAGCAGCTGCGTCAGTGCTAGGTGCTGCCGCCGAAAACACCCTGCTTATCACCGTTTACTTCACGAGCACCGACTGCTCCAGCTCGGCGAAGGGAATAATGGTTTTGACGCCGTAGTCGGCCACGGGCCAGGACTGCACGATGGTATCCACCGGCAGCTTCAGGGCCTGCACGGCCTGGTAGAGGCCCGCCTGCCGGGCGCTGGCCTTGCGGGGCCCGCCTTCCCTTTTGATCCACACCAGATCATCCTCAAACAGGAGCTTCTCGCTGGGAAAATAGTAGATCAGGTAGTCGTTGGTATGGGCCGACTGCTGGCCGATGAAATGAATCTGCATCTCAAACTGGCCGTCGGTAATGGTTTTGCTGCTCGTGACCTCCTCCAGTACCAGCGGCCGGGCGTGGCGCTGCAGGCTGTCGGGCCGGAGCGTATGCCGGGCTTCGGCCAGGTAGCGCGCGTAGGAGGCCGTGCCGGGCCCGCCCAGAATGGTAGCGCCCTGCGCCACGAACGCCCGCAGCCCGCCCAGGTAGTGCGGATGGTAGTGGCCGTAGACGAAATAGCGAATGGGTTTGTGAGGAGCAATCCGGCGGGCTTCCCGAATGATGTACTCGCCGTTCTCACTGCTCAGGGGAGCTTCGGCGACCACCAGAAAGTCCTTGAACTCGACGATCAGGACCCGGTCGTCGGTATGCTTTAAGTTGAGCAGATGCAGATTGGGCCGGAAGTGCTCGACGGTGCTGACGGGCGGCACCGGGGCCGGCGCCGCCAACTGGTAGCCCGCCGGCCGGGTCAGCAACGCCGCGGGGGCCGCGACCAGCGTCTGGCGCCGCACCGTTACCGTGTCGTGCAGCTTGCCGTTCACCTTATCAATCAGCACCGTGCGGGCGTAGGCCAGGGCTCCGCTGGTGGTGTAGTCCTGGTACGTAATGGTGGTGTATACGTCGCCGTAGAGCTCATCGTGGGAGAGCACCGCGATGCGCTGCACCAGTTGGTCGGCCTTGCGGATGAAGACGGAAACCTGAGCATTAGGCAGCTGCGCCCGGTACACCGCCAGCCCCGCCAGCTGCGGGGGCTCGGCCGGGGCCTGGTGGGCGCGCAGGTAGCCCAGCAGCAGCAGCGGCGAGTAGCGGGCCGAGTTGACCAGCTGGGCCGCCTGCCGCTCGGGCGTGGCCGGGGCCAGGTCTTTTTCCCCGTAGTCGACGTACAGCACTTCCTCGGCGCTAACCTGGGTGCGGGAAAAGTAGGTTTTGCCGCTCTCGGTCAGGGTGTCCTGGCGCAGGTAGCGCTGGTCGCTCAGCCAGGCCGTGCCCTGCTTGGCATACGCCGTGGCCTGCCACGGATACTGGCTGTGCTCCAACTCCTGGGCCTGCTCCCGGTAGGAAAAAGCGGCAAAGCGGCCGTTCAGCGCGCCCCCCTGCCGGGCCCAGCACTTTTCCAGGTAATTGACGGGCCTGGCCCCGGCCAAAAGCGGCAGGAAAAACAGCAGAACGGATACGGGCAGGGGGTATTTCATGAATAGTGATGGGGAAGTGTAGCTTAAAAAGCCGCCGGACAGCATGCCCGGGCGGAGGTTGGCGGCAAAGAAAGCACTCCGGTTGGAATTGTCAGGCTACCGAGCCGGCAGGTAGCGCCGACAGCCGGCCGCTGGGCGTTGGCGGCCGGCTTACCGGCCCAGGCTTTTGTCGCGGGCGCCTTTGAACTCGGAGCCGGGGCGCCACTGCGGGAAAGTGGTTTCGGCGGCCAGGCGCTGGCCCACCCGGAAGTAGAGCTGCGCGTCCTGGGCGATGCCCGCCAGGTCCCAGCTGGGGTCGAACTGGTCGGCGGGCTTGTGGTACATGGTGGCCGTGTAGTTCTGGCGCTGGCGGGCAATGGTTTCCTTGCCCCCGGTGCGGCTCTCGAAGCCCCCGCTGGCGTAGAGGGAAGGCACGCCCACGTGGGCGAAGTTGAAGTGGTCGGAGCGGTAGAACATGCCGGTTTCGGGCGTCTGGTCGGGCAGCACGTAGCGGCCCTGCTCCCGGGCCGCCGCGCGGGCGTAGTCCTCCAACTCCGACTGCCCGTAGCCGATGACGGTCAGGTCCTTCATTTCGCCGTAGGGCCAGAGCATGTCCATGTTCAGGTCGGCCACGGTCTTACTGAGCGGAAACGGCGGGTGCTGGGCGTAGTAGGCCGAGCCCAGCAGGCCCTGCTCCTCGCCCGTCACGGCCAGGAACACGATGCTGCGCTGGGGCTTTTCGGGGGATTTCTGGAAGGCGTCGGCAATGCTGAGCAAGGCGGCCAGGCCGGTGCCGTTGTCCACGGCCCCGTTGTAGATGGAGTCGCCGGCAATGGCCTTGCCCACCCCGAAATGGTCCCAGTGGGCCGAGTAGATGATGTATTCGTCGGGGCGGGTGGTGCCGGGCAGCACGGCCAGCACGTTCTTGCTGGTCTGGCGGCGCAGCTTGTTCCGGATGCCGGCCGTGACGGTGAGGCCATTCAGGGCCCGGGGCCGGAAGCCGCGCTGGTTGGCGGCGGCGTAGAGTTGGTCGTAGCGTTGGCCGGCGGCCGTAAACAGGCGCTTGGCCGCGTCCAGCGTCAGCCAGCCTTCCAGGGCGCACTTGTCGGCCCCCTTGTTGGCCGTCTGGGCCCGCAGCTTGGGGCTGACGGCCCCGCTCAGCACCACGCTCCACGGATACGCCGCCGGCTGGGTGTCGTGCACGATGAGCACGCCGGCCGCGCCGTGGCGGGCGGCTTCCTCGTACTTGTAAGTCCAGCGGCCGTAGTAGGTCATGGCCTTGCCCTTGAAGAAGGTCGTGTCGTTGCCCGCGTTGCCGGGGTCGTTCACCAGCACCACCACGGTCTTGCCTTGCACGTCGAGGCCGGCGTAGTCGTCCCAGCCGTACTCGGGGGCCACCACGCCGTAGCCGGCAAACACCAGCGGGGAGTTGGTCAGAGCCACGGCTTCCTGCTCGCGCTGGGTGAAAGCCACGAAGTCGGTTTTGTACTGCAAGCTCAGCTTAGCGCCTTTGCCGGCTACGACCATCGTGGCCGAGGGCGTGCCGGTGACTTCCACCATGGGCACGGGCTGGAAGTAGCTGCCGCCCGGGGCGGGCTGCAGGCCCAGCTTCCTGAACTCAGCGGCCAGATACGCCGTGATGCGCTCCTCGCCGGCCGTAAACGGCTTGCGGCCCAGCATCTCGTCGGCGGCTACGGCTTGCAGGTACTGCCCAATGCTGGCGGCGCTGATGGCCGGCGGAGTAGCCGCGGAAGCCGCCGCGGCGGGCTGAGCCGCCGGAATAGCTTCGGCGGTAGCCGCGGCGGCCGTGGTAGCGGCGGGCCGGGGCTGGCAGCCGCCCAGGGCCGCGGCCAGCAGCAGGGCCGGCGCAGCGGAATGGCGAAACAGGGAACAAACGGCAGGTACGGGCATAAGCAGACGGGGTAGCGCGTAAAACAGACAAGCGTACCGGCAAGGTAAGTACGTTTCCTGTTTCCCGCGCCCCCGCCCGGCCGGGCTAGCCGCCGCCCGGTGGCCGGCGGTGGCCACCCAGGCGGCGGGTCGTGCCCGGGGTACGGCCCTAGAACCGGCTCCGGGGTCCGGATGCCGCGCGGCCCAGCCGGGGCAGGCGCAGCCAGCTGGTAGCCCGGCTGCGTTTGGCTCCGCGGTAGAGCTTGTAGTTGGGCCGGTGCACGTACACGCGGCCTTTGGATTTGGCCCGGGCATAGGCACTCGGGCGGGCGGCTACGGCTTCAGCCGCGAGAAACAGGAACAGGGCGCCCAACAGCAACAGCACTTTCGTCATCACGGCAACGGGTTGGTATAGAAGTAAGGTAAGAACTGTTTCGGACTTTGCTTTATTGTGCGGCACTCGGTATCAGCGACTTGCCGGCCGCCGCCCCGGGCTGCCGCGCTTGGGGCGGCGGCGGCGGGTGGCTTTTTTGGCTGGTATGCCGGGCAGCCTGTATATTCGTCGCGTACCGTTTGCGCCGCTCTATGTCTGCCCCTCCCGCCTCACCCGATTCTCTGGCTTCTCAGCTGCTCCAGGAGCAGCACCGGCGCGCGCAGGCCGAGGAGCGGGTAGCCGCCCTGGAGCAGCAGCTGGCCCAGAGCCAGGCCGCCGCCCAGCGCTACCAGACCCGGCTGGCTTCGCTGGTACAAAACATGCGCCTGGGCTTCATGCTCGTCGACGACAACGGCCGGGTGGAGCTGGTCAACCAGCGCTACTGCGAGCTGTTCGGCATCGAGGACGTGTCGGCCGCCACTACCCCGCTCTCGGGCATGGACGTCGCGGCCCGCATCCGGCACAACTTCCAGGACCCGGACGATTACCTGGCCCGGGCCGGGGCCATTCGGGCGGCGGGCCAGTCGGTGCTGAACGAGGAGCTGGTGCTGGCCGACGGCCGGGTGCTGGAGCGCGACTACCTGGTGCTCGACAGCGTGATGGCCGGCCGCCTGGTGTGCTACCGCGACGTCACCGAGCGGCACCAGCGCGAAGCCCAGCTGCGCACCGTGTCCCTGATTGCCGAGCAGAACCCCAACCCCGTGCTGCGCCTGGCCCACGACGGGCAGCTGCTCTACGCCAACCCCGCCGCCGCCCCGCTGGTCGCCGCCCTGAGCCCCGAGCAGGCCCTGCACGGCCAGCTCCAGGACCTGGTGGCCGCCGCCCTGACCACCACCCACGCCCAAAGCCAGGAAATCAGCGTGGGCGCGCAGCACTTCCTGCTCCAGGTGGTGCCCGTGCCCCGGCAGCAGTACGCCACCCTCTACCTGGTCGACATTACGGCCCGCCGCCGGGCCGAGCAGCAGCTCAGCGAGCAGCAGGCTTTCTACGAGATGATTCTCCAGGAGCTGCCCGTGGGCGTGTCCGTGTTTGATGCCCGGCACCGCTACCTGTTTGCCAACGCCAACGTGCTGCCCGACGAGGCCCTGCGCCAGTGGAGTATCGGCCGCGACAACTTCGAGGTGACGGCCCGGCGCGGGCGGCCCCGGGCCCTGGCCGAGCAGCGCGACCAGATGTTTCAGTGGGCCGTGACCAACCGGCACGACAAGCAGTGGGAGGAAACCGTGGAGGACCCGGCCGGGACGTTCCACGTGCTGCGCCGCTTCCACCCCGTTTTCAACCCCGACGGCTCGCTGCGCCTGATGGTGGCCTACGGCCTCGACATTACGGCCCGCCGTCAGGCCGAGCAGCAGCTCACCGAGCAGCGCGAGTTCTACGAAACCATCCTCAACGAGCTGCCCGCCGACATCGGCGTCTTCGACCCCCAGCACCGCTACCTGTTCGTGAACCCCGTGGGCATCAAAAACCCCGAGGTGCGGGCCTGGATTATCGGCAAGGACCACTTCGAGTACTGCGCCTACCGGCAGCGGCCCATCGCGCTGGCCGAGCAGCGCAAAGCCATGTTCGACGAGGTCATCGGGAAGCGCCGCCGGGTGATGCACGAGGAAACCGTGCCCACGCCCGAGGGCCCGCGCCGCCTGCTGCGCCTGATGCAGCCCGTTTTCCACGCCGACGGCTCGGTGCGCCTGATCGTGGCCTACGGCCTCGACATTACGGAGCGGCACCGGGCCGAGCAGCAGCTGGCCGAGCAGCAGGAGTTTGTGCAGCAGATCGTGGATACCTCGCCCAACTTCCTCTACGTGACCGACGTGAACGGCACCCCGGTGTTTACCAACCTGAGCTTCGCCGACATCCTGCACCGCAGCAACCACCTGCAAACCGCCCCCGGCGCCGACACGCCCGAGGCCCAGGAGCTGCGCCAGCTCACGGCCTGGAACGACGTGGTCATGGCCACCGGCGAAGAGGTGTCCGGGGAAATGCCCTTCACCCTGGCCTCCGGCGAAGTGCTGCAGCTGCAAGTGGTGAAGCGCCCCTTGCAGCGCCCCAACGGCACGGCCGAGGTGCTGACCGTGTGCACCGACATTACCGAGCTGAAGCGGGCCAAGCGCGAGGCCGAGGCCGCCGCCACGGCCCGGGAGAACTTCCTGGCCAACATGAGCCACGAGATTCGCACGCCCATGAACGGGGTGCTGGGCATGGCCGGCCTGCTCACCCGCACGCCCCTGAGCCAGCAGCAGCAGGAGTACGTGGCCATCATCCGCAACTCGGGCACCCACCTGCTGGGCCTGCTCAACGACATTCTGGACGTGGCCAAAATCACGTCGGGCAAGCTGGAGCTGGAGCAGATTCCCTTCGATTTGAACCAGACCCTGCAGGCCGTGGGCCAGACGCTGAGCTACCAGGCCCGGGGCAAGGGCCTGCGCTTCGCCATCGAGCCGGTGGCCCGCCCCCAGGCCGCCGTGCTCAGCGACCCGCAGCGCCTGAGCCAGGTGCTGCTCAACCTGCTCAGCAACAGCCTCAAGTTCACCGAGCAGGGCAGCATCACGCTCAGCGCCCGCCTGCTCACCGAAACCGCCACCACCCTGACCGTGGGCTTTCGGGTGACGGACACCGGCCTGGGCGTGGCGGCCGACAAGCAGGAGTCCATCTTCTCAACCTTCACCCAGGCCTACGCCGACACCAGCCGCCGCTTCGGGGGCTCGGGCCTGGGCCTGTCCATCAGCAGCAGCCTGGTCGAGCAGCTGGGCGGCCACCTACTCATGTGCAGTGAGCCGGGCAAAGGCACTTCTTTCGGCTTTACGCTGCGCTTTGAAAAGGCTCCGGCCGAGGCGTTGCAGGCCGTTAGCCAGGCCGAGCTGGCCGAAGACCTGGCCCAGGCCGGGGCCGCCATCAAGGGGCTGCGCGTGCTGCTGGTGGAAGACCACGACGTAAACCGGCAGCTGGCCCAGCTCGTGCTCGAAAGCTACGAGGTGGAGGTGGCAACGGCTACCGACGGCGCGGCGGCCCTGGCCCTGTTCGAACAGCAGGCCTACGACGTGATTCTGATGGACATTCAGATGCCGGGCATGAACGGGCTGGAAGCCACGGCCCGCATCCGGCAGCACCCCGACGTGGTCCGGGCCCGGACCCCGATTATTGCCCTCACGGCCAACGCCTTCCTGGCCGACAACGAAAAGTACCTGGCCGCGGGCATGAACGACTGCCTGGCCAAGCCTTTCGAGGCGGCCGACCTGGTGCGCAAGATTGTGGCCCTGCACCGCACCGATGCCCGCCCCAGCCGGCCCCTGTTTGCCCTCGACGACCTGGGCCGCATGGCCCGGGGCAACCCCGCCTTCGTGCGCCGCATCCTCGACTCCTTCCTGACCCACACGCCCCAGATGGTGCAGGACCTGCAGGATGCCGCCACCGCCGCCGACTGGCCCCGGGCGGCGGCCGTGGCGCACCGCATCAAGCCGTCCCTGAAGCTGCTGATGGCCCAGGAGTTGCTGCCGTTCCTGGCCACGCTGGAGGAAGCCACTGAGCCGGCAGAGCGGCGCGCGGCGGCGGCCCAGCAGCTGCACCAACTGCTCGCGCAGCTCCTCTGGCAGGTGCAGCACTCCGTGTCTAACTCCGCGGCGGACAGTTAGCCCTGAATGCGCGCCGCCTGCCCCAACGCTGGAAAAGCGCCGGGGGCAGGCGGGGTTTTCCGCGGGGCCGTTAGCGCAACAAGCCCGGGTCGGGCAGCATGAGCCGGCTGGCCGAGGCCGCGTCCTGGCCGGCGGCTACCAGCGTTTGCACCCGGGCTACGGCTTGCAGAAACCGCTCGTAGTCGAAGGGCTTGACCAGGTAATCGGCAACGCGCAGCTCGAAGGCTTCCCAGGCAAAATTCTCGTGGGCCGTGGTCAGCACGACGTGGGGCGGCTCCGGCAGCAGGCGCAGCATGTCCAGGCCGCTGAGGTCGGGCATTTCCACGTCCAGAAACAGCACGTCGACGCGGCGGCCGGTACTAAAAAAGCTCAGCCCTTCCACGCTGCCCGCCAGCGACGCCTCCAGCCGCAGCAAGCCGCTGGCCTCGACGTAATGCTCCAGCGTGAGCCGGTTAATCTCCTCGTCGTCGAGAATGGCACAGGTCAGGCGGGCGGGCGGGGTGGCGGAGGTAGGCATTACAAAGCAGATCAGCGGCAGCCAGCTACGGCAGCGGAGCGCGGGTAGTCGGCAACCGGTAGAATATCATCTTTTCTCCTATTGTAAATAGGTAGGATACAAAGATATAAGAATATTAAAACCGGAGGCGCGGCCCGCTCGGCTTCTGCCGGCAGCCTCCCGTACGGGGCCATTGGGCCGTCAGCAACCCTCTGACCGTCAGCCGGTGCGAGCAGGAGCGCGCTGCCAGTTGGGACGACAAAAACGGGCGCGCTTCCTACCCAAACGCCCCGGCCGCCGTATAGCCCAGGGAACACCAACCGCGGAAGCTGATGGAAACTCCCTATTTTAACCCAATCCCCACCGACTTACCCGAACAGGAAGCCGCCGCTCGCCAGAAGCGGCAGCGGCACGCCGAATGGGGTATTGCGGTAGCGTCGATGGGTGGCACGGGCCCCAAGCCCGAATTGCTGCTCGAGCTCCAGCGCTACATTGATGGCGAATTAACCATTCAACAGATTGCCCAACTGCCCTACTCGTCCGAGTTGGGTAAGTCGGCCGCTTTACAGGCCATTCTTACCCGTGAGCGGCTCAGCAGCACGGTGTAGCCAGGCCGCCCCCGTACAAAAAAAGCCCGGCTTCTCCGCCGGGCTTTTTTTGGGCTCTTGAAATGGAAAGCCAACCAGCATCAGGGCGCCTGCTGGGCCTGTAGCAGCTGAAAGGCCTCCTCATTGCCCTGCTGCACGGCCAGGTCCAGGGCCGTCAGGCCCCGCACGTCGCGCAGGGAGGCATCGGCCCCGGCCTCAAGCACCAGCTTCACCAGCTTGTTGCGGCCAAATAGGGTGGCAAACATGAGGGCCGTGCCGCCGTTGCCGTTTTGCAGATCCAACTGCGCCCCGTGCTCAATCAGCAGGGTCGCAATATCGGGGTAGCCCTTGAAGCAGACGCCCATCAGGGCCGTGTTGCCGCTCAAGTCCTGCACGTTCGGGTCGGCCCCGGCCGCCAGCAAGGCCCGGGTAGCTTCCAGCTGCTCATCGTAGGCGGCCACAATCAAAGGGGTGAAGCCTTTGCCATTCTGCACGTTTACGTCGAGCTGCGGCAGCAATTCCCGCAGCAGAGGCAGGTCGCCCCGCCGGGCGGCATCAAACAGCAAATCTTCGGGACGGGAAGAAGAATATTCCATAGGGTCGATAGATGAGTTTCGCAGGGTACTGCCAGTAATTACGCATAAATTCTACCCGGGATTAGCCCGCGCTAACAACTCACGCGCTGGCAGGCCAATAAGCCATCCTGCCCACCATTGCAATTCGCGGGTGGCTACTGCTGCTCAGCCCTCTAGGTCAGCGTAAAATCGTTGGACGGTAATTTCCCGTTGTCATAAAAAAAAGCGCCCTGAACAGGGCGCTTTTTTTTATGACAACGGGAAACTGAATTTCCGTGGTGAATTACTCCGCCGGAGCAACTTTCGGCTTGCGGCCGCGCTTGGCACCATTCGGGTTCGTAGCCCGGGGCTTGCGCACCTTCACGGCAGGCTGGTAGTCATCGGCCAGTACGGCTTCCATATCGGCAACGGCTTGGTTTAGCGCGTTGATGGCGGAGGATACGCCCCGCAGTGCCTTGCGCAAATCCTTTTTTACAATGTCGCTGTTTTTAGCCGACTTGAGGACTTCTTCGAATTGGCTGAAATCTAGTGCCATGCTGAAGTTATTTTAGGAGTGAACGAAAAATTCAGTGCTGATCAATGACCTACACTGCCGCAAACGTAACATATTGATTTTCGTTTTCAATTAATTTCGATAAAGTTTTAAAACGTTGCGGATAAAATAGCGCTGGTCGCAGCCCACTAATTTGCCGTGAACTTTACTGGCCGATATTAAGCCGGCGGCCCTACACGGCCACTGCGCAGTAGTTTCGAGCAGCACGCATTCGACCTCCGGCAATTTATCCGGTCAGAAAAACAGTATTCTGCGCGGACGTTATTTTCGGGTAAATAACGGCGCACCACTCTTGCCCGCTCCCGAAGAAGAAATACCGCGGGGCGGTCTGCTTTCCGTTACCAATTGCGGACTCCAGCCGACTGCCCGGCCGCTACAGCTGGCAGCACCTGGCCTTTATTCCGGCGAAAGCAGTATACCGAAAACAGCCTTTTGCTCGTATTGCAGCTAAATACTCAACTTTCCACTGGCCCCTGCCAGGCGCCGCTCACCTTTATTTGGTGCATGTCCGATTACCTGACCCTCCTCCGCCCCCTTATCGAACACAGCCAGGCCGTGCATTTTGTGTACGACCTGACGCATAGCAAAATCGTGTACGTGAGTGATGCCTACGAACGGCTGGTCGGGGACCCCGTGCAGCATGTGCAGGAAGACCTACCGTTGTGGCTAACCCGCATTCACCCCGACGACCAGCGCTATATCCGCCAGCAGCTCGCGCAAACGCCGCCGGGCCAGCTGCTCGAGAACGTCGAAATGCGCGTGGCCTCTCCTAACGACCGTACCCAGTGGCTGTGCCTGACCGCCTGCCGCGTGCAACCGACTCCGGAGCAGCAGTACCTGAGTGGCAACGTGCGCGACATTACCGCCGAAAAAGTGCAAATGATTAATTCGGAAAAATTTAACACCAAGAAAAACGCGACCCTCGAAATTCTGGCGCACGACCTGGCCAATCCCCTGGTTGTCCTGCAACAGCTGACCGGTTTTCTGGCCCAGGGAATAAAAAGCCATCTGACCCCTGAGCTGCAACAGATAGTACACCTGATGGAGCGCACCTGCACCGACGGAATGTCGCTGATTCATGACTTTGTCGATAATGAGTTCCTGGAATCAAGCAACGTGCAGCTTAAATTAGAACGAACGAATCTGGTGCCCTGGCTGGGGACGCTCCTGGAAGAGTATCAACGCGCTGAACGGCGCATTCACCTGCAGTTTGCGTACGTCGCTCCCCCGGAGCCTATTTATGCTCCGATTGACCTAAATAAATTTCAACAGGTAATTAACAACCTGATCAGCAATGCTATTAAGTTCACGCCCGACGGGGGCCAAATTACCGTAGTCCTCGAGCAGCAACCGGGTCAGGTACTGGTCATGGTGCAGGATAATGGCATTGGCATTGCCGAGGCCCAACAGCTGGTGCTGTTCGAACGCTTCACTCCCGCCCGACGTCCCGGACTACGCGGCGAAAAGACGACGGGCTTGGGTATGTCGATTATCAAAACTATTGTGGAATTACACCAGGGGCGTATCTGGTTCGATAGTGCGGAAGGCAAAGGCAGTACTTTTTATATTACGGTGCCGGTTTTTAATGCCTGAACAAATTAAAATAGCAGGAACGCAGCTCACAGAAGCCGGGGAAATTTTCCCGCTGCCCTCCCAGCCAAGCCCGCCAACAATTCGCTTTTCTCTGTCGCCAAGCACTATATTTCTGGCCGGCAGCGGCGCAGGCCACCAATTAGGCAGCATTCATGGTATGAAATTATCTTGTTTGCTAACCCTGAGCGGCCAGGCAGAAAGCTAGTATCGGCACGCCGCCACTTTTCGTTTTCAGGTTCGGGCTGAGTCAAGACAGTCCGGGGAGGAAACTGCGCCGCCGACCTGCTGCCCGCTTACTACCAGCACCTGCGCGCCGTGAAGGCCCAGGTGGTTTCTACGTCGAGCTGCACTACCTGCCCGGCTCGCTGGAAAACGTGCGGGCCCACGCCTTCACTACTCCCTTACCCCCGCAGACCGAGCTGACGCTGTGGCAACCGACGATGCTGGACGAATAAAGACCATCAATAACAGCCCCAGTAGTAAAGAGCGTTAGCGGTAGGTAGTGGTGGTCGTCGTCGTGGTGGTAACGACCCGCTTATTAGGCTTGGGTTTACTCTTGCCGGGTGACATACTGGCTATCCAAAGGGCAAAGCCCAAAAGGGCTAACCAGAAGACAATAGCCACGGTACCCGACAGACGCAGGTGCAGCGTTGCCATCCTTCCTTTCTGCAGCTGGCGTTCCAGGCAACGGTCCCAGCCCAGCAATCCACCCTGCTGCTGGCTGGTTTTCTCCAGGTACCGCATGTAGGTGGCCTTGGGATGAATGCGCGCATACAGGGCGGCGCACCGCATGGCGCTCAACACAATCAAGCCCACGGGCAGCCACCACGCGAGTTGGGGGAGCTTGTTATCCGAATCGGTCAGCAGCCAGAGCCAGGTGGCTCCGCTGCCCAGCAGCGCGTTGCGCTCCAGCTGGCGGGTTTCGCCGACTTCCGCTTCGATTTCCTTCTTGAGCCACTCGTATTGCGCGAGGTCGAACTCCGTTATTTTGGCCATCAAGCGAGTATACTGCCGTGCTTAGTTTGAGGCATCCGTGCTGGCACTGAATTCAAGGTGTGTAGAAGAGTTTGGGGTTCCACTCTGCTGCTGTTCACCGCCCCGGTGCGTTCTATGAATGAGAATCCAAATAACACTCTATCATCCTGGGAAAGTGCTTGGAAATCGGTGCGGGTATCTGCACATTGGCGGCCCCGTTCGACAACTCCCCTACAGAGGGGGCTATCCACTCTCGCTCACACGAAAAGAAGCCCCACAGCAAGGCAGGGCTTCTTTGGCTGTCCTTGATGGCATCTATTTCATTGTTATGCTGGTTGAAAACGTTACTGGACAGCCAACAGCTGCCCTTCTTGAGACTACGGTCACCCCGGAGTCCGTTTATGCGCGCATAGCGTTGAGTTTATCCGGGGGCGGTTTCCGGGCAGCCGCGTACAGCTTAGGCACACTCAAAGCCTTGCATCAGCTCGGCTTACTGGAAAACGTACATATGCTTTCTACCGCTTCAGGCGGCACAATTACGGGCGCTTATTATGCTATGCGCCGCAAGTTTGGCGACGCATTCGAAGACATCTACCAGGCGTTCTATGCCCTACTGGAGCAGGATACGATATTGCCGAACGCCCTGACCCGCTGGGAAGAGCGTATTCTGCGTGAAGACACGTACAAACTAATCCAGGCCTTTGCCGACGAATACAACCAAGCGTTGTACGGGGAGGTCCGGTTTGGCCTGTTCTGGCAGCCGGATGACTCGGCGACTGCGCCGTTCCACTTACAGAGCCTCATCTTCGGCGCCACTGAGATGTATTCTGGCTTGACATTTCGGTTTCAGCACAGCGCATTTCTTCCTCCCCCCACAGGGAAGCAAAAGGAATGCTACGTCGTAGGCAATGGCAATGTCAGCCTTTCGTGGAGTTCCGCACGACAGCTGCGCCTGGCCGATGTGGTGGCAGCGTCGTCGTGCTTCCCCGGTGGCTTCGAGCCGTTGGTAATGCCCAATGACTTTTTTTCTGGTAATGTCGAATCCATCCTGCGTGGCCGGATGGGGAGCGTGCACATGGCCAACCATGTGGCCTTGCTCGACGGAGGAATTTATGACAACCAGGGAATTGAGAGCCTGCTGCTGGCCAACAAGCGTAACCGGGAACACCAGCACATGCTACACTTGTCACCGCAGCAGGCCGCATTGCTACAACCAACAACATTATTTTTGGTAGCGGATGTGAGTAGCGCAGATACGCAGATCTACTCGGCACCGGAGCCCCCACAAGCAGCCAGGGCTTCCCCTACGCTGCAGCAACTCTTTTATGGGGCGTTGCTGGTCGTGCTCCTCTCAGGCATATTGGCCGGATGGCTTACTTGGACCGGGTGGCGATTTTGGGGTGGCCTCCTCGCTGGCCTCGCAGCCTTAGGTAGCGGGATACTCATCCTCGTTAGGTGGCTCTGGCGCAAGCTTGGTCGTACCCTCTCCAACGTCGGACCCACACTACCAAAATGGGTCCGTCCTCGGCTACGCCGGTTGTCCGTGCGGCAACTGGGCTACTTGCTGACCTTACGTGCCGGGAGCACGGCGAAACTTCTCACGTCGGTATTCATGCGGCGCGTACGGAGCCTGAACTACGATCAACTCTACCGGCGGGGAGGAAAAGAGAAGGCGTCCGGGGAAATTATGACCAGTATCATCGGGGGTATTGTGACCGATTACGAGCGGTGGCTGATCAAATCCCCAAAGCAGAAGTCGAAGTCGAAATCGAAAAAGCCAATGAAGGTAGGCGAGCAGTTGGCCGCGGTGTATCCGACAATTGATCTTGCACACCAGATGCCCACTACGCTCTGGTGGCAGCAAGACATTAATCGGCTACCCGCTATTGTAGCCAGTGCTGAAATCACGCTGTATTACCAGATACTGAAGCGGTTCGAGGAGAAGCAGCCACAGGCGGGAACAAACGAAGCAGAAGTGCAACGCCGGGCACAGGTACTGTGGGATGCCTATCAGCAACAGGGCGCGGGGTCCTTACTACCAGTAGAAGTGACGAAGTTGGTGCAAGATTCTGCCTATTCGGTCGAGCAGGTGTTGAGCAGTATTCATATCGAAGACCGTAACCAGTAACTTGTCACCTGTGCCTACTATCCAGCCACCCACCCACCTTGGCTTTCAAATCATCTACGACGGCCCCAGCCTGCGCGAGGGCCTGATGGACACGCGCGACCTGGCCCCGGCCCTGCTGGCGCTGAGCAATCTGGTCGAGCAAATTAATCATCGCCTCAGCCACGACAACCCACCGGTGCATCTGCACTTCCGGGCCGCCAAGCGGGGTTCACTCACCATCAACCTGGACCTGCAGACCATCGTGGCCCAGGAAGCCACGCCGCTGTTCGCCGGCAACGACACGCAGAGTTTAGGACGCATCCTGGACGTGCTCTGGGACAGCGGCCACACGGTGGGCCTGTTTCAGTTGCTGAAGTTTCTGCGGGGCCAGGCACCCCAGGACGTGGAGCGTACCTCTCTGAGCACGGTCACGGTGTACAATGCCTTCGGGGGAAAGGCGCTGACCAGTGCGCTTACCCTGCAGCTGGCAACCGATACGCGAGTCAAGCAGGACGTGGCCCGCGTCGTGCACCCCCTGGAGCGGGAAGGCATTACGTCCTTCGTGCTGCGCCGGCAAGTGGGCGAGGCCATAACGCCGGTACCCATCACCCAGGAGGACGTGCCGGCCTTCGCCGTGCAGGCCCCGGACAACTCGCCGACCGAAGACACGTCCACTACCCTACTGCAGATCGTGCGGCCGGACCTGAGCGATGCTACGCCGCGGTGGGAGGTAACCGACGGGACGAGCAAGTTCAATGCCCGGGTAACGGATGAGGTGTTTGCCGAGCGCGTGCGCACGCGGGAAGTCACCTTCGGCCACAACGATGCCATCCGGGCGGAGCTGACGCGGCGGCAGTACCGGACGGAGCGCGGAGCCCTGCGGACGGAGTATGAGATTAGCCGGGTGCTGAACCACTATCCGGGTGGAGTACCGACGGCGCAGCTGCCGTTGTTTGAGGAGGTGGGGTAATCACTCTTTAATTCTTGTTGCCAATACTGCTAAGGCCAAAAAAGGCCCCAACTACGCAAGCAGTCGGGGCCATTCTTGGCTCAAAACCGCCGTATTTAAGAGGTAAGGGGCACAGCGGCAGGCACACAACAAAAAACCCCTCGCAAACGAATTTACAAGGGGTTTGAAGTGCTGAGCCTCCTGTCGGGATCGAACCAACGACCTACTGATTACAAGTCAGTTGCTCTACCAGCTGAGCTAAGGAGGCGAATTGTGGTGCAAAACTACTGCTTCGCACCACATTCCCAAACTAGGACCGAATAATTTTCAATTGTTTCTTCAGGCCCTCAATGCGGTTTTTGGCCTCGTCGATGCGGCCCTGGTATTCCTCGCGCAGCTGGTTGGCGTTCTTCGAGCGCGCAAAGAACTCAAGGTTAGTCTGTAAGGTGGCAATGTCATTTTCCACCTCGTTGATTTCGCGGCGCAGGGCTTGCTCCTTGCGGTACAGGGCCTGCTGCGAATCCGGGCTCGACTTGAGGCGCTCTACCTGGAGCTGAAACAGCAGATCGGTGCGGTCGGCGTACGAGAGGCCGGGCACCGCGTCCAGGTATTTGCCCATCAGGGTGAGGAACTTCTCCTCGGCCCGCTCGGCCGAGCCGCGGGGGCCGCTGGAAGCACCATCGAAGCCGCGCCACTCGTCGACGTGCTGCCGGAAACCTTCCAGCGTGCCGGGGGCATCCACGGAGAGAGCCGCTACGGCTTCGGCAACCCGGTCGAGGTGGGTGGCCTGCTCCTGCGATACCTGCTGGGCCTGCTGCACGCGCTGCTTGGCCTCCTCATTTTTGCGGTCGAAGAACGAGTCGCAGGCGGTGCGGAAGCGGTTCCACACCTTATCTGACTGCTTTTCGGGTACGCGGCCGATCAGCTTCCACTCTTTCTGCAGGCGAATCACGATTTCGCGGCCTTCCTCCCAATTCGGGTTCTGCAGGGCCGCTTCGGCCTGGTCGCACAAATCGAGCTTGCGCTGCAGGTTGGCGTTTTTCTCTTCGTCGAGCGACTTGAAGAATTGGTTTTTGCGCTGGAAGAAGCCTTTGTAGGCCGACCAGAACTGCTTGTTAAGCTGCTCGGCTTTGTCGCGGGGCACGAGGCCGGCGGCATCCCACTCCTCTTTCAGCTTCTGCAGCTCGTCGGTTTTGGCGCGCCACTCGTTCACGCGCTCCGTCTGGAACTCGGCGAAGGGCTTGATCTGCTCCAGCAGGGCAGTTTTGCGGGTCAGGTTGGCGTTTTCCTGGGTCGAGCGCACGTTCAGGAATTCCTTCTTGCGGTCGTGCACTTTTTCCGAGGCCAGCAGGAAGCGGTTCCAGATGGCGTCGCGCTGCTCATTAGCGACGGGCCCGATGTGCTTCCACTCCTCGTGCAGCTGGCGCAGCTCCTGCAGGGCCTTGTTGATGCTGGGCTGGCTGGCCAGGGCCTCGGCGCGCTGAATCAGGGCTTCCTTGGCTTCGAGGTTGCGGCGGCGGTCCAACTCCTTCATTTCGAAGAACAGGCCGCGGTTGTTGTAATAGATGTCGAGCAGGGCGTGGTAGCTGTTCCAGATTTCCTGGGCGTCCTTCTGCGGCACGGCCCCGGTGGCTTTCCAGTCGTTCTGCAGGGCCTTGATGCGGATGGAGCTATCCTTGGTTTCGGCCGACTCGACCAACTGGCGCAGCTGCGAGAGCAGGTACTGCTTGTGGGCCAGGTTTTTGGCGCGCTGCTCGTCTTCGGCGCGGGCGTCCTTGGCGCGGCTGTCGCGGAACTCCTGCAGGGCCTTGATCAGCTCGGCATGGCCTTCGGGGCCGTTGAAAGCAAAGTCGTCGGCTTCGCCCCCGCTTTCGGTGAAGCGCTGCCGGGCCGCCGTGCGCTCCGCGTTGATGCTGGTTTCGTACTGGCGGTGCAGGTCGAAGATCTGCTTGCGGTTCTGGCGGGCGTCGGGCCGGCGCAGCAACGTCAGCAGGTGCGAGGCCTGGGCGGGCAAGTCCAACGTGGCAAAGTCGGGCACGGGCACCTCGGGCACGTATTCTTCCTCCTCTTCCGGGCTGACGGCCGTTTCGGAAGCCTCGGCCGCGGCGGCGGCGGCCTCCGTAGCCGAGTCGTTGGCCGAGGTGGGCAGGGCGGCCACCGAAGCCGGGGCCGTTTCGATGTCGGCGGCCGTTGCCAGCGGCACGATGGGCTCGTGCACGGCGGCGGGCAGTTCGGTTGCCGAAGGGGTGGCAGCGGCCGGCTCAGCGGCAGCCTCCGTCGTAACGGGGCTGGTTTCGGTCAGGGTGCCGGCTTCGGCGGCCGTGGCGGTAGGCGACGTTTCGGGCGCGGCGCTGGTTTGGGCGGCCGCTTCGGCCGACTGCACGCCGGGGTTGGCATGTCCGTAGTGGTCTTCGGCGCGGGCCAGCGGCGCGGAAACAGGGGCAGTTTCGTCGGCAGCCAGGGCAGCCGACGTTTCGGCCGCGGCTTCCGACGCGGCGGCCGTGGGCTCGGCCGTGCCGGCGCCGGCGGGGGTATCGGCTACGGGGGGCGTGCCCTGGGCGGGCCGCTCGGTGATTTCGTTGGTGGTAGAAGCCAGCGGGGCGGCCGGAGCGGCGGCGGCCGGCTCGTTGGGGGCCGGAGCCGGGGAAGCCGGGGGCGTGGCCGGAGCATCAGCCGGGTTCTGCTTGGCCTGGATTTCGGCCAGGCGGCGCTCCAGAATGCTCATCGGCGACTCCGAAGAAGCATCGGAGTGGTTGGGGGCGGAATTCTCGTTTTCAGGTAACATAGGTCAAAGGAAAAGGCCTGGCGCAGGAAAGGAATGGGTGGCCCGGCAGCGAAGAAAGCAAAAGCTAATTTAGGCGGGGGTCGAGCGGATAGTTGGACAGGACCCGGAAGCGGCCCCCTTTTTCACGCAAAATGGCTTGCCAGAAGGCATCATTATTCAAAGTAAATACTTTCCCGGCAGCATTGGGGTGCACTATCCAAACATTTTCCTTCACTTCCTCTTCCAACTGGCCCGCCGTCCAGCCCGAATAGCCGACGTACAGGCGAATATCATCGGCGGCCAGCTCGCCGCTGAGCAGCAGGCCCAGCACCACCTGAAAATCGCCGCCCCAGTACACGCCCTGCCCCAGCGCGGTGGCGTTGGGCACGTCGGCGCGGCGGTGCAGGTAGTGCAGCGTGTCGGGGTAAACGGGGCCGCCCAGGCCCAGGGGCAGGCGCGCGGCCGGGGAGGCGTCGCCGCCGGGCAGCTCCAGCACGTCGCCCAGCAGCAGGTTCGACGTGCGGTTGAGCACCAGCCCAAAGGAACCCTCCTCCTCGGAGTGGCGGCACATCAGCACCACCGTCCGCTCGAAGTTCGGGTCGCCCAGAAAGGGCTGCGAAATCAATAAACTACTGTCGCGTAGCCGAGGCATGGAAAACGGGTTGAGGAATGAACGATACGCAAAAGGCCGGTAAAACTACGCTTGCCAGCAAGCGTACGTCGCGGTTCGGGGCTTGAGTAAGGACAAACAATCGGCCGGGCACATTGGCCGCAGAAAATGCGCGGTGTCGCTTTTACCCTACGCAGCGAAGGCCGCGCTAGGTTCCCAAGGGTGCGGTCAATATACTACCTTGCGCCTCTAAAGCCACTGCACTCTATTTTTTCGGGGGTTCACCACATGACAGATCAACAATTAGCCGACCTGCGCCAGACGTATTCGCAACGCACCCTGTCGGAGGCCGACGTGCAGGCTGATGCCGTGCGCCAGTTCCGCCAGTGGCTCGACGAGGCCCTGAGCGCCCACCTCGACGAGCCCACGGCCATGACCGTTTCCACGGTGAATGCCGCCGGCCAGCCCTCGGCCCGGGTGGTGCTGCTCAAGGGCCTGCCCGACGACGCGGGGTTTCTGTTCTATACCAACTACGACAGCCGCAAGGGCCACGATTTGAGCGAGCGGCCCCTGGCGGCCCTCACCTTTTTCTGGCCCGGCCTGGAGCGGCAGGTGCGGGTGGAAGGCCGGGTGGAAAAAGCCCCCGAATCGTTGTCGGACAACTACTTCCAGAGCCGGCCGCGCAGCAGCCAGATCGGGGCCTGGGCCTCGCCCCAGAGCCAGGTAATCGGGAGCCGGGAAGAGCTGGAAGCCCAGGAACGGGACGTGGAGCAGCGCTTTGCCGGCCAGGACCCACTACCGCGCCCCGCGCACTGGGGCGGCTACATAGTGCGGCCCGAGCGGGTTGAGTTCTGGCAGGGCCGCCCCAGCCGCCTCCACGACCGAATCGTGTACGAGCGCGCCGGCCAGGGCTGGACGCTGAGCCGCCTGGCGCCCTGACGGTGAAGTGGTGAGATGGTGAGTTTTCGTTCTGCCGGCACAGTACGGCGCATGTAGAACACCTCACCACCTCACCACCTCACCATCTCACCACCTCACCATCTCACCACCTCACCATCTCACCACCTCACCATCTCACCACCTCACCATCTCACTCATTCACAGTTTGGCTGAAATTCAACCCGTCCGCGGCTGGCGCTACAACGCGGACCTGAGCGCCCACATCGACGACTACGTTTCGCCCTTGTTCGACGTGGTATCGACCAAGCAGCGCGAGGCCCTCTACCGCAACGAGCTGAACAGCATTCACCTCTCGGTGCCGCGCGGCGGCGACCCGGCCGGCGAAGCCCTGGCGCGCCTGCAGCAGTGGCAGCAGCAGGGCGTGCTGCGCCAGGACGAAATGCCGGGCATTTACGTCTATTACCAGTATTTCCGGTTGCCGGGCAGCCCCCGCGAGTACTGCCGCAAGGGCTTTATGTGCCACATCCGGGCCTACGACTGGAGTGAAAACGTGGTGCTGCGCCACGAAAATACCCTGCCCGGGGCCGTGAACGACCGGGCCGAGCTGCTGGCCCGCACCCAGTTTCAGACCAGCGCCACCCACGGCCTCTACCGCGACGAGGACTTCGAGCTGGAGCGCTACCTCGACGAGGCCATTGCCGACCCGCTTTACCAGACCGAGGAAGACTACCAGGGCGCCCGCGACGTGCTGGCCGTGATTCAGGACGCGGCCATTATCCGCCGCTTTCAGCAGGTGATGGCCGGGCGCGAGGTAATTCTGGCCGACGGGCACCACCGCTACGAAGGCTCCTTGGCCTACCGGCAGGCCCGCATGGCCGCCGCGCCCGCCAACTCGGGCCGGGAGCCCTGGCACTTCCACCTGATGTACCTGACCAACGCGGCGGCCGACGACCTGCGCATTCTGCCCACCCACCGCCTGCTGCTGGAGCTGCCCGCGGGCCTGACGGATGCGGAGTTTCTGACCCGGCTGGAGCCGTACTTTACCGTGCTGCCCAAAGACGACATCTACGATTTGCCCGAGCTGATTGCCGGCAAGCCCTGGGCCTTTGGCCTGTATATCGGTGGGCAGGCCTATAAGCTGCGCCTGCGGCCCGAGGTGCACGAACAGCTCACTTGGGACACTACCCCCGAAGTCAAAGCCCTGGATTTGACCGTGCTGCACTTTTTCGTGCTGGAAAAGGCCCTGGGCATTGTGGGGCCCGACGCCCAGCGCACCTGGCCGGGCGTGGCCTACGTGCGCAACTTCCCGGAGTGCCTCAGCCGCGTCGACCGGCAGGAAGCCCGCGCCGCCCTCATCGTGAATGAAGTGACGATGGAGGAAGTCGAGCGGGTGTGCCACTCCGGGGCCGTAATGCCGCCCAAATCCACGTTTTTCTACCCCAAAACCATCGGCGGATTTCTCTTTACCTCCATCCGCGACGACGAACACGACAATGCCTTCTACACGCCCCACCTTGCGCCTGGTTCTGGCCTCTAACTCGCCCCGCCGCCGGCAGCTGCTCACCGACCTGGGCCTGCGCTACGAGGTGCGCCTGCGGGAAGTGGATGAAAGCTTTCCGCCCCACCTGCACCGGGCCGAGGTAGCCGAGTTTCTGGCCGCCCACAAAGCCGAGGCCTACCGCCCCGACCTGGCCCCCGACGAGGTGGTGCTCACGGCCGATACCATCGTGTGCCTCGACGACGACGTGCTCAACAAGCCCGCCGACGAGGCCGAAGCCCGCGCCATGCTCACTCGCCTGCAGGGCCGCACCCACGATGTGTACACCGGCGTGTGTTTGCTCAGCGGCACGGGGCAGCGCACGGTATTCTCCGACCAGACCCGCGTCACTTTCCGGGCCCTGACGCCGGCCGAAATTGAGTTCTACGTGCGCCAGTACCAGCCCCTGGACAAAGCCGGCGCCTACGGGGCTCAGGACTGGATTGGCATGGTAGCCGTGACCAAGCTCGAAGGCTCCTACTTCAACGTGATGGGCCTGCCCGTACACCGGGTGTGGAAAGAGCTGGAACAGCTGGGAATGGTCACGTTACAGCAACCATCTTAATCCGTTAGTTTAGATCATAAGAATAATTATGACTGCTTTCTGATTCCGGTGAGCGGGCGGGCAGCGGCCGCGCTGCTGTTTCTATCCATCACTCGATATAAGACCTGGCTAACCGCGCCCCGGGCTGATAACCGGCCCGGCAGGGCCTGCGTACTGCCAAGCGGCTCAGCCGCCCCGGCGCCCACGTATAGCCGAATCCTCACCCACTTCTTTCCCGGTTACCCATGCTGCACAGCCTTCTGTTTGCGCCCTTCGCCGACCCGGCCTGCCAGGCGCAGTACGATGCCGTGCTGGAAGCGCTACAAGCCGAAGCCCACCCCGGCACGACCGTGCTGCTGGGCAACTTTCTGCTCGCGGAGGAACCCATCGACGCCGTGGTGGT
Organism: Hymenobacter aquaticus; assembly: GCF_004765605.1. NCBI lineage: Bacteria > Pseudomonadati > Bacteroidota > Cytophagia > Cytophagales > Hymenobacteraceae > Hymenobacter > Hymenobacter aquaticus. Next base: position 930,426 of record NZ_SRLC01000001.1, on the reverse strand, counting down.
GCGGCGGCACGGCATCACGGCCCTGCTATTTGTGCCCGGCAGCGGCCAGCTTAGTCTGCCAAGCCTGGATGGGCCCTGGCTGCTGGACGGCAAGCCCCTGGCGGAAGAAGCCCTGGCCAATCCTTTTGCCCGGTTCCGGCGCCAGCAGCCGGTGCTGGCCGACTGGCTGGGGACCGATCTGAGCGCCCGGCCCATTCCCGCCCCGGCCCTTACGGCCGTGGTGCTGTTTGCCGCACCCGTCACGTTTGATGCCACCATGGAGCCCCGGCTCCGCCAGCAGCCCGGCGCCGACGGCTTCCAGCTGCTGCGCCACCCGGCGCACCTCCCCCGGCGGCTTCAGCAGCTTACCCGCGCGGAAATTGAGCTGAGCGAGGAAGCACTGCAGGGCTGGGTGCGGGAACTAGCCACCGACATGCCCACCCGCGTCTTCGAGGAAGACGTGGTGGAGGAAGTCTCGGAGCTGGTGGCGCCTATGGGGTTCTGGGAGCATAAGGCCAGGCAGCTCTGGCACTGGCTGGGGGCCGAGGATATTCCGGCCGACCGGCCCTACGGCTACCCCGCAGAAGACGCCGAGGCCGCCGGCCGCGCCGAGCAGCGGCGGCTGGCACAGATCCGTCAGCAGGTGCGGGAGGAAGTGCAGGCCCAGCAGCACGCCGCCGCCGCCCGGGAAGCCGCCCGCGACCAGCTGATTCAGGACTTGCAGACCCAGCTTCGGGCGGCTTCAGCTATGGCCCCGGAAACGCAGGCGCTACAGCAGCGCCTAGCCGTTGAAATGCAGGAAAAGGCCGCTTTGCAGGAAGCCGTGCGGGCCGCCCAGAGCGAAGCCGCGGTCCGCAATCAGCTGCTCGACAGCCGCATCGAGCAGCTGGGCACGTTGATGCAGCAGCTGCAGGCCCGCCCGGCTTCGCCTGCTGTCCAGCACCCCGCTCCGGCGCCGGGGCCGGTTGCTCCCGTGCCGCCCGCAGCTCCGGCGGCGGCGCGCCCACCTCGTCGGGCGGCGGCGGCGCGGCCCGCGGCGGGCTGGCAGCTGCAGTGGCACCGGGTAGCCGTGGTGGCGGCCCTGGCCGGGGGGCTGGGCTGGGGCGTGTGGGGCGTGCTGCACCTGGCCTCGAAGCTGACCAGCGGCCCGCCGACAAGCCGTAGTACTTCGGCGAAACCCCGCCCGGCCCCGGCCACGCCTGCGGCCGCCGCCGCGCCAGACGCCGACCAATACCAGCCGGATTCGGTTGGGACGGACGCCGAGCCGGAGCCATCAGCGGCCGTACTCGATTCGGCGGAAGTTCCGGCCGGGCCAGTTGATTCCGCGGAAGTAATGCCGGAGGTGGACGAGCCGGAGCTGGACGACACGGCCCCGAACTAGCCGAAGCAGGCGGCTATTTTATCCGGGCGGGGCTGGTTCGGGGCTTCCAGGTGGTAATTGTCGGCGTGTCCTTATCCATTCCTAGCCCACTCTTAAGCCGGCGAGGTCGCCGCATCGGTGGCCGGTAGAAAGTCCGGGCTGGTCGCTTGGGAACTAGCGGCGGCCGGGGCCGGCGGCGGGGCGGTATCGACGGGGACGCTGGGCGTGCGGCTTTCCTGCCATTTCAGGCCCAGGTACGTGGCGTTGCTGATGCCCAGCAGCAGAATCTGGTTGTCGGTCCAGACGGGCATGGCTACCGTGTTGTAGACGGTGCGCACGAAGAAGTAGCCCATCATCAGGGAAATAACCACCTGCTGCAACCGATTCAAACTCAGGCCGTGGTCGTCGGAGACAATGTCGGTCAGCCAGCCCCGGCTGGTTTGCGGCCCCGCTGCCACCGTGGCCGGGTCGGCAGAGCCGGACGTAATCAGGGCGTTCAGGGCAGTGGTGCCCCCGCTGATGCCCAGCAGCGCCAGCGACGTGGTGGAAATGTCCGGCATTTCGCCCGAGACGCAGTAAATCACCAGAAAGCTGCCTAGGATAACGAAGGTCCACCAGGCCATTTGCACTTTGGCCAGACTAAATGCCGGCTGCAACGCGCCCACCGTGGCCGCCGGGCTGCCCGCGCCCACTGGGGTGCTGGCCGTGGTGCGCAGCAGCCACGAGCGCCGCCCCAGCACCAGCAGCCCCAAGCCCAGCCCGATGGTGCCCAGGATAGCAACCCAGAGCGTGGCGGGCTGAATCAGCTCCACACGGATAGTGTTGCCCCGGCGCGGGTGCAGCTCGGTAAAGACTCGGTCCTCGTAGCCCAGGCCCAGCCGCCCGGCGTGCGAATAGTCCCAGGGCGAGTCGTAGACGATGTCCCAGTAGTTGTAGTTGCTCACGTCGCGGCGCAGCTTGAATATCACTTTATCGGGTACGCCGATTGGGTATTCATCCAGCAGCACCTGCAGCACGGGGTCGGCCGCGCCGGGCGTTGCCACTGTGGAGTCGGCGGCCGCCTGGGCCTGGGCTTTGGCCAGGGCCCGGGCCGTCAGCACCGAGTCGGCCCCGGACTCATCGACGTACAGGGCCAGGGGTGGCATGCCCACCAACGGGGCATCGTCGATGTAGAGTACCAGGTCGCGCGCCTTGTCGTGGGCTTTCTCGGGAGTAAGGCCCTGGTGCACCAGCAGCTCTTCCTGAAACCGCAGCCACCGGTTCAGCCCCCGTACTTCCAGCACGATGGTGCTGCCCAGCGCGAACACCGAATCCTGCCGCGGGTCATCCGTGACGTAGACCCGCTCGATAACCGGCTGCTGGGCCCGGGCGCCACCCGGCAGCCCGGCCAACAAGGCCACAACGGCCAATAGACTGCCCGCCTTTTTCAAAAAAATATGCATCTGATTTACAACAAGAAGCCTACAAGCACTTCCTGTTTGCATTGAGAATAGAAACCGGGTAAAATTCTTCACCGATAACAGGCTGTAAGGGTAATAAGAGCCGGAAGAAACCGAGCGGGTTCTGGCCCCGGAGCTGAGCCAGAACCCGCAGAAAGCCGACGCTAGGCGACGAATTTTTCCTGGGTGCGCCCCAGCCAGCTGGCCAGGTATTTCTGCATCCGGTCGTCGGGCACCAGGTGCAGCTCGGTGTGAAAGAACTGGTGCCAGGCGGCCAGGGCCTGCGCGTCGGCGGGCGAAAAGCTGCCGGCCCGGTAATCGTAGAAGGCGCGCCGCATGGCAATAAAGCGGGCGTAGAAGCGGGCTTGGTCCACGGCATTCAGCGTGGCAATGGTCTGGGCCCCTACTTTCCCATCGACCACCAGGTGCGCCCCAAACTCGGTATTGAGCAGGTACTGCAGCATTTTGGCCGGGCGCGCCACGCCGGCATTCACGCCGTGGTCGGCCAGCTGGTCGGCAATGGGCTGCGAATTGACTCCGTCCAGGCCCAGCGGGTTCCAGTACTCGGCTTTGTAAAAGCTCATTACCTGGCTGCCCAGGGCCGCGTCGGCTTCCAGGGTGTGGCTCAGCGTCAGCCACTCGGTTTTGGGCACGGGGGGCGCGGGGCAGAGCCGCGTCCGGATGGCATCGACGGCGGGCCAGCCGGGCCAGTGCGGGTTGTAGGCGCGGGCAATGCCCCGGTAGGTTTCTCCGCCCGGGTCGAGCGGGTCGTGGCAGTAGCCGCCTTCGTTGGCGAGCAGCGTGGGGAAATAGTGAGCAAAGTTTGCCATAGCAGGCGGCGTTGAGCGTGGATAAACCGGACGGACCGGCCCCGGGCAGCAGGCACTGCCGGGCCGGGCGAAGATGCCGTTTTGGCCGGTGCCGGGGCAGGAAAAGCGGTAAAGTCCGGCGTTTGGTAGGTAAACGGCGGCTTCTGGTATGCCGGGCAGCACCGGGGCAAGCGGCCGGTAAAAATTATTACTTACCCTAGATGAATAGGGCTTTGTTTATTACTCCGACTTCTATTTATTCGCAGTCCAATCCTATTTCTGCGCTCCTCTATCCTACCGCTGCGCTTCGTGGGCAGCTCCTATTGCAACGCTTTTCGGGCCCTGCCGGGGCTACTACCGGGTTCCACGTACCAAAACGGGTCGTTTGCCGTGCTGGCAGGGCAGTTCACATGCTTCGCCGGCGGCCGCCCCCGGTTCGGGCTCTACCTTGCCCGCCAAGTCTTTCCCGGCGGTATCCCGCAGCTCGATCCCATCGTGCAGTCATTCCGGCTTTGGCCGGCTCGTTTATCGCCGGTGCCCCGCGGCCCGGCCCGGCTTTTCTATTATCATGACTCCTTCCCCTCTGTATCAGCGGCCCGTTTTCTGGCTTATCGTTATCGGCCTCGTGCTGCTGGCCCTGTGGTATAGCCGGCGGCCCACGGCCGACAACCGCGCTATTCTGAGCCCTCGGCAGGAAAAAGCCCTGGAGCAGGACCTGCAACAGCAAGCGGCCCGCCGCCGGCAGGACTCGCTGGCCACGGCCCACGCCGATACGGCCGCCGCCACGCTGTACCACCACGGCCGGTTAGCGGCCGATTCTGCCCGCCGCCTCCACCAACGTACGCATGAAACAACTGCTCCTTCCGACACTTCTGCTGCTGAGCTTCAGCGCGAGCTCACAGGCTATTAAGCCGGCCCCCAAAACCGTGACGCTGTCGGTGACGCAGGCGGCTAAAATTGAAGACAGCCTGCGCGTGCTGCCGCTGCTGCGCCAGGAAGCCCGGCAGTGGCGCCTAGCCGCCGCCGACTACCAGGGCGCGGCCGACAGCCTGCAGCGGGCCGGGCGCCTGCAGCAGGACGCGGCCCGCTCCTACCAGAAAAGCCTGGACGACCAGCAGCGGCTGCTAGCCTCCGAAACGGCCGAAAAAACCCTGTGGCAGGGCAAAGCCCGCAAGCGGGGCCTGCTCAACGGGCTGCTGATAGCCCTGAGTAGCGGGCTGGTTCTGCTGGCGGCGGTGCGCTGAGGCGGCGCTACAGCCCCGGGGCTTACTACCCACTCTCTTTAGCAACAACAGATGATAGACTTTACTACGCTCCGCAAGACGATATGGCCTGGGAATTAGCAATCCACACTTTCGACGTAGGCCAGGGCGAAAGTGCGCTCCTGGTGGCCCGCGACCCGGCCGTCGCCCCGGTGGCCTACAAAACGATGCTGATCGACGGCGGCATCGCGGCGCAGGGGGCGCTGGTGGCCGGCTGCATTGACGCCATCTTGCCGGCCAACGTGCCGGTCGACCATATTCTGGTAACGCATTACGATGTCGACCACTCGGGCGGCATCATGTCGCTGCTGGCGGCCGACAACTTTTTTCAGATCTGTGATACCATCGCCCGGATAGCCATTGCGGAAGCGAATATGGGCATCAACCGGCCCCAGCAGATAGCCGCTGGAGCTGCCGGCACCTGCGCGGCGCTAATCGGCGCTTACGCCCTGCCCGGCTCCGACGACTCAATGTACGCAATCAGCGCGGGCATGAGTGCCCGCGCCCACGTGGTGCCCACCACCACCGATGCCGATGCGGCGCTCTGGGGCATGCAGGAAGCCGAAAGCGTGGTGGGGAACCTGCCGGCAAACCCCTGGCTGATTCCGCACACCTCCACCAAGAAGCGACGGGAAGTCGCGCGTCGCACCGGCGTTTTCATAGCCGATACGCTGGTCAACCCGGCTATCGTGGGGGCGGCGGCCATTCGGGTGGCGGTCCGGCAGTTTGTCTTCGCTCAGCTTGGCACGCTGGTCAAGGAGAAGAACTGCAATTTTTCCACCGGCGGGCGGTTTAGCACTACTCACATGATTGATACGGGCAACGCCAGCATGCCCAACAAGTACGATTCCTACGTGAATGGGCAGCTGCTGCTGTCCTCGCAGAACATCACGGCCCCCAACGTGAACCGGCAGCGCACCACCGCCGCCCTGGGCGACGAGATACTGTGGAACTCGGGGCCGAATGCGGCGGTGCCGGTGGCCAACGCGCCGATGGTGTTCGTGGTGGCGGTCAATAAATACATGTGGCGCGGCGACCCGAACCGGATGCCCATCGCGCTGGCCGAGGAAAACAACTCCGACAGCTACGGCCTGGTGGTGCGGTTCAACAAGTTCTTTTTCTACACCGGGGGCGACCTACCGACCTCGGGCGAGGAGCTGATAGCCCAGGCCGTGATGACCAACGGGCTACCCATTCCCGGCACGGCGAACCAGTTTGCGCTGCCCCATTGCATTGCGGCCTTTAAGTGCGGCCACCACGGGGCGACCACCTGCACCAGCGACGTTTTCTTGAATGGCCAAGTAGCTCCCCTGCCGGTCCGCCAGGGTATCCGGCCCCGGGCCGCCCTTATTTCCTGCGGCCACCCGGGCACCAACTATTACCACCCCGACCAGCCCCTGATCAACCGGCTGCAAGCCTGCGGCTCCCTGGATTACTGCTTCCTGACCGGATTCCAGGTAGACCCCGCGACGCTGCAGGGACCCAAGATTCATGTGCCCGCGAGCCTGGTGCCGGCCGTGCTGCAGTATCCCGGTCCGGTGGGCAACAAGATGTACGTGAGTGGCAACGCCGCGGCCCAGTACGGCCACATCAGCCTCAGCATCAACGAGGACGAATCAGCATCCAACTCCCCGGCGTATCCGCTGGGCCCCGGCGACGCGGCGCTGCGCCAATTTCACATTACATACTGGGAAGAAGACACGCACGGCGGGTTTCTGACGGTTCATATTCCTTTTTAACAGCCCGGCTATGGATTTGCAAACCTTACTCAGCTACCTGCAGGGCCAGGCCACGCCGCTGACCCTGCGAGCCACCGATACCAACCTGCCGCCCGGTTTCCAGGCTTTCCTGGGCACACTGCCCGGCCGGGAGCTGGTCGTCGCGCCCGACCCCAGCACGGGCCTGCGCCTGCAGAACAACCGCCTCACCATCTCGGGCACGACCAGCGCCGTGTGGCCCCTGCAAGGGCTGCGGGACGTAGCCGTGACGCTGGCCTCCATTGAGCTGACCATCGAGGACCAAGGCACGGGCACGGTGGCCTACGGCGGCGTGGCCCACGGCACTTTGCCCTTTTCCAGCACCGTGGCGGTGCCGGTGCTGGTATCGGCCGCCACCACCAGCCCCACCGACCCGCCCACCTGGCAGGTAACCCTGGCCCAGAATGCCGCCAACCTGACGCCCCTGCAGGTAATCCTGCTCGGCAGCGCGGGCGGCGCGCTGCCCTTCGACCTGCCCGCCGGCCTGGATTTTCTGACGCAGGGGCTGGTCGTGGATAAGGACGCGTACAGCATCACGTTTCACCCCAACACCACCTACGAGGCCTACACCCGGTTTGTCCTGAATGCCCCGGCGGCCACCTGGAAGCCCGTCCCGGACATCTTCGAGTTTGACGGCCTGAGCATCGTGGGGGCCAACAAGACCAATTCCTTCGGCCTCACCCTTATCGGGCATCTGGCCGTGGAGGGCGTGGCCCTGGATGCGGGCCTGACCATCATGCGGGGCAGTGCGTGGCCGGTGTTTGTGCGCCCGACGCCCCCGGCCCAGGCTTTTCCCGGCCTGGCCGCCCTGGCCCACTGGATTGGCGCCGGCGACGTGGTGGGAAGCTTTACCAACCACGGCCTGAGCACCAGCGGCTTGGACGCGGCTATTTCCTCGGTATCGGCCGTCGTCGACGTGACGAAGTTCTCCCTGGTCAGCCTCAACGTGGCCACCATCCTGACGCTGGGGGCCCTGCAGCTGGACGTAGTTATTACGCTGCCGGGCATCACGGTGCAGGGCAGCCTGCACAATAAGGCCCCGCTGAAGGTCAAAGACCTGCTGACTTCTTTGAGCCTGCCGCCCGACCTGGTGCCCGAGGCGCTGACCATTGCCACCGCCGAGTTTGTGGCGGCGCTGGCGCTGGGCTCCTACGCCGTTAGCTTCGAAGTTCTGAACCTGTGGACCATCGGGCCGCTGACGCTGGAAGAAACAGGGCTGCGGCTAACCTACAGCCAGGGCAACGGGCTGACCGGCCGCTTCGACTGCGAATTCGGTATTGCCGACAAGGCCCGGGTAGTGCTGCTGGCCGAGTACGACGGGCCCCAGAACGGCTGGCTGTTTCAGGGCGGCCTCGACCCGGCCACGCCGGTGGCCATGGGCGACGTGCTGACGCTACTGGCCGATAAATTCGGCATTACCCAGGTGCCGGAGCCAGTCAAATCCCTGGTCCTGACCGAGCTGCTGGTGTCGTATGCCACCGGCACCGGCACGTTTCAGTTTGAGTGCGCCGGCACGTTCGAAGTGCACGACCAGGCCGTGGATCTTAGCGTGACCATCCGGATAAGCCAGCAGGGCCAGTCAAATGCCGACGCTACCGACCAGACCGGCAAAGTAAGCGGCTCGAAGGGCTACGACGCCTTTTTCAGCGGCCGCCTCACCCTGCACGACCTGGAGTTTGACGTCGTGTTCGACACCAGCAAGAAAGCCGGGGCCGGCAGCAGCGAAAACACGTTCATTGCCACCTACCAGGAAGTAAAAACCGCCTCTCTCAACCTGCAGCGCATGGTGGCGGCCGTGTCGGCAACCGTGGCCGCCGACATTCCCGCCGACATCAGCATCGACTTAAAGCAGGCCAAGTTCGTCTTCTTCGCCCCCGCCGCTACCGATCAGGCCCCCACGCCCGCCAAGCAATTCCTGCTGGCCTTCGAGCTAGGCACCTCCTTTAGCCTGGCCGACATTCCGGTGGTGGGCTCCAAGCTGCCGGCCTCCCTGACGGCCGCCGTAAACGACTTGCAGGTACTGTACTGCTCGGCTTCCTTTGCCCCGGAAGCCGTGGGCGTCGTCAATCCGCTGCTGCCGGCCGGCATCTACCCGCTGGCGGCCGCCGGCACCACCCAGGGCCTCACGGTGCTGGCCGAGCTGCAGCTGGGCGAGGCCACCACCCAGCTCACCATCGGGGGCAGCAACGCCTCGGCGACGCCCCCGGCCGCCCCGGCTCCGGCCGGCGCTCCGGCCGCTCCGGCGGCCACTACGCTGGCCGCTGCCGCCCCGGCCCCGGCTCCCATCAAGTGGATCGACATTCAGAAGCAGCTGGGCCCGATTCAGTTTCAGCGCCTCGGCGTGTCGTATGCGGAGGGCATTCTGATGTTTGCCCTCGACGCGGCCGTGACGCTGGGGCCGGTGTCGTTTTCGGCCCAGGGCCTGGCCTTTGGCAGTTCCCTGTCGACGTTTTCGCCCAAGTTTGACTTGCGGGGCCTGGGCGTGTCCTACTCGTCGCCGGCCCTGACCATCGAGGGCGCCATCCTGAAGGTGCCCGCCGACGAGCTGGCTCCCGGCGTGCTGATGCAGTACGACGGCGCCCTGATCGTGCAGGTGGAGAAATGGGGGTTGTCGGCGCTGGCGTCGTACGCGCAAATGGCCGACGGCATGCCGTCCCTGTTCATTTTCATTGACGTGAATGCCACCCTGGGCGGGCAGCCCTACTTTATGGTCGAGGGCCTGATGGGCGGCTTCGGCTTCAACCGCACCCTGGTGCTGCCCTCCTTCGACCAGGTGCAGGACTTTCCCCTGCTGGCCCTGGGCGGACCCAGCACCGGCGGCTCGGCCCAGGGCCAGGCCATGCACACGCTGCAAATTCTGGAGGGCGAAGTAGCCGGCGCGGGCGGCACCAAAACCCAGTGGATCGTGCCCCAGGAAGGCCAGTACTGGCTGGCCGCCGGCATCAAGTTCTCCTCGTTTGAAATCGTGCAGGGCGAGCTGCTGCTGGTCGCCGAGTTTGGCAACGACCTGCAATTCGCGGTGCTGGGCCTGGCCTGGCTGAGCTTGCCCCAGGGCGCGGGCCCGAGCGAAACCTTCGTGTTCGTGGCCCTGCAGATGGAGGCCGTGCTCAAGCCCCAGGAAGGCTACTTCGGCGTGGCCGCCAGCCTGACGCGCAACTCGTTCGTGCTCACCAAGGACTGCCACATCACCGGGGGCTTCGCCTTCGACCTGTGGTTTGGCAAGAGCCCCAACGCCGGGCAGGTGGTCATGACGCTGGGCGGCTACCACCCGGCCTTTAAGCCCCCGCCGTTTTACCCGCTGGTGGCCCGCCTGGGGTTCAACTGGCCGGTGTCGGGCGAGGTTTCGCTGAAGGGCGGCGCCTACTTCGCCATTACGCCGGCCTGCGGCATGGCCGGGGGCAGCCTGGAGGCGCTCTACCAGTCGGGCATCGTGAAAGCCTGGTTTACGGCCCAGGCCGACATGCTGGTCACCTGGCACCCGTTTTCCTTCGTGGCCGACATTCGGATTGAGCTGGGTGCCTCGGTGCGGCTCAACCTGCTGGTGTGCCACAAAACGGTGACCGTATCGCTCGGGGCCTCGCTCAACCTGTGGGGCCCGCCGCTGGGCGGCAAGGTGCGGGTGCACGTGGTGGTGGTGACCGTTACGGTGCATTTCGGCTCCGACGGGGCCCCGAACCACCAGGATCCGCTGGACTGGACCGGCCTGAAAACCCTGCTGCCCGCCCCGGCCGACGTGTGCAACGTGGCCGCCAACAGCGGGCTGACCCAGACGCTGAAGCGGGATTCGACCACCGGGAAAGTGCTGTTCAACAAGCAGGCGCCCGTGAAGGATGCCACCAGCCTGTGGGTGGTGCGGGCCGGCTCGTTCAGCTTCACCACCCAGAGCGCCGTGCCCGCCAGCCAGCTTACCTACGGCCCCGACCACGCCAACGCCCAGGGCAGCGGCACCATTGACATCCGGCCCATGAACCTGACGGGCGTGCAGTCGGTGCACAACCTGCGCATCTCCCGCGACAGGGCCGACGCCGACGCCCTCGACGTGAGCCGCTGGACCCTGACGCCCACCCGCAGCAACGTGGCCGCCACCCTGTGGGGCGCTCCCCTGCGCGACGGGCGTGGCAACTTCGTGCAAACCCCGGCCCAGCCCGCCGCCGACGTCATCCAAGACCAGCTGAGCGGCTACTTCGTGCAAGCCCCCGCCGCCGTGGCCGGCGACACGTTCGGCGTCGTCTCGCTCGAAGCCCTGGCCGTCGAGTACATTCTGCCCGGTCAGGGCCAGAGCCCGCTCAGCACAGCCCCCACCCGCTCGGCCGACTACCAACCGGTCGTCAGCGACACGGTGCTACAGGACCTGGCCAACCTGGCCACCCAGGCCCCGCAGCGCACCGCGCTGTACCAGGCCCTGCAGGCGGCCGCCTTGTATTCGGGGGCCAATGACCCGATGCTGAACCTGGCGGCAGGCGTCGAAAGCCTGTTTGCCGACAATCCTCTGGAACAACGATAAGCCTTTCTTATGAGCACTGGTAGCGATATTACCGCCGATATTCCCGTTGGCGACCTGCAGCTGTACGACAACTACCGGCCGCCGATGGAGGCGGGCAATTATTTCATTACCGTGAGCCACAGCCTGCCGGGCGTGGCCACCGGCGGCGACGTGCTGCGCACCCGGCAGGAGTTTCTGGTGGCCGCCCCGCAGTTTACCATCGACACCCAGCAGATTATCAACCAGTACCCTGCAGCCGGCAGCACGGGCCAGTACGGCGAAGTGCTGCCCCACCTGGTGCTCAAAGACCCGATGCTGGCCTGGGAACGGCACATGGGCGGCACCAATACGCCCTGGCTGGCTTTGCTCGTGTTTGAGGAAGCCGAGCTGGCCGACGGCGACGATCCGCACACCAAAACCCACACGGCCACCGTGGCCGACTTTCTGGCCCTGGCCGCCCCGGTGCTGGCCCCCAAGCCCGCGCTGGAAGCCGACGTAGACCCTACCAGCCCCTGCCACTACATCCGCATGGCGGCCGACGTGTTTCAGGCCGTGGTGCCGCGCCTCGACGAGCTGCCCTACCTCTCGCACGTGCGCAAGGTGAATACCGACGACCGGGCCAGCCTGAGCCTGCACGAGCACGGGCTGTTTTCGGTGACGGCCGCCAACCGGTTTCCCCGCGCGGCGGGAGCCACGGCCAGCCAGCCGATCAAGAACATCATGCACCTGGTGTCGCTGGAAGGCATGGAAAAATACCTGGCCGCCGATGCCGACCTGAAGGCCTACTCCGGGGGCGTGGCCCTGGTGTCGCTGGCCAGCTGGACGTTCCTGTGCCTGCCCGACCAGGCCCAGGATTTCAACAGCCTGGCCACCAACCTCATTACCCAGGAAATCACCAACGGAGCCGTGGACCCGGGCCGGCTGTGGCTGCGCCTGCCCATGCCGTCTACCGCTCCCGCTGACGTAGCGGGCAAGGAAGTGCAGCAGCGCATTGCCCACGGCTACTCGCCGCTGGCCTACCACACGCGCAGCGGCGAGGACACCTTTGCCTGGTACCGGGGGCCGCTCACGCCCCTGCTGACCCAGCCCCAGCAGCTGGACGCACCCTTCTACACCGCCGACGCCGCCCTGATCTACGACCCGGCCTTTGGCGTGTTCGACGTGTCGTTGGCGGCGGCCTGGGAGCTGGGCCGGGAGGTGGCGCTGGCCGACGCGCACTTTGCCCAGCGCCTGCTGGCTTTCCGCCGCAAAGCCCACCGCCTCACCGACGCCCTCTACCGCCGCCTGACCTCCGACCACTTCACGGCCAACCAGATTGACCAGCTCGACGCCACGACCACCGTGCAGGATACCTTGCTGGGTTTGCTCACCCCGCAGCTGGTGCAGGACATTGGCGCTACCGCCGACAGCAGCCGCCTGAACGCTACCCCGCCGGCCGCTACGCCTACCCCTGCTCCCGACCCGATTGCCGATACGCGGGCTTTCCTGGCCGACCCGGCCGTGCTGACCCAGCTCCAGGAGCTAACGGCGGAGGAGCTGGCCCCGCTGGCCGAGTGGCTGGCCCAGCTGATGCTGCTCTACCCGGTGCCCTTCGACAACCTGGTGCCCGATGAGCGCATCCTGCCGGTGGAATCCCTGCGCTTTTTTTACCTGGACGAAAACTGGCTGCGGGCCGCCCTCGACGGGGCCCTCAGTCTGGGCCTGGACTCCAGCAAGCAAACCTTTTTCACCCAGGTCACCAAGAACCTGGTGTATGAGGCGGCCCGCCAGGCCCTGGCCGTGGTGCGCGACGTGCTGCAGGGCCGCCAACCGGGCACCGCGCCGCAGCCGCCCACCATTATCAGCGGCTTTCTGCTGCGCTCGGCCCTCGTCACGGGCTGGCCCAACCTGGCGGTGCGGGCCAAAGACAAGGCCGACACTTCCCTGAAAATCCTGCGCCTCGACCACCTGGCCACCAACGTGCTATTCTGCCTGTTTGATGGTGTGCCGCACACCGTGGAGTTCAGTGAGCCCCAGGAAAGCCTCGGCTTTGGGGTGGATGAAGCCGGCAACGCGGTGCTGCGCACCGTGGCCCCCGGCGCCACCAACGTGGGCGCGCAGGTGGGCACGGTCCAGATTCGGGACCTGCACGGCCAGCAGCCGCTGGGCATGCGCGCCCCCGGCAGCCGGGTGCTGCACATTGCCCCCACCGACGCGGCCGGACTGGTGCAAACCCTGGCCGCAGCCCTGCGCAAGCTGGGCGTTAAGCTGCCCAACGACACGCTGGGCCCGGCCGCCTTTGCCCTGCAGCTCATCAAGTCGGCCGAGGCCGTGGTGTTTACCAGCCAGGCCTCCTAGCCGGCCGCGCGTCGTTTTTTTCCTCTTTCTGAATCACCTTGTTATGAGCAATCCGCTACTGGTTCCGATAACGCTTGACATCCTGCTGGCCAACGCGGCGCTGCGGCAGCGCGACACTTTCCGGCGCTGGAAACATACCTACAGCGCCCTGAGCAGCGACACGTTTCACAGCTCCGAAGCCCGGGCCTTCGACGCGAATATCGACGACGCCCGGGTGGGGGCCTTTCTGCACTGGACCCTGCCCCGGGCCCTGCGCTCGGCCAAAACCGGCACGACTGATTACCCGCTGGTGCCCAACCGCTGGCTGGTAACGCGCATCAGCCGGGATGCTACCGGCCACAACCTGCAGAAAGCCTGGGTAGTGGAAAGTGACTGTGCCAGCAGCCACGCCGAGGGCGCGAGCTATTTTCTGGTGGATGACGCCACCGTAGCGGCCTGGCAAAGCAGCACCGAACCCAACCGTCGCGCGGCCCGGCCCGAAGCCATCGTGCCCGCCCCCGGCCCGCTGAGCGACGTGCCGACCACGGGCGCTTACCTGGCCAACATCGGCGTGGCCTTCGCGCAGCCTACCTGGCAGGAGCAGGCCGCCACGCCCCTGTTTCTGACGGCCGTAGCGCCCGGCAACCTGGAGTTCAGCGCCTACGTGCCCTTCCACGAAGGCGTGTTTTCCTTCTACGACGACCTGCTGGACGCGCCCGACGTGACAACGCTGAGCTACCTGGTAACGGGCTGGTACTCGGACCCGGCGCGCGACATCGTGGCCACCGGCGCCACGGGCTTTACCGGCGGCACTACCACCCAGCAGGTGCTGGCGGCCCTCAACTGGACCCTGGCCGCTTCGGCCGAGCCCGGCACGCTGACCAGCAGTCTGTATTCGGGCATGGCCTTTGGCCTGAGCTGGGACCGGAACGCCACGACGGCCCCCGGTCCCGACCAGCTCGAAGCCACGCGGGCCACCCAGCACCTGACCGTATCGGTGGCCAATACCAGCGTCGACGCCTTCAGCACGCTGGTGGCCGCCCAGCTGGCGCAGGTGCCCGGCTACTCGGATACGGCCCGGGTCGTGGAGCTGCTGCGCGCTTTTCACTACGACTTTCTGCCCCTGCTCAACGAGCCCAACGGGGAGGCGCTGCTGGCCGAGCGGGTACGGCAGGAATGGTTTAGCTCGAAAGCCGGCGGCACCCGCTGGGTTATCGTGGCCGACAAGCCCGCCGGCGACGACAAGCCCGAGGCCGCCGAGCAGGCCTGGCTGCGGCAGCTCAACCTGGATCAGCAGGCGCTGGACTCGGCCCTGCAAACCCTGCACAGCCTGCAGTGGGAGTTGAACGCCGCCTGGTGGAAGAGCGGCTACCTCAACGCCGTAACCCAGCAGATGAGCCTGGCCGTGGACAACCCGCTAAACCTGGACGCGGCGGCCCAGACCCAGCTGCTCGACGCCACCAATCCGGATAGCCCGCTGGCCCGGGTACTCCGGCAGCTGGCCAGCATCAATGCCTTGCTGACCAAAGTACCCCAGCCGGCCGCCGATGAGAGCGGCAACGCCCAGCAGGCGTTTCTGGCCGGCATCAGCGCCTTTGCCACCCAGCGCGGCATCGGGGCGGGCAAAGTGCTCAAGGCCGTGGCCCTGCCCCGGTTTTGGGCTCCCAACAACCCCAACCTCCTGATTTCCGGCGTTGAGCCCTCGGCCATTACTGACCCCGACGATAGCCTGGTGGTGCGCCTGGCCAGCCAGCAGATCGGGGCGCTGGCCGTGGCGGGTACCACGCTGCTGCCCGCGGCGCTGAGCGCCGTGATTCCGCCCCTGGCCAACCAGGCGGCCCTGCCGGCCGGAGTGGCGGCAGTCTACCAGGAGTTTTTCCTGCTCGACCCCACGAATGCCGCCCAGATAGCCGCCCAAACCAAGGTCGACGCCACCCTGCTGACCACGGCCATGCGCACCCACGATGCGGCCGTCTATACCAGTCAGGGCGGGGTGCTGCCCGCCGTTTCCCTGGATACCTGGCAGCAGCAGTGGCACCCGCTCTACCTGGAATGGCAGGTTATCTACACCGACGTGCCCTACGAGTACCAGGATGCCAAAACCGGCACCCGGCAACTCAACTGGCATTTCAACGGCACCGATTACGAGCTGAACCCGAGCGTGCGCGGGGCGGACACGACCGAAACCATCAGCGGCCGGTCGTTGCTGAGCCCCCACACGCAGTTTACGTTCGGGGCCCGTCTGGAGGCTTTCGTGCGGCAGTACGGCGCCGGGCAGGCTGAGCTGCAAAAGCTCTACGACGAAATTGCCGACGCCGACAACTGGCGGTTTCTGAGTCAGGAGCTGATGGGCTTCAACGAGCTGCTCACCCAGCGCGACCCGCGGGCCTTCCGCAAGCCTACGGTGGAGGCCTTTACCGATGCCGGCCGGCGCGTCACGTTCGAGAAAGTAATCGGCTACCCCGGCAGCCCCAGCCAGCCGCCCTACGACACGCCCGCCCAGCACCAGGGCCTGGTCAACTCGACGCCCGCTGTGAAGGCCGATGGCCCCAGCGAATTTCCCTTCCACGGCATCCGAAGCGGGCAATTCTACTTCAGCCACGTGATTCTCTACGACAAGTTCGGCCGCCAGCTGGACTTGATTCTGCCCCAGGACGGCGGCACTCACGACGCGCGCAACTTCCCGCTGGTGCGCGACGCGGCCCTGGCCCCCAGCCCCAACCTGACGCCCACCATTGCCGCCCCGGTGCAGCTGCCGCCCCGCCTGCTGCAGCCCGCCCGCCTCGATCTGCTGCTGGTCGACCAGCGGGATGAGGCGAAGGTGCTGGGCGTGGCCCCGGACGTGAACCCGGTAGGCGGCTTCGTGCTGGCCAACCACCTGAACCAGTCGGTGCAGCTGTTTGCGGCCGATGGCACGGCGCTGGGCGAGCTGGCCCTGCGCCAAGGCAAGGTGCAGTGGAACCCGCCGCCGCACAGCACGCTTACCAGCGTGGAGGTGGCCGATCTGGCCCCGCAGGTAGCGGCGTTTGTAGCCGGTATTGAGGGCCGTGCGGCGGCGGAGTTCGGGGCCCTGCTCAGCGCCATCGACAGCACGCTCTGGACCACCGACCCGCTGGGCAACCGCACCGACCAGAACCTGTCGGTGCTGATTGGGCGGCCCCTGGCCCTGGTGCGGCTCCGGACGCAGTTCGCCCTCGACGGCCCCCCGCTGACCAGCTGCGACTGGCCCGAGGCACCGGCCCGAACCGCCGGGCCGGCCTTTACCACGTCGGCGTTCAGCATCCGCTTCGGCAGCCTGGCCACGCGCGAAGACGGGGTCATTGGGTACTTTGAAGGGCCGGACTACGCCACGTTTCGCAGCGTGGCCGCCCCGGCCGAGGGGCAGCAGTACGTGCAGCCCATCGGGCCGCTGGCCGCTCCCGGGGGTCACTACGTCACGCTGCCGTTTGATGGGCAGACGGCCAAAACCCTGACCCTGCTGGTAGACCCGCGGGCGGCCATTCACGCCACCACCGGGATTCTGCCGGTGAAAATGCTCACGATTCCGCGGCAGTTCGTCGATGCGCCCCTGGCGCGGCTCGAAGTCACGTTTCGGCTGGGGCCGCTGCTTTCCCGCCTCAAGCCGGTGGCCACCCCGCCGTCGGCGACCAGCCAGACGCCGGCTTTCACCACGGCCCTGAGCTATTTGCCCATCAGCGAGAAAAACGGCGCGTGGTCGTGGTGGGAAAGCACCCGGCACCGCCCCGACCAGCCCACCACCTGGCAGAGCTACGGCCTGGCCGACGCCACGACGACGGCGGCCCTGGGCGCGGGGCCGGCCACGCTGCGCGAAGGCTACCTGCAGCTGCTGACCGACCTGGCCGCGCCCGCGCCCGAGCAATAAGCCCCGCTTCCTACCCTCTTCTCTATTTCTTTCCCGACTTCTTATGGCCTCAACCCCGACGACGCTGCTCACCTACACCGTCAGCACGACTCCCTCCCCGCTGGAAATCAGCACCGACACGCCCACGCCCGGCCTGGTGACGGTGGCCGTAGCCAGCAACCCGGACGTGCTCTGCCGGTTCATTGTCATCAAGGTGCCGATTGGAGACCTGAACGACGACCTCTACCGCGAGACGCCGGCCCCGACTATCAGCAGCAGCAGCGCCGACTGGGCCCCCACGCTGGAAGAAGCCTTCGATGCCAGCGTGCAGGCCGCGCCCCGTAACTACCACACCTTCACGCTGGCCAACAACACGACCAGCCACGTGGTCGACCAGCCCGTTACCTTTACCATCAAGGGCGTGGTGAATGCCAGCAGCGGCAGCGCCCTGCTGCCCGTGGCCGAGTATTCCGCGCCGGTCAGCAGCCCCACGTATTCCAGTAAGGTGGCCTCATTTCCCCTGCCGAAAGCTGCCGCCCCGGCCTTTTACGTCCGGAATTTTATTTCCTCGGCGCCCGACACGCCCACGGTGCCGGCCACGGAGTTTATCAACGCCACGAAGTTCCTGCTGGCCTGGGAAAGCAACGGTACCTATTTCAAGGTGTACCAGAAAGGCCAGACGACGCCTGTCTACGAGGGCAATGCTACCTCCTACCTCGTCGAGCAGGGCTTGCCGACTGATACCACGTTTGTGCTGGCCGCCACGCTGAAGGACGCCACGCTCTACCAGACGCTGACCGTCACGGTGCGAAACCCCAGCCTGACGCCCCACGTCGTGGGCATCGGGGGCCCCTCGGGTTTCCGCCTGGCCAATACCAACAGCAACGTTATAGGGGCCGATGGCTACGGCGGCAACATCGAAAGCCTGGCCTGGGCCACGGGGCAGAACGGCTACGTGGGTCAGTTTTTCAACGGGGCCGGCGGCGGCAGCGCCAACGGGGTGGTCATCAAAGTGGCCAGCACCAGCGCTACGGCCCTCGACGTCAGCCAGGGCGTCATCGACCAGATGGGTACGCCCCTGCTGCGCGTGAGCGGCACCGGAAAAGTCGGCATTGGCATCACCACGCCGGCCTATGCCCTGGACGTGAACGGCGTAGTGAATGCCCACCAGGAAATACGCAGCACGGCCGTTATTTCCAACGCGGCGGGTAGTCTCAGCCAGTTTGGCCCCAACGACGCGGGCTTTTACTACGAGGCCGGCGGCACCATGCAATTCGTGGCCGGCGGCCACCGCTGGATGATGCTCAATACCCAGGGCAGCATGGGCCTGGGCACCGGCTCGCCCGTGGCCAAGCTGCACGTGAACGGCAACGCGGGCGAGCAAAACGTGCAGGGCGTGGCCAACTGGTTTAGCTATAACTGGGTAGGCGCTAACAATACGCTGGTGCACGACGCCGGGGCCAGCGGCCAGCGCCCCCTGGCCGCGTATTTCGAGGGCGGCGAAGTCTGGGTGAACGGCTCCATCGTGTCGGGCACGGTCAGCGCGGCCTCCGACGCGCGCATCAAGCGCGTGGTGGGCCCTTCCGACTGCACCGCCGACCTAGCCCGCCTGCAGCAGCTCCAGATTACCGACTACGCCTACATCGACCAGGCCAACAACCCGGCGCACACGGTCAAAAAGGTCATTGCCCAGCAGGTGCAACAGGTATACCCCGAGGCCGTGAGCCGCCACACCGGGGCCATTCCCAACGTGTACGAGCCGGCGGCCAGCCTCAGCCACGCCGCGGGCTACCTCACCGTGCGCACCACCCGGCCCCACGAGCTGCCCGCCGCGGGCGGCCGGATGCGCCTCTACACCCCGCAGGGCCAGGACCTGCACGTGGAGGCCAGCGTGGTGGATGAGCACACGTTCCGCTTCGCCAGTGAGCAGCCGCACGAGGCCCTGTTCGTGTACGGCAAGTACGTGGCCGACTTCCTCAGCGTGGACTACGATGCCCTGGCCATGCTGAACGTGTCGGCCACCCAGGCCCTGATTCAGCAAAACGCTGCCCTCCAGGCCCAAGCGGAGCGGCAGCAGGCCCGCCTCGACCAGCTGCAGGGCGCGCTGGAAGAATTGCAGGCGCAAATGGCCACCTTGCTGGGTGGCATCAAAGTTCCCGATGCCCCGGCCCTAAATTAGAAGCAGCGCACAAAAAAGGCGGCCCCCGCAGTGCGAGGGCCGCCTTTTTTGTGCCTTACGCGGAGCGTTAGTACGGCTTGGCATCGTGGGCCGTAGCCTCGGCTTCGGCCACGGCTTCCGAGCTGCGGGCTTCGTTGGACTGGCCGCTGCCTTCGGCCTTTTTACCGCCTCGTGCCTTGTGCAGGCCTTCGGCCAGACGCTTGCCCCAGTCCGGGTCGCAGTTGGTGCAGAGCTCCACCATTTTGTCGCTCACGCGGCGGTCGGCGTCGGCCAGGGCTCCTACCATATTGTTGATCAGGTCGTCCCGCTCCCAGCCTTCGTGCAGGCGGTACCGCTCCCCGGCCTGCTTGAAGTTGTTTTGCCGGTCGATGGTCTGGCGCATCAGGCGGCCTTTGTACTCGGGCATGTGGTCGGGGGCGCTACGGGGCGCTTCCTTCAGGCCGTTGAGCGAGCTGGGCTCGTAGTTGATGTGCAGGTTCTGGTCGGGGGCCGAATCGACGTGGTAGGCCATCTGGCCGTCGCGCTGGTTGGTGGCCACGTGCTTTTTGGGCGCGTTGATGGGCAGCTGCAAATAGTTGGTGCCCACGCGGTAGCGCTGAGTGTCCGAATACGAGAACGTGCGGCCCTGCAGCATCTTGTCGTCCGAGAAGTCGAGGCCGTCGACCAGCACGCCGGTCCCGAAGGCCGACTGCTCCACCTCGGCGAAGTAGTTTTCGGGGTTGCGGTTGAGCGTCATCTTGCCCACGGGCAGGTGCGGGAACTGATCCTCGGGCCAGATCTTGGTGTCGTCGAGCGGATCGAAGTCCAGCTCCGGGTGCTCGTCGTCGCTCATGATCTGCACGCGCAGCTCCCACTCCGGAAATTCACCCTTGGCAATGTGCTCGAACAGGTCCTGGGTGGCGTGGTTGAAGTTTTTGGCCTGGATGGCCTCGGCTTCCGGGGCCGTCAGGTTTTTGATGCCCTGCAGCGGCTCCCAGTGGTACTTCACCAGCACGGCGTCGCCCTGGGCATTCACCCACTTATAGGTGTTCACGCCCGAGCCCTGCATCTGCCGGTAGTTGGCCGGAATGCCCCAGGGCGAAAACAGGAAGCTCACCATGTGCATGGCCTCCGGGGTGTTGCAGATGAAGTCGAAAATCCGCTCCCCGCTCTGCCGGTTCGTGACCGGGTCGGGCTTCTGGGAGTGAATCAAATCGGGGAACTTCATGGCGTCGCGGATGAAGAACACCTTCAGGTTGTTGCCCACCAAATCCCAGTTGCCGTCCTCGGTGTAGAACTTCACGGCGAAGCCGCGGGGGTCGCGCAGGGTTTCGGGCGAGTGGCCGCCGTGGCCTACCGT
This sequence comes from Hymenobacter aquaticus, assembly GCF_004765605.1. NCBI lineage: Bacteria > Pseudomonadati > Bacteroidota > Cytophagia > Cytophagales > Hymenobacteraceae > Hymenobacter > Hymenobacter aquaticus. The sequence continues at coordinate 909,641 of NZ_SRLC01000001.1, read as the reverse complement.
GCTGAAGCGCACGAACACCGGCGTCTGCTTGCCTTTTTCCTGGAACAGCTTGGCCCGGGTATACTTGGCAATGGGCTCGTCGCCAACCTTGCCGTAGGCTTCGAACACGCCGTGGGCCCCGGCGCCGCGGGCGTGCACCACCCGCTCCGGAATCCGCTCCCGGTCGAAGTGGCTGATTTTTTCGATGAATTGGTAGTTTTCCAGCGTGGCGGGGCCGCGGTTGCCCACGGTGCGCGTGTTCTGGTTGTTGGTCAGCGGATGGCCCTGGCGGGTGGTCAGGGTCTGGGCGCTTTCGCCCTCGGCCGTGCGGCCATCGTGCGAGGTACCCGCGCCGGTTACGGCCGTACCCGTGCCGTTGCCCGACACAGCGTGGCCGTTGGAGCCAGCGGAGCCGTTCTGGTTCTTTTCTTCGTTCTGTGCCATTGGTTTTTAGGATGGATTGGAAGTAGTAAAATACCAAAAAAGAACGACGATGTTTAACCGCCGGAGCCCGTTTGGGCGGCGTTCAAACCGCCAACGCCAGGCCTACCGACCAGTTTGGCGGGCTCCCGGCCGGGCCTAAGTTGTTTACTATGAGCTGGTCGGGGCCAAGCGGACTTAACAAGCTCAACAGCAAGGCTTTTGCCGCCTTCCGCCGTTCGTACCGCCAAATTTTACACCTTGTCTCGGCAGCCCCCGAAGGACAGGACAGCAAGGGCACCCGGCTAAAAAATGCGGGGGAAGGAACGATTTACCCCGCTTCTCACTTTGTGAGGCCACTTCCCGGCCGGACTGGCCGGGCCGGATCCACGCCAGCGGAGTACATGAAAAGAATGTTACGGTTCAGGAAAGCCAGGGCCCAGGAGCAGCTGGGCCAGCAGATTCAGGCGGAGCTATCCAAGCAGATGGAGCTGGTGGGCACGTTGTCGGCCGAGTGCCAGACCCGCACGCTGCACCAGTTGCGCGAGTGCCTGCCGTTGCTGCTGGCTTCGGCGCCGCGCCAGGTGCGCGGCTGGCAGGACAATGAGCACCACGGGGCATCCGTCAGCCTCACTTTCCGGGGCAGCTACCAGCTGATTCTCACGGTCTTTTGCCCGCCCAACGACGCGCCGGTGTGGTACCCCGACGCCAAGATTTTTATTTACCGGGGCTCCCAGCTGGCCACGTACCTGGCCTGCCACCACAGCCACCTGTGCGCGGCCCTGCACCGCAGCCTGCAGGTGATGAGCCAGCCCCAGCCGGCCGAAGCCACCCAGTAACCGGGCTCGTCAGTGGCCCCGGGCCAGCAGCACGATGCCCACCACAATGCTGACCAGGCCCAGCGCCTGCGGCCACGTCAGCGCCTCGCGCAGCACTACCAGCCCCAGCCCGGCCGTGAGCAGCACCGAGCCGCCCACAATCACGGGCGTGCCCACCGACGACGACACGCCCCGGCTGAACACCACAAAGGTCAGGATTTCGGCCAGGCCCACGCCCAGCCCGGCCAGCGCCGCCAGCAGCAGCCCTTTGTTGGTAATGGGCAGCGGCTGGCCCTGCAGCTTCAGGCGCAGCAGCCACACCGCCCCCAGGGCCGCCGCTACCAGCTGCAGCACCACGGCCCCCACGGCGGCCGGGATATGGTCGGCGGCCAGCTTGATAAAGAAGTTATAGAGCGCCAGGCACAAGGCCGTGAGTAGCGCCAGCACCAGCCAGGGCATGCTACTTGAGGCGCTCCAGCAGCTCGTGCTGCAGCTGCTGCCAGTTAGCGTAGTCATCCTTGCTGGCCCACTGCTCCTGTAGCTCCGACTTCTGCAGGATGGCCTCTACCGCGGCCGTGGCCAGCTCGCGCAGATCCTCACTTTCGGCCGCGTCCAACTTTACAATCACCGGAATCAGGTCGACGGGAAACTCGCGGGCGGGCTTGCCCAGGATGGCAGCCACGATTTCGGCGGCGGCCAGGGCCTCACTGGCCTCATTGGCTTCCAGGGCGCCTTCTTCCTCGGCGGCGGTGGCCAGGGCCTCGTAGAGCACGGCCTCGGAGTGGTTGTCGCGGAAATCCTCGGCGAAGTCGGCCGCCGCGTCGTTGTCGAAGTTGTAGTAGCCCCAGGTGCCCATAGTTTCAGTTTTGGTTGGTTTACGAGGATGTTGATACGGGAAAGAGAGCCGCAGGCCGCATTATACCCGTAATTTGGCGGCGGCCTACTGCTCAATTCTACGCGGCCGAAGCAATGGAAGACTGTTATCGGGCTTATGGTGAAGTGGATACCCGGCTCGGCCTAGCTATGTTGCAGCAGTATTTTCCCGTCAGCCGAATTAGAGGATCGGTTCACTACCCGGAAAGTCAACACCTGCTTCTAGAGGACGAAGACTCAAACATGACCTTTGAGAGAGTGGAAAATGGTTTTTTGATCAGCGCGGATGCAGCATCTAGCCGAAGCTTATACCAGATCTGTCAACATGCTTCGGCTATTCTGGCGGCTCAACAGCTACGCCATCGAATTGAGTTGTACGACTTGGCCCAAGAACAATACGAGTACTTGGACTATCAGTGGCCTCAATAAGCGTTAATCAGGGCAGCAGGTTTCACCGCGGATTATGGTTGTGCTTATTGCTTGCCAGCATCCGCTTAGCAGCCACTACCTAAACTTCTCCTTCAATAGCTCAATCTCCACGGCCGGCGAAATCTTCTCGTAGAGCACGTGGTAGGCCGCTGAGGTAATGGGCATGTGCACGCCGAGCTTCTTGTTCAGCTCATGGATGCTCTTGACGGCGTAGTAGCCCTCGGCCACCATGTTCATCTCCATCTGCGCCGACTTCACCGAGTAGCCGCGGCCAATCATGTTGCCGAAGGTGCGGTTGCGCGAAAACTGCGAGTAGGCCGTCACCAGCAAATCACCGAGGTAGGCCGAGGCCGACAAATCGCGCGGCTGGGGGTTCATGGCGTGCACGAAGCGGCGCATCTCCTGCACCGCGTTGCTGACCAGCACCGCCTGGAAATTGTCGCCGTAGCCCAGGCCGTGGGCAATGCCGCAGGTCAGGGCAATGATGTTTTTCATCACGGCAAAGTACTCGATGCCGTCGAGGTCCTCCATGGGGTAGGCCTTCACGAAGCGGTTGCGCAAGAGCAGGCTGAAGTTCTCGGCCAGCTCCAGGCTGGGCGAGCCGATGGTGAGGTAGCTTTGCTTTTCCAGGGCCACTTCCTCGGCGTGGCACGGCCCGGCCACCACCCCGATCCGCTCGTGGGGCAGCCGAAACCGCTCGGCCACGTAGTCGGTCACCAGCACGTTTTTGCTGGGCACCATACCCTTGATGGCCGAAATCACGCGCTTGTTCTTGAGCATGTCCCGGTCCAGCTTTTCCAGGGTGCTCTGCACGAAGGCGGCGGGCACGGCCAGCACCAGCCAGTCGGCTTCTTCCACCGTTTCCTTCAGGTCGGTGGAGGGAAATACGCGGCTCAGGTCGAAGGCCACGGAGGACAGGTAGCGCGGGTTGTGGCGGGTGCGCAAGAGGTGCTGCACGTCGTCTTTGCTGCGCATCCACCAGCCCACGCGGGCCCCGTTTTCGGAAAGTATCTTGGTAAGCGCGGTGGCCCAGGAGCCGCCGCCAATCATGGCTATTTTGTCCACCGGGGAATGGGAATTGAGGGAGTCAGGGAGCCGAGTTTAGGCAAAAAAAATGAGAGGCCGGAAGCAGTACCTGCTCCCAGCCTCCCAACTAACCGAAAACGCGACTGTTAGCGTTTGGCACGCGCCCGTTGGCATTAGCCGCCCCGGGCCGCTTACTTGCCTTCTTCGGGCTCTTCCTTCAGGGCGGCCTTGTTGATGGTTTTGGCATCTTTCACCACCACCTGGCCCCCATCCTTCAGGGTTTTGGCCACGGTCCGGAACGGCCCGCTCACCACCTCGTCGCCGGCCTGCAGGCCGCTGCGGATTTCGATGTTGGCGAAGTCGCTGATGCCGGTTTTCACGGGCGTCAGCACCACCTTGCCGTTGCGCACCACGAAGACGACTTCCTGAATTTCGGTTTTGGGCGCGGGCTTGTTGCTGACCGGCACCGCCGCGCCTTTTTCCGCGGGCTTGTTCTGGGCCAGGGTGCTGTCGGAGCGGGTCGTGACGGCGGCCAGGGGCACGCTCAGCACGTTGCTTTTCCGGTCGGTAATGACGTCGACGGAGGCCGTCATGCCGGGGCGGAACGGCACCACGGTGCGGCCCTGCACCGTGCGCACCAGGTGGCGGTACGACTCGGGCAAGAGGCGGATGCGCACCTCGAACTCGGTAACGGCTTCGGCCGTCAGCGCGTCCTTGGCCGTGTTGGCAATGCTGGTCACCAGGCCCCGGAACTTCTCGTCCTTGCTGGCGTAGCTGTCCACTTCCACGTCGGCCGAGTCGCCGAGGTGCACGTTGATGATGTCGTTTTCATTCACGTTCACCCGCACTTCCATCGAGTTGAGGTTGGCGATGCGCATGATTTCGGTACCGGCCATCTGCGACGTACCGACTACCCGCTCGCCTTTCTCCACGTTGAGCTTGCTCACCGTGCCGCTCACGGGCGCGTAAATGGTGGTTTTGTTCAGGTTTTTGCGGGCTTCCTCCAGGCTGGCCTGGGCGCTCTGCACGTTGCTCTGGGCCGCCCGGATGCTCTGGCGGGCCGAGTTGATTTCCTCCTGCGAGGCGTCGTAGGCGGCTTTGCTGGCTTCGTAGTCGGCCTGCGAAATCACCTTCTGCTTGTAGAGCGAGGCGTTGCGGCGGTAGGTCAGCTCGGTTTGCTTGGCCGAGGCGATGAGCTGCTGCAACCGGGCCTGGGTCTGGCCCACGTTGGCGCGCTGGGTGCCCACCGTGGCCGACTGCACGTTCACCATCGCCTGGTAGTTGTCGGGGCGGATGCGCAGCAGCAGCTGGCCCTTCTTCACCGAGTCGCCCTCGGCTACATACAGCTCAATGATTTCGCCGGACACGTCGGGCGAGATTTTCACTTCGGTTTCGGGCTGAATCTTGCCCGAGGCGCTGACCTTCTCCACGATGGTTGTAGGCGCGGCCTTGGCCGTCATGACCTCGGTGCCGGCCGGCTGGCCCACCCAGCCCTTCTTTTTGGCAAACATAAAGCCGCCGATCATCACCACGACGAGGGCGAGAAGAATGTACAGTAAGCGGTTATTTTTCATGTGTAAATCAGGAGGCGAATCGGCGGAAAGTTGGGGCAAAAAAAGGAAGAAGCCAGTAGCCCGGCTGAAATTTCCGGGCTACTGGCTTCTGGTCAGGATACAATCAGATTACAAACCCAGACCACGGCCTTCGTAGAAATCCAGCACTTTGCGCCGGAAGATGAACTCGTATTTGGCCTGAATCATGCTCGATTCGGCCCCGTAGAGGTTGTTTTTGGCGATGTTGAAGTCCGTGCCGTTGAGCAGGCCGTTGTTGAAGCGGATTTCGGCGTTGCGGTAGGCCGTGCTCAGGGCTTCGGTCTGGCGCTTGGCCGCCGAGTAGCGCCGCTGGGCCGCCACGGCGTCGGCGTAGGCCTGCTGAATGCTCTGGCGCAGCTCCAGGCGGGTCTGCTCGGCCCGCAGCTCACTCTGCTTTACCCCGATTTCGGAGCGCTGCACGTTGGTGCGCACCTGGAAGCCGTTGAGAATCGGCACGCTGAGGGAAAACTGCAGCTGCTTGCCGTAGTTATTTTTAAGCTGGTTGATGAAGCCGTCGGGCAGACTTTTGTAGCCCGGCTGAAAGGCCACCGCGTAGGTGTTGGGCACCGGCGTCCGGATTTGGGTTATCGGATCGACCGTGAACAGCGGAAACTGCCCGGCCTCTTCCAGCTCCCCGGTAAACACCGGGGTAGTCCGCGAGGAAGAATAGCCCGAGAAAAGGCTTCCGCCGAAGGTCAGGCGCGGGTAAAAGGCACCGCGGGCCACTTCCACGGTGCGCAGCGAGCTTTGCACCCGCAGGTCGGCCGCCTTGATTTCGGGCATCAGCCCCAGGGCCGTCTGGTACGTGCCGTCGGGGTTGGCTACGAACCGGACCTCCTCGTCGGGGTCGGGCAGGGCGGGCACGTCAATTTCGAAGCCCGTGGGCGTGGCCAGGTTCAAGAGCTGGGCCAGCTGGAGCTTGTAGAAAGCCACCTGGTTTTGGGCCGTAATGACGTTGAGCTCGTCGGAGGCCAGCTGGGCCTGGCTGTCGAGCAGGTTGCTTTCGGCCACGCTGCCAGCTTTGAGCAGCTTCTGGGTACGGGCCACCTGCTGCTGGCTGCTGTTGACGCGCGCCTCGTTGGCCCGCACGATTTCCTGGGCCAGCACCAGCTGCAGAAACGACGAGGCCACGTTCAGGGATATGTCGTTGCGCGACTTCTCAATGTCGCTCAGGCCGGCCTGGTAGTCGAGCTGGTTGCGCTTGATGGTGTTGCGCAGCTGGAAGCCCGAAAACAGCGTGACCTGGGAGGCCAGCGAAAAGTTGTTGTTCCGGGTGGTCTGGTCCTGAAACTGAAAGGTCAGCGGGTCCACGTTGGTGCCGTAGTTCCAGCTCTGGGTGGCGCTGGCATTGGCCGAGGGCAGCAAGGCCGCCCGGCTCTGGCGCAGCACCGCGTCGGTATTCTCGACCGTGAGCTGCTGCTGGCGGATGGTCAGGTTGTTTTGCAGGGCCACGTCGATGGCGCGCTGCAGGGTGTAGGGGCCGCTGGGAGCGGCGGCGGGCAGCGTGCCGGCCGGGGGCTGGGCGGGCGGGGCCGTTTGGGCCAGGGCGGGCAGCCCGGCCGCGCTCAGCAGCAGGGCACCGGCGCTGGTGGTGGCTAGCCGGCGCAAAAACGGGGTACGAGGTGTTTTCATAGCGAAGAGGGCCGCGGAAAGCTACGACCGGAATTTAATTATTCAATATTAGGAATATAAGTGACGCGGTGTACCCAGCTCAGCTGCCGCAGGTACTCCAGGGTGATTTGCTTGATGCCCGAATCCATTTCGATGAACTGCCGGGCCGCGTCGTTTTTGCCCTTGCGCGAAACGAACATGGTGGCGATGTTGCAGTCGTCGTGGGCAATAACGCTGGCAATGAAGGCAATGGAGCCGGTCCGGTCGTCGGCGTCGACGATGAGCGTGTGCAGGGAAGCCGAGAAATCGGACGGAAACCCGTCGACCTCCACGATGCGGATAACCCCGCCCCCGCGGCTCTGGCCGATGACCTCCACGCTGTGGCCGGTGCGCTCGTCGCGCAGCTGCAGGCGGATGGTGTTGGGGTGCATGGTCGAGGCGTTGCCCACGCTCTGGAACGTGTACTGCAGGCCCGCCTCCCGGGCGTGCTCGAAGGCGTCGCGGATGCGCTTGTCGTCGGTGGCCATGCCCAGCAGGCCGGCCACGATGGCGCGGTCGGAGCCGTGGCCTTCGTAGGTGCGGGCAAAGGAGTTGTAGAACGTAATGGTGGCATGCGTGGGCAACGAGCCCAGAATGCGGATGGCGGCGCCGGCAATGCGCACTACCCCCGCCGTATGCGAACTGCTGGGCCCGATCATCACCGGCCCAATCATGTCAAAAATACTGCTCTTTTCGGCCATAGTGGGCTAAAAGTAGGGGTTTTGGGCGGGATACCAACCAAACGGGCCGGGGTTACGTAAGAGCCCGGCCCGGTTTCGCTCAGTAGATGGTTGTGGCGGGCCTAGGGTTGCCTGCAACTGGCAGATTCGGCGGCTTTTTCGTTCCTTGTGCTTCCGTTTCCACCCAAACGGCTTTTCTCTCCCGCCTCCAACCATCCACCCAATGTCTCTGCCACAGGACGAATTTTCGCCCGCCGTGCTCGAACAGCTGCGCCGTTTGCAGCAGAAGTACGCGGCCGACGGCCAAGACCTCGCCGGCTACCTCGAAGGCCTTTACCACGCCGATTACGTCAATTACTGGGACTACATCGAGCTGGACACGCTGCTCTCGTTGCAGCGCCCCCTCACCCAGATTCCCGACGAGCGGATTTTTATCATGTACCACCAGATTACGGAGCTCTACTTCAAGCTCTGCCTCTGCGAGTACGAGCAGATCGGGCAGCTCCGGGAGCCCACCGTGGGCGAGCTGGTCTTGCGCCTGGGCCGCATCAACCGCTACTTCGAGAACCTGATTGACTCGTTCGACGTGATGGTCGACGGCATGGACAAAAGCCAGTTTCTGCAGTTTCGCATGGCCCTGATGCCCGCTTCGGGCTTTCAGAGCGTGCAGTACCGCATGATTGAAATTGCCTCTACCTCGCTCGACAACCTGCTCAACAAGGAAAAGCGCCGCCTGCTGGGCGAGGCCGCCGCCCACGACGAGCTGATGGGCTGCATCTACTGGAAAGCCGGGGCCACCATCGAGGAAACCGGGGTCAAAGCCCTGACTTTGATTCAGTTCGAGGAGAAGTACACCCAGCAGCTCAGCCAGCACGCGGCCCAGTACCAGGACCGCAACGTGTGGACCGTGGTGCAGCACCTGAGCGCGGAAGACCAGCAGCACCCCCGCCTGCTGCGCCAGCTCAAGCTACTGGACACCAACGTGAACATCAACTGGCCGCTGATGCACTTTAAGTCGGCGGTCCGCTACCTGGAGCGCGACCCGACGGCCCTGGCCGCCACGGGCGGCACCAACTGGAAGAAATACCTGCCTCCCAAGTTCCAGAAGCGCATTTTCTACCCCCAGCTCTGGAGCGCGCAGGAGCTGGAAGACTGGGGCAAAAGCTGGGTGGAAAGCATTCTGGAAGAAGCCCACGGTTAGCTTTTTACATCCGGCACTCAGCTTTACGGCGCTGGGTGCCGGTTTTTTTTAGGTACTTACCGCTACCACATTAAGACGCTGCTATACCTATGCTCAAAAACTACTGTATCCTGGCCGGAATGTTCCTCGGCAGCCTCACGGCCGGCGCGCAAACTACGAGCGGCACCGGGCCCCGCTACGCGCAGAGTGATGCGCTTCTCGCCCCGAACCGCCTCAACGAGCGGCCCCGCTACGGGGGGCTGGTCAAGACGGCGCAGCAGCTGGAGGCCGACAAAACGTTTGTGGCGGAAGCTTTGCGGCAGTATGGCAACGCCCCGGCGGCGGCTCAGGCCCACGTCAACTTTGGCTGGCATTACCTGGCCACCGGCCACCTGCCGACGGCCATTAAGCGCTTCAACCAGGCGTGGCTCCTGGATTCGACGTCGGCGGACGTGTATTACGGCTTCAGCGCCTACCTGCACCAGCTGGCCCGCCCAGTGCAGGCAACTCAGTATGAGCAGCTGGCTCAGCGCCACGACCAAGGCAACGCGGCCCTGCTAAGGTACTACGCCAGCCTGGCCTACGGGCAATCGGTGCGCCGCGACTACGCGGGGGCCATTGCGACCAACCAGCGGATTCTGGCGCTGGATGCCGACAACGCTTCTGCGCACAGCCGCATGGGCTACTTTTTTATGCAGCAGCAAGATACAGTCCGCGCCAGCCACCACCTGAGTCGGGCTGTCGAGCTGAACCCGCAGGATTCGGTTTCCTTTCTGGATCGGGGCTGGGTACGCTACCAGCAAAAAGCCTACCCCCAGGCCATAGCCGATTTTACGCGGGCTATTGGTATCAACCCCCACTACGTCAGCGCCTACGCCAACCGGGGCCTGGCGTATGCCGACGCGGGCAACCTGGCCGCGGCCATTGCCGATTGGCAAACGTGCCTGGGTTTGGTAGCGCCCCGCGACCAAGGGGAATTTTACTTGATGATGGCGCATGCCAAGCTCAAAGCCAACGATAAGAAGGGGGCCTGTGCCGCTTGGCAACAAGCGCTGCTGGTAGCCGTGACGCCCGACGGGGAAAAGCAGATACGCCGGCTGATGAAAAGCAATTGCCGCTAGAAGCCGCCCTGAGCCCGCGTAAAAACCCGGGCGCAAGCATCTTCGCCGCCGCCCCGACGTAGTAGGCGGGTATTCCACTCCTTACCGCCGCGCTACGTATGAGAAAGGCACTACTCTTCCTGGTATTTGTATGCCTTCTGCAGCCCTGCCGGGCCCAGGACGACGCGCCCGAAAAGCCCCGCTACGCCGGCCGGCCCCCGACGGCCGCCCAGCGCCAGGCCGATGAGGCCTTCGTGGCCCAGGCCCTGAAGCAGTACAAAACCCGGGCCGCCGCCTCCGAAACCTACGTGGACGAGGGCTGGAGCGCCTTTTACCAGGAAAGATACGGGCAAGCCCTGCAGAGCTACAACCGCGCCTGGCTGCTGGACTCGGCCAGTGCCAACGTGTTTTACGGCCTGAGCGCCTACCTCACCCGGCGCGGCACCCCGGCCCAGGCCGAGCACTACCTGGCCCTGGCCCAGCAGCGCGACCCGCAAAACCGCGGGGCCCTGACCTACTACGTGCGCCTGGCCGATTTGCAGGAAAAGCTGGGCGACCAGGCCGGCGTGCTGGCCTCCTACCAGCAGGTCGTGCGCCTCGACCCCGATAACGCCAGCGCCTACCGCATGCTGGGCACGGCCTACGGCGCCCTGCAGGACAGCGCCAAAGCCCGGCAGCAGCTGCAGAAAGCCCTGGCCCTGAACCCCCGCGACTCGGTGACGCACCTGAGCCTGGGCCAGCTGGCCTACGCCCGCCAGGACTACGCCCGGGCGGTGGCCGCCTACTCCCAGGCCATCCGGCTGAACGCGCGCTACCTGGATGCCTACGCCGCCCGGGGCCTTGCCTACGAGCAGCAGGGCCAGCTGGCCCAGGCCGTGGCCGACTACAATAAATGCCTGGAAATGGCCGACTTCCTCGACAAAGGCCAGTTTTACCGCATGGTCGGCATTGCCCAGATCAAGCTGGCGGACCCCAGCGCCTGCGAGTCGTTGCGGCAGGCGCTGAAGTGGGGCGACGCGGCCGTGGGCGAAAAGGAGCTTAAGCGCATCATCAAGGAACACTGCCGCTAGGCGGGGCTGGTAGCGCCGGGCCCCGTAGCTGCGGGGCCCGGCGCCCGGGGCAGTAGGTTATTCCGATCGGGTGGCGTTTCTTCGGGGTAGTATTATACCCTTTTGCCGTATCCCGATGCCCCGCTTATTGAGCTGTATCCTCCTGCTACTTTCAGGGTTTGCCGGGTTTGCCCAGCAGGAGCCCGGGCCTCAGATTGCAGTGGAGGAAGTAAAATACAAGGACGGCAGTACGGTGCTGACGGCCACAAACCGGGAATTTGCCCCCTGCACGATCTTTCTGGAAGCCGAGCTGCTGCACATGACCAGTGACGTGGCCCTGCCCGCCAAAATTGTGGTATTTCCTTCCTCCAAGCCCCGCGTCATTGCTCACTTCACCCCAAAAGAGCAGTACCTGACCCACACGTACAAATACTGGTATGGGGCGCAGCTGGGCATCTGCAACGGCAAGAAGCCCGACACCAGCTTCGTATATCGGTTGCCTTTTCAAACGGGAACCACCAGCACCGTGCTGCAAGCCACGGCCGTCGACTCCACCCAGGGTAAGCTCTGGAGCACTCATGTTATATTCGGGCTGCCCGAGAACACGCCCGTGTGCGCGGCCCGGACCGGCATCGTAACCTACGTCCGCCAGGATTCCGACAAATCTGGGGGCCGGGGCCGCCGGTATGATGCCAATATGATAGTAGTGTTTCACGACGACGGGACCTACGCGGTGTACACGCACTTTCGGCAGCACGGAGCGGCGGTGCAGAAGGGCCAGCGCGTCAACCAGGGCGACGTACTGGGTTTCTCCGGCAACACCGGCTGGGTGCGGCAGCCCTGCTTAGGGTTTAGTGTGCAATACAGCGCCGAACCTGATCCGCGCATGGTGCCAACCCTATTTCAGACTGCTACAAGCCCCGGCCACTACCTGAAAACGGGCCAGACGGTCACCCTACCTTAACCCGCTCAGCTCTCCATACGCCCGGCCCGCTGGGTGTCGGGCATGCGCCAGTAGACCAGCAGGGAAAGCGCGGCACAGAACGTCACGTACCAGTAAAACCAGGTTTCCACGCCCAGCTGCTTGGCCTGCAACGCCACGTACTCGGCCGAGCCCCCGAAAATGGCGACGGTCAGCGCGTAGGGCAACCCCACGCCCAGGGCCCGGATGGCCGTCGGGAACAGCTCGGCCTTCACCACGGCGTTGATGGACGTGTAACCGCTCATAATAATCATGGCAATGATGAGCAGGCCCAGGGCCGCCCATTCCGAATGGGCGCGGCCCAGCAGGGTCATCAGCGGCACGGTGCCGAGCGTGGCCCCGACGCCAAAAAACAGCAGCACCGGCCGCCGCCCCACCCTATCGGACAAGGCTCCGAACAAGGGCTGCAACACCAGGGCCACGGCCAGCGTGACAAAGGAAATCCAGGAAGCCTGGGCCTTGCTGAAGCCAGCGGTATTCACCAGAAACTTCTGGGCGTAAGTCGTGAAGGTGTAAAACACGATGGTGCCGCCCAGCGTGAGGCCCACCACGGTCAGGATTTCCTTGGGGTAGCGCAGCAGCACTTCCAGCTTACCCGGCTCCTGCGGCTGCGTTTCTGCCCGCTGCTCCTGCTTGACAAACGAGTCGGTTTCGTCCATGTGCCGCCGCAGATACAGCGCCACCAGGGCCGCCGCCGCCCCGATGACGAACGGCACCCGCCAGCCCCAGCCGTACATTTGCGCCTCGCTCAGCGTCCGCTGCAATACCAGCTGCACCGATAAGGCCAGCAGCTGCCCGCCCAGCAGCGTCACGTACTGAAAGCTGGAGAAGAAGCCCCGGTTTTTGCTGTCGGCCATTTCGCTCAGGTAGGTGGCCGAGGTACCGTATTCGCCGCCCACGCTCAGGCCCTGCAGCAGGCGGGCCAGCACCAGCAGCACCGGTGCGGCCACCCCAATCTGCTCGTAGCCGGGCGTAAGGGCAATCAGCAGCGAGCCGCCGCACATCAGCAGCACCGACACGACCAGGGCCGCCTTGCGCCCGTGCCGGTCGGCATACACACCCATCAGCCAGCCGCCCAACGGCCGCATCAGAAAGCCCACGGCAAACACGGCGGCCGAGTTCAGCAGCTGGGCCGTGAGGTTGCCCTTGGGAAAAAACGCGGGGGCGAAATACAGGGAAAAAGCCGAGTACACGTACCAGTCGTACCACTCCACCAGGTTGCCGATGGAGCCGCTGACGATGGACTGGATGCGGGACGCCATGCTGCGGGCGGGCGGCGCGGCGGGAAGGGTTTCGGACATAGAAATGAGGAAAAGAACGTAGCGCGAACTGTGTAGTCCGCGTCCCCGCGCCAGTCGGACAACAGTCGTTCCGGGGCGCGAGCTACACAGTTCGCGCTACTACAGCCGGCCAAGGTAGCCCGGCCCGCCGAAACTCCTACCTTTGCCGCCGTTGTTCTTGGTTTGATTTCAATCAGACGGCGCAGGGTTTCCGGGTAATACCGGAATTAATAGGGAACCGGGTGCGAATCCCGGACAGACGCGCTACTGTAAGTACCAAGTTGGTTTTCACCCTGCTACAGCCCATTGCTCCGCCTGCCAGCCGGGGTGAGAAGGGCGGTGAAAACCGGTATAAGTCAGGAGACCTGCCCCGCGCCGCAATGATAAGGCTGCCCTCGCGCTATGGGGTCCTTGTCGGGTGCTGGTGGGTTTCGGGCGGCGGGTGCCGGGCGTTTTGGCGCGCCGGGCCGCCGTTGGGGCTGCTTTTTCTCGATAAGGATGAATAGGGCACGGGCGGCCGGAAAAATCGACCGCAGGACGTTTCTTTTCCTCCTTTTCCCAGTCCTATGCTCACGCTCGACGAGAAAATTGCCCGCGCCGAAACGCGTATTTTCAAAGCGGTATTCCCCAACACCACCAACCACTACGACACGCTCTTTGGCGGCGCCACGCTCCACATGATGGACGAAGTGGCCTTCATCACGGCCACCCGCTTTTCGCGCCTGAAGATGGTCACCGTGTCCAGCGACAAAGTCGATTTCACCCACCCCATTCCCGGCGGCACCCTCGTCGAGCTGATCGGCAACGTGGTGCGCGTGGGCAACACCAGCCTGCAGGTGCGCGTCGACTTGTTCGTGGAGCAGATGTACTCCGAGGAGCGCACCAAAGCCGTGACGGGCACGTTCACCTTCGTGGCCATCGACCACGAAAAGCGCCCGGTGCGGATTCTGCCCGAAGCCGTTGCAGCCGAGTAGTTTGGTTAGTGATTAATTGTCGTGTCGACCAGCGGGAGACATCTCGCGTGGCTTCGTTGATAAGTAATCAGACGTCAGCACGCGAGATGTCTCCCGCTGGTCGACATGACGATTCACTGAACAACTCTCCGGCTTGCGTATCTTTGCCCCGAAAAGCTCCTTTACCAAGAAGGTCTAAAGGCTAAACACCTTTCACCCGTTATGTCCGAAAAACAGGAAATTGAGGCCCTGCTTCCCCCGGAAGTGGCCTACGACGAGTACGCGCGCTACCGCGCCCTGCTGGCCGCCGCCGGCCTGCAGCCCGGCCAGGCCGACTTTGTGCACCTGCGCAAGCGCAGCATCGACGCCCGGGGCCGGCAGCCCCTGGTGCGCCTGCGGGCCGACATCTGGCGCACCGCCCCGCCCACCGACTTATTCGGCCCCTGGTTTCAGTACCCCGATGTAAGCCGGGCGCGCCGCTCGGTGCTGATTGTGGGCGCGGGTCCGGCGGGCTTGTTTGCCGCGCTGCGGGCCATTGAGCTGGGTATCAAACCCATCATACTGGAGCGGGGCAAAGACGTGCGCACTCGCCGCCGCGACCTAGCGGCGCTCAATAAGGAGCACCTCGTGAATCCCGACTCCAACTACTGCTTCGGCGAAGGCGGGGCGGGCACTTACTCCGACGGCAAGCTCTACACCCGTTCCACCAAGCGCGGCGACATTCAGCGCATCCTTAAAATACTGGTGCAGCACGGCGCGACCACCGACATTCTGGTCGATGCCCACCCCCACATCGGGACCAACAAGCTGCCGCTGGTAGTGGCCGCCCTGCGCGACTCGGTGCGGCAAGCCGGCGGCGAGGTGCACTTCGATACCCGCGTCACGGACCTTATTCTGGACGGCAACCACCTGCGCGGGGTGGTGACGGCCGCCGGCGCGGCCCTGGAAGCCGACGGCGTGATTCTGGCCACCGGCCACTCGGCCCGGGATATCTACGAGCTGCTGCACCGGCGCGGCGTGCGCATCGAGGCCAAGCCATTTGCCCTGGGCGTGCGCGTCGAGCATCAGCAGGAGCTCATCGACCAGGCCCAGTACCGCCGCCGCGACCGGGGCCCGCTGCCGGCAGCATCCTACTCGCTGGTACACCAAACCCAGTGGCAGGGCAAGCAGCGGGGCGTATTTTCGTTTTGCATGTGCCCCGGCGGCTTTATCGTGCCGGCCGCCACGGCGCCCGGCGAGGTGGTGGTGAACGGCATGAGCCCCAGCCGCCGCGACTCGCGCTACGCCAACTCCGGCATCGTGACGGCCATTGAGCTGGAAGACATGGACCTGAAGCGCTACGGCGCCCTGGCCGGCCTGCATTTGCAGCAGCAGATTGAGCAGCGCGCCTGCCAGCTGGCCGGCAACACCCAGCTGGCCCCCGCCCAGCGCCTGGGCGACTTCCTGCAAGGCAAAGTTTCCGCCGAACTGCTGGATACGTCCTACCAGCCCGGCCTCGTGTCGGTGCCGATGGACCAGGTGCTGGGCCCGGGGCTGGCGGCCCGGCTGCGGCAGGGCTTCGAGAACTTCGGCCGCAAGATTCCCGGCTACGCCACCAACGCGGCCCAGATTGTGGGCGTGGAAAGCCGCACCTCGGCCCCGGTGCGCATCCCCCGCGACCCGGCCACCTTGCAGCACCCCGAAACCCAGGGCCTGTTTCCCTGCGGCGAAGGCGCCGGCTACGCGGGCGGCATCGTGTCGGCGGCCATGGATGGGGAGCGGTGCGCCGAGGCCGTGGCGGCCCTGGTTTCTCGTTTTTAGGGGTGGTTTTTTGATTTTTTGGCGCCAGAATCCGTTTAAGACCTAACGCCTTCGTAGCGCCTGCCCCAGCTCAGCCCAACCAGCTTGAGACTGTGGCCAAAAACCAAAGACAAACAACCATCAATTAAGATGAAAAAGACCCTTGTTCTCGGCGCCAGCGACAATCCGGCCCGCTATTCCTACCGCGCCGTGCACCAGCTCAAGCAGCACGGCCACCCCGTGGTGCCCGTCGGCATCCGTAAAGGCCAGGTCGCCGGCCTCGACATTCACACCGACCGGCCCCAAGCCGGCGACATTGATACCGTGACCCTGTACGTGGGCCCGCAAAACCAGCCCGCCTGGTACGACTACATCCTCGATCTGCAGCCCAAGCGCATCATCTTCAACCCCGGCACCGAGAACCTGGAGCTGGAGCGCCTGGCCCAGCAGCGCGGCATCCGGACCGAGGAAGCCTGCACGCTGGTCATGCTCAGCATCGGCAATTATTGATTTACTTATCCTGTTTTTCAGCAAGCAATACCAAGCTCAGCTACTCCCGGCATGCGACTGGACAGTGGGCGGTACAAAAAAAGCCCTTCGTAGCGGAGGGCTTTTTTTGTACCGCTGCAGCATGACCCTAACTGAATTTAATGCGTCGGCTGCTGACAGGAAACAGCCCTTAACTAAATATTGAGGCGCATATCTGAGCTGGTGCCGGCGCACGACCGGGGGTGTCTTCCTGTATTTTTATCCGAGTCCTGACAGCGGCTTTGACGTGGAACTGCACTACCCGCCCGGCTCGCTGAACAACGTGCGGGCCCATGCCTTTGCCAGCCCTCTACCTCTACAAACCGAACTGGCGCTGTGGCAGCCAGCAACGCTGGCACCGCAATAGGGCGGCTACAGGCCGGGCCAGCTGCTGTCGCTCAGAAGCTTTTTCAATTACCGAAATAAAAAAGCCCCGGCTGATGCCGAGGCTTTACTCTATGGATAGAGTATGCTTAGTGCTCTACCAGGACTTTGTGTGTTTCAACGTTGCCCCGGCCCTGGACCCGCAGATAGTACAAGCCCGCCGGAATGTGCCGGGTGGTAATCCACTGGTGCGTATCGTCCTGCCGCTTGCTGACAGCGACTTTCCTGCCCAAGGCATCATAGAGCTGACAATACTCATCGGTCGCAACGACCTGTGCCAGGGAAATAGTCAATTCCATGTTGACAGGGTTAGGATATACATCCGTTTGCCGGATCATACTTGAGGCTGCAGCCATAGCAGGCTCTTCTTGCAGCACGGCGCCGGGTGACGGAAAAGCCTGAGTACATTTATTTGCCTCCCAAGTGAGGTAATGAATTTTGTTTCCGGGGCCGATGTAGAACATGCTGTTATCAGGTTGTCGCACCAGCCCCCAGGCGCAGTTCTGGACTTGGCTATACTCTTCGCGCTGCCAGCCGTTGTTCACGGCACCACTACAGTAGCGCACACTTTTGATGCTATTGTAGCCAGCATACAGGATGGAGCTGCTGCCGGCGACGGTAATGCTACCCCAGGCATCTTGGGAGTTCGTAACCGCCTGACCAGCTTGCTGAGTTACGTAGGGCTCCGAAAAAATACCCCACCGGGGCGCAGAGTAATTATGATTGTACTTGAGGTAATAAACGTTGCCCATCGTAGTAATGTAGTAGAGGACAACAGCTCCTGAATCATCGGTTTTTTCTACCGCCAAGCTACTGTATGCATCCACGACCGACGTCTGATTGTCGGGCGCCTGCCAAGACCATTCGTATGAACGCAGGGCTTTGATTCGATTGTTTGAGATATAGAATATGGTACCCATATTGGGGCACGCTATGGCGCCATCCACCGCATCAACCGGCGACGCGTATTGGCTCAAGTCCACGTGTTCCCACACCCTGTTCGCCACGTTCTGCTTTATGTACTGTAGCTTGTTATCGGTGCTTCGGTAAAAAATGGTGCGGCCATTCACCCGATTTTGGATGGGACCGGAGCCTTCAACCACCAGATTTCCGGCTACGTTTGCCGTCACTCCATTTGTAGCAGAGCTAGTGGAGTAATGAGTCCATGTATTATTAGGATTGTACTGGCAGTAGTCAATTGTGTTTGAGGTAGAGCGGTAGAAGAGTAGCCCCTTCTCACAAAACACTAAATCGCCGGCCACATTCGTCACGCTGGGAATGGTACCATGAATCCAATGGGGAGACGTATTGGTTGGCTCCGTACCCCATCTGGCGAAGCGAATTTGTCCACCACTGGACCAAAAAATGGAGCCGTCAGACTCAATAGCAATGTTGCTCTGGGATTGAGCCGGCGTATTAGGCGCTGTATACAAGGTACCGGCCGCGTAGGAATCGTTATTATCATAGTCTCCGCGCCACAGCTCCAGGATTCGCTGGGGTTCTGTGTTGGCAGGGGTCGCATTGAAACGGTAGTGTGAGCGCCGCGCAGGCATTTGAAAATGCACATTCGGCGTGTTACACGCCATCCACCTATAGATATAGCGCAGCAGGTCCGCGCGGTAAGCTTGGGGCTGATTCGTAAACCAGGCGATTTCGTCCCAACCGTACATGCGCGTGGGGGCTAGGTTGGGAGCATCGGCGGAACTCACGCCATTATCTAGTTCAAGTAGCAGCAGCCGGTCATTTCCGTCCGTTCTTCCGGAAGGGCCATAGTAGCCCGAGTTGCACACGTTCATTACAAGTTGCACCCCTTGAACTGGTTGCTGGTAAAAGCTATTTGAGCCTGCTTGCAGCGTACCGTTGGCATCCTGATGAGTCATTGTCATCACCTCCTCGGCACCGAGAGGATAGGTGTAGAAGTCAAACAGATCAACCAAGCCATTGTACAGCATTTTTTTCTTGCTGTGACAGTCGAGGTACACGTACCCCTTTCGTGCTCCCAGACGATTATTGTACTGGGCAAAACCATTGGGTGCTGCTACTCCATTCGCGGCAAAGGCTCTGATGCGGTCAAACAAATCTTTAGTGTAGGCATACTTCGCTCTTCCCGTCAAGGCTCCGGTGGAGTTCCGCCCAGCGGAATCAAGGGCTGCAATTAAATTCCACTGGCCCATGTGCAGGGCTTCTATATCGGTCGCAATGTAGCTGCAGGCCCTGTAGTAGAGCCACATACGCGCCTGCAGCTTCGTTACGTCCGGCACCTGGAAGGGCTGATCGTTGTCGCCTGCATTAGGATCGAAAGCAGAATCGAAGGCAATATCCCTCAGGCAGAATTTCTGCTGAGTTGTGGGTGGATCCAAACCAAAACCTTTCCATACCCAATTGGGAATCAACATGTTATTAACATTCTCGTTCACAATTTCAAACACTGCTCCCTGAATGATTCTATCCGGATGGCCATCCAACAGCCGTTGACTATTGGCATACGTTCGTGCAAAATGCCCGTTATCACTGCCTTCGTAGGCAGTGTTAGTGGGGTCAAAAACATCGTTAAAGTTTGTATCTCCCCACCAACTCGAGGCCCGGCCAATAAACTCAGCGCCGATATAATTCAGGGAAGCAATGTCTTCCGTTCGCATGGCTTCCGTGTACGTCGGAATGGTAGCGGTTCCAGAAGTAGTCATACCGCCACAAACGCCTACACTCGTAACAGCTTTACGAAGAGCATTTTGCAGTCGTGCTTCTCGGGCAGCAGGCAGAGGATGTTGCGCGTGAACAGCATTGATCCATAGGCCGATAAGCAAGAAAAAGAGACAGGTTTTTTTCATCAAAAAAGAAGTATGCTAGTGGAAAAATCAAAACTATTAGAAGGCCTCTCAACAACGTTACATTTATACCAAAATCATTGACAGTAAATCAATTACTCCAAATAAAATTAACCTCATTGCCACAGACGCACAAGGAAATAAGGGCTTTAAATGTGACACCATGTAAGCTTGATTGGATGGCTCCACCACATAGCCGCTGATTATTTTTTCCTCCCAGGCAACCCCGCCCCGGCCGGCCGCATCTACCCCGCCAAACACCTTCCTATCGTTCGACTCTACTCTGCTTTTCCCGTGACTGACGCCGACCTCATTGCTGCGTGCCGCCAAGGCAGTGGCCGTGCCCAGAAACTGCTCTACGAGCGGTTTGCGGGCATGATGCTGGGCGTATGCATCCGGTATCTGCGCCGCCGCGAAGACGCGGAGGAAGCCATGCTGGGTGGGTTTGCCAAAGTGTTCCGGGCCCTGGATCAGTACCGGCACGAGGGCAGCTTCGAGGGCTGGATCCGCCGGATTATGGTGAACGAGGCCCTGGGGCAGCTGCGCCGCAAAGAGCCCCTGCACCTGGCCATCGACGACATGGTGACGGACGTGCCGGCCACGGCCGCCGAGGCCGAAAGCAACCTGAACGCGGCCGATCTGCTGGCGTTGCTGGCTGATTTGCCGGCCGGCTACCGCACCGTGTTCAACCTCTACGCCCTGGAAGGCTATTCCCACCCCGAAATTGCCGAGTTGCTGGGCATTTCCGAGGGCACTTCCAAATCGCAGCTCAGCAAGGCCCGCGCCATGCTGCAGCGCCGCCTGGCCGCCGTCAGCCTGAGCACTTCCACCTCCTCACCGAAAGAATATTATGCAACCGGAAGATATTGATAAGCTGTTTCGCGACCAGCTGCAGCACCACGCGCCCACCCCGCCGGCCTACCTCTGGAACCAGCTGGAGGAAGAAATCCGGCCGGCCAAAAAGCGCCCGGCTATGTGGCTCTACGCCGCCGCGGCCATGATTGCCCTGCTCATCGTGGCCGGCGGCGGCTGGCTGCTGCGCCCCAGCGGCACCGAACCCGCGGCCGGCACGCTGGCTAGCACTACGGGTTCGGCTCCGCAGTCGAACCCCGTTACGGGAGAAGAAAAAAGTGCCGCAAAAAAATCTGCCGGCCCGCAGGCAACCGCCGATCCGGCGTTTCCATCTAGCCGCTTAGAAGACCCGACCAACCCATCGGCAGTAGCCGCCGCCCCGGTTCCGACTCCGGCTTCCGCAGAGCAAGCCACCAGCGCCCGGACGTCGCAGCCGGCTTCCCGGCCCGCCGCTACCGTTAACCGGCTGGTCGCGCAGGCTGCCGCCAAACCAACCCCAGCCACTGGCCCGGCGCCGGTACCGGCCCAGGCCGTGGCCCAGGTTGCTTCCGCCGCTGTTTCGGTGCAACCGGAGCACCGCTCAGCCCCGGAAGTGGCCGCCACCCCAACGCCTACCCCCGTCTCCCCCGCCCCCACGGGCGCTATCGAAGTGGAAGTGCACCGCGGCACGGAAGCACCGGTAGTCGTAGCCGCCGCGGACGCGCAGCCCCGCTACGAGTCGGATTCGCACCTCAAAAACCTGTTTCACAAAGCTAAAACGGCCGTGAAAGACGGCCGCGTGAAGCTGCCCAAAGTCGAGTTGCCGGAAACCGTCACCGTTCAGGTGAACGTGTTCAATCACTCGGCCACCAAAGTCATTCAACTCTGAGATTTTCAACTCCCTACGTCATGAAACGTTTTTCCTGCCTGTTGGCCCTGCTGCTGCTGACAGTTCTGGCGGCTCCCTCCCGCTCCCAGGCCGCTTCTAAGCCGGCCAACGACGATACCATCGTGGTGAAACTGCCCAACCAGGCCACCATGACCCTTTACACTAAGAACAAGGAGCAACTGCGCGAGCTGCGTACCTACCGTCTCGATTCGCTGATGGCCCTGCTGGACCGCTACATTCACCAGGCCGAGCTGGCCAGCAAAAATGCCGGCAACAGCCCCGTGACCATGGAGTTTTACCCCGCCAAAGACCGGCCCGGCACCCAGGCCCCCGAGCAGATCCGGATAACGGTGCGCAACGAGGAGCCCGCCACCAAAGTGGCCCTGAAAAACTACAAGTTTGGGCAGGTGTTCAGCATCTCGGTGAAGGAAGGTGCCAAGAACGGCGACAAAAAGGAAGACGACGAAGTGTCCATCAACATCGAGCGTGACCATTCGCACCGGGGCGACTCGCTGCGGGAAGCTTCTCGCCGGGCCAAGCGCGAGGAGCACGCCAACCGCGCCGTGCACAGCAACTTCTCCCTCGACCTGGGCCTGAACGCGCTGACCAACCGCTCGGGCCGGGCCGAAGAGGAGTTTGACCTGAAGCCCACCGGCTCGCGCTACGTCAGCCTGAACTGGCACTACGATATCCGGGTGGGTGGCCGCCGCAGCCCGCTGTTTCTGGTGCTGGGCCCCGAGCTGGCCTTCAACAACTACATGTTCGACAAGAACCGCCGCCTGCTGGCCCCCGACTCCCGCACCACCATCGTGCAGGACCCGCTGCTGAGCCTGGAAAAAAGCAAGCTGGCCACCACCGTCATCAACCTGCCCTTGATGGCCAAGCTCAACTTCCAGGACAAAACCGGGCACGACGCGTTCCGCATCGGCGTGGGGGGCTTCGGCGGCTACCGCCTGGCCAGCCACACCAAGATTAAGTACGAAGACGAAGGCAACACCCGCAAAGACAAAGACCGGGGCAGCTTCAACCTGGAAGACTTCCAGTACGGGGTGCAGGGCCTGATCGGGGTGCGGGGCATCGACCTGTTCGTGAAGTACAACATGAACGAGCTGTTCAAAAACAACCGCGGCCCCCAGGCCCAGAGCATCAGCTTCGGCATCTCGATTCTGGACTAACGGCTGGTAACCGTGGGCAGCAACTCGGGCCGCTGTGCCCCGCCTGGTCCGGGGCACAGCGGCCGCGGCGGGGAATCAAACGCGCGGCGCCGGGCCGCATTGAGCAGAGAGCGGGCCATGACAAAAAGGAGAGTGTAAAACGTCCCTTTTTGTCATGGCCCGCTCCATTTCCGAAATTGGCACCCTGGTACGAGAAAAGCCGGTCCCCGAAGCTGGCTTCCGCAATCAAGATACCGTAAATTCGCATTTTGCTTCTTTTCGGTACCATTTGCACCCTTTTTGGATGAAACTCGGCCACGCCCGCGTCAGTACCAGCGAACAAGTCCTGGACCTGCAACTCGACGCCCTGCGCCAGGCTGGCTGTGAGCTGGTTTTTACCGACACCGGGGCCGGGGTGCAGGCTCACAAGCTCAGTCGGGAACGCAACGTGCTGGTGCCGCGTACCTACGCCGGGCTGGCACCGCGCTACCAGCAAATTGGCCCCGCCGTGCGGAAACCCTACGAGGCAGGCCAGCATTCTACCCGCCAAATCATGGATAACTTCCAGGTTGGCTCCCGGCGTACCCTCTACAGAATACTGCGCTTTGCCGGCTGCCCGATTACCAGCCCGCGCGTTGGTAGCGCGGTGTCAGCCCACCCGAGCCCGGCCCGTGCGTAGCGGGGCCGCTCACCCGGGGCTGCTGCGCGCCGGCCTGCTGCTGGCATGGCTGCTACTGGCCACCCTGCGTAGCGCCGCGCAGGGCGGTCCGGTCGTTGGGCGCGTGGAGGTGCTGCCCGACCGAGGCTACGCCTGGCCGCGCGTGCTGCACGACCCAACGCTGGCCTTCGCCCCGGCCGACTCCCTGCGCCCCGCCCAGGCCCGCCGCTTCTGGCTGCGGCTGGCCGTGCGCAACCCCAGCCGCTACAGCGAGGATGCCCAGCTCACGGTGCTGCCCGCGCTGGACAACACCTTCTACTTCGTCGACCAGAATACTCGCACCTGGCATTCACGCCGGGCGGGCGTGGCCGTGGCCACCGATAGCCAGTGGGTGAAAGGCGGGCTGCCGCTGCGCCTGCCGGCGGCCGCCACCACCACCTGCTACGTGCTGGTGCGGTTGGGCGCGCGCGCCTCCTTGCCCCCGGCAATAAGCCTGCGGGTGCAGCTGGCACCGGCGGCCCAGGCCCGGCAAGCTGACCTGTTTTCCTACGTGGCCTGGCTGGTGGCGCTGGCCGTGCTAGGGCTGCTGCTGCTGCTCAACGCGCACGCCTACCTGCGCCGGCCCGACCGCCCCACCGCCTGGTACCTCTGCGGCCAGCTGGGAGGCGTGCTCTACCTGACGGCCTATCGGGGCATATTCAAGCAGTGGTGGCCGGGCCCGACGTTTAGCCAGCTGGTGCTCTCCTCCGGCCGCAGCTATGCCTACACCCTCAACAGCGCGCTGATGCATCTGAGCGTGGGCCTGCTGCTGCTGGGCCTGGTGCAGCTCACGCGCACCTACCTGGGCACCCGCGCCCGCCTACCCCGCCTCGATGTCGCCCTGCGCTGCGGGCTGGTCGGCTACGGCCTCTTTACGTTGGCGGTAGGGGTCGTGAACCTAAGCGGCTTTTACCTCGACCAGTACTCGCTGCTGCTCGACAACCTGCTGGTGCTGGGCCTGCTGGGGTTGCTGCTGGCCACCGCAGTAACCGCCGACCGGCGGCAACTACCGCTGGCCCGCCCCTACCTGCTGGCCAACGTACTGCCCCTGCTCGGCGTGCTGCTGGCCGCCGGCTACCACGTGGCTGTCACCGTCGATAACGACGGAAATGCGCTGCCCCACCTGGCCCTCGTTGCCCACGCCTTGAGCTTCTCCCTGGCCCTGAACATTCACCTGCAGTACCTGCAACGGGCGCTACTGGCCACCGAGCGCGACGCCGCGGCCCTGGCCCTCGATATCCGGCAGCAGCAGCTGCGCCACCGCGAAATCGTACTGCAGAACAGCCACATTCAGGCCGCCCTGCGCGCCGACCAGCAGCAGCTCAGCGCCGACCACCGCCAGCAGCAAGCCGCCAACCATGCGTTGCAGCAGCAGCTCGAAGCCAACCAGCGCGAGCTGGCCTCTACTGCCCTCTACGTGGAGCAGAAAAACGCGCTGCTGGCCGAGCTCAAGAGCCAGATCCGGGAGCTGAACAAGCAGCGGCCCGACCAGCAGAAAGACTTGGCCGGCATCCAGGCGGTGCTCAACAGCCACACGTACCTCGATGAGGACTGGGGGCGGTTCAAGGTGCATTTCGAGCAGGTGCATCCGCGCTTCTTCGAGGAGCTGCAGGCGAAGTACCCGGCCCTGACCCCGCACGAGCAACGGCTGGCCAGCTACTTCCACATTAACCTGGCCACCAAGGAAATTGCGGCCCTGCTCAACATTGACCCGGCCAGCGTGCGCCGGGCCAAAACCCGCCTCTTCAAGAAGATTGCCGCCGCCGGCGCACTGCCGCCCCCCGAGGCCGGACCGCCGCCGGCAGAATAGCGGGCCCGGGCCGTTGCGCCGGGCAACCGCACGACATCAGAAAACAAGCGTCTGAGAGCCAGCAACTCACGTGAGTTGTCTACACTTTGTCTATGCTCCTTTTTAGGAAGTTGGGCCTGCTAATCTGGAGTATTGCGTCGTCCTGAGCAGGATTTCCCGGCCTGATGCCGGCCCCTCGCCCCGGTCTACGCAGCAGCACCACTTTCGCTCCCCTTACTTCTTTCTACTCATGGCATTCAGACCCGCCCGCGACACGCAGTACTTTCTCCTCGCCAAGAACAGCAACATGCCCCTGGGCGTGCAGGGCAACTCCGGGGACGTCGGCGCCGAAATGGTGCAGCAAACCTGGAGCCCGGACAGCGCGCAGCCCCAGCAGCACTTCCGCCTCGATGGGGCGCCCAACTACACGTTCTACATCAAGCCCGGCCACCGCGACCTGTATCTGGAGCCCAAGGCCTCGCGCGACGGCCGGGGCCGGGAAGACGGTACGCCCATCGTGCAGGCCATCTGGAACGCCGGGGCCGGGCACCAGCGCTTCCAGCTGATACCGGCCGGCGACGACGATTACCGCATCCGCTGCCTGCACTCGGGCAAGTTCTGGGACGTGTATGGCAATACGACGGCCGTCGGCGCCCGGCTGGTGCAGCACGGCCTCACGCCCACCGACAACCAGCTGTTCCGACTCGTGGCCGTGCCCAGAACCGGGCTGTCGGTCAACACCACCTCCTTCCGGGGCTACACCAACTACGGGCGGATGCTGGTGCTGGGGCTGGCCGGCGTTATCCCGAAGGTGGGCGGCGGCGTGTCCGCCCTCATCGGCCTGATCTGGCCCAGCGACCATGACCAGCGTTTCTGGCAGCAGATGAAAGACTACGTGGACGTGCGCATGACGGAGATGCTGCAGCACGTGCGCCTGCTACAGCTGGAAAGCTACCTGGTCGGCCTCATCAAAAACCTGCGCCTGGCTAACGACCCGGACCTGCCGCCCACCGACCGGTGGAACCACCTGGTAGCCGTGACGGCCGGGGCCACGGCTATCGAGCAGGCATTTCTCACCCTGGACTACCAGGACAGCCACCGCATCCTGTCGCACCTGGGGGCCTGGGGCACGCTGGTGCTGGGCGCCAACGCGCAGATGATGCGGGACTACGCCGAGATGCATCCCGACAAGACTGCCGCGGAGCACGCCAAGGGCAAGGCCGTCTACAAGAAGGTACTGCAGGCCAACATCGCCCAGTATTCGAAAGCCCTGATGGCCGCCCGCGCCAACGCCCTGCAGTGGCGGCTGGAGAGGATTGGTACCGTCATGACCATGGTGGTGGACGAGCGCGGCGGCTGGATGCGGATATTGTCGGACTTCACGGCCGAGGGCATAGCCCGGGCCAACCAGGCGGCGGCGGCCCGGCGCGACCAGGTCAGGGCGCAGTTTGAGGCCGAGATGGATGCCCTGCTGGCCCCGGTCCGGCTGTGGCGCTTCCTGAACCCGGACGTCACCGAGCGCCCCGCGCAGGACATTGACCAGCGGGTGGTAGGACCGTTTCCACTCCGGCAGAACGAGACGCCGTTTGAGCTGGTAACCGGCACCATCACTAGCCTCAGCATGGGCCAGATTGGCGACATCGTCTCGGGGCTGGTGGTGCACTACGCCGACGGCCGCAAACGCGCCTCGGGCAATGAGACCCACAACATGAAAACCCTGACGCTGGCCCCGGGCGAATACATCACCAGCGCCTACGGCCTGGAGCGCGGCCCCTACATCGTCGGGCTTACCTTCGAAACCAACCTGGGCCAGCTATTCACCACGGGCGAGCCCAGCACCAGCGACCATACCTACGATTTCATGGCCAGCGTGGACGACGCGCTGAGCCCCCGCCTCACTGGCCTTTCCTACGGCGGCGGCGGGCTCTGCTTCCACTGGGAGTACAGCTGGACGTACGACTGGACGGGAGCCATTCCGGCCGGGTCCCAGCTGGCCGAGCCCACTCGCCCGGCCCTCGTGCTACAGGCCCCGGCCGCCGAGCCCGCCCAAGAGGAGGTGGTACAGGATTTCACCACCCGCGAGTTTGCGGCCGGGCAGTGGTAGCCCACCCCGTCAACGCCTAGCTTGGCCGACCACCGGCCCCATCCGAATCATCGGGTGGGGCCGATGTTGGTTTATCCCGTGCGGGATGAGGTAGCCGGGGTGGGTGCCGGGGCTGCGCAGCCGGGGGTAGCGGCGATGCAGGGAGTACCAAAGGCACAACGGGCCCGAGTAGTCGCCAAGCCCCGGCTGGCCCGCAGCCGACGGTGGAGGCCAGCCAGCGACCAGAATAATACACAATGATTATGAATGAGTTAGCAAATACGTCTACACTTTGTCTACACCCTATTTTGGGAAGGCGGGCGGAAACGGGGCTAGGTTTGCTGCCGCCGGGGCTGGTCGGCCACCACCCCGGCACCCCGAACCCCTTCGGCCACCGCTCGGCCCCGGGCGGGCGGCGCGCCGGCTCCTGAGGTAAGCCCTCGGGGCCGGTGCCGCCGCACGGCGGGACGGGTTCCTGCCGCCAGCTCTCTGCTTACTCTCCTATGCAACACCGCTACCTGCTTCCTTCCCTGGCCGCCGCCCTGCTGCTGGCCGCCTCGCCCCGTCTCGCCCTGGCCCAGACCAGCCCCGGCTCGGTCGGCATCGGCACCACCACGCCCAACGCGGCGGCGGCCCTCGACATCAGCAGCACCAGCCAGGGGCTGCTACTGCCCCGCCTGACGCTGGCCCAGCGCACGGCCCTCACGGCCAGCCCCACGGCCCCGCCCGTGGCCGGCCTGGTCATTTACCAGACCGACAACACCCCCGGCCTCTACGCCTTCGACGGCAGCACCTGGGTGCGCCTGGGCGCCGACAACCTGGGCAACCACACGGCCACCACCAACCTGGGCCTGAACGGCAATTGGCTCAGCAATGCCCCCGGCAGCGCCAACGGCCTGCGCGTGAGCAGCGCCGGCCGGGTGGGCATCGGTACGGCCACGCCGGCCCACCCACTCACGGTGAAGACCGACATCAACGGGGCAGGGCTGGGCCTGGCCACGTTCGGGGGGCAGGATAAGTATAACTGGAGCCTGACCAACGGCGGCCTGAACCTGAGCGAGAGCAACGTGGCCAGCGGCCGCATCTTCGTGCAAGACCGTACCGGCAACGTGGGCCTGGGCACCACCAACCCGACGACGCGGCTCCACCTGCTGGGCATCGCCCCGAGCAATAACATCGCGCTGACGGCCACGGCCACGGCCTCCTCGACGTTTTCGGGGGCCGACGCGCCAACCAATGTGAACGACGACAGCCCCACCAGCCGGTGGACTTCTGACCCCGACCGGCCGTTCCCCCAGTGGGTGCAGCTGGATGTGAGTGCCACCCCCGTGGTGGTCAGCGAGTACCAGGTGCTGCTGTCCACGTCTTCGACCGCGGCCGGGGCCTGGGAGATGCAGGGCAGCTACGATGCCAGCTCCTGGACTACCCTGCACACGGTCAGCACCAATCAGCCCGGCAATCAATACAACAGCTACCCCATCGACCAGCCCGCGCTCTACCGCTACTACCGCCTGCTGATATCCCGTCCCCGCTCGGGCACAAGCGCCGTGCACGTGCTGGAGTGGAAGCTGATAGCCGGCTCGCCGCCGCCCCCCACCGTGGTGTTCCGCATCGAACAGGGCGCCCTGCAGCTGGGCAGCAGCGCGGCCGTGAGCAGCTTCTCGACTGACGGCGCCCTGACCGACAATGCCGACTCGGCCGTGCCCACCCAGAAGGCGGTGAAAACCTACGTGGATGCCCGCGTTACGCCCACCCTGAGCCTGAGCGGCAGCAGCCTGAGCATCACGAACGGCAATACCGTGACCCTGCCCGACAACCAGCAGCTGAGCCTGAGCGGCAGCAGTCTGAGCATCACGAACGGCAACTCGGTGACGCTGCCCGACAACCAGCAGCTGGGCATCAGCGGCAGCACCATCAGCCTGACCAACGGGGGCTCGGTGACCGTGCCCAGCTCGGCCGACAACCTGGGCAGCCACACCCTCACCCAACCCCTGAACCTGAACGGCTTCCGCCTCATCAACGGCAACGCGCCCTACCGGGGTATCGAGATAGACAACTCCGGCCGGGTGGGCCTGGGCCGGGCTCCCGACTATCCGCTTGACGTGGAAGGCTTTGCCCGGGTGAATGGTGGCATGCTGGTGAGCGAGCGGCTGAGCATCGGCGTGAGCCCGGCCGTCAACGAAGCTCTCGGTAGCATTCCCCTGGTGATACAGCAAACGCCCTATGGTTCCCAGATTCAGCGCTTTTACGATGTCACCGGCGCTGCAAAGTTCGATTTCCGGCTGACCAGCGGGGGCTTGAGCGTGGGCGGGCCCGGGGTGCAGTCGCTGTTTTTGCAGGACGGTACGGGCAATGTCGGCATCGGGACCTTCAGCCCGGGGACGAAGCTCGAAGTGCAGGGCAGCTCGTTCGTGACGGGCACCAGTACCGTGGGCGGCAACAGCAACGTGACCGGCAACAGCAACGTGAACGGCAGCAGCACTGTGACCGGCAGCAGCACCGTGGGCGGCAGCGCCACGGTGGGTGGCACCCTGGCCGTGGGCACCACCAGCGCCACCCAGGCCCTGGACGTGAACGGCGGCATCCTGGCCCGCGGCAGCGGCCGCATCAGCAACCAGGGCGCCTACCTGCAGTGGAACCGCAGCGGCAACCAGGGCGAAACCTGGCTGCTCAACCAGCAGGGCGGCGGGCTGGGCGGCATCCGCTTCGGGCAGTCCAACAACGTGAGCAGCGGCCCCAACACCGTCACCGAGTGGGCCCGCTTCGACAGCAACGGCAACCTGGGCATCGGCACCGACAACCCCGGCCAGAAGCTGACGGTCATCGGCAACATCTGCGCCTCGGGCGGCCTCAACTGCGCCTCCGACGGCCGCTACAAGCGCGACGTGGTGCCGGTGCAGGGCGCGCTGGCCTCAGTGCTGAAGCTGCGCGGGGTGACCTATTACTGGAAGCAGGCCGCCTTCCCGGAGAAGCAGTTTGAGGCCCGCCGGCAGCTGGGCTTCATTGCCCAGGAAATTGAGCCCTACTACCCCGAGATGGTAACCACCGACGCCGACGGCTACAAGAGCGTGGACTACTCCCGCCTGACGCCCGTGCTGGTGGAAGCCCTCAAGGAGCAGCAGCAGCAGATTGAGGCCCTGAAGGCCCAGAACGCCGCCCTGCAAACCGGCAGCGCCGCCGACCACGCCAGCCTGCTCACCCTGCAAGCCCAGATGGCCCGCCTGCTCGGCGAGCAGCCCACCGCTACCGGCCCGGCCCCGGCCCGCCGGTAGCCTTCCCCACTTCGCTTTCCCCTGTACCCGATGCGCCACCGCTACCTCCTCACGTCCCTGGCTGCCCTCACGCTGCTGGCCGCCCCCCGCCTTGCCCACGCCCAGAATCAGACGGGCTCCGTCGGCATCGGCACCACCGCCCCCGATGCCTCGGCCGCCCTCGATATCGTGAGTTCCAGCAAGGGTCTGCTGCTGCCCCGCGTGGTGGCCGCCGCCGGCATTGCCAGTCCGGCCCCCGGCCTACTTGTGTACCAGACCGGTGCGCCGGCCGGCTTCTATTATAATGCCGGCACGGCCGCCGCCCCCAGCTGGCAGCAGCTGGCCACGGCCGGCAGCGGCAGCGGCGACAACCTGGGCAACCACACCGCCACCCAGCCCCTGAACCTGCAGGACCAGGCCCTGACCGGCACGGGGGCCAGCATCAGCGGCATTGGGGTAGGCGTGCGGGCCGATGGGGGGCTGAACCTGGGCCAGAACACGGTCGGCAACAACGTGCTGCTGGGCTTCCAGGCCGGGCAGGCCACCACCGGCCGCTTCAACCAGTTCAGCGGCTACCGCAGCGGCTACAGCAACACCAGCGGCCAGGAGAATCTGTTTGTGGGCTACCGGAGCGGCTACGCCAACACCACCGGCGGCAGCAACCAGTTTGTGGGCTTCCGCAGCGGGGAGGCCAACACGACGGGCTTCAACAACCATTTCGCTGGCTACCTGAGCGGCTACAGCAACACCACGGGCTACAACAACCACTTTATCGGCAACGAGAGCGGCGGCTCCAATACCACGGGCAAAGAGAACGTGTTTGTGGGGTATATAAGCGGCGGCGCCAATACCACGGGCAACTACAACCTGTTTCTGGGCAACGGGAGCGGGTCCCGCAATACCACGGGCAACTACAACCTGTTTCTGGGCTACATGAGCGGCGAGCGTAGCGAAGCCGGCACCGGCAACACGGTGGTGGGCAGCTACAGCGGCCCCAGCTATGCGGCCCGCGACATCACCAACGCCACCGCCCTGGGCGCCTTCGTGACCCTGACCAACAGCAACACCGTGGTGCTGGGCAACGATGCCAACGTGGGCATCGGCACCAGCAGCCCCACCCAGAAGCTAGAAGTGGCCGGCACGGTGTACAGCAGCAGCGGCGGCTTCCGGTTTCCCGATGGCACCACCCAGACCACGGCGGCCGGTAGCACCGCCAACCTGACGGGCGACATCACCAGCACCGGCGCGGCCACCACCTACGCCAACGTGGTGCCCGCCACCAAGGGCGGGGCCGGCACCGTGAGCGGCCTGCTGCGGGCCGATGGCAACGGCCTGGTGAGCGCCGCCACCGCCGGCACCGACTACCTCACGCCCGCCGGGGCCGGCACCGGCTTCATCCAGAACCAGGCAGCCACGGCGCAGGCCGCCAGCTTCCAGGTGGCGGGCACCGGCACGGTGGGCGGCCTGCTCACCGCCGGCAGCGCCACCGTGGCCGGCCGCGTGGGCATCGGCACCACCACGGCCCAGCCCGCCACCCAGGCGCTGGACGTGCGCGGCAACCTGCGCCTCGGCGACAACGGCGGCAACAGCGCCACGGGCACCGGCCAGGCCATCGAGTGGGTGGGGCCGGGCGTGAACACCGACCCGGTGGGCCTCTACCGCGTGAACCCGGCCAGCGACCAGAGCGAGCTGCGCGTGGTGGTAGGCGACGGGGCCGACGCCAACGACAAGTTTGTGGTGGGCCGCATGGACGGTACCAGCAGCGAGGGCGGCATCCCGACGGGCAGCTTCACGCCTACCTTCACGGTGCGGGCCGACGGCAACGTGGGCATTGGCACCAGCATCCCCGGCCAGAAGCTGGAGGTGGCCGGCAACGCCAGCATCAGCGGTAACGCCACGGTGGGCGGCAGCGTGGGCATCGGCACCAGCCCGCCCAATGCCTCGGCCGCGCTCGACGTGAGCAGCACCAGCAAGGGCCTGCTGCCCCCGCGCCTGACCCAGACCCAGCGCACCGCCATCGGCAGCCCGGCCACGGGCCTGGTGGTGTACCAGACCGACGGCACCGCCGGCCTGTATTGTAACAACGGCACCCCTACCACGCCGCTGTGGCAGCTGCTGGGCGCGCGCGTAAAACCGGCGTACGGCACTTTTTCGGCCGCATCTCAGCAGACCGTGCGGCTCGGGGATGGCTTGGTCAGAATAAACCTCGTCACTGGCCCCGAGGTATCCGGCCTCTCGTTCAATGCCGGCACCAGCGAAGTCACCATCGTCACGCCCGGCGTCTACAAAATCTACTACAGCGTGGGCATGTACCTGTCCGGCAATGGGCAAGGGTACGCCCGCCTCAAGATAAACGGCAACTACGTCGGGGTCAGTCACAGCTCGTACGCTTCGCAGGCCGACCTGAACATCACCCAGGAGCTGTACTACACCCTCGCCGCCGGCGATGTCGTCTCGCTACATGCCCAGAACTCCAACGGGGCCGGGGTTGCGGTGGTGGGGGCTATGACCCTGCTCCAGGTGTTTTAGCCGCCCCATCCCCTTCCCGGCCTCCGCCGACGCCCAGGCCGCCACGGCTACTGCCGCCCTGAAAACCTTCGAGGCCCGGCGGCGGCAGCCGGAGGCGGGCCGGCCCCACGTCAGCCTGTTGATTCACCGGGCCGAATCACCCTCTCTATCTCGTATAACCTTCCGGCGTATGAAACTTCGCTTTACTCTCGCCCTGCTGCTGCCCGCTCTGCCGGGCCTGGCCCAAGCCACTCTCACCAACGCCGGGGCCACGCTCACGGTGGGCGCCGGAACTACCTTCTACGTGGCCGGCACGGTGCAGAACAACGCCGGGAGCAGCCTCACCAACGCGGGCACCCTGCAGCTCACCGGCGACCTGACCAACGCGGGCACGCTCGCCTCGGGCGGCACGCTGCTCTTCGCGGGCACCACCAACCAGACCTTCACGCCCGGCGCGGCCACCGTGGCTACCCTCGTGGTAAACAACACCGGGGCCAGCGGCCAGCGCACCCTCACGGTGCCCACCGACCTGACCGTGGGCACGGCCCTGACCCTGCAAAGCGGCCTGCTGCGCACCGACCCCGCCGCCACGCTCACCCTGCCCGACGGGGCCACCCTCAGCGGGGAGGGCCCCGGCCAGTACGTGCAGGGCAACCTGCGCATCGTGCGGGCCGCCGGCAGCGGGGTGCTCGACTTCGGCCACGGCCTGACGCTGGACCTCACCAGCCTGGGCCAGGTGACGGCTACCCGCGCCGCCGGCCTGCTGCTCGACAACGTGAGCCGCACGGCCCTGCCCAACGCGGCCAGCCAGAGCATCGACCGGATCTGGACCGTGGAAACCACCACCGCCCCCGCCGCCGCCGTGCCCGTGACCCTGAGCTGGCCCGCCGACGACGACAACGGCCTGACCAGCTTTGCTCCCGCCCAGGCCTGGCGCAGCCCGGTGCCGGTGACGGCCTGGGCCGCCGTGGGCAGCGCGCAGAATGCCACCGGCACGGCCACCAGCCGCAGCTTCTCGTTTGCCACCGCCGCGCTGGGCCGCCTCACCGTGAGCAGCGCCGCCGCCCCGCTGCCCGTCGAGCTGACGCGCTTCACGGCCGAAACCCAGGGTGCCGACGCGCTGCTGCGCTGGGCCACGGCTTCCGAGAAGAACAACGACCGGTTTGAGGTGGAAGCCAGCCCCGACGGGCGCACGTTCCGCCGCATCGGGCAGGTGCCCGGCTACGGCAGCAGCACCCAGCCCCACCAGTACCAGCTCGTGGACCCGGTCATTGCCCGCTACGCGGCCAACCCGGTTTACTACCGTCTGCGTCAGGTAGACCTGGACGGCACCTTTAGCTACTCGCCCGTGCGCACGGTGGCCGTGCGCGGCCAGGCCGGGCTGGCCCTCTTTCCCAACCCGACCACCCAGGCCACCACCCTCACGGGCGCGCAACCCGGCACGGCGGTTATGGTGTTCGATGCCCTGGGCCGGCAGGTGTTGGCCGCCACGGCCGATGCCGGCGGCACGGCGCTGCTGCTGCTGCCGCCGGGCCGGGCCACGGGCGTGTACGTGGTGCGCGCAGGCAGCCAGGCCCTGCGCCTGGTGGTGGAATAAGTAGCTCCTGGTCAAAGGCACCTACCCAACTTTTAACAAAGAGCTAAGGGTGATTCAACGTAAAAAAGTCCTTTACCACGCTCATGGTAAAGGACTTTTGCTGATCGGCAATAGCTACGGCAGGTTAGTTTAAGCCAGGCCCTTCCCTTTCGCGCTACGTTTGGGAGGGGAGCATTAGCACCTGAGCACATTCCCCACCTCAGCACATTACCCCTACAGCTCCCGGTGGAAATTGTCGAGCAGGATGGCGGCTGACACGGCCACGTTCAGGCTTTCGGCCCCGCCGGCGCCGGGAATGTAGAGGCGCTGGGTGAGGCGGGCCAGCACCTCGGGGCGCGGCCCGTGCGACTCGCTGCCCATAATCAGCACGCCGGCGGGGCGCAGATGGAGGCGGTGCACGTTGTCGCCTTCCAGGTGGGCGCCGTAGCGGGACAGCGCGGCGGGCAGCGAGTCGAGCCACTCGGGCAGCTCGCGCTGCCACACCCGCACGCGGGTAAACGAACCCATGGTGGCGGCAATGGTTTTGGGGGCCCAGGGGTCGGCGCAGGTTTCGGAGCACACCACCCCGTGCAGGCCGTACCAGTCGGCCAGGCGAATGAGGGTGCCCAGGTTGCCCGGGTCGCGCACTTCATCCAGGGCCAGCAGCAGGCGGCCGGGCTCGGGCTGCAAGGGTGTTTCGTCGGGCAGGCGGGCAATGGCCAGGGCCGTGGTGTTGTTGGCCAGCGTGCCAAGTTTGGTTAATTCTTCCTCCGTCACGATTTCAACCGGTACCTTCGCGGGCAGCGGCGGGATTTTTGCGGCATACTCAGCCGTGAGGAACACCCGCTCCGTTAGAAGCCCGGAACCTAGCAGCTCCCCCACACTTTTGCCGCCTTCCACCAGAAAGGCGCCGTGGCGGAGCCGGTATTTCTTCAGGTGCAGCGCGTGCACGTATTTCGCTACTGCTTTTGAAACCATATTCGCTGTTTACTTTCCGCCCAGGGCGGCATACTGAAAGATTACTCACCCGCGCGGCGCTGGCCGGCGCCCTGCTGCTCGCGGCCGGCTGTTCGCCGCTGCGGCTGCTGGGGCCTAAGCAGAAGCTGCTCAGCCGCATCCGGCTGGAAGGCGTGCAGGAAGCCGACGCCGAGCGGATTGCGGCCCTGTACCAGCAAAAGCCCAACAGCCGCTTTCCGCTGCCAAAGCTAACAATCTACCAGCTCGGAAACCGCTTTTACAACAAGGAACGCCTCCAGGCCAAGCTCCAGCGCATCCGCCAGGAGTTTGACGAGCGCACCCAGGCCGCCCGCCCCGACTCGGTGAAGGTGGGCAAGCTGCTGGTGCGCCGCGAAAAGCGCACCCGCCGCCTGCAGCTGGCCCTCGACAAGGGCAACGCCATCATGCGCCTGGGCGAGCCGCCGGTGATTTACGACTCCACGCTCACGGCCAAAACCGTGGAGCAGATTGCCATTTTCCTGAAGTCGGAGGGCTTCTTCCGCAGCCAGGTGTCGGCCACCGATACCGTCGTGGACCGGCGCTTTTCCCTGGCCCACCTCTTTGCCCGGCCCGACACGGTGCACAACCGCCGCGTGACGGTGACCTACCGCATCCGCGAAAACCAGCCGTTTCACTACACCCAGCTCGACTACGACATTGCCGACTCGGCCGTGGCCCGGGTGGTGCTGGCCGGGCAGCCGGCCTCGCTGCTGCGGGTGAATGAGCGCTACAACGAAAACGTCATCGGCCAGGAGCGCAGCCGTCTGGAAACCCTGCTCAAAAACGCGGGCTACTACGACTTCCGCCAGCAGTACATCACCCTGGAGGCCGATACCAGCTTTGCCCCCACCACCGTGCGGCTGCGCACCATCATTGCCGACCCCGGCCCCGGCGAGCAGCACCAGGTGTACCATATCAAGCGGGTGCGCTTTATCACCGATGCCGGTACCACGCGCTTCGGC
Source organism: Hymenobacter aquaticus (assembly GCF_004765605.1). Classification (NCBI taxonomy): domain Bacteria; kingdom Pseudomonadati; phylum Bacteroidota; class Cytophagia; order Cytophagales; family Hymenobacteraceae; genus Hymenobacter; species Hymenobacter aquaticus. The sequence goes on along the minus strand of NZ_SRLC01000001.1, from coordinate 873,378 downwards.
GTGAAGCGCGACACGCTGGTGCGCGACTCGGTGTATTATTTGGCCTACCAGCACCGCTTCAGCACCCGCGTGCTGGACCGCAAGCTTTCCGTGCGGCCCGGCGAGCGGTACAGCCTGCAAAACACCCTGCAGACTCAGCGCCAGCTCAGCGACCTGGACATGTTCCGGTTCAACACGGTGAGCTACAACAAAATCCGGCCCGTGAACGGCGACAGTATCAGCAACCGGGGGCAGCTGATTGCCACCGTGAATGCCTCGCCCACCAAGAAATACCAGGAAACCACCGAATTCGGGGGCACCTACGTGGCCGGCCTGCCGGGGCCGTTCATCAACTTCCGGCTGAAGGTGCGCAACATCTTCGGGGGCGCCGAGGTGCTGGAGCTAGGCCTGCGCTCGGGCTTCGAAGGGCAGCTCAGCCGCACCGAAGACCGCAGCGTGCTCACCACCCAGCTCGGGGCCAACGCCAACCTGGTGCTCCCGCAGTTCCTGGTGCCCTGGAACATGAACCGCTTCCTGACGCGCTACAACCCCAAAACGCGCATCAGCAGCAGCTACACCTACGTGCGGCGGCCCGAGTACACGCGCACCAACCTGGAAGCCACCTACGACTACATCTGGCAGCGCTCGGTGTTCCACCAGTACGTGCTGACGCCCTTCGACCTGAGCGTGATTTACACGCCGACCATCGACGACCAGTTCAGGAAGGACCTGGAAACGCTGCGGGTGACGCAGGGCTCCCCGCTGTTCCGCAGCTTTACCAGCCTGTTTATTCCCAGCATCAACGCCACCTCGCTCTACAACTCCAACGACTTCACCCAGACCCGCGACGCGCGCTACCTGCGCCTGTTTGCCGAGGTCGGGGGCCTGACCCGCTCGCTCTACCAGAACAGCACCAACCTGACGGTGTACGACTTCGCCAAGCTCAGCGCCGACTACCGCCGCTACCACAAGCTGGGGCCCAAATCGTACTTCGTGTACCGCCTCAACACCGGCGTGGCCCACGCCCTGACCAAAACCGACGGCCAGTACACGATTCCCTACGACAAGTATTTCTTCGCCGGGGGTAGCTCCAGCGTGCGGGCCTGGCGGCCGCGCCGGCTGGGCACGGGCTCCTACACCACCTACAAGCTCAACGACGACGGCTCGAACCGCATCGACGAAGAAACCGGCCTGCCCGTGCGCGACTACGACCTGGAACAGCCCGGCGAGGTGCTCATCGAGGGCAACCTGGAGTACCGCTTCCCAATTTACAGCTTCATCAACGGGGCGCTGTTCACTGATTTTGGCAACGTCTGGACCCTGCAGGAACAGGACGCCAAGCGCCAGGAGGCCGTGTTCCGGCTCAACCGGTTCTACCGCCAGTTTGCCGTGGGCTCCGGCATCGGCATCCGCTTCGACTTCACCTTCCTGATTCTGCGCCTCGACGTGGCCACGAAAGTCTACGACCCCACCGCCCCGGGCAACAAGTACGTGCTGCCCAACTTCCGCCTGGGCAAATCACCCAACCAAACCGCCTTCAACCTGGGCATCGGCTATCCTTTCTAATGTGCTAATTGTTAATGTGCTCAGGTGCTAATGTGGGGAAATGTGAGAAATGAGAAAAGGGTGTCATTGCGAGGCACGAAGCAATGCGTCCTCTGCTAGTGACCAATGACCTTTTAATGTGAAAAGCCCCTTACTCCACGCGGTAGTAAGGGGCTTTTCACGTTAGAAGGCTCAGCACCTTTCAGAGGACGAACTGACGCCGCTTGATGCGCGGAATGGCTTACACCTCGCAATGACACATTCCTCCACATTCAGCACATTCCTCACATTAGCACCTGAGCACATTCCCCTAGTATTCCTCCACACTCAGCACATTCCTCACATTAGCACCTGAGCACATTCCCCTAGTATTCCAGCAGCTCGGCCAGGGCGGCGGCGACTTTCTCGGCGCTGGGTAGCATTTGCTTTTCCAGCTCCACGTTCAGAGCAATGGCGGGCAGGTTGGCGGCGCCCAGCGTAAACACGGGCGCGTCGAGCTGCTGGAAGCAGGTGCGCTGAATCCGGCCGGCCAATGACTCGGCGAAGGAGTTCATCAGGGGCTCTTCGGTAAGCACCAGGGCTTTGCCATGGCGGCGCACGGCGGCCTGCACCGCGTCGAAGTCCAGGGGGTTGAGGGTGCGCAGGTCCAGGATTTCGACCTGCCCGGCAAACTGCCGGCTGGCCGTTTTGGCCCAGTGCACGCCCATGCCGTAGGTAACGACCACGCAGGTGTTGCCCAGGCGCAGCTGCTCGGCGTCGGCCGGCTGGGCAATGGCTGCCTGGCCCAGCGGAATGACGTAGCCGGCGGCCGGCTCCACGGTTTTGGCGTCCTCCGTGCCCGGTACTTTGCTCCAATACAGGCCTTTGTGCTCAAGCAGCACCACCGGGTTGGGGTCGAGGAAGGCCGCGCGCAGCAGGCCCTTCATGTCGGCCGCGTTGCTGGGGTACACTACTTTAATGCCCCGAATCGTGAGCAGCGTGCTTTCGATGGAGCCCGAGTGGTAGGGCCCGCCGCCGCCGTAGGCCCCGATGGGCACCCGCACCAGGGCCTGCACCGGAAACTTGCCGTTGGAGAGGTAGCACGACTTGCTGAGCTCTTCCACCAGCTGGTTGAGGCCGGGCCAGATGTAGTCGGCAAACTGAATTTCGACCATGGCCTTGGCCCCCACCGCACTCATGCCGGCCGTGGAGCCCATGATGTAGGCTTCCTGAATCGGGGTGTTGAACACGCGGGCGTCGCCGTACTTCTTGGCCAGCAGCGCCGCTTCGCGGAACACGCCGCCCAGCTCCCCGCCCACATCCTGCCCGTAGAACAGGGCCTCGGGAAACTCGCTGAGAATATCATCGACGGCGTGCAGGGCGGCATCCACCATCAGGGCTTTGTCGGCCCCGGCGGGGCTCCGCTCCCCGGCTTCCTCGGTTACGGCCGAGGCGGCAAACTCGTGGTCGGCGAAGGTGGCGGGGTCCGGATTGGGGGCGGCCAGGGCGCGCTGGTAGTCGGTCAGCACGCGGGTGCGGGCCTGCTCGCCCAGGGCTTCCAGCTCCTGCTCCTCGACGCCCAGCGCCAGCAGCTGCTCGTGCAGGCGGGGCAGCGGGTCGTTGGTGGTGTGCTTGGCCAGGTTGTCGCCGCGGTACCACTCGCGCCGCACGCCGCTGGTGTGGTGGCCCAGCAGCGGGCACTTGGCGTGCACCAGAATCGGCCCCCGGGTGCGCCGCACGTAGTCGAAAGCCGTGGCCAGGCCGGCGTAGGAATCGGGGAAGTCGGCCCCATTCACGCGCAGGCGCTGCAGCCCCTTGAAGCCGGCGGCAAACTCGTAGGCATCCATGGCGCGCATCTCCCGGCCGGTGGCCGAAATGCCCCAGTCGTTGTCCTGCACCAAATAAATAATGGGCAGCTGGTGCAGCACGGCCATTTGCAGGGCCTCGGCTACTTCGCCCTCGGTCATAGCCCCATCCCCGATGGAGCACACCACCACCGGGCCACCCGGCCGGGCCTCGGCGGGCAGCAGGCTATACAAGCCGGGAACAGGAGCGCCGCTTTCGTGGAAGTCGCGCGGGTCGGCCGTTACCGGGTGCAGGCCCTGGCTTTCCAGGTACTTGATGCCGTGGGCCATGCCGGTAGCCGGAATGGCCTGCATGCCGGTGGCCGAGCTGTTGTGCGGAATGGTCGGGAAACCGGCCCGGCGCAGCGAGGGGTGTGAGTAGTAGGTGCGGCCGCCCGAAAACGGGTCGTCGCGCTTGGCCATGAGCTGCAGCATCAGCTCGTAGGGTTCCAGGCCCAGGCCCAGCAGCATGGCGTCGTCGCGGTAGTAGGGCGTCACGTAGTCGTGGGGGCCCAGAAAGCAGGCGGCGGCCAGCTGAATGGCCTCGTGGCCCCGGGCCGTGGCGTGCACGTACTTGGCCGTCACGGCCTTGTTTTCTTCGTAGAGGCGGGCCAGCTCGTCGCCGGTACGCATCAGCTCATACACCCGCAGCAGCGTGGCGCGGCTGGGCTGGGTGGCATTGAGGTCGGTGCTAAATTCAGTTTCGATGACGGGGGTGGTTTGCGAGGGCATGAAAGGAGCAGCAGTTGGAGCAGCGAAATTACAGTTTCGCAACGAGAGCAACACCTTCGCGCGGCGACGGAGCGCCTTACTCCCACCTGGTTCCGGTCGGCTACCGCCCGCTGGCTCTTCCGCCCCGGTCGCCGGCCAGCCGCCGTGGTGCCGCGCGGGCTTCCCTCCGGATACAACGCAACGCAAGGCCATTTAACTACTGACAGGCAGCAAGTTGTCCAATTTTTAATAGTTAATTAACTCCGTATAAATGGAACTTAATTATTTAATTTTATAATTATTTATATAATACATTGACTCTATTACCTCCCATTGCCACTTGCAAGGCGCATATTCATCCACTTTTTCTATCCCCACTTATGAAACCAACCGGATTACTTTTTGCGGCTATGGTCGTGAGCGGCGCGGCAAGCGCGCAGCAGAATACCCAAACCTCCACCAGCTTCGGCAACGACAACCAGGTGACAGTTACGCAGACGGGCCGCGGCAACGCGGCCACTACCCGCCAGAACGATGCGGCCGTGAACGGCGGCTCAGCCAGAGGCAACAACAACCAGAGCACCCAAACCCAGCTGGGCATCAACCAGGCGGCCACGGTGAACCAGATGGGTAACGACCAGACGGCCATCCAGAACCAACGCTCCGAGGAAAGCCGGGGCGGCAACGGGGCTACCATTCGGCAGGGCTCGACCCAGGCGGGCAGCCACGGCAACTACGCCCGCCAAAGCCAGAGCGGCTTCAGCCAAGGCGTTACCATCGAGCAGCTCAGCGGCCTCAACTACGCCACGCAGAACCAGTCGGGCCGCAACAATTCCGCGACGATTCAGCAAAGCGTCGGCAACGGCAACCGCGCCACGCAGGGTCAGGGCGCTCTTACTGCCCGGGCTCTTGCTGTCCAGCAGGGCGCGCTCAACACCTCCACCCAGAGCCAGAGTGGGGGCAGCACCTCAGGGTCGGGGCCCAGCGGGATGGTGCGGCAGCAGGGCGACGGCAATGCGGCCTTCCAGTCCCAAACGGGAGGCGGGGGCAGGTGGTCGGCCGATATTATCCAGCAAGGCAACCAGAATGCGGCCCGCCAGCAGCAGAGCGGGGGTACGGGAAACACAGCGAACAGCAGCTCCTCGGGCTGCACAGTGGTTATTACCCAAACCGGCAACGGCAATACCGGAATCCAACTGCAGAATGCGGCAAACACGCAGTTCTATGGCATGACTGCTACGATTACCCAAACCGGCCTGGACAATAGCAGCACGCAGCGGCAGGACGACGTTAGCAATGCCAGAGCCAGCGCCACCCAGACGGGCACCGCCAACGTGGCTACCCAAACCCAGAGTGGCCCCTTCACCTTTAGCCTGGTCGCGGTTATCACCCAGACCGGCAGTGAGAACCGGGCCACCCAGACCCAACAAACTGGTGTTCAATCGGCTAGTATCGTCCAAAATGGCTCAGGTAACACAGCTAGTCAGAGCCAGCGCAGGATAGAAGTCGGCAGCAACTTCTGGGGGAATGACGCCACGATCAACCAGCTGGGCTCCGGCAGCACGGCTGTTCAGGAGCAGGGCTTCATCCCCGGCGGCCGCGCCAACAAGGCCCTGATCAGTCAGCAGGCGACGGGCAGCGGCAACTACGCCCGGCAGCAGCAGACGGGCAACGAAAACGACGCCCAAACCTACCAGGGCACGGCCAATAACCAGAGCGACGTGCAGCAGCAAGGCATGGGCAACGCGTCGGTGGTGCACCAAAATCAGTAGCTTTTTCGCCCTGCAAGTACCCGAAGCCCGCTTCCGGAAGGAAGCGGGCTTCGCCGTTTTTTCCCCGGGCAGCGCCGGACTGCCCGGCGGTTAACCTTTTGCCCGGTGCCGTCCGCCGAAACGCGCACAAACCCCTACCTTTGCCGCTTCCAACCAATCCCGCCGCCGGGCGGTTTTTCTATTTCTGACAACTCGGCCGCCGGGCTGCCGCGCCAGAATTAGCCGCTTTACGCCGTATGCTCACCGCTCCTTCTTCTTCCCTGGCCCCCGTGGCTTCCACCTTCCGCGACACCGTGGCCACCTGGCTGCGCGACTTCCAGCAGCGCCTGTGCCAGCAGCTGGAGGACGCCGACGGCCAGGCCACTTTTCAACAGGATGCCTGGCAGCACGGCAGCGGCGGCGGGGGCCTCTCGCGCGTGATTCAGGGCGGGGCGGTGCTGGAAAAAGGCGGGGTCAACTTCTCGGCCGTGTGGGGCGAGATGAGCGAGCAGGCCGCCCGGGTGCTGCTCATGCCCAACCCCAACTACTTCGCCACCGGCGTATCGGTGGTGCAGCACCCGCGCAGCCCGATGGTGCCCATTGCCCACATGAACGTGCGCTACTTCGAGGCCGGCAACGGCGAGGCCTGGTTTGGCGGCGGCATCGATCTGACCCCGATTTACGTGAATGAGGACCAGGCCCGCTGGTTTCACGCCCAGCTGAAGGCCGTGTGCGACGCCCACAACCCGGCGTATTACGCGCGCTTCAAGCAGTGGGCCGACGACTACTTTTTCCTGCCCCACCGCCAGGAAACCCGCGGCGTGGGCGGTATTTTCTTCGACCGCCTCACCGTGGGCAAAGACGGCAGCCGCGAGGAGCTGTTTGCCTTTATCCAGGCCGTGGGCAACGTGTTTGGGCCCACCTACACCGAGCTGCTGCGCCAGAACCGCGACCTGCCCTTCGGCGAGCCACAGGTGCAATGGCACATGCTGCGTCGGGCCCGCTACGCCGAGTTCAACCTGGCCTTCGACCGGGGCACGCGCTTCGGCCTCGAAACCGGGGGCCGCACCGAAAGCATTCTGATGAGCCTGCCCCCGCGCTGCGAGTGGCACTACGACCAGCGCCCCGCGCCCGGCTCGGCCGAGGAAGCCACCCAGCAGTGGCTGCGCAAGGGCGTGCAGTGGCTCGAAAACGTTAGCTAGCCTTGATCGAACACCTGCAAGCCCTGGACCGCTGGCTGCTGCTGGCCGCCAACAACCACCGCTCCAACGCCCTGGACGCGTGGATGATTTTCTTTTCGGAGCGCTTCGTGTGGTTTCCGGCCTACCTGGTTATTCTGGTGGTGCTGGGCTACATGTTCCGCCGGCGCGCCCTGCTGCTGCTGCCGCTGCTGGGCCTGAGCGTGGCCCTGGCCGACAGCGTTTCCAGCCGTTTCTTCAAGCCCTACTTCGCCCGGCTGCGCCCCTGCCACGACCCGCAGCTCTCGGCCACGCTGAACCTGGCCAGCGGCTGCGGCGGGCAGTTCGGCTTTATGTCGTCGCACGCGGCCAATGCCTTTGCCCTGGTGGTGTTTCTGTGGCTGGTGCTGCCCCCGCGCTACCGGGTGGCCAAGATCCTGGTGCTCATCTGGGCCGGGCTGGTTTCCTACAGCCGCATGTACCTGGGCGCCCACTACCCTTCCGACATTCTGGCCGGCGCCACGCTGGGGAGCCTCGCCGCCTGGGCCTGCGTGCGGCTCTACCGGCTGGCCGCCGCCCGCTGGTGGCCAGTGGCCGCCGCAGAATAAAAATTACATCAATCAGTAAAAAAAGCCCCGTAGCAGCTGCTACGGGGCTTTTTTTACTGATTGATGGTTTCCCGGCGCTACTGCTTGCCGGGCTTGCGGTTGCCGGTGTGGCCGTCGCCCCGGTCGCCCTGGCCGGGCTTGCTGGTGCGGTGGGAGTTGTGCTTATCGTCCTGCGACAGGGAGCGGTTCAGGTCTACTTCGCTGGTAAACTGACCTTTGTCGTTGCGGCGCACGTAGCGCTTGTCGCCCTCGGTGGGTTCTATCAATTCGCGTTTTGACATGGCGGAGCAGAATCTAAGGTGGATACTGCCTATACGCGCCTCGGTAGCCCAGGTTGAGCCCCCTGGCGGCCGCCCCTCGGGCTCAACTTCCTGCTGTTCAAGCACTGGCCGTAGTCAACCGCGCCGGGAATGCGCGTTGGTACAAGTGTTCCGAAGCACATTCCCGGCGCCTGTGCTCGAAAACGATTGTCCCGAAGCACTTACGATGGGAATGTGTCCTGGGACACTTGTCCCGAAGCACATACGGTGGGAATGTATCCTGGGACACTTGTCCCGAAGCACATACGGTGGGAATGTGCTCTGGGACAATCGTCCCGAAGCACATACGCTGGGAATGTGTCCTGGGACAATTGTCCCGAAGCACATTCCCAGCGTATGCGGACAAAACCAATCGTCCCAAGTCACCTACCGACTGGTAAGTGGCTCGGGACGATTGGTTTTGCCCGCATACGCCTGCATTTACTCATTCATTCACCGGTTCCGTCACGGCTAGCATCACCCCAAAGTTGCCGTCGGTTTGCTGCCAGCCCTGGGCCGGGGCGTAGGCACGCGACACGAACCCGTCGAGGTAAAGAGCATTGCGGCAGCCCCGGCGGCGGAAAAAGTCGGCAAACTCGTAGAGGCTCACTTTCTGCTTCGACATAGCCAGCAGCACCTGCCCGTCGGGCAGAATCCCGACGCCGTTGCGCACCTGCCGGTTCGTGGAGCCGGGCGTAAAGGCCGGGTGAATCCGGCCCTCTACCACCAGCATCGGCCCCGACTGCGTAGCGTACCGGATGCGGCCCGAATAGCGGAAGCTCCTGGTGGGGCACACCACGGCCTGCTGGTCTACGGTCGTGTAAAACACGCCGTTGGGCTGAAGGTAAAAGTTGCCGGCGCCCACCGCCGTATCCAGGGGCGTCACCACCCGGTCTTCCTCGATGAACAGCCCCAGCGGGGAATAATCGGGCCGGAACATGCCGGCATTCATGGCAAATACCACCGTGCGCCCCTGCCCGCTGAGCCAGGCCGTGAGGCGCTCCAGGCTGCCCAGGCGTTGATTCTGCTCGTCCTGCCAGCACAGCCGCAGCTCCTGCTGCCGCACGTCGGCCTCGTAGCTCACGTAGCCCGAATCGGCCGGGGCGCAGCCGCCCAGGCCCAAGCAAAGCCCGGCCAGCATCAGCAGGATAACCCGGCGGCTTCGGCCCGGCCGGGGGCCACGGGCGCGCTCCGCTATCCGCATCCGGCTCTATTTACCCAGCAGCTTGGCCACGTACTTGCCCACGATGTCGAACTCCAGGTTGACCAGGTCGCCGGGGCGCAGGTGCTGGAAGGTGGTGTGCTCGTAGGTGTAGGGAATGATGGCTACGGCGAAGCTGTCGTCGGTCGAGTCGAAGCAGGTCAGGCTGGTGCCGTTGATGCAGATGGAGCCTTTCTCGACCGTCACGCGGCTCGGGCCGGGCTCGTGGCGGAAACGATACAGCCACGAGCCGTTCTGGTCGGTCACACTTTCGCAGACGGCCGTCAGATCGACGTGGCCCTGCACGATGTGGCCGTCGAAGCGGCCGTTGGCGGCCAGGCAGCGCTCCAGGTTCACCTGCCGGCCGGCAACCCAGCTGCCCAGGTTGGTTTTTTGCAGGGTTTCGTCGATGGCCGTTACCACGTGCGTGCCGGCCGCCGCGTCCACGGCCACCACCGTCAGGCACACCCCGTCGTGGGCCACACTCTGGTCGATCTGCAGCTCGGGAGCAAAGGGCGACGCCACGGTAAAATGGCGGTTCGAACCCTCCGTTTTGACGGCGGTGATCGTACCCAGGGTTTCTACAATTCCGGTAAACATTCGGTTAATGTGCTAATGTGGTTGAATGTGCTGATGTGCTAATGTCGTTCTGTCATTACCAGGCGCAGTTGGAGCAACCCGGCCTCCGCAGGGTGCTCAGCACCGTTCTGTAACACGCCTTCGGGTATAACAACGAAAAGGGCTTTGTGGTGAAAGGTCGGGGCATACTGCGCAGAGGACGGATTGTTTCACAAGCTCGCAAGGCGACATGCTCCACATTTCTCACATTCAACCATATCAGCACATTTCCCACATTAGCACCTAAGCACATTTACTTCCCTCGCCCTTCCACGATGATTTTCAGGGTGTAGAGCATCACCCGGAAGTCCATGGCCAGGCTCATGTTTTCGATGTAGAGGATGTCGAACTTGAGGCGCTCGACCATCTGCGCCACGGTTTCGGCGTAGCCGTACTTCACCTGGCCCAGGCTGGTAATGCCGGGCCGCACGCGGTGCAGGTGGCGGTAGTGCGGGGCCACTTTCACGATCTGGTCGATGTAGAAGCGGCGCTCGGGCCGGGGGCCCACCAGGCTCATGTCGCCCTTCACCACGTTCCAGAACTGGGGCAGCTCGTCGAGGCGGACCTTGCGCATGAAGCGGCCCCAGGGCGTGATGCGCGGGTCGTGGTCGGACGACAGCGCGGGGCCCATCTTCTCGGCGTCCACGTACATCGAGCGGAACTTGTAGATACGGAAGGGCTGGGCGTTTTTGCCGATGCGCTCCTGGGCGTAGAAAATCGGCCCCGGCGAGGAGAGGCGCACCATCACGGCCGTGAAGGCGTACACGGGCCAGGCCAGCAGCAGAAACAGCAACGACCCCAGAATATCGAGGCCGCGCTTGGTGAACTCCTGCCAGGGCGGCAGCAGATCGTGCTTGATTTCAATCAGCGGGGTGCCAAACAGGTGGTTCACCTTCACCGAGCCCAGCAGCATCTGGTAGAGGTCGGGCAGGATGCTGACCCGGGCCGGGGTGCCTTCCAGGAGCGACAGGATTTCCTGAATCATGCGGTGCTCACTGGGCTCGATGGCAATGATGACCTGCTCGATTTTCAGGGCCCGGATCAGGGCGGGCAGGCGGGTGTAGGAGCCGCGGGCGGGCAGCTCGGCGGCCAGGTCGGCATCCACCGTGTCGCCGACGGGGGCAAAGCCGACCAGCTTCAGGCCCAGGTGCTTGCCGGTGCGGGCCAGCTCCTGGTAGGTTTCGCGGGCCAGCATGTTAGAGCCCACCAGCAGGGTATTAAAGGAAATAACCCCGCGCCGCACCAGGCCCTGCACCGTGGTAATGGCCCAGGTGCGCAGCACGGCCGTGATAAAGAAATGCAGCAGGAAGTAGGCCGTAATGGTCTTGTAATACAGCCGGTAGGAGCTCACGCCCTGGTCGTCGAGCAGCAGGGCGAAGAAGATAACCAGCGCCCCGAGCACCGAGATGCGGGCCAGCCGGATAATCTCGGCCAGGCGCGACTTGCGGAAAATGTCGCGGTATTCGCCGATCAGCGTGTAGAGCACCGTCCAGAACAGGGCAATCATCAGGGCCGAGCCGGTGAGGGTAAACAGCTCGCCGCCGGTGAAGCGGTAGCCCTCATTAATCTCGCTGAGCAGGTATTTGCGCAGCAGGAAAAAACACATCCAGGCCAGCAGGGCCGCCAGAAAGTCGGCCGCGATGAGCTTGAGCTTTTGAAAGGTGCGAGTCAAGGGAATTGGGTAAGCAAACCGGCCGAAGCCGGCTAATAAATGGGTTATATGGGCTCGATGCCGTAATTTCGCGGCTGATAAGCACAGAAAGGGCCTTGGCTCCGCTCCCTGAGCCGCGCAAAGGTAGGGCATTAACCCGTACTCCCGACATTGGCCCAACCCCACCATTCCATGCACGCTGATACGTACCGCCACCGTGGCCTGCGCCGCTCCCTGGTCGAAGAACTCCGCCGCAAAGGCATTCGGGACGAGCGGGTGCTGACGGCCCTGGCCACGGTGCCGCGCCACCTGTTTTTCGAGCCCGGCTTTCAGCAGCACGCCTACCAGGACAAAGCTTTTCCCATCGGGCAGGGCCAAACCATTTCGCAGCCCTACACGGTGGCCTTCCAGACCGCGCTGCTCAACCTGCGCCCCACCGACCGGGTGCTGGAAATCGGGACGGGCTCGGGCTACCAGTGCGCCGTGCTGCTGCAGCTGGTGCCCGAGGTGTTCAGCATCGAGTACAACCGGGTGCTGTTTGAGACGACCCGCCGCCGCCTGCACGCCTTTCAGCTGCCGGCCCACCTCTACTGCGGCGACGGCTCGCTGGGCCTGCCCGCCCAGGCCCCGTTCGACAAGATTCTGGTCACGGCCGGCTCGCCGGCCATTCCGCGCACCCTGCTGCGGCAGCTGCGCGTGGGCGGGGCCCTGGTGATTCCGGTGGGCGACGAAAGCACCCAGCGCATGATGCGGGTGGTGCGCGAAAGTGAGGAGGAATTCGTGCGCGAGGAGTTCGAGGAATTTCGCTTCGTGCCGCTGCTGGGGCAGGCTGGCTGGCAGAAGTAGCCGGCGGGAAAGGTGAAGCCAGGCAAAGGAGTTATCTTTCCTGCCGGTTGGCTCCGGCCGGCGTTCCTTGCTCCTTTCTTTCCTCCAACTAATCTGCATGCGTAAACAAGTACTTTCCTTTGGCCTGGGGGCCCTGCTCCTGCTGAGCGGCGGCCCACGGGCCCGGGCCCAGCAGCCCGACCCGGTCAAACGCGCCCATCCCGAGCATACCTACGGCTTCCGCTGCGCCTTCGACAGCGCCCAGCAGGCAGCTTTTGCCCGTACCCCCGGCTCGGAGCGCAACTACCGCAACTTCCTGCTCCAGATGGCCACCCTTTCGGCCCAGGACCAGGCCCGCCTGCTGGCCCAGCCCGACGTGACGGTGCCCGTGGTCGTGCACGTGATTCACACCGGCGGCGCCAACAACATCAGCGACGCGCAGGTGCAGGACGCCATCCGCATTCTGAATGAGGACTACAGCAAAACCAACCCCGACACGGCCGACGTTATTGCCGCCTTCCGGCCGCGCTACGCCAACATCGGCTTCCGGTTCCGGCTGGCCCGGCGCGACCCCAACGGCAACTGCACCACCGGCATCACCCGCACCTTCTCCACCCAAACCAGCATCGGCGACGACAAGGTAAAAAACCTCATTACCTGGGACCAGGACCGCTACCTCAACATCTGGGTGTGCGACGCGGCCAACGGGGCCGGCGGCTACGCCTACCTGCCCTGCTCCGGCGGCGCGGCCGACGGCATCGTGATTCGGAACCAGCAGTTTGCCAGCATCGGGCGCTCCTGCGGCAGCAACTTCTGCAACCGCTCCCTAACTCATGAAGTGGGCCACTACTTCGGTTTGCCCCACACCTGGGGCGGCTCCAACACGCCCGGCCTGGCCAGCAACTGCGGCCTCGACGACGGTATTGCCGACACGCCCAACACCGTGGGCGTGGGCGCGCCGGCCGGGGGCTCGGGCTGCCCCCTTACCAGCGCCCCCTGCGGCGAGCTGGCCAACGTGCAGAACTACATGGACTATGCCAGCTGCGCCAAGATGTTTACTACGGGCCAGAAAACCGTGATGCGCGGCTCGCTGCTCCTCTCCTGCCGCAGCACGCTCACCTCGGCGGCCAACCTGATTTTCACGGGCACCAACGACGGCTACTCGCCCGCGCCCTGCGCGCCGGTGGTCGTGTTTCAGCCTTCCTCCACGGTGGTGTGCGAAGGCAGCGCCATTACTTTCTCCGACCAGTCGTACAACGCCGACCTGACGGCCCCGACCACCCAGTACCAGTGGCAATTCCCGGGCGGGCAGCCGGCTTCCTCGACCCTGCGCCAGCCCACGGTCACGTACCCGGTGAGCGGCGTCTACGGTGCCACGCTCACCATCACCACGCCCGGTGGCACGGGCACCAGCACCCGCGCCCAGCTGATTCAGGTGCAGGGCGCCAACACGGGCTTGCAGGGGCCGGTGGTGGAGTCGTTCGAAACCCCGGGCTTCCCGGCCAACTTCCCGGCCCCGGACCTGCGCAACTGGACTTCCTCCTCGACCTCGACGGCCGTGCTGGCCCGCTGGGAGCGGCAAACCAGCGCCGTAGCCAGCCAGGGCGCGGCTTATCTGCAGATTCGCAACTCCTTGCTGGCCACGGGCACCAACACCAACCTGACGTCGCCCAACCTCAACCTGAGCAGCATCAGCGGCCCGGCTTATCTGGTGTTCGACCGGGCCTACGCCCGCCGCTCGGCCACGGCCAACGACCAGCTGCGGGTGCAGTTCAGCGCCGACTGCGGGGTCAGCTGGACTACGGCCACCACCTATTTCGCGGCCAACCTGAGCACCAAGGGCAGCCAGTTCTACGGGGGCTTCGTGCCCGACTCCCTGGAAGAATGGCAGCCGCTGACCGTTTCCATTCCCGATTCCTACAAGAACGGCCGCTTCCAGGTGCGCCTGCAGATGGTGAGCAACGGGGGCAACACGCTCTTTATCGACAACCTGCGCGTGGGCAACGCCGCGGTGCTGGCCGCCCGCTCCGGGGCTGGCCCGGCCGGCATCTACGTGTATCCTAGCCCGCTGACCTCAGCCTCGGCCGTGCACTTCCGCTTGGCCGCCCCCGGCCCGGTGCAGCTGGTGCTGACCGACGTGCTGGGCCGGCCGGTGCGCACGACGGCGCCCCGCGCCTACGGCGCCGGCGAGCAGCAGATTGCTCTGACCCAGCCCGGCCAGCCACCCCTGGCGCCCGGCCTGTACGTGGTGCGCCTGCTCCTCAACGGGCAGACGTTCAGCACCAAAGTGCTGGTTCAGTAGGCCGCCACTGCTGATTTAGTACTCGAAAGCCCCGGCGCGCTGCTCGCGCCGGGGCTTTTTGCTGGTGGCGGCGCGCAGTTATTCTTCCGCGCAAGGCCCTCATTGCGTCAGGGCCTGCCTATCTTTGCGGCCGTTCCTTTTTCCCTGAAACGCCTTTTCTGATGCGCAAACAAAAGCCCGTTAAAGAATCCTTCGTGATTATGACCGAGTTGGTGCTGCCCAACGACACCAACACGCTCAACAACCTGATGGGCGGCCGCATGATGCACCTGATGGATATTGCCGCGGCCATTGCGGCCCAGAAGCACTCCAACCGCATCGTCGTCACGGCCTCGGTCGACAACGTCTCGTTCCGGGAGCCGATCCGGCTGGGCAACGTCGTGACGCTGCAGGCCCAGGTGACCCGCTCGTTCAGCTCCTCGATGGAAGTGCACATCGACGTGTGGACCGAGGACATTCCCAGCGGCACCAAAATCAAGAGCAACGAAGCCTTCTACACCTTCGTGGCCGTCGACCAGTCGGGCCGCCCGATTGACGTGCCCGAGGCCGTAGCCGAAACCGAGGAGGAAATCCGCCTCTACGACGGGGCCCTGCGCCGCCGCCAGCTGCGCCTGGTGCTGGCCGGCCGCATGAAGCCCGAGGACGCCAACGAGCTGAAGGCGTTGTTTGATATGGAGTAATTTTAGTTGCTGGTTGATAGTTGTCAGTTGTTAGGTCATTCGGCTCTGACAACTGACAACTAACAACTAACAACCAGCAACTATCAACTAAATCGACCTATGGATCAGGCGTCGCTGGCATTTTTTCAGAGCTTTTACACCAACGTCTCGCTGTACGTCGTGCCCGAGCCCGGGGCCGCTGCGCCCGAGCCAGCCCCCGCGCCGACTGTTTCGGCTCCGGTAGTTCAGGCTGCGGCTCCACCAGTGGCGGTTGCGCCGGAGCGAGCTACGCCAGCGCCAGCGGTGGCCAGCCCCCCTGCGCCGGTACCGGTGCCGCCAGCGCCAGTGCGGCCGGCACCAGCCCCGCAACCCGCGCCGGCCGCCGTGCCCGCCCCAACTGTTGCCGCCCCCGGCAAGCTACCGTCACTGGCTAACCTGAATCTGCAACAGCCCCCGGTGCCCCGCCCGCCGGTAGCCCCGGCCGTAGCTCCCGCGCCCCCGGCGGTGCCCGTTGCGCCCGTGGTGGCGGCTCCGCCGGTGGATGGGCCGCCGGCCCGCACGGCCCCGCCCCTGAGCGCCACGCCCTACTCTACTTTGGGCAGCAACCCCAACGGCCTGGTGATTCTGGTGCGGATGGACGCGGTGCGCTTCCAGCGCCTGCCCAGAAACGTGTTCCTGAACAACCTGCTCAAGGCTATCCGCCTGGTGATGGAGGACGTGGTGCTGATCAACGTGGAGTCGCACCTGCCCGTGGAGCTGAAAACCATCCGGCAGAAGCTGGCGGCCCGGCAAATCATCGGCTTCGGGAAAAACCTGCTCGACGTGGCCATCCGCACCACCCAGCTCTACGAGCCGGTGCTGCTGGCCGGCGACGCGGCCTACCTGCCCGCCGCCGAAATCGAGCTGCTGGAAGAAGACAACAGCCGTAAAAAGCTGCTCTGGCAAGCCATGCAGCGCATGTTCTTGAGTTGATTGTTGATTGTTGATTGTTTAGAATAAAATAGCGGCAAGCCGACTTGCTACCAATAAAAAAGGCTCGTCAGATGACGAGCCTTTTTCGTGTCCGGTTGAAACTAACAACTAACAACGAACAACCAGCAACTAAACCCTACTTCAGCACCGAGGCCAGCTTGGCGTCCAGGGCTTCGCCGCGCAGGTTTTTGGCCACAATGCGGCCCTGGGGGTCGAGCAGCACCGACTGCGGAATGGCTTTCACGCCGTAGGTCTGGCCGGCGGCGCTTTCCCAGCCGCGCAGATCCGACACGTGGGTCCAGGTCAGCCCGTCGGCCTGGATGGCTTTGAGCCACTTGTCCCGGTCCTGATCGAACGACACGCTGTAGATTTCGAAGCCCTTGCCCTTGTACTTGTTGTAGGCGCGCACCACGTTGGGGTTTTCCTTGCGGCAGGGTCCGCACCACGAGGCCCAAAAGTCAATCAGCACGTACTTGCCGCGCAACGACGACAAGGCCACGGTTTTGCCGTCGGGGGCGGGCAGGCTGATTTCCGGCGCGGCCGAGCCCACGGCCGTGGCCCGCAGCGGGTCGAGCTTGGCGGCCAGGGCCTTGGTGTAGCGCGAGTCGGGCATCGACTTCTTGAACTGGGTCGACATCGAGTCGATGAAGGCGAACTGCTCCTCGGGGTTGAGCAGGTTGCCCACGGCAAAGGCCGACACCACCGAGTTGGGATTCTGGCGCACCAGTTGCTTGATAACGGCCGTGTTGTGGGCCTGGGCGGCGTAGAACTTGGCTTCAATGAGCTTCATCGAGTCGGCGGCTCCGGCCTGGGCGCTGTTGTTGTAGCGCATTTCCAGCATGGCCATGTCGTGCTTCGACTGCGTCATGGCCCGGCCCAGCTGCTGCAGGCTCTCCGAGTCTTTCGACCCTTTCACCACGTAGCCGTCGGTCAGCCGCTTGGCGTCGCCGGAGAGCTGAATGTTGCTCGTGTTGTCCAGGGCCAGCAGCACCTGGTTGGCGTCGTTGACTTTCACCTGGTAGAGGCCCGCCTCGGGCACCGTGCCCTTCATGGTGAAGCGGCCCTGGTCGTCGACCGTGGCCGTGTCGCGCGACACGAACTGGGTTTCGCCCAGCTCGGCCAGGTACACTTTCGTGCCGGCCGGGGCATTGGTCAGCTGGCCGCTTACCTGGTAGCCCGCGCCGGTGGCGCTGCCCGTGGTCGGCGTCGTCGACTTGCTGCAGGCATTGGCCATGCCCAACACGGTGGTTACCAGAAGGATACTTTTCATTTTCTCAATCATTCTTAGTTACGCTACAAGCGGCCGGCGCAGTGCGCTTCCCACTTTTTGTGAACACAAGCAACCGGCGGCCCGTTTGGTTTCGCGGCGCCGCCGCTAACGACGCTCCCGGCCGGCTTATTGGCTGGCCCCCGGCCCCCGGCTACGCGTCGAGCTTCTGGCGCAGGAGCTGGTTGGCCAGCTTAGGGTCGGCTTTGCCGCCGGTGAGCTTCATCAGCTCGCCCATAAACATGCCGGTCAGCGACTTTTTGCCGCCGCGGTACTCTTCCACCTTAGCCGGATTGGCGTCCAGCACCTGCTGAATCATAGCCTCCAGCGCCCCGGCATCCGACTGCTGCGTGAGGCCCTGGGCCTCGGCCGCGGCCGAGGCGGTTTGCGTTGGGTTGTCGAGCAGATACGGAAATAACTGCTTGGCTGCTACTGAGTGGCCTACCTTGTTCTCATCAATGAGTTGAATGATGTCGGCCAGGTGCTGGGGCGTGAGCGGGAAGTCCGGCATGGTCAGCGCCCGCTCGTTCAGGAACGACTTCACCGGGCCCTGCACCCAGTTGGCGGCGGCCTTGGCGTTCGGGGTCAGGCGCGACAACTCGTCGAAGAATAAGGCTACTTCCTTCTGGTCGGTGAGCACCGAGGCGTCGTAGTCCGAGAGACCCAGCTCGCCGGTGAAGCGGGCGTAGAGCTGCTGGGGCAAAGCCGGCAGCGACGCCTGCACCTCGTGCAGCCACTGGTCGCTGATGATGAGCGGGGGCAGGTCGGGCTCGGGGAAGTAGCGGTAGTCGTTCAGGGTTTCCTTCGAGCGCTGCCCGCTGGTGGTGCCGGTGGCGGCGTCGAAGCCCCGGGTTTCGCTGTCGAGCGTGCCGCCGGCTTCGAGCACGGCAATCTGCCGCTCAATTTCGTACTCGATGGCGCGCTGCACGTTGCGGAAGGAGTTCATGTTTTTGACCTCCACCTTGGTGCCAAACTTCTCGGCCCCCTTGAGCATCACCGAGATGTTGGCGTCGCAGCGCAGCGAGCCTTCCTCCATGTTGCCGTCGCACACGCCCAGGTACACCACCAGCTTCTTGATTTCACTCAGATAAGCGTAGGCTTCGTCGGCGTTGCGAATGTCGGGCTCCGACACGATTTCAATCAGGGGCACGCCGGCGCGGTTCAGATCCACCAGCGTTTCCACTTCCCCGGCCAAGTGCATCGATTTGCCCGCGTCTTCCTCCATGTGAATGCGCGTGATGCCGATGTTCTTGGTCGAGCCGTCCGTGAGGCGAATCGGGACGTTACCGGCCGTGCAGATCGGGGTTTTGTCCTGGGTAATCTGGTAGCCCTTGGGCAGGTCGGGGTAGAAGTAGTTTTTGCGCGCAAACAGGTTGTCGCGCGTGATGTGGCAGTTGGTGGCCAGGCCCATTTTCATGGCGTACTCCACGGCCGTGCGGTTTACCTTGGGCAGGGTGCCGGGGTGACCCAGCGTGATAACCGACAGGTTATTATTGGGCAGGGCGCCGTACTCATTCTCGTCCGAGGAGTACATTTTGCTCTGGGTGAGCAGCTGGGCGTGTACTTCCAGACCGATGACCGGCTGGTATTTGGCTTTTATTGCGTCGTCCATATCAAGCAGAATAGGCAGTTGGGGCGAAATTGGCCGCAATGCTGCCGCTAAGTTACTTGCTGCCGCGGTTTTTATTGGCCAACCGCCGCCAGCACTGCCTTTTTTTGGCCGAGTAGGCCTAGAAACTTCCGCCGACTGCCGCCAACTCAGCCAATCGCCCTGCGCAGAATCAGGGCAGCCAACTGATCCTCATCATGCCCGGCGGCCGGGAAACGGGGTAACTTCACTGCACTACCCACCGCCGCCCTTTGGCTCGCAGCCTTCGGGCGGACCGGCGGGGGAGCTTTGTTTTCATCCACCACATAACCCTTTGACAGTCATGCAACAGAATATTGGCCTTATTGACCGGGGCCTGCGCATCGCCCTGGCGGCCGTGCTGATTGGGGTGCTGCTGCAGGAGCAGCGCACCGGAGCCCCGCTTGTTTTCTGGCTGGCCGTGGCGGCGCTGCTGCTGGGCACGGGCGTTTTTGGCTACTGCCCCATCTATAGCTTGCTGGGCATCAGCACCCGGCGGGTCCGCCCGCATTAGCGGGGCAGGATGCGGCCGTCCTCCATTTCAATGATGCGGTGGGTTTTGGCGGCAAACTCGTTGTCGTGGGTCACGATGAGCAGGGCCTGGCGGTAGGTTTCGGCCAGCTCCTTAAACACGTCGAACACGACCTCGCCGTTTTTCTTGTCGAGGTTGCCGGTGGGCTCGTCGCCCATCAGGATGAGCGGGTCGTTGATCAGGGCCCGGGCAATGGCCACGCGCTGCTTCTGGCCGCCCGAGAGCTGGTTGGGTTTCTTCAGCGCCTCACGTTCGATGCCCAGGATTCTCAGCTTCTCGTAGGCCCGGTGCTCGATTTCGGGGCGGGCAAGCCGGCCCAGCTTTTCGCCGGGCAGCATCACGTTGCGCAGCACCGAAAACTCGTTGAGCAGGTAGTGAAACTGGAATACGAAGCCGATTTGCTCGTTGCGGACGCGGGCCAGCTCGGCTTCTTTTCTGTTCCGCATGGCCTGGCCGTCAATCAGCAGCTCGCCTTCGTAGGCCGTATCCATGGTGGAGAGAATGTAGAGCAGCGTCGACTTGCCGCAGCCCGACTTGCCCACCACGGCCGCAAACTCGCCCCGGGCCAGCGCAAACGAGAGGCCGTGCAGCACCTGCACCCGCACGGGGTCGTCGAAGTACTTGGTAATCTGGCGGGCTTCGAGGGCGGGCGTTTCCATCTCAACGTTTTGTTACTTGCCCCGGATGATGACGACCGGGTCGATCTTGCTGGCCTTGCGGGCCGGAAAAAAACCGGCCAGATAGGTGGTAACCAGCGAGAATACCGCCCCAATGCCGTAGAAAACCGGGTCGAAGTCGACCGGGTAGGTGTGCACTCCCGGCAGGGAGGCCGGGTGAAACGGCACCCGCGCAATCAGGGCCGAGAGGCCGAGCCCGCACAGCAGCCCCACCGCCCCGCCCGACAGCCCAATGGCCAGGGCCACCGCCACGAACAGCCGCCGCACGTCGGCGCCCGCAAACCCGACGGCCTTGAGAATGGCAATGGTGTCCATCTTCTCGTAGATCATCATGTTCAGGATGTTGAAAATGCCGAAGCCCGCCACAATCAGCAGCGTGATGCCCACGGCGTAGGAAATGAGCGTGCGGATGAAGGTGCCGGTTTCGAACTCGGAGTTGGCCGTCTGCATGTCCAGGGCCTGCACGTCGTAGAGCGCCGCGAATTCCTTGGCCAGCCGGGGCGCCAGCGTAAAGTCGTGGAGCTTCACCTGCACGTCGGTCACGTAGGTGTTGGGCTCGCCGAGCAGCTTTTGGGCCGTAGCCAGCGAGGTGTAGCTCTGCACCTTGTCGATTTCCAGCAGGCCCGACTGAAACAGGCCCACCACCTTGAGCTGCGCGCGGTTGCCCTTCACGGTCGTCACCTGCACCACGTCGCCCACCCCGACCAGCATGAGGTCGGCGGCGGCTTTGCCCAGGATGATGCTGTTGGCCACGGTTTTGAGGCTCAGCGGGTTGCCGGCCACCACGTAGCTGCCAAAGGCAAAAAGCCGGTCTTCCTGCTCTACCTCAATGCCGCTGATGGTGCCGGTGAGGTTGATGGTGCCCACGTTGTAAAACACCTGGGCCTGGGCTTTGGGAGCCACGCCCCGCACCCGCGGGTCGTGGCGCAGGGCCCCGATGATGGCCCCGGCGTCGTGGATGCGCGGCAGCTCGTCACGGGGCCTGACGGAGCGAATAAAGTTGTACTGCCGCCCGGGGCCGGTGTAGCGGTCAATAGGCTGCTGCGGGGCCGGCTGCACTTCGTTGTAGAGGCGCACGTGGGGCGTGCGGTTCAGCACCAGCCCGTCGAGCAGCTGGTTGAGGCCCGACATGAAGCTGAGCAAAGCAATGAACATGGTGATGCTGAACGTGACCCCGACGGCCGCCACCAGCGTCTGCCGCCAGCGGGCCAGCAGCAGCGACAGGGCCACGTCGTAGAGCAGATTCAGTTTCATTGCGCGGGAGCCGTGAGCTCGTCGTTGGACGTGAGGCCCGAGAGGATTTCCACCATCTGGTAGTCGCGCAGGCCGGTTCTGACGCGCGCCGGCTCACCGTTGCTTTTCAAAACGGTGGAGTCGTTCACCAGCAGGCGGCGCGGAATGAGCAGGGCCCGAGGCTGGGTGCGCAGCACGATGTTGGCCTCGAAGCTGACGAACGGGTAGAGCACCGGGGGCTGGCGCACGAAGGCCGCCTCGACCTGAAACGTGCGGCTGCCGGGGTTCATCATCGGCGAAATGGTGGTGACGCGCGCCGGAAACACTTGGCCCGGGTAGCTGTCCAGGGTTACCAGCACCCGCTGGCCGGGGCGGATTCTGACGATGTCGGACTCGTCGACCTGCATGTCGAGTACGAAGTGGCGGGCGTCGCCGAGCAGGGCCAGCGGCGTCTGGGGCGTCACGGCCTCCCCCGCTTCGCGGTAGAGCTGGTAGACGCGGCCAGCCACTTTGCTGCGTAACACGAAGTCGCCGGCCTGCTGCCGGGCAATGCGGAGGTTGTTACGGGCCTGGGCGGCGGCGAAATCGAGCTGCTTTCTAAGGGTCTGGTAGCTGAGCACCGCCGCTTCGTAGGCCGTTTTGGAGCTGGCGTAGGCTAGCTCCCGCTGCTCCAGCGCCTGCTTCGTGCCAATGGCCTGCTGCCAGAGCCGGCGCTGGCGGCTGAGCTGCAGCTGGTCGTTGAGCAGGGCGCGGCGTTGCAGGGCAATGCGCTGGCGGGCTTCCTGCAGCTGGCTCTGGTTGGCGGCCAAAGCGGCATGGCGGGCGGCCAGGGCGGCGTTGTCCTGGTTGAGCTGCGGTACGTCGCTGGCAATGGCGAGCAGCGGCGTGCCCACCCGCACCGAGTCGCCCTCCCGCACCAGCACCGCCTGGATAATGCCCCCGACGCTGGCAAAGGCCTGGTACTGCCGCCCGCTTTTGACCGTGCCCGCCGCGTACACCGACTCCGAAATAGCCGACCAGACGGGTTTCACCCGCTCCGCCTTCTCGCGGCAGCCGGCCAGGCACGCCAGACTAGCCAGCAGCCAGAGCCGGGGCCGTACGGCAAGCGGGCAGGGCATCGGGGGTCGGGTCAGGTTCATGGGCGGGCGGCTACCGGCCCCGCCGGGGGCCGGGCAGGGCCGGCAAGTTCGGCCGGGGCCGCCTCACAAAACATGACTTTCATCAACTGCCGGGCCCATTATCCTCAGGAAAGGCCCACGGCCGGCCACCCAAAGTTTTGCCGCCGCCACCACGCAAAAAACCGGGCCGACACTGCTGCCGGCCCGGTTTTTTGCGTGGTGGGCCACCTGGGCTACGGGCTTAGGTCGGCCTAATCGTTGAAAACCGGGATGTACGTGGCCTGGAAGGTATTGCCCGCGTTGTTGTAGGCTTCCAGCAGCTTGTGATTCTGCTTATTATAGGCCGCAATGTAGCCGTTGAAGGCATCCGCGTCGACTTTGGTCAGGTGGTCTTTCTGCTCCAGCAGCTCGGTCATCTTCTTGAACTGGTTGCCGCTCCAGATAACGTAGAACTTGGCGTAGTCGCGCACCGCGTCGCGGTACTGGGTGTCTTTGCCGCGGAAGGCGGGAATGGCGTCCAGCTCGGCCAGGGTTTTGTCGGTTTCGGTTTCCAGGGCCAGCCGGGCCGCTTCAAAAGCCTTGGCATCCTGGGCGTTGAGGCCGTCGGTGAGCTGGGCGTTGGCGCGCTCCAGGCGGAAGTACGCCAGGAAAATCCTGTGCTGGTAGGCATTCACCTCCGACACCTGCCGAATCACCTCGTTCATCTTGCGGGTTTCCCGGTCTTCGGTCACGGTCATTTTAAAGCGGGCCGCAAAGCGCTGCTGGGCCACTTCCACACTGTCGCCGGCTACTTTGAGCTTCTGCTCGGCCGCTTCCAGCGCGTCGAAGTAGCGCTGCATGGCTTCCAGGCTCTTGCTGCGGCCCACGGCCAGGCTGTTCACCTTCTGGTAGTCAGCGGAATACACGCTCAGCATCTGCTGGAACGCGGCCTTGGCCCGGTCCCGAAACTCGGTGTTGCCCTGGAAGCCAGGCAGGTGGGAGATTTTGGCCAGTGAGGCCTTGTTCTGGGCCACCACGTCCTGGCGGCGGGCCTCAATCTTGCGCTCATTCTCGCTGTGGGCCGATTTGCTGATGTAGCGCAGGCACTTTTTCTGCATAATCAGCTGCTCGGCCACAATGGCGTTGTTGTAGCTGCCCGGGTCGGTGTAGGCCTGAGCGCGGGCGGTAGTTGCACTGCCGGTGAGCAGAGCCCCGGCCAGGAAAAGGGTAGAAATGCGCATAGGAAGCTGAAAAAAGTAAACGACTAGATAAAACTCAGGCCTGGTTTCCGGGCCCTCACTGGCGCACTGCCCCGGCCGCGGGGCGCCGGTCGTTCATGCTGCCGGGACGCTCGTAGTTGGGCCGGCCAAACGGCTGCCCGCCGCGGTTGACGTCAGGAGTAGCGGGGGCATACGGGCTTTGCGCGGCGGCCGACAAGGCAAAATCCAGCGGAACCGTAAACGATACGGCAACCGGCACCCCGTCCTGCCGCCCTGGCTCGAAGCGCTTCAGCTTCGCCACGGCCGCCAGGGCAGCCTCGTCCAGCAGCGGGGCCACCGACTTAATTACGTGGGCATCCTTTACCGCCCCGGTTGTATCCACCGTGAAAACCACCAAGACCTTCCCCTGCAGTTTGGCCTGCTTGGCCGCCGCCGGGTAGCGCATGGCCGCGGATAAGTCACGCTTCAGGCCCGCCTCCTTGCCCGGATAGACCGGCATAGTCGACTCCTCGGCAAACGGCTGGGGCTGACTATCGGGCCCAAACAACTCCCCGGCCGTGCGCTGACCGGCGGCGTACGTTTCGCGCCGTTTCAGCGTGCCGGTGGGGTAATACGCCAGAAACTCGCCCTGCCGCTGCCCCGCCACGTATTCCACCCGGGTTTGCATCTGCCCGGCTTCGTACCAGGTGGTTTCCACTCCGTGCCGGATGCCGCCCTTCAGATAGGCGTAGGGCACGATGCGTCGGATTTTGCCCGACGGATAATACACCCGCACCGTGCCGCTGACGCTGTCCCGAAAGGTAATTTCTTCCCGGTGGTCAGCGCCTGCTTCGGAAGGCAGCACGGCCCCAAACGAATCAAAGTAGATAGTTGTGCGCTGCACCACCGCAATGGGCTTGGCTGCCGGAGCCTGGGCGCGGGCGGTAATGGTGCTGCCGGCCAGCAGGCCAGTCAGCAAAAGGGTAGAAATGCGCATCGTAAGCGAATATAAAAGTGAAAACTCAATAGATCTTGCCATCAACCTAGGCGGTAAACCAGACGGGTGCCCCTTACCAGAAAAGAATCCTTCACGAAAGAAAGTCGTGCAATAAGAAAGAAGGGATAAGCTGGCCGGCCTTAGGCCAGCCTACTCAATTTTAAAGGTGACCGGCAGCGTGAAGAGAACCTCTACTGGCTCACCATCCAGGCGGCCGGGCGTCCAATCTGGCAAACTATTCACCACCCGCAGGGCCTCGGCATCCAGCGGCTCCGACAGGCTTTTCTGGATGCGGGCGTTGCGCACGGCCCCGGTTTTATCGATGACGAAATCAACCCGCACCTTGCCTTCAATTCCCTCCTGGATCTGCTGCTCCGGATAGTTCACACTCGTCTGAATCCGGGTCAGCAGCAGCTGTAGGCCCCCGGGGTATTCGGGAAACACCACGTAGTCGGAGCAGGCCACAGGCTGGCCCGCCGCCGTAAAGCATTGGGCGGCACGACTCTTTCCCTGGACGAATTCCTCGCGCCGCCGCACCACCCCGTTGGGGTAAAACGTGGTCAGCAGCCCCTGGCGCTTGCCGGCGGCATATTCCTCGGTGGCCTGCACCTGGCCGGTCTCAAACCAGCGCGTCTGCCGGCCCTGCAGCTCTCCCTTGCGCAGATTGGCGAAATCCGCTTCCTCGTATTTCTTGCCCGACGGATAATATCGGACCAGCGTGCCAGCAGGCGTACCGGCCGTGCGCACCGTATCGGTCCGGAACAGAATGCCGGGGCCAAAACTCAGATCATCGTTTTTCCCCTGGCTCTGAAAATAGGCATTCAGGCCCGGCGGCGCCGATTGCCCCGAAACAGTAGCAGCGGACCCAAGGCCCGCTGCTACCAGAAATAAGCCTCTGTAAATCAGCATTACTACTGCTTTTTTTACGCTACAGAGAGCTGCCAATCAAAGCCTCGGCTTTGGCAACAGCCGCGCCCAGCCCGGCCGCGTTCTTGCCGCCGGCCGTGGCGAAGAACGGCTGCCCGCCGCCGCCGCCCTGGATTTCCTTGGCCAGCTCGCGCACCAGCGTGCTGGCGTTGAGCTTGCCAGCTTTGGCAATTTCGTCGTCGAGCATCACGGCCAGCTGGGGCTTGCCATCGATTTCGGCCCCGAGCACGGCCACCAGGTTCGGCACGGCCTGGCGCAGGTTGAAGGCCAGGGTTTTGAGGGCGTCGGCGCTGCTGGCCTGCACTTGCGCGGCCAGGAAATTTACGCCGTTCAGGTCCTTTACCTGGCCGACCAGCTGGTCTTTCTGCTGGTTGATGCTTTGCTGGGCAAACTGCTCGATTTGCTTGCGCAGGCCGGCAATTTCCTCGCTCTGCTTCTCGATGCTGGTGATGAGGTGCTGGGGGTTGCCCAGCGTCTCGCGCACCTGGGCCAGCAAGTCGAGCTGCTGGTCCACGTAAGCTTCGGCCGCGCCGGCCGTCACGGCCTCGATGCGGCGTACACCCGCGCCCACGGCACTTTCCGAGGTGATTTTGAAGTAGCCGATGCTACCGGTGTTCTGCACGTGCAGGCCCCCGCACAGCTCCACGGAGTAGTCCTTATCGAAGGTGATAACGCGCACGAAGTCGCCGTACTTCTCGCCGAACAAAGCCATGGCGCCCAGGTTTTTGGCCTCGGCGATGGGCACGTGGCGGCGCTCGTCGAGCGGAATCTGCTGGCGAATTTTCTCATTCACCATGCGCTCAATCTCGCGCAGCTGCTCGTCGGTTACTTTGGTGAAGTGCGAGAAGTCGAAGCGCAGCAGCTTGTCGTTCACCAACGAGCCTTTCTGCTGCACGTGACTGCCCAGGATTTCGCGCAGGGCGGCTTGCAGCAAGTGGGTAGCCGTGTGGTTGTTGCGGATGAGGGCGCGCCGGGCCGCGTCGGGCCGGGCCAGGAACTCGGCCTCCAAGTCCTGGGGCAAGTCCAGGGTGGTGTGGATGATGAGGTCGTTTTCCTTCTTGGTGTCAATCACGCGCACCTTGCTCAGCGGCGACTCCAGGTAGCCCGTGTCGCCAATCTGCCCGCCCGATTCGGCATAGAACGGCGTCTGGTCGAGCACCAGCTGATACTCGGTTTTGCCCTTCTTGTCGATTTTGCGGTAGCGCAGCAGGCGGGCCGTGGCCTCGTCGTGGTCGTAGCCCACAAACACGTTGGGCGCGTCGTGCTCCGTTACGGTTACCCAGTCGCTCTGCTCGGTTTCCTGGGCGTTGCGGCTGCGGTTTTTCTGCTGCTCCAGCTCTTTTTTGAAGCCTTCCTCGTCCACCGTCAGGCCCTTTTCGCGGGCAATGAGGGCGGTGAGGTCGAGCGGAAAGCCGAAGGTGTCGCTCAGCTCGAAGGCCGTTTTGCCGTCAATCACGCCGCCGTTCTGGCGGGTGGTTTCCTCCAGGGCGTCGAGGCGGCGCAGGCCAGTTTCCAGGGTTTTGAGGAAGGCAATTTCCTCCTCCTCAATCACGCGCTGCACGAAGGCCGTCTGGGCTTTCAGCTCGGGGAAGATGCCGGCCATCTGGTCGGCCAATACGGGCACCAGCTTGTACAGGAAGGGCTGCTTCTGGTTGAGACTCGAAAACGCGTAGCGCACAGCCCGACGCAGAATGCGGCGAATCACGTAGCCGGCTTTCACGTTGGAGGGCAGCTGCCCGTCGGCAATGGTGAAGGCGATGGTGCGGATGTGGTCGGCAATAACGCGGATGGCAATGTCCGTTTTCTCGTTTTCGGTGGTCGGCTGGTCGTTTACGGTGGCCGGAGCCGTGCCGTGGTACTCCTTGCCTACCTCCTTGGCAATGAACTGAATCAGCGGCTGAAACACGTCGGTGTCGTAGTTCGACTTCACGCCCGACACGGCCATCATCAGGCGCTCGAAGCCCATGCCGGTGTCCACGCTCTGCTCGGGCAGCTTGATGAGGCTTTTATCGGCCAGGCGCTGGAACTCCATGAACACGTTGTTCCAGATTTCCACCACCTGCGGATGGTCGGCGTTGACCAGCTCGCGGCCGGGCTTCTGGGCCCGCTCCTCCTCGGAGCGCAGGTCGATGTGGATTTCGGTGCAGGGGCCGCAGGGGCCGGTGTCGCCCATCTCCCAGAAGTTGTCCTTCTTGTTGCCGGGCAGAATCCGGTCGTCGGTGGTGTACTGGCGCCACAGGTCCTGGGTTTCGGTGTCGGCGGCGGTGCCGTCGGCCTGGTCGCCCTCGAAATAGGTCACGTAGAGGCGGTCCTTTTCCAGCTTGTACACGTCGGTGAGCAGCTCCCAGGCCCAGGCAATGGCGTCTTTCTTGAAGTAATCCCCAAACGACCAGTTGCCGAGCATCTCGAACATGGTGTGGTGATAGGTGTCGTAGCCTACCTCTTCCAGGTCGTTATGCTTGCCGCTCACGCGCAGGCACTTCTGGGTGTCGGCAATGCGCTTGAAGGGCGCGGGCTTGTTGCCCAGGAAGTAGTCCTTGAACGGGGCCATGCCCGAGTTGATGAACAGCAGCGTGGGGTCGTCTTTCACCACAATGGGCGCCGAGGGCACGATGTGGTGGCCTTTGGAAGCGAAGAAATCCAGGAATTGCTGGCGGACGTGCGAGGCGGTGGGCAGTGACATAAGCGGGGGCGCGAGGGTAGCTTCGCGCGGCGTGAAGGTTCTACAGGAAGCCGGTGGACCGGAATTGGCGGCGGCCGGGAATTTGGTTACTTTTCGCCTTTCCAGCGGAAAGGCCGTTCCGGCAAAGTTAGCCGACTAAGCCGGAAAGCGAAACTGGAAAGTCTTTATGGCTTTTGGCCGGGTCATGCGTCGACTGCGCTCAGCATGACGGCCTGTTTAATTTTGATACCTCCCCCATGCCCTACAAAGAGCGCGACATCGAGAAGCAGTATTTCACCATCGGCGAGGTGGCGGCCCAGTTCAACGTGGCCCCGTCGCTGATCCGGTTCTGGGAAACCGAGTTTGAGGAGCTGCGCCCGCGCAAAAGCAAGAAGGGCAACCGCCTCTACACGCCCCAGGACGTGGACATTTTCCGCACGATTTATCACCTGGTCAAGGAGCGCGGCTACACCATTCCCGGCGCGCGCGACATGCTCAAGCAGAAAGGCCCCCAGCTCAAGGAGAAAATCGACGTGATTCAGAGCCTGGAGAAGGTGCGCGGCTTTCTGGTAACCATGAAAAAGGAGCTGGACGCCATTGGCAAGGCCCAGCAGGGGTAGCTATTATATAATTAGAGGCATCTGTTCATTCTGGATACTACTATTCATGCGTGCTTATCACTTGTTGTTTGCAGTGGGTGGCCTAGCTACCAATTTTTGTGCTTCCACGCCAAGTGGCATAGTCAAGCCCGGCAAAAAAACCATCCTGCGTACGCCCTATCAGGTTACGGCCGAACCAGCCGTATTTGAAACTAGCTTTTTTCCGGGGGCGAAGATCCAGCAAGACAGCTTCCGCATTGCCTTCACAACTGATTTTCTAGGGACCCTACCCGTGCCTTCCGGTCGCATCGTTGCCACCGATCCGGTGGCAATGCGCGCTACGGCTTTCACAACGGAGTTTCCGCGTGGCCGCTTTCCGGTAGAACTGGCTATTGCGCGATTCAACAGGGATAGACGAGTAGCCTTTGCGCGCATCCTATTTTCAACCCAGCCTGTGAAAAGATGGGAACTGGCTCTTCTCCCGGGACAGAAACCTCTTGCTATCCGCGACTCCTCTTATTACGGTTTCTCCGTAGATGCTGGCACCGCACTATTCATTGATGCTGAACACATTGAGCCACTTGGCAAACAGCTGACAACTGAAGCAGCGTACGAGCAGCTGTTTGTCAAAAGTTTTGAATTACTCCCCGACAACAAAGCCTACAGAACAGGCTTCCTGTACGCAGCACAAAGTGACACGCTAGCGGCTTTCGAAACAGGCTGGGGTGACGGCAGTTACGCTACGTATGTAGGCTTCGACTCGCAAAACCGCCCATGTCGACTTCTTACTGATTTTCAGGTAATTACTTGGTAACAAATACCCCAGCAACACTAAATCATTACCCAGCTTAGCATTGTAATTGTCTGATTTCTTTATTCTAACCTCTAGCATGCCTATTTCTCCCGACGATACCCTTTTCCACGAAGTCGCCCTCACCCTTTTCCCCGGCATCGGGCCGCAGCTCACGCGGCAGCTGATGAGCTACGGGGGCTCGGCCAAAAACGTACTGATGCTGCCCCCGGGCAAGCTGCGCAAGATTCCGGGCGTGGGACCCACCACCGTGGCCACGCTCACCGGGGCCGAGCGGACTTCGGCCCTGAAGCGGGCCGAAGACGCGCTGCGCAAGGCCGAAAAAGACGGGGTGCGGCTCTTGTTCTACACCAGCAAGCAGTACCCCAGCCGGCTTAAAACCATTCCCGACGCGCCCGTGCTGCTCTACTACCAGGGCACGGCCGATCTGAACCAGCCCAAAACCATCGGCATCGTGGGCACGCGCAAGGCCACCGACTACGGCCGGGAGCAAACCGAAAAGCTGGTGCAGGGCCTGGTGGTGCACCGCCCCCTGGTCGTCAGCGGCCTGGCCTACGGCATCGACATTGCCGCCCACCGCGCCGCCTTGCAGGAAGGCCTGGAAACCGTGGGCGTCATGGCCACGGGCCTGGACGTGCTCTACCCCGCCGCCCACCGCAAAACGGCCGAGAAGATGCTCACCCAGGGCGGCCTGCTCACCGAGTTTGCCTTCGGCACCCAGCCCGACCGGTTTAACTTCCCGGCGCGAAATCGAATTATTGCCGGCTTGTCCGACGGCACGGTGGTGGTGGAAGCGGCCCGCAAAGGCGGAGCCCTGATAACGGCCGAAATTGCCCTGAGCTACAACAAGGACGTGCTGGCGGTACCTGGCAACCTGGGCTCGGCGGCCTCCGAGGGCTGCCACGACCTGATTAAGGCCAACAAGGCCGCCCTCTACGGGGAGCCGGCCGATTTGGAGCAGCTCCTGAACTGGGACGCGGCCCTGCACCAGAGCGGCAAGTTCAAGCCCACGCCCACCTACGACCCGGCCGACTTTACCGCCGAGGAATTTCAGCTGCTGGAAGTGCTGCTGGTCAGCAAGGAAGAGCAGATGGACAACCTGAGCTGGAAAGCTCAGCTGCCGGTGAACAAAGTCGCCACCCTGCTGCTGGGCCTGGAGTTTCGGGGCGTGGTAAAGGCCCTGCCGGGCAAGAAGTTCGTGCTGGCGTAGGCCGAAGCCGCCGGGCCGGGGCTTGTTCCTGCTACAATGAAGTCCGGCGCCGACTTTACCGCCCCATCAGGCAGTTGGTCGAAATTTATTTGCCCAAACTGGGCCCCGGCGGTAATTTCGGCTTCTTTTTCACCCTCTATCCTATCGAATGAAGTCATTTTTACTAGTTGCCTCCGGCCTCGCGCTGGTGGCGCTTTCCGGGGCACCCGCCACGGCCCAGACTCTGTCGCCGAGCCTGGCGGGCCTGCAGGTCTATGCCCCGGGTACTGCCTATTCCGTTACCGAGCAGCCGGATGGCAAGCGGGTCGTCGTCGGGAGCTTCTCGCGCATTAATGGCACGGCCGTGCCCCGCCTGGCGCGTTTCAACGCCGACGGCTCCCTGGATGCGGCCTTCAACCAGAACATTGGCGCGGCGGCCGCCGTGTACCGGGCCAAGCTGCAAAGCAACGGGCAGTACCTGCTGGTGGCCTTCTCGAACTCGCCCCTGACGGTGGGCGGCCTCACCCGCGCGGGCGGGCTGCTGCGCCTCAACGCCAACGGCACCGCCGACGCGAGCTTCGACCCGGGCACGGGCCCTTCGTACGGCACCGGCGCAGCCTACCTCGACGACGCCCTGCCCCTGGCCAACGGCCAGACCCTGGCCGTGGGGTATTTCGAACAGTTCAACGGTACGACGGCCCACGGCATCGTGCGCCTGAACGCCAATGGCTCAGTGGATCCGACCTTCAACCAGGGCTCTGGGGCTGATGGTGAGGTATGGACCATCGCACCCGCGCCCGGGGGCAAGTTTCTCATCGGCGGCGATTTCGACTCGTATAATGGCTACGTCTGCAACGGCGTGGCCCGGCTGAACGCCGATGGCTCGTTCGACACCTCGTTTAACGCCGGCCTGCAGTTCGACTCGCAGATATACAACATCAAGGTGCAGCCCAACGGCAGCATTCTGCTGGCGGGTGTGGTGACGTCGGCCGCCTCGCCCACCGGCGTGGGTCTGCAGCGGGTACTGCCCTCCGGGGTCCGCGACAACACGTTCACCGTGCCTAGCCTGCTGAGTGAGCCCTACGGCGCTTACAGCTATTATGGCGAAGCCATGGAAGTACAGGCCGACGGCAAAATCCTGGTTAAAACCAACTCCCTGGCGACGCCCCTGGTGCGCCTGAATACCAACGGGAGCATCGACGCGTCGTACCAGGCCATTGGCGACCCGAACTACCTGCCGTATTCCATCACCCTGCTGAGCTCGGGCAAGCTGGCCGTGCCCGGCTTTTTCACCAACTTCAGCGGCACGCTCGACCGCAGCCTGCTGCAGCTCAACACCGACGGCAGCGTCGACGCCAGCTGGCAGCCCGTGACGCAAGTCAACGGCAACGTCAGCGCCGTGGCGCGGCAAGCCGATGGCAAGCTGCTCATCGGAGGCTCGTTTATGGACATAAACGGCCAGAGCGCGCGGCGGCTGGCCCGCCTCAATACCGATGGCACGCTCGACGGCCAGTTCGTCTTCAACACTACCAGTGCCCTCGACGTGGCGGTTACTGACCTGGCCCTGCAACCCGACGGCCGGGTGGTGGTGGCCTCGGGCCGGCAGCTGCGGCGCTACCTGACCAACGGCAGCCCCGACAACAGCTTTGCAGCCAGCCTTTTCCCCTCGGCTCCGACCCGCGTGCTGGTGCAGCCCGACGGCCGCGTGCTGGTGGGTGGCCCGTTCACGCAGTATGGCAACGCGCCGGTTTCCAACCTGGTGCGCCTGCTCAACAACGGCACGTATGACGGTACTTTCGCCCCGGTTACCAGCGGCAACAACTCCCTTTCCGCTTTCGGCAGCATGGCCCTGCAGGCCGATGGCAAGCTGCTCGTCGGCGGCAGCTTCCGCAACGCATCGGGCTCATCCGCTACGCGCGTGGTGCGGCTGAACTTCAACGGCAGCGTCGATGCCAGCTTCACCAGCGTGCCCTTCACCACTGCTTCCGGGACTTATTCTCCGAGCAACCGCTTCTTTGCCCTGACCCTCCAGCCCGACGGCAAGCTGGTAGCGGGTGGAGTCTTCGGGGCGGTGAACGGCTCGGTGCGGGCTAACCTGGCCCGACTGAACGCCGATGGCACCCTGGACGCGGGCTTCACCCCGCCCGCCCTGACCGGCACCATCTACACCCTGGCCGTGCAGCCCAACAACCGCGTGCTGGTGGGCGGCAGCTTTACCAGCTCCTCGCTGCCCACCAACCTGGCCCGCGTGCTGGCCAACGGCACGGCCGACGCCACGTTTGCCGCCACGGCCGTGCCTAACGGCAGTGTCCGCAGCCTGCTGATTGAACCCAGCGGCGCGGTGCTGGCCGGCGGCTTTTTCACCACCATCGGCGGGCAGGCCGACATGGCCCTGGCGCGTCTCATCGTGCCAAACGTGCTGCACGTGGCTGCCCCGCAGGCCGTAGCCGACCGCACCCAGGCCTGGCCCGTGCCCGCGCAACAGCAGCTGACCGTAGTCCCCGACGCCTCGGCCCACGCCCAGGCCCTGGAGCTGCTCGACGCGCTGGGTCGGCCCGTGCTGCGCCGTACGCTGAGCGGCGCCGCCCCGGCCACGCTGGCCGTCGAGGCGCTGCCAGCGGGCATCTACCTGCTGCGCGTCGTGTATGCCGAGGGTATCGTGACCCGTCGCATTCAGGTGCAATAGGGCGGCGGGGCAACCCCAACCGGAAAAGGGCGAACCTCGCGAGGTTCGCCCTTTTTTTGTGCCGGCCCGTAGGATTTGCGCCTTACCTTGCAGCTTATGCTGCTGCTCAACGACGTTCTGCTGCCGACTGCGACTCTGCCGCTGCCCAACCGTGGGCTGGCTTTCGGGGACGGTTTTTTCGAAACCCTGGTTTTCGCGGATAACCGCCTGCGGTACGCCGCCGACCACCACGCCCGCATGACCAGCGCGGCGGCGGCCCTCTACCTCACACTGCCGGCCGCGCTGGCCTCGGCGGCCGCCCTGGAAGCCACCCTCGCCCGCCTGGTGCAGGCCATAAGCACCGGGCCCGTCCGCCTGCGCTTGCAGGTGTGGCGCACCGGCGCGGGCCGCTACACGCCCCTCACCGACCAGGCCGAATGGCTGGCCACGGCCGAGGGGTTCGAGGAGAATGATAGTCCGCTGGAAGTAGTGGATTTCGCCCGGCAAACGCACGCCCAGCCGTCCCCACTCAGTTTTTGCAAAGGGCCGCAGGCGTGGCTCTACGTGCGGGCGGCGCACGAGCGGCAGCAGCGCGGCCTCGACGAAATCATTCTCACCACGGCCGCCGGCCACGTAGCCGAGGCCGGCGCGGCCGCTGTTTTCTGGCTGAAAGAAGGCAAGCTTTACACCCCGGCCCTGACTACGGGCTGCGTAGCCGGCGTGCGGCGGGCTCACCTGCTACGCGTGGCCCGGCAACACGGCCTTGCCTGCGTGGAAGACCTGTTTACGCCGGCCGACGTAGCGCGGGCCGAGGCGGTTTTCGTCGCCAACGTGGCCGGCATCAGATCGATACGAACCCTGGGGACGCAGCATTTTCAGGTAGAGCACCCGGCGCTGACGGCACTGCGCGACTGGGAGAAACGGGCTTAGCGGCTGGGAGCCACGTTGCGGCAGCGCAGCCGCAGCCAGCTTTCCTCAAACTCGACCAGGTCGGCTTCCGTGACGTCGTTGGTGCGCAGGATTTCCGCCCGATCCTGCTCACACCCTTCCAGGGCATAAAGCGCAATCCAGGCGCGGTGCTTACGAGGCAGCAAAGGCAATTCTAAGGTGGACACAGCGGTAATGGGCAATAAGGTACAATAGGTGGGGCGCGGATTACCGTGCAATCTACGTCCTTTTGTACTTTTTGGATTCAGTTGAATTATTTTCAAACGAAAACGGAGCCATAAAATTCCCTTTCTATTGGAAATTTGCTAAAATCAACCAAAGCCTAACAGTAAGCACCTCGCCCCTACAGAGCAACATATCTTGGCAAATACCTCATTTTATAATATTTATATAAACACAGCAGTTTACTTCACGCCGTTTCTCCAGAATAATCGTTTTGAAATAAATCCAACTTTATAAGCCTAAATAACTGCTTTCAAAATTCCTGACTTGGAGTAGTATGTTAGCGCCGGTGCCGGACTTAACGGGTAGCGTAATACACTACAAGCCAAACGAGTAGCGCCACCAGCGGCAACGGCAGCAGCACGGCAATGGAATATTGCATGACCACTACCGTGGCGCGCCAACCCGCCTGATGCATAGCGGCCAGTGGATGCTGCTTCCAGATCTTGCCCAACCCGCCGACCTGCGCGCGTTGCGGCCACCACAGGCAGAGCCAGCCGACACCAAGTATCGGCCAGTAGAATATCATCCTGATTAGCCAGGCCAGCACCCGCAGCAGCGCGGAAAACAGGCCTTGCAGGACCATTTCTCCCAGAAAGTCCAGCATGCGCTATACTGCCACCGGGGCTTTAATGGCGGGATGCGGGTCGTAGTTTTCCAGCTTGAAATCGTCGAACTGGAAGCTGAAGAGGTCTTTTACCTCGGGGTTGAGGCGCATCTGGGGCAAGGGCCGTGGGGCGCGGGTAAGCTGCAGGCGGGCCTGCTCCAGGTGGTTGGAATACAGGTGGGTGTCGCCGCCGGTCCAGATGAATTCGCCGGGTTGCAGGCCCGTGACCTGGGCCATCATCAGCGTGAGCAGAGCGTAGCTGGCAATGTTGAAGGGCACGCCCAGAAAGACGTCGGCGGAGCGCTGGTAGAGCTGGCAGCTGAGCCGGCCGTCGGCCACGTAGAACTGGAACAGCGCGTGGCAGGGCATCAGGTGCATCTGGTCGAGCTCGGCCACGTTCCAGGCCGACACTAGGATGCGGCGCGAGTCGGGCGAGGTGGTGAGCTGGCGCACGACTTCCGCAATCTGGTCGATGTGGGAGCCGTCGGGCCGGGGCCAGTTGCGCCACTGCTTGCCGTAGACCGGGCCCAGGTCGCCGTTTTCGTCGGCCCACTCGTCCCAGATCCGTACGCCGTTGTCGGTCAGATACTTGATGTTGGTATCGCCCCGCAAAAACCACAGCAGCTCGTGGATAATGCTTTTCAGGTGAACCTTCTTGGTGGTGACCAGCGGGAAGCCCTGCTGCAGGTCGAAGCGCATCTGGTGGCCGAAGATGCTGAGCGTGCCGGTGCCGGTGCGGTCGGTTTTCGGGGTGCCGTGGTTGAGGATGTGGCTAACGAGGTCGAGGTACTGCTGCATGGCGCGAAAGTACGAAGCCGGCGCAGGATTCCCGGCAGCTCCCGTCTCAGGATTTGCGCGGCGCGGGCAACACGGCGGCCTGGGCCGACACGGCCTGCCAGCGGCCCTTGCGCTTCACGTACACGTCGGTGTAGCGCAGGCGCACGGCGAAAGGCTGGCCCAGCCAGGTGCCGGTTTGCAGAAACCAGCCGGTCAGAATCACCGTGCTGTTGCCGTATTGCCGCACCCGCACGTCCTCGGTTTGGAAGGGGTTGACGACGGAGTTGGGGTTGCTGACGGCCAGCAGCACGGTTTTGCGGTCATTCACGCTGCCGTCGGCGGCTACGTACAGGAAATCCGGGGCCAGCAGCGTGCTGATAAAGGCCGTGTCGCGGCGGACGATGGCCTCGTTCCAGCGCCGCTCCAGCTGCAGCAGCTCCTGGGCCACTTTCGGGTCGGGCGGCCGGGGCGCGCCGCGCTGGGCGAAGCTGGCCGCTACCGGCAGCAGACTGAGCAGAAAAACGAAGACGGGACGCATACGAGTTAACTCAGGGTGGCAGGCAGAGTTGCTACTAACGCAAAAGCCGCCGCCGTGGGCGGCTTCCTCTGCTGACCGGCACTAGGCGTGGCGGGTAAACTGCTCGATGACAGCCTGCAAATGCGGAAACTCCTGAACCAACGCTGCCCGCTCGGCCAGCTCAAAATCCCGGAAGTCGAAGCCGGGCGCGACGGTGCAGCTCACCAGCGCAAAGCCGGTTTCATTCTTAAGCCGGGCCCCAAACCAGGTGTGGGCGGGTACCACGGCCTGGGGCGCCTCGCCGGCTGCCAGGTCATTGCCCAGCACGATAGTAACCAGCTGGCCGTTCTGAATCAGGACAACTTCCAGGGCCTGGCCCTGGTGGAAAAACCACAGCTCATCGGACTGAATCCGGTGGAAGTGGGACTTATCGGCGCCTTCCAGCAGGTAGTGAATGGCCGTGCTGACATGGCGGGAAGCCCCGGTTGCCATGACCAGGCTGGTAGCGGCCCGGTAGGTTTCCCGGTAATAGCCGCCTTCCGGGTGCGGCAGCAGGTGTAGTTTCTCAATGATGGCCTGGGCGCTGCTCACAAAGACAAGAAATAAAGCGTGAAACGGATGACGACAAAGATTACTTATTCACTTTTTCCAGCCACACATCTTTGGCAATGGCTAGGCCGAGCGCCAGAAAAAAGCAGACCGGGGCCGCTATTTCGTGAATTTTCAGGCGCAGACACAGATTATGGCCGGTGATAAGCGAGAAGCACTCCTGCGGGCCATCTGTCTCATACTTCAGGCTGACCATGACATCCAGCGCGGCCAGCACGTTGTAGGCCACGCCGAACCCCAGCACTACGACCAGGGCGGTAAGCAGCCGCGCTTTAAGCTTTGTTGTTGGTTGATAGCGCATCCTCTCCATAAATACTTTCTCGGTTGAGTAAATAAATGTACGGTATCAACCTTATAAAAAAGGGCTGCCTTGTAAGGCAGCCCTTTTTCTTTTTTGCGCTTGCTGCTTCACGCAGCAGGAGCTTCTATACTCTTGGTTTCGTGTCGTTGCACGGCAGCTCTGATTCTGGAGGCAAAGCCATACAAATCATCCAGTGAAGCAATATCCATTCTTTCACCCCCTTCTACGTCAAATAAGGTGACGTACTTCTTACTGCTATTAAAGTGTAAGCGGCAGATAGGCTTGCGGTTATTATCATCCAGCAAGATGCCGCAGTAAGATTGCACGTCACGCATTATTACACGATTGACAGCAACTGTCTTACGCAGGATTGCGCGGACAATCATGAAGCCTTCTGTTTCTTCAACAGTCGTTTCAATGTCTTTATCCTTAGCTTCCGTTTCACTGTTGCCAACAGGCTCAGCTACTTGAACCGGCGGCAAATCGTTGACCAATGGGCCTTGTCCGCTGGTGTCGACCATAGCGGAGCGCAGACGCATTGTTATTTTATCGTTGAGGAACTGTTGAAACGAGCGGTGCACCAAGACGCTAAATTGCTCTTTCAGCTTTGACGTAAGGGTACCATCGTAAATCTGCTTCGACACGAAATGAATAAAGTCTGCTGAGGGCTGATTGAATTGTTCGTCGAAATACTTCTTGAAAGCACGCATGTACTTCAAGTTATACGCGGCGAACAGCATGTCATCAATGTTGAAAGCAGGCTTGCTTAACTTCTTGATTTCGGCAACGTCATTTTCATGGAAATTAAACAGGTCGAATTCCATGAATGGCCGCTCGTCCATCTTGTTTGGCTGTTCCAGATCAGTGAACAGCTTGTAGCTGACCCCATTTGTCAAGACAGCAATGCGGGCTTCGGTGACGTGGAAGTAGCGAAACAGCTGACTGGCATGGTTGATATTCAGCTCTCCACCAACATGTTTACACTCAATGAGAATGATAGGCTTCCCATCCCGCACAATAGCGTAATCTATCTTCTCTCCTTTTTTCGTGCCTATATCACAGACAAACTCCGGTACTACTTCAGTTGGATCAAATACATTGTAGCCGAGGGCGTTGATAAAGGGCATTACCAAAGCGTTCTTGGTTGCCTCCTCCGTTTGAATGTGAGAAATCTGTTTCTGCGCCCTCGACGCCAAGTTGGTAAGCTGGTCAATAAGATCCATACATTGTTTTTAATTGAGTAAGAGGATTATGTACTCTCTAAATGTATGATTCTATTCTAAACTAAAAATAAAAAAGCCACCCATACAGGTGGCTTTTTCAATAACTCAGCTTCTGCCGCTGCCTACAGCGACTTGGCTACCGGCGTTGCAGCGGCCGGGGTGCTGTCGGCGGGCTTCACGGAGGCGGTTTTGCCGCCTTTTTTCATGCAGCAGGAAGGCGTGGCGGCCGTGCTGCCGGTGCTGGCGCAATGCGCCTTCATTTCCGTGGAGCAGGCTTCTTTCTTGCCTTTCTTGCCTTTTTCATCTTTGCCATCGTGGGCGGAAGCGGTGCCGACGAAGGCCAACAGGGTCAGGGCGAGCAGGACGTTTTTCATGGAGGAGATATCTAAGAAGTGAGGAAACAAAAGCCGGCGGGGCATGGTTGGCTCCCTGGTGCCCCTAAAGTACAAAAGCGCCGGCAAAGTCCGGCGCCACCCCGGGGTGCTTTTTCCTGATTTGCCGCCCTTCTGCCGCGGCCTTAGCTTTCCGAATGCCGCTTCGCAAACTCAGTTACCTCACCCTGCTCGGCCTGGCCCTGATTACGGCCGTGAGCGTCTATTTCGTGGCCCAGCTGCGCTTCAACTACAATTTCAACGACTTCTACCCCGCCGGCGACCCGGACCTGGACTACTACCAGCAGTACTCGGCCCGCTTCGGCAACGACAACGACTACGTGCTGCTGGGCCTGGAAGCCCCCGAGGGTCACTCGGTATTTGAGCCCGGGTTCCTGACCAAAGTCGATTCGCTGACGCGCTTTATTCAGCAGCGCCGCCACGTGGTGCACGTCACCTCGCCCACCAACGCCACCAACCCCGTGGTCGAAGGCTTCGGCGTGTTCAACGTGCCCTACCTGCACCCGCAGGAGCCCGCCCGCCGGGCCCAGGACTCCGTGCTGGTATACCGCACGCCGGGCCTAGTGGGCAACCTGATTGCGCGCGACGCCCACGCGGTGACCATCCTGTTTCAGACCGCGCCCAACCTGAGCAAGCCGCCCGGCGACTCGCTGCTGGCGGCCGTGCGCACCGAGCTCAGCCGGCAGGGCGTGGCCGAAAGCCAGTACCATTTGGCCGGCAAGATGGTGGCCCAGTCGGTGTTCGTCGACCGGCTGCAGTGGGAGCTGGTGGTGTTTATGAGCTTGTCGGTGGTGCTGGTCACGGTGCTGCTCTGGTTCACCTTCCGGACGTGGTGGGGCGTGGTGCTGCCCCTGGTGGTGGTGCTGGGGGCTATTGTGTGGGGCCTGGGGCTGATGAGCGCCTGCGGGGTCAGCATCGATTTGATGACGGCCCTGCTGCCCATCATGCTCTTCGTGGTGGGCATGTCCGACACCATCCACATCATCACCCGCTACAGCACCGAGCTGGGCTACGGGGCCAGCAAAAAGGATTCGTTGCTGATTGCCCTCAAGGAGTCGGGCTTCGGCTCGGGTTTGTCGGCCATTACCACCAGCATCGGGTTTTTTACCCTGATGACCAGCACCATCCGGCCCATCTACAACTTCGGCCTGTTTACCGGCATTGCCGTGCTGCTCACCTTTGCCCTGTCGTTTACCTTGCTGCCGGCCATGCTGGTGCTGTTGCGCAAGCCCCAGCTGCGGGTGCCGCGCGCCGAGGGCCACAGCTGGGACGGGGTGCTGGGCCGTCTGTTTCGCACGGTGCTGGCCCAGCGCCGGCTGGTGGTGGGCCTCTCAGCCCTGATTCTGATTGGCTCGGTGGCCTCGGCTTCGCGCATCCGCATCAACTCGGCCCTGCTCGATGATTTGTCGAAAAACGACCCGGTAAAGCTGGATTTCGCCTTTTTCGAGAAGAACTTCGCCGGCGTGCGACCCTTCGAGCTGGCCTTGCAGCCGGCCCCCGGCCGCAGCATCTACGATTTGCAGGTGCTGCGCGAAACCGAGGAAATCGAAACCTACCTGCAGAAAAGCTACGGCCTGAACTTCGTGGCCTCGCCCGTGACCATCATCAAATCGGTGCGCAAGGCCCTGAACGGCGGCCTGTTGGAAGAGTACCGCCTGCCCGCTTCCGAGGCCGAGCTGCAGCAGCTGGTGCGCCGGGTGAAGCTGTTTCGCAAGAAGCCCGAGTTCCGGGCCCTGGTGCTGCCCGACGCCTCCGCGGGCCGCCTCACCGGCCGCATGCCCGACGTGGGCAGCATCCGGGCCGACGCGCTGAATGCCGACTTGCGTGGGTTTTTACGGCAGCACACCGACCCCAACATTCTGCAAACCCGCCTCACCGGCTCGGCTAACCTCATCGACAAAAACAACGAAAACCTCACGCTCAACATGATTACGGGCATGAGCATCGACATTGTGATGGTCACGCTCATCGTGCTGCTGCTCTTCCGCAGCCTGCGCATGACCATCGTGGTGCTGATTCCCAACCTGGTCCCGATTCTGATTGTGGCCGGGGTGATGGGCGCGGCCGGGGTGAGCATGAAGGTCAGCACCAGCATCATCTTCACCATTGCCTTCGGTATTGCCGTTGACGACACCATCCACTTCATCAGCAAGCTCAAGCTGACCCTGCTGCACGAGCGGAGCCTATTCAAGGCCGTGCGCAAAACCTACCTGATGGCCGGCAAAGCGGTGATTGTCACGTCCCTGATTCTGGTGGGCGGCTTCAGCACGCTCATCTTCTCCTCCTTCGACGGCACCTTTTACGTGGGCCTGCTCATCGGCCTGACCCTGCTCTTCGGCGTGGTAGCCGAGCTGACCCTGCTGCCCATTCTCATCCTGTATTTCTACAAGCACAAGCCCAAGGAAATCCGCCAGCCCCTGGCGGTGAAATTGTGAGATGGTGAGGTGGTGAGTTTAATGTTCGGCTGGCGCAAGCGGCCCGGCATTCCGCGCTTCAAGCGGCGGCCAGCCGTCCGCTGCTAGCGACAAACGTCCTTCACTGAAAAGCCCTTTCCTGCCGCGGTAGGAAAGGGCTTTTCAGTGAAGGAAACTCCGCCCATTTCAGAGAACAGGTGGCCACGGCTGCGCCTGCACCTGGCAATGACGCATTTCGCACATTCCTCACATTCCTCCACATTCCTCACATTCCTCCACATTCTTCACATTCCCCACATTCCTCACCCCCCGCCAACCGTTCAGACGACTTCCTCGTTACTTTGCCCCATGATGAAGCGTCTGTTTACTTTTCTACTGCTGTTTTCCGTTCTGACTACCCAGGCCCAGGCGCCGGACCCCGCCGCGGCCCCGCCCGACCCGCTCACGCCCCTGATTAAGCAGCGGGAAGAGCTGATCCGCCAGTACGAGCAGGCCAGTGCCCAGCGCAACGCGTTTCTGGCCAACAAGCCGTCCAAAAAGGATTTGCAGGAAGTAGTGGATGCCCTGAAGGGTATTATCCGCAAAGACACCGAAATCGTGAAGGCCCTGAAGGAGTCGTCGATTCGCCGCACGGCGACCATCGTGGCGGAAAAAACCCAGGCCCAGCGCCAGGCCACCGTGGCCCAGGGCGACCAGTCGATGACCCGGGAGCGGTTCTACGACCTGGAAAACCAGATCCAGAACCTGCAGATCCGGGACAAGCAGCGCGAAAAGAAGCTGCAGGAAGCTCAGGCCGCCGCCGAGGAAGCCACCACCGCCCGCGTGAGCCGGGAGCTGATTGCCGCCGGCCTGGCCGGGCTGAGCATCGTGCTGCTGTGGTATATTTTCCGGCTGCGCGGGCAGGTGCGGCCCACCCGGCGCGGCGCGCGGCGGTAACAGGGTCGTTGTCCGTAGTTGTCCGCGAAAACGGCATGTCGACCATTCTGCGCCTGCAATGACGTTCTTTTGCCCCGCCCCGCCCCTAGTCCTATGCTCATTCCCGCCGCCCAGTACCTGACGTATGCCGAAGCGGTGGCGCTGTATAACGACCTGCTGGGGCTGGAAATCAGC
The DNA here is from genome assembly GCF_004765605.1 of Hymenobacter aquaticus. Lineage (NCBI taxonomy): Bacteria > Pseudomonadati > Bacteroidota > Cytophagia > Cytophagales > Hymenobacteraceae > Hymenobacter > Hymenobacter aquaticus. The sequence goes on along the minus strand of NZ_SRLC01000001.1, from coordinate 830,654 downwards.
TCCCTGGTCAAGACCTGCGGGCCACCCTCCTTTCCGTTTGGCGACGGAATCTGGTACCAGCTGCTCATTGAGGAAGCCGATGCCGGAGCCGCCCGCGAGCTACTGGAACAGTTTGAGGCCCGGCGGACCACCCTGGCCGTGTTGCGCTGCCCCCGCTGCGGCAGCCCCGAGGTGGCTCCGGCCCCGGCGGTGCGCTTCTGGCAACGCCTGTTTTACGCCGGCACCACCCGGTACCGCTGCGCCGGCTGCGGCCGCCACTTCGCCGCCTGAGGGTTCTTTAGGGCTGGCATTGGTTGTCAGCATACGGTAAAACGCCGCCTCATTCGTCTACCTGCGTATACCTTACTTTTCAACCCGTTTCAATGGCTAACCAACCCACAACCGCACCTGCCAAAACCTTCGCCCTGGGTGGCGAGCTGACCGTTAACCGCATGGGCTACGGCGCCATGCGCATCACCGGCGACGGAATCTGGGGTCCGCCCCAGGACCATGCCGAGTCCCTCCGGGTGCTACGGCGCGCCGTGGAGCTGGGCATCAACTTCATCGACACGGCCGACAGCTACGGTCCCAACGTGTCGGAGGAGTTGATTGCCGAGGCCCTGCACCCCTACGCCCCCGGCCTGGTGATTGGCACCAAGGGTGGCCTGCTGCGCACCGGCCCCAACCAGTGGCCCATCGACGCCAGCCCCAAACACCTCAAAGAAGCCCTGGAAGGCAGTTTGCAGCGCCTGAAGCTCGACCAGATTGACCTCTACCAGCTCCACCGCGTCGACCCGAACGTGCCGTTCGAAAAGACCCTGGAATTTCTGCAACAGGCCCAGGAAAACGGCCTGATCAAGCACATCGGCCTCTCGGAGGTGACGGTGGAGCAGATTCAACAGGCCCAGCAGTACGTGAAGGTGGTGTCGGTGCAGAACATGTACAGCGTGGACAACCGCAAGTGGGAAGCCGAGCTGGAATTCTGCGAGCAGCACGGCCTGGCCTTTATTCCGTGGTATCCGCTGGCCGGCGGCAACGAGCAGGCCCTGAGCAAGCTCACCCAGATTGGCCAGAAGCACGGCGCGAGCAAGCAGCAAGTGGCCCTGGCCTGGCTGCTGCACCGCTCGCCCAACATCCTGCTGATTCCGGGCACCTCGAAAGTAAAGCACCTGGAGGAAAACGTGAAGGCCGCCGACGTGCAGCTCACGGCCGAGGATCTGGCCGAGCTCGACAACTTCGGCCGCTAAGCAGCGCCGTTTAGGCGGCGCAAGCCAACCCCGGCCCCAACCCGGCCCGTACGGAGTACTCTCGGCAGTGCTTCGTGCGGGCCGATTTGCGTTTGCATTGCACTGCCTAACGCGGTCCGCCCCAAGGAAAGCCGCTTATTGCTCACTTAAAAACTCGCCCATGACCCGTTCCTCCGACTTGCAGCGCTTCGTCTCGGCCCAGGCTACCGACTACGCCCCGGCCCTGGCCGAAATCAAGGCCGGGCGCAAGCGCAGCCACTGGATGTGGTACATTTTTCCCCAGATTCAGGGGTTGGGCTTCAGCGAAACGTCCCGGTTCTACGCCATCCAGGACCGGGCGGAAGCCGAAGCCTACCTCCAGCACCCGGTGCTGGGCCCGCGCCTGCTCGAAATCAGCCGGGCCCTGCTGGCCTTGCCGGGCACCGACGCCACCCGCATCCTGGGCAGCCCCGACGACGTGAAGCTGCACTCCTCGATGACGCTTTTCGCCGCCCTCGCCCCCACCGACCCGGTTTTCCAGCAGGTGCTCGACAAGTTTTTCAACGGCGCTCCCGATGCCAAAACCCGGCAGCTGCTCAGCCCGGCGGGCTAGCTCCCGGCCGCTTTTTGGCGCCGGTAAAGCAACCAGCTGCCCAGGGCCGCCACGGCCAGGCTGGCAATAATGGCCGTGGTGGGCACGGCCCGCGCCGGGGCCGGCGGCTGGGCAAAGCGGGCAATGTCCTGGTCGCGGAACGGCTCCCGGCGCAGGGTGGCCAGAATCAGGCGGGCGGCTTCGGCGGGCTGGTCCCACTGCGGGAAGTGGCCGCAATTGGCAAACCAGTGGAGGCGGGCGTCGGGAAACTTGGCCACGGCCCGGGCGGCCTGGGCGGGCAGACACACCCGGTCCTGCTGGCCCCAGCCGATGACGAGCGGAGCCGGCAGGGAGCCGGCCGGGGCGCCCTGCTGAGCCGGGCCGTGGGCCAGCGTGTCGAGCAGCTCCCCGAACACCGGGGTGTGGGCCAGGGAGTACATTTCGTTCTGGGCGTGCTCAGTGGGCAGGGCCCAGGGCCGGGCCGAAAACTGCGGCAGCAGGGCCGTGCGCCCCACCGCGGAGCTCATCAGGGCGGGCATCACGGGCTGCAGGGCCGTCACCAGCTTCTGGGAAATAGCCACCGAGTGGTAGAAAAACGGCACCTCCCAGCCGGCCCAGAACCCGCCGGGGTCCAGGGCCACCACCGCGCCCAGCACGCCGCCGCGCCGGGCCAGCTCCAGCACCAGCCGGGCCCCCATCGAGCTGCCCACCGCGTCGATGCCCAGCAGGTCGTGCTCGGTCAGGAAGGCGGTCAGCGCGTCGGCCAGGGTGGCAATGGTGTGCGCCCCGGCCAGCGGCGGCGAGGCCCCGTGCCCGGGCAAATCGACGGCTATGACCTCGTGGGCGGCCGTCAGGGCGTCGAGCAGAGGGTTCCAGGAGCGCCAGCTGCCGCCGATGCCGTGAACCAGAAGAAGAGCCGGGCCGGCGCCTTGCCGAATGTAGTGCAGTGCCATAGGATGGGGGAAAACGCCGGGCGGAAAGCCGGGTGGGGGAAAAACGTTTACTGGCATACGCCCCGGCACCGGTATAGTTAGCCGTAACGCGAAGTTCTACCGTCGCGAGCCGTTGCCGACGTAGCGGGCGCAAGCCGCCCGCTGCTCCTGGCGCTCCTGGCGCGGACCACCCGCCGCGTGGAACTTCGCGTTACGGCGTAGCTTTGCCCCTCACCCCGGCCGCCCCCATGCCCACGACCTTCCCCTTCAAGATTTTCGCCCTGCCCGCCGCGATGCGCGTGGAGGACTTCCAGTTCGGCATCACCGCCGACGTCGAGGTCGACCCGGCCCTGGAAGGCCATTTCTACCTGTTCGAAAAGCACGGCTACGGCGGCGGCGGCACCAGCTGGGAAGAGCACATCCTGACCATTCTGGAAGAAGCAGCCCCCGACTTGCTGGAGCACGTGGAAGGCTTCTCCACCGAGGCCAACCTGCTGTTCTACGCCGACTCCGAAGCCGCCGTGCGGGAGTTTATGGCCCGTATTCAGCCCATCTTCGCCGATTTGGGCAGCCTGAGCAAGTACCTCGGCCAAACCGACCCCAGCGACTTTTTCGCGTAGGGCGCGGAGGCGCGGCTTGTCGTCGAACAGCTCTGTTCCAAGCAGCTTCAGCAACGCCTGAGAAGCTGTTTAAGTAAAGGACGAAAGCTGTCGGCCCGCGGTAGAGACGCAAGATGTTGCGTCTCGTCGTTGAACGACTCCTCGTTGCACCCTGCCCTGCTATGGTGCAACGAGGAGACGCAAGATGTTGCGTCTCCTCGTTGCTGAATTCGCTGCCCCCAGCGGCCAACTGTTCAACGAGGAGACGCAACATATTGCGTCTCTACCGCGCCTCCAGATTCAGCTTCAAGTCCCGGAGGCGGCCGCGCACGTTGGCAGCCAGTATATAGCGCACCAGTGGGGTCAACGGGGCCAGGGGAAAGCGCAGGGCGAAGGAGTAGGTAAAAATGGTGTTGGTCAGCTCCGGCGTGACGGGCTCGAAGCGCCAGGAGCCGGCAAACGCGCGGAACAGGTTCATGGGCCGGGTCAGGCGGATGGCCGCTACCGTGGGCCGGTTGAAGGACACGTACTCGGTTTCGAGCCCGAGACCGTGCCGGGATACGCACCACGACTTCACGCCCTTGGCCGCCTCGGTGGCCCCGTCGAGCAGCACGGCCTCGCGCAGAAACGTGTCCCAGACCAGGCGCTGACCGTAGTCCTGGGTATAGTCGAACACCTGCTCGGCCGGGCGCTCAATCTGGATGGCTTCGATAAACTTGGTCTGCTTCATTGCTCGGCGTTGCGTTTGATGGAAGTTAGCAGATAGCGCTGAAACACGCGCAGCACCAGCGTGATGGGCGGCAGCAGCACGTAGCGCAGGCGACGCTGCACGCTGTACTGGGTTTCGAGCCGGAGCCAGGTACCACCCGCCTCATCCTGACGCAGGTAATACGAGCCGGCCAGCATCCGGAATATTCCCGCCGACAGCTCAAATACATAGCCCACCCGAAAGCCGGGCTCGGGGTTGAACCGGAAGGAATAGCGCGTATACGGCTCCCAAATCAGGATTTTCTGCTCGAACTTCTTCCCGTTGGCAAAGTATGCGGTGCGGCTGCCCCCGGCCCCATCCGTGAGCAGCTCGGCCCGCAGCGGCTTGGGCACGTCGAGCAGGCGGAAAAGCAGCGGATCGGCAAACTGCTCGAGCTGCACGTTGGTGATATGGTCCCAGACCACCGCCGGAGCGGCCTCAATCCGGATTTCCGCCTCGATTATTTTTTCCGTGTGCGCGTGGGTCATTGCCGGCTGGGTAGGTGCGGGGCGAAGGTAGCCCCGGCACAGACAACAGCCCCGGCCCGGTGGGTAGTGCCGGCGCATGCGGCGCATGAGTAGTTGTGCCTTTTGCAACACCAACCAGAAGATGCTACCCGTGTGGCGTACCTTTTGAAAATAAAAACAGAAGGTACTCCAACGCAGTAGTACCTTTTAAAAAATAAAACAGAAGGTACTCCAATCTTGTCGTACCTTCTGTTTTATTTTTTAAAAGGTACGCCACAAGGTATGGGCCGCATCACTCCCCCTCGTTCTTTCTCCTCCAGCCCGGCCGCCGACGTGCGGGAGCATTTTGCCCTCACCCAGGCCGATCTGGCCCGCTGGCTCCAGGTCACCGTCCGCCACGTGGAGGCGGTGGAAGCCGGCCGGCGGCAGTTTTCGCCCGCCGTCGAGCGCCGCTTGAGCCACTTGGCGGACATGCGCCTGACGACCCGCCCGCTCCCCCCGCCCGCGCCGCTGCCGGCGCCCGCGCCCCCGGCCTACCAGGTAACCGACGAAGCCTCCGTCGTGCGCAAACGCCAGCGGCGCTGTGCGCACCTGGCCTATAACCTGCGCTACGAGCTCGAAAACCTGGCCTTACAGGATGCCACCCTGCTGCGCCGCCGGCAGGGGCTGGCCGTGCTGCGCCAGGCCCTGGCCACGCCCGGCTCCGTCTTCGACCCCGCCTTTGAACCGGCCGAGGCCGAAAAGTGGCTGGCCCGCCTCGAAGCCGCTATTGCCGCCGTGCCCCGCCCCGGCCCCCTGGCCCGCGCCCACCTGGTGCTGCGCGAGCGGCTGCTGCGCGAAGAAGCCGAGGCGCTGGCGCGGCTGCTGGAGCAGGAAGAGCCGGCGGCTTCCTGAGCAGCCAAGCGCGTGTAGAGACGCAACCTTGCGTCTCAATCGTTGAACGACAGGGCCAGGACGCTGTAGATACGCGCCCCTTCGCATCTGGGCGTTGGCTTCGCCGCCATTAGGCCGCTGATATTGTCGGGCTACCCTGTCGTTCAACGCGGAGACGCAAGTATGCGTCTCTACATCGTTCGGGCTCTGCACTGCACGGCGGGGCACAATAGCCTCAGCGGGCGACATACCGGTGGCAGTTTGCCCCCACAAAGGCCCAATGCCCCAGCGGGGCGACACTGCTCAAGGCCAGGTGTCGCCCCGCTGGGGCTTTTCAGAAACAGAAAGAGCATTTATTCTACCGACATTTCGCCCCGCTGGGGCTTGTATTTGCCCTGCTTATTCGGGTTGGATACTATTTTCAATCTTCCCGCTCCTGAAATATGCCTATTACCCTAAACGAATTACTGGCTAACAGGGGCTTGTCCCTTGCGGCCTCTATCAAACTGGTACGCCACAAAGACCAGCGGCAAGCTTTTGATCCGCATGGTTGGTACCGTCGTGAAAAGGATAGGTTTCTGGAATACCAAAGTCAGCAAACCAGCGACATATTCAGAGGTTGCGACTATATCGTGTCGTTTTTGGGTGAAGAAAACGGCCGGGCTCGTTTCGTGGGCGTTTTTCAGGTGGCAGGCTACGACATGCGCCCCAACGACCCACATCTATACTACCGCCTCACGGAGGTCGTGGGTTTTGAAGATCTATCCGAGCGGGTTATTATTAATTGGGGCGCCGCTACCATTAGCTGGCACCAATGGCTGCGCCCCGCTGGACCTGACGCAAAAGTGGTAGTGGAAATTCAGCCGCAGCCTTTTGCGCGGCCTTTCAAAGATTACCTTGACTTCGTGCTCGACTTCGACGAGTTGAAAACCCTGGTGAAAAACACTGGCGCTGGTGACGAATGGCAACGGATGCTTTCCGCCGTGGCGGGTATCTACCTGATTCTTGACACCCACACCGGCCAGCAGTATATTGGCTCAGCCGCTGGCCTGGGCGGCATCTGGCAGCGCTGGGCCAGCTACGTCAGCACCAACGGACACGGCGGCAACGTACGGTTGGAGGCGCTGCTCGCCACCGACCCGCAGTATGCGCGGCATTTTCGGTTTACGATACTCATGACGCTCCCCAAAACCATGACGAGCAAGGAAGTACTGGCCCGCGAAACCCTGTACAAGCACAAGTTAGGCAGCCGGACTTTTGGCCTGAATCTGAATTAACCACAATTCTCCCCGACCTTCGGCCACCATTTTGCCGTTTCCGTTGTTACCAGCGGACTTCATAACGACTACCCTTTTGTCTGAACAACCTACCTATACCGACCCGTACGCCATCGAGAAAGAGCTGCGCAAGGTGCAGGCCCTCATGAAGCTGGAGCAGAAAGAGGACCTCGAACAGTTTAAAATCAAGAGTGCCCAGGCCACCATTGCCGAGCGCCAGAAGCGCGGCCTGACCTGGTACCCGGTGAAAATCACCCAGGAAGAAATCGGCTTCGGCGGCAAGCTGGTGCTCGAAATTGAGCGGCCGGCGGGCCAGGGCGGCCTGCACCTGTTTCAGGTCGGCAAAAACGCGGCTTTGTTTGGCAACATTCCCGGCCGCGCCGCCTCCGACCGCCCCACCCTGTCGGGCGTGATTACCAGCGTGAAGCGCAATAAAATCCTGCTGGCTACCAACAAGGAAGACCTGCCCGACTGGGTCGACGACGGCAAGCTGGGCGTGGACCTGACCTTCGACGAGGTGAGCTACCGCGAGATGGAGCACGCCCTGGGCAAGGTGATGGGCGCCTACGAAAACCGCCTGGCCGAGCTGCGCGACGTGCTGCTGGGCGTCAAGCCCGCCCGCTACCGCCCCGAAGCCGAAGCCACTTTGTACTACCCTTCGCCCCTGAATGAGTCGCAGCTGGCGGCCGTGCGCCACGTGCTGGCGGCCAAGGACGTGGCCATTATTCACGGCCCGCCCGGCACGGGCAAAACCACCACGCTGGTGCAGGCCATCCTGGAAACCATCCGGCGCGAGCGGCGGGTGCTGGTGTGCGCGCCCTCGAACACGGCCGTGGACCTCTTGACCGAAAAGCTGGCCGAGCGGGGCGTCAACGTGATTCGCATGGGCAACCCCTCGCGCGTGTCGGATCTGCTGCTGCACCACACCCTCGACGCCCAGATTATGGAGCACAAGAGCTACGGGGAGCTGAAAAGCATGCGCCAGACGGCCGAGCAGTACCGCGAGCAGGCCGGCAAATTCAAGCGCCACTTTGGCTGGGAGGAGCGCGAGCAGCGCCGTCTGCTCAAGGAAATGGCCCACCAGATGCTCCAGGACTCCGACAACCTGGAGCGCTACATCACCGAGGACCTGCTGGAGAAAGTGCAGGTCATTACTTGTACGCTGGTGGGCGCTTCGAACCGCGCCATTCGCCACCTGACCTACGAAACCGTGTTTATCGACGAGGCGGCCCAGGCCCTGGAGCCCGGCTGCTGGATTCCGATAACCAAGGGCAGCCGGGTGGTGCTGGCCGGCGACCATCAGCAGCTGCCGCCCACCGTGAAAAGTGACCAGGCGGCCCGGGACGGCCTGCGTGAGACGCTGTTCGAGAAGTGCATCAAGCGCCAGCCCGACGCGGCCCGCATGCTGGAAGTGCAGTACCGCATGCACGAGCAGATCATGGCGTTCAGCTCCGAGCAGTTCTACGAAGGCCGCCTGAAAGCCGCGCCCGGCGTGGCCCACGCCGATTTGCCCGCCTACGACCTGCGCTTCGCCCCCGACCTGCCGGTGGAGTTCCTGGATACTGCCGGCTTCGGCTTTCAGGAGCTGGGCATTGAGGAAAGCCGCTCCATTGCCAACCCCGAGGAAGCCGACCTGCTGCTCAAGCGCCTCTCGCAGCTGCTGGAAGTCTACGACCCGGCCGACCACACCGACGACTTGCTCACCATCGGCGTCATTGCCCCCTACCGCGCCCAGATCAACTACCTCAAGGACGCGGTGGAAGACAACGACGAGCTGGTGGGCCTGATGGAGCACCGCATGCTCAGCATCGGCACCGTCGACTCGTTCCAGGGCCAGGAGCGCGACATTATTGCCATCAGCCTCACGCGCAGCAACGCCCAGAGTGAAATCGGCTTTCTCAGCGACATTCGCCGCATGAACGTGGGCATGACCCGGGCCCGCCGCAAGCTGCTCATCGTCGGCGACTCCAGCACCCTGGGCTCCCACCCCTTCTACAAAGCCTTCCTGGACTACGTGGAAAGCATCGGGGCGTATAGAACCGCCTGGGAGCTGCAGTAGGGCCTCACCCCGGCCCTCTCCCGAAGAGAGGGGAGCTTAGTAGCACTGCCGAATAAAAGCTACTGCTTCTCAGCAGTGGCTTTTAGCATTCTGTTACAACGGTAGCAGTTGCGGAGGCGTAAGCCGACGTAGCTGCGCAGCACCAGAGCGGCAGGCTCCCCTCTCCTCGGGAGAGGGGCCGGGGGTGAGGCAAAACCCTATTTCCCGCCGATCAGTATCAGTAGTACGCAGCGCCGCTTTTTACCCGGCATTTCCGTAACTAGCCGCCCGAAACCGTTTTTTCACCCAACCCGGATACTTAATCCACCCCGAGTATGGCCCAGATCAGCCCCAATAAAGTCGTCACCATCACCTACGACTTGAGTGTGACCGACGAAAACCAAGAGAAAGTACTGGTAGAATCGGCCGAGGCCGACGCCCCGATGGTGTTCCTGTTTGGCCAGAGCGGCCTGCCCGAGGAGTTCGAGAGCCAGCTCAGCGGCAAAAGCGCCGGCGACGCCTTCACCTTCAGCCTCACCCCCGAGCAGGCCTACGGCGACTACGACCAGCAGGCCGTGGTCGACATTCCCAAGAACGTCTTCGAAATCGACGGCAAGATTGACGAGGAAATGCTGCAGGAAGGCAACTTCCTGCCCATGTCCGACAACCAGGGCAACCACATGCAGGGCAAAATCGTCGAAATCGGCGCCGACACCGTGAAGATGGACTTCAACCACCCTCTGGCCGGCATGGTCATGCACTTCGACGGTAAGGTAGCCGCCGTGCGCGACGCCACGAAAGAAGAGCTGGACCACGGCCACGTACACGGCGAAGGTGGGCATCACCACTAAGATTTGGCTATATGCTGATAATGAAAACGGGGCCGTGTGGCCCCGTTTTTTGTTTCTATATTTTAAAAATAACTATCTATTGATTCTGATTATAATCGACTGTGCTTCCTCCAAAGACAATTCATGTTTATTCTGAATATCAAGTCTATCGTCTTGAATAGCAATTGCCCTCTCCCATTTTCTTCTAAAGATTTCTTCTAATACTTTGTCTTCTTCATGGTTAAATCCTGAGTTTATATTTTGCTCAGATAAATAACATGTACCGACCTCTTTGCCATTGTCAGCATCCCAATAGCAATACAGCAGAATGTTGACGTAATCATTTACTTGCCTCAAAGGTTCGCCTGATTCAACATCAAATTCTACGTAAGCTAAACCAGAACCAAAGTTTGTATCTTCTATATAGTACTTGTATACCTTTTTCATAATTCTTTTTACTAGCCAAATAACCCTACTCCCCCAGCGGCTCAATTCCGAACGTAACCCGCGCGCCCAGCGCCAGAAACACTTTTTGCAGTGTGTCGAGGGTGATATTGGCGGTGCTGCTTTCCAGGCGGGAAACCTGGGCTTTCTTCACCCCGATTTTGTCGCCCAGCTCCTGCTGGGTCATGTGGCGGGCTTTGCGCAGCTCCTTGATCTTCTCGGCAATGACTTCCGCCCGCAGCTCGGCTTCGTAGGTGTGGCGCTCCGGTGTGCCCTCGGCTCCTACATAGCTGCTTTTCACATCCTGAAACCGTTTGAGCCGGATGGACTGGGTTTCGGCGGCGGGCTGGTTGGTAGTAGTAGCCATGAATGGGGTAACGTTTAAGTGGTGTGTGGTGAGTTAGCGGCGGCCCGCAAGCCAGGCTTGCCGGACACGCTCGGCGCGGGCAATATCGGCGGCGGGCGTCTTCTGGGTTTTCTTATCCAGGCCGTGGGTGCAGATAATGAGCGTATCAGTAGCACCCGTGGTATCCCAGAAGGCAAACAGCCGGTAGGTGTGGTTTGGCCCATCAACGCGAAACTCCCAGATGTCGGCCGTGTTCGTCATTTTCTGAAACCAGTCGCCTTTAAAGCCCAGCTCGGTTTTCTCGAATGCTTTAGCAAACCGCTTCCTAACTTCCGGAGCCAGCGCCAGCACAAAGGCATCGGCTTCCTCAGTTAAGGCAACGGCAATCGGCTTTTGCATGGAGAGCAGCCCGTCAGTCAGTAGTAAAGACGCGGCAACGATACAAAAAAGTTTACATTCCTGTAAACAATCTTTCCTCCACCCCCGCCCGCAGCTCCGGCCAGAACTCCCGAAAATCTACCTCGTACGCCCCCCGCTCCGCCAGAAACGCGGCGGCACCCGTGGCCAGCACGGCCCCGCTGGGCACGCGGCGGCTCAGGCCCAGCAGGGCGCGGTGCAAGCCTTCGGGCTGGGCGTAGCCGGTCAGCCAGTCGCCCTGGCGCATGTACTGGAGCATGTGCTGCAGGCGCTCGGGCAGCTCGTGGCGGCGGGCGTGCAGCAGGGCGTAGAGGCGCTGGCTGAACGCGGGCAAAGGCTCGGCGGGGTGAAAGTGGGCGAAGTCGCGGGCCAGCAGGTGGTCGTAGCCCATATCGGCCACCACGCCGGCCCACTTGCCCAGGCCGGCCGCGCGCAGGCGGGCAGTGGTGCGGCGCACCACGGGGTGGCCGTCGGTAAACGAGTCGATGAAGCGGTGCAAATGAATGCCGCGCTGCACGGCGGCGGGGTAGGCCAGCACCTGGGCCCGGCCCCGCACGGCCTCGGCGGCAAAGTTGCCGATAACGATATCCGCGTAATCGGGGGCGGCGGGCGAGCCGGAGAGCAGCAGGTGGGCCAGGAAGTTCATTAATAGAGGCAATGCCGTAGCGCGAACTTTGTAGTTCGCGTAGCCCGCGCCGTTTGGGCCGTTCCGGATACCTACACGGCGCGGGCTACGCGAACTACAAAGTTCGCCCTACAATGTTAACGGGCTCCGGGAGCCGGTAAGCTCAACCCCACGGGGCGCAAAACCGTACAGCCAACCAGACCGCCCGACGTATCGGCGGGCACTATTCTTTCCGCTCTTTACTAAAACACCCCAACTCATGGCTACCGAAACGCCCGTAACCAACGACCTGACCACCCTGCTCGATAAAATCAAAGACGTGCGCATCGCCATGCTCACCACCCAGGATGAGGATGGCAGCCTGCGCAGCCGCCCCATGTACACCCAGAAGCCCGACGGCAGCAGCGCCCTGGTGTTCCTGACCGATAAGGACTCGGCCAAAGTCTACGAAGTCAAGAAGGACAGCCATGTGAACCTGAGCTACGCCAAGCCCGACGACAACGTCTACGTGTCCGTTTCGGGCCGGGCCAACGCCTACCGCGACCAGGCCGAAATCGACCAGCTCTGGAGTGAGCCCATGCGCGCCTGGTTTGCCAAGGGCAAGGAGGACCCGAACATCTACATCTTGAAAGTAGAAATCGACAAGGGCGAGTACTGGGACACGCCCAGCAGCACCCTGACCCAGGTAGCGGCCTACGTGAAAGCCCTGGCCACCGGCGAGCGGGCCACCTCCGACGACGTGAACGAGCACGCCAAAGTAAACGTGAAGTAAGCTCCCGGGCTTACTTAGCAAAAAGGGCCGGAAGCAATTCCGGCCCTTTTTTGTTGTTTTAGGGCTATAAGCTAGGAGCTAGTTCCCCTCCTTCCTTCAAGGAGGGGTTAGGGGTGGTTCAATCGTAGAACGACCTTTAGAACTGGGCTTGGTCCGTACGGCTCCCCCAACGATTTTCTAGCTCTAGCTTACCACCCCTGACCCCTCCTTGAAAAGAAGGAGGAGAACTAGTTTCGTAGCTTCACTTGCCACACACGACCCTCACCATTTTCACCCTGCGGCCCGGCACTACGCGCTGGGGGCTGGCCCGCATGGGCACCGCGCCCCGGCAGCTGCAACGGGTGCCAGGCCTGCGCTTTTTCAAGATGCTGGGCAGCGGCTTTGATTTTGGCCTCAAGCCCAACTTCCGCCGCTACGCCCTGATGGCCGTCTGGGAAACCGCGGCCGACGCCGATGCCTTCCGGGCTTCCCACCCGCTGTGGCAAGCATATCAGCAGCACAGCACCGAGCAGTGGACCATGAGCCTGGCCCCGCTGAAAGCCCACGGCCGCTGGGACGGCCGCAACCCCTTCGACTACCAGACCGCCGAACCGGCCGCCGCGCCCGACGGCCCGGTGGCCGTGCTGACCCGCGCCTCTATCAAGCTCTGGAAGGCCCCGCAGTTCTGGCGCGCCGTGCCCGCCACCAGCGCCGCCTTTGCCCGGGCCGAGGGCGTGCGGGCGGCCATTGGGCTGGGCGAAATTCCCATCGTGCGCCAGGCTACGTTCAGCGTGTGGGAGTCGGCCGGGGCCATGCAGCAGTACGCCTACCGGGGGGCGGCGCACAAGGGCGTCATTCAGCGCACCCGCCAGGAGCAGTGGTACGGCGAGGAGCTGTTTGCCCGTTTCCGCGTGCTTTCTTCCGAAGGCACCCTCGACGGCCGCAACCCGCTGGAAGGGCTGCTGTAGCCAGTTCTACCGAAATTTGGGCGAGGAAATCCGGGTTTGGTGCTTGATAATCTCTACCGGCCGGTTTTGGGGGTAGTCTACCTGAAAGCCGAACTGTAGCCGCTGGCTGGCCCCGGGGGGCAGGGTCAGGACCCAGGTGAGCTTGCCGGTGCGCTCGTCCAGCCGGGCCCCGCCGGTGTTGAGCACCTTCACCTCGATTTCCTTTTCCTCCGAAATGGGTACCTGATCCAGAATGCGGATGCGCACGGCCGCAGCATGATTGTTGCGCACGTTCAGCTCGTAGGTAAGGCGCACCCGGCGCTTGTCGCTCAGGGGAACGTTGCCGCTGAAGTCTTCCAGCTTGGCCCGGCCTACCACCAGCTGCGCATCGTGGCCCAGGGCTACTTCCAGCGAGTCGTTGTAGGCTCGCTCGTTCAGCTCGGTAGTGCCCACGTAGGAGCCCTGGTGGTACACGCTGGCCTCCTCGGGCAGTTGCAGGCCTTCCCAACCGGTGACCTTGGCCTGCAAAAACACTTGTTCCGACAGCCGCGGAATGGCCAGGTATTCGGGGCGGGCCGCCAGGCGCACGGGCGGCAGCGCCAGCTCCCGCCGCCCGCCGGAAGCCAGCGTTACGGCTTCGGGCACTTCGTAGCGGGTGCTCTGGGGTACTTCCACGGGCTTGCCCTTGGCCGTGCCCTTCACCACGAACTGGTCGATGCGGCCCTCGCCGATATGGTCGCCGCCGTCGAAATCCAGCGCCCAGGGCTCCAGCACGGGCCGCGACACGTCTTCGCCCAGGTTGTGGCGCATCAGCACCACGCGCACCCGTTCCCAGGCCAGCCCCGACTGATTGCGCAGCACCCCGTGCGGAACGAACTGCAGCTGCTGCCCGCTGGCATCGGCGCGGATATCGAGCCTGGGCTGCCACGGGGCCCGGCTGGCGACGTAGTAGCGCAGCGTCAGGGGCACGGTCAGGGCCCGCTCGGCCCGCACCAGCAGCACCAGCCGGTTGTCGGCCCCGGTGGCGGCCGCGCGGGGCTGCAGGGCGGTGGTCTGGGCCAGCAGGCGGGCCTGCTGGGTTTGCAGGCGGTTGGTTTCCAGCTGAATTGCCACCAGGCGAGTACGCAGCAGCGTGGCCCCGCGCTGCACCTCGGCGCTCCAGCTGGCCTGGGGGCCCGCCGCCACGGTCCGGTTGGCCAGCAGAAAAGCCTTTTCCTGGTCCAGGCCCTGGAGCTCGGCCTCGGTGCGCCGCAGCTCCTCGGTGGCGCGCGTCAGGCTATCCACGGCCGACGTATTCAGTGCTACCGGGCCAGCGGGGGCATCGTCGGGGCCCAGGCTTAGCACTTCGGCCCCGTCCCCGAGCTCTATTTCCAGCGTTTCGGGGTTTATTTTGGGTGATACCCCCAGCAGGGCCAGCCGGTTGAGGCCCGCGGCCAACGGCACCCGCGCCTGGTGCTCCAGCGCCGTGCCGTTCAGATACACCGTTACGGTAGTCAGGGCCGGCCGCACCGGCACGGGAGCCGTTTGGGCCGCGCCGCGCCGATAAATTACAGAGAAAAGCAGGAGCAGCAGCCAGTAGCGGTAGCGCATACGGAACAGCGGGATAGAATACATGGACGGAGCAAGTTGCACAACTTTCCCCAGCGTGGAGCTTCCCGCTGTTCGGTATTCGGCAAATAACCGCCCCGCACTTGTTCCAATACACCTCGTAACCGGGGCACAACACGGCGGGCCCAACGCAAACCACGTTCGTCCGGAGACAAAACAGTCCCGCCCCCATCGAAAACACTTCCACCCAAGCCCGAAACGCCTCCGACGCAAGGCGAAACACTTCTTCCCGAATCCGAAACACCCGCTCCCGACTGCCTAATCCGGGCAAGAATTACCCTTTCCCGGCATTTCCGCTTAATTTCGCCAGTTCAGCAAGTAACCACCTAATCGGAAGCCCATGCCCGGCTATAGTCCCCAGGAAATTGAGAAGAAGTGGCAAGCCCACTGGAAAGCCAATAGCACTTTCAAGGCCGATAACCACTCGGCCAAGCCCAAGTACTACGTCCTCGACATGTTCCCCTACCCCTCGGGGGCGGGCCTGCACGTGGGGCACCCGCTGGGCTACATTGCCTCCGACATCGTGTCGCGCTACAAGCGCCTGCGCGGCTTCAACGTGCTGCACCCCATGGGCTTCGACTCGTTTGGCCTGCCCGCCGAGCAGTATGCCATCCAGACCGGCCAGCACCCGGCCCTGACCACCGAGCAGAACATCGACACCTACATCCGTCAGCTCAGCTCCCTGGGCTTCAGCTACGATTGGAGCCGCGAGGTGCGCACCTCCGACCCAGCCTACTACAAGTGGACGCAGTGGATTTTCCTGAAGCTGTTCAACAGCTGGTACAACCTGGACACCAACCGGGCCGAGCCGCTGAAAACCCTGCTCGACAAGTTTCAGCAGAACGGCAGTGAGGGAATCCGGGCGGCCGGCGACGAGGAAGAGCGCCACAGCTTCACCGCCGGCCAGTGGCAGACCTTCACCGAAAAGCAGAAACTCCAGGCCGTGCACCCCTACCGCCTGGCCTACCAGCAGGATACTTACGTGAACTGGTGCCCCGGCCTGGGCACGGTGCTCAGCAACGACGAGGTGAAGGACGGCCTCTCCGAGCGGGGCGGCTTCCCCGTGGAGCGCCGCCTGATGCCCCAGTGGAACCTGCGCATCACGGCCTACGCCGACCGCCTGCTCCAGGGCCTCGACACGCTCGACTGGCCCGACGCGGTGAAAGAAATGCAGCGCAACTGGATTGGCAAAAGCATCGGGGCGGAAGTCACGTTCCAGGTGCAAGGCCACGAGCAGGCGCAGATCAAGGTGTATACCACCCGCGTCGACACCATTTACGGCGCCACGTTCCTGGTGCTGGCGCCCGAGCACGAGCTGGTGAAAGAGCTGACTACCCCGGAGCAGCAGGCCGAAATCCAGGAGTACATCGACGCCACCAAGCGCCGCTCGGAGCGCGACCGGATGGCCGACACCAAAACCGTGTCGGGGGCCTTCACCGGCTCCTACGCCCTGAACCCGTTCAGCAACGAGCCCATCCAGATCTGGATTGCCGACTACGTGCTGGCCGGCTACGGCACCGGCGCCGTGATGGCCGTGCCCTCGGGCGACCAGCGCGACTACGTGTTTGCCAAGCACTTCGGCCTGCCCATCGTGCAGGTCGTGAATCAGCAGCAGATTGCGGAGCAAGCCGACCCGACCAAGGAAGGCACCTACCTGCACGGCCTCATTCAGGGCCAGGACTACCAGCAGGCCACCCAAACGCTGATTCAGCAGCTCGAGGAGCGCGGCATCGGCAAGGGCAAAACCAACTTCCGCATCCGCGACGCCATCTTCGGCCGGCAGCGCTACTGGGGCGAGCCAATTCCGATTTACTACAAAGACGGCGTAGCCTACGGCGTGGCCGAGGCCGATCTGCCCCTGGTGCTGCCCGAAATCGACGAGTATAAGCCCACCGAAACCGGCGAACCGCCCCTGGGCCGCGCCAAAGACTGGAAGTACCAGGGCCTCTACGAGTACGAGCTGAGCACCATGCCCGGCTGGGCCGGCTCCAGCTGGTACTACCTGCGCTACATGGACCCGCACAACGCCGACCGTTTCGTGGGCCAGGAAGCCGAGAAGTACTGGCAGAACGTGGACCTGTACCTCGGTGGCGCAGAGCACGCTACGGGCCACTTGCTCTACTCCCGCTTCTGGCATTTGTTCCTGAAAGACCTGGGCCTGGTAACGGCCAACGAGCCCTTCCAGAAGCTCATCAACCAGGGCATGATTCTGGGCCGCTCGAACTTCGTGTACCGCATCAACGGCACCAACACGTTCGTCACGCTCGGCAAGAAAGACCAGCACGAAACCACCGCCCTGCACGTGGATGTCAGCATTGTTAACAATGACGTGCTGGACACTGAGGCTTTCAAAAAGTGGCGGCCGGATTATGCTGATGCAGAGTTCATCCTCGAAGACGACGGCCGCTACGTCAGCGGCTGGGAAGTCGAAAAAATGTCGAAGGCGAAGTTCAACGTCGTGAATCCGGACGTGCTGGTCAATCAGTACGGAGCCGACGCGCTACGCCTCTACGAAATGTTCCTGGGGCCGCTGGAGCAGTACAAGCCCTGGAATACCAACGGCATGAGCGGCGTGGCGGGCTTCCTGAAGAAGTTCTGGCGCCTTTACCACCCCCAGGACGGCAGCTTCGCCGTGACGGAGGACGCGGCAGCTCCCGCCGAGCTGAAGGCCCTGCACAAGGCCATCAAAAAGGTGGAGGAAGACATCGAGAAGTTCTCGTTTAACACCACCGTCAGCGCCCTGATGATTACGGTCAACGAGCTGACGGCCCTCGACTGCCACAAGCGCAGCATCCTGGAGCCCTTGGTAGTGCTCATCTCGCCCTACGCCCCTCACCTGGCCGAGGAGCTGTGGGTGACCCTGGGCCACGAGGCCGGCAGCATCAGCTCGGCCGCTTACCCCGAGTTCCGGGAGGAGTACCTGGTGGAAGACACCGTGAACTACCCCGTGGCCATCAACGGCAAGGTGCGCGAAACCCAGCAGTTTGCCGCCGCCGCCACCCCCGCCGAAATCGAGGCTACAGTGCGCGAGTCGGGGTTCCTGACGCGGTTTGCCGAGGGCAAGGAGCCCAAGAAGTTTATCGTCGTGCCCGGCCGCATGGTGAACGTGGTGGTGTAAGGACTACGGCACCGTATTGGCCCGAAAAAGGCCCGCTGGAATACTCCGGCGGGCCTTTTTTCTGGATCAGGCGAAGCCTGAGCTACGGGTACTGCCGGCCGCGGCAGCTAGCTTTCCTGCTCGGCGGCGGCCAGCTCCTCGCGCTGCTTTTTGGGCAGGGAAGCCCGCACCAGGTCGTAGGAATGGTCGATGAGCGCGCGCAGCTGCCCGGCGGGAATGCCGGTGCCGACCAGCACCGTGTTCCAGTGCTTTTTATTCATGTGGTAGCCGGGCAGCACGTAGTCGTGCTGCTCGCGCAGCTCCTGGGCGCGCTCCGGGTCACACTTCAGGTTGATGCTGCCGAAGGTGTCGATGTCGGTGAGGGCAAACACTTTGCCGCCGACCTTAAACACCAGGGTTTCCGGGCCGAAGGGCGTTTCTTCGGTCACGCCGGCTTTGAGCAGGCAATAGTCGCGGAACTCTTCGATGTTCATACGCTGCGCGGCCGGACTTTGGTTAGCGGGTAAACAGGCGGTAGAGCACCACGCACAACCCCACCAGGAACATGGCCATGCTCAGCTTATTGATGAAGTGCATGGTGCGCAGGTTGAAGTTGGTTTTGCGGTTGGGGTCGTTTTTGCGGAAGAAATATCCGAGTGCGGGCCCGAAGTTGAACAGGTTGCGGCCTTCCATATCAGTTGTTTGTAGGTTCGTTTTCAGAACATCCGCCGGGGCAGAATGATTTGCCGGCAAGGTAAATAGATTCCGGAAAACGCCGGGACGACCGGTCGTCAAGTGCCTGCAACTTGCCCGGGGCCGGCTGCGTCGTTAGCCGGCTTTTCTCCTCGACTTCTACCCTTTCCCAACCCCCATGCGCCACCCTTTCCTCTCGTTCCTGCTGCTCGTGGCCGGCGCCACGGCCGCCCGGGCCCAGAAAGCCCCGGCCAATGCCGCCGAAACGGCCGCCGTGCAAAAGACCATTACCACGTTTTTCGACGGCATGCGCCAGGGCGACAGCACGATGGTGCGCGGCACGCTGGCCCCGGGCGTGGTGCTGCACACCATCAGCCCCAAAAATGGCGGGCAGGTGGAAATTGAGCCGGCCAACGCGTTTCTCAAGGCCGTGGGCACACCGCACCCGGACGTCTACGATGAGCGCATCACCTTCGGGCAGGTGCTGGTGGACGCTCCCCTGGCCAGCGTCTGGACGCCCTACCAGTTCTACGTGGGCACCAAATTCAGCCACTGCGGCTATAATTCCTTCCAGCTGGTGAAGCTGGCCGGCAACTGGAAAATCGTGCACATCATCGACACCCGGCGCAAGGACGGCTGCCCGTAATGGGCGCTAAAACGCCGGAATGCGCCGCAATGGCGTGTCGTCCACCTTCCAGCAGTCCAGCTCGTACAATTCGCCCTGCTGGTCGAGGTAGAGCGACACGAAGACCGGCACGCCGTCTTCGTCCAGGAAGCGGGTGGCCGCAATTTTCTCCCCCAGCCGCCGGTCGGGCCGCGCATTGCTGAAGCGCAGGCTGCCGCTGGCCGCGGCGTCCAGCTCCGTGACTTCGATGGAGTAGAGCCGGCCCAGCAGGTGGTCGTAACGGGGCTGACCCCGCAGCAAAAAGACCAGCAAGCCCAGCTCGGGCAGTTTCAGCACACGGTTGGTCATGGGTACTTTTTCCTCGCTAGTGCCCTGTTGTATACGCAGCGCCGCCGGAAAGGGGAAGGCGGCCGGAGCCCAAAAAGGCAGTCAATGCGTTGAACAAGCCCCCTTACAAGGCCAGGATAGCGGCGGCCGACAGCTGCGTCAGACTCGCTACCACCTGGTCGGCGTGGTGCAGGTCCTGCCCCTCGGAATGCTCGCTTTGGTAGCCAATGCAGACCATGCCCGCCGCCTTGGCCGCCGTCACGCCGTTAGCCGAGTCCTCGATGACGACGCACTCGTGGGGCGGAATGCCGGCCAGCTGGGCGGCGTGCCGGAAAATGGCCGGGTCGGGCTTGGAGCGGGGAAAATCTTCGCCGCTGACCAGGTTGTCGAAGTACGGGTAGAGGCCGAAGCGGGTGAACACGCGGGCAATGGTTTCCTTGGAGGCCGACGAGGCCAGCTGTAGCGGCACGCCGGCCTGGTGCAGCGCCTCAATCAGGGGCCGGGCGCCGGGCAGCAGCTCCAGCTCCCGGGATTCGTCGAAGGACTTGCCAAACAGCTCCCGCTTGCGCTGAATCAGGGTTTCTACCTCCTGCTCCAGGCCAAACTGCGCCTTGAGCGTCTGGTACACGTTGCGGGTGGAAGCGCCCAGAAACGTCGCGTATTCCTCCCGGGTCATGGGAATGCCCAGCTCGGCGAAGTGGCGGAAAAAAGCGTCGTGGTGAAGCGGCTCGGTGTCGACCAGCACGCCGTCCATGTCGAAGATAACGGTGCGAATCATGCAGGGGAAGTAAGTGGGCGGGCAAAGGTAGTACTCCGACCGGGCCGACGGAGCAAAAAGAACGTCATGCCGAACAAAGGAAAGCATCTGGCGTGCAGCAGTAATTTTACTTACCCTTGCACGCCAGATGTCTCGCTCAGGCCCGGCATGACGTTCTGTATTTCTATTCGCCCTACTTCCCGGCGGCGGCCACGATGTCGGGCACTTCCAGCACGGGCTTGGGGTAGCCCCGGCGCACCACGCTGAGCATGGCCTGTCCCAGCTCGGCCAGCGTCGAGGCAAACTTGGGCAACACGGCGCGGACAACCGGGTAGAGCCAGCCAAAGTACTTGTAGTACGACAGCACGTGCTGCTGCCCCGGCGTGGGGCGTAACAAGCCCGGCCGGAACATGTAGGCGCTTTTGAAGCCCAGCGCCAGCAGGTCGTTTTCGGTGCGGCCCTTCACCCGGGCCCACATGCTGCGGCCGTGGGCCGAGCTGTCGGTGCCCGCGCCCGAGACGTAGCAGAACGTCAGCTCGGGGTTGCGGGGCAGCAGCGTCTGGGCGAAGTGCAGGGTAAGGTCGTAGGTCAGGCGCTGGTACTCGGGCTGCTTCAGGCCCACCGACGACACGCCCAGGCAGAAAAAGCAGGCGTTGTAGCCCACGAGCTGGTCCTGAATCGGCGACAAATCGTGGAAGTTCTGGTGGATGATTTCGCGCAGCTTAGGGTGCGTCACGCCCGAGGGCTTGCGGCTGATGCTGAGCACCTGCTCCACGTCGGGGCTGTGTAGGGCCTCGTGCAGCACTCCCTCGCCCACCATACCGGTCGCCCCGGTCAGAATTGCTTTGATCTTCATACGTCAGTAGACGGCTGAGCGGGGCGGATGTTTTACATCTGGTACTGAACCTCTTTATTCAGGGCAGCGCCAGGGTTGTAGAAAACTTCGCCAGCAAAGGAGTTGTTTTCTACACTGGTTGTAGAAAACCAGAAAGAAAAAGGCAGCGTTTTCTACAGCTGGCACCAGTGCATCAGCGCTTAACTAGGCGTTTTCTACTTGTTTCAAAGCAGTTTCGGCGTCAATGCACCCGTTGTAGAGACGCAATATGTTGCGTCTCGTCGTTGCTGATGTTGTTTAGTACAGGCAAGGTGGCGCGTTTCCAACCGTTCAACGACGAGACGCAACATATTGCGTCTCTACAACGGGTACCTGGACTTAGCCCCGCCGGGGCGAGTGACTCTGCTGGCACGCGGGATGCTTCGGCAAGCTCAGCCTGACCAACGAGAAGGTAGCTACGCCCCCACCGGCTCTTCCAGCACCACGGGCTCCAGCCAGCGGCCATCCTCGCGCATGAGCTCGATGAGCTGATCCACGGCCTGCTCCTCGGGCACGGCTTTCTTGATGACTTCCTGGCCGCGGTAGAGGGCAATTTTGCCTTTGCCCACGCCCACGTAGCCGTAGTCGGCGTCGGCCATTTCGCCGGGCCCGTTTACGATGCAGCCCATGATGCCGATTTTGACGCCCTTCAAATGGTCGGTGCGCTTGCGGATCATGGCGGTGGTTTCCTGCAAGTCGAACAGGGTACGGCCGCAGCTGGGGCAGCTGATGTACTCGGTTTTGGACATGCGGGTGCGGGCCGCCTGCAAAATGCCGAAGCTGAGCTGATTGAGCTGATCCAGGGCTTGGAGCCACTCCTCTTTCGGGCGCTCGGGCAGCAGCTCGGTGCTCAGCACCACTCCGTCGCCGAGGCCGTCGAGGAGCAGGCCGCCCACGTCGGTGGCGGCGTAGAGTTGGGTTTGCTCGGGCGTGAGGGCCGGGTACTGGCGGTTGATAATGACCGGGTTGGGCACGCCGTTATTCAGCAGCTCGAAAAACGCGCGGCGGATTTCGGGCATGGCGTGGGCGTTGTCGGTGTAGAGAATGACCACGGCCGTGGCATCGTCCCGGAGCTGGTCGAGGGCGGCCGGCGTGAGCGAGTCGAGGTTGTGAAACACGAAGTTCAGCTCGGGGTGCTTGGCGGCGGCTTCGGCGTACTCGGTTTGGGTAAGCACCGGGTAGTGGTCGGGGCGGCGGCCGGCGTCGAGCCAGGCGCTGTAGTCCACGACTTCCTTCAGGCCGTTGGGCAGCATAAAGGGCACCGGGCGCTGGCCGCTGTAGAGGTAATCGGCCCCCAGGTCGCTCATCTGGAACTTGTCGAGGAAGGCCGAGTACAAGTGGCCCACGGCGCGCAGATCAGCGTATTCCACCGCCGCGAGGCGGGAAATGTCCACCATCACCCGGGGCACGTTCTGTCCGCCCAGGTTCCGCACTTCGCGGGTGGCGCGGCGGTGGTACTGGAAGGGGTCGATGGGAACCCCTCCCCCGTCCCCTCCCCAAAAGGGAGGGGTGCCAGACGAAACAACGTCGAAGGCTACTTCAAGCCCCTCCCTTTTGGGGAGGGATTGGGGAGGGGTCAAAGGCCGAATCGGCTTGGCTTCCTGGGCGCGGGTAGTATACCGGTCAATCAGGGCCTTGGCCACGGGGGCTTCGGCTTCGGGGGCTTCGGTGAGGCTCACGCGCACGGTGTCGCCGAGGCCGTCTTCGAGCAGGGTGCCGATGCCCACGGCCGACTTGATGCGGCCGTCTTCGGCCTCGCCGGCTTCCGTGACGCCCAGGTGCAGCGGGTAGGGCTGCAGGCCTTCCTCGTCGAGCTTCTGCACCAGCAGGCGGTAGGCCTGCACCATCACCTGGGTGTTGCTGGCCTTCATGCTCAGCACCACGTCGTAGTAGTTTTCCTCTTCGCAGAGGCGCAAAAACTCCAGGGCCGACTCGACCATGCCCAGCGGCGTATCGCCGTAGCGCGACAGAATCCGGTCGGACAAAGAGCCGTGGTTGGTGCCGATGCGCATGGCCGTGCCGTACTGCTTGCAGATCTGGACCAGGGGCCGGAACCGCTCCCGGATGCGCTCCACCTCGGCCGCGTAGCTGGCGTCGGTGTAGTCGATGACGTCGAACTTCTTCTTGTCGGCGTAGTTGCCGGGGTTCACGCGCACTTTCTCCACGATGCGGGCGGCCAACTCGGCGGCGTTGGGCGTGAAGTGAATGTCGGCAATGAGGGGCACCGAGCAGCCGCGCTTGCGCAGCTCCTTCTTGATTTCGAGCAGGTTCTGGGCCTCCTTCACGCTGGGGGCCGTGATGCGCACGTATTCGCAGCCGGCTTCGACCATGCGCAGGGTCTGCTCGACCGAGCCCAGGGTGTCCATGGTATCCACGGTGGTCATGCTCTGCACCCGAATCGGGTTGAGGCCGCCCAGGGGCAGGTCCCCGATTTTCACTTCGCGCGAGAGGCGGCGCTTGTATTCGGTCAGGCTGGGGCAGTAAATCTTGGAGGCGGAGGCAGTGGTCATGCGGCGGACTAGGTGGGCGTAGCAGAAACTACGGGGCGGCGCGGAAAGTTGCGGCGGGCAAAGGTACGCAAGGTTTGGAAGCGGCGCTTGCCCAAACACGGCCCGGCGGCCCCCGCGCCGGCCGGGGCTGCCGGGGCTGCCGATCTGGCCCGCCGCCGCGCCGGGCAGCAACTTTCGGCCGGGCCGGCTGTCTTTGGTGAAAATCAAGGCTGCTTTCATGAAATCATTCCGGCTTTTTCTGCTCCTGCTGACCGGCGGGCTGTTGTCCGCGGGGGCCGCCCGGGCCCAGCAGGTTTCCGTCATCAAGTTCGCGGAGCTGCAACAGCGGCTAAACCGGCAGAACGACACGACCTACGTGGTGAACTTCTGGGCCACCTGGTGCGCGCCCTGCGTGAAGGAGCTGCCCCTGTTTGAGCAGCTGAACACGACCCACGCCGATAAAAAGGTGAAAGTGCTGCTGGTGAGCATGGACTACGCCTCCCAGCTCAACAAGAAGGTGAAGCCCTTCGTGCTCAGGCGCGGGCTGAAGTCGGAAGTGGTGCTGCTGGGCGAAACCGACCCGAACACCTACCTGGAAAAAGTGGACCCGAAATGGTCGGGCGCGCTGCCGTTTACGGTGATGTGGAACGGCAGGCAAAACCGCCGGGCCACGTTCGAAAAAGAGTTTACCCCGGCCGAGCTGGCGGCGGAAGTCGCCAGGTTTCTGCCCTAGCCCGCCGAAATTCCTTTCCCTTCTACCCTACCGTACCGCCATGAAAAAGCTCTTTCCCCTCGTCACGGCCTGCCTGCTGCTGGCCCTGCTCAGCAACTTCACCGCCGGCCCGGCCGGCTACCAGGTCGGCGACAAAGTCGCGGACTTCAAGCTCAGGAACGTGGACGGCCAGCTCGTCTCGTTGGCCGATAACCAGGCCGCCAAGGGCTACATCGTGGTTTTCACCTGCAACACCTGCCCCTACGCTCAGGCCTACGAAAGCCGCATCATCGGGCTGCACCAGAAATACGCGGCCCAGGGCTACCCCGTGGTGGCCATCAACCCCAACGACGAGGCCACCGTGCCCGGCGACTCCTTCGCCGCCATGAAGGCCCGGGCGGCCAGCAAGCAGTACCCGTTTCCCTACCTCCAGGACGCCACCCAGCAGGTAGCCCGCACCTTCGGCGCCACCCGCACGCCCCACCTGTACGTCGTCACCCGCCGGGGCACCGACTTCGTGGTATCCTACATCGGGGCCATCGACGACAACTCGGAAGATGCTACGCTGGTGAAAACCAAGTACGTCGAGCAGGCCATGACCGACATCCTGGCCGGCAAGCCCGCCGCAACCAGCTCCACCAAAGCCATCGGCTGCACCATCAAGTGGAAGAAAGCGTAGGCAATGGGCGAATGTGGTTGAATGTGAGAAATGTGCAGAATGTGTCATGGTGAGGCGTGAGGCGTGAGGCGTAAGCCATTCCGCGCCTCAAGCGGCGTCAATCCGTCCGCTGCGCAGGTAGTCACAGCCTTTCCCCAGAAAGCCCTTTCCCGTTGCGTACGGGAAAGGGCTTTTTACCGATGGGACCAATCAAGCCTTACGGACAAGAATATACCATGTTAGGCCAGTCGCCGCCGGCCGCCGGGCGGGGTCGGGCAATATCGTATAATAAGTTGCTAACGACTGGGACAGTGGCCGCCGACAGGAAGTGAATATTTGTACCGGCCACACTCCCGGTTCGGGCCGGCCGGTCTGCTGCTCGCCCCGTTTCTGCCCTAGCCACCCGCCCTTTTTGAAGAACGCCTAGCCATGCGGTTTGCCTTTGCCCTGCGCCGTGACAACACCCGACCAGCAGGCCTGCTCGTGCTGCTGCTGGCCCTGGGGGCGGCGGCCCATGCGCAGGCGGTGGCCGTGAAAGAACTCAAGTGCGGCTACCGGCTAAACCCGCTGGGCCTCCAGGCAGCTCCGCAGCTGAGCTGGGAGCTGCGGGCCGACCACCGCAACGCCCGCCAGACCGCCTACCGCGTGCTGGTGGCCGACGACGAAAAGCTGCTCCGGCGCAACGTGGGCAACGTGTGGGATTCGCAGCAAACCGCTTCGGCCGCCTCTATTCAGGTGCCCTACGCCGGACCGGCTTTGCAGGCCACCAAAACCTACTACTGGAAGGTGATGGTGTGGGACGAGCGGCAACAGGCCTCGGCCTGGAGCCCGGCCGCCCGCTGGCAGATGGGCCTGCTGACGGCCGCCGACTGGCAAGGTGCCCGCTGGATTGCCTACGAGGAACTGCCGGCCGAGCGCGTGAGCGTGCTGCCCGTCGACGGCAAAAAAGACGCGTACCAGGGCGGCAACGTGCTGCCGCTGCTGCGCAAGGATTTCGCCGTCGGGAAAAAGCTGCGCCGGGCCACGGCCTACGTGTGCGGGCTGGGGCAATTTGAGCTGCGCCTGAACGGGCAGAAAGTCGGGGACCATTTCCTCGACCCGGCCTGGACCAAGTACGACCAACACGCCCAGTACGTGACCTTCGACGTGACCGGGCAGTTGCGCCGGGGCGACAACGCGGTGGGCGTCATGCTCGGCAACGGCTTCTACTACGTGCCGCCGGTAAAGGGCCGCTACCGCAAGCTCAAAACCGCCTTCGGCTACCCCAAGCTGCGCTGCCGCGTGGTGCTCGACTACGCCGACGGCACCCAGGAAAACGTCGTCAGTGACGCCAGCTGGCAGACGGCCGCCGGCCCGGTCACCTTCAGCAGCATCTACGGTGGCGAGGACTACGACGCGCGCCGAGAGCAGCCCGGCTGGGACGCGCCCGGCTTCGATGCAAAAGCCTGGAAACCGGTGCTGCTGGTCGACGGCCCCGCCCGGCTCGACGCCGAGCAGGCCGAGCCGCTGCGGGTGCACGAGACGTTTCAGCCCCGGCAAGTCACGCAGCCCCGGCCGGGCCACTTCGTGTACGACTTCGGGCAGAACGCCTCCGGCATCGTGGAGCTGCGGGTGCAGGGCCGGGCGGGCGACACCGTGCGCCTGGCGCCGGCCGAATTGCTGGGCCCGGACAAGCTGGTGAGCCAGAAAAACAGCGGCCGGCCCTACTACTTCACCTACGTGCTGCGCGGCGCGGGCGTGGAAACCTGGCGCCCGCGCTTCAGCTACTACGGCTTCCGCTACGCGCAGCTCGACGGCGGCGTGCCCGCGGGCGAGGCTAACCCCGCCGGCCGGCCCACAGTGCTCGGGCTGACCATGCTGCACACCCGCAACGCGGCCGCGCCGGTGGGCTCGTTCAGCTCGTCAAGCCCGCTGCTGAACCAGACCAACACGCTCATCGACTGGGCAGTGCGCAGCAATATGGCCAGCGTATTTACCGACTGCCCCCACCGCGAAAAGCTGGGCTGGCAGGAGCAGAACCACCTGATGGGCGCCTCCATCCGCTACGGCTACGACATTGCCGCCCTGTGCCGCAAGGTTATCCGGGACTTGCAGGTCTCGCAGCTCGAAAGCGGCCTTGTCCCGGAAATCGCGCCGGAGTACGTGCAGTTCGAGTGGGGCGGCGACATGTTCCGCGACTCGCCCGAATGGGGCAGTAGCGCCATTCTGCTGCCCTGGTACGCCTACCAGTGGTACGGCGACCGGCAGACGCTGCTGGAAAGCTACCCGGTGATGCAGCGCTACGCGGCCTACCTGGCGACGAAGGCTCAGGGCCACATCCTCACCCAGGGCCTCGGCGACTGGTACGACCTGGGCCCCAAGCCGCCGGGCGTGTCGCAACTCACGCCCATGGGCGTGACGGGCACGGCCATCTACCACTACGACCTGGTTACGCTCAGCGACATTGCCCGCCTGCTCGGCAAGGCTGATGACGCCACCAAGTACGCCCGGCTGGCGGCCGAAGTCCGCACGGCCTTCAACGCGAAGTTCTTCAACCCCGAAACCAAGCAGTACGCCAGCGGCAGCCAGGCCGCCAACGCCGTGGCCGTGTACATGGGCCTGGTGGCGCCCGAGCACCGGGCCGCCGTCGTCGATAACCTGGTGCGCGACATTCAGAGCCGCCAGCACGCGTTGACCGCCGGCGACATCGGTTACCGTTACGTGCTGCGGGTGCTGGAAGACGCGGGCCGCTCCGACGTCATCTATGCCATGAACAGCCGCGCCGACGTGCCCGGCTACGGCTACCAGCTGGCCCAGGGTGCCACGGCCCTCACCGAATCCTGGGCCGCCCTGCCGACGGTGTCGAACAACCACCTGATGCTCGGGCACCTGCAGGAATGGCTGTACGGCGCGCTGGCCGGCATCCGTCCCGCCGCGGGCTCGGTGGCTTTCGATAAAATAGACATCCGCCCCGAGCCGGTGGGCGACGTGACTTCCGCCAAAGCCACGCACCACTCGCCTTACGGGCTGATTGGTAGTGAGTGGCAGAAAACTGCCGCCGGCTTCGAACTGACGGCCACCATCCCGGCCAATACCACGGCCACGGTGTACCTGCCCGCTTCTTCGGCCGCTGCCATCACCGAATCGGGCCAGCCACTCACGCAGCACCCGGAGCTGCGGCTGCTGGGCGTGGAGGGCGGCCGGGCGCGCATTGCGGTGGGCTCGGGCACGTACCGGTTCGTGGCCCAGCCGCTGGAATAGAGCGTCATGCTGAGCCCGGGCGAAGCAGCTCTACCGCTTCGGCCGGGCTCCTGCAACGACTTCGGTAGAGCCGCCTGACTCCGCCTTCCTGCGCTTCGACTGCGCAGCCGCCCGCTTAAGTACGACGCCCCTTATTGCTCCTCCTTCCGACTTCCGCATGAAACTGAAACTTGCCTGCCTGCTGCTCTCCGGTCTGCTCGCCCAGACCGCGGCCCGCGCCCAAGCCCCGGCCAAGCCCCAAGAGGTGTCGGCCGCCGTGATGCAGAAAGTGTACAAAGAGGTGAAAACGCCCTACAAGTACGGCCTGGTGCTCGTTACCAACGACAACCAGAAGAAGATGGACTGCCCCAGCGTGTTCCGCAAGGGCAAGCAGTGGTACATGACCTACATCATCTACGACGGCCGGGGCTACGAAACCTGGCTGGCGCAGAGCAAGGACCTGCTGAAGTGGGAAACCAAGGGCAAAATCATGGCCTTCACCGACACCACCGACTGGGACACCAACCAGAAAGCCGGCTACGTCGCCCTGCAGGACTACAAATGGGGCGGCTCCTACGAGTGGCAGCCCTACCAGGGCAAGTACTGGATGTCGTACTTCGGCGGCAAGAGCCGGGGCTACGAGAAGGGCCTGCTCTCCATCGGCATAGCCTCGACTGACAAGGACCCGAGCACGGTACATACCTGGCAGCGCCTGCCCCAGCCGGTTTTGCGCCCCGACGATAAGGACGTGCGCTGGTGGGAAAACCACACTATCTACAAAAGCTCCGTCATCTGGGACAAGAGCAAGCTCACCGGCCACCCGTTCGTGATGTACTACAACGCCAACGGCGACTCGCTCGACGCCAAGCGCGGGGCCGAGCGCATCGGCATGGCCGTGTCGGACGACATGGTGCACTGGTCGCGCTACCGGCGCAACCCGGTGCTGAATCACCACAAGGGCATCACCGGCGACGCGTATTTGCAGAAGCTCGACGGCATCGACAAGGACCTGTGGGTGATGTTCTACTTCGGCGCGTTTTACCCCGGCGTGAAGGGCGCGGTGAACCGTTTCGCCTGCTCCTACGACCTGGTGAACTGGACCGACTGGAGCGGGCAGAACCTGGTGGAGCCCTCCGAGTCCTACGACGAGCTGTTTGCCCACAAGTCCTTCGTGGTGAAGCACAAGGGCGTGGTGTACCATTACTACTGCGCCGTGAACAAGCCCGACCAGCGCGGCATTGCCGTGGCTACGTCCAAGGACCTGGGCAAGAGCAAGGTATCGTTCATTGCCCCGCCCGAGAAGAAGAAAAAGGAAGCCAAAGCATCCACGAGTTACGACTAGAGCTAGCTCCCCTCCTCAGATGACTCCGCGCATAAAGCGGACTGGGGTTGGGGGTGGTTGAAAAGCTAGAGCTAGATGTCGTTCGAATACAAGTTCAACCACCCCTAGCCCCGGTCCGCTTTATGCGCGGAGTCATCTGAGGAGGGGAACTAAGTCTAACTCTAGCACTAGTAGCATCTGCCCTGCCAACCTACTAAACTTACATGCGCCTCTTCCTTCCCTTTCTGCTGCTCCTGTTGCTCAGCGCCGCCCACCCCGCGGCCCAGCCGCCGGTGCGCGGGGTGGAGAACTTCAACAAGGGCTGGAAATTCTACCTCGGCGACGAGGCTCAAGCCAAGGAAGCCGGCTTCAACGACGCGGGCTGGCGGCAATTGAATTTGCCCCACGACTGGAGCATCGAAGGCAGGTTCGACGAGAAAAACCCGGCCAAGCCCGAAGGCGGCGGCCTGCCGACGGGCATCGGCTGGTACCGTAAGTCGTTCACCGTCAAGCCCGGCAAAGACCAGCGCGTGTACATCGAGTTCGACGGGGTGTACCAGCACAGCGAGGTGTGGCTGAACGGGCAGCTGCTCGGCCAGCGGCCCAACGGCTACATTTCTTTCCGCTACGAGCTGACCCGGCACCTGCGGCCCGCCGGCCAGCCCAACGTGCTGGCCGTGCGCGTCGACAACTCAGCCCAGCCCAACTCGCGCTGGTACTCCGGCTCGGGCATCTACCGCAACGTGCGGCTGGTGACGACCTCGACCGTAGCCGTGGACCACTGGGGCACCTTCGTGACCACGCCCAAGGTCACGGCTGAAGCGGCCACGGTGCGCCTGCAGACGACCATCCGCAACAGCGGCGGCCAGGGCGCCAAGCCCGTGCGCGTGGAAACCCTGCTGCTGGATGCGCAGGGCAAAACGGTAGCCCGGCAGGCCACCGACAACGTGCAGCTGACCGATTCGACCACCGTGCTGACGCAGACGCTGAACCTGCCGCAGCCGCAGCGGTGGTCGGTGCAGCGGCCCTACCTGTACCGGGTGCAGACGCGTCTGGCGCAGGGCAAAACGGCCGTAGATGAGTACGAAACCACGTTTGGCGTCCGCACTTTCGCCTTCGACGCGCAGACGGGCTTTTCCTTGAACGGGCAGCCGCTGAAGATTCTGGGTGTGAATCAGCACCACGACCTCGGCGCTCTGGGCGCGGCTTTCAACCTGCGGGCGGCCGAGCGGCAGCTGCAGATTCTGCAGCAGATGGGCTGCAACGCCATCCGCATGTCGCACAACCCGCCCGCGCCGGAGCTGCTGGACCTGTGTGACCGGATGGGCCTGCTCGTCATGGACGAGGCCTTCGACATGTGGCAGAAGAAAAAGAACGGCAAGGACTACCACCTGGACTTCAAAGCCTGGCACCGCCGCGACCTGCGGGATATGGTGCGCCGCGACCGGAACCACCCCAGCATCATCGTCTGGAGCATCGGCAACGAAATCCGGGAGCAGTTCGACAGCACCGGCGTGCGGCTCACCAAGGAGCTGGTAGCCACCGTGAAGCAGCTGGATTCGACCCGGCCCGTCACCTCGGCGCTGACTGAGCAGGAGCCGGAAAAGAACTTCATCAGCCAGGCCGGCGTGCTCGACATCCTGAGCTTCAACTACAAGCACGAGGGCTACCCCAAACTGCCCCAGAGCTTCCCCGGCAAGCCCTTCCTGGCCACCGAAATTGCCGCCGCCTTCGAAACCCGCGGCCACTACGATTTGCCCTCCGACAGCGTGCGGGTGTGGCCCCTGGACGGCAAAACCAAGCTCACCACCGGCAACGCGGACTTCACCGCCTCGTCGTACGACAACGCCCGGCCGTACTGGGGCAGCACGCACGAGCCGGCCTGGCTGGCCGTCAAGCGCAGCCCGTTCATGGCCGGCACCTTCGTCTGGTCGGGTTTCGACTACCTGGGCGAGCCGCTGCCCTACCCCTGGCCGGCCCGCAGCTCCTACTTCGGCCTAATCGACCTGGCCGGCTTTCCCAAGGATGCCTACTACCTCTACCAGAGCGAGTGGACCACCAAACCCGTGCTGCATCTGCTGCCCCACTGGAACTGGCGCCTGGGCCAGCCGGTAGACGTGTGGGCCTACTACAGCCAGGCCGACGAGGTGGAGCTGTTCCTGAACGGCAAGTCTTTGGGCACGAAAAAGAAGGGTGCCGACCAGCTGCACGTCATGTGGCGGGTACCCTACGCGCCCGGCACGCTGCAAGCCATTTCGCGCAAGGGCGGCAAAACCGTGCTGACGCGCACCGTGAAAACCGCCGGCCCGGCCACCCGCATCGAGCTGACGGCCGACCGCAGCGCCCTGCGCGCCGACTGCCTGGACCTCTCGTTCGTGACCGTGCGCGTACTCGACGCCCAGGGTACGCTGGTGCCCGACGCGGCCCCGCTGGTGAAGTTCGACCTGGGCGGCCCGGCCCTGCTGGCCGGCGTCGACAACGGCTACCAGGCCAGCCTGGAGCCCTTCAAGGCGACGGAGCGCAAGGCCTACAACGGGCAGTGCCTGGCCATCGTGCAGACCACCGAGCAGGCCGGCATCATTACTCTGCGCGCTACCGCCGACGGCTTGCAGCCGGCCAGCATCACCCTCAAAAGTGGTGCTTCTGCTTCTGCTTCCACCACGAAAGGCCCGGCTACCTCAGTAGCCGCGGGCAACTAAGTACCCATGAGTATGAGTCAGCAAAGCTTCCTCCCAGATCAAACCCGAGAGAATCGTCCGGCTCCCCCTCTCCTTTTTCGGAGAGGGGGCCGGGGGGTGAGGCGCACCGTCTGGGCGGCCCTGCTCGGCCTCTGCGCCCTCACAGCCCAAGCCCAGGAAGCCAGCGTGTACTTCTTCCCCGGCGTGTCGCACCCGCCGCAGGTGTACCCCGGCCCGGAGGCCGACGGCTGGCAGGTGCCGCAGATAACGGAGCTGAACCGCGACCGGGCCCGGGCCACGGCCTACTCCTTCGCCTCCGAGGCCGCCGCGCTGGAAGGCAACCGCGAGAAATCGGGCCGCATGCTGAGCCTGAACGGTCCCTGGGACTTCCGCTTCGCGCCGAAGCCGAGTGACGCGCCCAAGGACTTTCAGCGCAGCCGCGTGCAGGGCTGGAAGCAGCTCACCGTGCCCTCGAACTGGGAGATGAACGGCTACGATTTGCCCATCTACAAGTCGGCCAAGTACCCCTTCCGCCCCGTCGACCCGCCCTTCGTGCCCCAGGACTACAACGGCGTGGGCTCGTACCAGCGCACGTTTTCGGTGCCGGCCGACTGGCACAACCTGAACGTGACTTTGCACTTCGGCGGGGTCAGCTCGGCGTTTAAGGTGTGGGTCAACGGCAAGTTTCTGGGCTACGCCGAGGACAGCTGCCTGCCCTCGGAGTTCAACGTGACGCCCTACCTGCAGGCCGGCGAAAACACCGTGTCGGTGCAGGTCATGCGCTGGTCGGACGGCTCGTACCTCGAAGACCAGGACCACTGGCGCCTGAGCGGGATTTACCGCGAGGTACTGCTGCTGGCCGAACCCAAGATGCGCCTGGCCGACTTCCACTGGCAGGCTAAGCTGGATAAGCAGTACCAGGACGCGACGCTGAGCATCCGGCCCCGCCTGGAAAACTTCACCGGCAACAACGACCTGAAAGGCTACGAAGTCCGGGCCCAGCTGTACGACAAAGCGGGCCAGCCGGTGCTCAGCCAGCCCTTGCAGCGCACGGCCGAAAGCATCATCAACGAGCCGTACCCGCGCCTGGACAACGCCAAGTTCGGGCTGCTGGAAGCCACAATCCCGAACCCGCTGAAGTGGAGCGACGAGACGCCCAACCTGTACACGCTGGTCTTGACGCTGACGGATAAGGCGGGCGCGGTGCTGGAAAGCAAGAGCTGCAAGGTGGGCTTCCGGGCCATCGAATTCGACAAGACGACGGGCAAGCTGCTCATCAACGGCAAGCTCACCTACCTCTACGGCGTGAACCGCCACGACCACCACCCGACCAAGGGCATGGCCGTGTCGCGGGAGGATATTCGCAAGGACGTGCTGACGCTCAAGCAGTTCAACTTTAACTGCATCCGCACCTCGCACTACCCCAACGACCCGTACTTCTACGACCTGTGCGACGAGTACGGCATCCTGGTGATGGACGAGGCCAATCTGGAAACCCACGGCCTCGGCGCCAAGCTCAGCAACGACCCAGCCTGGACCGCCGCCTACCAGGAGCGCAGCATGCGCATGGCCCTGCGCGACAAAAACCACCCGAGCGTCGTGTTCTGGAGCCTCGGCAACGAATCCGGCCGCGGGCCGAACCACGCCGCCATGGCCGCCTGGCTGCACGATTTCGACATCACCCGCCCCGTGCACTACGAGCCCGCCCAGGGCGACCCGCACCTCGACGGCTACATCAGTCCTTCAGACCCCGGCTACCCGAAAAACCACGCCTACCGCCTCCAGGTGCCGCGCGACCAAGCCTACGTGGACATGGTCAGCCGCATGTACCCCGGCATCTTCACCGCCGAGCTGCTGGCCAATCAGCAAAACGGCGACAACCGGCCCATTTTCTTCTGCGAGTACGCCCACTCGATGGGCAACGCCACCGGCAACATCAAGGAGTTCTGGGACGCCTGGCGCAGCACCAAGCGCATTATCGGCGGCTGCATCTGGGAGTACCGCGACCAGGGCCTGCTCAAGCGCGACTCGGTGGGCACCGCCTACTACGCCTACGGCGGCGACTTCCAGGAGAAATACTACGACGACTTCACCATCAAGGGCATTGCCGACTCCGAGGGCAATCCGAAAGCCGCTCTTTACGAGTGCAAGCGGGTGAATCAGCCCCTGGAAACCACCCTGACCGACGCCGGCAAGGCGCTGGTGAAAGTGCAGAACCGCCACGCCGCCAAGTCGGCCGCCGACTACCTGCTGACGCTGACCTTGCGCGAAGACGGCCGCGTGGTCAGCACCAAGCCGCTGCCCCGCCTGCGCCTGGCGGCCCAGCGCGACACCGTCATCAGCCTGCGGCCCTACCTGCCCAAGCTGAAAGCCGGCGCCGAATACCTGGCTACGGTTTCGTTCACCTTGCCGGAGGCTACCGGGTGGGCGCCGAAGGGCCACGAAGTAGCCGCCAACCAGCTGGCTTTGACCGGCCTGGCCCAGCCGCAGAAGCCCGCCAAAAGCTTCCCCGCCGTGGCCGTGCGCGACGAGGCCAAGGCCTACGTCATCAGCGGCAAGGGCTTCACGGTCAGCATCGACAAGACCACCGGCGCGCTGACGAGCTACCAGCACAACGGCACGGAGCAGCTGGCCGCCCCGCTGCTGCCCCACTTCACCCGCCCGCTCACCGACAACGACCGGCGCGGCTGGAAGGCTCCGAAGAAGCTCAAGCCCTGGTTTGAGGCCCAGCCCAAGCTCGAAAGCCTGACCGTGGATAAATCCACCGCCGGCCTGGCCAGCCTCACCAGCACCTACAGCCTCATCGACGCCACCACCAAGGTGCGCGTGACCTACACCGTGAACGGCGACGGGGTGCTCAAAGTCGACTACGCCCTGACGCCCGCCGCCGGCCTGCCAAATCTGCCCCGCGTGGGTTTGCAGGGCGGAATCCGGCGCAGCTACGACCAGCTCAGCTACTACGGCCGCGGCCCCTGGGAAAACTACCTGGACCGCCGCTACGGCATCGACGCGGGCATCTATAGCCACCCTCTACCCACGGCGGCCGATTCCTACGTGGTGCCCCAGGAATTCGGCACCCGCACCGATATCCGCTGGCTGCAGCTGGCCGACCAGCAGGGCTGCGGGCTGCTGGTGGTGGCCGATTCGCTGCTGAGCATGACGGCCCTGCCCTTCACCGAGCAGAATATCCAGTCGGCGCGCCACACCAACCGCCTCCAGGACGCCGGCTTCATCACGCTGAACCTCGACCTGGCCCAGATGGGCGTGGGTGGCAATACCAGCTGGGACGACCAGGCCGCCCCGCTGCCGCAGTACCAGCTGCCCGCCAAGTCTTACCGCTACAGCTTTTATTTGCTGCCGGTGAACGGGAAGAATAAGGACCTGGGCGCCCTGGCCCGTAAAGTGCGCTTCGGGAGGCCCGCCAAGCTAGCTCCCACCAACAAATCCACCACCCTTGGTAGCACCGGCAAACTGTAGCATGAAGCACCGCCCCTCGTTTTCGCTTCGCCACCTCGGTCTGCGGCTCGGCCTAAGCGCCCTGCTGCTGGGCTCGGGCGGGCCAACGAGTTGGGCGCAGTCGGTGCCGACCACCGCGGCAGATTTGCAGGCCGCCTTCCAGCACCCGCCCGACGCGGCCAAGCCCTGGGTGTTCTGGTACTGGATGAACGCCGCCGTCACGCCCGAGGGCATCACGGCCGATTTGGAAGCCATGCACGAGGCTGGCATCGGCGGGGCGTATCTGATGCCCATCCGCGGCGCGGGCGAGAAGCCGCTCATCACCCCGCCGGCCGAACAACTTTCGCCGCGCTGGTGGGACATGGTGCGCCACGCCCTGCGCGAGGCCGACCGCCTGGGCCTGAAGCTGGCCATGCACGTGAGCGACGGATTTGCCCTAGCCGGCGGGCCCTGGATTACGCCCGAACTGGCCATGCAGAAGGTGGTCTTTAGCGAAACCCGCCTGACCGGCGGCCGCAAACAGGCTATCCAACTGCCCCAGCCAGCAGCGGTGAAGGGCTACTACCGCGACATTGCCGTGTACGCCTACCCCACGCCCACTGGCGGCGGGGTGTCGACCTACACGACCAAGCCCACGGTAACGAGCAGCGCCAAAGAAGGCAAGCCGGAGCGACTGGCCGTGGCTGGCAACAAGGACGGTTTCAAGCTCACCGAGCCGGGCTGGGTTCAGTACGCTTTCGGCCAGCCCTTTACCGCCCGCTCCCTGCGCATCCGCTCCAACGGCTATAACTACCAGGCCAACCGCCTCCTCGTGGAGGCCAGCCAGGACGGCAAGACCTTCCGGCCGGTCGTGCGCCTGACGCCGCCGCGCAGCGGCTGGCAGGACAGCAGCGCCGTGACGCACGCGCTGCCGACCACCACGGCCCGCTTTTTCCGCTTCCGCTACGACCCCGCCGGCTCCGAGCCCGGCGGCGAGGACCTGGACGCGGCCAAGTGGAAGCCCGCGCTGAAAGTGTCGGAAATCCGGCTCTCGGCCGAAGCGCGCATCAACCAGTACGAGGGCAAAAATGGGGAAGTCTGGCGCGTGAGCCCGCGCAGCACCGCCCGGCAGCTACCCGATTCCTTGTGCGTGCCGCTGGGCAAGGTGCTCAACCTGACCAATAAGCTGGGCCCCGACGGCCGCCTGACCTGGACGCCACCGGCCGGCCGGTGGACCATTCTGCGCGTAGGCCACACCGCCACCGGCTACACCAACTACACCGGCGGCGGCGCGCTGGGCCTGGAGTGCGACAAGTTCAACCCCGCGGCCGTGCAGCTGCAGTTCGACAGCTGGTTTGGCGAGGCGCTGCGCCAGGGCGGGCCCGAGCTGGCCGGGCGCGTGCTCAAAACCCTGCACGTCGACAGCTGGGAATGCGGCTCCCAGAACTGGTCGGGCAACTTCGCCGCCGAGTTCCGGCAGCGCCGGGGCTACGATTTGCTACCCTACCTGCCGGTGCTGGCCGGCGTGCCCCTGCAGAGCGCCGAGGTATCGGAGCGGGTCTTGTTCGATGTGCGCCAGACCATTGCCGAGCTGGTGGGCGACAAGTTTTACGCCACGCTGGCCGCCGCCGCCCGGGCCAAGGGCGTCAGCTTCTCGGCCGAAGCTATTGCCCCCACCATGGTCAGCGACGGGCTGCTGCACTACCAGCACGTGGACGCGCCCATGGGCGAGTTCTGGCTGCGCAGCCCCACCCACGACAAGCCCAACGACATGCTCGACGCCGTGTCGGGGGCGCATATCTACGGGAAGAATATCGTGCAGGCGGAGTCCTTTACGGAGCTGCGCATGGCCTGGGACGAGCATCCGGCCATGCTGAAAAGCGTGCAGGACCGCAACTACGCGCTGGGCGTGAACCGGCTGGTGTACCACGTCTTCGCCCACAACCCCTGGCTGGACCGGCAGCCGGGCATGACGCTCAACGGCGTGGGCCTGTACTTCCAGCGCGACCAGACCTGG
The DNA here is from genome assembly GCF_004765605.1 of Hymenobacter aquaticus. NCBI lineage: Bacteria > Pseudomonadati > Bacteroidota > Cytophagia > Cytophagales > Hymenobacteraceae > Hymenobacter > Hymenobacter aquaticus. The sequence continues at coordinate 793,053 of NZ_SRLC01000001.1, read as the reverse complement.
TGGCGCCCCGGCCGCGCCTGGGTCGACTATGCCCGCCGCTGCCAGGCGCTGCTGCAACTCGGCCGCCCGGTCGTGGACTTGGCCGTGTTCATCGGCGAGGAAACCCCGCGCCGCGCCGTGCTGCCCGAGCGCCTGACCGAGACGCTGCCCGGCATTTTCGGCCCGCAGAAGGTGCAGAGCGAGCAAAAGCGCCTGGCCAACGCCAGCGTGCCCATGCGCGAAATGCCCGAAAAGGTGTCGGCCACGGCCGGTAGCTTCACCGCCGACATGCTGGTGGACCCGCTCCACGGCTACGCCTACGACTCGTTCAACCCCGACGCGCTGCTACGCCTGGCCCAGGTGCGCAACGGCCGCATCGAGCTACCCGGCGGCGCCAGCTACGGCCTGCTGGTGGTGCCCGGCGCAACTTCCCTCTGGCCCGACAGCACATCCATGACGCCCGCCGTGGCCCACAAGCTGCGCGAACTGGTGCAGGCCGGTGCCACCATCCTGCTGGACCGGCAACCTAGCCGTAGCCCCGAGCTACGAGGCTTCCCCCAGGCTGATCAGGAAGTAAAGCAGCTGACGGCCAGATTGCAAGCTACCACCGAAGCCAAAGCTTCCGCAGCGCCCGGCGCTACCGCTTCGTCCGGCTCCCCCTCTCCTTTTTCGGAGACTCTGCGCCTAGAGCAGATGCGGCCGGGGGGCGAGGCGCACCTGCTGCGCGGCCCCTACACCGCCGATTCCTTCGAGCCGCTGGGCCTGCTGCGCGACCTGACGGCCAGCTACTCCGGCGGCCAGCGTGCCCGCGGCCTGGCCTGGACGCACCGCACCGCCGAGCAGTTCGATATCTACTTTGTTTCCAACCAGCTCGACTCGGTGCAGACCATCGACCTGTCGTTGCGCGTGGCCGGACGGCAGCCGGAGCTGTGGGACGCGGTAACCGGGGAAATCCGGCCCGCCCGGGACTGGCAGCAGGAAAACGGCCGCACCCGCCTGCCGCTGCGCCTGGAGCCGAGCGGGTCGCTGTTCGTCGTCTTCCGCCAGCCGACCACGCAAACCGCCGGGCATTCGGGCCCGAACTGGCTGACGACCACGCCCGCCCAGCCGCTCGGTGGCCCCTGGCAGGTACAGTTCGATACTAAAGCCGGCGGCCCCGCTCAGCCCGTGGCCTTCGCGCAGCTGACCGACTGGAGCCAGCACGCGGACGAGGCCATCCGCCACTACTCCGGCACGGCCGATTACACCCAAACGTTCCGCTGGAAAGGAAGAAAGAAGTCTGGCCAGCGCGTGTACCTCGAACTCGGGCAGGTGAATAACCTGGCGGAAGTGGAGTTGAACGGCCAGCCCGTCGGCACGGCCTGGACGGCCCCCTACCGCCTCGACATCACCGAGGCCGTGCGCAAAGGCCCGAATCAGCTGCGCATCCGCGTGACCAACACCTGGGCTAACCGCCTCATCGGCGACGCGGCGTTGCCAGTGGAGCAGCGCCACACCTCGCTGACCACGGCCCCCGCGCCGGCTGCCACCAAGCCGCTGCTGCCGGCTGGGCTGCTGGGGCCGGTGGTCATCAGCACCGAAACCTCACCCCCGGCCCCTCTCCTTGGGGAGAGGGGTGCGTTCTGACTTCGTTCTATGACTGTTATTCGTCCCCAAACCAATCCATTGCTTCCCTCGCCGCCGCGACGTACGCGTTTGTCGTGGCTTTCCGACCCATCTTGGCTCCCCCTTCCCTCGCTTGATGCGCGACATCTAAGGAGAGGGGGCCGGGGGGTGAGGGTCGCCGCCCTGCTCGTCGGCCTGGCCGTAGCGGCCCGCCCGGCGGCGGCGCAGGATAAGGCCCTGGTCAACACCACCGCCAGCCAGCACGCCCGGCTCAGTGGTGTGGATATGGGCAGCGTGCAGTGGCAGCCCCAGGGCTTTTGGGGGGAGCGGTTTCAGGTCTGCCGCGAGGCGATGATTCCGACCATGTGGGCCCTGTACCACGACCCGGTGCGCAACCACGCGTTCCGCAACTTCGAAATTGCGGCCGGGCTGGAGAAGGGCACGCACATGGGCCCCTCGTTCCACGACGGCGACTTTTACAAGCTGCTGGAATCAGTGGCGGCGACCTACGCAGTGACCAAGGACCCGAAGCTCGACCAGATGATGGACGAGGCTATCCAAGTCATTGCCAAGTGCCAGCGGGCCGACGGCTACCTGAACACCCAGGCCACCATTGCGGCCCTCAATACCGGCCAGAGCACCGCGTTCCAAAACCGGCTGAACTTCGAGAGCTACAACCTGGGCCACCTGATGACGGCCGCCTGCGTGCACTACCGCGCCACGGGCAAGACCACGATGCTGGACCTGGCCCGCAAGGCCACTGACTACCTGTACGCCTTCTACAAACGCTCCTCGCCCGAGCTGGCCCGTAACGCCATCTGCCCCTCGCACTACATGGGCGTGGTGGAAATGTACCGCACCACCAAGGATGCGCGCTACCTGGAGCTGGCCCGGCAGCTGATTGACATCCGCGGGCTGGCCGGCGACATCGGCACCGACGACAACCAGGACCGCCTGCCCTTCCGGCAGATGCAGAAGGCCGGCGGCCACGCCGTGCGCGCCAACTACCTCTTCGCCGGGGTGGCCGACGTGTACGCCGAAACCGGCGACGCCACGCTACTGACTACGCTCAACCGGATGTGGGACGACGTGACCCAGCACAAAATGTACGTGACCGGGGCCTGCGGGGCGTTGTACGACGGCGTCTCGCCCGACGGGACGGCCTACAAGCCCGATACGGTGCAGAAAATCCACCAGGCCTACGGCCGCGACTACCAGCTGCCCAACCACACCGCCCACGGCGAAACCTGCGCCAACATCGGCAACGTGCTCTGGAACTGGCGCATGCTCCAGCTCACCGGCGAGGCCAAGTACGCCGACGTGATGGAAACCGCCCTCTACAACAGCGTGCTCAGCGGCATCAGTCTCGACGGCACGAAGTTCCTCTACACCAACCCGCTGGCCTACTCCGATGCCCTCCCCTTTCACCAGCGCTGGAGCAAGGACCGCGTGGACTACATCAGCCTCTCGAACTGCTGCCCGCCCAACGTGGTGCGCACGGTGGCCGAAGTCGGCAACTACGCCTACAGCGTGTCTGACCGCGGGCTGTGGCTGAACCTGTACGGCGCCAACGACCTGACCACCAGGCTCAAGAGCGGCGCGGCGGTGAAGCTCAAGCAAACCACCAACTACCCCTGGGACGGCGCCGTGCAGCTGACGGTGCAGCAGGCCCCGGCCGAGGCATTTTCTGTGTTTCTGCGCGTGCCAGGCTGGGCTGAGGGAGCGAAGCTGCTGGTGAACGGCAAAGTGCAGGCGGTAGCCTTGACGCCGGGCACGTACGCCGAGGTCAGCCGCAGCTGGAAAGCCGGCGACCAAGTGGAGCTGATGCTGCCCATGCCGGCGCAATTGGTCGAGGCCAATCCGCTGGTGGAGGAAACCCGCAACCAGGTGGCCGTGAAGCGCGGCCCCATCGTGTACTGCCTCGAAACCAAGGATTTTCCGGCTGGTCAGCCTCTGTCGGCCCTCACCATCCCGGCCGGTGCCAAGCTCACGCCCAAACCCGTGACCATCGAGGGCAGCCGGGTGATGAGCCTAACCGGCCAGGGCCTGCTCAGCGCCGAGCCGCAGTGGACGGGCACGCAGCTCTACCGCCCGGTATCCGCGCGCAAGCCCACCGCCGTGCCGCTGACGCTGGTGCCCTACTACGCCTGGGGCAACCGCGGCCACGCCGACATGGAAGTGTGGATTCCGCTGAGCCGGTAGCGTCCACAGTTAGAGCTAGAATTAGCTCCCCTCCTCAGATGATTCCGCGCATCAAGCGGCGTGGGGTTGGGGGTGGTTGAGCCGCCATCCGGACATGACTTGATTCTAAATTTTAGCCCTAACCTTTCAACCACCCCCAACCCCTCCTCATCTGAGGAGGGGAGCTAGTCTTAGCTCCCTTGCCTACATGAACACCAAGCCCTTCCTGCTTTCCGTCGCCCTCCTGCTCACCCCGCTGCTGCTGCGGGCCGAGCTGCGCCTGCCGTCCATCTTCACCGACAACATGATTTTCCAGCAGCAGGCCGAGTGCGCTGTCTGGGGCTGGGCCCGGCCGGGCAGCCGCATCACCGTGGCGCCGTCGTGGGGCAAGCAGAAGTACCAGGCCCAGGCCGACGACAAAGGCCGCTGGAAGCTGAAAGTGAAAACGCCCACGGCCGGCGGGCCCTACACCCTGGCCTTCAGCGGCGACGATAAGCCGGTCACTTTGCAGAACGTACTGGTGGGCGAGGTGTGGCTGTGCGGCGGGCAGTCGAACATGGAAATGCCGATGAAGGGCTTCAAGGGCCAGCCGGTTCTGGGCTCCAACGAGGCTATTCTGCACTCCAGCAACCCGAACCTCCGCCTCTACAACGTGCCGCGCAACTCGCGCACCGCGCCCAAGGACAACAGCAAGCCCTTCAGCTGGAAAGTGGCCGAGCCCGAGGCGGTGGCGAATTTCAGCGCCACGGCCTACTACTTCGGGCGGCTCGTGCAGGAGCAGCTGCACGTGCCGGTGGGGCTGATCAACTGCAGCTACGGGGGCTCCACCATCGAGGCCTGGCTGAGCGAGGAGACGCTGCGGCAGTTTGCGGGCGTGCCCATTCCGCCCCGTACCGACTCCATCAAGGTGGTCAACCGCACGCCCACCACGCTCTACAACGGCATGCTGCACCCGGTCGTCGGCTACGGCATCTGCGGGGCCTTGTGGTACCAGGGCGAATCCAACTACGAGCACCCGGACGAGTACCCGGCCCGCTTGCAGGCGCTGGTGCAGCAGTGGCGTGCGGAGTGGAAACAGGGCGAGTTTCCGTTCTACTACGCCCAGATTGCGCCCTACAACTACGCCCAGCTGCCGCCTTATAATAAGGGCGGCAAGTACAACTCGGCCTTCCTGCGTGACGCCCAACGTAAGGCCGAAACCACGATTCCCAACGCCGCCATGGCCGTGCTGCTCGACGTGGGCGAGGAAGCCAGCATCCACCCCATGCGCAAGGAGCCCGGCGGGCAGCGCCTAGCCCTGCTTGCCCTGGCCAAAACCTACGGCCGCAAGGGCTTCGGGGCGGTCAGCCCGGCGTATGAGTCCCTGGAAGTGAAGGACGGCGTGGCCCAGGTGCGGTTCCGCGACGCGCCCAACGGCATGACGTCCTTCGGCGAGGCGCTGACGGGCTTCGAAGTAGCCGGGGCCGACCGGCGGTGGTACCCGGCCAAAGCCAGCATCGATGGCAGCGTGGTGAAGGTATCGGCCGAGCAGGTGAAGCAGCCGGTGGCGGTGCGCTACGCCTTCCAGGACTTCACCCGCGCCACCCTGTTCAGCACCGAGGGCCTGCCGGTGTCGTCGTTTCGCACCGATGATTGGGCGCAATGAGGGCTCGGGCTGACTTTTTAGCCCGCAGAGGGCGCAGAGGTTTGCCGCAGAAGGCGCAGAACGTTCTGCGCCCTCTGCGTAAACTTCTGCGCCCTCTGCGGGCTCCCTACGTCTGGGCATTTATTCTGCTCCGCCTGACGGCCACTGCCCAAAGCCCCGAGCTGCCGAGCAACAACATCACCTGGACCAGCCCCAGCCGCAACGCCGCCGAATCCATGCCCTGCGGCGGCGGCGACGTGGGCCTGAACGTGTGGAGCGAACAAGGCGACGTGCTCTTCTACGCCGCCCGCAGCGGCACCTTCGACGAAAACAACTCCCTGCTCAAGCTCGGCCGCGTCCGCCTGCGCCTCACGCCGAATCCGTTCGACAACGGCCACTTCGCACAAACGCTGAACCTGCAGCAGGGCGACGTGACGCTGACCGCGGAGAAAAACGGCCTGAAAGCCCAGGTTCACATCTGGGTTGAGGTGTTCCGCCCCGTCATCCACGTCGAAGTCAGCAGCAGCAAACCGCTGGCCGCCGAGGCCCGCTACGAAAGCTGGCGCCACCAGGACCGCGTGCTGAAGGGCAAGGAAAACAACCAGAACTCCTACAAGTGGGCCCCGCAGGGCGAAGTCAAAACCCGCCACGACAGTATCAGCTTCCGCGGACAAACGGTCGAGTTTTTTCACCAGAACCGCCCCGAAACGGTGTTCGACGTGACCGTGCGCCAGCAAGGTCTGGAGGCGGTGAAGGCGCAGCTCTACAATCCGCTACGGAACCTGACCTTCGGCGGCGCGCTGACGGGGGAAAACATGCAGCCGGCCGGCGCTACCGACGGCACGTACCAACGCACGCCCTTTCGTGCCTACGCCCTAAAAAGCCGGGGTACGGCGCGGAAGCACGCCCTCACGCTAGCCCTACACACCAGCTACGCGTCCAGCCTCCAGCAGTGGCAGCAGGAGCTGCGGCAGACGCAGCAAGCCGCCGCCCAGAACCCCAAGGCCGCCAGGCAGCAGACGCTGGCCTGGTGGCGCAGCTTCTGGCAGCGCAGCTTTATCCACATTCAGCCCACGAAAGCCGCCGAAAACGCCCCTGAGTGGCAAGCCGGCCGCAACTACCAGCTGATGCGCTACATGCTCGGCTGCAACGCCCAGGGCCAGTGGCCGACCAAGTTCAACGGCGGCCTCTTCACCTACGACCCGGCGCTGACCGACAGCACGCTCAAATTCACCCCCGATTTTCGCAACTGGGGCGGCGGCACCCACACGGCCCAAAACCAGCGCTTGGTGTACTGGCCCCTGCTCAAAAGCGGCGACGCGCAGCTGCTGAAGCCGCAGTTCGACTTCTACCTGCGCCTGCTGAAAAACGCCGAGCTGCGCAGCCAGACCTACTGGCAGCACCCCGGTGCCTGCTTTACTGAGCAGCTCGAAAACTTCGGCCTGCCCAACCCCGCCGAGTACGGCTGGAAGCGCCCCGCCGGCTTCGACCGGGGTCTGGAGTACAACGCCTGGCTGGAATACGAGTGGGACACGGTGCTGGAGTTCTGCCTGATGATGCTCGACGCCGAGCGGTACGCCGGCCAAGACATCAAGCCGTATCTGCCCTTCATCGAAAGCTGCCTGACCTTCTTCGACCAGCACTACCAGCAGCTGGCCCGGCAGCGCGGCGCCAAGGCCCTCGACGGCGAAGGCCACCTGGTACTCTACCCCGGCTCGGGCGCCGAGACCTACAAGATGGCCTACAACTCCACCGCCACCGTGGCCGGCCTGCGCACCGTGCTGACCCGCCTGCTGGCCCTGCCGCCGCAGGTGGGCACCGCGGAGCAGCGCCAAACCTGGACGGCCATGCTCGGCCGCATCCCGGCCCTGAGCTTCCGCGAAATCGACGGGCACCGGCTGATTTCACCCGCTAAAAGCTGGGAGCGGGTCAACAACGTGGAAAGCCCGCAGCTCTACCCGGTGTTTCCCTGGGGCCAGTACGGCCTCGGCCGGCCCGACCTGGACGTGGCCCGGAATACCTACCGATTCGATCCGGACGTGCAGAAATTCCGCAGCCACGTGGGCTGGAAGCAGCACAACATTTTCGCCGCCCGCCTCGGCCTCACCGACGAAGCCGCCCTGCTCACCGTGCAGAAGCTGCAGGACTCGGGCCGCCGCTTCCCCGCCTTCTGGGGCCCCGGCTACGACTGGGCGCCCGACCACAACTGGGGCGGCGCGGGCATGATCGGGCTGCAGGAAATGCTGCTCCAAGTTGATGACCGCAAAATCCTGCTGCTGCCCGCCTGGCCCAAGCAGTGGGACGTGCATTTCAAGCTCCACGCGCCCTACCAGACCACCGTGGAATGCACCGTGAAGGATGGCAAAGTCACCGAGTTGAAAGTAACGCCGGAGTCGCGCCGGGCCGATGTGGTACTGCCGTAGCAACCATCCCAACAACCTGGTTGGCTGAAAGCCCAAGCCCCGCCTCATCGGGGCGGGGCTTGGGCTTTAGTCGGGTAGCGCCTATTTGGCTACAGGGTTTCGAGCTTCGATTGTAGCGCGGTCAGCTGCCGGGCCCTTTTTTGTTGCTCCTGCTGCACCACTGCCAATGTCTTCTTCATTTCCTTGGTGTCGGGCAAAATCAGGTTGCCAGGCAGCTTTTTGGTTGTCCGGGCCAGGCTGGCTTGCAGCTGCCGGCTGGTTTTGGCTTTGGCCGCCGCCAGCTTTTCGGCCGGCCACTGGTTGCGCAGATTTTCCAGGAAGGCAATGGCGAGCTTGGGTTCAACATAGGGCTGGGCGAAGAATTGCTCGGCATAGTACGTGCGCTTTTCCAGCGGAGCAATGCTTAAGAAGTGCTGGACTTCCACCAGGCCGAAAATAGCTTTTTCCTTCAGGGCCTTCCTAATATCCGCCGGGTAAGGAAGCGCGTCGGCCTGCTGGTAGTACGCATCGAGCTTTTCCCAGGTGTGGGCATCGGGGCTACCCAGCGTTAAAGCCGTCAGACCGCTTTTATCGGAAGCGGCATTGAGTTCCGCCAGCTTATCCAATGCCCGGTTATACTTGTCTGATTCCGCAAACGCCTCGATACTCAGCTCCCCGGCGGACGCGGGCTGCTGGTCGGTACGGTGGGTAGAGCAAGCGCCGGTAAGCACGGCGCAAAGGCCCAGAAACAAAGCAGATGTGCTGTTTCTCATCGTATTACAGAGTTGTCTTTGCTACTCTCTTCATAGCATCTGATTGTTTTTGCGCGAATATTTTGCACTGATATTCAAATATAGAATACTTCAGCAACGCAGCAATACCTGTTAACTTGTTGAGTAACAACGGCGGGACGCACGTCCTGCACCTATCAGACAGGAATGCCGCAACTATCTTAACTGGCCTGATAGTGCACCACGTATTCGCGGCCGGGCTGGAGCTGCAGCTCGTATTGCCCGCCACCCTTAGCTTCGATTTTGGCACCTTTGACGCTGGGTTTGCTCTTGCTTTTGAAGCGTAAAACGCCGGTGCCGCTGGCGCCTTTCACTTTCAGCTCCCTGGCAGTAGCGCGCACGGTGATGTCGCCCTGGGGCGTGGGCACGCTGCCTTCCATCCACTGCAGGCCGCCGAGGTTGGGCACGACTTCGTAGGTGGCGTAGCCGGCCGAGAGGGGCCTGACGCCCAGGTAGTACTTGCCCAGCAGGTAGATCGGGCTGGCGCCCCAGGCGTGGCAGAGGCTTTTGCCGAAGGGCCGGCCGTACATCGACAGGTGCTCGGTGCCTTTCTTCGTGGGGTCGTATTCTTCCCAGAAGGCGGTGGCACCTTCGTTGAGCATCCCGCCCCAGTAGCTCTTCATTTCCTGGAGCACGTAGGGCTGCTCACCCAGGGCGCAGAGGGCTTCCAACTCGTAGAAGCGCATGTAGGGCGTGGTGATTTTGGGCACCTGCGGGTTCAGCAGCACCGATTTTTTCACCTGCTGCTCCTGCTCCTGACTTAGGTAGTCAAAGAAGATGGCGAACATGTTGGCGTAACGCGTCACGTTGTCGGTGGGCTGCCCGTTCACGCGGCTGTGCACCAGCGCGCCTTTCGCGGGGCTCCAGTAGGTGGCGAAGATTTTGGCCTTGAGGTCGGCGGCCAGCTGCTGGTACTTCCGGGCGCCGGTCTGGTCGTTCACGAGGCCCGCACACAGGGCCATGCTTTCCAGGCTGCGGCACAGCAGCAGCTGCTCGAAGCTGACTTCGCCCTTCTTGCTCAGCCCGTCGGCCCAGTCGATAAACACCCAGTCGCCGGCCAGGCCTTCCATGTAGCCATCCTGGTTGCGCCGGCTCAGGCAGTAGTCCATCAGGCTCTGCATGCGCGGGTAGAGCTGCTGCACCACGGTTTTGTCGCCCGAGTACTGGTAGGCGTCGTAGATGCCGATAAACCAGTAGAAGGTGTAGTCCATGATGGTATTCACGTGGCTGGTCACCGGGTCCTTGCCGCGCAGGGCGAAGGTGGTGCGGTTCACCGTCGGCGTGTCGAAGTACAGGTAGTAGTTCATCAGGTAGCTCTGGTAGGCGTCGCCCGACCACACCCACCGGTCCCGCTTGATGCCGTCGATGAAAAACTCCCGGCTCGTGAGCTGCATGGTGTAGGCGGCCACGTCCCAGATCTTGTTCAGCTGCTCATCCGAGCACCGGAAGCGGCCCCGCTCCGTCAGCGGCGCGTACTCGTAGAGCATCGACACCGAATCCAGGGTCACGCCCTTTTCCGGCCGGATGTTCACGAAGCGGAAGGCCTTGGTCAGCGAAGTCAGCTTGTCGGCCTTCTGCGGCTGGTTCACCTCCAGCCGCTCCAGCGTCTCGCAGCCCGCCACGCTCAGCGCCTCCTCCTTGGATTCGCCGAAGTACAGCGTGGTCGGTCCCTGCCCCTGCAGCCCGTGCAGGCGCACGTAGCCGAACGTCTCGCGCCCGAAATCCACCAGCATACTGCCGTCGGCGTTGCGCGTGACCTTGGCGGCCCGCCGCGGCTCGGTTTTCAGCTTAAAGGCCGAGGGCAGCGCCTGGGCCTCGTTGAAGTTCCAGCTGCCGGCCGTCAGCCAGGTGGTGCCCGACTGGTCCGACACCTTGCCCGAGGCGTCAATCCACTCCTTGTCCTCGTAGGTCACCAGCCAGCGGCCGTCCGTGCCGATGGTTTTACCCCGCACGAACACCGCCGGCACGTGCTGCTGGTTGTAGACCTTGATGTTGAGCCGGTGCTTGCCGGCGGGCACCGTCAGGCGCGTGGGGTAGCCGGTTATCAGCTTGCCGTCGAGCTTCACGTTGTACTGGCCCTCGGCGCGCAGCTCCACTTCTTCGGCCTCCTTCAGGTCGAAGTCCTGGTGGAAGTCGATGAGCGGGTAGTGGCTGTCGAGGCGCCAGAAGGGCGGGAAGAAGGAGCCGCGCTCGGTACGGCGGTTCTGCATCTGGTTGCTGAGCCAGATTTCGTAGTCGCCGGGGTACCAGATCCAGGTGGCCTTGCTGGCCTGCTGGGCCTGGGCGGTTTCGGCGGCGAATAGGGCCAGCAGCGCGGCAGCGGCGACGGTAAAGCGTTTCAGGGTAGCGTGGGGCATCAGGGGAGGTTAATGGCTGCAAATCAGGGCGTCATTCCGAGCGAAGTCGAGGAATCTCGCGTGCTGACGTTGGGTGCTATTGTTCTCGTTGGGGTTGCTCTCGGAAGTCAGCACGCGAGATGTCTCGACAAGCTCGACATGACGTTCTTTTACTATTGACTCTTGCCGGCTTTCTGCTCCGCTTTCGGCGCCGCGCCGCGCAGGTCGCGGAACGCCGCTTCCAGCCCGGCGGCCTGCTTGATGGCCTCGGGCACCATCGGGCCGTTGTTTTTCCAGACGTTGTTGGGGCCGTTTGCATTGGCCAGGAATTTCTCCGCCGGGCACCAGTTGTCCTGCACCGTGATACCCGAGGAGCCCTCGTCGAGGTAGAGGTAAAACCAGTGCTCGGGGTCGTGCACGTAGGCGGCGCGGCCGATTTCGTCGATGCGGTTTTCGCTGACGACGGTACCGGGCTGGGCCGAGAGGGTGTACACGCCGGCCACGTCGTAGGTGTGCTGGGCGTAGTGGTGGATGTAGTTGGCCTGCACGCGGTTGCCCTGCATGGCGTTGGCCGATTTCGTCCAGCCCCAGCCCAGGCTGATGCCGGTGTAGGGCACCTGGCTGATTTCGTTGTGGCGGATGGTAGTCTGGCGCACGTAGCCGGCCGCAATGCCCACGGCGCCCCAGTCCTCGTTGCCGCAGTCGGTGAAGAGGTTGTTTTCCACTAGCTCCGAGGCGCAGATTTCCCGCTCGTCCTTAGGATTATAAGGCAGGTGGGTTTCGATGCCGGGGTCGGAAAACTTGCCCAGCTGCAGCCCGTTCACGGCCACGTCCCGGAACACGCAGCCGACGATGGCATCATCGTGGGTGCCCTGCTGGTAGTCGAGGCCGGCGGCGCCGAGGTGCTCGAAGCGGCAACGTTCGAAGCGGGTGTGGTCGGCCCCTGTGAGCTGCACGGCACCGGGCGGACGGCCAATCCAGGCCTGGTTTTCGAGGCCGGCTTTGTCGGGGGTGCCGGGCTTGGCCAGGGAGTAGCCGTCGAGCAGGTACATGCCGGCTTGCAGCGGCACGTGGCCCTGCTGCCCGGGGCGCAGCCAGGTGGTGTGGGCGAAAGTCAGGCCTTTGAACTGCAGGTGGCTCACCGGCGCGTCGAGCGAGCCGGCTACCTGCACCAGGGTTTCCAGCGCAGGCACGGTCACCTGGACGCTGCTCATCGTTTCGCCAGGGCGGGGCCAGTAGAGCACCTGCCGCCGCGGCTGGTCGTAGTACCACTCGCCGGGCTGATCAAGCAGCTCCAGGGCATTGGTCAGGTAAAAGGCCGAGCTGCCGTTTTTGCCGTTGATGATGGGCCGGGGCCAGGGGTGCTCAAATTGCACCCGGCTTTCGGGCTCCTGGAAGGTCACGCGGGCTTCCGGGCCCTGCACCGTCACCGACTTGACGCGCAGCACGTTCACGGCCCACATCTGGTGCAGCACCATTTCCAGCTGCCCGGCCCGCGTCACGCCGCTCAGCGCGGCGGCCGGAATCCAGGCTTCGCGCTTGTCGGTGTCCCAGCGCAGCAGGCGGGGCAGGTTGTCGTCGGTGGCCGTGCGGGCGCGGACGGCCTTGTGGCCGTTCACCCACAGCTGCCGGAAATCGAAGGCGCGGCCGGCCAGCAGCGGCGCATCGGCTACCCACACCTGGCCCTGGGCGGCTTTGGGCAGGCCCGGTACGGCGGCCGCCGCCTTTTTCCAGCCAGTCACCGCCACGCCGCCGCTGAGCACTGGCTGCTCCCCGGGCGCGGCTTCGATGATGGTCGGGCTCGTAGCGGTGCCGGCGTCTTCGGGCCGGAACAGCCAGGGCTCCTGCAGCCGGTACTCCCCGCCTTTGACCCAGATGTGTACACCGTTCTGCACCGAAGCATCGCGGAGGCGGCGCAGGTCGCGGGCCTGGCGCAGGGCCATGTTCAGCGTGGCCAGCGGCTGGGCGGCGGTGCCGGGGTTGCGGTCGGAGCCCGTGGGGGCCACCCAGATGTCGGCGGCAACGGCTGAGGTACTTAGCAGACTGACGGCGAGAAAGAGGCTGGCGGAAATCGAACGGGTCATCAAGCGGTTCTGAGAGTAGCGCTGACTTTGTAGTCGGCGCTGGCGCGGAAGGCGCCAAGGTGGTTCTGGGTCGTTGCTGGCTGGATAGGGCAATGCTGTTGTGCTGATGGGGCAAGGCACGCAATGCGCGGTTCCGCATTGCGGCGTTCCGCCGCAGCGCCGACTACAGAGTCAGCGCTACGCACACGCGGCGCTAATTGCCCTGCGCGGCCGTCTGGTTGAACAGCGCCTGCAGGGCCTCGAAACTGTGGATGGCAGTAGCCGGCAGCCCCTCCCCTTTCGGGCCGAACACCAGTTGCTGCTCCTGCTTTTCCACCGTCACCTTCGACTCGTCCATCTGGCCAGCGGCGTCCTGGGCCATGCGCAGGTTCAGGCCCAGGTGCTGGGCCATAAACGCGTACATGGCCTGCCGTTTGGAGGCGCCGTAGTCGTGGCCTTCTTTGGGGAAGTGGGCATTCTGCACCCGCTCGGGCTGGCCGTAGTAGCCGTAGATGTTCTTGAGGTAGGGCATGGCTACGTCGGGCGTCTGGGCAGTCCAGTCGCCGCCGTCGGTAATGGCCAGCATCGGGCGCGGGGCGGCCATGGCGGCCAGCTCGGCGTTGTTGGTGCCGCCCCCGCAGAGGTGTACCGGCATGCCGCTTTCGCACGGACAACCACCACTATGGTAAGTCGATAACATCACCACCGGCACGCTCACCTTGATGCGGTCATCGAGGGCGGTGAGCAGCATGGTCTGGCTGCCGCCGCCCGAGCCGCCGGTTACGGCCACGCGGTCTTTATCAGCGTTTTTCTGGGCGAGCAGGAAGTCCAGGGCCCGCAGGCCGTTCAGGGCCTGCACCGTCATGGCCAGGCTGCGGCGGTGGTCTTCGGGCTTAAACTGCAGGGTCGATTCACCCCAGGCGAACAAATCGTAACTGTAGACCATGGCGCCCATGCGGGCCAGCGTGGCGCAGCGCTTCTGGGCGTCGGCCCGGTAGCGCCCGTCGCCGAAGTGGCCGTCGGGACTGATGATGACCGGAATTTTGCCCTTGGGCTTCAGCGGCCGGTACAAGGAGCCGGTGACGTACACGCCCGGCAGCGTTTCCAGGGCCACGTTTTCCACCGAGTACCCGTCGTACTCCCGTTTGTTGGTCACGATTGGCTTGCTGGCGGGCTTGGCCGGCATCGGCGCCAGCCGCAGCGCCGACCACATGCAGCCGCGCAATTCAGCTTTACGCTGCTCCCAGCTGGCCTGGTCGTGGTAGCGGGCGGCCAGCTCCCGGAGCTGCGCGGCGCCTTCCTCCGGCGTTTTGAGGTGATACTGGTAGGTCTTGATTTTGTAGGTTTTGTCGCCGGTTTTGGCGGCCTGCAAGTCTAGCGCCGCCAGTACGTTGCGCAGCGTCTCGTCCACGTCGGGGCGGAAGCGCCACTGGGCATAGGTCACGTACCGGTCCTTCACCAGCGCCGCGTCGGGCCGGATTTTCACCCCGTAGCGCTGTTGAATCTCGTCGAGCACCTGTTGCAGCGGCTCCCGGTACTGCTCGTCGGCGGTCTGGGCCCGGGCGGCGCCGGCGGCGGTCAGCAGTAGGCCGATGGTGAGGAGGCGGAGTTTGTGGAGGACCCCACCCCCCGGCCCCCTCCCCTCCGGGAGAGGGGGAGCCACGGCGGCGCGAGCGTTTTCAGACTTGAATATAAAAAGCGTAACCATGTTTTTTTGTCGTCTGGCACCCCCTCTCCCGGAGGGGAGGGGGCCGGGGGGTGGGGTCTAATCCTTGGTAATTTCCGCCGTGCCCATTGGGGCCGTGTAGCCCTTCAGGGCCGGCCACTGGCCGTTTTCAATCTTGACCAGCTTGAGCTTTTTCAGGTCAATGACGGCGTGCTTAATGCTCTGGCGGCGCCAGGTGTAGACAAAATGCACCTTGCCGTCCCTGGTCTGAATCACCGAGGGGTACGAATACTGGCTGATGGGCGAGTCTTCCAGGATGGCCGCCGCGTACCACTCCTTGCCGTCCTTCGACACGGCCACGTTCAGCGGGGTGCGCGGGCCCTTGGCCAGGGTGCCGGGCGGCAAGACGTGGTTGTACACCAGCAGCTGGCGGCCGTCCTGCAGGGTCACCGCGTCGGTGCCGGAGTTGTTGTTGGGCAGCGAAGTCTTGGCCAGCGGCGTCCAGGTCTGGCCTTGGTCTGAGGACCACGACTCCAGCAGGGCCCGGTCGCGGCTGCGGCAGAGCAGCTGCAGGCGGCCGTCCTTGTGGGTGAGGATGCTGGGCTGAATGGCGCCCTGGGTGGGGCCATTTTCAATCGGGCCAATCATCTTCCACGTCTGCCCGTTGTCCTTCGTGGCTTCCAGGTGCACGCGCCAGCCGCCGCTGCCCTCGGTGCTGGTGGGGCTCAGCAGGGTGCCGTTCGCGAGCAGCACCGGCTTGTTCTTGACCGGCCCGATGTAGCCCTCCGGCAGCGCCCGGGCCGCCGACCAGGTCCGGCCGTGGTCCTTGGATGTGCGCAGGTAGCCCTTCCAGTCCGAGGGCTTCGGCCCGATCTTGTAGAAGAGCAGCAGCTCGCCGCCGGGCACCTGGTAGAGCACCGGGTTCCAGGTGGGGTAGCGCAGGGTTTCGCTCTGCACGCCGTTGGCCACTTCCACCGGGGCGGTCCACCGGCCGTTTTCCTGCCGGCTCACCCAGATGCCCACGTCCGGGTTGCGCTCCTTGGTGCCGCCAAACCAGGAGGCCACCAGGCCCTGCGGCGTCTCGGCCAGGGTGGCGGCGTGGCTTTCCGGGAAGGGCATCTTCTCCTGGATGAACTCATCCACGATAACAGCGCGCTGCCAGGGGTTTTTCCGGGCAGTTGCGGGCGGGGTCTGGGCCACGGAGCAGCCGGCGGTTAGCAGGCCGAAAAGCAGGATGGGAAGGAGTTTGCTCATGTTCGTTTTGGGTCGTCGCTACTGGTTCAGCTCCAGGCTAGCCAGAATGAAGGGACCGGTGCCTTTGGGGTCGTTTACCCGAATCGGCTCCTTGATGTAATACTCGAAGCTGCCGTCCCGGTCGGCGCTCAGGCCAGCTACTTCGCACACTTGCAGCAGGTTGACTTCCCCGTCGGGCTTCACCTCCACCAGCTGCCCGGTGATGCCGGCGTAGCCTTTTTCGGCCGCGCGGCGGTAGGTTTTGGGCAGATAGCCGCGGTTAGCGCCCTTGGCCAGCGTGTACACAAACATGCTCGACGCCGAAGCTTCCAGGTAGTTGCCGGGCTGCGTAGGCTGGTCCATTACTTGGTACCAAAGGCCGGATTTGGGGTCCTGATATTTCACCACGGCTACGGCCAGGCGGTCCAGAATCCGGAGCAGCTCGGGGCGCTGCGGGTGCTGGGCGGGGAAGTAGTCGAGCACGTCCACGAGGGCCATGCCGTACCAGCCCATAGCCCGGCCCCAGACGTTGGGCGAGGCGCCGGTGGTTTTGTTGGCCCACTTCTGCTGCCGGCTTTCGTCGTAGCCGTGGTAGAGCAGGCCGGTTTTAGGGTCGCGCAGGTGCTTTTCCAGCAAGATCAGCTGGTTGGCGACTTCACCGAAAGCGGCGGGCTCGTGGAAGGTAGCGGCATATTGGGCCAGAAACGGGCTGGCCATGTAGGCCCCGTCGAGCCACATTTGTTGGGGGTACTTGAGCTTGTGCCAGTAGCCGCCCGCACTCGTGCGGGGCTGCTTGCGCAGTTGCTCGCGCAGCTGGGTTAGGGCCTTGCGGTACTTCTCGTCCTTGGTGCGGGCATAGAGGTTAAATAAGACCTTGCCCGAGTTGATGTTGTCGAGGCTCAGATCCTCGGGCTTGTAGGTTTTGATCTGGCCCTGGGCGTCAATCATCTTGTCGCCGTAGCGCTGAATGTAGGCCAGGTACTGCGGGTCGTTGGTTTTGCGCCACACCTGCTCCAGGGCGTATATAATCAGCCCCTGGGTGTAGCCCCAGGTGTCTTTCTGCGCCGGGTCGGCCATCCACGGGCTGCGCTTCAGCACCGAGTTCATCATGCGCGCCGACCATTTCGCCGGGGCCGGCGCGGGCTGCAAAGTGCCGGCCGCAACAGTTTGCGCACCGCCTGGCACCGACGCACTGGACGCGCTGACGCAGCCGCTGCCCGAAATGCAGGTCAGCATCAAAGCCAGCAGGCCGGTTCGGTAGGTGTTTGTTTTCGACATTGTTCGTTCGTCAGTAAGCCTATTCGCGGCTTTTTAGATTGTCTTTTCTGTCATGCTGAGCTTGTCGAAGCATCTCTCCCGCTTCGTTGCGCCTCACCCCCCGGCCCCCTCTCCAAAAAAGGAGAGGGGGAGCCAGATGAAGCGGGAGAGATGCTTCGGCTGTGTTCGGCATGATGTTCCATGTCAGTCATTCAGATTCACTTCACCACGAAAGCATAATTCCCCGAGCCGACCTCAAACACGGCCCTATCCCCTTCCATGCGCAGAAACTTCACGCCCGGCGCGGCCGAAGCCTTCTTGCCGCCTTCCTGTACTTTCTCGGCGTCCTTGGCCGGGATGTAGACCACAGCCTTGGTGTTGCCGGGCACCGTCAGGTTCCAGCTAAAGCGCTTTGGCTCCTGCTTCCAGCTGCTCTTGATCAAGCCCCGCACCGACTGGTAGGAGGCCTGCACCGAAGTCAATCCGGCGGTGGGCGTGGGCTTCATTTCCAGGCGCTGGAAGCCCGGCGCGTCGGGGGCGGATTTGATGCCGGCCAGGTTTTCGTACTGCCAGATCAGCAGGTCGCCGAGCAGCATCACGTGGTTCTGCGAGTTCATGGCCGGGTCGGCGGTGTTGCCGTTCCACAGCTCCCAGATGGTAGTGGCGCCGTTGGCGGCCATGTAGCCCCAGCTCGGATAGTCGCGGTTCGAGGCCAGGCGCAGGGCCACGTCGGGGCGGCCGTGCTGGGTGAGGCCACGCATCAGCCACTGCGTACCGATGACGCCGGTGCTGATGTGGCCCTGGTTGTCGACCATGACTTTGTCGACGATGTTCTGGAACACCTTGGCCTCGGCCTCGGGCGGCACCAGGCCGTAGGACAAGGGCAGCAGGTTGGCCGTTACGGTATTGTTCGAGTACTGGCAGCTTTCCCGGTTCAGGAATTTCTGGTTGAAGGCCGTTTTCAGCGCAGCCATCTGCTGGGTGTACTCGTCGGCGTCGCGGGTCTTGCCCAGCACCCCAGCGAAGCCGAGCATCAAATCCAGCAGGTGGTAGTAGGTGCTGCTGGCAATGAGGGCGCCGTCGGTGTTGCGGGCGGGGTCCTTGCTATGAATCAGCTCCTTGGACTCCGGGGGCACGCACCAGTCGCCGTACTTGTCCTTGGTGACGAGGCCGTTTTCGGAGTAGTTCTGGCCCATGTAGACGAGCCAGCGGCGCATGGAATCGTAGTGGCGGGCCAGCACCTGCTGGTCGCCGTACTGGCGGTAGAGCATGTCGGCCACGGTGAGGTAGGTGCCGGGCCAGGTTACGTTGTCGCCGTAGTAGCGCCAGAAGGCGGGGGCCACGTCGGGGATGCTGCCGTCGGCTTTCTGGGCCTGCTCGATGTCGCGCAGCCATTTGGCGTAGAGGCGGGAGTTGTCGAACACGAAACTCTCGCCGTAGGCGCCGGTGGTCCGGTCGCCGAGCCAGGGCTGCCGCTCGTTGCGCTGCGGGCAGTCGATGGGCATGCCCTTGTAGTTGCTGCGGATGCCCCAGTAGGCGTTGCGGTACACCTGGTTGATGGTGGCGTCGGAGGTGGTCAGCGCGCCGGTGGTGGCCATATCGTCGTACACCACGCGGCCGTCGAAGTCGGCCAGGGTGGGCGCCGGGCCGGCGGGCCAGCCGCTGATTTCCACGTAGCGGAAGCCGTGGTAAACGAAGCGGGGCTCCCAGGTTTCGCGGGCGCCGCCTTTTAAGGTGTACACGTCGGTCGCGCGGGCGTCGCGCAGGTTGCGCACGTACAGCTCGCCGCTGGGCTGCAGGGTTTCGGCGAAGCGCAGCGTCACCTGGTCGCCGGCCTTGCCCTGCACGCGTAGGCGCAGCCAGCCGGCCAGGTTCTGGCCCATGTCGAGGATGTACTTGCCGCCGTTGAGGGGCTTGATGGATACCGGTTTCAGGGTTTCCATCACCTTCATGTTCTCGTTCATCTGCGCCTCGTAGGCGCCGCCGGGCTCCTGCACCAGCTCGGCGGGCAGCCACTTCTTCGCGTCGAAGCCGGCGGTGGCCCAGCCGGGCATTTCCCGGGTGGCGTCGTACTCTTCGCCGTCGTACTCGTTGTTGGTGCGGATGGGGCCGTCGGCGGTGCCCTGCCAGGTGTCGTCGGTCTTGACGATGTCGCGCGTGCCGTCGGCGTAGGTCACCTCGATCTGCATGAGCAGCTTGGGGTAGCCGAAGGTCTTAATTTTGTAGGGCTTGTAATTCTGGCGCATGGCGTAGAAGCGGCCGTTACCCAGGGTCACACCCACCGCGTTGGGGCCGGCTTTGAGCAGGCCGGTCACGTCGTAGGCATTGTACTTCACGCCCTGGCCGTAGTCGGTGGGGCCGGGGGCCAGCACCTGCTCCCCTACCCGCTGCCCGTTCAGGTACAGCTCGTACAGCCCCAGCCCGATGATGTAGGCCGTGGCCTGGCGGATGGGCTTGTCGGCCTTGAACTCCTTGCGGAAGTAGCGGGCCGAGAGACGGGCGTGGGTGGTTTCGTCGTCGCCGGGAAAGGCGCGGTCGAAGCCGATCCAGCGGCCTTTCCAGTCGAGGTAGTTGAGCAGGCCCATGCTCCAGCGGGCGGGCGCGCTCCAGGCCGAGGGGCCCTGAGTGGTCCAGGTACGCACCTTCCAGTAACAAAGGGTGCGGCTGCGCAGCGGGGTGCCGGCGTAGGCCACGTGCACCGATTGGGCCGAGCTGACCTGGCCGGAGTTCCACAGGTCGCCCTCGTCGGCGGCCAGCTTTTCGGGGGTGGAAGCCACCAGCACTTGGTAGGCGGTTTGCTCCAGGCCGCGGGCCGGGCCGCTCAGCTCCCAGCTCAGGCGCGGGGCGGTGGCGTCGATGCCTTCGGGGTTGGTGAGCAGCTCGCAGCGCAGGCGCAGCAGCTGCACGGGGGCGGGCTGGTCGGCGCGGAAGGCCGTCAGCAGCAGGGCGGTGAGAAGCGAAGAAAGTACAATGCGCAGGTTCATCGGGACGGGCAGCCGCACCCCGCGCCCCCGCTACGACAGCAGCGGGGAAGCCGGCCGCTACACGGGCCGGCGCCACGGGGCGGTGCTAGGCACTTTTGGCGTCCACTAGTTCACCATTTTTCCCGTGCCAACATTCTACGATCTTAGCATAAAGCTTTAGGATTTGGGCATGGTGGGGGCAGCACCGTACTACAGGCTAATAGTGTGCGCTACGCCACGCTTCTGACTCACGCTTTACTATTTGACCCGTATTCGCATCTATCCAAATAAATCTATGCATTCTTTCAAATGATTTACTGCCTTTGACAGAGGGCTTTTCCGCCCTCCAGCACAAAGCATTCTGCTTAAGATAGTATTCAAGTGAAATACCTTCAAGTTTTCCACTGAACAATTCATCTGATTCCGCTATTTTCTTTGCATCACAAACGCTTATCATTCTATCAAAATTATTATTCCGCGCTTTAGCAGGCAGCTGATCCTTTGATATTATATTTCCTTTTTCATCAAACACTATTGATATATAATATTTCATATCACCTTCAACTACAAAATAGTATTGAATGGCATATTTGACCCGCTTGTCACTCTTCTCGTCTATCCAGCCTTTCTGTTTTTTGATTTCGTCGAATCGAGCAAAGTCGACAATTTGGCTTTGATAGTAATTTAACTTCTGCCTGTAAAAGCTAACACCAACTCTCTTGATCAAATAAGCTTTAGCGTTAATCAACACTTTCTGCGGAAGTTTTGTAGTATCAACTTCTTCATATGGACAATCATTAACCATATCAAAATGATCTTTATTACCATTCTCGCATCTTATAACCTTACCTTCGCAAGTTATTTCCACGTCTTGCGCAAAAGCACTCATTGAAATGATTAGCACCAATACTGCAAGTAGCACTTTATCCATAGCTTATTTTTAATACAAGAAACGCGCGTCCATCACCAAAATACAAACAGCGGGCAGCAAACCTCCACGATTTACTTTCCGCTGTTGCATGCTGAACAAAGCTATGTCAATCACGAAAACTTCGGAATGCCGACCGTTTTCAGGATGTAGTTAGCGCGGTTCACCTTGTCCTGAAACAAGGGCTGGTTGTCGTATTTGCCAGCCAACTCCGGATTGATGGTGTATTCCACCTCCGGCTGCTTTTTGGCGGGCTTGGCTTTCGGGGTCTTTTTCATGGCTGTAGTTACTGTTGCGGCTTTCGACGCACGGAAAAGGCGTGGTACGTGACGTTTTTGCGAAACGGCTCCCAATCGGCGTCCGTCAGACCAAGTACGTCAAAATCCTGCTCAATAGCCGTCAGATTGTTGGTGATGCCCATACGGTACAGGCGGGTGCGGGCCTGCGTACTGCCAGTGGCTAACACGATGGCGTCGGGGTGGCGTTCCATAAACAAGTACAGGGTGCGGGCCACGGTAGCCAGGACTTTCTGACTGTCGCCGTTGTTGGTGACGCTCAGGTCGCTGATGTAGCCGGACTCGGGCTCTTTGTCGCCGAAACCGAGGTTGTAGAAGCCCTTGACGTTGATTTCGGTGTACTGCACGACTTTCGTGACCGTGCCTTTGGGGCCGACGCTGTCAAACTCAAACGTCAACAGGTCGGGTGAGCTTGCAAACGTGTAACGGTCATTAATCATACCCGGCGAAGGTACCAAAGCAAACAACGGGTAGCAAACCTCGTCGGTTCACTACCCGCTGCTACTATCCTTCCGTGTCATGCTGAGCTTGTCGAAGCATCTCTACCGCTTCGTTGAACGAGTCCGGACGAAACGGTAGAGATGCTTCGGCAAGCTCAGCATGACGTTCTGGAATGTCGTTCCTCTCCTACCGCTGCCCTACCGACTTCTCCTGCGCCTGCTGGCCGGAAAAATCGAAGTACAGGGTCATTTCCTTGGCGTACGAGGGGTCTTTGCCGTAGTCGTAGTACATGTTGGTTTTGCCCATCGGGCCCATGTTCTCGGCTTTCTGCGACTTGGTGCCGATGGGCGTGATGCCGTGCATAAAGGAGAGCTGGCCGCTGGGGAAGGCCGGGGCCGTGTTGTAGGGCGTGGCCGAGAAGCGCGGCGTGAACAGGCGCAGGTACACGTCTTCCTGGTCGCAGATTACGGTGAAGGGCTGGCCGGTGGTCTGCAGGGTGAGCCAGTAGAAGTTGGAGTAGTAGCCCTTGAACTCGGGGTACTCGGGGCCGCGGGTGCCGTTCATTTCGCCGGTACTGGTGTCGTTGTAGCCTTTGGTCCACACGCCCAGGTTGGTGCCTTTCAGGCGGTCCTTCCACACGCGGTAGGGCCCGTCGCCGCGCCACTGGGCGCCGCGCACGTCCTTTTCGGGGTAGCTGAAGCTCAGGCCGGCCAGGGCGAAGTCGTAGTCTTTGGGGAAGTACTTGGCCGTGAGGCGCACCCAGCCCGAGGGGTACACCGTCCACTGCAAGGACTGGTAGCGGCTCTGCTTGCCGAACTTGGCTTCGATGACCACGTTCGGGCCGTCCTGGCGCTGGCTCAAGCCCTCGAAGGCGGTTTCGCCCTCGGCCAGCACGGGGCCGTTGGTGAGCGGGATGACGCCCTTGGCGTTGCGCACCGAGCGCAGCAGGCCCGAGCGGCGGCTGAAGCTCAGCTCCACGCCGTTGGCCGATACGTTGTAGAGCGAGTCGGTTTCGGTGAGTTTGGCGGCGGTGGGGCCTTCGAGGCGGATGAGGCGCTGGGCCACGGCGCTGGGGCGGGCAATGGGCCAGCTCCAGGTGTAGATTTCGCGGCCGTCGGGGTAGTTGGCGGTGAGGTAGAGCACGTCGTGCTGCTGCCAGTCGGCGGGCAGGGCCACTTTCAGGGTGCCGTAGGTGCCGTTGGGGGCAATGCTGGGCGCGGTGAGGGACCCCACCCCCAGCCCCTCCCCTCCGGGAGAGGGGTGCGTTCTGGCGTGCGGAGGTGCGCTCAACGATTTCTCGCGTCTGGCTCCCCTCTCCTGTGGGGAGGGGCCGGGGGTGGGGTCCCCGGGACCGGGCAGCTTCACTAACTTCCAGGTGAACTTACACTGGTTCAGGTCGGTGAAGTGGAAGCGGTTTTGCACGCGGAAGGTGCCGTCGAAGGCCGGGGTGATTTCGCGGCGCTCGAAGAACACAGGGCTCCAGACTTCCTTGATGGTGAAGAAGCTGCCCTCCTTTTCGCGGTAGGGGCCGAGGATGCCGTCGGCGCCGTGGTTGCCGTCGGTGTCGAGGATGCCGCCCTTGTCGGTGCGCACCACGCCGGCGTCGGAGAAGTCCCAGAGGAAGCCGCCGGCCGAGCGCGGGTGGGCCCACATCTGCTCCCAGTAGTCTTCGAGGCCGGCGCCGTGGCCGCCGTCGTAGAGGCCGTGCAGAAACTCGGTGGGGAACACCACGTTGTGGCCCTGCAGGTGCGTGCCGTTGCCGTAGTCGTAGTTGATGTAGTGCTGGGTATCGGTGCCGCGGAACACCTGCCAGGCGTGGATGACGGGGCGCTGCTGCAGGTCCATGCGGTCGAGCACTGGGTCGAGGTCGAAGTTGTGGCCGCCCTCGTTGCCATTCACCCACACCACGATGCTGGGGTGGTTTTCGTCTTTGCGCACCATTTCCTCGGTGAGCTTGGTGCCGGTGGGCGTGTCGTAGTTGCCGTGCCAGCCGGCTATTTCGTCGAGCACCATCAGGCCCAGGGAGTCGCAGGCGGCCAGAAAATGGTCGTCGGGCGGGTAGTGGGCCATGCGCACGGCGTTCATGTTCATGTCGCGCATCAGGTTCACGTCCTGAATGCTCAGGGCCTTGCTGGTGACGCGGCCCGAGGTGGGCCAGAACGAGTGGCGGTTGACGCCCTTGAACTTGATTTTGACGCCGTTGAGGTACATGCCGTCCCGCTCGCGCACTTCCATGGTGCGGAAGCCGATGCGCTTATCCACGACGTGCACCGGCTGCCCGCCCTTGCGCAGGGTGAAGGCCACGCGGTAGAGGTTGGGCGTTTCGGGCGTCCAGAGCCGGGCCTGATTGAGCGAAGTTTGCAGGCGGGTGGTGGCGCTGCCGGCTACGGCCGCGCGGAACTCGGCGCCGGCTTTCTGCCCGTCGAGCGTGTAAAGCTGGCCCACGACTTCATCGGCCCCGCTGCCCTGGGTGTATACATCGGCGCGCAGGGAGCCGTCGGCCTTGGCGTCCACGGCCACGCGGCTGATGTGGGTGGCGGGCAGGGCTTCGAGAAACACCGGGCGGAAGATGCCGCCGAACAGCCAGAAGTCCCCGCGCCGCTCGGCGTCGTTGACCGACTCGTTGGCCGAGTGCTTGGCCACGGTGGCTTCGAGCAGGTTGGTTTTGCCCGGCTTGAGCAGCTTGGTAATGTCGTACTTGAAGCGGTAGTAGGAGCCCTGGTGCATCGGCCCGGCCGGCTGCCCGTTGATGCGTACTTCGGTATCGGTCATGGCGCCGTCGAAGACGAGGTTCACGGTCTTGCCGTCCCAGTTTTTAGGCACCTTGAACTCGTACCGGTACTGGCCTACTTCCTTGCCGCGGGCGGTGTCCTTGGCGTGGCCGTAGTTGTACTTGCCGAAGCCCTGCAGCTCCCAGTTGGAAGGCACCGGGATGGTGGTCCACTTGCCGGAATTGCGGCCGGTGGAGCAGTGAAATTTCCACTTCACCGTGTGGTCTTTATCGGTACCAGAGAGGTACTGGATTTGCGTCTGCTGGGCTTGTGAGGCCAGGGGCAGCAGGGCGGCGAGGAGGAATGGGTAGAGCTTGGGCATGTGGTGGACCCCACCCCCCGGCCCCCTCCCCTCCGGGAGAGGGGGAGCCACGGCAGCGTGGGTTTGTTGTTTGTGATATAGGCTATTTTTTAGCCTCGCTCCATTTTTCAGTGCAGAAAGAATCGTCTGGCTCCCCCTCTCCCTAAGGAGAGGGGGCCGGGGGGTGAGGTCAATTCACCGCCGCCCCCGAGGTCCTCAACGACTTCACATAAAACACCGCCAGCTTCTCCGACTCGCCCGCTTTGGGCAAATCGTAGGCCTGATCGGCGGGCGTATCGGGCGTGGGGAAGTGGCGGGCGGGGCCGGTGCGCAGCATCACCCGCTCGAAGGAGGCTACTGGAGCGTAGAAGATGAAGGTGCTGGTCTTGCCGCCGTTCACCGATACCGTGCAGGTGCGGTTGGGCGCGTCCAGGGTCACTTTCAGATCCAGCTGCTGGCCGGCCTGGTACTTGGTCACGCCCTTGAAGCGGGCCCCGGCCTTGTAGCTGAGCGTGCCGGTGGAGTCGAAGCTGAGCTGCACGGCGGGCTGGCCCTTGGCGTCCTGAAACTCGATTTGCAGCAGGCCGTGGTCGTTCTGGGCGGGCACCACCGACAGCTCGGCCGTCAGCTGCTTGCTTTCCGGGATGACGCGCTCGGCCTTGCCGTAGTCGAAGCGGTCCGAATCCTTGAACACGAGGCCCTTGGAGCCGTCGGGCAGCGGGCCGATTTCCACCGGGGCCTGCACCAGGCTGTAGGTGTTCCACTGGTCCAGCTCCTGCCCTACTGGCATTTGCGCGAAAACCTCGTTGGCGTGGCTCGTGGCGGTGGCGCGGATGGGCACCGGCACCGAGGCAATCCAGAGGTCTTCCTTGTTCACGCTGTAGCTCACCCACATTTTCTTGTCGGGCGGCACCCCGTCGCCTTCCTGAATGCCGCGCACGTACTGCGGGCCGTAGCTTTTGTAGTTGCCGCCGTAGCGCATGGGCGTGATTTCGCCGTGCACCAGCCAGAGGTCGGTGTAGTCGAGGCCGTTCTGCGACGTGGAAACGGCCAGCGGCCAGCGGAACTCCGAGGGGTTGTACACCGTGGCGTACTGCCCATCCGAGGTGCGCTGGCCCCAGATTTTGGCGTTGCTGTTCACGAAGTGCGGGGCGCGAATGACCGGGTTGGGCCAGGTTTTACCGCCGTCGGGGCTGATGGTAGTCAGCGCGTGCTTCCAGAGGCCCACCACGCGGCCATCGGGCAGGTGGTAGTAGCTGAAGGCCTTGTACTCCTTGCGCAGCGGAATGAGCTGGTCGTCGCGGTCCTGCTCCTCCACCATCTGCTGCATCATCAGCGGATTCGCGAGTATTTCCTCGCAGGCGGCCACGAAGCCTTTGTCCTTGCTCTTCGTGTAGAAGGGGTAGGCCGATTTCGACTGGTCCCAGGTTTTGTTGTGGCGCAGGAAGTAGATCGGCCCGAACTTGCCGCCCGGCAGCACCTCGCGCACCACCCGGCCGATGCCCTGCCCGTCGTTCGGGTCATCCTTGGCGTCGAGGGCCACGCCGTAGTAGCCCAGGGTCAGCAGGCGGTTTTTCTTGGAGGTGTAGAAGCCCACGCGCTGGTGCATCACGGCCTCCAGGTTCCGGGCCACTTTGCCGGGCTGGTCGGGCTTGGTGAAGCCGTCGGGCACCTTGTAGGGCGGGAAAATGACCGTCGGGTTGGTCCAGGTGTAGCCGTCCTTGCTCGTCAGCAGCAGGGTGCGGCCGGGCGGCACATGCTCGCCCACCGGGTTGCTCAGGTACTGGTAGTAGAACTGCCCCTGCCAGTAGGCCAGCATCGGCGCGTGGTTGTAGGTCCACCCCTCCCCGTTGGCGGCGCTGGGCTGCTCCCGATTCGCCCGCAGCACCTGCCGGCAGTGCGTCCCGATGGCGGGGCGCAGCTGGCCGTGGTGGTAGTCCACGTTGCTGAGGGTAGTGCCGGTGTAGCGGATGGTTTCGGGCGTGGTCTGGGCCTGGGCGGCGAGGCTGCCGAGGGCAAGCAATAGCGGCGCGAGTGTGCGCCTCACCCCCCGGCCCCCTCGCCGAAAAGGAGAGGGGGTGCGTTCAACGATTCTCGCGTCTGGCACCCCCTCTCCTTTTTCGGAGAGGGGGCCGGGGGGTGAGGCGCCAACGCCAGCGCCGTCCGAAAATGCTATCATCTTACTCATTGATTTCCGCTCGTGGTGGTCGTTGCCGCAGGAGCCGCCGGGGCGCTGCGCAACAGGTACTTCAAAGTCTTGCGCGGCGCCATGAACACGGTACCGTGCTTGTGCCCCGGTGGCACGCTGGTCTGGTTAGAAACGTCGGTGAACGTCTTGAAATCGGCCGTTTTCATCACGCCGAAGCGCTTTTCTTTGTAGGCGTCGTAGTAGATCAGCCACTGCTTATCCGGCAGGGCCAGCACGCTCGGCCCTTCGGTGAAGTTACCTGTGAATGGCTCCGACACGCTGGGAAACGGCCCCAGCGCCGACGGGCCAAAGGCCGCCTTGATGTTGCGCATGGGCCGGGTATTATCCTTCACCACCAGCACGTAATCCTGCGGTCCGCGCGGCACCACCACCGCGTCGATGGCGCTCCAGCCCGGGTCCAGGAACAGCTTGGCGGGCGCAAACGTCCGGAAGTCCCGGGTTGTGGTGTAGTAGAGCCGGTGGTTGTTGTCCTCGTCCTCGATGCCTTTCGCGAAGCGGAACGGAATCGTCGAGGCCCACACGATAAGGTATTGCCGGGTGGGCGCGTCGTAGAAGATTTCCGGGGCCCACACGTTCACGGTCGTGGGCTCGTGGCCCATCACGTCGATGAAGCGCTGCGGTGACCAGTGCACCAGGTCTTTCGAGGAAGCGTAGCCGAAGCCCGTGTCGCCCTTCCAGCCGCAGGTCCAGACCAGGTGGTAGGTGCCGTCGGGCCCGCGCGCGATGCTCGGGTCGCGCATAACCTTGCTGGGGCCAACTTCCGGCTTCAGAAAAATGCGGTTCAGATCCTGCCACTTATAGCCGTCGTAGCTGTAGAGCAGGCGCAGGCCTTCATTGGCCGGCTCGTGAAAGGACGTAAACATGTACGCGTCCGGCGAGCAGGCCGTGAGCAGGACCGCGCCAAGCAGCGGGGTTAGGAAGCGGACGGCTTTGGTTTTGAGCATTGGAAATTTTCAGGTCGTCATTCCGTAAACCTCACCCCCAGCCCCTCTCCTTGGGGAGAGGGGTGCGTTCTGATGTGAGCTGACGTACGATACTATTCGCTCCCCCTTCCTCGCTTGATGCGCGACATCTAAGGAGAGGGGCCGGGGGGTGAGGTTACACCCCATCCAGCACCAGCACCCAGTCGTTGCCGGGTTTCGGCTCGCCGGGCGCGTTGAACTCCTGGGTGCCCTTGTTCGGAAAGGTGCCGATGGCGGTGGTTTTCCCGTCGCGCGGGCTGTACCAGGCGGCCTTGACTTTCGAGCCACTGATTTTGCCCAGGTTCACCTTGATGTTGCGGCCGGTGTAAGTGTACACGAAGGCGTAATTCTTGCCTCGGGTACCAAACAGCCGCTCGTACTTCTCCCCTCCTCCGCCGGCAATCAGCGACTGATCCGGCACCCGCTCGAAGAAGGGCCGCGACAACATCAATTGCTTCAGATACTGCATCTGCGCCGCGCCTGGGGCTTTCAGGGCCGACGACCACAGCTCCGAGGAGCCGTAGGCGCTGCCCTTGTCGAAGGCGCTGTGCATCTGCATCACCGAGTTCTGCCCGTAGGTGTAGCCGAAGGCGCCCGCGAATACCGACCAGTAGCCGTAGCGGCGCACGTCAGCATCAGTCCAGCGGGGTTGGGTGATGTCGTGCAAACCCTGCGGAATGCCCTCGTACGACGGCTCCCCGTCGATGCTCGGCTTCGTCGGTTTCAACTGGTTGTCGACCAGCTGGTAGCGCCAGTTGTCCTCGCCGTAGTGCTTCTTTTCGTTGCGCGAGGTGTCCTGCGCGTAGCGCCGGTGCCCCGACTGATACATATTAAAGTCCAGCCACTTGGCGTTGTGAAACCAGTCCGACGACTGCGTGCGGCCGCGCGGGTGGTAGGTCACCAGGTGGTTCGGGTCGACGGCTTTCAGCGTGCTGCCGATGACGTTCCAGACTTTCAGCGAGTCGGAGCCGGCAATGTCGCCGCCGTTCAGCCAGATGATATTGGGCCGATTCTTATACCGCTCGGCCAGGAAAGTGGCGTAGGCTTTGGCCTGCTGCTGATTGACTTCGCCGCCCTTCACGTTGGTACCCCACACCGGCACCAGGCCCATGTACAGCCCCTTTTTGGCCGCCAGGTCCACGATGTAGTCGACATGGTCCCAGAAGTCGTACTGGGCCGCATCGGTGGGCGCGCTGCCTTTGGTGACGAGCGGCCGAGCCACGTCGGCGCGCACCAGGGCCGAGTCGCCGTACACGTTCACGGCCGGCACCTGGTGCAGCACCATCACCTGAATGACGTTGAAGCCCTTGCGGCGGCGGTCTTCGAGGTAGGTTTCGGCTTCTTCGCGCCTGAGCTTGTTGAAGAGCAGCCAGCCGGTGTCGCCGAGCCAGAAAAAGGGCTTGCCGGCGGCGGTTTGCAGGTAGCGGCCGTTGTCGGACACCCGCAGCGCGTCAGTGGGCGCGGCCGCCGGGGCGGCGGCCAGCAGGCTAAGTGGTAAAAACAGCGCGAGGAAATTTCGGGGCTTAAAAGGCATTGCTTGCGGCTTGGGAGTAAACGCGAAGTTCCACTTCGCGAATCGGCGGGGTTGCGGGGCAGGTGGTCGTTCAACGACCCGCGAAGTGGAGCTTCGCATTACGGCTTACGACTTGCTTTTGCCCGAGCCGGGGCGCACGGCTTGCAGGTTTACGACGCTGTCGAGGTATTCCTCGATGTTGGTGTAGCCGTCCTGGTCCCGGTCCTGGCTGGCGTCGGCGGCATTTTTGGGGTTGAGGCCGTGCTTTTTCTTCCAGTCGTCGGGCATGCCGTCCTGGTCGGCATCTTTATAAGGCGTGCCCTTGTACACGGGGTACCCACCCACCTGGGCCGGGTCGGTGATGATGCCTTGCTTAAACGAATCCGCGGGCAGGCGGCGCTTGATGTAGGGGCTTTTGGCCGCGGGCTGGGCGTCTTTGGCGTACACGATTTTGCCGGTCCGCACTTCCTCCACGATGCGCGCGTCCACGGCGTCGCGCCGGGGCAGCGTGGCGCCCACGTGGGCCAGCACGTACTGGTAGGCTTCCGGGGCGGGCACTACCGTCACGCCCGGCATGGGCAGGGGCTCCGTCAGGCGAATGCCGGCCAGCACTTTCTCCGGCTCGGCCACGTCTTCGAGCTGCACGCCGCCGGCCCAGTTGTCCTTGGTAATCTTGTCGTTGCCTTCCATGACGTTGCCGGCCACGTAGGCCTTGCCGTACACCGCCCCCAGCTGTTTGTCGCGGCTGGCCTCGGGCTTGAGGATGCGGAAGCTGATGGGCTTGTCGAGGGGGGTAATCGGGCCGGGCTTGTAGTAGTTGTTCACGAAGTTGTAGACCGAGCGGTTGTCGCCGCCGTCGGCCGAGCGGTTCCACCAGTTGAACACCACGTTGTTGGCAAAGCCAAAGTCGCCGTACATGCCCACCGAGGGGTTACGGGCAATGTTGTTGGCCCACAAGTTGCGCATAAACGTGCTGTTCAGCCCCCCGATGGTGCTGCCAAAGGCGTGGTTGTAGGTGTCGAGTCCCTCCGAGAAGATGCTGTTCTGAATCGTCACGTTCACCGTGGGCAGCTTGTCGTCCTTGCCCGTTTCGGGGTTGTGGTACACATGGCGGTACATCGACATGTTCTCGTCCAGGCCCCAGGAAGCCGAGACGTGGTCAATCAGGATGTTGCCCACCGGGTTGCCGCCCAGCGCGTCGTCGCGGCGGCCCACCTCGGTAGCCCCGCGCCGAAAGCGCAGAAAGCGAATTACCACGTCGTGGGTGTTGATCCAGACCGACTCGCCGGCCACGCAGACCCCGTCGCCGGGCGCGGTCTGGCCGGCCAGCGTGAGGTAAGGCGCGCGAATGATAATTGGGCTTTGCAAGCGGATGATGCCGGCCACGTTGAAGACCACGATGCGGGCCCCGCCCTGCTCACAGGCCTCGCGCAGCGTGCCCGGCCCGCTGTCGGCCAGGCTGGTCACCACGTACACTTTGCCGCCCCGGCCCCCGAAGGAGTAGGCCCCACCGCCCTCGGCCCCGGCGAAGGCCGGAATTTTGGCCTGGGGCAGATCAGAAGGCTGAGCGGCCCAGGGCACGTAGGGTTTGCCGGCTTTGGCTTCGCGCTCAACGATTGGCAGGGCCTTTTGCCAGGCCGCTTCCGAGCGTTGCTTGGCCTCGTTCAGGGCCGCTTCGGCCTTGGCTTCCACCTCGGGCGGAATGGTGGGGTACTGCGCCCACGCCGGCCGGACCGAAGCGGCGGCAAGGAAAACCAGAGAGCAGAAAGCCAAACGGTGTTTCATCAGAAACGGGGTATTGAGGCAATTGACGATAAGCTCCTTAGCAGAGCCGTGAAACCCGAAGGCGCGGTGGTCGTGCCGGGTGCGGGAAGCGGTGCCGGGGCTTAGCCCGGCAAGGACAGCAGCTGGTGCTTGGCCTTGGCCGCCGCGGGCGTAGTGCCGATAACGTCGCCGCAGAAGTGCACTTCCACGCCCAGCTCGGCCAGGGCCGCGGCCTTGATGCGGCAGGCCTGGTGGGCTTTGGCCTCGTAGGGCGCGTACACCACCTGAATGTGGTTGGCTTTGTGGCGGGCCATCATCTGGTTGCGGTTTACGCCGCGCAGCACGGCGTGCATAATGGGCCATTCGGGGGTGGTAGCCTGCCAGCGCCGCTCGGTTTCGGCGGCGGGCAGCGCCACGGCCTCGCCCACGCCCAGGTCGCAGTGCAGCTTGCCGTCCATCACGTACACCCGGCTCCAGACGATGGAGCCCGGCCGGCTTACGCCCTTGAGGCTGCCCCCGCCGAGGCGGAAGTACATCGGCGGCTGCCGCTCACTGCTGGCGCCCTGGTAGCCTCCCACGAAGTGGGCCGGCGGGGCCGCACCCGAAATCAGGAACAGCCACACGAACTCCTCCCCTTCGCCGGTATCATACAGCTCGCCCCAGCGCAGGTCGTGCAGGGTGGTTTCGCCGGGCAGGCCCAGCTCTTCCCACAGGCGGTAAGTCAGCAGGGCGTCGAGGCCGGCGCATTCGTCGACCTCGTTGAAGTGGGGCAGCGCCTTGCCGGCGTACAGCTCCTGGCCGGCGGCGGAGTACACCGGGGGCCGGTCGGCGTTGTTGAGCAGGCCTTCGACCAGGTCACTGGCCACGGTCAAATCCTTGAGGCCCTGCTGGTACTGGATGCCGATGGTGTCGCAGCCAAACTCGGCAGCCAGGCGCACGGCGGCAATGTACATCTTGCACTGCTCCAGGGTCTGGGCCCGGGTGAGCTGGGTGGCCTCGTCGGTGCCCCAGCTAAACTTCAGGCCCTTGGCCAGCAGCCAGTCGAGCACCTGTTGGGCGTCGGCGTCGGTTACGGTGCGCATGCTGGCGTAGAGCGTGGCCTGGCTCAGGCGCTCCTTGAACACGCCGGTGGGGTGCAGCAGCTCGTCGGGCACAATGGCGTTGTACATGCCCATGCAGCCTTCGTCGAACACGCCCATGATGGCCTTGTGCTGGCGCAGGCGGCGGGCAAAGGCGCGGCCGGTTTGCTCGTCGGCGCTGGGAATGGTGGCCGCCGCGAAGCTTTTCACGTGGCTGGCATCCTGGGCGACGTGGCCCTCGCGCAGCCACTGGCGCAGGCCGGCTTCGAAAAACTCGTCGGTGAAATCCTCGCTCCAGAGGGTGCTGTAGGTCACGCCGGCCTTGGTCAGGCAGCCGTTCAGGTTGAGCATGCCTACCAGCCCGGGCCACTGCCCGCTCCAGTTGGCCACCGTCAGAATAGGCCCCTGGTGGGTGGTGAGGCCGGCCAGCACGTGGTGCGAGTACTGCCACACGCTTTCGGCCACGATGAGCGGCTGGTGCGGGTCGATGCCGCGAAACACGTCCATGCCCATCTTCTGGGAGTCGATGAAGCCGTGCTGCTTGGCGGGGTCGTAGGGGTGGGCGCGCCGCACGCTGTAGCCCTGGCGGGCCAGGGCGGCGCTCAGCTGGGCTTCCATGGCCTGCTGGGCGGCCCAGCAATTCTGATTGGCGGCCAGGCGCAGGTCGCCGCTGGCCACTAACACTATTTCTTGGGGGGTAACGGGAGCCACGGCTTGCTGCTGGTTAAAAGGTACACGAGAAGGACGGCGGGCAGCGGCGGTAAAAGTCCCACTGCAGCCCGCCCGCCCGGTTTTTCCGGCGGCAGACAGCCACCGGGTCAGGTGGGCCGGCCACCGAAAAAATCTCTGTAACAAATATGCCGGACCCGGGCACGGCGTCTCTCCGGGTTCTTAGCTACTTAGTATAGGATGTTAGCATAGCGCCGATTTGCGGCGGCAGCGGCCCGGTTCGGCTGGGTGTCGAGGGCCGGCCGGCGGCGTGAGTAGCGGCTCACCGGTTTGGGGGGCGGTTGTGGGGCGCCTCCCGGGGCCGAGCAGTAGACTACAGGAGAGTTGGGGTGAAATACGCTGATACATTAGTGACCACACACTGCCACTGAAGCTGGTCGTTTCCCTCTTCTCCGGCCGTTTTCACCCAGGATAAGATCCTAGAGTAGCCCCCTGGGGGGCTGCGCTGATCCGGGGGACGGGACGGAGAAACACCAGCAGCTCGTGAAGGTGTGGCTCGGCGGCGGGGTCAGCGGCTCCGTTTTTCTCCACTCTTAGCTTCCCACCCATGAAAGCGCACTTCCACAAAGTCCCGGTCAGCACCCAGAGCTCCTTCAGCATCCGCCACGACCGGAAGCCCAACTTCGGCACCACCTGGCACTACCACCCCGAGCTGGAGCTGCACTACGTTATCCGGGGCGAGGGCGTGCGCCTGATCGGCGACAACATCAGCAACTTCTCCTCCGGCGAGATTATTCTGCTCGGGGCCAACCTGCCCCACACCTGGCGCTGCAACGAGGAGTATTTCCAGTATAACCCCGAGCTGGAAGTTGAGGCCATCGTCATTCAGTTTCTGCCCGAGTGCCTGGGCCGCTACCTGCTGGGCTTGCCCGAGGCCTACCTCATCCCGAAGCTGTTCGAGAAAGCCAAGAGCGGCCTGATTATCGACGGGGAGGCCAAGGCCCGCCTGGCCCCACTAATGCACGCGGCCGTGCAGGCCACCGACCTGGACCGCATCATCATCTTTCTGTCGATTCTGAAAATCATTTCCGAAACGTCGGAAATCCAGACCATTGCCGCCGAGCACCACGCCTTCAAGCAGAGCAACGAGTCGGATGCCCAGCGCATCAACAAGGTGTGCAACTACACGCTGTCGAACTACAAAAAGGAAATTACCCTCGACGAAATTGCTTCGATCAGTAATTTAAGCGTGACGTCTTTCTGCCGGTATTTCAAGCTGATAACCAAGAAAACGTACTACGACTTCCTCATCGAAATCCGCATCAGCCAGGCCTGCCGCCTGCTCATCGAGGACAAGATGCCCACCGAGGTTATCTGCTTCGAGTGCGGCTTCAACAACGTGTCGAACTTCTACCGGCACTTCAAGAAAATCACGAAGATGACCCCGCTGGAATACAAGCGCAAGTACCTGCACAGCTACCGGGAGCTGGCCGCAGCCTAAGCAAACCTGCAGAAAAGGTGAGAGACAGAACGGCCGCCGTCAGCATTGACGGCGGCCGTTCTGTCTCTCACCTTTTTGTATCCTTCCCCCGCACGTTCCTCCGTGTTTCCTACGCCAGCTCCAGGCTGCGGCTCAGCGTGAGGTAGTCGCCGCTGAGGGCTTCGACGCCCTGGCGCACGGCGCTGGTAAAGCTGCCCACCTGCCGGCGCGTGAAGGTCGAAATGTCGATGCCGCGCTGCTTGAGCGAATATTTGGCCGCAATGGGATACACGTGGTGCATCACGTCCATGTTGCGGATGAAAAACTGCTGCACCTCGGCCACTTCCTGCTGCAAATGCGGCTGGTCGTAGTTGGCGCAGAGCCACACGATGAGCTCGGGGAAGAAGTTGCCCTGAATGCAGGACAAGCCCGCCGCCCCGGCCCGCAGCGAGTCTACGGCGTGGCCCATGTAGGCGTCGTAGAGGCCGAAGGGGTGGCCCTGGGCCGCCGCCAGTTTGGCCTGCACCTGCTTGATGTCCAGGCAAGTATCCTTGTGGTAGATAACGCGGCCGGTATCCACGAACTGGCCCAGCTGCCGGGCCGAGAGCAGGCGCTTGTAGGGCTCGGGGCACTCGTAGAAGCCCAGCGGAATGCCCGGCGTCCAGTCGAGCAGGCGAAACACCCGCTCGTCGAACACGGCGTCGGACTCGGACTGAGCCGCCAGCAGGCCGGTAATGACGATGACGGCCTCGGTGCCGGCCTCGTAGACCTGCTTGACGAAGTCGGCCTGGGCACCCAGGGTGCCGGCGAAGGTGCCGGTGGCCACCACCGGCACGGCCCCGTTTACCACCCCGACGATGTGGCGGATGCTTTGCAGGCGCTCCTGGGCGCTGAGCTCGAACATCTCGCTCGACAAGCAGTTGGCAAACAAACCCGAGGCCCCGGCCCGCAGGTACAGCTCCGTCAGGCGCGTGAGGGCCGGATAATCAATTTGCCCGTCGCTTTGAAAGGGCATGAGCATGACCGGGACAAATCCTTTGCGTGATTTTTCCATCTTCTTAAACCGGATGTAGTAGGCAGATGGGCAGCCCGTTAGCGGCGGCCCGATGATAGCGCGGGGCTAGTGATACACGGACTGTTCAGTGGAAGGCAGCGCCGCCGACTCGGGCCGGGACCGGGAGCCGCGCAGGCGGGTGAAGAGCAGGCCCAGCAGGAAGATGGTAAGCGTGCCGACCACGATAATCATGCTTTTGTGCAGAGGGTTGCGGAAGGCGGCCAGCTCGGCGGGCAGCTTGCCCGAAAACGTCATCCAGAGAATGACCAGCACCCCGATAATGGTGGCGGTGAGGGCCTCGTGGTTGCGGGTCTGGCGGCTGACGACGGCCAGCAGAAACAAGCCCAGCATGCCGGCGGCAAAGATGCCCGACAGCTCCCACCACACGTCCAGCACGCTTTTCACCCCAATCATGGCAATGCCGGTGCCCATGCCCAGCAGGCCCACCACCACCGTACCCAGGTGCAGCACCCGCATGGTCTGGCGCATGCTGAGCGGGCTGCGGTGGAAATACCGCTCGTAGATGTCGGCGGTAAACACCGTGGCCGAGGCGTTCATGCCCGAGCTGATGGTGCTCATGGCCGCCGCCAAGATGGCCGACACAATCAGGCCCACGAAGCCCGAGGGAATCTTGGTGACCATGAAGTGAGGCATAACTTTGTCGCCGTAGTCGGCGGGCAGCAGCCGGGCCGCAGCCTGGCTGATTTCGGCGGCCGAGGCCATGAGGGGCAGCTTTTCGGCGGCCACTTTCAGCTTCACGGCCTCAATCAGCTCGGGGTGCACCTGGTAGTAGGCAAACAGGG
Organism: Hymenobacter aquaticus; assembly: GCF_004765605.1. Classification (NCBI taxonomy): domain Bacteria; kingdom Pseudomonadati; phylum Bacteroidota; class Cytophagia; order Cytophagales; family Hymenobacteraceae; genus Hymenobacter; species Hymenobacter aquaticus. The sequence continues at coordinate 756,683 of NZ_SRLC01000001.1, read as the reverse complement.
CCGCACCAATCACGAAAAACAGCAGCGACGCCGGCACGTACAGCCACACGCACAGCCAGATCGACTTGGACGCCTGCCGGGCCGAAGCCGCCGTGTGGTAGCGCTGCACGTAGTTCTGGTCGACGCCGAAGTTGTTGAGGTTGATGAAAAAGCCGTAGAGCAGCACCACCCAGAACGTCGACTGGGTGAGGTCGGGGCTGAAGCCGCCCAAACTGAACTTGTCGTGCTGCTCGCCGATGCTGACCACCCGGGCCAGACCGCCGGGCAGGTTGTCGACAATCAGGTAGAGAATCAGCAGGGCCCCGAAGGTTTTGATGACGCCCTGCACCACCTCGGTCCAGATAACGGCCTCAATGCCGCCCAGCACGGTGTAGACGATGATGCAGATGCCGGTGACGAGCATAATCAGCTCCATCGACAGGCCGGTAAGGGCCTGCAGCGTGAGGGCAATGCCGAAAAAGATGGAGCCGATGCGGGCCAGCTGCGTGAGCAGAAAGCAGACCACCGCGTAGGTGCGGGCCCAGCTGCCGAAACGGTGCTCGAGGTGAGTATAGGCCGATATTTCGCCGGTGCTGCGGTAAAATGGTACAAAGTAGCGGGCTGCCACCCAGGCCGCCAGCGGCATCGAGAGGCTGAAGACAAAGGCGTTCCAGTTGGTACCAAACGCCTTGCCGGGCACGCCCAGAAAGGTGTTGCTGCTCAGGAACGTCGCGTAAATCGACATGCCGATGGCCCAGCCCGGAATAGAGCCCGAAGCGCTGGAGTACTGCTCCGGATTCACGTTTTTCCGGGCGAAATACACCCCCACGGCCACCATTGCCACCAGGTAGAGGGCAATAATGACCAGGTCAAGAACTCGCAGATTGCTCATAAGACAAACTTTGCTGAAATGCCGCGAATTGTCGCCTTGTGCCGGGGTGAATTACTATCTACAAAGCTAGCCGCCGCCGCCACGGCGTCCGTGTATGATTTTCCCCTCCTATTGTAGCATCTTGGCTTCTGATTGGTAGTTGTCAGTTGTTCGTTGTTCGTTGTCAGTTGTTAGTTCGTTCTGGTTTGTGTCGTTCCTAACAACTGACAACTACCAACTACGAACAGCTACTGCACCTCCAGGCCCGACACGCTCAGGCCGGCCGCGTCGGTGGCCGTGAAGCGTATCCGGTAGCTGCCCGCGTTAATCATGGTGCCGGTAGACGAGGCCAGGTAGTTCCACTTGCCGGGCTTGGAGGGCAGCAGCACCATGGCTTCCGTGCGCAGCAGCGTGCCGTCGGCGGCGGCTACCGTGAGCTGGCCGGCGAGCGGGCGGGTGAGCTGGTTGGCGTAGCGCAACGTCAGGGAATACGTATCGGCCACGCCCACCTGAATGGTCCACTCCACGGCCCCGCCGGCGGCTTCCCGGAAGGAAATGCTTTCCTTGCCGTGCACCGTTTCGCGGGCCATGCCCGCGCCCGAGGTGCGGGCCACGGCCGGCTTGTAGCCCGTCACCGACTTCAAATCATACGCCGGCTCGATGGTCGTGGCGCGGCTCACGGCCACCAGGTACGGCCGCGCGTCCGGGGTGCTGCTGTTCGGGCCGAGCGGCACCAGCACGCCAGCTGGGAACCGCTGGCGGTACACCCGGTACTGGCGGCCGCCGGCTTCGTTGGTTTCGAGCGTGGTCTTGGTGTCTTCGTACTGTTTGAGCCAGGCCGGCAGCGTAGCCTTACCATCCAGCGCGATATACACATCGGCCGGGGCGCTAACGCGGAAGGTGGCGCGGGACTGCCCGGCGGTGGTGGCCGGAATGACGAGCGGGCCGCGCAGCCACTCGGCCCCGTACAGCGCCGAAGGCAGCTTGCTGAACGCCACCGGCGAATCGGTGTAAGGCTGGGTGCCGGTATCGAGCCAGGTTTCGGCTGTCCACTGCCCGGCGGCGGCGTCAGCCGATTTCAGGTCGATGATGACGGGTTGCGGAGCCGGGGCAGGCTTGGCATTCGCATCGAGGCTGGCAATGGCAATGGCCGAAATAAGCGCCTGCCCGGAGGCCACCCGCGGAAACGACACGACCAGCTCCCCGTTCACCACCCGGACCGGCACGGTCTTTTTCAACGCCTGGTCGTGGCCGGCTTCGCGCCAGATGTCCAGGTCGCGGAGCACGGTTTCGTTATTCAGAGCCACGTCGAACTGTCGCCAGCCGGTGCCGTCCAGGCCGCCGCCGGTGCCCAGCCAGGGTTCCACGAAGTAGAGCTCCACCAGATACTCGCCGTTGGGCAGCGGAAACGAGTAGCGCAGCTTGTCGCGCCCGTAGCGGAAGCTCTGGAACAGCGGCCAGTCGCGGGTGCCGCCGATGGGGTCTTGGGTGCGGCGCTGGCTGGCAAAGAACGGCGCGAGGCCGGGAAAGTCGCGGGTCCAGGACTCCGAGCCCCAGGTACCGGGGCCGGAACGGGGCTGGTCGGCCAGCCAGCGGCTGCCGTGCTCGTCCACGTACGCGGGGCCGCCGCAGTTCACGCGGTAGAGGTAATTATAGCCGGGCGCGGGCCTGGTAAGCGGTTTACTGCCGGTCAGTAGCTGGTCAAAATGGGGCGCCGGGGGCAGGTGGTGCAGCACCAGCACGTCGCGGGCCACGGGCTTGCCGGCCACGTAGCCCACGGCCCGGAGCACGTTGTAGCGCACCTCTACCCCATCCCACTGAAAATGCGTGCCGACGCCGCCCCGAGTTTTGCGCCCCAGCGACAAGCCGTTCACGTCGTTGAACAGCTCCACCTCGTCGCAGTTGGAATACACCACCAAACCATCCTTGTTGCCCGGCGTCAGCCACCGGTCGGGCCAGGTGTGGGAAGCCAGGTACACCATCGGCTCGGTGGCCTTGGGCGCGTAGTTGGCCCGGAACATGTAAAACGCGTCGGTGGGCTCCTCCCAGGGCGCGAGCAGGCCCTTGTAATTCACCGGTCCAATCCGGTCCAGCTCGCGCTGCCCCTCCCCGCCCTGCACCCGGCCGGGGTTGTCGTGGGAAGTCAGCAGCCAGAAGAAATGGCCGGCGGTTTTGTCGCGGGCGGCTTCGGCCAGCCGCACTTTCAGCTCCATGAGCTGGGTAAACCGGTCTTCGCTGAACGGGCCGCCGTTGAGTACGGGCGGGCCTTCGGCGTGCAGATCGAGGGTGCGCCAGGCGCCGTACTCGCCGATGAGCACCTGCCGCGCCACATCGGCGGCGTACAGGCTGGGGTCGCCGCCGTAGGTGCCGGTCCAGTTCTGGGGCACGTCCCAGTCGGTGCCCTGGCCGCCGTTGCAGGTCGTCACTTTCCGCTCCCGCGAGGCCGTGGGGTCGAGCTGGCGGATGAGGGCCGTGCATTCGCGGGCAAAGTCTTCGGGCAGAGTGCTTTCGTTTTCCAGGCCCCAGAGCACGGCCGAGGGCGAGTTGCGCCGCTCCTTGACCCAATCAGTCAGCAGGGTTTTAAAGTTTTGGCGAAACTGCGGCGTGTCGTACCAGACGTGGGCCGCCAGCTGGGGCCACCAGAGCACGCCCAGCGAGTCCCAGTTGGCCTGGTAGCGCAGGTTGTGGGGCTGGTGCGCGTCGCGGAAGGCGTTGAAGCCGGCGGCCCGCAGCTGCCGCACGCGGGTGCGGATCTGCGCGGCCGTGAAGGCGTGGCTCTGGCCCAGCAGGTGCTCGTATTCGGCTATGCCGTTGATAAACACCGGCTGGCCGTTCAGCAAAAACTGTTTCTGCCCGGCGGCTGCCGCTCGGCCAATCGGCCAGCTGATCCAGCGGATGCCGTAGGGCGTGGTCAGCTCATCCAGCGGCTGGCGGCCCTTGCTGACGCGCGTCACGAGGCGGTACAGGTAGGGGTCGGGCAACGACCAGAGGTGGGGCTGCGGCAAGGCCGGCAGCTGCTGGTGCAGCTCAGTGGCGGTGCCGGCGGCCAGCTTTTGCCGGGTTTGCACCTGGGCCACCACCCGGCCCTGCCGGTCGAGCAGTTGGTTGAGCACCGTGAGCGTCGCGGGCTGGCGGCCGTAGTTTTTCACTTCGGTTGTCACGTTCAGCCGGGCGCGTTGGGCCGACAGCGTCGAATCGGCCCAGACGTGCACGCCAAAGGGCTGAATGCGGACGGCATTCGTAATGAGCAACGACACCGGCCGGAAGATGCCCAGGGGCTGGGAGCCTTCGGAAAAGCCCCGCTCCTCGGAGCAGCCCCCGCACACCCAGGGCAGGTCCTGAATGCCGGCGGGGTGGTCGGCGCGCACGGCCAGCACGTTGGGCTGGCCCCCGAGGCGAATAGCGGCGGTGACGTCGAGGGTAAACGTGGTGCGCCCCCCAGCGTGCTGGCCGACGAGCCGGCCGTTGAGCCAGACGGTAGCGTAAGAGCCCACACCCTCAAAAAACAGGAAGTACTGCCGGCCCGGTTGCGCCGCCGGCCCCGAAAAAGTGTTGCGGTACCAGGCGTAGCCGTGGCGGTTGCCGTGGCGCTGTCGGCGGTAGCCCTCGTAGGCGTCCCAGTTGTGGGGCACGGCCACCGGTTGCCACGCCGTATCGTCGAATCCGGCCCGCTCGAAGCCGTTGTGCGCCTGCTGGTTGTTGTCGTCGGCCACGCTGCGCCAGTTGTCATTCAGCGGAATTTCCGTGCGCAGGGCAGCCTGGCCTGCCGCTGGAGTTGTCGGCAGCAAGCAAGTAAGCAACAGCAGAAGCGGCAGAAAAAGGCGGGGCATGGCAAGTAGGTTGTTACTAGAAGCTAGCTCCCCTCCTCAGATGAGGAGGGGCTGAGGGTGGTTGACATGTCAGAACGATACTAGAACTAGCGCATAGCTTCTAAAGTCGTTCTGCGGTTTTTACCACCCCTAGCCCACGCCGCTTGATGCGCGGAATTTGAAAAAAGGCGGGAAACTAGTTTTTAGCGGCGTTTTTGGGCTGTAAATCATCCGTTAGCGAGTAGGTTTTTCCTTTTTTCGTGCTCAGAATGAGCTTTTTGTTGCCGTAGCGCACCTCGCAGGGCCCACCGGCTTCCGAGGTAATGTCGGCCCGCCGGAGCCGGCCCCGCTCCCACTGCAGATTCACCAGGAAGCCACCCCGGGCGCGCAGGCCCCGGATGCTGCCGCCGGGCCAGGCCGTGGGCAGGGCGGGCAGCAGGTCGAGGTAGCCGGCGTGGCTTTGCAGCAGCATTTCGGCCATGCCGGCCGCCCCGCCGAAGTTGCCGTCAATCTGAAACGGCGGGTGGGCGTCGAACAGGTTTTTATAGACTCCGCCCTGCTCCGGGCCGGTGGCGTTGTCGGCCGGGGAAAGCAGCTTTTCCAGTATACGCAGGGCGTGGTTGCCGTCCTTGAAGCGGGCCCAGAGGTTGACTTTCCAGGCCAGGCTCCAGCCCGTGCCCTCGTCGCCGCGCTGCACAAGCGAGGTTTGGGCCGCCTGCATCAGCTTGGTATTCTGCCAAGTAATATCAGTGCCCGGAAACACGCCCCACAGGTGCGAGACGTGGCGGTGGGTGTCCTGGGGGTCGTCTTTGTCTTCGAGCCACTCCTGGAGCTGCCCGTGCCGCCCAATCTGGTTGGGGGCCAGCTGCCGGGCTTTTTCGGCGAGTTGTTGGCCCAGCTCCACGTCCACGCCCAGCACCTCGGCGGCCCGGCTGGTGGTCAGCAGCAGCTCCCGGATAATCTGGTGGTCCATGGTGGGGCCGGCCACCAGGCCCCCGTGCTCGGGCGAGTTGGACGGCGTGCTGATCAGCCAGCCGGTGCGCGGGTCTTTCACCAGGAAATCCTGAAAAAACAGGGCTGCCTGCCTGAGCACGGGGTAGTTGCGGCGCAGAAACTCCCGGTCCTGAGTGAACTGGTAATGCTCCCACACGGGCTGGGTCAGCCAGGCCGCGCCCGTTACCCAGATGCCGTGGTTGGCGGCGTTGATGGGGGCCGTGCCGCGCCAGAGGTCGGTGTTGTGGTGCAGCACCCAGCCCCGGGCGTCGTAGTAATCCTTGGCCGTGGCCTGCCCCGCCTCGGCGGCCTCGCTGATCAGCTGGAACAGCGGCCCGGTGCAGGCCGACAAATTCAGCAGCTCGGCGGGCCAGTAGTTCATCTGCAGGTTGATGTTGGTGGTGTACTTGCTGCCCCAGGCCGGCGTCAGGGACTCGTTCCAGAGGCCCTGCAAGTTGGCCGCCTGCCCGCCGGCGCGGGAGGCGGAAATCAGCAGATAGCGGCCGTACTGCAGGTAGAGGGCCAGCAAGGCCGGGTCGGCGGCGGCGCTGAACTGCCGGATTCGCTCGTCGGTCGGCAGCTTTTCGTTCGGGGTGTGGCCCAGGTCCACGGCCAGGCTATTGAACAGGCGCTGGTAGTCGCGCAGGTGCTCCCGCTGGAGCGCGGCGAAGCTTTGGCCGCTCACGCCCCGCATGAAGTCGGCGGCCCGTTTTTCGGGGTCGGCGCCGGTGTGCTGGTAGTCCTCGAAGTTGGTGGCGGCGGTCAGGTAGAGCGTCACTTCGTCGGCCCCGTCCACCTGAATTTGCTCATCGGTTACCGTCACGCGGCCTTGGCTGGCGGCCACGCGCAGGTAGCTCACGCCGCGCAGCACCCCGTCGCGCACCCGCACGGCCAGGGCCAGCGTATGATCGTCGACGCGGTAGGTGCGGCGCTGCTGGTGCGGGCTGGCGAAGCGGGCCCTGAACGTCAGGCGGCCCCGCGCGCCGGCGCTCAGACGCCCGACAATGGCGTTGCGCGGAGCGCTGGCAAAGTACTCCCGCATGAAGGGCACCCCGTTCTGCTTATAACTCGTGACCGTCTCGGCCCGGTCGAGGTGCAGCCGCCGCACGTACGAGCTGGCCTCCGCCGACGGGAAGTCCAGCAGCACGTCGCCGAAGGGCTGGTAGGAAGCCTGGTAGGTGGGCGTCAGCGGCGGGTTCTGGTCCTGCACCCAGTACTGCCAGGCCGGGTTCAGGGCCACGCCGGTGGCCGGGTCGGCCGCTTCGGGGTAGACCACGAATACCGGCTGCTGCTCCTTCACCCCGATCAGCCCGCCCTTATCGTAGTAGTTGATGACCTGAATCAGCACCTCGTTGCGGCCGGGTTTGAGCGCCGCCGCGGGCACCCGGTAGCGCCGCTTCTTGCTGATGCCCTCGTCGGTGCCGATGAGCTGGCCGTTGACGTAGGTCAGGTCCTGGTCGCGGATGCGGCCCAGGCTCAGGGTGAGGTCTTTGCCGGCCCAGGCGGCGGGCAGCTCGAAGCTGGTGCGCAGCCACACGGCCCCGTCGAGGCCATCGAGGCCGGCGGCCTCCCAGCCGTTGGCCGTCGGAATGCGGATGGGCTGCCAACCGGAGGCGGCCAGCGCCTGCGGGGCGGTTACGGCCTTTATTTGCTGCAGCCAGGCGGCCTTCAATTGCTCGTAGCCGTCCTCGTGGTCCCGCAGGCCCAGGAAGTGCCGGGTAGCCAGGGCTTCGGCCTCGGCCTGCTTGCCCTGGGCCAGCAGCGCCCGGATCTGGGGCAGGTACCGGGCCGCGCCGGGGCGGTTGTAGTTGCGGGGCCGGCCGGTCCAGAGGGTGGCTTCGTTGAACTGCACCCGCTCCTGCCCCACGCCGCCGAATACCATGGCGCCCAGCCGGCCGTTGCCCAGCGGCAGCGCGTCGGTCCACTTCTCGGCGGGCCGCTGGTACCACAGCGTCAGGGGCTGCTGGGCCCGGGCGGGGCCGATGAGGTTTAGCCAGGTAAGGAGCAGGATGGACAGGCGGAGCATGTAGGAGCAGACGAGTGGAGCCCGCAGAGGGCGCGGAAGAAACGCGGAAGACGCAGCGGTTGTGCTAGCGGCGGCGTTCAACGGCCGGTGCGGCGGGCACTTCGGCGGCCGTTATTTCCACCGGCTGCCTTACTTCCTGGCCCTTGGCAATCGGGGTTTTCACCGATTTGAGGTAGTTGTTCTGGAGCACGATGCCGCGCGTTTCGGCGCCTTCCAGCTTAAGGAAAGTATCGGTGCCGGGAGCCGGGAAGCAGTTGGTCACGAAGGCGTCGGCCACGTTGCCCAGCTCCACGAGCGGGGCGCCGGCGGGCACCTGGCCGCGCAGGCCGTCGAGGCGAAGCTGCTGCACGTTTTCGGCGCGCACGGCCGGGCCGGTCTGCGGGTTTACCTGCACGTTGTGGAAGGCCACGTTGCGGGCCTCCTTCACCGTGAAGCCCAGTTTGGTGTCGATGTTGAGGTTGCTGAAGGTCACGTTTTCGATGGGCATTTCCGCCAGGCCGTTGAGGTAGCCGGCCTGGTTGCCCTCGGCGGTGATATTGCTGAAGTGAATGTTGCGGAAGCGCGGCGTGCGCTCCGACACCGGCTCTTCCTTCGTTTTGGCGTACTGCATGTCGAGCACGATGATCTGCTCGCGGATGTTTTTCATCACGATGTTATCCACCCGGATGTCTTCCACGATTCCGCCCCGGCCCCGGGCCGTCTTGATGCGGATGCCCCGGTCGGTGCCGTCGAAAATGCAGTTGTTGATGGTAATTTTCCTGACCCCGCCCGACATTTCCGAGCCAATAACCACCCCGCCGTGCCCCGAGAGCATGGTGCAGTTGGTGATGGTGTAGTTTTCGGCCGGCACGTTCAGCTGCCGCCCCGCCCGGTCCTTGCCCGATTTGATGGTGATGCAGTCGTCGCCGACGCTGATGTGGCAGTCGGAAATGCGCACGTTGCGGCACGACTCGGGGTTGATGCCGTCCGTGTTGGGCGACTTGGGGTTCAGGATGGTGACGCCCGTGATGGTCACGTTTTCGCAGAACTCGGGGTTGACCGTCCAGAACGGGGAGTTACGGATGGTGATGCCCTCGATGCGCACGTTTTTGCAGTACATGGGCTGGATGAACGGCGGCCGCATAAAGCCCCGCTCTATCACGCCGGGCTCGTCGGGCCGCAGAATGTTCTGGTTCAGGCGAAAAAACTCCTGCTGCCACTTCGAGTCCTGGCTTTTGCGGGAGGCACCCTCGGCGTAGTCCCACCACTTTTTACCCTGTCCGTCGATGACACCCCGGCCCTTAATCGTAATATTCTCAGCCTTGTAGGCGTAAAACAGCGGCGAGAAGCTGGTGATGTCGATGCCCTCGTAGCGGGTGGACACCATGGGCAGGTAGTCGTCGAAATTGTCGCTGAAATACAGAATGGCCCCGGCCTCCAGGTCGATGGTGATGTTGCTTTTGAGGTGAATCGGGCCGGTGCGGTACTTGCCGGCCGGAAAGTAGACCGTGCCCCCACCGGCCTTGCTGGCCGCCGCTATGGCCTTGCCGATGGCCGCGGTGCTGAGCCGGGTGCTGTCGTTGCGGGCCCCGTACTTGAGCACGTTGTAATACTGCTGGGCCTGAGTTGAAACCGAGCCGAACACGAGGAACAGGACGATTAGCAGCCGAAGCGCCTCACCCCCCGGCCCCCTCTCCAGAAGAGAGGGAGAGCCAGACGTTTTATATACAAGTGCTAAGGGGCCTTTTTTCATACTGATGGTGGTTCGTTCCTGGCATTCGGGCGGTTTTTGCTCCTAGCGGAGGAGGTCAATAAGGCTCTGGGACAAGCTCCGCATGACGTTCTTTTCTTCCGTCCTGTACTATCCCGGCAGCTTGGCCGTCAGGCGCGTCAGCTGGGCGGCGTGGCCGATTTGCTGGCCGTCGGCAAACACGCGCAGGCCGGGGCCTTTGCCGTATTTTTGGCCGGTTTTGTCCCAGAGCACCGTGAGCAGGCGGCCGTGGTAGCGCACCTGGTCGAGGCAGAAGTAGTCCCACTGCCCGGCGGGCACCAGGGGCACGATTTCCACCACGTTGTCGGGGCGGGGCTTGAGACCCACCAGGCCGGTGATAATCAGGTCGGCGAAGCCCGAGTGGTTGTAGTAGCTGCTGCGCGGGTTGTCGCCCTTGAGCCACTCCCCGTTCTTTTCATCCTGATACTCCCCCAGGTAGGGCACGCCGTTTTTCTGGTGCGACAGGGCATATTTGCGCAGCTCGTCGTAGTAAACCTGCTTGCTCATACCATCGTGGTGCTTGTAGCTGGTCAGCAGGTTGGCCAGGCCTTTGAGCGTCTGGGTGGTAGCGTAGGGCCACACGGCCCCGTCCCACTCGCAGCCGTGGCCCGAGCCGTGGGTGCGGAAGCCGGGGGCGCGCCGCTCGGCCGTGGTCAGGCCCCAGGGCGCCCGGAAGCCCTGCTCGTCGGTGAGCTGCTCCCACTGCTTGGCGTACTTGGCCTTGTCGGCGGGCAGGTTGAAGTACCAGGGAATGTAGCCCAGCTCCTCGCGGGCTTCGCAGAGGCCGCCTTTCTCGTACTGCACCTTGAAAAACGCCGCTTTTTCGTCCCAGAGGACGCGCTGCACGTCGGTGCGCAGCTGCTTGGCCTTGGCCGCGTACTTGCGGGCCAGGCTGTCGTTTTTCGTTAGCCGGGCCATAGCCGTCAGGGCCTTGGCGTTGCCGTACATGTAGCTGTTGATGGTGGGGCGCACGTTTTTCACCTTCCGGCCCCCGCTGATGGATTCTTCCATGGCGTCCTTCACGTCGTACTGCCAGAACATCCCGTTGGGCAGCATTCTTTCCTTTTCCCAGAGCTTGTAATCGGCATGCAGGGCGGGCAGCAGCTCTTGCACCAGCTGCGGCTTGTTCTGCACTAGGTACAGGCCGTACACCGCATCGGGCAGCCAGCTGCTGAAGGCGTGGAGCTTGGGCGCGGGGCGCCTGGCATCGGCAAACAGCCAGAACCGGGTGTACTGGTCGATGAACTGCGAATCGTGGAGCCAGCGGCCCTCGTTGAGGTGGTGGCCCAGGGCGCTGCTGATGGTATTGTGGGCGCCGGCGTGCTTCATCGGGGTAATAAACTCCGTGAAAACGTAGCCGTCAGGCGTCTGCTTCAGGTGCTTGCGGAAGGTCCACCAGCGGTAATAGTAGGTTTGCTGCAAGGCCGAGTCGGGGCACTCGAACAGCGGCACCTGCTCGGCCAGCCAGTCGGCGGCCCCGGCGTTGGGCACCAGGTTCACCACCGTTTCCTGGTCCAGGCTGTTAAACCAGGCCACGCTGGTGCGCAGCGGCTCGGTACTCAGCACGAAGGGGGGGCGCTGCTGGGCCCCGGCCGGGGCGGCCGCGCCGGCCAGCAGGCCCAGAGCCGTAAGAAGTGCTTGCGCGCGAAAGGCCATGTACTGCGTTGCGTTTGACGGGTGAAAAGGTAAATAACGGGGTGAAAGCTGATTTTCGGCTACTCAAACAGCCAGTCTACTTCCTTGGTCTGGTCGCCCAGGCCGGTACCCAGGCCCGCGTTGTAGGGGCGCAGGGGCTGGCTGGCGTCGATAAAGCCCAGCAGCAGCGCGGCCCCTTTGCCCAGGTAGAGCGTGTGGGTGCCGGCCTTAAAAGTGTAGGTGTGCACGTTCACCGGCGGCATCCCGGCCACGGCCACCGCATTGCTGATTTTGATGTCGGCCTGCCCGTAGTCGTTGGCGCTGGCGTCGGTTTCGAGCTGGGGCGCGGGCAGGTAGCGTGGGTTCTTGGCGTTGAAATAGCCGACCAGCAGCTTCACCGGCTGCCGGGTGGTAAAGCGGATTTCGGTGCCCTGGCTCAGCATCTGGGCTTTGCTCAGGCGCAGGCCCGTCAAGCCGGCCAGTTCCGGGGCCAAAGCCGTAATGGTCACCGTGGTATCGGCGAAAACCGACTGCCCGGCCGCGGCAGCGTAGCGCCCGGCTTTGGTTTGCAGCGTGACGGGGGCCGCCGCCAGGCGGGTGGTTTGCTGCACCGGGGGCACCAGCTTCACCGTTTTCAGCGAGTCGATGTTGCGGCGCAGGTTCAGCAGCTCCTTCTGGTAGACGGGCAGCATTTCGGCCCAGGTAATGTAGGTGGCATCCACGCCGCGCATCGGAATCTTGCGCTGGGCGGTCTGCATGCTGTTGGCGTAGAGGTAGGTGTCCTGGGTCAGGGCCACCATCTTTTCCCAGTGCTGCACGCTGCGCGCCAGCAGCGGCACGGCCTGCTCCAGGTCGGCCACGTTGCGCGAGTATTTGTAGCGCAGCACCAGCAGGGCCGCCCGCGCCTTGTCGGCGTAGAAGTTGGCCAGCGCCGCCTGGCAGTACATGTCGTTTCTGACGCGGGCAAACTCCGCCTGGTTCTTCGTCACGCTCGGGGCCGCCCGCTCGATGGCCGCCACCGCGGCCTGCCCGTGGGCCACGACTTCGGAGGCCACCTGCACCGGCGTTTCGCCCACGTGAGGCAGTCCTTTGGCTTCTTTCTCCGCGTATTCGATGATCATCTCCCCTTCCGGTGCTTCCGACTCATAGAGCAGGGTAAACAGCCCGTAGCGCCTGGGGTTGATGAGCTGGCCCATGAGCATGCCCAGCGTGAGCGTCTGGCGGTTGCCGTCGGTGATGCCGTAGCGGCGCAGCAGCTTGGGCTCGATTTCGCCGGCTTGCTCGTAAGCTTCCAGCACCTGCTTACCGGCCGCCGCGTCGGTGCCAAATAACTCGCCCAGCTGCTGGCCCCAGTAGTCTATTTCGGCCGGACGGGGCCGGTTGGCCTGCCAGGCGTAGCGCGCCCAGGCTTTGTACCACATCCAGTCCCGGTCGATTTGCAGCAGCCGCTCGGGGGCTTTGTCGGCGGTGTAGGGCCAGTCCCAGTACGAGGCCTGGGGGTAGAGGTGCAGCCCGTTGGCCCCGTAGGTGCCGTGCATGGCCTGCACCGATTTCTGGATAAAGTCGGCCGAGGCGTAGCGGAACGGCTCCAGGTTGGCCAGAATGTGCACGTTCTCGATGTGCACCGAGTTCATGCTGCTCAGCTTGCGGTGCAGCTCGGCCCAGGAGCCGCGCGGGGTGTAGGTGGTCAGGGCCTCACCGTTGAACTTGGCCTCGGTGTAGAGGTTTTTGTAGAGCGGCAGCGCGGCGTTAATCACCCGGGGCGCGTCGGTGTCGTGGGCCCGCAGCACGATGGGCGGCAGCTCGGTTTGGCCCAGGGCCTTGAGGCCGTCCTGCACGCCGGGAATAATGGTTTTGGTAAACCAGTCCACGTCGTCCTGCCCCACCCCTTCCATGGCTTCGCCCAGGGCCACCATCAGCCCCACGTGGGGGTATTTCTCCACGAAGGCGGCAATGGACTTGCGGGTGTAGTCGGCCAGCAGCGGGGTGATGGGCCGGTTGCGGTCCTGGGTTTTGATGCCGTGGTGCTCGGCAAAGGGCTTGGAGACGATGATGTTGTAGAACATCTGAATCACCCAGATGCCGCGCTTGTCGGCCTCGGCGGTCAGGAACCGGTAGATTTCCTCGTTCTTGCGGAACGTGGCCTCATCAACCTCCACGGCGTAGGGGTAGTCCTTGAGCCGCACCAAGGACGCAAACGGGTGGCCGTTCCAGAGGTAGAGCGAGTTCATGCGGTTGTCGGCCAGCATGTCCAGGTACCGGATCCAGAGCTGCTTGTCGTAGAGCCAGGGAAAAGTTTCGGGCGTGTAGGGGTACTCGTACACAGTGCGGCCGGGCAGATAATACGGCTTCTGCACCCCGATGCAGGCTCCGCGCAGCACCATTTCGGGCTGTTGCCGCAGGCTGAGCTGCTCGGGCAGGCGGCCCGCGCTTTTCACCTGCTCGGCCAGCTCCAGGCAGCCGTAGAGCGCGCCGGAGTTGTCGGCCCCGCTGATGAGCACCGTGTGGTTGTCGGCCGAAACAATGGAAAAGCCTTCCTTGCCGGGCGCGGCCGGAGCCGGAGCGTGCAGCGTGGCCGCGGCCTGTCGCAGCAGCGCATCGGTGGCCAAACCGACCAGAATCTGGTTGCGGCGGCCGGGCTTATCCTGGGCCGTGATGGTGACGGGGTAGCCGGCCGCCCGCAGCGCCGCCGCCAGCCGCTCGGCCCCGTAGCGCAGCCGGGCGTGGGCCGCTTTGGGCACGACGATAGTCTGGGAGGCCGCCGCCGGCACCGGGCTACCCACCGCCCGCCCGACGCCCAGCCAGAGGCAGCCCAGCAGCAAACAACTAGCAAACAGGCTTTTCCACTGGCTCGGGGTCATAGGGCAAACGGGGTTTTTCGTTGAACGGCGGCCGGAAGCGGGGCAAAGGCAAGTGGAACAAGCGCAGCGCGCCTGTTCTACTTCACCTTTGCTTTCCCTTTCCGGTTCTGCCGCAGCGGCAGAACGCTGATACCAAAAGTACCGGCCCCGGCCGCCCGCAACTTATACCATCTTCTCCGGCTGTTGTAGCATGTTGCCATGCGCCCAATTGGGCGGCGGTGCTACCTTGCGCGGGGCTTCGCCCGGCCCAGTGAGTGCCCCCTTACCCGGTAGCCCGGCTCCTGTTTCCGGGCCGGGCGGCGGCCCGGGCCCGCCAACGACGGCCCTGGCCCCTGCTTACGCCGCCTGCTCCTATATAAGGAATGCGGCCGGCACCCGGCGGCGGGTGGCGGGACGTCAGTGGGTGGGCGCTCCTCACCCCGGCGGCCCATAAGAGGTGCGCCCGGGCCGGAATGATAACATCCTACACAGGGTCGAAAAAATGGTATAGGTAGCGGGACGTTTTGTCCTGTTATTTAGCTGCGGTTAAAACCCCACCCTTCTCATGAAAAAATCCGCTGGTTCTCTTCTCGTTTTCGCTGGCTGCCTGGCGCTGCAACACTCGGCCTGGGCGCAGTATCCGCAAATCCCGGCCGACGTGCAGAAAGCCACCAACGAGCTGATGGAGCAGGCCCGCCGCGAGTCGGATGCCGCCTGGGCCAAGGCTTACCCCATCATCGAGCGCGACGCCAAAAACGGCAAGCCCTACATTCCGTGGGCGGCCCGCCCGGTTGATTTGCCCCAGTCGCCGCTGCTGGCGTTTCCGGGCGCGGAAGGCGGCGGGGCCCACTCCTTCGGGGGCCGGGGCGGCAAAGTGTACGTGGTAACCAGCCTGGAAGACAAGGGCCCCGGCACGCTGCGCGAGGCCTGCGAGCAGGGCGGGGCCCGCATCGTGGTCTTCAACGTGGCCGGCATCATCCGTTTGAAAACCCCGCTCATTATCCGGGCGCCCTACATCACCATTGCGGGCCAGACCGCCCCCGGCGACGGGGTCTGCGTGGCCGGCGAGTCGGTGTGGCTGAACACCCACGACGTGGTGGTGCGCTACATGCGCTTCCGCCGCGGCGAAACCAACGTGGGCCGCCGCGACGACGCCATCGGCGGCAACCCGGTGGGCAACATCATGATTGACCACGTCTCGGCCTCCTGGGGCCTGGACGAGAACATGTCGATGTACCGCCACATGTACAACGACAGCACCGGCATTGCCGAGCAGAAGCTGGGCACGGTCAACATCACGATTCAAAACAGCATCTTCTCCGAGGCCCTCGACACCTGGAACCACGCCTTTGGCAGCACCCTGGGCGGCGAGAACTGCACCTTTATGCGCAACCTGTGGGCCGACAACGCCGGCCGCAACCCTTCCATCGGCTGGAACGGGGTGTTCAACTTCGCCAACAACGTCATGTTCAACTGGGTGCACCGCTCCACCGACGGCGGCGACTACCGGGCCATGTACAACATCATCAACAACTACTACAAGCCCGGCCCCCTCACGCCCAAGGATTCGCCGGTGGGCCACCGCATCCTGAAGCCCGAATCGGGCCGCAGCAAGCTCAAGTACCAGGTCTACGGCCGCGCCTACGTCAGTGGCAACATCATGGAGGGCAACGAGAAGGTAACCAAGGACAACTGGAACGGCGGCGTGCAGGTGGAAGAAATGGCCGACGCGGGCAAGTACACCGCCGACATGCGCGTGAACTCGCCCCTGCCCATGCCCGACATCACCATTCTGCCCACCGAAAAGGCCTACGCCTACGTGCTGGAAAACGCCGGGGCCACCCTGCCCAAGCGCGACCCGGTCGATGCGCGCGTGATTGAGCAGGTGCGCACCGGCAAAATCACCTACAAGGAAGGCGTGAAGCTGCCCGACACCCAGTTCAAGCACCGCCGCCTGCCCATCGACTCCTACAAGCAGGGCATCATCACCGACATCAGCCAGGTGGGCGGCTACCCCACCTACGCCGGCCAGCCCTACCAGGACTCGGACAAGGACGGCATGCCCGACCAGTACGAGAAGAAGAACAAGCTCAACCCCAACGACGCCTCTGACGCCAGCCAGGTGCGCGGCAAAGACGGCTACACCAACATCGAGGTGTACCTCAACAGCGTGGTGCCGGTAAAGGAAGTGAAGCCCACCTAGGCGCCAGAGCCTATCAATTAGTGTTTAAGTTAGAGGCTAAAAAATAGCTCCCCTCCTCAGATGAGGAGGGGTTGGGGGTGGTTGAAACCGCAGAACGAAATCTAGAGCTAGAATCTAAACCTGGCTCTAACGCTCCGGTCAACCACTTCTAACCCCGGTCCGCTTTATGCGCGGAGTCATCTGAGGAGGGGAGCTAGCTTTTAGCATTTCGCCGCATTCCTTCCACCGCCCCCGTTGCCCACCGTGCCCGTACCACGCTTCCTCCCGGCTCTGTTTATCGTACTGGCTACCAGCACCGCACCGGCCGTGGCGCAGGGCAAAAAGCCAGTCGTCAAGCCCCAGCCGCCCATTTCGACCGATAAGGACGGCCGGCTGGTGTACGCCCCCGACTCGCTGGGCAACCGCATCCCCGACTTTTCCTACTGCGGCTACCGGGCCGGCGAGCAGGCCATTCCGCTGGTGCCCATCAAGGTGCTGGTGCCCGCGCTGCCCGGCGACGCCACGGCCCGCATCCAGGCCGCGCTGGACTACGTGGCGGCCCTGCCCCTGGGCAAAGATGGATTTCGCGGGGCGGTGCTGCTGGGCAAGGGCCGACACGAGGTGGCCGGCCGCCTGCGGCTGCGGGCCTCGGGCGTGGTGCTGCGCGGCAGCGGCCTGGACGACGCGGGCACCCTGCTTATCGGCACCGGCTACTCCCGCGACAACCTGCTGACCCTGGCCGGCCGAGGCGACCGGAAGCTGGAAACGGCCCAGCCCATCACCGACGCCTACGTGCCCGTGAATGCCCGCGTGCTGCGGGTCGCCAACGCGGCAACCTTCCGCGTTGGCGACCGGGTGCGGGTGCAGCGGCCCAGCACGGCCGCCTGGATTCAGGCCCTGGGCACCCAGTCGTTTGGCGGGGGCGAGTCGGCGCTGGGCTGGAAGCCCGGGCAGCGCGACTTGTTCTGGGACCGGCAGGTGGTGAGCGTCGAGGCCAGCGGCATTACCCTGGACGCGCCCCTTACCACGGCCCTCGACCAGAAATACGGCGGCGGCACCGTGGCCCGCTACACCTGGCCGGGGTTGCTCACGCAGGTGGGCGTGGAGAATCTGCGGCTGGAATCGGTAGTGGATGCGGCTAACCCCAAGGATGAGGACCACCGCTGGATGGCCGTGGTGCTCGACAACGTGCAGGACGCCTGGGTGCGGCAGGTCACGTTCCGGCACTTTGCCGGCTCGGCGGTGCTGGCCCACGAAAACGTGCGCCGCCTCACCGTGGAAGACTGTATTTCCACCGAGCCGGTGTCGGAAATCGGGGGCGAGCGGCGCAACACGTTTCTCACCAAAGGCCAACAAACCCTGTTTCAGCGCCTGTATGCCCAAGCCGGCTACCACGATTTTGCCGTGGGCTACTGCGCCGCCGGCCCCAATGCCTTCGTGCAGTGCGAGGCCGAAGACGCCTACAGCTTCAGCGGCGGCATCGACAGCTGGGCGGCGGGCACCCTGTTCGACATCGTAAAGGAATACGGGCAGGCCCTGCGCTTCGGCAACCGGGAGCAGGACGGACAGGGAGCTGGCTGGGCGGCGGCCAACAGCGTGTTCTGGCAGTGCACCGCCGCCCGCGTCGATTGTTACCAGCCGCCCACGGCCCAGAACTGGGCGTTCGGCACCTGGGCCCAATTTGCCGGCAACGGCCACTGGGACCAGTCCAACGAGCATATCCGGCCCCGCAGCCTCTACTACGCCCAGCTCCAGGACCGCCTCGGGGCCGCCGTGGCCGGCCGCACCGTGCTGCTGCCCATTGCCACCGAAGCCTCCAGCAGTCCGCCCGTGGCGGTGGCCCAGGAGCTGACCAAGCTCTCGGCACAGGCCGCCCCCACCGTGCTGGCCTTTATTCAGGCCGCGCCCGGCCGGCAGCCTATTACCACCCAAACCACGGCCCCGAGCATCGACAAGCTGAAAGTGAAGCCCGCGGCCAAACCCGCGTACGCCGCCCCGCTGCGCGTAACCAACGGCGTGGTGGTGCGCGGCGACGCCCTGCTGACGGGCCGGCGGCAGGAAGTGCCGTGGTGGAACGGCAGCGCCCGGCCCTACGGTCTGAAAAGCCCCAAGCCCCACGTCACGCGCTTCGTGCCCGGCCTGAGCGGCCCCGGCCTCACCGACGAGCTGCCGGAAATGACCGACTCTATGCGCATCGGCAACGTCCTGGCGTTGAGCCACAACTACGGCCTGTGGTACGAGCGGCGGCGCGACGACCACGAGCGGGTGAAGCGCATGGATGGGGAGGTGTGGCCGCCGTTCTACGAGCTGCCCTTCGCCCGTAGCGGGCAGGGCACCGCCTGGGACGGCCTGAGCCGCTACGACCTGACCAAGTACAACAAGTGGTACTGGGGTCGCCTGGCCGAATTTGCCGACCTGGCCGACCAGAAAGGCCTCGTACTGCTTAACCAGCACTATTTTCAGCACAACATCATCGAGGCCGGGGCTCACTACGCCGATTTTCCCTGGCGGCCGGTCAACAACGTCAATAACACCGGCTTTCCCGAGCCCGCGCCCTACGCCGGCGACAAGCGGATTTTCATGGCCGAGCAGTTTTACGACGTGACGGACCCGGTGCGCCGGCCCCTGCACCGGGCCTACATCCGCCAGTGCCTCAATAACTTCGTGGGCAAAACCGGCGTGATTCACCTGATTGGGGCCGAATTTACCGGGCCGCTGTCCTTCGTGCAGTTCTGGCTCGATACCATTAAGGAGTGGGAAGCCGAAACCGGCCAGCACGCCACCATTGCCCTGAGCACCACCAAGGACGTGCAGGACGCCATCCTGGCCGACCCCGCCCGCGCCGCCGTCATCGACGTGATTGACATCAATTACTGGCACTACCAGTCCGACGGCAGCGCCTACGCCCCGCTCGGCGGCCAGAACCTGGCCCCGCGCCAGCACGCCCGCCTGCTCAAGCCCAAGCGCAGCTCGTTTGAGCAGGTGTACCGGGCCGTGCGCGAATACCGCCAGCAGTTTCCCGCCAAAGCCGTGCTCTACTCGGCCGACGGCGCCGACGCCTTTGGGTGGGCCGTGCTGCTGGCCGGCGGCTCGATGGCCAGCGTGCCGCGCGTGGCCGATGCGGGCTTTGCCCGCGCCGTAGCCGCCATGACGCCCGTGGAGCTGCCGGGCAAGCCCGCCGGCCAGTGGGCCCTGAGCGACCATACAACCGGATTTGTGCTTTACCGGGAAAGTGGCGCGCCCGTGCAGCTGGATTTATCGGCGCTGAAGGGCACGTTCGTCGTGCGCCGCATCAACCCCAAAACCGGCCAGCTGACTGACACCAGAGAAACCGTGAAGGCCGGCACCACTCTCACCCTGCCCGCCGCGGCCGGCGCGGAGGTCGTCTGGCTCCTGAAAAAATAGCATGAACCCACGCTTTCTACTTGGCTTGCTGCTGGCCCTGAGCGGCCTGGCCCACCCCGCCCGGGCCCGCGTGGTGCTGCCGCGGGTGCTGGGCCACCACATGGTGCTGCAACGCGAAAAGCCCCTGCCCATCTGGGGCTGGGCCGCGCCGGGCGAGGAAGTTACGGTGCAGCTTGCCGGCCAGCAGCAGCGCACCACCACCGATGCCGCCGGCCACTGGCGCGTGACGCTCCAGCCCCTGCCGGCCTCCGACAAACCCGCCGATCTGGTCATTACCGGCCGCAACACCATCCGGCTGCGGGATATTCTGGTGGGGGAAGTCTGGCTGGCCTCGGGGCAGTCGAACATGGAATACACGATGCGCAAGAACAGCAAGGTGACGCTGCCGCCCGGCGCTGATACCGGGCCGCTTACGGAGCTGGAGCGGGCCCACAACCCGGCGCTGCGCATCTTTCTGGTCAACCGCAAGGAGCTCAGCAAGCCTGATTCGCTGCACCGGGGCTGGAGCATTGCCCAGGATTCGGCGCTTCGCTCGTTTTCGGCCCCGGCCTATTTCTTTGCCCAGGAGCTGTACGCTCACCTGCGCGTGCCCATCGGCATGATTTCCTCGGCCGTGCCCGGCTCCCGCATCGAGCCCTGGATTCCGGCCGAAGCCCTGGCCCAGGACCCGTACTACGCCAGCCAGAAGGTCGACGGGGACCCGGGCAAGTTCTACGAGCCCATGATCCGGCCCCTGGCCCCGCTGGCGGTGCGCGGCTTTCTGTGGTACCAGGGCGAATCGAACTGCTTTCTGGCCGAAACCACCAGCTACACCCACAAGCTGCAAACCCTGATTGAAAGCTGGCGCACGGCCTGGCAGGATGCCACCCTGCCGTTTTACTACGTGCAGCTGGCCCCGTTTAAGTATTCGGAGTCGAAGGAGCCCAAAGCGCCGCTGACCCGCGAAACGCTGCCCCGGTTCCGGGAGGCGCAGGAGGCCGTGCTACAAGTGCCCCACACCGGCCTGATTGTGACGACCGACCTGGCCACCAACCTGAGCGACATTCACCCGCCCTTCAAGTGGGAAATCGGGCGGCGGCTGGCCCGGCTGGCGCTGGCGGCCACCTACGGCCGCAAGGACGTGGAAGGCGCGGGCCCGGTGTACCAGGGCATGCAGGTGAAAGGCCGGACCGTGACGGTGACCTTCGCGCCCCGGCGCAGCCGCCTGATCAGCCAGGACAAAAAGCCGCTGACCTACTTTGAGCTGGCCGGAGCCGACGGCGTGTTTCACCCGGCCCAGGCCCGCATCAGGGGCAAAAAAGTAGTGGTGACGGCCCCGGCCGTACCCGCCCCCGCGGCCGTGCGCTTCGGCTGGGACGAAGCCGCCCAGCCCAACCTGTTTTCCAAAGCCGGCCTGCCCGCCCGGCCCTTCCGCAGCAACGGCCCGCACCCCGAAGTGAGTCTTCACTAACCTCGTCTTAGTATGTTTCAGAACCCACTTGGCCGCCGCGACTTTCTGCGGGCCGGGGCCGTGCTAGCCGCCGGCCTGCTGCTGCCCCGGGCGGCTTACCCCGCCCGCCGTAAAAAGCTCACCTACAAGATTGCCGTGGTAGATCTGATGATTCTGAAGCGGCAGAAGCTGGGGGCCCTGCAGCTGACCAAGGATATCGGGGCCGACGGTGTGGAGGTGGATATGGGCGGCCTGGGGCAGCGCGAAACCTTTGACAGCCAGCTGGCCAAGCCTGAAATCCGGCAGCAGTTTCTGGACAAGGCCCGGGAGCTGAACCTGGAAATCTGCTCGTTGGCCATGACCGGCTTCTACGCCCAGTCGTTTGCCACCCGCCCCACCTACCAGCGCATGGTGCAAGATTGCCTCGACACGATGCGGGCCATGCACGTGAAGGTGGCCTTCCTGCCCCTGGGCACCCAGGGCGACCTGGTGAAGAACCCCGAGCTGCGCCCCGCCATCGTGGAGCGGCTGAAGGTGGTGGGCCACATGGCCCGGAAAGCCGGCGTGGTAGTGGGCATCGAAACCTCGCTCGATGCCAAGGGCGAAGTGGAGTTGCTGCGCGAAATCGGCTCGAAGCACATCCAGATCTACTTCAACTTCTCCAACCCCCTCAAGGAAGGCCGCGACCTGCACCAGGAGCTTAAAACCCTGGGCCGCAAGCGGATCTGTCAGATTCACTGTACCGATGAGGACGGCGTGTGGCTGGAAAACAACCCCCGCCTCGACCTGCGCAAGGTAAAGCAGACCCTGGCCGACATGAACTGGCAGGGCTGGCTGGTGATTGAACGCTCGCGCGACGCCACCGATCCGCGCAACGTGAAGCGGAACTTCGGGGCCAACGCGGCCTATCTGAAGTCCATTTTCCAGGCCGGCTGACCAGCCCCGCCGTGCAACGGGCTGCCCCCGGCAAAAGCCGCTCAGAAAGTGCGGCCGGGCGGTTTGAGGGCCGCATGGCGGGCTAAATACCTCAGCCTGAGTTAGCCAACACTCACCCGGCCGGGGGCCACATGCTAAGATTGTATAATAAGTTGGCTAAAACCTGTAGATACGCTCTTTAGATAGTGCATAAATTGCTTCACCTTTAAGCAGTTACGCACTACCCCATGTCTTCTACCCTTCCCCGGCTGCTGTTGGCCGGACTTCTGGTAGCCACTTCCGCCGGCTGGGCGGCCGCGCAAACCACGCCGGCCCCGGAATCCAAAGAGGCGGCCTACACGCGCACCATCACCGAGCGAGCCACCAAGATTGTCGACAAGCTGGGGCCGCTGGAAGCCAAGAAAGCCACCCAGGTGCGCGACATCATCGCCGACCAGTACCGGCAGCTAAACCAGGTGCACGAGCAGCGCAAAACCCAGCTGGCCACCCTGAAAGCCCAGCCCAAGACGCCCGCCACCGAAGCCGAAATCAAGCAGCTCGACGCCCAAACCGACCAGGCCCTGGCCAAGCTGCACACCAAGTACCTGCGCCGGCTAGGCCAGAAGCTGAGCGTGGCCCAGGTAGAGCAGGTCAAGGACGGCATGACCTACGGGGTGCTGCCCATCACGGTGCGGGCCTACCAGGACATGCTGCCCGACCTGACCCAGGAGCAGAAAACCCAGATCCTGGCCTGGCTGACCGAAGCCCGCGAAAAGGCCATGGACGCCGGCACCTCGGAGCAAAAGCACGCCTGGTTTGGCAAGTACAAAGGCAAGATCAACAACTACCTTTCGGCCGCCGGCATCGACATGAACCAGGCCGGCAAGGACTGGCAGGCCCGCCTGGCCCGCGAAAAGGCCGAGGCCGGCAAGTAAGTTTCCGCACCTTCTTCTGAGCAAGCATTTCCCACCACATCTTTGCTATGACTCGTTTTCTACCCCTCTTCCCTACCCCCTCACACCCCTTGCGGCACGGGGCGGCCTACACGCTGCTCGTCGGATTATTGCTCGGCACCGGCGCCCCGGCTACCGCGGCCCTGCCGGCCCGACCGGCTAAGCCAGCGGCAGCCACCCCGGTTTTCCTCAATATCACGGGCACCGTGCGCGACGCCAAGGGGGAAGGCATTCCGGGCGCCAGCGTGGTGCTCAAGGGCACCACCACCGGCACCACCACCGACGCCCAGGGCGTGTTCCGCATCAACCTGCCGACCGGCAACGAAGTGCTGGTCATCAGCTCCATCGGCTTTGCCAAGCAGGAAATAACGGTGGGGGGCCGCACCACGCTGGAGGTTACGCTGCAGGAAGAAACCTCGAAGCTGAACGAGGTGGTGGTAGTGGGCTACGGCACCCAGACCAAGGAAAGCCTGACGGGCTCGGTGGCCTCGGTCAACATGAAGGCCATTGAGGAGCTGCCGGTGGGTAGCCTCTCCACGGCCCTGGTGGGCCAGAACCCCGGCGTGAGCGTGAGCGGCGGCACCGGCCGCCCCGGCGACAAAGGCCAGATTACGGTCCGCAACCCGATTGTGCTGACCAAGGACGGCGGCACCACCCGCCCGCTCTACGTGATTGACAACGTGGTGCGCACGGAGGAAGACTTCAACCTGCTCGACCAGTCGGAAGTGGAGGCCATTTCAGTGCTGAAGGATGCGGCGGCGGCCATTTACGGCGCCCGCTCCAACCAGGGCGTGGTGGTAGTGGCCACCAAGCGGGGCAAAGTAGGGCCGCCGAAGTTTTCCTACAGCGGCTCGGTGGGCCAGGCCGACGCCGTGCGGCTGCCCAGCATGATGGACGGCGTGCAGCTGGCTACCTACCTGAACGACTACAACATCTACCGGGGCCGCCCGCTCACCGACGCGTCGATTTACACGCCCGACGAGCTGCAGTACTTCGCCAACAACAACTACAACTGGCTGAAAGCGGCCTGGAAGCCGGCCATCGTGACGCGCCACGCCCTGAACGTGAGCGGCGGCACCGACCGGATGACGTACTTCGCCGGCCTGTCGTACAACTACCAGAACGCCAACTTCGACAACATCAACGCCAACAAGTGGACGTTCCGGGCCAGTACCGACGTGCAGGTGGCCAAGGGCCTGAAAGCCGGCCTCTCGCTCAGCGGCGACCTGTACCAGAAGCGCATGTACTACCTGAAGGTGGGGGGCGAAAACGCCGAAAACGACATGCGCGGCCTGCTTTACACGCCCATGTTCAACCAGCCCTACGTGAACGGGCTGCCGGTGCAGCTGTCCAGCGGCACGGGCTTCGACTCCTTCCACTTCTTCGAGATTCAGAACTCGGACAACTACACCTCCCAGCGCAACACCGGCCTGAATATCACGGCCAACCTGGACTATGAGCTGCCGTTCATCAAGGGCCTGAAAGCCCGCGTGCTGTTCAGCAAGACGATGGACAACAACTTCGGCAAGCAGTACGGCACCCGCTTCCCGGTGTACCAGTTCTCCATGCTCGGCGAGCATAAGCACATCTACGGCGGCACGGTTACCAAGCAGAACTTCCTCAGCAACGGCGACATCGTGCGCCTGGTGCCCAGCTACACCAACAGCTACCAGCTGAACGGCTACCTGAACTACGACCGGCAGTTTGGCAAGCACCTGATATCGGCCATTGCCTTCTTCGAGCAGTCGGAAACCTTCTTCGACGAGGCCGAAACCTACAGAACCAGCCCCATTCCCGGCGGCCTCGACAACGTGCGCTTCGCCACGGGCACCACCTATTCCTACGAAAGCCAGACCGAGTCCGGCATTCTGTCCTACGCCGGCCGCCTCAACTACAGCTACGCCAACAAGTACCTGCTGGAGTTGGCCATGCGCTACGACGGCTCCACGAACTTCGCCCCGGAATACCGCTGGGGCTTCTTCCCCTCGCTGTCGGCGGGCTGGATTCTGTCGGAAGAGTCCTTCTTCCCGGCCAGTGAGCGGGTGAACTTCCTGAAGCTGCGCGGCTCGGTGGGCATGCTCGGCGGCGACGCCACCCGCGCCTACAACTGGCAGGAAAACTACAAGATTGAAACCGGCAAAGGCGCCGTGTTCGGCGGCAACGCCGACCGCTCCCTGACGGCCACGCCCAACAACGCGCTGGCCAACCGCGCCGCCCGCTGGGACGACAACACCAAGTACAACGCCGGCCTCGACGCGCGCTTCCTCAACAACAAGCTCTCGTTTACGGTCGACGGCTTCTACGACCACCGCTACAACATGCTCACGGCCCTCTCGGCCTCGGCTCCGCTGCTGATCGGGGCGCCCCTGCCCTCCGAGAACTTCTCGACCGTGGACGGCTTCGGCTACGAAGTGTCGCTGGGCTACGGCGACAACCTCGGCGGCGACTTCTCCTACCGCCTGAACACGTTCCTGTCGTGGAACGACAACAAGCAGATTAAGGTCGACGTGGAGCGCGGCAAAATCGGGCAGTGGGACGACCCCACGGGCCGCTCCACCGACCGCGGCGTGGTGGGCTACCGCTACCTGGGCATGTTCCGCAACCAGGGCGAGGTAGATGCCTTCCTGGAAAGCAACAAAGGCTACACCCTCTTCGGCGACGCGCCCAAGCCCGGCATGCTCTACTACCAGGACATCCGCGGCCCCAAAGACGCCTCGGGCAACTACACCGCCCCCGACGGCAAGATTACCGAGGACGACCAGACCTACCTGACCAAGAAGGAGCAGAACCACTACGGCGTGGGCGTGAACCCCAGCATCACCTACAAGGGCCTGACCATTCAGCTCACGATGGGCATTTCCTTCGGCGGCCAGGCCACGGTGGAAAGCGCCGCCCGCAAGGCTGCTACCGCCACCTCCAACCGGCCCGAGTTCTGGACCGACCACTGGACCCCGGAAAACCAGGGCGCCAAGTACCCGGCCCCGTTCACCAGCAACAGCTACGACCGCACCTCGGAGTTCTGGTTTAAAAGCTCCACGTCGGCCGGCATCCGCAACGCCACGATTTCCTACAGCCTGCCCACCCCGCTCACCAACCGCCTGGGCATGAGCAGCGTGAAAGTATTCGCCACCGCTCTCAACGCCGTCAGTTTCTACAACCCCTACAACTACAAAGTCTACTCGGGCAGCTACGATGCCTACCCCACGCTCCGTTCGTTGTCGCTGGGTCTGAATGTTGGCTTCTAATCGTTGGATGAACTCATGAAATTCCCCCGCCTCACCGCCCTGCTCGCCTGCACCGCCTGGCTGGCCCTCGCCGGCTGCGAAGACACCCTGGACAAAATGGATTTGAGCGCCGCCAGCGAAGATTTGATCTTCCAGGATGAGTCGCTGGCCACCCTGAACCTGAGCTACATCTACGACCAGAACCTGCCCACCTGGTTTGGCCAGAGCGGCGTGGGCCTGGGCAGCACCAACCCCAGCATCCTGTCGGATGAAGCCGCCGGGGAAAGC
This sequence comes from Hymenobacter aquaticus, assembly GCF_004765605.1. Taxonomy (NCBI): domain Bacteria; kingdom Pseudomonadati; phylum Bacteroidota; class Cytophagia; order Cytophagales; family Hymenobacteraceae; genus Hymenobacter; species Hymenobacter aquaticus. The sequence goes on along the minus strand of NZ_SRLC01000001.1, from coordinate 730,384 downwards.
GTCTACTTCGAAGGCACCGTGCAGATCAACACCGTCACGGACTTCGGCACGGCCCTGGCCGCCAATAACAACTACGGCAAAGTCCGCACCATCAACTCCTTCCTGCGGGCCCTGGACCGCTCGCCGCTGTCGAAGGATTCCAAGGACCGGCTCCGCTCCCAGGCCCTGTTCTTCCGGGCCTGGCGCTACTTCGACTTCGTGCGCATCTACGGCGGCGTGCCGCTGGTAACCAACCCGCTCGACGCCGTGGGCGTGGAAGCCAAGGCGGCCGCCTACCTGCCCCGCAACACGACCAGCGCCACTTTCTCGCGCATCGTGGCCGACTTGGACACGGCTATTGCCTACCTGCCCGGCAAGTGGACCAACTCCGGCGACTGGGGCCGCGTCACGAAAGGGGCCGCGGCGGCCTTCAAGGCCCGGGCCCTGCTGTACGCGGCCAGTCCCCAGTTCAACCCCAACGACGACGTGGCCAAGTGGCAGACCGCCTTTACGGCCAGCCAGCAGGCCAAAACGCTACTTTCCGCCAACGGCTTCGGCCTGAACGCCTCCTTCGACCAGCTGTGGTTTCAGGAGATCAACAACCCGGAAGCCGTGCTCGTGACGGGCTTCAACAACGCCACCGCCGACCCGAACAAGAAAAGCAACAGCTACGACAACCAGACGCGTCCCTCCTACACCGGCACGGCCGGCGGCTCCAATCAGCCCACCTGGGAGCTGGTGAAAGCCTTCCCGATGCTGGACGGCAAGAAGCCCGGCGAATCGACCAAGTACGCCTACTCCGATCAGCTGTTCTACAAAAACCGGGACCCGCGCTTCGGCAAAACCATTGCCTACAACGGCGCGGTGTGGCCCATGAACGGCAACTCCAGCCTGAAAATCTGGACTTACTTCAAAGGCTCGACGACGGTGGAGCCCAAGGCCAGCAACACGGGCTTCTACACCCGCAAGGCCGTGAGCCCCACCCTGGGCGTGAACGAGGTGCAGTTCTCGGGCATGGACTGGATTGAAATCCGCTACGCCGAGGTGCTGCTGAACCTGGCCGAAAGCGCCTGCGGGGCCGGCAACCTCACCGAGGCTTACGCCCAGCTCAAAGCCATCCGGCAGCGGGCCGGCATCGAGGCTGGGGACGGCAACTACGGCCTGGCCCCGGGCATGAGCCGGGCTCAGATGTTCGACGCCATCCTGTATGAGCGGCAGATTGAGCTGGCCTTCGAAGGCAAGCGGTTCTGGGACCTGCGGCGCTGGAAAAAGATTGAGAGCGTGCTCAACGGCAAGCGGCGGCAGGGCGTGACCATCACCCTGAAAAGCAACGCCCCGGCCGACTTCGCCACCAACCGCGACAACCTCGACCTCGACCAGGTGTACACCAACTACTTCACCATCGCCTTCAAGAGCCTCGATACGCGCTACGCCATCAACTGGAAGCCGCAGTACTACTTCTTCGCCATTCCGCAGTCGGCCATCGACAACAACCCGGCTATGGCGCAGAACAACACCTGGGGCGGCGCTTTCGACCCGTTGCAGTAGAACCTGTGCCCCGTCTTTTACTTAGTTGAGTTGGCTCCCGGCCCATTTTCCGGCCCGGCGCTTCCGCTGCCAGACTAATCAGTCGTTACAAATCAGTCGCCGGGTCCGTAGCGTGGGAACTACGGGCCGGGCACCCAGGGCCGATGGAGAGAAGCCCGGATTTGTGGCGACTGGTCTAGCTGGCAGCGGGCGTTTTGCGGGGGTAGCTCCTCGGCTTCGCACAGCATGCGTTGTGACTACCACGCCGCACCGCCAAAAAAGCCCCAGCCGGATGGCTGGGGCTTCGTGGTAAAGGAGGTTGTGGAAAGGAGAGTAGAATGGTGCCACAAAACTCGCTTGGCCGCGGGGCCCGGGCAAGGTCACTTTCGGTGAAATTGTGACATGGCGAAACGGGGCGAAACAGGCAGTCAAAAGCCCGGTTTGGCGTACCTTCGCACTATACCGCCGCCCAACACGCCTTGGCACACCTTCTCGACAACCCGATTTGGCACGCGCTGACGACCGGCAACCAGCACCTGGCCTTGGGCAGCGCGTCGGCCCGGTGCTTTCCGCCGGAAGTGGGGCCCCTGGCGGGCCTGCAGGACAACCGCGCCACCGACCTGACCTGCCTGCTCGACCTCGTGCCGGCGGGCCAGCCGGTGGTGCTCTTCACCCCCGGCCCGCTCCCCCTGACCGATGCCTGGCAGCCGCTGGCCCAGAAAGATTTGCTGCAACTGGTGTATTCCCGGCCCGCCCCCGCGCCCCAGCCGGGCCCGGTCCTGCGGCCCCTGACCCAGCAGCACGTGCCGGCCATGCTGGCCCTGACGGCGCTAACCAACCCCGGCCCGTTCCGGTCCCGCACCATCGAGCTGGGCACTTATTACGGCATCTTCGACGGGGCGCGGCTGGTGGCTATGGCCGGGCACCGGCTGCGCCCCGAGCCGTACGCGGAAGTTAGCGCCGTGTGCACCCACCCCGAGTACCTGGGCAGAGGCTACGCGGGCCTGCTGGTCGGGCAACTGCTGCGGGAAATGCAGGCGGCGGGCCACCGGCCGTTTCTGCACGTGCTGGCTACCAACACCGGGGCACTGGCCCTCTATCAGCGGCTGGGCTTCCAGCTTCGCCGGCAATTGCAGGTGTACTATCTGCAACGAGCCACCAGGTAACTCGCCGGGTTAACCGATCTGACGGCGGGCTTCCCGCAACGCAAGAGACCCGGTTCAGGCGTCTACTTCCAGCACGATTTTGCCGATATGCTCGCTGCTTTCCATCAGCTGATGGGCCGCCGCGGCTTCGGCCAGCGGAAACGTGCGGTAAATGACGGGCCGGAAGCTGCCGGCGGCCAGCAAGGGCCACACGTGCTTTTCGACCTCGGCGGCCAGGGCGGCCTTAAACTCGGCGCTGCGGGGGCGCAGGGTGCTGCCCGTGATGGTCAGGCGGCGGCGCATGACGTCCAGGGCGTTGAACTCGGCGGTGGGCCCGCGCATGGCGTTGATGAACACCAGCCGCCCATCGTCGCGCAGCAGCCCCAGGTTTTTCGGGATATAGTCGCCGCCAATCATGTCCAGAATCACGTCGGCCCCGGTGGTGCGGAAGGCCTCGGCAAAGTCCTCGGCCTTGTAGTTGACGCAGCGGGCAGCGCCCAGCTCCTGGCAGGCCCGGCACTTCTCCTCGGAGCCGGCCGTAGCCAGCACCTCGGCGCCCAGGGCCTTAGCCAGCTGAATGGCGGTGATGCCGATGCCGCTGCTGCCGCCGTGCACCAGCAGGGTTTCGCCGGGCTGCAGCCCGCCGCGCTGAAAGACGTTGTGCCACACGGTAAACACGGTTTCGGGCAAGCTGGCGGCCTGGGTCATGGTCCAGCCGGGGGGCACGGGCAGGCAGTGCCGGGCGTCCACCACGGCATATTCGGCGTAGGCCCCGGCCGGCAGCAGGGCGCACACCGCGTCGCCGGGGTGCCAGCGGATTACCTCGGCGCCGCACTCCTCCACCGTGCCGGCCAGCTCCAGGCCCGGCACCAGCCCGGTCACGTCCTCGGCCCCGCCGTACTTGCCCTGGCGCAGCAGCACGTCGGGGCGGTTCACGCCGGCGGCCCTGACTTTGACCAGCACCTGGTGCGGAGCGGGCACGGGCCGGGGCTGCGGCTGGAGCAGCAGCACTTCGGGGCCGCCGGGGCGGGAAATGACGATGGTGTTTACGAGCGACATAAGCAGCTTACAGCAAAGGTTGTTATTAAAAGGAACAAGCAGTTACAGATCAGCTACTTGTCAGGCACATTTTCATAGCTCCGGAAGAAGATCCGGAAGGTGGAGCCGACGCCCACCGTGCTGTCGACCTCGAGCCAGGCCCCGTTGAGCTGCACCATGCGGTTGACCAGGTACAACCCCATACCCGAGCCTTCCACGTCCTCGTGAAAGCGCCGGAACAGCTGGAACAGCTCCGTGCCGTGCCGCTCCAAGTCGATGCCCTGCCCGTTGTCGGCCACGGTCAGCACCGGCACGCCGTCGAGCAGGCTGGTGAAGATGCGGACCCGGGGCGGGCGGCCAGGCGCGGCATATTTCAGGGAGTTGCTGAGCAGATTGTACAGGATACTTTGCAGGTTGGCCCGCACGAAATGCACGGTCGGTACCGCCCGGAAATCCAGCTCGAACCGGGCCCCGACCTCGTTGCCCTGCTCCTGCATACTGCCGATAACTTCCCGGGTCAGGGGCTCCAGGGCCACGGCCTCGGCCGGCACCAGGGCGTGGCGGCGCTGGAGCTGCACCACGTCGGAGAGGTCGTGAATCGTTTGGTGAATCTGTTGCAGGGCCCGCTCAAACATGGTAATGAGCTTGATGGCTTCTGGGTCGCGGAAGTAGGCCGTACGGGTGAGCTCCTCGAAGATACCGGCCATGTTGTCGATGGGCTGCCGCAAGTCGTGGGAGGCGGTATACACGAAGTTGTCCAGGTCGGTGTTGGTGCGGGCCAGTTGCTCGTTGCGGGCCTGCAGTTGCTGCTGCATCTCGCGCTGGTTCTGCACGTCGATGCTGGAGCCGTACCATTTCAGGATGCGACCCTCGGCGTCGCGCAGGGGCAGCGCCCGCACCAGCTGCCAGTGATAATGCCCATCGTGGCGGCGCAGCCGGTGCTGCACCTCATACTCATGGCCCGTGCTCACGCTGCGCTGCCAGTGGGCCGCCGTGGTGGCCACGTCGTCGGGGTGCACGGCCTGCAGCCAGCCCGGGCCCATACTATCGGCGGGGCGCAGGCCGGTGTAGTCGAGAAAGGGGCGGTTGCAGTAGTCAATGGCGCCTTCGGGGGTGCCCGTCCAGATGATGGCCGGGGTTGAGTCGGCCATAAACCGAAACTTTTCCTCGCTACGGCGCAGCTCGTTCTGCAACTCCTTCTGCTCGTGGTTATCGACCATCGTGCCGTACCAGCGCAGCGCCTGGCCCTCGGCGTCAAACTCGGCGACGCCCCGGCTTAGCTGCCAGCGGTACTGCCCGTCGTGGCGGCGCAGGCGGTACTCAAAATCCCAGGGCCGGCCCTGGCTGAAAACTTCCCGCAACGCCTGGCGCAGGGCGGGCTGGTCGTCGGGGTGCACCAGGGCGGTAAAAATATCCCGGCCGGTCAGCTCGGACTTCTGGCCCGTGTAGTGGTACCACTGCGGACTCAGGTACTCCAGGGTGCCATCGGCGGCGCAGATAAACGAGACGGCCGGCAGGGCTTCGGTCATGCGGCGCAGGCGCATGTCGCGCCGGCTTACTTCGGCGGCCAGCGCCCCGGCACTGCGGCGGGCCCGCACCCGCTCGGTGCTGTCGACGGCGAAGGTGAGCACCCCGGCGACGGCCCCCTGCTCATCGCGCAGGGCCTGCAGGGTCAGGTCCAGGAAACACTCGGGCTGGCCCAGGGGTTGGAGCGGCACCTCGTGGCCCACGAAGGTTTCGCCGGTCTGGTACACGTGGTCGAGCCGGGCCACGAAGCCCTGTTCGACCAGCTCGGGCGCCAGCGCGGCCAGGGGCTGCCCCAGTTCCGCCCGGTTGGCCAGTAGCTGCTGGTGGCTGTCGTTGAAGAACGCATAGCGGTGGTCGGGCCCTTCTACCGTAGCCAGAATGGCCGGCGCCTGCCCCAGGATCTGCCTTAGGCGCTGATCTTCGCGCCGCTGCTGGTGCTGCCGGCGCTTCTGCTCGTCGATGTCGATGCTGGAGCCGTACCAGCGGGTCACGGTACCGTCGGGCCGCCGCAGGGGCACGATTCGTAGCAGTTGCCAGCAGTATTCCCCATCGTGGCGGCGCAGGCGGTACTCCCCGCTCCAAGCCTGGCCCAGCTTGCGGCCCCGGATAAAATCGGCGCGCAGCTGCCGCCAGTCGTCGGGGTGCAGGGCTTCCTGCCAGTGCCGAAACGCCGGGTCGGGCGCCTGCCCGGTGAAGGCGTAGCGCTGGGGGTTGATGTAGAGCATGCGGCCCGCGGCGTCGGTGATGTAGACGAACAGCGGCACCGACTCGACCATCGTGCGAAACTGCGCGTCCTGCTCCCGGATTTCCTCCATCAGCTCGGCCGTGCGCTGCTTGGCCAGCACCCGCTCCGTCACGTCGATGCCGAACACCAGAATGCCCTGGGTCTGGCCCTGCTCGTCGGTCAGGGGCTGGAATACCCCGTCGAAATACAGAGTGGCCACCGAGCCGTCAGGGGCCGGGGGCTGCGTCAGGGGCATTTCCGAAAGCCGAAACGGCTCCCCGGTGCGGTATACTTCGTCGACAAGCTTGATGTAGCCGTTGGTAACCAGCGCGGGCACGGCCAGCGCGGCGGGCGTCCCCAGCCGCACGTTGCCGCCAAACAGCTGGTTGCCTTTCTCATTCAGAAAGCCATACACGTGGTCGGGGCCCAGCAGCGTGGCAATGTGGGCCGGCACCTGGCTCAGGATCTGCTGGAGGTGGCGGTCCTGGTCGGCCAGGCGCTGCTGGGCCTCCTTCTGCTCCTGAATATCCAGCATGGTACCGGTCCAGGAAACTAGGTGGCCGGCGGCATCGTGGGTGGGCACTTCCCGCACCAGCTGCCACCGGTAGGCTCCATCGTGGCGGCGCAGGCGGTATTCCAGGGCATATTCGCGCCCTTCGGCCAGCGCCTGAGTCCAGCACTGGCGGGCGCGGGCCTGGTCGTCGGGGTGCACGGCCGTCAGCCAGCCCAGGTCCCGGGCCTGGTCGGCCCCATAGCCGGTGTAGGCCAGCCAGCCCCGGCACTGAGAACCCGCCAGGCCCGCGGGGCCGCTGAGCCACACCACCACCGGCAGGGTATCGAGCAGGGTCTGCACGGCCGGAGTAGCCGCGGGCCGCACCGCCTCGGCCCGGTACAGGAAGTAGCGAATCTCGCCGGCCGCGCCCAGCACCGGCCAGGCGCGGTGGTACCAGCCGCCGCTGGTAGCCTCGTCGGCGGCTCCCCGTGCCCGGACGCGGGCCAGCGCCTCGGGCAGCACGTCGAGGGCAGAGCCGGCCAAGGCGGCGGGGGCTGCCTGCCCCAGCAGGGCCGCCAGCGGCCGGCCGGCCACGCGGGCGGCCCCGGCCGAAGCCGCCACGATAATCAGCTCCGGCGTCAGGGCCAGATGCAGGTCCGGTAAGGCTTCAAACAGGGCTTGGTAATCGGGGGGGGAAAGCATAAGCGGGAAATAAAAGCCACCGTTGGCCCTGGATTGCGGCCAGTATACGCAGTCCAGCTTCGGAGGAAGGCCGCAAGCTGCTAATATTCCGCTCCGATTCCGCCGCCGCGGGCCGTGCGCTGGCCCGGATGACCCATTTTTAGCCGTTCTTTGCTTGGCTGCGTAGCAGGAAAAAGCGCAGTTCTCCCATGAAAAAGCCCCCCTTTCTTCCTCCCTTGCTAACGGCAGCCCGCGCCACGGGCCTGGCGGCCTGGCAAACCGGCCGCCTGTTCCGGCTGGTGGCCCAAAAGGCGCTGGATTCCATTCAGGATATTCTGCGGGCCGAAATTCAAAAGGGCAACGTGCAGCTCGTAGCTGATTTTCTGGCCGACAAAGCCCTGCCCGCCGCCAAAGCCCTGCTGCTCGAACGGATGGCCGCCCGCCTGCTGGTGCGCATCGGGTTGCGCGGGGTGCTGGCCACCAACGTAGTGGGCTGGATTCTGCCCTTCGTGCTGGAGCGGCTGATGAAAGTCGGCGTCTCCAGCGGCTTCTTTGAGAAAGTACGCACCCACGCCACCGTTACCGATGCGCTGCGCCGCCTCGAGGAGCTAAAGCGCGCCGCCCTCAAAACCCTGGTGCCCGACGCCGGCAGCGGCGCCGAAGTGCTGCCCGACGACACCCCGCTGCCGGCCCAGCTGCCGCCGGCGGGCCCCGAAGCCGCCAGCCGGTAAGGCAAAAGCGGCGGCGCCGCGCAGCCTGGGCCAGGCAGCTACAGGCGCTGAGGAGTGCCCGCTACGCGTTAACTTGCCGGATCTGTCGTCGAATTATCTATCTAGCCCAATGTGCCAACGTTTACTCCGCCTCTCACTGGGCGCTGCTCTTATTAGTGCGTCTGCCCTACCGCAGCCCGTTGCGGCCCAGGCGCCCGCCAAACAGTGGGATAAGTCCCTGGGTGGTACCTCCGCGGAATCCTTGGGGGCCGCGCAGCCCACAACCGACGGCGGCTTTATCCTGGGCGGCAACTCAGGTTCATCCATCAGCGGAGATAAAACCCAGGCCGGCCGCGGGGGCACCGATTACTGGCTGGTAAAGCTCGACGCCAACGGCAATAAAATGTGGGATAAAACCTTCGGCGGACCCGACAACGAGCACCTGGTGGCCGTGCAGCAAACCCGCGACGGGGGCTATATTGTGGGGGGCCGCTCTACCTCCGGAATCGGGGGCGACAAAACCCAAGCCAACAAAGGCGGTGCTGACTACTGGGTGCTGAAGCTCGATGCGAATGGCACCAAGCTCTGGGACCGGTCGTTCGGAGGCCTGTACACCGACGCGCTGAGCGCCGTGCAGCAAACCAGCGACGGGGGCTACCTGCTCCTCGGTGGCTCCAATTCGAACAGCAGCCCCGACAAAACGCAGCCCGCCATATCTAGCAGCTACGACTACTGGATAGTGAAGCTTGACGCGAATGGCACCAAGCTTTGGGATAAAACCTACGGCGGTGGTGGCCATGATAACGCCAACAGCCTGACGCTGACCCGCGACGGCGGCGCCATTCTGGGCGGCTTTTCCAACTCCGACGCCTGGGCCGACAAAACCCAGGATAGCCGCGGCCACTACGATGGCTGGGTAGTGAAAATAGATGCCTTGGGCAACAAGCAATGGGACCGGACGCTGGGTAGTTACGCCTACGAGGAAATTGTGGGCGTGCAGCAAGCCCCCGACGGCGGCTACCTGCTCGCGGCCATCTCGACCTCCGGCATCGGCGGCGATAAAACCCAGGAAAACAATACTTTAGGAATATCCGATTACTGGATCGTGAAGCTGGATGCTACCGGCCAGAAAATCTGGGACCGCAGCTTCGGGGGCAGCGCCAACGAGGATGCCCGCACGGTGCAGCTAACCAGCGACGGGGGCCTGCTGGTGGGCGGTTTGTCGTCGTCGGGCATCAGCGGGAGCAAGACGCAGGCCAGCCGGGGCGTGACTGACTATTGGCTTATCAACGTGGATGGGGCCGGCAACCTGCGCTGGGATCTGACCCTCGGTGGCGCAGCCCTGGATCAGTGTATTGCTATTACCAGTCCGCAGTCTGCCACCGATAATGGGCTGCTCATCGCCGGCACCTCTGATTCGGGCATTAGCGGCGACAAAACTCAGCCCAGTTATGGCAACAGTGATTTCTGGATTGTAAAGCTGCGCGGCACCACCCTCTCAGCGCGGGCGCGGGCCGGCACCCGGCAAGAGTTGCGCGTATCGCCCAACCCGGCGCACGGGCAAGTTACGCTGCATCTTCCGGAGCAGGCTCCGCGCATCCATCTGCGCCTCGCGCTGATGGATGCCACGGGCCGCACCGTGTGCCGCCAATCAGTGGCAGCGGGTGGTGGGAAAGTACCTTTCGAGGTAAGTCAGTACCCGGCGGGGCTGTACGTATTGCGCCTGGAAGGGCCCAATGGTTACCTGGCAACCCAGCGCCTGGAGCTGAACTGATGGGCAGCCGGCCTTTCGTTATGAGAAGATTTATCAGGAAAACAAGCCGGCCGTGTGCGCGGCCCGCAGCAGGTCGGGGGCGGTTTTGAGGGCCAGCAGCACGAAGCGCTTGGCCGACTCCTTCACCTCATCCTTGCTGACCTCCCGCGACTCTTCCACCACAAACTCGCCCAGGGTCTGGAAGGCGTGCACCACTGCCTCGCGCCGGGGACGCTCACTTTTCAGCTGGCCCTGAATCAGCGTGAGCTGGGCCTTCATCTTCTCGCGGCGGGAGGTAAACACCGAGTCGTTTTCGACGTGGGGCCGGATTTTCTCCACCAGCTCCAGCAGGGGCAGCAGCTTGGTGGCCGTGGTGGCGGCTCCCGCCACGAGCGTGTTGCTTAGTTTCTCCCGCTTGCCCAGCTTGGCGGCCGGTGTTGGGGCCTCCGGGGCCCTATCAACGCTGATTTCGCTTTTCTCTGGCTCCATACATAGCTGCTTTCCCCGAAGATACTGCGAAAACCGTTTGCTGGCGGCAGTCCGCTCCTTGCGGGCTCTATTTCGTTAGCGCCCATTCCGCGGCCCTACTACCGGCTTGCCGCTAGTGCGGCGTGGTTCTTGCTGCGGGCGCGACTTTTCTGCTCAACTTTATTATCGTTACCCATGACGTATCCTTTTCTCGCCCGCGCCACCACTGCCCTGCTGCTGGTTGCCACCGCCGCCTGCTCCTCCTCCGACGACGAGCCAACGCCCGCCCCGGCCACGCCCGGCATCAGCTGGACGGTCGATAACGCCAACCTGACGTCCAGCAGCATGCAAATCCAGACTGCTCCTGATTCCTATCAGGTGGGCGCTTACTACAACCTCGGCGGGGTAAACAGCAACTATATTTCCCTGACTATTCCCAAAACGGTAGGCACTTACACCTTCAGCCCCACGGCGACGGCCGGCGCGTTGTACAGCGTGCTGACCAACAACGTCGCCACGGCCGTGTACTACGCCGGGGCCAACCCCTCCGGCAACGGTACGGTTATCGGGGCCGGCACCATCGTCGTTACGGAAGCCACGACCTCCCAGGTGGCCGGCACGTTCACCTTCACCGGCATCGACCGGGACACGGGCAACGCCAAGTCCTTGAGCAATGGCAAGTTCCTGATTCGGGTACAGTAATTCTCGGTGGAACCCGGCTATGGGTTTGGTCTTTACCTCAGCCAACGCCCCGACGATTGTCGGGGCGTTGTTCTGTATTCTTGTTGTCAGAGCCAAATCGATTCTTTATTAGGCAACAAAGCAGTCTATTGACGAAAGAAGAAGCTAAGTTTGGAACCTTTAGATACGCAGCAGCCGGCTGATAGCCGTGTTCTTCTACCTTATATGCTTCGTAGTGCAAGCTGCTTCCTGTATGTTCACCTTACTTTTCCCTACGCCCCGCCTGCTCCCCTTGCTCCTGCTGTGCCTGACGCTGCTGACCGCCTGTAAGAAAGATGCTGCTGCGCCTGAGCCGCCGCTGGAAGGCCGCTGGATGATTACTCAGTTTTATTCCAAAGAGTATGACACTGCTGGCACACTACTCAGTGAAAAGGTGTCTCCGCCTGGCCCAAACCCACCCCTTATGGTCATCACCCCCAATACCGTTTATTATATAAATACGGTGACCGGTAATGTCATTGACCCTGTCGAACAGTATACAAGAGAACAGAACAAGCTTCGACTGCATGGCACACCAGAGCGAGAAGCTCACATTGTCGAATTAACCGCACACAAGCTCGTCCTCTCCTATCCGAGGGTTTTCGTAACGAGTGCCGGATACCGGGACGGAACAAATACCTACACGCGCTAGCCTATGCCCCGCCTGCTCCCCCTGTTTCTGCTGTGTCTGACGCTGCTCACGGCCGCCTGTAAGAAAGACACGGCAGAAGAGCCCGCGCCCTCCCTAGAAGGCCGCTGGACTCCGCAGACCTATGACAGCAAGAACTACGCGGCAAACGGAGGTTATATCGGTGGCAGCAGTGGTACTGAACCTGCCGATTATTTTCTCCTCAAAGATGGAATTCTCACCTGGTATCACCCCAATGCGGTGGCCTACCCTACCATCTCCTACACGAAGGACAACGATATGGTCCGGTTTATTGGCAAGCCGGACTGGCATATTCTCGAAGTAACTTCGAATAAACTCGTCTATGAGGTAGATTCCCGCCTGGACCCGGAATTGAATTCTTCGCAAGGCTACTACGTGAGCACGAAGGTCTGCACGCGCTAACCTCCGTGATACTTAACCACTACCCGAGCCCCGAGGCAGACTAATCTTCTCGAAACAAGGCCCTACATGGCGCGGCGCGCTTCTTTGCCAACAACTTATACGCACAAAAAAAGCCGCCCCACCCGGAACGGCTTTTAGTGAAATCAGAGCCGGAGAAAATTCCCACCCAACTCCGGTCTGACTCTAACCCCTGGACTTAGTGCCGGAACAGAAGTTCGCGGTACTTTACCAAAGGCCAGTCCTCATCGGCCACCATCAGCTCCAGCTTGTCGACGGAGCGGCGGATGGTGTCGAAATGTACTTTTACCGTGTCGCAGTACGCAATGGCACGCTCGCGGGTATCTTCAATCTTGTTGGCCACCTTGCGGGCGTTGATCATCTCATCCACCTGAGTTTTGATGGTGCTGATGTGGCGCGAAATGGCTTTAATGGTATCCACCGTCACCTGCGACAGCTCATCGTCGAGGCCCAGCTCGCGCAGGCCGCGCACGTTGGTGATGAGCTTGGTCTGGTAGGCCACGGCCGTCGGGATGATGTGGTTCACGGCCAAGTCGCCCATCACGCGGCTCTCGATCTGGATTTTCTTCATGTAGTCTTCCAGCAAGATGTCGTGGCGGGCGTGCAGCTCCACGTGCGAGAAGATGTTGTGGCGGGCAAACAGGTCGGCGGCATCTTCGCGCACCAGGGCGTCGAGGGCCTGGGGCGTGGTCGGGATGTTCGACAGGCCCCGCTTCTCGGCTTCTTCCTTCCACTCGTCGGAGTAGCCGTTGCCTTCGAAGCGGATGTTCTTGGAGCTGATAACGTACTCGCGCAGCACCTCCACGATGGCCACTTCCTTCTTTTTGCCCTGCTCAATCAGCGCGTCTACCGACTCCTTGAACTCGATGAGCTGCTCGGCCACGATGGTGTTGAGCACCGTCATCGACGAGGAGCAGTTGGCCGACGAGCCCACGGCGCGGAACTCGAACTTGTTGCCGGTGAAGGCGAAGGGCGAGGTGCGGTTACGGTCGGTGTTGTCGAGCAGAATGGCCGGAATCTTATCGATGCCGAGCTTGAGGTAGATGTTGTCGCCTTTGTCGAGCGGCAGCTTGGCCGTGCGCTCCAGCTCATCCAGCACCGAGTTCAGCTGCGAGCCCACGAACACCGACATGATGGCCGGGGGGGCTTCGTTGGCGCCGAGGCGGTGGTCATTGGAAGCCGAGGCAATGCTGGCGCGCAGCAAATCGCCGTAGCGGTGCACGGCTTTGATGGTCGTGATGAAGAAGGCCAGGAACTGCAGGTTTTCCTTGGGGCGGCGGCCGGGTGCCAGCAGGTTCACGCCGGTGTCGGTACTCATGGCCCAGTTGTTATGCTTGCCCGAGCCGTTGACGCCCGAGAAAGGCTTCTCGTGGAGCAGCACCTTCAAGTTGTGCTTTTCGGCCACGCGGTCCATGATGTCCATCAGCAGCTGGTTGTGGTCCACGGCCAGGTTGGCGTCCTCGAAGGTGGGGGCGCACTCGTACTGGTTGGGGGCCACCTCGTTGTGGCGGGTGCGCAGCGGAATACCGAGGCGATTGGCTTCCTCCTCAAACTCGAGCATGAAGGCGTGCACCCGGCTCGGAATGGAGCCGAAGTAGTGGTCTTCGAGCTGCTGGCCCTTGGCCGGGGCGTGGCCAAACAGCGTGCGGCCGGTCATCACTAGGTCGGGGCGGGCGTCGAACAGCGCCTTATCGACGATGAAGTACTCCTGCTCGATACCCAGCGTGGTGCTCACGCGGTTCACGTCCTTGTCGAAGTACTGGCACACGTCCACGGCGGCCTGCTCCAAAGCCGCCAGCGACTTGAGCAGCGGGGCTTTGTAGTCGAGGGCTTCGCCGGTGTAGGCCACGAAAATCGTGGGGATGCACAGGGTTTTGGCGCCGGCCGTTTCGATGATAAAGGCGGGGGAAGTCGGGTCCCAGGCGGTGTAGCCGCGGGCCTCGAAGGTATTGCGGATGCCACCGTTGGGGAACGACGAGGCATCGGGCTCCTGCTGCACCAGGGCCGAACCTTTAAAGTTCTCAACCGGGCGGCCGTCGGAGTTCAGGTCAAAAAAGGAGTCGTGCTTCTCGGCCGTCGAGCCGGTCAGGGGCTGAAACCAGTGCGTGTAGTGCGTGGCGCCCTTGGCCATAGCCCAGGTTTTCATGGCCGAAGCCACGGCGTCGGCCACGGAGCGCTCCACCGGCGAGCCTTGTTTGATAGCGGCTTGCAGCTTCTTGAAGTATTCGCCCGGCATGGTAGCGCGCATGGCGTCCAGGTTGAACACGTTCTTGCCGAAGCTGTCGGAGCGACGCTCGTCGGAAGTAACAACGGCCTGCGGCTTGCGCTGGTCGACTAACTCAAGAGCTTTGAAGCGGAGAATTGCCATGTACTGTTGAAACGGAAAGCACTATTGGGTAATTGACAGAGGCAAATGTAAGAGCACTCACTCGTTATTTGCAACTACCACCCTTCAAATATGAGCAATTTTTCGACAAACTACCTGATTTTACACCCAGGCACTATCTATTCGAAGGTGGTTTTTGAAAAATTCACCCTTTTTATTCACCAACCACCCCTTCAAAAGCTACTTACTGTGCAACGCAGGAGCGCCGTCGGCGGCCGGGCCGGGTTTCAATAGCCACTGGCTTTCCTCCTACCTTTGCCCCGTGAGAAACCGCTTTGCCTTCCAGCCCCGCTACTTTCTGTTCTGGCTGGTGTTCTTCGTCGCGGCGAAGGCTACGTTTTTGCTGTACCACGCGTCGAAAGTAGCGGGGCTGCCCACCGGCAGCCTCGCGCGCATCTTTGCCTACGGTCTGCGGCTCGACGCGTCGGCCACGGCCTACCTGAGCGTGCTGCCGTTTGTGCTCTTTGCCGTGGGCAGTGCCCTGCCCGCCCGCTTCTTTCCCCAGCGCCTGCTGCGCTTCTACACGGCCGTGCTGGGCGTGGTGGTGGCCTTCTTCACCGTCGCTGACCTGGAGCTGTACCGGGCCTGGGGCTTCCGCCTCGACGCCACGCCCCTGCAGTACCTGAACTCGCCGGGCGAAATGGCGGCCTCGGCCGGCAGTGCGCCCCTGCTCTTATTAACGGGTATTCTGGCCGCGCTGCTGGGGCTGGGCTGGTGGCTGTATAACAAGATAGTGGGCCCGGTGCCGGCGCTGCCCGCGCACTTTGGCCGCCCCCGGGCCGTGCTGGCCAGCGTGCTGTACCTGGCTCTGCTCATCGTGCCCCTGCGCGGGGGCGTGCAGCAGATTCCCATCAATCAGAGCGACGTATACTTCTCCACGGTGCCCTTTGCCAACCACGCGGCCCTGAACGTGCCCTGGAACGTGGCCAACTCGGCGTTGCTGACCGACGGCGGCCCCAACCCCTACCAGTTTATGCCCGACTCGGTGGCCGCGCGCACCGTGCGCCAGCTCTACGCGCCGGCCAGCGCCCAGCCCGACACCACGCGCCTGCTGCGCACCACCCGGCCCAACGTCCTGTTCATTATTCTGGAAAGCTTCACCGGCAAGCTCGTGGCCAGCACCGGTGGCGAAGTGGGCGTGACGCCCAACCTCGACAGCCTGGCCCGCACCGGGGTGCTGTTCAGCAACCTCTACGCGGCCGGCGACCGAAGCCAGAAGGGTTTGGTGGCTTTGCTCAGCGGCTACCCCAGCCAGCCGGCCACCAGCATTATTAAGTACCCGCGCAAAACCGAGCAGCTGCCCCACCTGTGCCGCTCCCTGGAGCAGGTCGGCTACAAGTCTCACTATTATTATGGAGGCGAGCTGGCGTTTGCCAACATGAAAAGCTACCTGGTGGCGGCCGGCTACGACGGCTTCACGGAGCGCGCCGACTTCCCCACCCGCCAGCAAAACTCGAAGTGGGGCGCCCACGACCACGTGCTGTTCGACCGGGTGCTGCGGGATCTAAAAACCCAGCCCAGCCCGTTTTTCGTCACGGCCTTTACCCTGAGCAGCCACGAGCCGTTTGAGATTCCGATTCCGCGCAAGTTCCAGGGCACCGACGAAACGGCACTGTTCCGCAACTCCGTGTATTATACCGACTGGGCCCTGGGCCGCTTTCTGCGCCAGGCCCGGCAGCAGCCCTGGTGGGACAACACCCTGCTGGTGCTCGTGGCCGACCACGGCCACACCCTGCCCGGCAACGACCCGAACGAGAGCTTCCGCAAATTCCGGATTCCGCTGGTGCTGGCCGGCGGGGCGCTGCGGCCCGAAGCCCGGGGCCTGGTCATCGACCGGATTGGCTCCCAAACCGACGTTGCCACTACCCTGCTCAACCAGCTGCGCCTGCCCAGCGGCAGCTACACCTGGAGCCACGATTTGCTGCGGCCCCTGCGCCGGCCCTTCGCCTTCTACTGCTTCACCGACGGCTTCGGCATGGTCACGCCCGCCGGCACCGTGACGTATGACAACGTGCCCCACCACATCATCGCCCAGGATTCGACGGTGCTTGGCAACCAGCAGCTGCACCAGGGGCAGGCCTACGAGCAGGTGTCGTTCGGCGAGTTTCTGGGCAAATAGCGCGGCTCTTTTTTCTACCGATGCGTTGGAAGGTCAACTATGCCGCAGCTCGTTTTCGTCTATAATGCCGACACCGGACTGGTGAACAGCGTGCTGGATCTGGCGCACAAGCTGTTGTCGCCCGCCACCTACTCCTGTGCGCTGTGCGCCGTCACCCACGGCACCCGCGTGCGGCCCGAGTGGAAAGCCTTCGTCGGCTCCTTGCCCGTGGCCGCGCGTTTTTTGCACCGCGACGAGTTCCGCGCCGCCTTTCCGGCACGGACTCAGGAAGTGCTGCCCGCGGTGTTTTTTCAGGATGACGCCGGCCGGCTCCACTCCTTTATTACGGCCGCGGAGCTGAATAAAGCTGACCTACTGGGTTTGATGGCGCTGGTGGAGCAGCGCCTGGGAGCCGCCGGGCCCGGCCTTGGCCAGCCGCTTCCTTCCGCCTAATCACCTTATTTTCGGGCCGGGGAAACGCCTGAACTTTCGAAGCTGTATCTTTGTGGTCTTGCTTATGGAAACCAGAAAAGTTGCCTTTTATACGCTGGGCTGCAAGCTCAACTTCTCCGAAACGTCGGCCATCGGCCGGCAGTTTGAGGAGCGGGGCTTCCGCAAAGTGCCCTTCGAGGACGCGGCCGACATCTATGTCATCAATACCTGCTCCGTCACCGACCACGCCGACCGCAAGTGCCGCAAGGTGGTGAAGGAGGCGTTGAAGCACAACCCGGAGGCCTTCGTGACCATCGTGGGCTGCTACGCCCAGCTCAAGCCCCAGGAAATTGCCGAAATTCCCGGCGTGCACGCCGTGCTGGGCGCGGCCGAGAAGTTTCAGCTGGTCGATATTCTGGCCGGGTTTGAGAAGCCCGCCGCCGGGGCGCCCGGCCACGTGCACGCCTCGCCCATTGCGGCCGCCACCGAGTTTCACGCCGCCCACAGCTACGGCGACCGAACCCGCACCTTCCTGAAAGTGCAGGACGGCTGCGACTATTCCTGCTCGTTCTGCACCATTCCGCTGGCCCGGGGCAAGAGCCGCTCGGGCAGCGTGCAAAGCGTGGTGGAACGGGTGCAAAAGCTGGCCGCAACCGGTGTGAAGGAAATCGTGCTGACGGGCGTGAACCTGGGCGACTTCGGCCTGCAGGGCCCCGACCGGGAGCGGCTCGAAGACTTCTACGACTTGGTGCAGGCCCTCGACGAGGTGGACGGCATTGAGCGGTTCCGCATCAGCAGCTGCGAGCCCAACCTGCTCACCGACGACATTATCCGCTTCGTGGCCCGTTCCAAGCGGTTTATGCCCCACTTCCACATTCCGCTGCAGTCGGGCTCCAACAAGATTCTGGGTTTGATGCGCCGCCGCTACCGCCGGGAGCTGTACCAGGAGCGCGTGGCCCTGATTAAGGAAGTAATGCCCCACGCCTGCATCGGCGTCGACGTCATCGTGGGCTTTCCCGGCGAAACGGAGGCCGATTTTCTGGAAACCTACCAGTTCCTGAACGATCTGGACGTGAGCTACCTGCACGTATTCCCGTACTCGGAGCGCGAAAACACGCTGGCCCCTACGCTGCCCGGCCGCGTGCAGGACCGCCACCGCCACGAGCGGACGACGCAGCTGCGCGGCCTCTCGGAAAAGAAGAAGCGCTTCTTCTACGAGCAGCACCTCGGCCTCGAAGCCGCCGTGCTGTTCGAAGACGACGTGACTAACGGGCAGATGGAAGGCTTTACGCCCAACTACATTCGCGTCGTGGCCAAATACGACCCGCTCTTGGTAGGGGAAATGAAGCGCCTGCGCCTAACGGCCGTGAACCCGCAGAACCTGATGGAAGCCGAGGAAATCGGCGTGGAAGTTTTTCAGCACTGATATTTTTGCTGCTGCCCGGCAAGTGCCGGAAAGAAAAAAGCCCCGTCAAGTTAATTGACGGGGCTTTTTGTATATCCAAATGAGCTAAAGCACTATTTAAACATTTGTTGCTTCATCAGATCCATCATTTGCTGCATCATTCGCTGCTGCTCCTGCAAATGCTGGTTGCGCAGCTCCGCCATAGCCAGTTGATGGGCCATTTGCTGCGTGTACAGCGCCGTCTGCCAGCTGGTGTCGGGCGCTGCCGGCACCGGTGGCGCTGCTACTGGCGCAGGTGGTGCAGCCGGTGCGGCAACCTCCGTCAGACTCGGCGCGGCGGCAACTGGCGCGGCTACTGGCTCAGAGAAAACAGGTTGCGCGACGAATGGCTGCTCCGGGGCAGTGGCTGGCTCAACGGCTACAGCCGGGGCGGGTGCGGGCGCGGGCGCAGGCGCAGGATGGGCTTCTACCACAGGCTCCGGTGCGGCCACCGTAGTAACTGCCACGCGCTGATTGTCGGCTTTCAGATTGGCTACTGCCCGGGCTTTTACCGGCTCCGCCGCTGCTGGGCTGCCGGCTGCCAGCATGGGGCCAGTACCCTGCAACAACCAGTCTTTTGATACATTTGGATACACGTCAAATACTTTACACAAAAGGTCAAATCCTGGCTTATTGCGCTCATCTACAATGTGCTGGATGACCGTTGCGGTTTTATCCAGTGAGTTAGCAAAGGCATTCTTTGATATACCCAAATGAGCAATAAGCTCACTGAATCGTTGCCCGACGGTTGCCACCTGTTCCATATATCCAAATGATTTTATTGCTCAAATGTATACAAACATTTGCTATTTGGATTTACTCGCCGCTTTTTTCTCAACCGGTCTTGCTTGCAGCAAGGGCCGCAGGATAGCGCGAGGCCGCAGCCGCGCGAAGGGAAACACGTAGGTTTCGTCGGGCAGAAACTCGAATTTAAGCCGCGCCATACCGATAGAATAAAACAGCAGCAGCGCGTCGGGGCGGAGCGCAAACTCGGTGGGGTACACTTTAGCTTCCTCCGCACCGGCATTGGCTCCCGGGCTGGTATCCAGATGCAAGCCGCGCTGCGGGGTGGTATTCCACTCCGTAATGCCGTAGAGTTGCGCTACCTCAGTGATCAACGCGGAGTCGCCATACGTGGCCACTACGTCGGCTAGCTCGTCGCGCAGGCGGCGGCTGATGGCGTACCCCAGTCGCCGCTCCAATTGGGCAGGCGAATCCGCGACTAATTCGGCCAGCGTCAGCAGCCGACCAGTGCGCAAATCGAACGTCAGATGGCTCGTGCCGGGCTGTTCGAGGCCTTGGTCTGACCGCTGAAACTGGAAGGAGAGCAGATAATTTTGATTGAGCAGCACCTCATACGTCATGCCGGTCAGGCCGCTGCCCGCCGCCAGCCAGACGCGGCTTTCCTCGTCGTAGCAGCACTCGCGGGCCAGTTGGGTGAGCTGCCGCCGCGGGCTGGCCGTTGAGTCGACGGCGCTGCTATAGTCGGTCACGAGGCGCAGCAGCTGCCGGTTGATACGCCGGGCCACGGCGGCATTGGACAGCCGGACCTGGGGAATCTCAAAGTGTACACCCTCGCCGCCGTTGGTGACGGTGTACACCTGAGCCTGTTCGCCGGGCCGGGTTTGGGCGGCGGCTTCAGGGCATACGCCCAGCCCCACTCCCACCCCCAGCAGCCAGCGCGCTAGTTTTTTCATTGGCCGGAATTGCTACCGTTCGGCAGCACGTTTGGGGAGCAGTTTGGGAATATTGACAGCGTGTTACAGAACGCCGGGCCGACTATTCCCTCCCGCAAGCAGAGAGGAGACACGCTACGGGCAAGGGGCACTTCATCAAGCATCAACTGCGCTTAACAAGACAGCTGGCGTTGGCCCCGTCAGCACGCGAGATGTCTCGCTCTCGCTCGACATGACGTTCTGTTTCGACGTTCTAATCAGTCAGACTACTCGTAGCGCAGGGACTCAATCGGGTCGAGGCCGGCGGCTTTGCTGGCGGGATAATAGCCCGAGGCCAGGCCCACGGCGATGCAGATCGTCAGGCCCATCGTCATCCAGAACCAGGGCACCAGGAAGGCCCCTTCGCCGATCAGGAGCGAAATGGAGTTGCCCATCGTAACGCCGAGCAGGATGCCCAGCAGGCCGCCGAGCACGCAGATGACGATGGCCTCAATCAGGAACTGCTGGCGAATCTGGCGGGAGGTAGCGCCCAAGGCCTTACGAATCCCGATTTCGCGGGTGCGCTCCGTCACCGACACCATCATGATGTTCATCAGGGCAATGCTGGCCCCGAGCAGGGTGATGAAGCCCACCAGCCCGCCGCCCATGCGCAGGTTGCCCGACAAGGAGTCGAGCTTGCCAGCCAGCGAGTCGCTGCGCTCCACGTCGAAGCTGTCTTCCTGGCCCAACTGGTCGTGGCGCACGGCGCGCATCACGCCGGTGGCCATGCCCGTGAGGTAGGTCAGGTTTTCGGGCTGCAGGGTGGCCGTTTTCACGTCGTAGGTCAGGGCGCGCTGCCGGGGCATCTGGTTGCCGGTTTCCAGGGGAATCAGCACCATCCGGTCGGCGCCGCCGCCGCCCATCGTGCTGCCGCTTTTTTCCAGCTCGCCCACCACCTGAAAGCGGCGGCCCAGCAGGTAGATGTACTTGTCGACCGGGCTCTGGTTGGGAAACAGCTTGTCGGTGATTTCCTTGCCCACGATGGCCACGTTGGTGCCGTTTTCCAGCTCAATCGAGGAAAAGGCCCGGCCCCGCGAGAGGTTATAGTTCTGGATCTGCAGGTAGTTCTCGTCGCCGGCCACCACGCTCATGTTCGGATTGGTTTTCAGGCCGTTGGACTTCACCTCGGTGGCTCCGCTGATGAAGGCCGAAATGCCCACCTGCCCTTCTTCCCCGATCTGGGCCTTGTACTGCTTGGCCTGCAGGTAAGTAATGGCCGGGTAGGTTTTGCCCTGCACGCCCCCGCGCCGGACGCGGTTGGTATAGCCCTTGGCTTTGATCTCGAAGGAGTTGGCCCCCAGGCTGGCAAAGGTCTGATTCAGCGAGTATTTGATGGCGTCGATGGCCGTCAGAATGCCCACCAGGGACATAATGCCGATGCTCACGATCAGGGCCGTCAGGATGGTGCGCAGCAAATTGCTGTGAATAGAGCGAAAAGCCTCCTTGATGTTTTCGAGCAGGTGCATAGCGACAACGACAATAATCGACCGAGAACAAGACGCCAAAAAGGGCTAAATCGGGCGTAAACGCGGATTTCAGGCTATTGGCTGGCTCTGCAAGGTAACGGCTTTCCGGCAAACTCCGCCCCCTTTTCGCTACATTTGTTTAGGTCCGGCCCGCCCGATTCAGCAACCCCGACGGAATTGTCCGCGTCGGTTTGTTGTACGGTTACTTTCCCCTCCCCCCGACTTAGCAGAACCCGATGGTACTGAAACGACTTCTGCCTTTTTTGCTGCTGCTGGCCACCGGCCTGGGCGCGCCGGCCGCGGCCTGGGCCAACCACGTCTTCATCCCGATGGACCAGGTGCAGAAAGAGCACCTGAAAGCCTACGGCATTGCCTACTGGCTGCTGGCCCGGCAGGTGGAGGTGGATTGGCTGCTGAACTACCGCGGGGGCAGCTTTGCTTGCGAAAACGCCCAGGGCCTGGAAAATGAGCTGGCCGTGCGCGGCATCACCTACCAGGTGATTTCCGAGGCTCAGTACGGCAGCATCCTGGCCGAAATTGCCGACCCCAACGCCAACATGGACGTCATGAAGCTGGAGAAGGCCCCCAAAATTGCGGTGTACACGCCCAAGGGCAAGCAGCCCTGGGACGACGCGGTGACGCTGGTGCTGACCTACGCCGAAATTCCCTACACCGAAATTTACGACGACGACGTGCTCAATGGGGTGCTGCCCAAGTACGACTGGCTGCACCTGCACCACGAGGACTTCACAGGCCAGTACGGCAAGTTTTTCGCCTCCTACCGCAACCGGCCCTGGTACCAGCAGCAGCAGCGCGACGCCGAAGCCGCCGCCAAGCGCCACGGCTTCGCCAAAGTCAGCCAGATGAAAGGCGCCGTGGTGACGCGGATGCAGGAGTTTATTGCCGGCGGTGGGTTCCAGTTTGCCATGTGCTCGGCCACCGACACCTACGACATTGCCCTGGCCGGCCTGGGCCTCGACATGGTGGAAAGCATGTACGACGGCGACCCGGCCGACCCCACGGCCCAATCCAAGTTCAACTTCAACCGCACCCTGGCCTTCAAGGACTTCCAGATCGTGCGCGACCCCTACCAGTACGAGTACAGCAACATCGACATGCAGCCCGGCGAGCGGGGCGTGTACGAAGACAACGACTATTTCCAGCTCTTCACCTTCTCGGCCAAGTACGACCCAGTGCCCACCATGCTGACCCAGGACCACGAAAAGACCATCAAGGGCTTTATGGGCCAGACCACGGCCTTCCGCAAGCAGCTCATCAAGTCTGATGTGGTGGTGATGGGCGACAACAAGGCCTCGGGTGAAGTGCGCTACATGCACGGCACGCTGGGCAAGGGTACCTGGACGTTCTACGGCGGCCACGACCCGGAAGACTACCAGCACCTGGTGGAGGAAGAGCCCACCGACCTGGCCCTGCACCCCAATTCGCCCGGCTACCGCCTGATTCTGAACAACATTCTGTTTCCGGCGGCCAAGAAGAAAAAGCAGAAAACCTAAGCCCGGCTCCCGGCCCGCCACCGTAGCCCGACCGATTCCGGTCGGGCTTTTTTGTGCCTCATTGGGAACGGCGCAGGCAACCCAGGCAGCGGCTACGGACGAGTATTTTTCCGGCGGCCGCGGCGGAAACAAGCCTTTTTGCTCCTGAGCTCCGTAAGCACCTGGGATAGAACGCTACCTTGGCCGGCGCGGCTTCTGGCCGGCTTTTTCCTCACTAACGCCCCGCGTATGAACCTTGAGCACATCAACTACGGCCTGTCGGCCAGCCAGGAAGAAACCAAGCCGATTGAGGAACTGCCCAACCCCCTGCCGCGGGCCGTCCTGCGGCTCAACAACCACGTGCTGCTCGATGGGGAGTGGAAGTTCGCCCTCGACCCCGACGACAGCGGCCTGCGCGACGGCTGGCACCTGGGCTACCACTACGAGCACTCCGCCCAGTGGCCCGGCTCCATCGAAACCCACATGGCCCAGGCCAAGGGCCAGACCCAGCCTTCCGCGTGGCAAGACAAGATAGTGGCCTGGTACGAGCGGGAGTTTACCCTGCCCGAAATCGAGGAGCCCCTGCTGCGGTCCATGTTTCAGCTGACGTTCGGGGCCTGCGGCTACGAGACGCGGGTGTGGCTCAACGGCCGGCAGCTGCGCACCATCGAGGGCGAAGACGTGCACTACGGCGAGTATACCTCGTTTTCCTACGAGCTGCGGGAAGAAAACCTGCACTCGGTCAACCGCCTGACCGTGCGCATCGCCGACACGATGGACGCGGAAACCACCCGGGGCAAGCAGGAGTCGCACATCTACAAGCGCGGCGGCATCTGGTACCAGACCTTCACCGGGGCCGTGCGCAGCGTGTGGCTGGAAATGGTGGAGCGCAACCGCCTCCGCTCCCGCGTGGGCGTCGACAGCGTGGTGGAAGACCAGCTGGTGCGCTTCAACCTCACCACCCGCATCCACGACCCGGGCCTGTATACGCTGCGGCTGCAAGTGTACGAGCGGGGCCGCAAGAACGGCACGCCGCCGCTCTACACTTCCGACTTTCCCCTGCGCCTCGAGGCCGGCCAGAAGCAGCAGCGCGTGGTGCTGGAGATGCCCGGAGCCCGGCTCTGGGCCCCGCAGGAGCCCAACCTCTACCAGCTCGTCGCCCAGCTCATCGACGCGGAGGGCTACCCGGCCCAGATTGAAACTCACTTCGGCCTGCGCAAAATTGAGTCGCGGGGCCGGCACGTGTACCTCAACAACGAGCCCACCTACCTCGACGGCATCCTCTACCAGCCCGGCACGGCCACCTACGAGGAAATGCAGCGCCACATGCACGCCATGCAGCAGCTGGGCTGCAACCTGGTGCGGGTGCACATTGCCGGCGTCGACCCGCGCATCTACAACCTGGCCGACGAGCTGGGGTTGCTGCTCTGGGTGGAAGTGCCCAGCCCCCACGCCTCCAGCCCGCGCAGCCGCCAAAACCACAAGGAAGAGCTGCTGCGCATGCTGGCCCTGATTGAGTCGCACCCCTCGGTGGTTATCTGGAGCCTTTACAACGAGGACTGGGGCTGCCAGGACATTGCCGTCAACCCCGACACGCGCCGCTACATCACCGATATGTATCACTTCATGCAGATCGAGCACCCGCAGTTTCTGGTGGTCGATAACGACGGGTGGCAGCATATTTCGGCGGAAGGACGGCTGAAGTCGGACCTGCTCACGGCCCACCTCTACACCCCCGACCTGCCCCACTGGCGCAACCTACTCGACCGCCTCGTGGCCGGGGAGCTGGTGGGCGTGGCCGCCTTCCCCCTGGTCATCGGCGACCCATTCTTCTACCGCCGGCAAAAGCCACTGATTGTCAGCGAGTGGGGCGGCTTCGGCTTTGCCGACTACGGCGGCCCCCAGGCCGGTGAGGAGCGCACCGAGCGGATCCGGCAGTTCAAGCAGGAGCTGCGGGCCCGCCCCATTGCCGGCGACGTGTACACCCAGGCCACCAACATCGAGGAGGAGCGCAACGGCATCATCGACCCGCACACGGGCGAGCTGTCGGTGCCGCCGGGCCTGCTGCACTCCCGCACCCCGGACCTGCCCCGGGCCTGATCCTGGCCTCCGAGCCCGGCAGTAGAAAGCCCCGCTTGCGCTAACACGGCGCAAGCGGGGCTTTCTACTGCTGCTTAATCCAGGCTCTTGGTTACTTGTCGAAGTGCACGAACTGGCGGGCAAACTCCGGAATTTCGACGTTGTTGTAGGGGTCCACGTCCAGGGTGAGCTGAATCATGGTCGCCTGTCCCTTCGTTACTCCGTAGGCCAGCAGTTCGTAGACGGGGCCTTTTTCCGTCTCGTAATGGTACTTAAACGCTTTAGCAGGTGTGCCCTGAATAAAGCAGGCTATTTCCTGCAGGTCCTTCCCCTTCACCTTCTTCATGCGCTGCTTGGTATACTCGGCCGGCGCCCCGTTGCGCAGTTCGGGGTAGTTCACGTACATCAGCACCAGGTCGTACTTGTCGGCCCTCACCTCGTAGGGGCTGACCAGCGTGGCGCCGGCCGGCACTTCGTACTGCTGACCGCAGAAATCAACCACCGGGCCGGTAGCCTGGCCCAGGGCGGTGGTGGCGACGAAAAGGAATAGCGCTAGCGTATACAGTGTCTTCATGATCCGAAAAATACGACGCTTTCCCTAAAGCACTACCCCCGGGCTTCATTTTGTGGTAATAATCCTGATCTTGAATGCTTTAGTGCATTCTATCGTCGCGCACGGGCAGGTTGGTGATGATGTCGCCCTCAATTTTGAGCAGTTCCTGCAGGCGGGCGTCCACTTCTTTCGGGTCGCGGTATTCCTTGGCCAGGTCCACGTAGCTCACGAAGTGCGCGGCCTCCGACACCATCAGCTCGTAGTAGAACTTGCTGAGCTCGGGGTCCGGAATGTGCTTCCACAGCAGCTTGAACCGCTCGCAGCTCCGGGCCTCGATTAAGGCGCTGACCAGCAGCATGTCCATCAGCTGCCGGTCGCGGTGGTCGCCGCGGCGCACGTGGGTCATGAGCTGCACCACGTATTCATCGCGCCGCTGCGGGCCCAGCTCGAAACCCCGCTTGCGCAGCTCCAGCAGCACCCGCTCAAAGTGGGCCCACTCCTCAGCCACCAGCGCGGTCAGCTCGTCCACCAGGCGGGTTTTCTCGGGGTATTTGACAATGAGCGAAATGCCGGTGCTGGCCGCCTTCTGCTCGCAGTAGGCGTGGTCGACGAGAATATCCTCGATGTTTTTGCTGGCAACGTCCACCCAGCGCGGGTCGGTGTTCAGCTTGAGCTTGAGGATGGTTTTTTCCTTGGATTCGGATGCGTCCATAGCGTTTCCGCCCGCCGGGCGGCGTTGTGCAAAAGAGAATTAGTCGAAAAACTGCCAGCGGATGCCCAGCTGAAAGCGCCGGGGCAGGCCCGTGTAATAGGGCGAGGCGAAGTAGCCGTTGCCAAAGTCGAAGAAGCCCTGATTGATGTAGGCCACTTTCAGAAACACCGAAACCGTCTTAATGTCGGTAATCAGAAATACGTCGGCCACCGAGAAGTTGCGGCTGATGAAGTGGTTTTGCACGTAGAACTGCTGGGTGCTGGGGCTGTAGCTATAGCCCTTGAAGCGCGACTGGTAGTATACTTCGGCCCCAATCTGCCCGAACAGGGCCTTTTTAAACAGGTAGTTCTGGTAGTACACCTTGCCGTTGGCCACCAGCCCCGGAATGCGCAGCCCCTCGCCCGAGCCGCCGCTGGTCGCGGTGGCCTGGTTGTCGAAAAAGAACTTGCCCAGGTTGAAGCGGTGGCGCAAGGAGCCAATGAGCAGCACTTTCGTGGCCGACAGCTGCAGCGGAATACCATCCTTGCGGAACGTGCTTTCCACCCCATTGGTAGTAACTACCGAATCCTGGCTGTAATACACTAAGTCGCTGATGGTAACGGTGCTGACGGAAGCATCCACGTAGTGCCGGCCCAGCTTCTGGGCCACCCGCCCCGTGAGCTGGTTGACCAGGGTATTCTTGAACTGCACCGGGTTTAGGGCGGGGTACGCGCGGGGGTTGCTGGCATCGTCGGTGCCGCTGTGGTTCCAGGAATAGTGGTTGCCCAGGAAGCGTTGCTGGGTAAGCGTCGGCGAATAGGAAGAGCTCAGAAACTCTCCGCTTACGGGTCCCAGCCGCGCCAGGGCCCGCACCCAGTACTCGCTCTTGCCTTTGCTTTCATTCACGGTGATAACCGGCATCAGCTCCCCGGCTACTTCCATGGCAATCAGCTTGCGGTAGCGGAAGCTGGCCGTGCCGCCCACAAACAGCTGGGCGTAGTGCATACTGTATGTAGGCAGCACGTTACGGGCCCGGCCAAAGTAGCTTTTGGCCTGCAGGTCGGCGTCGCGGTAGCGGCCGTAGAGGCGGTATTCCACGGCGGGGGTATGGCCCATCAGGCCCACCGTATTTTCCAGCTGCCGGTACTCGGCCCGGTCGTTGGTCAGGGAGGAGCTGAGCAGCGTATCGGGGTAAAACTGCAGCTGCCGGGTCAGCGGGTCCGTTACCAGCCGCTCGTCGCTGTACTTATTGAATTGCCGCTTCCAGTCGAAGATGTGGTAGGCGGTGAGGCCCTTGCCCAGCAGGCGGTAGGTGTGGGTCAGGCGCACTTCGTCCCGGTCGTCCACGTTCAGGGCCTGGGTCAGGTTTACGCGTTCCAGCTCATACTCAAACAGGGCGCGGGGCCGCAGCGAATCAGTGGGCTGGTAGCGGATGCCGCCCTGCTCGGCCACCCGGTGCCGGGCCGTATTGATGCTGAACAGGGCGTGGTACCGGTCGTTCTGGGTTTGGTAGCGCGCAAACAGCAGCACGTTGCTGTGCTCGGCCAGCCCTTCGCGGCGGCTGGTGGCCTGCAGGGATTTGTTGGAGGCAAACCGCTCGTAGGCCAGGCCCACGTTGAAGTTTTTGCCCAGGCTGCGGCTGTACGAGAGCTCAAACACCTGCTCGCCGGCCCCGCTCTGAATAAAGCGGAAGAAGGTAAAGGGCGAGCGGGTATCGTAGAAGGGAATGGTGGCCGAGTTGCGCACGTACTTATCGAAGGCGTTGCGGCCAAACCGGGCCCCCAGCTCCAGGTTGGGCTCCCAGAGCAGGCGGCGCGAGGCCGTGCCCACGTTGCCCAGATCCTGCTGGAAGGTGCTGTCGTGAAACCAGTAGCGGGCCTGCATCTGGTTGGTCAGGGTCGTATCGATGAGGCGGCCTTCATACTGCTCCCGCAGAATATCGGCCTCGCGCAGCACGCGGGTAGTTTTGGCCCCGTAGAGCACCTTGGTCGAGTCGTCGAGCACCTGGGCCGGGCTTAGGCGGGGCAGCAGCAGGCCGCAGGCCAGCACCAGGCCCCAAAAGAACCGGCGCAGGGAGCCGGCGAAACGAAACGGAACGAGCAGATCAGACAACAGCGTGGGGCTGAAATAGGGAAGAAACCAAGTGCTGCACCTGGGCAGCGCCATCGGCCAGAAACTGAACCTGGATGGGAATGTAAAACACCGGCAACGGCGCTACCGCCGCCCGCAGCGCGGGTTCCAGCAGGCGCACCGCGTCCTTTTGCGTGGTAAAAACGCTTTGCCCCGGCCGTAATTGCCCGGCCAGGGCCGCAATATCGGCAGCGGTAAACGCGTGGTGGTCGGCGAAGGCGGCGTGGTGGGTAATCCGGTAGCCGGCCTGGGTGAGGTAGTCGCGCAGCGGGCCGGGCTGGGCAATGCCGGTGAGCAGCACGATTTCGGGGTCCAGCGGCGCGGGCGTGGCCCCTACCGGCACCGGCGCCCCGTAGGCATAGGCCGAAAACAGCACCGGCACCCCGGGCCGGGCGTAGCGCCGCACCCGGGCCGCAATGGCCGCCTGCCCGGCCCCGCTCAGCGCCGGGTCACACTTCGTGACGATAACCGCGTCGGCCCGGCGGGCCCCGCCACGGCTTTCGCGCAGGCGGCCGGCCGGCAGCACGTAATCCTGGTAAAAAGGGCGCTGCTGCTCGGTCAGCAGGATATTCAGGGTGGGTTGCACGCGCCGGTGCTGGTAGGCGTCGTCGAGCACCACGGCCGTGGTACCGGGCACCTCGCGCAGCAGGGTTTCCAGGCCCACGCGGCGGTTTTCGCACACCACCACCGGCACCTGCCCCCCGAAATCCTGGTAATGCTGCAGGGGCTCGTCGCCGATGGTAGCGGCCGTGGCCGTGGCATCGGCGCGGCCATAGCCGGTGGTGCGGCGGCCGTAGCCCCGACTCAGAATGGCGGGCTGCTGGCCGGCCGCCAGCAGCTGGCGCACCACCCAGGCCACGTGGGGCGTTTTGCCGGTGCCGCCCGCGCGCAGGTTGCCCACGCTGATGACGGGCACCGGAAAAGCCACCGATTCCTTTAAGCCCCGGTCGTAGAGCCAGTTGCGCACGTGCAGCACGCCGGCGTAAAGCCAGGCAAAGGGCAGCAGCAGAAAGGCGAGTGGATGGGGCATGGCGGGGCAGCGGGGGCGCAGAGCCGCAAAAGTACGCCTACTTCTTCAGGTTCGAAATAATATGCGCCAGCGGGCCGGCATTGCCGACGGCCGGGCTTCTGCGTATGCCCAGGAATTACCCGATTCGCCATGTCCACGTTTGCCGACCGTCTGCTGCAGTTCCTCACGGCTTTTCCGCTCCCCGCTCCCCTGCCCGACGACGTCGTGGCCGTGAGCCCCTACCAGGAAACCGGGCCCCGGGAGCTGCTTACCCGCTTTGCCCGCCGCTACTACCCCGACAACCAGCCCCGGATTGCCCTGCTGGGCATCAACCCCGGCCGCCTCGGCAACGGCCGCACCGGCGTGGCCTTCACCGACCCGGTGGCTTTGGCCGACCACTGCGGCATTGCCAACGAGTTGCCCCGGCACCGGGAATTGTCGAGCCAGTTTATCTACGAAGTGGTGGCCGCGCTGGGCGGGCCCACGCTGTTTTACCAGGATTTTTTCCTGGGCTCCCTCTACCCGCTGGTGCTGCTGCGCCACGGCCGCAACTACAACTATTACGATTCCCCGCAGCTCACGGGCGCTTTAACTCCCGACATCCAAGCCTCATTAAATCAGCAGGTACTGGAAGTGGGACTGGTGCGAAAGGTGGCCGTGTGCCTGGGCCGCCGCAACGGGCAGCACCTGCTGCGGCTGAATGAGGCGCTGGGCTTGTTCGACCAGATTCACGTACTCGACCACCCCCGCTACCTGATGCAGTACAAGCGCCGCGACCTAGCCCGGCACGTGGCGCACTACGTGGCCGTGCTGCAAGAATGCCGGGCCCTGGTGGCCGGGGCTGCGTGAAGGCCGCCGGGCACATACTGGGCACAATTGCCGGCAAAGCCGCAATTTGCGGCCGGCCGGGCACTTCCGCCGGGCCCCGATTCAACTTCCCCCTTCAACCTCCTATAAGAAATGCCTACCGTTGCTGACCTCGCCCGCCTCCTGGAGCACGTGGCGCCCCTGGCCTACCAGGAATCCTACGACAATGCCGGCCTGCAGTGCGGCGACCCGCAGGCCGAGGTCCGGGGCGTGCTCATTGCCCTGGACTGCACCCCGGCCGTACTCGACGAAGCCCTGCGGCGGGGCTGCAACGTGGTGGTGGCCCATCATCCGGTGGTGTTTCGCCCCCTCAAGCGCCTGACCGGGGCCTCGGAAGTGGAGCAGACCCTGATTAAGGCCATCAAAAACGACGTGGCCATTTACGCCGCCCACACCAACCTCGACAACGTGCTGCCGGGCGTCAACCGCAAGCTGGGCGAAAAGCTGGGCCTGCAGAATCTGCGCATCCTGGACCCCAAAAGCGGCACCCTGGGCAAGCTGGTTACCTACGTGCCCACCACCCACACCGAGGCCGTGCTGCAGGCGCTGTACGCGGCCGGCGCGGGCCAGGTCGGGGCCTATTCCGAGTGCAGCTTCCGGGTAGAGGGCACCGGCACGTTTACGCCCGGCGCGGGCACCAACCCGTTTATTGGCACCCAGGAGCAGCCCGAACAAGTGCGGGAGGACCGCGTGGAAGTATTGCTGCCCCTGCACCGGCACGGGGCCGCGCTGCGGGCTTTGCGGGCGGCTCACCCCTACGAAGAAGTGGCCTACGAGCTGGTGAAGCTGGAAAACGCGCACCAGGACGTGGGCTCGGGCATGATTGGGGAACTGCCCGAGGCCCTGTCGCCGACCGAGTTCCGCCGGCTGCTGCGCTCGGCCCTGGGCGTGCCCGTGGTCAAGCACACCGAGTTTGACCGGCCGATTAAGCGCGTGGCGCTCTGCGGCGGGGCGGGCAGCTTCCTGATCGGCAATGCCCGCCGGGCCGGGGCCGACGCCTACGTCACCGGCGATTTGAAGTACCACGAGTACTTCGGGGCCGAGGGCCAGCTACTGCTCTGCGACGTGGGCCACTTCGAAAGTGAGCAATTTACCGGGGAAATCTTCCGGGATTTGCTTACGGCCAACTTTAAAAGTACTTTTGCGGTCTTAATTGCTGAGACCCTCACCAACCCTGTCCGTTATGATTTCTAATCCTTCCACGGAAACCACCGTTGCCAGTAAGCTGGAAGCCCTTCTGAACCTGCAGCGCCTCGACTCGCAGCTCGACGAAATCCGGCGCGTCCGTGGCGACCTGCCCGAAGAAGTGCGCGACCTGGAAGACGAAATTGCCGGTTACGAGGTGCGCGTAAGCAAGTTTGACGAGGAAATTCAGGCCCTGAACGACCAGATCAAGCAGCGCAAGCAGAACGCCAAAGACGCCGATGGCCTCATCAAGAAGTATGAGGACCAGCAGCAAAACGTGCGCAACAACCGGGAGTACGAGGCCATTGCCAAGGAAATCGAGCTGCAGCGCCTGGAAATCCAGATTTCGGAAAAGAAAATCAAGGAAGCCCAGTACCAGATTGAGCTGAAGAATACCGACATCGCCGGTACCAAGCAGCGCCTGGAAGAGCGCAAGAAAGACTTGACCAACAAGAACACCGAGTTGCAAACCATCGTGGGCGAAAGCGAAGCCGACGAGAAAAAGCTGCTTGAGGAGCGCGAGGAGGCCGTAAAGCCCATCGAGGAGCGCCTGCTGACGGCCTACACCCGTATCCGCGGCAACGTGCGCAACGGGCTGGCCGTGGTGATGGTGAAGCGCGACGCCTGCGGCGGCTGCTTCAACACGGTACCGCCCCAGCGCCAGGCCGACATCATCTCGCACAAGAAAATCATCGTGTGTGAGCACTGCGGCCGGGTTCTGGCCGACGTAGACGTGAAGCAGCCGGCTTAATTTCCGCGCTTCTTTTTCGAACGCACCCAAAAAAGGAACGGCCTCGCAGTCGTTCCTTTTTTATTGCTCCGCTTTTTCCGTGGCTCCTGTTCTGCCTCCTGCGCGTTTTCCTTCCGGACTCCGGCTGCTGCTGGGGCTGCTGCTCGCGCTCCTGACCACGGCCGCCCGCCCCCCCCAGCACGATACGGCTACCACCCAGGCCCCGGAAACCGCGCCGCCGCCGCCGGGTAGCCTGTCGCCGGGGGCGCGGCGGGCCTACGCCGAGCTGCTGAAGCTACGCGTGGAGCCGGCCCGGCAGCTGCTCCGGGAAGAAGCCCGGCGCGGGCCCGCCGGGGCCGGCACCCTGCTCGTGGCCGACTGCATCGACTTCACCGAGCTGATGATCCGCCAGGACGCCAGCCGCTACGAGGCCGTGGTGGCAGCCCAGGACCGGCGCCTGGCCTTGCTGGAAAAGTCCCGGGAGGCGGGGCCTTTGCGCGACTACGCCCGGGCCGAAATCAGGCTGCACCAGGCGGCGGCCCAGGTGACGTACCAGCACGAAATTCAGGGCGCCTGGAGCTTGCGGCAGGCCTACCAGCAGATGCAGGCCGTAGTGAAGCGCTACCCGGATTTTTTGCCGGCCCGCAAAACCCTGGGCATGTGTCAGTTCATGATTGGCTCCGTACCCGAGGGCTACCGATGGTTTTTGAAGCTGCTGGGGCTGCCGGGCAGCGTAGACGCCGGGGTGCAAAACCTGCGCCGGGCCGCCCAGAGCCCCAACGACTTTCAGCCCGAAGCCCGCATTATTCTGGCCCTGGTGCAGGAAACCTACTACAAGCAGGGCGAGCAGGCGGCCCAGCTCATGCAGCAGCTGGCCGCTCAGCAGCCCGACAACCTGCTCTACTCCTACCTGCTGCTCAGCCTCAACAAGCGTCTGCACCGCACCGATGCGGCCCTGGCCGCCTACCGCAGCCGCCCCACCGGCCCGGGCTACCTGGCGGTGCCCTACCTGCACCACATGGCCGCCGATTTGCTGCTCTACCGGGGGCAGTACGCGGCGTCGCGGCAAGCCAATCAGCAGTTTTTGCAGGACTACCCGGGCGTGCACTACCGCAAGGACGCGGCCTTCAAGCTCTATTTGGCCGCCTGGCTCAGCGGCGACCAGCAGGCGGCCGAGCGGTACCGCCAGCAAATCGGTATCGGCAGCCGCACCGTGGTGGAGGAAGACGCCTACGCCCAGCGGTTCTTCGAGGACAAGCTGCCGCTGAACCGCACCCTCACCCGGGCCCGCCTGCAGATTGACGGCGGCTACTACCGGCCGGCCCTGGCCACGCTACGGGGCTTTACGGCCGCCGGCGGGCTGCTGCGCGACCAGCTGGAGGAACCCTACCGCCGGGCCCGGGCCTACCAGGGCCTGGGCCGCCTCGACTCGGCCCGCCTGTATTACACCCGCACCATTGCCCTGGCCGGCAAGGCCCCTTACTACTTCGGGCCGCAGTCGGCGCTGCAGATGGGCTACCTCTGCCAAGCCGACGGGCAGCTGAACATGGCCCGGCTCTACTTCCAGAAAGCCCTGGATTCGCCCAAGCACGAGTACAAGAACAGCACCGACGCCAAAGCCAAAGTGGCCCTGGCGGGGCTGCCGCGGTAGTTCTTGGTTGTTGTTCGTTTTTAGTTAGTCAAGAGAAGAGGAAAAGCATTGAACGTGGTGACCAATCCGCATCCTACGCCGGGCCCGCCGCACCTGGTTCCGTACGCGGCGCTGCCCTGCCCGGCGGCCGAGTTTCGGGCCCGCGCCCTGCACTGGGCCGCGCAGTACGCCTGCTGTGCCTACTACGAGCCCAACGGCGCCGAATACCCCCACGGTCCCTTTCAGCCGCTGCTGGCCGTCACCAACGCCCCGGATGCCGCCCCAACCACCCTGGCCGGGCTGGAAACCTGGCTGGCCCGGCCTGCCGGCGGCCCCCGCTGCGGCTTCGTGACTTACGACGTCAAAAACGAAGTCGAGGCCCTAACCAGCGGGCATTTCGATGGGCTACAGTGGCCGGCCCTGCACTTTTTCACCCCCGAAACCTGGCTCTGCTGGACCGCGGAAGGCCTAGAAATTCACGGCAATACCACGGATGTGCTGGCGGCTATTCTGGCCCCGGCCGTGCCCCCGGCTGCCGGGCCCGGCGTGGCCACCGTGCGGCCCCGGTTGCCGAAAAACAACTATCTGGCGGCGGTGGAAGCCGTGCGGGAAGATATTCTCGATGGGGAAGTGTACGAGCTGAACCTGTGCCAGGAGTTCTACGCCGAAGCAGTGAAGCTGGAGCCGGTCGGCACGTTTCTGCGGCTGCTGGCGGCCTCGCCCACCCCGTTTGCCGGGTTTTACAAGTGGCACGACCGGTACCTGCTCTGCGCCTCGCCCGAGCGGTTCTTGCAGCAAACCGGTAGCCAGCTGATTTCCCAGCCCATCAAAGGTACCATCCGGCGCGGGGCCACGCCGGCCGACGACGAGCGGCAACGCCAGCGGCTGCGCGCCGACGAGAAAGAGCAGGCCGAAAACCTGATGATAGTGGACCTGGTGCGCAACGACCTGGCCCGCGTGGCCCAAACCGGCACGGTGCAGGTGCCCGAGCTGTTCGGCCTTTACCCCTTCCGCCACGTCTGGCAGATGATTTCCACGGTGCAGGCCACGGTGCGCCCGGGCATTGGGCTGGTCGACATCCTGCGCGCCACGTTTCCGATGGGCTCGATGACCGGCGCGCCGAAAATCCGGGCTATGCAGCTCATCGAGCAGTATGAGCGCACCAAGCGGGGCCTCTACAGCGGCAGCCTGGGCTACGTGCTACCCTCCGGCGACTTCGATTTCAACGTCGTCATCCGCAGCCTGCAGTACCGCGCCGACACCGGCTACCTCAGCTTCCAGGTCGGCTCGGCCATCACCTACGACTCCGACCCGCACCGCGAATACGACGAGTGCCTGCTCAAAGCCCAGGCCATGCTGGAAGTGCTGGGAGCCACGGTGAATGAGTGAATGAGCGAATGAGTGAGTTTGCCGTTCAATCCGCCCTAATGGCGCTGCTTTTACTCGGGAGACATTTTTAGAGTTGGATAAGCCTGCCCCGAGTACTCGGGAAGCATTTTTGGAAATACTGTAGTATCTCCTGAGTACTCGGGAAGCACTTTTGGAAGCCGTGAAGCCCCTGCTGAGTAGTCGGGAGGCACTTTTGCTATTCGTGTAGCCCTCCCCGCCTACTCGGAAGGCACTTTTGCGATTCATGCAACCCGTCCCGGCTGCTCGGGAGGCATTTAATCATTTACAAAAATGCCTCCCGAGTAGAAGCTGCCGGTTACTGCCGCTGAGCTTCCAGCGCCGCCCGAACATCAACTCACTCATTCACTCATTCGCTCATTCACCGCCAGTCTCCGCTCGAAGGCTTGCAGGAACTGGCCCACGTGGTAGCCGTCGGCCAGGGCGTGGTGCACGTTCACGGCCACGTTCATATACGTGCGGCCGTGTTCCTCGTAGAGCTGGCTAAAGGAAATCTTGGGGCAGCTGTCGGGGTGGGCGAAGCTGCGGGCGTGGGTCAGGCCGGTGAAGCGCACCCACGGGATGGCCGAGCAGTGCAGCACGTCGACGCGGGCGGTGGTGGGGCTCAGGCGCAGACCGGAGCTGTTCTGCACGGCCTCCATTTCGGCGGTGGCCGCCGCCACGAAGCCCGCCAGGTCATCGTTTTGCTCGATAAAGGAAAAGGCGAAGGTGTGGTCGGGGCGGCCCAGGGTGGCCGAGGCGTGCACCCGCGCATACTGATACACCTGTCCGTCTTCAATACGAGTACGCAGCTCGGGCACCTCGTTGGCGGCCTGCACGGCGTGGTAGAGGTAATACAGAAAAAATGACACGCCCCGGCGCTTGGCCTCGGCCTGGGCCCCGGTGCATTCTACCGGCGCTACGAGGCCAAAAAACGGTTCTTCGAAGGCCCCGAAGAAGGCAAAATGCTCCCGCCGGTTCCAGGTTTGCAGGTCAATCAGCTGTTTCATGGGCGGCAAGTTCGGTAACTTTACCCGCCGGCGTGGCCTTACACGCCCGTTTTCTGCTTTGCTGCCCGATGTCCGCTCCCTCCCTCATTGCCTTCGACGCCGACGACACCCTGTGGTCCAACCAGCCCCACTTCGACCAGGTGGAAGCCCGGCTGCTGGAAATCCTGGCCCACTGCGCCGACCCGGCCCGCATTACCGAGCAGCTCAACCAGGTGCAGCGCCAGAACATGAAGCTCTTCGGCTACGGGGCCAAGTCCTTTATGCTGTCCATGATTGAAACCGCCATTCAGCTCACCGACAGCAAAGTAACCGGCCTGGAAATTCAGCAGATTCTGGACATGGGCAAGGATTTGCTGCGCTACCCCATCGAGCCCCTGCCCGGCGTAGTGGAGGTGCTCACCGAGCTGCGCCGCCGCGGCCACCGCCTGATGGTGCTCACCAAGGGCGACCTGTTCGACCAGGAAAGCAAGCTGGCCCGCTCCGGCCTGGGCGAGTTTTTCGACTACGTGGAAATCGTCAGCGAAAAGGACGAGGCCACCTACCAACGCCTGCTCACTCGCTACAACGCCCTGCCCGGCGAGTTTTTTATGATCGGCAACTCGCTCAAGTCCGACATTCTGCCCGTGGCCCAGCTCGGCTTCCGGGCCGTGCACGTGCCCTTCCACGCCACCTGGATTTTCGAGCACGTCGACCCCGAAAAGCTCGAAGGCCTGGAGTTTCACGCCGTAACGGACCTGCGAGAGGTGCTTGGTTTAGTGTGCTAATGGGTTGGAATGTGCTGATGTGCTAATGCTTAATGTGGGGAATGTGAAGATGCGTCATTGCTTCGTCGGATCTCCTCGCAAGGATATGGAACGACATTTAGCACATTGCCCACATTTCCCACATTCGCACATTACGAAGCTCTGCCATTCTGTCATTTTGGGGCAAAAACCGTTACCTTTGCCCTCCTTCTGTGTTTACGATACCTATGTCCCAGCCCCTGCTCACCCTCGACTTTCTGGATACGCCCGCCGCACCCGCCGCCGCCGACCACCAACCGGCTCAGGATGTGCGCGTCAGCCCGGCCACCCGCACCGGCCGGCAGCGCAAGCTCTACATCGAGAGCTACGGCTGCCAGATGAATTTCTCCGACTCCGAAATCGTCTCCTCCATCCTCTTCGAGGAAGGCTTTGATACCACCGAGCAGCTCGCCGACGCCGATTTGGTGCTGCTCAACACCTGCTCCATCCGCGAGAAGGCCGAGCAGACCGTGCGCATGCGCCTCTCCCAGATCAACAGCCACAAAAAGCGCAACCCCGGCCTACTGGTGGGCGTGCTGGGCTGCATGGCCGAGCGCCTGAAAAGCAAGTTTTTGGAGGAGGAAAAGCTCGTCGACCTCGTCGTGGGCCCCGACGCCTACCGCGACCTGCCCAACCTGATCCGCGAAGTAGACGGTGGGCAGAAAGCCGTGAACGTGCTGCTCTCGCGCGACGAAACCTACGCCGACATTACGCCCGTGCGCCTCAACTCCAACGGCATCACCGCCTTTGTGAGCATCATGCGCGGCTGCGACAATATGTGCTCGTTCTGCGTGGTGCCCTTCACCCGGGGCCGGGAGCGCAGCCGCGACGCGCACAGCATTGTGCAGGAGTGCCGCGACCTGGTCAGCCAGGGCTACAAGGAAGTGACCCTGCTCGGCCAGAACGTGGACTCCTACAAATGGACTTCCGAAGACGGGCAGGAGTTCGTCAACTTCGCCCAGCTGCTGGAGCGCGTGGCCCTGATCAGCCCCGAGCTGCGGGTGCGCTTCTCCACGTCCCACCCCAAGGACATCACCGACGAGGTGCTGCATACGATGGGCAAGTACGAGAACATCTGCAAGTACATCCATTTGCCCGCCCAGAGCGGCAACTCCCGGGTGCTCAAGCTCATGAACCGCACCTACGACCGGCCCTGGTACGAGGAGCGCGTGCAGGCCATCCGCCGCATTCTGGGCGAGGACTGCGCCATCAGCACCGACATGATTTCGGGTTTCTGCTCCGAAACCGAGGAGGAGCACCAGGAAACCCTGAGCCTGATCGACTTCGTGCAGTACGACATGGGCTACAACTTCTTCTACTCCGAGCGCCCCGGCACGCTGGCCGCCCGTAAGCTGGCCGACGACATTCCGCTGGAGGTGAAAAAGCGCCGCCTGCAGGAAGTCATCGACCGGCAGCAGCTCCACGCCCGGGCCCGCTACGCCCGCATGGTCGGCCGCGTGCACCGCGTGCTGGTCGAGGGCCGCTCCAAACGGTCGGAAGAGCAGCTCAGCGGCCGCAACAGCCAGAATCAGGTGGTCATCTTCCCCAAAGGCACCGCCCAGAAAGGCGACTACGTGAACGTGCTGGTGACGAGCACCACCGGCGCGGCCTTGTTGGGCGACATTGTCTAGTTGGTTTTTGGTTGGTTCATGCGTAGCAAGCCCTACCAAATTGTAGAGCCTTATCAGATCCTATTTATCGAGGAGAAACTGCGCACGACTTTGCAGGAACTGCAACTCTTTTTGAGCGTCGTTTTTGATCAGAATGAGATTGAGCGGCTTTTTAGGGATGCTGAAGAAGACCATGTCTCCTTGAAAACTTACCTCTTTTATAAAAAGCCAAGCCTCATTTTTAAAGACTAGACCATCACGGGCATCGTTGATGAATACGAGCCGGAAACTCTGTTTTTGAAGAGCAATGGTGGTTTCAGCAAGCAAAGGCAGTTTGACAACTTCTTTGCCGGCCGTTAGTCGCTTGGTCCTACAATGCTATAGTTATAGAGTAATTCATTCTCTATTTCGTCTTCCTCCCGAAAAACCTACTTCCGACCTTGACACCTTCCGAAATACAATCCATCAAGCAACGCTTCGGCATTATCGGCAATGCGCCGGCCTTGAACTACGCCATTCAGGTGGCGGCCCAGGTCGCGCCCACCGATATGACGGTGCTCATCACCGGGGAAAGCGGCTCGGGGAAGGAATCCTTTTCCAAGATCATCCACGCCCTCTCGCCGCGCAAGCACGGGCAGTTCATTGCCATCAACTGCGGGGCCATTCCTGAGGGCACGATTGACTCCGAGCTGTTTGGCCACGAGAAAGGTTCGTTTACCGGCGCCCAGGAGGCCCGCAAAGGCTATTTCGAAGTGACCAACGGCGGCACGATCTTCCTCGACGAAATCGGGGAAATGCCGCTCGGCACCCAGGCCCGCCTCTTGCGCGTGCTCGAAAACGGCGAGTTTATCCGCGTGGGCTCCAGCAAAGTGCAGAAGACCGACGTGCGCGTGGTGGCTGCTACCAACGTGAACCTGCTCGACGCCGTGCGCGAGGGCAAATTCCGGGAAGACCTCTACTACCGCCTCAACACCGTGCCGATTACGGTTCCACCGCTGCGGGAGCGGGGCGACGATATCTACCTACTGTTCCGCAAGTTCGCTACTGATTTTGCCGAGCGGTACCGCGTCAAGCCCATTGCCCTGAGCCCGGAGGCCGTGACGGAGTTGCAGCGCTTCAGCTTCCCCGGCAACATCCGCCAGCTCAAGAACGTGGCCGAGCAGATGTCGGTGCTGGAAACCGAGCGGGACGTGGACAATGCCCGCCTGCGCCAGTATTTGCCCGCCGAGCAGAGCAGCCGCCTGCCCATGCTGCTGAGCGCCTCCGGCGCGGGAGCCGAAGCCAACGGCTACTCCGAGCGCGACCTGCTCTACAAGGTGCTCTTCGACATGCGCCGCGACATGACCGACCTCAAAAAGCTGGTGCTGGAAATGGCCGCCGGGCAGCGCCCCGCCGAAGCCCAGGAGCTGCTGCGCCAGAACAGCCACCTGTTCAACAACCTGAACGTGGCCCCGGTATACGAAAACAGCCGCCTGGCCCGTTCTGGCCCCACCGACGGCGGCGCGACGGAGTACTTCATCAACCCGCGACCGGAAATAACGGTGGAAGACGCCGCCACCTACGAAGACGAGCCGCAACGGGTGGAAGACATTCCGCACGAGACGGAAGAGGAAACCCTTTCCCTGGAGGCCAAGGAAAAGGAAATGATTATGAAGGCCCTCAAAAAGCACCACAACAAGCGCAAATACGCCGCCCACGACCTGGGCATTTCGGAGCGCACCCTCTACCGCAAGCTGAAGCAATATGACCTGGAGCAACTATAGGAAACTGGCCGCCTGGCTGGTGCTGCTGGCCCTGCTGCCGCTGTTTAGCGGGTGCAGCGTGTATTCCTTCACCGGCACCAGCCTCGATCC
The DNA here is from genome assembly GCF_004765605.1 of Hymenobacter aquaticus. Classification (NCBI taxonomy): domain Bacteria; kingdom Pseudomonadati; phylum Bacteroidota; class Cytophagia; order Cytophagales; family Hymenobacteraceae; genus Hymenobacter; species Hymenobacter aquaticus. The sequence goes on along the minus strand of NZ_SRLC01000001.1, from coordinate 689,980 downwards.
GGCGGTGAAAACCATTTCCATCCAGACGTTTCAGAACACGGCCAGCAACGGCCCGTCCTTTCTGGCTCAGCGCTTCACTGAGGAGTTCAAGGACTATTTTCAGCGTAATACTACCCTCAAGCTGGTGCCCCGCAACGGCGACCTGCAGTTCGAGGGCCAGATCGTAGCCTACGACTTTGCCCCCGCCGCTATTCAAAGCCAGAACGGTGTCGACCAGGCCGGCGTCAACCGCCTGACCATTCAGGTGCGGGTGCGCTACACCAACACCCAGGACCCCAAGCAGGATTTCGAGCAAACCTTCCAGAGCTACGGCGACTTTCCCGCCACCCAGGATATTGCCCGCATCAACAACGACCCCGTGGCCCTGCGGCGCATCATGCTCAACATCATCACCGACGCCTTCAACAAGTCGGTAGCCAACTGGTAGGCGGCGGCCGGAAAAGCGGCTGTTTTCCCGGTTAGCGTGGGTTTCCTGCGTAATTTGATGCACTTTTGCCGCCCCGTAAGCCGTTCCGTAGCATTAGGAGCGCGCCCGGGGTGGCCCGGCCGGTCACTTTTTCCCCTTACCGTTTCCGTCTATGACCCGCGCGTCGCTGTTGCACATTCTTGATCATGTAAGCGCCATTTCGGAAACCGAAATCCGGGAGTTGGAGCAGCTGGCGGCGGCCTTTCCCTACTGCCAGACGGCCCACGTGCTGCTGGCCAAGGCCGCCCACGATCAGGGCAGCATGCTGGCCGGCCAGCGCCTGCGCCGGGCCGCCACCTACGCCACCGACCGCCAGTTGCTGCGCCAGCTGATCGAGCAGCCGGCCTTCAGTACTACCGAGCAGTTTGCGGCCCCGGCCCCGGTCGCTCCCGGGGATGAAACGCCCGCCCTGGGCCCGGAAGCTACCTTCGTAGCTGTGGCGCCGGCAGAACCTGCCGAAGAAGAGGTTGCGGCTCCGGAAGCCGCAGCGGCGGAAGTAGCTCCGGCCCCAGCCGCCGCCGACAGCGTTTCGCTTGTCGCTTCAGAGGAAATACCCACCCCCGAGCAGATCGAGGTAGCGGAGCCGTCTGAGGCGCCGATTCAGGAGGAGTTGCCCACCGCCGAACAGCAGCCGGAAGCTCTAGAAGAAACAGCGCTGGAACGCACACCTGAGGCTTCAACTGAAGTCTTGGCGCCGGCCGCCGCGCCGGAAGCTACCATCCTGGCAGCTATTCCGGAGCAGGAAGCCGAAGCTTCCGCCGCAGAGCAGGAGCCGGCGGAAAACACGCCCGGGCCGGAAGCTGTAACGGACGCCGCTTCCAGCTCGGAACTACTTGAGCCCGACACGGCAAATACCCCTATTGATCAAGCGGTTATTGCTGACGAGCTACTGCCCGAAGATTCTTCTGTACCCGCCGAAAATCTGGAGCCGGTAGCGGCCACCTTCCCTGCCGCGGAACCGGTTGCGGAGCCGGCCGACGAAGACATCCTGCCGCCGGTTGCGCCGCCCATCCGCCCTCCGGCCGAGGCTGGGTCTTCCCGGTTTGAATTTGGCCTGGGCCTCCCCGACCCGGCCCACGGAGCAGTGTATGAGCTGCCGGTGCCGCAGGAAGACGAAGCTCCCACTGCCGCCGCGGAAACCGCCGCGGCCGGCTTCCGCGGCGACGACTTCCTGGCTTACGCGCTCAGCGGCGGCAGCCGCCTGGGCTTCTGCCTGCAAGCGGCCGACGAGCTTACTATTGCCCTGCCCGGTACCACGTTCTTTGCCCCCGATGCCCTGCTGCACGCGCAGCCCCCCCGCTACCAGCCCGCGCCGCCGCCCGCCCCCTCGTCCTTTGACCTGATCAACAAGTTCTTGCGCAACAAGCCCCGCCTGCGCACCCCGGCCGCCCGGCCGGCCGCGGGCGAGGAGCAAACCGATTTGTCGGTGCGCAGCACCCAGGGCGTGCCCGATCTGGCCTCCGAAAGCCTGGCCCAAATCATGGTGCGTCAGGGCAAGCTCCACAAGGCAATTGAAATATATGAACGGCTGATGGTGCGTCAGCCGGAAAAAAAGGCGTATTTTGCCGACCAAATTCAACAACTGAAATCTACCGAGTAAATGTATTACGCTCTCATTGGCCTGATTCTCTTCGTATGCTTGCTGCTGGCGCTGGTAGTGCTGGCCCAAAACCCCAAAGGTGGTGGACTGTCGAGCCAGTTTGGCTCGGGCGGCGCGGCCAACCTGATGGGCGTAAAACGGACCGGTGATTTGCTGGAGCGCCTCACCTGGGGCTTTGCCATCGGTATGATGGTCCTGACCCTGGGCACCCACGTGCTGAATGGCACCTCGGACGCCGCCGGCCCGGTTCGCAGCGTCAACCAGCAGCGCGCTCTGGAAGCCAAGCTGCCCACGGCCCCGGCTACGCCTGCCCCGGCCGCTCCCGGCGCTCCGGCTCCGGCTCCGGCCGCTGCTCCCGCCGCCGCTCCAGCTCAGCAGCCCGCCACCACACCGGCTCAGTAGCCTGAGTTTAGCTCTGTTTTTTCAAGCCGCTGGTTCCTTTCGGGGAGCCAGCGGCTTTTGTTTTTCCCAGGAATTCAGTTGCCGCCACTCCTTCCCGACTGAAGCAACTTTTTGCGCGATACCCTGACACGTGGGCACGAAGCAGTGAAAACCTGACTGAGAATAGCGCTAAAACGTGTTCATTCTGTCAGGTTCTGGGAGGCTGGCACAAGAAGTGTTGCCTGCGGGCACAGGTTCATTTCAACCAACCCATTCAACCAAAACGAACAATATGTCACTAAGCATGAAACCGCTGGCTGACCGCGTCATCATTGCACCGGCTGCTGCTGAGGAAAAAACCAAATCGGGCATCATCATCCCCGATACAGCAAAAGAAAAGCCCCAGCGTGGCGAAGTAGTGGCTGTAGGCGAAGGCAAAGTGGCCGACAGCGGCACGCTGATCCAGCCCCAGGTGAAAGTGGGCGACCAGGTGCTATATGGCAAATACGCCGGTACGGAAATCACCGTGGATGGCCAGGACTACCTGATCATGCGCGAGTCGGACATTTTCGCCGTCCTGTAAATCACCCTTTCCTTTCCGAATTCATCCTCTCTGTTAACATACGATGGCTAAGAACATCCAATTCGATACCGACGGCCGCGACAAACTGAAGCGCGGCGTAGACAAACTGGCCAATGCCGTGAAAGTAACCCTGGGCCCGAAAGGCCGCAACGTGGTTATTGACAAGAAATTCGGCGCCCCCACCATCACCAAGGACGGCGTCACCGTGGCCAAGGAAATTGAGCTGAGCGACCCAATCGAGAACATGGGTGCCCAGCTGGTGAAGGAAGTAGCCTCCAAAACCGCCGACCAGGCCGGTGATGGTACCACTACTGCCACCGTACTGGCCCAGGCCATCTACGCGGCCGGCTCGAAAAACGTAGCCGCCGGTGCCAACCCCATGGACCTGAAGCGGGGTATCGACAAGGCGGTGAAAGCCGTGGTGGAGAACTTGAAGGCGCAGTCCAAGAAGATTGAAAACTCGTCGGAAATTGCCCAGGTGGGCGCTATTTCGGCCAACAACGACATGGAAATCGGCCAGATGATTGCCGACGCCATGGACAAAGTGGGCAAGGAAGGCGTTATCACCGTGGAAGAAGCCCGCGGCACGGAAACCGAAGTAAAAACGGTGGAAGGCATGCAGTTCGACCGGGGCTACCTTTCCCCTTACTTCGTGACCAACCCGGAGAAAATGGAGGCCGAGTTCGACAACCCTTTCGTACTCATCTACGATAAGAAAGTAAGCACCATGAAGGAGCTGCTGCCCGTCCTGGAGCAGGTAGTTCAGACGGGTAAGCCCCTGGTTATCATCTCCGAAGATGTAGACGGCGAAGCCCTGGCCACGCTGGTAGTCAACAAGCTGCGCGGCTCGCTGAAGATTGCCGCCGTGAAAGCGCCCGGCTTCGGCGACCGTCGCAAGGCCATGCTGGAAGACATTGCCGTGCTGACTGGCGGTACCGTTATTTCGGAAGAGCGCGGCTACAAGCTCGACAGCGCTACGCTGGAGTACCTCGGCACCGCCGAGAAGATCATCATTGACAAAGACAACACCACGATTGTCAATGGTCGCGGCGAGAAGGAAACCATCACCGCCCGCATCAACGAAATCAAAGCCCAGATCGGCACCACCACTTCCGACTACGACAAGGAGAAGCTCCAAGAGCGCCTGGCTAAGCTGTCGGGTGGCGTGGCCATTCTCTACATCGGTGCTTCCACGGAGGTAGAGATGAAAGAGAAGAAGGACCGCGTCGACGATGCCCTGCACGCGACCCGTGCGGCCGTGGAAGAAGGCGTAGTGCCCGGCGGCGGTGTTGCCCTGGTGCGCGCCCTGGACGCGCTGGAAGGCGTTGACACCATCAATGGTGACGAGCGCACCGGCGTGAACATCATCCGCACGGCCATCGAGGCTCCCCTGCGTACCATCGTGGCCAACGCCGGTGGCGAAGGCTCGGTAGTGGTGCAGAAAGTGCGCGAAGGCAAAGGCGACTACGGCTACAACGCCCGCGAAGACCGGTACGAAAACCTGATGGCGGCCGGTATCCTCGACCCCACCAAGGTAACGCGCCTGGCCCTGGAAAATGCCGCCTCGATTGCCGGCCTGCTCCTGACCACCGAGTGCGTGATTTCGGACGAGCCCGAAGCCGACAAAGACCACGGCCACGGCGGTGGTGCTGCCGGCATGGGTGGCATGGGCGGCATGATGTAATTCGGCCCCGCCCGAGCCAGCTGCTCGGACCAATTAGAAAAGCCCCGCTGAATTTATTCGGCGGGGCTTTTTGTTGGTCCGAGCAGCTGCATGTAACGCGAAGTTCCACTTCGCGAGCCGTGGTGGCGGACTGGTGCTGGGCCGCAAATGAGCAATAGACGCACACAGCGCTACGCAATACAGGCATCCTACGCCTTGTTCAACGATTCGCCCAGTGAAACTGCGCGTTACAGCCGATCAACGAAAAAGCCCCGCCGGACAATCCAGCGGGGCTTTTACAGATCGGTATAGAAGGTACTACGCCTCTACCGGCTCGGCCATCATCGTGTTCAGACGCTTGTAGAGCACGAACAGGATAAGCGAAGCAACGGCCGACAGCCCGACGAAAATCAGGAAGAAGTCGTAGAGGCTGGTGATTTGGAAGCCCAGGAATGAGGGCCAGTGCGAGGTCAGCTCCAGCTCGGTCAGCTTGGCCGTGACGTCGGCCGTGGCCTGGGAGGTGCCGTTCAGAATGTCGGGCAGGTTGATGCCAGCCTTGGAGGCTTTAGCAAATTCGCCGGGACCGGGAGGATATAGGCCCGACAGCACACCCGCCAGCTTGTTGCCGGCCGCCGTAGCCAGGAACCACACGGCCATCAGCAGCGAAGCAAAGCGGGCCGGAGCCAGCTTGTTTACCAGGGCCAGACCAATGGGCGACAAGCACAGCTCGGCGAAGGTGTGCACCAGGTACATCGTAATCAGCCAGAACATGCTCACCTTGGTGCTGGCGTCCACGCCCTTCACCCCGAAGGCAATGATGAGGTAACCCACGGCCATCAGCATCAGGCTGATAGCCATTTTCAGGGGCGAAGAAGGCTCGGTACCCCGCTTGCCCATCCAGGTCCAGAGCACGGCGAAGATGGGGGCAAACACGATGATAAACAACGCATTGGCCGACTGGAAATACGAAGCCGGCACGGTGTACGCGCCCAGCTGCCGGTCGGTTTGCTCGTCGGCGAAGAAGGTCAGCGAGGCGCCGGCCTGCTCGAACGTGCCCCAGAAGAAGATTACGAAGAAGCTCAGAATGAAAATCACGTAGATCTTCTGCTTCTCGCGGGCCGTAAGCGTGGGGTCGGTCAGGATGGTAATGGGAGCCACAATCATGGCCGAGAACACCAGCGCGCCAATCCAGTCGCGGTCCATCAGCCAGGCAATGGCGGCGTATACTACCGCAAACAGGCCAATGAGCATGGGCAGCTTGCTGGCGAAGCTCTTGGCGGGCTGGGCAATGGTTTCGGAGCGGACGGGGCCGTCGGTCTGCACGGGCACGACCGGGGAGGCTTCCACCGTGCGCTCGGGCTTGGCGCCCAGCGGGGCACCTTCGGCCGTTACGACGTACTTGCTTTTCAGCAGCTCAAAGGTGAGGCTACCCACGAGCATGCCGATACCGGCCGCCAGGAAGCCCCACTTGAAGTCGGCCGGGTTGCCCGTGTCGCCGAGCGTGCCGCAGACCAGGGGCGAGAAAAACGCGCCCAGGTTGATGCCCATGTAGAAGATGGTGTAGGCCGCGTCAATGCGCGAATCGCCCTTGGGATAGAGCGAACCAACCATCGAGGAGATATTGGGCTTAAAGAAGCCGTTGCCAAAGATCAGGCAGCCCAGGCCCAGGAAGAACAGCAGCAGCTGGGAGGAAGGCACCGCCGTCTGGCCCGTCTGAAACATGGAGGCGCTGAAAAACAAGCAGAACTGCCCGGCCGCCATCAGCAGCCCCCCCACCAGAATCGAGCGGCGGTTGCCCCAGTAACGGTCGGCGACGTAGCCACCCAGCAGCGGCGTGAGGTACACAAGGCTGGTATAGTTGCCGTAGATGAGCGAGGACATCTCCTTGTTCATCAGGAGGGCCTTGATCATGTAGAGCGACAACAGGGCGCGCATGCCGTAATAGCTGAAACGCTCCCACATTTCGGTAGCGAAGAGCACATACAGGCCCTTGGGATGACCAGTCGACGCGGGCATAGTAGGTTGCTCGCGTACGGCGGAGGCTGTTTGCATGAAAGGGAAATAAAGGTGAGGGGAGAAAGAAAGACCCGCCGGCAACTGCCGGACGGGCGTTGGTAAAGCTACAAAACTTTCGCAATTGCGAACCGTAGGGGGCTTTTCAGGGCCTATAGACTTGTTGGCATAGCGAATATTCGCTAAATTTTCTGTTTAACTAACAACTGTAAGCGTCAGCATCAGTTTTTTGTCTATTTTTGTCCTGCGATTCCCCCATCTCCCACCCATTTTCACCCCGTTTTCGGCCCCATGATGGACACTGCCGCTACCACTTCTCTCCGCAATCGTTTGCAGCCACTCGGTTTCTCCCAAACCGGCGAAGTACACCTCAATCTGACGCCGGCCGAGCTTGTTGAGCACGCCCTGCGCCGGGGTGAAGGCACGCTCACCGACACCGGTGCCCTGATGGCCGACACCGGCAAGTTCACCGGCCGCTCGCCCAAAGACCGTTTCGTGGTGAAGGACGCCAACACGGCCGACTCCGTATGGTGGGGCGACATCAACATCCCCTTCGACGCCGACAAGTTTGACCAGCTGCACACCAAAATGGTGCAGTACCTGGCCGATAAGGAGCTGTACGTGCGCGAAGCCTACGCCGGCGCCAACCCCGACTACCAGCTGAAGCTGCGCGTGGTGAACGAGCTGGCCTGGCACAACCTGTTCTGCTACAACATGTTCCTGCGCCCCGCGGAAGGCGCTGACACGTCATGGCTGCCCGACTTTACCATCATCTGCGCCCCCGGCTTCGAGGCCGACCCCGCCGTGGATGGCACCCGGCAAGCCAACTTCGCCATTCTGAACTTCACCAAGAAGATGATTCTGATTGGCGGCACGGGCTACGCCGGCGAGATGAAGAAAGGCATTTTTGGGGTGCTCAACTACCTGCTGCCCTACGAGCACAACACCCTGAGCATGCACTGCTCGGCCAACGTGGGCAAGGACGGCGACACGGCCGTCTTCTTCGGCCTCTCGGGCACGGGCAAAACGACGCTGTCGGCCGACCCGAACCGCGGCCTGATCGGCGACGACGAGCACGGCTGGACGCCCGACGCGGGCATCTTCAACTTCGAGGGCGGCTGCTACGCCAAGGTTATCGACCTGAGCCGCGAGAAGGAGCCCCAGATCTGGGACGCCATTAAGTTCGGCTCCATCGTGGAGAATACCCGCTTTATACCCGGCACCCACACGGTAGACTACGCCAACAAGAGCGTAACGGAAAACACGCGCACGGCCTACCCTATCAGCTACATCGACAACGCCATTGAGCCCTCGGTAGCCGATGCTCCCAAGAACATCTTCTTCCTGACGGCCGATGCGTTTGGCGTGCTGCCTCCCATCAGCAAGCTCGACAAGAGCCACGCCATGTACCACTTCATGAGTGGCTACACGGCCAAGGTAGCGGGCACCGAAATGGGTGTTACTGAGCCCCAGACCACTTTCTCGGCCTGCTTCGGCGCCGTGTTCCTGCCCCTGCACCCGACCAAGTACGCCGAGATGCTGGGCCAGAAAATGGACGAGAACCCCGACGTGAACGTGTGGCTGATCAACACGGGCTGGACGGGCGGCTCCTACGGCGTGGGCTCGCGCATGAAGCTGGGCTACACCCGGGCCATGATTACGGCCGCCCTGAACGGCGAGCTGCACGACGTGACCTTCACCAAGCACCCCATCTTTGGGGTGGAAGTGCCCGCCGCCGTGCCCGGCGTGCCCACCGACATTCTGGACCCGCGCAACACCTGGTCGGACAAGGAAGCCTACGACAAAACCGCCGCCGCCCTGGCCGATAAGTTTGTCAACAACTTCCAGAAATACGCCGACTTCGCCAACGAGGAAATCCTGGCCGGCGCACCCAAAGTAGCCGAGGTAACGGCTTAAGCTTTGGTCCTACCCCAAACAGAAAGCCCCGCTGGCAGCTGCCAGCGGGGCTTTCTGTTTATTCGACCAGCTGGGCTACTCCACCCACTGGGCGCTGTTGGCCTCCGTCACGGCAGAATCGGCGGCGGCGGTGGTAGTGGTGCCGTTTTTGGATTTGCGCACCAGAGCCGCTACTCCTAGCCCTACGGCCCCGGCCACGGCGGCCGTTACCAGCGGGTGAATGGTGGCGGTAGTGTAGAGGCTGGTTTCCCGGGTGTGGCCGGGGTAGTTGCCGCGCTCCTCGAGGCGGCCAGCGGCGTGGTCGAGGCCGTTCTGGTGGAGGGGGCGCGGGGCGTAGTCGGCTTTTTCCTGCTTGGCAAACACGTTTTCCATAAACTTATCGAGCAGACGCGGAGCCAGGTGCGCCATACCCACCATGGCCCGGCCGCCGCCGCCCACGGTGATTTCGCGCTCGGGCACCTCGCAGCAGTGCAGAATAGCGCGGGCCACGGTTTCGGGGGCGTAGGCGGGCGGGGCGTGCTGGGCCTCGCGCTCCATGTAGTTTTTGGCGTGCAGCGGATAGGGTGTGTCGATGGCGGCGGGCTTGATCAGGGTGACGACTACCGGGGCCTCGTCCATTTCCAGCTCCATGCGCAGGCCGTCGGTGAAGCCTTTCACGGCGTGCTTGCTGGCCGAGTAAATGGTTTGCAGAATGGCCGTGCTTTCCGACAGGATGCTGCCGACGTTGATGATGGCCCCGCCGCGCTGCTTGAGGTGCTTCACGGCTTCCATTGAGCCGTAAATCAGGCCCCAGACGTTGGTATCGAACAATTTGCGCATGTCTTCCACCGGAATATCCTCCAGCTTGCCGTAGATCGACACACCCGCGTCGTTAATCCAGGTGTCGAAGCCGCCGAACTCGGCCTGGGCGGCCTGGGCCACGCGGCGCACGTCGTCCTGGTTGCTCACGTCGGCTACCACGTAGGTGGCGTGGCCGCCGGCGTCGTTGATTTCGTCGCAGAGCTGGCGCAGGGCGTTTTCACTGCGGGCGGCCAGCACGAGCTTCGCGCCTTTTTCGGCCGCCATGCGGGCCGTGACGAGCCCGATGCCCGAGGACGCGCCGGTGATGACAAGTACCTGCTTGGATAGTTTTTTGAGTTTGGTGGCCATAATCGGAGAAAGTAGAAGTTGTGGTTGGGGAGCTTACTTCTACGACCCGGACCGGGCTTGGATGCAGAAAAAATTCTGCTGCTGAGCTTCGTCGGCCACGGCACACCCGTTTTACGCGCTTCCCAACCCCGGAAGCCCTACTTTTGCGCCATGCCCCACACCTTCTACGCCCCCGACCTCAACGGCCCGACCTATACCCTGCCCGAAGACGAAAGCAAGCACGCCGTGCGGGTGCTGCGCCTGGGGGTCGGCGACGCTGTCGTGCTGGTAAACGGGCGGGGTGGCATCTTTCAGGCCGAAGTAGCCGACGCCAACCCCAAACGCTGCCAGCTGCGCGTAATTAGTCAGGAGGAGGTTAAGCGCCGCGCGTATTTTGTGCACGTAGCCGTGGCGCCCACCAAAAACCTGGACCGGATGGAGTGGCTGGTCGAAAAGGCCGTGGAAATCGGGGTTGACCGGATTACGTTCCTGCGCGGCAGCCGCTCGGAGCGGCGGGAGCTGAAGCTGGAGCGCCTGGAAAAAATTGCCGTCAGCGCCCTGAAGCAGTCGGGCCAGGCCTGGCTGCCCCAGCTGGATGAGCTGACCGACTTCGCCAGCTTTGTGCCTACTGTTGAGCCCACCACCACGTTTATTGCCCACCTGGAAGAAGGTGAGCGGACAGCTTTATCCCACGTAGCGGCCCAAGGCGCCGGCTGCTGCGTGCTTATCGGCCCCGAAGGCGACTTTACGCCCCAGGAAATCGAGCTGGCCCGGCAGCGCGGCATCCGGCCCGTGACGCTGGGCGCTTCGCGGCTGCGCACCGAAACGGCCGCGCTGGCGGCGGTGCACACCGTGCACGTGGTGCGGGAGCTGTGATTCTGGCCAGCCCCCTATTCAGCCGTTAGCGCCGAGCCGTCGGCCTGGGAGTCGTCGGCGGCCAGGCGGGCGGCTTCCTTGGCCAGCTTTTTCTTGCGCCAGGGCGCGTCCTGCTCCCAGTCGCCGGCCATGATGCAGCCGTAGGGCCGGATTTCGTCGACGGTCGTGGCCAGGTTGAAGTCCGTAATTTGCCGCTGCACGTCGGCGGCGTCCTTGTAGGCGCTGGGCAGCTCGGAAATATCAATCTGGTTGAAGAAAAACCGGGCGTCGATGCCCTGGGTTTCGGCGGCAAACAGCTCTTCCTTGGTTTGCCCGATCTTGCTGTACTTGTGGCGGGTGCGGCTCAGATTGCGGCCGGCCCCGTGGGGCGCAAACCCGAGGTTATTCGCCGTCGTCGTGCCTTCCACAATCAAGATGGGCTGGGCCATGTTGAGCGGAATGATGCGCGGCCCGGTGATGTCAGGCATGAACTTGGGGTCGAGCGGCGTGGCGCCCTTGGCGTGGTAGTACAGATCCCCGTCGCGAAACACGAAGTTGTGCTCGTTCCAGAACCGCTGCTGCACGGTGGCGCCCAGCTCAGTGGCCAGGGCATCGTGCAGGCACAGATGGTTTTGCTTGGTCCACTTCCGGATAGTTTGCAGGGCGGCCCAGTACTGCTCCCCTTCCGCCGAGTCGCTGGGAATCCAGGCGTTGGGCGGGGCGGTTTCGGGGGAAATAGCCTGCCGGAACCGTTCGGCCACCTTCATGCCTTGCGTATACAGAGCCGCGCCGGGGCCGCGGGAGCCGTGGTGGGTCACGAGCACCGTGTCGCCGGTGTTGCGCGAGATGCCCACGTAGAGAAAGTGGTTGCCGTCGCCCTGGGTGCCCAGATGCTCGCGGGCAAACTTGAGGCTGCGCGCCGAGTTCAGAAACGGATTGGCCCGGAATTCGGCCTCAATATCGGCCGGCAAGGCAAACTGCTGGCCTTCGGGGCGGCCGCCGGGCCCGAAGTGAGTAATCTGCTGGGCCGCGTCGAGCACGGTTTTGGGGTCGGCCTGGCCCAGGTTGGTCAGCATCACCGAGCAGCAGATATCGGCGCTGTGCATGCCGGGGTGAATGGCGTTGCGCGCGACGACGATGCCGCCCACCGGAATCGTGCCCAGCGGACCGGCCGGGCAGGCGTCGGGCATGATGGCACCGGCCACCACCGTGGGCGTGCGCATGAGCAGCTGCATCGACTGGCGCACGTAGTCGATGTTGGCCTGCTCCACGGCCGAGTCGGCGCGGATGTTCTCGTGAAACGGCACGGGTTGAGCCAACAGCGGCAGTTCCGGGGCGGGCTTTACCGTGTTGAGGTAGGTCTGCAGGGCGTCGCCTTCCAGATTGTGCGTGTTGATGTGCTCCAGGGCGGCTTTAAACCACTTGCCGGGCTTCAGGCCCAGGTTCACTAAATCGTTGCCGGTAATCATGCAATAGGTTGGTTAGAAGGAATAGAACTAGTGGGCCGGAGGCGCAGTACAAGGCAAGAAACGACTTTTTACGGGCCAAAGCGCAACGCGGCAAAAACCTGGGAAGTGCATGGTATGGTTTTAAAACAGCTGCTGCTGATAATAGCCCACGAACTCTCGACCCAGGGAGTAAACATCCCGCCACTCTACGTACCGGGGGCTCGCACTGCTGATGTGAGTGAAACCCGCCTTGCGAAACAGCATTTTGGTGCGGGTCAGGTGGTAGTACTGCGACACGGTAATCAGGCTCCGAAAGCCCAGACTGTCCTGCAGGCTTAGGGTATTGCGTACGGTCAGCTCCGTAGTATTGCCTTTATTGTCCACGATAATCCGGTTTCCCGGCACGCCCTGCTGCCGCAGATAGTCCCGCATCTTGCTGCCTTCGTAAAAGCCTTCCTTGCCCAGACCGCCGCTGACCAGCAGCCGCGGCACCCGCCCCGCCCGGTAAAGATGCAGGCCACAGTCCAGCCGCTGCCGCAGCCGCTCCGACAACGAGCCGTCGGGGTTGACCGTGTTGCCCAGTACCACAGCCACGTCGGCCCGCTGTCCGGAGTCGGTCAGGCCGTCGGCTACCACAACGCTCGTGTGCACAAGGCCCCAGACAATCAATAGCACCATTGTAAGGGAAGCCAATCGGCGAATTTTCATGCGGCAGCGAGATAATAGCGGCAACTTCGCGAATCCTGAACGGCCGGGCAATCAACGCAGCCACGAAGCACTAGTATAGCGGCAATGTAGCCCCACGACTGAACTTTGCCACCTTGGCCGTACTTTGTAGTCTATTACGAGCATCTACGCTCTTGCTGCCTTATGCTGAAAAACCTGCTGCTTTCCTTTCTGCTGCTCTTGTCCCTGGCTGCGGCCGCGCCGGTAGCACCCAGCTTCCGCATTGCCAAGCTGCACTACGGCGGGGGCGGCGACTGGTACGCCAACAAAACCAGCCTGCCCAACCTGATCCGCTTCTGCAACCAGACGCTGCGCACCAACATTGCCCCCGACGAGGCCACCGTGGAGCTGGATTCGCCGGAGCTGTTCACCTACCCCTTCGTGCACATGACCGGCCACGGCAACGTGTCGTTTACGGAGGCAGAGGCCAAAAACCTGCGCCGCTACCTGATTGGCGGAGGATTCCTGCACATCGACGACAACTACGGCCTCGACAAGTTCATCCGGCCCGAAATGAAGAAGGTATTTCCCGAGCTGGAGTTCGTGGAGCTGCCCTACTCCCACCCGATTTACCACCAGAAGTTTCAGTTTCCCAAGGGTTTGCCCAAAGTGCACGAGCACGACGGCAAGCGTCCCCAAGGCTTCGGCCTGCTCTACAAAGGCCGCTTAGTCTGCTTCTACAGCTACGAGTGCGACCTGGGCAACGGCTGGGAAGACGTGGGCACCTACGACGACCCGCCCGCCACCCACGACGCGGCCCTGCGCATGGGCGCTAATCTGGTGTCGTACGCACTGACCCAGGATTAACCCAGAAAAAGCCCGGTTTCGCCGGGCTTTTTCTGTTTGTAGGTTTCTTAACAAGAGCGCCCTACTCAAATTTCCGCTTCAGAATCTCGCTCAGAATAAAGGCGTCGCGCAGGTCAGCCGGGGTGCGGAGCCGGTCGGTGATGACGCGCCGGGCGGCGGGAGCGGGAGCCGTGGGGCGGGGGCGGCGCAGCGGGTTGTCCGGAGCCGGGTGGTCCAGGCCGGTGTTGCGGCGGGCTACCGGAGCCGCTCTTTCGAGCGAGACATTCGTGGCGCGGCGCTCCTGCGACTGGGCTTTGCGCGCGGGCTGTTCCAGGGTGCGGGCCTTGGGAGCCTCCTCGTGGGGCAGCTCTCGGCCGCCGGGTGTGCGGGCGGGAGCCGTAGTGGGGTTGCCCTGCTGGTTTTGCTGCTGCATCTGCTTGAGCAGCTCCTCGAAGGAGGTGCTGGGCAGCGGCACGCGGGCCGGGGGCCGCTCCTGCTGCTCGCGCCGGGTGGTGTCGCGCATTTTCTGCACCATGCGCCACACGAAGACGACGAGTCCAAACAGAATCAGGCCGAGGGTTTGCAGTTTTTCCATAGCAATGGGCAGCGGGCTTTACGCAGAAAAGGTACGCCTTTTCGGGACGTACCTTTTCCTATTTACGGGCAGAAAGCCGATTACGGCTTACCGCACGCCTTTTTCCGGAAACCGGCCCGTCTTGGTGCGGTAAAACGCCTTGATTTCCTCCAGGTCTTTTTCGTAGTCGCCGGTGGGCCAGAAGGCGGGGCCCACGCCGGCTTCCTTGTTTTTGTAGTCGAGGTAGCCGAGCAGAATCGGCACGTTGGCACCCATAGCGGCGAAGTAGAAGCCTTTTTTCCAGCGGGGCTGGTAGGCGCGGGTGCCTTCGGGGGTAATGAGAATGACCAGCTCCTCCCGCTCGTTGAAGAGCTGCACCATGCCGTCGACGAGGCTGTTATTTTTTTGCCGATCCACGGGCAGCGCGCCCAGGGCCAGCATCAGCTTGCCCAGCACCGGAATATCCACCCACGATTTTTTTACCGTGAAGCGCACGTCCACGTCCATCAAATAAAACGCGGCCCGGGCAAACATGAAGTCCCAGTTGCTGGTGTGCGGGGCGGCAATCATCATGCTTTTGGGAATGCCGGGCGGCACCTTCGGTCCTAGATGCCAACCGGTTATCCAAAACCAGAAACGGGAAAACTGATACCAGAACGTAGAGGTCTTTCGTGCTTTTTCCATGCAAAAGGTAAGTGACTATTGCCGAAATGGTAGTAGTCAGAGGCCAAAACTAAAGAAATTTCAATCCTGTCCGGCTACCGGATCTTCTTCCAGCAGGCGGCGCAGCTCCTCGGCCCGCGCCAGCGTGTGCGCGTAGCCGATATCGAATATTTCCGAAGCCCGCCGCAAATCCGTGACGCGGTAGCGGTGCAGGGCCGGCGGCTCCAGGATAAAGTGGCACTGGGCCAGGCGGGGCTGCACGTTCATGGAAATGGCCAGATACGCCGTCCGCTCCCCCACTTCCCGCAGCGTCGTGAGCGGGGCTTCCGGGCTCATCGGGTTGCAGTGCACTCCCACGACCACCAGGTTGGCCTGGGCCAGCAGGGGCTCCACCGGCAAGTTGTTCATCACCCCGCCATCGACCAGCACCTGCCCCTGCCACTCCACCGGCCGGCACACGATGGGCACGGCCGCCGCCCCCAGCAAAGGCGGCAGCAAGGGCCCCTGCTGAAAGTACACGGTCTGCCCCGCGGCCAGGTCGGTAGCCACCAGCGTCAGGGGCGTGTGCAGCGCCTCGAACGTCGGCTCATTACCCAAATAGTGCTGGTAGAGCTTTTCCACTAGGTCGAGGCGCACCAGGCCCAGGCGGAATGACGGCCGCAGCAGCCGCACAAACCGAGTGTCGGTCAGCAGGCGGAAGATTTCCCGGGGCGCGAAGCCAGCCGCGTAGAAGGCCCCCGCAATGGCCCCGGAGCTGACCCCGGCAATGTGGCCGATGGGCAGCCGCAGCTCATCCAGGGCCTGCAGCACCCCCAAATGGGCAATACCGCGCGCCGCCCCTCCCGACAAGGCTAATCCGAGCTTGCGCATACGACGAGGGGCTGGTTAAAGGTCTTCGAGGCGGAAGGTTTCGGCCACGCGCACGCCTTTTTCGGTGTGCTGCACCGTGCAGCAGGGCACCGCGGGGTCGTGCTCGAGCACCAGCACCCAGTTTTCGTCGGCGGCCCGGCGCAGCACGGCTTCTTTTTCCGTCATCGTAATTAGCGGGCGCATGTCGTAGCTCATCACGTAGGGCAAGGGAATGTGGCCCACCGAGGGCAGCAAATCGGCCATAAACGCCAGCTTGCGGCCCTTGTAGTTCAGCACCGGCACCATCATTTTCTCAGTGTGCCCGTCGGCGAAGATGATTTCCCGGAACTGCGAGAGTTCGGCCGGCACGCCGCCAGGCCCCACGAAGCGCAGGTGCCCACTCTCCTGAATCGGCAGGATGTTTTCCTTCAGAAAGCTGGCCTTTTCGCGCGGATTGGGCGTCACGGCCCAGTCCCAGTGGGCTTCGTTGCTCCAGTAAGTGGCATTCGGGAAAGCCAGCTCCAACTGCCCGCCGGCCGTGCGCACCACCGAGCCGCCGCAGTGGTCGAAGTGCAGGTGGGTCAGAAACACGTCGGTAATGTCGGCCGAGGTGAAGCCCTTCTGCCGCAGCGAGGCTTCTAGCGAAGCGTCACCGTGCAGGTAGAAGTGGCCCCGAAACTTCTCGTCCTGCTTGTCGCCAATGCCGTTGTCGACCAGCAGCAGGCGGTTGCCATCCTCTACCAGCAGGCAGCGCATGGCCCAGGTACACATGTTGTTGGCGTCCGGCGGGTTCAGCTTCTGCCACATCGACTTGGGCACGACGCCGAACATGGCGCCCCCATCGAGCTTAAACAGGCCGGTATTAAGGGTATGAACAGTCATAGAACAAGGAAGGTTGGGTGGGTTCCGGATTGGGCGGGAAAGGTAGCAAGGAATAAAAAAAGCGTCATGCCGGGTTCCGCGGAACCCGGCATGACGCTTTGTACGACTGAGGCAGCCAGTCGGCCGCCC
Source organism: Hymenobacter aquaticus (assembly GCF_004765605.1). NCBI lineage: Bacteria > Pseudomonadati > Bacteroidota > Cytophagia > Cytophagales > Hymenobacteraceae > Hymenobacter > Hymenobacter aquaticus. The sequence continues at coordinate 673,317 of NZ_SRLC01000001.1, read as the reverse complement.
GCGTTATTCTACCACGACGCCCATGGCCGAGAACTTGTCGATGCGCTGGCTGATGCGCTCCTCCGCGGGCACGGCCTCCAGCTCGTCCAGGGTCTTGATCAGGGTTTTCTTCAGGGTGTCAATCATCTTGGCCGGCGCGGTGTGGGCGCCGCCCAGGGGCTCCTTCACGATGCCGTCCACGAGCTTGGCGCTCAGCATGTCGTTGGCCGTGAGCTTGAGGGCTTCGGCGGCCTGCTCCTTGTAGTCCCAGGAGCGCCACAGAATGCTGGAGCACGACTCGGGCGAAATCACCGAGTACCAGGTATTTTCCAGCATCAGCACCCGGTCGCCGATACCGATGCCCAGGGCCCCGCCCGAAGCGCCCTCGCCGATGACGACGCAGATGACGGGCACCTTGAGCATGAACATTTCCTTCAGGTTGCGGGCAATGGCTTCGCCCTGCCCCCGCTCCTCGGCCTCCTGGCCCGGAAAGGCGCCCATCGTGTCAATCAGCGTCACGACGGGCTTGTTGAACTTCTCGGCCAGCTTCATCAGGCGCAGGGCCTTGCGGTAGCCCTCGGGGTTGGCCATGCCAAAGTTGCGGTACTGCCGCTCCTTGGTGTTGCGCCCCTTCTGCTGCCCAATGAACATTACCGAGCGGCCGTCCAGGTCGGCAAAGCCGCCCACCATGGCCTTGTCGTCGCCCACGGTCCGGTCGCCGTGCAGCTCCACGAACTTGGAGGTCATGCCCTCGATGTAGTCGAAGGTGTAGGGCCGGTCGGGGTGGCGCGAGAGCTGCACGCGCTGCCAGCGCGTGAGGTTGGTGTAGGTTTCCTTCTTAAGAGCCTTGATTTTCGCCTCGAGGGCGGTTACGGCCTCCGATACATCTACCTGGCTGTCCAGGGCCAGTTGTTGCATTTCGCGGAGTTTGCCTTCGAGGGCAGCAATTGGTTGTTCGAAATCGAGGAGCATTGCCGGGGATGAATGCGTCAGGGTGACAAAAATGGGAATACGGCCAAACCACCGAAGTAGTCCGGGCGAAAGCAAAGGTAATTGAAACGCCTCCATACGCGCCGCCACCGGCCCGGAATGATTTTACGAAAAAATAATGTCGCTGAAAAACAGGCATAAAGCTCCGTCAGGGCATTTTATTTCCAGAAAAAGCGGGGCCATAGTTGCGTAATCCCAAAGCTCCTTCTACTTTTGCACCACTTCAACGGAACGCAGCCGGCGTTTCAGGAAGGAAATGGTTCGGTAGTTCAGTTGGTTAGAATGCCGCCCTGTCACGGCGGAGGTCGCGGGTTCGAGTCCCGTCCGGACCGCAAAAGGCTCTTAGCGCTACGCTAAGGGCCTTTTTCGTTTTCGGGCGACGCCAAAACGGTACGCAACTTTTGCTACTTTGCCGCCATGAAGCCTCCCCTAAGCCTGCTCCCGGCCCCAGTCGCCATCGTTCCGCTGCTCGAAACACCCGACCTGCTGCTGCGCGGCCCCCGCCTCAGCGACCTGCCCGAAGCCGCGGCCATGCACACTGACCCCGACTTTTACCGCTTTCTGGGTAATAAGCCCCACTCCCGGGAAGACGTGTGGCGCCGCCTGCTGGGCCAGCTGGGCCACTGGGCCATGCTCGGCTACGGCTCCTGGGCCATCGAGGAAAAAGCTACCGGCCGCTACCTCGGCGGCGTAGGCTTCTTCGATTTTCAGCGCGACCTTACTCCTTCCATCAGCGGCACGCCGGAAGCAGGCTGGGTACTGTCGCCCCGCGTGCACGGCCGGGGTTACGCCAGCCAGGCGCTGCGGGCCGCCCTGGGCTGGGCCGAGGCCAACCTGCCCGCTGAACGCATCACCTGCATCATCGACCCGGGCAACGAGGCCTCCCTGCGCCTGGCCGGCAAGTTCGGCTTCCGGGAATTTGCCCGCACCACCTACCACGACGACCCCATCGTCTTGCTGGAACGGCGGCGCTAATGACTTCTCTACGGGCGTGATTGGCTCGGGCCGGACTAAAAAGCAGTAGCTAGCCTAAAAATTAATGTCGCTTAAAACCAGGCACAAACGGCTAACGAGGAACTTTTTTCGGCCAAAAGATGGCGCTGGTGTTGTGGAATCTAAAAAGCTGTTCTACTTTTGCACCACTTCAACGGAACGCAGCTGGCGTTTCAGGAAGGAAATGGTTCGGTAGTTCAGTTGGTTAGAATGCCGCCCTGTCACGGCGGAGGTCGCGGGTTCGAGTCCCGTCCGGACCGCAAAAGGCTCTTAGCGCTACGCTAAGGGCCTTTTTCGTTTTTTAGCCGTCGGCTTGAGCCTAGCCGCAGACACGCCCGATCATCCTGGTTGCGCTTGGTCTTCCGATTCCTGGGCTGCGTCGTTTCAGGGCCGGGGTTGAACGAAGCCGCGCTGGCTGCTGTCTGACACTTGCGTACCTTTGCCCCACAGTGGCCGGGCCACGACACGACTACCTTATTTGCTTGATGAAAAAGCTTTTCCTGCTCATTACCCTTCTTTCTTCCTTTGCCGCTTCTGCCCAGATGGTTACGCCGGAGCGCAAGCGCTACATGCGGCCCAAGAAGGACGAAGAGTGCGCCTTGGTGCTCAACGTGACGAAAAACACGGATGAGGACTCCCAAAAAGACGCTTCCATGACCCGCGTGGCCTACCGGCCTTACACCGAGCTGGTAACGGCCCTGAACGCCATGCGCGAGATGAACCGCTGGGCCGACAGCACCTACCAGCGCCGCTTTAAGAACCTGCCGCCCGGCGGCGAGCTGCAGGTAACCATGTACCGCCGGGGCGCTCAGAATGCCGACCCCTCGGCCCTGTCGTTGAAGGCCTCGACCAAAGACGGCAAGGAAGTATTCACCCAAACCCTGACCGCCGGCACCGGCCGGTTCTGGAATCAGGACCAGTACAAGAGCGAGCGGGTTATTCCATTTGTAAAAGTGGACGCGCCCCAGCCCCTGACGCTGATTATTACCGACGCCAAGCTAAAGCAAGACTTCGAGTACGTTATTAACGCTCAGTAGCGCGCCTGGCGAGTAAATAAGAAGCCTGATGAGGGTTGACTCCTCATCAGGCTTCTTATTATCCGGCTTTCACAAATGGTAAAAGCCTCGTTTTTGCGGGTTGCTCAGCGCAGCTGCACCCACTGCACGGCAATCAGCGTTTTGGCGTCCTGCCAGGGCTCGGCGGCCAGCTCGTCGTAGCGGAGCGCCACCACCTCGATGTTCTCATCTTCGTCGATGGCGCCCCCGCCGGGGCCGGTTTGGTGGCTTACCTCGGCGTAGTAGAGCCAGATCTGTTCGGCGCTGCCGCCGGGCGACGAGTACACGTTGGTGATGTAGGTGAGCTTATCGACCTGGTAGCCCAGCTCCTCCTGGATTTCGCGCCGCATGGCCTCTTCCGGCTTCTCGCCTTCCTTGTCGAGCATGCCGGCCGGGATTTCCAGCAGCTCCGACTCGGAGCCGATGCGGAACTGCCGTACGAAGAGGTAGCGCTGCTTTTGGGTGTCGTACACCAGGGCCGCTACGGCATTGCCGGGCTCGAATCGTTCCCGCTTGAGCTGCTTGCCGCCCGTCTGCACCAGCAATTGACTAAGTTTGTAGTGGCCATCGTAGAGAAGTTTACGGTCGGTGACATTCATACACAGGTAAGATTAGTGGCTTTTTCGTTGTTCGGCGCGTAGAACCGCTGGCGCGCCGCCTGCCTTATACGCTTCCGGTTGTTTCCCGCTTGGCCGGGGCCGGAGTTTCTTTTCTCCGCCAAGTTTCTTACGCCTACCCCGCAGCCTGCTTCTAGAAAAAGGCTGCACCGGCCGTTTCAAGTTGTGCCGCGGCCTTTCTTCTTTTCCATTTCCTTTCTGATGACGTTCGACGAACTCAATCTTATTCCGCCCATCCTGCGTGCCCTGCACGAGGAAGGCTACACCACCCCCACCCCCATTCAGCAGCAAGCCATTCCGCACGTGCTCGACGGGCGCGACCTGTTGGGGGTGGCCCAAACCGGCACCGGCAAAACCGCGGCCTTCACCGTGCCGATCCTGCAGATTCTGACGCAGACGGCCAAGCTGGAAAACCACTCCCACTCCCGCATCCGCTGCATGGTGCTCACGCCCACCCGCGAGCTGGCCATCCAGATCGGGGAAAGCTTCGCGGCCTATGGCCGGCACCTGCCCCTGCGCCACACCGTCATTTTCGGCGGCGTGGGCCAACTGCCCCAGACCAACGCCCTGAAGCGCGGCGTGGAAGTCCTCATTGCCACGCCCGGCCGCCTGCTGGATTTGATGAACCAGGGCTTCGTGGACCTGCGCCACATCGAAGTATTCGTGCTCGATGAGGCGGACCGCATGCTCGACATGGGCTTTATCAACGACATCAAGCGGATCCTGCCCAAGCTGCCGGCTTCGCGCCAGACGCTGTTTTTCTCGGCTACCATGCCCGGGGCCATCCAGGAGCTGGCCGGCTCCATCCTGAAGCCGAACCCGGTGAAAGTGGCCGTGACGCCCGTTTCGAGCACCGCCGACACCATTACCCAATCGGTGTACATGGTGCAGAAAAACGACAAGCCGGAGTTGCTGGAGCACATCCTGAAGGATAAGAGCATCAAGCGGGTCCTGGTGTTTACCCGCACCAAGCACGGGGCCGACAAAGTAGTGAAGACCCTGGCCAAGGCCAACATTCCGGCCGAAGCCATCCACGGCAACAAGTCCCAGAACCACCGGCAGCGGGCCTTGTCCAACTTCAAAGCCGGCAGCACCCGCGTGCTGGTCGCCACCGACATTGCCGCCCGCGGCATCGACGTGGACGAGCTGACCCACGTTATCAACTACGAAATTCCCAACGAGCCCGAAACCTACGTGCACCGCATTGGCCGCACCGGCCGCGCCGGTGCCGACGGCGTCGCCCTGTCGTTCTGCGACGAGGAAGAGCGGGCCTACCTGCAGGATATCCAGAAGCTGATTCGCCGACAGATTCCGGTAGTTTCTGACCACCCCTATTTCAGCGTGTTCGTGGTACCGGTGCCGCTCAGCGGTGGCCCGGCTATCCAGCGGCCCAAAGGTCCGGCGGGCCGCGCCCCGCGCCCCGGACGGGGTCAGGAGGCCCGGGCCCCGCGGCCGGCGGGCGGCAGCGCTCAGGGCTCAGGCCGAGGTGCTGGCAACGGTTCCGGTCGGAGTGAGCGGCCAGCGGCGGCCAGCGGCGGCCGTTCTACCTCCGCCAATGCCAACCGCCCGGCCGGCGGCCGCCCCGCTGGCGGCGGCAGCAGCACCTCGGGCGGTGGCGGCGGGCAGCGCCGCCGCTTCCGCGGCGACGGCAACGGCCGGTAGCACCCCGTAAAAACTGGTTTTCTTAGCCAACCGGCGTCCTGAATCGTGGTTCAGGGCGCCGGTTCGGTTTCTGGCCAGTCGGGTGCCAGCATTCTTACGCCCTTACGCCGCAAGTATAGCTGTTGGTGGCAGACAGTGGACGCGGAAATAGCGCGGTGGGTCCTGGGTTGAAACAAAAAAAGTGGTTCGTGGCTTATGATAGCAGCCGTTGGCGCTGACTCTGTATTCCCCGTCTAATTCTGTTTTGTATGGCTCTCAGCACATTCCCTGTCATTCAGGCCCTGCGCGACACTGCCCAGCGCCTCGCTACGCAAGCGCCCTACCAGTGGGGGCACATGGGTAGCTGCAACTGTGGTCATCTGGCCCAAACCGTAACCCACCTGACCAAAGCCGAGATTCACAGCCGGGCCATGCAGCGCTACGGCGACTGGGAGCGGCAGCTGCTCGACTACTGCCCCACCAGCGGCCTGCCCATCGATGAAACCATCGACGAAATGCTGGCCCTGGGCTTTTCCCGCAGCGACCTGACCCACTTAGAAAAGCTCTCCGACCCTGCTATTCGCGCGGCTATTCCCTTTGAGCGACGCAATGCCCTGCGGCACAACCAGCGCGATGATGTGGTCCTGTACCTACAAACCTGGGCCCAACTGCTGGAAACCCAACTGCTGAACGCTCTGCAACTTCCCGCCGACTTGGTTAGTGCCCGGCCGCCTCAGGTTTCGGCCGTGCTGGTCTGAGCCCGCTCAAGCCTAGCTCAGCGAAAATGCCAAAGCCCCGCCGACAGCAGTCGGGCGGGGCTTTTGTATGATCGGAACGCGGACAGTTGAGCTTGGCTACGCTGGTAGCGGCACGCCTACCTACTGAGGGTTGCTGCGCTGAGCTTCGCGGTACAGTTCGGAGCGGTGGTTCCGCTTATAAGCAGCATCGGCGCTTGGGTCCTTCTCGGGGTCAGGAGCTTGCTCGCAGGAAGAAAGGAACAACGAGGCGCAGGCGGCGAACAGGAAGAGCAGACGGGACTTTTTCATGGCTCAAAGGTAAGCACCACCTCCAAAACAGCCAAGCATTATAGTGTATCTCTTGCAAGGTCGGTTATGCCGCTTGCCAGCGACACTACTTGTTACAAACGTAACATCATTCCGCTGCCAGCTTTCACTAGGAGGGCCGGCACAAGCTTTGTTACATTTGATAACAAAAGAAACTCTGGCTGTTGCCCATCAACGCCCCGCCGTTCTCAACCAGCAACTATTTTATGGCCGCCCCAGCGGGGGCAGGTACGGTCCACTAACGCGCTAAATTCATTAGCGGTGTTGGTGTAAAGAAAAATTGGCTTTTAACCAGGCAAGTCAGTGTCAACTGCCTTAGCAATTACAGGCGTTTATCCTGCCGGCAACGTCCAGCGTCAAGCATTTGGCTGATATAGAACTAAATTCACTTATCAGGGCAAGACAAAAATTCGCGCTTTTACAACAACTCAAACTTCAACAAAACCCTGTAACTATTCTGACTAACGAATACTTATAAAAAACACAAGCACAACCTTGCTAATAATATTTAGCAAGATTTTATCTATGAATAATCCGTGCTTCTATCGAGAATGTATAGTCAATCGAACACTGCATCCACAGCATCGTTACCTGTGCTGTAATGGAGCTGTTTACGAAATCTGCCAAATTGCACTAGTCTACCACACCCTATCTATTCCTATTCCGGCTGATAGTCAGCGAAGGTGCCGTCCTGGTAAAAGATGACGATGCGCCTGATCTTCTTGCCGGGCTCGGCGAAAGCCAGCACCGACGTATCGAGCCCGGCAGGGGCCTGGGCGCTCTGCCCACCAGTCTGGGCCACTGCTGCTGCGGCCGGAATTGGCGTGGGCGGCGGAGTGTATTCCGTTGGGTTGGTTCTGGCCGGGGCTGGTAGCAACTCTGGTTCACTTTCAGCTGGCGGCGGCGCGGGCTCGACTGCCTTGCTGCCCGGCGCGGGAGAGGCAGGAGCAGCCGGGGCCGTACGAGGGCGTTTTACAGGCGCCTCCTGGCCTGCACTGGCCTTAGTGGGTAGTGGAGCTTCAGCAGTCACAGCGGGCGCTACAGGGCCGGAATTGGCTATCATAGGTCCAATCCCACTCAACAGCCACGGCAGCGACAAATCAGGGAAGGCCCCGATGACTTTCTGGACCACCTCCAAGCTGGGTTTGTTGCGGCCGCTCAGAATGTGACTTACAATCGGGCGCGCAACTCCAATAGCATCCGCAAACTGAGTGGGGCTCAGCTGCCGGGCTTGCAAAAGAGTTCGAATACGCTCAACCATGGGCAACAGGAAATGAATTAACAAATCTACGAAAGATATAGGGCTGTAGCGCTATTCTTAGACTCAATTACAGTTGTAAATAACCGCGTGCACTACTGGTTACTTTTGTAATAATACATATTGCTAACTTATGCATGAATTACAATTGTAAAACAATTGTAATCTGAGTTCTCCTCACTCGTACTCGTCGTTCAGTTTTGCCTCCGGTCCAGTACAGCATCTCTCTTCGGCGGCAGGGCTGGGCCACAGCGCCTCGTTGGTGGCATTTGCGCTCTAGATTATTCCAGAGAAGCGGCCCCGACCTTGGGGCTGGATGGGTAGGGCGAACCCATAAAAAAACGGGCCACCCGGCTTTTGCCGGTGGCCCGTTTTCTATCCCCTCACGAGAGTAGAAGGAAGGAGTAGAAGCTAGTTGAAATACTCGCGCGCCAGCGCCTTGTCGTGATTGTAGATATCATCCCGGAAGTGTACCCGGCCGGCGTCGTCCACCCAGGCCGTGAAGTACACCAGGTATACCGGCAGCGTCTCCTTCAGGGCCACGTACTTTTCCTTGCGGTTGGCAATGGTATCCTGAATGGTCTGCATGTCCCAGCCGGGCTTGTCGCGCAGCAGGTACTCGGCCAGCTTCAGGGGCTCAGCCACCCGAACGCAGCCGTGGCTAAAGCCGCGCTTGGCCTGGCTGAACAGCTCGTCGTGCGGGGTGTCGTGCAGGTAGACGTCGTTAGAGTTGGGGAAGATAAACTTCACCTCCCCCAGGTCGTTCTTCGGGCCGGGCCGACGGCGCACGGTATACTTGAAGGTCTCCTGCTTGATGCTCGCCCAGTCGATGGAACTCGGGTCGACAGCCACGGCTTTCTTGCCGTAGCCCTTCACCACTTCCATATCGAGCCGGTCCAGGTACGACGGGTTGTTAGCCAGCTTCGACCTCAGCTCCTTGTCGATGATGCTCCACGGCACGTTCCAGTAAGGCGACAGGACCACGTACTCCATCTTGTCGCTGAACACCGGCGTTGCGTTCAGGGTCTTGCCGACGATAACCCGCATGTCGAAAACTTCCTTGTTGTTCTCGATGACGTGCAGCTTGTAGTCCGGAATGTTAACGAGCAGGTAACTCGCCTCAAATTTTTTGGGAATCCAGCGCCAGCGCTCCATGTTCAGAATGACCTGATCGATGCGGGCCGAGACGGGAATGTTCAGGGCCTTCAGCGTTTCGCCGCTCACGATGCCGTCGGCCTTCAGGCCGTTCAACTCCTGAAACTCCTTTACCGCCGCGACCAGCTCACCCTCGTATTTTGCCGCGGGCGCCGCGGCCGGAGTGGTGTTGGCCGTAGCCTGTACCGGGGTAGCAGCGGGCTGGGCGGGGGCCGTCGGCTCGCCGCCCAACAGGCGCTGGCGCAGCAGCGGCACGGCGGCGGAAGTCTCGCCGGGCTTGAGCTTCGTGGTAGCCGGCAGCGTTGGCCACCCCCCGTTGCGTTGCAGGGCGCGGTAGTCGGCCAGTACCTTTTTCAGCCGGTCATACTCGGGGTGCAGGGGCTCAAACTCGTAGTACGGATAGGTACTTTCCCGCTCCTTGAGGATGGTCATCAGCGCCTTGTGCAGCTTGATTTTGTTGCGCTTGACGTTCCAGTCGATGCTTTTTACTTCGCGCGGGTTTACCGTGCCCCGATAAAAATCGGAAGCCCAGTTAAAGTAAGTCCCTGACAGCGCGACATCTATCTGTTTTTCCAGCGCATTGCGCTTGGTGGAGTCAGACTTTGATTTTTCAAATTCGGCGAAGAGCTTGTCGAAGTCCTTCACCTTATAATCCTTCGGGTCCAGGCCCTCATCCGCCGCTTTGTTGATGACGCTGAGCAGGGTTTTGGCCTGGGGCACCAGCTCATGATTCCGAAACCACCCCAGGCGGTAGTCCCGCTCCCGGTAGAATTTCTTGCCCCACTCCAGCTGGTCTTTGAAGGCCGGCTCGGCATTCATAGCCCGGATGACGTAGGTGCTGTCGAGCGTAGGCTGCGCGCCCCCGGCCGCGGTTAAGCCGCCGGGTAGGGCATCCTGTATTTTGTCTTGTTGATCCTGGCTGCACGCCGTTGTCAGCATGCTCAGGCTGATAAGCCAGAACAGCAGCACAGTGAGGAAGGCCGGACGAGTTGCTTGATTCATGTAAGTAGGTGTGGTGAAAGGCAAAAAATGGCCGCTGCCGGAACCGGTCATTGCCCACTGGCTGACCTGCCCCCCGGCGGAGCGCTCTGCGCGTTCTACTGCTTTCCAGGTCCTGGGGTTGTCGGACAAGCAGAACTACACCACGGTGCAAGATAACAGATTTGCCGCTACCCGAGTGCCGCTTTCCCCGGCAAATCTGACTTGGTGCTTTCGGCTATATTTGCCGCCTTCCCCGGTTTTGCCGTACAGCCTAGTTCTTGTTCTGCTTCTTTGGCTTCGCTTCTTATGACCTTTACTCCCGACCCACACAGCTACGCCCGCCCCAGCCAGGTCCAGGTGCGCCATCTTGCCCTCGACCTGCAGGTCGACTTCGCCGCCCGCACCCTGCGGGGCCAGGCCACCTGGCACCTCACCAACCACACGGGAGCCACCGACCTCTGGCTCGATGCCCGCTCCCTCCTGATTGAGTCGGTGCGGCTGGGCGGGCCCACCGGCGAGACGACCGACTTCACGCTGGGCGCCGACGACCCGGTGCTGGGCCAGGCCCTGCGCATCACGGTGCGCCCCGATACGACGGTCGTCTGCATCCGGTACACCACCAGCCCGACGGCCGCGGCCCTGCAGTGGCTGGCCCCCGAGCAAACCGCCGGCCGGGAGCAGCCGTTTCTGTTCACCCAGTCGCAAGCCATCCTGGCCCGCACCTGGATTCCGTGCCAAGACTCGCCCGGGGTGCGCTTCACCTACGAGGCCCGCGTGCAGGCCCCGGCTCACCTGCTGGCCCTGATGAGCGCCGAGAATCCGCAGCAGCTGGATCCGCGCGGGGAGTATTTCTTCCGCATGGAGCAGCCCATTCCCTCCTACCTGATGGCCCTGGCCGTGGGCAACGTGGAGTTCACGCCCCTGAGCACGCGCACCGGTATTTACGCCGAGCCCACTACCCTGCAGCTGGCCACCCACGAGTTTGTGGACCTGGAAAAGATGGTGGGCGCAGCCGAGGAACTCTATGGCCCCTACCGCTGGGACCGGTACGATTTGCTGGTGTTACCCCCGAGCTTTCCATTTGGGGGCATGGAAAATCCGCGTTTAACATTTGTAACACCTACTATTCTGGCCGGCGACCGGAGCCTGACCAGCCTGGTAGCCCACGAGCTGGCCCACTCCTGGTCGGGCAACCTGGTGACCAACGCTACCTGGAACGACTTCTGGCTGAACGAAGGCTTTACAGTCTACTTTGAGCGCCGGATTATGGAGCGCCTCTACGGCCGCCCCTACGCCGATATGTTGCAGGTGCTGGGGCACACCGGCCTGCTGCACACCGTGGAGGAGCTCGGGGCCGACAGCCGCGACACCCATCTCCACCTCGACCTAGCCGGCCGCGACCCGGACGATGGGCTCAACGAAATTGCCTACGAAAAGGGCGACTACCTGCTGCTGACCCTGGAAAGCCTAGTGGGCCGCGAAAAGCTCGACACCTTTATTAAGGAGTACTTCGCGCGTTTCAGCTTCCAGTCGATGGATACGGATTCTTTCGTGGCCTATCTGCGCCGCGAGCTGCTGGACCGGGAACCAGGCCTGGAAGCCCGGCTGCAGCTCGACGCCTGGATCAACGGCCCGGGGATTCCGGCCGGGGCACCGCCGGTTTCGTCAGAGCGCTTTGCCTCGGTGGAAGCCGCGCTGCAAAGCTGGCAGCAGGGCACGGCCGCCTCTACCCTGCCTACTACCGGCTGGAGCAGCCACGAGTGGGTGCATTTCCTGCACGGCTTACCCAAAAGCTTATCGGCCGCGCAGCTGAGCGAACTGGACGAAGCCTTCGGGTTTACCCCGTCGGGCAACGCGGAAATTCTGTCGGCGTGGTTTCCGCTGGCCCTGGCCGCCGGCTACCACCCCGCCGACCAGGCCGTGGAGCAGTTTCTGACAACCGTGGGCCGGCGCAAATTCCTGGTGCCGATCTACAAGGCGCTGCTCACGACGCCCGGCGGACCGGAACGGGCCCGGCAAATCTACGCCCGGGCCCGGCCCAATTATCACTCTGTGGCGACCAGCACGTTTGATACGATGATAGGCCAAACCGCTTAACTTACCGCTCAGCTTCGGCGGGTGTGGCCTGAACCTTGCTTGCCCGTTCGGAGTTCTTTTTCTTTTGTTGTCATTAAAGTTGATTTGTCGCGTTGAAAGCACCTAAACCTCTCGGGAAGTTAATTGCCATCGGAGGCAATGAAGATAAAGGCACTTACCCCAACCCGCGCACCAAAAAGAAATACTACCTCAACTTCTTTGAGCTCGGTATTCTGAAGCGCGTCGTCACGGAGTCGGGTAAAACCAATCCGCGCATCGAGGTCATTACTACGGCCTCCATGATTCCGGAGGAAGTAGCCAAAATTTACGTCTCGTCGTTTGCCATGCTGAATTGCCTGAACGTGGGCATCCTCGACATTCGCACGCCGGAAGACGCGCAGCAGCCCGAGTACGTGGCCCGGCTACTGGAAGCCGACATCGTGATGATGAGCGGCGGCAACCAGTCGCGCCTGAAAATGATGTTCGGCGAAACCGAGTTTCTGGACCGCCTTACCACCCGCTACTACAACGAGCCCAACTTCGTCATTGCCGGCACCAGCGCCGGAGCCATGGCCATGTCGCACATCATGATTATGGGCGGCAGCGTGCCTGACGCGCTGATGAAGGGTGCCGTGAAAATCGGGACCGGCCTGAGTCTGAACCGTAGCGTGGTCATCGACTCCCACTTCGTGAAGCGGGGCCGCTTTGGCCGCCTGCTGGAAGCCGTAGCCCTGCACCCCAAGCTTATCGGCATCGGACTGGGCGAGGATACCGGCGTACTGATTACGGAAGGCAACCTGATTGAAACCATCGGTTCCAACCTGGTAATCATCATGGACGGCCACAACCTGCAACACAACAACGCGGCGGCGGCCAAGAAGGGCGCGGCCCTCTCCATGGAAAACATGACGCTGCACGTGCTGGCCAAAGGCAACACCTACGACATCGAGCAGCGCAAGTTCTACGCCGACCGCACGGCCTACGCGCCCCCTGCTACCGTGTCGCCGGAGCCGACCCCGGAAGTTTCACCCGAAGCCCAGGCCACCACGGCCTAAGCTTCCCGACGCTACTTCACCCAAAACGCCGGCTCCCCGTGGGAGAGCCGGCGTTTTGCATTTGACGATTTTAAACTCTACAAAAGCAGATTTCTACTCCTTATTATATAGGGTGTAAAGATCAGGCGTTAGTCTTTGTAGATACCCACGTACAGATTCCCGTCCGAGCTGAGGCTGGCGCGGTACATTCCGTCGGAGTTGAAGGGCAGCGCGATGTTGCCGAAGCTGTCGATGGCGACCAGGCCACCTTCGCCGCCTACCGGCGCGAGCTTGTCGTGCACCACGATGCGGCAGGCCTCGGCTAGGCTCAGGCCGCGGTATTCCATCAGGCAGGAAATATCGTGGGCCACGACGGCGCGCAGGAAAAACTCGCCGTGCCCGGTGCAGCTGATGGCGCAGGTCCGGTTGTCGGCAAAGGTGCCCGAGCCGATGATGGGCGAGTCGCCGATGCGGGAGTAGCGCTTGTTGGTCATGCCGCCGGTGCTGGTGGCGGCGGCCAGGTTGCCGTGCTGGTCGCGGGCTACGGCGCCCACGGTGCCCATCTTTTTCTTCGGGTCTTCATCCACGAAAGCCGCGGGCTTCTCCAGCGGGGCTTGGGCGGCTTCGCTATGGTCGAGGCGCATGCGGCCTTCGGCCAGCGCTTCCTGAAGCTGGTCGAACCGGTGCTGGGTGAAAAAGTACTCGGTGGGCTGCATGGCCAGGCCAAACTCCCGGGCCAGCTCCTCGTTGCCGGGATAGGCCAGCAGCACGTGCTCGGTTTGGTCCATCACCAGGCGCGCGGCCCGAATAGGGTTCTGAATGTGGCGGGCGCCGGTCACGGCACCGGCGGCCCGGTCGCGGCCGTCCATCAGGGAGGCATCCATTTCGTGGTGGCCTTCGTGGGTGAACACCGCCCCGCGGCCGGCGTTGAATAGGGGGCAGTCTTCGAGGCTGATGACGGCGGCTTCTACCGCGTCGAGGGCGGCCCCACCGTGGCGCAGCACGTCGTAGCCGGTTTCCAGGGCCGCCTGCAAAGCCTGCCGGTAGTTCTGCTCGGCCTCGGCCGACATCAGGGCGCGGGAGATGGTCCCGGCACCACCGTGCAAGGCTAAAGCAAAAGGAAAATCCATGGGATGGGGCGTATTTTAGTGGGCTGAGGGCAAGATCGAAAGGCAAAGATACGCAGCTGCGCGGTCCGGATTTTGGGCGGCGCGGGTAGCCATAACGCGTTTTTTTTCGTACGTTTGAAGTAAGGATTTACCCACTTAACGATTTTTTTTATGGCTTACGACGCTACCGGCCGCCTGCACGAGATTTTTGACGAACAGCAGGTGAGTGAGAAATTCCGCAAGCGCGAATTTGTGCTGGAAGTTCAGGATGGCCAGTACCCTGAGCATATCAAGTTCCAGTTGGTTCAAGATAAAACTGCCCTCATCGACGCCTACAAAGTGGGTGACGAGGTGAAAGTTACCTTCAACCTGCGGGGTCGCGGCTTCAACAAGAACGGCCAGATGCTGTACTTCACCAACCTGGAAGCCTGGCGCATTGAGGCGGGCACGGGCGGCGGTGCTCCCGCTGGCGGTGGCTACAACCAGCAGGCTGCTCCCCGCGCGGCGGCTCCGGCCCAAAACCAGAACCCGAACCTGCGCGCTGCTCCGGCGGCACCCATCGCCGGCGACGACGACAACGACCTGCCTTTCTAAGCAACTCGAAGTCGGGCCCTCCCCCGGTTCTTTCCAAAACGGAAGCTACAGCTCTGCACCGGGCTCTGGCTTCCGTTTTGCATGTCCGGCCAGTTCCAGTCCATCCTTCTCCTATTTTCATTTTTACCCGCTAAAAAGTAAAACTTCCCGGTATCGTTTTATCGTTTAGAGGGAAAGCCGGAGCAACTACATGCCCCGGCAGTTGCTTTTTCCGCCTTCCTTCTGCCCTCATGGCCGCGCCTGCTGAACTACCCCGACTCGATGGAAAAACTGTACTCATTACCGGACCTTCGGGTGGGATTGGGCAGATAACGGCGCGGGAGCTGGCCCGGCGCGGGGCGCACCTGGTGCTGGTGTGCCGAAACCCGGAGCGGGCCGAGCAAACCAAAACCCTGATTCAGCAGGCCAGCCCAGCAAGCCAGCCCGACATTCTGCTCTGCGACCTGTCGGTGCTGGCCGAGGTGCGGACGTTGGCGGCCGAAGTCACGCGCCGCTACTCTAAGCTGGACGTGCTCATCAACAACGCCGGCATTATGCCCGGGCCCCTGACGATTACGGACGAAGGCCACGAGCTGAGTTGGGTGACCAACCACCTGGCGCCCTTCCTGCTGACCAACCTGCTGCTGCCCCTGCTGGAGGCGGCCGGCCAGGCCCGCATTATCAACGTGGCTTCCGAAGCGCACTGGCTGGGTGAGATTGAGCCGGCCCAGAATTTTCGGAATGACCGGGAAAAGTACAGCTCCTTTACGGCGTACTGCGACTCGAAGCTGGCCAACATCTTATTCACCAACGAGCTGGCCCACCGCCTGGAGCTGACGGGCATCACGGCCAACTGCCTGCACCCCGGCATCGTGGATACGGGCCTGGTAAACCCCGGCAGCTCGCGGCTGCTGAAGCTGATGTGGCTGCTGGCCCGGCCGGTGATGGTCACGCCGGAGGTGGGGGCCCAAACCAGCATCTTCCTGGCCACCGACCCGAAAGTGGCCGCGCTGAGTGGGCGCTACTTTAAGAACAGTAAGCCCGCCCGCAGCTCGGGCACGGCCCGCAACCGGGCCGAGGCCAGCCGCCTGTGGCGGATTTCAGCCGAAGAAACGGGGCTGGAGTAGCGCCCGACTGGCCCGTTTTTCATTTCACCCCTGAGCCTACGCCCATGTCGGAACTGCAGGAACTCATCAAACGCGGCGAGGGCGAACGGCTCGAGTTCAAAAAGAAAACGACCCATCCTACGCGCATTTCCCGGACGCTGGCCTCGCTGGCCAATACCCACGGCGGCCACGTGCTGGTGGGCGTCGATGATGACGGGCGCATTGTGGGCGTGCGCGACGCGGAAGAGGAAAAATACGTGCTGCGCCTGGCGGCTGAGCAGTACGTGGACCCACCGCTGGAACTGGATTTTACCGAGGTAGAGGAAGACAACCGCACCGTGCTCATCGTGACGGTGCGGGAAAGCAGCCGCAAGCCCCACCGGGCCCAGGTAGCGGAGGGCGACTGGCGGGGCTACGTGCGGGTACGCGACGAAAGCGTGCAAACCAGCGGCCTGACCGAGAAGGTACTGGAGCGCCAGCAGCCCCAGCAGTTCGAGAAAATACCGCTGAACCGCCACGAGCTGGCCGTGCTGGACTACCTGCGCAAACATCCGCGCATCACGCTGGCCCAGTACATGCGGCTGGGCAACCTGGGCAAGCGCCGGGCTTACCAGACCCTGATTAAGCTGACCCTGCACGGCTACATCCGCCACCACGACAAGGAAAAAGAGCCGTATTACACCCTATAAGCTGGGTGGCCCAGCTCCTCCCCGGAAAGCCAAAATTCCCGCTGCCTCACGAGAAGCAGCGGGAATTTTGGCTTTACCGGCAAGCGGCAGCGGATTATTCGCTGCTGCTGGTTTTGGATTTTTTCTTCTCTTCTTTGGCGGCTTTCTTCTCCTTGGGAGACTTAGCCGGCTCCTTTTTCTTCTCTTTGCGGGCGTCTTGTGCTTTTGCCATGGTGTAGGATGGTTTAGGGTAGAAAGGTAAATCTGAAATTCCTAACGCAACGAGGCGGGCGGGTGTTGTGCGAAAGCCGGCGCTACTTTAGCTGGGGCAGATACCGCTCCCGCAGAATGCTCAAATGGTGCAGCTCGTGGCCGGGAATGATGAAAAGCAGGGCCCGGACGCTGCCGGGGCCGCCGTTGGCCGAGCCGGTCCGGTCGAGCTGGGTAGCTGAAAACGAGCGGAACAACGACAGCGTGGCGGCGCGCACCGTGTCGTACTCGGCCAGGATGTCGCTCAGGGTTCGGTCGTTAGCCCCCGACTCGGGCACGTAGTCGTCCTGCTCGAAGCCGGGCAGGTCGGTTTTGTCGTTGCGGGCGAAGCGCAGGGCGCGGTAGGCAAAAATCCGCTCGGTATCGATGATGTGGACCAGCATTTCCTTGATGCTCCACTTGCCCGGGGCATACGCAAAGTGGGCCTGCTCCTCGCTGAGCTGCCCCACGGCCTGCCGCAGCGCGTCGGGCAGCTTCGCGAGCATATACAGCGGGTCGGCGCCTTCGGGAATGTGGCGGATGTAGGTGTCGTAGTAGGGCAGATACTGGCCCTCGATGGGCCGGGCGGTGGTCGACATAGACGAAACGGGCTTGGTGACGGGGCGAAGGTAGCCAACTTCCCGAGCTGCGTCTGCGTACACGGGCCAATTATTCCCTTAACCCTTCGCCCATGTCGTCACTTGCCGAAAAAGGACTCTCCATTTCCAAAAACGCGCTGTTCAGCGTCTTCATCAACCGCGCCGGCAAGCTGCTGGGGCGCCCGTTCAAAGTAGTGCTGGTGCTGAACGAGGTAGCCAACAAGCTGGCCGACAAGAAAAGCGGCGACAACAAGTTCCGGCAGCTGCTGGACGTGATGCTGACCGTGGTGCGCATGGTGAAAAACTACGTGAGCGGCTCGTACCGGCAGATTGAAACCCAGACAATTCTCTCGGGCCTGGGCGTGCTGCTCTACACCCTGTCGCCCCTGGATCTGGTGCCCGACTTCATTCCCGTGGTCGGCTTCCTGGACGATCTGAGTTTGATGAGCTGGTTTGTGGGCAGCTTCCAGGACGAAATCACCAAGTTCCGGGAGTGGGAGAAAACCCACGCCGCCGAAGCCGGGGAAGCCGAAAAAGACCTGGTGCCCGCCGCTATAGCCGTCGACACCGACCAAGCCACGCCCGCCGTGGCCGAGCTGGGTCACTCGTAGAAGCTCCCGCGAATTTTTAGGATTCCTGAACCCCGGCCACGTGCGTCGGGGTTTCTTTTTTGGTGACGTTGGGAAACAACGCCCGGTCATCGAAAAACCCCGAAATTCGCGGCTGCCGCTTCGGCGGTTGTCTTTTCCGCTCACCTACTCCTGCTCTATGCGCCTACTCTCCCGGCTGGCTTTGCTGGCTCTTACCCTCCTGTCCTTCCTGCCCACGGCCCGCGCCGACGAAGGCATGTGGCTGCCGTTGCTGCTGAAGCAGCTCAACGAGGCCGACATGCAAAGCAAGGGCCTCAAGCTCACCGCCGAGCAGATTTACAGCGTGAATCAGGGCAGCCTGAAGGACGCGGTGGTGCAGTTCGGCGGCGGCTGCACCGGCGAAATTATTTCCGACCAGGGCCTGCTGCTCACCAACCACCACTGCGGCTACGGCCAGATTCAGCAGCACTCGTCGGTGGAGAAAGACTACCTGACCAACGGCTACTGGGCCATGACGCGCGACCAGGAACTGCCCAATCCGGGCCTGACGGCCACGTTTATCGTGCGCATGGAAGACGTGACCAGCCAGGTGCTGGCCGGGGTGCCCACCAGCAATATTGCCGAGGCCGACCGGGAAAAGCTGGTGCAGGGCAACATTGCCCGCGTGGCCCAGGCCGCCGTGCAGGGCACGCACTACCAGTCGTTTATCCGCCCTTTCTACAACGGCAACGAATACTACATGTTCGTGACGGAGGTGTTCGAGGACATCCGTTTGGTGGGCGCCCCACCGAGCAGCATCGGCAAGTTCGGCGGCGACACCGACAACTGGGCCTGGCCCCGCCACACCGGCGACTTCTCGATGTTCCGCATCTACGCCGGCCCCGACAACAAGCCCGCCCCCTATTCCAAGGACAACAAGCCTTTCAAGCCCCGCCACCACCTGCCCATCTCGCTCAGCGGCATCAAGCCCGGCGACTTCACGATGGTGTTCGGCTTTCCCGGCCGCACCAACGAATACCTGACTTCCTGGGGCGTGGATGAGGTCTATTCCCTGTCGAACCCGGCCAAAATCAAGGTGCGCGACGCCAAGCTGCGCATCCTGGACCAGGATATGAAGGCCTCCGACAAGGTGCGGATTCAGTACGCGGCCAAGTACGCCGGCATTGCCAACTACTGGAAAAAGTGGATCGGCGAAACCCGGGGCCTGAAAAAGCTCGACGCCGTGACGCGCAAGCAGGAGCAGGAAGCGAAGTTCACGCAGTGGGCCCAGAATGGCACCGAAGCCCAACGCGCCGCCTACGGCCCCCTGCTGCCCCAGCTGGAGAAAAACTACCGCGCCGTGCGCGACTACACCCTGGCCCGCGACTACGTAACCGAAGCGGCTCTGGGCATCGAGCTGGTGGCCTACGCCAACAGTCTGCTACCGCTGGTGGAGTTGGTCGAGAAAAAAGCTACGGCCGAAGAATTGGCTACGGCCGTGGGCAAAGCCAAGAAGGGCGTGGCCGGCTTCTTCCGCAACTACACCGCCGCCACCGACCAGAAAGTAGCCGTGGCCCTGCTGCCGCTCTACGCCGAAGGCACGCCGGCGGCCCTGCTGCCCGCCTACGTGAAGAATCTGCAGAAGCAATACCCTGGCAAATCGGGCTGGACCAGCTACGTCAACGCCCTGTATGCCAAGTCGAAGCTCACCACCGAGGCCAGTGCCCAGGCCGTGCTCGATGAGGTAGCCAAAGGCAACGTGCGCGCCCTCAGCGAAGACCCCGCTGCCCAGCTCGCCGCTGCCATCATCGGCAACTACCGCGCGGCCATTCTGCCCACTTACACTACCCACACCGACCAGATTGCCCTCTTGCAGCGCACCTACGTGGCCGGCCTGCGCCAGATGCAAACCGACCGGAAGTTCTACCCCGATGCCAATTCGACCCTGCGCGTGGCCTACGGGCAGGTGGCCACCTACGAGCCCGCCGACGGCGTGAAGTACGACTATTACACCACCCTCGACGGCATCATGGAAAAAGCCGACCCCACCAACCCCGATTTTGAGGTGCCCGCCCGCCTCGTGGAACTCTACAACGCTAAGGACTACGGTCCTTACGCTGTGAACGGCACCGTGCCCGTGGCCTTTATTGCTACCAACCACACCACCGGCGGCAACTCCGGCTCCCCCGTCATCAACGGCCGCGGCGAGCTGATCGGCACCAACTTCGACCGGAACTGGGAAGGCACCATGAGCGACATCATGTTTGACCCCGACCGGGTGCGCAACATCACCCTCGACGTGCGCTACATGCTGTTTGTGGTGGATAAATACGCCGGTGCCAGCCACCTGGTGCAGGAAATGACGCTGGTAGGCGACCCCAACGGCGCGGCGACGCCCGCACCGGGCAAGGAAGTGAAGAAGATGAAAGTGAAGCAGAAAGCGGCTAAGGTAAAAGCGTAGTCCACTTTGCTTACTTTGTGTAGAAACGCCCGCCAGCACTTACTCCCTGGCGGGCATTTTTATATGTATGTATGAGCTTGATTCCTCTCTTCCCCGACTTACAGGCAATCAGCCGCAGTCTGCGGCAGTATCAAAGTATTCTTGTCTTCCGATACTCGGAAACGAGCATCCGGATGCAGCCCGTCATAAGCACCTCTGCTAATCAGCGCTACGCGTTGCTGGCGGGCCTGGCCTTTGGAGGCGTTTTCTGCCTGGTTGCCATTATGCAAAGCAATTATATTGTTCTGGGCATGGTCTTGCTACTTGGGTTATTTGTCGTGTGGCGAGAATATCGGGCGCGCAAGTCTGGTCCGGATATCAAGATAATACGGCTGCAAAACGAAGTCGAAATTGATATTGTCGCGCGGCGGATTACTGTAGAGCATCTGCACCCCTACTTCCGCCAGCATGTGGCAGAAACTACCGTGGCTCCCTTCGCCGAGATTCTCAACGTGGTGGCCTGCCGAGGCAGAAGTCAGTCAGAAGATGAATATTACGGAGAACTGTATCTATCCCTTACGGATGACAGCCGGCTGTATCTGATAGAGGTTGATTCGGAGTCCGTAGCCCGCAGTATTGCCCGCCTGCTACAGCAAGTGCTGGGCCTTCCGGTCGACCCGGAACCGACTTCCTGGTGGCAATTCTGAGTAGCTGCTGTACCTTGTAAGCAAGTATACTCTCCAAATTAAAGCACCGCTTATGCGTATTGTGTGGCCCCTAGCCGTGGCTTTCTTCTTCAGCTTCACTAGGACTCTGGCCCAACAAGCCACAACCGCCCCGCCGTCTTCGCTTCTGCTGCGCCCCGCCGCCGTCTTCGACGGCGAAACTATGCACGCGGGCTGGGTGGTGCTGGTGGAAGGTTCCACGATCAAGGCAGCCGGGCCAGCCGATCAGATCAGCACCCCGGCCGGGGCCCGCACCGTGGAGTTGCCGGGCCAGACCTTACTGCCGGGCCTCATCGAAGGCCATTCGCACCTGCTGCTCCACCCCTACAACGAAACCACCTGGAACGACCAGGTGCTGCTCGAGTCGCAGGCGCTGCGGGTGGCCCGGGCCACGGCCCACGCCCGCGCCACGCTGCTGGCCGGCTACACCACCGCCCGCGACCTGGGCACCGAGGGCGCCGACTACGCCGACGTGGGCCTCAAGCAAGCTATTGACCAGGGCCTTATTCCCGGCCCGCGCCTGCTGGTGGCCACCCGCGCCCTGGTGGCCACGGGCAGCTACGGCCCCAAGCTGTCGGTAGACGTGGACGTGCCCCAGGGCGCGCAGGAAGCCGACGGCGTGGACGGTATCGTGCGGGCCGTGCGCGAGCAAATCGGCCGGGGCGCCGACGTTATTAAGGTGTACGCCGACTACCGCTGGGGCAAGGGCGAACCGTCAAGGCCCACGTTTTCGCAGGACGAGCTGACGTTGATTGTGCAAACGGCCAAAGGTGCCGGCCGGCCCGTGGTGGCCCACGCCTCCACGCCCGAGGGCATGCGCCGGGCCACGCTGGCCGGCGTCGAAACCATTGAGCACGGCGACGGGGGCACTTTGGAAGTATTCCGGCTGATGAAGCAGCGCGGCGTGGCCCTGTGCCCCACCGTGGCCGCCGGCGACGCTATTTCGCAGTACCAGGGCTGGAAAAAAGGCCAGGGACCCGAGCCCGAGCGGATGCAGCAGAAGCGGCTGAGCGTGCAGGCCGCCCGCAAGGCCGGCGTAGCGCTGGCCGTGGGCGGCGACGTG
Organism: Hymenobacter aquaticus; assembly: GCF_004765605.1. Lineage (NCBI taxonomy): Bacteria > Pseudomonadati > Bacteroidota > Cytophagia > Cytophagales > Hymenobacteraceae > Hymenobacter > Hymenobacter aquaticus. Next base: position 651,373 of record NZ_SRLC01000001.1, on the reverse strand, counting down.
GGCGTGTTCCGCCACGGCGACAACAGCCGCGAAGCCGAGCTGCTGGTACAGGAATACGGCTTCAGCCCATTGGAGGTGGTGCAGGCCCAGACCAGCGGCAACGCCCGCATCTTTCACCTCCTGGACCGGGGCCGCATCCAGCCCGGCCTGCTCGCCGACCTGGTAGCCGTGGAAGGCGACCCCACCCAGCAGATAACGGCCCTACGCCAGGTGAAGCTGGTGGTGAAAGGCGGCGTGGTGTACCGGGAGTAGGTTTTACCCCGGCCGCTCCACGCCCAGCTGTTGAAGCTGCCCGGCGTACTTGTCGTAAATAATCCGCAGGTCTTCGTTGTGCTTGCCCGCGTCCACGCCGATGCTGACGTTGCTGTTGTGGAAGCGGTGCAGGTGGCTGATGTGGGGCGAAAGTACCGGCAGGTGGCCCGCCAGCAGAAACCGCACGTACAGGTCCAGATCTTCGGCCATGGGCAGCTCGGCGTCGTAGCCGCCCACCTGGTCGAACAGGGCGCGGCTGTAGCACACGTTGCCCTGAATGAAGTGCTCGGCTTTGAAAATAGCCTGCAGCATGGCCTGGGGCGAATCGAAGCGCCAAGCGTAGTAATCCTCATTGGGCAGGTAGCGCCGGTCCTGATCCATGCGCAGGAAGTCGGCCACGAACCAGGGCTGCCGGGGGTGCTGCGCAATCAGCTGGGCGTAGTGGTAGAGGCAGCGCTGGAGCAGAATATCGTCGTCGTCGAGGGGCACGAGCCAGGCCGCCGCGTCGGTTTGGGCAATGAGGCGGTTACGGGCCAGCCCGGCGCGCACTTTTTCGGGGTGGCTCCAGTAGCGCAGCGCCGGCCCGGCCTGGGCGGCGGCTTGGGCCAGCCACTCGGCCGAGCCGTCGGTGGAGCCGTTTTCGTAGATCAGGTGCTCCCGGGAAAAATCGAGGGGCGCGTGAATGCTGGCCTGCACGCTGGCAATTGCTTCGGGCAAGTACTGGCGGCGGTTGTGGCTGGGCGTTATCAGGGCGAAATGCATACCCGCTATTCTGCTATTCCCGGCAAAAAGTTGCCTCTCCGGCCGAACAAGCCCAACTTTACCCGGTTGGCCGGCGTTTATCCCATACCTGATTTCTTCCCGTATGGCCAAGTTTGTCGTCACCGTCCGCTTCCCGAGTTCCTTCGATGAGGAGTTCATTGCGCTGATTCCCGAGCACCGTCAGCTGATCAACGAGCTGATTGAGGCCAACGTAGTGGAGGCCTACGCCATCAGCGCCAACCGCACCCGGGGCTGGATTACCATGAACGGCACCAACGAGGAGGCCATCCGCAGCACCGTGGAGCAGTTTCCGCTGTACCGCTTCTTCCTCCAGGTCGAAATCGACGAGCTGTTCGTGTTCGACAGCACCGCGTCCCGGTTTCCCCGAATTAGCCTAAATTAAGCCGCTGGACCCTATAGTTCGGCTCCGGCGCGGTTTTCGCTGGGCCGACTTTTTCCGCCTGCTATCCTTCTCACGTTACGTTTGCATGACTCGAATTTTCCGGCTGTCGGCCGTTGCCGCCGTCCTCCTCGTCGCCCTGGCCGCCGCGCCGGCCGCTCCCACCACTGATAAAGTTACCACCGAGCAGCTGCTCGCCCGCCTGTCCGGCTCCATCGAAAACCTGAAAACCCTGCGCTGCACCGTCAAAGCCCAGGAGCGGCTGGAAGGCAATAAGTACCAGGCCGCCCGCTCCACCATGAAAATTGCCTTTCAGCCCCTGAAAGTGTACGTGCGCAATCAGAAAGGCATTGAGGTGCTCTGGGTGACGGGCCAGAACAACGGCGACGCCTGGGTGAATCCCAACGCCTTTCCCTACGTGACGCTCAACCTCGACCCCCGGGGCGCGGTGATGCGGCGCAACCAGCACCACAGCGTGCTCAACGCGGGCTTCGGCACCATCGCCGACCTGATCAAGGGCTCCAGCCTGCGCCAGGACCACGCCTACGAGCACAGCTTCCGCTACGCCGGCGACTCGGTGGTGGCCGGCCGCGCCTGCCACGTGCTCCGCTCCGACTTCCCGCAGTTTCGCTACGTGAGCTACAAAACCACCAAGGCCGAGCCGATTTCGCGCATCGCCGACCGGTTTGGCTGCGGCGAATACCGCATCATGGAGCGCAACGACCTGTCGGCGGGCGAAACCGTGCCGGCGGGCAAAACCCTGCTGGTGCCCAACAGTTACGGCCGCCGCACCATCGTCTGCGTCGACCAGAAAACCTTTCTGCCCACGGTCGTGCAGGTAAACGACGACAAAGGCCTGTTCGAGAAGTTCGAGTTTTCGGAAGTCGTGGCTAACCAGCCCATTCCGGCTGCCGAGTTTACCAAGGAATACAAGGACTATAAGTTTTAACCCCTGCGTCGGGGCCAGCGCAAGCGTGGCCCGTAACTTAAAAAGCGCTGCTTCCAGGTGGAAGCAGCGCTTTTTTGGCTAGTAGACTTCGGCTTAGCTGAGGCCCGAGCCGTTGTTACCGGCTCAGGCCTCAGCCGCAACGACTGGCCTAGAAAAGCACTTCGTGCAGCTGATTTTTCACCGCAAACAACACCAGGCCGGCCGTATTGCGGCAGCCGGTTTTCAGCAGCAGGTTGTTGCGGTGCCCTTCCACGGTGCGCACGCTCAAAAACAGCTTGTCGGCAATTTCGGCGTTGGAAAACTCCTGGCAGATCAGGTGCAGGATTTCCTTTTCCCGGTTGGTCAGGTCGGCCCCGCCCGGGAGCATAGCGCCGGGGGCGGGCCGGTAGCTATGGGTTTGCTGAATGGCTTTGAGCACCTGCGGACTCATGTAGAAGCCCGTGCGGTGCACCGACCGGATGGCCAGCAGCAGCTCATCCTTGTTGCAGTTTTTGGCCAGGTAGCCCACGGCCCCGGCCGTTATCATCTTGGCCATCAGCCGCTCCTGCGTGTGCACCGACAGCACGATTACCTTCATACTTGGGTACTGGCGCTGCAACGCTTCGTTGAGCTCCACGCCGTTGAGGCCCGGCATGTTCATGTCCATCAGCACGATGTCGGGCAGGCCGGGCAAGGTGGCGCACAAGGCCAGGAATGAGGCCCCGTCGCCGGCTTCGGCCACGTACTCCATATCGGGTTCGTAGCCAATGAGGGCAATCAGGCTTTCACGGAACAGGTTCTGGTCGTCGACAACGGCCAGACGAATCTTGGCGGGGGAGCTCATAGGGCGGGTTAAGATACAACTATCAGATTATAAGGGCACACGGGCCACGAAGCCAAAGCCGGCACCGGGGGCCGTCTGCACCGAGTAGGTTGCCTGCAGAATAGACAGGCGGCTTTCGATATTGTGCAGGCCCATGCCCTTTTTGGCGGCCGGCTCCCACTGCATGCCCCGGCCGTCATCCTGGTAGGAAAAAATCAGGACATCGGGCTCGAGCCAGAACTTAAGCTGCACCTTTTGGCCGGCCGAGTGCTTCACGGCATTGTTGAGCAGCTCTTCCACCACCCGGTAGAGGGCCGTGGCCTGGGGGCCCGGCAGGGCATCGAGCACGGGGGCAGCCTCGTTATCGAGGGAGCAGCGCAGGGTCCGGCCGTTGTTGAGCATGTCGGCCAGCTCTTCCACGGCCTCCGTAAAGCCGTACAGGTTCAGACTAACCGGGGAAAGGTTGTGCGAAATATGGCGCACTTCCACCATCACTTTGTCGATGATGGCTTTGCAGGAAGTAATAAAGGCCGCGGGGTCGGCGGCGGGGCCAGTGCGGTGCTGGTACAGCTCCACCGTCATGCGCAGGTTCGACAGGGCCGTGCCCACGTCGTCGTGCAGGTCCTGGCCGATGCGGCGGCGCTCGGCCTCCTGCGATTCTATCACGGCGGCCAGCAGCTCCTGCTGGTACTGAATACGGGCCTCCTGCAACTGCTTGGCCTGGGCCGCCAGCCGGTTCTGGTTGCGAAAGTGAATCAGGACGAACGAGACAATCAGGCTGAAAGCGCCCACAATGCTCAGGACGATCAGCGCATAAATATTATCCACTTCTTCGGGTTTGCCTAAAGCCAACGGATAGCAAGGCGTACATAATCAACACCAGGGTAGCATGCAGCACCCCTATTACCACCTGCCCCTGAAAGCTTGAGTATTTGATAATCAAGTTATAAAAGGCAAAAATAGCCGTGGCGCTGCCGAAATACTGCAGCAGGCCAAAATTAATCCACCTGTCCGGCTGCGGCTGCCCGTTGCGGCTGTCCTCGGTGAGGAAATAGTAGCTGCTCAGCAGAATAATCAGCACCGACGCCAACGCCCGCGGGTAGGAATTGAAAGCAAAAATGCTTTGCAACAGCAAAAAATTCAGCACTGCCACCACCGGAAAAGCCAGGCCCAGGCCCCACACCAACCCCACCGGAAGTTTGCCGGCCAGGGAGTGCCGGTAATAGGCCAGCAGCAGCAGAAACTCAACGATGGTATAAATATGCAGCAGCGGCAGGTTGTTGAGGTGGGCGGCCCCCAGCAGCTTGGCCAGCATATTCGTCACGCCCGAAACAATCAGGTAGACGAATATGGGCCGTAACCCCGGCTGCTCATAAACGCGCCGGAGTGCGCCTATGAGCAGCGGAATCAGAACGGACACCGGCACCAGAACGCCGACGTAGAAATAGCTGACCCGGATGAAATCAATCTTTACATTCACTGGGAACGGCGACAAGCATTATGCTGCCTTCGGCGCAGAAGTTAGGGCAGGGCGACGTGAAATCGTAAATCGTCGTGAGTTCCCCGCCCTTGTCCTCCACCAGGTCGTGGCGGCCCTCTTCATCGACGGCGACAACCATGCCGGACAGCTCTTGGCCCCCCCCCTCCAGCTCTTTCAAGCCGAAGTATACCCGTATTCCTACCCCGTCTCCGTGGGCTTCCCGAATGGCCTTCAGATCATCGGGGCCAATATAAATCCCGCGCGGAATGGCCTCAGTGTCTTTATCTGCGAAAATGGTTTTGAGCGCGCAGAGCCAGGATTCAATCCGGGTCTGGGCCGTTTTAAATGAAATCCGGGTGTCTTCCAACGAGTGCAGAGGCAGGTCAGAGGAGTTTTTTGTGGTATTCTCCATGAGGTATAGGGTAAGAATGGTTTAATCCGTTGCCGTTGTAGCCCGGAAACTGAGCACTACGTTTCCAATCGATGGAAACTCATCCATTGGTAAATTTTTTACCGAAGGCCTGTTTACCCCTAGCGGCGCATGGCTTTTTCGATTTCGTCCCACATCGGGGCCGGAATCAGCTCCAGCTTGTTGAACTCGCCGGCCCCATTGAGCCACTCGCCCCCGTCGATGGTCACCACTTCCCCGTTCACGTAGGCCGAGAAGTCGGACACGAGGTAGGCGGCCAGGTTGGCCAGTTCCTGGTATTCGCCCACGCGCTTGAGCGGCACCGAGGCGGCGGGGTCCAGCTTTTCGGCCAGCGGGGCCGGAAACAGGCGGCTCCAGGCGCCTTCCGTCGGGAACGGGCCGGGCGCAATGGCGTTGGAGCGGATACCGTATTTGGCCCATTCCACGGCCAGGGAGCGGGTCATGGCCAGCACACCGGCCTTGGCCGCGGCCGAGGGCACGACGTAGGCCGAGCCCACGGAAGCGTAGGTCGTGACGATGTTGAGGATGGTGCCGGGCTTTTTGTCGGCAATCCAGCGCTTGCCGAAAGCCAGGGTGCAGTTGTAGGAGCCGCGCAGCACGATGTCGACAATCACGTCGAAGGCTTTGTGCGAGAGGCGCTCGGTGGGCGAAATAAAGTTGCCGGCCGCGTTGTTGAGCAGCACGTCGACGCCGCCAAACTCGTCGATGGTGCGCTGCAGCATGGCTTCCACCTCGTCGTACTTGCGCACGTCGCACTGCACGGCCAGCACCTTGCCGCCGGTTTGCTGGCGCAGCTCCTCGGCCGTCTTTTCCAGCACGTCGAGCTTGCGGCTGCTGATGGTCACGTTGGCGCCCAGTTGCAGGAAATACGTGGTCATGGCCCGGCCCAGGCCAGTGCCGCCGCCGGTCACGACGATGGTTTTGCCTTGGAGCGCGTTGTCGCGGAGCATGGGTTGGGAGTACGCAGACATAGAAAAGCAGAGGTAAGGGGAAGGATGGGAAAGCTGCAAGAACGGGATTTGTTGGCTTTGCCCGCATAAAAAACGAGAAGAAGGATTTTTTCCCACCTTTGGCCCCACATGAGCGTCCTCTCCCCTTCTTCTCTTCCCCCGGTGGCCGTGCTTGGCTGCGGCTGGCTCGGCCTGCCCCTGGCCAAGGCCCTGGTGGCCGCCGGTTACCCCGTGGTGGGCTCCACGACTACGCCCAAACAGCTGCTTACCCTACGCGACGCCGGCATTACGCCCTACCTGCTGCGCTTGGGGGCCGAATTTAGCGCCACCGACGCCGACACGCTGCGGGCCATGCTGGCCGGCGTACAGGTATTAATTCTGAACATTCCGCCCAGCAAAGCCGGCGCGGGCGGCTACCCGGCCCTGCTGCGGCCGGTGGGCAGCGCCCTGGCTGCCGCCGGCGTGCGGCACGTGCTGTTCGTGAGCTCGACCAGCGTGTACCCCGACGAGCCGCGCCGCATGACCGAAGCCGACGCCGTGGCCTCGGCCGACGCGGCGTCGGACCTGCTGCGGGCCGAAGGGCAGTTTACCTCCACTACCGGGCAGTGGCAAACCACGATTGTGCGCCTGAGCGGCCTGATTGGCCCACAGCGCCCCCCGGGCCGCTTTCTGGCCGGCCGGCAGGACGTGCCCAACGGCAACGCGCCCGTCAACCTGATTCACCTCCACGATTGTGTTGGCCTGCTCACCAACATTATTCAGCAGCAGGCCTGGGGCTACACCTTCAACGCCAGCGCGAACCAGCATTTGCTGCGCCGGGAGTTTTACCCGGCGGCGGCCCAACGGCTGGGGCTGGCCGCCCCGGTTTTCCAGCCCGACTCGGCCGGGGGCAAAATTATCGACAGCAGCCTGATCCGGCAGAAACTCAACTACCAGTTCCGGCACGACGACCTGCTGGCCGCGCTGGCCTACTGCTGAGCCCAGGGCCCAATTTCACCAGGTGCCGACGGATTTGGGTGGGACTCAGCAGCTGGGCAAATCGTGCCGTCTGCCTTTAAAATCAACGGGGCCGTTTGGAAAATCGGGCCGTCGATTTTAACAATGGGTGGCCCGATTTAGCGTAACGAACGGGTCGATTTGAAATCGGCGGAAATCCGTGGGTTATCTTTGCCCCGTGAATACTGATAAACTGACGGTCGTGGTGCTGGGTGGCGGCGCGGCCGGCTTTTTCGGGGCCATTGCCTGCGCCGAAGCCAACCCTGCGGCCCGGGTGCTGCTGGTCGAGAAAACCGGCAAGCTGCTGAGCAAAGTCCGGGTGTCGGGCGGGGGGCGCTGCAACGTGACGCACGCCTGTTTTTCGGCCGCGCAGCTGGTGCAGCACTACCCGCGGGGCGGCAAAAAGCTGAAGGAGCCCTTTCAGCAATTTGGGGCCCAGGATACGGTGCGCTGGTTTGCGCGGCGCGGCGTAGAACTCAAGACCGAAGCCGACGGCCGTATGTTTCCCACCACCGACTCGTCGGAAACCATTGCCCAGGCCCTGCTTGAAGCGGCCCGCCAGGCCGGTGTGCAGGTGCTGCTCAATACCAATGCCGAGCAGCTCACCCCACTGCCCGGGGGCGGCTTCGCGGTACGCCTGACCGGCCTGCACGCCCAGACGCTGACGGCCCAGCGCCTGCTGATTGCCACCGGCGGCGTGCCCAAAACCGAGGGCTACGACTGGCTGCGGCAGCTGGGCCACACCATTGCCGCCCCGGTTCCGTCCCTGTTTACTTTCAACGTGCCCGAGTCGCCGCTCAAGGAATTGATGGGCGTGAGCGTGCCCCTGGCTCGGGTAGTTATTGTCGGCGAAAAGCTCGATTACGAAGGCCCGCTGCTGATTACGCACTGGGGCGTGAGCGGGCCGGCCGTGCTCAAGCTCTCGGCCTGGGGGGCCCGCCGCCTGCACGAACTCAACTACACCGGCACGGCCCTGGTCAATTGGATTCCGGCCCACAACGAGGAAACCCTACGCCAGTGGCTGCACGCCTTCCGGGACGAAAACGGTAAGAAAGTAGTGCTGGTCAACCCGCTGTTTGGCCTGCCCCAGCGGCTGTGGCGGGCCCTGGTCGAGCAGGCCGGCATTGGGGCCGACACCCGCTGGAGCGAGCTGGCCGGCAAGCTGCAGAACCGGCTGCTGGAGCTGCTGCTGCGCATGCCGCTGGCCGTGCGCGGCAAAACCACCTTCAAGGAAGAATTTGTGACCTGCGGCGGCGTGGTGCTGGGCGAAGTCAACCTGAAAACCATGGAAAGCCGCCTGCACCCGGGCCTGCACTTCGCCGGCGAGGTGCTCGACATCGACGGCATCACCGGCGGCTTCAACTTCCAGGCCGCCTGGACCACCGGCTATCTGGCCGGCCAGGCCATGAGCAAGCCCCTGGCCTGACCACGCGCCCCCGGCCGGTAGTTTGGCAGAGCTAGTCGTGGATAATACTTTTTCGGCATGCAGTAGCATTCCTGCTTTGCCGCTGTTGCCTTGTTTCTGTAACCCTAGGAGCTGCCAGCCAGTAAAGAGAGACACAATCCTTGTTTCTACTACACCTAATTTACTGACCCACTCATGGAAGCCAAAGCAACCCAAGCCCTGCTCAACGAACTGCTCGAAACGCTGAAAGACGGCGAAAAAGGCTATTCTACCGCCACCACCGACGTCGACGATCATGACCTGAAGCAGGTATTCAAGAAATACGCCGTGCAGCGCGACGGTTTTTTGACCGAGCTGGAAGATCAGATGCACAAGCTCAACCTGAAAGCCGACGAGGAGAGCTCCGTTACAGGCACCATTCACCGCGCTTTCATCAACCTGAAGGCCGCCATTACCAGCAAAAGCCGGGAAAGCATCCTGAATGAGTGCGAGCGGGGCGAAGACTATGCCGTGAAAGCCTACCAAACGGCCCTGAAAGCCGAGGGCCTGCCCGGGCAGCTCAAAAGCATCATTGAAAAGCAGTACCAGGGCATCCAGGAAGCCCACAACGAGATTCGCACCCTGCGCGACGCCGCAGCCGCGAAGTAAGCGCACGTTGTAGCGCATAGAAAAAGCCCCGCCGGAATCCCGGCGGGGCTTTTTTGTATCTAGGATGTAAACCGGGGCAAAGCTTCAGCCCCACCCCTGCTTACTCAGGCGCTATTCGTCGAAATCCTGACGCGGGCGGGGAGCGGGGCCTTCGCTACGGCCGCGGAAACCGCCGCCGTCGTTGTCGCGCTTGCCCTTGTAGCCGCCACCGTAGCTGCTGCCCCCGTCGCGGTTGCCTTTGTAGCCACCGCCGTAGGAGCTGCCGCCGCTGTTGCCGCCCCGGTAGCCACCTTCGCGGTTGCCACCAAACGAGCCGCCACCGCGGTTGAAGCCACCTTCCCGACGGTCGCCGTAGCTACCGCCGCGGTTGCCGCCGAAGCCGCCTTCGCGCCGCTCACCGTAGCCACCGCTCCGCCGCGGACGATCTTCGCCGCCGCCGAAGCCGCCGGGGCCGCGGGTGTTGCCTTCCTGCTGCGCATCGCCTTCCTGGCGGGGCGTGGCAATGTTAAACGACACGGGACGACCCTGAATCGAGGTGCGGCCCAGCTTGGTGGTGATTTCCTCGGCAAACTCCGAGGGCACTTCCACGAAGCTGAACTTGTCGTAGAGGGCAATGTCGCCGACTTTGCTGCCGGTCAGGGCGGTGTTCTCGGCAATCAGGTCAACGATGTCGCGGGGATGAACCCGGTCTTTCTTGCCCATCGTGACGAACAGGCGGGTGAAGCCGGGGCGCACGGCGCCCTGCTGCCGACCCACTTCCAAGCTCTTTTCAGCCTGCTTGTCTTCCTTCATCGTCATGCGCAGCAGAGCGGCGGCCACGTCGAGGGAGGTAATGTCTTCTTCCTGGTCGAGCAGGCGCTGCACGCGGGCCACGTACTTCTCCAGCTTACCTTTCTCAATGATTTCCTTGATCTGGGCCAGGAACAGCGTGGTTTTCACCTCCGACACATCCTCAAACGACGGAATACGCTCCTGCTTGATGTTGGCCTTGGTGTAGCGCATGATGTCGCGCAGCTTGTAGATGTCGCGGCCGCTCACGAAGGTGAAAGCCTTGCCCAGCTTGCCGGCGCGGCCGGTGCGGCCGATGCGGTGCACGTAGTACTCTTCGTCGGCGGGCAGGTCGTAGTTCACCACGGCTTCCACGTTTTCCACGTCGATACCACGGGCGGCGACGTCGGTAGCCACCAGGATTTCGAGCGTGCCCTTGCGGAACTTGTCGAGCGTGTTCTGGCGCTGCTGCTGGCCCATGTCGCCGTGCAAGCCGTCGGCGAAGTAGCCGCGGGCCTGGAGTTCGGCCACGCACTCATCCACCATGCGCTTGGTGTTGCAGAATACGATGGTCGACTTGAGGTTGTACATGTCGATGATGCGGGACAGCACGTCCTTTTTCATCGGGTTGCGCACCTCGTAGTACATCTGCTCGATGTTCGTAACGGTCAGCTCCTGGTGGTTAACCTTTACGATCTGCGGGTTGGTTTGGTACTTTTTGGTGAGCTCCATGATGGGCTTGCTCATCGTAGCCGAGAAGAACACCGTCTGGCGGTCTTCGGGCATCTTGCTCAGTACCACCTCGATGTCGTCGCGGAAGCCCATGTCGAGCATTTCGTCGGCTTCGTCCAGGATGATTTTCTTAACCTGGTCCAGCTTCAGCGTACCGCGCTCTAGGTGGTCCATTACGCGGCCGGGAGTGCCAATAACGATCTGCACGCCGCGCTCCAAGGCCTGGAACTGCCGGTCGTAGCTCTGGCCACCGTAGATTGGCACCACGGCCAGACCCCGCTTGTACTTGCCCAGCTTCTGGATTTCGCCCGATACCTGCACCGCCAGCTCGCGGGTGGGGCACAGCACCAGCACCTGCACGGCGCGGTTGTTGGTGTCAACGCCTTCGATGGCGGGAATGCCGAACGCGGCCGTTTTACCGGTACCCGTCTGGGCCTGACCGATTACGTCCTTGCCTTCGAGCAGAACGGGGATAGCCGCCGTCTGGATGGGCGATGCTTCTTCATAGCCGAGCTCGGCAATGGCGCGCATCATCTCTTCAGAGAGATTCAGCTCTTCAAATTTTACTTTTTCCATGTCTGTGTTAGATGGAATGGGAGACAATAGCTCTGAAAACAGCGGATTCAGCGACGTTCCTCTCCCACTCAACAACAACGACAAGCGACGGAAGCAACGGACGGAAGACGAAGGCGGCCAGCCTATTAGATTACAGCAGCCTATGCTGCGCGGAACATGGCCGTTCTCAATGCGGCTGCAAAGGTACGTGTTTTTCGCGAGAAAAGATACGTAGCAGCCGTTTTAGCTAGCTCTTATTCCGGTTTGGGCGGAAGGATTTCCCCGGCCGATGGGCGCAACAGGCAGGCTGTTAACTCCGCTATATAGACCAGGGCCATTGTAACTCGACAGCCGGGCTATAAGTTCGGCCGCCGGCAAAAATAGCACTTTTGGCTTTCGGCAGTGCCAGCCCTCATACCGGCCGAAACGCAAAAAAGCCTGCACGAGGCAGGCTTTTCTGTTTCACTTGCGAGAAGTGAATAAGGTGATTTACACCAACGACACCTTTACGGCGTTCAGACCTTTACGGCCCTGCGCAACGTCGAATTGCACTTTGTCGTTCTCGCGAATTTCGTCGACCAGGTCGCTTACGTGCACGAAGATGTCCTGACCGTTTTCGTCAGATTTAATGAAACCAAAGCCCTTGGTGTCATTGAAGAATTTTACCGTTCCTGTTTGCATGAGGATATTGTATGGATGTCATTCAAGCAAAGTGGCCATTGTTATCTGATGCAGCTCTTTGCAGAACGAATAGCAGAATAATGAAGCACATTATCTTAAACTTGAATCAAAGGTACGCAATTCTGCCGTAGCAGATGGTCATGCCGGGCTTTATGATTCTGTTAATGCCCCCGGTTTCGGACGGAAGTGCCCTTTGCAGGCGGCAGGCGGCTATTATCGGGCATGGAATTTCAAAGTTTTTTTTGCTCAGCCCAACCGTAACGACCCGCCAAGCAGCCAAAATCCGGTTTTTGGGCCAGCATTCTGGCGTCTTTTGGCCCCATTGGCCGGCGGCCCGCAGAACGTCGAACCCGCCCGAGCTACCTTAGCGGCACCACCGACCCTTCCGCCCAAAACCTGGCGGGCCAGCGAGTCGAGTAAGATCATCCTTTCGCCGGTTTCCTCGCCTAATACGTTGCCCATGTCCGAATCAGCTTCCGCGTCCTTCCGCTTTGCCCGCCTACTCACCGTAGTCGAGGCCGATATTGATGAGCTGAACCACGTGAATAACGTGCAATACGTGCGGTTTGTGCAGGACACGGCCGCCGCCCACTGGCAGGCCGCCTTTCCGGCCGGCGAGCGGGAGCAGTATATCTGGGTGGTGCTGGAGCACCGGGTGCGCTACCACAAGCCGGCCTTCCTGGGTGAGGAGCTGCGCTGCACCACCTGGATCGGGGAAGTGCGCGGGGCTCAGTCGCAGCGCTTCGTACGCATCGAGCGGGCCGCCGACGGGGTGCTGCTCTGCGAGGCCGAAACCCAGTGGGTACTGCTGGACCCCAGTACGCAGCGGCCCAAGCGGGTGACGCCGGAAGTGGAGCAGCGGCTGCGGGTGGCGAAATGGTAAGTACAGTCATATATCTTCACGTCTTATAAAGAATATAAGTGCAGAAGGATCCTCTTCATTGAGGCTTATACTTTCCCATTTTCCACCTGTAAAAAATTCCAATTCACAATATTCATCGTAACAGACATCTGAATCAAAAATATTCACCATAGTAATAACCGCAATAGGATACAAAACCATGTCATCAAAATCCCAAGCAAGTCTTATAACATCATTACTCTCTTTATACAAATCAAAATACATATTTAATTTTCGCAACGAAGCCTCTTTTCTGCCATCCAAATGACTAGTACTACCAACCCTCTCCCTCACCGAACTATAAAGTGTTGACCAATAAATTTCCCACTCATTTAGCATTTTAGGAATAAAATATTCTTTTTCAATCCCTGGATCTAGATAAATTTCACTCCAGATACGCATTTCTGTTTCAGTATATATTTCATCATAGCTTTCACCTTCTATATAACTCTTTAGATATTGCTTCATACTTTCATAAGTATTTATCTCAAAACTTTCGTTTTTTAGTTTAAATATAACTATAGAATCAAGAGCTTTAACTTCATAATTTTCATTGCAAGCACCCGAATAAATTTCAAATGCTTTAACAAAATCATTATACGCAGGAACGCCATTGTTTTTATTATAGTCATTAAATACAAATTCTACAATACTTGCAATGCCATTAAAGCAGATCAGCAATATTTGATCCATCAAGCTTTTATAAGCAGAAATAGTATTTGGCAGCAAGGCAAATTCTTTTATAATATACTCTTCAAACATTTGAATAGAATAATAATAATTGCTATTCCAGTTAAAGATTGATTTATTAGCATCCCACTCTTCTGAAGAAGGCAGATACTGAAGGTTAATACATAATATGTTTTCTTTTCCGCAACTCGTCACCATATATAGTTTATTATGAATAATTTTATATTCAAATAAGATATGCAATTTATCATCAAACAACATATCTGGTAAAAAGCATTCTGTATTCTCTAATGAATCAATTTTGTTTATTATGTTTTCAATATCATTTTTTACAAATTGTATTAAGAATATTATTTAAAGGAAAGTCAATCTTCCATTTTTTTGAAGTTTTAACGATGTTTTCTATATTATAATATTGCCAATACACAATATCTTGCACTGGATCATGTAATACAATAAACAATGGCAAATTTTCACTTATAGCATTCCAATAAATAAAATGCCTTTCAGAAAAATAAAATGTAATACAATCTTTTTTTCTAACAAAATTACTTTCACCCCCCTTTTATTTGCAATGCAAATATTTTATTTCTATTATCAATACCAATAGGAGTTTCAACTAATGCATCAACCCCTAAATCCACAATCGGCTGCTCCCTGAAAATCCAGCCATATTCAGTAATCAAACTAGCCACTTTATATATTGCTTTTCTTTCTATTTTGAAATGATTCATTGCCAATCAACAGCTATTTGAAAGTGTATTTTTACCGTGTTAAAACACACAAGTAAGCACCACAATGTTTTACAACACTTAGTCGCAATATAAAAATTTATACGCAACTAGTAATCACTTATAGGTTATCTTGCGGGCCGCTTTCCTCCTCCCGCAATGCCCGCCACGTTCCGCATTTACTCGTCTTCCGCCGGCTCCGGCAAAACCTACCAGTTGACCAAGGAATACCTGAAGCTGGCCTTGGGCTCCGAGGACCCGGCCTACTTTAAGAGCATCCTGGCCATTACCTTCACCAACGATGCGGCGGGCGAGATGAAGGAGCGCATTATCAGCGCGTTGCGGCGCTTTGCCTACCCCACCGCCGACAACCAGGACGACGCGCTGCTGCGCGATATTGCCGAGGAGCTGGCCGCCGAAGGGCTGCTGCCGCGCCGCGCCGAAACGCCCCAGGAACGAGAGCAGGAGCTGCGGCGGCGGGCGGCGGCCACCTTCCGGCTGGTGCTCTACCACTACGCCGATTTTGCCGTGAGTACCATCGACTCCTTCGTGCAGCGCATCGTGCAGGCCTTTACCCGGGAGCTGGGTTTGCCGGCCACCTTTGAGGTGGAGCTCGACGGCGACGCGGTGCTGCAAAGCGCGGTGGCCCTGCTGCTGGACCGCGTAAACCGGGACCCGAATGCGGCCCTGCTCAGCCGCTCCCTGGCCGACTACGCCCTGAGCAAGGCCGACGAGGGCCGGAGCTGGAACAACCTCGCGGACGAGCTGGTGCAGTTCGGGCGCTTTCTGCTGAGTGAGCCCGTGCACGAGGCCGTGACGCAATTGCAGAAGATGTCGTTGCAGGACTACCGGCGGCTGCACGAGACGCTGCGCAAGCGCAAGGAGGTCATTGAGGGCAAGTTTCAGTTGGTGGCGCTGCAAGCCATTGTGGCCCTGGAAACGGCCGGCGTGACCGAGGCCGATTTGTACCAGGGCAAGAATGGCATCATCGGCTACTTCACGAAGTGGGAAGAGCGGCTGTTGCCCGATAAAGAGGCCAACAGCTACGTGCGGGCCACCTTCGAGCAGGACAAGTGGTACAGCGGCAAGGTGAAAACCGCCGCCGACAAGCAGCGCGTGGACGCCGTGAAGGAGGACGTGACCCGCTACTACCTGGAGCTGGAAAACCTGCGCGCCACGCTGCTTTCCAACTATATTCTGGTGAATGGGATGCTGCCCTACCTGTTTCACGTGTCGCTCTTGAGCGAACTGAGCAAGGCCGTGGACCAGCTCAGCCGGGAGCGGGGCGTGGTGCTTATTGCCGAGTTCAACCGCCGCATTGCCAGCATCGTGCTGCGCGAACCGGTGCCGTTCTTGTACGAGCGGATGGGCGAGCGGTACCTGCATTTGCTCATCGACGAGTTTCAGGATACGTCGGTGCTGCAGTGGAACAACCTGCTGCCGCTGGTGGAAAACGCCGTGTCGACCGGCAACCTGTCGCTGGCGGTGGGCGACGCCAAGCAGGCCATTTACCGCTGGCGGGGCGGGGAGATGGAGCAGATTCTGCGGTTGCACAAAAACCAGACGGAGTACCTCTACGGCCGCGTGGCCGACGAGGAGCTGCGCGGCCTGCTCCAGGACCGCTACTTCACCCTGGACCAGGCCCTGACGCCGGAGCATTTGAACACCAACTACCGCTCGGCCCCGGAAATCATCCAGTTCAACAACGACTTCTTTGGGCAGGTAAGCCAGAGCCACCCGCAGCTGCCGCTGGTGCAGAGCATTTACGATGAGCACTTTGGGCAAGAAGCTCCTACGAAGCCTCACCCCCCAACCCCCTCTCCCGAGGAGAGGGGAAGCCTGACGCAAGGCGTTAAAGAGTTTCGGAATGATATCGGCGAGTTTGTTCTAACTGCCAACGCGCAGACTTGGGATAAGACTTCAGCTTATTCAAAACAGATGCGTTCTACGCCAACGGAAGCGGAAAACATCCTGTGGCAGGAGTTGAGAAACAGTAAACTTGGGGAGAAATTTCGTCGTCAGCACGTCATCAAATCGTACATCGTCGACTTCGTGTGTATCGGCAAGATGCTTATTATAGAAGTTGACGGCGATGTTCACGCCACAGCAGAGCAGGCTGAATATGATACTGGGCGCACTCAGGAGTTAACTCAACTTGGCTATCGTGTACTTCGCTTCTCGAATGACCAAGTTCTGTATGCTTTGTCCTCTGTCCTGAATCAAATTCAACAAGAATTTGATTCAGCCTCGGTCGCTCCACAAGGCTCCCCCTCTCCTCGGGAGAGGGGGTTGGGGGGTGAGGCCGGCCACGTGGAGCTGCTCTTCACCGAAGACGACGCCCCCGCCCGGCGCTACGACCCGGTTTCGGGCGCCTACACCGAGGAAACCCTGCCCGGCGTGGGCCCCGACGAGGTGTTCGACTACGAAGCCAGCACGCTCTACCTCACGCTGCAACTGGTGGAGCAGGCCCTGCAGGACGGGTTCCGGCTCCAGGACATTGCCGTGCTCTGCCGCCGCCGCGACTCTAGCCGGCGCGTCGCTAAGTTTCTGAAAGAGCGGGGCTACCCCATTATTTCGGCCGATTCGCTGTCGTTGGAATTTGCCGAGGTGGTGAATTTGCTGGTGGCGTTGTTCCGGGTGCTCAACCAGCCGGCCGACACCCTGGCGCGGGCCGAAGCCCTGCTGCTGGTCGATAAGGTGGTGCGGCAGCTGGCTCCTACCCCGGCCCGGGCCCGGCACATTGCCGAGCTGGCCAACGCCGAAAAGGCTCAGGCGTTTTTCGACGAGCTGCGCGCTCTGGGCTACGACGTGCGGGAACAGGAAACCGGCAACCTAGGCCTCTACGAGCTGACCGAGCGGCTGATGGGCACCTTCGGGCTGCTGGGCCGCAACGAGGAAAGTGAGTACCTGTTCCGCTTCCTGGACCTGACGCTGGAATACAGCCTGCGCTTTGGCAACAACCTGAACAACTTCCTGACTTACTGGGAGCAGAAGAAAAGCGCGCTGAGCATCAACGCTCCGGCCGGGCGCGACGCCATAACCATTACCACGGTGCACAAAGCCAAGGGTCTGGCCTACGGCGTCGTCATCGTGCCCTTCGCCGACTGGAGCCTGACGCCCTACCGGGGTACTTTGCTCTGGGGCCGGTTGCCGGAGGATGAGAAGCCGGTACCGGAAATGCCGCCCATTGCGGTGGTCAGCCAAACCCAGGCCTTGCTGCACACTCCCCTGGCGCAGCAATACACCGAGGAGCTGGAAAAGACGTTTCTGGAGGGCCTGAACATGCTCTACGTGGCCTTCACCCGGCCCCGGCACCGGCTTTACGCCATCAGCCGCCGGCCCAAGCCCACCAAAGCCAGCAAGGACCTGGAACTGACCGGCCCGGCTGAGCCGGCCAAAACCGTGGCCGAGCTGCTGCACCGCTACCTGACCGCCACCGGTGCCTGGAACGATGAGCGCACGGCCTACACCCTGGCCAACAGCCACCACTTCGTGCCCCAGCTGAAAACCAAGGCAGCTACCCGCACCTATTCGCTGGCCAACCTGAGCAGCACGCCCTGGGAGGAGCGCCTGCGCCTGCGCCGCCACGCCAATACGGTGTTCGACTTCGACGACCAGCAGGTGCAGCGCGAATGGAACCGCAAGCTGCACTACGCCCTGCGCCGCACCGAAATTGCCGCCGACGTCGACCGGGTGGCCGCCCAGCTCGTGGCCGAGGGATTGGTCAGCAGCAAGGAGAAACGCATTTTGCTGGACCTGCTGCGGCGCACCGTGGAAAACCCGCAGATGGCCCACTACTTCAGCCTGGCCGTGGCGGTGGAAACCGAGCGGGAAATTCTGGTGGGAGGCACCCGCCGCCAGGACTACAAGCCCGACCGGATTGTGTTTGAGCCCAACGTGGGGCCCGCGCCCGGCCGCGTCACGGTTATCGACTTCCGCATTCCACCACCCGAGCCCCAGCACCGGCAGCTATTGCAGCAGTACGCGGGCCTGTTTCGGCAGCTGGGCTACGCCGACGTGCAGTGCGTGCTCTACTACTTCGACACGGAGGAAGCCCTGGTGTTTTAGCGCATTCGATCTGCCGCGCCGGAGATTAGCCGGTTACCGGAGCCGCATAAACTCCTTGTTGTGCTGCCGCACGCTTTGCCACTGCTGCCGGCTCCAGGCCGTAGCCTGGTTGGCCGGCGCCACCGAGTCGCGCAGGGCGCTGGTAATCTTGGCCGTGCCGGGCCCGCCCCGGAGCGGGTCGGTGACGCGGAAGTAGGCGCTGTCGGGGGTGGTTTTGGTGACTTGCATCAGCGAGTAGCGTCCACCATCCAGCGGCATCAGAAACACGGCCCCGACGGTGGGCAGCGGGTCCGGGGCGGCCTCGGCGGCCGGAGCTTCCTGCTGGGCTAACGCCGGGGCCGGGGCCGCCGAGGCAGTTGGCTCGGCGTCTTTGCGAAAGAGCCCCACTCCCACCATGAACAGCACCAGCGCGCCCATCAGCAGCAAAACGAGGTAGTTGGTGATGGGCAGCCGGGCGCTGCTCTGCAAGGCGGCTACCGGTGCCTGGTAGGCGGCGGGCATCTCCTTTTTTTCCAGCACCTGCTTGCAGTGGCCGCACTGGGTCAGGCTGAATTTGCCCAGGGGAATTACCGGAATCCAGAACACGTGAAAGTAGCGCGAAAACACCGTGGCCGTCACCGCATCGGGGGTGCCGCAGTATGCGCAGGAAACACCCGCGAGAGGGGAAGTCGTAATCCGGGTTTGACCCAGCCCAAAGAAAAACAGCATACGAACAGGAGGATAAAGATGGGAGAATATAGCCGCGCAAAACGCCGGATTCCGCGATTCGCAGGCGTAAGCCCGATACGCACGAACTCGTCAGTTGATACATGTTAGGGCAACTATCTTCGCCTGATGCATTTAAATTGCGTAAAAACTTAGTATTTTGCTTCGCCAAAAAAATTAGCAAAGCCTACCGCCATGTCCGACAAACGCCAGGCCGCCCTCGGCTTCATTTTCGTTACGCTGCTGCTGGATGTCATTGGGTTCGGCATCATCATTCCGGTCATTCCCAAGCTGATCAGCAACCTGACCGGGGGCACCATCAGCGACGCTTCCCGCTACGGAGGATGGCTGATGTTTGCTTTTGCCAGCATGCAGTTCCTGTTTTCGCCGGTGCTGGGCAACCTTTCCGACCAGTACGGGCGGCGGCCGGTGCTGCTGTTTGCCCTGCTGGGCTTCGGGCTCGATTATTTGTTCGTAGCCTTTGCCCCCACCATCACCTGGCTGTTCGTGGGCCGCATCATTGCCGGCATCACCGGGGCCAGCTTCACGACGGCCTCGGCCTACATTGCCGACATCAGCACCCCGGAAAAGCGGGCCCAGAACTTCGGCATGATCGGGGCCGCCTTCGGCCTGGGCTTTATTATCGGGCCGGTTATCGGGGGCGTGCTGGGGCAGTTTGGCGCGCGCGTACCCTTCCTAGTGGCCGCCGGCCTGACGATGATTAACTGGCTCTACGGCTTCTTTATCCTGCCCGAATCCCTGGACGAAGCCCACCGCCGCAAGTTCGACTGGCGGCGGGCCAACCCCATCGGCTCGCTCAGGCAGCTGCAGAAGTACCCCGTCATCTTGGGCATGGTGGGCTCGTTGGTGCTGGTCTACATTGCGGCCCACTCCACGCAGAGCACCTGGTCGTACTACACCATGTACAAATTCCACTGGAATGAGGCCTGGGTGGGCTACTCCCTGGGCGCCATCGGGGCGCTGACGGCTGTGGTGCAGGGCCTGCTGATCCGGCGGCTCAACCCCTGGCTGGGCGCCAAACGCTCGGTGTTTCTGGGCTTGGGCCTCTACGCCCTGGGCTTTGCACTGTTTGCCTTTGCGCCGGTGGGCTGGATGATGTTCGTATTTCTGATTCCCTACTCCCTGGGCGGCATTGCCGGGCCGGCCTTGCAGGGTATCATGTCGGGGCAGGTGCCGCGCAACGAGCAGGGCGAGCTGCAGGGCGCCCTCACCAGCCTGGTCAGCCTCACGTCCATCATCGGCCCGCCGCTGATGACCAACCTGTTTTCCTTTTTCACTGGCCCCAAGGCTCCCGTGCATTTTCCCGGCGCGGCTTTCCTGACCGGGGCGGTACTTACCGTTATCAGCATGCTGCTGGCCATGAAGTCGTTGCGGCACTACGTGGCCCCGGTGGTACCGGTGGGCGTACCGGAAGAAGCTGCCGAAGTAGCCGTGGGGCACTAGAAGCCGCTGGAGCGGGTCTAGCAACAGTCCCAGTAGAAGTACGCCTCTCCGAACTCCCCATTCTGTAGGGCCTGAGCGTTGATGAAAAAGTGGGCCACGCCGGAGTCGCCGAACATAATCTGCTCATCTATATCGATTTGCAAGAGCTGCACGTCGTTGGCCGTACCCGAGTTGTAGGCGCGGGGGTCACTTTGGGTAAACATGGCGTAGCCGCCCAGTTTATGCCCTTCGCCGCCCAGCAGCTTGCCGAATTCTGGCTTCTGACTCTCGGGGAGCGTTTCTTCGTAGTCGTGGGCGCTCAAACCGTTGAAGTCGGCTTCAAAGCGGGCATCCTCTGTTCCGCCGTACTCGGTGGTTAGCTCAAACGTCAGGCTATGCTCACAATAGACGGGGCTGTCCTCGTAGTGGTCGGCGGGCAGAAAGCTGAAATCCGACTGCATTTCCTTCCCGGCCTGGGCGGCACTGAGATACAGCACCCGGGACTCATCCGTTTCGCAGCCTAAATGCGTGGGCACGTAAAACTGCAGCAGGCCCGCGGCAGGCAGCCAGTCGGTGGCTGGCAGCTCGGCCAGGTTGATCTGGGCCAGCAGCAACAGCGGCTTTCCGTTCCCGTCCCGCGGATAGGATAGACTCAAGGGCAGATACGGCAACCCGCCAAACTTGCTGGCGGCCGATGCGGGCCCGGTAGTGCGCAGGGGAGTTGCCTTTATTTTTATGCTGGGCAGGGCATAGCGTTGCAGCTGTTCGGCAAAAGGCGCTAAGAATTCGGGTATCATGGAGTTAGCGAAAACCGTTGGTCGTTGAGGCTGATAGAATGGAAACCCACCGCCCTTGCTCGGGCCGAATAACCTGCGGGATATCCTGGTCCGCAAGGTATCTTTACTTTCTATGGAAACCGTTGCCTCCACCCTGCCCATTACCACCACCGACTCCTTTCTGAGCCAGGCCGCCCGCGACCTGCTCACGCGCTTTCCCGGCCCGGAGCTGTCGGATCTGGTGGTGGTGGTGCCCACGCGGCGGGCGGTGGTCTACCTGAAGAATGAGCTGAGCCTGGCGGCCGAAGTGGGCTCGGCGGTGTGGAGCCCGCGCGTGGCGGCCATGGAAGACTACATGGTGGAGCTCTCCGGCGTGCAGGTTGAGGAGCCCATTGCCTTGCAGCTGCTGCTCTTCGACATTCTGCGCGGCATCGACCCCAAGCTCGACTTCGACCAGTTCGTGGGCTGGTCGGGCATTCTAGTGCAGGACTTCTCCAACCTCGACCAGAACTTGGCCTCGCCGGCCAAGGTGTTTGAGTACCTGACCCAGGCCAAGGCCCTGGAACGCTGGGAGCTGGCCGATACGCCGGCCGAGGTGAGCACCACGGCCGCCTACTTCCGCTTCTGGGACGACCTGGAGAAAGTGTACTGGCAGCTGCGCCGCCGCATGGAGCAAACCCACCTGGCCTACCCCGGCCTGGCCTACCGCCTGGCCGTGAACAAGGTGCAAAACCGCCTCGGGCACGGCGACACGCTGCCCCGCCACGTGTTTCTGGGCCTGAGCTCGTTGTCGCGGGCCGAGCAAAAGCTGATTCAGCTGCTGCTGAAGGAAGGACGGGCCGAGGTGCGCTTCGACGGCGACGCCTTTTACCTGGACAACGACTCGCCCAACCGCGCCGGCCAGCACCTGCGCCAGTATCGCAACAACTGGGAGCTGCCCGCCGAGGCTTTCGGCGACACCGGCACCGGCCTGCCCAACCTGCTGCGGACTCTGGAACGGGAAATTCAGTTTGTGGGCGTGGCCAACGCCAGCATGCAGGGCAAAGTGGCCGGGCAGCTGCTGGCCGCCTCCCGCCGCGAAAACCCCAGGGCCAAAGTAGCCGTGGTGCTGCCCGACGAAACCCTGCTGCTGCCGGTATTGCACGGCCTGCCGCCCGAGGAAGTACCCGAGTACAACGTCACGATGGGCCTGAGCTTCCAGAGCACGCCCCTGTTCAACCTGGTGGACCTGCTGTTTGAAGTGCACCTGACCGGCATCCGGGAGGGCAGCCCCGAAACCGGCTACGGTGTGCCGCGCTACCACCATTTGGCCGTGAGCAAGCTGCTGGGCCACCCGTTTCTGCGCCGCTACCAGCACTGGCTCGACAAGCAGCCCGACAAGCAGTACCACGGCCTGCTCGACCGGATCTGCCGGCAGATTGTGAAGCGCAACGCCGTGCTGCTGCCCGCCAGCGAGCTGCTCGACATCGGCCAGCAGCACCCGCTGGTGGAAGCCCTGTTTGCCACCTGGGACACCTGCGACGATATCATTGCGGCCTGCTACACGCTCATCGACCTGCTCAAAAAGGCGTACCAAGATCAGCATTCGGCCATTGAGGCCGAGTACCTCTACCTGTTTTTCACCCTCGTCAAGCGCCTCGACTCGGTGTTCGACTGCCGGGAGCAGCGGCTGTCGGTGCGCTCCTTCCGCCGGTTTCTCTACGAGCAGATGACGCGCACCCGCCTGCCCTTCAGCGGGGAGCCCATTGCCGACGTGCAAGTGATGGGCCTCTTGGAAACCCGGGCCCTGGACTTCGACCACGTCATCATTCTGAGCTGCAACGAGCGGGTGCTGCCGGCCCCCAAGAACAACTCCTCGCTGTTTCCCTACGACGTGCTGACCAAGTTCCGCATGCCCACCTACGCCGACCACGAAGCCGCCACGGCCCACCAGTTCTGGCGCCTGCTGCAGCGGGCCCGCCGCGTGGATCTGCTGCACGTGCTGCCCGGGGCCGAGGGCACCCGCACCGGGGAGCGGAGCCGGTTTCTGCTGCAAATCGAGAATGACCTGCTGCCCCAGAACCCGCGCCTGACCCTGCGCGACCTCACGGCCAGCGTGCTCGACGACGCCCCCGACTCGGCGGCCCGGCGCGAGTACGGCGGGGACCTGGTGCTGGAGAAAGACGCCGAAATGCTGGCTTCCCTGCGCGAGCTACTGGAAAAGGGCCTTTCCCCCTCGGCCCTGAATCAGTACCTGAACTGCTCGTTGCAGTTCTACTTTGCCCGCCTGGCCAAGTTCAAGGAAAACGACGAGGTGGAGGAAAAGCTGGAAGCCGACAGCTTCGGTACAGTCGTGCACGAAACGCTGGAAACGCTGTTTCAGCCCTTTGTGGACAAGCAGCAAGCCATAACGGCCGAGGATATTCCGGTGCTGCTGAGCCTGGTGCCGCAGCATCTGGAGCGGGCGCTGCGCCACGAGAAGGACGAGCGCCACGCCCGCCCCGACGAAGGTCTTAACCACGTGCTGGGCCAGGTAGCCGGCCAGCTTGTGCGCCGCTACCTCGAAGGCCTGGCCGCTACGCCTGGAGCCCTGCCCCTGCGCATTGTGGCCCTGGAAAAAATCCTGGACTCCCGGGTGCCCGTGACCCTGCCTTCGGGAGAAGCCTTCGATATGATTGTGTTTGGCTACACCGACCGCCTCGACGAGCTACCCGACGGCCGCCTGCGCGTGGTCGACTACAAAACCGGCCTGGTGCAGCCCTACGATTTAAAGCTGCAAAAGCGCGGCGACGATGCCGCCGCGGCCACCGAGCGCCTGCTCCACGACGCCACCTCCTCGGCCGACAAGGTGCGGCAGCTCTGGCTCTACCGCTTCATGCTGGAGCGCGCCGGCCGCCCCGCCGCCGATGCCGCCATTATTTCCCTGCGCAACCTCACGGCCGGCCCGATGACCGCCGATATGGCTTTTTTGACGGAGGATGGCACTTCGTTCGTGGCAAAGGGCGAAGAGTTGCTTACCGAGTTTGCCCGCAAAATCATGGACCCGCTGGAGCCTATCCGCAAAACTGACGACCTGGAGCGGTGCCAGTACTGCCCGTACAAGGGCATTTGCGCCCGGTAGTAGCTCATTTATTTTGTATGTCATCCTGAGCAGAGCGAAGGACCTTCCTCACCTACCCCACCAACGCTCTTACCACTGTGTTTTGACCTTGGCAAGGTTCAACGGTAAGGATATCGCACATTGAATTACGCTTTGGCAGAACATGGAGGAAGGTCCTTCGCTTTGCTCAGGATGACAGCCGATTTTATCGGAGCCAGCCTGAAAAACCTGCTTGGGCGCCTTACCTTTACTTTCTTCACCTCTCTACTTCCCACAAAAACGAAATATCATGGACGAATTCATGCAGGCCGCCATCGACGAGGCGCGGCAGGGCCGCCAGCAGGGCGGTATCCCAATTGGCTCGGTCCTGGTGCGCGACGGCAAAATCGTGGCCCGGGGCCGCAACAAGCGCGTGCAGGAAGACAACCCCATCAAGCACGGCGAAATGGACTGCCTCTTCAACGCCGGCCGCCAGCGCAGCTACCGCGACACGGTAATCTACACCACCCTGATGCCCTGCTACATGTGCGCCGGCACCATCGTGCAGTTCAAGATTCCGAAGGTGATGGTGGGCGAGTCGCGCACGTTCGGCGAGTCGCGGGCCTTCTTGGAAAGCCACGGCGTGGAAGTCGTGGACCTGGACTTGCAGGAGTGCGTGGACATGATGAACGAGTTCGTCCAGGCCGAACCCACGCTCTGGAACGAGGACATCATGGAGCTGTAGGTCAGTAATTTACACACCCAAAAGAACGTCATTCCGAGCGCAGCCGAGGAATCTCGCGTGGCATCGTTTGATTACTAATCAGACGTCAGCACGCGAGATTCCTCGGCTGCGCTCGGAATGACGTTCTTATTTATTTTGCTGATGCTCTTATTTCAGCCCACTAAGCCGATCAGCTAAATTTTCTATTTCGGCGCGCTTTACCAGCACTTGCAGCCAGTCGGCGGGGAGCTGCGCAACGCCGTAGCAGAGCCCGGCCAGGCCGCCGGCCACGGCGCCGGTGGTATCGGTATCGTCGCCGAGGTTAACGGCCCTGAGCACCGTATCGGCGTACCCCTCACCGCGCAGCAGGCACCACAGGGCCGCTTCCAGGGTATGCACCACGTAGCCCGACGACTGGATATCGGCCTCCGGCACCAGGGCCAGCCCGGCATCCAGTACCCGCTCAACATGGTGGATTTCCTTGGCCAGCCTGGGCAGTAGTCCGGGCGCTACGTCTTGGCGCAGCCGCTGCTGGGCCTGAGCCGGCGTGAGGCCCTGCAACAGACCCCAGGCCATTTCCAGGTAGAGGTAGCAGGCCAGCGTGGAGCGGTAGTGGCCGTGGGTGAGGCTGCAAACCTGGTGCGTGAGGCGCTGGCGCTCCGCGGCATCGGCCCGCTGCCAGCGCGGATGAAACACCAAAGGAAGAATCCGCATCAGGGCCCCGTTGCCGTTGTCGTACTCGCGCTGGCCGCCGGCTTTTTCGGGTGCTACGCCGGCCCGCAGCCGGGCAATGGCTTCGCGGGTGGCTATGCCCACGTCGAACACCTGCCCGTGGGGCGTCCAGTAGCCGTGGTCCAGCCAGTTGATAAAGCGCCGGCTCAAATCGTGGGTGTCGATGGCGTAGCTTCCCACGTAGACCAGAGACTCGGCCAGGCAAAACGTGAGGGAAGAGTCATCCGACCAGGTACCGCTGGGCTGGTGGTGAGTGCCGTACGCGCGCATGGCGGTTACCGGGTCGGGGCGGCGGCGGGCCCGGCTTTCAAACTCGACGGGCACGCCCAGCGCATCGGCCACGGCCAGCCCCAGCAACGCTCCCCGACAGATAGCAGCATCCATAGAAATAGATTATTGGAGGCAAAGTATACGGGTTTACGGTAAACTACCACGTAAAGCGGGTGAGGACGCCCGGCGGCGCATCAAGTTGGTAGGTCTTACCTTTGCCGCATGAACGACGCCTCTCCCCTTTCCGCCGCCAAGAAATGCCCCCACTGCGGTTTCTGGTCACGGTGGCAGCAGAAGTCGGACGACGTGTGTGAGCGGTGCGGGCAGTTGCTCGACCCGGTGCGCAACCGCAGCGAGCAGCGGCGCGAAGAAGAGGCCAAAGCGCCCCTGCCCCAGTTCATGCTGCTGGAGATAAAGCCCGAAGACAAGGGCCTGGTGCGGTTCTTCAAGCAAATCATCCGGAGCGGGCAACTGGCCTTTGCCGCCACCGTGTCGTTTATTCTGTGGTTTCTCACCCTGGCGGCCGGCTAGATGCAGCTGCCCCGCGAGTTTGGCCGCCCCGCCTTCTGGCTGCCCCTGCTGACGTACCTGGCGTACCAGCTCAACGCCCGCCTCTGGCACCGGCCGCTGCCGCCCCTGGTCACGGCTTACCTGTCCGATTTGCTGGCCATGCCCGTCATTCTGACCCTGGCTTTGGTGGTGCAGCGGCGCTGGGTACAGCGCCGCGCCGCCTTCATTTTGCCCGATTCGTGGCTGCTGGGGGCCTGGCTCTACGTGTCGGTCTGGTTTGAGCTGGCCCTGCCCCTGCTCTCGTCCCGCCACGTCGGCGACCCGCTCGACGCGGTAGCCTACGGGCTGGGCACGCTCTTTTTCCGGCAGCTGCTGAACCGCCCCGCCTAAGCCCGGCCGAACCCCGCACCGGATGCCCTGCGTACAACCGGCCTCGGGACTGCGCCAGCCGAGGGGCGCCGCAGTCCAGGGTGTGTACTTAACCTTAGGGCATGTTTTCCGATCTACAGCGCGTTCTGAATACCTACTGGCAACAGTTTCTCTTTATTTCTCCCAAGCTCCTGATTGCCTTCGTCGTGCTGGTGCTGGCCATCTTCGTGGCCAACCACCTGAGCAGCCTGATCGGCGGTAAGCTGCGCGCCAAGTCGCACGACCCGCTGATGGCCGACTTCCTGACGCGCTTCAGCAAGTGGGCCCTGATTCTGACCGGGGCGGTGCTGGCCATGGAAGTCGTGGGCCTCTACGCCATTGTGGGCGGGGTGGTGGCCGGCGCGGGCCTGTCGGCCTTCATCGTGGGCTTTGCCCTGAAAGACATTGCCGAAAACTTCCTGGCCGGCGTGGTGCTGGCCTTCAACCGCCCCTTCCACATTCACGACACGGTCCAAATCAAGGACCTGGTGGGCAAAGTCGAGGACCTGAGCCTGCGCGTCACCATCATCAAGACCTTCGACGGCAAGCACATCTTCCTGCCCAACGCCATGGTGCTGCGCGAGCCCCTGATCAACTTCACCCGCGACGGCTACATCCGCCAGGATTTCCTGGTGACGGTAGATTTGGGGGAGCAGGGCACCTCCCAGCGCGCCGCCGACCTGCTGCTCAACTACGTGCGCGCCAACCCGAACGTGGAGCAAAAGGAACCGCATACGCCCTACGTCATCCTGGAAAAAGCCAGCGCCACCACCGCCGACCTGCGCGCCTACTTCTGGACGTTTTCCGAAGACTACCGCCGCGGTACGCTGGCGCTGAAAAGCGAATTGATGCGCGACGTAAAAGCAGGCCTGCGCGAGGAGGGCTACGCCGTGCAAACTGTGGCGCAGTAGTTTTTTTCGGCTTTCCGGGCCCAGGCATACCCGTTTTTCGCTATCATGCGTTGAGTTAGGATAGTCGAGCTGCGGCATGCTCGCCCTTGTTTTCCTCCGTTCCCCTGCCGATGCCCAAAACCCTGCTTCACCGAACTCTCAGCCCCCTGTTGCTGTGGCGCCTGCGCCACGTCAACGACCGGGTCTACCTGATTCTGGTGAGCGTGCTGGTGGGCGGCCTGGCCGGTCTGGCGGCCGTCGTGCTCAAAACCTCGGTGCAGAAGGCCCAGGAGCTGCTCTATTCCTGGGTGCCCGAGCAGGACCGGGTGTTTGCCCTGTTCCTCTACCCCATCATCGGTATCGGCCTCACCGTGCTATTCACGCGTTACGTGCTGAACGGGGCCCTGAGCCGGGGCATCGGCCCCATCATCTACAACATCGCGCGCCAGGGCAGCATCGTGCCGCGCAGCAAGCTCTATTCCCAGCTCATCACCTCGTTTCTGACCGTGACGTTCGGTGGTTCGGCCGGTCTGGAGGCCCCGATTTCGGTGACGGGCTCGGCGTTGGGCTCCAACGTGGGCCGCATTCTGCGGGTGGGCCGGCGCGAGCGGCGCCTGCTGGTGGGGTGCGGAGCGGCGGCGGGCGTGGCGGCCATCTTCAACAGCCCCATTGCCGGCGTGCTGTTTGCCGTGGAAGTAATTCTGTCGGAGCTGTCGGCCCCGTTTTTTATTCCCCTACTCATTTCCTCGGCCACGGCCACGGTGGTGTCCAAGTCGCTGTACGCGGGCCAGCCCTTCGTGCTGATTACCACCACCTGGCCGGTGCAGGCCATTCCCTTCTACATTGTGCTGGGCCTGATGGCGGCGCTGCTGTCGGTGTACATGATTCGGGTGTACTTCCTGGCCGACAAGTACTTCGAGCGTCAAAAGGGCACGTTCAGCAAGGTGCTGCTGGGGGGCCTGGCCCTGGGCATTATGGTGTTCGTCTTCCCGCCGCTCTACGGCGAGGGCTACAACATCGTGCAGCTGCTGCTGGGCGGGCAGCCCGAGCGCCTCACCGACGGCTCGGTGTTTTCGGTATACCGCGACGAAAACGTCTGGACGCTGCTGCTGGTGGCCGTGGCCAGTATGCTGCTCAAGGTGTTTGCCACCTGCATTACGGTGGGCTCGGGCGGCAACGGGGGCATGTTCGGCTCTTCGCTGTTTGCCGGCGCGCTGGTGGGCTTCGTCACTGCCCGCCTGATTAATCTGAGCGGCCTCTACCCCATTTCCGAAGTGCACTTCATCGTGCTGGGTATGGCCGGCACCCTGGCCGGCGTCATTCACGCGCCCCTGACGGCCATCTTCCTGATTGCCGAAATCACCGGCGGCTACGCGCTGTTTGTGCCCCTGATGGTGGTGTGCTCCAGCTCCTACCTGATTACGCGCTACTTCGAGCCCTACTCGGTGTACACCCGCAAGCTCGTAACCCGGGGCGTATATATGCACGCCGACCGGGACCGGAGCCTGCTGGCCCAGCTCGACCCGATGTCGCTGGTGAGCCGGGACTTCGTGGCCGTGAGCCCCGACAGCACCCTAGGCGAGCTGGTAATGGTGTTTCGCCACGCCACGCGCAACCTGTTTCCGGTGGTCGACGCCGAGGGCCGCCTGGCCGGCATCGTGGCCCTCGACACCGTGCGCGACGCCCTCTTCGACGACGAGCACTACACCACCACCAAGGTGCGCGACCTGATGACGCCCCCGCCGGCCATCGTCAACCCCGACGACACCATGCTCGACATTCTGCGCTGCATGGAACAGCTCAACGCCTGGGCTTTGCCCGTCGTCAGCAATGGCCGCTACGCCGGCTTCATCCTCAAGTCTGCCATCCTGGCCAGCTACCGCCGCCAGCTGCTGAAAGAAACGGAATGATTTTTAATGTGGGGAATGTGCGAATGTGGGGGAATGTGAGGACGTGTCAGTGTGAGGCGTGAGTTATTCCGCGCGTCAAGCGGCGTCAATCCGTGCTCTGCTGGCACCAAACTCCCTTTCACCAGAAAGCCCTTTCCTGCTCACGCGGGAAAGGGCTTTTGCTTGTAACGCGAAGTTCCACTTCGCGAGGCGTTGCACGATGGTTGTGCAGCCGGCTCCAACGACTCGCGAAGTAGAACTTCGCGGTACATGGGCCAGGGCTTTTCATCTTAGAAGGCTCGGCACATTTCAGAGGACGGATTGCTTCGCGTTGCTCACACTGACACGTCCTTTCATTCTCCACATTTCTCACATTCAACCACATTCCGCACATTCCGCACATTCAACCACATTACCCTAATATTCCCCGATTTCGGGTTCTTCGCGGGTGAGCAGCAGGCCGATCATCATCAGGACGCCGGTGAGCAGGATAACCACGAACAGGATGTTTTCGCTGATTTCGCCAATCAGGTGCTCGGGCGGAATGCTGTAGAAGAGCAGCACCGTTATCAGGCCTTTGGGCGCGATGAACAGCTCCGGAATCAGCTCGGTGCGGGCAACAAAGCGCAGGTACACGTAGCGGATAGCCACCAGCACGGCCACGATCAGCACGCCCTGTAGCAGCAGCGACACGCTCAGCAGGCTGGCCAGGGTGATGGAGTAGCCGAAGAGCAGGAAAAAGAACGTGCGAATCAGGAAGGCCGACTCGGCGGTGATGCTCTTGAGCTGGTGCAGCTCGGAAGCCAGGCGCTCGGGCCGAAACCAGCGCTTGAGCGGGCCCCGCAGAAACAGCTCGGCGTTGTTCACGGCCAGGCCAAACACGAGCACCAGCAGCAGCGACGACAAGTGCAGCTTTTTGGCCGCGCTGTACATCAGAATCAGGAAGGCGAAAATCAGGAAGAACTTGATGTGCAGCCGGATCCGGTCGAGCAGGAAGGCCAGGGCCAGGGTACTGAGCACGGCCACCACCACGATGGCCAGCACGTCGCGCGAGAAGGTGATGACCGACACGCCCTGGGCAAAGTCGTCCTGGAGCGCGAAGTTGAAGAACATGATGCCCAGAATGTCGGAAAACGTGCTTTCGTAGACGATAAACTCCTGCTTTTCGCCCCACAGGCCCGCCACGCTCGGAATGGCAATGGCGCTGCTGACGACGGCCAGCGGAATGGCATTGACCAGGCAGCTCTGCCACGACGCGCCCACGTAGGCGTGCAGGAGCGCCGCAATAGCCAGGGCCTGCACCACCAGCATCAGGGCGGCGGCAAAAAAGGAGCGGCGGATCAGCGGGGCTTTGTCGCGGCTGATTTTCAAGTCCATAGCCCCTTCCAGCACAATCATGATCAGGCCGATGATGCCGAAGATCTGCAGCACCACCGAGGGCACCTGCACGGCGAAGTCGAAGTAGTCGGCGGCCTGGCGCAGGGCAATGCCGGTGAGCAGCAGCATGAGCACCGAGGGCACCTTGGTGGCGCGGGCGGCCAGATCGAACAGGTACGAGAGAATGACGGCTATACTTAGCCCAATCAGAATAGAATACGGCCCCATAAGCGCGAAGAAAGTCCAGGTATCAGCTCCGCTATACGGCACTAAGGCAGCCGCCGCCGATTTTCCCGCCGCCCGATGCCTCTTTCCGCTGGGGCAGCACCCGCGTTTACCCGCCGCGCGCCGTACCTTGCGGCCCGATTAGCTTTGTATCTATGACGCCTTTTATTGCCGTTATCGGGGGTGGGCCGGCGGGGTTGCTGGCGGCCCAGCACCTGGCCGAAGCGGGCCACGCGGTCCGGGTCTACGACGCCCGGCCGACGGTTGGGCGCAAGTTTCTGGTGGCGGGCCACGGCGGGTTCAACCTGTCGAATGCCGAGCCGCTGCCGGCCTTCGCGCAACGCTACGGAACCCGGCAGGCCAGCTTTCAGCGCTTCCTGGAGCATTTTTCGCCCGAGCAATTGCGCCGCTGGCTGCTAGGGCTGGGCATCACCACGTTCGTGGGCACCAGTGGCCGGATTTTCCCCACCGACGACCACAAGCCCGCGCAGGTGCTCAAGGCCTGGCTGAATCGGCTCCACACCCTGGGCGTGCAGATTCAGGTGCGGCACCGCTGGCTGGGCTTCACCCCCGACCACGGCCTGCGCCTGCGCGAGGAAGCCAGCGGGCAGGAGCACACGCTATACCCGGCGGCCACGGTGCTGGCCCTGGGCGGCGCCAGCTGGAGCAAAACCGGCTCCGACGGCCAGTGGACCACGGCGCTGGCCGAGGCGGGCGTGCAGCTGGAGCCGTTTGCGCCATCCAACTGCGGGGCCGAGGTGGCGTGGTCGGCTTTTTTCCGGGAGAAGGTGGGCCGCGCGCCGCTCAAGAACATTGCCCTCAGCTGCAACGGCCACACCGTGCGCGGCGAGCTGCTACTGACCGATTACGGCCTGGAAGGCACCCCGGTGTACGCCCTGACGCCGGCCCTGCGCGCGGCCCTGGCGGCCCCAGCCCCGGCCCCGCTGCTGCTCAACCTCAAGCCCGACCTGACCCTGGCCCAGCTGGGGCAGAAGCTACAGGCGCCGCGTAAGGGCAAGTCGCTGGCGGCCTACCTGGAGAAAACGCTGCGCCTGGGCTTTCCCATTCCCACGCTGCTGCGCGAGCTGGCACCCGCCGAGGCCGGCGCTACCCCCGAAACCCTGGCGGCTCTGATTCAGAACATTACGATTCCGGTAACCGGGCTGCGGCCCCTGGAAGAAGCCATTTCTACGGCCGGGGGCGTGGCCTGGGCTGAAGTGGACGAGCACCTGATGCTGCAACGGCGGCCGGGCGTATTTGTGGCGGGCGAAATGCTGGACTGGGAAGCCCCCACCGGCGGGTATTTGCTGCAGGGCTGCTTCAGTACCGGGGCCTGGGTTGCCCAGGGCGTGCGGCAGTGGCTGGCGGGCCGGGGCTGAGGGTTGGTGGCCGACTGGTCGAATCTGGCGGGGGGTTATTCCTCGTCTTCGATTTTTACGCCCCGGGCCCGGGCTTCGTCGGCGGCCAGAATGGCTTTGGCCTCGGCCAGCAGCTGCTCGCCCCGGTCCATTTCCTTGCGGTAGAGCAGGGCAAACAGAATGAAGAACGACACGATGGGCAGCACGCACCCCAGCGTGAACCACAGCCAGAACGAGCGGCCGTAGCTGTAGGCGCAGTACCCCGTCGTCAGCGGCAGGAAGGATAACGCGCAGAAAAAAGCCAGCAGAATATCAATAAACATAACGGTAGCCGTTAGGCGCTGACAACACGGGGACACAAAAGGCTCTGGTTTCCTAAGTTACGCTTCTGCCGGAGCAATGGCAAGCCGGAACCGGGCTTTTTCTCCTGCTCATAACCAGCATCGGGCCCGCTTGTTGGGCCCCGGCGGCACAATGTTGCGCCGCCCGAGTACTACCTTATGCGGGGTTTTCCCGTACCTTCCGCAGTACGCCCTTCCTCTCGTTTGTTTGCCCGCCCCCCAGAATGCCCATGTGGGACCATCAAAGTCTATTCCGTGTCACGGCCCAATTGTTCGCCGATGGCATTTTCAACCTGCTTGACCGCAACCTGAAGCCTGAAGTTTTTTTGCTGGGCCTGGCCTCCGCCCGCGAGACGGACGAGCCCCAGGCCGTGGTCATTGAGCCCGCCACCCACCGCTACTCCCCGGCCGATTTTGCCGACGTGAAGGCCCAGGCCGCCGCCCTCGAGCCCGACGGCCCCCGCGACATGGTGTACCACCTGTACTCCACCGACCAGGACCGCTACGAGAAGCTGCGCTGGTACGACCTAATGCGCCGCGCCACCCTGCACCTGCTCACCGACCTGACCGAGGCGCGCGGCGAAGACCGCATCAGCTTCTGCTCGCTGCCCGTGAGCTTGCACGGCTACCTGGTCGTGGTGGTGTTGCAGCTCTCCAGCGAAGCCTACCACAGCTACTACTCGCTGCCGGTGCAGCAGCGGGGCACCCGCGCCCCGTCGCTGCTGAACGCGGCCGTGTACGAATTTTTGCAGGACTGCTCCCGGGCCCTGCGCGAATCGGATACGGATGAGGACCGGCCCGTGCTCGACCGGGACTACAACGAGGTGCTGCGCGCCGCCGGCCGCCGCTTTATGCTGCGCGCCGCCGCCGGCACCCACGGCCTCTACGATGCCTGCAACGGCGTGGCGGCCCTGCGCCACGAGGGCGACGAGGGCGTGGGCACCATGCTCGTGGCACGCCGCCACCACCCGGCCGTAGTGCCCGTGCTGACCCTGGAAACCCCGATTCCGCTGCGCGACCACCGCTCCATCCGGAAGCTACTGGAGCTGAGCGAGGGCCGCACGTCGCTGATTACGGACGCCTCCGACGTGTTTGGGCTGGGCCACGTGGTAGAGCCCAGCGACCCGCACTACGAGCCCCTGTTCACGGTGCACTTCACCAAGCACTACAGCTGGGAGCTGAGCCACGCCGGTCAGGTCATGATGAAAGTAGTGTCGAATACCCCGCGCCTGCCCCAGGGCCGCGTCGATGCCGAGAACTTCGCCAAAGCGGTGGGGCGCGTTTTTCCCCACGTCGATGAGCCGGGCATTGCCTACCTGTGGGAGCTCACCCAGAACGCCACCAAGCAAACGAATGGCACCATCCTGGTGATTTCGGAAGGGGCCGCCCAGGAAGCGGTGCGCCTCACCCGCCAGTGCTTCCGCGTGACGCCCCGCATCATGACGCCCTCGGTGCTACGCCTGGTCACCAACATCGACGGGGCCGTGTTCATCGACCCCAGCGGGGTGTGCTACGCCATTGGGGCCATTCTGGACGGGCTGGCCACGGAAAAAGGCGACTCCTCGCGCGGCTCCCGCTTCAACTCTGCCGTGCGCTACGTGGAAAGCAGCCGCTACGCCTGCGTGGCCATCGTCGTGAGTGAGGACGGCCTGATTGACCTGCTGCCCCCGCTCAAGCGGTAAGGCAACTGGCAGCCATTTATCTTGCCGACCACCTGTTACTCTGCGCCTTACCGGCAGCGGGGTAAAATATTTGTCTAAAATCGTTTTTCTATAAATCCGCTTCTACCGGCGGCTTCGTAGTATCTGCCCACACACCAGCTTCTCTCACCTCTATTGCACCCCGTTCATATGAAAAAAGCTTACCTCTACCTGGCCCTGTCGGCCGCTACCCTGTTTACCGCCTGCAGCAAAGACGACGAAACGACTGCGCCAGCCGCGACGACCACCGAAACCACGGCCACGATTAACGGAGCCCAGCAAACCCCGGCCAACAACTCCACGGCCACCGGCACCTTCACGGGCACCTACAACAGCGGCACCAAGCAACTGGCCTACACCGTTACGTACCAAGGCATTACCGCCACGGCCGGCCATATTCACTTGGGTGGCCCCGGCGTAGCGGGCGGCGTAGCCGTTCCCTTCGACAAACTAGCCTCGCCCATCACCGGCACCGTGACGCTGACGGCCGACCAGGCCGACAAGCTGCTCACCAACGGCCTGTATGTGAACATTCACTCGGCGGCATACCCGCAGGGTGAAATTCGCGGCGACATCCGCAAAAAATAAGCTCCCTAACTACCCAAGAAAAAGGCCCGTGCTGCATGCACGGGCCTTTTTTTATTCATTGCAACGAAAGCCGGTCAGCTAACCGTTGACGCTGCGCATCATCTGCTCGGGGTAGCGCAGGCCCGCGGCCACGCCTTTGGGGGCAATTTCGTCGAGCTGACGAAGCTCATCGGCCGTGAGTTGCACCTCCAGGGCCCCCAGGTTTTCTTCCAGGTAGCTGATGCGCTTGGTGCCGGGAATTGGCACGATGTCCGGGCCCTGGGCCAGCACCCAAGCCAGGGCCAGCTGGCTGGCCGAGCAGCCTTTCTGGCCGGCCAAATCCTTGATGCGGGCTACCAGGTCCAGGTTTTTCTGGAAGTTCTCGCCCTGGAAGCGGGGCGTGTGGCGGCGGTAGTCGTCCTGGTCGAGGTCCTCAAACTTCTGGATCTGGCCGGTCAGGAAGCCGCGGCCCAGGGGGCTGTAGGGCACGAAGCCGATGCCCAACTCGCGCACCGTGGGCAGAATCTCGTCTTCCGGGTCACGGCTCCAGAGCGAATATTCGGTTTGCAACGCCGAAATGGGATGCACGGCGTGGGCCCGGCGCACGGTGTCGGCGGCGGCCTCCGAGAGGCCCAGAAAACGCACTTTGCCTTCCTCCACCAAACGGCTCATGGCCCCCACGGTTTCCTCGATGGGCGTGCTGGGGTCGACGCGGTGCTGGTAGTAGAGGTCGATGTAGTCGGTGCCCAGGCGCTTGAGGCTGCCTTCGCAGGCCTGGCGCACGTACTCGGGGCGGCCATTCACGCCGCGCTTGGTGGGGTCGTTCGGGTCGCGCTGAATCCCGAACTTGGTGGCCAGCACCACTTGCTGGCGCCGGCCCTGGAAGGCCCGGCCGACCAATTCCTCGTTCAGGTAAGGGCCGTACATGTCGGCCGTGTCGAAAAAGGTGACGCCCAGCTCCTGGGCCCGGTGCAGGGTGCGGGTGCTTTCCGCGTCGTCGCGCTGCCCGTAGAAGTCGGACATGCCCATGCAGCCCAGGCCCAGGGCCGAGACGCGCAGGCCCTGCTGGCCCAAATTGCGAGTTTCCATGTAGTGTGTGGTTGTGGTGAAACGGTATCGAACAAGTATAACCTACGAGCCGCGGGTTTGATTGGCTACGCTAAACGGAATCCGCCCATCGTTTTGGCGGGACGTGCGTTAAAAGCACAAACCCCTCCGCACTATGGCTACCCCGACCCGACAAACCAATCTTCCGAACCCCGTGGCCGCTACCTTCGACCAGGACGAGCGGCTGCGCTGGGTGGAGCGCGTGGCCCGCCTCATGGACAGCCAGTTTACCCTGCCCGGTACCTCCTTCCGCTTCGGCCTCGACCCGCTTCTGGGGTTGCTGCCCGTCGTCGGCGACCTGTCCACCTTCGCCGTTTCGGGCGCGTTGCTCATGACCATGATGCGGCACGGGGCCAGCGGGGCCGTGGTGGTGCGCATGGTGCTCAACATTCTGCTTGACACCATCGTGGGCGCCATTCCCATTCTGGGCAACATCTTCGACTTCGCCTATAAAAGCAACGAGCGAAACGTGGCCCTGCTGCGGGCCCACTACGCCGAGGGCAAGCACGCGGGCAGCGGCCGGGCGCTGCTCACGGTGGTGCTCATCGGCTTTCTGATCTTTCTGGGCGCGCTTATCTGGGGCCTCTGGACGCTGACGGCCTGGCTCTGGCAGTACGGCAGCCAGCATTGGTGGTAACCCCGGCCGGCTCCTGTAGCGTGCGAGTGCCGGCCGCGTGGCGTACCTTTGCCGCGTGTTTACCTTCCGTCCTTCCCTGCTGCTGGCCGTGGGCTGCGCAGCCCTGGTAGCTGCCTGCGGCAGCGGCCCCACTGAGCAGCAGCAAGTTGAGGCTGCCGAAAAAGCCGTGCTGGCCAGCCACGATACCCTCATGGCCCAGATGGGCCAGCTCTACGACCTGCGCCAGAAACTGCAAAAGTCCCCGGGGCCCGACACGGTGCTGGCCGGCCGGCAGCGCCGCAACCTGCTGCAAGCCGATGCGGCCATGATGGGCTGGATGCACCAGTACCGCAAGCCCGCCGACTCGGTGGCCGCCGCCGCCAAGCTGCGCTACTTTGCCGGGCAACAGCAGAAAATAGATTCGGTGGGCCGGCTGATGCGCCAGAACCTTGACTCGGCCAAGCTGGTTTTACAGCTGGCTGCCCCTTCTTCTAACGCCCCCGCTCAATGATTTTCTCCTCGTTTCGCCGCGCCTGCCAGGTTGCTTTGCTAGCGGCCAGCAGTGCCCTGGCCTTTGCCTCCTGCTCCGATAAAAATGATACGGCCCAGGCCCTGCCCTACATCGGGGAGCGGGACGTGCGGCCCCGCGCCGACGGTGGCCCGGCCGATACCATCTTCGCCGCCATTCCCAGCTTCACGCTGACCGACCAGGACGGTAAGACCATTACCAACCAGACGTTTGCCGGCAAGGTCTACGTGGCCGACTTCTTCTTCGCCACTTGCCCCAGCATCTGCCCCAAGATGCAGAGCGAGATGCTGCGCGTCTACGAGCAGTTCAAGGGCAATCCGCAGGTGCTGTTTTTGTCGCACACCATCGACCCGGCCCACGACTCCATCCCGGTGCTGCGCGACTACGCCCAGCGCCTGGGCATTCAGGATGCCAGCCGCTGGCACTTCGCCACTGCCCCCCACGACACGATTTTCAGCCTGGCCCAGCGCTACATGACGGCCGCCCAGAAAGACAGCGGCGTGCCCGGCGGCTACGCCCACAGCGGCACCTTTGCCCTGATTGACTCCGAGCGGCATATTCGCGGCGTGTACGACGGCATGGTGAAAGAGGAAGTAGACCGGCTGATCAAGGAGCTGCCCGTGCTGCTCCAGGAAGAGGCGGCCAAGCAGAAAAAAGCCCCATGAGCGCGCTGCAGCAGCCGCTGTGGTACCTGCGCGCCCTGGCCGTGGTGGCCGGGAGCCTGAGCGTCATGAGCTGCTTTTCCAACCGGCAGAACGAGGGCGCCAAGCTCTACGAGACCCACTGCGCCAACTGCCACGGGGCGCAGGGCGAAGGCCTCAAGCGCCTGATTCCGCCCCTGGCCGGCTCCGACTACCTGACCACAAGCCGGGGCAGCCTGGCCTGCCTGGTGCGCAAGGGCGTGAAAGGCCCGCTGCTGGTGAATGGAGTGGAATTCAACCAGGTGATGCCCCCGGCCGACTCCCACCTGACCGACTCCCAGATTACCAACATCCTGAACTTCGTGCAGACTTCCTGGGGCAATAAGGGCGAGATTTTCACGATTCGGGAAGTGACCGAGCAGCTGCAAGGCTGCGGGGCCAGCGACGGGCGCTAAGCCCTGACCAAAACCCGCTGGGAACCAAATTGCTACCATAAAAGTCATAGCAAGGAGCATTTTTGGCGGCATTCTTCCGCAAACCTCCTTAGCTTGCATATCCAATCTACTCTGTCCTATGGGTCTCTTCGACTTTCTGAAATCCAACAAACCGGCGCCCCAGGCGCCTGCTTCCCCGGCTCCCGCCGCCCCCGGCGCGGCCCCGTCGGCTCCCGCTCCCGACGCATCGGCTCCCGCCGGGCCGCGCTACAAAGGCTCCAGCTACACCTCGCCCACGCCGGCCGCGCCCGCTCCGTCGATGCCCATGCCCCAGATGCCGATTCCGGAGCTGCCCAGCATGCCCCACTTCGAGCCCCTGAACGTGCTGGAGCAGCTGCTGTTCAACGCCGCCACCATGCCCGAGTTCCGGCCCGGCTTCTACCAGGCCCTGCTCAATGAGGAGGTGTTCGTGGTCACGATTCCGAAGGAAGGCGAGCCCGGCGGTGAAGTGACGCCGGTGGAAGGCATGGAAATTCAGCTGCAAGTGCTCAACGACGGCAAAATCCCGGTTTTCACCGCCAAGGAGCGCATCTTCGAAGCCGAAGGCACCGACGAGTTGCTGCCCTACATGCGCCTGCGCGGCCTCGACTTCTTCCAGATGGTGCAGGGAGCCGACTGCGCCCTAAACCCCTTCTCGACCGTGGGCAAGATGCTGCCCGCCACCGAAATTGCCGAGCTGCTCAGCAGCAACCTGGCCCAGGCGGCGCCCGGCAACGTGCAGGTGATGCTGGGCGCGCCCACCGAAGAGCACGCCAAGATTATCGAGGCCCTGCGGCAATTTGCCCTGAGCAAGCCCCAGGTGGAAGCGGCGCACGTGGCCGTGGTGCATTTCCAGGACAACACCACGCCCTCGCGCCTGCTGCTGGCCTTCTACACCGACGACAACGACCCCGCCTTCCTCGAAGAAATGGGCCCCGTCATGCAGGGCAACATTCAGGAAAACGACCTGGTCGACGTGATGGTGCTGGACAAAGCCTCCCCGGAGCCGCTGAACCAGTATTTCCTACAAGCCGAACCCGTCTACAAACGGGCCGAAGCCTAAGCTTAGTTTTTCACCAACCAGAAAGCTTCGGCCATTGCGGCCGGGGCTTACCTAAATCGTCTAAGGCGTTCCGGCTAATAGCCAGAACGCCTTTTTCGTATTGCTGGCATCTCAGCAAACAGAGACTGTAACACGCCGGGCAGCACATACCGCTCGTGTTGATGTAAAGGACCGTTTTATGAATGCCGGTAGTTCACGGAAAAACCCTTGGTGTCAACGAGCCCCCATGGATTACTACCTGTTCATACTCTTGGCCGATATATGTTCCGTTATGATAACCAGAGGCTTAAGATAAGCCTGACTTGTCCTGTTGATCAAGACATACGAGCCCCAGCATTCATTTCTCGGCGAACGTTTAGATACCGGCGCTGGAATGCCCGTACGGTGCAGTGTTGCACCTTACCGTTGGTAATATCGAAATAATACAAAAATCAAAATACCAAAAAGTAGGTATTGTCATACTTTGCCGGGTGTTTAATCTTTACATGATTTCTTCACTCGTCGTCGTTCTGCTATGCATACCTCTGCTACCCGGCTGCTACTAAACAACTTATTTACTCGTTGGGCACTGCTGCTGTGTCTGTGCTGGGCCAG
Source organism: Hymenobacter aquaticus (assembly GCF_004765605.1). Taxonomy (NCBI): domain Bacteria; kingdom Pseudomonadati; phylum Bacteroidota; class Cytophagia; order Cytophagales; family Hymenobacteraceae; genus Hymenobacter; species Hymenobacter aquaticus. The sequence goes on along the minus strand of NZ_SRLC01000001.1, from coordinate 611,177 downwards.
GCCCGGTTTTGCTGCTCCTCTGCCAAGTGGCGAGGCCCCATTGGCTACTTCCCTGGCCCACGCGCTAAACCCCGATGGAACGCTGCGAACCGGCATTACTGGCTCCTTCGATGCCCACGATTTCACGATGAGCACCGCCCCGGATGGCCGCCCTGTCTTTCATAGTGCTTCTGTTGCAGGAGCTGGAGACCAGTTTTGGCAGGACGGATTTGCGCTAGCCGGAACCAATGGCCGGGTAAACGCCATCGTTGCTTCCGGCAGTACAGTGTATATCGGCGGAACCTTTACCGCGGTGGGGAATACTGCTGCTCGAAACATCGCCAAATGGGATGGTACTTCTTGGTCTGCGCTGGGCGGAGGGACGAATGGCGGAACAGGCGTCGGGGTCAATGCATTGGCCTTGGCAGCCAATGGAGACCTCTACGTGGGGGGATCTTTTACCTTCGTTGGGAGTCTGGCGGCTAATCGAATAGCCAAATGGAGCGGAAATGCCTGGAGCGCCTTGGGTGCCGGAGTGAACAGCACCGTATTTGCTTTGGCCCTGGATGGCGCTGATCTGTATGTGGGCGGTAGCTTTACGCAGGCTGGTGGCAACCCGGCGAACAGAATTGCTCGGTGGAGTGGAAGCAGCTGGAGCGCCCTGGGAGTTGGCACCAATGACAACGTGAATGCCCTGGCCGTGAATCCAATGGGGGTGTACGTGGGCGGCCGGTTTTCGCAGGCGGGCGGGGTAGCCGCTGGCGGGGTAGCCTTGTGGGCAGGAAGTACCTGGCTGGCGCTGGGCACGGGCGTAAACGGCGAGGTCAAGGCCGTGGCCGTGGCGGGCTTTGCCGTGTACGTAGGAGGCGGATTTACTCAAGCCGGCGGTGTAGAGGCAAAACAGGTTGCGAAATGGGAAAACGGAGCGTGGCTTCCACTCGGCGGAGGAATTGACGGCGGGGGCGTGTTTGCGTTGGCCGTGCAAGGCACAGAGGTGTATGCAGGCGGCACCTTCTCGCAGGCCGGGGGCGCACCAGTCCGTCGGATTGCGAAGTGGAATGGTGGCGCCTGGAGCACGGTGGGGAGTGGCATTGACGAGGATAAGGGTGGCGGGGATGTCTTTGCCTTGGCGAAGAATGGGCCGGACCTGTACGCCGGTGGAAATTTTCCCGCAGCGGGGGGCGTTACCGCGTTTTCCGTCGCCAAATGGAATGGTTCAGTCTGGAGTGCAGTGAGTCCGGGAAACGGCGGGACTATTCGGGCCGTAGCGGTGAGCGGAACCCAGGTCTATGTGGGCGGGTCTTTCGACCGGATTGGAAACATCTTTACTGGCTGCGTAGCCAAATGGGACGGAACTACGTGGAGTTCAGTTGGTGGTGGCCTGGCCATGCATCCTGGCTTTACGGGCGGCGTCTATCACTTAGCGGTGAGCGGCGCTACCGTCTACGCTGGCGGATCATTTCAAAGCCCTACTGCCTCAGGCTCCGGTCTTAGTAATAGAGTAGCCCGATGGAATGGCAGCACCTGGTCAGATCTGGGTGACGTTAGCCATATAAATGCCATGGCGGCCGGCCCTGGCGGCCTCTACATCTCAGGTGGCATTCCTGTTTCCTCTGGAGTGGTAGCAGGTGGGGTGTTCCGGTGGAATGGCGCTTCCTGGAGTAGTGTTGGCTGCCTGCAAGGGGCCGGCAGTGCGATGGTTTTTATTGGCCCCGACTTATACGTCGCGGGCGCAGGAGGCCCGTGCCTGCCCGCGTGCCTGGTTGCCAAGTGGGACGGCAGCGTCTGGAGCGCGTTGGGCGCGGGCAGTGGAAGCGTTTTGGCAATGGCAGCCAGCGGCTCTGACCTTTATGTTGGTGGTAGCTTTACCTCCATTGCCGGGGTACCTGCCAACCGCGTAGCCAAATGGAATGGCAGCACCTGGAGCGCATTAGGGGGAGGCGCGAATCAAACCGTTCGGGCTATTGCTACCCATGGCGCCAACGTCTACATCGGGGGCTCCTTTACTTCCGTCGCGGCATCACCAGTATACGATGCCGTATACGTTGCCAAGTGGAATGGCAGCACCTGGAGCAGCCTGGGTTCCGGATTGAACGGGTCGGTTGAGGCATTAGCGGTGGGGCGGGATGGAGAAGTCTGCGCCGGTGGAAACTTTACGACTGTGGGAGGAGGGTCAATTTTTAGTCCCAGAGAAACCAATAAGGTTTCGGCTTTTTTCGGAATTTATAACGAGCCGCAAGGCCCACTGGCCACAGCTTCTCCCCGCAGGGCAGTACTCGGATTGTATCCCAACCCGGCCCAGGCCAGCGCAACATTGAGTTTGCCCGCTGTGGCCTACTCTCGTCAAGTTCAGGTGATTGACGGGTTGGGGCGCGTAATCCGGTCCGTTACGCTGCCGGCGGCGGCTAGCTCACTGCGACTGGACCTGCGGGAACTGGCGGCGGGCATCTACACGGTGCGCTGCGACAAGGCAACGGCTCAATTAGTAGTGGAATGAGGTTTTTATAGCCCCATGTAGCAGGGCACGATGTAGATACACACCCATCAACCAGTACCCGAAGAGAGCTTCGACCCATCATCGGGAGCCCTTTTTTATAAAGCCTCGACAGTTTCGGCCGAGTTCAAGAAACTGATTCCCCTTTCGACGTTCACGAAACTCAGCGTTGCGACGCGTTTCGTGAACGTCTGGCTTTTCGAAAGATTTGGGTAAGAACAAGCCATTGCGACTGAGGCTTTTTCTTGAACGCAAGACAGCTCTACGCCGGCACCACGGCCTGCCGGGCCAGCAGCCGGCGGAACACGGGCTTCGAGCCAAAGTAGAGCAGCAGCCCCAGCGGCACCGACAGCACCGCCCAGAGCAGCACGGCCCCTACCCCGGCCCGCCACAGCAGGCTTAGGGCGCTGCTCCAGTCGTGGGCGAAGAGGGTGCGCAGCTGGGCGATGGTCAGCTCGGGGCCCTGGCCGTTGCCCAGCAGGCGGGCCCCCCAGCGCAGGAGCGGAATGAGCACCAGCAGCTGCAAGGGGCTCATCAGGTGGCTGACGATGAGCGTGGCCGCCACGTTCAGGCGCAGGCGCACGGCGGCAAAGGACGCCAGCACGGTGGTAATGCCCAGAATGGGCACCAGGCCCAGGGGCACGCCCAGGGCTACCGTGAGGGCCAGCTGGGGCGGCGTGAGGCCCTGGCGCAGAATGTTGCGCAGGGGCTCCAGCACCCGCTGCCGCCAGCTGGGGCGTTGGGGCGGCGCCGGGGGCAGCACGGGTGGAACGGAGGACGACACGGGCAAGGCGGGCTAGAAAGAGTCTGGGCAGTACGACGCCGGCACCTTACCTTCGCTATTCGCACCAAACGGCTTTGCGCTGAAGTTCGTACGCGAAACCGATGACAAATGTACGCCAGCCGGGGCAGCCCCGGCGAAAAGTCTGGACAGATTTCTTCCTGCTGCTGCGCCGGGCGGCCCAGGAATTTGCCCTGAACGACCCGCTGCGGCTCGGGGCGGCCACGGCTTTTTTCACCACGTTTGCCCTGCCCCCCATCCTGATTATCCTGATTCAGCTGCTGGGCTCGGTGTATTCGGCCTCGGGCGTGCGCCAGCTGCTGCTCGATAAGCTCTCGGCCCTGCTGGGCACCTCGGCGGCCGAGCTGGTCGAGCAGATTCTGCTGAACGTCAGCAATATTGAGCGCAGCCGCCTGTTTACCTGGCTGGGCTTCGGGTTTCTGCTCTTTATTGCCACCACCCTGTTCGTGGTGATTCAGAACTCGCTGAACCAGCTCTGGCAGGTGCGCTCCAACCGCAGCACCGGCCGCTTCAGCAAGATGCTCAAGGAGCGCACCCGCTCCCTGGGGTTGCTCCTGACCACGGGCCTGCTCTCGTTGGTGGCCTTTCTGAGCGACGCGCTGCTGGCTTTCTTCGCCGACTACATCCGCAGCTTCGACCCCAACTTCGGCTACTTTCTGGTGCAGGCCCTCAACCAGCTCGTGTCGCTGCTGATTCTGGCCGTGTGGTTTGGCGTCACGTTTCGCAACCTGAGCTACGCCCGCGTGCCCTGGAAAGCCGTGCTGCGCGGGGCGGTGCTCACGGCCGTGCTCATCGACCTGGGCGAGTTTGCCCTGGGTCACCTGCTGGTGCCGCGCAACCTGGGCCCCATCTACGGCCACGCCTCCAGCATCGTGCTGGTGCTGCTGTTCGTGTTCTACTCGGCCATGATTTTCTACTTCGGGGCCTGCTTTACCAAAGTGTATGCGCACTACGTGGGCTTGGATATCCGGCCCAAGAAAAACGCCGTGCGCTACCGCCTGGTCGACTTGCCCGCCGAACCCCGGCACCGCGGCGCCTCGGGAACGTGGTAGGCGGTGAATGAATGAGTGAATGAGTGAATGAGTGAAGTGCGCGGCGCGGCGAGCCTTCCCGCCGGGCCACGCGGCACGTCGGCAGACTTGCGGAGCAGAACAGCGGCTTGCTTGCTTACTTGCTTACTATCCCAACCCCACCCTGCGGCTGCCGCGAAAATCCGCCGTACCTTTGCCTTTGTACTATACCGTTTCGCATGCCCTCTTTTGCCGACCTTGGCCTCGCGCCGTCCCTGTTACAAGCCCTGGAAGAGCTGAATTTTACCGTTCCCACACCCGTTCAGGAGCAAGTAATTCCGATGGCCCTGGCCGCCCAGGACGTGGTGGGCCAGGCCCCCACCGGCTCGGGCAAAACGGCCGCCTACGGCCTGTCCATCCTGCACCAGGTGGATGTGAAGCTCGACGCGGTACAGATTATCGTGCTGGTGCCGGCCCGGGAGCTGGCCCTGCAGGTGCGCGACGCCCTCAAGAAGCTCGGCAAATACGTGCCCAACCTGCGGGTGGCGGCCTTCTACGGCGGCCACGCCTTCCGCGACGAAACGGCTTCGCTCAAGCAGGCTCCTCACATCGTGGTGGCCACGCCCGGCCGCCTGCTCGACCACTTCGAGCGCCGCACCATTATTCCCAACCAGCTCAAAGTCCTGATCCTGGACGAGGCCGACAAGCTGCTGGAGCTGGGCTTCCAGGATGAGCTGGTCGAAATCATCAAGCGCCTGCCCCGCCGCCGCCAGACGCTGCTGTTCTCGGCCACGATGTCGGATAAGGTGCTGGATCTGATTCGCAAGAACCTGACCCGGCCCCGGGTAGTGAATGCCGGGGAAGACGAAGGCACGCTGCCCGAAAACCTGTCATTGCGCGGCCACGTGGGCCCCATCGAGAAGAAGCCCGCCGCCCTGCTGCACCTGCTGCACCAGCCCGAGACCGGCCGCGCCCTCATCTTCTGCAACACCCGCGAGAAGTGCTCCGAGCTGGCCCGCTTCCTGCAGGGCCGGGGCGTGGCGGCCGAGGTGCTGCACGGCAAAATGCCTCAGCCCGAGCGCGACAAAGCCCTGATGAAGCTGCGCAACGGCTCCAGCCAGGTGGTAGTAGCCACCGACGTAGCCGCCCGCGGCCTCGACGTAACCGCCCTCGACACGGTTATTCAGTACGACGCGCCCGACAAGGCCGACTCCTTCCAGCACCGGGCCGGCCGCACGGCCCGGGCCGGCGCCGAGGGCGTGGCCCACATCCTGGCCACGCCCCACGAGCAGAAGCACGTGCAGAAGTGGCCGGTGGCCGAAACCATCAAGTGGCAGGACATGCACGCGCCCAAGCTGCCGCCGGCCGCGCCCAAGGCCCCCCGCCCCACCAGCACCACCCTGCACGTCTCGGCCGGCCGCCGCGACAAAGTCAGTGCCCACGACCTGGTGGGTACCTTCGTGGCCCACGGTGGCCTGGAGCGCGACGCCGTCGGCCATATCGAGGTATTCGACCACTACAGCTACGTGGCCGTACCCCGGGAGCAGGCCCAGGAAGTAGCCAACCGCGTGACCGGCGCCAAGATCAAAGGCCGCAAGATTCGGGTTTCGGTGGTGGAGTAAACAAGCTATACTGTGAGGGCTAGCCCGATGGAAGACAAAAATCCTAGTCGCTTCACCGGCGGCCCTCGCACTATTTACAGCTTCACCAATACGTTCGTCGTCGAATGTCCGCATTGCCGAAACCGGGCGGAAGTCCGCAAAAACTCAGTTTCCGGCCAGTACGAGTTTCATTGCTACGCTTGTCATCGGTGCCTAGCGCAACGGATGCTTTATACATTATCCGTTAACCAATACTGTCCGGATTGTGGATATCGGCTGAAGGTTAATCTTCCGGCCGTAAAGCAAAAGACCAGCTTTATTCGCCTCACCTGCCCGGACTGTGACCACACAAACAAGTTTACTCCCACGTACGAGGGCTGTGTATTACCTATAGCGCAAGGGGGAGAAATCGAGCCGCATTTCGGCACCGAGCTGTGGCTTCAGGTGCCGTTTGGCGCGGACACATTGTGGGCGTACAACTACGAGCATCTTCAGCATCTGAAGCAGTACGTTCAGGCGAAGCTACGCCAGCGTCAAGCTCCTGACTTCTCGCCAATGGTTGAACGGTTGCCGACGTTTATTAAGTCGGCCAAAAACCGGGACTCTTTGCTGGCCGCCATCGAAAGACTCACCCTCAAAAAGTAGCCTACCCCATTTTAGACTCCCCAACCACCGAACCGCGCCAGCTGCTGTTCATCTGCAGCCAGAACCGCTGGCGCAGCCTCACGGCCGAGCGGCTTTTCGACGGACACCCGCACTACGAGGCCCGCTCGGCCGGCACTGAGCCGGGCGCCCGGGTGCGGGTGCAGGCCGGGCACCTGGGCTGGGCCGACGTGATTTTCGTGATGGAGCGCCGCCACGCCGAACTCCTGCGCGCCAAGTTTGGGGCGGAGCTGGCCGGCAAGCCCATCATCAACCTGCGCATTCCCGACAAATTCCAGTTTCTGGCCCCGCTGCTGGTCGAGCTGCTGCGCGAGCGGCTGCGGGAGCATTTGCCCCGGCTGTAGCCCAGGCACTTGTTCGGCTTTCCCCGACTTTTCGATAACCAAATGGCGGGGGACGCGTTTACCGGGCCATGAATTACGTTGTCTGGCTGGCCGTGCTGGCGGTTATTGTCTTCCTGTTTTACCGCTACGTTACCCGCGCCACCCGGGTGAAGGCCGCCGCCCTGGCCACGGAGTTTCCGGCCGCCTGGCGCGACATCCTGACCAACCGCGTGGCCTTTTACCTGTCCCTCTCCGACGTGGAAAAGGCGCGGTTCGAGAAGCGCGTGCAGGTATTTCTGGCCCAAACCCGCATTACCGGCATCCAGACCGACATCGACGATGTGACCCGGGTGCTGGTGGCCGCCTCGGCCATCATTCCCGTGTTCGGCTTTCCCGATTGGGAGTACGGCCACCTGAGCGAGGTGCTGGTGGTGCCCGACGCCTGGAAAGAGCGCCAGGACGCCGGCCGGGAGCACGCGCCGCTGGCCGGCACGCTGCTGGGCTCGGTACGCAACTTCCAGACTTCCCACTACATGCACCTTTCCAAGGCCTCCCTGGAGCAGGGCTTCCGCGACGGCATGGACAAGCAGAACGTGGGCATCCACGAGTTTGCCCACCTGCTCGACGAAGCCGACGGCGTGATTGACGGGGTGCCGGCCCTGGCGTTTCCGGCGGCCCTGCGCCCCGAGTGGGAAGCCGTCATGGCGCGCGAAATTGCCGCCATCCGGGCCGGCCGCTCCGAAATCAACGACTACGCGGGCACCAACGAAGCGGAGTTTTTTGCCGTCGTGACGGAATATTTCTTCGAGAAGCCCGAAAAGCTCCAGGCTGAACACCCCGAGCTTTACGGCCTGCTGCTGCTGGCCTTCCGCCAGAATCCGCGCAGCCGCTTCCGGCAGTGGGCCACCGACCCGCGCGAATGGCTCAAAACCCTGCGCTCCAAGCGCAAGTTCGGCCGCAACGACCCCTGCCCCTGCGGCAGCGGCAAGAAGTACAAAGACTGCCACATGCAGCAGCAAGAAGCCCAGGCCGCATAATTCAGCCGTTGTTACGGGGCACCGCCGAAGCCCTCCGTCCGCTACGCAGCCCATTCCGATCTTTTGCCCGAAAGCCCTTTTCCGCCCCGGCCGGAAAGGGCTTTTCCATACCGCAATAACCCGCCGCCCGCGTGTAGAGACGCATACTTGCGGCTCGTCGTTGAACGGCCAAGGCCGCGCCGCAGCAACGATTAGCGTTAGCCACGCTGACCTTCGATTCAACGAGGAGACGCAAGTATGCGTCTCTACACGCGGGCGGCCAGTAGCAGCGCCTGCTGCTTACCCCTTTTGCTCTCAGGTTTTAGCAACATCCAAAAAACGAGAGCAATTTCTTTCGTCTCTTTGCTCTCGGTTTTTAGCGGACTTCAAAAACCGAGAGCATTTGCTTCCGTGTTTTAGCAACCGTTAAAAAGCGGAAGCAAACGACCAGTAATGGAGCATTCAGCGGCAAGTGGCTATTTTAGCCAGCGAAATATCCGCTTCCTCTTCCCGCTCCACTTCCTTTCCAATGAAAAAACCACTGATTTCGGGCCTGGCCCTGGCTACGCTGGGCTCGGCGCTCTGGGCCTGCGCGCCCACGGCTAGAACGGCCACCGCTACTACCCCGGCCGCCGATGCCGCCCCGGCGCAGACCGCTACCCCGCCCGCGCCCGTCGACTGGGGCCGGCAGGCCGATGAGTTCCTGGCCAACTACTCGGCCCAGTACCAGAAGCTGTACACCCAGTCGTCGGAGGCGGAGTGGCGCTCCAACACCCGCATCGTGGCTGGCGACACCACCAACTCGGCCGCTACGGCCCGGGCCAACGAGGCTATGGCCGCCTTTACCGGCAGCAGCCAGAACATTGCCGATTTGCGTCAGCTGCTGGAGCACAAGGATCAGCTCAGCGAAATCCAGGTCAAGCAGCTGCAAACGGCCCTGTATAACGCCGCCAACTCGCCCCAGACCATTGCCGACGTGGTGAAGCGCCGCATCAAGGCCGAAACCCAGCAGACCGAGAAGCTCTACGGCTTCGACTACAAGTACGCGGGCAAGTCGGTGACGACCAACGACCTGGACGAGCTGCTGCGCAAGGAAAAGGACCCCAAAAAGCGGCAGGCCATCTGGGAAGCCAGCAAGGCCATTGGCCCCACGCTCAAGGACGGCCTGCTGAACCTGCGCGGCCTGCGCAACCAGACCGTGCAGGCCCTGGGCTACCCCGACTACTTCACCTACCAGGCCTCCGACTACGGCATGAGCCGGGAGGAAATGATGCAGCTGGTGCGCAAAATCAACGAGGAGCTGCGGCCTCTCTACCGTGAATTGCACACCTACGCCCGCTACGAGCTGGCCAAACAGTACGGCCAGAAACAAGTGCCCGACTACCTGCCCGCCTCCTGGCTGCCCAACCGCTGGGGCCAAGACTGGAGCGCCATGGTCGACGTGAAGGGCGTGAACCTGGATGCGACGCTGGCTAAGAAAGGCACCGAGTGGCAGGTAAAGCAGGCCGAGCGGTTTTACCAGAGCCTGGGCTTTCAGCAGCTGCCGCCGGTGTTCTGGGAGAAAAGCAGCCTGTACCCCTTGCCCAAGGGTGCCACCTACAAGAAGAACAACCACGCCTCGGCCTGGCACATGGACCTGAATAACGACGTCCGGAGCCTGATGAGCGTGGAGCCCAACACCGAGTGGTACGAGACGACCCACCACGAGCTGGGCCACATCTACTACTACCTGACCTACGCCAACCCCGAAGTGCCGGTGCTGCTGCGCTCCGGGGCCAACCGCGCCTACCACGAGGCCATGGGCAGCCTGATGGGCCTGGCCGCCACCCAGAAGCCCTTCCTGGTGGGCTTGGGCTTGCAGGACGCCAAAGCCAAGACCGACCAGACCCAGACCCTGCTCAAGGAGGCCCTGAACTACGTGACGTTCATCCCCTTCTCCTCGGGGGTGATGAGCGAGTGGGAAAACAGCTTCTACGCCGACAACCTGCCCGCCGACCAGCTCAACGCCAAGTGGTGGGAGCTGGTGAAAAAGTACCAGGGCATCGTGCCGCCCACCACGCGGGGGGAAAACTTCCTCGACCCGGCCACCAAAACCCACATCAACGACGACCCGGCCCAGTACTACGACTACGCCCTGTCGTACGTCATCCTGTTTCAGCTCCACGACCATATTGCCAAGAAAATCCTCAAGCAGGACCCGTACGCCACTAACTACTACGGCAGCAAGGAAGTGGGCTCGTTCCTGGCCGACATCATGCGCCCCGGGGCCAGCAAAGATTGGCGGCAGGTGCTGAAGGAGAAAACCGGCGAAGACCTCTCGGCCCGCGCCATGGTCGACTACTTCCAGCCCCTGATGGCGTATTTAAAAGAGCAGAACAAGGGCCGCAAGTACACGATGTAATGGGTATGCGTGAGGCATTAGAGCTTGTGGCCGAGGTAACACGGGACTTTTCCGAAACGCCTCTATTCCTGGGCTCGGACCTAGCTGATACGATTGAGGAAGCGCAGCATAACCAGCATGCCTTTTCGTTGACGGCGGAACAGGCCCGACAGCTACCTGCTGAACGCTTAACGCAGATGCTACGGCAGGTTGTGGCCGCGAAGCGTGAGCAATTGCATGCGCTTCGCGGCTCCACCTACCCCATGCAGTTCTATTGCTGGCACGATGAGCAGGCCGGGCAGGTGCGGTTTAGCCTTATTTCCAGCGCCGCACCCCTACCCTTTGGCTGCCAGGTTAGACTTGTTGCCGACCTCAGCAGCATCGTATCTGCTTTTCTGAGCGCCAGCTCCGACGACGAAATTCCCTGGCACGAGGTAGCTGCCGCCGATGAAATGGCTGACGATAGTTCTGCCTACTATCTTGATGTTTGGAAAACGCAACTGTAGTAGTCACGCACCAAAGCCCGGCTCTCCCGGGCTTTGGCATGTAAAACGAATAAGCTTCCACCCGCTCCTACCACATAAAGCTACCACAATGAGCACCCGTCCCCGTTTGCTTCATCAAGGATTTCTGCTCCTACTCCTGCTAGCTGCTTTTGCCTTTCCGGCCACGGCCCAAAGCAAAGCCGCGCCCCTGGTCATCGGCGAAACCTTCGCCATCGACTCCAAAATCCTGGGTGAGACGCGGCGCATCAACGTGTATTTGCCCGCCGGCTACGCCGAATCCAAGACGCTGCAGCTGCCGGTGCTCTACATGCCCGACGGCGGCATGGCCGAAGACTTTCTGCACGTGGCCGGCTTGGTGCAGGTGGGCGTGGGCAACAACACTATGCGGCCCTTCATCCTGGTCGGCATCGAAAACACCCAGCGCCGCCGCGACCTGACCGGCCCCACGACCAACGAGAAAGACAAGAAGATTGCACCCAAAGTGGGCGAGTCGGCCGCTTTTCGCCGGTTTATCCGCCAAGAGCTGATGCCCCAGGTGCAGCAGCGCTACCGCACCACCCCGGAAAAAGCCATTGTGGGCGAGTCCCTGGCCGGCCTGTTCGTGGTCGAAACCCTGCTGCTGGAGCCCGACCTGTTCGACACCTACCTGGCTTTCGACCCCAGCCTGTGGTGGAACAACGAGCAGCTGGTGACGCAGGCGGCCGCCACCATCAAAGCCTACAAGGGCCCGGCCAAAACCCTGTACATGACCTCGAGCGACGAGCCGGTTATTGCCGCCGCCTCGGCCCGCCTGGCCGCCATCCTGCAAGCCACGCCCAACCCCGCGCTTAGCTGGCACTACGAGCCCCTGCCCACCGAAACCCACGGCACCATTTACCACCCTTCGGCGCTGCGCGGCTTCCGGTACGTGTTTAAGCCTGAAACCGGCGCGAAATAGGGCTAACCCCGTAAACCTATGCTCAAAAAAAGCCCGGCAGGCGTGCCGGGCTTTTTGTTTTGTTAGGACTAGGACTGCCTACGCCACCAGCGTCGTGCGGCGCTTCAGCACTTTGCCTACGCTGTCCAGGCGCCGCTCGATGAGCTGGGCCACGTCGTCGTCGTCGAAGTCGATGCCGTTGTTGCGGCTGGCCAGGTAGCGCGAGAGGGCCGCGTTTTCGTCGAGGTTGTCGGCCAGCTCGGCCTGGGCCTCCCGCCACTCTTCCTCCTGCTGGCCCCGCAGGTAGCCCAGGCGCAGCTCAATGGTTTGGCTCACCAGCTGGGCCAACCGGGCCAGCACGGCAGCTTCCTTCCCGGTCAACGTCCGGAATTCCTTGCCAATAACGGCCAGCATGCCGATGCGGGACCCGTCGGGCATTTGCAGCGCGGCTCCGGCATAAAACTTCAGCCCAATAGCCTGGGCCACGTCGGGCTTAATGAGGCGGCAGCTTTCGGGCTTGTAGTCGGATGTTACCACGGGGGCATCCTGCAGAATGGCCGCCGAGCACATGCTTTCCTCCCGGGGCAGGCCGGGAATTCCTTCGGCCCCGGTAACCGACTTAAACCAGGTGTACTCATCATCCACCAACGAAATCAGCGAAATCGGGGTGTTAAACAGTTGGGCCGCCCAGGCCGTGTAGTCGTCGAAAATCGGCTCGGCGGTGGTATTAACGATGTCGTACTGGTAGAGCGTGCGCAGCCGTACGGCATCGTGGGCCGGCACCAGCGAATCGGGGAAAGCAGTAGTCATGCAACAGGGTCAGGCGAAAGTAATGCGCAGCTCCCCTGCGCGAAGCGTCAGAACGACAGTTGTGGGCAGAGGCCCAACAACGGCATCGTGCAACCCCGCGCGCCGGGGAGCTTCGCGTTACAGAGTTAATAGTTGGCCTCACTGGCCGGCAAATCAATCAGAATGAACTGCGCGTCCTTCTTGGCCCGGATCTGCACCACGTGCTCGTCGGTCATGCGGGCCTGGTCGTTGGGGCCCAGCTCGGTGCCATTCACGTAAATTGTGCCTTCCTTGACGTAGATAAACGTGTTGCGAATCGGGAAGGTCCTGAATTCAATTTCCTTGTCCTCGCGCAGATTCGCCCAGTAGATCGTGCTGTTCGAGTTCATGTAGACCACGTCTTCCAGCACTTTCTGGCCCGATACCAGCGGCACCAGCTCGTTCTTGGTATCCAGGAAGTCGATGTCTTTCTGCTCGTAGCTGGGCGCTAAGCCCTTCTGGTTGGGCAAAAACCAGAGCTGATAGATGTGCAGGGGCTTGTCGGTGCGGTTCAGCTCGCCGTGGGCCAGGCCGGTGCCGGCCGTCATGCGCTGCACTTCGCCCTTCGGGATGGTAGTCTGGTTGCCCATCGTATCCTCGTGGGTTACTTCCCCGTCCAGCACCAGGGTCACGATTTCCATTTCGGAGTGCGGGTGCTGCGGAAAGCCCGAGTTGGGCGCGATGCTGTCGTCGTTGAACACCCGCAACGGCCCGAAGTGGATGTTGTTGGGGTCGTAGTAGTCGGCGAAGGAAAACAGGAAGTAGCTGCTCAACCAGCTTACGGGCGCGGCGTGGTGGCGGTCGGTGGCGGGAATATATTTCAGCATGGACGTGCGGAATGTGGGTGTGGTGGCAAACTGCCTAGGGCATACGCGCCAAAGCCGGGCGAAGTTAGAAACACCCGCAAACAGCCAGGCCCACCCGCTGCAAGTGCGGGTGGGCCTGGCTACGGGCAGCGCGACCTGTGCAGGACGCGCTACGATACGTTACGCCTTCTTCAGGGTGCTCATCTGCTGCTGCAGATCGAGCACGATGCTGGCCAGGCGCGAGAGCGACAAGTCGGCAATGGGGAACGTGCTGCTGATGTAGGACTTGGCCTCCCAGATTTCCACCACGTCTTCCACCCCGATTTCGTAGGGCGAATACACGGGGTTATCGGAGTGCAGGGACAGCGTGGCGCCATCCTTGAGCTTGTTGAAGATGCGCTTGAACACGATGCCTTCCTTGCCGCTGACCACGATGCAGGGCGTGCCGTCCTTGATGGTCATCCAGTCGTCTACGTACTTGCCCACGATGACCGTGCCCGAGGCAATGGGCAGCATCGAGTCGCCGGCAATTTCGAAGGCCCGGTAGGTGCCGCCGCTGCCGAGCATGGGCAGGCGGAACTTGGGCAGCTCCTCAATGAATTCAGGATCGGCGTAGCCGTTGAGGTAGCCGGCGGCGGCCTTCAGGGGCACCAGCTCAATGTTCTCGTTTTGCTCCTTATCCACCGTCAAAGCCAGGATGCGCAGGCCGTTGGCGGGGCGGGGCGACGGGGGCTCGGGGGTGGTAGCGGCGGGCTCCAGCTGGCGCAAAGCCGCTTTCTGGGCGCTCTTCTTGGTGAAGTCAGTCGTGACCAGCGAATCGAGGCTGATGCCAAACAGGCGGGCCATGTTGACCAGGGTGCTGAGCTTGGGCTCGGCGCGCCCCTCCTCGTAAGCGCCTACTAATGAGCGTTTGATACCTAGTTTTTCGGCCATCTGAGCCTGAGTCAGGGCCAGTTCGCGCCGCCAGAATTTCAGGTTGGTATTTATCATCGCGGGTAGGGAGCCGGGAAAGGCTTCGACATCAAAGGGTTATCGGCTCGTGAAATTAGCAACAAACCCGCAGCTTTACTAATTCAATTAGCTTTAATTTTTCAGAAAAAAAGTTCCGGCGCCCAGCAGCGGGCCGCATCCCTGCCCAGACAGCCTGTGGCGGGCAAGAGCGGGAGCTATAAACTGTCGGCCGGGGCTTGGGCCGTCACAGGACCGGAACCGGGCTCGGCCCACCACTCCTCGTTTTCCCAGATTGCCGTCCAGCCCAGCTTGGCGTACTTCGGATTTATTTCGCCGCCCCGCTCGCCGATTCCGAAGTCTTTGAGCACTGCGGGAGCAATTACGAAGACGTCATTTGCCAGCAAAACCGGCTTGCGCCGGCCCGTGCTGTTGCTCGTCCACTCGCCGGCAAACAGCAGCCCGGAGCCCTTGGTGGGGTTTTTATCAGCCACGCCCGGCATACCGATGAGCTGATCCATTGTCCCGTCGGCCGTGCGGTACAGGTCTAGGTGGCCGGTACCGCGAAAGACGCCCGCCGTCTTAGCCGCCGGATTTTCCCGCAATACAAAGTCGGCCGTGACGGTGTAGGCCCGGGCCGTGCGCATGGCCACCGAATCCAGATCCATATACGAGTCCAGGTCGGCAATCTGGGTGACGGTGAGCGTGCCCTCAAACGGCGTAACGACTTTCTTGAACTGATTTTTACCCTGCACGTGAAACACTTCCGGCCGCTGGGCATCCTGCGTCACCCGGCTGAAAACGAAGCCAATGCGGTAGTGGTCGGCACCAAAAAAGCCGGAGAAGGCCGGATATTCCCTGCGGTTTTCAACCTTGTTCTGCCACAGCGCCGACAGATCGTTCTGCTGGAGAAACGTGCGCATTTCGGCCGTCAGCGCGGGGGCGGCGGCAGGCGCGGCGGGCCGGGCCGTTGCCGCCGCCGGAGCTTCTACCGCCGCGGGGGCGGGGGCGGCCTCGCGCAGGGCCGGCTTGTGTTGGCAGGCACTACCCAGCAGGGCCAAGCAGAAGAGAATAAGCGACTTTTTCATGACTTGGCGGCGTAGCTGGGTATACATAAAGGTAGGGACCATGGTGGTGTTTTTGCCAGGGTTATAAGGCAGGCTCCGGCGCATCGGCCCACCACTCGTCGTTTTGCCAGTAGCTGCTCCACCCCACGCGGGCGTACTTCGGGTTGATTTCGGGCCCCCGCTCCCACAGGTTGAACTGCTCCATCACATGATGGGCAATGTTCATGAAATTGGTGGCCCACACCAGCTGGATGGCAGCCGGGTGCGTCTTACTCGTCCAGCGGCTGGTGAAGGTTGAGCCTTCCCCAGTAGAATTTTCGTTCCACCAATAAGGCGTGCTGGGCTGGTAGGCCAGGCCCGTGGGCGTCTGGGAAAACGTAATAACGACTTTGCCGCTGAACACGCCGGCTCCCTCTTCCGCCGGATCTTCCACCAGCCGAAACGTACCGGCAGCCTGGTAGTGCGCCGCCGCCTTGAACGAGGCCAGCGGATACGGAGCCCGGGCTTTCTGTATGGCGCTCAGCATGATAGTACCTCTGAAGGGCAAGAGCCGCTCCCGCTCCCGGCTTTTGCCCTGCACATGATACAGCGCCGGATTCTTGGCGTCGCGCCGCACTTTTTCGAACACCAGGTCGAAGGGCCGGTACTGGGGGCCCATGCAGCCCAGCATGGTCTGGGCTTCGGCCGGCCGGGCCGATACCAGCCACAGCGGCACCAGATTGAACTTGCGCAGCAGCCCGGCGGAGCTGGCCGCCGGTGTGGTAGCTGCTTTGCGGGTCGGCGACTTGGGAGGTGAGCTGGCCGGGCTGAAGAGCAGCGCCAGCAGCAGAGCAATGAGCAGGTGCATAGGTTGGAGTATGGTGTGATTGGGTTAAGGCCGGGCAGTGGCCACCGGCGCGGCAGTCCACCATTCGTCATGCTGGAAATACTCGTTCCAGCCGTAGCGGGCGTATCTGGGGTTGATAGTCAGGGCCCGGCCGCCGATGTTAAAGTCCTTCACTACTTCCTCAGCCAGCTCCATCAGGTCGGCCGCCCACAGCACCCGCTGGCGTTTCTTGTCTTGGTAGTAATACCCTTCAAAAGCAAAGAGCCGGGTAGCGTGCTCCATCGACACGTTGTCGGAATACAAGCTATACTCTTGCTTATCCGACGTATCAAAGTCAATAGCGGCCGTTCCTTGCAGCACTTTGCGCCCGGTCCGGGCCGACCAAAAAGCAAATTTCCCGACTGCGGTATATACCTGCAAATCAGGATTTACCTCATCCCGCGCGCCGTATTGCCGGACTTGCTCCAGCTGAATCCGGCCCCGCAGCGGCGTAATCCGGTGCTGGTAGCGCAGCAGCCCGCGCACCCGAAACGAGCCGGGCTGCCGCGGCAGCTGGCGCACCCGCTGGAACACGACTTCCAGGCGCTGGTGGTGGGGGCCCACGAAGCCGTTCTGCACGGGGTCCGGGTCCTGGGGGTTCATTTGCCACAGCCGGGCCAGGTCGTAGCGCCGAAACAGGACCTGCCGCTCGGGCCGGGTCAGCGTGTCGGCCAGGGCCATCAGCTGCCGACTGCGGGAAGGCAGCGTCAGCGGGTCGTGGCTGGCCTCGGCGCGCTGCCGGGCCGCCTGCCGCCGCCACGACCACAGGCCCTGGGCCGCCAGCAGCAGCCCCAGCGGGAGCAGGCCCCAGCCCAGGTATTTTTTCCAGCGGCTCATTAGCGGGCCGGGGTAGCATGGAAGGAGCGCACCAGCCGCCGCGCCGCGCCCAGCTGAATCAGGACTTCGGCCAGCACCAGGTTACCCGTCCACGACAGCCAGGTGACGGTGAGGTATGTTTCGATGGGCTTGGTACCGAAGGCGTAGTAGAGCAGGTAGCTTTCCGAGCGCAGACTCAGGGCGGCCAGCGTCACGGCGAAGCTGCGGATCATCCACTCGGTGTGAGGCTCCCAGCGACGCTGTCGGGCCAGGCGGTAGGCCTGCCAGGTGCTCAGCCACCACACCACGCACTGCAGCGCGAAGCCCACTTTGGCCACCAGCCCGCCGTTGGCGAAGCCGGCCAGAATCAGGCCCGAAGGCCCGGCCAGCGCCAGCACCGAAACGATGTAGAGCTTGCCCAGACGGTGGTGCCACACGGCGCGGCCCCGAAACAGGCGCGGAAAAAACTGGGCCAGCCCCGCCGCCAGCACCCACAGGCTGCTGGTGATGTGCACGTAGAAGCCCAGCCGAAACAGCCCGCTGCCGTTGGTAGCCTCCGACTTGGTAGTCAGGAAATGGATGCCGGGCTCAAACGACAGGTAGGGCCACACTTTGGTGCCCATCAGCAGGGTAAAAGCAGCGACGGCCGCGCCAGCCAGCCACTGCAGCAGGCGCGGGAAAGTCAGAGAGGAAAGCATGGGTAACAGGCGAAGCGCGGAGGTAATATAACGCGGCAGGTATATCCTTATGATTGAATAGAGGGATTATTTTTTCGGATGGATTTCACTACTATCCTCAAATCATGAGGGAAGCAGGGCAGCGCGCTACAGTATGAAATTCTCGGCAAGGGTCCAGGTACCCGGCGTGGCGAAGGTGTCAAGGGTTTTGGGCACGGGCAGCGCCAACGTCCTGGTAAGGGTCTGGTCGTCCTCTCCGCCCAGGTTGCCCGTGGTGAGCACCCCTTTGCGGGTCAGGAAATTATAGCTGTACTGCCGGAAAGTGAAACTCATGCGGCCCGTAATGGAAATGTCGGCGCCAATCAGAACGAAATGGCGGCCATCGTACCGGAATTTGTACGCGCTGGTGGACAAATCATCGTGCGAATTACGCCGGATGTATTGGAAGTCGATTTTCATCACTCCCCGGGTAATGGAAATGCCGGCCAAGGGTTCATCCGTCTCGGGGTCGTCGTGGGTTGAAATGAACGAATTGCTTTGCGCGTTCAGAACATAGCCTTGGTTTCCCGGCAATTTGAACAGCACAACCAGCATTCGAGGCAGCTCCAAGTCGGTCGTTCCTTTCCGGGCTGAGCGCTCCAGCACCAGCACCTCATCGGCCAGGCCGTCTTTATTCAGGTCGCCGGTGGCTCCGTCGAGTATTTCCCAGCCCGGGGGCACGAATCCAGTGCGCTGTTGCGCTTTGCTTTTGATAGCGGGGTACTGCAGCTGTTGAGCGCAGGCGGCACTGGTCAAAAAACTGCTGGCAAGGGCAAAAGCAAGCTTCATACGGTGGCAACTGGGTGGCGAAACAGCCGTGCGCGCTGCGCGGAATTGGGAAGGCGGCCCGATTTCTCCCCTTTCCGGCTTTTCAAGGCGTTTGTGTCACCCACCAAGCCCATCCGTCAGCACGCGCCGGGGCTTGGCGGATTAACTACGCTCCGCTCGTTGTCCAGGGCAGATTGACGCCGCTTCAGGCGCGGAATGTCCTTCGTTCTCGCAGCGACACACTGAGCATTAGCACATTACCCACATTCTAACACATTCGCACATTATCCTTTCAGCCGCTTTTGGTAAAGGGCAGCCAGTCGGAGCTTGAAGTAGTCGTACTTCTCGCGCAGGTGGTCGAACAGGTCGCGCAGCTGGGGCTCACCGCCGAGCTGGGCCCGGGCGGTGGTGATTTCGGCGTACTCGCTCTGGCTCAGGAATTCTTCGAGGCGGATGGCGTGGCCCTTGGCGTAGAGCGTCTCGATGTGGGCCCGGATGGTGCTGGCGGCCAAGTTGCGGCGCTCGGCAATTTCGTCGATGCTCAGGCCGGCGCGGTGCAGCTGGAGGGTGTTTTCGTGGGTGTCGCCGGCTTCGCGGGGGCGGCGGGGCTTGCGGGTGGCGCTGGGCAGGCCGTCCTCGTCTTCGTCGTTATCCTCGGTATCGGCCGGGTTGGGCGCGCCGCCGTACTCCAAAATAGCTTTGATAAAGACCTCGCCGTAGTTCTCGAACTTCTTCATGCCCACGCCGCCGATGGCCAGCATGGCCGTGCGCGTGACGGGCCGCTCGGCCGCCATTTCCTGGAGCGTGGTATCGGTGAAGATGACGTACGGGGGCACGTTCTGCTCGTCGGCAATCCGCTTGCGCAGCTGCCGCAGCCGCTCGAACAGCTGGGTGGCGGCATCGGTGGGCACGCCGGCGGTGCTGGCGGCTTTCTTGCCCCGGGGCTGCTTTTCGGCTTTTTCGGCGGGCTGAAACTTCTTCATCGGCAGCTGGCGCTGGCCTTGCAGCACCTGCTTGCCCAGGTCCGTGATTTTCAGCGCGTAGCCTTCCTCGTAGGCAATGTAGAGCAGGCCGTCGTTGAGCATCTGGTGGATGTAGCTGTACCAGTCCAGATAGGGCAGGTCGCGGCCCGCGCCGTAGGTTTTGATCTGCTCGTAGCCGCCCTGGATGATGGCCTGGTTGCGCATGCCCCGCAGCACGTCGATGAGCAGGCCGATGGGTGCTTTCTCGCGCATGCGTACCACGGCCGACAAAGCCTTCTGGGCCAGCTCGGTGCCGTCGAAGGTGGTGGGCGGGTTGCGGCAGATGTCGCAGTTGCCGCAGTCCTGGGGCAGGGTTTCGCCGAAGTAGTTGAGCAGGATCTTGCGGCGGCACGAGGCCGCTTCGGCAAATTGCTGCATGCGCTCCAGCTTGGTCAGGCTGAGCTGGGAGAGGCGCGGATCGGCGTCCTTGGTGAGCATGTCGCGCAGGCTCATCACGTCGGCAAAGCTGTAGTAAAGCACGGCCGTGGCCGGGGCCCCGTCGCGCCCGGCCCGCCCGATTTCCTGGTAGTAGCCCTCGATGTTCTTGGGCAGGTTGTAGTGAATCACCCAGCGCACGTTGCTTTTGTCGATGCCCATGCCGAAGGCAATGGTAGCCACGATAACCTGCAGATCGTCGCGCAGAAAGGCTTCCTGCACGCTGGCGCGCTGGTTGGGCGTCATGCCGGCGTGGTAGTGGCCGGCGCGCACGCCTTTTTCCTTGAGCTTCTGGGCCAGGGTTTCGCACTGCTTGCGCGAGAGGCAGTATACGATGCCGGCCTCCGAGGGCCTAGCCGTGACGAACTCCACGATGCTGCCCACCCGGTTCTGGCCGGGGCGCACGATGAGGTTGAGGTTGGGCCGGTCGAAGCTGGACAGAAACACCTGGGGCTCGTGCATGCGCAGCTGCTGCTGGATGTCGCGCTGGGTGAGGCGGTCGGCGGTGGCGGTGAGGGCAATGATGGGCACCCGCGGAAACTGCTCGCGCAATATCCGCAGCTGGGTGTACTCGGGGCGGAAGTCGTGGCCCCAGGACGAGATGCAGTGGGCCTCGTCGATGGCGAACATGCTGATGCGCAGGCGCTGCAAAAACTGGATGAAGCCCGGCGAGACCAGCTTTTCGGGGCTGACGTAGAGCAGCTTGAGGTAGCCGTTGAGGCAGTCGGAGGCAATGCTGTTCTGCTCGCTCTGGCCCACGCTGCTGTTGATGTACTCGGCCGGAATACCGTTGGCCTTGAGGGCCTCGACCTGGTCCTTCATCAGGGCAATAAGGGGCGAGACGACCACGCAGACGCCTTCCTGCACCACGGCCGGCACCTGGAAGCACACCGATTTGCCGCCCCCGGTGGGCATGAGCACCACGGTATCCTTGCCGCTCATGATGTTGGCAATGATGCTTTCCTGCATGGGCCGGAAGGTATCGTAACCGTAATACTGCTTGAGGACCTTGCGGGCGGAAGCCAGCGTGGGCGCGAGGGGTTCGGGGGCAAATAACATGGGGTAAAAATACGACGGTAAAACGGGAGTTCGGTAAGGTAGAGAAACCACGACCGGGGGCAAAAGGTGCGGCGCGGTCAATAAGCGGGTGCAGCCCAGCCCGGAGGCCGCCTACCTAACGGTTTTTGGGGCAGTAGTAAAATCCGTTAGGTAACTGCTACCCCTGCGACGAGCTACGCACCTATACTACGCGGTATTCGCGCCCAATTCGGCTTTTCGTAGCCCGCCCCGACGGGGTGGCCTATTGGTAGCCCACCACCCGGCAACACAAAAGCCCCAGCGGGGCGGCACCTTCGTTGAACGATTGGTGTCGCCCCGCCGGGGCTACGGTTGCTCAGGTTGGGACCGGGAAATAAAGAGCTCTGAGCAGGACTTGGCTTCGTAGCGTACGTGTAGAGACCCAAGGTCACGTCTCTACAGGGTTCTGCGGTCTACTTACCCAGCTCCAGCACCAGGGCCGTTTTGGCCGGCAGCTGCAAGGTCGTCAGGCTGCCGAGGGTTTCGCCGGTCAGCACGTTGCGGGCCTTGGTGAAGCCGCTCATCCGTTCCGAAAAGCGGGCCGTGGGCAGCGTGGCGGGCTTGTCGGTGGTGTTGGAGGCCACCATCACGGTGCCCGAGGCGTCGTAGCGGAAGTACACGTAGAGGCCGTTTTCGGGCAGGTACTGCATCAGCTTGCCGCTGTGCAGGGCCGGGTGAGCTTTGCGGTAGGCGGCCAGGGTTTTCACGAACTGGAAGGCCTCGTTTTCCCTGGCCGAGCGGCCGGCAGCCGTGAACTTGTCGTCCTTGTCGCCGGGCCAGCCGCCCGGAAAGTCCTTGCGCACCTCGGCATCGGTGGGGTCCTTGAAGTTCTTCATCAGAATTTCGGTGCCGTAATACATGCTCGGAATGCCCCGGGTGGTCAGCAGCCAGGTCAGGCCCAGCTTATACCGGTCGAAGTCCTCCCCCACTTCCGACAGAAACCGGTTGTGGTCGTGGTTGTCGATAAAGGTCACGAGCCGGGTGGGGTCCTGGTACACCGCGTCCTGGGCCAGGGCCTGGTACACGCGCTGGGCGGCGTTGTCCCAGCCGGTGGCGGCGGGCGTGCCCACTTCCTTCAGGCCGGCCAGCATGGCGTTTTCCAGCACGAAATCCAGGCCGCCGGGCTGGTTGGACTTGAAGGGAAAATCAATCTTGTTCCTGACGTAGTACGCCTGGTCTACCACGTTGCTCACCGCCGACTCGCCGAAGATGTGAATCTTGGGGTACTCGGCCAGCAAAGCCGCGTTGCAGCGGTTCATGAAGGGCTGGTCGTTGTACATGTAGGTGTCGATGCGCCAGGCGTCCACGCCGAAGGTTTCCACCGACCAGATGGCGTGCTGAATCAGGAAGTTGGCCACGTAGGGGTTCTGCTGGTCGAGGTCGGGCAGGAAGGGCACAAACCAGCCGTTCAGCGTCACGTTGCGGTCAATCTGGGCGGCGTGGGGGTCGGTAATGGGCTGCTGCCGGTAACTGGTATTGGTGTAGGCGGGCCACTGGTGCACCCAGCTTTTCATCGGCAAATCCTGAATAAACCAGTGGTTGTTGCCCACGTGGTTGTACACCGCGTCCTGCACCACCTTGAGGCCGGCGGCGTGGGCCTGCTGCACGTACGCCTTGTAGGCCGCGTTGCCGCCCAGGCGCTTGTCCACGGTGTAGTGGTCGGTGAAGCCATAGCCGTGGTAGGCCGCGCGCATGGTGTTGCCCTCGTTGGTCAGGCCCTGGTTATTCTCGATGACGGGCGTAAACCACACGGCCGTCACGCCCAGATCCTGGAGGTAGCCGATGCGCCGGGCCGCGCCCTGCAAGTCGCCGCCGTGGCGGAAAAACGGGTTGGCGCGGTCCATGTTCGGGTCGGCCATATCGGCAAACTTGTCGTTGCTGGGGTCGCCGTTGGCAAACCGGTCGGGCATGGCCAGGTAGATAAAGTCGGCCTGGGTCACGCCCTGCCCTTTCGGGCTATTGTCGCGGGCCAGCAGCTCCCACTTCTGCGTCACGGTCTGGGTGCCTTTCTTGCCCACGATGCTCACCGTGCCGGGCTTGGCCGCCGCGCTGATGGCCAGATCCAGGAAGATGTAGTTGGGATTCTCCACCGGGCTGGCCTTCAGCAGCTTCACCCCCGGGTAGTTGATGCTGTACGTCAGGGTGCCGGCCTGCGGACCGTACACGAGCAGCTGCACGTTGCTGGTTTTCATGCCCACCCACCAGTTGGTCGGGTTTACGCGGGTAATGGACTGGGCCGGGGCCGTCAGCGGTAAAGTTGCGGCCAGCAGCAGCGTATAGAGTGTTTTCTTCATAACCAGGGAAATTGGGAGCGGAAGATACGGGGCCAACGGCATTTCACGCAGGGGCACGCAGGGGAAAAAAGCGCAGGGTCTCGCAGTGATTCGTTGAACGACACTGCGAGACCCTGCGCCTCCCACCGCGCACCACTGCGCGAAATACGGCTACTCCGGCTTCGAAACCTTGCGGGTGCCCTGGTACAATTCGTACTTCAGCAGGCGGCAGTCGATGGGGCCGTTGAAGAGCGGGATGCGGCGGGAGGCTTTCAGTCCCACGCGCTTGGCGGCTTCCAGGTTGCCGGTGAACAAGTACGCGTCGTAGCCCTGGAAGCCGGTTTTGAGCGTGTCGCCGATGGTTTTGTAGAGGGCCTCCATCTGGGCCTCCTCCCCGATCCGCTCCCCATAGGGCGGGTTCGACACCACGATGCCGGCGGGCTCATTCTTGGGGGCCTGGGCGTCTTTCACGTCGCGCACCCCAAGGCGGATGTAGTCCTCCAAATCGGCAGCGGCCACGTTTTCCCGGGCCAGCTCGATGTACTCGCGCGACAAATCGGATCCGGCCAGGTAGGCCTGGGGCTCCTCGATCCGGGCGCTGCGGGCGTCCATCAGCACCGAATCCCAGAGCGACTGGTCGAAGTCGGCCCAGTTCTGGAAGCTGAACTTACCCTGGTGATACAGGCCGGGCGCAATGCGCTGGGCAATAAGAGCGGCCTCGGTGAGCAGGGTGCCCGAGCCGCACATGGGGTCGATAAAGGGCTTTTTGCCGTCCCAGCCGGTGAGCAGGATGATGCCGGCGGCCAGGGCCTCGTTCAGCGGGGCCACGTTGGTTTGCTGCCGGTAGCCGCGGCGGTGCAGCGAGTCGCCCGAGGCATCGAGGCTGAGCACCACGTCATTCTCAATCATGTGCAGGTGCAGGCGGATGTCGGGGTTCTTCACGTCGACGCTGGGCCGGGAGCCGGTGCGGTTGCGGAACTGATCCACAATGGCATCCTTGGTGAGCTGGGCCACATACAGGGAGTGCTCGAAGGTGGACTTGTTGACCACGGCGGTAATGGCGAAGGTCTGGTCGGGACGGATGTAGTCCTGCCAGTCGATGCGGCCGACTTCGCGGTAGAGGGCTTTTTCGTCGCGGGCGTAGAAGCCGGCGAAGGGCTTGAGGATGCGCACGGCGGTGCGGCACCAGAGGTTAGCCTCGTAGAGCAGTTGCTTGGTGCCGGTAAATTCAATGGCCCGCTGCCCCACTTTCTCGATTTTGGCGCCCAGGGCCCGCAGCTCCTGGGCCAAGACTTCTTCCAGGCCAAACTGGGTGGTGGCAGTCATAAAAAAGGGGGCGTCGCGGCGGTTTTCGGACATAAGGCGGCAGAATTAAACTCAGGTACGGGGCAAAGGTCGGCATTCTTCCCTGGACTGCGCCCCCGGCCTGCCCCGGGCCGCCGCACTAACCCTGACGGAGGAGCTACGTTAGTGCAGGTCCACACCATCACCTTATCTACCAGTAGTACATGTCTGATCAACCCAGTATTTTTCCGCCCCAGCACCAGGACGTGCGGGCCGGCCAGCCCGGCATTGAAGCCAAAATGACGCCCGAGCCCGAGCACATCCGCGCCACCTACCAGGGCGCCGGCAAGCTCCGGGATAAAGTGGCCCTGATTACCGGCGGCGACTCCGGCATCGGCCGGGCCGTGGCCGTGCACTACGCCCGCGAGGGCGCCGACCTGGCCATCGTGTATTTCCCCACCGAGCAGGAAGACGCCGAGAAAACCCAGCAGCTGGTGCAGGCCGAGGGCCGCCGCTGCCTGCTGCTGGCCGGCGACCTGCGGGAGCGGCCCTTCTGCCAGCACATCGTGGAGCGCACCGTGGCCGAGTACGGCAAGCTCAACGTGCTGGTCAACAACGCAGCCGAGCAAACCTGGCACGACGACTTCGCCGACCTCGAGGACGATGAGCTTGACAGCATTTTCAACCTCAACATCATTGCTATGTTCCGCATCACGCGGGCGGCGCTGCCCCACCTGCACGAGGGCGACTCGGTCATCAACACGGCCTCGGTGAATGCCTACAAGGGCAACGAGCAGCTCATCGACTACACCTCCACTAAGGGCGCCATCGTCGCGTTTACCCGGGCCTTGTCCTTGCAGCTCATCAAGAAGGGCATCCGCGTCAACGCCGTGGCCCCGGGCCCGATCTGGACCCCGTTCGTGACGGGTATCGGGCTGCTCAAGCTGCCCCTGTTCGGCCACAACGTGCCGATGGGCCGGGCCGGGCAGCCCTCGGAAGTGGCCCCGTCCTACGTGTTTTTGGCCTCGGAAGACGCCTCCTACTTCTCCGGGCAGGTGCTCCACCCCAACGGCGGCGACGTCGTCAACGGCTAAGCGCGGCCAGGCCGCCGTGCCAGCAGCCAGCTCCCGGTGCGGGGGCTGGCTGCTTTCGTTTTGGGGCCGTTAGGGCCGAAATCCGGGCTTTGCCGGTAATTCCTATCTTTAAGGCCCCACTATTCTTCCTATCCCGCCTGCATGGCCGCTCCCGTTTCCTCTTCCTCCGCCGCTTCCGCCAGCACCGCTACCCGCTCCTACGCCGGGCCCATGCTGCTGATGACCACCCTGTTTTTCCTGTTCGGGGCCGTCACCAACTTCAACGACGTGCTCATGCCCTACCTCAAGGACGTGTGCCAGCTCACCGACTTGCAGTCGTCCTTGGTGCAGTCGGCGTTTTTCGGGGCCTATTTTCTGATGTCGTTGCCGGCGGGCAAAGTGCTGGAGCGCATCGGCTTCAAGCGCGGTATCGTGCTGGGCTTGCTGGTTATGGCCTTCGGGGCCATGCTGTTTGTGCCGGCCGCCAACTCGCGCACGTTTGGCTTGTTCCTACTGGCTTTGAGCTTGCTCGGCGCGGGCGTCACGTTGCTACAGGTGGCCGCCAACCCCTACGTGAGCGTGCTGGGGCCGGCCCGCACGGCGGCCAGCCGGGTGAGCATCGTGGGCGTAGCCAACGGCCTGGGCGGCACCATTTCCCCGCTGATTGGCGGCCTGATCTTGTTCGGCGGCTCGGCCGTGCTAAAGGCCCAGCTGGCGGCCCTGCCCCTGGAGCAGCGCCTGACGCAGGAAGCCACGCTGGTCAAGCCCCTGTACTTGGGTCTGGCTTTGTTTCTGGCCCTGCTGGCCGTGCTGTTTTTCCTGGTGCGCCTGCCCGAAATCGAGAGTATCCCGGCCGATGAGGAAGCCACCCTGGCCGCCGAAGCCGGCACCGCCGGCCGCCGCTCCGCCCTCGACTACCGCCACCTGGCCCTGGGCGTGGGGGCCATTTTCATGTACGTGGGCGTGGAAGTGGGCCTGGGCTCCTTCCTGATTCGCTACGGCGAAAGTCAGAACATCACCCAGCTCAGCGGCTTCACTCAGCAGCTGGTACGCGGCCTGAGCGTGGCCACGGGTTGGGCCGGGGCCCTGTTTGGCCACGCCCCCGAACCGATTGATACCAACACGGGCTTCACCAAGGCCGTAGGTGCCGTGCTGGTGTCATCGTACTGGTTTGGGTTGATGGTGGGCCGCATTATCGGCATTCCGCTGCTCAGCCGCTTCAATGCCCGCAAGCTGCTGGTGGGCGTGTGCGCGGCCGGCACCTTCTTCGTACTGGCTTCCATTTTCAACCACGGCGAAACGGCCCTGTGGCTGGTGGTGCTCTGCGGCCTGTGCAACTCCATTATCTGGCCCGTGGTGTTTCCCTTGGCCATTACCGGCCTGGGCCGCTTCACCAAGCAGGGCTCCTCCTACCTGATTATGGCCATCGTCGGCGGGGCCATCATTCCGCCCCTCATGGGCTGGGTGGCCACCAACGGCGGCGGGCTGCGCGTGGCGTTTGTGCTGCCGGCGCTGTGCTATGCCTATCTGCTGTTTTACAGCCTGCGCGGCTACCGGGTGCGGTAGATCGGCTTGAGTTGGCCTAACTATCCTGCTCTTACCCAACGTTTAAAAGTGTTTCGGTCTATGGTCGAAACACTTTTTTTATTACGGTTGATGGTCCCCAAGAAAGTAGGAGCTATAGTAGAGTGAGCGGTGCGTATCGCTCTTTGAATGAAAACCACGGTTTCGCTAAGCTGAGTACCAAACGTATACTTGCCGCATGAACAACCTACCCGACTTCTTCGCTACCTACGGGGATCTGCACGATGCCTTGGTGGCGGAAGTAAGGCTTAAGTACGCGCCTCAAAGCCTCACCATACAAGTGACTGTTCAGTGCATGAAACAGATCGATGAAGGCGAATGGGTGTTGCTCGATATGACCTTCGAGCAGGTGCAAGAGTTTCGCCTTCCCCCAGGGACTAGCATGCAAGTGCTATTTGAGTTAACTGCCGTGGTCTGGGGTGATACATTTGTCTTCGACTTCATGCCGGCTCTCATTCCACCGCTTGGCATTGATGAGCACCGCAAATCTCACTTCTACTTAGTCTGCAACGCCTTCGACGTTCGGGAACGAAGTATGACTAGCACCTAACCCTTCTTTTACTTTTCGGACCGTTTTCCTGAACCATGCTATACGTTGACTTGGACTCATTCTTTGAAATAGAGGTAGCCTCTGCCTTACACAAACAGCAATTACTTGAAGCTATTGCTGCTGGCCTAGAAGCACCCAACACCACTTTTGAAGAAGAAGGCAATGTGTACCGGATAATTATCCGCTTTACGGATAACCACGTCAAAATTTGGGATACAATTATGGGAGCTCCAGAAAACAAGCAAGTGCCTTACACTACGACGCTGGAGGCCTTTTCAAAATTACTTAAGGAGTACGTTATCAGAAGATAGCGCCAATTGAAAACCCTCCTTTTCCTGAACTGCTGCCCACCCACGCCTGCCAGCATGCAAAGTGAGGCTACGCACCAGATTGAGTTCAGAAAACTGGTTCAGCTAATTAAAGTATAGAAAACGCTCAGGGGCATAAGTTTCCTGAACTCCTGGCTTTTGGGAAAAAGCGGGGCTAGCCAGTAGCCGTTTTTGTTTCGCCCGACGATTTCAGAGGCGCTATTTCGCTAGCTCCCGCCAGCCGCGCCGACAAGCAGCAAACGGCTACCTTTGCCCAAAACCACTTCTTTCCGCATATGGCTTCGGCTCCCGCTCTCGAACACCACGTTTCCCTGCTTCCCTACAACACCTTCGGCATCGACGCCAAGGCCCGCCTGTTTGCCCGCTTCCGCTCGGTGGAGGAGCTGCGGGCCCTGCTGGCGTTGCCCGAGGTGCAGCAGACCGAAAAGCTGGTGCTGGGCGGCGGCTCCAACCTGCTCTTCACCCAGGACTTCGACGGCGTGGTGCTCAAAAACGAGATTACCGGCCTCGAAATCATTGCCCAGGACGAAGCCCAGGATACCGCCCTGGTACGGGCCGGGGCCGGCGAGTCGTGGCACGGGCTGGTGCAGTACGCCCTGAGCCAGAACCTGAGCGGCATCGAAAACCTGTCGTTGATTCCCGGCACGGTGGGCGCGGCGCCCTTGCAGAACATCGGGGCCTACGGGGCCGAGCTGAAAGACACCTTCGACCACCTCGAAGCCGTGGAAATCAGCTCCGGGCAGCTGCGCACCTTCACCCACGAGCAGTGCGGCTTCGGCTACCGCGAAAGTGTGTTTAAGGGCCCGCTGCGCAACCAGTACATCGTCACCGGCGTGGTGTTGCAGCTGCGGCGCAAGCACCAGCTCAACGTCAGCTACGGGGCCATCAGCACCACGCTGGCCGACATGGGCATCGAAACCGAGCCCACGCCCCACGACGTGAGCGAGGCCGTCATCCAGATCCGGCGCAGCAAGCTCCCCGACCCGGCCCAGATCGGCAACGCGGGCAGCTTTTTCAAAAACCCGGAAATATCCCAGGCCAAGTACGACGAGCTTAAGGCCCAGTACGCCGATTTGCCCGGCTACCCCGTGCCCGGCGGCGTGAAGGTGCCCGCCGCCTGGCTGATCGAGCAGTGCGGCTGGAAAGGCCGCCGCTTCGGGGCCCACGGCGTCCACGACCGGCAGGCGCTGGTGCTCGTCAACCACGGCGGGGCGCAGGGCAGCGCCATTCGGGATCTGGCCCACGAAATTATTGCCTCCGTGCGGGAGAAGTTCGGCGTGGAGCTGCACCCCGAGGTTAACATTTTGTAAAGCCGGCGCGCTTTTTCCGGCTACCAACCAACCTGGCAAAGATGCGGGGCTTTTTCTGCCTGATCCATAATGCGGTTAGACTGGAAATAAGCATATTTGTATTTTCCAATCTGGCCCGCCCAACCCACTTATTGCTTTTTTAGCTTGATGAAAACCCTTACTCTCCTGGCGCTGCTGGCAAGCGGCGCAACCAGCGCCTACGCGCAAACCCCCGCCACCCTCTCCGCTGCCCGCACCGCCGGCCCCGGCGCTACGGTTACCATCCGGGGTACGGTCAGCAACGGTCCCGAGCTGGGTGGCCTGCGCTACGTGCAGGACAAGGACGCCGGCCTGGCCGCCTACTCGCTTAGTGCCCCCGGCTTTTCGTCCCTGGTGCTGGGCGACAGTGTGGAGCTGCGCGGCACGCTCAAGAACTACAACGGCCTGCTGGAAATGGACCCCATCAGCTCGGTGAAGGTGCTGGCCAAAAACCGCCGCCTGAGCATCGTGGAGATGCCCGCCGCCGACCTGACCAAGGCATTTGCCGAAGCCTACGAAGGCCGCCTGGTGAAAATCAAGGGCGTCTCGGGCCTGACCACGATGAACGGCTCCCCGCTGGCGGCCATGAACGGCAACAGCAACTACCTGATCAACGGGCAGAAAGGCACCCAGATCCGCGTCAACACGGCCTCCAACGGCGACAATGGCCTGGTGGGCAAGCCCGTGCCGGTCGGCGAGTTCGACCTGGTGGGCGTGGTCAGCCAGTTTGCACCCAACGGCACCGGCGGCTACCAGATTCTGCCCCGCCTCTACACCGACTTCATTCTCGGCGGCGGCCTGCCCAACGTGATGGGCGAGCCGGTGCCTACGGAAATGAGCCGCACCGGCTTCACCGTCACGTTCCAGACCCAGAACCCCGGCGACACGAAGGTGGAGTACGGCAAAACCTCGGCCCTGGGCACAGTGGTGGCCAACGCCACGCCTACCACCAAGCACAACATCTCCCTGACCGACTTGCAGCCCGGCACGGTGTACTACGTGAAGGTGTCGTCGACCAACGCGGTGGGCACCTCCTCCTCGCCGGCCGTGCCCATGATTACGGACACCAAGAAGCGTTCTACGCCCCGCACCCGCACCACCGAGGGGGCCGAATAAGCTCCGGACCGAACTATTCCTTGCCGAACTTGCTTTGCTCAGCAAACCCATAGCAGCCTCAGCTTATCCTTTGGCTAACACGGGTTTGTGTTTCTTTGCGCGCGTTTTTTTTCAGTGCCTCCTACCCACATTTCATGAAAAAAATTACCCTTTTCGCCCTGCTCACCCTCGGGGCAAGCGTACGACCGGCCCTGGCCCAAACCGTGGAGTCGATTGCCTCGGCCCGGGCCAAAGGCGTGGGCGCGACGGTCACCGTGCGCGGCACGGTATCGAACGGCTCGGAGCTGGGCGCCATTCGCTATTTGCAGGACAAAGTAGCGGGCCTGGCCGCCTATTCCACGGCGGCCAACTTCACCAGCCTGGTGGTGGGCGACAGTATTGAAGTCAGCGGCACCCTGAAAAACTTCAGCGGCATTCTGGAAATAGACCCGGTGACGTCGGTGACGGTGCTGGCCAAAAACCGCCCGCTGCAGATTACGGAGGTCGACGTGGCCACGGCTACTTCGGTGTACGCCGAAGCCTACGAAGGCCGCCTGGTGCGCATCAACGACAACACGGGCATTACCTCGGCCTCCGGCGCCCCGGTCAGCACGTTTACCGGCAACACCAACTACATCCTCAGCGGCCAGAGCACGCTCATCCTCCGCCCGAACTCGGCCTCGACCGGGGCCAACGGCATCGTGGGCAAGCCCGCGCCCTCGGGTCCGTTCGACGTGATTGGCATAATGGGCCAGTTTTCGAGCACCGGCACCGGCGGCTACCAGCTGCTGCCCCGCCTCTACGCCGACTTTATCCTGGACGGCCCCAAGATCCTGAACGGCCCGGTGCCCTCGGCCCTGACCAAGACCAGCTTCACGGTTAACTTCAACACCCAGTTTGCCGGCGACACGAAGGTGGAGTACGGCACCACGCCCGCCCTGGGCACCGTCGTGACTACGCCCACGGCTACGACCACCCACCAGGTAGCCCTGACCGGCCTGCAGCCCGCCACCGTGTACTACGTGCGCGTGTCGTCGACCAACGCCAACGGCTCGTCCAACAGCGGCATCGTGCCCATGATTACCGTGTCGAACTCGACGGGTAAGATCCGCAACTACTTCAACAACCCGGTGACGACCAGCCTGGCGCTGCCCGGCAACGCGGCCGTGTACCTGAACCAGACCGTGCCCGACACGCTGGCCCGCTACATCGACCGGGCCCAGGAAACCATCGACGTGGCCATCTACAACTGGAACAACCAGACCATCGTCGACGCGCTGAACCGGGCCCAGGCCCGGGGCGTGAAAATCCGCCTGATCTACGAAGCCACCAACTCCAACGCCAGCCTGCCGGCCCTGAACGCGGCTATTCCGCGCATCGGCCGCGACTCGGACAACGACGCCAGCAACCGGGGCATCATGCACAACAAGTTTGTGGTAATTGACGCCAACAGCATCGACGCCAACCGCCCCTGGGTGTGGACCGGCTCGACGAACTGGACGGCCGCCCAGCTGTTCACGGACCGCAACAACGTCATTGCCCTGCAAGACCAGAGCCTGGCCCGTACCTACACCCTTGAGTTCCAGGAAATCTGGGGGTCGGCGGGCCTGACGCCCGGCACGCCGGCCTTCGGTAACCGCAAAACCGACAACACGCCCCACTTCTTCCTGATTGGCGGCTCGCCGGTGGAATCGTGGTTCAGCCCCACCGACAACGTGAATGCCCGCCTGCTCGAAACCATCCGCACGGCCGACAACGACCTGCACTTCGCCACGATGCTCATCACCCAGGCCGAAATCGGCCAGACCATCCGCGACCAGGTGCAGCTGCGCAACATTGCCAATTGCTCGGAAGGCCTGCTCAAC
Source organism: Hymenobacter aquaticus (assembly GCF_004765605.1). Taxonomy (NCBI): domain Bacteria; kingdom Pseudomonadati; phylum Bacteroidota; class Cytophagia; order Cytophagales; family Hymenobacteraceae; genus Hymenobacter; species Hymenobacter aquaticus. Next base: position 578,758 of record NZ_SRLC01000001.1, on the reverse strand, counting down.
GACACCGCCAACACCGGTACGGGCGCGATTTTCCGCACCATCCGCACGGCGCTGGGCAACCGCATCCTGGTGAAAAACACCAGCGGCATCATGCACCACAAAACCATGATCATCGACGCCGGCGCTTCGCAGTCGGACCCGCAGGTATTCGTGGGCTCGCACAACTGGAGCGCCTCGGCCAACACGACCAACGACGAAAACACCCTGGTGGTGCACGACGCGAAGGTGGTGAACCGCTACTACCAGGAGTTTGCCAGCCGCATTGCCGAGCAGAACCGCGGCATTACGGTCTGCACCCTGGTGCTGGCCAACAAAGCCGCTACCGTGCAGCAGTCCACGGTGCAGGTGTACCCGAACCCCACCAGCGGCAAGTTCCGCCTGCGGGTTGAGGCCAGCAAGGCCCGCACCGCCACCGTCACCCTGCGCGACGTAACCGGCCGCGTCGTCCTGACCCAGACCGAGAACATCGGTGCCGGCGAAGAAGTGAAAGTAGACGCTTCGGGCCTCGGGGCCGGCCTGTACATGGTGCAGATCGTAACACCCGAGTCGACGCAGACCAGCCGCGTGGTAGTGGAGTAGTAGTCCTGCTTACCGGATAGTATGAACGCCAAACCGGCGGCTTCCCAGGTGGGGGGCCGCCGGTTTTGTATACCTGGAAACGGTTAATCAATTTTTAACTCTTCGCTTTCCACGGCTCAAGATGAATATGCCAACCATGATAGTGGCATGTATTCTAAAGCCTTATTTCGACGGCTTGCTAAAAGAAGCGGTGAAAGACCACTACGCCTTGATTGGTAGCGGGCTTGAAGCGGTTGGCAGCGAAGTGGCACAAGCAGCGGGCCGTGCGGGTTTACCTCGACGCCAACAACGACGGTACTTTCAGCACCAGTGAGCTCTGGACGTCCGGCATCGTGAGCCCCACTGCGTTTTCCCGAACGCTGCCGCTGCCGCCGGGAGCCGTCCTCAACGTGCCCCTCCGCCTACGCATCCTCACCGATTCCAATTTTCTGGGCACTGGGCCCTGCACGGTCACCCGCGGGCAGTACCTGGATTTTTCCGTAACGATTACCAATGGCCCCCTGGGGACGGTCAGGCCAAAAGATTCGGCCAATATCTATGTAGCCCCGAATCCGGCCGATGATACGTTCTTGCTGCACTACGCGGTGCCGCAGGGCAAAACCATGCTGCTTACCGTCACGAATAGCACCGGGCAGACCATTCTTGTTGGCCGGCTACGCAGCACCGCCGGGCAGCAGTTGCAGCTGTCTGCGAAAGAGCTAAGCTTGCCTAGCGGATTGTACCTGCTGCGCCTGGAGGTCGAAGGAAACGTACAAACCTGTAAGCTACTGGTAGCTCCCTAGCCAAGCCCTCAGCGCCGAAAGCGCCGAACGAGTAGCGACAAGAAATAGAAAAGGCCCAGGGCACTCTTTCAGTAGAGGGCCTTGGGCCTTTCAGATACCTGGTGGCGTAGCTTATTTGCCGGTGAGCAGATAGCTCGCTTGGAGCTGATACACGGAACTGCGGGGCCCTGCGTCACTGATTCTGGTCAGGTCGTTGGCATAGCGCAGGGTGAGGCCCAGCCCCATGGGCAGCTGGTAGCCGACACCGGCCACTGCCCCCACGACCAATCGGTTAGCCCCCGATAGGTCGGTGAAGGTGCCGACCGGCGTTTCGTTGCGAGCGGCCAGCAAGTAGCTGAGCTGGGGGCCGGCTTCAAACACAAACCCGTCGGCATTGATTTTAGCCAAGACCGGCAACTCCAGATAATGGAGCCGGCCTTGATACGTTTTGCCCTGAAAACGCTGCTCTGAGCCTTTGGCCGAATACATCAGTTCGGGCTGCAGCAGAAAGAATCCGTCTTGCGACAGTGCTACTTGGGCAAATCCGCCGGCTGCTACGCCCAGTATCCGGTCGGGCCGGGTGACGTTTGGAATGTAGGTGTTGCTGTAATTAACGCCGGCTTTCAGGCCGAAGCGGGGGCTTTGCGCCTGACAGGATATACTTCCTAAAATCAAAATGGCGCAGGGTAGAAATAATTTAGACATGCGTGCAAGATGAAGTGCGCCATCCATCCACACGATGCCCTATACAAAATATTACTCCTCGCGGCACTGTTCATACTATACCCGGTGCCATTTCCCCAGCCAAGTGGGCGTACCGCGCAACGGGCTGCACAGCCTGTACAACTCCCCGGAGGCAGCTTAGCGTGATTTACCCCCCGCTGTTGCAAGAATGCTAGTACAGGCCTCCACCACGGCAGCCGGTTCTTCAGTGTCAGTTAAGACGAAAATGCGTCCCAGGGCGTGTGGACAGTGATACTTTTATAAGCTGTTTGAGTTGGCCGTGAACGAGGTAGAGACGCACTATTTTGCGTCTCCTCGTTGAACAGTTAGCATCTGAGGGTAGCGGATTCAACAACGAGGAGACGCAACATATTGCGTCTCTACACCGCACTGACAGTTTCAGTACTTTAACTCAAACAGCTTCGTAGAACCTTATGCCGAGCATGTTTCGGGCCTGTCCACTCAGCCTGGCTCTCCTACAGTCTATCATAAGGATTAGGGGGGCGCAATTTTGGTGGGCGCAATTATATTTGCGCCTCCCCAACTTGCGCCCCCCCCCCCGCCTATGCGCCTGCCCCGTCCCGGCCCCTTGCCCGCCCTGCGCCGCTACCTGGTCCTCACCCAGGCCGGGGCCGCCGCCTTACTCGGCACCACCCGCTCCCGCTTGGCCCAGGCCGAGGCGGGCACCCGCCCCTTGCCGGCCGCCGCCGAGGCCGCCCTCACGGCCCTGCTGGCGGCCCTGCCCGCCCCTACCCGCCGGGCCCTGACCATCGACCCCGGCCACGCCGCGCCGCCGCTCGCCCCGGCTGGGGCCCCGCTCCCCCCACCCCACCTCCCGGCCCTGGCCGCCCGCCGCCACGAGGCCACCCAGGCCCTGCGCCGCGCCGAGGCCGCCCTGGCCGCCGTCGACGCCCGGGTGGCGGCTGGCCAGGCCCGGCTGGCGCTGCTGGCCAGCCCCGGGGCCCCCGCCACCCTGGCCGCCGACCCGCGCTTTGCCCTGGAGGCCGGCCACTGGACCGGCCCGCTCGCCCAGGCCGACCGCCGCCTGCTGCAAGCCGCCTGCGCCGGCCTGCGCGCCGAGCTGGCCGTGCTGGGCGGCGGAGCAGCCAGTGGCGGCGCCACGCCCCACGGCAGAGCGGCAGACCATACAACGGCCCAGCCATAGCGCGGGCGGCATTGTATTGCCGTTATAGAATATTTCGTAGCGGCAATACAATACCCCTGCGCGTTTGCGTTAGGAGGGCGGCCCACCGCTGGCGGTGGGCCGGGTGCAGCCGGGTGGCGGCACCGGTTATTCACTTTCCCTTTTCTATCTATTTATGACTGTTCCCACGTTCGATTTTTCGGCCCTCGACACCAAAGCGGCCTGCGACGAAGCCCTGACCCCGGCCCGCGCCCTGCTCAAGGACCTAACCAACCGCGACATTAACCTCGACTACCGCGGCGACAAGGCCGAAACCCGGGCCGACAACGCCAAAAACACCCTCATCGGCGTGCAGAGCCGCCTCGATGGGGTGAACGACCAGCTAGCCGACCTGCCCGCCGGCACCTCGCGCCGCCGCCTGGAGCTGGAGGCCGAGCAGGCCCGCCTCGTGGCCCAGCAAAAGGAGCTGGCGCTGCGCGGGGCCTCGGGGGCCGCCCAGGCCCTGGCCGAGCTGGCCGAGGTCCGCACCGAGGCCGAGCTGGAGGTGGTGACGGCCTTCGTAACCCAGCTGGAAGCCCACCGCGAGACGCGGACCGCGTAGGGCCGAAGCCGCCCGAATCGACGCAGATTAGCCGCGTGGCAGTAGAGTAATTTCCGCCGCGGCAAGCACAAAAAAGGCGGCTCCCGAATCGGGAGTCGCCTTTTTTGTGCTGAAAGCTGTCTAGAAAGTGAAATAGGAACGTCATGCAGAGGCGAAAGCCGAAGCATCTCGCGTGCTGACGTTGCCAAAGTAATTTGATTACCACTGCACGCGAGATGCTTCGGCTGCGCCTCTGCATGACGGGCTAACGAGTTTCGGGCGATTTTCTGAACAGCTTCGTTGTCTATCTAAGCAAGCTTCGTGAGCTGGAAGCTGCGTTCCAAATCCTGCCGCAGCAGCCTGGTTGAGGCCTGGTGCAGGACCCGTAGCGCGCCCGTGCCTAGCACGCCAAAGCCCGCGCTAATTCCCACGTGCACGCAGTGGCTGTGCCGCAGACAGGAAAAGCCCGACCACAGGGCCACCACGATGATGCCGTAGAACAGCGTGGATAGGGAGGTGGCCGGATACACGGTCAGGTGTGCTTCCGTGCCGGTGGCAGCGGGCCGCAACTCGAGCGTGGCCCGTTGCCGGCCGGTATGTTTGAGTCCGTGCAAGGCCCCCTTGGGCATTAGCTCAAGTACCGTCGCCGATTGCCAGCTGGCGGAGTACACGTTCGGGTGTAGCGGGCCGCCCTGCTGGGCAATAAACTCGTCGGCCGAAGCGCGCAAGGCTTCGGCCGACAGGTTGCTGCGATACGCAAAGTGCTGGGGCTGGCTGACAAACATCGGCTACTTCAGCACGGCTACGGTGGCCCCATCCCCGCCCCGGTCGGCGTGCTCGTCGGCGACGCTGGCGGCAGCCCGCACCCGGTGCAGGTAGTCGCGCACCACCTGGCGCAGCACCCCGTTGCCGCGGCCGTGCAGGAACTTGATTTCCGGAATACCCAGCATCACCGCGTCGTCGACGAAGGCCATGACCTTTTGCAGGGCGTCTTCGGCCCGCTCGCCGCGCAGGTCGAGCACGGGGCTGAAGTTGGCCATGCGGCCGGTCAGGTCCATGCCCAGGGAGGCCGAGGAGCTGAAGCTGGCTTTTTCAGCCTTTTTCTCCCGCTCCCGGATTTCGGCCCGGCCCACTTTTTCCAGCTGACTGGCCTTGACGATGGTTTTCATGCCGCCAAAGAGTACCTCGGCGGTTTTGCCTTTGATGCTGATCAGCTCGCCGTAGCCATCCTGGCCGATGAGGGCCACTTTGTCGCCGGGCTTGAGGGTTTTGGGGTCGGCGGCTTCGCGGCTGGCTTTGGGCTTGGGCGGCTCCATCTGGAGCTTTTCGCGCACGAAGGTGTCGAGCTTCTGCCGGGCGTCCTTGGTCTTTTCCTTGTCGGCCTGGTTCGAGCGGATTTCGGCAATGGTGGCCTCAATCTGCTGGTTGGTGTCTTTGAGCAGCAGCTTGGCCTGGGCCTTGGCGTTGCGCAGCACTTCCAGCGTGGTTTCGTCGAGGTGCTTGCGCAGGTCCTGGTACTCCTGGGCGGCTTTTTTCATGCGGCGCTCGGCCTTGGCAGCTTCCGCGTTGCGCTGCTCCAGGTCGGCCTTTTCCTTTTCCAGCCCTTCCAGCAGCCGGTCGTAGCGGATTTTGTCCTTGCCCACGAGCTGGGTGGCCCGCTCCACAATCTGCTTGGGCAAGCCGATCTTGCGGGCAATTTCGATGGCAAACGACGAGCCCGGCTTCCCGATTTCGAGGCGGTAGAGCGGCTGCAGCTGCTCGGGGTCGTAGCGCATGGCCCCGTTCACGATGCCGGGCGTGCGCTCGGCAAAGTTCTTCAGGTTGGTGTAGTGGGTGGTAATCACGCCGAAGCTGCGGGCCCGGTTGAGCTGGTCGAGCACGGCCTCGGCAATGGCGCCGCCCAGGGCCGGCTCGGTGCCGGTGCCAAACTCGTCGATGAGCACCAGGCTGCGCTTGCCGGCCAGGGTCACGAACTGCTTCATGCTCAGCAGGTGCGACGAGTACGTACTCAGGTCGTTTTCCAGGCTTTGCTCGTCGCCGATGTCGAGGAAAATATCGTCGAACACGCCGGCCTCCGAACCGTCGCCGGCCGGGATGAGCAGGCCGCACTGCAGCATGTACTGCACCAGACCCACCGTCTTCATGCTCACCGACTTACCCCCGGCGTTCGGGCCCGAAATCAGCAGGATGCGCTGGTCGGGATTCAGCTCCATATCCAGGGGCACCACTTCGCGCGGGTTATCCTTGAAGTGCTCCCGGAAGGACAGGTACAGCAGCGGGTGCCGCACCTTTTTCCACTGAATCAGGGGGCGGGGGTGCAACACGGGCAGCGTAGCTTCCAGGCGGCCCGCCAGCAGGGCTTTGGCCCGGATGAAGTCGAGCAAACCCAGGTACTGGTAGGCCCGGCGCAGATCCGGAATGTGGGGCCGCAGCTGGTCGGTCAGGTGGGTCAGAATGCGGATCAGCTCGCGCTGGTAGGCATTTTCGAGGTCCTTGATGTCGTTGTTGAGCTCGAACACGGCTTCCGGCTCGATAAACACCGTCTGCCCCGAGGCCGACTCGTCGTGGATCAGGCCCTTCACGCGGCGCTTGTGCTCAGCAATGACGGGCAGCACCAGGCGGCCGCCGCGGATGGTGGGCTCGGCGTCGCCGGGCACCCAGCCTTCGGTTTTGGCGTGGCGCAGGATGCCGGCAATCTGCTTGCGCAGCATGCCCTGGCGGTTGATCAGCTCCTGGCGCAGCTGGGAAAGCAGCGGCGAGGCGTTGTCGCGCACCTGGCCTTCGTCGTCCACCACCTTGTCCAGGGCCGCCAGCAGGTTACGGTCGACCTGCACGCCGATGCCCAGCAGGCGCAGCGTAGGATACAGCGTTTCCTCGGCGTGGGTAAAAAACGTCAGGGCCTGGCGGATGGTGCGCAGCGACATTTTCACGGCGAAAAACGCCGGTACGTCGAGGTAGGCGCCGGGCAGGCTGGCGCGCACCAGGTGGGGGTGCACGTCGTGGTAGTGCTGGCTGGGGAAGTCGGCGCCCGACAGCAGCAGGGCGCGGAACTCGTCGGTTTGCAGCAGCAGCTTTTCCAGCTGGTCGTGCTTGCTCTGGAACTGCATTTTGGCCACGAACTGGCGGCCCAGGGCACTCAGGCACAAGCTTTCCAGCATCTCGCGCAACTGCGCGAAGCCGATTTTCTGCTCGAAATTAGAAGGAAGAATCAAACTCGGTAGTGGGTATTGAGGGTATTGGGAAGGAGTGTAAAAGTAAACATCTGCGGCGAGGCGAAAGATTCGCGCGGGTTAATAATTAGCGAAGAAATGTAGACGCAGGTATTAGCGGCGCTGAGAGCGGGTGGCATACCAGCCGGCCACATACAGCAAAAAACCTACAATCAGCAGCACGAGGAAGAACAAGGCTGAGCCGCTGCCATCGGCCGACTGATAATACCAGATGGCGAAGCAGGCAAAAGCGGCCAGCAGCAGGGCATAGATACCCAGCCACACGGTGGCTACCCGGCTGCCCCAGTACGCATCAACCCACTGCCCGGCCGCAGCGCCAGAATGCGTTTGCTGGTAACGTTCCGTATTGGCCCTGAGCCGGCGCACCATGGCGCTGAACGGAACATAGTCTTTACTACCCAGGGAAAGTCGGGAGCCATCTTTTAGCTTGAGTTGAAGCCCCAGGCTTCCTTTGCCGACCACGAAACGGCACGTAGCAATAGCCTCAAACGGCAGGAGCATTTCCTGGCCGGTAGCCCGGTTTCGTACCGACAACTTCTCCTCCGAAACGATAATACGAGCGGGCTGGCGGGTCTGGGCTTGAACAAGCCGGAACAACCCATATAATGTACCCACCGCCACGCTCAGCCATACCAGCTGCATAGCGCCGCTGGCGTGGGACAGGGAATAGAACAGGCCCAGCATAGCGCCCAGGGCCAAGGCCAGCCAGCCCAACGTGAGCCACCCGGCCTTGCGCTGGTCGATTAGCAACAAGTCGAATTGATTTTCCACGGGGGGCTATTAAGCGTTGCTCTTGCTGCGGGCCGCAAATAAAGCCCCCCAATAGGCCAGCCCATTACCGTATATCAGGCAGACAGCCCCCCATTTCCCGTCCCTGACACCGTTCTGGGATAGGTACCAGCTGAAATAAACCAACCCGGCTACCAGCACCCAGCCGACCACATTTGCCACTGGCTTTTCGAAGAAAGTTTTCTCGCGCTGAATATGATGAGCTGCTCCACCAGCGGCCACCGCAGTAGCGTGCTGGTCCTCAAAATGCCGGACCAACGCCAAGAAGTCATCACCTTTGCCCCACATGTCATTCCGCCCGATCTTGACCTTTTTTCCGCTCTGCAGCCGGAGCACTAGTTGCCTGGCATCGTTGAACTCCTGATACCCGTACGAAATAATCTCGCTAAGGAGGACATGCTGCGCGGTAGCCGAGTCAGCGGAGTGTATCTGCAGCGCATCAGGCCCAACGGTTACCTCTATTTCTTTTACCGCAAACTTCTTGATAAGCCAGTAGCCTAACAGCCATGGCATGGTGAACAGCAAGATGAGCAGCAACAGGCCCATACCAGATTGCTTGGGTAGTAGGCTAATCACCCAAATGCCGACTCCAACCAGCAGTAGCAGCCCAAGTATAATTCCAGCTGTAAGCCACCCTCGCAGCACTCGAACAGTATATACGCGCATAATTCAAGCCTTAACAGTTACCGCTTTTCCTCCACCCCCAGCCCAAATAAGGCAAAGTCGTACTTCACCGGGTCGTGGGGGTCGAGCAGGCGCAGGTTCTCGGTCAGCTCCTCGGCGGCCCGCCAGTCGACGACGGGGCGGTGCAGCAGGCCCAGCTGCCGGGCCTGGCGCTCCACGTGCACGTCGATGGGGCACACCAGCTCGGCCATCGGCAGGCGGGTCCAGAGGCCGAAATCCACGCCGTGGGAGTCCTGGCGCACCATCCAGCGCAGGTACATGTTCACCCGCTTGCAGGCCGAGCCCCGGGCCGGCGTGGCCACGTGCTTGCGGGTGCGCTGCGGAGCGTCGTCGAGGCTGAAGAACAGGTCGTGGAAGTTTTCCAGCCGCTCGCGCTGGGTGGCGCCGCGCAAAAAGGCGTCTTCCAGCGTGCTATGGTCGGCGTAAAACCAGCGCAGCCAGTGCACGAAGTAGAGCAGGTCGGTGTCGCAGAAGGTGCGGTGGCAGAAGCCGAGCAAGCCCTTCAAATCCTCGTCCTGGTGCTGGGTAATGAACTGGTAGGGTGCGTCGTCCATGCGGCGCAGCAGCTCCGTCACCTTGCTGATGATGGTGGGCCGCCGGCCCCAGGCCAGCAAAGCGGCAAACAACCCGCTGATTTCCACGTCCTGGCGCTGCGTGAAGCGGTGCGGAATCTGGATAGGGTCGTGCTCGATAAAGCCCGGCTGGTTGTAGCGCTGGTAACGCTCTTCCAGCACGGCCCGGATGTTAGAAATTTGCGCGGAATCCACGAAAAACAGAGAGGTAGAGCGAGGTTAGAAACTTCAAAGGCCATCGTATCGACGGCCTTTGAAGGTAGTAGCGCGAACTTTGTAGTTCGCGTGCCGGAGTGATAATCGTTGCGGCGGCGCGGGGACGCGAACTACAAAGTTCGCGCTACAGCCCGCCGCTACGGCACGTACGAGGTTTCCACGCGGAAGCGCGAATCGGGGGTGGCCAGCTTCTGCACGGCCCGGCGCGAGAGGCGCACCAGGATGTTGCTGTTTTCGCCCGTGTCGGGCAGCTGCCCAATCACGCGCACGTACACCGACTGCCCGTTCATGATGTTGCGCACCTGCATAATGGTGCCCACCGGCGCGGTTTTGTGCAGGGCCAGGTATTTGTCGGTGCCGCCGCCCTCGATGATGGCCGCCAGGCCGCCTTCCGTGACTTTGCGCACAATCTCACTGGCCCGCTCGGGCACCCGGTCTTCTTCTTTAGCCGGGGCGGCCGGCGTCACGGCGGCCGGCGTGGCCTCCCGGTCTTTGTCCCGGTCGGGCTCCTCGACCCGCTCGGGGCGGTTCGTGGGGGCCGGGGTTTTCGGGGCGGGCGCGGCGGCTACGACTGGTTCCGGGGCCGCGTTGCCGCCGGCGGGCACCACGATGAGCACCTGCCCTACTTTCACGCCGGCGTTGTCGGGCAGCTTGTTGAGCCGGGCCAGGGCGTCGGGGGTCGTGTTGAAGCGGCGGGCAATGGAAAACAGGGTCTGGCCTTTTTCCACTTTGTAGGTTTTGTTGCCCCGGGCGTCGGTGGTCAGGTCGCGGGTGGCGGCGGGAGCAGCGGCCGGGGGAGCCGGGGCTTTGGCCGCGGCGGTGGTGTTCATCACCACCCGGTTGCGCGGCACCAGCACGATCTGGCCGGTTACGAGGGTGCCTTCCAGCTTGGGGTTGGCTTCCACAATCTGGTCGACGGGCACTTTGTAGCGGCGGCTGAGCCCGTAGAGGGTTTCGCCGGGCGCGACGCGGTGCTTGATCAAAACTTTATTATTCCGGTATTCAACCCCGATGGAATCGGGCAGGAGAACGGGACGAACGGCGGCCGAAGCAGAAAGGCTACCGAACACGCAGGCGGCAAGCAGCAAAGAAAAGCGGGTCATACGGACAGGGCGCGAAAAACAGGCAACGAGCGAAAAACGAGACGGATGGCACGCTGCCAGCAGCATAAACGCAGCCGAAAGATAAATAAATAATCCTGGAGCAGACTGGCTACGACGGGTACCGTTTGGCCGGAGCCGGGTTTGCCGCTCCCGCCGGGCGTGCCAGCAGCCGGCCTAGCCAATTTAGCGCCATATTGGGTAGAAGCCTACATTTCGCCTACTTTCGATGCTGTATTCCCGCTCTTTTTGCCCTCCCGCTATGCTCAACGCCATTGGCATTATTCCCGCCCGCTATGCTTCTACCCGCCTGCCCGGCAAGCCCCTGACCGACCTGGGCGGCAAAACCATGATTCAGCGCGTGGTGGAGCAGGCCCGCCTAGCCCGCCTGAGCCGGGTGGTGGTGGCCACCGACGACGAGCGGATTCTGGACCACGTGCGGGCTTTCGGCGGCGAGGCCTTCCTGACCTCGCCCGACCACCCCAGCGGCACCGACCGGGTGTTCGACGCCTACTGCCAGCTCGACGCGTCGGCCGACTGCATCATCAACATCCAGGGCGACGAGCCGTTTATCCTGCCCGAGCAGATCAACGCCTTGATTGCCCTGTTTGAAGCCGACCCGCGCACCCAGCTGGCCACGCTGGTGAAGCCGGTCGAGACGCGGGAGGAGCTGTTTAGCCCCCACATGCCCAAGGTGGTGCTCGACACCCGCGGGCAGGCCCTGTACTTCAGCCGCCACCCCCTGCCTTACCAGCGCAACCACCCGCAGGAGCAGTGGCTGCAGCACCACCGCTACTTGCGCCACATTGGCCTCTACGCCTACCGCCCCGATATCCTGGCCGAGCTGACCCGCCTGCCGCCTTCCCCGCTGGAGCTGGCCGAGTCGCTGGAGCAGCTGCGGTGGCTGGAAAACGGCTACCACATCCAGACCGCCGAAACCACCGCCGCCACCCTGGGCATCGACACGCCGGAAGACGTGGTGCGGGCGTTGGATCAATTAAGAATTAAGAATGAGGGCTGAAGTGCTATTGAGCAGTTGCTTATATCCAATCTTAAATCTTGATTCCTATCCACCGGCCTTTTTGGCTTTGTACTTCTGCTCCAGCAGCACGGCCAGCACTTTGTCGCGGAAGTCACCCTGAATCAGGATTTCGCCGTCCTTGGCGTTGCCGCCCACGCCGCACTTGGTTTTGAGCAGCTTGCCCAGGCTTTGCAGGTCGGCATCCTTGCCCACGAAGCCGGTAATCAGTGTGACCTGCTTGCCGCCCCGGGCTTTCTTATCGAGCTGCACGCGCAGATTCTGCTGCTGGGGCGGCAGGGTTTCGGCTTCCTCCTCGCTGCTGTGCTGGTAGTCGAAATCGGAGTTGGTGGAGTACACCACGCCTTCCCGGCTGCGGCGGTTCTTATCGTCTTTCATCCGGCAAAGATCTGAAATTGTGAGATGGTGAGATGGTGAGATGGTGAAATGGTGAGTTTGATGTTCGGCTGGCGCCGCTTTGCGCAATTTGAACATCAAACTCACCATCTCACTATTTCACAACTTCACCTTGGGCACCGCTACTTCCAGGGCCAGGGGCTCCAGGCGGACGTCGAACTGCTGCGCGTCGCCCACATAATCCCCGTCGACGTGGAAGCCGAGCGGCTGGGCGGTGCGCACCTGCACCTGGCTACAGGTGTGGTACACGGCCGCGCCCGAGGCCGGCAGGTTGCCCAGCGCCAGGCCCAGGCTCACGCGCACGGCCCGCAGCAGCGGCAGGGCATCAATCAGGCACAGATCCAGCAGCCCGTCACTGATATCGGCCAGCGGGGCAATGTAGGCGTTATTGCCGTACTGCGCCGCGTTTGCAAAGGCCAGCACGTAGCAGTTGGTTTCCAGGGTTTTGCCTTGCATCGTCATCGTAATCGGGGTGGGTCGGAAGCGGCGGTATTCGCGCAGCGCCACCTGCACGTAGGTGCCCAGCCCGCGGGTGCCGGCCTGGGCAAAGCACTTGCTCACGTGGGCATCGAAGCCCAGCCCGGCCGTGCAGAAAAAGGGGTGCTCGTTGATGTGGCCCACGTCGATGCGCTGAAAGTCGGGCCGGGCCAGCTGGCGGATGGCGGCGGGCAAGGCCAGGGGTACGCGCAGGTGGCGCGCCAGCCCGTTGCCCGAGCCCCGGGGCAGAATGCCCAGCGCCGCCCGGGTGCCCAGCAGCCCCCGCCCTACTTCGTTCACCGTCCCGTCGCCGCCCACGGCTACCACGATGCGGAACCCCTCGGCGGCGGCCTGCCGGGCCAGCTCCACGGCGTGCCCGGCGTACTGGGTCAGGCGCACTTCGTAGTCGACGGCGGGCTCGGCGGCCAGGTAGCGGGTCAGCAGCGCGGGCACGTCCTGGCGCCGGTTGGTGCCCGATTTGGGGTTGATCAGAAAGCAAATGCGCAGCTTCTCAGGCATAGACGGCAACAACGCAACGGGGCGGGAAAAGTTGAAAAAAAAGCCCGCCCAACCGGGCAGGCTTTTTTACACTCAAAAAAACGAACTGTAGTCCGCAATTACTTGGTCATGGCCTCACCCAGCTTCTGGATCAGGTCGGCGGTGCGGGTGCTGTAGCCGGTTTCGTTGTCGTACCAGCCGATAACCTTGGCCAGCGTGCCGCTGGCGGCCGTCAGCTCCGAGTCGAAGATGCAGCTGTGGGGGTTGCCCACGATGTCGATGCTCACCAGCGGGTCGGTGGCGTACTCGATGATGCCTTTCATGGCACCGTTGGCGGCCGACTTCAGAGCCTCGTTGATCTGCTCCTTGGTAGCTTCCTTTTTCAGCACTACGGTCAGGTCGGTCATCGAGCCATCCGGCACGGGCACGCGCATGGCCAGGCCGTCGAGCTTGCCTTTCAACGTGGGCAACACCAGACCAACGGCCTTGGCAGCGCCGGTGCTGGTGGGGATAATGCTGTAGGCGGCGGCGCGGGCGCGGCGCAGGTCCTTATGAGGAGCGTCCTGCAGGTTCTGATCCGAGGTGTAGGCGTGCACCGTGGTGATGTAGCCTTTCTCGATGCCGAACACCTCGTCCAGGACCTTGGCCATCGGGGCCAGGCAGTTGGTGGTGCAGCTGGCGTTCGAAATGATGGTTTCGTCGCCGGTCAGAATATCTTCGTTTACGCCCAGCACTACCGTCGGGATGTTGCCGGTAGCGGGAGCCGAAATCACAACTTTCTTGGCGCCAGCGGTGATGTGCTGACCAGCGCCCGCCTCATCCACGAAGCGGCCGGTCGATTCGAGCACCACGTCCACGCCCATCTGGCCCCAGGGCAGCAGCTTGGGGTCGCGCTCGGCCAGGGCGGCGATGCGCTGGCCGTTTACCGTCAGGCTTTCCTCGTCGTAGGTCACGGTTCCGTCGAAGCGGCCGTGTACCGAGTCATACTTCAGCAGGTGCGCCAGAGTCTTGTTATCGGTCAGGTCGTTGATAGCTACAACTTCCACGTTGTCGCGGCCAAGCAGCGACTTGAACGTCAGGCGGCCGATCCGGCCGAAACCGTTGATGGCGACTTTAATTTTAGCCATAATAAAGGGAGATGGGGTTTAACGGCCCCGAGGGACCGAGTGAAAACGCGGAGCGAAGGTACCGGGTCCGGCCAACTTCGCCAAATCAATATCTACCCCAGGAAAATACCCTGCCCGCTCCGGCAATGACAAACCGGCTAAAGTGGGGCGGCTGGCTTCCAAAGCGCCCCGCCGGCTTTTTCAACGACGGCAGCGGTACAATTTTTCAAACTGAATATCAGCGAATTTGCCTTTCAGGTCCATTTTTTTTTGGCGGGGGTATTGTCTGCATGGTTCCCCTATCTATCTTTGCAGCATCAAAACGGGGTTGGCTAGTTATCTGGTCCGTTCGTCTAGGGGTTAGGACAGTAGATTTTCATTCTACCAACAGGGGTTCGATTCCCCTACGGACTACTCTTCTCCGTTTTGATACTTGGTCCGTTCGTCTAGGGGTTAGGACAGTAGATTTTCATTCTACCAACAGGGGTTCGATTCCCCTACGGACTACATTAAGTCATCGTTTTGACTACAAAAAGGCCCTCTGGTTAGCTCCAGAGGGCCTTTTTCTTTTCCGGTGTTTCTGCTATTCGGTTGTTGGGTCGTGCCCCGATGCAACCAACAAGAGCCAGAAACGGTCAGGCGGGCGGGGACAGAAGTTTCAGGTGCCCGGGCTGCCCAGCTTACCACGCGCGAGAGCCAAGGCGGCAAGCAGCTTTTTTCCGGCTTTTGTTTCTTTTGCCTAGCAACTGAACCGTAAGCTGCGCCCGCACTTTATATAACACAACCCACAAAGTATTGCACTATTAGCTTGCGCATAGCGAAACATCCCTATTCGCGCTCTACCTTATAAGCTGTTATTCTATTCCGCCCCGCTCCTACTCCGGTTTACACGCCTATTTGCCCCGATGAAGCCCTTGCCCCGACTTTACAGCTTCGCCTTTTTCAGTTTGCTGGCGGCCCACCAGGCGGCTGGTCAGACGCCAGCCCCGGACTCCAGCTTTCTGGCGGCGGCCACCGCCCGGCTGGCCAGCCGGCAGATGCTGCCGCCGGAGGAAAATCCGCATTTATACAGTGGCACCGAATACACGGGCTACGAGAAAAGCTACCGGCTGGTGAAAGGCCACCAGTTCTTTCAATCACCCGACGAGCAGGTGGGCGCTATCTTCTACAATGGCGCGCTCTACCAGCAAGTGCCGCTGCTATATGATACCCGCTTAGACCAGG
This sequence comes from Hymenobacter aquaticus, assembly GCF_004765605.1. NCBI lineage: Bacteria > Pseudomonadati > Bacteroidota > Cytophagia > Cytophagales > Hymenobacteraceae > Hymenobacter > Hymenobacter aquaticus. The sequence goes on along the minus strand of NZ_SRLC01000001.1, from coordinate 563,640 downwards.
TGGTGCTGAAGTTTCCGCAGACGCCGCTGAAGCTGAAGCTCGTCAACGAGAAGGTGAGCTATTTCACGGTCAACCGGCATACGTTCGTGCGCATCGTGAGCGGCGGCCCGACGGCAGGCGCCCTGAGTACCGGCTACTACGACGTGCTGCTGAACGGCCCCGTGCGGGTGCTGGCCAAGCGCAGCAAGAAACTACTGGAAAAGCTGACGCCGACGGGCGTGGAGGCCGAGTTTGAGGAAGCTAACCGGTTCTACCTGGAAAAAGGCGGGCAGTTTTATCCCATTGCCAGCAAAGGAGCCCTGCTGGCGGCGCTGGCCGACCGCAAAAAAGAAGTGCGCCAGTACCTGAGCACCCAAAAGCTGAGCTTTAGCAAGAGCCGGCAGGAAGAGGCTTTCGTGCAGGTAGCCCGCTACTACAACACCCTGCGCTAAGCGGGCAGCCCGGCACGGGCGGCCCGTTTTCCCGTTTTTTATCCGCTGCACCCCTATTCTGATGAGATTTTTTTACCGTTTGGCATTCCTTTTCCTGTGGAGTGGCACCGCCCTGGGCCAGCAGCTGGCGCCGCCGCCGCTGATCAGCGGAGAATTTACCGGCATCCGCTTCCCGGAGCTGGTGCAGCGGCTGGAAGCCCAAACGCCCTACCGCTTCTACTACCAGCCCGAGGCGCTGGATACGCTGCGCGTGAACGTGCGCGTGACCAGCCAGCCCCTGGAGGCAGTGCTGCAGGCGGCGCTGGCGTCCACGCCGTTTCGGTTTGCCGTCGACCCGCAGCAGCGGGTGTACGTGACCACCGGCAGCGCCATTCAGCCCAACCTGCCCCCCAACTTCTTCGTGACGGAAATGCCGGCGGCCACCGCTACCGAGCCCGACCCGCTGCCCGCCGAGGAAACCCAGGCCGCAGCGGCCAGCACCTCGGCGCTGAAGCTCTACGAGGTCGGGAAAAAGGGTGGCAGCCAGCCCGGCGGCAAGGTGACGCTGGCCGGCCACATCCGGGACAGCAAGGCCGGGGAGCCGGTTATCGGGGCGGCGGTATTCGTGGAGGCGCCGAGCACGGTGGGCACCACCACCGACCAGTACGGCTACTATGCCCTAACGCTGCCCGCGGGCCGCTACGAGCTGAAGGTGCGGGGAATTGGCATCAAGAACACCCGCCGCCAGATCCAGCTGCACACCGACGGCAAGCTGGAGATTGAGGTGGAGGAAGACATTACCAACCTGAAGGAGGTGGTGATTGAAGCCGAAAAAGACAAGAACGTGGCCAGCATGCAGATGGGCGTGGAGCGGCTCGACATCAAAACGATGCGGCAGGTGCCCACGGCCTTCGGCGAAACCGATATTCTGCGCGTGGTGCTGACGCTGCCGGGCGTGAAATCGGTGGGGGAAGGCAGCACGGGCATGAACGTGCGCGGCGGGGCCACCGACCAGAACCTGATTCTGTTCAACGACGCGACGGTGTACAACCCGGCGCACCTGTTCGGCTTCTTTTCGGCCTTCAACCCCGACATTCTCAAGACGGTGGAGCTGTACAAAAGCGCGGTGCCGGCCAAGTACGGCGGGCGGCTGTCGTCGGTGCTGGAAATTACCACCCGCGACGGCAACAAGAAAAAGTTTTCCGGCTCGGGCGGCATTGGCCTGATGACCAGCCGCCTGGCACTGGAAGGCCCGATCATCAAGGATAAAAGCGCCTTCATCGTGGCCGGCCGCACCAGCTACTCCGACTGGATTCTGCACCAGATTCCCAACAAAACCTACCGGGAAAGCTCGGCCTCGTTTTACGACCTGAACGCCCACATCAGCCACCAGATCGACGACCGGAACACGGTGTACGCCACCGGCTACCTCAGCCGCGACCAGTTTCAGCTGGCCTCCGACACGCTCTACCGCTACCAGAACCAGACGGGCAGCCTGAAGTGGCAGCACAACTTCAGCAACAAGCTCTACGGCGTGCTGACCGGTGCGTACAGCCACTACCAGTACGGCATCCGCAACGACAAGAACCCGGTAAACGCCGCTGAGCTGGCCTTTGGCATCAACCAGACCAACCTGCAGGCCGACTTCAGCTACTTCCACAGCAACAAGCACACCTTCGACTTCGGCTTCAACAACATCTACTACTCGGTGGCCTCGGGCAGCCTGACGCCCATCGGCAACGAGTCGTTGATCAAGCCCGACGTGCTGCCCCGGGAGCAGGCCCTGGAACATGCTATTTACGTGTCGGACAAAATCGACGTGACGCCCCGCTTCGCCGTGTCGCTGGGGCTGCGCTACTCGCTCTTCAACGCCCTGGGTCCGCGCGACACCTACCAGTATCTGCCCAATATCTCGAAGTCGGAAAACACGATTACCGACACCATTTCGCACAAGCGCGGGGCCAGCATTGCCACTTACCACGGCCCCGAGTACCGCGTGACGCTCAAGTACGCGCTGTCGGACAACTCCTCGGTGAAGGCCAGCTACAACCGGATGCGCCAGTACATTCACATGCTCTCGAACACGGCCTCGATGTCGCCGACCGACATCTGGAAGCTCAGCGACGCGAACATCCGGCCCCAGGTCGGCGACCAGTATTCCATCGGCTACTACCGCAACTTCAAGTCGAACACGATTGAAACGTCCATAGAAACCTACTACAAGGCCATGCACGACTTCGTGGACTACAAGAGCGGGGCCACGCTGATTCTCAACCACCACATTGAAACCGACGTGGTGAATGCCGAGGGCAAGGCCTACGGCGTGGAAGTGATGGTGAAGAAGCTGACCGGCAAGCTCAACGGCTGGGTAAGCTACACCTATTCCCGCTCGCTAGTGCGCGTGAATACGGCCACGACCGGCGACATGGTAAACGGGGGCAAGTACTACCCCAGCAACTTCGACAAGCCCCACGACGCGACGATGATTGGCAACTACCGGTTCAGCCGCCGCTTCAGCACCTCCCTGAACCTTACCTACAGCACGGGCCGCCCCATTACCCTGCCCCTGGCCAAGTACTACGTGGGCAACTCGATGCGGGTGTATTACTCGGAGCGCAACGCCTACCGCGTGCCCGACTACTACCGCGCCGATCTGGCCCTCAACATTGAGGGCAACCACAAGATCAAGAAGCTGGCCCACGGCTCCTGGACCATCGGGGTGTATAACCTGACGGGCCGCAAAAACCCCTATTCCGTGTATTTCAAGTCGGAAAACGGCCGCATCAACGGCTACCAGCTGTCCATCTTCGGCCAGCCGATTCCGACCATCACCTACAACTTCAAATTCTAGATGACCAGGTATATACATCTGCGGTCTACCGTGCGGCTCTGGAGCCTGCTGCTGCTGAGTCTGACGAGCTGCATCGACCCGTTTGAGCCCGAGGTGAACGGCGTGAACGTGAATTTCCTGGTCGTCGACGGCTTTATCAACGCCAGCGGCGTGACGACCATCAAGCTCACGCGCACCCTGAACCTGCAAGCCAACACGCCGCCCCCGGTAGAAAGCAAGGCGACGGTGTACGTGGAGGAGGAAAACGGGCAGCGCTACCGCCTCACGGAAAGCCCGGCCGGCACCTACACCTCGCCCAACCTGCAGCTCAACGTGGGCAAGCGGCACCGCCTGCACTTTACCACGGCGGCCAGCAAAGAGTACTTTTCCGACTACACGGCCGTCAAGCTCACGCCGCCCATCGACAAGGTAACCTGGACGGCGGATGAGGGCGGGGTTCACCTCTTCGTCAGTGCCCACGACGACGCCAACAAAACCCAGTACTACCGCTGGGACTACGACGAAACCTGGGAGTTTACCTCGCAGTACCGCAGCTACTTCGAGTTTGTTGGCGGCAAGATGCAGTACCGCACCAACAACATCTGGCGCTGCTGGACCGGCCAGCTCGGGGGCTTTATCAGGCTCAGCACCACCACCAAGCTCAACCAGGACGTAGTGGCGGACTACCCCCTGGCCAACCTGCCCAGCAACTCCACCAAGCTGCGCTACAAATACAGCGTGCTGGTTAAGCAGTACGCCCAGACGCAGGAAGAATTTGCCTACTGGGAGGAGATGCGCAAAAACACGGAGAGCATCGGCACCCTGTTTGACCCGCTCCCGACCCAGCTGGTGGGCAACATGCACTGCGCCACCAAACCCGACGAGTTGGTGCTGGGCTACGTGGGCGGGTACTCCGTCAGCGAAAAGCGCATTTTTATCAGCCGGGACGAGCTGCCCGCCAGCTGGCAGTTTGAGACGGGCTACAAATGCGGCGTTCCGGATACGATTCAGTTCCAGTACGCAGCCCTGGCCTTCAACAATCCGAACTTTCTACCCATCGAAATGATCGAAGACGTGGGCTATACCGGGCTTACCAGCGACTGTGTGGATTGCCGGAAGCGCGGCACCAACGTAGCCCCCAGCTTTTGGAAGTAATGCGCGACTCAACCAGTAATTTCGTGACGACCAGTTCTCTTGCTTCGCCCCGGCCGCTCCGGCCCCGCCCCTGGGGTTTGGGCCTGCTGCTGTGCGGCACCCTGTGGGCCACCGGGTTACCAGCGGCCCACGCCCAAACCGACTCGCTACGCGCCATTCCGGGGCAGCTGAGCCGCTACACCCGGCAGCACCTGCCGGAAAAGCTGTTTCTGCACGTCGACCGGCCGGTGTACGTGAGCGGGGAAATGCTATGGTTTAAGCTCTACGCCGTGGATGGCCTCTACCACAAGCCGCTGCCCGTGAGCAAGGTAGCGTACGTGGAGCTGCTCAACCCGGCGCAGAAGCCCGTGTTGCAGGCCAAAATCAGCGTGGAGCAGGCCGTGGGCCAGGGCACGTTTGTGCTGCCCAAAAACCTGCCCTCGGGCACCTACACCATCCGGGCCTACACCAACTGGATGAAGAATACCGCGCCCGACTTCTACTTCCACAGCACCGTGACGGTCGTCAACACCTCGGCCACCGTGGCCGTGCAGACGGCCCGGGAAACGCTGGGGGCCGAAGCGCAGTTTTTCCCCGAAGGCGGCCACCTCGTGCAGGGCCTGCCCGCCACCGTCGGCTTCAAGGTGAACGACAAGCACCTGCGCGGCGTCGAGGCCAGCGGCATCATCGTGGATCAGCGCGGCAACAACGTGGCGCAGTTCCGCACCCTGAAGTTTGGCCTGGGCTCCTTCACCTTTACGCCCACCGAGGCCGGGGCCAGCTACAGCGCCATTATTCAGCTGCCCAACAAGCAAACCCTCACCCGCAAGCTGCCCGCCGTGCTGGAGCAAGGCTACGCCCTGCACCTGAGCCACGACCAGCCCGGCACGCTCACGATTACGGTCAGAACCAGCAAGGCGACGGATGCGGCCCAGGACGTGTTGCTGCTGGGCCACGCCCGCCATATTCCATCCGTGGCGGTCAGCGCCCGGTTCCGGGACAACGCGGCCGTCTTTACGGTGGATGAAAAGACGCTGGGCGAAGGAATAACGCACTTTACCGTCTTCAACAGCGCCCGTCAGCCCCTGGCCGAGCGGCTGTATTTCCGCGCGCCCACCCAGCAGCTCACCCTCAGCGCCAGCACCGACAAGCCCGCGTATGCCAGCCGGGAAAAAGTAACCTTGCAGCTGGCCGGCACCACGCCGGCGGCCCGGCCGGCCGCGGCCAACCTGTCGGTGGCCGTGTACCGCCTCGACTCGCTGGCCACGGCCCCCGGCCCCGACATCAACAGCTACCTCTGGCTGGCCGCCGACGTGAAAGGGCCCATTGAAAGCCCAGCGTACTACTTCACGGACCACACGCCCGAAACCGCCCAGGCCGCCGACAACCTGATGCTGACCCAGGGCTGGAGCCGGTTCCGCTGGGACCAGGTGCTCTCCCCTACCAAAACTGACGTTGCCTTTCAGCCCGAAACCAGCGGCCACTGGATTCAGGGCCGGCTAACGCACGGGGCCACCGGCCAGCCGGCCGCGGGCATTCCGGTGTATTTGGCCAGTCCCAGCCGCCAGGCGCATTTATATCCAACGGTGAGCAAGGCTGACGGCGGCATCGGGTTTGAAACGCGGGACTTTTTCGGGCCCAAGGAAATCGTGGTGCAAACCAACACCCAGGTCGACAGCACCTACCGAATCGAGGTATTCTCGCCCTTTTCGACCGAGTTTGCGGCCTCTACCCTGGCTCCGCTTAAGCTGGCGGGCGCTTACCGGGCTAGCCTCAGCCAGCGCCACTTGCAGGCGCAGGTGCAAAACGCGTATTTCAAGAAGTTTACCACCCTCTATACGCTGCCGGCCAACGACAGCCTGCCTTTCTACGGCAAGCCCGACGAGCGGTACCTGCTCGATGCCTACACCCGCTTCAAGGTGATGGAGGAAGTGATGCGCGAATACGTGCCGGGGGTGCTGGTGCGCATCCGCAAGGGGCAGTACCACTTCCAGGTGGTCGACCAGCTGAAGCGCCCCATGACCGACGACCCGCTGGTGCTGCTCGATGGGGTGCCGATTTTCAACATCAACAAGGTTATTGCCCTCGACCCGCTCAAGATTCAGAAGCTGGAGGTAGTGGCCGGCAAATACTTTCTGGGCCGGATGCAGCACCAGGGCCTAGTGAGCTACACCACCTACAAAGGCGACCTGGGCAGCTACAAGCTCGACTCGCACGCCCTTTTGCAGGAATACGAGGGGTTGCAGCTGCAGCGGGAGTTTTATGCGCCGCGCTACGAAACGGCCGAGGCCCGGCAAACCCGCCGCCCCGACTTCCGCAACCTGCTCTACTGGAACCCGCAGGTCAGCACCCCGGCCACGGGCAGCACCGCCCTCGACTTTTACACGGCCGACGTGCCGGGCAAGTACGTGGTGGTTATCCAGGGGCTGACCGGCACCGGCCTGGCCGGCAGCACCCGCCTGACCTTCGAGGTAAAACAGCCTTTGTAGCCGAACGCACCAGCGGCACCTTTCCCCAAAGAAACGGGACTGGCGACTTCCCCGCGGAAATCACCAGCCCCGTTTTGCTGCGCCGGCCGCCCGGTTTCGGGAGCGGGCCGAGGCGGGTTAAATCTTTTCGGGCAGCAGCGTGGCTTCGGGGTAGTTGCCGAGCACGGGCTGGGCCGCGTCGCCCTCCGTCACGGCTTCCACCAGCAGCTTACCACCCACGAAAGCCCCTTTCCAGGACTCGCCCAGGCCGCCGAACACCTCTTCCCGGTCGCCGCGGGAGCGGAGCTTGTTCACGCCCATCTTGAAAGCCCGCACTTCCTTGGCCGTGCGCTGGGCCCATTTCTCGTCGTCGGAGGCCAGGGCACCCACCAGGGCTCCGTTCGAAATGTTCATTTCGCCCACCAGCTCTTCCACCCGGTCGACCAGCACGATGGAGTCGATGGGGCCGAAGGGCTCTTTGAAGTACAGCTCGCTCTGCCGGGGCAGGTTCACCAGGGCGCGGGGGGCGCGGTAGGCACTCATGTCCTGGCCGGGCAGAAACAGGCTTTCGTCGAGCCGGCCTTCAAAGATGGGCGTGGCACCGGTTTTCAGCGCGTCGGCGTAGAGCCGGTCGAGGTCTTCGGCCTGGTGCTTATTGATAACCGGCCCGAAGGCCAGCTCGGGCAGCTTGTCGGCGGGGTTATCGACCAGGGTGGGGTTACCCACTTTCAGGCTTCTGACGGCCTCCCAGTAGGTTTCCAGGAACTGCGGGAACAGCTCGCGCTGCACCACGAAGCGCACGTAGGCCGTGCAGCGCTGCTTGCCGTAGTCGTAGCCCTTCTTGAGCTGGTCGGCCAGGCTTTGCCAGTCGGAGAAGTTCCAGATGCCGTAGGTGTTCACGCCCTCCATTTCCAGCATGTAGCGCTTGTGCTCCGAGCTCAGGGCGTCGGCAATGTTGCGGCCGTTGTAGCGGCCACCCACGAAGCTGAGGCAGTCGACGGCGTCGTTTTTCACCAGCACGTCGCTCAGCTCCCCGCCGGGGCCGCTGACCAGCGTCACGGGCAGGCCGCAGCGGCGGGCAATGGCGAAGGCGAAGCTCAGGGAAATAAAGCCACCGTCGGTGGGCGTCTTGGCAATCACCGAGTTGCCGCACAAGGCCTGCACCAGCACCGCGTGCAGCAGCACCGAGTGCGGGTAGTTCCAGGAGGCAATGTTGCTGACCAGGCCCAGCGGCTTGCGCGCGCCCAGCATCTCCTCGATGTTGTCGACGTACCACTGCACGCCCTCGATGGCGCGGTCGATATCGGTGAAGCCCAGCTTGTAGGTTTTGCCGATTTCCCACATCAGCAGCTTGCCTACCAGCTCGACGTGGGGCCGCAGCTGGTTGAGGCACTCCTGCACCTTGCTGCGGCGCTCATCCAGGTCGGTGGTGCCCCAGGCGGCGGCTTCCTTTTTGGCAAACTGCACGGCTTTCATGGCCGTTTCGCGGCCCAGCATGGGCATCCAGCCCAGCTGCGTACCGTCGATGGGCGACGAAAACTCGCGGGGCGTGCCGGGCTGCTGCCACTGGCCTTCCATCAGGTTCTGAAACTTGCCGTCGGGGGTGAAAATCTCGGGCGTTATCTGCTTAACCTGGTTTAGCAAGGAGCCAAACTCCACCGCGGGCGAAATGATTTTGGGCATGAAAGGAGAGGGTAAGGGTGTTGGATTGGACCGGGCGGGTGGGAGCAGATGGAGCGGATGTGCTAGCTAAAGCCGCAACCTAAGAAAGTTGTTTGGGTTGGCTTACGCAACTTTGGCGGTCGGCACGCCTTCCTGCGCCATGCAGGCCACCAGGTCGTCGACCATCTCGGAGGAGCCGATGAAGAGCGGGGCGCGCTGGTGGTAGTCGGTGGGCACGATGTCGAGCACGGCCTCGGTGCCGGCCAGGGCCTTGCCGCCGGCCTGCTCAATCAGGAAGGCCAGCGGGTAGCCTTCGTAGAGCAGGCGCAGCTTGCCGTTGAGGTTTTTGGCCGTGGGCGGATACAGGTAGATACCGCCCTTGAACAGGTTGCGGTGGTAGTCGGCCACCAACGAGCCGATGTAGCGGCCGGTGTAGCGGCGCTCCTTGCACTGGGTCAGGTAGCAGCGCACCCACTCGGGGTAGTCGAGCCAGTTGCCTTCGTTGCAGGAGAAAGTCGTGCCCTGGGCCGGAATCTGCACCCCGTCGTGGGAGAGGAAAAATTCGCCCAGCGAGTGCTCGTAGGTAAAGCAGGCCACCCCGTGCCCGGTGCTGTAGACGAGCATGGTGCTGGAGCCGTAGAGAATGTAGCCGGCGGCCACCTGCTTGCGCCCCCCTTGCAGGAAATCTTCCCGGGTGGCTTTGCTGCCCATCGGCGAGACGCGGCGGTAGATGCTGAAAATGGTGCCGATGCTCACGTTCACGTCGATGTTGGAGGAGCCGTCGAGCGGGTCCATGGCTACCACGTAGCGGCCCTGGTCGTTGCCGGTGTAGATGATTTCGTCGTCTTCCTCGGAGAGGATGGCGCAGGCTTCGCCCCCATTTTTCAGGGCCCGGATAAAGCGGATGTTGGCCACCACGTCGAGCTTTTGCTGCTGCTCGCCCTGCACGTTCTGGGCGCCGTAGTTGCCGGTAATGTCCATCAGGCCGGCCCGGTTAATCTCGCGGTTCACAATTTTGGCGGCCAGGGCAATATCGCGCAGCAGCTGGCTCAGCTCCCCGGTGGCAAAGGGAAATTCGGCCTGCTTACGCATAATATAACGGTCCAGCGTGGTCCCGACGGGGCTGGCAAGGGTGTTTTCGTTAGGGGCACTCATGGGTGAGGTTCAGAAAATGGGAGAGTAGAATTCGGACAATAGGCGAGCGGGCCGCCCGGTGAGGCGGAGTTAGAACCGACGAGAAATGCAGTGAAAAAGAGCCGGCCGCCGGTTCCGGGCCCTAGCCAGGGCCAAAGCTAGGCAATGGATTCGGCTTGCTGTGGAAACGTTTGCGCAGACTGGGTTTTAGCCGGCGCGGGGCGGCACGTTGTTCAGGTACTTCCTACGGGCTTCCACCCTACCCCGGGTTTACCGCCGCTACGGCAGCAAACCCGGGATATGACGAAGCTAGCTTTTGGCTTCGGGCTGCTTCTGGCTTTGCCAGAGCACGACCTGCCAGCCTTTTTTGGCGTCTTTCACCTGCACCACCACGTACTTGAGGTGGGCCACGTTGGGTGTGCCGTCGGGCTTGTTGGGCTGGTAAATCGTGATGGTGCCGTTGACCACGGCGGCCTTGCCGTCGTTGTAGGCGCGCACGTTCAGGGCTTCCACGTCAATCTTGTCGTAGACGCTCTTGCCGTCCCGGATGGACTGGAGGTAGTCAGTTTTGCCGTTTTGCTTGCCGTTGGAGTGGGTGTACACCAAATCGTCGGCAAAGACCTTTTCCAAAAAGGCGTAGTCTTTCTTCACCTGGGCCTCGAAGCGCTGCCGCTCCAGAGCTTCCACTTCTTTGGCAGCGGCCATATCTTTCTTGTTGGCGGCAGTCTGGGCCGCTGCGGCCAGGCCGAGCACGAGCAGCAAGGCAAACGCGAGGAGTCGTTTCATTCTAGTTGTTCGTTGTTGGTTGTCAGTTGTTAGGCATTCCTGATGGGTTGTTGATTGTTAGTTGTTGCTTGTTGTTTAGCACAACCGAACAACTGACAACCAGCAACTAACAACCAGTCCTTATCCGAGGTCAATCTTCTTCATGCGGGGCGCCAGAAAGTGCATCAGCACCCAGGCCAGCAGGTAGGCCGCGCCGCAAATCCAGAACATGATGAAGTAGGCTTTGTCGAGCTGCCCGATGCTTTCGTAGTGCACGAACATGCGCTTCTGCACCAGGGCCGTGAGGGCAATGCCGCCCAGGCCGCCGGCCATGCCGCCAATACCCGTCACCGAAGCCACGGCCCGCTTGGGGAACATGTCCGAGACGGTGGTAAAGATGTTGGCGCTCCAGGCCTGGTGGGCGGCGGCGGCAATGCCGATGACCAGCACGGCCAGCCACATATCGACCTGCCCGAGCTTCTGGGCAAACACAATCGGGAACACGCAGAGGGCAATGAGCAGCATCGAGGTTTTGCGGGCCTTGAAGGCGGGCCAGCCGTTCCGGATGAAGTTCAGCGGAATCCAGCCGCCACCGATGCTGCCTACGCTGGAGAGAATGTAGACCACGGCCACGGGCAACGACACGGCCGTGCCTTTCAGGCCGTACTGCTTGTTGAGGAAGTCGGGCAGCCAGAACAGGTAGAACCACCAGATGGGGTCGGTCAGGAACTTGCCCAGCACGAAGGCCCAGGTTTGGCGGAAGGTCAGCAGCTTAAACCACGACACTTTGGGCTCGGTCTCGATGGAAGCGGCGGCCAAATCGTCCACGTCGGAGTGGATGTAGTCGAACTCGGCTTTGGTGAGCTTGGCGTGGCGGGCCGGCACTTCGTAGAAGTAAAACCACAGCACCAGCCACACGAAGCCCAGGGCCCCGGTGATGATGAAGGCCCACTGCCAGCCGATGGTTTCGGCAATAATGGGCACCGACAGCGGGGCAATAATGGCCCCCACGTTGGAACCCGAGTTGAAAATACCGGTGGCCAGGGCCCGCTCCTTCTGCGGAAACCACTCGGCAGTGGTTTTAATGGCGGCCGGGAAGTTGCCGGCCTCCGTGACGCCCAGAAACGCCCGGGCCACCGAAAAACCCAGCGTGCTGCTCACGAAGGCGTGACCAATGGCGGCCAGGCTCCACAGGAAGGTCGACAGCGCGTAGCCCATCTTGGTCCCGAGCTTGTCGATAATCCGGCCCACGCCCAGCATGCCGAGCGAGTAGGCCAGCTTGAAGGCAATTTCGATGTTGGCGTAGTCGCCCGAGTTCCACTTAAACTCCACCTCCAGGTAGGGTTTGAGCAGGGAAATCACCGCCCGGTCGAGGTAGTTGACCGTGGTGGCAAAGAAGACCAGCGAGCAGATGGTCCAGCGGTATTTACCGAGGGTGGAGCTTTCCACTAACGGCGAATTGGGCGCGGCTGGGGGGATAACCGGGGCTGTTTGCATCAGGAGGCGCGAGAGGTGAGAAATTGCATGAGCGGCGCAATACGCGGCGCGAGGACGGCCACGTCATCGGCGCCTTTGAAGAGCTGGGAGCCAATCCCAACCACGTTCACGCCGGCCCCGAACCACTCGGTGAGGCTGGCCTGGGTGGGCTCTACCCCACCGGTTACCATGAGCTTCACGGTGGGCATGGGCCCGCGCAGGCTCTTCACAAAATCGGGGCCCAGCACGTTGCCGGGGAAGATTTTGACTAGGCCCGCGCCCAGCTGCTGGGCGGTGTAGACTTCGGTCAAGGTCATGGCGCCGGGCACCCAGGCTACGTCGTGGCGGCGGCAGGCCTCGGCCACGTCGGGGGTCATGATGGGCTGCACCACGAAGTCGGCGCCGGCGCTGATGAACTGCTCGGCCTGGGCGGCGGTGTAGATGGTGCCGATGCCCAGCAGCAGGTCGGGCAGGTGCTCCCGCACGTAGCGCTGCAGCTGGCCGAAGACCTCAAAGGCGTTGGCCCCGCGGTTCGTGAATTCGAAGACGCGGATGCCGCCCTCGTAGCAGGCCTGCACCACGCGCTGGGCATAGGCCGCGTCGGCGTGGAAAAAGACCGGCACCAAAGGCGCTTGCAGCACCCGCTCCAGCACTTCGGCGGAAGAGTATTGGGACATTGTTTTGGTTGTTGGGAGTTGATTACTTGTTGTTGATTGTTGAGAGTTGATTGTTATCGTTGAACGGCAACAATCAACTCCCAGCAATCAGCAATCAACTCTACCGGAGCAGGCGCCCCGAGGTGTTGCCTTTCACGACTTCGTCGACCTCGGCTTTGGTGGCCAGGTTGAAGTCGCCGTGAATGGTGTGTTTGAGGGCCGAGGAAGCTACCCCGAAGGTCAGGGCCTGCTGCTGGTCGTGGGTGGTGAGGGAGCCGTAGATGAAGCCCGCAATGAAGGCGTCGCCGCCGCCGATGCGGTCCACGATGGGCACGATGTCGTAGCTGGGGCTTTCCACAAAGTTCTGGCCGTCGTAGAGGATGCCCTTGAGCTGGTTGTGGGAGGCGCTCAGCGTTTCGCGCCGGGTGGTAATGACCTGCTTCACGTTGAGGAAGCGGGCCATCAGCTGCTCGGCCATCGAAGTAAAGCTCTGCGCGGCACCTTCCTGCGGTACAATGCCGAATAAATCCTCGGAATCGTTTTCGGAAGCGACAATGACGTCGCAGCCCTCGACCAGCCCGGGCATGACGTCCTGGGCCTTTTGCCCGTACTGCCACAGGTTGCGGCGGTAGTTCACGTCGCCCGAGACGGTGATGCCCAGGCGGCGGGCGGCGGCAATGGCGTCTTGGCAAGCCTGGGCCGCCGCGGCCGAAATGGCCGGGGTGATGCCCGTCCAGTGAAACCAGCTGGCATCCTTGAGGATTTCGTCCCAGTTGAAGTCCGCGGGCCGCAGGTTGGCAAAGGCCGAGTCGAACCGGTCGTAGACCACCTTGCTGGGCCGCATCGAGGCCCCGACTTCCAGGAAGTACAAGCCCAGCCGCTCGCCGCGAAACACGGTGTGCGCCATGTTCACGCCGTAGCGCTGAAAGTGCTGGGTAGCGGCCTGGCCTAATTCGTTGGCGGGAAAGCAGGTGACGTGGGCCGCGGGCATGCCCAGCTGGGCCAGGGACGCGGCCACGTTGGCTTCGCCGCCGCCGTAAGTGGCCTCGAAGGTGGCGGTCTGGGTTAAGCGGTAGTTCAGCGGCGGCGAGAGCCGCAACATGATTTCGCCGAACGTTACTACCTGCTTCATTTAGGGGTCGTTGTAAGTAAAGGAAAGGGAAAGAGCGGGCCGACCAGTTAACTGGCCCACCGCGCAAGCTAGGCTTTCTCGGCTACCGCCCCGGCTTCCACCGTTGCGGTCTGCTTTTCGAAGCCGAAATAGGCTTTGGCGTTGTGGAAGCAGATGTTTTGCACCATGTTACCGAGCAAGTCCAGATCGTCGGGCAGCTCGCCGTTTTCCACGTCGTTGCCGAGGATGTTGCACAGGATGCGGCGGAAATACTCGTGGCGCGGGTACGAAAGGAAGCTGCGTGAGTCTGTGAGCATGCCCACGAAGCGGCTCAGCAAACCCAGGTTCGACAGGGCGTTGATTTGCCGCTCCATGCCGTCCTTCTGATCCAGGAACCACCAGCCCGAGCCGAATTGCAGCTTGCCGGGCACGGTGCCGTCCTGGAAGTTGCCAATCATGGTGGCGAACAGCTCGTTATCCGCGGGGTTCAGGTTGTAGAGAATGGTCTTGGCCAGCTTGTCCTGGGTGTCGAGCCGGTCCAGGAACTTGCTCATGGCCTGGCCCTGCGAAAAGTCGCCGATGGAGTCCCAGCCCGTGTCGGGGCCGAGCTGGCGCAGCTGCCGGGCGTTGTTGTTGCGCAAGGCGCCCACGTGGTACTGCTGGGTCCAGCCCTTCTCCCAGTCGAGCTCGGCCAGGAAAACCAGCATGGCCGACTTGAACTGCAGAATCTCAGCTTGCTCCAGCGTTTCGCCGCCGCGCACTTTGGCGAAGATGGCGCTGATTTCCGCGTCGGTGTAGTCAGCGGCGTAGATCTGCTCCAGACCGTGGTCGGAAAGGCGGCAGCCCAGGGCGGCGAAGTAGTCGTGGCGCACGCGCAGGGCCGTGAGCAGGTCCTGGTAGGTCAGGATTTCCACGGCGGCCGATGCGCCGAGCTTGTCGAGGTAGGCGTTGTAGCCGGCGGGGTCTTCCGGCGCCATAGCCTTGTCGGCCCGGAAGGTGGGCAGCACCTGCACCTCGAAACCGGAAGCGGCCAGGGCGCGGTGGTGCTCCAGCACGTCTGAGGGGTCGTCGGTGGTGCACAGGGTCTGCACGTTCATCTTGCGCAGCAGGTTGCGCACCGAGTATTCCGGGGTGCGCAGCAACGCCGAGCAATGGTCGTAGATGCGGCGCGCCGACTCCTTGTTGAGCAGCTCGGTCACGCCGAAGTAGCGCTGCAATTCCAGGTGGGTCCAGTGGTAGAGCGGGTTGCGCAGGGTGTAGGGCACGGTTTCGGCCCACTTCTCGAACTTCTCCCAGTCGGAAGCGTCGCCGGTGATGTAGCGCTCATCAATGCCGTTGGTGCGCATGGCCCGCCACTTGTAATGGTCGCCGTAGAGCCAGATCTGGGTCAGGTTCTCAAACTGCTTGTCGTCGGCAATCTGGTCGGGCAGCAGATGGTTGTGGTAGTCGATGATGGGCTGCGGGGCCGCAAACTGGTGGTAGAGCGTGCGGGCCGTTTCGGTTTGCAGCAGGAAGTCGGAATCGAGAAAAGGCTTTTTCATAACGAGGGTGCCGGGTGGGAAATCGGCGTAAAGCGTGAGGTCGGGTTAGGGCAAGGCAAAGTAGCGCGGGGGCGGCAGGCAGGTGTCCTGAACTCTCCTGGTTTTGGTTGTTGATTGTTGGGAGTTGATTGTTATCGTGGAACGGCAACCATCAACTCCCAGCAATCAGCAACCACTTACAGCGAAACGCCCCGCTTCCAGGGAATAAAGTCGGTTTGGCCGTGGCGCACGGCGGCTACTTCCTCCCCGCTGGCCACGCGAATCACGTAGTCCAGAATCCTTTCCCCGGCCTGCTCGATGGTTTCTTCCCCGTCGATAACCGTTCCGGTGTTCAGGTCGATGATGTCGGGCATGCGCTGGGCCAAAGCCGTGTTGCTCGAAATCTTTACCACGGGCGCAATCGGGTTGCCGGTGGGCGTACCCAGGCCGGTGGTGAAGAGCACGACGTTGGCCCCCGACCCTACTTCCGCCGTCGTCGACTCCACGTCGTTGCCGGGGGTGCAAAGCAGGTTCAAACCGGGCTTGGTGACCAGCTCCGGGTAGTCGAGCACGGCCACGACCGGCGAGGAACCGCCCTTGCGCGCCGCCCCGGCCGATTTCATGGCGTCGGTAATCAGCCCGTCGCGGATGTTGCCCGGCGAGGGGTTCATGTCGAAGCCCGAGCCCACGGCCACCGCCGACTCGCCGTAAGCCTTCATCAGGGAGCTAAACCGCTCGGCCGTCGGCTGGTCCACGGAGCGGTCCACGAGTTCCTGCTCCACGCCGCATAATTCGGGAAATTCGGCCAGGATAACCGAGCCACCGAGGGCCACGAGCATGTCGGACACGTGCCCCACGGCGGGGTTGGCCGAAATGCCGGAGAAGCCATCCGAGCCGCCGCACTCCAGACCGATGGTGAGCTTGCTGAGCGGGGCCGGCTGGCGGTGCTGGGCGTTGGCCTGCATCAGGCCGGCAAAGGTCTGGCGCAGCGCGGTGCTGATCAGGGCCTCTTCGGTCCCGATTTTCTGCTGCTCCAGAATGTAGAGCGGCTTGTAGAACTGGGGGCTGCGCTTGTTGATTTCGTCCTGGAGCATGCTCACCTGGGCATTCTGGCAACCCAGGCTCAGGACCGTCGCGCCGGCCACGTTGGGGTGGGTGATGTAGCCGGCCAGCAGGCCGCAGAGCGTCTGGGCATCCTGGCGGATGCCGCCGCAGCCGCCCTCGTGCTGCAAAAACCGCACGCCGTCCACGTTCGGGAACAGGCGGGGCTTCTGCCGGCTGTTCTCGGCCGAATGCAGGTCGGTAGCCAGGATTTCCTCCACGGTTTTGCCGGCCTGCATCAGCGCAATCAGCTCCTGGGTCTGGGGCTGGTAGCTTTTCTTGCGGCCGTAGCCCAGGTCATCGACCAGCGCCGCTTCGAGGACCTGAATGTTGCGGTTTTCGCAGAACACCAACGGAATCACCAACCAGTAGTTGGCCGTGCCCACGCGGCCGTCGGCGCGGTGGAAGCCCATGAAAGTCCGCTCCTGCCACTTGGTTACGTCGGGCACGGGCCAGCTTTGGCGGTGCACGCCGGAAGTTTGGTCGAACGAGTCGGTGGCGTGCTGAATGTTGGACGTGGTGAGCAGGCCGCCGAGCGGAATACGCTCCCGCACTTTGCCCACCAGCACGCCGTACATGTGCACCAGGTCGCCGGGCTCGAAGGCCTGGGGGGCTACTTTGTGCTTGGCCGGAATGGCCTGGATGGTCGTAATCAGGCCGTCCTTCCACGGCACGGGCGTACCGATGGGCAGGTCCGTGAGGGCTACCAGGACGTTGTCGTGCGGATGAATCTGGGCTACTAAATGCTTCATGAGGCAAGGGAAACCTTTTGGGTAAAATAGCCGGCCAATGTGGCCGAAGCGCCGTGCTGCAGCAGCTGCTGCAGGTACTTCTCGACGCGGGCCGCGAAGCCGGGCAGTTGGGCCAAATCGTGGCCCCAGAGGGTTTTGTTGCGCAGCACGGTCTGGGTTAATTCGGCCGGCGTCTGGCGCTGCCAGAGGTCGGCGAAGTAGCCGGCCTTCTCGTCCTGAATCGGGTAGTGCTGGTCGCCCGCCTCACCGTACCACACGTCGTCGTGCTGCTGAGTGCCGCGCATAAAGAGCAGGTAGGCGGCAAAGCCCAGGGCCATGTAGTCGGGCACCACGGCCAGCTTCTTGTAGTAATGCAGCAGCGTGGGCACGTTGCGCATCTGGATTTTCATAGTGTAGTTGAGCGTGATGCCCAGCCAGCGGTGCTCAACGTAGGGGTTGCGGAACCGGTCCAGAACCTGCATGCCGAAGCGCTGCCCCACTTTTTCATCCACGGCGTAGGGAATGCCCGGCAGCAGATCAGCCAGCATCAGGTTCTGAATAAAGCCGGCCATAGCCGCGTCGTCCATAGCCCCGCGCACGGTATCGAAGCCGGCCAGATACGCCAAACCGCAGCTGAGCGTGTGCGTGCCGTTGAGCAGGCGCAGCTTCAATTCGCGGAACAAGTCAATGTTGGGCTGCACGATGACGCCGGCGTCGGCCTGCTCGAAGGCCAGCACCGATTTCACGCGGGCGTCGCCCTCAATGGCCCACAGCAGATAAGCTTCCGACATCGTGAGCAAATCGTCGGAATACCCCAGCTCCTCTTCCAGAGCCGCTTGCGTGGCCGCGTCGGGGCGGCCGGGCACGATGCGGTCCACGAGCGAGTTGCAGAACGAGTTGGCCGATTCCAGCCACTCGATGAACTCCGCGTCGAGGCCGTTGAGGTGGGCCAGCTCCAGCACGATGCCTTCCAGCTTGGTACCGTTGCCAGGAATCAGCTCGGTAGGCACGATGACCAGGCCCTTGTCGGCAGCGCCCTGAAACGCCTGGTAGCGGGCGTAGAGCACGGCCAGCAGCTTGCCGGGAAACGACTGGGGCGGACTTTGCTTAATCGACTCCGACACGAGCTGAATGCCGACTTCCGTGGTGTTGGAAATCACCACCGTCAGCGCCGGGTTGCGGGCTACGTCCAGCACCTGCTCCCACTGGCTTTTGGCCGACAGCACCCGGCTGATAGCCGAGCACACCACGTTTTCCTCGACCGTCTGCCCGTCGGCAATGCCGCGGATGCTGAGCGTGTAAAGCCCATCCTGCCGGTCGAAAGCCGTGGCGTCGCCCCCGTCGGTGGACTTGACCACCACGATGCGGCCGTTGAACAGGCCCTGGCGGTTGGCCTTGTCGATGAGGTAGTCGGGCAGGCCGCGCAGCAGCACGCCGGTGCCGAACTGCAGCACTTTTTCGGGTAAATCAAAGTGCGCGGCCTCGGGCATGGCTACCGCCGATGACGAGAGGGCTAATGCGGCTTGTTTGGATAAGTTGGCCATTATCAGAGCCTTAAATTTTGCTTCCTTCTTTCTTCTCCCACTTCTGCTGCCACTTCGGATAGTCCTTCGTCAGCAATTTTTGCGGCCAGGTGCTGGCGTACACGTAGCCCGTGCGCCGCTCATTCTCAATCTCGCTGAGTTGGCTGCGCTTCTGCCCGTCGCGGCCCACGTACATCGGCTGGTTGGTGTCCAGGTCGTAAAACCGGGCCCAGAGCACGCTGCCGGCTTCGGGCACGATTACCCGGTCGCGGCCCTTAGGCTGGGCCGGGGCGGCAACGTCCTTGACGGCGAAGCCCTCCATTTTCACGGCCTGAAACCAGGCCACTGCGGCCTGAATCGACTTTTTCACTTCCGGCGAGGGGTTATCCAGCGTCAGCAGAAACTCGACGATGCCCACGCTTTCGGCCCCGCTGAGCGAAGCCAGCTCGAAGGCCCGGGCCTTCACCGGCAGCAGAGTGCGGCGGTCGTGCTGGGCGCACCACACCGTGAGCTTGCCGCGCTGCACGTACTGGGTTTTGAGGATGCAGCTCACGCCCTTGTCCACGGCCAGCTGGGCGGCCGGCACCAGGCTCGGGTCGAGGGCGGCGTAGTCGGCTTGCTTGTCGGCCACGGCCTTGAGCAAGGTCAGCACCCGCACCATGGCGTTGTCGTTGTAGGTAATCTGGGCGCGGTAGCTGCTGCTGTCGGGGTAAAACTGGGGGAAGCCGCCGTTCTTGTGCTGCATCTTGAGCAGGTAGCGGAGGCCCTTTTCGGCGCTTTGGCGGTAGGCCGGGTTGCCGGTAGCTTTGTAGGCCTTGGCCAAATACTCGATTTCCCGGGTCGTGGCGTTGTTGTCGATGGTGGCGTCGTTGCGGCCGGCGTCGGCCAGGGTAGCGGCCTTCACGGCGGCGCTCAGCGGAGCTTTGTAGTCCACCTTCTTTTCCTTCACCGCCTTGGGCCAGCCGCCGATGCTGCGCTGGTAGACCAGCATTTTCTCGGCCGTGGTATCAATGGCCTCGGCCAGCAGGCCGCCCATTCTCAGGTTGTGGGAAGCCGAAACTGAGGCCGTCCCGAATTGCTTCCACCGCTCCCCAAACGTCCAGGCGGCGTTGACCTGCCTGGCTTTGGGGGCGTTTTCGGCCGTGCTCAGGTTGTCGCGGTGCCAGGCGTAGTCGCCGCCCTGGCGGTGGCAGCCGGCGTAGTACACCCGGCGGCCCCACTGCGGGGCGCCCTTGCCCGATTGGGCGGCGTAAATATCCGCGTCGGCCATGTTCTTCGGAAACTGGCAGTCAATCAAATAGAACTGGGACTCGGTGTGGTAGCGGCCCAGCTTGAAGTTGTCGTCACCCTCGAACGAGCAGTTCTTAAGCACCGTTTTGGCGTCTTTGCTGCCCGAGCCGTCGTGCCAGATGGCGGCATTCATATTGTGGCAGATAAAGCGGCAGTTTTCGGCGTAGGCCCAGCCGCGCGGACAGTAAAAATCCACGCTGCCTTCCAGGGTGCAGTCCTTGAAGTAGTACACCCCGGCCTCGGCGTCCCAGGGGCTCACCGTGTCGTTGCCCAGGGTCCGGAAGGTGCAGTTTTTCACCGTCAGCCGGGTCGTGCCCTTGCCGGTGTAGAGCGCCATCTGGTGGTCCGACTTCTTAATGACCTTCTTACCCGTCGGGTCCGAGGGGCAGTCGATGGTGACGGGGCCGGCGGCTTCGGCGCCGTAGGTGTTCATGACCGTCAGCTTTTCGAGCGTGACGTCGGGGCTGTTGCGCAGGCTGAGCGTGGCAATGGTCCAGTCGCCCGCCGTGGCCGGGTCGCAGCGGAAAATGGCGTTGGCCTGGGAGAAAGTCAGCACCACGCCCTTTTCCGACTCGCCTTGCAGGGTAATGTGGTCCTTGCCGTCGATAAAGACCTTTTCCTTATAGGTACCTTTTTTGATGCGAATCACCCGTTGCTGGGGGGCCATGACGGGCAGGCTGTTGACGGCGGCCTGAATGGTCGGGAAGTCGCCCGAGCCATCCAGCGCCACCGTCA
The DNA here is from genome assembly GCF_004765605.1 of Hymenobacter aquaticus. NCBI lineage: Bacteria > Pseudomonadati > Bacteroidota > Cytophagia > Cytophagales > Hymenobacteraceae > Hymenobacter > Hymenobacter aquaticus. Next base: position 543,094 of record NZ_SRLC01000001.1, on the reverse strand, counting down.
AATGCTGGGCGCAGGCCGAGGAAACCTCTCCCAAAATTGCCCCTGCCAGCACCAGCATTGCCTGTAAATACCCTTTCATCAATTTCTTCTTTCAAGCGGGTTGCCCCGGTTCTACACAAAATCTTCCCGCATCGGACTGAAGGCGTCCAGCAACACGCCAGCCTCCAGGCAAACCACCCCGTGCCACACGTCGGAGGGCACGTAAAACGCGTCGCCGGCTTGCAGCACCCGCTTCTCCTCGCCCAGCGTCACTTCGAACACCCCACTCTGGATGTAGCTCTGCTGCACGTGCACGTGGTGGTGCAGGGCCCCTACCCCGCCGGTTTCGAAGGTCACTTTCACCAGCATCATCTGCGCGTCGTAGGAGATGACGCGGCGGCGCAGGCCGGGCCCGACGTCGGTCCAGACGGCATCCTGCTCGGTAATGAAGCTAGCCGGAACGTCCTGGGTGGCAGTGCTCATAGGGAAGAGTTAAGCGGTTAAAAGCTGGTTAGCGGAGCTGGTCCAGGGCCACGGCGTCCATGTCGGTGTACTCGCGGTTTTCGCCGGCCATACCCCAGATAAACGCGTAGTTGGAGCTGCCGCAGCCGGTGTGAATCGACCACGGCGGCGAGATAATGGCCTGCTCGTTGCTCACCCACAGCGGGCGGGTTTCCGAGGGCTCCCCCATCAGGTGCAGCACGCGCTGCCCGGCCGGCAGGTTGAAATAGAGGTAGGCCTCCATGCGCCGGTCGTGGGTATGGGAGGGCATCGTGTTCCACACCGAGCCGGTTTTGAGCTGGGTGAGGCCCATGACCAGCTGGCAGCTCTGAATGCCTTCGGCGTAGATGTACTTGTAAATCGTGCGCTGATTGGCCGTTTCCACCGCGCCCATTTCCACCGGCGTCGCCTCGGCCTGGGTTTTACGCGTGGTCGGGTGCTCGGCGTGGGCCGGGGCCGAGAGCAGGTAGTACCGGGCCGGCTCATCGGCCGAAGCGCTCCGGAACTGTACGTCCTGGCTGCCTTTGCCCACGTAGAGGCAGTCTTGGTTGCCTAGCTCGTAGGTCGTACCGTCCACCGAGACCTGGCCGGGGCCGCCCACGTTGAGAATGCCCAATTCCCGGCGTTCCAGGAAGTAGTCGGCCTTCAAATTCGGCGGGCAGGGCAAGGCCAAAGGCTGGTCGGTCGGCACGGCGCCGCCCACAATCATCCGGTCGTAGTGGGTGTAGACCAGGGCAATATCATCAGCCACAAACAGGCGCTCAATCAAAAAATGCTCGCGCAGTTCGGTCGTATTCATGCCCGCGGTTTCGCGGGGGCTGACGGCATATCGTTGGGTCATCGGAGAGTTGGTGAAATGGTGAAATGGTGAAGTAGTGAGTTGATGTGTTGGTGGCGCGTTTGGCGCAGTCTGCGCAGCTTGAACGAAAAACTCACCATTTCACCATCTCACTAATTCACTGTTACCGGCCCATCCAGCCGCCGTCGACGGTGAGGATGGTGCCGTGGATGTAGCTGGCGGCATCGGAGGCCAGGAAGACGGTAGGGCCTTTGAAGTCGGCGGGGGTGCCCCAGCGGCCGGCCGGAATGCGGGCCAGGATGCTCTGCGAGCGGTCCGGGTCGTTGCGCAGGGCCTCGGTGTTGTCGGTGGCAATGTAGCCGGGGGCAATGGCGTTGACGTTGACGCCGCGGCCGGCCCACTCGTTGGCCAGGGCTTTTACCAAAGAGCCAATGGCGCCCTTGCTGGCCGCGTAGCCCGGCACGTTGATACCGCCCTGGAACGTCAAAAGTGAAGCCGTGAAGATGATTTTGCCACTGCCCTGCTCCAGCATCCGGCCCCCGATGGCGCGGGCCAGGCGGAAGGGCGCATCCAGATTAATATGGAGTACCTCGTCCCAAAGCTCGTCGGAGTGCTCGGCGGCGGGGGCGCGCTTGATGGTGCCGGCGTTGTTGATCAGAATGTCGATGCGGGGAAAATCCTGCTGCACCTGCTTGATAAAGGTATCCACGGCGGGGCGGCTGCTGAAGTCGGCCTGGTAGGCGTGAAACTGCCGGCCCAGGGCCCGCACCTGCTGCTCGGTTTCGGAGCCGCTCAGCGCCAGCGTGGCCGACACGCCGATGATGTCGGCGCCGGCTTCGGCCAGGCCCAGGGCCATAGCCTGCCCAATTCCCCGATTGCAGCCCGTGACAATGGCGAGTTTACCGGCAAGGCTGAAGCTGGGGAGAGTACGCATGGGCGGGTTTCGTAACTTTTTAGAGAATGGCTACCGATTTCGGGCACTATCCGCCCAGAAACCGGTTTGATAAGTTTACACGACTGCTCAGGCAAAAGGAAGAATAGCACAATGTTTATTTGCGCAAACGTTATCGGGAACGTTGCCGATACCCCATTTTGCGGGTAGCCGAAACCGGGATGAAAAGAAATTCGGAATAGAACTCTACTTTAGGCCCCGGAATGGCCGCATTCTGAGCATTTCCCACAATTGCACTTTAACAAGCCCACCCCTTGGACAACGTTACCATAAAGGATATTGCCAAGGCCCTGAACCTCTCCACCTCCACGGTGTCACGGGCCCTGCGCGGCAGCTACGAGATTAACGCTGAGACCAAACGGCTGGTCATGGAATACGCCGAGCGGCTCAACTACCGGCCTAACCCGATTGCGCTCAGCTTAAAGGAAAACCGCAGCCGCGCCATCGGCGTCATCGTTCCCCAGATTGCCAACTACTTCTTTTCCCAGGCCATCAACGGCATCGAGGCCATTGCCTACAACCGCGGCTACCACGTTATCATCTTCCAGACCCACGAGTCGTACGAGCGGGAAGTGGTGAACATGCAGCAGGCCGTGTCGCGCCGGGTGGATGGGCTGCTAATTTCACTTTCCAGCGAAACTTCCGACGTCACCCACCTGCGCGAGCTTCAGGACCAGGGCATGCCGGTGGTGCTGTTCGACCGGGTTTCCTCGGAGCTGAACGCCACGCAGGTGGTGGCCGACAACTTTAAGGGTGCTTTCGACGCCACCGAGCACCTGATCTGGTCGGGGCGGCGGCGCATTGCCCACCTCACCATTCCGCCCTACCTCTCCATCACCCAGGAGCGCCTGGCCGGCTACCGCGCCGCTCTGGAAAAGCACGGCATTCCCTACGACGAAAACCTGGTGCGCTACGGTACGTTCGGCCCCGACGAGGTGGGCCCGATGGTCGACGAGCTGCTGGCCCTGGAGCCCCGCCCCGACGCCTTTTTCACCGCCAGCGACCGGCTGGCCACGGGCTGCCTGGCGGCCCTGCACAAGCGCCAGCTCCGCATTCCGGAAGACGTGGCCCTGATTGGCTTTACCAACATGACCGTGGCCGAGCTGCTGTCGCCGGCCATGAGCACGGTGGTGCAGCCGGCCCAGGAAATCGGGCAGGTGGCCGTTGAGCGCCTCATCGAGCTGATTGAGCGCAAGCAAAAAGCCGCGCCGCCGAGCGTAATTAAGATTCCCACCACGCTCATTGCCCGCGACTCGACCCGCGCGGCGGTAGGGTAACGCGGATGGTTCCGGGCAACGGGCAGGCAGCAGCCGGGCCCTACTCGTGCCTTGAAACGAAAAACGCCCGGGCAGCCCGGGCGTTTTTCGTTTCCAAGGGGTCCTCATTCCTGCTCCTTTAGCCTGGCAACCAGCGCCAGCACCACGATGCCCAGCCCGGCCATCAGGGCAAACGACCAGCGCAGATTGGCGGCCGAGGCCACGAAGCCCACCACCGGCGGCACAATCAGAAAGCCGACGTAGCCCACCGTGGACACGCCCGCAATGGCCGCCCCCGAGCTGAGCGCCGGCAGGCGGCCCACCATGCTGAACACCATCGGCACCACGCACGACACGCCCAGGCCCACCAGCGCGAAGCCCAAGGCGGCCGGCAGCGGCAGCGGCACCAGCGCCGCCAGCGCCAGCCCCACGGTCATCAGCAGGCCGCTCAGGCGCAGCAGGGGCTTCACGCCGTGGCGGTTCACGAGCCAGTCGCCGAGGAAACGGCCGGTGGTCATGGCCACCATGTAGGTCGCGAAGCCCGCCGCCACCCACTTTTCGGGCGCGTGCACGGCTTTTTCGAAGTACACCCCGCTCCAGTCGTACATCGTCCCCTCGCAGGCCATCGACGCGAAGCAGATCAGCCCGAATTTCAGCAGGCGGCGGTCGGGCAACACAAACCGGGGCCGGGCGGCCCGCTCGGCGGCGGGTGGCGGGGCCAGGTTCAGGGTGCGGGGGAAAAACGCAAACGCCAGCCCGCTCAGCCCAATGCCCACCGCCACAAAGTGGTAGCCGGGCGCCACGTTCAGGGCAATCAGCAGGGCCCCTACCGCAGCGGCGGCAAACCCGGCCACGCTCCAGACCCCGTGAAACGCGGCAAGGATGGAGCGCCGGTAAAGAGCCTGCACCCCCACCGACTGCGCGTTCATGGAAATATTGAGCAGGTTGCGCGACGAGCCGAAGCAGAATAGCAGCGCCACCAGCTGCCAGGTGGTGGCCGCGAAGCCCAGCAGGCCCAGGGCCACGTTGTAGAGCACGGCCCCGGTGAGCATGATCTGCCGGCTGCTGAAGCGTTGGAGCAGGTAGCCCGTCAGGGGCAGCGTGAGCAGCAGGCCGGTGGGCAAAGCCAGCAGCACGCCGCCCAGTTCGGCCTCACTCAGCCCCAGCGCGTGCTGAATCGTGGGAATGCGCGAGGCCCAGGTAGCATAGCCAAAGCCCGAAAGCAGGAAAAAGGCGGTAATAGCCAAACGGGCCGCGCCCCGATCCGGGGCCGGGGTTTCGGCCGTTTCCGGCAGCAGCTCAACGCGCTTCTGGGATACACTCATTTTCTCTGTCTTCTCTGCGGCAAATGCCTTATCAGCTGCTTTTCCCGACGGTCAGGCAGCTACCGATTCAATTTTTCCGGCCTTTGCTACGGGCCTCCCTCAAGCAAAACGCCGCCCGGCTATGCCAGGCGGCGTTTTGGTACTATCCGGAAAAGTAAGCGTTACAGCTTCACCACTTTGGACGTGATGCGCTGCTGACCATCCGAGTACTCGACCATGTACATGCCGGCGGCCAGGGCCGAGAGGCGCACGTCGGTGCTGGTCGAGTTGGGCTGAGCGGCAAACGAGGCCACTTTCTGACCGTTGAACGAGTACACGGCTACCGTCGCACCTTTTACGGCGGCGGGGTGGGCCACTTTCAGGTTTTCCTGGGCGGGGTTGGGGTACACGTTCAGGCCCTGCTTGGCCACGGCCGGCTTGGTAGCCAGCGCGGGCTGGCGGCTCTTGAAGGTGACGTTTTTCAGGAGCACGTAGCGGCCTACGCTGGAGCTGCCGGCACCGAAGTACAGGCGCACCGTCAGGGTTTGGCCCGCGGCCAGCGTCACGCCGCTGGTTTCGTTCAGGGCAAAGCGGAAGGTGCTGGGCACGCCGCCGGCTGCGTACTGGGGCAGCACGGCCCCGTTCGAGGAGATGCTACCCGTGCCGGAACCGAACGAGCCGTTCGAGGTCGTGGGCAGCACGCCGCCGGGCAGAATAACGGTCGAGTTGTTGATGGCCGGGCCTTTGGCGCCGGTAATGCTGGCCGAGTCGGCGGTGAAGTTGCTCAGCGAGTACATCACCACAATCTTACCCGCCGCAGTGCTGGGCATGGAGGCGTCCAGAATCACGGAGTCGAGGCGGGTAGCAGCCGAAGCGGTGGCCGTAAACTGCTCGTAGAACGTGCGGCGGGGGTTGGCGCCCGGGCCCGGAGGCGTGGCGTTGGAGCTCCAGCCACCACCATTAGCCAGCACGGCAAATGCCTGCCCGGTAGCCGCCGAGTAGGGCGCGAAGGCCGCCGCCCCGGTGGGCACCTGCCCGTCCGAAATCGTCAGGCGCTTGAAGGTCGCGGGGTTGCCCGCCAGCCCGGCCGAACGCACGGCGGGGTTGTCCTGGTTGTTGGTCGTCAGGGGCCACTGCGCGAAGCCAGCCGTTTGGGCGGTAGCCTGCTCCGACAGGAACAGGGCGGTGAGCAGGGCAAAGCCGGTGAGTAGATTTTTCTTCATATCCGAAGGGAAACTAGTGTGGGAATTTTGTGGAGCTGGTTCGAGCCGCCGGTCCGAAAAGGCAGGCTTGATGTGTTTCAATTTGCACCCGCAGGCACGAAATGGGAAGCAGACTCCGCATTTAATTTGTGCAATCGTTACCGGGAACGTTGCCAGCCGGACGCGCCGGCGACACGCAAGGCCGCCGACGCGCCCGGCCCGGTTGTTTCTGCCGGCGGCCGGGGCCTAGAGCTTGCCAACGCCCGCACCCCGCACCACGGTTTCCGGCACCTGGGTAGCGGCCTGCAGCACGGCGGCATATGGGTAAGGCGGCGTAAATGAGCAGGTGCTGGCCGCCGGCTGCGAGCCGGTGCAGGCCTTATACACGTTGCCCGCGGCGTCCCACTGGCCCGGCACGCTGCTGTTCTTGGTCGTCACCGGGTTCTTGGTATCCTCGAAGTAGTTGTTTTCGACCCGCAGGCAGGCGCCCATCCGGCTGTTGATGCCCGTGCCGTACACGTGCTTGTAGTAGTTGTTGAAGGCGTGGCCCGTGCCGAAGCGGTAGACCGGCACCCGCTCGGTGATGTTGGAGTAGTAGTTGTGGTGGAAGGTCACTTTCCGGTCGCCGGCGTCCTTGTCGGAGTTGCCGATCAGGTGGCACTTGTGGTGGTCGTGGAAGTAGTTCCAGGAAATGGTGAGGTAGGCGCTGGCGCCCTTGGCGTCGATCAGGCCGTCGTACAGGTCTTGGTTGGGCTGGGCCACGGGGTCCAGGTTGAAGAACTCGCAGTGGTCAATCCAGATGTTCTGGCTGCTGCCCTGAATGGTCACGCAGTCCCCGTCGTTGACGGCCACCTGCGGCCGGCCTTCATCGTTGATCTTGGTGTTGGTCACGGTCGACATCGTGAACTTCAGGTTCTGCACGATGATGTTGCGCTTGCCGCTGATGTTGAGGCCCACGCCTTCCAGAAACCCGGCCGCGCCCGTGCCCAGCAGGGTTTTGTTGGAATTCACGTTGATGGAAGCACCCTGCGCCCCGCCCGAAATCGTGCCGCCGATGGTAATGATGAGCGGCTCGCTGCTTTTGGCGTAGTCCGTCAGCTCGGCCAACGACGTGGCCGTCACGCGCCGCCCGCCCGCCCCGCCGGTGGTGCCCCCGTTTTCGGTGGCAAAGCCCACTAAGCCGAAGTCAGCTTTCGCCGTGGTGGCTACGGCGCTACTGCCCGCAGCAGTGGTGCTCCCGGCCGACTCCGTCGGCTTTTTAACGCAGGCCAGCGTGCCCAGCAGCAGGCTGGCGGCCAGTAGTGGGGCCGTGAAGGCGGAGAGGCGGGGCCGGAACGAACTACGGCCCGTGGGCGCGGCAAACGGATAATGTTTCACAAGTGGTGTGCTGTTTAAGAATCAGAAAGCCTGCCCACCCCGGGGCGGAGTGCGGCAGGCAGCGCGGATAATGTTGGCGGAATAGGCAAACCAACCGTCGGCGGCCCGGCCTGCTCCCGATGCCGGAAACGAGCCGAAACTTTCCTCACCACAAGGCCAACGGCCGGTTTGCGCTACCGACTCAGCGTTTTGACTGTTGCAGCAGCCAGGTTGCCAGGTCTTTTCCCGCCTGAAAATTTTCGTACTCAGCCGGAATCTTGCGGCCGTCGGTGTACTCGTTGTACAGCCACGGGTCGCCGACGGCGAAGACCGTCCCCTTGCCCAGCCTGGCCACGGCAATAATCTGGTCGGGGCCCTGGGTGATGACGGGCGTAGCCGGCGGCTGCAGGCGCAACGTCGAAAGCTCCTTGATGTAGGCCGTGCGGGCCTTGGGAAAGACGGGGTTGCCGGGCGTCAGGGCCACTTTGCCCTGCTCAAACTGGCTGCCCTTCACCATGTTCACGCTCTTGTCGGTAAACTGAATGCCGAACGATTTGGCCAGCTCGTTGAAGTGCCTGATTTCGCAGTTGGCCGTGTCGTTGGCCATCAGCACCAGCACGCCGCCTTCCTTCACCCAGTCGGTCAGCACCTTGGTATCGGCGGCCGTCACGAAGTTGGGCTTGGCCGTTTCCTTCTTGGTGTCGGGGTCCACGATGATGAACACGTCGACGCCCTTCAGCGCGGCTTTCGTGGGGGCCGTGGGCACCGACACGGTTTTGGCACCCAGGTCGCGAAAGGTGTTGCCCCAGAGCCAGAAACCCGAGTGCATCCGGTCTTCCCAGGTGTAGTGAAACCGCTCCGGCTGGCCGGTAATGGCGCTTTTGCGGTACTCATTGTTGAAGTAATAGTCGAGGCCGATGGTTTTGTTCTGCCCGACTTTCAGGGTCTCGGCAATTTCCATTTCCAGGGCGGCCATGATGAACGGCCCCACGCCTTTCAGGTCGTTTTTGCGCAGCGGCTCCGAGAGGTAATACTCGAAGCTTCCGTCGCGGTAGGGGTTGCCGCCCAGGCCGCCCACGCTCACCGTACCGGTGAAGGCCAGGGCGCCGTTTTCCTCGGCCACGAAGGTCTTAATCAGGCCGTCGTAGCCCTTTTTGGCCACGTCGGCGTATTTTTTATCGAGGTAGCCCAGGCGCACGCCCTTTTGCAGGAAGTACACGAACATGCTGCTGCCCGAGGCCTCGGCGTAGTTGCCCTTGCGCGCGGCCTGGTCCACGACCAGAGCCCAGGTGCCGGTTTTGGCGTCCTGGTACTTGGCCAGCACCGGGGCCAGGCGCTGCACGTTCTTAATCAGTTGCTGGCGCTGGGGATGGTTGGGCGGAAAGTAGTCGAGCACGTCCACGAGGGCCATGGCGTACCAGCCCATGCCCCGGTCCCAGAAGTTGGGGCTCTGGCCGGTGGTTTTGTTGGCCCACTTCTGCTCCTTGCTTTCGTCGTAGCCGTGGTACATCAGGCCCGTTTTGGGGTCCACGAGGTGCTTTTCGATGAGGGCAAACTGCTTGGCCACGTCGTCGAAGCCCTCGGGCCGGTTAAACACGGCGCTGTACTCGGCATAAAACGGCTCGGCCATGTACAGCCCGTCCAGCCACATCTGGTTCTGGTACACCTTCTTGTGCCAGAAGCCGCCTTCCTTGGTGCGGGGCTGCCCGTCGAGCTGCTTGCGCAGCTGCTGGGCGGCCTTGCTGTACTTCTCCGCCTTGGGCACCGAAGTCTGACTCAGCGTGAGCAGGGCGTGCCCGGTGGTCAGGTTGTCGAGGTTGTAGTCTTCGAGCTTGTAGGTGCGGATGCTGCCATCCTCGCGCACAAACTGGTCGAGGTCCTTCTGAATGTAGGTGAAGTACTTCGCGTCGCCGGTGCGGTTCCAGACGCGCTCCAGGGCCTTGAGCATCAGGCCCTGCTCGTAGTCCCAGCGGGCGGTTTTGCGCGTGCCAATCAGGATGGAGTCGGGGTGCCAGCCAATAAAAGAATCGGCCATGCGCTGCGACATGGGCTTGGGGGCCGGAGCGGTTTGAGCTTCTGCGGCGGCACTCAGCGCCAACAGGCTCAGCAGCAGGGAGACGGGCTTTTTCACGGTTCTTACAGCTTGGAAATGGTTACCGTTTTCTTGGAAACTTTGTCGCCAAACTCCAGGTCTTTCTTGGCCGCCTTAGTATCGGTGTTCGCCAGCTTCACGTTTTTGGCCCGGTCGCCGGTCACGCGCATCAGCAGCGTGGCGCCCGGCGCGTATTTGATGCCGTCCAGCGTAATATCCTTACTGTTCTGCACTTCCATCACCGGCATGGTATTCTTGCTCAGCAACGTCACGTTTTTCAGCCGGATGTTCTCGGCCTCGATGCACACCAGACCTTTGTCGCTCTGCAGCACGGCGTTTTCAATGACGATGTCGCGCAGGGGCATTTCGGGCAGGCCACGCAGCATAATGCCCACATCGGCCCCGTCGCAGGTGATGTTGCGGATGTCGATGTGGCGGAACTGGGGCGTGCCTTCGTTCACGGGCTCGGCCTTGATAACCGGCGGGGCCGCCGACTCGCCGACCAGCGCTACCGGGTCTTTGGCCATGTAGTAGAGGTCGAAAATCACGGCCTGGGCCACGATGTTCTTCATGTTCACGTTGTTGATGAAGATGTTCTCCACCACCCCGCCCCGGCCGCGGGCGGCCTTGAAGCGCAGCCCCACGTCGGTGCCCATGAAGGTCAGGTTGTAGGCGTAGATGTTGCGCGCCCCGCCCGACATTTCCGAGCCAATCACGAAGCCGCCGTGGGCGTGGTACACTTTCGTGTCGCGGATGATGAAGTTCTCGGTGGGCATGCCGCGCTTGCGCCCCTGCTCATCCCGGCCCGACTTGATGCAGATGCCGTCGTCGCCCACGTCGAAGGTGCAGCCTTCCACGAGGCCGTTCTTGCACGACTCCAGGTCGATGGCGTCGGTGTTCTGGCCGTACTCGGGGTTGAGCACCGTCACGCCGCGCACCGTAATATCCTCGCTCATAATGGGGTGCAGCGACCAGGCCGGCGAGTTCTGGAACGTCACGCCTTCCAGCATCAGCTGCTTGCAGCGCTCCAGCACCAGCATGTCGGGCCGCAGGAAGTCCTTGATGTCCTCGTAGTCCTTCACTTCCTTGCCCGGCTTGAGGTAAAACGCCTCCGGAATAGCCGCGCCCTTCAATGACGAGGCCGAAGGATACCAGGTGTCCTTTTTTTCGTTGGTCACGCCGCCGCTTTCCACCAGGCGCTTCCACTGGCTTTCGGTCAGCTTGCTTTTCTTTACGATGCGCCAGGTGCCCCCGTCGCCGTCGAACACGCCCCGGCCGGTAATGGCGAAGTTCGTGAGGTCCTTGCCGTAGATCTGGGCCTGGTTGCGCACGGCGTCCACGCCCTCCCAGCTGGTTTTGATCAGGTGGTAGTCGGCGCGCTGGTTGCTGAACTGCACGAAGGCCCCGGTAGCCAGGTGCAGGTTCACGTTGCTGCGCAGCTCGATGGGTGCGGTTAGCCAGTGGCCGCGGGGCACCAGCACCACGCCTCCACCGGCTTTGGCGGCGGCATCAATGGCCTGCTGAATGGCCGGGCTTTTGGTCAGGCCGTCGGATACGGCCCCGAACTTGAGAATCGACAGGGTGTCGGCACGAAACGAGGGCGCCTTTACGGCCGGCAGGTTGGGCCGGGGCTGATCGGCCGCCGTAGCGCCGGGGCTGGTGAGCAGCAAAGCCAGGGCAGCCGGCGAGGCAAAGAAGAAGTTCATAGCGGGTGGTTAACGTCTACCGGGTTGGGAAAAGCAGACTACGAAAGGAAGCAACCGGGCGAAACCCGAGAAATAAGTTTCGCCGCCGATTATACTATTCCAGGAACACGACCAAACCCAGGCTTAGCCTATCCTTTCGTTAAGATTGGAGGAAATTCAGGATTCCCCGCAGAAGCCCGCCTATTTTCTATGCAAACGTTACCGGGAACGTTCTCACCAGCTGGTTTCGGCCGGCCGGTTTCGACCTCGCCTGGCCCCAAGTAGGACCTGGTCTTGCCGGGCTGCCTCTTCGTTCCGGCGACGCTCTCCGCTGCAATTGACTTTTACCAACTTCGGTAATGCCCAGCCGCCGCTGTGCAGGCTTGCCGGTGCGGGGTGGCAACCACCACCCGTGGCCGCTTCGGGAGGGCAGAATAGCCTGAACTATTATTTAAATTAATTCTAAATAACATTTGCAAAACCCAGGCTCATTCTTACTTTTGGTCACTATTTAGAAAATGTCTAAACAAATAAACTCACCTTTTTTCCTCCGAATCCCATGCGCCAATATCTGCACCACAACGACTTCGGCTGCATTTCGCGCTGCCCCAGCGGCTGCTGCCTCCACCTGTACTTCGGCAACGTGGCGCTCTGCCTGCAAGCCGATGAGCTAGCCGACTGGCGCCACCTGGTGGCCGGGCTCTACCGGCAGCACGCCCCACACCTGCTGGATACTGCCAGCCGCTGCATCACCCTGCCCGGCCCGGTAGCTTACCAGGCATTCGTGTTTACCCTGGAGGAAGTGTTCCTGCTACACGACCTGCTGATGGGCGCGGGCCTGCTGCTCGAAGCCGAGCTGATTCTGGCCGGCAACGCCGTGTAGCGCCGGCCCACTGGCGAGGGTTGAGCCACTAATTACATAAAGCTTTTTATATATTATAATTAATTGCCATTCAGTGTTTTATTCTCCAAAAGCAAAACCTCAACGGTTAGCGGGGCCAGCGGATATTTCCGGAGTTTTTGGGCGGAATCTGATTTTCTTCCGTAAGAACAAGCTACTGAATCACGAAGTAGCATACCTATGTCCCGTACCATTATCGTTTCGAACCGCCTGCCAACGAAGGCCCAACGCACGGAAGAAGGCTTACATTTTACGCCCAGCGAAGGGGGCTTGGCCACCGGTCTGGGCTCGATTTACCGGGCCGACGGCAACGTGTGGGTGGGCTGGCCGGGAGTAGAAATTGACGACCCCGCCGAGCAGCAGTTTGTCACCGAGGAGCTGCGCCACGACAGCATGGCCCCGGTGTTTCTGACCCAGGATGAAATCCGGGACTATTACGAGGGCTTCAGCAACGAGGTGCTGTGGCCCACGTTCCACTATTTCAGCCAGCACGCCGTGTATGAGCAGGCTTACTGGGAATCCTACGTCACCGTCAACCGCAAGTTCTGCCAGGCCGTGCTGGCCCTGGCCGGCCCCGACGACACCATTTGGGTGCATGATTATCAGCTGCTACTGCTGCCCCAGATGCTGCGCCAGGAACGGCCTGAGGCCAGCATCGGGTTCTTCCTGCACATTCCGTTTCCCTCGCACGAGCTGATCCGGGTGCTGCCCTGGCGGCGCGAGCTGCTGGAAGGCATGCTGGGCGCCGACTTGCTGGGCTTTCATACCTACGGCTACATGCGCCACTTCCTGAGCTCGGCGGCGCAGCTGCTGGGCTACCCCAACCAGAACGGCCTGATTGAGGTGGGCCAGCGCAGCGTGCTGGTCGATGCCTTCCCGATGGGCATCGACTACGACAAGTATGCTCAGGTGGCCGAGTCGGAGGAGGCGCGGGAGGCGGAGCTGCTCTACCGCGACGCGCTGAACGACTCCCGGGTTATCCTCTCCATCGACCGGCTCGACTACACCAAGGGCATTGCCGAGCGCCTGCGGGCCTACGAGCTGATGCTGCAGCGCTACCCCGAGTGGCGGGGCCGCGTGACGCTGCTGATGCTGGTGGTGCCCTCGCGCGACCAGGTGGAGAAGTACCGGGCTTTGAAGGTGGAAATCGACGAGCTGGTGGGCCGCATCAACGCCGACTACCGCACCATCAGCTGGACGCCCATTCAGTATTTCTACCGCTCTTTCCCGCTGGAGCACCTTTCGGGCCTGTACCGCCTGGCCGAAGTAGCGCTGGTAACCCCCATGCGCGACGGGATGAACTTGGTAGCCAAGGAATTTGTGGCCAGCAAGGGCGAGCTGCCGGGCGTGCTGATTCTGAGCGAGCGGGCCGGCGCGGCCCGGGAGCTGTCGGACGCGCTGATCATCAATCCCACCGATACGCTGCAGCTGGCCGAGGCCATGCACGAGGCCCTGGTAATGCCCGAGGAAGAGCAACTGCTGCGCATGAGCAACATGCAGGCCCTGGTGAGCACCTACAACGTGTATCACTGGGTGCGGCTGTTCATGGACCGGCTGGCGTACATCAAAATCAAGCAGCAGACGCTGGCTACCGATACGCTGGGCGCAGCCGACCTGGAGCAGATGCGCGCCGACTTCGACCAGGCTCCGCGCCGCCTGCTGTTTCTGGATTACGACGGAACGCTGGTGCCCTTCACCAAAAACCCGCAGCACGCCCGCCCCGATGAGGAGCTGCGCCTGCTGCTGATGGCCCTGAGCAACGACCCGCGCAACCGCGTGGTCATCATCAGTGGGCGCGACCGGGACACGCTGTTTCGCTGGCTCGGCGACCTGCCGCTGGATTTCATTACCGAGCACGGCGTGTGGCTGCGCGCGGCCGGCGAGGGCCACGACTGGGCCATGCTGCAGCCGATGTCGAGCAGCTGGAAAACCGAAATCCGGCCCATTATGGAGCTGCTGGTGAGCCGTACCGCCGGGTCATTTATCGAGGAAAAGGAATATTCTCTGGTGTGGCACTACCGCCGCGCCGATACCGACCTGGGCGACGTGCGGGCCCGGGAGCTGGTGAGCCACCTCAACTTTATGGCTTCCAACACCGATCTGCAAGTATTGGAGGGCAACAAGGTGGTGGAAATCAAGAATGCCGGCGTGCACAAGGGCACGGCCGCCGCCCGCTGGCTGGCCACCTACCCCGCCGACTTCATCCTGGCCCTGGGCGACGACCGGACCGACGAGGACACCTTCCAGGCCATGCCCGAGGAGGCCTACACCGTGAAGGTGGGCGAAACGGGCCGCTCCTTTGCCCGCTTCCACATCAAGTCGCACCAGGACGTGCGCCGCATCCTGCGCAGGCTGCTGTAGAAGCAGGCAGCCGTTCTTTTCAGAGCAGTTTTTAGGATAGTGTATGGGTATGCGAACGAAGTAGAGACGCAACATATTGCGTCTCGTCGTTGAACGATACTAGTTGTCCGATGCCAGATGGCACGGTTCCCATCGTGCAACGACGAGACGCAAAATATTGCGTCTCTACACTCTTACACCAACGTGGAAACTACTGTGACTTCGCCTGACAGCCCCAACAGCCCTTTTCTGCTACGGCAGTGAAGGGCTGTTGCCGTGCCTGCCATTTGCCGCCGCCGCGGAAAAAGGCCATCTGCCGGCTCAAGGCAGGCCCTTTACCGCTCTGCCTTGGGTCGGAAGTTGTAGGACAACCCTAGCTGGGTACGCAGGTAGCCGCTGTCCAGGTACTGATTGGTGTAGGGTGCCAGCTCGAAGACGACGTGCACGTTGCGGTGGGCCGGCAGGGGCTTGATGCGCGCGCCGAGGGTGAGGGTGTAGCCGTTGATTAGCGGCAATTCGTTCAGGGCCGAGGCCGGGTTGATATTCACGCCTGGGCCGGCGTAGTAGTTCACCCACTCCCCTCTTTTGAGGTTGGCCAGGGCCTGCACCTCCGCGTTGACGTTGGCAACGAACGTGTTGGTTTCGGCCGTGACGCCCGCCCACACGCGCCGCTCGGGGTTGGAGCTGACGCCCAGCACCGATTGAAACGGGAAATAGGAAACGGCCACCTGCGCCGTAGCCGACTGCAGGAAGCACAGCGTGCCGGGCAGAAGTAAAAGTCGTTTCATCAGGGGCGGACCAGGGTGCAATAGGCGGGTTTGGGTTGGTAATTGTCGTCGAACAGCAGCGGGTAGTCGGCGCGGTGGAAGTAGCTGCGAATCCAGGAATCCGGGTCGGCGACGCCCCAGAAGGTAATGCCGTGCTGCTGGGCCCGGGGCAGCTGCTGGTAGAGGCCCACCAGAAACCGGAGCTTGTCGGCCTGGCGCTGCAACAGCTCGGGAGTAGGTTCTACCGCCTGGTTCAGCGGATTGATGGCCACGTCGACCTCGGAGAAGTGCAGGCGCAGGCCGGTCTGGCGGGCGGCCTGCACGGCTTCGGTCAGCTGGCTGTTTTCGGGGTGGCGAATGGAAATGTGCAGCTGCAGGCCCAGGCCGTGCACCGGCACGCCGCGCTGCCGCATGGCTTGGAGCCAGCTGAGCACCGCCCGCCGCTTCACCGGGTTCGACTCCAGGTCGTAGTCGTTGTAGAACAGCAGCGCGTCGGGGTCGGCCTCGTGGGCGTAGCGGAACGCTTTTTCGAGGTAGCCGCTGCCCAGGTGCCGCAGCCAGATAGTGCTGCGCAGGGTGCCATCGGCCTCGAAGGCCTCATTCACCACGTCCCAACTGCTGACCTGCCCCCGAAAGTGCCGGCATACGGTCTGAATATGGTCCTTGAGCAGGGCATCCCACTCGGCCTGACTTCCCGCAAACTCCGTTATCCAGCGCGGCAGTGCCTGGTGCCAGATCAGGGTGTGGCCGTGCAGGCGCTGGTTGTGCTGGCGGCAGAAATCGGCCAGCGCATCGGCCGCGGCCCATTCGTACGCGGCCGGGGCGGGGTGCAGCGCGTCGGGCTTGAACTCGTACTCGGGCGTTACGCTGTTGAACTGTCCGGCGGCCAGCTCCTGGTAAGGCGAGCCGGGGTACAGCTTGTTGGTGCGCAGGGCCACGCCCACCGGAAACGGATATTGCCCGTACAGGCTGGCGCGGGTGTCGCAGGGCCCCCCGGGCGCTTTTCGGCAGGCCGAAAAAGGCAGCCCCAGGCAAGCCAGCAGGACAAGGCAAGGACGAAATCCGGAACGGCTACTAGGCAAAACAGGCGGCAGCTACCACGGGAGCCGGGAAACAAGCATGAATACAGCAAAAGCGGCAGCTACGTCCGACCCGGGAAGTAACCGCCGCTTCAAAGCTAGCCGCAAATACATCTGATTCAGCCTGAGGCCGGCAGAAAAACAGGGAAATTCCCTAGTCGGCCGGTGTTGCCGGCAAGCCCCTGGCCCCTACGCGGCCGGGGGCTGCATGGCGGCCAGCAACTCCCGCACCCGCGCGGTGAGGGCGGCCGGGTCGGCGGTGGGTAGCAGGCGCGAGTCGACGCCCACGCAGGTGGCCCCGGCCTGCACCCAGGTGGCCACGGTGTCGGGGGCCGGCTCGATGCCGCCGGTGGCCATAAAGCGCACCTTGGGCAGCGGGGCCCGCACGGTTTTCAGGTAGGCGGGGCCCAGCATGGCGGCGGGAAACAGCTTGGCAAACGCCGCCCCCAGCTGGTCGGCCTGGTAGATTTCGTTGAGCGTGGACACGCCCGGCAGCCAGGCCAGATCCTGCCGGTGACACAGCGCCGCCACCTCCGCCCCGATGACGGGCTGCACGATGTAGTCGGCCCCGGCGCTGATGAATTTTTCGGCCTCCGCCACCGTGTAGATGGTGCCGGCCCCCAGCAGCAAGTCCGGATACTCGGCTTCCACGAACTGCTGCAAATCGGCGAAGATGTCGAAGGCGTGGGGGCCCCGGTTGGTAAACTCAAAAAGCCGGACGCCGCCCTCGTAGCAGGCCTGCAGCACGCGCCGGGCGTAGGGCTCCTCGGCGTGGTAGAATACGGGAATCAGGGGGCTTTGCAGCGCCTGCGCCACGGCCGCAGCCTTCGTAAAACGGGCCATAGAAGTTGGAAAACAGGGAAAGGAAAGGACAAAGAAAGGCCGCCGCGCTAGACGAAGTTGGGCCGGTCGAGCCGCTTGGCAATGCGGTAGGCCGCGTTGACCAGGCCCACGTGGCTGTAGGCCTGCGGGAAGTTGCCCCACTGGGAGCCGGTTTTGGCGTCCACGTCTTCCGAGAGCAGGCCCAGGTGGTTGGTGTAGCCCAGCAGCTTCTCAAACTCGCGGGCCGCATCATCGAGGCGGCCGACGCAGGCCAGGGCCTCCACGTACCAGAAGGAGCAGATCAGGAAGGTGGTTTCGGGCGTGCCGAAGTCGTCGGGGTGGCGGTAGCGGTAAAACAGGCCCTCGGGCGTTTTCAGCTCCTTTTCCAGCTCTCGCAGGTGGGTGCGGGCCCGCTCGGAGTTGGGGTCGAGGTAGCCCATCAGAATCAGCTGCAGGCCGCTGGCGTCGAGGTGGGGCGAGCCGATGGCGTTGGTGTACACGCCCCGCTGGGCATCGTAGCACTCCTCGATTTTCCCGGCCGCAATGCGGGTCAGCTCCTCGGCCATCAGCTCAATTTCCGTGTTGCCCAGGTAGCGGGCCACCTTGCGGGCGGCGTGGGCTCCGGCCCAGTGAAACAGGTAGGTGTAGCAATGGTACTGCGCAATGTGGCGGAACTCCCAGAGGCCAGCGTCGGGCATGTCCATGGTTTCCTTAATCAGGCGCAGGGCCTCGTACATCATCTTTTCCGAGTCGGCCCGCTCGGCTCCCACGAAGCGGCGGTCCACGTAGAGCGGCAGCAGAGCCACGAGCACCTGCCCGTACACGTCGTTCTGAATGTGGGTGTAGGCGTCGTTGCCGATGCGCACGGGCTTATTGCCCAGGTAGCCTTCCAGCGGCAATTCCTGCTCGGTGAGCTGCGCGGCCCCGCTGATGCTGTAGAGCGGCTGATACTTGTCGCGCACCTTGGTCGAGATGTTGGCAATGTAGTGGAAATACCGCTCCATCTCCTCGAAGTGCCCGATGTTGTTGAAGGCCGTCAGGATGTAATACGTGTCGCGCATCCAGCAGAAGCGGTAGTCCCAGTTGCGGGTGCTGCCGGGCGCTTCGGGCAGGCTGGTAGTGGTGGCGGCAATGATGGCGCCGGTGTCTTCGTACTGGTGCAGCTTCAGGGCCAGGGCCGAGCGAATCACCTGGGTCTGGTAGAAGTTGCCGATGCTGGTGCTTTTCACCCAGCGCTGCCAGTACTGCACGGTTTTGCGCAGAAACTCCTCGGCCGTGCTGTGCAGGGCCGCCTCCAGCGGCGCCCCGTAGGTGAGCACCAGGTAGCGGGTTTCAGTCAGCACGAAGCCTTCCTGCTCCAGAATGTAGGTCAGGGGAATGTCGGTGGTCAGGCGCATCTCTTCTTCCATGCCCAGGAAGGCAATGTGGTTGGAGCTGCGGCGGCGCGTGAGCTGCTGCTGGCCGTAGTCGGCCACCGGCTCGCACACTACCCGCACCCGGGGCAGCCCTTCCAGCGGCTCCAGCTTGCGGATAAACATCAGGGGCTTGTAGTTACGGTCGTACTGGGCGAAGCGCGGGGCAAAGTCGGTGACGCGGTAGCGGCCCTCGGCGCTTTCTACCTCAGTACACAGCACGTTGGTATTTTCCAGGTAGTATTGCCGGGTGTTGAAGGCGGCGTCCTCGGCGGGCTTGATGCTGAACTCGCCGCCCTTGCGGGTGTCGAGCAGGCTGCCAAAGACGAAACTGCTGTCAAAGCGGGGCCAGCAGAGCCATTGCACGCTGGTATCTTGTCGAATCAAAGCCAGGTAGGCGCAGTTGCCGATAACGCCGAGGTCGTAGGTGTGGCGGGTGCTCATAGGGGCAGCGGCCGCCCGCGTATGGTTGGGCGGCCGCTGCCGATGATGTACCCCAAACCCGGCCGTAGGGTTACCGGCGGGCGGTGCTTACAGCCGCCAGGCCGCCCCCGGGGCCGCTACGCCCGCGGCGGCCCACACGCGCAAAAGCACGGTGGTTAGCTGGTAGACTAGCCCCGGGCCCCAACCGCGCGCCGGGGGCTGCGTACAGCCTGCGGAGCGCCCCGCGTGGTAGCAATGGTGCCGCTCGTTTCACCCTAGTGCGTTTTCCTTTTGGCTGATTTCCCCGCTTCCGCTTCCCGTCGTACCGCCAGCCGGCTGCCGCTCTACCTGGCCGGGGGGCTGCTGCTGGTCCTGGTGGCCTGCTATTTTCTGTGGCCTGCTTTCCAGACGACCGTTAAGGAGGCCTTTGCCGTGCTCAAAAGCGGGGAGCAGGAAAAAGTATCGGCCTGGATTACGCAGTTCGGCTACTGGGGCCCGGTCGTGATTGTGGCGGCCATGGTGCTGCAGATGTTTCTGGTGGTGGTGAACGTGGTGCTGCTGATTCTGGTGGCTATCCTGGCCTACGGACCGTGGTGGGGCTCGGGGCTGGCGCTGGCGGGTGTGGTGGTGGCCTCGTCGGTGGGCTACTGGATTGGGCACTCGGCCGGCGAGACGTTCATCAGCCGCCTGATCGGCCGCAAGAGCGAGCAGAAAATGGTGCGGGAAGTGCAGCGCTACGGCACCTGGGCCGTCATCATTGCCCGGCTCTCCCCCGCCCTCTCCGACGACGCGGTGAGCTTCGTGGCCGGCGTGGCGCGGCTGGGCTACGGGCGCTTTATTCTGGCCACGGTGGCCGGCGTGACGCCGCTGATTGCCCTGCTGGCCTGGCTGGGCGAAGACAGTGACCGGCTCAAAACCGGTTTGTGGTGGGTGTCGGGCATCAGCCTGGTGCTGTTCGGGGCCTACGTGTGGTGGGACAAGCACCGCGCCCAGCCCGCCCCGCACGCCGAGCTGGCCAAGAAAAACTGAGAAAATTGGACGGAACCGGCCGCAATAGGATTCGGTAGCTACTACCTTTGCGGGCTCAACCGGAAAGCGAATTGCCGTTTTTCCCGCTCCCCTCACTTCTGATGCAGTGCCCCGTGCGTTTTTCTCCGGGTTTTAGCTGGCTCCCCAGCTTGGCCGCCTTCCTATGCCTATCCTTGTCGGCGCGGGCCCAGCTGGCCCCCTCTACTCCGCCCCTGCTGCGCGAGCTGACGCTGCGCACCGACACCGTGCGCTATTCCCTGAGCCGCAACACCATCGCCGTGCAGGGCGAGCCAAACCTGTACTTCTACTACCGCCAGGACGACGAAACGGCCGAGTTGCAGCTGTTCCCGACGCAGTGGCAAAGCAAGGCCCCGCTGCGCCTGCGCCGCTCCGCCGACTTCGTGCTACTCGACTCCATCACGGCCGTGGGCACGCAGTACTACCGCACTAAAATCCGCTTTAAGGACCTGCCGGCGGCCCGCTTTCTGCAGCTCACCTTCACCCAGGCCAACGACAGCGCCGGCCGCCCGGCTCTGGTGCAAACCGTGAACCTGCTGCCCGTCACGCGCACTACGCTGGAGTTTAAGCCCAACGACACGGAGCTGTTCGTGGGTGAGGAAAAGGTGTTTGACCTGAGCAGCAACACCCCCAAAAACATCCGCGTCTCCTCAGAGTGGACCAAGGGCCAGGACATCGACTACCGCATCGTGCAGGAAAAGGGGCAGCTGCGCCTGCGCGTGGTGCCCAACGCGCTGGGCACCCGCCTGCTCACGGTGCGGCCCCAGACCGAGCGGCCCTTCCTCACCGACAACAACCGCCGCCTGACCTACGCCCTGGCCCCGCTGCGCCAGGAGTTTACGGTGAAGGCCAGCCGCTTGCGTTTTCTGAGCGTGGATAAAAAGGAAATTACGATGGACGACGTTTCGCGCCGCAAGGGCGTGGAAATCATCCTCGACAACGGCCGCACATTTGACCTGAAGCGCACCTACCGCATTGAGGACCAGGAGGAAGCCGGCGGTGCCCTGATGGCCGAGCTCTTCACCCGCCAGTACCTGACCAACGATAGGGTGCTGTGCTGGCTGCGCGTCTACAACACCCACCGCCAGGCCGATAGTTACCTCTACATCAAGGAAAACGACCTGCCCAAGTACATTACCAACTTCAACATCTCGCCCAAAACGGCCATCAGCAGCGTGCAGGTGCGCCACCGGGGCGGCGACTGGAGTTCGAGCCTGAGCGTAAACCCGGGCGAGACGGTGGACGTGCGCCTGGAGGGTGAGTCGTTGCAGAAGGCGCGCTTCCACTTCGAGGATCTGGCCGTCATTCCCTCCGACTCGTCGGTGCGCACCGATGCGGCCGTGGTGTACCGCGTGCAGGTGCCCTTGACCATCGACAAGCGCCGCATTACCATCTTCAACGCCGGGCAGCCCACGGGCTACGCCCTGGCCGTGAAGGAGTTTCAGCGGCCCCACCCGCTCGATTTCGTGGCCGTCAACTTCGGGGAAAGCCCGCGGGTGATTAACCGCCTCAACGGCCCGGTGCTCTACGACCGGACCATTTCCGACGTGGTGTTCAGCTTCAACCCCAACGGCATCGACACCGAGAGCCAGCTCTATGGCAAGCAGTACCTGACCTTCGACATCCGGACCCAGAACGCCAAGGGCGAGCTGATTGAGATGCGCACCGTGGAAAACGTGGTGGTCTGCCCCGGCGACAACTCGGTGCGGGCCGCCTTCTACCAGGACAAGCAGTGCCAGGTGGGCAACATCAGCCTCAACAACCTGCTCAGCTCGCGCAAAACCTACGATCTGGACGACTGGAGCACCATCATCATCACCGTGCGCCACAACCAAAGTCAGTACCAGGAAGCGGGCTTCACTCAGAAGCTGGAGCTGGTGCTCAAGCGCCGCCTCAAGTTCGACATCGACGTGAGCTTTCCCGGCGGCCTGCTCACCAAGTACAAGGGCGAGTCGAGCTACACGTCCTTCGGCGGTATTTCGCTGGCCATGCTGGGGCAGCTGAGCTTTTATCACCCCGAGAAAATCAACCGCCTGCGGCCCTACAAAGTCGGGGCCGGCTTCGTGGCTCTCAACGCCTTCGACCTGAGCAAGAACGGCGGCAACCGCGACCTGGGCGTCGTGATTCTGGGCTCCATCTACCCCACCCGCCGCGACGCCAAGCTCACCTTTCCCCTCTACCTGGGCGGCGGCTACCTGCTCTCCGCCGGCCGCCCCTTCTTCCTGCTCGGCCCCGGCATCGGCGTCAGGCTGTAGCGGTGAGGTGGTGAATGAGTGAATGAGTGAATGAGTGAGTTTGATGTTCGGCGGGCGCGAATGGCGCAGTCTGGGTCGTTGCGGGCTTGCGGAGCCATCCGTCTGCGGCTAGCGACAAACTGCCTTTTATCGGAAAGCCCTTTATTCCTGCCGGAGTAAGGGGCTTTTGCTTGTACCGCGAAGTTCCACTTCGCGAGGCGTTGGAGCCGGCTGCACAACCATCGTGCAACGCCTCGCGAAGTGGAACTTCGCGTTACACGGTTCAGGCGTCCGGTCTTTTCACGTAAGAAAGCTCCGCACATTACAGCGGGCGGCTTGCTTCGCGCTGCTCGCAACGACACGCCGGGCGTTGAACAACCACTTCACTCATTCACTCATTCACTCATTCACCCATTCACTCATTCACCGCCTCACCACTTTCCCGCGGCTTACGTAGGCAGACAAGTCCGCTATTCCGCGTGTTTGTACCGTATGCCCGCTACTGCCCCTGCTACCCCGGCCGCCCCGACCAGCACTTCCCCCTTCACGCCCCTGCGGATTCCGTTTTTCCGCATGCTCTGGATTGCCTCCTTCGTGTCGAACATCGGCACCTGGATGCAGAACGTGGGAGCCGTGGGGCTGATGACCGAGCTGACACCCTCCCCCATCCTGGTGTCCTTGCTCCAGACGGCCTCGGCCCTGCCGGTGTTCCTGCTCAGCCTGCCCGCCGGGGCCCTGGCCGACCTGGTCGACCGCCGCAGGATGCTGCTGCTCACCCAGACCTGGATGGCGGGCACAGCCCTGGTGCTGGCCACCGTCACGCTGCTGGGCTTTACCACGCCCTGGCTGCTGCTGCTGCTTACGTTTATGCTGGGCCTGGGCGGGGCCCTGAACAACCCCGTGTGGCAAACCGTGACGCCCGAGCTGGTGCCCCGCGCCGAGCTGCCCCAGGCCATTGCCCTCAACAGCGTGAGCTTCAACCTGGCCCGGGCCTTCGGACCCGCCCTGGGCGGCCTGGTTATCGGCTACTTCTCGGCCGGGGCCGCCTTTCTGATCAACGGTATTTCCTTCGTGGCTACCATGTATATGGTGTGGCAGTGGCAGCGCGAGCCCCAGGCCACCGCGCCCCTGGCGACCGAGCGGATTGTGGCCGCCATCCGGGGCGGGATTCGCTACGCCCGCTTTGCCCCGCCGGTCCAGAACATCCTGATGCGGGGCGTGTGCTTCACCTTCGGGGCCAGCGCCCTGTTTGCCCTGATGCCGGCCGTGGTGGTGCGTCGCCTGCACGAGCCGACTTCTTTCTACTCGCTGCTGCTCTCCTGCATGGGCCTGGGGGCCGTGCTCGGGGCCGTGATTCTGCCCCGCCTGAACAAGTATCTGAGCATCAACTGGCGCGTGACCGTGGCTACCGTGGCCTTTGCCGCCGGGCTGGCCGGCCTGGCCTTCGCCGACAACCACTGGCTGCTCTACGGCCTGCTCACGCTCGTGGGGCTGGCCTGGATGCTGGTGCTCAACTCCTTTAGCGTGGGCGTGCAGACGGTGGTGCCGCGCTGGGTGCAGGCCCGCACCATCAGCCTGTACCTGCTCACCATTCAGGGCGGCATGGCGCTGGGCAGCATCGTGTGGGGGGCCGTGGCCGAGCGGGTCGACATCGTCTGGGCCCTGGCCGGGGCGGCCGGCTGGCTCCTGCTGAGCACCCTGCTGGTGTTCCGCTTTGCCCTGCGCAGCGGCGAGGCCCTCGACTTCACCCCCGCCCGGCCCCGCCTGGAACCCGTGCTGGCCCAGGAGCCCGTGCCCACCGAGGGTCCGGTCATCATCACCACCACTTACCAGGTGCGGCCCGAGCACCGGCAGGCCTTCGTGTTCATCATGGACCAGCTGGCCGACATTCGCCGCCGCGAGGGGGCCATCCGGGTGGGCACCTACGCCGACCTGGCCGACCCGACCCGGCTGGTGGAGTACTTCATGGTCGAAACCTGGGAGGAACACGCCCAGCAGCACGAGCGGGGCGTGAGCCGGGAAGAAGCCGAGCTCAAGCTGCGGGCCCGGCAGTTCCACGCGGGGCCCGAGCCGCCCGTTATTGCCCACCTGCTGGCCCAGCACGCCCTGCCCCTGCCCCCCGAGCAGCCGATGGTGCCCGGCAGCACCCGCCTGGTGGCCAGCACCGCCGGCGAAGCCACGAGTTAATTGTGCGAATGTGGGAAATGTGCTGAGGTGCTACTGCTTTTCGTGGCCGTGTGAGCCAGGCGAAGCAAGCCGGTTGCGGCGCGGCACGACCGGGCCTTTCCCTGGCAAGCCCTACTCCTGCCCCAGCAGCTCCTGATTCCCACTCCGCAGCACCGAAACGCCGTTGCAGTACAGCAACTTGGTGCGCGTGAGTAGCAGAACGCCGGGTGGAAGCACCGGAATGGCAATCTGCTGCTCCGGATTGCCAATCTGCTGCACCAGAACGACGATCTGCTGCACCAGAATGACGAATCTGTGCAGCGGAACGGCATTCCCGTGCACCGGATTGCCGATCTGCTGCACCGGAATGGCAAAACCGTGCACCAGAATGGCAATCTGTTGCACGGGATTGGCATTCCCGTGCAACAGATTGCCATTCTGGTGCAGCCGAGGGGCCTCCCGTGTACCGGAGGGGCCTCCGGCGCTTTACTGGGGGGCAGTTGGAACGGAGAAAAAAGGGGTGACGGCCACGCGGGGGCCGGATAGAAGCCGGGAAGGGGTATCTTGCTCCGGCGGGGCGGGGCGGGCCGAAAACTTATTGCCCCGCTCGCCGCTTTCTACCCCAATCTGCTTTCCCCACACATGAAACTTCTCTACAGCTACCTGCGCAACTACTGGGGCCTGCTGGCCCTGGCTTTGCTGCTGGCCACTATCAACCAGGTGTTCTCCCTGCTCGACCCCTACATTCTGCGCCAGATCATCGACCGGTACGTGTCGCCGGCCCTGCGCAGCTCCCAAACGCCCACGTTCTGGACGTTTGTGCTCAGCGGGGCGGGCCTGCTGGTGCTCAAGGCCCTGGGCGTGGCGATGGTGTCGCGCATTGCCAAAAACTTCCAGGACTACTACACCAACGTCATTACCCAGCGCCTGGGGGCCCAGCTCTACTCCGACGGCCTGCGCCACTCCCTGGATCTGCCCTACCAGGTGTTCGAGGATCAACGCTCGGGCGAAACCCTGGGCAAGCTCCAGAAGGTGCGCACCGACGTGGAGCGCCTGATTCAGAGCTTCGTCAACGTGCTCTTTATTTCCCTGGTGGCCATTCTGTTCGTGACCTGGTACGCCATCAGCGTGTACTGGCCCATTGCGGTGGTCTACTTCCTGACGATTCCGCTGCTGGGCACGCTGAGCTTTTTCCTAAGCCGCCGCATCAAGGTTATCCAGAAAACCATCGTGGCCGAAACCACGGCCCTGGCCGGTTCCACCACCGAGAGCCTGCGCAACATCGAGCTGATCAAAAGCCTGGGCCTGGCCCAGCAGGAAACGACCCGCCTGAACACGACCACCGAGAAAATCCTCAAGCTGGAGCTCAAGAAGGTGCGCTACCTGCGGTCCTTGTCCTTCGTGCAGGGCACCTTCGTGAACCTGATGCGCAACGTGATTCTGCTTATGCTCGTGTTTCTGGTGGTGCAGAAGCTCATTACGCCGGGCGAGTTTTTCTCGTTCTTCATCTACTCCTTCGCCATCTTCGGGCCCTTGCAGGAAATGGGCAGCATCATCAACATTTACCGCGAAACGGAGGCTTCCCTGGCCAATTACCAGCTGATTCTCGACACGCCCCGGGAGGTGAAGCCCAGCCACCCGCAGGTTATCGACCAGATCCAGACCCTGACCTTCGACCAGGTGCGCTTCAAGCACCTGTCGGCCTCCAACTCCGCCCTCGACGGCATCTCCTTCGAAACCAAGCTGGGCGAAACCATTGCCTTCGTGGGGCCGTCCGGCTCGGGCAAAACCACGCTGGTCAAGCTGCTGGTGGGCCTCTACCCGCCCCTGGCCGGCCAGATCCTCTACAACGGCATTCCCGGTGCCGACCTCGACCTGGACCAGCTCCGGGAGCAAATCGGCTTCGTCACCCAGGACACCCAGCTCTTCGCCGGCACCATCCGCGAGAACCTGCTCTTCGTGGCCCCCCACGCCACCGACCAGGAGTGCCTGCACGCCCTGCACCAGGCCGCCGCCGACGGCCTGCTGGCCCGCGCCCCCCTCGGCCTCGACACGGTTATCGGGGAAGGCGGCGTGAAAGTGTCGGGCGGCGAAAAGCAGCGCCTCAGCATTGCCCGCGCCCTGCTGCGCCACCCCACCCTGCTGGTCTTCGACGAAGCCACCTCCTCCCTCGACTCGCTCACGGAGGAAGAAATCAGCACCACGGTGCGCGAGCTGTCCGGTTCCCGCCAGCACATCACCATCCTGATTGCCCACCGCCTGAGCACCATCCTGCACGCCGACAAGATCTTCGTGCTGGAGCGCGGCCACATTGCCGAGCAGGGCCGCCACGACGAGCTGCTGGCCCAGAAAGGTCTGTACTACGCCATGTGGCGGCAGCAAATCGGGGAACGGCCCGCCCCGGCCGCAGCCCGGCAGCTCCAAAAAGCCTAACCGCAGCGGCCCGCTGCCCCATGCCCGAAAGCCCTTTGCCATCCGCTGGCAAAGGGCTTTTTTCGGGGCCGCCGGTTAAGTGAAAGCGTCCGATTTTCCGGTCCGCAGCCAGGACCGGGCAACCTTTCGGGCCTCCGCCGGCTCTTTTGCTTGCCCCTGCGGCCGGCCGCCGGATTTCTGGCTGGGCCAAGCACGAAAACGCCCGGGTTTGCGTTGTACTGATAACCCTGCGCCCCGCTGTCAATCATCTGTTTCCGGCAGGGTTCTTGACTTATTGCGTTTATCAGCCCTAAGGATTTTTCCATGACCCACTTCCGCATGTTCCGCCGCTTCGCAGGTTTGATGCTTGCCGGGTGGTTGCTCGTCAATACCTCCGCTTCGGCCCAAAATGGCAGCCGCGACGTGCTGCGCGACATCACCGACGTAGTCGGCCTCAAGCCCCGCTTCGAGCTGCAAGCCACCCCGCAGGTGCAGAATGCCGCCGCCGTGGTGTATAACGGCAAACGCTTCCTGCTCTACAACCCCCAGTTCGTGGCTTCCGTGAACCGGGCCGGCCGCACCGACTGGGCCGGCACCAGCATCCTGGCCCACGAAATGGGCCATCACCTCAACGGCCACACCCTGCGTCCCGGCGGCTCCCAGCCCGCCGATGAGCTGGAAGCCGACGAGTTTTCGGGCTTCGTGCTGCGCAAGATGGGCGCCAGTCTGGCCGAAGCCCAGGCCGCAATGGCCGTCGTGTCGGATGAGGAAGCCTCGCCGACCCACCCCGGCCGCTCGACCCGCCTGGCCGCCATCGGCAAGGGCTGGCAGCAGGCCAACACCCAGATTCTGGCCAGCAGCCGCACCGCCGCGCCGTCTTCGGCCCCGGTAGCCATTGCCAGCCGGCCTACGCCGGTCCGTAGCGTGTCCAGCACCGTCGCCCCGCTGAACGTGGTGGGCCAGATTGTCTTCCGCGACAACCCCGAGGAGCGCTACTACCTCACCAGCCGCCTGAACGTGGTGCGCATGCTCAACAACTCCGGCACCGGCCAGGTAGTAGGCCGCGTGACGCGCTCCAACAGCGCCAGCTTCCCCTACATTCTGGTTGATGGGCAGGACCGCCGCCTCTACATCAGCGCCAACGGAGGCGTCTTCAACAACCGCGGGCAGCAGGTGGGCCTGCTCTCCGACCCTTCCTAGCCTCTGCTTCTTCAGCATCCACAAGGCCTGCTCCCGGGGAGCAGGCCTTTTTTGTTTAGGGCAGAGCTGCCGCCCGGCACTCCGGTAGATGCTAGCTTTACGGCGTACTTTTCTGCTGCCGCTATGCCGACCTATCCTTTCCTGCTCGTCGACGCCTTCACGACTACCGCCCTGGGCGGCAACCCCTGCGCCGTGGTGCTCGACGCCGACGACCTTTCCGCCGACGCCATGCAGCGCCTGGCCCGGGAGTTTAACCAGTCGGAAACGGCCTTCGTGCGCGGCTCGGCCACGGCCGGGTTCGGGGTGCGCTACTTCACCCCCGCCGAGGAAATTCCGCTGGCCGGCCACCCGACCATTGCCACCATCACGGCGCTGCTGCACACCGGCCGCCTGCCCCTGACCGGCCGCACCGAGTTGAAGCTGGAGCTGCTGCACGGCCCCATCGACATTGCCGTAGAGCCCTGCGCCGACGGCCAGCCGGCCCAGGTGCTGATGACCCAGCGCCGGCCCGTGTTCGGCACCGTGCACGACCCGGCCGTGGTGCTGCCCCTGTTTGGCCTCACCCCCGACGACCTACTGCCCGGCTCCCTGGTGCAAACCGTCAGTACGGGCACGCCCCAGCTCATGCTGCTGCTGCGCGACCACGCCGCGCTGCGCCGCTCCCACGTTCCCGACGCGGCAGCCTTTGCCCGCTACCGTGCCAGCAGCGACTTTTTCAGCCCCCACCTGTTTTGCCTGGGCGGGGCTACGGCGGCCGGCCACACTTTTGCCCGCCACTTCGGCACCCCACCCGATATTGCCGAAGACCCCGTGACGGGCTCGGCGACCGGGGGCATGGCGGCCTACCTGTGGCACCACGGCTATTTGCCGCAGCCCGAGTTCGTGGCCGAGCAGGGCCACTGGCTGGGCCGGGCCGGCACGGTGCACGTCAGCATCGCCGGCCCCCGCGAAGCCATTGAGTCGGTGACCATCGGTGGGCAGGGCGTGGTCGTGGTGGAGGGCCGGCTGGCGCTGTAAACCGGCCGGAAAGCGGAGCCGGAGCGCAACTCCGGCGGGCCGGCGGGTGTTTAGAGAACGGGCCCGGCCACCACGCTGCCGGGCCCGCTAACCTTCTATCTGCCCCGTATGCCCGAATTGCCCGAAGTAGAAACCTACCGTCGTTTTCTCGACGAGCTTATCGTAGATCAAACCATTACGGCCCTGGAAGTGCGCGACGCCCACGTGCTCGGCACCGATGAGGACACGCTGCGCCAGCGCCTGGTGGGCCAGCGCGTGACGGCCACCCGCCGCCTCGGCAAAAACTGCTTTCTGGAGCTCGGCGACGGCTCGGCCCTGGTTTTGCACTTTGGCATGACCGGCGACGTGGGCGCCTACCGCGACGACCACGACGCGCCCCGCTTCACCCGCGTGGCCCTGCACCTGGCCACCGGGCTGCGCATTGCCTTCATCGACCCACGCAAGTTTGGCCGCATCCGCCACGCGGCCAGCGTGGAAAGCTACCAGCAGGCCAAAAAGCTGGGTCCCGATGCCCTGGACGTGACGGCGGCGCACTTGCAGCAGAAATTGGGATCCAAGAAGATGTTTATCAAGCCCTTACTACTGGATCAGAGCGTGACGGCGGGGCTGGGCAACTGGATTGTGGACGAAGTGCTGTTCCAAGCCAAAATTCACCCGGAGCGGCGGGCCAATACGCTTACGGCGAAGGAGTTCAAAGCCCTGGAGCAGGCTATTCAGCTGGTGCTGAGTACGGCCATCGGGCACGAGGCCACGTACCGCCACTTCCCGGCCTCCTTCCTGATTCATGCCCGCGAGTGGGATACCTCGGCCACGCCCGGCACCGAGCAGCACCTGTTCTGCCCGCGCCACCCGAAGGTACATATAGCAAAAAGCTATGTTGGAGGCCGGGCTACGTATATCTGTCCGCGCTGCCAGCCCGTTCCGACCGAGACAGAATAATACTATTCACCTTATCAAAAACCCTTCTTATGACACCATAGGAAGGGTTTTTCTGTATACTACATAGTTGAAGCACAAAATCTTATGTTTGATTTGTCGAGTATAACTTTGTCTATATAATGTTTGAATAATTGTCTTTTTCCGCGAAAGTCTGAACCAAGTGTATTACCTTTGAGTTAGGTCCACATCTTCAAAGCGGGAGCGGAGAAGAAAATGTGAAGTTGGAAAGAAAAAATCATTGCTTATGCCTCACGGCTACTACGCGTTTTTGCGTGTTGTTTCACTCACCAAATTGTCGTTTTCATGAAGAAACTGCCCATTTTCCTGAGCCTGGCGGCTGCCACCCTGTCGATGGCGGCCTGTAATAAAGAGTTGGATGAAGTAGCGGAGCCTGTTCAGGAAGTTGCAGCTGTGAAATCCCAATCGGCCACGGAGCTGCTCTCGACTGGCAGCTGGAAGCTGACGGACCTGACCTCGCGCACCGTGACGGCTGGTTCGCCTGAAACGCCGACCGTTAGCATGTTTGCCCGCTTGAAGCCGTCGTTGCGCGACAACGTCATCGACTACAAGAGCGGCGGGGCTTACAGCGTGAGTGAAGGCTCGCTGAAAGCCACCGACCAAAGCCCCCAGCTGCTCAGCGGCGCGTGGCAGCTGAGCGCCAAAGGCGACTCGCTGATTGTTCGCCAGGAGAACGTGGTTCGCCGCTTCGCCATTGCCGAGCTGACCCCGACCACGCTGCGCCTCAACCACTCGGAAGGCACCAATCCCGTGACGACTTACACGTCGGTTTTCGGGCACTAATACGCTTTACCCCACCGTTCATTATTGCCAATACGCCTCCCTTCCAGCCGGAAGGGAGGCGTATTTTTTTGCGCGGGGCCGGCGCCGGGCCTTAGTTGTTGCTCAACTCATTATTGTCCCGCTCGGCCTTGCGGGTCAGCGCCGTCAGCCACGAGCGGGACACTGCCGACTCACTTTCATAGCCGGGCCGCCGCTCGTTGCCCAGCTCGCCGGTGCGGCTGGGCAGCACCTGGTTTACCCAGCCCAGCAGGTCGCTGGTGGTGCCGGGCAGCAGGCCGTGCAGGCCCGAGAGCAGCTTGGCGGGCAGCCCCAGAATGATTTCGGCGTCGCCCCGGCGGCAGGCGTTCCAGATCTGGCGGGCGGCCTTGTCGGCGTCGAGGGTGAAGGCGGGCAGGGAGTCGGCAATGATGAACGAGGCGTATTCCTTCTGGTGCTGGCCTTTCACCAGCGCGTGCCGGGCGCTGCCGGTACGCATCAGGCCGGGGCACACCGTCGTGACCAGAATGCCCTGCTGGAGTAGCTCGGCCCGGAAGGCTTCGGACAGACCCACCAGCGCGAATTTGCTGGCGCAATACGGCGCCAGGTGCGGCACGGCCACCTTGCCGCCCACGGAGGCAATGTTGACGATGCGGCCTTCGCCGCGCTGCCGCATGCCGGGCAGCACGGCCTGCATGGCGTGCAGCGGGGCCCAAAAGTGCGTATCCATCGAGTCCTGGTAGTCGCGCAGGTCGGTGTGGTCGAGCGGGCCGGCCGTGATGATGCCGGCATTGTTGACGAGCACCTCAATGGCCCCGAGCTGCTGCTGCACCTCGGCCACCAGCGAATGAACCTCGGCCGCATCGGTCAGGTCGCGGGCCAGGGCCAGCACTTCGGCCCCGTCGGCGGTGAGTTCCTGCCGGGCCCGCTCCAGCTCGGCCGCGTCGCGGGCGCAGATGGCCACGCGGGCTCCTTCGGCCACCGCCTGCCGGGCCAGAATCAGGCCCAGGCCGCGCGAGCCGCCAGTAATAAGCACGACCCGGCCCTGTAGGTCATAAAATCCGCGGCGGTTGCTCCACAAGGATGCGGCGGCCACCAGGGCGCCCACGCCGACGGCCGTCAGCCAGTTGTTTCGGGTTTCTCGCTTCATACTTGCTTGTAAGCAAAGCGCCCGGAAAGGTTACACGCCGCGCCCGGCCGGGCAAGAAAATAACCGGCCGCAACGTTTCCAGCGTCTACCGTGTCCTTTTTGGCACCATCTTTACACCGGCAAGGTTCTTAGCTTTCTTACTACCTGCCTTTTTGCCCCGATGTTCCCGACGACGATGATGAAGAAGTCCTTGCTGGCCGCGGCCCTGTTCCTGCCGGCCGCGCTGCACGCCCAAACCGGCCCGGCTAAGTCTAAAACCAAGACGGAAGTGGCGGGCACCACGGTGAAAACCAAGGCCAAGACCCCGGCCCCGGCCCCCGGTAAGCCCGCCGCGGCCAAGCCCGTGCCCACGCCTTCGGCCGAGAAAGTGGACGCCAAAGCCACGGCCCTCACCGACAACATGCGCCAGGCCCTGAACCTGACGCCGGCCCAGACCGAGAAAGTGCGTCAGATCAACCTGACCAGCGTACGCAACGTGGAAACGGCCCGCCTGCAGTACCGCGGCGACGTGCGCAAGCTCAACGCGGTGGTCGACGACATCGGCCAGTCGCGCCTAGCGATGCTGAAAGACGTGCTGGCCCCGGATCAGTTTGCCAAGTACCAGCGCAAGCGCGAGGAGAAAATGGGTGTGCCCACGGCCACCGGCAGCCAGGGCAACGGCGTGCCCGGCCTGCCCAGCCGCGACGAATAAATTCCGGCCTGTTTTCCGGGTGGCGGGGCGGTCTGAGAAGGCCGCCCCGCTTTCGTTTGGGAGCCTCCTGATGCCGGCCAGCCGGCCTGAGCGGGGGCGGCGAAATCGGGTCCGGGTTCAACAAAACGGACCGGGCCGGGGTTAGGCAGGCAGTCAGCGCGTGGCCCACGCGCTTTTTGCTCACTTACTCTTTGTGCATGCCGCTCGTTTTAGACAGCCTGATTTTTGACCTCGACGGCACCCTCTGGGACGCCACGGCCACCGTAACGGAAGGCTTCCGCCGGGCCCGGCGGCGGGTCGATTACGTGACTACCGACATTACCCTGGACGCCGTGCGCGCCGTGACCGGCCAGCCCTACCCGGTGGTGTACGAGCGGCTTTTTCCCTACCTCAGCCCCGGGCAGCGCGAAGAGTTCCGGCTGATCTGCGCCGAGGAAGAGCTGGCCAGCGCCCGGCAGCAGGGCGGACGGCCTTACCCGCAACTGCGGGAAACGTTGGCGTATCTGGCCCAGCAATACCGGCTGTTTATCGTCAGCAACTGCCAGACGGGCTACATCGAGGCTTTTCTGGAGCACAGCGGCACGGGCCACTTCTTCGAGGGGCACCAGTGCTTCGGTACCAAAGGCCTGCCCAAAGCCGACAACGTCCGCGAAATTATTGCCCGGTATGCGCTGCAAGCCCCGGCCTACGTGGGCGACACCGACGGCGACTACCAGGCCAGCCGGGCCAACGCCGTGCCGTTCATTTTTGCCGCCTACGGCTTCGGCGAAGCGCCCGAGTGGGACGCCCGCCTCGGGCAGTTCAGCGACCTGCAAGGTATGCTATAGAGGAAGCGGGCGGGTTGCTAGGCCTTGAAGGTTTCCCAGCCCAGCTTCAGGATAAGTCCGCACACGACCACCAGGAACAGCACCCGCACGAAGCCGACGCCTTTGCGGACCGCCAGGCGGGCTCCCAGCGTGGAACCCAGCATGTTGCAGGCCGCCATGGGCAGGGCAATGTGCCAGACGATGTGGCCCGTGGAAGCAAAATACGCCAGGCTGGTCAGGTTGGTGGCCACGTTTACCAGCTTGGAAGAGGCCGAGGCGCTCAGGAAGTCGTAGCCGAACAGGCCCACGAAGGCAAACAGCAGAAAGCTGCCGGTGCCGGGCCCGAAAAAGCCGTCGTAGAAACCGATGACCAGCCCGATGAGGGCCCCGTAGAACGGCTCCTTGCGCTCGGGCAGGCGCGGGGCGTGAATCGAGCCAAACTCCTTGCGCCAGAAGGTGTAGATGGCAATGACGACCAGCAGGCCCAGCACCAGGGGCCGCATCAGCTCGGCGGGCAGCCGGCTCACCAGCCGGGCCCCGACAAACGAAAATACCCCGGCCGTAACGGCCGCCACGCCCACGGCCCGCCAGCGGATGGGCACCTGCCCCATGTAGCGCCGCAGGGCCGCCGCCGTGCCCGCCGCCGACGAGACTTTGCCCGTGCCCAGCACCGTGGGCAGCGGCACGCCCGGCAGCAGCAGCAGCATGGCCGGCAGCTGAATCAGGCCGCCGCCCCCCACGATTGAATCAATAAAACCGGCCAGCAGCGCGAAGGCGCAGAGCAGCGCCAGGGTACCATCGAGAAATTCCATAGAAGGCGGCAAAGATAGGCGCCCGCCGCTGTGCCCGGCGGGCGCCGGGCGCTTTTCTTCCCGCGCTTTCAGACCCTTAGCCCCGGGCCGCGCCCCAAGTTGTACCCCGCAGGCAAATCTGCCGTACATTCGGCCCATGACCGAAAATCTAACCCAGCGCAGCCGGATGCTGACGCTGGCGGGTGTGCTGCTGGCGCTGTTTCTGAGCTCCCTCGACCAAACCATCGTGGCCACGGCCCTGCCGCGCATCGTGGCCGAGCTGCACGGCTTCGACCGGTTTGCCTGGGTGGCCACGGCCTATTTGGCGGCCAGCACGGCCCTGGTACCGGTGTATGGCAAGCTGGCCGACATGTACTCGCGCCGCAACATCGAAGTCACGGCCATTCTAATTTTCCTGGTGGGCTCGGCGCTGTGCGGGCTGGCCGGCGAGTTTGGCTCCCTGCCGCTGCTGGGCGACGGGATGAGCCAGCTGATTATTTTCCGGGCCGTGCAGGGCTTGGGCGGGGCGGGTCTGCTGGCTATGGCCTTCATTATCATTGCCGATTTGTTTCCACCCGCCGTGCGGGGCAAGTACCAGGGCTACGTGGGGGCTACGTTCGGGCTTTCCTCGGTGCTGGGGCCGTTTCTGGGCGGCTTGCTCACCGACCACGGCTCGGGCCTGCTGCCCGGCATTGCGGGCTGGCGGCTGGTGTTCTACGTCAATCTGCCCCTGGGTTTGCTGGCGTTGTGGTTTATTCTGGGCCGCATGCCGCGCCTGCGGCCCCGGGGTCAGCACAAGCCCCTCGATTATTTATCGGCCTTGCTGCTGATGGCCGGCCTGGTGCCGCTGGTGCTGGGCCTGCAGCTCAACAAAACCCAGCACGGCTGGACTGCGCCGCTCACCCTGAGCTTGTTTGCCGCCGCCCTGCTGTTGCTGCTGCTGTTCGTGCTTCGCTCCCTGCGGTCCGACAACCCCATTCTGGACCTGACGCTGTTTCGGAATCCGGTATTCCGGGCGGCCAACATTGCGACGTTTCTGCTGGGCGGCGCTTTTCTGAGCATCGTCATCTTCGAGCCCCTGTTCATGGTCAACGTGCTGGGCGTATCGGCCACCCGGGCCGGCCTGAGCTTGATTCCGCTGTCGTTGGGCGTGGTAGGCGGCTCGATGCTGGCCGGGCAGATGGTGGCGCGCTTCGGGCACTACAAGCGCTGGATGCTGGCCGGCGGTCTGCTCTTACTTTCCGGCCAGGCCCTGCTGGCGACCATGCCGCCCACGGTTTCCTACGAGCAGGTGCTGCTCTACGTGCTGCTCTGTGGCCTGGGTCTGGGTCCCTGCATGCCGCTCTACACCCTGGCTATTCAGAACGCCATTGACCCGCGCCTGACCGGCCAAGCCACTTCGGCCAGCCAGTTTTTCCGGCAGATCGGAGGCGTGGTGGCCGCGGCCCTGCTCGGCACGGTGCTGACCATGAGCCTGGCCCAGACCCTGCCCCCGACTCCCGCCCCGGCCGCGGCCCCCACGGAGCTAGCAATTGAAGGCGCGCCGGCCACCGTGGCCCTGGCGCCGCCAACGCCCGCGGTGCGCGCGGCCTTCACCCACGCCATTTCGCGGGTGTACCTGTGCACGCTCTGCCTGGTGCTCTGCGGCTGGATTGCCACGCTGTTCGTGCCGGATCTGCCCCTGCGCACGTCCAACGCCGTGAAGTCCCAGCCGGTGCTGGCCACGCAGGGAGCTAAGTAGGCCGCCGAAACTACTGGGGGCCAGAGTTGGTTTTACTGGCAGAAAACACCCGGCGGCGCCCGTTCGGCGCCGCCTTATTTCTGCAACTGACTATGAGCAATACCCCTCTTCGCCTGAGCATCCTCGACCAGTCGCCGGTGCGGCAGGGCGGCACGGCCCGCCAGGCCATTCTGGAAACCATTGAGCTGGCCCAGCTGGCCGACCGCCTGGGCTACACCCGCTACTGGGTGTCGGAACATCATAACACGCCTACGCTGGCCGGCTCGACGCCGGAAGTGCTGATGGCCCACCTGGCCGGCATCACCCAGCGGATACGGGTAGGCTCGGGCGGCGTGATGCTGCCCCACTACAGCGCCCTGAAGGTGGCCGAAAACTTCCGCATGCTCGAAACCCTGTTTCCGGGCCGCATCGACCTGGGCATCGGCCGCGCCCCCGGCTCCGACCGGCTGACGGCCTCGGTACTGAACCCGGCGAACAGCTTCACCGAGTCCGACTTCATCGAGCAGCTCATGGATCTGAGCCGCTACCTGACCGACACCGCAGAGCCCGACACCATTCAGGAAAAAGTGAAGGCGACGCCCCTGGCTACCACCGTGCCCGAGCCCTGGATTCTGAGCTCCAGCGGGCAAAGCGGCCTGTTTGCGGCCTATCTGGGCATGGCTTTTTCCTTCGCCCACTTCATCAACCCGGTAGGCGGGCCCCAGATGGTGCGCATGTACCAAGACCGGTTCAAGCCCTCGGAGCACCTGCAAAAACCATTGGCGAACGTAGCTATTTTTGTACTCTGCGCCGAAACCGAGGAAAAAGCCCGGCAGCTGCACCAGTCGTTGGCCGTGCAAATGCTGCGCCTAGAGCAGGGGCAGCGCACCCAGATGCCGCCCTACGAAGAAATTAAAGATTACCAATATTCGGCCGCCGAGCAGGAGCGCCTGGCCTACAACTGGCAGCGTATCATCAGCGGCACGCCCAGCCAGCTCAAAGAGCAGATAACCGACTTAGCTCAGCAGTACGGGGTTGAGGAAGTGGTAGCCGTGACCATCACCTACGATTTTGCCGACCGGCTTCGCTCCTACGAGCTGCTGGCCGAGGCATTTGCACTTACGCCCGCCGCCGAGCCGGTAGCCGTCCGCTAGAAGGTTTTTGGCTAGCCCGGCAAATTTATACGAAGCTTCGGATGGTTACATCCGGAGCTTTTTGTATTTTTGCCGCCTTCCTTTTACGCTGATTTCTCCTAACTCGATGAATAAGAGTTTTTTCCTGCTGGTCTTTCTGCTCAGCCTGGCTTCGGCCGCCTGCGCCCAGTCGCCGAGCAAAGAGCTGTACACGGCCGTCGTGAAAAACAAGCCCGCCGACGCGGAAGCCCTGCTCAAAGCCGGCGCCGACGTGAATGCGGCCATCGAGCTGGTCCCCGGCTTCCCGACGACTTACCTCATTACGGCCGCCGGCAACGGCAACCTGGAGCTGGTGAAGGCCCTGGTAAAGTACAAGGCCCAGGTCAACAAGCCCGACGCCTTCAAGGGCACGGCCCTCATGGCAGCCGCCTCGAAAGGTAACAAGGCCATTGTCGAGTTTCTGCTGGCCAGCGGCGCCGACACTAAAGTCAAAGACGACGAAGGCAAGGACGCCCTGGCCCACGCCAAGGAAGGCGGCAACAAGGAAGTAGTAGCCCTGATTGAGCAAAAGATGATGTAGGCCCGGCCGTTGGCCGCGCGCCAACCCGCTGCCAGCCAACCTTTGCCCCGGCCCGGCCCCGACTATTGCGGAGCCAGACCGGGGCAAATTGCGTTTTCAGGGGTTTCTTTGCCCGACCTCAACCCCTGCTGCCCCGTACAAGCGCCTATGTCTGCCCCCAACCCTGCCCCTGCCGCCTCCCCCGCCCCCGCTTCCCCCGGCCTGCTGGCCCGCCTCGGCATCGACTGGTTTCTGGGGGCGCTGCTGCTCGTGGTGGGCCTGGCCTACCTAGCGCCCGGCGTGGGCAGCAAAAGCAGCCCCGTGCCGTGGTCGGCGCTGACGACCGGGGGCGTGGCCGTCATTTTCTTCTTCTACGGCCTGCGCCTCAGCACCGAAAAGCTGCGGGCCGGCATGCGCAATTGGCGGCTGCACCTGGTTACGCAGAGCGCGACGTTCGTGCTGTTTCCGCTGCTGGCTCTGGCCGTGCGGCCCTTTTTTCACGGGGCCAAAGGCGAGGCGCTCTGGGCCAGCATCTTCTTTCTGGCCACCCTGCCGTCGACCGTTTCCACTTCGGTGGTCATGGTTTCCATTGCCCAGGGCAACCTGCCGGCCGCTATTTTCAACGCCAGCATTTCCAGCCTGCTGGGCATTCTGCTCACGCCGCTCTGGGTCAATTTGGTGCTGCACACCGGCGCGGCCCAGGTGGGGCTGGGGGGCATGGCCGCCAGCCTGGGCGGGCAGGTGCTGCTGCCGGTGGCCCTGGGCATGGCCCTGAACTCCCGCTTCGGAGCCTGGGCCGAGGCGCACCGCCAGCAGCTGCGCGTGTTCGATCAGCTCATTATTCTGGCCCTGGTGTACACGTCCTTCTGCGAGTCGTTTGCCGAAAACCTGTTTCAGGACTACCAGGCTACCGACCTGCTGGGCCTGGCCGCGGGCATGGTGGCGCTGTTCCTGCTCATTTTCGGCCTGATTACCTTGATCAGCCGCCTGCTGGGCTTCTCCGACGAAGACCGGATTACGGCCGTGTTCTGCGGCTCCAAGAAGTCGTTGGTGCACGGCACGGTGCTGGCCAAGGTGCTCTTTGCCAACACCATTGCCCTGGGCACGCTGCTGCTGCCCCTGATGCTCTACCACGCCCTGCAGATCATGATGGCCAGCGTGATGGCCCAGGCCGTGGGGCGCCGCATGAAAGCGCAGCAGCCCGCTCCCGCCCCGGCTGGCCGCTAAGCTCGACGCTAGATAAAAGCTCGTTTTTTACTACCCTGAGGCTGAGGGCAAAATCTTGTTCGTACCGCACTTATCCCGCTCTACGTCGTCTAAAGGCCGTTTTTCACCGTATAGAGGTCAATGTTATCCGCGAATCAGAATAATTTCTCACTTGATATGAACTATCAAATGAGAAATATGATTGTGGCCCTGAAAACATAAAACATCTACTATGCTTACGGTGCAGTTGGCAAATGCTGGTTTCTACAAAATTTCCTGGCCCACCCAAGTGGCCGAGGGTACCACTTTTATCCGGCCCGGCGCCCGCGAGTCGGTGCGCGTGTTCGTCCCCCGCGACTCGTCGGAAGTGGAGGTGTACGCCGGCGCGCTGAAGGAAGGCCGCCTGGTGTACCAGGGCCCCGCCAGTGCCGCCGCGCAGCTCGCCCTGCTGGCCCTGCCCAACAACTAACCTTCTGCCCATCTGGGCTTTTCGGACAAGGCCTGCTGCCGATGCGGCAACGGCTTACCTCCCACACGAAAACGGCGTCCGGGCTACCCCGGACGCCGTTTTTCGTTTCTTCGCCAGACCGCTGCGGCATGCTCAACGGAGCTTCTGCGCCAGAAAAGCCAGGGTGAGGGCCCAGGCTTCCTGGGCGGCTTCGGGGTGGTAGCTGGGCCGCTCGTCGCAGTGGAAGCCGTGGTCAGCGTAGGAAATAATGGTGTTGACGTAGGGCTTGCCGGCCGCGTCGAGGGCCGCCGTGATGGTGTCGACCTGCGCCCGGGGAATGTGCTTATCCTGCCCGCCCCAGAAAAACAGGTGGGGCGCGTGCAATTCGGCGGCGCGCCCGGCCAGGTGGTGGGTGCCCCCGCCGTAGTACGACACGCCGGCGGCCAGCGGCAGCACCGCGTTGGCCAGAAACGCCACCCGGCCGCCCAGGCAGAACCCGATGCTGCCGATGCTGGCGGTTACCGAAGGCTGGGCCCGCAGCCAGTCGTAGCTGGCCCGCAAGTCGGCGGTGAGACCCTCGGGCGTGAGGGCCTGGTAATGCGGAGCGGCGCCGGGAAAGTCGGCGTACGGAATTTCCCGGCCCGGCGCGGCCGTGCGGTGATACAGCTCGGGCGCCACCACCACGTAGCCGGCCTGGGCCAGCCGGTCGGCCACCGAGCGGATGTGGTGGTTGACGCCGAAGGCTTCCTGCAGCAGAATCAGGCCGGGGTGCGGACCCTCGGTGACCGGCAAGGCCGTGTAGGCGTTGAACTGGGTGGCGTCGGCAGCGGCGGTAAGGGTAACGGCGTTGGGGTAGCTCATGCGGAGGTTGTGGAGTTGACGGAACGGGAAGTAGCTAAAGCCCTGGATGGCTGTTTTGTTTCTGGTGCCGAAGTAGGCTGCATCCGCTACGGCTACGTCGATTTATCAGGCGGCGCGGTGTACTTTTAACCCAATGAAACCGACCCGCCTCCTGTATTCTCTCTGTATACTGGCTATAATGAGCTTCGGACCCGGCCCGGCTTCCCGAGTGCCGACGCGGCAGGCTCCCACCGATGGCAACACCATCAAGCTGCTGGCTCTCAACCAGCCGCCCTGCGCCACCCCGGGCAAAGATGCCGTAATTACCGCCCGGCTGGCCTACTCCCTGGCCGCGCAGGAACAGGCCCCCGACGGCTACGAAGTATCCATCAAGTTTCAGACGCCCAACCCGCGCGTGACGTTTTCCAGCACCCTGCTCGGGCAAGTGAAGCTTACCCAGCGCCGCGACACGCTGACGCTGAGCTACCCGCTGGCCGTCATCTGGAACAATCCCAAGCTGCTGCGGCCCCTGACCTGCTACTTCTACCTGCACCGCAACCTGGGCAACGGCCGCAGCACCGTCATTGCCCAGACGCCGCCCATCGTGTTCCGGGAATGCCTGTAAAAGCAAAGCGCCCGGTAACACGACCTTGCCCTCACCCCAGCTTTTAAAGCGTTCCGGCTGCAAGCCGAAATGCTTTTTCCAGTGTTGCTGCAGCAACTACCCCGGCCAAAACCCAACACAGACTACTCAGCTACTGCCCGCCTCCTACCCCATGACCATACTCTTGAGTTGCCTGTTGTTTTTCAATCTGCTGTGTTTCCTACTGTTCGCCTTGGATAAACGGAAAGCCCAACGGGCCCAGCGGCGCATTTCCGAAAAGACGCTGCACCTCGCGACGCTGCCGGGCGCCGCGCCCGGTGCTTGGGCAGCTATATTCTTGCTGCACCATAAAAACCGCAAAGCCGCTTTCTGGGGTGTTACCCTGGTGCTGACGCTGTTGCAAGGGGCAGCTCTCTATTTCACGTTGCCCTATTTGCAGGCGCAGCTTTAACCGGGTCAAACGTCGGCGTGCCGGTAACTGGGCCATGCACCAGTCAGGCACTGGCGTTTCTGAGCCGAAGCACAGTACGGGCATTTGATGCGGGCAAAAAACCCCGATCTGCCTTACCCCCGCATCTGCAAGAGCCGCACGATCAGGCCCGTCCAGCCGGTTTGGTGGTTGGCGCCCATGCCCCGGCCATTGTCGCCGTGGAAGTACTCGTGGAAGAGCAGGTGGTCCCGGAAATACGGGTCGGTTTGCAGCTTCTCTTCGGTGCCGAAGGCCGGGCGGCGGCCGGCGGCGTCGCGCAGCAACAGCTTGCTCAGGCGCCCGGCCAGGGCGGTGGCTACTTCCTGCAGGTTGAGGTAGGTACCGGAGCCCGTCGGGTATTCCACCCGGAACTTGTCGCCGTAGTAGAAGTAGAACCGCTGCAACGACTCGATGATCAGGTAGTTGATAGGCAGCCAGATGGGGCCGCGCCAGTTGGAGTTGCCCCCGAACATGCCCGACTCGGCCTCGCCCGGCACGTACTCCACCGTGAAGTCGGCTTCCTCGGTGCTGAACACGTAGGGGTGCGCCAGGTGGTAGCGCGACATGGCCCGGATGCCGAACTCGGACAGAAACTCACGCTCGTCGAGCATGCGGCTGAGCAGGCGCTTGAGGCGGGAGCGGCGCAGCAGGCCCAGCAGGTGGCGCGCCCCGCGGCCCGGCTCTTCCCAGCGGCTCACGAGTTGGGCCAGGTGGGGCCGGTTGGCGAGCAGCCACCGGGCCCGGGCCGTAAACTCGGGCATGGCGTCGAGCAGGTCCTGCTCCACCACTTCCACCGCAAACAGCGGAATCAGGCCCACGATGGAGCGCACTTTCAGCTTGGTACGCTTCTCGTCGGGGGTGTGCAGCACGTCGTAGTAGAAGCCGTCTTCCTCGTCCCAGAGGTTGAAAAGCCCGTCGCCGCCCCGGGTCATGGCGTCGGCGATGTAGAGGAAGTGCTCGAAGAACTTGCCGGCCATTTCCTGGTACACGGGGTTGGTTTTGGCCAGTTCCAGGGCAATGCGCATCATGTTCAGGGCAAACATGGCCATCCAGCTCGTGCCGTCGCTCTGCTCAATGAAGCCGCCGGTGGGCAGCGGGGCG
Organism: Hymenobacter aquaticus; assembly: GCF_004765605.1. Lineage (NCBI taxonomy): Bacteria > Pseudomonadati > Bacteroidota > Cytophagia > Cytophagales > Hymenobacteraceae > Hymenobacter > Hymenobacter aquaticus. The sequence goes on along the minus strand of NZ_SRLC01000001.1, from coordinate 500,914 downwards.
CTCCGGTCGAACACCCCGATGTTGTCGAGGCCCAGGAAGCCGCCCTCGAAGATGTTCCGCTCGCTCTTGTCCTTGCGGTTTACCCACCACGTGAAGTTCAAAGCCAGCTTATGGAACACGGCTTCCAGAAACACCGTGTCGCCCCGGCCCTCGTTGAGCTTCTTGTCCATCTTGTATACCCGCCAGGTGGCCCAGGCGTGCACCGGCGGGTTCACGTCCGAGAAGTTCCACTCGTAGGCCGGCAGCTGCCCGTTGGGGTGCATGTACCGGTCGCGGGTGAGCAGGCGCAGCTGCTCCTTGGCAAAGCCCGCATCGACCATGGCCAGCGGAATGCAGTGGAAAGCCAAATCCCAGGCCGCGTACCAGGGATACTCCCACTTGTCGGGCATCGAAATCAGGTCGGCGTTGTGCAGGTGCGGCCAGTGGCGGTTGCGGCCCCGGGCACGCTCGGTGGGCGGCGTAAGCACCGCCGGGTCGCCGGCCAGCCACTGGGTTACGTCGTAGTAATAAAACTGCTTGCTCCAGAGCATGCCCGCGAAGGCCTGGCGCTGCACGTTGCGGGCGTCGGGGTCCGGCAGGTTTTCCTGGAGGCAGTCGTAGAACTCGTCGGCGTCCTGCTGGCGGGCCGCCACCACCGCGTCGAAGTCGGCGAACGGGGCCGCCAGCGCCGCCGCGCTCAGCCGCAGCCGCACCGTGGCCGACTGTCCCGGCGGCAGCAGCAGCTCGTACTGGGCCGCTACTTTGGTGCCCCGCTGCGCCTCGTTGATGGCCGCCGCGTCGCCCTCGACCACGAAGTCGTTGATGCCGTCCTTGAAGTGCCGGCCCTCGGCGGGCAGGTCGTAGAGGCGGGGGCCGTTGGTTTCGTTCTCGCAAAACAGCAGCCGCGGTGCCTGGTCGCAGTAGAAGTGGTAGCGGCCCAGCTGCGGGTGCTCGGCCTGCACCACGCCGGGGCCGGTTTCGCGCAGCCCCGGCCGCGCGGCGGCGGCATTGTCCCAGCTCCAGGTGTTGCGGAACCAGAGCTGGGGCAGCACCTGCACCGGGGCTTTCTTCGGGCCCCGGTTGTGTACCGTCACCTGCATCAGCACGTCGTCGGGGCCGGCCTTGGCGTACTCCACGAACACGTCGAAGTAGCGGTTCTGGTCGAAGATGCCGGTGTCGAGCAGCTCGTACTCGGGCTGCTGCCGGGTGCGGCGGGCGTTTTCCTTCACCAGCTTCCGGTACGGAAACGCGCGCTGCGGATACTTATACAGCATCTTCAGGTAGGAGTGCGTGGGGGTGCTGTCGAGGTAGTAGTACAGCTCCTTCACGTCCTCGCCGTGGTTGCCCTGCCCGTTGGTGAGGCCAAAGAGCCGCTCCTTCAGAATCTCGTCCTGCCCGTTCCACAGCGCCACGGCCAGGCACAGCTGCTGCTGGTCGTCCGAGATGCCCCCGATGCCTTCCTCGCCCCAGCGGTAAGCCTTGCTGCGGGCCATGTCGTGGCTGATGTAGTCCCAGGCGTTGCCGTCGGCACTGTAGTCTTCGCGCACCGTGCCCCACTGCCGCTCGGTGAGGTAGGGGCCAAACTTCTTCCAGGAAGCCTTGTGCGCGTTATGCTCCGCTAAGCGTAGTTGTTCCTGCGTCATACTCAAACATTATCGTCCCTGAATATACCACGCCGCCCGCACATTGGGGCAGCGGGCGGGGCCTGGGCCCGGCTCCGGGCCAGCAGGCCCGGCAGGCCCGGCCCCCCGAATCGGGCCGGATGAAGTTCTGCCCTACTCCGTTTTCGGCGGCGGGGTTGTTGCGGAGGAGGTGAGAAGTGTAGTATTGCTGCGAGTGGTTTTCGTAATTAGCGGCCCGTCCTCACTTAGTGCCTCCTATTCAGCATGAAGTATTCGTTACCCGAGCAGGTTATCCGCAAAGCCTTTTTTCTTTCGGTATGGTGCCTGGAGCAATGCTCTGCCATGACGCCCTACCACCAGAAGATAGCCGCCCTCAACAAGCTGCCCGAAGGCACCGTCGGCAAAGAATTAGCCACCTGTCTGCTGGCCCGCAATCTGACTTTGGTGCCCGGTTTCGAAAGCCACGACTTAAAGCACGTGGTGCTCGACTACGAAATGGAGCCGCTGGGCGAAATCCGTTTGCAGGCCTTCATGCTGGGCAATGGCAACTGGACGCTGCCGAGCCTGCTTATCTTCCTTTTTGGCCTGCTGCTGCTGCCCCAGCACTGGCGGCTGTTTCGGCAGGACTTCAAGGCTGGCCAACGGTGCCCGGCCCTGGCAACGCTGGAAATCGAAGACTGCCAGGAGCAGCCCCTGCCCGAACTCCGAAAACTCATTTTCAGCCGTTACCACGAAATAAAGCCCACGATGAAGCCAACTCCTCACCTGCGCCTCAGCACTCTGGCTAGCTACTGCCTGCTGGTCGTCGGAACCGCCGCCATGCTGTTTTGCTACCCCTTCCTGTGGTCATCCAACCTGGCCGACTTGGTGGGCGCGGGCTTTCCTTTCGTGGCCGGAGCCATTTTCGTGGTCGGCGGCTTGCTGAACCTCACGTTGCAGTCGGCCACGCGGGCCGGGCAAGCCAAGCCCTGACGCCAGCCGCCGACCAGCCTGCACTTCCCCAGCGTTACGGTTGCGAAGCTCGGCCGTTTGCCCTACCTTCCCTTCCCTCCCTACTCCTGCTTATTCTACCGCCCGCCTATTGCTATAGTCCCCGGTCTTTTTTCCGTCAAAAGCGCCGGTTTTCTTTTCCATTTCTACCCTCTTTTATCCCTCTTATCATGGCAAAAGACACCAATGCCCTCACCCAGGGCCTGTCCGGTAAAGTATCGGGCCTCGTCTTCCGCCGCAACGCCAACGGCACCGTTACCGTCGGCAACGCCCCCCGCCCCTCCTCCAAAGCGCCCACCGAGGAGGCCCTGGCCCAGCGCCAGCGCTTCCAGCAGGCCGCCTTCTACGGCCGGGCCATCCAGCAGGACCCCGCCCTGAAAGCGGCCTACGAAACCGGCAAAGACACGAACACCAACAGCAGCTACCTGGTAGCCGTGGCCGACTACCTCAGCGCGCCCGCCATCCGCCACGTTGACTTTAGCGCCTACCGTGGCCAGCCCGGCGACGTTATCCTGGTTCAGGCTACCGACAACTTTGCCGTGGCCGACGTGCGCGTGCTCATTCAGAACCCCGATGGCAGCCTGGTCGAGGAAGGCCCCGCCCAGCCCGAGCCTGATGGCTTTACGTTCCGCTTCACGGCCACAGTAGCCAACGTCTCCCTCGAGGGCGACAAAATTACGGTGACCGTAGCCGACCGGCCTGGCAACCGGACGACGGAAGCCCAAACCCTGTAGCCCCGGACCAGGAGGCGGCCAGCTAAAATACAATTCCCGAAATACCCCCGCGGCCGTCTCCCCTGGATCTTCCCTGGACCTCCCCGCCATCTTCCCCGGAGGCCGACCCGGCAAAATACCATTTCACCGTAGCGTTAGCCCTTGCCGCCCCCAGTGGCAAGGGCTTTTTGCGCCCCGCCCGCCCCGCCGGCGAGGCGGGCGTCACGCCGGCCGCCTACTGCCCGATCCAGGCGCGGCGCAACGCCCGCTGGGCCGGCGTGAGCTGGGCCATGATGCTGATGGTGGCCGTTTTTTCCTCGTAGCGCAGCCCCACCTTGGCCAGGGTTTCGGCCAGGGGCAGCGGCTGTCCCTGCTCCAGGTAGGCCCGGAAAAAGCCGCGCATCGCGGGGTAGGTCAGCGCGGTTATCACGTCGAACAGCTCCTCATCGGCGAAGGGGCGGCTCGGGCCGTAGCGCCGGGCCAGCCGCCGCACCAGCTCCTGGGTGCCCATCGTGCCGCCCGACAGCTCCCGCAGGCGCACGTCGAGGCAGAGGTTGAACAAGGCCCCTTTCAGGTAGAAGTTGTAGTACTGGTCCGGGCGCGTCAGGACCAGCCGACTCAGCTCCGTCAGGGCCAGCGTATTATCGAACTGCCGCATGTCCCGGGCCTTGCTTTCCAGCCCGGCCACAAACTCGGGCAGGGTTTGCAGCCGCTGCCGGATGGCCATGTGCACGGTAGCGTACTCGGTCAGGCCCTCATATAGCCAGAGGTGGGCCGAGAAGGTCGGCTGGCGGAAGTCGTAGCTTTCGATTTCGCGGGAATGGATGTTCAGCGGCGTCACGATGTGGAAAAACTCGTGGGTTGTGAGGCGGCGCAGAAACGGGCCGAGGTCCGCCAGCCCCGGCGACTCCAGCAGGCACAGCGTCGACTGGCTGTGCTCCAGGCCGTCGCCCAGGTAGCTGCCCGGCCGGCCCTGGGCGTGGTACACCAGAAAGGCGTAGGAATCGACGGGCAGGCGCCCCCCCAGGTAGGCCCGCTGGGCTTCGAGCAACGGCTTCAGCGACCGGGCCAGCGTGGGCGCGTAGTGGCGTTGCGTGGTAGCGTAGAGCGCCACCTGCACCTTGGTCTGGCCCAGTTGCAGCCAGGCCGTGTCGGGGCGGGCATACAGCACCGGTGCATCCACCAGGGCCCGGTAGCTGGGCGCCCGCACCACGTCCACGGAGTCGTTCAGGGGCTGGGGCGGGCGGTGCGAGGCGCCGTAGTAGCCGGCGGGCCGGGTGAAGCGTACCTCATAGGGCCGGGCGTGGCCTTCGAGGTAGCCCACGAAGGTGTTGTAGTTGAGCACGTAGGCGCTATCGGGCTGGTAGGCGCTGCCGGCCGAGCGGTACAGGGTGCCCGCCTCCCCCGCCACGTGGTGAAACTGGTCCCAGGTATCGGCCACGGAGTAGGTGAGGCGGCGCAGGCGGCGGGCATCGGCAATAACCCAGCTGTTGGTATCCTGGCGCGTAACGGACAGGGGCTCATTGTCGGGGCCCAGCGCCGTGAGTTCCGTCACGTAGCGCCCAAAGTTCAGGGCCCCGTAAATGCCGGGCACACTCTTGGGCATGACGAAGACGACCTGCCGCTGCCGGGTAGGCGGCACCTGCACCTCCACCCGCAGCCGGTCGTGGTCGGGGCGGCGCAGGTTTACGCGGTAGCGGTAGATGGCCTTGCTGGTGGCGGCCGGCGTGTGGGGAGTTGTGCAGGCCCCTGGCAGAAGCAGGGTCAGCAACGCTAGATATGGTTGCACAGGTCGGGTAGTAAGAGCCATACGCGGCGCTACGGTTGGGGTGAGCCGGGAAGATGCACGACTCCCCTCTACCGTTGCCCGGGCCGGGTGCTTTGAAACCACCGAAGCCGCCCCTTCCCAGGAGCGGCTTCGCCAAGTCTTCTAAAATTCAGCCCGTCCTGCGCCGTCCGGCTCCCCCTCTCCTTTTTCGGAGAGGGGGCTGGGGGGTGAGGCGCACGTCCGGGGGGTGAGGCGCACGTCCAGGCGCACGACCGGGCCCCCTACACAAACACCCCGTTCAGCAAGCCCGCCAGCCGGATACCGGCCTGCAAGAGGCGGTCTTCCACGGTGGGCAGGTGGCCGGGCACGTACTTATAGTCGAAGGTGGCGTTCTGGGCGGTTTCGGCGTAGAGCTGCTGACTGATGGAGTACGACTCCCAGAGCCACTGCGTGATGCCGTCTTTCTGCCACTGCTGCACCTGCAAGGGCGTGGGCCTGTCGAGCAGCACGGCCAGCTCCGAGTAGGTCATGCCCTCGTAGTCGAGCAGGCCGCTGTCCCAGAGGCTGTGCAGGTTGGTGTCTTTGCCCTGGTACTTCACCGTAATGGCGTTGCCGCCCTTGTCCTCGGCCCGGCTCACGTGCATGGGCTGGTGCACGTCGCCCACGATGTGAATCACGAACTTGAGGGCCACCACTTTCTGCTCCTTGGTGGCTTTGGGGTCTTTCAGCTGCTGCAGGTTCTGGTTCAGGGCCAGGTAGGCGTTGGGCTCCTGCATGCTGGTCACCACGCCGGTGTACTCGGCAAAGGGCAGGCCCAGGGCGGTATTGATGAAGTGCCAGGGCGCCGTGGCCTCGTACTCTTCCGAGTAGCGCACCTCGTCGGCCCAGGTCGTTACCAGCGGCAGCCGCTCAGAGCCCAGCAGCGCGGCCACCTGGTCCTTGGCTTTCTTGGTCAAATGGTTTTCGGCAATCTTACCCACTACCCGGTGCCCCTGCACGCCCCAGGCCATCAGGCTGAAGGGCAACACGCTAAAGCACACCAGGGCAACACACTTTTTGAACATAACTACGAAAGAGAAAGACGACAAACCCGTCGGATGAGGAATAGAGAGCAGACCGGGAAACCAGAGCAAACCGCAAAAGTAGCACGAAAGCCAGCATTGCGCCGCACCCGGGCCGGGGCGGGCCGAGCAGTAGGCGCTTTGCGCGCCGTTGCCCACCTTTGCAGCCGGCGCCCTACCGCCAATAACCCGCAACCGGCTTTACCGTTGCACCAGCGCCGACGTTTTCCGCCCCACCTTGCCCGCTTCTTCCGCTATGCCCATTGGTCCCGCCCCCGACACGCTGCACCCGCTGCCCCACCACCACAAGCTGGTATTCCTCAAAAACATCATCACCCGCCCCACCATCACCGTCGGCGACTATACCTACTACGACGACTTCGACGACCCGCTCAACTTTGAGCGCAACGTGCTCTACCACTTCGATTTTATCGGCGACCAGCTCATTATTGGCCGCTTCTGCGCCATTGCCTCGGGGGTGAAGTTCATCATGAACGGCGGCAACCACGAAACCAGCCCCGTTTCCACGTTCCCCTTCGCCATTTTCGGCCACGGCTGGGAAACCAGTGCCCGGGGCGTGGCCATCCACGAAAAGTACCCCTCCAAAGGCGACACCCACATCGGCCACGACGTCTGGATTGGCCACGCGGCTACCATCATGCCCGGGGTGCGCGTCGGCAACGGGGCCATCATCGCCACCCACGCCGTCGTCACGGCCGACGTGCCCGACTACGCCATCGTGGGCGGCAACCCGGCCAGGGTCATCCGCTACCGTTTCGACGCGCCCACGGTAGCGCGGCTCAACCAGCTAGCCTGGTGGCACTGGGACGCCGCCAAAATCACCCGCAACCTTCACCTGCTCAACGCCGCCGACCTCGACGCGCTGGAGCAGTGCCAGTAGCCGCCCAACGCTACTTCACCGCGCAGGTCAGGCTCAGATAATACAGCCCCCCGATGCTGGGCCCGCCCAGAAAGGAGGTGTAATACCGGTTCAGCACGTTGGTAGCCCCTAGCTTGAGGCGCACGTCGGGGCGGACCAGGGGGTAGCTGAGCTGGGCGTCGAGCGAGCCGTAGGCCGGCACGGTGCCCGTCACCAGAAACGTCTGGGAGTAGTAGCCCTGCTGCCAGTGGTAGCTCACGCTGCCGCCCAGGCGCCGCAACAGCGTCTCGTCGCCCAGGCTCAGATTCAGCATCCAGCGCGGGGTGTTGAAGCCGTCCTCCAGCCCGTCCCCCGATTCGGTGCGGGCCAGGCGGGCGTAGGTGGCGTTGGCCCCGGCCAGCAGCCCGCCGGCCCCCTCGTAGCGCAGCCCCACCGAGCCCCCGAAGTTGAACACCCTCGACTGGGCGTTGGTCCAGAGGCGGTAGCGGTTCTGCCCGGCGCGGGTGCTCAGGTAGAGGGCGGCCGAGTCGGGGTTCAGGGTTTTGGGCACGTAGGCTTCCACCTGGGCAATAAAGTCGCGGTAGGCGTTGTAGTAGCAGTCCACGTCGAGCAGCAGGCGGCCGTCGGGCACCAGCGCGGCCTTGTAGCCCAGCTCCAGGGACCGGATCTGCTCGGGTCGCAGGTAGGTGTAGGGGTTGCGGCGCAGCAGGCCCTGGTTGGCGGCAATGGCCTGGCTCTGCTTCTGGGCCGGCGTCAGCGTGGTCGAGGTATTGGCATTCACGCTGGCCGTCACGGCCGCGTTGAAGGCGTCGATGCTGCTGCGCAGGTAGCTGTTCTCAAACACCCCCGCCGACATCACCCGCAGCCCGCCGATGCGCTTCACCTGCCCGCTGTTCACGTTGGAAAAGCCCTCAAACAAGCTCGGAAACCGGTAGCCGCGCTGGTAGCTCACCCGGAAATTGTGGCGCGCCGTGGGCGAGTACACGGCCGTGAAGCGCGGGTTGAAGCGCAGATCGAAGTAGTCGTTCTTGTCGGCGCGCACGGTGGCCGTCAGCCGCAGCCGCTGCCCCAGCAGCCGCGCCCCGGCCTGCACGAAGCCCCCGGTTTTGCCGTACGTCAGCGCGCTGTAGGGGTCCTGGCCGGGCGCGGGGTTGATGAAGTAGTTGCCGTCGGGCTGAATGACGTAGGTGCGGTGGTCGGCCCCGGCCAGCAGGTCGAGGGCGGTGGGCAGCGGCAGGCGGCCACCGCGGCGCAGCAGCTCGGCCACGTTCAGCTGCCCCTCGGCGTGCACCAGGTCGGCGCGCACGCGCAGGGCCGCGCCCTGGTCCCAGTTGTTGATGTTCTGCAACTCCCCGAGCTTCTCCTCGAACAGGGCGGTGCCGGGCTGGTAGCGGCCCGCGTCGGCGGCGGCCCGGCCGGCCTGGTGGGCCTGGGCCACGCTCTGCCGGGCCGCAATGGCCTGGTCATACGCCGCCCCGTAGTCACTGATCCAGGCGTTGTCGGGCTTGTAATTACGGTCCAGGTTTTCGGCCATCGAGCGGAGGTTGTAGCTGCGGCCCGTGTTTTCGCGGGTGAGGTAGGCGCGGGCCTGCACCACCGGGCTACGCAGCTGCACAGCGTGCTGCTGGAGCTGGTAGCGTTGCAGCTGAAACCGGTTGGAGCGCTGGTACACGTTGTCGAACACGGCCACCCGGTAGGTGTAGCTCAGCTCGGTGCCGGCCCGGGGCCGGAAGTGCAGCGCCGCGTCGGCCTTGCGGTTTTGCAGGCGGTAGTCCACCACGTCCTGCTCCTGGTAGCCGGTGCGGGCCACCGAGTAGGTTTTGCCGCCCCGCCGAAACGCAATCCGGTCCGACGACTCGTTGCCGTAGCTGTTCACCGGGTCGCGGGCCGGGTTGTCGGCCCCCAGCAGCCCGGTGGTGGCGTTGCCGTCGGGGTTCAGCTCGGTCTGGTCGCGGGCTACCCAGTCGTAGCCCCGGCTGTAGGTACCGTTTACCTTGAACGCCAGCCGGGGCGTCAGCACCCGGGCGTAGCGCACGCTGGTTTCAGAATACACCTTCACGCCCACGTCGGCGTCCCGCACGTGGTTGAGGCCGGTTTTTTGCTGCGCGCTCAGCCCCGCCGAGTTGAACGGGCTCAGGGTACTGAAATTGGCCAGGCCGTTAATGGCATTGAGCCCGTAGAGGGCGGCGGCCGTACCCGGCACGATTTCCACGCTGGCAATGTCCAGGTCGCTCGGCCCCAGCGCGTTGCCGATGGGCCCGCCGATGTGGGGCGCCTGGTTGTCGATGCCGTCGACGAGCTGCACAAACCGCACGTTGGTGGTATTGGCAAAGCCCCTAGCGTTGAGCACCTTAAACCCCAGGCTGGGCGTGAGCACCTGCACGCCCTTCACGCCCTCCAGCGCGTCGAAAAACGAGGGCGCGGGCGTCAGGCGCAGGGCCCGGGCCCCGAGCTTCTCCACCGTCACAGGCGACTGTAAAATACTTTCCTCCACCCGCGAGGCCGTAATGACTACCTCGCCCAGCTGCAGCCGGGTGGTGTCGGGGCGCGCGGGGGCCTGGGCCACTACCACGCCCGGGCTTCCACCCAGACCCAGCAGCAGGATCAGGAGTTTTACGTTCCAGGGGCTGTCAATTCGGGTAACGTTGCGCATAGGCACCGGTTCATGCAGGTCGTTATATTTATTCAAACATAACGCTTAACACCCCAGATGGTTTTCCCGCCGGGCCGCGCCCTGGTGCCAACGGCCGCTATTCTTCCAGCAGCCGCTTTTCTTCCAGCGCCAGAAACGCCTGAAACCGGGCTTGCAGGGCCGCAAACTCCTGCATCAGCGCCAGGCCGGCGGGCGTTACCAGGGCGCCGCCGCCCCGCTTGCCGCCGGCCTGGGTGCTCACCAGGGGCTCGCGCGCCTGCTGGTTCAGGGAGCTGACCAGGTCCCAGGCCCGCTTGTAGGACATCTGCATTTCCTGGGCGGCCCGGGAAATGGAGCCCAGCCGGTGAATCTTTTCCAGCAGCTCCAGCCGCCCGATGCCCATAAACCGGTCCTGGGGGCCTTCCAGCCACAGGCGGCCGTGCAGGCGAAACGACAACTCGGGGTGCAGCAGCTTTTTCATGGCTGCAATCTTGAAAAAAAGTCGGGAAGACCGAAGCAATGGCCTTTACGAGCCGTTGGCCTGAGGCATCCTTTTATATTTGCCCGCCACCTATCCGTTAGCCATGCACCAGCCCTACTTTCCGTGGTTCTTTCTCCGCTACACCACCGGATACAAACCCCTGACGTACAGGCGCCTGCCGCCGGCCAGCACCGGCGCGTTAGCCGGAAAATATTCCGGGTTTTTACCCGCCGAATGCCGCCGGCTAGGAATCCTTTAACGACTTCTTGTAACTTACCCCAGGCAACGCTATAGCCGTGCGCCCCAACCACTTATCGACGCTATTATTATGACCTTGCCAACGGATAGCCAGGTACAGATTCTGCTGGTGGAAGACGAGGCCGTGCTGGCCCTGGACCTGTGCGACACGCTGGAGGCCGACGGCTACCGCGTGGTGGGCACGGCCCGCTCGGGGCCCCGGGCGCTGTCCCTGTTTCAGCAGCACCGCGTGGACCTGGTGCTCTGCGACATTCATATTCAGGGCGAATGGGACGGCATTGAAACCGCGACCCGCCTGCAGGCCGAGCGCCCCGTGCCCCTGATCTACCTGACTGCCCACGCCGACCAGGCCACGCTGGAGCGGGCCCTGCGCACCGGGCCGGCCGCCTACCTCACCAAGCCCGCCACGATGGCCAGCTTGCGGGCCGCCATTATTCTGGCCTTGCAGCGGTTTGCCGAGCCCGCCCCCGCCCCGGCTCCCGACCGCGACCTGCACACCCGCGACACGATCCTGCAGCTCGGCGACCATGTCTTTATCAAGGACAACTACCAGTTCGTGCGGATTCCGCTGCGCGACATTCAGGTGCTGGAAGCCGACAACACCTACACCACCCTGATTACCACCGCCCGCAAGTATGCGCTGCGCCTTTCCCTGGGGGCGGTGCTGGAGCGGCTGCGGTTTCCGGCGCTGGTGCGCGTGCACCGCTCCTTCGCGCTCAACATCGAGCAGGTAGAGGCCTTCAGCGAGGCCGAGGCCACCGTGGCCGGCCAGCTGGTGCCGCTGGGCCGGCAGTACAAGGAGAATTTTCTGCAGCAGTTTCAGCCCCGCTAAGCCGTGGGCGCCGGGCCGCTGGCTCACGTACCAAACGCAGCCGTTCACCGGCGGCCGGGCCGCTTTGACGCTCTTTTCGGCCCGGCCCCGCTGGCGGGTCGGTATCTTGGGGCACCTTCGCAACCGTCCTGTTTCCGCCCCGTGGTTCGTCCCGTTCTTCTGCTTGCCTGCCTGGTAAGCGGGCTGCTGCCCGCGGCGGCCCTGCCGCCCCCTACCCTGCCCAAGCAAGCCCAGCTCCGGGCCCTGTGCAAAGCCACTGAGTTTCTGCTGCTCTCCGACAACGAGCGGGCCGAAGCCCAGAGCCGCCGGATCATCCGGGTGGCCGGGCAGCAGCAGTACGCCGGGGAGCTGGCCCGGGGCTACTGGCTGCTGGGCTCCGCGCTGCGCAGCAAAAGCGAGTTTGACTCCAGCCTCTACTACGCCCAGCGCGCCCTGACGCTGTTTGCGGCCCAGCACGACGACGCGGGCCGCGCGGACGTGTACTCGCTCATGGCCCAGAACTACAAGCGCATCGGCGACATGCAGCGGGTGCCGGTGCTCAAGCGCACGGCCCTGCACTGGGCCCGGCTGGCCCGCACCACGGCCGCGCGCGGCCCGCACTACGCCGAGCAAAGCCGGGCTTACCTGGTGGAAGGCATTATCTACCGGGACCTGGGCCGCCTGGATTCGGCCAAAATATGCTACCTGGCCAGCATGGCCCTGGAGCAGCAGCACCCCAGCGAGCCGTCGAGCCTGCCGGTGGGCTACGCCGACTACGGACAGGCCATTATGGACGAGGGCCGCGACCTGCGGGCCGCCGTGGGCTATTTCCGCCGGGCCCTGCCCCTGTACCGGCAGCAAAACAACCGCAACGGCCAGGAGCACGCCTACCGCAACCTGAGCTGGGCCTACCGCCAGCAGCAGCAGCCCACCCAGGCCGTTGCCGCCGCCGACTCGGCCCTGGCGCTGGGCCGCGCCATTGGCGACCCGCACCGGCTGGGCAACTCCCTGCAGGCCGCTTACCTGGCTTACCGCGACGCGGGCCAGCTGCATACCGCCCTGCGCCTGCTGGAAGAAGAAAAGAAAGTGGAGCAAGCCATTGCCAGCGTCGACCTGACCCGGGCCGTGGCCACGGTGGCGGCCCGCTACAAGGCCGAGCAGCTGCAGGCCCGGATTGCGACCCTGAACCAGGAAAACACCCGGCGGCGGCAGCAGCTCTGGGCCCTGGGCGCGGTACTCATCGGGGCCGGCGGGCTACTGACGCTGACCGTGTGGCAGTACCGGCTGAGCCGCCGGGCGCAGGTGCAGCTGCAGGCCAACCACCGGCAGATAACCGAGCAGGCCGGCCGCCTCACCACCCTGATGCAGGAACTGCACCACCGGGTCAAAAACAACCTGGCCATCATTTCCGGGCTGCTGCGCCTGCAGGCCAACCGCCTCACCGAGGCCGGCGCCGTGCAGGCCGTGCGCGAAAGTCAGCAGCGGGTAGAGGCCATGTCCCTGATTCACCAGCGCCTATACCAAACCAGTGAGGTGACCACCGTGAACATGCAGCACTACGTGCGCGACCTGGCCACCAGCCTGCTCACGGCCTACGGGCACCAGCCCGAAACCTTCGACCTGCAAGTGGAAGTAACCCAGCCCCTGCTCCCCGTGGACGTGGCCGTGCCGCTGGGCCTGTTGCTCAACGAGCTGCTGACCAATGCCTTCAAGCACGCCTACGCCACCGTAGCCCGGCCGGCCTTGCGCGTGTACCTGGGCCCCGACCCGCAGCAACCCGGCCCGGGCCTGCTGCTGGAAGTGCAGGACAACGGCCCCGGCATTGCGGCCGGGCAGTGCCAGTCCGGCGCGGGCAGCTTCGGGCAGCGCCTTATTACCTCCCTGAGCGAGCAGCTCGGCGGCGAAATGGAGCTGCGGCCCGGTCCGGGCGCTTTGTTCCGGCTGCATCTTTTCCCCGAAGCCCTGGCTGGCGTTCCGTAAAGCGCGGGCCCGTTTACAAACCAAACAGCCCGGCTTCGTTTGCAACGGAGCCGGGCGGTAGCATTCGGAAAGGCGGGGCGGCTTAGCCGGCCACAAACGTGCGCATGCTCAGCCCGCCGTAGCTCACTTCCTCAAACGTGTGGGTGATGTCCTCGTCCTTATCGGCCAGGCCCAGGCTGTAGAGCAGCGGCAGATAATGGTCGGTGGTGGGCACGGCGAGCTGCCCGCTGGCGCCGCTGAGCTGCTGGTAGTTGACCAGGCTGGCGAAGTCGCGCTGGTTGAGCCTGGCTTTCACCCACTCGTCAAACTCAATGGCCCAGTCGTAGGGCGTCGCGTCGCCCAGCATGAGCTTGGGCATGCTCTGGCGCAGGTTGTGCACCACGTTGCCGCTGCCGATAATCAGCACGCCCCGGTCGCGCAGAAACCGCAGCTGCCGGGCCAGGTCGTAGTGCTGCTGCATGGATTTGGTGGCGTCCAGGCTGAGCTGAAACACCGGAATGTCGGCTGCCGGAAACAGGTGGTGCAGGATGGTCCAGGTGCCGTGGTCGAGGCCCCAGTCGTGGGAGCCGTGCACACCCTGCACGTGCTCGATGATGGACTGGGCAAATGTGGGCGCGCCGGGCGCGGGATACTGCATGGCAAACAGCTCCTGCGGGAAGCCCCCAAAGTCGTGGATAGTTTCGGGCTGCTCGTTTAGGCCGGCAAAGGTGCCCCGGGTAAGCCAGTGGGCCGACACCACCAGAATGGCCTGGGGCAGCTGGCGCCGCCGGATTTCCTGGCCCAGCTGCTGCATGCGGCGGGTAAAGGCGTTGTCTTCCAGCGCATTCATCGGGGAGCCGTGGCCCACGAAGAGCACGGGCATCCGCTCGGTTTTGGCGAAGGAAGTAGTGGTTTTATGAAGGTCGTGTAGGTTCATGGCGGAGGCGAAAGGCAGAATGGCCAGCGTTTTCAGAAAGGACTGGCGGTTCATCCGGCTCTCTTTTATATAAAAGTACCTCCAAAATTACCCCTCCCCCAGCCCCGCCGCCTTGATGTATGGTAAGAAAGGGAATGTGCTCAGGGCTAATGTGGGGGAATGTGTTTTGAATGTGGAGGAATGTGAGAAATGTGCTAGATGTGGAGGAATGTGAGGAATGTGGGAAATGTGTCTTTGCGAGGAGGCAGGACATTCCGCGCATCAAGCGGCGTCAATCCGTCCTCTGCTGGTGACCAATGACCTTTACCCAGAAAGGCCTTTTCACATTCAGAAGGCTGAGCACATTTCAGAGGGCGGATTGCTTCGCAAGCTCGCAAGGACACATTCCCCACATTTTTCATATTTCTCACATTCAGCACATTCCTCCACATTCCTCACATTTAGCACATTCAAAACACAGTAGCACCTGAGCACATTACCCCTCTCCGCGGCTCAGCTCCTTGCGGATGCGGCTCAGCGACTCGGGCGTGATGCCCAGGTACGCGGCAATCAGGCGCTGGGGCAGGCGCTGGGCCAACGACGGGTAGGTGCGGATAAACTCCAGGTAGCGCTCCTCGGCCGGGGCGCTGAGCGTGGCAATCAGGCGCTTCTGCATGGCTTGCAGGCTGTTTTGCTGCAACTCGTAGAAAAAGCTCTGGAACGGCGGGCCGAGTTGGGGCAGTTGCTGGTAGAAGTCGGGGCCGAAGAGCAGCACCCGCGAATCTTCCAGCGCGTCGATGGAGAACAGCGCCGGCTCGTGGTGGATCAGGCCGTGCTGGTCGGCTATCCACCAGTTTTCGGGCGCAAACTGTAGCACGTGTTCCTTGCCTTTGCGGTCGACCACGAAGCTGCGCAGGCAGCCCTGCGTGACGAAGGCGCCGTAGCGCCCCACCTCGCCCTGCCGCACCAGCGTCTGCTGCCGCTTCAGCTCCCGGGGCAGCAGGGTGCGGGCCAGGGTGGCAAACTGCTCGTCGGTCAGCGGCAGCTTGGCTTGCAGGTACGATTTAAGGTGAGCCAGCATCGAAACGAAAAAAGCAGCCAGGGTAGCCACAAGTTTACGCCGGCCGCCGGAAAGCACCGCAGCCCCCGCGTTACTTTCTCAGAATCAGCGCGCGGCGGGCGAAATTCCTGGCCGCCGCTCTCCGCCCGGGCGCAGCAGTCAGCCGGGTAATCTGGATTCATTCTAAAAAACCGATATTTTTATTTGGAACAATTCTAAACTAGCCCCACCTTTGCCTTAAATTGAATCATTCTAAATAACTATGCACCGCTCCATCCTGCTTTCGCTTTTGCTGCTGACCTTCTTTTTACCGGCTACCAGCTGGGCCCAGACGCTAAGCGGCTTGATTGCGGGAAAGCTGGTGGGCACCGACGGCGCGCCTCTGGAAAACATTTCGGTGAGCCTAAAAAAGGCCGGTACCGGCGTGAATACCGCGGCCGATGGTAGCTTTAAACTTAAAGCCGAAGCGGGCTCCCAGCTGCTGCACATCAGCGGCCTGGGCTACGTAACCCAGGAAACGGCGGTGACGGTGGTAGCGGGCCAGACGACCACACTGCCTACCATCACCCTGGCCGTCAACAAGCACGAGTTGGCTGAAGTACAAATCACCGGGCAGCGCGGCCTGAACCAGCGCCCGACGACCATTGGCAAAATGCCCGTTGCCCCGCTCGATTTGCCCCAGGCGGCCGTTACCATCGACCGGCAGGTGCTGGAGCAGCAGCAGGTACTGCGGCTGAGCGACGCGCTGGTGAACGTGAGCGGCCTGTACGTGACCAGCACCACCGGCGGCACCCAGGAAGAGCTGGGCAGCCGGGGCTTTGCCTACGGCTCGAACAACACCTTTAAGAACGGGGTGCGCTTCAACAACGGCGTGATGCCCGAAGCCAGCGCCCTGGAGCGCCTGGAAGTATTGAAGGGCAGCGCCGCCATTCTCTACGGCAACGTGGCCGCCGGGGGCGTGCTGAACCTGGTAACCAAGAAGCCGCAGTTTGAGCGGGGCGGCTCGGTGGGGCTGCGCGGGGGCTCCTTTGGCTTCTGGAAACCGATGGTCGACGTGTACGGGGCCGTGGGTCAGAGCGACAAAGTAGCGTTTCGTCTGAACGGCTCGTTCGAAAAAGCCAACAGCTTCCGCGACGAGGTAACCTCGCAGCGCGTGTACGTGAACCCCTCGCTGCTCTTTGAGCTGAGCCCGAAAACGACCCTGGTGCTGGAAGGCGACTACCTGCGCGACAACCGCACGCCCGACTTCGGCGTCGGCGCCATCGACTACAACATCCTGGACTCGCGCAGCCGCTTCCTGAACGTGCCCGGCGCGAAGAATACCACTAATCAAACGAGCACCACCGCCACGCTCACCAGCCGCCTGACCGACGCCTGGCAGCTGCGGGCCACCGGCGGCTTCCAGCGCTACGACAACGAGCAGCGGACCGGCAACCGCCCCACGGGTATCAACAACGGCACGATTACCAAGACCAATTCGACTACGAAGGTCAGCACGGTGTATGCGCGGCCCCAGCTCTACGGCAACTGGCAGCGTAGCCTCTCGCGCACCCAAACGGCCGAGAACTACTACCTGGCCCAGCTGGACCTGACCGGCAAGTTCCGCACCGGCTGGCTGGGCCACACCCTGCTGGTGGGCGCCGATGCCGACCAGTACCAAACCAACGCGCTGACTTACGGGGCCCAGGCCTTTGACTCCATCAACGTGCTGGACCGCAGCAGGGCGGTGCCGGCGCCGGCCAAGCGCGTCAGCGGCTACGACCAGCTCGTGTTCAGCTCCCGGACGCTGGGCAGCACCCGCCGGGCCGGCTTCTACGCCCAGGATTTGCTGGCTATTTCGGAGCAGGTGAAGCTGCTGGCCGGGGTGCGCTGGAGCTACCTCGAAACGCCCGTGACGACCTACGCCTACGACGCCCCGGTGAACGGCGTGCAGAAGATTACGGCCACCGAGGCGAAAACCCGCTACGACAACGCCTTTTCGCCCCGCCTCGGCCTGGTGTTCCAGCCCCTTAAGACGATGTCGCTGTTTGCCTCCTACTCCAACTCGTTCGTGCCCAACACCTCGGCCAGCTCCTTCGATGCCGACGGCAAGCCCCTGGCGCCTTCCGTCATCGACCAGTACGAGGTGGGCCTCAAGAATGACCTGTTCAAAGGCGCGTTGTCGGCCAACGTGACGGCCTACCGCATCGTGAACAGCAACCAGACCCAGACCATCCTGCCGGGCGCGGCCAACTATAACCAGAACCGTCCCACGGCCCAGGAAATGGCCGGCGAGGTAACCAGCAAGGGCGTGGAAATTGACGTGCAGAGCAAGCCGATGATGGGCTGGTCGGTTATTACGGGCTACAGCTACAACCACACGGCCTACACCAACAGCAATATCTACGAAAACGGCAGCCGCCTGCGCTACAACCCGGCCCACACCGCCAACTTGAGCCTGTACTACGCCTTCAGCAGCGCCTTCGGGGGCCACAGCTTCCTGCGCGGCCTGAATGCGGGCATCACCACCTACTACGTGGGCGACAAGCTGGCCGGCCGCAATACCCGCCTCGTGGACCCCAGCACGGGCAAAGCCTGGGCCACCGCCGACGCCTTCAAGCTGATCCGCATCCCCGACTACACCCAATTCGACGCCTCCCTGGGCTATACCTACGACCGGCTGTCGGTGCGGGTGAAGCTGGCCAATATTCTCAACGAGCTGAGCTACAACCTGCACGACGACAACAGCGTGAACCCCATTGCCCCCCGCAACTTCTCGGCCACGGCCAGCTACCGGTTATAACTGTGAATGAGTGAATGAGTGAATTGGTGAGTGACCCAGGTCCGGGAGGTTTCAGCTGCAACTGTTACCCTCCGGGCTGAGGTCAACCCGCCGGTTCCGGCCCCATTCTCTGTCTTTCCGACTCCGTTTGTCTCTATGAAAATTCTGTTTCGCAACCTTCACCTCTACCTCAGCCTGGCCTCGGGCCTGGTCATTGCCATTGTCTGCTTTACCGGCGGCGTGCTGGTGTTTGAAAAAGAGCTGGACCAGGCCTGGCACCCCGCGCGGTTCTTCGTGACGCCGCCCGCCACCCAGCAGCGCCTGCCCCTGGCCCAGCTGGTGCAAGCCGTGCAAGCCACCGACCCCAAGGCCAAAATCGGGGGCGTGAAAGTGTACGCCGATCCCACCCGCACCGTGGAAATCAGCCTGGCGGGCGGGCCGGGCAGCCCCGGCGGTAAGCCCGAGGGCGGCCGGGAAGGCAAAGCGGCGGGCGGCAAAAGCCGCGCTGAGCAAGGCGGGGCCGGCCACGGTCCGCAGGGCGAAAAAGGCAAGACCGACAAGGGTAAAGGCGGGGGCGAAGGGGGCCGCGGCCCGGTGTTCTACCTGAACCCCTACACCGGCGCCGTACTCGACAAATTGAACTACCGG
This sequence comes from Hymenobacter aquaticus, assembly GCF_004765605.1. Classification (NCBI taxonomy): domain Bacteria; kingdom Pseudomonadati; phylum Bacteroidota; class Cytophagia; order Cytophagales; family Hymenobacteraceae; genus Hymenobacter; species Hymenobacter aquaticus. The sequence goes on along the minus strand of NZ_SRLC01000001.1, from coordinate 482,375 downwards.
GACACGTTTTTCTTCACCATGATGGCCCTGCACCGCGGCATGGTGGGCGGGCCCGTGGGCAAGCTCGTGGTGGGCGTCAGCACGCTGCTGTTCCTGTTCATTATCGGCACCGGCCTCGTGCTGTGGTGGCCCGCGACGCGCAAAGCCGTGCGGCAGCGCATGACCATGAAGTGGGACGCCAGCTTTAAGCGCCTCAACCACGACTTGCACGTCGTGCTGGGTTTCTACAGCGCCCTGTTCCTGTTCGTGTTTGCCTTCACCGGCCTGGCCTGGTCGTTTGAGTGGTTCAACAACGGCATCTTCGCCGTCACCAATTCCGACCCCAAAGGCCCCGAGGCCCCCAAGTCGACGCTGGTGCTCAGCGGCGGCCAGCTCACGTTCGACCAGGCCTACATCGTGGCCCGGCGGCAGGTGCCCGGGGCCCTGTCTTACGCCATTGCCTGGCCCAAAGACTCGACCGAGGCCGTGCGCGTGAACACCACCTCGGCCAACGCGGCCTACGAAGGGGCCACCGATGAGCTCTACCTCGACCAGTACACCGGCCGCCCCCTGGGCCGGCTCAACTTCGAGGACCGCAACCTGGGCCAGCGGGTGCGGCGCACCTTCAAGCCCATGCACACGGGCGCCATCTTTGGTACGCCCTCGAAAATCGTAGCGGTAGTGGTGTGCCTGCTGGGCGTCACCTTCCCGGTTACGGGCGTGATTATGTGGCTCAGCCGCCTGCGCAAGAGCAAGAAAAAGCAGCTGAAGCCCGCCGCCGTGGCCGTCTAAGCCCTTTAGCGCGAATATCTTCCCCGGGGCCCGAGCAACCGCCGTTGTTCGGGCCCCTATGCTTTCGGCAGCTGAGGCGGTTTTGCGGGTGGGCGGCGGGCCGGCAGCGGCGGCGGCCGTTAGAAATTGTAGCGCCGCGCGAATTAATTCCGGCGTGCATAACGCCGCGCCCCTATATTTGGCGCAAAACCCAACAACAGGACAACCCTAACAACAGACATTATTATGGTTTCTAAAATGGCCGGCAGCCTGATTGGCTCCGAAATTATCAAGATTGGCAATGAGGTAAATGACATGATCCGCAAGGGCGAGGAAATCTGCAACCTCACCATCGGCGACTTCGATCCGAAAATCTATCCTATTCCCGACGAGCTGCAAGCTGAAATTGCGGCGGCTTACGCGGCCGGCAACACCAACTACCCGCCTGCCAACGGCATGGCCGACCTGCGCACGGCCGTAGCCGAATTCACCACCGAGCGGCTGGGCCTCACCTACTCCGTCAACGACATCCTGGTGGCCGGCGGCTCCCGGCCCCTGATCTACGCCACGTATTTGGCCCTGATTGACCCCGGCGACAAAGTGGTGTTCCCCGTGCCCAGTTGGAACAACAACCACTACTGCCACCTCTCCGGCGCCGAGCCGGTGATGGTCGAAACCACGGTGGAAAACAACTTCATGCCCACCGCCGCTGAGGTAGCACCCCACCTGAAGGGTGCCACTCTACTGGCCCTGTGCTCCCCGCTGAACCCCACCGGCACCGTATTTTCGCGCGAAGACCTGGAGGCCATCTGCGACCTGGTCATTGCCGAAAACAAGACCCGCACCGCCGGCGAAAAGCCCCTGTACATCATGTACGACCAGATCTACTGGATGCTGACCTTCGGGGAAACCCAGCACTACGACCCGGTCAACCTGCGGCCCGAGCTGCGCGACTACGTCATCTACATCGACGGTATTTCCAAGTGCTTTGCCGCCACCGGCGTGCGCGTGGGCTACGCCTTCGGCCCCAGCACCGTCATCGACAAGATGAAGTCTATTCTGGGCCACGTGGGGGCCTGGGCGCCCAAGGCCGAGCAGGTGGCCACCGCCAAGTACCTGAAACAAGGGGCCGCCGTCGACGAGTTTCTGGCCGGCTTCAAGCAGAAAGTACAGCGCAGCCTCGATGCCTTGTACAACGGCTTGCAGGACCTGAAAAAGCAGGGCTACCCCGTCGATGCCGTCGTGCCCCAGGGCGCCATCTACCTCACGGCCCAGATCAACGCCATCGGCAAAACCACGCCCGAGGGCAAGCTGCTGGCGACCAACAAGGACATTACCTTCTACCTCATTTCCCGGGCCCGCCTGGCCGTGGTGCCCTTCGGTGCCTTCGGCACCGACGAAACCTCGACCTGGTTCCGCATGTCGGTGGGCGGCGCTTCCCTGGAAAGCATGGAAGCCGCCCTGCCCCGCCTGAAAGAGGCCCTGGATGTGTTGAAATAACCCTGCTGTAGAGACGCATAGTTGCGTCTCGTCGTTGAACGATAATCGTTCGGGTTAACAACGGCGCGGACGATTGAGACGCGAATACGCGTCTCTACACTCCTACTTACCAAATAAAAGCTGGGGCAGGCCGCAAGGTTTGCCCCAACTTTTTGTACCCCTCCCCGATGCAAGCATTCCTGTTTGACTTGAACGGTACCATGATTCACGACATGGACTATCATACCAATGCCTGGCACCACATCTTCAACCACGAGCTGGGCGGCCACTTCACCCGCGAGGAAGTCAAGCCCCAGATGTACGGCAAAAACCAGGAAGTGCTGGTGCGCGTGTTCGGCCCCGACCGGTTCACCGAGGCCGAAATGGACGAGCTGGCCCTGCGCAAAGAGCAGCGCTACCAGGAGGACTTCCGCCCCCACCTGGCCCTGCTGCCCGGCCTGGCCGAGTTTCTGGAGCGGGCTCACCAGCACGGCATTCCGATGGCCATCGGCTCGGCCGCCATTCCCTTCAACATCAACTTCGTCCTCGATACCCTCGGCATCCGGCACTACTTCCGGGCCATCGTCAGCGCCGACGACGTGACGCGCAGCAAGCCCCACCCCGAAACCTTCCTCAAAGCCGCCGACCAGCTCGGCGTTGCCCCAGCCGACTGCCTCGTCTTCGAAGACGTGCCCAAAGGCGCCGAAGCCGCCCTCAACGCCGGCATGAAAGCCGTCATCCTGACCACGACGCACGAGCAGCAGGAGTTTACCCACTTACCCAACATCCTGCACTTCGCCCCCGACTTCCGGGCCGAGGCCATCAAGCGCATCATCGCCAATGCCTAAAGGTCGTCCGAAGCGCTTTCAAGAGTGTCCGAAGCCTTTTTGGGGTGTCCGATAGGGTTTCAGGACCGTCCGATAGGGTTTCGAGACTGTCCGATAGGGTTTCGGGGCCGTCCGATAGGGTTTCGGGACTGTCCGATGTGGTTTCAGGACCGTCCGATAGGGTTTCGGGGCCGTCCGATATGGCTTCAGGACTGTCCGATAGGGTTTCGGGACCGTCCGATATGGTTTCGGGACTGTCCGATGTGGTTTCAGGACCGTCCGATAGGGTTTCGAGGGCGTCCGAAGCCATACTTTAGGGGTTCGAAACGCTCCTTCCAGCCAAACAAAAAGCCTCCCGTGTAATGCAGGAGGCTTTTCTGTTGGCTAGACCACCGCTTAAAACGGCGGGTCGTCGTTGCCGAAGTTGCTTTTCGGGAAGGGTACCGGCCCGGGGCCGCCCTCGTTGATCTTGCTGCCCAGCCGAATGGTGTTGGGCGCGAAGCCGGGCTCGTCGTCGAAGGTGCTGGCCGGGAAGGCGCCGGTGTTGTACTCGGCGTCCATGCCGAAACCGCCGCCGTCGAGGTCGGCAAACTTGGTGAACTTGCCGATAAACTTGAGCTGAACCGTTTCCAGGGAGCCGTTCCGGTGCTTGGCAATAATCACCTCACCGGTGCCCTGGGTCGGGTTGCCCATCTCGTCCTCCGTAATCTTGTAGTACTCCGGGCGGTACAGAAACACCACCATGTCGGCGTCCTGCTCGATGGAGCCCGATTCGCGAAGGTCACTAAGCTGGGGCTTCTTGTCGCCGCCCCGGGTTTCCACCGAGCGGGAAAGCTGCGACAGCGCCAGCACCGGCACGTTCAATTCCTTGGCAATACCCTTCAGAGCCCGCGAAATCGAGGCAATTTCCTGTTCGCGGTTGCCGGCGCCCTTACCCCCATCCGAGTTACCCGTCATCAGCTGCAGGTAGTCGATGATGATCATCTGGATGTCGTGGTGGGCCTTGAGGCGGCGACACTTGGTGCGCAATTCCCGGATGCTCAGGCCCGGCGTGTCGTCGATGTAAATCGGGGCCGACGACAGGCCGGCAATCTTGTGGTTGAGCTGGGCCCACTCGTAGTCGGCCAGGTTGCCCTTCTTGATTTTCTCCGAGTCCAGCTCCGCCTCGGCCGAAATCAGACGATTCACGAGCTGAATCGAGGACATTTCCAGCGAGAAAATCGCCACCGCCTTTTTGTGGTCCACGGCCGCGTTGCGCATCGCCGAGACTACGAAGGCAGTGTTGTGGGTCACCGTCATGTCCTGGAGCAGGAACAGGCGGTTGCCGTCGATGGCGAAGCCGTAGTAGTCGTCTTCCTGATCGAATTCCACCGAAATACCGGTCATGCGCCAATCGACCTTGCTGGCCCAGGGCTGAGCCTTCTTCCGCTGCACCCGCACCGGCACCCGGTTGATGTCGCCGTAGATCCGCACCCGGAATACCTCACTTTCGTAGCCGATGCTGCTGATGGCAGCCCGCTTCTTCTTCAGCGAGGTGCGGAAGCCCAGCGAGTCGGCCAGAAACTTAATCTGCCGGGCCAGGCGGTGGTTTTTCTGGGTGATTTCGTAGCCATTGCTCACCGGGTCGAGGTGGCCGTCGGAGTCAATCAGGCCGGCCAGCAACCGCAGGCGACTCTCGGTCGAGTTGCTCAGGTACTGCTGGGGAATATGCTTATTGCCCAGCACGCCCAGCTGCCGCAGCTCATCCTGCAGCGAATACTGCGCGATGCTGCCACCCTGCCGGCCCCGGGTGATGCCGTAGCTGTTGCAGCGGTTAGCCACCACGCCCACCGTTACCTGCATGTCCAGCGCCTCGGCGTACTCGTGCAGGTAGTCGATGATTTCCGGGTCCTGGCCGGTGATGCGGCAGTTGTCGGAAGCCCCATCCCCGAGCCACACGCCCAGGAAATACGGATCAACCGAAACGTCCTGCGCGGCAAACTCTACCGGCACTTTATAGCCCTTGTAGTTCGAGCGGAACTTGGCCGACTTGCTCAGCCAGTCCTTCACGGTGATGTTGAGCACGTCGCCGTGGCGGTGCGGGCCCTCAGTGCGGCTGCGCTTGAGCGAGAGAATGTGGCTTTCGTTGACGCGGTAGGCCTCGGCCTTGTTCTGGCGCACCCAGTACATCCGTTCCCGACCCCGGGCAATATTCAGCACCCGGCGCGGCGTCGAGTCGTCGCCCATCAGCAGCTCACCTTCGCGCACGTCTTCCACGTTGCGCAGCGTGCCGTCATACATCAGCACTTTGGTGCCTTTTCCTAAGCACTTACCCATGCCCGGGCGAGCCGCAATAATCACCAGGTCAGACGGTTGCCAGCCGGAGGTAACCCGGTCGAGGGCCGAGAAGCCGGAGGGCACACCGGTGAGGCCGTCCTTCTGGTTTTTCTTTTCTTCGAGCTCCTTGATGGCCTTGCCCATCAGGCTGCGCATGTCGTCGAAGTTCTTGCGGATGTTGGATTCCGAAACCTCAAACAGGGCTTGCTCGGTGCTGTCGAGCAGGTTAAATACGTCGGTCGTGTCCTCGAAAGCGTCGCGGTGAATGGTGCTGGCAATGTTGATCAGCTCCCGCTTAATGGCGTTTTCGGTGATGATGCGGGCGTGGTACTCGATGTTGGCCGCCGAGTTCACCTTGAAGGTGAGGTTGGCCACGAAATGGGCCCCGCCGCCGGCTTCCAGCTCGCCCATTTCCCGCAGCTCGTGGGTTACGGTCAGGATGTCAATTGGCTCCGACTTGTCGAACAGATTCAGGATAGCCTTGAAGATGCGCCGGTGCTTCTCGTCGTAGAAGCTCTCGGGCTTGAGGATGTCAATAACAGTGGTCAGGGCATCCTTCTCCAGCATGAGGGCACCCAAAACAGCGGCTTCCAGCTCGCGCGCCTGGGGCGGGAGCTTACCCGAAGGCGTGCCCATGGACAGCTGCGGGGGGCGGCTGTTCCAGGCGGCTTTGGCCCGCGAGGCAGATTGTTTTAGGCGGTCATCCATCCGGTCATTCATCGGTACTCAGCAAATCTAACGCAAAAGGGGCACAAAGCTACGGGCTCTACCGCACATTATCCGATGCGCCCCATCCTTTCTTTTCGGTATCTTCCCCGGCCTTCACTCGCTACGCTTCGCCCTCCGGCCCCGGTACAACGGCCCCGGTTTATTACCTTTGCCGCCCGGCCCTTAAAGCCCATCCGCCCCGTTTTAGTTTAATTTGAATGGCTCCAACGCCCACTTCTCTCCAGCGTCTGCACCTGATTGCCACCGGTGGCAGCATCATGCACAACCTGGCCCTGGCCCTGCACCGCCGTGGTGCTCAGGTTACTGGCTCCGACGACGAAATCTTTGAGCCCGCCAAAAGCCGCTTGGCCGCCGCCGGCCTGCTGCCCGCCCAGGAAGGCTGGTTTCCGGAGAAAGTAACGCCCGAGCTCGACGCCGTCATCGTGGGCATGCACGCCCGGGCCGACAACCCCGAGCTGCTGCGGGCCCAGGAGCTGGGGCTGCGCATCTACTCCTTCCCCGAGTTTATCTACGAGGCCTCCAAGGACAAGCAGCGCGTGGTCATCGGCGGCTCGCACGGCAAAACCAGCATTACCTCGCTGATTCTGCACGTATTGCGCCACCACAACCGCAAGTTCGACTATGCCGTGGGCGCCCAGCTCGAAGGCTTCGACTTGATGGTACAGCTTTCCGAAGACGCGCCCATCATCATCATCGAGGGCGACGAGTACCTGTCGTCGCCCATCGACCGGCGGCCCAAGTTCCACCTCTACCAGCACCACATCGGGGTTATTTCGGGCATCAGCTGGGACCATATCAACGTATTTCCGACCGAGGAAGACTACCGGGAGCAGTTCCGCATCTTCGCCGAGATGACGCCCAAAGCCGGCGTGCTCATTTATGACCGCGACGACGAGCAGGTGCAGCTCGTGACCGTGCCCACCAGCTCCGACGTGCAGTACATCGGCTACGGCCCGCACGAAAACAAAGTGCGCCACGGCAAAACGGTGCTCATCACCAAGAAGGACGAGGAAGTGCCGATTCAGGTGTTTGGCGAGCATAATTTGCGCAACATCTCGGCCGCCAAGGAAGTCTGCAAGCAGCTGGGCATCAAGGGCAAGGACTTCTACGAGGCGCTGGCGACCTTCAAAGGCGCGGCCCGCCGCCTGGAGCTGGTGCGCGAAGGCCAGTCGTCGGTGGTGTACAAGGACTTTGCCCACGCCCCGTCCAAGCTCAAGGCCACGGCTACGGCCTTTAAGCAGCAATTCCCGAAGCGCCGCCTGGTAGCCTGCCTGGAGCTGCACACCTTCAGCTCGCTGAACCCGGCTTTTCTGCCCCAGTACGCCCACACCTTCGACGCGCCCGACGTGGCCGTGGTCTACTTCAACCCCCACGTGCTGGAGCACAAGCGCCTGCCCGCCCTGCCCGCCGAGGCCGTGCAGCAAGCCTTCCAGCGCCCCGACCTGAAAGTATTCACCGACAGCAAGGCCCTGGCCGAGTTTCTGCACCAGCAACGCTGGCAGGACGCCAACCTGCTGATGATGTCTTCCGGCACCTTCGACGGCCTGGACCTGGCCCAGCTGGCGGCGGAAGTCACGAAGTAGATAGAATTTCTAATTTGGTCGTCATTCCGAGCGAAGTCGAGGAATCTCGCGTGCTGACGTATGATTAGTAATCAAACGAAGCCACGCGAGATTCCTCGGCTTCGCTCGGAATGACGTTCTTTTTATTCTCCTCTCCTCCTCCCCCAAACTATGAAAGAACACCTCCTGCTCCTGCACGGCGCGCTGGGCTCGGACAAGCAGCTACGCGGCCTGGCCCGCGACTCGTCGCAGTACTTCCAGGTGCACACGTTTTCGTTTAGCGGGCACGGGGGCCGGGAAATTGAGCCGGCGCAGTTCAGCGTGCCGGCCTTTGCCCGGGAGGTAATCGGCTACATCCAAGAGCATAATTTGGGGGCCGTCCACGTTTTCGGCTTCAGCATGGGCGGCTACGTGGCCCTGCTGGCCGCCGCTGAAGCCCCCGGCCTGATTAAAACCGTAACGACGCTGGGCACCAAGTTCGACTGGTCGCCGGAAACCCTGGGAGCCGAAACCCGGATGCTGGACGTGGCCGTGATGCAGGAGAAAGTGCCTCAGTTTGCCGAGCAGCTCGCCCAGACCCACGCCCCTACCGACTGGCAGGCCGTGGTGCAGGCCACCCGCCAGCTGCTGACCAGCCTGAGCGAGCAGCCGCCCCTGACGCCGGCCCGGCTCACCAAAATCAGCATTCCGGTGCAGATTCTGGTGGGGGAGCTCGACAAAACGGCCGGCGTGGATGCGTCCTCGCTCTTCGCCTCCTACTTGCCCCAGGCTACTTTCGAAATCCTGATGAACACGCCCCACCCGCTGGAGCGCGTGAATCCCGACGAGCTGGCACTCCGCATCCGCCGGCTTATCCAAGGCGCGGCCTGACACGCCGCCAGCCCGCGCGCAGCAGGCAGTAGCCGCCGTAGAGCCCGATGCCCCACGCGGCCCCGTTCAGCACGCTCAGCCCGAACCACGCCGCGCCGCTGTTTCCCCGCTCCGGGTCAATCGGGTGGGAGAGAAACAGGGTAACCAGCCGGGCGTGGCCGGGAATCTTGGGGGCTCCCCAGGTCACGAGAAACGGGGTGGTGAATAAGAGCAGCGTGTTCATACCTGCTCCGCAAACCGCACTGATTACTACCCAGGTATAGCGCATTATTTTCTGCGTAGCCTCAACCGCTACAAGGCTAAACTACGCAAAAAAGACCCGCTACGTGCGTAGCGGGTCTTTTTCGTGCGGGTCCTTCGGCTTCGGCGGCGCGGCGGGCGGCGGCTTGGGCCGGCGCCGGTCGGTGGTTACGAGCAGGGCCAGGGCGGTAAGGCCCAGGCGCAGAAGCCACTTGCGGTTCATCGTTTGCGAAACAGATTGTTGCTGTTTTCCACCACCAGGTCGCAGCGGCTGCCGCCGCTGTTGTCGCCGCAGGTGGTGCCGGTAATCTGGTTTTTCTCGAAGGAAAAGTAGCAGAACGAGCAGCCCACGCTGGTAATGGTATACCGCTCGGCGTTGGAGCTCAGGTATAGGCTTTGGTCGGAAGAAGTGATGAGCGGAATGGCCATCGAGCGGAACATTCCGTCGCGCAGGCCCATGCCTACCAGGTAGTAAATGGGCTTATCCTTGGCACTTTCCTGCACCTTGCGGATCATGGTTTTGTCGACCACGGTACCGTCGTTGAACTCCCGGATAAAGGCCGTAGCCAGCTGGGCCCGGGGCATGATGTACTCTACCTTGCCTTCGTTGAGGCGGGCCAGCTGGGTGCTGGTGCCTTCCCGCTTACGGCGGGCCGCGTCTTCCTCGGCGTTGGTAGACGGGGAGCTCATCTCCGGAAACCCCCTTTTGGTTGTTTCGCAGGACGACAAAGTTCCCAGGACGGGCAGGGCCAGCAGGGCAATATAGAAAACAGAACGGGGGGAGAACTTCATCAGCGGTGGGCAGCAGCCCAGGAGGAGTTAGCGGGCTTTGTAATACTTACGGGCTTCGGGCAATTCGCGCTGAATATCCGCAATCCGGGTGCCGTTGGAGGGGTGAGTCGAGAGGAACTCGGGCGGCGAGGCCTGGTTTTCGCGGGCGTCCATGCGCTGCCAGAACGTAATGGCGCCGTCGGGGTTGTAGCCGGCCATCGCCATGAAGATCAGGCCCAGGTGGTCGGCTTCCGACTCCTGGTTGCGGCCGTACTTGAGCAGCCCCACCGAGCTACCGACGCCAAACGCTTGCAAAGCCAGCTGCTGCGTGGCTTCGGGCCGGGTGGAAAGGGCCGCCGACAGCGCCTGGCCGCCGGCCTGCTGGAGCAGGCCCTGGCTCATGCGCTCCGAGCCGTGCTTGGCCACGGCGTGGGCAATTTCGTGGGCCATAACTACGGCCAGGCCGTTTTCATCCTGGGTAATGGGCAGAATGCCGGTGTAGACGGCCACTTTGCCGCCGGGCATGCACCAGGCGTTTTCCTGCTTGTCGTCAATAACGTTGAACTCCCAGGCGTAGCCGGCCAACTGGTCCTGCTGATTTTGGCTGCGGAAATAGGTTTCGACGGCCTGCTGGATGCGCTGGCCCACGCGGCGCACCATGGCTACCGAGTTGGCATCGGAGGAAAGCTTGCTGGTTTTGAGCACTTCCTGGTACTGCTGCGTGGCCAGGGCGTTGATTTCGGCGTCGGAAACCAGGCTGAGCTGGCGGCGGCCGGTAATCGGGACGGTAGAGCAGGCGGCGGCGGCGAACAGGCAGCCGGCCAGCAGGAGCTTCTTGATCATGTGGCGTCGAAGTTAGAGAGGACGGAAGCGCGGCGCGGCAAAACCCAACGGTGGCTGCCGCGGCCTATTGGGCTGCTATACGACGAGCGGCGGGTAAAATGTTTAGGCCCGGGCATTCCAACGGCGGCGGCCGACGTTACGTAGGCGGCATTTTGATTTTCTGGGCCGCGAATAACCGCTATTTTTGGCCAAATACCTTTTTCCTCTCGACTTCTCCTCCATGAAAATACTCTGCATCGGCCGCAACTACGCCGAACATATTGCCGAACTAAACAACGAAACGCCCGACGAGCCCGTCATCTTCACCAAGCCCGAAACCGCCCTGCTGCAGCGCGGCATGCCCTTCTTCTACCCCGATTTCTCGACCGACATTCACCACGAAATCGAGCTGGTGCTGCGCGTGAGCAAAAATGGCAAGAACATCGACCCCAAGTTTGCCCACACCTACTTCGACGCCATCGGCCTGGGCATCGACTTCACGGCCCGCGACCTGCAAAGCAAGGCCAAGACCAAGGGCCTGCCTTGGGACCTGGCCAAAGGCTTCGACGGCTCGGCGCCTTTGTCGCCCACGTTTAAGCCGGTAGCCGAGTTTGCCGATCTGGCCAACATCAACTTCCACCTGGAAGTGAACGGCGAAGTGAAGCAGCGCGGCAACTCGGGCATGATGCTGCACAACTTCGCGGCCCAGATTGCCTACATTTCGCGCTTTATCACCCTGAAAATGGGGGACTTAATCTTTACTGGCACGCCCAGCGGCGTGGGGCCCGTGCAGATTGGCGACCAGCTTACGGGCTACCTGGAGGACGAGAAGGTGTTGGAACTGGCGGTAAAGTAAAGTCGAGTGCTGCATCCATCTTTGCGGGGAAAAACCTCCGTTTTATTGCTCACGCTGCTCACCACCATGAGCTTGCGCCCCGCCCCCATGGCCGGCCAGGAGGCCGATTCGCTGCGGAAGCCCAAGCCGGCTGGCGGCGCGCCCCGGCCGGCGGTGGCCCCGGGCTACTTTCTGTTTCCCATCAAGCCCGGGCAGCCCAACTTTCTGGCCGCCAGCATGGGCGAGCTGCGCCCCAACCACTTCCACGGCGGCCTCGACATCAAAACCGACGGCCGCACGGATCTGCCGGTCTACGCCTCGGCCGACGGCTACATTTCGCGCCTGAAGCAGTCGGCCTTCGGCTACGGCAACGTGCTCTACATCACCCACCCCAACGGGCTGACCACCGTGTACGGGCACCTGAACCAGTTTCAGGGGCCGGCGGCGGCTTTTCTGCGGGAAAAGCAGTACGAAAAGCAAACCTACGAGTTGGAGCTGTTCTTCAACAAGGACCAGTTTCCGGTGAAGCGCGGCGAAGTGGTGGCCCTTTCGGGCAACACCGGCGGCTCGGCCGGCCCGCACGTGCACTGGGAAGTGCGCGACGCCCAGGACAACCAGCTCAACCCCTTGCAGTGGGGCGGCTTCAGCGAAATTCAGGACCACGTGGCCCCCACATTGCAGGCCTTTGCCGTGGAGCCGCTGACCATCGAGGCCCGGGTGCAGGGCCGCTTCGACAAGGCCGTGTTCGTGCCCAAAGTGGCTCCGGCGGCCGGCGTGGCCACCACCTGGCCCGACACCATCAATGCCTACGGCACCGTGGGCGTGCTGCTGCAAGCCTTCGACCGGTACGATAACGCCTGGAACAAGAACGGCCTGCAGAAGGTGGAAGTCAAGGTGAACGGGCAGCCGCTGTATTCGCACGTGGTCGACAACGTGCCCTTCCCCACCGGCACGCGCACCGTGAACCAGCACGTGGACTACGAGTGGATGATGACCCAGGGCCGCACCCTGCAAAAGCTGTTCGTGGACGACGGCAACGACCTGACCATGTACACCACCGGCCCCGGCAAGGGCAAGCTGCGGGTGGAAGACGGCCAGATTTATGCCGTGGAAGTGCTGATGAGCGACTCCTACGGCAACACCACGCCCCTCTCGTTCGTGCTGCGCGGCCGGAAGCCGGAGTACACCAAAACCCGGAGCGCGGCGGTGAAAAAGCCGGCCCTGCGCTGGGAAATAACCCGCAACATCCTCAAGGTCATTGCCGCCGACCCCGACACGGCCCGGCAAAGCGGCAACGCCGTGCTGCTGCGCGGCTCCCGCCGCCTGGAGCTCAAGCCCAGCTACACGACCCAGAGCCAGAACGTGTACCTCTACGACCTGCGCGCCGGCCTGCCCGACTCCATCCGGTTCGGCACCGTCACCAAGCGCTTCGACCGGCAGGCCCTGATTCCGGCCGGCACCGAGCAGGGCTACGCCGACAACTTCCTGAACCTGAGCTTCGCGCCCCAGACGCTGTTCGACACCCTGTACCTGCAAACCAGCTACAAGGACGGCGCCTGGACGGTGCACAGCCCGCGCCAGTCGTTGTATCTGCCCCTGCGCGTCACGCTCAAGCCCCCGGCGGAAGTGGCCGACAAGGAGCATTCGGCCGTGTATCTGGTGAATGCCCGCGGGGGCCGCAGCTACGTGGGCGGCAAGTGGGAAGGCAACCAGGTGACGTTTCCGGCCAAGGTGTTCGGGCAGTTCCGCATTTTCTCCGACACGATTCCGCCCTCGGCCCGGCTGGTGAAGCGCGGCCCCGGCGGGCTTACCTTCCAGGTCGGCGACAACCTCTCGGGCCTGAACAGCTACACGCTGCTGGTGGGTGGGCGGTTCCGGCTGCTGCGCTACGAGTACAAGAACTCCACGCTCTTCACCGAGCCCCGCGACACGGTGGGCCCGCCCCTGCGCGGCCCGGCCACGCTACGCATCACCGACCAGGCCGGCAATGAAAAGGTGCTGAGCTTTAATCTGTAGAAATTGCCGGGAAAGGCGGGCCGCAGGGTCCGCCTTTTTTGTTCGGTATCTTCTCAACAGGTCTGCCCGTAAACCGGTAGCGCGAACTGTGTAGTTCGCGTACCCCGCGCCTTCACAACGATTTTCGTTCTGCCACGCGGACTACACCGTTCGCGCTACTGCTCTTACACCTGACTCCAATGGCCAACAATCTGCTCAAACGCCGCCAACCGGTTATTCTCGGGGCCGCCGCGGCTACCCTTGCCACCGGCATTGCCGCTTACACCTACATCCGCCGCAAGCTCTACGCCCCGCTGCCCGTGGCGCCCCACGTCGACGTACACCGCTACATGGGGCTCTGGTACGAAATAGCCCGCCTGCCCACGCGCTTCGAGAAAGGCTGCGAGCATGTCACGGCCCGCTACAAGCTGTTGCCCAACGGCAAGGTGTCGGTGCTGAATACCTGCCACCAGGAAGACGTGAACGGCCCGGTAGAATCGGTGCAGGGCACGGCCCGCATCGTCGACACCAAAACCAACGCCAAGCTGCGGGTGAGCTTTTTCTGGCCCTTCGAGGGCGACTACTGGATTCTGGACCACGACCCGGAGTACCGCTACGCCCTGGTGGGGGAGCCCAGCCGCCAGAACCTGTGGCTGCTGTGCCGCACGCCCCACCTGGAGCGCCCCATCCGCGACCGGCTCGTGGGGCTGGCCCATTCGCTGGGTTTTCCGACGGAAAACCTGATTTTTACGCCCCAACCCATCACCGACAAACCGTAACTGCTCCGCATGGCCCTCACCCCCGGCACCCCCGCCCCCGACTTCGAAGCCCCCGACCAGGACGGCAACCTGATCCGTCTGCAAGATTTGCGCGGCAAGAAAGTCGCCCTCTACTTCTACCCCAAAGACGATACGCCCGGCTGCACGGCCCAGGCCTGCAACCTGCGCGACCATCAGGAAGAGCTGACGGCCAAAAACGTGCAGGTTATCGGCGTGAGCATCGACAGCGGCAAGTCGCACCAGAAGTTTGCCCTGAAGTACGAGCTGCCCTTCCCCCTGCTGGTCGATACCGACAAGAAAATCGTGGAAGCCTACGGCGTGTGGCAGGAAAAATCCATGTACGGCCGCAAGTACATGGGTACCATGCGCCACACCTTCCTGATCGACGAGCAGGGCATCATCGAGAAGGTCATCGAGAAAGTAGACACCAAGAACCACGCGGCACAGCTGATTTAGGTGTCGGCAGTGTCGTTTATTCTGTCATCCTGAGCTTGCGAAGGACCTTCCTCGCCTACCCCACTATAGCTTTTGCCAACGTGACAAAGCCCTTTACCACGCTGATGGTAAAGGGCTTTGTGCGTTTACCAAGGCTTGTAACCCAAAAGAGGAAGGTCCTTCGCACGCTCAGAATGACAGAACTTCATTTCTCACATTCCCCGCATTCAGCCACATTTCTCACATTCTCCCCACATTCCCCACATTAAGAACTAGCCCATTACCCCACATTAGCACCTGAGCACCTTAAAAACCCGCCTATCGTGAACGGTTGCGGTAAGAAGCCTTGGCGCTTAGGCTGGGCGGCTTCGCCAAGACCGTTACCTTTGCCAGCCTAAACCCTCTTCCTTATTTCTCCATGTCCCAGGAAAATACCCTTACCGCCACCGCGCCCAAGAGCGTGGCGGAGCTGAAGCAAACTGCGGCCCAGGTGCGCCGCGACATCGTGCGCATGGTGCACGCCGTCAACTCGGGCCACCCCGGCGGCTCGCTCGGCTGCACCGATCTGCTGGTCGCCCTGTACTTCCGCATCATGAAGCACAACCCCAGCTTCAGCATGCAAGGCGAAGGCGAAGACCTGTTTTTCCTGTCGAATGGCCACATTTCGCCCGTGTTCTACTCGGTGCTGGCCCGCTCGGGCTACTTCCCGGTGAGTGAGCTGGCTACCTTCCGCAAGCTCAACTCCCGCCTCCAGGGCCACCCCGCCACCCACGAGCACCTGCCCGGTATCCGCATTGCCTCGGGCTCATTGGGCCAGGGCATGAGCGTGGCCATCGGCGCGGCCCAGGCCAAGAAACTCAACGGCGACAACGGCCTCGTGTACGTGCTCATGGGCGACGGCGAGCTGGAGGAAGGCCAGGTGTGGGAAGCGGCCATGTATGCCCCCCACCACAAAGTAGATAACCTGATTGGCATCGTGGACCGCAACGGCCAGCAGATCGACGGCTCGACCGAGGAAATCATGGACCTGGGCAACCTGCGCGCCAAGTTCGAAGCTTTCGGCTGGCGCGTGCTCGAAACCGACGGCAACGACTTCGACCAGCTGATTCCGACCCTGGAAGAAGCCGGTAAGCTCAGCGGCCAGGGCCAGCCCACGATGATCCTGATGGACACCCAGATGGGCTTCGGCGTCGACTACATGATGGGCACCCACAAGTGGCACGGCACCGCCCCGAACGACGAGCAGCTGGAAAAAGCGCTGCAGCAGCTGCTGGTCGAGCAGGCATCGGACTACTAAATCACCGATTCCGCTGCTTGCAGTCGGCGCGGTAGGTAGCAATAAGGTCTACAGGAGGTCGTTTCAACAAAAGTCGTCAGGCTCCCCTCTCCTGTGGAGAGGGGCCGGGGGTGAGGTTTCGTATGCGCCGCTTAACCATCGTTCTGTGCTGGGTGCTGTTGCGGGCCGCGTGGCCGGCTTCGGAAGCTCATGCCCAGAACGTGCCGCCGGAAAAGCCGCGCGTGACGCGCATCCTGTTCCTGCTCGATGCCTCGGGCTCGATGATGGCGCCCTGGGAAGGCCGGGCCCGGATGGACGTAGCCAAGAGTCTGCTCTCGAAGATGGCCGACTCGCTCAACGCCTACCCCAACCTGGAGCTGGCCCTGCGGCCCTACGGCCACCTGTATGGCAAGGAGGAAAACAACTGCGAGGACTCGCGCCTGGAAGTGCCTTTTGCCGCCAAAAACGCCAAGGCCATCAAGGACAAGCTCAAGCAGATCGAGCCCCGCGGCAACACGCCGATTACCTACTCGCTGCAGCAGGCCGCTAACGACTTTCCGACCGACAAAACCGCCCGCAACGTGCTGATTCTGATTACCGACGGCCTGGAATCCTGCAAAGGCGACCCGTGCGCCACCTCCATTGCCCTGCAACGGAAGCGGATTTTCCTCAAGCCGTTCGTTATCGGCATCGGGGCGGAAAAGGAGTTTGGCAAGCAGCTCGAATGCCTGGGCCAGTACTACAACGCGGCCGACGTGAAGACCTTCCGCCAGGTGCTCGACAACGTTATTGCCCAGACGCTGACCAAAACCACGGTCAGCGTGAACCTGACCGACGAGGCGGGCAAGCCGGTGGAAAGCAACGTGAACCTGACCTTCGTCAACAACGTGACGGAAACGCCGGAGTACAACTACGTGCACTACCGCGACGCGCAGGGCAAGCCCGACGTGCTCGACATCGACGCGCTGCAGAGCTACGACCTGGTCATCAACACGGTGCCGCCCATCCGGCAGCCGAACCTGGCCATCCGGCCCGGCAAGGCCAACGTGCTGACATACAAAACGCCCCAGGGCGTGCTGGTCCTACAGTCGCCGAACATAGCGCCGAACCCATACGGCAAGGTGCAGGCGGTGGTGCGGGCGGCGGGCAACCCGGCCACGGTGGTCAGCCTGAACTTCGGCACCAAGCAGAAGCTGCTGGCCGGCAACTATGAAGTGGAGCTGCTCACCCTGCCCCGCATCGTGCGCCGCGTCAGCATCCGGCAGGGCCAGGAAACGGCCGTTACCTACGACGCGCCCGGCACGCTCAACATCGTGACGGACCTGAAAGGCTACGGCAGCATCTACCGCCTGAACAACGACGAGTCGCAAACCTGGGTGTATACCCTGCCCGAAGGCAGCAGCAAGATCAACCTGCCCATGCAGCCGGGCGCCTACCGCCTGGTGTTCCGCACCGCCACGGCCACCGGCAGCAAGTTCACCGACGTGCGCAACTTCACGATTCGCAGCGGGCAGACCAGCTCGGTGAGCATGTTTAACAAATGAGCTTTTTCTTCGTCTGTCATCCTGAACGAAACGAAGTGGAGTGAAGGACCTTCCTCACCTACCCCACCAAGCCTGATACCAATGTCCTAAACCTGTCATTCCACCAAGCCTGATACCAACGCCCTAACCCCCAATGTTTGCCCACTGCTACTACGTCTACATCGTCACCAACCCGGCCAAGACTTCGGTCTACACCGGCGTGACGAATGACGTAGCGCGGCGTATTCAGGAGCATTTCGATAACCGGGGCAACCGTAGCACCTTCGCCGGCCGCTATTTTTGCTACAACC
The DNA here is from genome assembly GCF_004765605.1 of Hymenobacter aquaticus. NCBI lineage: Bacteria > Pseudomonadati > Bacteroidota > Cytophagia > Cytophagales > Hymenobacteraceae > Hymenobacter > Hymenobacter aquaticus. The sequence goes on along the minus strand of NZ_SRLC01000001.1, from coordinate 464,855 downwards.
GGGTGTACGTCGAGCCTTTCGAGCACATCGAGGGCGCTATTGCCCGCGAGAAGGAGATAAAGGGCTGGACGCGGGCGAAAAAAGACGCGCTGATTGAAATGGCCAACCCGCAGTGGCTGACCTTGAATTACGCGGAGCTGTGAGCTTCTTCGCAGTGAATGGGCCTGGTCACTGAGGTGAGGAAGGTCCTTCGCTTTGCTCAGGATGACAGAACAAACAACGTTGCCGGACGAAACAACGACACAAAAAGAAACTCAAAACTTCCCTTTCCATACCGAATGAAAGATTTCCCCTACACCGAATCAAAAGACACCCGCTCCGGCTTTGGCGTGGGCTTGCACGAGCTGGGCAAAAGCAACCCGAACGTAGTGGCCCTCACCGCCGACCTGACCGGCTCGCTCAAGATGGATGCCTTTAAGAAAGACTTCCCCGAGCGGTTTTTCCAGGTGGGCATTGCCGAAGCCAACATGATGGGCATTGCGGCCGGCCTCACCATCGGCGGCAAGATTCCCTTCACCGGCACGTTTGCCAACTTCAGCACCGGCCGCGTCTACGACCAGATCCGCCAGAGCATTGCCTACTCGGATAAGAACGTGAAGATCTGCGCCAGCCACGCCGGCGTAACGCTGGGCGAGGACGGGGCCACCCACCAGATTCTGGAAGACCTGGGCATGATGAAGATGCTGCCCCACATGACGGTCATCAACCCCTGCGACTTCAACCAGACCAAGGCCGCGACCATTGCCATTGCCGAGCACGAAGGCCCGGTGTACCTGCGCTTCGGCCGCCCCGTAGTGCCCAACTTCACCCCCGCCGACCAGAAGTTCGAAATTGGCAAGGCCGTACTGCTGAACGAAGGCGCCGACGTGAGCATCTTCGCCACCGGCCACCTGGTATGGAAGGCCATCCTGGCCGGCCACATCCTGGCCGAGAAAGGCATCGACGCCGAAATCATCAACATCCACACCATCAAGCCCCTCGACGCCCAAGCCATCCTGGCCTCGGTGCGCAAGACCGGCTGCGCCGTGTCGGCCGAAGAGCACCAGATGAACGGCGGCCTCGGCGACAGCATCGCCCAGCTGCTGAGCCGCGAGGAGCCCCTGCCCCTGGAAATGGTGGCCGTCAACGACTCCTTCGGCGAGAGCGGCACCCCCGACCAGCTCATGGAGAAATACGGCCTGATGGAAAACGACATCGTGAAAGCCGTGGAGAAAGTGCTGGCCCGCAAGGCGAAGTAAGGTTCTTGCTCCCCCAGAACGTCATGCTGAGCTTGTCGAAGCATCTCGCGTGCTGACGTTGCCAGAGTAATCTGATTACCGTTGCACGCGAGATGTCTCCCGCTGGTCGACATGACGGTCATAGTTATATTGAAACGGCCCCGGTTGCACGATGCAGCCGGGGCCGTTCTTGTTATAGGAGAATCATTCTTAATTAGAAAGCTAAATATCAACTTCGCCGCCTCATGGTATTACCTTAGCTTTCCCATGGCATCTTTCTAAAGTAATCCTCATCTATTCCTGTACCTATAACTAAGTCTCTCTGTTCTCTTAACTCCATAAACTTTCTTAATCCAGGATATGGAAACTCTACCCGTTCTTCTCCTCTGTATTCAGTTCTGTATGTTTTAAAGCCCATAAAATCGCCCCGTGTGATCAATAGAGCTCCCTCTTCAATTCTAAATCCTTCAAAAATATAAGATCTTACTTGGTCACACACAAAGTTTCCAGCTCTTGTTAATTCGAGCAATAAGTCTTCGATTAAAGCCACATGGAAATTATACTTATCTAAAGCTCGTCGTTCATTCTCAAAACTATATTCTTCGTCGCCTCGATATTTTTCACGATAATAAAGTTTGTAAAACTTTTCAACGGCGTAGCCATCAGGTCTCTCTTTAGGATATTCATAATATACTTTCATCAAATCATTAACTACGTTCTTAAAATTAATAAGAGCAGATTCAAGCTCCTTGTATCTATGTGGCCAAATACGAGACACTATGTAGTCAGGCAAACTTTTTAACGATTCAAATTGTAATTTTGGCAATATTTCACTTGGACCAAACATATAGGAAGTCCATATATTCCAGTTGTTTAGATCCGATAATTTAATAAATTGCTCAATATACGCAGCATATACTTCTTCGTCTTTTATTCTTTTAGGGTCTGCTACTAAATTATTTTTCACCCATGCCTCATGAGTAGACTTAAACTCATGTAGTTTCTGAACTGTATATTCATTCTCCTGGTCATCTACTATTTTATGATGAACGCTACATAGTAATATCAAATTATCATACTTATCACGTTGATCAAGAGACAAAGAGCTTTTACCTCTCGGCCCATCTATCTTCTGAGCCACAATATGAGCTTCCTCTCCAATTACTGATGGATCATCAGTTGATGTTTCATCAACAACTAACACCTTCTTACATTCAGGAAATGCGCACATATTGCCTGAACGCCCCCAGATCATTTTATGTGTTTTTAAAGATATACTCATCTGGTTTCTTTTACATGCTAAGTGCAACAAGTTACCATTTCTTAAAGAGATGACCCTTATTTACAAAGACGTTTTTTTGTAACTATACGTAAATACACATTACCCCACCAACCCTTCCCCACCCCTCCGGAAAACTCCGCCCCACCCACGAAACCTTTCCTGAGCCCTCCGGAAAACTCCGACCCACCCGAGAAACCTTTCCTGAGCCCTCCGGAAAACTCCGGCCCCTTGACGAAACGTTTCCTGGGCACTCCGGAAAACTTTGGGCCGCCCAGGAAACCTTTCGCGGGCACTCCGGAAAACTTCGGGGTGCCCGCGAAACCTTTCCTGAGGGCTCCGGAAAACTCCGGGGTGCCCGCGAAACCTTTCCTGAGGGCTCCGGAAAACTCCGGGGTGCCCGCGAAACATTTCCCGGGTAGTCCGCTCTTTTCCAGCTAGGTAAACTCGACTATTCTCAGTACCTAGAAGCATGTTTAATCCTTTATTTACTTTCTATTATGCTTTCGTTTGAAAAGATTTTTAGCAACTGGTTTGATGACGTGGCCCTGAGCCATGCCGACCTCGAAGCCGGCACCCGCGACCACCTGGAGCGGCTGCGCAAGGGCAACGACAAGGACCGTTTCGCCGACCTGATTAAGGCCACGGAGGACCGCTACACGGCGTATTTCGGGCAACGCTCCGACTCGGCAACGGCCCGCAGCACGGGCAAGGGCCGCACCCTCACGCTGGGCGAAGCCGAAACTGCTCTGGTGCAGTGGCTCGTGGGTGAGGGCCGGGAGGCCATCAATTACAAGATCAAGAAAGAGGCCGACCGGCTGCGCTTCTACCCTAGCGGCAGCTCCGAGTACCACCGCGCCGACCACAGCGAATGGCCCGGCCTGCTGGAGCGCCTCGATACGGCATTTAAAGACCTGGGCGGCCTGCTCGATACCGACGTGAAGGCTGCGTATGCGGTCCACCGCGACGCGCTGCTCTCGGCCCTCAAAACTCAGAGCGGGCAGAAAAAGCAGCAGGCCGACGCCAGCCTGGGCAGCAATGCCGAGCGCGACCGGCTGACGTTGCAGCTCTCCCGCAACGCCCGCACCCTGGGCCTAGCCTTTGATGAGCAGCCCGGCGAAGCGGCGTCTTACTTCGATAAAAAGTACTTCAACCAGCACCAGCCCGCCGGCAAGGAGGTGAAGGCCCCGAAGCCGACGGCCGCCTGAGGCCGGGCGGACGCGCCTCCCGGCCCTGCATACGTGCAAACGGCCCCGGTTGCGCTTTGCAGCCGGGGCCGTTTCGTTGCTTAAAAATTGGCAAAAACCCTTCACCAACAGGTGACAAAGGGTTTTTATAGTCGCTCGGCCTTGCGGGGCAAGGCTGGAGTTTCCCAGTACTACACGCCGGCCGGGTCGAAGAGAAACTTCAGGGGCGGCAGAATTTTGTAAAGCAACCGGTTGTCGGTGGTAATAATTTCGGCCGTGGCCGTCATGCCATTCTTGTACTTGAGCGTGCGGCCCTGGGTCGTGACCAGGTGCGCCGGCAGCTCTACCCGGGCCAGGAACACGTTGTTTTTGAGCAACACCTCCGCCACGGATGTAATGCGGCCTTTCACCAAGCCATATTCCTGGTACGGGTACCCGCTGAACTTTATCAGAACGGTTTGGCCGGGCTGCACTTTGCCGGCGTTCTGCTGGGCAATGTTTATTTCGCCCGTGTAACGCGTATTGGCCGGAGCAATGTAAAACAGCTCCTGATTCAGGCTAACCTGCTGGTTTTCCTGCAGCGGACGCGGCAGATACAGCGTGCCGGCCGTGGGAGCCCGCACAATGTAGCGGGCCATCCAGGTATCCGTTGCGCTTTGCAGGGTATTGATAGCCTGCTGAAAGTTGTCGAGCTGCTCGGCCAGGGCTTTGGCCAGCTCCAGGCTTTCTTTTTGCTTCAGGCGCTGCGCACTCGTGTTAAGAATAACCCCCGAGGCCACTTGCGTATACAGCAGCTGCCGCTCCAGCAGCTTGCTTTTCTCCCGTTCGAGCTCCAGCCAGGGAATCACCTTTTGCTGAGCCAGTTGCTTCTGGGCCTGAAACTGCTGCCGGGCTATGTCCAGCTCCGCCTTTTGCAGGGCTTCCTGATGCCGCAAATTGGTTTCCAGCTTCTTTAAATCCAGCAGTTGGCCGTCGAGGATATCCTTTTGCTGCCGGTAATACTGGGTCAGAGTATTAAATTTTATCTGCGTGTATTTCTGCAGAAAGCTCTGGTAGTCGTTTTGCAGCTCGCCCAGCCGGTGAAACCCGTGCAGGGGCAGCTTTTGCAGGTCGGCATACTGGTTTTGCCGGGCCAGCTGCCACGCCGCTTGCAGGGTACGGGCCAGGGCCAGCACTTCGGCGTGGTCGGCGGTGCTTTCCAGGTACGCCAGGGGGGCGCCGGCCAGCACGGGCGCGGTGTCGTGGGCCAGCAGCTTCACGATGCGCCCTTCCGTGCGCGCCACGGCTACTTTGGGGGCATTCACGGAGGTGAGCGTGAAGCCGGCCGTCACCACATCGGGGTAATGAATCAGCCAGGTACACAGGAAAATCAGCCCCGTAGCGGCCAGCCCAAACGCCCCGCCCCAGCGTAGCAGCCACGGCGGCCGGCGGGAAAGCACTTCCTGCACTTCCTCCGCCCGCAGCTCGATTAAATAAGTCGGATTGTCGGTCGGCATATCAGGCGCTTAGTTCCAGCTGGTTTTTCACTAACTCCCAGTAGCTGCCCCGGGTAGCTACCAACTGGGCGTGCGTGCCTGCTTCCACGATACTGCCCTTGTCGAGGACCACAATCTGGTCGGCGTGCATCACGGTGCTCAGGCGGTGGGCAATAACGACGACGGTGCGCCCCCGGAAAAATTCGTTCAGCCGTTCCACAATCACCGCCTCGTTGTTGGCGTCGAGGGCATTGGTGGCCTCATCCAGGAAAATGAATTGCGGATCTTTGTACACGGCCCGGGCAATGAGAATGCGCTGGCGCTGTCCCTGACTGATACCGTTGCCCTCCGCCCCGATGGTGGTGTGGTAGCCCAGCGGCAGGGTCTGAATAAAGTCGCGCAGGTTAGCCACGTGCACGGCGTGCTCCAGGCGCTCTATTTCAATGTGGTCTACGCCCACGGCAATGTTGCGGGCAATGGTATCGGAAAACAAAAAGCCGTCCTGCATTACCACGCCGCACTGGCTGCGCCACTGCGAGTGGCTCACGGAGCGCAAAGCCCCATTGCCCAGGCGAATTTCCCCGCTGCTGGGGTCATGAAAACGCAGCAGCATTTTGAGCAGCGTGGTTTTGCCGCTTCCGCTCATCCCCACGATGGCCGTCGTTTTGCCGCCGGGAATCAAGAGGTTAATCTGGTTCAGAATGGGCTCCCCCACCAGGTACTGAAAGCTGACGTGGTTGAATTGCAGGCTGTTTGCGTGGGCCTCGCGCCAGGTGCTGCCCGGGGTTAGCGGGGCCGGCAGCACATCGGCGGATTCCTCATCGGCCACGGCATGGATTTCGTTGAGGCGCTCCAGGCTGATGCGCGCGTCCTGAAAGCCCTGCACAAACCCGATGAGCTGCTCGATGGGGCTGCTTAGCTGCCCCACGATATACTGGAGCGCCAGCATCTGGCCCAGGGTAAGCTGCCCGTTTACGACGGCCTGAGCCGCCATAAACAGGATAATGATGTTTTTACCGTCGTTCAGCAGCACAGCGCCCGTTTGCTGGTACTGATTCAGGGCAAGACTACTCATTTGCAGCTTGTAGAGCCGGGCCTGAATTCGCTCCCAGGCCCAGCGCATGGGGCGCTCGGCACCGGCCAGCTTTATTTCCTGCATGCCCTGTAGCAGCTGCACCATCATGCTCTGGTCGCGGGCCGAAACGTCGAATCGTTTGTAGTCCAGACTTTTACGCTTGGCCAAAAACAGCATGATCCAGCCGAAATACAGCAGGCTGCCCAGGATAAACACGGTAAATATCGGCAGGCTGTAGATAGCCAGGGCCCCGGAGAATATAACCAGACTGATACAGGAAAACACAACGTTCACCGTCTGCCCGGTCAGAAAGGCCTCGATGCGGTGGTGGTCGTTTACGCGCTGCAGCAAGTCGCCGAAATGCTTGGTATCGAAGAACGCCACCGGCAGGCGCATGAGCTTGATGAAGAAGTCCGAGAGAATACTGATGTTCACCCGAACACTTATGTAGAGCAGGATCCAGCCTTTAATAAAGTCATTCACGAGCCGGCCGACCATCAGCAAAAACTGCCCCGCCAATATCAGGTAGAGGAAAGGAACGTTCTGCGTGTTAATTCCCACATCGACCACCGACTGGGTCAGAAAAGGCATGAGCAGTTGCAGCCCGCTGCCCACGAGGATGCTGATCAGCAGCTGGAGCAGCAGCCGCTTGTAGGTCCATAGGTAAGCCAGGATTTTCTCCGCGCTGTAGGCCGTGTTGCGCTCTGCCTCCTGCTCGTGCAGGGCCTCGGTCGGCTCCAGCATCAGCACCACGCCCGTATCCTCGGAACCAGGCTGCGGAGTCAGCCAGTGCTGCCTAAAGTCGTCTACCGGACAGGTGATCAGCCCGATGTTCGGATCCGCGATTCGCACGGACCTATACTGCCCGGCTGCTTCTCCGGCCTCGGCCTCGGCCGTGCGAAACGGCAGGCGGGAAGCCCAGGGCCGGCGCGCTTTTTTCGCCTCATATACGACCACGAAGTGCTGCTGCCGCCAATGCACGATACACGGCAGCGGCGCATCTTCTACCAGCTGCTCAAATGAAATCTGGGCGCCCAGCGCCCGAAAGCCAATGGCTTCGGCGGCATCTGCCAACCCCAGCAGCGAGACTCCTTCCTTGCTGATGCGGGCTTTCTCCCGCAGGGTCTGCGCCGAAAACGTGCGACCATAATGCTTGGCCACCATGCGCAAACAGGCCGGGCCACAGTCTTTCTGGTCCAGTTGTTTGTAGAATGGAAAATCACTCATAAAGAACTATGACGGTATGATAAGAATAAAAACACGCTCTAAAAACATAGGTAATAACGCACAAGTATACACAGAAGTCGGCCAACCAGCGCAAGGTACCGGCCCCGCTTTTTTTCGCGGCGCTCCTTCCGGGTCCCAGAGCCGGGCCCGCCGCTCGCCTCGGTGCTCGACCCATAGTAAGGCCGCGTGGGCTAAGCTTATTACTGAGCGCCACGCGGGGCAGCAGGACCGGCAGATATTTTTTGGCCGCTTCTTTTAAATTCTGGAGACTCCCTTATATTTGGCTCAACAATTACTTTATCGTTGCTATTATTTCAGTGCTTTTTTAGGCTGTAATTTTTACTTGATGCTATTCTTATCGTTGCTGCTGGCGGTTCTGCACGCTGGCTACAGTTGCCTGTTTCCTGGCTCTTCCTCGTCCTCTCCCGCTGCTACTGCCGCAGCCGCCAAGACCATCGTTTCCGGCCAGCTGGAACATGCGCCGGCCGGGGATACCGTGCGCCTGGAATTTGGCAAGACCAAGCTTAAAACACCCCTGCGGGCCGACGGGACCTTTACCCTGACGCTGCCCGCGAATATGGCCCAAGCGACGCCGGCATCCCTGTACTATGCCCGGCAGCACGCCAGCCTCTACCTAACGCCCGGCGACAGCCTGCACCTGCGCCTCGACTTTCCGCGCTTTGATGAAACGCTGCGGTTTACTGGCCGCGGGGCCGCCGCCAATAATTATCTGGCGCAGGCGCTGTGGCAATTCGAGTATGGGCCAGCGGGTTCGGTGGCCCGGCCAATGGAGCAGCGCACGCCCCAAACAACGGCCGCGCAAATGCGGGCTTACGCCGACGCCTTTCGCCAAAAGCGCCGCGCCTTCCTGGCGACCTACGCGCAAGCCCATGCGTTGAGCGCCACCTTCAAGCAGGATGCGGCCCTGCACATCGACCTGCAGTGGGCAATTTCGCTGCTCGACTACCCGCGCTACCTGCGCGATACCAACAAGCAGCCCCTCTCTTTACCGGCTTCTTATTTCAGTTTTCTGTCTGAGCTGCCCCTGAAAAAGCTGGATTACTATTCCGGCCGCGACCCCTACGAGTCGACACTGGTGCTGCAGTTTCTGACCGTTTATAGTAGCCGGCTGGTTCCGTCCGGCACGCTCAGCCCTAGCCCCACGGAGGGCCCCCGGGTCTATGCGCAGGCCACGGCCGACCTGGGGCCCACCGCCGCGCGCGACAAAGCTATATACCAACTGCTGAGCTACCAGCTGGATACCAATACGGCCGGCGTAGTAGCGGCAATGCCCACCTTCCGGCAGCAAAACCGGGACTCCGCCCTGGCGCGCAACCTGCGCGAGATGGTCGGTAAGCAGCTGCGCGTGCAGCCCGGGCAGCCAGCCCCGGCCTTTACCCTGCTCGACAACATGGGCAACAAGGTGGCGCTCAGTGATTATAAAGGCAAAGTAGTGTACCTCGACTTTTGGGGGAGCTGGTGCGCGCCCTGCCTGGCCGAAATACCAGCCAGTACTGCCCTGCGGCAAAAGATGGCGGGACGTGAGGTCGTGTTTATTTCCGTCGCCGTGGGCGATACGGAGGAGAAGTGGCAGCGGACCCTGCGGGAGCATCAGCTTACGTCGGCGGCCGGCGTGCAGCTACGCAGCCCCGACAACACCCTGGCGACTGATTACCAGGTGTATTCGTATCCGTCGCACCTGCTTATCGGGCGCGACGGGCGTATCTGGGCCCGGCCGGCACCGGCACCGTCGGCGGGCGCCGAAGCGGAAGCCGCCATTGAAAGCGCCCTGCGCAAATAACGCGTAAGGGCCGGGCTGGCCCCATCGTCTCGCTGGTCTTTATGAGCGGCTATTTCAGGTCCGCATTGCTCGACACCAGTCAGTTAATCAAGTAAGTAAATATCCCTTGCCGGCAACGGTAATTCTATCTTAAGCCGGCTGTGCCCTCTCGTTCGAATGGCGCAGCACGGGGAATACGTCACAAACTATCCGATACATTACCATTAGTCTATTTTGTAATGGAAAAAACAGTCGCAACTTTTCTGTCCCATATAGGGGCCCCGGTGGCCGAGGCGCACTGCGAACGGCTGATTCGTACCCACTCGGATTTTCCGGCGCTGGTCAGTATTTCCGATGCGTTTGAGCGCCTGGGACTACAGCACGAAATGAGCATGGTAGACCGGGCCGAGCTTGACGCCCTGCCCTACCCCTGCCTGCTGCACACCGAAGCCGATGGGGGCGACATTGTTGCCATCCGGAAGCCCGGCGACGTTGCGGCCAATCAGGAAGCGTTGGCCTTCTGGAGCGGGGTCATTATTCAGGTTGATCCTCAGCCGGTCCTGGCCGTGCAGGAGCGCATTGGGGCCTACAAGCGCCAGCAGTTTTCCCGCTTTTTAGTCATGGCCCTGGCGCTTACGGGGGTCCTGACGACGGTCTACGGCGGGCTGCGGCTGGCCGCGCAAGCTCCTTCCGCCGCCGTAGGCGCCGGCATGGGCGGCCTGTTGGTGCTGGCGGCGGCCGGGGGCGCAATCGGCTATTTTCTGCTGGCCAAAGACCTGGGCATTAAGTACAGCTCGGTCGAGAATTTTTGCGCCGTGGAAGGCAATGCCAAAACGGATTGCAACCGCCTGCTAAATTCGGAGGGTGCTTCTATTCTGGGTGTACTCAAGCTTTCCGAGGCGGTATTTGCTTACTTCACCTTTCAGATTCTGGCCCTGTATGCGGCAGTTCTGAGTGGGGTACTATACCACGAAGCGCAGGCCGTTTTCCTGGCCCTGAGCCTGCTGGCATTGCCCGTTATCGGCTATTCGGTGGTGTACCAGTATGCCATTGCCAAAACCTGGTGCAAGCTGTGCCTGCTCGTTGATGCCGTTTTGCTGGCTCAGCTCGGCATCAGCGTGGTGCTGCACCAGCTGCAGCCCGTGGAAGCCACCGCTCTTGCGCCGGTGGCCGTGCTGGGCTTTGCCCTCCTGCTCGGGGCGGTGCTGGCGCTGACCGTGCTGGGCAAGGGCCTGCTGAAAGAGTACTTCACCGTCATCAAATCGGAAGCGGAGGCCTTGCGCGTTAAAGGCTCGGTAGCCGTCTTCAAGCACCTGCTACAGTTCACGCGCCGCATCACGATAACGCCCTTCACGGACGAGATTATTCTGGGCAGCCCCGAGGCCAAGCTCAAGCTCGTGCTGGTGCTCAATCTGCATTGCCAACCCTGCAAAGAGCATTTCCAGAAGGTAGTGGATGCTATTCAGGTGTATCCGCGGGAAATTCAGATTGCGCTGCGCTTTGTGCTCAGCGGCCGGGATGCCGACATTTCGCCGACGAGCGTGCACTACCTGATTCGCTACTGGCGGGAAAATATCCAGGGGCAGCCCGAGCAAACCCAGCGTACGGTACGCCTGCTGCAAGACTGGTTCGAGGACATGGACCTGGAGCGCTTCAAGCAGAAGCGGGTGGTTGATTTTTCGGTACCGGACAGCCACAGCGAGCAGTTGAGCCTGGCGCACCGGCAGTGGATTTTGCGGGAGCACATTACCCGCACGCCAGCCTTGTTTATCAACGGGTATTTCCTGCCGCAGAACTATACCCTGGATGATATTCTGGCCATGACGCAGGAGCTGATTTATTCGGCCGGCAAAGAAGAAGTAGCCGGATAACACAGCGCCGAACGGGCCCGATATAGCACGTTTTAGACAAGTATTGCTAGCCAAGAATTAGGATATGAAAATCGTTCAGAGTTTGTGGTCCGCTCCGGCGAAGGGGGCCGCCATTGAAGAGTCGCGGGTGCGGGGCGGGTGGCTGTCGGAGAAGTATCATCACTACAGCATGGCCCTGAGCTGCTCGTTGCTGCGCCGGTGGTACCCGCAGGTAGAACTGGTGACGGATGAGGCCGGGGCCAAGCTGCTCATCGACCAGCTGCAGCTGCCTTATACCCACGTAAATGTGTGCTTGGACCGCCTGAACCACTACCCGGCAGGCCTCTGGAGCCTGCCCAAGCTGTATGCCTATCATCTGCAGCAACAGCCCTTCCTGCACGTCGACGGCGACGTTTTTACCTGGGCGCCCTTTAAAGTAGAGCACTTGGGCCCCAGCTTTCTGTTGGTGCAAAGTCCGGAGCTGGAGCATCACGAGTCCTACGCTCGGCCGCTGCAGCACTTTCAGGCTACGCTACAGGGCCTGCCTGGCTGCATGCGGCCGGCCGCTACCCAGGCTCCCGTGGTGACGGCCATAAACGCCGGCGTACTGGGCGGCTCCGACCTGGATTTTCTCAGCAGCTATTCCCGGCAGGCGCTGGCGCTGATTGACACCAATACAGAGCGGTTGGCCGCCGACGTATTTGCCGGATATTCGAACACCATTATTGAGCAGTTCTTCTTTAAGCAGCTAGCGGAAAGCCAGGGTAAAAAAATCAATTTCCTGTTCGATAAGCTCGGCAAGAACTTCGAGGAAATCCTGCATTTCGACCAGGTTCCCGTCACGGGCACTTACATTCACGTGCTGGGCAGCGCCAAGCAGAAGTATTATAACTGCTTGCAGGTAGAAAACCGCCTGCGGTATCACTTTCCCGGGGTTTACCACCGGATTAACCGGTTTTATAAGCAGCAGGAGCTTTTTCAGGAGCCGGACCGCTTATTTCCGGAAGGCAATACGCAGGCGCCCATGTACCGGGTAGCCTGGGCCGGGCCGACTGCCGGGGCCACCCCGGACCTCGTGCTGGAGCCCGGCCCCCGGCGGGAGCTTACCGGGGCGACCGAAACGCCGCTGCGCGTTGCCGCAGCCGACAGCCTGAACCTGGAAGCTCTTCAGGCCACCGTGGCCGACCTCACCGGCTTTGGGTTTCCCAACGCGGAGGCTGTCTATCGTTTCATGGCCCAGGCCAGCATCGAGGATATTCTGCACACCGCGTTTACCCTGGCTCCCAGCGCGGCTATCATCGAGGTGCCGGCGGCCAGCACGCTGCACGCTGCCTTGTCGGGCGCTTTTGACGATGCCCTGGAGCCCGAGGATAGTATTCTTTCCATTCTGACGAAGCTGGACACGGACGAGGTATTCATGCAGCCGCTCGTCAACTGGGAACAACTCCTGACTTATTTCCAGGGAGAAGTACTCAGCGGCAACGAGCTGATGGAAATAATAGACGCTAACAATCCGGGCGAAATTCCGACTACGCACATTAAAAGCCTGGTTTTTGGCTTCCTCTGCTTTCATCTCACCCACACCGGCAACCTGTGCGTTGTCGGCCCGGCGGCGGTGGGGAGTACCGCCGAAGCGGTAGTGCGGGAGCTGCATCCTGCGCTGTAGAATACGCTAGCTAATCTGATTCTTCTTACCTGATATTGTTCGGCCGAACATGGGTTTTCTGGCTTGTGTACCCTTAAACATGACCGTAATTTATTTTTTTCAATTTCCTTTTTTTATGAAAACTGCTGTAAAATTTAGTGGCTCGAAAATCAAAAATCTGTTGAGCCGGGAGCAAATGAAGGGGCTGGTTGCCGGCGACGGTGGCTGCGGCTCGTGTTCGGGCTTTGGCTGCTACTCCGGTGGCGGCACGTGCTACTGCCTGATGCGCGGCTCCGGAACCGGCGCTTCGATGTGCAGCTAGCACCAGCAGATACCCCGCGAGGGTAGCGCCGGCCCGGCGCGCCCGCGCGAGTAGCCCCCGACGGCGGCATTGCTAAAAAAGCGTGTTGCTTACTGCCGTATCTGAGTTGCATTCTACCCGGACGCTCCTGGTAAAATAACTCGGATACCCAGCTCAGATTCGCGTAATCTGGCTGGCGGCAGTGAGCAACACGCTTTTTGTATGCCCCGGTGCCTGCCTCATCTTTGGCCGAAAGCTGCTACCCCCGTGGCCTGCCACCCCATAGCAACGGCCCCGCACCTCAGGCTAGCGCTACGGCACTCACAGGGGCCCGAGGGCCAGCGAAACTTCCACCGCCGCCCGGTTGCCGGCCAGCTTTTCCACCTTGTCCAGGGTCACGACGGTGGGCATGGTCTCAGGGCCAAAGCCGATTTCCTCGTCTAGTCGCAGGGGCGCGGCTTGGGAGTTTTTGTGGCGGGCCAGGTAGCTTGTCAGGGCCCGGATGCCGGCGTTCAGGTCGAGGGGCGCGTGCAGGCCCGGGCGCGTTTCCCGGAGCAGGGTTATGGCATGCGCGTACCAGGCCGCCAGGTCGGAAGGTGGCTGCGGGAAGCGGGTCGTTTCGAAGCGGAAGGTCAGCACGTAGGACTCGCAGCCCCAGTTTTTTATCTGGAGCCGGTCGCCGTTGGCGAAGCGTACGGTTTCGATGCCGGTGCGCTGGTCGGGCTGCAAGCGGAAAGTAGTATTGGGAAACACCGCCTTTTTCACCACCGGCTCGGCCGCGCCCCGGGTACAGTCCTCGTTTTGGAGCAGCGGGTCCGGCTGGCAGCGGCCGGGCGGGCTCACGCGGGAAATAGTCGGGCGCAGGGCAGATTCATACTCCAGGCCGCTGAGCAGCAGGCCCAGGGAAATAAGTAACGTATGCATGCTGGCGGGGTATCGTTTGGCAGATGTTGGGGCGTAGCAATAGAAAGGGCCAGAAGATAGAGAAAGTGGGCCGGTTGGCCAGCTTTTCCGGGGTCGGGCTACCTTTGCCGCTCATCATGGCAGCCATGCCGCGCCCGGAATGTCCTTTCGCACCCTGCTCACGGTGGCCGTACTGCTCGGCTCCCGGCTGCCCACCCGCGCCCAGAAACCCGACACGACCCTCATCCGCTACAGCGGGCAGCTGGCGGGGCAGTACTCGGCCGGGGGCGTCAACCGCGCCCTGTTCTCCACTTCCCACTCGGCTACCCTGCTGCGGGGGCTGCACTTCGGGGCCCCGCTGACGGGCAGCTTCACCTTCGGCAAGCAGGAAGGGCTGCTCAAGGAGCGCGAGTGGCTGTTCAATGCCACGCCCTACTACTGGAAGGGGCGGTTCCGCTTCTACGGCATCGGGGGCTATGAGCGCAGCAACCTGCGGGGCATCAACAACCGGTTTCAGCTGGGCCTGGGGCCGGGCTGGGCCTTCTACGCCGACTCGCTGGGCCGGGAGCTAGCGGTGAGCAACCTCTTTATCCGGGAGGCTACGTACTTCCAGGGCGGCACCCAGCGGCGTGTCGCGCAGCTCTACCCGCCTGAAGCTGGTGTATTCCTACCGGGTGTTTTCGCTCAGCGCCACCACGCTCTACCAGCCCAACCTGCAAAATACCGCCGACTACCGCGCCACCCAGCTGACCACGCTGGCCCTGCGCTTTAGTTCGCGCTTTGCCATCACGGGTACGTATAGCTACACGTTTGAAAGCCGGGTGCTGGAAGGCAAGCCCACCGACAACACCAACGTGACGGTGGGCGTGGCCTTCAGCACGAAGTAGCCCGGAGCCCCTGCCCGCCGTGGCTACAGCGCCGGCCGCCGCAGCGTGGGCAGGTTCTGCCACTGGGGCAGGGGCTTGCCGGTGGCGTCGAACACGCTCAGCTCGGCCTTGTCGGCGTCGGGGCCGATGCCGACCAGGATGGAATAGGTGCGGGTCGGCGTTTCGCCCTGGTACTCATTGGCCCCGTAGGAAACCTGGCTTTCGGAGTCCTCCGGCACTTCGGCGGCCAGCAGAAACCCCGGATTCAGGTCGGCCGTGCCTTCCTCGTGCCGAGCTCCGGCGCTGCCGCCCACCGCGTCGGCGGCAAAGCGCAGGGTGGTGTAGCTGGTGCGGGTCAGGGTGAGGGTGAAGGTCTGGCCGCCCTGCCGGCTGGTGTAGGTCACGGGCTTGCCGGCGGGCAAATCCAGCGGAAACTGCACCGAATCCTCTTTGCCCATGACCAGCCACTGGCCGCGCACGGCGTAGGCCCCCGCCCCGCCCAGCGCGCGCAGCTCCTTCAGAAACCGGGGCGAGAGGTTGGCCGAGTCCGTCAGCTCCAGCTTCGGGGCCGCGGCCGCCGCTGCGGGCAGCACAGCGGCCGAATAGGCGGCGGCAACGGGCGGCGGGGCAGGCTGTTGGGTGGCCTGGTCGTCGGTTTTTTTGGTGGAGCAGGCTCCCAGCACACTCAGGCCAAGAAAAGCCCCGCAGGCGGCAGCTTGGGCGAAAGAACGAGACACGCGGAAAGGGGAAGAAAAAGCGGTGAGGAAAGGTAGCCGGCCGCAGCGGGCCGCCAGCACGGGCGCAACTTACTCATCAAACAGCATTCCCATCTTGCCCACCCGATAATCGCGCATGGCTTCCATCAGCTCGGTCTGGGTGTTCATCACGTAGGGCCCCTGCCAGGCCACGGGCTCGTGGTAGGGCTGGCCGGTGCACCACAGCAGGGTGGTTTCCTCCGTGGCCTGTACTTCCACGTCCTCGCCCTCGGCCTCAAATTCGACCAGCGTCCGGTCCCCGATGGCGCGCCCATTCACCTGCGCGCTGCCGTGCAGCACGTACAGCAGCAGGGTGCGCCCGGCCTCTACCGCCGCCCGCAGCTGCCCACCAGCCTTGAGGTGAATAACGGCGGCCTGAATGCCGGTAATCGACTCGACGGGCCCGGTTACATGCTGCCAGCGGCCGGCTACTACGCGCACGGTGCCGTGGTCGTCGGGCAGCGTCACCAGCGGAATCTGCGCGGCGGCGACGCCCTGGTAGCGGGGCTGGGTGCGCTTGAGGCGGGCCGGCAGGTTAATCCAGAGCTGCACGTATTCCAGGGTGCCGCCCGTCTCGCGCAATTCCCGCGGAATATTCTCGCTGTGCACGATGCCCAGGCCGGCCGTCATCCACTGCACGCCGCCGGCTCCGACCACGCCGGTATTGCCGCGGGAGTCGTGGTGGCGCACGGCCCCGGCCAGCACGAAGGTCACGGTTTCGAAGCCCCGGTGCGGGTGGGGCGCGAAGGGCAGGCCGCGGCCGTGCGGCTCCAGCTCCTCGGGGCCGGTGTGGTGCAGCAGCAGAAACGGGTCGAGCTGCTCGGCAAAGCGGCTGGGCAGGGGCTGGTAGGTGGTCAGGTGCTCCTGCTCGAGGCGCTCGGCCACGATGCGGCGGCGGATGGTTTTCAGGGACATAAGGGCAAAGGTAACGCCGGGCCGGGGCGGATTGAGTGGAGAGTTGAGGGCTGAGCCAGGGAAAAGCAGAAGGTGGGCTAGAACTTCCGGAACGTGAACTTCAGCCGCTGGCCGGTGTGCTGCCGACGCAGCACCAGCGTGTCCGAGAACTTGGGCTTGATGACGGAATCCCCCACGGCGGCCAGCTCCGTAATCCGCCGGCCGGTGGCGTTGGGAACGGTAGTGAACGTGTATTGCCGGTCACGGTCGTTGAGCACCAGCCGCTCGGTGGTATCCCGCTTGCGGGTCGCGCCTTCCACCACCAACGGATTCTGGACGTCGGTAATAACGCCCCGGAGCTGGCTGCCGTCGAATTCCCGGTAGTCCTGCTGCGGCCCGGTATACACCCGGCGCAACACGGCCTGCTCCCCCATCTTATCGTATTCGCGCAGCTGGTCGCCGTCGATTTTGTAATCCAGCCGCACGTGGTCGGTCAGCACCCAGATGGAGGTCGAGTTGTGGTCGTGGTAGCCCATGGTGGCCTGGGAGGCCGCGTAATAATACTCCGCATCCTTCCCCGGGCTTTGCTGGCCGTAGAAATGATAGCGCACGTGGGCCGTATCCTGAATTTCGAGCAGGGTAAAGCCAGTCTTCGTCTGTTCGACCCAAGTACCCCGCAGATACGGATACGGCGCATCCGGGCCCGCTTTCGTGGCAGCAGCGCCCGGCGGCTGGGAGTTGCAGGCCGAAACTAGCAGGGACGCCAGCAGGCAAAACCGGGAATGGACGTTGGGCATGGGCAAACGGGCTATTATTGGGGGCGTGTGGTACGAAAGTATTCCTCTTCTCCGCTTCTGCGGCCCCGGCCCGCAAATTTTCTGCGTCTTGCGCTAAACCCTGGCGCATTTTCTTGTTCTAACCCCGCACAACCCCGCCGCTCCTAACCCGCTCCCCTGCTTGGAAGACCAGGAAATCCTCGCCAAGTTCGCCGACCCCGCGGCCCGCAATGTGGCCTTCAACCAGCTGGTGCGCAAGTACCAGTCGAAGATCTATTGGCACGTGCGCAAGATGGTTATCGACCACGACGATGCCGACGACCTGACCCAGGACGTGTTTATCAAGGTGTGGAACCACCTGGGCAACTTCCGCCGGGATGCCTCGCTCTACACCTGGATTTACCGCATTGCCACCAATGAGTGCCTGAACTTTCTGAGCAGCAAGCGGCGCAAGTTTTTCCTGCCCCTGAACGACGTGGCCGCCGAACTGACCCAGAAAGTGGAAGCCGACCCCGGCCTGGCCGGCGACGAAATCGAGCTGCGTCTGCAAAAAGCCATCCTGCGCCTGCCCGACAAGCAGCGGCTGGTGTTCAACATGAAGTACTACGACGAAATAACCTACGAGCAGATGGCCGACATCACCGGCACCAGCGTAGGGGCGCTAAAGGCGTCCTATCACCACGCCGTCAAGAAAATTGAACAGTATGTCAACGAAGAATCCCACCACGATTAAACCCTGGGGCCCGCGCCCCATCTAAGCCCTATGAACACTCCTTTTCGTCTGGATGACCACAAGCGGCGGCCCCAGCCGCTGGCTCCGCCCCCAGCCGACTACTTCGAGCGGCTGCCGCGCCAGGTAATGGCCC
Source organism: Hymenobacter aquaticus (assembly GCF_004765605.1). Taxonomy (NCBI): domain Bacteria; kingdom Pseudomonadati; phylum Bacteroidota; class Cytophagia; order Cytophagales; family Hymenobacteraceae; genus Hymenobacter; species Hymenobacter aquaticus. Next base: position 446,759 of record NZ_SRLC01000001.1, on the reverse strand, counting down.
GGGTGCAGCCCGCCACCGGCCGCGACGCGGCCGGGCTGGGCTGGCACTGGCTGACGGTCCTGTCGGGCCCGGCGCGCACGGCCCTGGCCTCGGCCGTGGTGCTGGGCGGCTTTGCCACCAGCTTTTTCCTGAGCCAGCCGGCAGCCACGTCGGTTTCGGCGCCGGTAGCGGCCCTCGAAGCCGTGCCCCGCACCGAGATGGTGCAGTACCTGCTGGCTTCCGACTCCCGCGTGACGCTCACGGACCTGGCCGAGCTATCAGCCACCGACCGTACCCTGACCGAGAGCTTTTTGCAGGCTTCGCCCGGGGAGTTGCAGGATGCCCTGGACGCCCAGCCCACCGATGAAAACTATCTGTAACCTCTATTTTTGACGCTTCTCTTGCTCTCTTCTCCCATGAAATATCTCCTTCGTAGCCTCCTGGCCTTGCTGCTGCTGGCGGCCCTGCCCGGGGCGGGCTTTGCCCAGGGCGGCCGCCAGGGCGGGCGGCTCAGTCAGCTGGAAAACGCCAAGATTGCCTACCTGACCGACAAAATATCCCTGACCCAGGACCAGGCCCAGCGCTTCTGGCCGCTCTACAACGAGTTTTCGGACAAGCGCCGCGACGTGGCCCGCCGCATGCGCCAGCTGCGCACGGCCAACCCCGACGGCCTCTCCGACCAGCAGATCAAGGATAACCTGACCCAGGCCCTGGCCCTGCGCCAGAGCGAGGTGAATCTGGAAAAGGAGTACTTCGACAAATTCCAGAAGGTGCTCACCATCCGCCAGGTGGGGCGGCTCTTCATTGCGGAGCGCGACTTTACCAAGGAAGTCCTCAAGCGCGTGGCCGACCGGCGCGGGGGTAGTGGGCCCGGCGCGGGCCAGTTTGCCGGCCCACCCGAAGATTAGTTTTTTCCGCACGCTCTATTGCTCCCAAACAGGCTGCCCGTGGCAGCCTGTTTTTGTTTGCTGGCCACCCTATACCCGGCCTTCCAACCGGGGCTAGGCAAAGCCAATGACCAAAGGCCCGGTTATAGTTGCCACCTTTGCGGCCTGAGTAGCCATTTTTCCGCCGCATGAGTCGTTCCCTTCGTTTGTCCCTTCCCCCGTTGCCCGCCGTACTGCTGTCCATTGCCAGCGTGCAATGCGGGGCGGCCATTGCGAAAGGCCTCTTCCCGATGCTGGGAGCAGCCGGCACTGCCAGCCTGCGCATCGGCATTTCGGCCCTGGTGCTGGCGGTGGTAGTGCGGCCCCGCCTGGCCCGCCTGACGCCGGCCCAATGGCGGGCGGTGGTGCCCTACGGCCTGGCGTTGGGCTTGATGAACTTCCTGTTTTACTGCGCCCTGGCCCGCATCCCGCTGGGCTTGGCCGTCACCCTCGAATTTATTGGCCCGCTGAGCCTGGCCCTGGTGGGGGCGCGCCGCTGGTTCGACTTCGTGTGGGTGGTGCTGGCCGCCGCCGGCATTGCCCTGATTGCGCCCTGGAACGGGCAGGGCCTCGACCTGCTGGGTTTATTTTTTGCCGTGGCGGCCGGAGCCTGCTGGGCCGTCTACATCGTGCTGGGCCAACGCACGGCTACTGTGCTGCCGGGCCAGCGGGCCGTGGCCGTCGGAATGCTGTTTGCGGCCCTGCCGGTGCTGCCTTTCGGGGTGGCCGGTGGCAGCTTTCACGCCCTGACGCCCCACCTGCTGTTGCTGGGCAGCCTGCTGGCCTTGTTTTCCAGCGTGCTGCCGTTTTCCCTCGAAATGCAGGCCCTGCGCACCATGCCCACCCGCACCTTCAGCATCCTGATGAGCCTGGAGCCGGTGGCCGCGGCGCTGTCGGGCTGGCTGCTGCTGCACGAGCGGCTGACGCTGCCCCAGTGGCTGGCCGTGGGCTGCATCGTGCTGGCCAGCGCCGGCGCCACGCTTACCACCAGCCGGCCCGAGCCAGCCCTGGGAGCCGAATAAGAGCTTTCGTTGTTTATACGGCGGGCCGGCAGCAGCTCGGGCCGGCCACTGGTTACGGCCCGGAGTCTACCTACCTTTGCGCCCCCAAACCCGAAGTTGCTTTGCTTATGCTTACCCCCCGCCAGCTGTTTCTGCGCCACCAGGCCCAGACTTCCGACTTTCCGCTGCTGCTCGAAATTGAGCGGGCCGAAGGCGTGTACATGTACGATACCGCCGGCCGCCGCATTCTGGATCTGATTTCCGGCATTGGGGTAAGCAACGTGGGCCACCGCCACCCCCGCGTGGTGCAGGCCATCAAGGACCAGGCCGATAAGTACCTGCACCTGATGGTATATGGTGAGCTGGTGCAGGCCCCGCCGGCCGAGCTGGCCTACGCCCTGCACCAAACCCTGCCCGCGCACCTCGACAGCGTATACTTCACCAATTCCGGGGCCGAGGCCATCGAAGGGGCCCTGAAGCTGGCCAAGCGCCACACGGGCCGCACCGAGCTGATTTCCTGCCACAACGCCTACCACGGCTCCACCCACGGCGCGCTGTCCATCACCGGTTCCGAGGGCTTCAAAAACAGCTACCGCCCCCTGCTGCCCGACGTGCGCCACATCCATTTCAACGAGCCCGCCGACCTGGCGCTGATAACCGAGCGCACGGCCGCCGTCGTCGTCGAAACGGTGCAGGGCGAAGCGGGCGTGCGGGTGCCGGAGCCGGGCTACCTGCCGGCGCTGCGCCGGCGCTGCCACGAGGTAGGTGCCCTGCTGATTCTGGACGAAATTCAGTGCGGCTTCGGGCGCACCGGTTCCTTCTGGGCCTTCGAGCAGTTCGACGTGACGCCCGATATTCTGGTGTGCGCCAAGGGGATGGGCGGCGGTATGCCAATTGGGGCGTTTATTTCGTCCCAGGAAATCATGGCGGGCTTCAAAACCAACCCGATTCTGGGCCACTGCACCACGTTTGGCGGGCACCCGGTGTCGTGCGCGGCCTCCCTGGCCACGCTGCGCGTTATTCAGGAGGAAAATCTGCTGGCGGGCGTGCACGAAAAAGCCGCCCTGTTCCGGCGGCTTCTGCAGCATCCTGCTATTCGGGCGGTGCGGGGCCACGGCCTGCTGCTGGCCGTCGAGTTCGACTCCTTCGCCGTGCTCAAGCCCATCATCGACCACGCCCTGGCCCACGAAGGCATCCTAACCGACTGGTTTCTGTTCTGCGACAATTCCCTGCGCATCGCCCCGCCCCTCACGATTTCCGTTTCCGAAATCGAGGAAGCCTGCGCCGCCCTGCTGCGCTCAGTTGATGCTTGTGCTTAGTACTTAGTGCTTGGTGCTTGGTGCTTGGTGCTTAGAAAGAGGTAGTGCCCAATGCCTTACATCGACATTGGGCACCAGATTTAATTCTAATATCGAAGCTGTGTGCACGAGATGCCAAAACCCAAGCACTAGGCACTAGGCACTAGGCACCAAGCACTAAAACCCCTACAGCCCGCTGCCTTTGGGGTGGGTGCCGTTGTAGTTGAGAAACGACTCCGACTCGGTTTTGATCTGCTCCCGGGGCAGGCCGTCCTTTACGCCGACCGATATTTTGCGAACCAGCACGCCCACAATGGCTTTGCGGAAGCCCAGCTTTTCGGCCATGCCAATGCAGAAGTCCATTTCGTGGTCGTCCACGATGCCGTCGGCCAGCATCATGTCCACCAAGTCAAAAATCTGGTCGAACCGCTCCGAATCGTTGTCGGGCAACACCAGGTTGATGTTGCCGGAGTTGGCCACGATGGAGCGCACGTCGTCGGCCCGCATTCCGTTCTTTTTGCCCACCGCCACGATGAAGCTCATTTCCCGCTCGTCAATGTGGCCGTCGGCTTTGGCCAGCGCTGCCAGATTCATGAGGTGACTTTTCACTTTCTTGGTTTGCTCGTTTTCAAAAAAGCCAAACATATAGGGCGTCGCTTAAGTAACGGTGAAGGAAAAGAACAGAGCCTGCCGGGCGGTTTAGCGGCGGCGGCAGAGCGGTTAAGATACTCGGCAGGAAGGTTTGTTGCAATACGCAGTTCTAAAAAAAATAGCCGGCAGCAACCTATTTTCTGCGTTGTTTTTTTGCCTTTCCACCCCTCAAAGACTTTGTTTTCAATTTGGATTTACCACCTTTGCCCCGCCCGCACTGGGCAGTTTTGAATACCTGAATTATGATGAAACGTATTGCAGTTTTCACCAGCGGCGGCGACTCGCCGGGTATGAACGCCTGCATCCGGGCCGTGGTGCGCACGGCCGTGTACCACGGCATTGAGGTGTATGGCATCATGCGCGGCTACAGCGGCATGATCAAAGGGGAGTTCGTGAAGCTGGATTCGGCTTCCGTGGCCAACACCGTGCAGAAGGGCGGCACGATTCTGAAGTCGGCCCGCAGCCAGAAATTCCAGACCAAGGAAGGCCGGCAGCAGGCCTTCGACCAGCTGGTCAACAACGGCATCGACGGCCTGGTGGCCATCGGCGGCAATGGTACTTTTACCGGCGCCACCATTTTCGAGCAGGAGTTCGGCATTCCCACCGTGGGCGCCCCCGGCACCATCGACAACGACCTCTACGGCACCGACTACACCATCGGCTACGACACGGCCGTGAATACGGCCCTGGAGGCCATCGACAAAATCCGGGACACCGCCGATTCGCACGACCGGTGCTTTTTCATCGAGGTAATGGGTCGCGACTCGGGCTACATCGCCATTCCCTGCGCCATCGGGGGCGGGGCCGAAATCGTGATGATTCCGGAAACCCAGATGTCGACCGAGGCGGTGATTGAAACGCTGAAAGCCGGCTGGAAACGCTCGAAAACCTCGTTTATCGTGGTAGTGGCCGAGGGCGATGAGGAAGGCAACGCCCAGGCCGTGGCCAAGCAGGTAAAGGAAGCCATTCCGGAGCTCGACACCCGCGTGACTATCATCGGGCACGTGCAGCGCGGGGGCTCCCCCACCGCCGCCGACCGCCTGCTGGGCTCCCAGATCGGCATTGCCGCCGTGGAGGGCCTGATGAACGGCATGCGCAACGTCATGGCCGGCATCGTGGACCGCAAGCTGGTCTACACCCCCTTCAGCGACACGATCCACAAGAAAAAGCTCATCAACCAGACCTTCATGCGCATGGTCGAAATCCTGTCGGTGTAGCGGTGAGTTGGTGAATTAGTGATTTAGTGATTTAGTGAGTTTTTCGTTCTCACCGCACTGACGCTGAGTTTCCTGCCATTACGAGGCCGCCGGCATCCGCTGCCAGTGACTAACGACCTTTTACCAGAAAGCCCTTTATTCCAACCGGAATAAGGGGCTTTTCACGTAAGAGCACTCCGCATATTTGAGAGGACGGATTGCTTCAGCTACACCTCGCAATAACAGGAGTCATTGAACGACAACTCACTAAATCACTAAATCACTAAATCACTAAATCACCATCTCACCGCCTCCGGGTGCAGCCAGTGGTACTGCGGGTCGCGGCGCAGCCAGGTGAGCTGGCGCTTGGCGTAGTGGCGGGTGTTGCGCTTGAGCAGGCGCACGGCTTCGGGCCAGTCGTAGAGGCCGTCGAGGTAGCCGAAGATTTCCTGGTAGCCCACGGTTTGCAGCGCGTTGTGGTGGCGGTAGGGCAGCAGGGCGGTGACTTCGGCCAGCAGGCCCGCGTCCAGCATCTGGTCTACCCGCTGGTCGATGCGCTGGTAGAGCTCTTCCCGCTCCCGGCTGAGGGCTATTTTAACGGTTTGGAAGGGCCTTTCCTTCGCTACTTTGGGCGTGTGAAAGCTCGAAAACGGCTGGCCCGTGCTGCGCGTCACTTCCAGGGCCCGCACCACGCGCTGGTGGTTTTGCCGGTCGATACGGGCGTGCGTTACCGGGTCGAGGCGCTCCAGCTCGGCCACCAGCGGCGCCAGGCCGTGCTCGGCCAGCTCCCGTTGCAGCGCGGCCCGCACCGTGAGGTCGGCCAGCGGCATTTCATCCAGCCCCTCCGTGACGGCCTGCAGATACAGCCCCGAGCCGCCGGTGAGAATAACCACCCGGTGCCGCTGAAACAGCTCGTCGAGCAGGGCCAGGCAGTCGGCTTCGAAGCGGCCGGCGTTGTAGTCTTCCGTAATGCTGTGCGAGTCGATGAAGTGGTGCGTTACGCCCTGCATTTCGGCCGGCGTGGGCTTGGCCGTACCGATGCTCAACTCCCGAAAAAACTGCCGGGAGTCGGCCGAGATGATGTCGGTCTGGTAGTGCTGGGCCAGCTGCACGCACAGGGCGGTTTTGCCCACGGCCGTGGGGCCGGCCACGACCAGCAGCGTGGGCTGCGGCGGCGAGAAGTCAGGAAGCGAAAAACTCATGCGGAAACGGGTTGGGGAGCCCACAGGCTCTGGTAAAGGCCCAGCAGGTGCTGCTCCTCGCGCTGCCAGTTGAAGGCCAGCCGGGCGCGGCGACAGTTCTGGGCCAGGGCGTGGTAGCGGGCCGGGTGGTCGCGCAGCAGCCCGTTCAGGGCCGCCGCAATCGACTCGGGCGTCAGCGCCACCACCTCGGCCACTTCGTACTGCTCATTCAGCAGCCGGTACTCGGGAAAATCGACGATCAGCTGGGGAATGCCGGCGTGCAGGTAGTCGAAAAACTTATTGGCCAGGGAATAGTAATAGCTCAGCCCCTGGTTTTCGAGCAGCATAATGCCCACCGCCGCCTGACTCGTGACTTCCCGTAGCGCGTCGGGCAGCACGTAGCCGCGAAAGTCAACCTTACCGGAATCAAGCAGGCCCAGCCGGGCCGCCCGCGCCCGCAGCGGCCCCGACAAGTCGCCTTCCCCGCAGATAACCAGGCGGCCCGCCACGTGCGGCATGGCGTCGAGCAGCGCCTCCAGGCCCCGACCCGCATTCAGAGCGCCCTGGTAAAGAATGTACCCCTCTTGGGGTGCCGCCACCGGGGCCGGCGGCAGTTCGGCGGCGCTCAGCCGGCTGATGTTGCGCACCACGGCAAACGGCCGGCCGTAGCGCTGCTCAAACACCCGGGCCAGGGCCGGCCCCACCGTGTAAGCCAACGCGGCGCGGGGCACGATAAACCGCTCGACGGCCCGCCACAAGCGCTGCACTGCCGGCCGGCTTACTACTTCGGGCACCTCGGTAAACAGCTCGTGGGCATCGTAGATAAAGGGCTGGCCCGCCAGCCGGGCGCGCAGCCACACCGGCAGGGCCGTATCCAGGTCGATGGCGCACCAGGCGCTGGCTTGCTGCCGAAGCAGGTAAAAAAACAGCCTTATATTGTATTCTAAATAGAATAATTTGCCTTTATTGTTCCAGCAGCGCAGCCGGTGCTGCCGATACGGCTGGGGCGTCAGGGGCTGCGAGGCCCGCCCCTGACGCCCCACGAGCAGCACCTGGTAGCCATGCCGGGCCAGGCTCCCGCAGATTCGCTGCATGCGCTGATCGTAGTTTAAATCGGTGGTTACCGTGAAGATAAGGGTGCGCATACAGAAATCAGCGGCATTTTTCCGGGCCCAATCCCGCGTGAAAACACGCTATTTGGGATATTTTTGACAAATTTAAGGAGTTAAAACTCGCGTACTGGTTACGTGTGGTGGATTACCTCCCCCGCCGACCCCCTATCCTACCCGATGTCGATCCGACCTGTATCACCGGCTGCCGCGGCACCGGGGGCTGCTCCGGCCCCCAGCGCCGACTTTTACCGCGCCCTCTTCGAGGAAGCCTACGACGCCCTGCTGCTCTACGATGAGCACGGCGTGCTGGTCGACTGCAACCAGGCCGCCCGGCAGCTGCTGGGCACCACGCGCCCGGCGCTGCTGGCCGCCGGGCTGCCCGGGCCGGCTGAGCTGCCGGCTTCCGGCACGGGCCCGGAATCGTACTGGCACTCGGCGCAGGAGCTGCAGGAAGCCATTCGCCAGACCGCCCAAACCGGCACCCGGGTAGCGAAGAACTGGCGGGGCCAGCGGGCCGACGGCACGACTTTGCAGGCCACCGCGACGCTACACCGCATTGCCACGCCCGGCGGCGCGGCCGTGCAGCTCCTCCTGCGCGACGCGCGGGAAAACCCGCCCGCGCCCGACGCCCACACCGAGGAGCTGGTGCTGAGCCGCGCCCAGGAGCAGGTGCGCGACCTGCTGAGCCGGACCAACCTGAGCTACGTGGCGGTTGACCGGGCGGGCGTGATTGTCGACGTCAACGACTACTTTCTGCACTACACCGAGTACTCCCGGGAAGAAGTCGTCGGCCAGCTGTATCATCTGGTGTTCACCCCGGCGGCGGAGCGGGAGCGGATGCGCCAGAACTTCCTGACCTGCATCGAAACCGAGCAGTTGCAGGACTTCTACGAGCGCGCCATCGTCACCAAGTCGGGGCAGACGCGCATGGTGTACTGGCACGCCGAGTTTTCGCGCGACCAGCGGGGCCTCGTTACCGGCGTCTTCGTGGTGGGCCGCGACTACACCGACCGCCACGTGGCGGCCCGCGCCCTGACCGACAACCGCCACCGCCTGCAGGACTTCCTGGACAATGCCCACGACCTGATTCAGAACCTGAGCATCGACAACCGCTTCCTGTTCGTGAACAAGGCCTGGAAGGAAAAGCTGGGCTTCTCGGACGAGGACCTGGCCCAGATGACCCTCGGCGACGTGGTGCACCCCTACTACAAGGCCAAGCTGCTCTACCAGCTGCGTAACCTCTACAAGGGCGAGAAAGTCAACAAGCTCGAAACGGTTTTCCTGACCAAGACCGGCAAGCCCATTCACCTGATTGGCTCCATCAGCTGCTCCTGGCAGGACGACGAGCCGGTGAGCACCCGCGCCATTCTGCACGACATCACCGACCGCATCAAGGCCGAGCGCCTGCAGAAGGTGTACTACAGCATTGCCAACCTGGCCATCAGCTCCAAGGACCTACAGTCGCTTTACGGGGCCATTCACCGGGAGCTGAGCAAGATCATCGAAACCAACAACTTCTACATTGCCCTCTGCGACGACGCGCGCACCCAGCTGCAGTTCAGCTACTTCGTCGACCAGAACATTCAGGGCGAGCAGGGCCTGGTGTCGCGGCCGTTTTCCTCGGGCGTGTCGGAGTACATTATCCGCACCGGGCGGCCCCAGTTTCTGCTGCGGGCCGAGTTGCAGGAGCTCATTGCCAACGGCACCATTACGGCCTTCGGGCTGATGCCGGAGGTGATGCTCTGCTCGCCCCTGAGCATCGGGGAGCGGATTATCGGCGTTATTGCCGTGCAGGACTACCACAAGGCCGATGCCTACGCCGCGGCCGACATCGAGATTCTGCACTTTATTTCCAACCAGGTGGCCCTGGCCATTGAGCGCAAGCGCAACGAGGTCCAGATCAACAAGCAGAACGCCCGCCTGAACGCCATTTTCGAGAGCGGCACCCACCTGATGTGGTCGGTGGACATGCACTCGCGCCTGACGTCCTTTAACCGCAACTACTCGGCCTACTTCCTGCGCCGCAACGGCGTGTATCCGTCCCTGAACGTGAACCTCTGGCAGGCCGACCTGGGCATGATGGAGGAAGAAACCCGGGAGGCATTTATCGAGAACTACCGCCGCGCGTTTCAGGGCCAGCCCCAGCGCTTCGAGGTGCGCCTGCGCGACTCGCGCGGGCAGGACACCTGGCGCGAAATCTACCTCAACCCGATTTACCTCGACGACGGCACCTTCGAGGAAATTTCGGGCATGGCCCACGACATCACCGACAAGAAACGCTCCCAGCTGGAGCTGGCGGCCCAGGAAGAGAAGTTCCGGGCCATCTTCGAGTCGTTCCAGGACGTGTACTACCGCACCGACGGCAAGGGCATTCTGACCCTGGTGAGCCCCTCGGTGCAGGACATGCTGGGCTACGAGCCCGAGGAAGTCATCGGCACGCCCATTATGAGCTACTACGTGCACCCCTCGCAGCGCGACGAGCTCCTGAACAGCGTGCAGAACTTCGGCGAGGCGCGCAACATCGAGGTGGCCATGCGCCACAAGCTGGGCCACTCGGTGAGCGTGCTGGTGAATGCCCGCAAGGTAAACGACGGGCCAGAAGGCACCGAAGGCATCGGGCGCGACATCACCGAGCTCAAGCAGATGCAGGACGACCTGCGCCACGCCAAGGAGGAAGCCGAAACCGCCCTGGAAGCCAAAACGCAGTTTTTGGCCAACATGAGCCACGAGCTGCGCACGCCCATGAACGGCATCATCGGCATGATTGACCTGCTGCACCAGACCGTGGCCTCGGAAGAGCAGGAAGAGTACGTGGACACGCTGCGCAAGTCCTCGGACGCGCTGCTGACCATTCTGAACGACATTCTGGACCTGTCGAAGATTCAGGCCGGCAAGCTCCAGCTCAACGAGTCGGGCATTGATTTGCACTACACCCTGGAGAAGATTCACTCCCTGTTTGCCAACCGCGCCAACCAGAAGCACCTCAAGTTCACCTACCACATTACGCCCCACACCCCGCGCTTCATCATCACGGACGAAACCCGGGTGCTGCAGATTCTGAGCAACCTGACCTCCAACGCCATCAAGTTCACCTCGGCGGGTACGGTCAGCATCATCGTCTCGTCGGTGAGCACCGACGGGGTGGAGCACACGCTGCGCTTCGCGGTGCAGGACTCGGGCATCGGCATTTCGCCCTCCAACGCCAAGCTGCTGTTCACCAACTTCACCCAGCTCGACACCACGCCCACCAAGGCCTTTGGCGGCACGGGCCTGGGCCTGGCCATCAGCAAGCAGCTGGCCGAGCTGCTGGGCGGCGAAATCGGCATGATTTCCAACACCGACGACGGCTCCACCTTCTGGTTTACGATGCGCTGCCGGGTGGCCCTCAACGAGGAGGAAATCGTGCAGGAGCGCGTGGCCTCCCGCGACCGGAGCCACGAAATTATGCGCCTGGAAACGGCCCCGCGCGTGCTGCTCGTCGACGACAACCCCATCAACCAGAAGGTAGCCGTGCGCCTGCTCGACAAGCTGGGCTGCCAGATCGACGTGGCCAGCGACGGGTTTGAGGCTATCAGCAAGGCCACAGCGCCCACGGGCCACTACGAGCTGATCTTCATGGACATTCAGATGCCCGAAATGGACGGCATCACGGCCATGAACCAGATCCGGCAGCGCCTGGGCCGGCAGTGCCCCCCCATCGTAGCCATGACGGCCTACTCGATGAAGGAGGACGCCGAGCGGTTTGTGCAGCAGGGCATGGACGACTACATTTCCAAGCCGGTGAAGTCGCAGGACCTCTACACCGTGCTGCTGCGCTGGACCGGCGCGGCCGAGCGCCTGGCGGCCCTGCACCTGTCCAACGCTTCGGAACCGGACACCGTGGCCGAGCTGCCCGCCCCGCTCCTGGCGCCGGCCGCGCCGGAAGCCGCCCCGTCAGAAACCACCTACATCGACCCCGAGGTACTCGACCAGCTCCGGCAGCTGGGCGGGGCCGAATTTGCCGCCCAGCTCTACGCCGATTTCGAGCAGGAAGCCGGCCAGCTGCTCAGCGAAGCCCAACAGCTGGTCGATGAAAAACAGTACGCGCAGATCCTGCCGCATTTGCACCAGCTCAAGGGCACGGGCTTCACGCTGGGCATAAATGAGCTGGCCGAATGCGTAAAAAGCTTGGAACATGACCTAAAAAAAGGCCAACTTGACCACGTGGAACAGGATTTCCGCACCATCATGCGGCATTTCACCACGTTCGTGAATACCTATTCGTCTGTTACCCAGAGCGAGTAAACGCCGTAGTAGTTCTTAACCGACCCTTCCCGTACCCGTCCGACCCTAAACCTTCTCTTCCATGGCTGATTCTAAAACGATCCTGATAGCAGAGGATAGCTCTGTTATTTTGAACCTGACCAAAAAAATTCTGGAGCTCCAGAAATATAAAATTGTATCGGCCAAGAACGGCGGGGAAGTAATCAAGCAGGTGGAGTCCCAGCCCATCGACTGCGTGCTGATGGACATCAACATTCCGGTGAAAGACGGCATGGAGTGCACCCGCGAAATCCGGCGCAACGCCGACCCGCGCATCGCCCAGATTCCGATTATCGCCATTACCGGCAACGCCAACAACTACTCGATGGAGCAGTTCCGCGAGGCCGGTGTGACCGACTACCTGCCCAAGCCTCTCGACTTCGACGCCCTGGTGCGCGTAGTGAAGCAGTATATCGGGTAAGGAATTATGAATTATGAATGCTGAATTATGAATTGGTGCTACCCCGGCGGGCCAGGAATAATTCATAATTCATAATTCAGCATTCATAATTCAAGCAACAGTGCAAGTTACTTTTCTCGGTACCGGTACGTCCCAGGGAGTCCCCATGATTGGGTGCCACTGCCCGGTATGCAGCTCCGTGGACTACCGCGACAAGCGCCTGCGCGTATCGGTGCACGTGCAGACCCAGGGCAAAAGCCTGATTATCGACTCGGGGCCCGACTTCCGCCAGCAGGTGCTGCGGGCCCGCATCGACCACCTGGACGCGCTGCTGTTCACCCACGAGCACAAAGACCACACGGCTGGCATGGACGACATCCGGGCGTACAACTTCAAGCAGCAGCAGGACATGCCCGTGTACGCCGAGCCGCGGGTGCTGGAGCAGCTCCGGCGCGAGTACGCCTACATCTTTGCCGAGCACAAGTACCCCGGCGTGCCCAAAGTGGCCACCTACCCCATCGTGAGCGACTCGGACAGCTTTCTGGTGGAAGGCGTGGAAGTGCACCCCATTCGGGCCCTGCACTACAAGCTGCCGGTGCTGGGCTTCCGCATCGATAATTTCACCTACATCACCGACGCCAACCATCTGTCGCAGGAGTCGCTGGACCGGGTGCGGGGCTCGGAGGTAATCGTGCTGAACGCCCTGCGCCACGAGCAGCACATTTCGCACTTCAGCCTGTCGGAGGCGGTGGCGATTCTCGCGGATCTGGCCCCGCGGGTGGGCTACATCACCCACATCGGGCACCAGCTGGGCAAGCACCGCGAAGTAGAAGCCACGCTGCCCGAGAATATCCGGCTGGCCTACGACGGGCTGCAAGTGACGCTCTAGGCTTCTTCCCGACCGGCCGTATGCGTAGAAGCCTCCTCTTTCCGCTGATGATTCTATGCGCCACGGCCGGCCCGCTGGTCGCCCAGTCGGGTGCGGGCGTGCACAGTGCCCCGGGCATGCCGCTGTCGGTGGGGCACAAAGTGAGGACGCCCTACAGCCCGGCCCGGGTGCTGGCCCCGGTAGTTCTGCCCCGCTCCTGGCATCTTACCGACCCGGCGGCCCGGCGGGCTGCCAGCTTCAAGGTCGTATCGTATCTGACCCAACGGATGCGGTGGCCGAAAGAGGCTCTGCAATTGATGAGTGCCGCCGACACGGCCATTCAGGTGCAGTTCGTTTTCCAGCTTCGGATCAACGCCGACGGGAGTATCCTGCCACCTCGTCTTTTGCAGCGCAACTTCGCGTTAGAAGAAAGCCGCTTTAGCCCCACTGTGGTAGCGGCCCTGGAAAAGGAGGCCAACCGCATAGTCAGCACCATGCGGTTCAGCCCGGCCACCCTGCCGCGGGACTCCATAGCGGTGCCATTGACGTACTCTTTCAAGTAGCCGTTACCGCCCCGCTTCGTTTCAGCCTGGGTTTCTTACCCCCGGCACCCCCTTCTCCATGCATAACAACTATTATTTCCTGCGCCAGCTGGCCCCAGCCCTCACCCGGCAGCTGGCCGGTTTCCGGGTTGCCACCTGCTTTTCGCAGGAGAAAGACGAGCTGGTCGTGGGCTTGCTCAAAGGCGAGGAGGAATTCTGGATCAAGGCCCAGCTCTCGGCCAACTTCCCGGTGCTGGCCCTGCCCGAAACCTTTCACCGGGCCCGGACCAACTCCGTGGATTTGCTGCCCGGCCTGCTGGGCCAGGAAGTTGCCGATGTCAGCGTATTTCCCCACGACCGGGTGCTGCGCCTGCACTTCCTGGGCGGCGGCTCTTTGCTGTTCAAGCTCTACGGCCCGCGTCCCAACGCCGTGTTCCGCTCGGCTCCCGACGCGCCCGCCGAGCTGTTTCACCAGCGCTACTCGGCCGATGCCGACCTGGCCCCGGCCCCCGAGCCCCTGCCCGACCCCACGAATCCGCTGCGCAGCTTTCCGGGCCTGGGCGACGTGCCGCCGCGCTACCTGCGCGCCCACGGCTACGACGCGGCCGATGCTACCACTCGTATCCGAATGGTGCAGGACATAGTAACTCAGCTCGAAAACCCGGCCCACTTCTACCTCGTGGCCGTGGAGGGCAAAACCCGCCTGACCTTGCTGCCCATCGGCGACGTGGAACGGACGCTGCCGCCCGACCCGGTGGCGGCCCTGCGCCTGTTTGTGCCCCTCACGCTGGGCCGGCGGGCCTACGAAACCGAGCTGCGGCAGGTGCGGCAGCAGCTGGAGAAGCGGGCCGAGGAAGCCACCATCAGCGCCAGCCAGGCCCGCACCCGCCTCTACGCCCTGGAGCACACGGCCGGCTACCGCCAGACCGCCGACCTGATTATGGCCAACCTGACGAATATTCCGGCCGGCGCCGCGCAGGTCGAGGTCGTCGATTTTTACCAGGACAACCAACTGCGCACCATCAAGCTTAAGCCCTCGGAAACGCCCCAGCGCACGGCCCAAAACCTGTACCGCAAGGCCAAAAACCAGAAGATTGAAACCGAGCAGCTGCAGGAGCGCATCGAGCGGCGCGAAACCGAAGCCCTCTGGTGCCTGGAGCGCCTGGAAGAGCTGCCGGCCCTGACCGACCTGCGCGCCCTGCGCACCTGGCGCAAAACCCACGAGCTGCTGCCCGCCACCAAAGCCCAGGAGGCCGCCGAGCTACCCTTCAAAGTATTCACCGACGGCGGCTACACCATTCTGGTGGGCCGCAACGCCCAGAACAACGACCTGCTCACCCAGCGCTACGCCCACAAAGATGACCTCTGGCTGCACGCCAAGGACGTAACCGGCTCCCACGTCGTCATCCGGCAGAAGCCGGGCCACCCCACGCCCGAGCCGGTGATAGAGCGGGCCGCCCAGCTGGCCGCCTGGTACTCGCGCCGCAAAAACGACTCGCTCTGCCCCGTGACCGTCACGCCCAAGAAGTTTGTGCGCAAGCGCAAGGGTGCCGTGGCCGGACAGGTAGTAGTCGAGCGGGAACGGGTGGTGCTGGTGGTGCCGGCCAACCCCTTCGAGCGGGCCGGCGGCTGATGGCGTGTAGAGACGCATACTTGCATCTCGCCGTTGAACGAAAATCGTCGGCCGCGCCGGGCCAGGCTAAAAGCAAAATCCCTGCTTCAGGCGAGCTGAAGCAGGGATTTTCGTTGTGTGCGCGCGGGGAGATTCGAACTCCCACACCCGAAGGCACCACCCCCTCAAGATGGCGTGTCTACCAGTTTCACCACGTGCGCAAAAGGGCAAGAAAGCGGTACTCGCAGCAGCAGCCCGAGGGCCGCTGACTTCGCTGAGGAGGCGAAGTGGGCACAAAAGTAGGGGCTTATGCCAAGCGGTGCAAGCACAGGCGCGTTTTTTCTGCGAAAAAGACTTCCTCCCGCCGTCTCCGTTGCGCTGATCCATTCATAATCAAGGGCAAAGCCGGTCAAGAAATTTTGCTTTTTTCTGCCGGCTGCGGCCCGCAACAGTGCTCCGGGGGCTTTTGCCGGGGACTACCTAACAAAAAAGCCCGCCATCCGGGACGGACGGCGGGCTTTTTATTCGGATCAGGCCTCGGGCTTACTCAGCGCGGGCCAGGGGCGTGTCGACCACATGCTCGGAGACGAACCATACCTGCATTTCGTTGGCGCGCATTACGTCGCTAACCACCAGGTCATTGGTGCCGTCGTCGCCGCTTTCATCGGCGCGTTTGGCGTATTCGTGGCAGTTCTTGAGCATAATCTGGTGGGCTTCCAGCAGGCGCGAAACCTGAATGGGAGCTTCTTCCCGGTCTTTGGGCGGGCGGGGAATGGTCGTCAGCTCGGCTACGTCGGCGGCCATAGCAATGGCCACGCCCCCCAGGATCTGGATGCGCTCGGCAATGGTGTCGACCAGTACGCTTTGCTCCTCATAGTGCTTGTCGTAGAGCAGGTGCAGCTGGTAGAACGTGGGGCCCACCACCTGCCAATGGTGCTTTTTGTAGAGGTCGCGCAGGGTAATGGTATCGGCCAGCAGCTGGTTGAGCATCGTTACGCTATCCTGACGCACGGCGTCGGAAAGGCCGATGGGCAAGCGTTGCGAAACGGTGCCGTACTTCTGCAAAGGGGCGGGGGCATTGCGCTGCTGGTTGAGTACGGGCTGCACGCTGGGTGCGGTCTGGCCGTTGCCGTTGCTGGAACCGGTCGAGGCCGTGGGAGAAGCTTTTTTGGGAGCCGCCGCTTTGGCCGCGGCGGGTTTCTTGGTGGTGTCTTTGGTAGCCATGAGTAGGTAGTATGCAGAAAATGGTAGCAGCCGGGGCGGCCACTACAGGGCTTTACGAGTGCCGACGCGCTAGGTTCTGCCTTTTGCTGCGGGCCGGGAAGTCGGCGCCGGCACCAGCCCGCCGCTGGCCGCATTACTTTGCCAACCCGAACCCCGCTTTGTAAGTTGTAGTACCGATGCCACACGCCCCGCACTCCCATCCGCACCCCGAAGACCACCTGAGCAGCTCGGCCATGCTGCAGGATATCGTCATTGGCCTCTCCGATGGCCTGACCGTGCCCTTCGCCCTGGCCGCCGGCCTGAGCGGGGCCGTCAGCTCGTCGGCGCTGGTTATTACGGCGGGACTGGCCGAAATCGTGGCCGGCTCCATTGCCATGGGGCTGGGTGGCTACCTGGCAGGCCGCACCGAAGTGGAGCACTACGAAGCCGAGCTGGCCCGGGAGCACCGGGAAGTGCGGGAAGTGCCGGAAGTAGAGCGGGCCGAGGTCGACGAGCTGCTGACCGAAATCGGGCTGTCGGAAGCCACCCGGAAGCTGGCCGTGCAGGAGCTCACCGCCGACCCCGAGCAGTGGGTGCGGTTTATGATGAAGTACGAGCTGGGCCTGGAAAAGCCCGACCCGCGCCAAGCCCCCAAAAGCGCCGCCACCATCAGCCTGGCCTACGCCGTGGGCGGCCTGATTCCGCTGAGCGCCTATTTCCTGACTGCCACACCCCGTGAAGGGCTGCTCTGGTCGGCCGTCATTACCATCGTCTGCCTGCTGGTTTTTGGCTACCTGAAAAGCCGCCTGACGGGCCAGCCTCCCATCACCGGGGCCCTGAAAATGGCCGGCACCGGGGCGCTGGCCGCCGGGGCAGCATTTCTCGTGGCCCGGCAATTCGGCGAATAGAGTTACTCTGTTGCCCATAAAAAAGGCCGTAACTAGCTGGTTACGGCCTTTTCTGTGGATGACAGTAAAACTATTCCGTGCGCAGCAGGCGGGCCACCTGCCGCCCATCGGCGGTGCGGGCCAGGTAGAGGCCGGCTGGTACGCCGGCCGCCGGCCGCCACTGCACCTCGCCCGAGGGCAGGCTGCGCAGCGTCGTGACGGGGCGGCCGAGCTGGTCGAATACCAGCACCGCCTGCACGCCCGGCTGGGCCAGCGTGAAGCTTACCTGGCTCTGAAACGGGGTGGGCACGGCGTTCAGCGTGGTTACGGGCCGGGCCGCTTGCGTGGCCAGCGACGGGCTGCCCACCCGGAACGTCAGCGTCTGGGTGTTGCTGGCCTTGATGGGGCAGTTCTCGTCGGTGGTCGTGACGGTGCAGTAGTAGAGGCCGGGGCGCAGGGTAGCCGGGGGCAGCCAGTCGAGCTGCGCGGTGGGGCTGAAGCCGGGCGCGGGGGGCGTAAACTCGGCGTTGGGCAATACCTGCTCGGCGTTGCTGCTCATGGTCAGAATCTGGTTGCCGTTGGCATCGGTACCGGGCAGGCGCACGCTCACCAGCTGGCCGGGCCGCACCGGAATAACGGTGCTGGCCGGCTGCGGGCTGGCGCTGTTGTTGACCGTCACCGGCCCCAGCGCCGGGGTTTGGTTGGTGCCGGCATCGACGACAACCAGCATCATCTCCCGCCGAATGCTGCCCACGAATACGTAGCTGCCCGGGCCCAGCCGCCGGTATTCGGACACCTTGACGGAAATGGCGTACTTGTTCTCCGGGGAATTTACTGCCGCCGTGAAAAGAGCCGGCTTGACGCTAATTGCGCCGCTGCTGGGGCCGAAGCTGAAAAAAGGCTGGGCCTGCTTCAGGGGGCAGCTACCGGTGACGTTGTAAGAAAGCAGCGGCAGCGTAGGCGAATAGGTAACTGCGGCCGGCCCGTTGACAACACAAGCCGGGTCGGTAGGGTCCACGAGGGCCGGTGGGACGAAGCTCTTGTAGGTAAAAGGGTCATTACAGCCCACCAGCGGCGCCACCAGCTCGTATGCCAGCGAGTCGCCATCGGCGTCGACGGCCATTGCGCTGAAGCTGGTCGGCTGGTTCCAGCCGACGTAAGCTACGGCCAGCGTATTGGCGGTGAAAACGGCCGAAGTATTGTTCAGGCCGTTGCGGTTATCGAGCGCCGCCTCGCAGTACAGGTTGCCACTCCCGGAATTTACGTTGCCCATTGTCGGCCGGGCGTTCAGGGTCACAATCAGCTTCCACTGGGTGGGCGGCAGCGCCAGAATAACGTCAAAATCCGCGCTTTCCTGGTTGGTGCGCTGGCCCGAGCCGCAGGCATTGCCGATGGTAGCGCAGTAAGGAGCATCCGCGCGCTGCGAGCCGCCTACCAGCGTCATCGGAACGCTAGAGGTAAAGCCGCTGCAGCCGCTGGCCTGGTACTCGAGGCGGGGCTGTAGCGTGGAGACGGCAGCGCCGCCACAGTCGCGGTACACCCGAAACACAATCCGGTACTGGCTGCCGCCCAGATGACGGTAGAATACTTCGCCGCCCAGCACGTGGGAAGCCTGCGCCGAGTAACCGGCCAGTAAACCCAGCAGCAGCAGCACCCACCGCATAAAGAGTAATGGTGTAGTCATGCGCAATAAGGAAAATGAGGATGAGAAGAAAAGGATAAGTCACCGGAAGCGGCGCCGCTTCCGTCTTTGCCAAAGCTAAGCAATGCAGCCCGGGCCGGGCGTACTTTTTACGGCCGGCCCGGGCCGGTTGCGGCCGGGGCCACAACCCGCCCGGGGCCCGGACAGTATGCCCTCTTCCACCCTCCTCTTTCTGATTCCGCATATGGCTTTCCCCTTCTTCGGCGACGACAAATCGAAAATCGCGCAGCTGCTGGCCACGCTGCCCCAGCAGGGCCGCGTCGAGTGGATCGGCATCCGGCCCGGGCGGCGCGAGCCCCCGCAGAGCCTGTCCGCCGTGGAGGTGCTCACCGATGCCCGCCTGCACGGCGACCACGCCCGGGTGAAAGCCGGCGGCAAGCGGCAGGTGACGCTGGTGCAGCACGAGCATCTGACGGCCGTGGCCGGCTTCCTGGGCCTGAGCGCGCCCCTCGACCCCGGCCGGCTGCGCCGCAACCTGGTGGTCAGCGGCCTGAACCTGCTGGCCCTGAAAAACCGCCGCATCCAGCTCGGCGAGGAGGTCATTCTGGAAATCACCGGCGAGTGCCACCCCTGCTCCCGCATGGAGGAAGAGCTGGGGCCCGGTGGCTACAACGCCATGCGGGGCCACGGCGGCCTCACGGCCCGCATCATCCAGGGCGGCCACCTGCGCGTCGGCGACGCGGTGCGGGTACTGCCGGCAGAAAGTGCTTCTTAGCCACTTGTCACTTATAGAAGCGCACCGCCTTTCTGTCATCCTGAGTCGAGCGAAGGACCTTCCTTACCTACCCCACCGCTGCTGCCAACACGAAAAACCCTTTCTCGCGCAGGCAGGAAAGGGTTTTGTGCATTTATGGACGCTTGTCACTTATCAGAGGCAGGTCCTTCGCAAAAGCTCAGGATGACAGGGTGAGCAGTCAACAATCAACCCTTACTCCCCGGTAGCCCGGGGAAAGTCGTTGCGCGACCATTCGCTCCAGGAACCCACGTAGAGCTTCGGGATTTCCAGGCCGGCCTGGGCGAAGGCCAGCAGCGTGTGGCAGGCCGTGACGCCCGAGCCGCAGTGCACGATAACCTGCTCCGGGGCGCGGCCGGCCAGCACGGCTTCGTAGGCGGCCCGCAGCTCCGGGGCCGGCCGGTACTGGCCCTGCGCGTCGAGGTTGCCGGCGAAAGGCACGTTTACCGCCCCCGGAATATGACCCGCCACCAGGTCGATGGGCTCGGTTTCGCCCCGGTAGCGCGCCGCCTCGCGCACGTCGATAATCAGGTGGCTGCCGGTGGCGGAGGCCTCCCGCACCAAAGCCACGGGGGCAATGGGCAGATGCCAGCCGCTGGCCGGGTAGGGCGCGGCGGGCGTGGCCTGCTCGGGAGCATCGGTCAGGGGGAAGCCGGCAACCTGGGCGGCGGGCAGGCCGCCGTCGAGGACCTGCACGGCGGCGTGGCCCACGCCGCGCAGCATCCACCACACGCGGGCCGCCGCGTTGGCCCCGCTCTTGTCGTCATACACCACGACGGGCGTCTCGGGCGTGATGCCCAGGCAGCCCAGCAGGCGGGCAAATTCCGCCACGGGCGGCAGCGGGTGCCGCCCGCCCTGGGCCGCGTCGGCGGTGGGCCGGGCCAGGTCCTGCTCCAGATCCACGAACAGGGCCCCGGGCAGGTGGGCCGCCTGATAGCGCTGCCGGGCCTCGGGGCCGGAGCGGGCATCGAGCAGAACAAAGTGTTCGGTTTGCTGGCGCTGGAGCAGTTCCGGGGCGCTGATAAGGGGTTGCGGGAAGTCAGACATCTGCGGCGGGAGGGAAAGCACGTGAACTGGTGGGAAGGCCAAGATACGCCGCGCTAAGGTTGCGCCCTAACGCAAGGCCTAACGGGCGCCTCAGTCCCCGGCCTGACGGGCGCCTCACCCCCCGACCCCGCAAATGCTTTATGCGCATTATCCGAAAAAGGAGAGGGGGAGCCACGGCTTGCTTGCTTGCTTGCTTGCTTGCTTGCTTGCTTGCAACAAGTCCTAAGGTTAGGGAACGGACCTCTAGTAATCGGTCGGCTCCCCCTCTCCTTTTTCGGATAATGCGCATAAAGCATTTGCGGGGCCGGGGGGTGAGGCGCCCGCAAGGCCCGCGTTAGGGTTGCAACTCGCCTAGTCCTGCTGGGAGGGCATGCTTTCGGGGCGGGGCGTCGCGTCGCGGTGAGCCAGCCTGTAGATGACGGTCAGCACCACGTTGTCTTTCACCGAGGCCCGCAGCGGCAGCAGCTGGCCCTGCTTCAGGGTGGGCTGGGAATAGTTGGCCTGCCGCACCCATCCCAGCTGCACGTTCAGGTGCCGGTTGAACTGGTAGCCCAGACCAGTGTAGAAGCGGTTTCGCTCGAACACCGGCCCCCTGGGATTGAGAAACACCTCGTCGTAGACCGAGAGAAACACCGTTTTTTCGGTCACGGTCTTGTGGTTCAGGGGCAGGAAGGCGTTCAGGCGGTAGCGCAGGCGCTGGCGAAACGCGGTACTGTCCTCGGCCTGGTAGTGCAGCCAGCGCTGCTCCACCCGGTAGCGGTGCTCAATCTTGAGCCGGTCCATGTACTGACTCAGCACCAGCTGCTGCCACAGGCGCTTTTCCAGGGTGCGCGGGCCGGGCTCGTCGAAGGTGCTGTAGCGGCCGGTGCCCAGCAGCACGGTGAAGTTCTTGTCCAGATCGTAGCTCACCCCGCCTTTCAGCTCGTTGTAGAAGTACTGCCGGAACAGGCCGTCGGAGCGGGCCTGCACTTCCACGTAGCCGCCCCACTTCTTCTCCACGCTGCCGGGCAGCACCACCGTGCCGATGTACCAGTTGCCCCAGGTGCCGGGCGTCTGTGCGTGGGCGGCGTGCTGGCCAATCAGGCCCCCGAGGGCCACTACTACGCACAAGGCTTTGTTCATCGGGCGGAAGGGTCGTTGCGGCGGCGAAGGTAAGGCCGGAACCCACACGCCAAAAGTGCCCACCCCGATTTGCCCCGCCTCCCCTGCTTACTGGCCCAGCCGGTCGACGTCGGTCAGCTCGCCTTTGTTGAGCATGATGCGCAGGTCGAGGTTGGTCAGCGGGAACGACTCCTTGGCGTAGCGCTCCGGGAAGTTGAGCTGCCCGAGCGGGGAAGCGTCGTCGGTCATGTACTCGTTGGCCACCAGCTCTACGCCGTTGCCTTGGGCCCCCACCACTTTCAGCAGGGAGTAGTGGGCGCTGCCGGTGCTGTCGGTGCTGCGGATGGTGTACACGTCGCCGACCTGGGGCGCGGCCACGTAGGCGGCATTGTCGCGCGCATCCTGGCCGTTGGCAATAAACGCCCAGACCATGCCGACCAGCAGCGCCGCCAGCCCCGACCACTGCCACCACGGGGCCCGGGTCTGCGTTTTCAGGCTGCGCAGCGCCTGCCGCACTTCCCCGGCCTCGACGGGCAGCTCTTTGGCCTCCCAGGCCCCGCCGCAATGCCCGCACTGGGCCACGGCGGGCTTGGCGTAGGGCAGCAGCGGTACCCAGTACACGTGCACGTAGCGGCTAAATACGCTTAGTTGAACGACATTAGGCGTGGCACAGGCGGGGCAAGCCAGCTCGGGCACGGCTCCCACCGTGCGCACGTGGGAGCCATTGGTACCGTAAATAATCATGACGTGGGTAGCAGTAGATTCAGAAGCCGGAAAACGAGGTAAGACCCAAAGGTAACCGCTCGGCCCGGCGCAGCCTAACCGCCCGGGCCCGGTATTCTTCGCGCCCCCGGCCAACCATTCGGGCCGGGCGTGGTTAGGGGCTG
Organism: Hymenobacter aquaticus; assembly: GCF_004765605.1. NCBI lineage: Bacteria > Pseudomonadati > Bacteroidota > Cytophagia > Cytophagales > Hymenobacteraceae > Hymenobacter > Hymenobacter aquaticus. The sequence goes on along the minus strand of NZ_SRLC01000001.1, from coordinate 424,131 downwards.
GTCGGGCTTTCGTAGGTTGCCCCGCAGTATAGTACCCCCCAGACTAGCCTTTCCCCCGAGCATGTATCCGTTTCCCGGCAAACCCCTGATTCCGGTTTATACCTCCGAGCACCACGGCCTGACCGGCGGCAAGGGCAGCCAGCCCTTTAGCATCGTGCAGTCGGAAGGGGCGCTGGTGTACGAGGAAGACCTGCTGATTCCGCACCGCAAGTCGTATTACCTGCTGGTGTTCGTGCGGCAGAACCAGGGCCGGCACTGGGTCGACATGACCTCCTACGCGCGCAAAAACCGCACGCTCTACTTCACCGCGCCCCACCAGGTGCTGGTGAAAGAGGCGCCCACGCCGTTCTGGGGCACCTACCTCACCTTCACCCCCGAGTTTCTGGCCCTGCAGCAGCACGCCGCCCTGCGCGAGCTGCCCCTGATTCTGAACCCTCACCACGGCCACGAGCTGCGGCTTTCGGAGGCCGACTGGGCGTTTGCCGAAGATATGCTGGCCAAGCTCGCGGCCGAGTACCAGCGCCCCGGCGAGTGGCAGCACCGCATGCTCACGGCCTACCTCACGGTGCTGCTCACCTACCTGAGCCGGCTCTACACCGAGCAGTTCACCGGCGCCGAGCCGTCGGCCGACCAGCTGCTGCTGCGCACCTTCCGGGCCCGGATTGAGGAGAGCTTCCGCGAACAGCACGCGGTAGGGGCCTACGCCGCGCAGCTCCACATTTCGGCCGGCCACCTGAGCGAGGTCGTCAAGGCCCAGAGCGGGCGGCCGGCCATCAAGCACATTCACGAGCGGCTGGTGCTCGAAGCCCGCCGCCTGCTGTTTTACACACCCCTGTCGCTCAAGGAAATTGCCTTCGACCTGGGCTTTTCCGACGCGTCCTACTTCAACCGCTTCTTCAAGCGCGAGGTGGGCACCACGCCGGCCGAGTACCGCAGCAGCATCCGCAAAATGTACCAGTAATACCGCGGAATGGGGGCCGGCGGGGCGCTGGGGGGCCGGTAGCTTTGTGCTGTTCATTCAGCCCGCTATTTACCAGCCCCATGAAAACCGCTCTGATTACCGGCGCCAACAAAAGCATCGGCTTCGAAACCGCCCGCCAGCTGCTCCGGCTCGGCTACCACGTGTTCCTGGGCAGCCGCGACCCGCACAAAGGCCAGCAGGCCGCCGACCAGCTCCGGGTCGAAGGCTACGCCGAGGTTGAGCCCCTGCCACTCGACGTTACCGACCCCGCCTCCGTGGCCGCCGCCCGCGCCGCGCTGGGCCAGAGAATCTCTGTCCTGGACGTGCTCATCAACAACGCCGGCATCAGCGGCGGCATGCCCCAGCCGACGCTGACCACGGCCGTCAGCGTGGTGCGGGAGGTGTTCGAAACCAACGTCTTCGGGGTGATGGAAGTCACCCAGGCCTTCCTGGACTTGCTGCGCGCGTCGGCCGCGCCCCGCATCGTCAACGTCACCTCCGGCCTGGGCTCCCTTACCCTGCACAACGACCCGACCTGGAAGTACTACCCGGTGAAGGGCGCCGCCTACGTGCCCTCGAAAGCGGCCCTGAACGCCTACACCATCATGCTGGCCTACGAGCTGCGCGACACGGCTTTCAAGGTCAACGCCGTGGACCCGGGCTACACCGCCACCGACTTCAACCACCACAGCGGCCCGGGCACGGTAGCGGCGGCCGCCGCCCGGGTGGTCAGGGCCGCCGTGCTGGGCCCCGACGGCCCCACCAGCCAGTTTTTCAGCGACGACAACGCCCCCGAAACCGGCCTCAGCCCCTGGTAAACTCCACTCATTTCTTCCCCTGACTTCTTTATCCGATGGACAATACTGCCATTCCCCTGCCCCCCAGGAACCCCGCCGGCGGCCCCGGCCAGCTGCGCGCGGCCCACGTGGGCCTGCGCACCCCCGACTACGCGGCCACCCTGCACTGGTACACCAGCAAGCTGGGCTTCCGCATCCTGAAGGAGTGGACCGTGGGCGAGCTGCAGCTGGCGTTTCTGGCCCCGGCCAACGACGACCAATTCTGGCTGGAAGTGCTGCACGACCCCGCCGCCGGCCCCGCCCCGGCTCCCGGCCAGCCCCTGGTAGCGGGCTTCCACCACCTCTGCTTCGAGGTCGACAACCTGGACGAAACCCTGGCCGAGCTGCGCGCCCGCGACGTGCCGGTCATCCGGGAGCCGTTCCGCGTGCCGGCCATCGGCACGCGCTGCGGGTTCGTGGCCGACCTGCACGGCAACGTGCTGGAGCTGGCCGAGAATATCTGAGTAGCGCCGGCCCTACTTCCCAGGGCCCGAACGCCTGATTAGCCGGCTTCCCTGCCTACCTTGCGGGCTGTGCTGCTACTACGACTTGTTTTCTGCCTGCTGCTCGGGGCCGGGGCCGCGGCCAGCCTGCCGGCCTGCACCCCGGATTCCAAAACCGCCGCCCCCGTCGCCGCCCGGCCCGGGGGCAGCACCCCCCTGCCCTGGCTCGACTCGCTGCTGACCACGGCCCCGGCCCTGCGCCGGCACCAGGTGGGCCTGAGCATTACCGACGCGGCCACGGGTGAAGTAGTGTACGGCCTGAATGAGGACCGCTACTTCACCCCGGCCAGCGTGATGAAACTCTTCAGCTTCTACACCGGCCTGCAGCTGCTCGGCGACTCGCTGCCCAGCCTGCGCTACTTCAGCCGCCACGACACGCTGTTTTTCCAGGGCACCGGCGACCCGACCTTCCTGCACGGCGACGTGCCCTCGCGCCGGGCCTACGCCTTTTTGGCCGGCCGCCCCGAGCGGCGGCTGGCCTACTGCGACATTGCCACCCCGCCGCCCTACGGCCCCAGCTGGGCCTGGGACGACTTCCGCTACTACTTCCAGGCCGAGCGCACGGCCTTCCCGCTCTACGGCAACACGGTGCGCTTCTACGCCCGCGCCCCGGTGCCGGCCCGCCGCCGGCTGCCGGCCGTGCCCCAGCGGGTGCGGGTGCTGCCCCGCCCCTTCGCCCCGCTCCTGGGCCGGGCTACCGCCGAGGAAATGGCCGGCCATCACCCCGATCAGCACGTGAGCCGGGCCCAGCTGGAGAACCGCTTTACCTACTTCCCGTCGGCGCGGCGGTGGGTGGATGAGGTGCCCTACCGCACCAGCCGCACGCTGCTGCTGCGCCTGCTCGGCGACACGCTGCGCCGCGCCGTGGTGCACGCCCCCTGGCAGCCCCGCCCCCAGGACAGCATCCGGACCCTGCGGGGCCTGCCCGCCGACTCGCTCTACCGGCGCATGCTGCGGGTCAGCGACAATTTCCTGGCCGAGCAGTTGCTGCTGATGTGCGCCACCCGGCTGGGTCCGCCCCGCGACTCGCTCAGCGCCTGGCGCGTGCTGCGCCACGCCCGCCGCACCTACTTCCGCGCCCTGCCCGATGCGCTGCCCTGGGTCGACGGCTCGGGCCTGTCCCGCCTCAACCTGGTCACGCCCCGCTCTCTGAGCGCCCTGCTCGTGCTGCTGCACCAGCAGGTGCCCGAGCCCCGCCTGCTGCGCCTGCTGGCGGCCGGCGGCGGCCAGGGCACCCTGCGCCACCGCTACCACGACGCCCGGGGCCCCTGGCTCTGGGGCAAGACCGGTACCCTGACCCACACCTGCAACCTGGCCGGCTACGTGCGCACCCGCAGCGGCCGCCTGCTGGCCGTGAGTTTCCTCAACAACAGCATCCCCGGTTCCGACCAGCCCACCCGCAACGAGATGCAGCGGATTCTGGGCCAGGTCAGGAAACGGCTGTAGGGGCGCCTCACAAGCTGTCCGCACGATGTAGAGACGCAATATTTTGCGTCTCCTCGTTGAACAGTTGGCCGCAGGTGGGTGGCGGATTCAGCAACGGGGAGACGCAAAATATTGCGTCTCTACACCGTTCACGTCTACTTCAAACAGCTGCTCACTCCGCCGCGTCTGCTTGATGCGCAGCGTCTCCGAAGAGCAGCAGGGAGCCGGACAGCACCTCGGCCCTTTTCTCCCGCGTTTTCTCGTCTGTCATCCTGAGGCGCAGCCGAAGGACCTGCCTTGCCTACCCCACCGCCGGTAGTGCCAACGTGCAAAAGCCCTTTACCACCAGCGTGGTAAAGGGCTTTTGTGTGTTGAAAGACGTTTATCAGAACAGGAAGGCAGGTCCTTCGGCTGCGCCTCCGGATAACAAGCGTAAGGGCATTGCTCAGCCTGACAGACCCGACCAGGCCGCGCGCCGGGCAACGCTAGCCGGCCGCGCGCAGCTGCCGCAGGGCCTGGGCGAGCTGCTGTTGCAGGGTGCTCACCAGCAGGCTCGCCTCCTCCCGGCGCGAGGCCTGGTAAGCCCGGGCCGCCGGCGTATCAGGCGACTCTTCCCACTGGGCCAGCCCGACCAGGGTATCGAGGCGGCTGAGCGAGCCGGCAATGGCCTGGTAGATGTCGGGCCAGAGCGAGGCCAGGGTGCCACGCTGCCGGGCCAGCTCCACCTGCACGTCGAGCAGTTGCAGGGCCACGGCCGCCAGCTGCGGCAGCAGGGCCAACTCTTCCGGGGCCAGGGTCCGGGGCTGGCGGTCGATAACGCAGAGCGTGCCCACGGCCTCCCCGCTGGAAGTGTGCAGGGGGTAGCCGGCGTAGAAGCGCAGGCCCAGGGCCTCTACGGCCGTGGGCGCCACCAGGGAGCAGGGCTGCTGGTGCAGGTCCTCAAACACGGTGGCCTCGTCGGAGAGAATGGCGGCCGAGCACAGGCTCACGCTGCGGGGTACCCGCGCGGGCGCGTCCAGGCCCGCGTTGCCCCGGAACCAGACGGTATCGGCCTCCACCAACGACACCAGCGCAATGGGCACCTGGAACAGCTTGCCCGTCAGGCGCACGAACTCGTCGAAGAAGGGCGCATCCCCGCTGACCTGGTACGCCTGCAGGGCCGCCAGGCGCTGGGGCTCATTCGAAGACAGTAGATGAGAAGGCGTATTCATACTGCAAATATAACCCATCCACTATACAAACGGATGAGCTTAGCGGCGGCAGGAGGCGGCCAACAGGCGCAACGGAAGTAGGCGCGGCACCAGAGGCTGGGACGACTGTTTGTCCTCCTGTCCAAATGCTCCGAGCTAGTCCCCGTGACTTTAGAGGCCCTGGATTCTGGGGCAAGACTGGCACGCTGGCTACGTACGCACCTGTAGCGGTCGGCTGCTGATCGTCACCTTCCTTAACAGCAGCATCCCCGGCAACGACGACCCTCCCTGCAACGAGATGCAGCGCATTCTGAGTCAAGTCTGCTATTACCTACAAGAGGCAATTACTTTTAAGTAAACACCAACAAAAATCAGTAGGCCTTAGCTAGATATTACTCGACACGGCCAACCGTTTCGCTTGTTCTAACACCGTTTCCACAGCCCTAGCTTGTAAATCCGGTGGGTAACCGTACTTATTCAATATGCGCTTGACAAGCCGACGCAGATTAGCCTGCACACTTTCCTTCAGCGTCCAGTCGATGCTGGTGTTTTTGCGCACGATATCGACCAGTTCGCGGGCAATAATGCGTAGCTTATCATCACCCATCACCTCAACAGCACTTTCACTAGCTCCTAAAGCATCATAGAATGCTAATTCATCCTTGTTCAAGTTGAACTTGTCACCCCGGGCATCTTGCTCCTTAAGGTCTTTGGCCAGCTTAATTAACTCATCAATTATCTGTGCGGCTGTGATGACGTTGTTCTGGTATTTCTTCACCGCCGCATCGAGCATCTCCGAGAACTTGCGGCTTTGTACAACGTTACTACGTGCTCGGCTTTTGATATCCTCGACTAGCAGCTTCTTCAACAACTCTAGGGCAATATTCTTCTGCTTCAACCCCCGCACTTCGGCAAGAAATTCATCTGATAGAATAGAAATATCGGGCTTGCGCAGGCCGGCTTCGGCGAAGATATCTACCACGTCGCCTGCTACGACAGCATCGGACACGATTTGGCGAATGGCTGTATCCACTTCTTCATCCGATTTACCTGCCGGCTTGCTGCCTTCTTCCAGCTTTAGCAGTCGGGCCCGCACGGCCTGGAACAAGGCCACATCGTCACTAAGTGCTAATACAGTAGGGTGCGGTACGGCAATAGCGAAGGTTTTAAGCAGACCTAACGTCTGGTCCAAGAAACGCTGTCGGCCATTGTCAGGCAAAGCCAGCACGCAGTCGGCCAAGTCGATAATGCCGGCCAGCTTCTGCTTCGTTGTCAGGGAGTAATACCCCCCGTAGTTACAACCGTGCAGCAACGACACTACAGCTTCGTGGAAACTTAGGGTAGCGGCTACTGCTTCGGCCTGATCGAGGGTAGGCTTGCCCTTTCCCCCGCTTTCGGTGTAAGTAGCTAGGGCCCGTTTCAAATCGGTGGCAATACCCAGATAGTCTACTACCAGCCCCCCGTCCTTGCCCGGAAATACCCGGTTGACGCGGGCAATAGCCTGCATCAGGTTGTGGCCCTTCATAGGCTTATCGACATACAGTGTATGCAGGCTGGGCGCGTCGAAGCCAGTGAGCCACATGTCGCGCACGATAACGAGCTGCAACTCGTCCTGGGGGTCTTTCATCCGGTCGGCCAGAGCCGTACGGGCTGCTTTGTTGCGGATATGGGGCTGCAAGTGCTCCGCATCGGAGCTGGAACCAGTCATGACCACTTTTAGCTTGCCCTGCTTGTCATTGGCCGAATGCCATTCGGGGCGCAGCTTCACGATTTCAGCGTACAGAGCCGCACAGATACGGCGACTCATGCACACAATCATACCCTTGCCCGCCAACACGGCGGTGCGGGCCTCAAAGTGCTGCACGATGTCCTGAGCAATACGGCGCACCCGGTCGTCGCTGCCGACCAGAGCTTCCACCCGCGCCCAGCGGGCCTTAAGCTGCTGCTTAGCCGTTAACTCTTCACTTTCAGTTAACTCCTCAAAGGCAGTATCTACTAAATCTTCCTCCCCCGCTTTCAGGTTGATTTTAACCAGTCGGTTTTCATAGTAGATGCGCACCGTAGCCCCATCTTCCACCGCCTGCTGAATGTCGTACACGTCGATGTAGTCGCCGAATACCGCCTGGGTATTACGGTCAGTGCTTTCGACGGGCGTACCAGTGAAGCCGATATAGGTAGCATTGGGCAGAGCGTCGCGCAGGTGGCGGGCAAAGCCGTCGATAAAGTCGTACTGGCTGCGGTGGGCCTCGTCGGCAATGACGACGATGTTGCGCCGGGCACTTAGCTCCGGGTAGCGGGTTCCCTTCTCTTCGGGCAGAAACTTCTGAATAGTAGTGAATACCACCCCGCCGGCCGCTACGCTCAGCTTGCGGCGTAGATCTTCGCGGTCTTCCGCCTGCTCGGGCACCTGCCGCATCAGGGCGCGGCAGTCGGTAAAGGTCTGGTAAAGCTGCTGGTCAAGGTCGTTGCGGTCCGTAAGAATTACCAGCGTGGGGTTACCCAGCTCTTCACTCACTACAAGCTTGCCGGCGTAGAATACCATGCTCAGGCTCTTGCCCGAGCCCTGGGTGTGCCACACTACCCCAGCGCGCTTGTCACCACGCACGCTGGCGGCTTTCTGGGTGGCCGTCACAGCCTTGCGCACGGCAAAGAACTGGTGGTAGGCCGCCAGCTTCTTAATCGTGCCGTTGCGGGCGTGCTCGAATACCAGAAAGTGACGCAGCACGTCGAGCAGGTGGGCGGGCGGGAGCAGGCCAGCACACAGCGTTTCCAGCTGCGACTCATTGGTCGGGGCCAAACCGTACTCGTCGCGGGCTTTCCAGGCCGAGAAGCGCGACCAGTCCGACGACACCGTGCCGGCCTTGGCCTCGAAGCCATCTGACACGACCAATAGGGCGTTGTACACAAACAGCCCCGGAATAGCCTTCTTATAGGTTTGTAGCTGCTGAAAAGCCTGCTTGCAGGTAGCCTTGGCATTGGCAGCGTTCTTCAGTTCCAGCACCACCAGCGGCATCCCATTCACGAACAGCACCATGTCGGGCCGCTTATTCTGCCCGTCCTCTATGATGGTAAGCTGATTGACCGCCAGAAACTGATTTTGCTCGGGTCGGTCCCAGTCGATCAGCCACACCCGGTCGCCGCGCACTTCCCCGCTGGCCGGGTCGCGGTACTCCACAGGCACGCCCTCGGTGAGCAGGGTATGGAATGCCTCGTTGGCAGCCAGCGGGGTCAGCCCTTCGCCCACGCGCAGCACCTGCCGCAGGGCATCCTGGCGGGCGTCGGCCGGCAGGTGGCGGTTGTGACGGTCCAGGAAGTCGCGCAGCCTGCCGGCTAGTACTACGTCGTCGTAGTGCTGCCGTTCCTCGCCGCCGTGGTTGCTATCGGGTGGGCCCAAAGTAGGGCCGTATACAGTTTGGTATTGCTGGGCCGCTAGAAATTCCAGCGCAAGTTGCTCTATATCGTCTTCGGTCATCGGGGCACGCGGGGGAGTAGACAATAACTGCTTAAAACACGTCCGTCATGTCTCACTGCGTTCGACATGACGTTCTTTTTGCTCATTGCCCATCCACACCCTGGAGTGATAATAGATCTGGAAGCAGACAAGCGGGAATAACAGCGGGGAATGATTATTCTGGTTACTTTGTCGTAGAAAGGTAAAATGTTCCTCCCCATGAAAGCAAACGCCAAGCGAATCGTAGACCGGTTTCCCCACCTGCGCGACAGCGCCGAGCGGCAGCAGATGCTGGTGCGCAACGCGGTAGGCTCGGCCAGGGTGGAAGGCATCCAGGCCAACACCGACCAGCTGCAACAATTCATCAGCAAGTGCGCTACGCCAGCTCCGAAGGCAAAACGCTCCGAATAACCGCCTCCATCGGCCCGTAGTCAACCTGCCGCCCGGCGGCTTGCACGGCCCGCACATACAGCGCAAACTGTTCCGGCTCGGCCAGCTTCTCCCACTGAAAGCTGGTCGAGCCGTTTTTGTAGGCCATCAGGTTGGCCAGCACCCGGGCCGTGCGGCCGTTGCCCTCCCGAAACGGGTGAATGAACAGCAGTTCAGCGTGTACCCGGGCCACGTCGCGCACCAGGTCGGCGGTGGTAGGCCACGCGTGCGGCAGCGGCAGCAGCATTTCCCGCTCGAATGCCGCCATACTCTGGGGCAGGTGCAGGGCCGCCGGAAACGTGAAGCCGCCTTTCGACATGTTCACGCTGCGGTAGCGCCCCGCAAACTCGTACACTTCCCCTAGGGCCCGGCGGTGAAGCTCCTGGAGGTAGGCCGCGTCGAATACCTGGTCTTCCCGCAGCTCCTCCAGCAGCTCCTGCTCGGCCAGCAGAAACCCCTGGGTTTCGGCCTGCTCCACCGCCGCCCGCTCGGTCAGCCCCAGCCGGTTGGGCAGCACCTCCCCTTCCCCATCGGCGGCCTGGTACTTCATCAGCTCTGCGCTGCCAGCTCCTCGCCCTGCCGCACCGTGAGCCGCCCGCTCAGCAGCTGCGGCAGTAGCGTGTCGCGCAGCGTGGCCAGGGTGCGGGATTCGAGCATATTGTTAAGAATTCTGCTCAGAATAGGCTCAAGTACCAAGCTCATAGTCTCTAGCTGAAATTCATTCGGAATAGTAACTATCGCTTCTGTGAGATGCCGCCGCTGAATATGACCCATTGTCGTGGCCTTATCTTTAGCTATCTGCTTAAATTGCTCTAAGTGAAACAAGGTCCACAAATAGAAGAACCATTTGGGGTAAGCTGAAGATGAAACTTTAAAAAGATGTTGATTTAAAGCACCCTCACCTCCACTCCACATTACAACATCCAAAGTACCCGACCAGGAAAAAAGTATATCTCCATCTTGGATAATATATTTCTCTCCAACAGCACGGCTAGCTCTATCGGTAGCATCTGTAATACCTTGCCGCATCTCCCGAATCTTAATTACAGGCAGAGAGTCTGGACCATCAGCAGGAAACTTCTGTAGAGCAAGCCCATTCAGGTAGGTAGCGATAGTATCCAAAGAGCCGACCCGCCACCCCTGCGGAATCTCACCCAACTCCGACTCAACCATCTCCCCGCCACTGCTGCGGTAAGGCTGCCCCTCGGCATTCGAAAAATCAAAAGCCACGAACCACTGCCGAAACAGGGTTTGCGCCAGTTGCTCCAGCGTCTGGTTCATACGCCGGTTCAACTCGATTTTGTCGTCGAGGCTGGAAAGAATGGCTGCTATCTGCTGTTGCTCGGGAAGCGGAGGAAGTTTCCAGCGCCATTCGGAATTACTAAGATACTTCCAATCAGCACGGGGCATACGTGTTCCAGATGACCCTGCTGCTGTCATATCAACGAACTCGTAACTAGCTAGTAAATAGAACAAGAAGCCTTGATCTACTCCTGTCCTTGCTCTAATTACCCAAATATCAGTAGAGCATATTCCATCAAACTTAGGCCGGTAAACCTTTCTAAAGTATGGCCTTAGCTTCCCAAAGAGAATATCACCGGTTTTGAATTGGGCCTTTGTACTAGTTACATCCGAAGCTATACCACAGCTTATAAGCCGTAAGGTCTGCTGCTCTATATGCTCAAGTCCTATATAGGGAGTGTCATCATCAGGTTCGGGAGTATAGCCGTCTTTTATCAAGCGTGCTATATCACCTAGCTTAACATTTCGCCAACTGTTCATCATTGCACTGCTAGATTGTGATTCCTACACTTAGAAGGCTCTGACGAATTTTGTCCTCTAGCTGAGCAGACTCAGCAAGCTGTGTTGCTAATTCAGCACCCAATTCTTGGAGCAACTCTTCATATTCTTCGTTCTCCTCCACATCCTCCGTCCCCACATACCGCCCCGGTGTCAGCACGAAGCCATGAGCTTCTACTTCTTCAATTGAAGCGGCGCGGCAGAAGCCGGGCTCATCCAAGTAAGTAACCGGCGGCTCGCCATTTGGCCCCACACTGGCGCTCTGGCAGCGCCAGTTGTGATACACATCGGCCACGCGGCGAATGTCAGTCTCGGTTAGCTCCCGGTTGCGGCGGCTAATCATGGTGCCCAGCTGCCGGGCATCGATGAACAGGATTTCCTTGCTCCGGTCGCGCTGGGGGTTGCTGGCCCGGTCCCGGGCCAAAAACCAGATGCAGGCCGGAATCTGGGTGTTAAAAAACAGCTGGGTAGGCAAAGCCACCATGCAGTCTACTAAGTTGGCCTGCACCAGTTCCCGGCGCATGGCGTCTTCCCCGCCCGAGGCGCTGGTCATCGAGCCATTAGCCAGCACGATACCGCCCCGCCCCTTAGGCGAGAGCTTGTGCACGAAGTGCTGGAGCCAGGCAAAGTTGGCGTTGCCCAGGGGCGGCACCCCGTATTTCCAGCGCCGGTCGTCGCGCAGCTGCTCCCCGTTCCAGTCCGAGATATTAAACGGCGGGTTAGCCAGCACGAAATCAGCCTTCAGATCGGGGAAGGCATCGTGCAGCAGCGTATCGCCCAGTTCAATGGTAGCTTCAATGCCTCGGATGGCCAGGTTCATGCGGGCCAGCCGGTGAGTAGTGGGGTTGCTTTCCTGCCCAAACACCGAAATAGCGTCCTTGCGGCCCCGGTGCTCCTCAATAAACTTGTCGCTCTGCACAAACATGCCCCCACTCCCGCAGGCTCCGTCGTAGATGCGGCCCTGGTAAGGTTCCAGCATTTCCACCATCAGCCGCACGATGCTGCCCGGGGTGTAGAACTGCCCGCCCTTCTTGCCCTCGGCATCGGCAAACTGGCCCAGGAAGTACTCATACACCCGGCCCAGCAAGTCCTTGCTCATGTGCCCGCTGCCGCCCATCCCGATGGTCCCGATCAGGTCAATCAGTTGGCCCAGGCGCATCTTGTCCAGCGTGGGCCGCCCGTAAATCTTGGGCAGCACGCCTTTCAGGCGGGGGTTGTCGCGCTCAATGGCCTCCATCGCCTCGTCCAGCTCCGTCCCGATGGTGGGCAGCTTGGCGTGGCTTTGCAGGTGCTTCCACCGGGCACTTGGGGGAACGTAGTACACGTTTTCGGCGGTGTACTCGTCGCGGTCCTCCAGGGTATTGTAGCGGGCAGCGGGCTCGGCCACGTAGTAGTCGCTGGACGGGTCGCTCAACTCCTGGTCGAGCTGCTGATGCCGGGCCTCGAAGGCGTCGGAAATATATTTCAGGAAAATCAGGCCCAGCACCACGTGCTTGTATTCGGCCGCGTCCATATTGGCCCGCAGCTTATCGGCCGTGCTCCACAGGGTCTTTTCGAGTTGAGTATCAGTCATGAAAGGGCAAAAGCAGGCAAAAACACGAAGCCGGCCGCTATAGGCATAGCGTCCGGCCTCGCAAGCTACGCAATGCTTACAACTCTTACGAAGCTTACACACCTTACAATGCGTACAATTCTGTGGGGTATTATATTCTGATTATGCGTTATTGGACACCCAATTATTTACCTACAAGAGGGCTACCTACGTGTCCTTATCACACACAGCCCCTCGCTTAATCTAGTTATGCTCTTCCTCAGTGAAACCCAGCTCTTCTTCCAGCTCGTGCGCGAGGCCGGCTTAGCCTCCCTGGTCTTCGTCATCGACACCCGCCCCCAGATGTGTCAGTTCTACCTGCAGATTGACACCTTTTGCCACTTCACCATCGAAGAAATAGAAGCCGAATCTATCTACCTGATAACCTGTTCGCCCTCCGTCTTCCACCGTCAGGACTCCCATTTCGCGACTAGCTTCGCTACTGCCCTTCCCCACTTCATGAACTGGGTAGAGGCCCTGAAGCACCACGGCAGCGTCCTGCGGTTTACGCAGGTGCCCCTGGGCGAATTGCGCGAGGCCCAGCCCCGCTACTCGCTCAGCGCCGAGGAGCCCTTGAGCGTGCCCCAGTGCCAGGCCCTCTGGCAAATCATGCAGGAGGCCCTGCGCTGCACCGAAACCAGCCGGCCCATTGCCCACGTCGAGCAGCTGCGCCTGGAGGCGGAAAGCCTGTTCACCAAAGCCTACTCCTACCCCGCTCACCACTGGCTCTACATGTTCGTCGGCTTCCTGCACACCCACGGCGCCCTGAGCCTCCCCCTGCACGAAGCCTACCAGGAGCTGAGCCTGCTGCTCATCGACCAGTTCGACTGGCCTGCTCCCCCTCCCGCCGAATAATACGCCAGCTTCTCTGCGGCATAACCCAAACGGCCGCCCCGGAATCCGGGGCGGCCGTTGTTCATTTTAGCATTTCTGCCGGATGCGGCGCTTATGCTGGGTAAAGGGTGCCTATACAGTGCCTATACGGAAGCTATACGGAGCCTATTCAGCCGATTAGTTGCCGAAAATTGCACAAAGCCAAGATATTCCCTTACAGCGTCTTGCTTACCGTAGTTGGGTTGCCGGGCTTGTCGATGGCGCGGAAGGTGATTTTGTCGCCGTCCAGGCTGGTATTGGCTTTCTTGGCCGTGAATACCCAATCAACCGCGTTGGGCTGCTGCATGGCCGGGCCTTCCTCCACCAGGCTACCGTCGCTGTTTTCGATCCGCACCGTCACGCCCACCACCTTGAAGTTGTCCGTCACCCGGGCCCGGATGGTGTCCCCCACTTTGCCGGTGTAATTGCTCAGGTCCAGCTCCCGGATGTCGGGCGCCTGCATGAAGTCGGCCACGGCAATGGCGTAGGCGCTGTTGTTGTTTTCGTCGCGGGCGGCCTCATACTCGGCCTTGCCCTCGGGCGTAGCCAACTGGGCTTTGGCATACAGGGCCGCTTCCTGAAACCGTTGCTGGTGAGCCAGCTGCTTGGCCGAGGGCTCCCGGTCCGTTTCCCGCGGGGCCGTCGAAACGATGGTGCGGTTTCCCGACTGCCGGAAAACCAGGGTGCCGCCCAGCGTGCCGCTCAGGCCCTGGGTAATGATGTTGTTGTTAACGCGTGCCATGTGGCTTGTTAGTGATAAAGAGGGTGAATAAAAGAGTAAACCTTCTCAAAGCTAACAGCTTAGCAACACCCACCACTACCCGCCCCCGGCCCGTTACACTTTTCCGCCTATGCCCGGTACCTACGCCCGCAATAGCAGGACCAAAGCCGGTCCCGGGCTTCCGGCCCGCTCCCTACTTCGCCTTCCCAAACACCACCCCGTCAAACACATACCGAATCTTCTTCTCCGTCACCCGGCCATCGGCCCACACCACCGGCAGGGTCAGCACCCGGGTTTTGGGGTCGTAGCCGATCAGGCGCACGGGCCGCTCGGGGCGGCCGGCCACCGAGAAGAAGTCGAAGGCAAAGCCCAGGGTGTTGCGCAGCCCCGAGCCGGTCCGGATCAGCCGGGCATCGGGGTTGAGGCGGCCGCTTTCGAGGGCAAAGCCCTTCACCTGCTGGTAGCAGTCGTGGCTGGAGTACACGGCCTGGCTGTAGGCCAGGTAGCAGGTCTGGGTGCCGCGCGGCACGGCGAAGATATCAATGTACTCCTGGCCCGCGTCGGTGGCCGGGCGGGGCAGGGCCCGGCTGCGCACCACCCCGCCCCCGGCCCGGTACTGAAACACGTTGGCGAAGAAGCGCATGGTGCCGCCCTGCCGCGTGTCCCAGGAGTAGATGCGCAGCCGCCCGTCCGCAGACGTGGCGATGGTGACGTGCTCCTGCCGCAGCCGGGCAAAGGCGTAGGTGAGCGTGGCGGGCTCGGCGGCGGTGTAGGCCAGCAGTAGGCGGCGCAGCCCGGCGTTGGCCCGGGCCAGCGAGTCGGCCGGGTTCAGGCCGGGGGCGTCATCGGCGTAGTCGGCCCAGTAGCTGATGCGCTTCGCCTGCCGCACCAGGTCCTGCTCCAGGGCAGCCGGGGTTTTGGCATACAGGGCCGGGCCCGGCAACAGCAGCAACACAAGGCAAAGCAGACGTTTCATCGGCGCAAGGCTAAGGCGGCGGCCACCCCACGCGGGCAGCTGCCGGAAGTACGGCGCGAAAGTCGGCAATTCCCCCGGGCCAGCAAGCCCCGGACCGCCCGGCGGCTCCTCGCGGTGGGCCGGCCCCGGCGGCCCGGGCCCTTACAGGGCCGCCAGCACGGCCGTCGAGTAGGGCGCTACCACCCGCCAGCCCAGGCGCTGGTACAGCGCCCGGCCCTGCTCGGTGGCCACGAGCAGGCGCTCGGTGGCGCCGGCCTGCCGCGCCAGCTGATCCAGGGCGTGCATCACGGCCGAGCCCAGCCCCCGGCGGCGGTATCCTTCCATCGTTTCAATCCGGTCGAACACTGCCGTGCCCCGGTGCACCACCACCCGGCCCGTGGCGGCGGTCTGCCCGGCCGCATCCACCAGGCACAGCACCGAGGCCCCGTGCTCGACGCCGAGCTGCACCGCGTACCCGGCGGGCAGCTCCCCGGCGGGGGCCGCCATCGGGCCGGGGCAGTACATCAGGTAACGGGCCTCCTCGATCTGCCAGGCCGCCGGCAGCGCCCGCCGCAGCTCGTCGGGACCCACGGCTGCTTTCAGGTACACCAACGGCTCCCGGATGCGGGCCGCGCAGGCGCGCAGCGCCGGGCCGGCCTCCACGAACACATGCCGCCGCACCTGCCCCGGCCAGCCCACCTCCACCACCAACCCGCCCCCGCCGGCCCGGGGCAGCGCCACACCCCGGGCCAGGCTCCACCCCGTCAGCCAACGCTCCAGTAAGTTCAGGTCAAGATGCATAACGGCAGCAGTCAGCGGTGCGAAGAAGGGCGGAAGAAAGCCAAAAAGAAGCCGGAAGATAGCCGGGAAGAAGTCGGAAGGAAGCTGGAAAGAAGGCCGGAAGATACCACCGCAAAGAGAACGTCCCGCCGAACCATCTCACCCCCTTCGTCTGGCTCCCCCTCTCTTCCGGAGAGGGGGCCGGGGGGTGAGGCGCCCGTCCGAAGAGTGAAGCACCCCCTTCGTCCGGCTCCCCCTCTCCTTTTTCGGAGAGGGGGCCGGGGGGTGAGGCGCCCGTGAGGCACCCCCAAGCCATTACCACCGAACATTCCGCTACCTTACCAGCCGGCTCCGCTGCCGCGCCCCTGCTCTATGGCCTCTGCTCCCTGCTCCCTGTCCCCTGCCCACGACCCGGAAGCCGAGCTCCGGGCGCTGCGCGAGGAAAACGCCCGGCTGCGGGAGGTAGCCGCCCGGCAGCAGAGCCTCGACGCCGAGTATCAGCTCAGCCAGGCCCGCTTCCGCACCGTGTTCGAGAACTCGCCCCTGGGCCACAAAATCATTGCCCCCGACCTGACCATTCTGCAGGTTAACCCGGCCCTGGTGGAGATGCTCGACCTGGCCGGCCCCGATGACCTAGTGGGCAAGCGCATCCTGGAGTTTGCCCACCCCGACCACAACGCCGACTGGCACGAGCTGCAAACCCGCCTGTGGGCCCACAAGCTGCGCAGCTTCTCGCTCGAAACCTGCCTGCGCCGCCCCGACGGCTCGTCGTTCTGGTGCCAGGTCACGGCCGTGCTCTTTCAGGACAACGGCGGCGACCTGGGCTACACCACCCTGGAGGACATCAGCGACCGGAAGAAGCTCGAAATATCCCACAAGCGGCTCTACGATGCGCAGGAAACGGTGCTGCACCTGATAGCCCACGATTTGCGCAGCCCCGTGGCCCACATCCAGATGGTGATGGAGCTGCTGCGGCGCGACGAGGAGCTGCTGGCCCTGCGCTCGGCCAGCAACCCCGAGGGCGTCGCCACTTTCCTCAACCTGATCGGCCACTCCTGCGGCCAGGCCCACGCCCTGCTCAACGACGTGCTCTACCTGGGCCAGCTCGAATCGACGCGCCAGGAAAAGCACCACACCAACCTCAACGCCTTCCTCGACGAGCGCCTGGCAACCTTCCGCCTGGCCGCCCAGGAGCGCGGCATCGAGCTGGTGCTCACCCTGCCGCCCCAGGCCGAGCACGCCGACATTCACCCCGACAAGCTGGGCCGCATCCTGGACAACCTGCTCAGCAACGCCCTGAAGTTTACGCCCAGCGGCGGCCGGGTGTCGGTGCGCCTGGAAAAGCACGCGGGCCACATCCGCCTCATCGTCCACGATACCGGCCTGGGCATTCCCGAAGCCCTGCAGCCCCACGTCTTCGACAAGTTCGGCGCGGCCCAGCGCCCCGGCCTCTACGGCGACACCACCACCGGCCTGGGCCTGTTCATCACCAAGCAGATCGTGGAGCTGCACGAGGGCAGGATCTGGCTGGAGAGCCGCGAGAATAAAGGCACCACCTTCTTCATTGATCTGAGCTAGGCACCCCGCCCGGGCAGGGGCCGCCGCCCCGGCGGCTTTCCAGGGGGCGTGTTGAAGCCCCGCCCCGGCGGGGCTTTTTGTATGCCCGCCGGCCAAGTCAGCGCCCGGCCGCCGGCCGTTCATTTGGTTTTAGCTATATAACTACCTTTACCAGGACTTTGCACCGTTTACCCTCCCTGATTCTCATGGACAACTTCTCCGCTCTTCTGCGCCGGGCGGCCGGCCTGTTGGCCCTGGCCCTGGCCCTGCTGCCGCCCCTGGCCGCCTCGGCCCAGGGCCCCGATACCCTGCTGGTGGTGCGCAAGCGCAACCCCAGCGCCGCCCGCCTCACCGTCTTCTCGACCGGGGGCCTGCTCCTGGGCGGCGACTACGACGGCGACGCCTTCGGCCAGTACGTGCCGGCCGAAGGCAGTGGCACCCGCCTGGTGTGGTACCCCGAAAAGGCCGCTTTCCGGGCCGGCTCCATCAACGGCACCCAGTGGGACGCGGCCAACATCGGCAACTACTCTACCGCCGCCGGCTACAACTGCCGGGCCAGCGGCGACTACACCGCTGCTTTCGGCAAGGACGTGACGGCCGCCCAAATCAACGCCTTTGCCGTGGGCGAATACTCCATTGCCTCCGGCGCGGCCTCGGTGGCCCTGGGCTACGACGCGCACACCAACGCCCGGCAGGGCTCCTTTGTTTTCGCCGACCGTTCCGTAACGCACGACAACAGCGGCGCGAACAATAATGCTTTCCGGGCGGGCGTGAACCACTCGGCCAACTGGCGCGTGACGGGCGGCTTCCGCGTCTTCACCAGCAGCAACCTGACCACTGGCGTTACCTTCCAGTCGGGCAGCGTAACCAGCAACTGGGGGCAGTCGAATGCGGTAATTTCCACCTCCACCGGGGCCTACCTGAGCACCGGCGGCACCTGGACCAACACCTCCGACCGCCGCAAGAAGCACCGGTTTGAAGTCGTTGCGGGCGAAGACGTGCTCCGCCGCCTGCGCCAGGTGCCCATCACGCGCTGGAGCTACAAGGCCGACCCGGCCACCGTGCGCCACCTGGGCCCCATAGCCCAGGACTTCCGCCGGGCCTTCGGCCTGGGCCCCGACAGCATCAGCATCAGCACCGTGGATGCCGACGGCGTGGCCCTGGCCGGCGTGCAGGCCCTCGACGCCCGCACCACCGCGCAGGCCCGGCAGCTGGCCGCCCTGCAAGCCGAAAATGCCGCCCTCAAAACCCGCCTCGACGCCCTGGAGCGCCGGGCGCTGGCCGCCGCTACGGTCCCCGCCCCCGGGCCATCTGCTACCGCCGGCCTGCCCCTGGCCGCCGCCGTGCTGCTGGCCGGCGGCGGGCTGGGCATGCTGCTGCGCCGTAGAGTGAATGAGTGAATGGGTGAATGAGTGAATGAGGGTGTAGTTTTTTCGTCTGTCATTCTGAGCTGGGCGACGGACCTTGCTCGCATACCCCACTGCTGCTTGTGCCAGCGTGACAAAGCCCTTTGCTGCTCCGGTGGTGAAGGGCTTTGCGGTAGTAAGAAACACCTCCTTCGGGTGCGGGAGTCCTTTGCCGCCGGCGCGGCCGTTTGCGCGGCTAGGCTTCTTTGGCAATCTTTGGCAATGCCTATTTCTACCCCTGATTCTTTGCGCCGCGCGGCCTTCGTGCTGGCGGCCTTTGCCTACTCCCTGCCCGCGGCCCAGGCCCAGATCAACCCGCCCACCTGGCTTAATGCCTACGCGCCCGGCTTTGCGCCCACCGCCGCCGGGGCCCTGGCCTCCGATGCGGCCGGCAACACCTACGCGGCCGGCAGCTTCACGGGCAGCATCACCATCGGCACCACCACCCTCGTCAGCCGGGGCCTCAGCGACGGGTACCTGGTGAAATACACCCCCACCGGCACGGTGGCCTGGGTGTTCTCCTTCAGCACGGCCAGCAACGAGCTGGCTACCGACGTGGCCCTCGACGCGGCCGGCAATGCCTACGTGACCGGCACCTTTACCGGCCCCATACCCCTGACCACCAACGGCCTACAGCTCACCAGTATCAACACCGCCTCGAAAGTCTTCGTGGTTCGGGTGTCGCCCCAGGGGGTGCCCCAGTGGGCCGCGCAGAGCTCGCCCGCCGCCAGCACCGGGGTCAGCGCCGCCTCCATCGGAACAGATGCGCTGGGCAACGTCTACGCCACCGGCCTCTACACCAGCTCGATGAGCTTTGGTACGCCGGTCGTGGGCCTCAGCACCCCCACCGGGTTTGGCGCCTTCCTGCTCCAGCTGCGCGCCGCCACCGGCGAGGCCCGCCGCCTCACCCCGGCCTTCGACTACCAGCCGCCCTCGGGCCCGACCACCTACCAGCCGCCCCGCCTGGCCGTGGCCGCGCGCGGCGACGTGTACGTCGTCACGAGCTTTACCGTGCCCATTCAGGCAAGCGGCAGCCCGGCCTACACCCCGCGCGGCAACAATGACCTGCTACTCATCGGCTACGACCCGCAGGGCCAGGCCGCCTGGGTGCGGCAGGAAGGCGGCCCGAGCGACGAGCGGGTAAACGATGTGCAGGCCGACGCCGATGGCAACCTCTACCTGGCCGGCTCCTTTGCTGGGCCCACCACCTTTGGCACCATCGCCCTGCCCGGCGCCGGCGGCCTGGATGGCTACCTGGCTAAATATTCACCCCTGGGGGCGCTGAGCTGGGTGGCGGCCAGCGGCGGGCCCGGCTCCGACGGCTGGGGCGGCCTCAGCCTCGACCCGGGCGGCAAGCCCCACGTGGCGGGCTACTTCAACACGGGGGCCCGCTACGGCTCCCTGACGCTGACCAGCGCCGGCGGCAACGACGTGGCCGTGGCCGCCTACCGCCCCGACGGGCAGCTCGACTGGGTGCAGCAGGCCGGCGGCCCGGGCTCCGACGTGGGCTACTACGTGGGCGTTGGCTCGCCCTACTACTATGCGTTCGGCACGTTCTCGGGCACCTGCGCTTTCGACAACCGGACAGTCAGCAGCGGCAGTGCTGCTACCGGCAACTTCCTGGCCCGCCTCGGCGACCCGACCCTGACCACGGCCCCGGCCCGCCCCCAGGCGCTGGGCCTGTTCCCCAATCCGGCGGCCGCCGAGGTGAGCCTGCCCGGCTTGCTCGCCGGCACCCGCGTGCAGCTGTTCGACGCGCGGGGCCGCGTAGCCCGCGAAACAACCGTCTCGGCCGCCGCCCGGGTATCGGTGCGGGGCCTCGCCCCAGGCCTCTACACCCTGCGCACCACCGACGCCCAAGGCCAGCCCCGCACCGGCAAGCTGGTAGTGGAGTAGTGAATGAGTGAAGCGGTGAATGAGTGAATGAGTGAATGAGTGAGGTGGTCGTTCAACAACCCGTGTCATTGTGAGCTTGCGAAGCAATCCGTCCTCTGAAATGTGTGGAGCCTCCTGATGTGAAAAGCCCTTTATCGAATCACCGATAAAGGGCTTTTTGGTAAAAGATCATTGGTCACCAGCAGCGGACGGACTGCTTCGCAAGCTCGCAATGACCCACGGGCGTTGAACGACCACCTCACTCATTCACTCATTCACTCATTCACCGCTTCCAGCCGGGCTAGGGGGGTGCCGAGGGTGTCGGCGGCGTAGAGGGTCAGGGTGTTGCGGCTGAGCCGGTAGTGCTGGGCCTGGTTGAGGGCTTGCAGGAAGGCGCCCTCGGCGGCCAGGTCGGGGCAGGCGCTGCGGGTCGTGACCAGGGGGCCCAGGCGCAGGCGGCCCCGCTCGGCCAGGGTGTAGGGGCCCGAGAACTGGTTGCAGGCGGCCCGGCCCTCTACCCGGGGGCGGTTGTTGCGCAGCAGCAGAAACGGGCGGCGCTCGGTGCGGGGCGCGGGCTGCCCGCCCAGCTCCCGCAGCTCCCAGCGCACGTCCTGCAAGGCGGCCGCCACGGGCTCATCCGTGGTAATGCTCCCGGCATTGGGGCGCTCATTCAAATCGAAGCTACAGGCGGGGGCCACGAGCAGCACCAGCGCGGCGGCCGGGCGAAGACAGGAAACTAACGACATGGCAAGGCAAAGAATGACGGACTCCTGCCCGGTGTACGCAGGCCAGCGGCAATGGATTGCCGGCGCCCCCGCCCTGGCCGCTAAGCTCATCCTGATTTTCAGCATATTAATCTATTTTTAATCCTTTTTTCGCAATCCAATATCTACCGCGCTTCCGTAGCTCTTCTACTGCCCGCGGGCAACCGTTCTTTTCATCCTTTCACCTCTATTCTGTTCGCTGATGCCTCTACCCCTACTCCCGCCTCCGGCGCGTACTTCTGGCTTGCCTTCCTGGCTGCGCGGTGCCGCGCTGGGGGCCGCGCTGCTGCTCACGGGCAGCCCCGCCGCCACGGCCCAGACCGTTTTTGGCTTATCCGGCACCGACCTGACCTCGGTTGACATCGCCAACCCCACCGTGCGCAGCCGCAAGACTATCGTCGGCGTAACGGCGGGGCAGGTGCTGGTGGGCATCGACTTCCGGCCCGCGACCGGGCAGCTGTTTGCCCTGGGCTACAACGCCACGGCCCAGCAGGCCCAGCTTTACACCCTCAACTACGAAAGTCCGCTGGCCGTGACGCAGGTGCCGGCTACGGCCGTGGGCGGCGCCAACTCCCTGAACCTGGGCACGAACCTCGACCGGATCGGCTTCGACTTCAACCCCACCGTGGACCGCATCCGGGTGGTGAGCACCAACGACCAGAACCTGCGCCTGAACCCCAACGACGGCACCGTAACGCCCGATGGCGCACTGGCCTACAACGCCGGCGACGCCAACTTCGGCCAGAACCCGTTTATCGGCTCGGTGGCGTATACCAACAGCTTTATCGGCTCGACGGCTACCGTGCTCTACAGCGTGGATGAGGAACGCTCCCTGCTCACGATTCAGAACCCGCCCAACGACGGCAAGCTGAACACGACCACGACCATCAAGACCCCGATTCCGCTGAACACGCCCGGTGTCAGCACCGACCTGGACATCTTTACCAACCCCACTACCCGCGTCCAGAAAGCCTATTTGAGCATCAACGGCCCCGACCCGGAGCCCACGCGGGCCGGGCAGTTTGTCACGGCCGTGTATGCCCTGAACCTGGGCGACGGCACCGTGACGCTGGAAGGCGGCGTGGGCGGCGGCAGCCCCTTCGACCCACCCACCAACGCCAACCCGGCCCCCGGCATCACCGACATTGCCATTCGCATCGACCGGACCGCCCCGGCCCCCAGCGGGCAGCTGCTCTACGCCGTGACGCCGACCGGCAACCT
Source organism: Hymenobacter aquaticus (assembly GCF_004765605.1). Lineage (NCBI taxonomy): Bacteria > Pseudomonadati > Bacteroidota > Cytophagia > Cytophagales > Hymenobacteraceae > Hymenobacter > Hymenobacter aquaticus. The sequence goes on along the minus strand of NZ_SRLC01000001.1, from coordinate 401,793 downwards.
GATTTCGTTTAACTCCGGCCGGCCCGACTTTCTGCTGTCCTCCACGGCCATTACCGGCCTGAGCGCCGGCCAGACGCTGGTGGGCACCGACTTCCGGCCCAACACCGGCCAGCTGTTTGGCCTGGGCTACAACCCCGCCAACGGTGAGTCGCGGCTCTACATTATCAACCGCGCCACGGCCGTAGCCACGGCCGTGGGCGCCGGCCCGACTACCCTGGACCTGGGCTCGACGCTTGAGGCCGTCAACGCGGTGGGCTTCGACTTCAACCCCACCGTGGACCGCATCCGGGTGACGGGGCTGAACACGCGCAACTACCGCCTCAACCCCAACAACGGCGCCGTGGCGGCCACCGACGGCAACCTGAACTTCGTGAGCGGGGCCACCGGCACGCCCACCATCGGGGCCGTGGCCTACACCAACTCCTACCCCGGCAGCACCAGCACCACGCTCTTCGACATCGACGACGCCCGCAACCAGCTCTTTACCCAGAGCAACCCCAACGCGGGCCAGCTCTCGGCCTTCGGGACGGCGGGCCTGCTGCCCAGCAGCGGCGCGGTAAATGACCTAGACTTCTACTTCGACGCGGCCACCCAGACCAACCGGGGCTTCCTGGTGTCCAATGCCGACGCCGCCACCACCACGGCCTCGTTCAGCACCCTGTACGCGCTGAGCCCCACCACCGGCGCGGCCTCGGCCGTGGGCGTTATCGGGCTGGGCATACCGGTGCGCGACGTTTCGGCGCTGCTGGAAGGCGCCAACGCCACGGCCGCCCTCACCGGCCGGCTGCTCTACGGCGTCGCCGGCGGCAACCTCGTGTCGTTCGACTCGGGCCGGCCCAACGTGATTCGCACGGCGGTCAACATCACCGGCCTGCCCACCGACGGCTCCCAGGTGCTGGCCGGCATTGATTTCCGCCCCCTGGACGGGCAGCTGTTTGCCCTGGGCTACAACGCCGCGGCTCAGACCGGCCAGCTCTACACCCTGAACCTGAGCACCGGGGCGCTGACGGCCGTGGGCAGCCCGGGCGCTTATGCGCTGGGCACCGGGACCACCGCCTTCAACGGCATCGGCTTCGACTTTAACCCCGCCGCCGACCGGATCCGCATCGTGGGCAGCAACGGCAACAACTACCGCGTGAACCCGGCCGACGGCGTGGTAATCGTGGACGGCGTGACGGGCCGGGCCCTGACGGCAGCCGCCTACACCAACAACGACAACAACGCGGCCACCGGCACCACGCTCTACGGCTACGACCAGAGCACCAACCAGGTGGTTATTTTCAGCAACCCCAACACGGGCGCCAACACCACGCTGGGCAGTTCCAATATCACGGTAAACACCACCACCGGGGTTGAATTCGACATTTACTCCGACCTGTCGACTCCCGCTACGCCCGCCAACACGGCCTTCGCGGCGGCGGCGCCCAGCGGCGTGGCTAATGAGTCGCTGTGGGAAGTGAGCCTGACCACGGGCGCGTTCAACCAGCTGGGCGTCATCGGCAGCGGCTCGAACCTGACGGGCCTGGCCGCCCTGCTCACGCCCGCCGTAAGCGGCCTCACCTGGACCGGCGCCGTGGATACCAACTGGGGCAGAGCCGCCAACTGGAGCCCGGCCCAGGTACCCACCGCCACCGACGACGTGACCATTCCGGATACCGCCAACGACCCGGTAGTAACCGGGCCGCAGTTTGCCAACAATCTGACGCTGGGCAGCGGGGCCCGCTTTACCATTGCCACTAACAGCGTGCTGTCGCTGAACGGCAACTTCACCAACAACGGGGGCACTACCGCCGCCGACGACCGGGGCGAGCTGCTGCTGACCAACAGCGCGACGCAGCTCATCAACGGCACGACTTCGCTGTTTAACACCCTCACCGTGAACACCGGCGGGGTGGTGCTGAATGCGCCGGTGCAGGTGCAGCGGGTACTGGTGCTGGGGGGCAGCGTGCTCACCAACGGCAACCTGACGCTGCTGTCGGGCGCGGCCGGCACGGCCAACGTGCTGCCCGTGGGCAACAGCGTGGTGCTGGGCACGGCCACCGTGCAGCGTTACATCGACGGCTCGGTAAATAGTGGGGCGGGCTACCGCCACTACGCCACCCCGGTGGCGGGCAGCACCGTGGCCGACCTGACCACCGGCGGCTTTACGCCCGTGGTGAACCCGGCCTACAACTCGGCGGCCGACCCCAGCCTGGTGACGCCCTTCCCCACCGTGTTCAGCTACGACCAGAGCCGCCTGAGCTTCAGCGGCGACTACCTTAAGGACTTCGACAAGGGCTACCAGTCGCCGGCAGACCTGAGCGACGGGCTGGAAACCGGCCGGGGCTACACCGTCAACATTCCCGCTTCCCAGACCGTCGACTTCGTGGGCACGCTCAACAACGGCCCGATTACGAAGGGCGGCCTGGCGCGCGGCACGGTGCCCAACGGCACGCCCGCGGCCCAGGATGCTACCGGCTGGCAGCTGCTGGGCAACCCCTACCCCTCGCCCATCGACTGGGATTTGGTGGGCCTCTCCAACGTGGACGGCGCCGTGTACGTGTACCGCTCGACGGGCCAGTACGCGGGCACCTATTCCAGCTACGTAGCCGGCTCGGGCGGCGTGGGCACCAACGGCGGCACCGACGCCATTGCCCTGGGTCAGGGCTTCTTCGTGCGCGTCAGCACCCCGGGCACGACCACCGGGCAGGTGAGCTTCACCAACGCGGCCCGCATCACCGACGGCCGTACGCCCATCTTCCAGCGGGGCACCAGCACTAATCCCTCGGTGCGCCTGGAGTTGCGCGGCACCGCCGGCCCGGCCGATGAGACGCTGCTCTACTTTACTGCCGCCGCCACCCCCGGCTTCGATTCGGCCCTGGACGCCTACAAGCTGACGGCCGGCGCGGCCCCGCTGCTGGCCACCGAAACCAGCAACGCCCTGCGTCTGTCCATCAATGCCCTGCCCGCGCTGACGACCACCGACGTGCTGGTGCCGCTGCGGGTGGAAGTAGCCCAGAGCGGTAGTTATACCCTGCGCGCCGCGGCCCTGCTCGACCTGCCGGCTACCACCTTCGCCTACCTGCGCGACGCCCAGACCGGCACCGTCGTCGACCTGGCGCAGCAGCCCAGCTACACGTTCTCGGCCGTGGCAGGTTCGCAGGCCCCGCGCTTCTCGCTGCTGCTGACCCAGAGCAAGGTGCTGACCACGGCCCCGGCCGCGCTAGCCCAGCAAGTGAGCCTCTACCCCAACCCGGCGCAGCAGGCTGTATTTATCAGCCTGCCCGCCGCCCTGCGTCAGCAGACGGTAGCGGTGGAGCTGGTTAATAGCCTGGGCCAGACGGTGCGGCGCCAGACGCTGGCCGCCGGCCGCGCCGCCCAGCAGGACGCGCAACTGCCGCTGACCGGGGTGAGCAAAGGCGTGTACACGCTGCGCCTGACCACCGCTGAGGGCCTCGTTACGAAGCGCTTGGTGGTTGAGTAAACCAGGCTATCCGGTGCGCGGCGCTTCTGCCTGACGCCGCGCACCGGATACTTTTTCTTTCACATCGTCTTTGCTTTTTCCCATGCGCTATATCGTTTCTTCTTTTCGCTTTTTCCTCGTGACCCTGCTGCTAGTAACTTTCGGCAGCCGGTTTCAGCAAGCCCGGGCCCAGGGCCCCGGCAACGGCGGCCCGCAGCCCGGCGCGACCAATGCCCCCATTGATGGCGGCATCAGCCTGCTACTGGCCGCCGGAGCCGGCTACGGCCTGCGCCGGCTGGCCAAACGGGCACCGAGCCAGTAGGTCGCCATTTGGTTGTAGCCAGTACACAAGAAGAGGGAGCCGCAGCTCCCTCTTCTTGTGTACTGGCAATACGTTGCGAAAATAACGGGACGCCGGACAGGTTAATAACGGGCCATTCCCCGCGCAATGCCAGGCGTCACCAACGTAAACTTCACTCATTCACTCATTCACTCATTCACCACTTCACCACTTCACCTACCCCTGCGGCTTGCCGCACTCGGCGCAGAAGCGCTGGCCGGGCTTGACGCTGGCCCCGCAGTCGGCGCAGAACTTTTCCTTGGTTTGGGCTGCCACGTTGGGCGTGCCGCACTCGGGGCAGAACTTCTTGCCCGCGTCGAGGGTGGCCTGGCAGTTGGAGCACTGCACCACGGCGCCTTGGTTGAGGAAGTCGAGGTTGCCGGTGTAGTTCTGCTCCCGGGTTTTGGTGTAGATCTGCTCTTTGGCGGCCTGGCGCTGCTGGGAGGCCAGCTCCTCGTGCTCGTCGGGGGCGCAGTCTTCGCAGAGGCCGGCCTTGTGGTTCCAGCACACGTCGGGGCACACCCAGTGGCCGCAGCGGGTGCACTGCTTGAAGTACTGCTTGCCTTCCTGCACGGCTTTTTCCAGGGCTTCGTCGTGGGCCTTGCCCCCGATGGCGCGCTGCACGTGGTAGGCCGCGTTGCCGGCGTCGGAGAAGTGGCCACCGAAGAGGCTGCCCGCGGCCCGCATCAGCTCCCCGGCAATGCCGATGCTGTTGGGGCTGAAGCGCGACATGTGGCCGTTACGGCATTTATCACAATAAAATTTGAACTGGAATCCCTTGTCGGTGGACAGGTCGTCGTGGTTGGCGACAAACTGAATCAGGTTGCTCATAGCGGGGTCGTAAGGTGTGGTTTGCGCCTTAAAAGTAGCGGATATATCGATATCGGAATATGCCGCTGCCAGAGCGGGTTGTAAAAGCAAAAAGCTGCCCCGGCACCCGGCCAGAGCAGCTTTTTATTTCTTCGGCAGCTTCGTTCTGCGTCACTACCTCCCGAAGATTGAGCAAGGCCTATTTTGCCTCCGTGGCCAGCCGGCTGTAGCTCAGCTCGCTGATGCTCAGGCCGGCCGCCGATTTTACCGTGAGGGTTGTAAACGGCTCGGAGGGAAAAAACAGCTCCGAGAGGGCCGTCAGGCCCTGGTCGGCAAACACTTCCACCGAGCTGGCATCGACGAGCAGGGTGAGGTCGGCGGCGGGCGTGGTGGCCCGGCGCGGACCGGCGTGGCGGCCGGGAAACTTGTCACTGAACGCCACCAGGCCCGACTTGCTCCGGTCGACGTAATATTCATTGGCCTTTTTGTCGTAGCCGATGACCAGTTCCTCGCCGCGGCCGTTGGCCAGCACCAGGGCAAAATCGGTGAGCTGCCGGGTGCTCATTTTCAGCTGAAACTTGTCGCCCAGGCCGGGCAGCTTGCCGGTCAAATCCAGGGTGGGCTTCACGGTCAGGTTCTGGAGCTTCACGCTGCCAGCCGTCAGGGCCCGCCCGATTTCCGGTACCGGCTGGGAAGTCAGAAACACGTCGGCGCCGACTTTGCGCAGGGCCAGCTCCCGGGGCACGGTCATGGCGTTGCGCCAGGGCGAGGTGGGCACCTGGTTGGCGTATTCCCAGTTGCTCATCCAGCCCTGGAAAATGCGGCGCGCCCCGGTATTGGCGTAAGTCACGCCGGCGTAGTTGTCCTTGCCGTAGTCGACCCACCGGGTGGCGGTGCTGGCGGGCGTAAACTTTTTGCCGTCGAACTGCCCGATGAAGTACTGGGTGGCCGAGCCGCTGTTGGGCCCGCCGGGGTTGATGCTGACCAGCAGCACCCACTGCTGCTTGCCGTCCAGGGTCAGTGGAAACAGGTCGGGGCACTCCCACACGCCGCCGTGGGCCCCGAGCTTCTCGCCAAACTCACTTTCCTTGGTCCAGGCTTTCAGATCGGGCGACGAATAAAACGTAATCCGGTCCTTGGTGGCCAGGGTCATGATCCACTTGCCGGCGGCGGTGTTCCAGCTCACTTTCGGGTCGCGGAAGTCCTGAATGCCGGGGTTGGGCAGCACGGGGTTGCCCGCGTACTTGGTCCAGGTCTGGCCCTGGTCGAGGCTATAGGCCAGGCTCTGGTACTGGTGGCGGTTGGTTTTTTTCTTTTCCTCCGGGTCGTTGTGGTGGGTGAAGATGGCCACCAGGGCATTCTTGCCGAAGCCCGCCGTGTTGTTTTCGTCGATGACGGCGCTGCCCGAGAAAATCCAGCCCAGCTTGTCCGGAAACAGGGCAATGGGCTGCTCCTGCCAGTGCACTAGGTCTTTGCTGGTGGCGTGGCCCCAGTGCATCGGGCCCCACACCATGGCTTCGGGGTAGTGCTGGAAAAACAGGTGGTACACGCCCTGGGAGTAGACCATGCCGTTGGGGTCGTTCATCCACATCCGGGCCGGCGAGAAGTGGTAGGCCGGGCGGTACTGGGGCGTGGCCGGCGGCAACGGGGCAGCCGTCTGGGCCTGGGTGAGGTGGGTCAGCGAAGCCAGGGACAAGGCCAGCAGGAAAGACTTTTTCATGGGGTGGGCAACCTCACCCCCGGCCCCTCTCCACGGGAGAGGGGAGCCACGGCGGCGCAGGTGTTTGGGGGTGGATTAATTAAAGAAAATGGCCATAATTTCTTGTGCCGTTGCGGCTTGCTGTGCGCTTGCGTCAGGCTCCCCTCTCTTCAAGGAGAGGGGCCGGGGGTGAGGTCAGCGCGTATACGTCGGCCTCGGTGAAGGCGGGCGTGGCCCCGAGGTGAGTGGCCACCAGTGCCCCGGTGGCGCAGGCGAAGCGCAGGCACTCGCCCGGCTCCTGCCCGCGCAGCCAGCCCTTGAGCAGGGCGGCCAGAAACGAGTCGCCGCTGCCGATGGTGTCTTTCACCTCAACCCGCACGCCGGGGGCGCGGTAGAGGTGGTTGCCGGTCCAGAGCAGGGCTCCATCGGCCCCGCAGGTGACGCACACGGCTTGCAGCCCAAACCGCTCGGCCAGCCACTGCATGGCCGCGCCCGGGTCGGTTTCGGCCCCAAACCAGCCCATGATTTCCTGGAGCTCGTGGTGGTTCATCTTTACCAGGTCGGCCTTGCCCAGCAGGTATTTCACCACCTCTTTGGTGTAGTGCGGCGGGCGCATATTCACGTCGAACACCCGGAACCGGGCGTGGGGCAGCAGGCGGTAGAGCGTTTCGCGGGTGGCGGGGCTGCGGGCGGCCAGGCTGCCAAACACGAACATATCGGCCTGCTCCACCAGGGCATCGAGGCGGGCTTCGTGCTGCACGTAGTCCCAGGCCACGGGGTGCACAATCTTGTAAGTCACCTCGTTGGCATCGTCCACGTTGGCTTTCACTACGCCGGTCAGGTGGGTTTTGCCCTCCTGCACGTAGGCGGGGCTGAGGCCTTTGCTGGTGATGAAGTCGAGCAGCTCGGTGCCCAGCTCGTCGTCGCCGACGCGGCTGATCAGCGCGGCGGGCACGCCCAGCTGGTGCAGGTGCACGGCCACGTTGAAGGGTGCCCCGCCGGGCTGCTTGCCGGTGGGCAGCACGTCCCACAGGATTTCGCCGAAGCAGACTATGTTTTCAGACATGAGTTTTTGGTGCTTAGTGCTTAGTGCTTAGTGCTTAGAAAAGAACGTCATTCCGAGCATTCTGCGCATGAAGCAGAGTCCGAGGAATCTCGCGTGCTGACGTTGCAATGCCAATATTTACCATTGCCCGCGAGATTCCTCGACTTCGCTACGCTGCGCTCGGAATGACGTTCTACTTAATGAATAACCAGCGTTTTTTCGAGCTGCTCCAGGCTGGTGCCTTTGGTTTCGGGCATGAAGCGCCACACGAAGATGAGCTGTAGCACCATCATCGAGCTGAAGAACAGGAAGGTGTGGCCGCCGCCCAGCTTCTCGGCGAAATACGGGAAGGCAAAGGCAATGACGGCCGCCAGCACCCAGTGCGTGCTCGAGCCCAGGGCCTGGCCTTTGGCCCGCACCGTGTTGGGGAAGATTTCGGAGATGAACACCCAGATGACGGCCCCCTGCGAGAAGGCGAAAAAGGCAATGTAGACGAACAGCAGCACTGGTACCAGCATGCCGTTCAGCTCGCTGAAATCCTGGCTGTAGAACGAGCGGGCCACCAGGCCCAAGGTGGCAATCAGGCCGAAGGAGCCGATCAGCATGAGCTTGCGGCGGCCAAACCGGTCGATGAAGTTCATGGCCAGCAGCGTAAACAGGAAGTTGACCAGCCCGATACCGGCCGACGAGAGCAGGGCCGAGCCCTTGCCCAACCCCGTCATTTCGAAGATGCGCGGGGCGTAGTAGATAATGGCGTTGATGCCCGACACCTGGTTGAACACGGCAAAGAACACGGCCAGCAGCACCGGCCCGCGGTATTGGCGGGCGAAGAGCGACTCGCCGCCGGCCGCTTCGTCGGCGGCGTTGGTGGTCAGGATAGTGGTGACTTCCGCGTCGGCCGTTTCGGGGCTGATGCGGTGCATCACGGCCCGGCCTTCCTCGACCCGGCCCTGGCCCAGCAGCCAGCGGGGGCTTTCGGGCACGCGGAACAAGAGCAGGAAAAAGGCCAGGGCCGGGAAGGCCTGCACGCCCAGCATCCAGCGCCAGTCGTTTTCGCCCACGCCGGTCAGCAGGTAGTTGGAGAGGTAGGCCATCAGAATGCCGAACACGATGTTGAACTGGAACATGGCCACCATGCGCCCCCGCTTGGCGGCCGGCGACACCTCCGAAATGTAGAGCGGGGCCGTCACCGACGACGCGCCCACGCCCAGCCCGCCCAGAAAGCGGAACGCCATAAACAGCACCCAGCTGCTGGTCACGGCCGCGCCCACCGCCGACACCAGGTACAGCACCGCAATGCCAATGAGGGTCTGGCGGCGGCCGAACTTATCGGAGGGAATGCCGCCGAAAATGGCCCCGAACACGGTACCGATGAGGGCCACGGCAATGGTGAAGCCGTGCGCGACCGGGCTCAGGTGCCAGAGCTGCTGAATGGCCTTCTCGGCCCCGGAAATTACGGCCGTATCGAAGCCGAAGAGGAAGCCCCCCAGCGCCACGACCAGGGACCAGAAAAAGACGTTGCTGTTTTTCATTGGAAAAAAATGGTGAGATGGTGAGATGGTGAAATGGTGAGTTTGATGTTTTGGTGGCGCGTGTTGCGCAGTCTGCGCGGTTTGAACGACAACTCACCATTTCACCACTTCACCATTTCACTCCTACCAGCCGCTGTTTTGCTTGTAGAGGCCCTTGCTGAAGTTGATCTGGTTGAGCGGGATGGGCAGGTACTCGTCGCGGCCCTTGGTGAAGCGGGCGTCGCGCAGGTACTGGCGCTTGGTTTTTTCCTGGGTGAAGTAGGTGTTCAGGTAGTCGGCGGCAATGCCCCAGCGCACCAAATCGAAGAAGCGCTGGCCTTCCAGGGCAAACTCCAGCCGCCGCTCGTAGCGCAGGGCCTGGCGGGCGTAGTCCTGGCTCCAGCCGGCGGCCGGGTACTGCCCGATGCGGTACTTGGACGTGGCCCCGCCGGCGGCGTTTTTCAGGCGGGCAGTGCTGGCCGCGGCCCGCTCCCGAATCCGGTTGATAATGGGCAGGGCCTCGCCCTGCCGGCCCAGCTCAATCAGGGCCTCGGCTTTCCAGAGCAGCACGTCGGCGAAGCGGATGATGGCCCAGTTCTTCGAGGAGCTCATAAACGGCGGCGTTTTCTGGAAGCTGGGGTCCGAGGGCAGCACGCTTTCCTTCATCGACATGTACACGCCGTAGGTGTTCTGGTCGCGCAGCCAGGAGGTTTCAAACACGAAGGTGGGCGCGTACTTGTAGGGGTGGCTCGGCACGGCCACGGTGTGGTCGAGGCGCGGGTCCACGCTGTTGTTCTGGAAGTCGGCGGGCGTGCTCAGGTCCGAGCTGTTGAAGCTGGTGAACAAGGGCAGGCCGTTGGCGTCGGTTTTGTAGGCATTCACCAGGTTCTGGCTGGGCTGGTGAAAGCCGCAGCAGCCGTAGTCCGGGTTCATGGGGTAGTTGAGCTGGTTGCCCCGGTCGGTGCGGCCCTTGGGCGTGCCGTCGTTGCGCGAAAACTGGATGGCAAACACCGATTCCACCCCGTTGTCGCCGCTGGTCAGGAAGTTGCTGGCGTAGTCGGGGTGCAGGGAATACCGCTTGCCGACCTCGTCGGCCAGGGTCACGACTTCCTGGAGCTTGGTTTGGTCGATGCTGGTCACGGCGTGGGCGTCGTTCTGCACGTAGGCCTGAAACAGCAGGGTTTTGGCCAGGTAAGCCTGGGCCGCCGACTTATTGGCCCGCCCGATTTCGGGCTGGTTGTCGGGCAGGTTGGCGGTGGCAAAGCGGAAGTCGGCGGCAATTCTACCCCAGAGCTGGTCGTCGGTCAGGGCCACGTTCGAGACGGTGGCGTACTGCTCGGTCGGCACCGACTCGTCGATGTAGGGCACGCGCTTAAAGAGCTCCTTGAGCAGGAAGTAGAAGTGCCCGCGCAGGAAGCGCACCTCGCCCTGGCGCACGGCCTTGGTGGGCATGGCCGCCGCGTCGATGGCGTTGAGGCGGCGCAGCGCGTCGTTGCAGCGCGACACGCCCACGTAGAGCAGAAACCACAGCTCGTCGGTGTTGCCCACGTCGACGCGGTTGAAGGTGAAGGTTTCGTAGAAGTGAAACGCGTCCACGTCGGCCGTGCCGTTGCCGCCCTTGTAGGCGTCGCCGGCGCGCACGTTGCCGTAGGGCCACATACTGGTGTAGGGGGCGCGGTACACGTCGTTGCCGAGCTGGGAATAGGCCGCAATAACCTGCTTGTCGATGTTGGCGGGCGTATTGAGCTGCTCGTCGCTCAGGGCCCCGATGGGCTCCACGTCGAGAAAGTCTTTATCGGAGCAGCTCACCGAAAGCCCGAGCAGGGAAAGCGCCAGAAGGCTGGTTTTGAAGAGTTTCATGGGAATTGAAGCTTGGTTTTTGGTGCCTGGTTTTTGGTGCTTGGAGCTTGGTACTTAGAGTTTCGTTGAACGACCTAAGCACCAGGCACTAAGCACTAAGCACTAAGCACTAAAATGATACGTTCAGGCCGGTGGTGAAAATGCGGGGAATCGGGTACTGGTAGTTGGTCACTTCCGGGTCGGCCCCGGTGTACTCCTTGCTCTTGAGGGTGAAGAAGTTCTGACCCTGCACGTACACCCGCACGCCCTGCAGCTTGATTTTGCCGGCCAGCGCCGTGGGCAGCGTGTAGCCCAGCTGCACGTTGCGCAGCTTCAGGTAGGAGGCATTTTCGATGAAGTAGGTCGAGGCGCGGCCTTCGTTGTTGGTGTTCAGCAGCGTGGCGGCCGGAATCGTGGAGCCCGGGTTCGAAGGCGTCCAGGCGTCGAGCAGGCGGCTGCCCCAGTTTTCGTTGGAGGCCAGGGAGGCGAAGTCGGTGCGGAACTTGGCGTTGTTGAACGCCTCCAGCCCCTGCACGCCCTGCAAGAAAAGCTGCACGTCGAAGCCCTTGAAGCCCGCGCCCAGGTTGAGGCCGTAGCTGAAATCGGGCACGCCCTCGGTAATCCAGGTCTGGTCAAAGTTGTCGACTTTGCCGTCGTTGTTCAGGTCCTTGTAGCGGATGCGGCCGGGCGCGGCCCCCACCTGCGTGGGCCCGCCGCTTACTTCGGCGCTGTTCTGGTACAGCCCGTCGGCCACGTAGCCGTACACGGCGTTGATGCTGTGGCCCAGGCGAGTGACGTCCTGCCCGTTGCCGCCGTAGGCATTTACCACTTCGGCCGGCAGCGAAGTCAGCTCGTTGCGGTAAGTCGAGAGGTTGGCGCTGATGCTGTAGGTCACGCCCACGGGCAGCTCGTTCTGGTAGCTGAGCAGAAACTCCCAGCCCCGGTTCTGGATGGAGGCCCCGTTCACGAACTGGTCGCCGCCCTCGCCCACCACGGCCAGATACGGCAGGTTCACCAGGATGTCCCGGCTGTTCTTGACGAAGTAGTCGACCGAGCCCGAAAGCTTGTTTTCCAGCAGCCCGAAGTCCAGACCGAGGTTGGTTTGGGTGGTCGTTTCCCACTTCAGGCCGGGGTTGGGGCGCTGAAAGCGGCGGTAGCCCGAGGGCAGGTTGGTGTCGTTGCCGTAAATGTCGTAGGCCGTACCCCGGTCGTACTCGAAGTTAGGGTCGATAGAGCCCAGCAGCGACTGGTAGAGGCCGCGGGAGGCAAAGTTGGCAATGTCCTGGTTGCCGGTCTGGCCCCAGCCGGCGCGCAGCTTCAGGTCGGAGAAGTACGGGGCCTTGTCGCGCACGAAACTTTCCTCGCTCAGGCGCCAGCCCGCCGACACGGCCGGGAACACCCCGAAGCGGTTGTCCTGCCCGAAGCGTGACGACCCGTCGCGGCGCAGCGTGGCCGAGAGCAGATACCGGTCGGCAAAGGAATAGTTGACCTTGGCGAAAGTAGAGGCCAAGCGGTAGGCCGTGGCCCCGCCGCCGTTGTCCTTGTTGGCCGCCCCCGCGTCGAGGTAGGCGTAGTCGGGGTCTTCGCTGGCGAAGTTGGTGCGCGAGGCGTAGCTGCTCTCGTCGTAGGCGCTGATGCGCTCGGCCCCGGCCAGCAGGTCGAGCTGGTGCCGGTCGGCCAGCAGCACGCTGTAGTTCAGCGTGTTCTGCCACACCCAGTTACCCCAGAACCGCTCGTTGTTGGTCACCCGATTGTTCTGCTCGGAAAGGTAGCCAGCCTTGTAGGTTTTGTAGATCTGGCGGAAGCGGTACAGGCTGTAGTCGATGCCGAAGCTGGAGCGCAGGTGCAGGCCCTTGATGATTTCGGCGTCGGCAAACACGTTGCCGAAGGCCCGGCCCGTGTGGGAGCGGTTCTGCTGGTTGTCGGTGAGCAGGCGCACGGGGTTGTCCCGGTCGCTCATGCCGGCCACGGGCCCGCCCCAGCCCACGCCGTCCACGGTGCGCACCGGCACGATGCTGGGCAGCTGGGTGGTCCGGTCGCGCACCAGGTTCAGGTCAAACTCGGCCCGGTCGGCCTTCACGATGGTCAGGTTTTCCCCGATTTTGAGCTTGCCCTCCAGGAAGTTGTAGTCCGAGTTCAGGCGGGCCGTGAAGCGGTCCAGGCCCGAGTACTTGAGCGTGCCGTTGTTGGTGTAGTAGTTCACCGAGAACAACGCCCCGCCCCGCTCCCCGCCGCTGCTCACGTCCAGGTTGTAGCTCTGAATCAGGGCGTTCTGCTGAGTTTCCTTGAACCAGTCGGTATCGGCGGCCCGCATGGTTTTGTCGGCGTCGATAAACTCGGTGGTGCCCACGCCGTCCAGCACCGGCTGCCCGTTGGGCCCCTGGTGGGTCTGGAAGGTGTAGTAGGGCAAACTGGGCGTGCCCCCGTCGTTGGTTTTGGCCTGCCAGTACACCCGGCCGTAGTCCAGGGTATTGAGCAGGTCGATGTTAGGACCCGGCGTCTGCACGGTGAAGAAGGTCGAGAAGTTGACCCGGGTGGCGCCTTTCTTGGCCTTCTTGGTGGTGATGATAATCACGCCGTTGCCGGCCCGGGAGCCGTAGATGCTGGCCGCCGAGGCATCCTTCAGCACCTGGATACTTTCGATGTCGTTCTGGTTGATCTGGTTGATGCCCTCCTTGGTCGGGATGCCGTCGATGACGTAGAGCGGGTCGTTGTTGCCCAGCGTGCCGATGCCGCGGATGCGCACCGTGGCCGGGCTGCCCGGGGCCCCGTCGGTCGTGATTTGCACGCCCGGCACCCGGCCCTGCAGGTTGCGGGTCACGTCGTTGGAGGCCATGTCCTTGATGTCGTCGGTCTTGATGACGGCCACGGCCCCGGTCAGGTCGGCCTTGCGCTGCACCTGGTAGCCGGTCACCACCACCTCGTCGAGGGCCTTGGTGTCGGGGGCCAGGCGGATGCTCAGGTCGGTGCTCGTGCCCACGGCTATTTCCTGGGTGAGGAAGCCCACGGACGACACGACCAGCGTGGCGTTGTCGGGTACGGTGAGGGTGAAGCGGCCGTCGGGGTCGGTGGAGACGCCGTTGGTGGTGCCCTTCACCACGACCGTGACGCCGGGCAGGCCCTCGCCTTTATCGTCGGTAACGCGGCCACTGATTTTGGTATCGGCGGGCTGGGCGGCCCGGGGGGCGGGGCCGGGGGCGGCGGCCTGGGCGGGCACCGCGGCGGCCAGCGGCAGGGCGGTCAGCAGCGTCGCAGCCACGGCCCGGCGCAGGGTGAGTAGTCGTTGTGTCATGGGAATTGGGAATGAAGGAACAGGCGAGTCGGGAAGCGGCAGCCGGCCGGGCGGCGGGGCTTGCTGCAAACGTTTGCTGGGAGCAAGCCACAGCCGGCGTGGCCACCGGGCTTCGACTCAAAGGTGGGGTGCAAACGGTTGCGGGAGCTTCCTCTATTCGTTCAAAGAATTGCAGAATTGATTCATTGCCGCAAATCCCCAATTATTCTTAACAATCAACAACTTAACAATCACCAAGACTCCTCATCGAAAGCCCGGCTATCAGAATTGATACCTGTTTTCAAAAATTGATACATGCCCGAAAGCAGCTTTTGAGCTATAAACTAAAAAGCTAGTTCCCCTCCTTAGATAAGGAGGGGCTAGGGGTGGTTGAAACCGCAGAACGACTTTTAGAACTAGCTCTAAAAAGATATTCTGACGTAATCAACCACCCCTAGCCCCTCCTCATCTGAGGAGGGGAACTAGCTTTTTAGTTTTAGCTTCCCTCCTACCCGGCGGTGGTGTGCAGGGCGCGGAACTCGGAGGGCGACACCTGGTAGCGGGCCTTGAAGCTGGTGGAGAAATACGAGGGCGAGGAGAAGCCCAGTTGGTAGGCCACTTCGGCGATGGTCAGGTCGTCGGTGAGCAGGAGCTGGCGGGCCTTGGTCAGGCGCACGCCCTGGATGAAGTCGGTGACGCCGGTGCCCAGCACGGCCTTGACTTTGCGGTAGAGCTGCACCCGCGAAATGCCCAGGCTGCGGGCCACATCTTCCACCGAGAGGTCGGAGCGCGACACGTTGGCTTCGACAATGGCGGTGAGGTCGGCCAGGAACTTCTGGTCGACGCGCTGGGGGGCTACCGTGACGGTGTCGGTGCTCAGCTCGCGGCGGAAATGCTCGCGCTGCCGGTCGCGGTTGGCCAGCAGGGTGCGCAGGCTTTCGAGCAGAAACGTGGGGTTGAAGGGCTTGGTCAGGTAGAGGTCGGCGCCGGCCTGCACGCCTTCCACCTGCTGCTCGGGGGCGTTGCGCGCCGTGAGCAGCACTATTGGAATGTGGCTCGTGCGCCAGTCGCCCTTGAGTTGGGCCACCACTTCCAGGCCGCTGAGCTCGGGCAGCATCACGTCGCACACAATCAGGTCGGGGATGGTGTCGGCGGCCAGGCGCAGGCCGGTAGCGCCATCCAGGGCCGTATCGACCTGGAAGTGGGGCTGCAGCTTCTGGGTCAGGAAGGCGTTGACGTCGGGGTTGTCTTCGATGACCAGGATCAGCGCCTCGCGGGTGGCGCCGGTGGGCAGCGGGGCGTCCTCGGCCTTGGGCAGGGTCAGGCCTTCGTCGATGGCCAGGGCCGGCGCGGGCAGGGCCGCCTCCGCTGACCGCAGCTCCGGGGGCAGCTCCAGCGGCAGGGTCACGACGAAGGTGCTGCCCTGGCCGGGCTGGCTGCTGAAGGTAAGCTGGCCCAGGTGCAGGCGCGTGAGGCCCAGGGCCAGGGCCAGGCCCATACCCGAGCCCTTGGCCGTGGACTGGTTGCCCTGGTAAAACCACTCGAAGATGTGGGCGCGGTCCTGCTCGGAAATGCCCCGGCCAGTGTCTTCCACGCTGATGCGCACCACGTGGTCGGCGGGCACGGGCTGGATGCTGACGCTGATCTGGCCCCGCTCGGGCGTGAATTTCAGGGCGTTGGAGAGCAGGTTGAAAAAGACCTTGTCGAGGATGTTGACGTCGAACCAGAGGCGGACGACGGGCTCGGCGGGCAGAAACCGGAGGCTGACGCCGCGCTGCCGGGCGGGCTTTTCAAACACGTCCATGATTTCGCGCACGAAAGCCACCAGGTTGCCCTCGGTGGCCCGCACCGGCATTTTGCCCACGTCGATTTTGCGGAAATCCATGAGCTGATTCACGAGCTGCAAGAGGCGCTGGGCGTTGCGGCGCACCAGGCTCAGGTCGTGGCGGTGGGCGGCGGGCAAGTCGGGGGCGCTGGTCAGCATTTCCTCCACCGGGCCCAGAATCAGGGTGAGCGGGGTGCGCAGCTCGTGCGAGAAGTTGGTGAAGAAGCGCAGCTTGGCCTCGGTTTCCACCTTGGCCTGCTCGGCGAAGTCCTGAATCTGGTTGCGCTGCTGGCGGATTTCCTCGTTCTGCCCTTCGAGCTGCTGATTGATGCGCCGGTTCACCCGGAAGGCCCGAAACGCCACCGCCCCGAGCACGGCGGCCCCGAGCAAAGCGGCGGCCAGCACGTAGAGCACCGTTTGCTGGCTGGCGTAGGTGTCGCGCTGCTGCTGCAAGAGCTGCTGCTGGCGCTGAATGTCCTGCTGCTGGCTGCCCAGCTTCTCGGTTTGCAGCTTCATGGTCAGCGCGTTGGTCGAGTCGATGACCATCGTGCCGAGGATGTTTTCCTTGTCGTAGGGCTGGCGGCGCAGGATTTTCAGGGCCGTGCGGATGGCCTCCTCCCCGCCCGGCGAGTAGAGCAGCGTGGCCGTAATGACGCCATCCTGCACCAGCTGAATCCCGCCGCGCATGCCGGGCAGGCCGTCCACGCCCACGATTTTCACCTGGTTCTGCCGGCCCAGCTGCTTGCAGACCTGGTAGGCCCCCAGGGCCAGCCGGTCGTTGTGGGCAAAGATCAGGTCGACTTCGGGGTGGGCGCGCAGCACGGCGGGCAGGCGCGCCAGCACCGAGGGCCGCTCCCAGTTGCTGTTGACCTGGGCCACGAGCTGCACGCCAGGATACGCGGCCAGGGCCTGCCCGAAGCCCCGGTGCCGGTCGACGGCCGGGGAGGAGCCGGGCGCGCCCAGCACTTCCAGCACCTGCCCGCGCTGCTTGAGCAGGGAAGCGGCGTAGTTGCCGGCGGTGCGGCCCACTTCCACGTTGTTGCCGCCCACGTAGGCCGTGTAGAGCTTGGAGGTGGTGCGGCGGTCCAGAATCACGACCGGAATGCCGCGGTTGTAGACTTCCTCCACGATGGGCGTCACGGGCTCGGCCTCGTTGGCCGACACGATGAGCAGGTCGATGCCCTGGCGGAGCAGCTCCTTGATCTGCTGCTCCTGGAGGGCGCTGTTGTAGCGGGCATCCTTGATGGTAAAGCTGACCTCGGGGTAGAAGCTCAGCTCCTTTTTCATGCCCGCCAGCATGGCCTGCCGCCAGGCGTCGCCGTTGGTGCACTGCGAAAAGCCGATGCGGTACTTGGGCGGCGGGGCCGAGTGGGTGCAGCCAGCAAGCAGCACCAGCACCAGGCAGACCAGCCCCAGCCCGCCCCGCAGCGCGGACCGGAGCAGAAAGGAAGCAGAGGGAGTGAATTGCGACATGAAACCGGCCGGGGAGAGAAGCAGGTCCAAGGTACGGAGTTCCCCTAATCCAACGTCTGCCTGCCCCCGCCGGCCAGGGCTGTTTGCCGCTTTGGGCGCGGGGCCTTACCAGTGGCTGGTGAGGGTGCGGTACATCACGTCGGAGCGCAGCACGTACTTGACGCCCTGGTGTAGCCCAGGCACTCCGGGCGGGTGAGGAAGTCCTCGAGCAGGAAGATGGAGTCGGTGAGCTGGGTGTATTGCACGGGAGTAGATCGGTGCAGTTTCCAAGTGGGTGTCCACGCTGTAGAGACGCAACATCTTGCGTCTCCTCGTTGAACAATAGCCGGGCCGGGCGTTGGTGCGAGTCGTTCAACGACGAGACGCAAGATGTTGCGTCTCTACCGCCGCTACCCGGCCTGTACACTCACCGGGGAATTGCTTTAGGTGCAGGAGAAGAAATGTAGAGACGCGTATTCGCGTCTCAGTCGTTGCTGAGGTTGCTACGGCGCGCTACCAGTCGTTCAACGAGGAGACGCGAATACGCGTCTCTACACCGTTTGCGTATTCGCTTTAGGAGGTTGCGGCCGGGCTTTGAAGCGTCAAGACCCAGTTTTGGAGCAGTGCGGCCGGGCTTTGGATGGTTGAGGCGAGGCTTTGGACAATCGGGTCCGGGCTTTGGATGACCGGGGCCGTGCTTTGGACAACTGCGCCCGAACTTTGGATGATTGGGGCCGTGCTTTGGACAACTGCGCCCGGGCTTTGGACGATTGGGTCCGAGCTTTGGAACATCGTGACCACGCTTTGGAACATCGTGACCGGGCTTTGGCGTTTTGGACAAAAAAGAAGAGGTGCCAACCGACGCCTCTTCTTCTCACTGACTAGTCGTTAGGCCCCGTCCATGCGCACGATTTTGGGCGTGAACGAGCCCAGCACGTCCACCAGCTCCTGTTGGCTTTGCATCACCTGGTGGATGTCCTTGTAGGCCATCGGCGCTTCGTCGACGCCCCCACCCTGCAACACCACGTCGTGGGCTTTCAGGTGCTGGCGCACCTGGGCCTCGCTGAGCTCCTGCTTGGCCCGGGTGCGCGACATCAGCCGACCCGCGCCGTGGGAAGCCGAGCCCAGCGACTCGGCCACGCCCCGGCCGCGCACGATAAAGCCGGGGGCCGTCATCGAGCCGGGAATGATGCCCAGCACGCCCGCCCCGGCCGGCGTGGCGCCCTTGCGGTGCACGATAACCTCGCGGCCATCCTGCATGCGCTCCTGCCAGGCGAAGTTATGGTGGTTTTCCACTTTGGCCAGGGGCCGCTCGCCCAGGGCCTTGGCCAGGCGGTGGTGAATCTGGTCGTGGCAGGCCGAGGCGTAGTCGCCGGCCAGGGTCATGGCCGCCCAGTACTCCTGGCCCAGCTCCCCGTCGAGGCCCAGCCAGGCCAGGTGCTTAGCCTCGTTGGGCAACTGGCAGTTTTCCATGGCCAGCTTGGTGTAGTGGTTGGCCACGCTGGCGCCCAGCCCGCGGGAGCCCGAGTGCGAGAGCAGGCCCACGTACTGACCCACGGGCAGGCCCATTTCGTTGGTCGGGTCGGTGATGTCGACCACGCCGAACTCGACGAAGTGGTTGCCCGAGCCCGAGGTGCCGATTTGCTCGGCGGCCGTTGCCTGCTTGTTGCGCAGGAAGGGTACGTCGCGGAAGGTGGCGCTGTCCAGCACGGCGTGGCCGAGCTTTTTGCCCCGGTCGAAGCCGGTGCGGTTACCGAAGCGGGTGTTGTCGAGCAGTAGCTTCTGCAATTCCTGGACCCGCTGACTGATAAATTTGGGCGGCAAAGCAAACACCGACAGCGCCATGCGGCACCCGATGTCGACGCCCACGGCGTAGGGAATCACCGCGTTATCGGTAGCCAGTACGCCCCCGATGGGCAGGCCGTAGCCGTGGTGGGCGTCGGGCATCAGGGCCCCGGCGACGGTAACGGGCAGCTTCATGGCCGTGTCCATCTGGTGCAGGGCGCCGGGCTCGATGTGCTCGGCCCCGTAGAGGGCGTAGGGCTTGCGGGCCACCAGCTCGAGGTGGCGGGACGGAGGCGGCAGCAGGGCGGCGGCCACGTGGCTCCAGTCGAGGTGAGTGGCGAAGTCGTGAGGCGCGGCCAGCAGGTGCTGAAGCAAAGCCAACTGGTCGGTAAGGGAAATTTTCTTGAGGTGCTTGCGCTGGAGCTGAGCTAAGGCAAGGCCGATGGCGCGGCCTTCGGGGAAGCCAAGCTGCCGAAGGTCGTTGCCGCGTAGTTGTTGGGCCATAAAAAGGGAGTCCGCAGACGTGAGGTAGAAGGAAAAACGGCCGGCAATGGGGCGGCGGCACCCACAGTTCGGTGCCGCCGCCGGGCCGCGTTTTTTTTAAGAAGAGAAAATGGTTGCCGGGCTAAGGCAACGGGTGATAAGGTGGGTAGTCCGGAGCGTATTTTCAGGACGAAGGAATACTACCCGACGACACCGTTGCCGGCCCGGCTCCTGCCAGTGGGCAACCTGGGTGGGCAGCCAGTATGCTGTGCTCTAACCAGCTGGGCTACTGCCTCGCGGCAGGAAGGACTCGAACCTCCGACCCCAGCGCCCCAAGCGAAGTAAGGCTACCCGACGGCACCACTAGCAGGATTTTGGTTGTCAGTTGTTCGTTGTCAGTTGTTAGTGCGGGCAAAAACCTGACAACAAACAACCAGCAACTGACAACTGACAACGCTATACAAAACTCGTTGGGGCAACTGGGCGCCCAGCCCGTTATCCTGCTCTAACCAGCTGAGCTACCGCCAATTCGTGAACTGACGAGGAGGATTCGAACCCCCGACCCGGGCATTAAAAGTGCGAAGTAAGGCTAGGCTACGGCACCCAACGAGGTATTCTTCCATTCTGATTCCGGGGCGACAAGCGGGGCGCCCTACCAACTGGCGCGGCTACGTTTCGCCACGGCTCACCGGGTGGTGAGCCGGCGGGAGTTGAACCCGCACGCCCTTGCGGGCACCAGGTAACGACGAAGGATTGCGCCCCTACGGCACCCGAAAAAAGAATGGATCAAGCCAGCCCAACCGGGGTAAAGAATGAGAAGCGCGTGCTCTACCAGACTGAGCGACTTTCGGCGGCCAGTGCTGGCGCCGAAAGTCAGGATTCGAACCTGTTACCCGATGGAACGCTTCCCGACGACACCCGGCGGGATTTTTTACTCAACCATTGCCGGCGTCCGGGCAATAACCGGCTGTGTACGATTTCCTGCGCCCTAAGCAGGCGGGTCCTGGTCCCTATTCGGCGAACGAAGTAACACTCGCCACGACACCGGATGCAACGGCAAATGGATTGAGTAAGGTCAGGGCAACGGGCACCCGGCGAATGTTTTCCTGCGGCGGCCGAAGCTGCCTCAGCGGGATTCGAACCCGTAACCGTCCGTTGCCGGACAGCCTGAAAACTAACCACGAAGTATCGCCCGGCTACGGCACCTGACCAGAGAGTTGGTCACCGAAGTAGTCGGAGGCGGGCCCGGCCCGTTTGGCCGTGCATTTAGGCCCCCGACGTATTCGGATGACATCTGGTGAAAGACCCGGGTGGAGAAGGGAGATGTCAGACGTGCGCTACGCGGCCGAAGCCAACGCACTTCTCCCCTCTCAGTACCTCAGATCGACAAGTCAATTTTTTCGATTTCGCTCAGCGCCGAGTTCCCGTTTTCCAGGGCCTGCAGCACGTCGAACACTTTATCCGACCAGCCGGCAATCAGGGCCACGCCGTGGCCTTCGCGCACTTCGAGCGGGGCCGAACCGTGGCCGGCCAGATCGAAGAGGTAGAGCCGGGCCCGGGGTGCCACGGTGCGGCGGTAGTCAATCCAGGCCTGGGCCAGGGTACCGCCGTCGTTGGTGCTGTTCCAGAGCTGGCAGTCGGTGAAGATCATCACCTTATCGACCACCTCCCGGCGCTGCAACAGGTCCTGGATAACCAGGTGGCCGTTGGTGCTGTAGCCCACCTCGCCTTCGCGGCGGTAGAACTCCTGCACGTTTTGCAGGGTCCGGCCCCGGGGCAGGCTGATGCGCTTCCAGGTGTCGCCGAACATGCCGGTCACCACGTGCCCGCAGCGGCCTTGCAGGAGCATGCCCAGCACCAGGCCCACGTCGTAGAGCAGCACCTTGCTGCGCGCCGAAACCGGTTGCTGCATCGAGCCCGACACGTCGCAGGCCACTACCACCCGGGTATCGGCCGCGAAGCCGCGCAGGTTAACCACGCTGTGGGCAATGGCCGTTTCCAACGCTTCCAGCACCAGCGGCACGTAGCCCGACTGCAAGGCCAAGACCTCGCGGTAAGCGGCCAAAAAACGGAAGGGCAGCTGCTTGGCACGGCTCACGGCCTGCTCGTTGCTCAGCGTGGCACACACCCGCTCCACGGCCCCGGCCGACACGCCGGCTTCGAGGATGTTGCGCAGGTTGCGCAGCAAGGCCATGTAGCCCAGCTTACCGCTACCAATGAGAGTTTCCCAGGTGGCGCGGAAAGCCGCCGTGCGCTCCTCAGCCGAGGCAAAGGCTTGCTGCCCCAAAGCCGACAGCTCGGTTTCCCAGGTGTAGGGCGTGGGCAGGGTGCCCTGCACGAGCTGGTCGAACAAGGCTTGCTGCTCGGAATTGCGGGCCGTGGGGTGCACCAGAAACAGCGCGTCGCGCAGGCGCACCTGCCCGGCCCGGTCGTACTTGGCCAGCTGGTAGCCGTCGAACCGGTTGAAGCTGTGGGCCAGGCCTTTCTGCACCTGCTTGGAGAGGCGGTTAAGGGTTTTCACCCCTTCCCGCTCGTTGGCCTGGGCGTAGTAGGCCAGCAGCTCAGTTATTTCGTCGGCGCGCTGCACCACCCGGGCCACCAGGCGGCTTACCAGGCTGTCGCCGCGGTGCTGGCGGGCCAGCTCCACGGTCAAGACCAGGGGCACGGTGCGCAGGTAAAGCTGCTCGCGGGCGTATACTGCCAGCCGGGCTACGAACTCGGGGTCGTTGCGGGCCACCAGCTCGCGCAGGCGCCGCAGGCGGGTATCGGCTTTTTCGTAGAACTGGTCGCTCAGGGCCGTCGTGGCCACGGCCGCGTACAGCTCCAGCTGGGGCGTCAGGGTGTAAGCTACCGCGCCTTCGTGGTTGAGGGTGGTAGCGGCTTTACGAAAGGGTAGATTGAAGCGCATGGTGGGGGAATTTTGGAATCAGGATGAGAGGTAGGTGGTGAATCCGGTAGGACGAAGCACTCAGACTTGGTCAGATGTGCTTGGAGAGGCTGAGCTGGGCTTCGGTGGCCCAGCGCGCTACCCAATACCGCTCGTGCGCCAGCATGGGGCGGTTGTAGCGGCCCCGGGCC
Organism: Hymenobacter aquaticus; assembly: GCF_004765605.1. Lineage (NCBI taxonomy): Bacteria > Pseudomonadati > Bacteroidota > Cytophagia > Cytophagales > Hymenobacteraceae > Hymenobacter > Hymenobacter aquaticus. The sequence goes on along the minus strand of NZ_SRLC01000001.1, from coordinate 379,213 downwards.
TGCACCACGGTGCGGTTGCCGAGTACTTCCAGCGTAATGCTGCGGGCGCCGTCCATCTTCAGGGAGAAGATGCCGCAACGCCCCCGCTGGCAGGAGTGCAGGTACGACGCCACGCAGTGGTGCAGGGCCCGACCCTCGTCCAGCAGCTCCTCGTAGGTGCGCAGCTGGCGGATCAACACCCGCTGGTCTTCGCCGCTGGCAAAGTCACTGACCAGCAACGGGCTCCAGGTGGTCGAAAGCAGCTGGCCGGCGTGGCGGGGCCCGCGGGCCAGCTGCCGGTGCCATTGCTCGGTGCGCGCCAGCACGCTGTTCATGCTGCGGCCTTTCAGCGAAAAGCCCGGCTGGGGCGGCTCATCGCCGATGCCCACGGTACGCTTCTGCTGAATCCAGTCGCAGACCGGCCCGAAGTGCTGCGGGTCGACCAGGGGCGCGGCGGCAAAGAAGTCGACCACGCCCAGCCAGAAGTCGTCATCGGGCCCCACGGTGCGGCTCCACTCGGTTTGCAGCACCGGCCCGAGCCAGCTGAGCGCCCCGCGGGCGGCCAGCTGCCCGTAGCGCAGGGCTTCGATGAAGGTGCAGCCGGCCGGGGCCTGCCGCATGGCGTGCTCCTGCTTTTTGGTCAGGGCCCGGGGCAGGCCCGGAAAGCTGCGCAACGAGTGGCCCTGGCCCAGATGAATGGTCAGCTCGGCCAGCTGCACGCCGGCACAAACCATTTCGCCGCTGGCCCAGGCTTCGAGTACCCAGCCGGGCACGTCGCCGTAGGCATCGAAGAGGTGGCGCACCAGGCTTGCCAATTGCCCATACACGTTGCGGGTGCGGGGGTGCCAGTCGGCCAGCTCGCGCTGCCGGCTCCAGTAGTGCTTTCCGATCAGGCCCAAAGCGGGCACCATCTCGGGGCGGTCCAGCAGGGCGGTGCGCTTGGCGGCCAGGGTCAGGAGCGTCTGTCGAACGCGCTGTTTTTCCAGCACGGTCCGGTTTCCTACCCAGTGCCGGTAGCGCAGGGTCGATATCGGGTCGTCAGCAGGTAGCTCCTGAATACCGGCGCAGGAAAAAAGAAAGTCAATTTGTTGCCCGGCCGACCACTTGCGGCGGTCGGCGTGCCGGGCCAGGGCTACGAGGGCTTGTTGAGTGTCCCGCACGTGGCGGGATACGGGTTTGTTACGGTTAGACATCCGGGTGGATTCCCTGCGCGAGGGTAGTTACCGGTGGAAAAATCAGATGGCGGCAGGGCCTGAGAAGCAGGCGAAGCAAGTAAGATTCTGAAGCTTTCGTACATGGTGTTTTTTAGTTAATCAGTGTGAGAAATAAATTCACGTTACCGCGAATTCGTCTTAACAGTTAATTTATTTTCTATCGAAAAGACATACCTCTTTCACGTCGCCGGAAATTATTTTTCGGCGAATAAATACTATGAAAAAGGCCCGGTTTCTGGGAGAAGCCGGGCCTTTTTCACGAATCAGTCACGTAGTATTTACCTACGAGAAATGTTCAACGAAAAATACCGGCCGCAACCATTCCATTCCCGGCGCAGAGTCCGTTTGGGCTGTGGTTGATAGAAGTAGCAGTCCTGGGCAGGGTGCATGGCCGAAGGATGGAAAGGGGTGAAAAACAAACCACCCGAACCTTCTGGGGTTCGGGTGGCGGAAGTATGAGGCGAAACCTGCTGCTACTTAGCTATACCGAACCGGGGCCGAAGCCAGTGGCTTCATACCTTCTTGTTTGCTGGTGTAGTTAAAGTGGCGGGACATGGTTTCAGTTGTTTTTCTGTGGTTGAGTGATGCAAATATGAAGGGACTTTTTGTATCCACCAAATTAGTTCGAAAAAATAATTTAAATATTTTTTCGAACCGTAATTAGCAACCGGCAAGCTGGCCTAATTAATAGCAATACAAAACCACCGCCTGCTATTCCAAAGCGCAATTTCAGCGTTTGAACCCCCAGTCAAATTATACGTTGAAGCACGCACCTGCTTTTTATTTGGCGTACTCGCTAAATAAGCATCGGGCATCTGCTGCGGTAGTGGCTCATTCGTTCAGTGGCGGGTGGTTAGCCGGTGTTAGTCGTCGCTGGTGGTAGTATAGGTGGCGGGGTAGCCGGCGGCTTGCAGGGCATCTTTAATGGCGGGCCAGTCGGGCTCGGCGCCGGTGGCCGAGGCTACCTGGGCCTGCCCCTCGGTGAGCTGGTCGACCAGCAGCTGGTGGTCCTGCAGAATTTTCCGCACCGTTACCAGGCTGTCCGGGGTGGTCATGGCGGGCACCTCCACGCAGTAGCGGACCAGCTGGGTATTGTTGGCGGAAGGGTCGGAGAAGGAAGTAGGCATGGTGAATGGAGTGAAGGTGGGTGGGCGCGGGTGTGGGCTGGCAACGTGGCCGCCCCCTGGTATGTACTGAGTCGGGCGACTTTGGTTATGGCCCAGGTGCAGCGCGCGGCCCCGGCAGACCCGAACCAGGTAGAAATACGTGGTTTTTAAATCCCGTGGTTTTACGCTGAAAGCCCGCTCCGCCGGGCCGTTACTTCGCATCGTTAAGCCGCTGAAGGATGTGCCGGGGCCAGTTGCTACTGCGCGCCGCTTGCCTTTGCCGCGCCTACGGGCCCGGGCAGCTTTCCCGTTTTCCGGGCGTGCCACTCCCCTACTCCGCTACCGCCGGCACCTGGGCCGGTAGCCAAGCTGCCGCAACCGGGTGCTGCCCGGGCCTCATTTTCCACCTTCTTTCCCTGATTACCATGGGCTTCCTTGGACTTATTCCCGCCACCGACCTAGCGGCTTCCTACAACGTACGGACGCGTCAGCTCACGCTTTTCGCCAAAGGCGAGGCGCGGGACTTCACGTATGGCTTCACCTTCGACCGGGTTCCAAGCCTGGGCGGACTCAAATTTGAGCTGCTGGGCTGGACGGGCCCGCTGAAAGACCCCGCTTCGTATTCGCCCTACGTCCACGAGCAGGCCTTTGCCATCCAGCTTCCCTCCCCGGTTTTTCCTTCCGACTCGGTGCTGATCGTGGATGAAAATCATCGGGAGGGAGTGGCGGTCGACATCCGCTATACGGGCGGCTTGCCCCCGGCCACGGCCGACCAGGACACCGGGGCGGCCGGGGCCGCCAGCCCAAGCCCCACGCCCGCCACGGCCCTGGATGAGCACGTGACGGTGATGCTCGGGGAGAATTTCAACATCAAGGCGTCGACCAGCACGCCCCCGTTCGGCGCCGTCACCATCAAGTTCGATACCACGGTGCTGGAGCTGCTGCACTCCCGCATCGAGAACCTGAACATCGTCTGGACGCTCAGGCCCCTGCGCAGCGGCACCACGCAGGTCGTTGTGACAACGCACTTCACCATCGAGCCCGTCCAATTCAGCACCTTCTACGACGTGAAAGTCATCGAGTACAGCGAAGTCATGCAAACGGCCAACACCTAGCCCGTTCGACTTCGGGCCGCGCCCGGCTAGGCGCGGCCCACGCTCTTTGCCTACGCGGGCCCGACTCACTGGTGAGTTGGGCCCGCGTAGCTGCTTTAGGGCCACTTGAGGCGGGGCTACGGGAAACCGGCTGACAGCGGCGGAGCACGACTTTCGGGGGCTACTTCCCGTACAGCCTGCTTACCCGCTCACTGCTCCGCCGTTGCCCCGTTTCATGCCCTGCCTTGCCACTTCCGAACGCTACACCCTCGATTTGCCCGCCGGCCACCGCTTCCCCATTGCCAAGTACGAGCTGATCCGGGAACAGCTGCTCTGGCAGGGCATCGCGCCGCCCCACGACTTCTACGACCCCGGCCTGTGCACTGAGCAGGACGTGCTGCGGGTGCACACGGCCGCTTACTGGCACAAAGTGCGCGACCAGCAGCTCTCGGCCGCCGAGGTGCGCCGCCTGGGTTTGCCCCAGAGCGAGCGGCTGGTGCTTCGCTCCCTGAGCAGCTCGGCCGGCACGGTGCAGTCGGCCCGGCGGGCCCTGCGCGATGGGGTGGCCCTGAACCTGGCCGGGGGCACCCACCACGCCTTTGCCGACCGGGGCGAAGGATTCTGCGTGCTCAACGACATTGCCATTGCCGCCGCTCACCTACTCCACCACGGCCTGGTGCGCCAGGTGCTGGTCGTGGACCTGGACGTGCACCAGGGCGACGGCACGGCCAGCATTTTCCGGGAGGAGCCGCGCGTCTTTACCTTCAGTATGCACGCCGGGGCCAACTATCCGCTGCGCAAGGAGCAGTCGGACCTGGACGTGGCCCTGCCCCTGGGCCTCGACGACGCGGGCTATCTGCAGCAGCTCAAGGCCGTACTGCCCGACTTACTGGACCAAGTGCAGCCCGATTTTGTCTTCTTCCAGGCCGGCGTCGATGTACTGGGCACCGACAAGCTCGGCAAGCTGGCCCTGACCCAGGCCGGCTGCCGCGCCCGGGACGAATTCGTGCTGGGCCTCTGCCGGCAGCAGGGCCGGCCGGTGGCCGTGAGCATGGGCGGCGGCTACTCCGAGCGGATCGGCGACATCGTGGATGCCCACTGCAATACGTTTCGGGTGGCCTACGAGCTGTTTGGCTAAACGGTGAGGTGGTGAGGTGGTGAAATGGTGAGTTGCGGTTCTGGTCGGGCTGCTTTGGGGTTTAGGTACACGGCTGGCAACCCGATTTTGAGAAGGGAAATTGGTTACGGCCTACCTTTGCCCCATGAATCTGCACAACCCTGCCACCGACCTGCCCGCCGCCAACTCCCTGCCTACGCCCGCGCCGGAGGCCAGCCCCGGCACGCCCGCGCAGCAGGCTTTCCGCCAGGCCATTCAGGACGTGGAAAACCTGCGCGAGCGGCTGCGGGAGCTGGAAGAAGGCCAGGCCGAAGCCCGGCGGCGCTACTGGCAGCAAGTGGGCCCCTTGGCCCAAACGGTGGTAGCGGCCCGCCGCGGGCTGTTTGCGCCCCTGGAAGAAGCCCTGCTCCTGCCCTATTTCAACCGGGCCGAGCAGCGCCAGCTGGAGGAAGTAATTCTACACAACGCCCGGTCCTTGCACGACCGGTTCGGGGAAGACGTGGCCGACATCCTGCAGCGCCACGCCCCGGCCGCCGCCCCGCCGCGGGAACAGCCAGCCGCCCAGCAGGCTCCGGGTCCCGACGATGGCCGCCCGGAGCCCAGCCAGCCTACGCGCAAAACCAAGGGCAAAAAGGCCCGGGAAGCCGAAAAGGCGGCCCAGGAGGAGCAGCAGAAACTGCTGGGCAACACCAAAAACCTGTACCGGCAGCTGGCCCGCGCCAACCACCCCGACCTGGAGCGCGACCCGGCCCGGGCCCAGGAAAAAACGGCCCGGATGCAGCGCATCACGGAAGCCTACGAGGCCAACGACCTGTACACCCTGCTCCAGCTGCTCTCCGAACACGCCCCCGGCCGCACCGATACCGAGTCAGAAGACCTGCTGGCCCGCTACACCCAGGCCCTGCGCAAGCAGCAGGACGAGCTCAAGCAGCGCATGAACGAGCTCAAGTACGGCACCAGCAGCGCCTTCGCCGCCACCGGCAAAAAACAGGAAGCCGAGCTGCGCCAGGTGAAGCGCCACCTGCGGGCCGAAGCCGAGTACCTCCAGCACATCGAACAACTCATTCAGGACCCCGAAAACCTGCGCGACCTGCTCCGCCAGCTCGCCGCCGAGGGAAACAATATTTAAGGTGCTAATGTGTTTTGAATGTGCTGAAGTGCTAATGTGGGGAATGTGAGGAATGTGGGGAATGTGGGGAATGTGGGGAATGTGGGAAATGTGAGAAATGTGCTGATGCACAGCTCGCAATGACACGAGGAAATTAGCACCTCAGCACATTCCTCACATTAGCACATTATTCTCCCCTCAGCACATTCCTCACATTAGCACCTTACTCTCACCTTACGAAAGCAGCTCGACGTGGCCGCGCAGGTCCATCAGGAAGCTGCGCACGCGCAGGGCGCGGCCGTGCTCCTGGCCCCAGGCGTGGATTTTTTCGGTCAGCTTGCGCGCGTACTGCGTGTGCAGGACCTGCTCCCGGGCCTGGGCCTCGTCCGAGTCGTCGAAGTCGCCATTTTCGCCCAGAAATACGCGGTAGGCCCCGCAGTTGCGGTGTTCCAGCAGGTACACGTCTTCCACGTTGTGGAGCTTGCAGGCCACGTCGAGGTGGTCGAAGAAGGCCTCTTCCCAGTGCTGATTCACGTCGGCGCCCAACGCGCAGCCGGCCAGGATAAACTGGTCGTAGCGGTTAATCAGGTTGTCGCTGGCCATAAACTGCACGGTTTCGTCGAGCAGGCGCAGATCCATGCAGCTCAGCAGCAAAACGGTGCCGCGCGGCGGCGGATACGAATGGGGCATGAAATGAATGCTAGGTGTGGTAAAAAATGATTGAAAAAGAGAAAAGTGCCTACGCGGCGCGAATGACCCGCGTTGCCGGGGCGCGCTACCGCAAAAATGCCTCAATCTGCCCCAACACGCCCGGGTCGCGCATAATACGGTTGTGGCCCAGGCCCGTGGTGGCCCGGAAGTCCAGCCCCGGCCAGCTGCGGGCAATGGCCTCGGCTTCCTCGAACGGAATAGTTTCGTCGGCCTGGTCGTGGAGCAGCAGAGCCCGCGCGGCCGGCACCTGGTGGCCCACTTCCGTGAGGCTGTAGCTTTCGGAGGTGCGGCCGTGGCGGGCTTCGGCAAACCGCACCATGCGGGCCGCTACCTGGGCCGGCAGCCGCAACAGCTCGGCAAAGCGCCCGAATACGGCCGGGGTGCTGCCCGGCACGCTCAGCAGCACCAGGCGCGGCAGCAGTTGCCCCTCGCCGTTGAACTGCACCGGCAGCCCCGCCGTGGCCGCCGCCCCAAACGAGTGCGCCACCACGCCCCAGATGGGTCCTACCGCGTCGGCCACGGCCTGAATGGCGGCCCCGAACTGGGGCAGCGTGGTGCGCCGCCCCGAGGAGGCCCCGTGGGCGGGCCCGTCGAAGGCCACGACCCGGTAGCCGGTGGCGGCCAGCCCGGCGGCCATGGCGCCCCAGAAGCTGGCCCGGTGCTCCCAGCCGTGCACCAGCAGCACGGTGCGGGCCCCGGCCGGGTTCCACTCGTAGGCCACCAGCTGCCCGCTGCCAAACGCCACCTCGAAGCGGCGCGCCCCGGCCAGGGCCGCGGTTTCCCAGGCTTTCAGCGGCAGCCGGCGCGGGGTGGTAAACAGCCGCCACGCCGAGCGAAACGCCAGCGTCGTCGATACGGCCGCCAGCAGCCGAAACTTCAGGCGCAGCAGCTTCAGGGCCGGGGGCGGCGCGGGGGTGGTAGCAGTAGTCATGGGGGCAAATATCCGCACTCCCGCCGACTCAGAGCCCCATTGGCGGGCTTAGTCGTCCTGCTCGCTGAGGCGGGCCAGCAGCTCCTCTACCTGCCGCTCCAGGCGCGTGAGGCGCTCCTCCAGCGTGGACGGGGGCCGCAAGTGGGTGGTAAACACGGCCTTCACCTCCCAGATTTCCAGGGCCTGGTCGAGGGCAAACTCCTCGGTACCGTAGTCGGGGTTATCGGCCCGCAGCCGCAGGTGGGTGGGCGAAATTCGCTCGGCCAGGCGGCGTACCAGCAGCTTGCTCTGGGTTACGAAGGCGTAGACGCGCTGCACCCGCAGGTTGGGCGCGGCCAAATCGACGCGGCGGCACAGGATGACGTCCTGGTGGCGCAGGCCCTGCTGCTGGTGCTGCATTTCGGCCCCTACTATCTCGAAGGCGCGGGTGGCCGGCCCCAGCGTGTGCGGAAACGTGAGCGGGGGCAGTGCATCCAGAAAGGCTGAGTCGTGGTGCTGCACGATGTATTCGAGCAGGCGGGCGGCCGGCACGAAGGGCGTTACGTGGGCCTGCTGGTCGGCCCGGGCGGCGGGCTGAGCGGCCGGCGCGGGCGCGGCTTCCTTCTGGTAAATATCGAAGTGGTAGAGCTCATTTACCGTCAGCTCTTTCGTTAGTAGCAAGTCGACGGATAAGCCAAAATGCTGAGCAATCTGAATCAGCGTCTCCATTTTCGGCTCGGAGCGGCCTTCTTCGTAAGCGCCCACGCTGGGCCGGGCCAGGCCGAATAATTCGGCAAAAGCGGCCTGACTCAGCTTCTTGACCGTTCTGATCTTGCGGATGTTCTTACCAACGTAGGACATAGCGGGGAAAAATATTTCGCTCAAAGCTTGAGCACCTCTCAAACTTTGAGTACACTTGCACCGTAAAGCTACCACATTACGCCCAACCCGCTTTAGTAGTCCGCTATTTTTTTGAGCACCCAGCCAATAAGCGCTGCTCTGTCCCGCCGGCCACCCGCTCCATCTTTCCTACCTTCTGCTGATTCTCTCACCTTATTGCTCTTTATGGCCGACGCCTACTTCACCAAAATCCACCGCTACTTACTGGAGCTCGGCTTCGACATTCACCACCAGGACCCAGCCGTCAACATTCTGGTCGTGAGCCGGCCCGAGCTGGGCATTGAGCATCTGGTGCTGGGCTGCGGCGAGCCGCTGCTCATTCTGGAGCAGCACCTGCTGGATTTGCCCGGCCCGAGCTGCGAGGTGTACCAGCGCCTGCTCCAGAAAAACCGCGACATCATCCACGGCGCCTTCGTGCTCGACGACTCGGGCCGCAAGGTCATTTTCCGCGACACGCTGCAGCTCGAACACCTCGATTTGCCCGAGCTGGAAGCGGTGTTCAACTCTTTGGCCCTGCTGCTGAGCGAATTCAGCGACGAGCTGATTGCCTTTTCGAAAGCCTAACCCCGTAGCCCACTTCGCCATGAACATTTTCAGCCGCCTCTTCAAAATCGGGCAGTCGGAAGCCCATTCCGCCGTCGACCAACTGGAAGACCCCATCAAGATGACCGAGCAGGGCCTGCGCGACCTGCGCCAGGACCTGGACAAGAGTCTGCACGCCCTGGCCGAGGTGAAGGCCATGGTGATTCGGGCCCGCAACGAGGGCGCCGACTTCCGGGCCAAGGCCCTGGACTACGAAAACAAGGCCGTGCTTTTGCTCCAGCGCGCCCACAAGGGCGACCTGCCCGCGGCCGAGGCCGACCGGCTGGCCGGCGAGGCCCTGCTGAAAAAGGCCGAAAACGAAGCCCACGCCGCCCGCGCGGCCGCCGACCAGGAGAAGTTTGCCGCCTCGGCCGCCCAGCTCGACCAGAACGTGCAGCAGCTCAAAACCACCATCAGCCAGTGGGACAACGAGCTGAAAACGCTCAAGGCCCGCGTCACGGTGAGCACCGCCACCAAGACAATCAACCAGCAGCTGGCCCAGATCGACTCCTCGGGCACGGTGAGCTTGCTGGAGCGGATGAAGGAGCGCGTGGCCGCCGAGGAAGCCCTGGCCGAATCCTACGGGCAGATTGCCCAGGAAAGCCGCTCCGTCGACCAGGAAATCGACCAGGCTTTGCAACGGAGCGGGGCCGGGCAGGCCGCCACCGACTTGCAGGCGCTGAAGGACAAGCTGGGCCTGAACTCGCCGCCGCATTAAGCCCCCCCGCATGGTTGGCCCGCGCAGCATTTTCTCTACCTTTAAGCTGCCCCGTATATGCCCATGACCGAATTAGCCCAAGCCGCGCTTTCCCCGCCTAATCTGGTGGCTTCGGGCTTGCTGATTTTCGTGCTGCTCTACTGGCTCACGGTTATCCTCGGGCTGCTCGACTTTAAAACCCTGGACCTGCACCTAGACGCCGACGGCGGCCTGACCGAAGCGCCCCACGACCCGCACCTGAGCGTAGCCTGGCTGAACGGCGCCCTGGCCTTTTTCAACCTGGGCCGGGTGCCGCTGATGGTGTTCGTGAGCTTCGTGGCCCTGCCGCTCTGGGTGGGTAGCATCCTGACCAACTATTACACCCACAACACTTCCTGGCTGCTCGGCTTAGTCTTTTGCCTGCCGCTGCTGGTCGGCAGCCTGCTGGTGGCCAAGGTGCTGACCACCCCGTTTGTGAAGCTTTTCGCCACGCTGGAAAAAGACCAGGCGGGTACCAACCCCATCGGTAAAATCTGCACGGTGCTGCTGCCCGCCTCCCACGAGCACCTGGGCCAGGCCGTGGTGAAGGCCAACGGCGACACGCTGATGCTGAACGTGAAGGCCGCCTCGGCCGCCACCGAGCTGCACAAGGGCGACACCGCCCTGATTATCGACTACAGTGCCCGCAGCCGCTGCTATTTAATTGAGCCCTACGACGATGCCCGCTAACCACCGGTAGCGCGGGCCGAAGTTTCTTCCTCCAATACCTCTTCTTCTGATTCTACTTTACTCCTCCCCCGTATGATTGGTCAACTTTCCCTCGCCGTGCTGGTGTTGCTCGGCGTATTCCTGCTCGGCATTATTGCCGTGGTGGCGCGCATGTATAAAAAGGCCGTGCAGGGCGAGGCCCTGGTGCGCACCGGCATGGGCGACACGAAGGTGTCGTTTACTGGTATCTTCATTGTGCCGGTGCTGCACAAGCTGGAGGTGATGGACATCAAGCTCAAAACCATCATCATCCAGCGGGCCGGCTCCGAGGGGCTGGTGTGCAAAGACAACCTGCGGGCCGACGTGAAGGTGAACTTCTTCGTGCGCGTCAACAAAACCCACGACGACGTGCTGAATGTGGCCCAGAGCATCGGGGCACACCGCGCCTCCGACCCGGCCGCGCTGGAAAACCTCTTCGACGCCAAGTTCTCCGAAGCCCTCAAAACCGTGGGCAAGCACTTCGATTTCATTGAGCTCTACAACTCCCGCGAGCAGTTCAAGCAGGAAATCCTGCGCATCATCGGCACCGACCTCAACGGCTACGTGCTCGACGACTGCGCCATCGACTACCTGGAGCAAACCCCGCTCACGGCCCTCAACCAGGACAACATTCTGGACGCCGAGGGTATCAAGAAGATTATTGCTTTGACTTCGGAGCAGAAAATCCAGGCCAACTCCATCCAGCGCGAGCAGCAGAAAACCATCAAGAAGCAGGATGTGGAAGCCCAGGAAACCATTCTGCAGCTGGAAAAGCAGCTGATTGAAAACCAGGAAAAGCAGAAGCGCGAAATTGCCAACATCAAGGCCCGGGAAGTGGCCGAGGCGGCCAAGGTGCAGCAGGAAGAAACCCTGAAATCGGAGAAGGCGCGCATTGCCACCGAGGAGGAAGTCCGCATTGCCGAGCAGAACCGCGACCGGCAGGTGCTGGTGGCCGAGCGCAACAAACAGCGCACCGACGCCGTGGAAACCGAGCGCGTAGCCCAGGCCAAAGCCCTGGAAATAAACGAGCGGGAGCGGATTGTGGCCCTGGCCCAGATTGAAAAGGAGAAGGCCCTGGAAGAAGAGAAAAAGAACATCCAGACCATTATCCGGGAGCGAATCACGGTGGAAAAGGCCACGGTGCAGGAAGAAGAAAAAATCAAGGATACCCGCGCCCAGGCCCTGGCCGAGCGCGAAAAGCTGGTGGCCCTGACGGCCGCCAAGCAGCAGGCCGAAGCCGCGACCGTCACGCTGGTAGGCAATGCCGATATGGAGCGCCAGGCCGCCGAGTTCCGCGCCAAGCAGGCCCTCATTGATGCCGAAGCCGAGAAGGCCGCCGCCGAGTTCAAGGGCCAGGCCATCCGCACGCTGGCCGAAGCTGAGGCCAGCAAAGCCACGGCCGTGGGTCTGGCCGAAGCGCAGGTGATGCAGGCCAAAGCCACCGCCCGCCAGAAGGAAGGCGAAACCGAAGCCGCCGTGCTCCAGCTCACCGCCGCCGCCGAGGCCCAGGCCATCCAGGCCAAAGCCGGCGCCCAGGCCGAAGCCGACGAGAAGCTGGGCTTGGTTGCCGCCAAAGTGAACCGCGAGAAAGGCCAGGCCGACGCCGACATCATCCAGTTCCGCGCCGACGCCGACCAGAAAAAAGGCTTGGCCGAAGCGGCCGTATCGGAGCAGAAATTCGCGGTGGAAGCCAAGGGCATCGAAGCCAAGGCCGACGCCATGAAGAAGCTCGACGGTGTGGGCAAAGACCACGAGGAGTTCAAGCTGCGCCTCGACAAGGACAAATCGGTGGAGCTGGCCCAGATCAACATTCAGAAGGACATTGCCGCCTCCCAAGCCGGTGTTATCGGCGAGGCCCTCAAGGCCGCCAAAATCGACATTGTGGGCGGCGAGACGATGTTCTTCGACCAGATCATCGGCTCCATCACCAAGGGCAAGATGATTGACCGCACGGTGCACAACTCCGAAGTGCTGGGCACCGTGAAGGACGCCTTCTTCAGCCCCGACGGCGGCGGCGACTTCAAAACCAACCTGCGCCGCTTCGTGGACCAGTTCGGCCTCAGCTCGGAGGAAATCAAGAACCTGAGCGTCTCGGCCCTGCTGCTCAAAATGATGAACCAGGCCGGCGACGACGCCACCCGCGCCACCATCACGCAGCTGGCCGGCACGGCTGTGGCGCTGGGCATCGGGGATAAGCCGGCGCGGATGCTGTAACCCCACCCCCCGGCCCCCTCCCCTCCGGGAGAGGGGGAGCCACGGCGGCGCGGGTGATTTTGATATCTTGATTTGAGATTGTAGTGATAAAAGCTATTGATTATGGATCAGGATTCTGATGAGCAGTCGCCTTACCCGTTTGGCATGTACACGACGGATGCGAAGCGGTGGGTTAAGAGCTTAAAGGAATATGCTCGTGCTAATCGCAAGAACCCAACTCCGGCTGAAAACCACCTTTGGCAAGAACTGCGCGCCCACAAGCTAGGTGTGCAGTTCCGCCGCCAGCACGCTATTCAGCAATTTATCGTTGACTTCGTTTGCTTGCAGGCCTGGCTAATTATTGAAGTTGATGGCAGCATTCATGCCGACATCGACCAGGCCGAATACGATGGCGGCCGCACTCACAACTTACAGGAAGCCGGATTTCTAGTGCTGCGGTTCACCAACGAGGAAGTACTGCACAACACGCCCCAAGTGCTCCAAACCATCCGGGAGCATCTACAACTACTGCTCCCAACCTCCCAAGGCTAACCCAACACTACAGCCGCTCCCCACCAACCAACAACTTAAATCATCCGCGCCGCCGTGGCTCCCCCTCTCCCGGAGGGGAGGGGGCCGGGGGGTGGGGTCCCGCTATGAACCAACTCGAAACCGGCACCTACGAAATCCTGCGCAACCGCCTGCTCAAGAGCAGCACCGACCTGCGCCAGCGCCTCGATACGCTCAATGCGGAGCGCAAGCAGGTGTTCGGGGCCGTGGATACGCGCCTAATTGGCACCGGCCGCATCAGCACCGAAAACAACTGCGTGGCCTGGGATATGGTGCCGGTAGGCCAGCGGTTCATCTTTGGCTACAACGTGGTGCTGGGGCTGAAGGCCGAGCCGGATCTGGCCGACGTGTTTGGGGTGTACGAGTACGCCGGGCACGATTTCCGGCCGTTGGGGCTGGAGCTGCTGCAGCACCCGCAGTTTCTGGAGGAGTTCCGCAACCTGTACCGCTACTACAAGAACACCCAGTTCGTGAAGTTCGCCGTCATTGGCGTGCACTTGTTCATGGTGTTTCGGGTGGGCAAGAGTGCGTCGGATGTGAAGACGTTTAAGTGGCTGGTGCAGGGCGATACGCTGAGCTACCTCGACAACCGCTCCGACCACGAGTACACTTTCCCGCCCCAGCACGAGTTCCAGTGGAAGCGCGCCACCCGCGACATGCAGCGCGGCGGCCGGCACCCCCACATCAGCATCGAGGATAAGGTGTTCGTCGAAACCGTGGGCGGCGACCTGACCATCAAAATCGAGGACAACACCAGCACCGGGCAGGGCATTCTGAGCGAGCCGGTGGACGACAAGGACCAGACCCTCGACGACTCGGAAATCTACTTCGCCGTGGTCGGCAACCTGATTCTGCTCAAGATCCGGCCCTACCAGGAGCAGCAGTACCGCTACTTCATCTTCAATCACCGGCTCAAAACCGCCCAGCGCCTCGACGCCCTGGCCGATGCCTGCGTGCTGCTGCCTGATGGCCAGGGCCTGATTTTCCCGCACGGCTTCTACCTGCAAACCGGCGACAACAAGCTGTTCGACAACGGCCTACGCGAGATGCTGTTTGAGAAGCGCGTGGTGTCGCCGAACGGGGAGGATTTCCTGTACGTGTTCTTCAACAAGGACCACGGCACCTACCTGCTGCTGAGCTACAACCGCATTGCCCAGCGCGTGGATAACCCCATTGTGTGCCACGGCTACGCGCTGTTTGAGAACGGCGAGTTGTGCTACTTCCGCGCCGACGACGAGCCCAAGAAGCACCACGCCGTGCAGATCTGGCAGACGCCCTACACCGCCCCCGATTTCCAACTGCCCGTCACCTCCGACTCCTACCTCTACAAGCTGGGCAACAAGGAAATCGTGCGGGCCATGAGCGAGGTGCAGGAAGTCCTGACCCTGGCCGGCAAGGACGACTCCTACGCCGGCCTCTACCTCGACCTGATCCGCCAGACCACCGCCCTCACCGACGCCTACCACTGGCTGCGCGAGCCCGCGGCCCAGGCCCTGGCCGAGCCCCTGGCCGAAATCCGCCAGACGGCCACGGCGGCCGTGGAGGAGTTCGAGAAGGTGCAGAGCTTGCGCAAGAACACGGCCCAGCAAACGGCCACCGTGTTTCAGAAAGCCGACGAGCTGACCGGCCGCATCCGCCGCTCGGCTCCCGATACCGTCACGGAGTTTGTGCAGCTGCTGGGCGAGCTGCGCGGGGTGCGGGGCGAGGTTATTTCGCTGAAGGAGCTGCGCTACGTGGAGCTACCGGCCGTGGAAAAGCACGCCCAGGACCTGGAGGCGCTGAGCAAGGAGGTGGCGCTGCAAACCGTGGAGTTCCTGCTCCGGCCCGATGCCCTTCTGCCCTATTCCCAGCGCGTGCAGGCCATTGCCGACGGCGTAGAGCAGGTGCAGAAAACCATCGAAGCCGACCAGCGCGAGCAGGAAACCGCCGCCGTGGCCCAGGAGCTGGAGCTGCTGATTGAGGTGGTGAGCAACCTACCCATCCCCGACCCCACCCAGACCACGGCCATCATCGACAACATCTCGACGGTGTACGCCCGCTTCAACCAGATTCGGGCGGCCCTGAAGCGGCGGCGGCAGGCGCTGGCCGGCACCGAGGCCCAGGCCGAATTTACGGCCCAGCTCAAGCTGCTGGAACAGGCCCTCACCAACTACCTCGACCTGGCCGACACCCCCGCCAAGTGCGACGAGTACCTGACCAAGCTCATGGTGCAGCTGGAAGAGCTGGAAGGCAAGTTTCCCGACTTCGACCAGTTCATTGAGCAGCTGACCACCCGCCGCGAGCAGGTGGTGGAAGCCTTCGAGTCGAAGAAAACCGCCTTGGTGGCCGCCCGCAACCAGCGCGCCACCGCCCTGCTGCAAAGCGCGGAGCGGCTGCTGAAGGCAGTGCAGAGCCGCGTCAGCCGGCTGGAATCGGTGGCCAACATCAACGGCTACTTTGCCGCCGACGTGATGGTGAAAAAGGTGCGCCAGACCGCCCAGGACCTGCTCAGCCTCGGCGACTCGGTGAAGGCCGACGACGTGCAGAGCCGCCTGAAAACCCTGCGCGAAAACGCCGTGCGCCAGCTCCGCGACCGGGCCGACCTGTTCGCCGACGGCGGCCAGACCCTGCGCTTCGGCTCCCACGCCTTTACCGTGAACACCCAGCCCCTGGAGCTGACCGTGGTGCTGCGCGACGGCGACCTGCACTACCACCTCACCGGCACCAACTTCTTCCAGAAGATAACCGACCCGGCCCTGCTGGCCTCCCGGCCCGTGTGGGAGCAAACCGTGGTATCAGAAAACCAGGACGTGTACCGGGCCGAATTTCTGGCCTGGCGCATCCTGCAGGCCGCCCACCATCCCGCCCCCGCCAACCCCGAGGCCGGCCGCACCGCCGTGTTGTCGGTGCCCGAGCTAACTCATCTGAGCGCCGCCGAGCTGCTCACCTACGTGCAGCAGTTTATGGCTGCGCGCTACCAGGAAGGCTACCTCAAAGGCGTGCACGACCACGACGCCGCCCTGCTGCTCATGGCCCTGGTGCGCCTCACCCGCACCGCCGACCTGCTCCGCTACCCGGCAGATACCCGCGCCGCAGCCGCCCTCTACTGGCTGCGCTTCGCCGACCCCGACCAGCGCGCCCACTGGGAGCGGCAGCTGCAGGGCATCGGCGTGCTACTGCAGGTCTTCCCCGATTCGCAGGAGTTCGACCAGCTTAAAGCCGAGCTGCAAGCCGCGGTCGAAACCTTTGCCGCCCAAACCGGCCTCTTCACGCCAGAACAGGTGCAGGAAGCCGGAGACTACCTGTTTCACGAGCTCACCCACACCGGCTCCTTCATCATCTCCCACGAAGCCGCCGACCTCTACCAGAAGTTCGAGCAGCAGCTCCACGCCCGCCACGCCACCGACCTGTTCCAACAGTCCATCACCCAGCTCCAGGACCAGCCCGTAGCCCAGTTCCAGTTGGTGCGCCAGTGGGTGCAGGCGGCCAGACCCCACCCCCCAACCCCCTCCCCGGTGGGGAGGGGGAGCCTCGCGTCAGCAGACGGCTCTGGTTTAACACTAACCCAACTACAAAATCCCACCAACGATAATCATCAGGCTCCCCCTCTCCCGGAGGGGAGGGGGCCGGGGGGTGGGGTCCTCGAAACCGCCGTCCTACTCCTCACCCACACCTTCGACCCCGCCCGCGTAGTCCACACGCCCACCACCGAAACCCTCGAAGGTTTCCAGGGCACCCACCCGCGCATCACCACGAACAACGAAAACCAAACAACGAAAAACGAATACCACCTCAACTTCCCCGATTTCCGCCGCCGCCTGCTGCACTACGACCGCGCCACCGTGGCCCAGTTCGAGCAGTTTCAGGAGACGAAAAAGCAGCTGCTGGCTCGGGCCGCCGAGGAAATGCGCCTGGAAGACTTCCGGCCCCGCGTGCTCACGTCCTTCGTGCGCAATCAGCTGATTGATAAAGTGTACCTGCCCATCATCGGGGCCAACCTAGCCAAGCAGATCGGGACGGCCGGCGAGGGCAAGCGCACCGACCTGATGGGGCTGCTGCTGCTGATTTCGCCGCCCGGCTACGGCAAAACCACCCTCATGGAGTACGTGGCCAATCGCCTGGGCCTCATCTTTATGAAAATCAACGGCCCGGCCATCGGCCACGCCGTGACCAGCGTAGACCCCGCCCAGGCCCCCAACGCCGGGGCGCGGCAGGAGCTGGAGAAGCTGAATCTGGCCTTCGAGATGGGCGACAACGTGATGATTTACGTCGACGACATCCAGCACTGCCACCCCGAGTTTCTGCAGAAGTTCATCTCGCTCTGCGACGCCCAGCGCAAGATTGAGGGCGTGTACCAGGGCCGCCCCCGCACCTACGACTTCCGGGGCCGCAAAGTGGCCGTGGTAATGGCCGGCAACCCCTACACCGAAAGCGGCGACGTGTTCCAGCTGCCCGACATGCTGGCCAACCGCGCCGACATCTACAACCTCGGCGACATCCTCACGGCCGGCTCCGAAGACGCATTCCGCCTCTCCTACCTCGAAAACGCCCTTACCAGCAACACGGCCCTGGCTCGCCTCGCCACCCAAAGCCCCCAGGACGTGCCCGCCCTCATCCGCCTCGCCGAAACCGGCCAGCAGGACGGCCTCAGCTTCGAGGGAAACCACTCCCCCGAGGAGCTCAACGAGTACGTAGCGGTGCTCGGCCAGCTGCTGCGCCTGCGCGACGTGGTGGCCCAGGTAAATGCCGCCTACATTGCCAGCGCCGCCCAGGCCGACGCCTACCGCACCGAGCCACCGTTCAAGCTGCAGGGCTCCTACCGCAACATGAACAAGCTGGCCGAGAAAGTCCGCCCCGTGATGAATGACCAGGAAATAACGGACCTGCTGGCCGCCCACTACGAAAGCGAAGCCCAAACCCTGACCAGCGCCACCGAAGCCAACCTGCTCAAGCTGCGCGAGCTGCTCGGCTGGCTCACCCCCGAGCAAGCCGCCCGCTGGCAGCAAATCAAGCAAACCTACCTCGACAACCTCCGCCACTCCGGCCCCGCCCAGCTCCTCCAAATGCTCGAGAAACTGGAAAACATTGCCGGCGGCCTAAGCGGCATCCGGGAAGCGCTAAAACGCGAGTAACTTGCAAAATGGCCCCTGAAATTCAACTCTTCCTGTGGTTTTCTGTAGGTGCAATGTGCTTACTGCGGGGCAATATACTGCGCAATAAACATGAGAACTTAGCCCGGTGCGGTCAGAAAACCACTGGCATCGTCACTAGTGTCATTGATAATTCTTGGCTAAAGCTATTTGATGATCAAGGTCTATTCCACTACTCTATCCGTTTCGTGACTGCCGATCAACGTTGGATTTCTAAAAGCTTTACGACTTTCGTTGATAAATTTGATAGCCGCTACCGCGAAGGTGAATCTATTGACATAGTTTACAATCAGACCAATCCCGAAGAGTTTACTGTTGGCTCTTATGCTAACAGTTACAGTCCTATAGTTCTTATGCTTGGAGGCCTAGGATGCATAGGTTACTCTTTCTGGCTGGCTTATTTGCTCCCCTAGTACAAAAACACTCATTACCTGTTCTTCTCTTGCGCCCCGCGCCCACCTATTCTACCTTGACCTACTGCTAAACGCTTCTTCCGCATGGGCAAGCAATACCCCGGCATCAACGCCGACATTCAGACCTTCATCGAACAACAGCACATCTTCTTCGTTGGCACGGCCGCCGCGGATGGGCGCGTCAATATCTCGCCCAAGGGCCAGGACACCCTGCGCGTGTTCGATGCCAACCGGGTGGCCTGACCGAAAGCGAAATAGCCGCCGCCGACGCACTCGGTTCCCGTCATCGGGTAGCGCTGCGCAATAACCTCACGGGTGAAACTTACATGACCACAGTGCCGGAAATCATCAGCCGGGCCAAGTCCTCCAGCTGGCAACTATCCGTGCAGCTATAGAAAACGAAGCCTGCTCATCCCCCGCAGGCTCCACAGTTGCTCGGCGGGGCCACTACAAACAAGGCCCCGCCGCCACCGCGCCGGGGCCTTTCCCATGCCCAAAATCGTCAGCCCCCCGCACAACGGCCGACGAAGCCTGTCGGGGCGGTGTAGTCCAGTGCCCACCCCGGCAGGTTGCCCGCCCGCGGCCTAGGCCTTGATGGGCAGGGGCGGCCCGAGGTATTTCATGCCGTAGCGCAACGAGTGCTGCTGCCGCTGCTCCAGGGTCGGGGGCGTGGGACCGGTGGGCATGGTCCGGAAAAAGTCCTCCATCTGGCCGGCGGGTTGCAGCCAGTAGAGCAGCTTGCCGGCGTCGGTGAGCTGGGTCCAGGTGTGGGGCACCTGCCGGGGCAGGAAAATCGTGTCGCCGGGCCGGAGCTGGTGCGTTTCCTCGCCCACCACAAACAGGTATTCCCCGGCCAGCACGTAGAAAATCTCATCCTGCCGCAGGTGCACGTGCAACGACGGCCCGCCCTTGGCCACGCCCGTGTACTCGAAAACCGACAAGGCCCCGCCCGTATCCCGGGTGGAGATTTTGATGTCGTTGGGATTGGGCCCCACCAGGGTTTTCTCCCGAAAGCGCCCCACCCCCGCCCCCACCACAAAGGCAGGACCAGGCGCGGCGGCCTCGTCGGGCAGCGGCGGCAGGCCGGGCAAGGCAGCCAGGGCCACGGCCGGGGTAGCGGCCAGAGCGGTAACCAGAAATTGACGGCGTTTCATAGTCAGCAGGGTTAGGTGATACATACCCCGCAAACATGCACCCGCCGCGCCCCGGCGTATTGGTAAGAAATAGACGTTTTTCCGCCGACGCCCAAACAGAACGTCATGCCGAGGCGAAAGCCGAAGCATCTCACGGGCAATGGTAATCAGAGCACTTCCCGGGCTGGCAGAGGAGGTAGAGACGCAACATCTTGCGTCTCTACATGATGTACCCCACTGGAAACTTCTCTGAGTACCATTGCCCGCGAGATGCTTCGTTCCTGGCTTGATGCGCCACATGCTCAGCATGACGTTCCAGCGAGTTTTAGGCGACTTTCTAAACAGCCTCTTGATTACTCCTGCGACGTCAGCACGCGAGATGTCTCGCTCTGCTCGACATGACGGGCTATCGGGCCGCAGTGCCCCCCCACTACCCTACCGCTCCAGCAGGCCGAAATGCCGCTCCGGGGCCTGGGTATCCTGGCGGTAGAAGTCGCCCGGCGACTGGCCCGTGAAGGCCCGGTAGTCTTTGGCCAGGTGCTGGTGGTCGTAGTAGCCGCAGGCCAGGGCAATGCTGAGCCAGTCGAGCTGGGGGTGGCTGTTTTTCAGGCGGAAGGCGCGGTCGAAGCGGGCAATGCGGGCGTAGAGCCGGGGCCCCACGCCCATGTGCTCCGTGAACTTACGGTCGAGTTGGCGGGCGCTCAGGCAGGCCTGGTCGGCCAGCGCGTCGAGGGAGGCCGGGGCCTGGGGTTGCAGCAGCAGCCGGGCCACGGCATCGGCCGGGTGGGCCGCCCGTCGCACCCGCCGCGCCCGCTCCAGCAGAAACGCCTCAATGTGCGTGAGCATCTCGGCCGGCGACTCGGTGCTGCTCAGCCGCTCGTTGAGGCAGCGCAGCTCGGTGGGCCACACGGCCTCGGCATCCACAAAGGTGTTGGTCAGCTCCGGCTGCGGAATGCCCGTGAGCCGGTGCAGCGCCCCCGGCTGCAACACCACCTGCAAGGCCAGAAACTCGCGCCCCACGTAGCGGTTGCTCACCACCGCGTGCTGCCCGATCAGGGCCGCGCGGGGCCGCTGCTGCCGGGCCGCCCCGCCGGCGTAGGCCACCGCCTCGGCATCGCGCGGGTAAAACGCGAGGCACTGCTCGGGCCGGGGCGGGTAGGCCTTGAAGGGCAGCACGGCCCCGGCCGGAAACACGAAGTGAATCACCTGGATAACCCGGACGTAGTCACGCAGCGGCGGGCTGGGCAAAAAATCCTGGAGCATCATAACCAGCGGCAGTAGCGTGAGAGGCCCCCGCCGCCCCGGGCGCGGGCCGTGGGTCGGCGCACCCCGGCACCCCGGCAACGACCAAAACCCCAGCCGCCTCCCGCCTCCCGCCGATGCGGCACAGGTCCGTCCCGGGTCAGCGGCAACTCTTAAATATACCACGTCCGGGACCGGGAATCAATGGCGACTTATCCTAGCCCTGCCCGGAGGCATTCGTGCCCAGCGGCCGCTATACATAAAGCAGTTCGAAACCAGAAGTAAGAGGTACGAGGTACTAACTTCGGCTAAGCAAGCCAGTTCTTGAGCCCTACTAAACGGGTCTGAACTATTTCCGATTAGTTTGGGCAACAGTCTCAACGGCAGATAATATCCTAAACATCAGATAATAATCGTATTTGGAAAGTTCAGACAACGATAAAATATACTATGAATTACTGCACTATTGAATCATTTTAAATTCGCTTAAATCAAAAAAATACTATCTATTGATTCCATCTTCAACTCCCCTTCTATTTTCATTCATTAATAGTGACTACGGCAAATGTATTACTGATACCAAAAAGACCAACTACAATTAATCCAAGCGTTAATTTCATATTAAATTCATACGTAATATATTTATCATTGCAAATATTACACGCAAGCTGGTTATTATATTTTTTGCAGTTTACTTACAAACATATCAAATATAAATACATCGAAAATCGATTAAATATATTTCCTGCTTTTATCCACTTCACGCATTAGATTATTAAACAAAAGAGCAGTAGCAGTAGCATCTCCCAGCGCTGAATGCCTACCCTCTACATTAATTGAATAATATTTAAATGCTGCATCTGACGAGCTAACATCTATATCAAGCACACCAGATAAATACAGAAATTTAATAATAGATGACGTATCGATGTATCTATGAGAAAATCTATCTTTAAAAGATATTTTATTTATTTCATAAAATTTTCTTAAAAAAGAAACATCAAAACCAACGTTATGACCAGCTAATGTAACATGATGCGTCTTACTAAAGTGTTTAGAAATAAATTCATTTATTTTATTTATAGCATCAACAGACTTAAAAGCATTTTTTCTGTGATCAGCAATATTAATTTTGTTTATTTTTAAGGCATACTCACTCACATTCAACACTTCATCATTAATCAAAATTTCTATACCATCCAAGATTTTACCTTCTTGCCACACTATAAAACCAACAGATAGCAAGCTATTTATCTCAGGATCCAAACCACCAGTTTCAGTGTCCAAGAATAAAATTTTATTGGATTTCATTCGCTTTGAGTTTTTCCTTGTTTAAAAAATAAAATAACGAAACGAGGGATTCATTACCACAAAGGGTCCAATATCTTTTGTACTTATAATTAAACACAAACCACAATACAAGAATAATAGTGTAAATATAGTTTTTGATGTTCAAAATCCCTTTATCTAGATAAGGCGAAAAGTAGGAAAAGAACAAGCATGCATATACAAATATAACCAAATTTATGAACGACAGTGAGCGATATAAGTTATATTTAGACAAATAGTTACCAGCCAGAGACTTAAGATTTTCTTGATTGCTAATTATTACCGATAGTTTGTACGTTGAATACCAGTTTCGAGGAAAAGACATGTTTAACTTTCTATTGATAATTTCAATGGATTTTTTGTTCATAATCTCATTATTCAAATCATATTTTTCACCTTTAAAAGAAAATATTTTCTTTATAGTATTCTTTATAAATCGTATAAAATTCTTTATAATAATATAAAATATTGTTGTTCTAAAATTTCTACCTGTTACAAACCACCAATCCATATAAAACTCATATCTCACTCGGTAATAAATATTATTGAAAACAATATTTATACCTTTATCAAACAAAGCAACCATTAATTCATATAAAATTATAGACAACACCTTCACAACATGCCCTATCATGTAACATGCAAGTATGAATAAAACAATGTGATTCATATTATCAAATTTAATTTCATCTTTAAATAATATAGACAGATAGTACAGAGAAGAAATAAATCCTGAAGATTTAATTTCCGGACAATATATTGAATCAAAGTCAAACAAATAAGCTGGAAAAACAATAAAAACAAGCAATATTAGACCAGGCAAAGCCAAGCCCAATATATCAAATATAAAATTCTCGAATTTTGCAAGAAAGTCTCCCATCGTAATTATATTTATTGACACGTATCTATATTAATACGCAATACAAATCTAACATAAATGACACATTACCCTCATTATATTCGCAATTAATAGTTTAACTATATCACTACATTCAGCTAACCTTAAGTCGTCATACAGTTATCTATCTTTACCATACTTCCCCTGAGTGACCACCACGCCAGAGCAGCTGTACCGCTAACGTCCTCCGACAGCCGGGCAAACAACACAAGCGGCCACTCCAATTCGCAGCACAGCTACTCAAGCGTGCAGCCTCCAACCAAAAAAGGCCCCGCCGCAACCGCGCCGGGGCCTTTCTCATACCCAAAAATCGTTAGGCTCCCCCTCTCCCGGAGGACTCTGCGCATAAAGCAGATGCGGGGCCGGGGGGTGGGGTCCCGGGGCCGGGGGGTGGGGTTACCGCACCACCCACCGCCCCTCCCCATCCACCTGCTCCAGCACCACCAGCAGATACGGCGCATCCGCCGCGCCCAGCTTGCTGTAGTCCGACAGGTGCGCGTCCGTCTTGTGCTTCACCACCACGCCCTGCCCCGGGGCCGGGGCCGCCCCCGCCGATACCGCCGTGTAGAAGCGCAGTGTCAGGCCCTTGCCGCTGCGGTTGCCCAGCGTGGGCGCCACCACGCCCGCCTCGCGCCGGTCGTACACCAGCACCGGCTTGCCGTACTGGGCCGTGCCCCAGTACTCGGCCTTGCGCCGGGCCGCCGTTTTCACCAGCATCCGCACGGCCTCATACTGGCGCACCAGCTCCGGCTGGGCCAGCTCCTGGGCCCTCACGAAGGGGTCCAGGGCCGTTTCCAGGGTTTCCTTGGCCGCCGCCAGCAGCTCCGGCAGCGTAGCCGTGGCCGTGCTCGTGCCCGTCTCAATCTGCCGGGCCGCGCCCTGCGTGGTCGTCAGCTCCGTCAGGTCGGCGCGCAATGTCTGCCGCACCCGCGCGTCGTAGCCCGCGTCGGCCAGGTCGGCCGGGGCCAGCGTGTCGAGGGCCGCGTCAATCTTGGTCAGGTAGGCCAGCAGGTCGGCATCCTTGGCTTTCACCACCCGGCTGAGGGGCTCCCGCAGCTCCCCGCGCAGCGCCGCGTCCGAGGTCAGGGCCACCGTCAGCAACCGTAGTATCTCGGCCTTCTGGGCCGCCTCCGCCTTCACCGCCTGCCGGTCCCGCGTCACCTCCGTCGTGGTGTGGTCCTGCGCGGCGATAGTCTGCCCGATACGGGCCACCAGCCCGGCCAGCGCCGCCCGCCCCGTCGCAATCCGCTTAATGGTCATCAGCGGGCTGCCCGCCTCCTCCAGGAAGCGCAGCACCGCTCCATACATCGTGACCTGATTCTGCTGTTTGGTATTCATAAAGCAACTGGTAAATAAATAAGGGTGAACTAGATCCGGCTCATCACGACCGGCTGCAAAAGCTACCCATTTTCTCTCTAACCTCCACCCCATCCGCCGCACGCCGCCACCTATTCCCCGCAGCCCGCCACTTGTCTCCCGCACACCGCCACTTGTCTCCCGCACGTCGCCACTTGTCACCCGCACACCGCCACCTATCTCCCGCAGCCCGCCACTTATCACCCGCACACCGCCAGACCTCTCCCGCAACCCGCCACTTGCCTCCCGCACGTCGCCACCCTTCCCCCGCCACCCACCCACCAAAACGCCCCGCAACTCACGTCACGAGGCGTTTCTACACAGGTATTGATCTGCCAAGCAGTAGTATTTAGCCCGTCATGCTGAGCGCAGCCGAAGCATCTCGCGTGCTGCCGTTGCGCCTCACCCCAACCCGCATCTGCTTGATGCGCAGAGTCCGAAAAAGGAGAGGGGCTTAGAGTCCCACTCCTGTAAGACGTTTCGCCTGGCTCCCCCTCTCCTTTTTCGGAGAGGGGGCCGGGGGGGTGAGGCGCCCGTCCGCGCGGGGTGAGGCGCCCGCCCGCCCGCCCGTCTCCCCCCTACGGCCCCGCGAAGGACCTTCCTCGCCTACCCCACTACCGTTTGTTGCCAACGCACAAAAGCCCTTTACCACGCCAGCGGTAAAGGGCTTTGCACATTGATTCGTGTTTGTCACTGAGGCGAGGAAGGTCCTTCGCGGGGCTCAGGATGACAGGGTAAACAACGACTCCCGGCCCTCCGCGCTACCTACTTCTGCGTGGCGGCCCAGGCGTCCATCGACTTTTCGGCCAGGTCCAGGGGCATGGCCGCGTTTTGCAGCAGCTGGTCGTGGAAGGCGCTGAGCTTGAACTTGGAGCCGAGCTGCTTCTGGTACTTGCCGCGCAGGCTGATGATCTTCATCTGCCCGGTTTTGTAGGCCAGCGCCTGCCCCGGCCAGGCCATGTACCGCTCGATTTCGGCCGTGGCGGCCTGCTCGTCGATGGCGCGGTTGTCCATCATGTACCGGATGGCCTGCTCCCGGGTCATGTTCTTGGTGTGCATGCCCACGTCGACCACCAGCCGGATAGCGCGGTGCATCTCCCCGTTCAGGGCGCCCATGCGCTGGTAGGGGTCGGTGTAGAGGCCCAGCTCCCGGCCCAGACTCTCGGTATACAAGGCCCACCCCTCGCTAAAGGCGCTGTAGAAGGCGAAGCGCCGGAACTTGGGCAGCTGCTCGTTTTCCTGCTGCAAGGCAATCTGGTAGTGGTGGCCCGGAATGGCCTCGTGCAAAAACAACGACTCCATGCCCCGCGTCACGTTGTACTTAGTGGCATCGACGATGGGCACGTAGAAAATGCCGGGACGGGAGCCGTCGGCCAGGCCGCGGTTGTACTGGGCCGAGGCCGAGGCGGCCCGGAAAGCCTCCGTCTGCCGCACCTCGAAGCCGGTTTTGGGCACCCGGCCAAACATCTTTTTCAGGTTGGGGTCAATCTTGGCCTGAATGCCCCGGTACACGCCGAGCACCTCGTCGGCCGTTTTGAAGGGCATGAACTTGGGGTCGGTGTTGAGGTAAGCGAAAAAGGCGTTCAGGTCGCCCTTGAAGCCCGTCTCCGCCTTGATTTTCTCCATCTCCTGCCGAATGCGCTTCACCTCCGCCAGGCCCGTCTGGTAGATTTCCTCCGGCTTTTTGTCGGTGGTGGTCCAGTAGCGCACGGCGTAGCGGTACATGTCGGCCCCGCCGGGCACGGCCGAAATGCCGGTGCTGGTGCGGGCCTTGGGCAGGTACTCGTTCTGCAGAAAGTCGTGCAGCTTCTGGTAGGTGGGCGCCACCTGCTCCCGGATGGCCTGCTGGTAGGCGGCCGTGAGGCGCTGCTGCTCGGCGGCCGGCACCCCGGCCGGAAACTTGGCTACCGGCCCGTAGAAAATGCTCTTGGTGGGGTCCGGCGTGACCAGGGCCTGGAGCTGGGGCAGCATCTTTTCCACCAGGGGCCGGGGCAGCACCACGCCGGCCCGCATGCCGCGCCGGAAGTTGCTGATGGCCGTATCGGCCCACACGGGGTAGACCCGCACCCGGCTCAGCCAGTTGTCGTAGTCCTGGGTAGTTTTGAAGGGCTGGTTGCCGGAGCCCGCGCCCAGCTGCGCCAGCCCAATGGGCAGGCCGCTGAACTGGGTGAAGGGCATCATCCAGCTGTTCTGCCGGAGGCCTTCCAGGCGCATCTGCATCTCGTAGAGAAAGATGTCGTAGCTGACCCGGTCGTTGTCGGAGAGCTTCGAGCGGTCAAACTGCTTGAGCTTAGCCAGGTACTGCTCAAAAAACTGCCGCTGGGCCGCCCGGTGGGCCACGGTGCCGTCGTTGGGCAGCTGGTCGTTGTAGCGGTTGTCGCCCTGCCCGGTGGCTTCCACCGGGTAGAGGCGGGCGCGCTCGTCCCAGTACGAATCGAACAGGGCCGCCAGCTGGGGCGAATCGGCCGCGGCGGGGGCGGCGGTGTGGCTCATTAGGGGGCCCAGCAGGGCCGCCGCCAGCGTAGCCGACAAAAACAGGTGCTTCACGGAAGTAGAGTTGGTGGTGCAGGCTAAATGTAACGCCATTATGCTCCGGGGTTGCAGCAAGCCGGCAGTCTGCTTTCAGCCGGGGCAGTGGCCGAGGCCGGCAATAACGACAAAGCCCCCGGCACATGCCGGGGGCTTCGCGGGGGTAAAAGCCCAAGGGCGGATGCCTACCGCTAGGGGTGCGGCTGGCGCGACACGTAGAGGATAGCCGGCTGCTTTTTGCCTTTTTCCGGCGGAATAGCCTCGCCGGTCGTGGCATCGAAGCGCAGCCCTGAAGCGGCCACGTACAGGCGGTTTTGGGCATCGAGGTGCAGGTTGTTGAGGTAGTGCCGGGCGGGTAAGCCCAGCTCCTTCTGGACCGCACCCGCCAGCCGCAGCAGATCAGAAGCCGTATTTAGCCGGGAGGTGGAGTTGGGCATAGGCTTGGAGTTTTCCCGGATCCGGTAGGTGGTAGTAGCCGCCGTGGTTACCAGTCCGATGGGCCGGCTCATGGTGCGATACTCGTCGTAGGCGTAGTTCTCGGCGGTGTAGTGCCAGGTGGTGCCAAAGTCGGCGGTATATATGTCGGCGAAGGAGGCTACCGTCTGGCCCAGCGCATTGGTCTGGGTGAACGTCAGGGCAAATACCGTGTCGTGGCGCTGCAGCAGGCCGGGGACGGGGCCATTAAAGTCGTGGCTTTCCCGCCAGGTTTTCCCTTGGTCGCTGGAGGCATACACTTTCTGCTTGGTGGCCACCAGCAGCGTCCGGTCCAGGTCGCCCGCAACGGAATAGGCCGCGTCACTGGAAAATTCAGTGGAAATTTCCAGCTTCACCCAGTTCGGGTCCGGCACTTCAGCGGGCTCGACTGCGGCCTGCTTTTGGCAGGAAGCGGCCACCAGACCGGTCATCAGGAGTAGATAAGTCGGTTTCATGGGCTGGTAAAAAATGGCTGTAGTAAAGAGTCGTTGCAACAGATAGGGTTGAAAAGTACAGAATTAATTGCCGGCACCTGTATATTCCGGCCGCTTGCTTGTGCGCATCTTTGAGCTGGCTTGGCGGCTGAATGCCGCCGCTGGCCCAGTAGTTTTATCCTGCTTCCCCGCTCTTCTCCTTATGGAATCATCCACCCGCGCCACCATCGTGGCCGAGCTGAAAAGCCTGCTCGAAAAAGGCTTTGCCCACGCCTCGCTCGAAGAAGCCTGCGCCGACATTCCCGCCGCCGACCTCAACCGCCGCGTGCCCCAGGTGCCCTACACGCTTTGGGAGCTGGTCGAGCACATCCGCATTGCCCAGTGGGATATCCTGGAGTTCTGCCGCGACGCCACCCACGGCTCCCCGGAGTGGCCCGCCGGCTACTGGCCCGCCGCCGCTAACGAAGCCGACGAAGCCACCTTCCAGGCCACGCTCCGCAGTATCCGGCACGACCGGAACCAGTTTCTGGCCCTGCTCCAGGACCCGGCCCGCGACCTGCTGGCGCCCCTGCCCCACGGCACGGGCCAGAACCTGCTGCGCGAGGCCATGCTCATCGCCGACCACACCTCCTACCACATGGGCCAGCTGGTGCTGCTGCGCCGCCTGCTCGGCAACTGGTCCTGACGCCGGGCCCGCCGCCGCGACCGGGGCACCAAACTGGAAAAGAGTCCTGAAGCCTGGGCCAAAACCCGGTATATTAGCGGCATTGCCTTCCCGATTTTTCCTCTCTTTACTCCCTTAGTTGATGTCATTTTTACGTCGCAGCATCATTACCGCTGCTTTTGTCGGCAGCCTGAGCGTGGGCAGCTTCGCCCAAACCACTACCCCGGCCGCCGAAACCGGGCCCGCAGCTCCCTCCGTGGCCACGCGCGCCACCCCGCTGCTGCGGCCGGCCCAGGTGAAAGGCCAGAAGTACAAGGACTACCTCTACCAGCGCTACGCCGACGACAAAGAAGCCCGCGCCGTGGTGCACCTGTTCAGCCGCAAGCATACGGGCGGCGTGGTATGGCTGCTCACCGGGGCCGGCGTTATCGGGGCCGTAGCCAGCCAAACCGGCACCAAAACCACCGACTCGGGCACGACCACCGTCGAGGTGACGCCGCTGGGCTGGGGCCTTTTATTTGGCGTATTCGGGGGCGTGGGCATTGGTAAGCTGGCCCGCTTCAACAACGAGAAGCTCTACGCGGCCCTGGTCGACTACGACCTCAGCCACGCCTTTCCCGGGGCCATTATGGGCAAGCTCAAGGACAAGGACTACCGCTAACCCCACTTGCCTAGCCGGCGGCATCTTGCAGGCCAACTCCGCCCCGCGCTGCCCTTAGCCGCGCAGCAGGCTTTTCCCGGTTAGTCTTGAACATACAAACGCTCCTTACCACTGCGGCGGTAAGGAGCGTTTGCGCGT
Organism: Hymenobacter aquaticus; assembly: GCF_004765605.1. NCBI lineage: Bacteria > Pseudomonadati > Bacteroidota > Cytophagia > Cytophagales > Hymenobacteraceae > Hymenobacter > Hymenobacter aquaticus. The sequence continues at coordinate 349,885 of NZ_SRLC01000001.1, read as the reverse complement.
TCAGGGCGCGGTAAGCTTTAGAGTCAGCGGCAGAAAGCCGCCTTATCCTTGACGGCCTACGAGCTGCACGAAAGCGTGGCGCAGCCGGGCTTTTCGCGGGCCCATTCGGGGCGCTTGGCGGCCAGCTCGTCGTGTTCGGGCTGCTCGGCGAAGGGCGTTTTGAGCACCTGCATCAGGCGGTTCAGCACCGACAGGTCGCCGGCCTCGGCGGCTTCGATGGCCTGCTGGGCCAGGTAGTTGCGCAGCACGTACTTGGGGTTGGCGGCCAGCATCTGGGCCCGGATGGCGGCCGGCGCGGCCGTTTCCTGCCGGAGCCGCCGCAGGTAGCGCGGCAGCCATTGGCGCAGCTTCTGCTGGGCTTCGGGCTGGTCGGTGTAGCACGCGGCGGCCAGCAGCTCCTGCCAGGTTGCCGCTTCTGCCTCGGGCGTTGCCAGCACGGCCGGGGCGGCGTGCGACAGGCGGCGGAAAAACAGCGTCAGGTCGGCTTCCGCTGCGGCCAGGGCTTCGTTCAGGTCCTCAAACAGCGCCTGGTCGGCGGCGTCGGCCTGGTCGGTGAGGCCCAGCTTGCCCAGCAGCATTTCGTGGCGGGTGGCGGCAAACGTGGCCGAGTACAAATCCAGGGCGGGGCGCAGCAGCTCGGGGTTGGGCACCAGGTGGGCCAGGGCCCGGGCCAGCTGCCACAGGTTCCAGAGGCCCACGTTGGGCTGCTGCCCGTAGGCGTAGCGGCGGGTGCCGAAGTCGGTGGTGTTGGGCGTCCAGTCGGGGTCGTAGGGCTCCAGCCAGCCGTAGGGGCCGTAGTCGATGGTCAGGCCCAGAATGCTCATGTTGTCGGTGTTCATCACCCCGTGCACGAAGCCCACCGACATCCAGTGCGCAATCATGACGGCCGTGCGGCGGCAGATTTCCTCAAACCAGCGCACGTACACCGTCGGCTCCGTCGGCGCGCCCAGCTCGGGGTAGTAGCGCCGGATAACGTAGTCGGCCAGGGCCCGCAGGTTGTCGAGCTCCCCACTGGCGGCCAGCAGCTGAAAGTTGCCAAACCGCACAAACGTGGGCGCCACCCGGGCCACGATGGCGCCGGGCTCGGCCTGGGGGTTGCCGTTGTAGAACATGTCGCGCACCACCGCGTCGCCGGTACTGACCAGGCTCAGGGCGCGGGTGGTGGGCACGCCCAGGTAGTGCATGGCCTCGCTGCACAGAAACTCCCGCACCGAGGAGCGCAGCACGGCCCGGCCGTCGGCGCGGCGCGAGTAGGGCGTGGGGCCCGCGCCCTTGAGCTGAATTTCCCAGGGCCGGCCATCGGAGGCCACGATTTCGCCCAGGGAAATGGCCCGCCCGTCGCCGAGCTGCCCAGCCCAGGAGCCAAACTGGTGGCCCCCGTAGCGGGCGGCAAAGGGCTTCATGGTGTCGGTGACGCGGTTGCCGGCCAGGGCTTCCACGGCCGGGCCCCGCTCGGCGGGCTTGCGCAAGCCCAGAAAATCGGCCAGCTCATCGGCCCAGGCCAGCAGCCGGGGAGCCGCCACCGGCGTGGGCCGCACCCGGGAGTAGTGGTAGCCCGGCACCTGCCGGGGCACGTTGTGCAGGGAGTCGTCGCCGCGCATTTCCTCCACGAAGGAGTTCTGAAAAGCGGCCTGATCTATCGTTGGCAAAGTGGGCATCAGTAGAGAAAAGAAAGTAAGCTGGAAGCAGCGCAGCACCTGGCAACAGCAGGGACGAGGCCGCAAGTTCGCCAACAAGGTTTCGGTGGGCTTGTTTGGGCGGCCGGGCCGGGCCCGTAGCTGTACCTTATCCGAACAGCTTTGCCGGAATAGGGTACAGATGTGTACCTTATTCTAGAAAAGCCGGCCGCATAAGGTACAACTCCATACTCCCGGAAAGCTGCCGGAAGCCGGCGGCCCGGCTACCCCGCCGCAAGGTACACTCGGTGGGCTTCGGGCAGAATCGGTAATTTTCCGGCCGCTATGAACCGCTTCGACCGTATCACCGCCATTCTGATTCAATTGCAGGCCAAGCGCGTGGTGAAGGGCCCCGAGCTGGCCCAGCGCTACGGCGTGAGTTTGCGCACCATCTACCGCGACCTGCGCACCCTGGAAGAAGCCGGGGTGCCCCTGAGCGGGGAGGCGGGCGTGGGCTACTGCCTGGCCGATGGCTACCGGCTGCCGCCGGTCATGTTCTCGCGCGAGGAAGCCACGGCCCTGCTCACGGCCGAAAAGCTGGTGAGCCGGCTTACCGATGCGCACTCGGCCCAGCTCAGCAGCGCGGCCATGGACAAGCTGCGGGCCGTGCTGCGCCGCACCGACCGGGACTACCTCGAAGATCTGGGTCCGCGCATCACGATTCTGCCCACCGGGCGGCCCGGCGGCACGCCGCACGCGCCGCCCGCCAACATCCATCAGCGCCTGCTCACGGCCATTGCCGACCAGCGCGTGGTGGGCCTCGACTACCGGGCCGGCTACCAGGGCACGGCTTCCCAGCGCGAGCTGGAGCCCATCGGCATCTACTTCGGCCACTACTGGCACGTGGTGGGCTTTTGCCGGCTGCGCCAGGAGTTCCGTGACTTCCGCCTCGACCGAATCGTGAACCTGCACCTGCGCGACGAGCAGTTTGCCCCCCGGCCCGAGACGCTGCAGTCGTACTGGGCGCAGCAGGCCGCCGGGCGGCAGGCCCAGCCCATGCTGGTGCGCTTCGCCCCGGAAGCGGCGGCCCGGGTGCAGGAAAACAAGCACCATTTCGGCGCGGTGCAGGAGCAAACCACGGCCGCGGGCGAGCTGGAAATCACCTTTCTCACCGGCCAGCCCGAGTACCTGGCCCGCTGGCTGCTGCTCTTCGCCGGGCAGGTCACCATCGTCGCGCCGGTGGAGCTGCGGGAGCGGGTGCGCGAGCTGGCCCACAGGGCGTATGCGTGCTTTGGCTAAGCCCGACGCCAGCCGCCGGCAGTAGGCCGCGGATATTTTTTTCAACATACCCGCCGCCTGCTGACATAGGGCTGTCACTGGGGGCCGCTAGGTTTGAGCCATCATTCACCCCAAACCTACTTCCGCAGATGCTGACTGCCACCCTCACTCCCCTTGCCCAGGCCCTGGTTTCCGAAATTGACCACGAACTGGAGCTGACCCGCCGCCTACTGACCCGGATTCCGGCAGACCAGCTCGGCTGGCAGCCCCACCCCAAATCCATGACGCTGACGGTGCTGGCCACCCACATTGCCGACTTGCTGGGCGGCATCGACATGACCATGCAGGCGACGGAGTTGGACCTGAACCAGTTTGAGACGGGAAACCCCGCCAAAGCGGCCAGCGTCGCTGAGCTGCTGGAGCGCCTGGCCACCAACGGCGCCTCCGCCACCGCGGCCCTGACCGCCGCGCCGGCCGAAGCCTTCGACGTGCTCTGGACGCTGCGCCGGGGCGAGGAAGTACTGCTGGAGCAGACCCGGGCCGAAATCGTGCGCCACCTGATCAGCCACATGATTCACCACCGCGGCCAGCTGACCGTGTACCTGCGCCTGCTCGACGTGCCCCTGCCCTATATCTACGGCCCCTCGGCCGACGAATTTACTTGGGTAGCGTAGCGCCTACCGGGCCGCCGTTCCGCAACCCCGACCAGACGTGCTGGTCGGGGTTGCGTGGCGTTGGGGCGGCGGGCGGCAGGTCAGGAAATGGCGCTGGGGCTGTGGGTGAGGGGCAATTCGAGCCGCTCCACGGTGTCGCGCTCAAAGTCAAACTCAATCAGGATGGCGGGCTCCTCGCCCACTACCCAGCCGTCGTGGCCCGGCTCGATGGCCACGGCCTGGGGCGCCACGAACGTTTCCACCACCCCATCGGCATACTGAATATTGATTTGGCCCTGGGCCAGAAAGCCCACGTGGGCGTGCATGCACAAGGGCGTGCCCACAATGGCCTTCAGGTTCTGGGACCACCGAAACCCAACCGGATACACGATGCGCTTGACGCGGGCCGCCCCGGTGCGCACCACGTCGACCTGCACCCCGCCTACTTCCCGGTGGTCGGCATCTTTCATCGGGCCGAGCAATGTGTTATTCTGATTCATACCGCGCAGTTAAAGTAAACCATGAAATAGGACAATTTACCAGATCAACAAGGCTAGCTTCCGGCGAAATCACCTTTGCAAGGCCATTGTAGCAGCTAGCCCTCAGCTAAATATAGAAAAAATACGGGATGAATCCTTACCCGCCACCCGGGAACAAAACAAGACTGACCCGGGCCACCGGCGGCAGCAACTCCCTGGAAGACGCCAACCAGCAGGTATTCATATGCTGTGCTCGAAGCGGAACGGTAGCTGCTCCTGCCCCGCCAAAAAGCCCCGCTGACCTAGGTCAGCGGGGCTTTTTTTACGCAGCGCTTCACCCCGTCCGGGCTGGAGGCGCGGCGCCGGGCCGGCGCAAAAACTACTTCTTGCTGGGCGCCACGGCCACTACGGCATTGGCGGGCAGCGGAATTTCGCGCGAGGTCTGGAATTCGGGAGCCTTGTCGGCCGTCTCCTCCACCTTGCGCTGCACAATGCGCAGCGTACGGCCGCCCACGTTCATCACGGCCAGATCGTAGCTGGTGCCCGAGCCGGGGTCGTAGCTGCGGAAGCCCATGAGCATGTCGCCAGGGAAGCCGGCCAGCTTGGCTTTCGCCTTGTCGACCACGTCGGGCTTGCCGCTGAACTGGCCCAGGTCGATGTCCTGGTCTTTGGAGCCTTTGAGCAGCAGGTGGGCGCTGGTTTTGCGCTCTTCGGAGCTGGGGCCGGGCTTGAAGCTGAAGCTGATTTTCAGGTTTTCGGTGGTGCTGGCGGCGGGGGCCGCGGCCGGAGTCGCGGCAGCGGTGGCCGTGTCGGCGGCGGCAGCGGCGGGGGCCGCCGCGGTATCGGCGGCGGGCGCGGTGGCGGTGGTGGCGTCGGGGCTGGTTTGCTCGGCGGCGGGAGGCGTCTGGTTGCAGCTGGCCAGCAGCAGGGCGCTGGCAGCCGCCAGGGTCAGGGAGGAAAACTTCATCGGGGTAAAAAAATAGGCGGGAGAAAACACGGGAGTTGCGCCGGCCAACCTACGCACTTTAGGCGCACCTCGGCTGCGGCCCGGCAAAATTGCGTTTTTTCGTTTTACGGCAGCCGCAGCTTTGGCTCAACGGCCTCTTTCACCCGCCGAAACCGCAGGGTGTTGCCCCGGGCCGTGTAGCTCAGGGTCAGGGCGGCCGCCGAAACGTCGACCACGCTGTAGCACAGCGGGGCGCTACAGGCCACGTCGACGACGGCCAGGTAGTCGCCCTTGGCCACGGTGTGGGCGGCCAGCGTTGCGCAGGTGGCCGCGCAGGTATCCGTCACCTGCAGGCGCAGCACGTCGTCGTCGGTGCTGGTGCCGCTGGTCACGTAGCGCATCGTCAGCTCGGTGCCTTTCACAATCCAGAACTCGCGCTTGTCGTCCACCGACTGCCATTTGCCCTGCAGCATGGCCAGGGAAACCAGGATGGGCTGGGGCCCCGCAACGGGCACGGGCCGCACCGGCGTGGCGTGCACCGGCTTGCGGGCGGGCACGTGTTTTTTCTGACCCAGGGCCGGCAGCGCCAGCAGGCCAGCCAGGGAAAGCAGCAGGTAGTTCATTCAGCAGAGTAGGTAGAGCGGCAAAGATGCGCGAACTCCGGCAAAACCCCGGCTCCGGCCAAAGCATTCCATCGGGCGGGGCGGGCTACAGCGGGTGCGCGTCGTCGGTGGAGCTGGCGCCGGGGTCGGTCAACTCGTCGGCGCTGGCGGCGGCCGTATCGGGCGCGGGGTCGGCGGCGGCGGTATCGGATGAAGCTGGCTCGATGGGCTCGGCCGGTTCCGGGGCCGCGGGGGCCGGCGTGGGCGCCGTATCGGGGGTGGGGCCCTGCTGCTGGGACTTGTCTTTCGGGTCGGTGGGCGCGGCGGGTGCGGGGGTTGGGGCGGGAAGCGTCATCAGGAAGGGTGCCCGGCGGGCGGTTGGGTACGACAAACGTTGCGCTTACAACGTAGGCCGGCTATTCCGGGTTGATTTTCAAGCCCGTTGCCCCCGGCCCGGCGTTTTCTGTTCCTGATCCGGCCGCCGGGCCCTTGCCCGGAAGCAGCTACGGCCTTACTTTTCCCGTATGTCAGGTAATTCCTGCCTGAACCAAAGCGGCGGCGGTGCCGCACCCGGAAGTAGCGGCCTGCTGTATGAAATTGTTGCTTTTCCGGCGCTTCCTGCTGGCCGGATTCCTGCTGATGCTTGTTGCGCTGGGCCTGGGTGGCTGGCTGCTGGGCACGCGCTGGGGTCAGCGGCAGCTGGAGCACTGGGTGCGCCAGCAGGTGAGGCGCAACTCGGAGCTGGTGCTGGCCCCGTTCGAAGTTACCCTCTCGCCCTGGCGCGACTTTCCCCACCTGACGGCCTCCATTCACCACGTCAGCCTCACCGATACTTCGTTTGGCCAGCAGCACCCGGTATTGGCCGTGGGCCGCGCCGACCTGCGTCTGGAGCTGGCCAGCCTGGTGCGCAAACAGGTGCGCATCACCCGCCTGGTGGTCTGGAACGTGGATTTCCGGGAGCGGGTCGATTCGCTGGGCCGCAGCTGGGGCCTGCACGGCAAGCGCCGCCACACCAGCGCCGGCACCGGCCCGCCCCTCGATATTGCCCTGGACTCCCTGCTGGTGCACCACTTCCGCATCCAAACCCGCAACGACTACGCCCACAGCGCCTTCGGGGCCGAAGTGCGGCGGGCTCACCTGTCGGCCACCATTGCCAAAGGAGTATTGCGGGCCCACGGCACCTTGCACGGCGAGCTGAGTTATCTGCGCAACAACCGGGGCACGCTGTTCCGGCGCAAGCCGGTGTGGGCCTCGGTCAATTACGCGCTGGAGTTTAAAAAGCACGAGGGCACGCTCCACCACACTCGGGCCACGCTCAACGGCGACACCATCCGGATTCGGGGCTCCCACCGCACCATTGCCAACCAGCCCGGCACCCGCCTCAACTTCCGGTTCGACGGGCAGCAGCCCCTGATGGAAGTGCTGCGGGCCGCGCTGCCGCCCAGCCAGACGGCCTATTTCGCCGAGGCCACCAGCCCCAGCAAAGCCCGCATCCGCTACCAGATTTCGGGGCTGACCGGCCCCACCCGCCGCCCGCGCAACATTCTCACCTTCTCGCTGCGGCGGGCCCAGCTGCTGTGGCCCGGCTCGGCCCGGCGCATCAACCACTGGGATTTGCTGGCTACCTACGACAACGGCCCGGCCCACAACCTGACCACCACCGTGCTGACCGTGCAGCACTGCCGCCTCTACTCCTCGGCCGGCCAGCTGAACGTGGCCCTCACGCTGCGCGACTTTTCCCGGCCCTTCGTCAGTGGGCGCTTCCGGGGCAAAACCGAGCTGCCCCAGCTGGCCGCCGTGCTGGCTCCCGGCCGGTGGCAGGCCCGCCACGGCACCGCCGAAATGGACGTGCGCCTGCACGGCCTGCTACCCCCCACCGACGACGGCACCGACCTGGCAGTCGCCCAGAAAAGCCTGTCGGTGCGCGGCTTCGTGACCCTGCGCGACGCGTCGTTCGTGGTGCTGAGCCGCCGGGCCGACTTCTCCGCCCTGAACGTGCGCGTCGGCCTGCGCGACAGTATCTGGACGCTTTCCCACGCCTCGGGCGTGCTGGACCAGATGCGGTTTCGGGCCTCAGCTACCACCACGGGCCTGCTGGATTACGTGACCGGCCAGGCGCTCAACATGGCCGTGGTCGGCCGCTTTGCCGTGGAAGAGCTGCGCGTGCAGCGCCTGCGCGAGCTGCTACGCCCTCCCTCGGCCAGCACGCGGCAGGTGGCCCGGCAGCGGGCCGCCACGGCCTCCAACCAGCTGGCCACCCTGGGCGGCAGCCTGATTCCGCCGGGCGTGCGCCTGAACGTGGATTTGCGCTGCACCCGCCTCGTGCTGCCCACCGACACGCTCGAGCAGGTAGCCGCCACGGTGCACCACGACGGCCAGCAGGTGCAGCTCGATAAGCTGGCGGCCCGCATCTGGGGCGCGACGGTGCACGGCCGGGTGTCGTGGCCCACCGATACGCTGCAACAGGTGGCGCCCATCCAGTTTCACCTGGCCGTCGACTTCGACACGATGAACTACCGCCGCCTCGTGGCCCGCCTGGCCCGCCCGCCGCGCCGCTCGGCCGCCGCCCCGGCCAGCCCGGCCCTGCGCGAGCTGCTGCTGGCCGCCAACGGCGAGCTGACCTGGAACATCCAGACCCTGCAGCTGGAAGGCAGTGAAAACATCCGCCGGCTGCGGGTGCAGATGCGTAAAAACGGCTCCGAAATCAACCTGCCCGCCCTGAGCTTCGCCACCAGCCGGGGCGGCACCGGCCAGGCGTCGGCCCTGATCCGGCTGGACGGCACCCGCCTGCGGGCCGCCCACGTAAACCTGGACCTGCGCTACGCCACCCTCGACGTGCAGCGCCTGCTGCTGCTGCTGGCCAGCCTGAATCCGGAGGATAAGTCGGTGCCGCTGCCGGCCGCGCTGGTCGAGCGGCGGGCCGAGCGGCGCGCCCGGCGGCAGCAGCAGGCGCCGGGCTCCATTCTCACCAACGGCATTCTGCGGGCCGTGGTGCGGGTGCAGGCCGACCGGGTAAACTACGGGGCCGTGCGGGGCCGCGGCTTCGCGCTGGAGTCACACCTGCGCGACGGGGTGGCCCGGGTTGATAACTGCTCGTTGCAGGCATTTCAGGGCACGATTGAGCTGCGGGGCCGCATGCTGCTCAACGTGGACCGCCACCACCACCCGCTGCACGTGCAGATGCGCCTGCAAGACGTGGAGCTGCCCGACCTGCTGGCCGCCGGCACCGCCATTGGCCTCAGCGTGCCCGAGCAGGACAACGTGCGGGGCAGCATGCGCTGCGCCACCGACCTGCACACCGACCTGGATTCGGCCTTCCTGCCCCGCCTCGACCAAACCCGCTGCTACCTCAAGGCCGACCTGCGCGACCTGGAGCTGCTCAACGTGGAAGCCCTGTCGCAGGCCCTGAAATTCATGCGCGAGGAGCGCACCCGCCACCTGTTCTTCGAGCCCTTCAGCAGTGAGTTCGTCCTCAACCGGGGCGAGCTGCTGATTCCCAACCTGAACCTGAACAGCAACCTGAGCAACATGCAGGTCAGCGGCAACTACTTCCTGGACGGCCGCGCCAACCTCTACATTGGCCTGAACCCGATGCAGGCCCTGTTCGGCGACAACGACAAGCGCATCGAGCGGATTCAGCAGAGTGAGCCACTGCGCCGCCCCAACCACAAGCTCACCTACATCAACCTGCAGCGGCCGGCGGCCGGCACCCGCTACTCCGTGCGCCTGTTCAAGGGCAACGAGCAGCGCCAGCAGCAGGCCCTGTTGCAGCAGCAGCTCCGCCAGATTCTGCTCACCCAGCGCCTCGACACCACCCTGCGGCTGCTGCGCTGAGGCTTTTTTCTCTCTATTCTTTTTATGACTGAATTTGACGCTGACATTCTGATTATCGGCGCGGGGGCGGCCGGTTTGCTGGCGGCCCGCCGCCTGGCCCAGGCCGGCCGGCGCGTGCTGGTGCTGGAAGCCCGCAGCCGCATCGGCGGGCGGGTCCACACCTTCACCGACGCCGGCTTTTCGGGCCCCACCGAGGCCGGGGCCGAGTTTCTGCACGGCGACGTACCCCTGACCCGCGAGCTGCTGGCCGACCTGCATACCGACTGCCACGACATGGGCGGCGACACCTACGAGGTGCTGGCCGGCCGGGTCCAGACCACCGAAACTTTCCTGGAGGAAATGCCCCTGCTGCTGGAAAAGCTCCACGCCCTGTCCCACGACGTGCCGCTGGCCGAGTTCCTGGCTACGCACTTCCCCGGCGACGACTACCAGCAGCTGCGCCTCACCGTGACGCGCTTCGCCGAGGGCTACGACGCGGCCGATGCCCGCCGGGCCAGCTCGTTTGCCCTGCGCGCGGAGTGGTCGGGGGGGCGGGGCCGAGGATTCGCCCCGGCCGGTGGGCGGCTACGGGCCGCTGCTGGCATATCTGGCCCGGCAGGTGCAGGACGCGGGCGGCCGGATTCAGCTCTCGACCGTGGTGGAAACTATCCGGTGGCAACGCGGGCAGGTGGAAATCCGGTGCGACCACAACCGCCGCTACTCCGCCCCGCAGGCCCTGGTTACGGTGCCGCTGGGCGTATTGCAGGCCGAAGCTGGCACGCTGGGCTACGTCGCCTTCGTCCCCGAGATTCCCGAGCGGCGGGCGGCGGCTCAAGCGCTGGGGTTTGGGCCGGTGGTCAAGGTGCTGCTGGAATTTGAGTGGCCGTTCTGGGAGCAGGAGTCGAAGGAGTTACATCATGCCATGCCGGCCCTGGGCTTTTTGTTTTCGGATGCCGCCGTGCCCACCTGGTGGAGCCAGCTGCCCGACCCGCGCGCCCTGCTCACGGGCTGGGTGGCGGGCCCCGCCGCCGCCCGGCTGCGCGCCACTCCCGACGAGGACGTCCTCACCCAGGCCCTCGAATCGTTGGCGTACTTATTCGGCACCTCTACCGCCTGGCTCCGGCCCCAGCTGGTGGCGCACCGCGTCGTGAACTGGGGCGCCGACCCATTTGCCCGCGGGGCCTACGCCTACGCCACCGTCGGCTCGGCCGGGGCGCGCCGGGTGCTGAGTGAGCCGCTGGCCGACACCGTGTTTTTTGCCGGCGAAGGGCTGTACGAAGGCCCCGCTATGGGCACCGTGGAAGCCGCCCTGGCCAGCGCCGACGCAGTGGCCCGGCAGCTGCTGGGGCCGGCAGATGAAGCGTTGGAAGAAGGCAAAAAATAGTAGTCAACCCACACGAAATTGGATGCTTAAGGCATCCGAAACGGCGGGCGGCGCTTTTCGGGCGGAAGGCTTTTTTTCTGGCCCTAAAGCCCGGACATTTGCCTTCTTGTCTGTTCTCAACATCCACCCACTATGCAACATTTCACCCGCCGGGCCCGCCGCGCGCTGGCCGTTACGGCGCTGCTGCTGACCGCACCTTCCATCCTGTTTGCCTGGGGCACCTGGGGCCACGAGCGAATCAACCGCGCGGCGGTGCTGGCCTTGCCGCCAGCCCTACGCACCTTCTTCTACAACCACGTCGATTTCATAGTGCAGGAGTCGGTGGTGCCCGACCTGCGCAAGTACACGCTCAACGACCGCGCCGAGGGGCCGCGCCACTTCATCGACCTGGAAGACTACGGCGACCAGCCCATCAGCCAGCTGCCCCAGACCTCGCAGGAGGCCTACGCCCAGTACGAGCCGGCTTTCCTGGATAAAAACGGCCGCCTGCCCTGGTTTATTCAGGACATGCTGGGCAAGCTGACCACCGCCATGAAAAACGGCCGCAAGGAAGACATTCTCTTCATTGCCGCCGACCTGGGCCACTACCTCGGCGACGCCACCCAGCCCCTGCACACCTCCCAGAACCACGACGGGCAGCTCACGGGCCAGAAGGGTATTCACGCCTTTTACGAGTCGCAGATGGTGGAAAAGTTCGGCAAGACCTACAACTTCAAGCTCAAGGAGCCCCAGCTGATTCAGGACCCGGTGGCCGAAACCTGGCGCCTGATTGCCCAGAGCCACGCCTCGGCCGATACGCTGCTGGCCATTGAGAAAAAGCTGCAAACCGAAACGCCGGCCGCTGGCGTGCTGGAGGTTGATGCCCAGGGCCAGCCCAAAAAGAACGTGTTCAACAGCAACATTCGCACGGCGGCCTACACCGAAAGCTTCCACAAGGCCCTCAAGCGCATGGAAGAGCGGCAGCTGCGCACCGCCGCCCAGGCCGCGGCCAACTACTGGTACACGGCCTGGGTCAACGCCGGTAAGCCCGACCTGACCAAGCTCGACACCGAGTACACGACCCGCAGCAGCCAGGCCAACCTGAAAGAGGAGCTCAAGCTGCTTCAAACCGGCAAGCTGGTCGATTTCTCCTCGTTTATGGAGTTCTAAGCCGCGGCTGAAGCCGACGCATTTTCTCAGCCTGTTTACGCGCCAGTACGGTGCGCGTAAACAGGCTTTTTTTGCGTCCGGCCGGTTTTGATTCCGGTGGCCGGAACACCAGACTGCACTACCACAACAAGTCGGTAATTACTGAGGGTCTTACTGGGTGAGTGCGCGCTTACTAACGCTGAGTAACAATTATTTTCTCCCGCCTGCCTATCACAACCGTTTGCAACTCCCTATCACAAACGGTTGCATAGTTTTTCTGCTAATTATCTGCTTTACAGGCCATTCCACCGAAAGCTCCGGACCGTATTTTTAGTCTCTACGGCGGTTTGAACGGCCCTCCGGCCAAGTCGCCGCCGCATACTTTACCTCAACCTCCATCCTTCCTCCCACATGCGTAAACCTCGACTCCTATTTCTTACCCCGGCACTGCTCTTTGCCGGTCTTACGGCCGCGCAGGCCCAGAATGCGCCCGTGGTGCAGCAGGCCGAAACCGGCACCCTGGGCACCGACTGGACCTCGCCCATCCAGGCCGGCGTGCAGTACATTTCGGTGGTGCCCACGGCCACCATTGCCGCCCAAAACCCGGGCACCGCGGCCCGCGTGGCCACCTACAGCGTCACCTTCCCCGGCCCCGGCACCTACGACCTCTACGCCCGCGTGCGGGTGGGCAGCGCCGGGGCCAACGACGACAGCTTCTACTACGGCAACGGCTTCGGCCTCAAGTCGCCCACCAACGACAACGACTGGATTACCATCAATCAGGTGGCGGGCGTGGGCTACACCACCGGCTCCCAGGTGGTGGACGGGGCCGGCTCAGCCCAGAGCAACGTCTGGAAATGGGTGAACATGTCGAAAATCGGGGGCGCGGAAACGCCGATTTCCTTTACCGTCACGGCCGGCAACCTCACGCAGATTTTCCAGCTCGGGGCCCGCGAAGACGGCTTCGACATCGACAAAGTCGTCTTTGGGCAAACGGGCCTGTACTTCACCGTCACCAACCTCGACAATGGGCAGCAGGGCTCCGTCAATCCGCCCCCGCCGCCGTTTACGCCGGTGGGTCCGCCGCTGGCGACGGGCAAGCCCAAATTTCTGGGCGGCGTGTACAGCACCCCGCAGCTGCCCAACTTCACGGCCTACTGGAACCAGGTAGTGCCCGAAAACGCCGGCAAGTGGGGCAGCGTGGAAGGCACCCGCGACGTGATGAACTGGACCGAGCTGGACGCGGCCTACAAGCTGGCCAAGGACAATGGCTACCCCTTCCGCATGCACGTGCTGGTGTGGGGCAGTCAGCAGCCCACCTGGATGGAGACGCTGTCCGCCGCCGAGCAGCTCACCGAAATCAACCAGTGGTTTGCGGCCGTGGCCCAGCGCTACCCCGCCATCGACTTCCTGGAAGTAGTGAACGAGCCCACCCACCAGCCCCCGAACACCACTGGGGGCGGCGGCAACTACCTCAACGCGCTGGGCGGCAGCGGCGCCACGGGCTGGGACTGGATTATCAAATCCTTCCAGCTGGCCCGCCAGTATTTCCCGGTTTCCACCAAGCTGATGATGAACGACTACAGCGTGGAAAACACCAGCGCCAGCGCCCAGCGTTACCTCGACATCGTGAACCTGCTCAAGGCCCGCAACCTGCTTGACGTGGTCGGCATTCAGGGCCACGCCTTTTCTACCCGCCCCACGCCCGCCGCCACGCTCACCGCCAACCTGAACCTGCTGGCCTCGGCGGGCCTGCCGCTCTACATCACCGAGCTGGATATCGACGGCGTGAACACCGCCGGGCAGCTCGACGACCAGGTGCAGCTGGCCGAGTACCAGCGCGTATTCCCGGTTTTCTGGGAGCACCCGGCCGTGAAGGGCGTCACGATGTGGGGCTACCGCCCCGGCCACTGGCGCACGGCCCAGGGTGCGCAGCTCGTCAACGACGACAACACCGAGCGTACGGCCCTGGTCTGGCTCCGCAGCTACGTGCGCACCACTACCCTGGCCACCACTCCCGCCGACAACTCGGCCGTCAGCCTGTATCCCAACCCGGTTACCAACGGCTATTTCACGCTGCGAGGCACCGAGAATGTACATACCATTCGGGTGGTGGATATGCGGGGGCAGCTGCTGCGGGAAATAGCGCCGCGCAATCAATCTTCTGTAGCTATTAAATTAAATCTGCGGCCGGGCTTATACATAGTACAGCTGCTCAGCGGCACGACTATTTCCTCTAAAAAGCTGACCATACAATAAAATAAGCCCGAAATCAGGCGGAGCTATTACGATAAACGCAGCTGCGTTGCAGTCGATTTTAAATTAACTTTCGTACTGATTAGCAACAGGAATAGCCGTGTAAATTTCTTTACACGGCTATTCTTTTTTGCGGCTTACTAAATTACAGCAGCTCGATTCCGCTAGCGGCCAATTCCTGCCGCACGGCCTCGGGCCAGATGCTTACCTGCACTTCGCCGATGTGGCCTTTGCGCAGCATAAACATTACCACGCGCGACTGACCAATACCGCCGCCAATGCTCTGGGGCAGGCCGTCGGCGAGCAGCAGGCTGTGGAAGTGCAGGTCTTTGCGCTCGGGGCAGCCGCGCAGCTCCAGCTGGCGCGTCAGGGCCGTTTTATCGACCCGGATACCCATCGAGGATACTTCGAAAGCCGTTTCCAGCACGGGGTGCCACAGCACGATGTCGCCGTTCAGTCCGTAGTGGCCGGCTTCGTTCTGGGTGCTCCAGTCGTCGTAGTCGGGGGCGCGGCCGTCGTGGGCCTCACCGTGGCTCAGCTCGCCGCCGATGCCGATCAGGAAGATGGCGCCAAACTCCTTGGCGGCCTCGTGCTCGCGCTGCTTGGGCGTCAGGTCGGGGTACTGCCGGAGCAGGTCCTCGGCGTAGATGAAGGTAATGGCTTCGGGCAGCACCGGCTCAATTTCAGGATACTGCTCGCACACCATCAACTCCGTGGTTTTCAGGGCCGAGTAGATTTTCTCCACCGTAGCCTTGAGGAAGGGAATGGTGCGCTGCTCGGGGCTAATGTGCTTTTCCCAGTCCCACTGATCCACGTAGATGGAGTGAATGGGCGAATAGTCTTCGTCGGGGCGCAGGGCGCGCATGTCGGTCAGCAGGCCTTTGCCGGCTTCGATGCCCAGCTCCTGCAGGCGCACGCGCTTCCACTTGGCCAGGGAGTGCACCACCACGGCGCGGCGCTCGTCGAGGGCCTTGATGGGGAAGTGCACGGGGCGCTCAATGCCGTTCAGGTCGTCGTTGATGCCGGTGCCGTCGAGCACGGCAATGGGCGAGGATACTTTTACCAGGCTCAGCTGGCGGCTCAGCTCCTTGGCGAAGCTGTCTTTGACGAAGCTGATAGCCTCTTCGGTTTTCAGCAAGTCGGCGGGCGTCGTCAGGACGCCGGGGGTGAAGGTAGTTTCCATGCGTAAAAAAGTTTTTGGTTTTGTTTGAATGTAGATGTCAGTGAAAATCGGGACGGAAAAGGCAATAAAATGCCGTCCGCCTACAAGGCAGTTTTTATTTTTTCCAGCATAGTGTTTAATGAATAATTAAATAGTTAGGTAAAAAAAAAGCCTTCCAAAACGATGGAAGGCTTATAACTGGATCATTGCTCTTTTTTCTTTTATATGAACAACAGCCTTCCATTCCCGGAATAGATTATTATTCGAGTTATTGGCGAAAAAGCTGCTGCTGAAAACTTGCATGATGGGTGCCTATTGTCGTTTGCGTTGCTAATAAAGAAACAATAATTAAGACAACCAAATATTGCCTCAGTTTTTAATTATTTTTTTTCAAAATAGCGGCCATAATACCGTCAGAAGCGGGTACAGTCCTACCCGGGCCTAGCCCATCAGCCCGTCGCGCACTTCCCGCACGGCCTCGGTCACGTAGCCGGGCAGTTCGGCTTCGGGCAGCAGCATACGCAGCAGCCGCAGGTATTTGGCCCGGCCTTCGTCGAGCATGTGCGCCGGCACTTCTACCGTGAATACGCTGAAGGGCTCCACTTTCTGCACGCCCACGAGCAGGAATCGGTCGGCCTGCAGGGCATCGAGGTAAAAAGCGGCCTGCCGGTCGTAGTCGTAGCCGCTGCACTGGGCCAGAAAGTGGTTGTAGTCGCGGGCCATGGTGGTTTTGAAGTCCACGATGGTGTAGCCCCGGTCGGTGGTGGGCGCTACCAGGTCGGCGCGCAGCTTGCAGACGGTGTTGGTGGTGGGCTCGGTGAAGATGCAACTGGGCTCGGGCACGCCGTTTTCCAGCAGGTTCAGCAGGTAGGGGTTGAGCTTGACGCCTTCCACCATCCACCAGATCAGCGTGTCGTTGATGCCCGGCTGGCCGGCCTGGTAGAGTTCGGGCTCCAGCAGCGCGGTGTGGAAGGCCGTACCCAGGCCCAGCGCCCCGGTCAGGGAGGAGGATTTCTGGTAGCGGCCGTTCAGGGCATCGCGCAGGCGCGACAGGTCGGAGTTGGCAATGGCGGGCAGGGCGCGGTAGTCGTCGTAGGGCAGCCGGAGCAGGTCGGGCCGACGAAAGGAGTCGTTTGTAGGCATAGCGAATAAGGCAACAACCAGAACCGGGTCATTGTCCCGGAAGTCTACGATATTTTCGCCACTGCGGTAGCTTGCCCAGGCGCGGCAGCGCCCCGGCAGGCCCATATTGGGCCCGGCCGGGGCGCTACGTTGCTCTTGCTCAGCAGCCCGAAAAAACGCCCGCCGGGGCGCGCTAGGCCCAGCGCCAGTTCCGCCTTACGCTTGTGCTTCGACCGCAAGAAGCGCGACGGGCAACACTGCGGGGCGTTACTCGGCCGCCGGCAGCACGAGCACCGGAATGGGGCTGCGCAGCAGCACCTGGGCCGTGACGCTCTGGTGAAACAGCTGGCCCAAAAAGCTGCGGGGCCGGGCAATCAGCACGACCAGGTCGAACTCCTCGGGCCGGGCGACCTGCAGAATACCCTCGGCCGCGCTGCGGTAGCGCACCGTGCGCGTGTGCACTTGCGTGGGCAGGTCGACGGCCAGGCCCGTTTGCAGCACCGAGTCCCACACGGCCGGGTCGGGCTCGGCCGGCGTGGGCCTGGTGGCCACGTGCAGCACGGTCAGCTCGGCATCCAGGGCCGCGAGCAGGCGGCGGGCGGCGCCGGCGTGTTCGCCCAGCGAAAAATCCTCCCCATCGACGGCCAGCAGCAGGCGGCGCGGCGGCTTGGTCGAGGCCAGGGTATGCGGCACGACCAGCATGGGATAGGGCGAGGTGCGCAGAATGTCGAGCGAGGTGCTTTGCACCAGCTCATCGGGCATGTCGGAGTAGTCGGGGCGGCCCAGCACGACCAGGGCCGGGTGGTGCCGGCTCACGGCGTCGGCTACGGCGTAGGCCACCCGCCCGTGCCCGATTTCGGCCACCACGGGCACCGCCAGGTTGTGAGCCACGCTGCTCAGGGCCAGGTCAATGGCTTCCTTGCTCAGGTTGGACAGCTGCCCGGTAAACATTTCCGGGTCCAGCACCGAGTCGCGGCGCACGTGCAGCAGCACCAGGCGGGCCCCAATGGCCCCGGCCAGGTTGCTGGCGTAATCCAGGGCCCGGTTGGCGGCCTGGAAGAAGTCGGTCAGAATCAGCAGCGAAACAGCCATAGCGCAGCAAGTATAGGGAAAGAAGTGCAGGACAAAGAACCGGGCTTTGCCCGGGCCGGAACATGCCGAAGGTTAGGGCTTAACCTGATTTTCATCATGCTCCCGGCGTCGGCTTAGCGGTATTTTTGCCCTGGTATTCTATTGGTTACCAAGCCTGTTTTTCGCGCACGGACCAATAGTCACCCGCTGCCGGCCGGGCTGTTTTCGGCGGCTTACCCGCGCATCCACCCTTTGATCTGACCGCATCATGAACCAGCTTATTACGTCTCTGCTCCTGGCGGTTCTCTTTCTGACCGCGCAGCCGGCGGCCTGCCAGCGCCCCGTGCAATCGGCCCCTACCTTGCCGCCGGCCGGCTCCCTGGTCATTACCAACGTGAACGTGGTGGACGTGGTGAGTGAGCGGGTGCTGCCGAATCAGACGGTCGTGATTCTGGACGGCTGCATCGTGTCGGTGGGCCACCGGGCCCCGGCGGGCCGGGCCGTGCAGCGCGTTGATGGCCGGGGCAAATACCTGATTCCGGGCCTGTGGGACGGGCACACCCACGCCCTGGCATCAGCCGCCGAAGAGCAGGTAGCCCTGCCCCGGTGCGTGGCCGCCGGCATTACCAGCATCCGGGTGCTGAACACGGGCCGCACGCGGGCCGATTTGCAGGCCACCGTGCAGGCCGTGGAAACCGGGCAGCGCGTGGGGCCGCGCATTGAGCTGGCCGGCGCCTCCTTCGACGCTCCCCTCGGCGAGGAAGCCGGGGCGTTTCCGACCACCTACGCGCAGGGCGAAGAATGGGCCACCGCCCGCCTGCAACAGGGTTGGCGGGCCCTGCAGTCGTCGCCGCAGCTTTCCCGGGACGCCTATATGGGCATTGCCGACGCCGCCCAGACGTGGCACGTCCCGCTGGTGGGCCCCATTCCCGAATCGGTGACGGCCCTGCAGGCCGTAGCCGCCGGCCACCAGATCATCGAGCCGGCCGATAAGCTGCTGCTTGGCTGCTCTGGCCGCGAAGAGGAACTGGTAGCCGCCCAGATTCACTACCTGGCCAAGGCACAATCCGGCGCCACGCTGGCCGAGCTGGCCCGCCTGCGGCAGGCGGCCCTGGCTACTACCTTCAGCACCAGCCGCGCGGCTCACCTGGCGCAGGCGCTGGTGCAGGAAAAAGCATTTGTGGTGCCCTTGCTGCAAGCCACTGCCAGCGCACTTCCCGCAGCGGCGGCCAACGCGGCCCGGTTGCGCTACCTGCCCGCCGGCGTCCGCCGCCACCGGGAGCAGGCCCGCCCCGACCGACGCACAGCGCGCGGACCGGAGCAGGAGGCCCAGCTTCGGACCCTGGATTCCTTGCAGAACCACCTGATAGCCACGTTGCAGCGGCAGGGCGTGCCGCTACTAGCCGGGTCGGATGCCGGCGGGGCCCACCCTTTCCAGGGGTACGGCAGCGGCCTACTCAACGAGCTGGAGCACTTAGTAGCCGCCGGCCTGACGCCCGCGCAAGCCCTGCGAGCCGCTACGGTGGTGCCGGCCGCCGCCACGGGGCACCGCTACGAGCAGGGCCAGATCGACGTTGACTTCCACGGCGACTTAGTGCTGCTCGACGACAACCCGCTCGACGACATCCGCAACCTGCGCCAGGTGCGGGCCGTGGTGCTGCGCGGCCGCCTGTACGACCGCGCGGCGCTGGCCGCGCTGGCGGCCGATGCCGAGCGGGCGGCCCAGCAAAGTCCGGCCGTTTCTACTGCCGCCACGCGTTAACAGTTTTCCCGCCGCCTGCTCACTGCGTCTGGCCAGATGAAAAAGAAAACCATTGCCCTGCTCGTCCCGGCGGCCCTGGCGCTGCCGGTGGCGGCCGTGTGGCTGGGCCGGGCGTGGGCGGCGCGGCAGCTGCGGCAGGATGTAACCCGGCTGTTTGCCCCGGCCCCCGACCCCGCGCCCCCGGTGTATGAGGAAGCACAGCTGCGGGGGCTGCCGGCCCCCGTGCAGCGCTATTTTCGGCGCGTGCTGCGGCCGGGCCAGCCCTACCGGCGCGGCGTGCGGCTGCGCCATACCGGCCAGTTCAAAACCGATTTGGGGAAGGATTGGGTTGCTATTGAGGGGGAGCAATACCTGCGGGCCGACCCGCCCGGCTTTATCTGGCAGGGCCGCACCCGGCAGTTTACGGCCCGCGACGAATACGTGGACGGCCGCGGCCACCTGCGCGTGCTGCTGCTCGGGGCCGTGCCGCTGCTCCACGGCCAGGGCCCCCACTACGACCAGGGGGAGCTGCTGCGCTGGCTGGGCGAGTGTGTGTGGCTGCCCACCGCCCTGCTGCCTTCCGCCCACCTGCGCTGGACCAGCCTGGACGAGCACTCGGCCCGCCTCACCTTGCAGCACCAGGGCCTGACCGTATCGTACCGGGTGCGCTTCAACGAGCAGGACGAGCTGACGGAGTTCGAAACCCAGCGCTACCAGGGCGACGCCGGCCTGCTGACCTGGCAGGGCCGCGCCACCCACTACCGCGACTGGCACGGCCAGTGGGTGCCCACGGTGCTGGAAGGCAGCTGGGTGCAAAACGACGGGCAGCGCCAGCCCTACGCCCGTTTCGTGGTGCAAAGGCTGGACTACGACCCGCTCCAGCCTTTTCCCTAATTATATAGGCTCATTCGCCCAGCCACCACCAGCGCCGCGGCCGGGGCCGGTGCCGGGCTACCAGCTTGAACTTGACCACGGCGTGCTGCTCGATATGGGCCAGGGCCTCCTCCACCGAGTCGGTGTAGGTGAGCAGCCGCAGGTCCAGGGGCGCTACCATGCCCTGCTGCTCCATCTGGGCGAGCAGCAGGGTGAGCGGCTGCCAGTAAGCCCGGCCCACCACCACCACCGGGAAATCCAGAATCTTCTTGGTTTGAATCAGGGTCAGGGCCTCAAACAGCTCATCGAGGGTACCAATGCCGCCGGGCATAATCACGAAGGCATAGGAATACTTGACCAGCAACACTTTGCGCACGAAGAAATAGCGACAGGCCAGCCACCGGTCGAGGTAGGCGTTGGGCTGCTGCTCGTGGGGCAGGATGATGTTGCAGCCCACGGAAGGGCCGCCCGCCTCGCGGGCCCCGCGGTTGGCGGCCTCCATGATACCGGGTCCGCCGCCGGTCAGCACGGTGAAGCCCATGCGGCTCAGGCCCGCGCCCAGCTGCCGGGCCAGGGCATAATACGGCGAGTTTTCGGCCACCCGCGCCGAGCCGAACACCGACACGCAGGGCCCCACGAAGTGCAGGGCCCGAAAGCCGCGCACAAACTCGCGCAGCACCGTCCAGAGAAAGCGTAGCTCGGTGCGGCGGCTGCGGGGGCCGGCCAGAAAGCGGCGCTCGGCGCGGCCAGCCGCCGGGCCGGGTGGTGGAGAAGTCGTCGGGGCCATTACAAAGCAGTGTGAGACGCGCCGCAATAATCGATAATTCCGGGGGGAAGCGTAATCATCTTCCCCCGGGCAGTTCCTTTTCTTTTTTCTCTTATTCCCTTTTTCTATGCACGTTACCATCTTCAGCGCCCGGGACTACGAGCGGCCCTTTCTGGAACCGGCCCTGGCAAACCGCCACACGGTGCACTGGCGGCCGGAAGCGCTGAGTCTGACCACGGCCGAACTGGCCCGGGGCAGCGAGGCCGTCGTGATTTTCACCAACGACACGGCGGCGGCCCCCGTGCTGGAGCGCCTGGCCGCGCTGGGGGTGCGCTACCTGGCCGTGCGGGCCGCCGGCCACGACCAGGTGGATGCCGAGGCGGCCCACCGGCTGGGGCTGCGGGTCAGCAACGTGCCCGAATATTCGCCCTACGCCGTAGCCGAGTACGCCGTGGCCCTGATGCTGGCCTTGAACCGCCAGCTGCGGCAAGCCGACGCGCAGGTGCGCCGCGCCGACTTCCGCCTCGACCAGCTGCTGGGTTTCGACCTGCACGGCAAAACGGTGGGCATCGTGGGCTGCGGCCGGATCGGTGGGGTACTGGCCAAGATTCTGCACGGCTTTGGCTGCCGGCTGCTGGGCTACGACGTGGCCCCGACCCCGGAGCTTACCCGGCGCTACGACCTGCGGTACGTGCCGCTGCCGGAGCTGTGCGCGGCCGCCGACATCGTGAGCCTGCACGCGCCCCTGACGCCGGCTTCCCACCACCTGTTTTCTACCGAGCTGCTGGCCCGCCTCAAGCCGGGAGCCATGCTCATCAACACCGGCCGGGGCGCTCTGCTCGACACCCGCGCGGCCCTGGCGGCCCTGCAAGCCGGGCAGCTGGGCTACCTGGGGCTGGACGTGTATGAGCATGAGAAGGGCCTGTTTTTCGCCGACCACTCGCACGAGCCGCCCGCCGACCCGCTGCTGGCCGAGCTGCTGGCCCACCCCAACGTGCTGGTGACCGGCCACCAGGGCTTTCTGACCCGGGAGGCGCTGGGCAACATTGCCGCCACCACGGCCGCCAGCCTGGATGCCTGGGAGCAAAACCAGCCGGCCGCCCACGAGCTGTAGCGCCCCCGGCGGCACCAGCCGCGCGGCAACCGGTGGGCGCCGGGCCGGAGGCGACCGGAAAGTATACATGACGAAAGTCAGTCAGCAAAATAATGTTAGTCAGGGCGTTACCCCGCCCGATTGGCGTCATTTGGAGTAGTTCTTTTCTTCCCTTCGGCCACCCGGCCCCTAACCGACTACCGCTATGATAACGCCCTCCTTCCTGCTTTCGGCCCTGTTGATTGCCGCCCTGGCCCTGGCCAGCATGTATCTGCGCGGCACCCACCAGCGCACCGCCGCCTAACGGGCTCCGGCTCCCGGGGCCGCGCGCGGGCCGGCCATGTTGTGCTCCTTTTGCCTCCTAACCTACTGTACCCATGCTGGTTTCTGAAACCTTAACGCCCTCGGCCCCGGCCGAGCAGGTGGCCGACGCGGACATTACCGCGGCCATCGACATGTTCTTTCTGACCAAGAAGGGCGTGAACTCCCACCTGATTGACGTCGCCACCCGGGAGGGCATCGTGGAGCTGACCGGCTCGGCCGACAACCTGCTGGCCCGGGAGCGCGCCGAGGAAATAGCCCTGGCCGTGCGCGGGGTGCGCGGAGTCATCAACGAGCTGGTTATCAAGACCTCAGACGTGCCCGACGCCCGGCTGCTGACCGACGTGGAGCAGGCCCTGACCGACGATGCGGCCACCAACGACTACGACGTGCGCTGCACCGTGCACGACGGGGTAGTGACGCTGGCCGGCACGGTGCAGACCTGGGCCGAAAAGCAGCTGGTGCTGCGCGTGTTGCGCGGCGTGAAAGGCGTGCGGCAGATCCGGGAGGAGCAGCTCCGCATCCGGGGCGGCGAAATCCAGAACTCCGACGCGGAAATCACCACCCAGATCCGGGAGCAGCTCGACTGGGACATTCAGGTGAACAGCGCCCTGGTGGAGGTGCGCACCAACGAGCGGGTAGTGCACCTGGCCGGCACGGTGGGCACGGCGGCGGAAAAAACCCGCATCGTGGCCACCGCCTACCAGGCCGGCGCGACCCGCGTAGATGCCCGCGACCTGTTCGTGGCGTACTGGGCCCTGGGCCGGGAGCTGCGCCAGGAGAAGTTTGCCCCCAAGCCCGACGAGGCCATTGCCCAGGCCGTGCGCGACGTGCTCCGCCTCGACCCCCGCGTGCGGGCCTACCACCCGATGGTGCGCGTGCGCGACGGCGTGGTGACGTTGAGCGGACCCGTGAGCAACCTGCGGGCCAAGCAGGCCGCCGAGTTGGATACCCGCAACGTGGTGGGCGTGTGGGACGTGCACAACCTGCTGAAGGTGCGCACCGAGCGGGTTTCCCCCGACGGCGACATCCAGCAGACCATCGTCGACGCCCTGGCCCGGGACCCTTACGTGCACCGCTTCAGCTTCACGGTAAACGTGCACAATGGCAAAGTGTACCTCTACGGCCGCGTCGACAACCATTTTGAGCAGGAGCAGGCCAGCCTGGTAGCCGCCAGCGTGAATGGCGTGCTGGACGTGGAAAACCGCGTGCTGGTGGCCGGCCAGGAAAGCCCCGACGCCGCGTGGCCCGACTTTCTGCGCGCGGCCCCCGCCCGGCACGCCGCCAGCCCCGACCCCGACCACGCCCTGGCCGAAAGCATCCGCACCCGCTTTTTCTGGTCGGCCAGCCTGCACGACCAGGACGTGGAAGTGCGGGTGGAAAACGGCCGGGCCACGCTGACCGGCACCGTCGATACCTGGCTGGAGCGGCGGCTGGCGGCCCGCGAAGCCTACGAAGTGGGCGCCCGCGACGTGAACAACCACCTGCGCGTGCTGATGGACAAGCCCTCCTTGTGAGCGGCGGCTTTGCAGGACGCGCCATGAGATTCTCCGCCCGCTTCTCCTCTTCCCGCACCCACCGGCCGGGAATGCGGCCCGGGCCGGGGCCTACGAGCCCGGCCACGCTGCACCTGGCCCAGCAGGCCGACTCGCTTTTGGTAGTGGCCGACTGGCAGCCCGCGCCGGAACTGAGTGCCAACAACCCGGCCGCGCCGCCACCGCCCACCCCGGGCGCGGCAGCCCCGAACGCCTGATTTTCCGCATCTTCTCACCTGACTGTTATGGCTCCCTCACTTGTCGTTTTGACCGATTTTTTCGCCGTCTCCAACCGGGCCCTTTCCTACGCCGCGCAGCTGGCCGTGCCGCTGGGGGCCCCGCTGGTGCTGCTGCACGTGCGCCGCGACGGGCTGCTGGCCCCGGAAGAATACCACGCCCGCCATACCCGGCAGGGAGAAAGCCAGACCACCCACGCCCTGCAGCACCTGGCCGCCGAGCAGCCCGTACCGACCGAAGTTGATATTTCGGACAGCTTTCTGCCCGACGCCGTGCAGCAGGCCGTGCGCCACCACCACCCGCTGCTGCTGGTGCTGGGCAGGCCCGGCTCGGCCACCACGCCCCAGGAGGTCATTACCAGCACGGCCATGGATTTGCTGCGCAACGCGCCCTACCCGCTGCTGGTAGTGCCCACCGTGGGGTGGGACTCGTTTCCGCCCCGGCGCTTCCTGTTGGCCGTCGATGGGCAGCCCTTCCGCCTGTGTTCCCACCAGGATGTGATACGCCGCCTGCTGGAAGCCACGCAAGGCACCCTGGACATCGTGCACGTCACCGACGAGGAGCACGCCCGCCCGGGAGCCGCCGAGGTGCTGGAGGAAATTCGCGCCAATGAGCTGGCCGACGAGCTGACGGAAAGCCAGGTGCACGACGTGTCGCAGCGCACCGCCGTGGGCGGCATTCTGCAGGAAGCCGGCCGTCTGGAAGCCGATGTCGTGGTGGTGGTGGCCCGGCGCCACAGCTTGCTGGGCAGCCTGTTTCACCGCAGCATTACGGCCCAGGTGCTCCAGGAAAGCCCAATTCCGGTGCTGGTGCTGCCCGCCGAAGATTAACCGCCACACCCGCTCGTTATGCCTCCCTCCATTCTTGTCCTGACCAGCCTTGCGGGCCCCGCTGAGCACGTGGTGCGCACGGCCGCCCTGCTGACGGCCCCACTGCGCCCCCACCTCACGCTGCTGCACCAGTGCGCCACGCCAGTACTGGCCCCGGAGCTGGCCGAAGTACTGGTGAATCAGGCCACGGACCAGGCCCAGGCCGCCGTGGCGCTGGAAGCTATGGTGCATCACCTGCCGTTTCCCGTCGATACCACCGTGGTAGCGGCCGTGGAAGCCCTGCCGGAAGCCGTGGCCAATGCCGTGCGGCGCTACCAGCCGCTGCTGCTGGTGCTGGGCCTGAGCCAGGAGCACCACCCGTTCGGCCACTTGCCGCACACCCAGGCCCAGGCCCTGCTGCGCACTACCCACCGGCCGCTGCTGCTGGTGCCCGAGCAGCCGGCGCCGCTAACCAAGCTGCCGCGCCGCATTGCCATTGCCGTCGATGCCGAGGAGTTCACGCCCAACGCCACCACCCGCGAGGCGGCTGCGCTGCTGCAGGCCTGGCAGGCGGCCACTACGGTGGTGCACGTGGTAGTGCCCGGCGAGCAACAGGCCTTTCCGGGCCAGCGGGCCCTGGCCAACGTGCATCTGAGCCGGCTGCTGCCCGACCAGCCGCTGGAGCTCTACGAGGAGTCGGGAGTGACGCCCGCGGCCGGGATTCTACAGGCCGTCGTCGATACCCAGGCCGAGGTGCTGGTGCTCATTGCCCGCCCCCGCAGCTTTCTGGGCCGGCTGTTTCACCAGAGCGTCACGGCCCAGGTGCTGCGCCACGCCACGGTGCCCGTGCTGCTGCTGCCGGCCGCCGCGCCCGAGGTGCCCGACTGGATGCCGAATCTGAGCTGAAGAAAGCTCGGTTACTGTTCCCTCCGCCACCCTTAAGCTGCCGTATTCCGATGAACTCCAGCCTTGTTGTTCTGACCGACTTCTCCGCCGCCGCGGAGCGGGCCCGCCGGTATGCCGCCACCCTGGCCGCCGCCCTGCCGGCCGAGCTGCACCTGGTACACGTGTATTCCCCGGAGCCCGTGCCCCTGGATTTTGGCCTGACCCTGCCCGTGCCCGACACGCAGTACCGGCAGCGCACCAGCCAACGGCTCGACCAGCTGGCCGCCGCCCTGCCGGTGCCGGCCACGGCCGAGGTTTTCGACACTTCCTGGGACCTGGCCGTCAGCCAGGCCGTGGAGAAATACCGGCCCCAGCTGCTCGTGGCCGGCCTCACCACCACCGACGGCCTGCTCGACGACTGGCTAAGCAACCGCGTCCTGGCCGTGCCCCAACGCGTGGACTGCCCCGTGCTGCTGGTGCCCGAGCACCTGCCGGCCAGCGGCCTGCGCCCACCCCGGCAGCTGGCGCTGGCCCTGGAAGACCGGCCTTTCCGGCTGACCCCGGGCGCAACGGCGCTGGCGCCGCTGCTCGATGCCCTGGGCCCGGATATCGTGGCCGTAACGGTGCTGGACGCGCACGAGCGGGCGGGCGGCTGGGACGGGCTGCGGGCCGCGCAGACCAGCGGGCTGGCGGCGGCCATGCCCCGGTGCGGACTCCACAAGGTCCTCGGGCAGCAGGCGGGCTCGGGCATTCTGCAGGGCGTGGATGAGCTGGAGGCCGATGTGCTGGCCCTGCTTGACCAGGGCCACGGCTGGCTGCACAAACTCTTCACCGGCAGCGTGACTGGCTACGTGGCCCGCCACACGCCGGTGCCGCTCCTGCTGCTGCCCGCGCAGCGCGCCGACACCCCGGCCTAAGTTGCCCCAAACCCGGTTTTTTCACTCATTCCTTAGCTGCTGCTGCCATGTCGTCACTGACCATCATTGCCTTCGCCGGTTTCTACGAGGGAGCCCGCCAGGCCGTCCGCTACGCCGATACGCTAGCCCAGGCGCTGCAAACCTCCCTGGTGCTGCTGCACGTCAACCGCGCCTCCATGTTTGACCCCTACGAGATGCTGGGCGAGGAATTTCGGCAGGATGAGCTGCGCCGGCAAACCGAAACGGCCGCCGCCCTCTACCGGCAGGCCGAGGGCCTGACCACGCCGGCCACGGTGGAAATCACCACCGACCTGCTGCCGGTGGTGGCGCAGGATTTGGCCAAGCGCCACCACCCGGTGCTGTTTGTGCTGGGCCAGCCCGAGCCCGGCGGGGCCGGGGCCAGCGTGGAGGCCGACTGCGCCGATTTGCTGCGCACCCTGCAGTATCCCGTGCTGGTCGTGCCGCGCGGCGCGGCGGTGCAGGAGCCACCCCGCCGCTTCCTGATTGCCGCCGACCGGGAGCCATTCCTGCTCGGCCCCAACGCCCGGCCCCTGCGCCAGCTGCTGGCCACGCTGGGCACGGCCGTGGTGGTAGCCCACGTATCGGGCACCACCGCCGACGATGCCGGGTGCGGGGCGGCCCTGCGCGCGGTGCAAACCAGTGGCCTGGTGGAAGGAATAACCACGCCCGAGCTGCGGGGCTACGTGCACCACCACTCCGACGCGGGCCTGCTCAGGGCCGCGCAGGATACCCAGGCCGACATGGTCATCGTGCTGGCCCGGGAGCGGAGCTACCTCGGCGAGCTGTTTCACCGCAGCGTCACGGCCCGGCTGCTGGCCCAAAGCCCGGTGCCGGTGCTGGTGCTGCCCACGGCCACCGAAGTGAAGCCGGGCGGGCCGGGCAGCCGCAAAACGGCCGCGGTCCACTAACGCCCACCTTTCCGGATGCCGGGCCCGTGCCCACGAGCCCGGCACCCGGGGCAGCGGCAATCAGGCTGCTTTTCCCAACCGAAAGAGGGCCGGCTTGTCCGGCCATATACTAGAAGAGCAGGCCCTAGCTCGTGTTCCGGCGCGGGGCTCTGCTCTATCCTGGCGCAATGCAATGCCTCCCGCCGGCCCCGCGCGGGCCGGCCGCGGGGTGTTGCCCAGCGCCTTATTCTCCTTTCCGAAAGTCATGAACCCAACCCCAGCCTTTTCCGCCCTGCCGCAGTTTCCCGCTTTCCTAACGGCCTCCGCCCCGGCTCAGGCCCCAGGCAGCCACTCGGCGGCGGCCGACGGGCCGCGCGCGGCCGACTTCCCGGCCCGGCCCGCGCTGAACGTCAGCCTGACGTTTCTGGGGGCGGCCCACTGCGTGACGGGCTCCAAGTACCTGCTTACCCTGCAACACCGCCTGGGCCAGCAGCGGCTGCTGATTGACTGCGGACTGTTTCAGGGCCTGAAGGAGCTGCGCCTGCGCAACCGGGAGCCCCTGCCGCTGGAACCCGCCGACCTGGACGCCGTGGTGCTCACCCACGCCCACATCGACCACAGCGGCTACCTGCCCCGGCTGGTGAAGGACGGCTTCCAAGGGCCCATCTACTGCACCGAGGCCACCGCCGACCTGCTGCGCATCCTGCTGCTCGACTCGGCCCGGCTACAGGAGGAGGAAGCGGGCTTTGCCAACGAGCGGGGCTACTCCAGGCACCATCCCGCCGAGCCGCTCTACACCACCGCCGACGCCGAGCGGGTGCTGCTTCACCTCGAGCCGGTGGCGTATAATCAGCCGGTCAGCATCAACGCGGAGGTGCAGGTCGTGTTTCGCGACGCGGGGCACATTCTGGGCTCGGCCATCGTGGAAATGACGGTGCAGGGCGCCCGGCAGCACAAAAAGCTGGTTTTTTCCGGCGACCTGGGCCGCTACGACAACCCGGTGCTGTTCGACCCCACCCCCATCCGGGACGCCGACGTGCTGCTGGTCGAATCGACCTACGGCGACCGGAACACCCGGCCCCAGGACCCGGAAGCCGAGCTGGCCGCGTTGGTCAATGAGGCCCTGGGCCGGGGCGGCGTGCTGCTGCTGGCCGCCTTTGCCGTGGGCCGCACCCAGACCCTGCTGTATTACCTGCGCAAGCTGCGCCGGGAAGGCCGCGTGCCCCGGGTGCCCATCTACGTCGACAGCCCGAT
This sequence comes from Hymenobacter aquaticus, assembly GCF_004765605.1. Taxonomy (NCBI): domain Bacteria; kingdom Pseudomonadati; phylum Bacteroidota; class Cytophagia; order Cytophagales; family Hymenobacteraceae; genus Hymenobacter; species Hymenobacter aquaticus. The sequence goes on along the minus strand of NZ_SRLC01000001.1, from coordinate 321,036 downwards.
GGGCATTCGGGTGACCCAGCTGTTTGGGCACCACCCCACGGCCCACCGCCTGGGCACGGGCAGCCCCTTTGCCTTCGAGGGGCTGCAGTTCGTCAGCGACCAGCAGCAGTCCAAGGCCCTGAACCGGCTGGCCGGGCCGGCTATTATCATCTCGGCCAGCGGCATGTGCACCGGAGGGCGCATTTTGCACCACCTCTACCACCGCCTGCCCCGCCCCCAGGATACGGTGGTGCTGGTGGGCTACCAGGCCGAGGGCACCCGGGGCCGCAGCCTGCAGAACGGGGAGCAGCAGCTCAAGATGTTCGGGGAATGGGTGCCGGTGCGCTGCCACGTAGCCGAGCTCGACGGCTTCTCGGCCCACGCCGACCGCACCGAGCTGCTGCGCTGGCTGCAGAATTTTGAGCAGGCGCCCAAAGTCACCTTCGTGGTGCACGGCGAGCCGGCGGCGGCGACCAGCCTGGCCCTGGCCCTGCGCCAGGACCGGGGCTGGCCCAACGTCGTCGTGCCCGAGTACCAGGATTCCGCCGTGCTTTTTACCGGCCTGTAAGCCCCGCCCATGACGCCCGCCCAACCGCCCACGCTGCCCCGCACCTTTGTCAGCGCTTGCTCGGGCCGCGAGTTTCCGCTCACGGAGCAGGTAAGCGGCCAGCTGCTGCAACCGGCCCTGCTGGCCCTGATCCGGCAGACCCACCCCAACTTTACGGCCGACGACGTGCTGGCCCAAAGCGAGCTGAACGGCTACCGCCGCCAGTACATGCAGCAATACCTGCTGCGCGAAGTCGGCGAGCTGTCGGCCCTGGAGCAAACCGTGCTCGACCACCTGCAGGCCGACAGCACCCTGAGCGACAAGCTGGAAGACGACGTGCCCCCGCTCACGCTGGGCCAGCGCCTGGCCGACCAGATTGCCGCTTTCGGGGGCAGCTGGCGGTTTATCCTGCTGTTTTTCGGCACCATGCTGGCCTGGATCGGGCTGAATACCTGGGGGCTGGGCCGCGCCGGCTTCGACCCCTACCCCTTCATTCTGCTGAACCTGGTGCTGTCGTGCGTGGCGGCGTTGCAGGCCCCCGTGATTATGATGAGCCAGAACCGGCAGGAAGACAAGGACCGGCAGCGGGCCCGCAAAGACTACATGATTAATCTGAAGTCGGAGCTGGAAATCCGGATGCTGCACGAGAAGCTCGACCACCTGATTCTGCACCAGCAGCAGGATCTGCTGGAGCTGCAACGCATTCAGGTCGACATGATGAACGACATTCTGGCCCGCATTGCCCAAGCAGCCGACGCCGACGCCTCGTAGCGGCGCTGCTGCGCAAGCAGCAGAATGTGCAGGCCACCACGCGCTGGGAGCAATGCGTGCGCTGCCGTTTCCCGGAGCGTGGCGCGTTGGCCCGCTCAGCCCGCCCGGTTGGCCGGTGCCGCGCGCGGGGCAGTGCTACGGGCCGGCGGCCGGGGGCCGACGGCATTTTTCCAGGCTTTGTAGCCTTCAAACCAGAAAGTGCTAACCAGGGCCACGGCCGCGCTGAAAGCCAGTTGGGACCCAGTTAGAACCTGGAGCTGAAACAGCTGCCGCAGGGCCGGCAGCCCCAGGCAGAGCGCCAGCAGGGCCAGCGTCAGGAGCAGTGCCACGGGCACGAGCGGGTTGGGGTAGCGCCAGGTGGTGGCCAGCGTGTGCCGCCGCGACCGACTAACTATCGTCAGGGCCGCGTTGGCCAACACCAGGGTGGTAAAAGCCAGGGTGCGCACCAGGGTTTCGCTCCCGCCCTGCTGCTGGGCATAATACGCCAGGCCGAGCACGCCCGCGGCCACTACGGCCCCTTGCCCGAGGCTGCCGCTCAGATCGGGCAAGGACAAAAACGTGGCATTCACCGGGCGCGGGGGCTCCTGCATGGTGCCGGCTTCCGGGGGCTCGTTCTCGAAGACGATGGAGCAGGTGGGGCCCATCAGCAGCTCCAGAAAGATGACGTGCACCGGGCCCAGCAGCACCGGAAACCGCCAGGCCAGCAGTGAAGGCACCAGCACCGTCAAAATCAGGGGGACGTGGATGGCCAGGATGTACTGCACGGCCTTTTTCAGGTTACGATAAATGGTGCGCCCGTAGGCAATGGCCGTTACCATGCCGGTCAGCTCATCGTCGAGCAGCACCAGGGAGGCCGCCTGCCGGGCCAGCTCGGTGCCGCGCCGGCCCATAGCCACCCCAATGTGGGCCGCCTTCAGGGCGGGCGCGTCGTTTACCCCGTCGCCGGTCATGGCTACCACTTCCCCGTTGGCTTTCAGGGCTTCCATCACGCGCAGCTTGGCCTCGGGAAACATGCGGGCGTACAGGTTGACCAGGCCCACGCGCCGCCGCAGCTCCGGGGCAGCCAGGGCCATGACCTCGGCCCCGGTGAGCACCGGCGCGGCGCGGCGCAGCCCGACCTGCCGGGCAATGGCCGCCGCGGTCAGGGCATTGTCGCCGGTAATCATCTTGACCTGAATGCCGGCGGCGTAAAACTGCTGCAGCACGGCCGCCGAGCTGGCCTTGGGCGGGTCGCTGAAGCCCACCAGCCCCACGAACTCCCAGGCAAACTCTTCCTGGGTGGCCGGGTAAGCGGCCGGGCTGGCGCTGCGGGCCACGCCCAGCACGCGCAGGCCGGCGGCGGCCATCGTCTGCAGCGCGGCCAGCACCGCCGCTTGCTCAGTCGGCGGCAGCCCGCAGCGGGCCACGATGCCTTCCGGGGCTCCTTTGGCCGCCACGAGCCGCGTGCCGGCGTCGTCCTGAAACACGTGGGTCATCATCGGGGGCTGCCCGCCCAGCGGGTACTCGTGCACGAGGCGGTAGGCGGGGCGCAGGTCGGTGGGGCTGCTGGCGGCGTAGGCCTGGTGCAGGGCCTGCTCCATGGGGTCGAAGGGCTGGGGCTCACTGGCCCACATGGCGGTGGCAATAAGCTGCTGTTGCGCGCTGGTAGCCGCGCCCGGGCCGCCAACTTCCCGGACGCCGGCCTCGCCGGGGCAGTACAGCTGGGTGAGCGTCATCCGGTTCTGGGTCAGGGTGCCGGTTTTGTCGACGCCGATGACCGTGGCCGAGCCCAGGGTTTCGACCGTGCGCGGCTGCTTGACCAGAATACCCAGGCGCATCAGACGCCAGGCGCCCAGGGCCATAAAGGCCGTCAGGGCCACCGGTATTTCCTCGGGCAGCACGGCCATAGCCAGGGTCAGGCCGTGCAGCAGGCCGTGCGACAAACTGCCCGACTCCCACCAGTTGTAGCCCCACACCAGCACAAAAGCGCCGGCGCCCACCACGGCCATGCGGCGCACGAAGTCGGCTATCTGGCGCTGCAAGGGCGTGGGCGGGGCCTGCACCTGCTCAATCAGGCCGCCGATGCGCCCCAGCCGGGTGGTGGCGCCCACGGCCGTCACCCGGGCCACCACCGCGCCGCGCGTGAGGCCGGAGCCGGCAAAGATCTGCTGCTGCCCGTCGGCGGCCTTCGCCACCGGCAACGACTCCCCGGTCAGAAACGATTCGTCGGCCAGCGCGTCGTGGGCTTGCAGCAGCAGGGCGTCGGCTACCACCTGCTCGCCCTCGGCCACCAGCAGCACGTCATCCACCACCACGTCGGCGGCGGCAATATCCAGGAGCTGACCGGCGCGGCGCACCTGGGCCCGGGGCTGGGTCAGGGCCTGCAGGGCTTGCAAGGCCCGGTCGCTGCGCACTTCCTGGTAGAGCGAGATGCCGGCCACCAGCCCGGTGGCCGCCAGCAGCGTCAGGGCCTCGGCGCGGCTGCCCATCACCAGATACAGGCCAGCCGTCACCACCAGCAGCACGAACATCGGCTCGGTGGCGGCCTGACGCAGACTGCGCCACAGGGACGAGCGCGGCGCGGCGCTCAGAATGTTGCGGCCGTAGCGCCGCTGCTGCTGCGCCACCTCGGCCGCGCTAAGCCCCGGCAGCCGGGAATCGGGAAGAGAATCAGTCATGGCAAGTCAGGAAAAATGAAGCGGCCCGACGGGTGGAAAGCCCCCGTGAAGGGGCCTGACTGAGCCGCAGGAGCCACGTCAGCCGCGCCGAATATTTACCGCCTCAATATCAACACGCTACCACCTAAATAAGCGCGCCAGCAGGGTGACTAAAATCAGGTTGGAGGCTGATTGTCGTCACGGTTCCGGCGGGGCAATTCCCCCACCTTTATACCCGCATCCGCCCCAGACTGCCGGCTGTTTTTCATTTCCCTGCCATGCCTACTCCGCTTTTCCCCGATCTGTCCTCAACGGCCCAGCGCCGCCGCTTTACGCGCCTGTTCGGGGCCCGCCTGGCCGCCGACGCGCTGCTGGGTTCCTGGTTTGGCCCCGTCGCCCCCGCGGCAGCCGGCGCGGAGGCCGCGTGGTGGGAGCTGGCCCTGACCGGCAACAGCTACTGCGGCCGCCCGAGCCGCCCGTCGCTGCCCGACGCCCCGCTCATGCCCGCCCTGCTGGCCCGCTGGTGCCAGCTGCTGGACGACACCATGACCGAAAACTTTGCCGGCCCCCGCGCCCAGGCGGCCCGCGCCGGCCTGCGCAACCTGGCCACCATGCGCACCCACTGGCTGCTGACGCACCAGCGCCAGTCGGCGGCCCCGCAAGCGCCGGCCACCCGCAGCGGCAGCACCCGAATGGCCGCCTGATACTTCCCTGCCGCCGGCTTTACGGGCCGGGCAATCCGCGTTTCGGCGGGGCTTACGCCGCTGATTTCTAACCCGTTTGTCTTATGCTCGTCGCCCCTGCTTTCGTCGAAACCCAGGCCCCGCCCGCGCCCCGCGCCCTTGGCCTCACCGAAGCCGAAGCGCAGCGCCGCCTGCTGGCCGACGGCCCCAACGCCACGGAAACCACCGCCGACGACAGCTGGGCGCGCGTGCTGCTGCGCCAGTTCCGCAGCCTGACGGTGGCCGTGCTGGGCGGGGCGGCCGGGTTTTCATTTGCCTTCCACGAGCGGGCCGAGGGCTACGCCATCCTGGCCGTTATTCTGGTGAATGCGCTGATTGGCTTCTGGCTGGAATGGAATGCCCAAACCTCGATGGCCGCCCTGCGCCGCCTGGGCCTGAGCGTGGCCCGGGTGCTGCGCGACGGGCAGATCAGGGCCGTGCCGGCCGACGCGGTGGTGGTGGGCGACGTGCTGCTGCTGGAAGCCGGCGAAGTAGTAGCCGCCGACGCGGAGCTGTTCGAAGCCCAGCAGCTGCAGGTCAACGAGTCGGCGCTGACGGGCGAGTCGATGCCGGTCAGCAAGCAGCTCACCCCCACTGAGCCCGACGCGCCCCTGGCCGAGCAGGTCAACCGCCTTTTCAAGGGTACGGCCGTCGTCAACGGCACCGCGCGGGCCGTCGTTACGGGGGTGGGCAGCGCCACCCAGCTCGGGGCCATTACGCACCTGGTGCAGCAGGCCAGGCACGCGGCCACCCCGCTGGAAGTAAAGCTGGAAGCCCTGGCCCGCCAGCTGATTTACATTACAGTGGGCCTGGCCCTGCTCTTTGTCGTGGTGGGCCTGCTGCGGGGCGCGTCGGTGGGGGGGCTGCTCCAAACTGCCATTGTGCTGGCCGTGGCCGCCATTCCGGAGGGCATGTCCATCGTGGCCACCCTGGCCCTGGCCAACGGGATGCTGCGCCTGGCCCGCCACCACGTGCTGGTCAAGCGCCTGGCCGCCGTCGAGACGCTGGGCAGCACCGACATTATTTTCACCGACAAAACCGGCACGCTGACCCAGAACCGCATGGCCGTGCACACCGTCTGGCTGCCCGAGGGCCGGGTGGAGCTGGCCGCCGGCGCCCCCAGCATAGTGCCCGACCCGCGCCTGCGGGGCCTGGGCTACGACCACCTGCTGCGCGTGGCCGTGCTCTGCAACAACGCCACCTATTCGCCGGCCGACGCGGATGCTGCCCTCGGCGACCCGCTGGAAGTGGCCCTGCTGTCGTTGGCCCACCGCAGCCAGTTCGACGTGGATGGGGCCCTGGCCGTGGGCCGCCTGGCCGAGCAGCCCTTCAACTCCGACACCCGCCTGATGGCCACCCTGCACCGCCACGCCGACGGGCAGGGCTGGGTAGCGGTGAAAGGCGCGGCCGAAGAAGTATTGCGCAGCTGCACCAGCGTGCACACCGCCGACGGCCCCCAGCTCCTCACCCCGGAAGAGCACACCCGCTGGCTGCAACGCGTGGACGAGCTGGCCCGGGCCGGCCTGCGGACGCTGGCGCTGGCCTACCGCATCGTGCCCTGCGCCGGCCAGCCCGACTGGGCCCACGAGCTGAGCTGGCTGGGCCTGGTGGCCTTTCTGGACCCGCCCCGGCCCGAGGTAATTCCCGCCCTGGAAAGCTGCCACCGGGCCGGTATCCGGGTGGTGATGATTACCGGCGACCATCCCGCCACGGCCCTGACGGTGGCCCGGCAGGTGCACTTGCCGCTGGAGGAAGGGCAGCCCGTGATTACCGGCCCCGAGCTGGCCAGCCTGCTGCTGCACCCCAACGGCGCGGGCCGCCGCCGGCTCCGGCACACGGCCGTATTTGCCCGCGTGAGTCCGGCCCAGAAGCTGGAAATGGTGCGCTACTACCAGCAGCAGGGCCACGTGGTAGCCATGACCGGCGACGGGGTGAACGACGCGCCCGCCCTGAAAAAAGCCGATATCGGGGTGGCTATGGGGCTGCGGGGCACCCAGGTAGCGGCCGAGGCGGCGGCGCTGGTTTTGCGCGACGATTCCTTCGCCTCCATCGTGACGGCCGTGGAGCAGGGACGCATTATCTTCACCAACATCCGCCGCTTCGTGCTCTACCTGGTGTCGTGCAACCTGAGCGAAATCCTGGTGGTGACGGCCGCCGGCCTGGCCGGCCACGGCGCGGGGCTGCTGCCCCTGCAGATTCTGTTTCTGAACCTGCTCACCGACGTGTTTCCGGCCCTGGCCCTGGGCTTGGGCAAAGGCAGCCCCAAGGTGATGCACCACCCACCGCGCAACCCGCAGGCCCCCATCATGCGCCCCGGCGACTGGCGCCTGGCCGCCACCTACGCCACCCTGATGACCCTGCTGCTGCTGGCCAGCTACTACGTGGGCCGGCACTACGGCCTGACGACCTTGGCCGAGAGCAACAACGTTCTGTTCTACGGGCTGGCCGGCACCCAACTGCTGCACGTGTTCAACATGGCCAGCGTGGGCACGCCGCTGCGCCACAACGACGTGCTGCGCAACGGCTACGTCTGGCTGGCCCTGGCCCTGTGCACCGGCCTGCTGCTGCTCACCTACCTGGTAGCCCCACTGCGGGCCCTGCTCGGGGTGCAGCCCCTGAGCCCGGTGGTACTGGCCCTGATTCTGGCCCCCGCCGCCGCCACGCTGCTGCTGGCACAGGTGCTGAGCTTTGCTTTGACAAAGAAATCAAAGCATTAACAGACAGATACTTACCAACTGACAGAAGTCATCCTGGCCGGTTGACGCCCATCATGTCCGGCGGTAGCTGGGTTGCCGAAATTTACTACCGGCTGTCGGCTTTGCCTCGTGCCCTACCCCGCCGGCCCGGGGCCGCCGCCCGCCGGAACGTTTTTCCCGCCGGCTCTCCATCGACCCTTTTACCCCGCGTGTCACGCATGGAACCAAATATGAGTTTCACCGACCGGCTGCTGCGCGCGGCGCTGGCGTTTTACCTGCTCAGCTCGCTGCTGACACCCAGCCTGACGTGGTCCTGGCTGGTGGGCGGGCTGCTGGTTCTGCTGCTGGTCTGGACCAGCGCCGTGGGCTTTTGCCCCTTGTACGCCTGGCTGGGCATCAGCACCCGCCGCCCGGGCTAGGCCCGGCTGCTTCCTCCTTTCCGGCTTTCGCACCCCGTTTTTGCTTTCCTGGCCATGAACTTCTCCGCAACCTATACTGTCGCAGCCCCGCCGCGGGAGCTTCCCGACGAGGCCATTACCGCGGCCATTGAGCGCCTGTTTGCTCTGAAGCGGGGCGTGGCCACGGCCTGGCTGGAGGTAAGCACGGTGCAAGGCATCGTCACGCTGGCCGGCTTCACCGACAACCTGTTGTCGCTCGACCGGGCCGAGGCCATTGCCCAAACGGTGCGGGGCGTGCGGGGCGTGGTCAACAAGCTGGAAATCCGGACCTCTGAAATGCCCGACGCCCAGCTCATCAGCGAGGTGCAGGAGGCCCTGGCCGCCGATCCGGCCACGGCTGCTCTGGGTCTGGTGTGCCGGGCCCACGCCGGCGAAGTAGAGCTGCGGGGCGGCATCCGCACCTGGGCCGAGCGCCAGCTGGCCCTGCGCGTCGTGAAGGGCGTGCGCGGCATCCGCCGCCTCACCGACCACCTGCACGCCCTCCCGACCCTGGCCCCGCGCCCCGACGCCGAGCTGACCACCCAGATCCGGGAGCTGCTGCGCTGGAACGTGCGCGTGCACGCCGGGCTGGTGCGCGTGGCGGTCCGGCGGGGCGTGGCCCGGCTGAGCGGCATCGTCGGCAGCGCGGCCGAGCGCAGCGAGGTGGTGGCCACCGCCTGGACGGTGGGCGTCACGCAGGTCGACAGCCAGGAGCTGCGCGTCGAGCCCTGGGTGCCGGGCGAAGACATCCGGCAGGACAAATACACCTACCACCCCGACGCGGCCATTGCCCAGGCCATCCACGACGCGTTTCTCTACGACCCGCGCGTCGTTTCTTTCGAGCCTACCATCACGGTGCAAAACGGCGTGGTAGGTCTGAGCGGCACCGTGGGCAACCTGGCCGCCAAACGCGCCGCCGAGCAGGACGCCCGCGCGGTGGTGGGCGTCCGGCTGGTGCGCAACGAGCTGCACGTGCGCCCGCCCTACCCCACCGAAGACCCGTTCATCCAGCTGCGGGTGCAGGCGGCCCTGGGCCGTGACCCGTTCGTGGGCCGGCTGGCCCTGAGCGCCCAGTCGCGGCAGGGCGCGGTGACGCTCACGGGCTGCGTGCGGACCCACTTCCTGCGCGACCATGCCGAGCAGGTCGCCGCCGGCGTCGAGGGCGTGGTGCAGCTCGACAACCAGCTGCGGGTGCCCCCGCCCGCCCCCATACCCGGCCCGGCTACCGAGGCCCAGCCGGCCCCGCAGGCGGGCAGCGACGAGGCCGTGGCCGAAACCATTGCGCACCAGCTGGCCTGGAATGCGTTTTTGCACGACCAGGACGTGCGCGTGACGGTTAAGAATGGCCGGGCCACGCTGCACGGCACCGTCGAGTCGTGGCACCAGGGCCAGATGGCCGTGCACTGCGCCTTTGCCGCGGGGGCCACGCGGGTGAGCAACTCCCTCGCCGTCAAAACCGAGCTGCCGCTGTAGGCCCCGGCCCCGGCAAATAGCGCCGGGCTATCCTGCGCTGCCTCACTCTACGCCTCTATTCCTTTCCTCCATGAAAACCTTCTCTCCCTTGCGAATCCGGCGGCGGTGGCTGCCCGCGTTCGGCCTGGGCGCGGTGGCCGGCCTGCTGGCCCTGGTGCTGTGGACGCCGGCTTCGGGCCGGGCCACGCGCCGCACGGTGCGGCAGTGGCTGCGCACCTGGCCCCGGCCGGTAGCAGCGCGCCGCCCTACCCCGCCGACGCCGGCTCCCACGGCGGCCCTGGCCCCCCAGCCGGCGCCCCCCGCCGACTTAGCCACCCGGCCCGACCATTTGCTGGCCAACCGGTAAGCAGCCTTTCAATCCCCTTTTCTCTCACCTTTTTCCCTTTTCAAGCCATGGCTATCCAGAAGTATCAGGACCCGTTTTTTGACGTGATGCCCGGCAGCTTTAGCACCCTGCTGGACCGCTTCTTCAACGACACCGTCGCCACGCGGGGCCAGTAGAGCTCCTACGGCTCGTTTCAGCGCTCCTTCCAGCTGCCCAACGCCGCCGACCCGGGCGAAATTGATGCGTCTTTCGCCAACGGCGTGCTGCATGTGCACGTGCCCAAAAACGGCCACCAGCCCACCCAGCACCAGATTCCCATCCACGCCGGACCGCGCAGCAACTAGCCGCCGGCGGACCGGGCGGGTAGCACGCCCGTGCCACCCGACCGGCCCGCCGACGCTACGCCCGCCCCGGGGCCGCCAACGCCAGTTGGCGGCCCCACCGCCGCGGCTCCGGCCGACAGCCCACGCCCTATTATTCCGCTCTCCTTTTCCTTTCTCTTTCCCAGCTATGAAAAAGCTCTTACCTCTGCTCCTGCCTCTTTGCCTGGCCGCGGCTCCGGCGCTTGCCCAAAGCCCGGGCGGCGTGCGCATCGGCGTGAAAGCCGGCGGCACCTACGCCAACCTAGTCGGCGACGACGTGCAAAGAATCACCGGGCCCAACTACGACGCGGCCCTGGACAAGCGCTACCTTGGCTTCAATGTCGGCCTCTCGGTGCAAATCCCGGTTTCCAGCGACGGTTCCTTCTGCGTGCAGCCCGAAGTGCTGCTCAACCGCCGGGGCTACACCATCGACGTGGACCAGAAAAGCGGCCTGCCCGCCGGCGTTTCGAAGTATTCCTTTGAGCAAACCCGGGTGCTGACCTACCTCGACGTGCCGGTGCTGGCCCGGGTGTATGCCGGCGGCCTGTTTTTCGAACTGGGGCCGCAGTTTGGCTACCTGGTGCGGGCCAGCTCCGAAACCCAGACCACCACCAAATACGCCAACGGCGACAAGGACAAGGTGGAAGACAGCACCGGCGACGGGAAGTCGGATCTGGCCAGCGCCGACCTCGGGGGCGTGGCCGGCATCGGCTACCAAACCCCGGGCGGCCTGAGCCTGAGCCTGCGCTACAACCGGGGCTTCAACTCGCTGATTGACAGCAAAGACACGGACAACGACCTGAAAGCCTTCAACGACGCCTTTCTGCTGCAAGTGGGCTACCTGCTGCCGCTGGGCAAATAGCTTCCCCGGCCACAAGTGGCTTTCTCTCACCGCCGGTGCCAAGCCGGCATCATCCTCCCGACGCGTATGCAACCCTGCTTTGTCGTGTTCACCGATTTCACGGCCGCCGCCGAAACGGCCCTGACCTACACCACTCACCTGGCCCGGCAGCTCGGCGGCCGCCTGGTGCTGGTGCACGTCTACCAGGACCCGCTGCTCGAACCCGAAGCGGCGATGGTTACGGTGCCGCTGGTGATTGCCAGCCGCCAGGAAATGCTGGCCGACATGATCCAGCGCGTGCGCCAGCTCCCGGTTCCGGCCGAGGCCGAGCTGTCGGTGGAAACGCTGGGCGCCACGGTGGCCGAGGTCATTGAGCGCCACCACCCGCTGCTGCTGGTGCTGGGCCGGGACAAGGAAGACACGCTGCTCGACCGGCTGATTCGTCACCAGGCCGCGCCGGTGCTGCGGGCTGCCCACTACCCGCTGCTGCTGGTGCCCGAAACCTGGACCGACCCCGCGCTGCCGCAACGCCTGGTGGTGGCCGCCGATGAGCAGCCCTTCTGGCTGACCACCCCCGCGCTAACCCTGGCCCCGCTGCTGGAACAGTGCCACGCCACGACGACGGTGGTGCACGTAGCGCCCCACGCCGGCCCCAGCCGCGCCGACGTGGCCCTGGCCTCGGTGCAGCGCACCGGGCTGTTTGGCCCGCTCACGGGCAATAGCCTCTACGAAGTGTGCGACGAAGCGCCCGCCGACGGAATTCTGCACGCGGCCACCGAGTTGCAGGCCCAGCTGATCGTGCTGCTGGCCCGGCCCCACTCCGTGCTCGGGCGCTTGTTTCACCGCAGCGTCACGGCCCAGGTGCTGCGCCGCAGCAAGGTACCCGTGCTGGTGCTGCCCACTTCCGCCTGAGCAAGTAGCAGTGGCTTTTTTTGATTGATTGCCAGTTCATTATAATTACCAACAACAAAGAAAAAGCCGTTACCCGCTGGTAGCCGGGTAGCGGCTTTTGTTTTTAGCGGCCAGGCCGACGGCAAGCCGGATACGCTCCGGACAAGCCCTTTCTATTGAACAGTAGGCATAGTAGCCAACTCTTCAGCGCAGCTCTTTGGGCTGGTCGCCGAGCAGCATGCCGTAGGGCTTGAGCGGCTCAATCCGGTCGAAGATGGTTTTGAGCACGGCCAGCGTGGGCAGGGCCAGAAACATGCCGATAACCCCGCCAATGGCATTGCCCAGCAGCACGGCCAGCACGGCCGCCAGGGCGTTGATTTTCACCTGGGACGCCACCACCCGGGGCACCAGAATTTCGTTGTCGATGAGCTGCACCACGATGAACAGCCCCAGCACGGCCGCCGGATACAGCAGACTATCGGTGGTGGCCAGGGCCAGCAGCATGGGCACGATGGTGGCAATGATGCTGCCCACGTAGGGAATAAAGTTGAGCAGCACGCCCAGCAGCAGCGCATGCTCCAGCCCAATAATGAACAGGCCCGCCGCGTCGAGCCCGGCCACCAGCAGGGCCTCCATGAGCAGGCCCTGCACATAGCGCAGCATCAGGGCTTTGGTGTCGGTCAGAATGCCGGTGACGTGGGCGGCCGAGTGGCCCCGGCCAAATACCCGCACCAGAAACGTCACCAGCAGGGGCCGGTAATACAGCAGCAGAAACACGTAAATTGGAATCAGGCCGAAGCCCAGGGCCCAGCCCGACACCGACGCCACGGCCCGGGCCGCCCAGCTGCCGGCTTCCCGCCCCAGCTGGCTGAGCCAGGAAAGCTGCTGCTCGTTGCTCAGGCCCAGGGTGTGGTCTATCCAGGCCTGCAGCTGGCTGATGAGCAGGGTGAGCTTGGCTTGCAGGCCCGGCAGCTCGCGGGTGAGCTGCACCAATTCAGTGTACAGAAAATAGAGCAGGCCGGCCAGCACGGCCGTGGTCAGCAGCACCGTGAGCGAAATAGCCAGCACCTGGGGCAGGTGCCAGCGCCGCAGCCGCTGGTGTACCGGCAAGAGCAGAATGGCGAGCAGCGTGGCCAGAAACAGCGGGGCCAGCATCACCCAGGCCCACTGCAGCACGAGTACCAGCAGCACCAGGCCCAAAAGCAGAATAACCGCCTTTACGTAGGCGGGAAAAGGCTGCGGGGGCTGGGCAGTTGACATCGGAGGGTGCGTAAGAATACCGCCGCCTACTGATAGGCGGCGCGGGCCTGTTTTTTCTGCTGGCGGCGCAGGTAGCCCCGCACCAGAAAGTTGTGCTGCAAGGCCTCCATGCTCTGGCTGAACCCAGCCGTGCCCCGCTCCACGTGCTCCATGCTCTGGCGTAGCTGCCGGCTCAGGGTGGTGTCGGTGAGCAGCGTGGGCAAGGGCCCCCGGCTGGTGCGCAGCTGCCGCTGCAAGGCGCCCACCGTGGTTTGCAGCGAGTCGGCAGTGCGGGCCAGTTGCCGGGTGGTGTGGCGTACCTGGCCAGCAAAGGCGGTGTCCGTCAGCAGGTAGCCGGCCGCCCCCCGCCCCCGCCGCAGGCCGCTGGTCAGCTGCGCCACGTCCTGCGAGGCCGCTTGCAGGCTGCCGGTGGCGGCGGCTACCTGGTGCAGACTGCGGCGCACGTCAGCGGGCAGCTGCTGGTCGTTGAGCAGGCTCCAGAGGGCCGCGCTGCCGTTGAGCTTGCTGGTAATCTGGCGCAGATCCTGGGTGATGCCCACCAGGTTTTTGTTCGACACGTTGAGCGTGGTCAGCATCTCGTCAATGCCCAGCGGGGTGCTGGTGGCCAGCCGGTCGCCGGCCTCGACGGGCGCGGCCGGGCCGGGGCGGGCACTGAGGTTGATGATGGTGTTGCCCACCAGCCCGTCGGTGCCGATGGTAGCCACCGCGTTTTTGCGCACGAAGGGCTGCACGTCGCGGCTCAAGCTCAGGAGCACCCGCACGGTGGTGTCGTTCAGAATCTGAATCTGCTTGACGGTGCCCACCGGAATGCCGCCCAGCCGCACGTTGTTGCCGGCGAGCAGCCCCGAGACGTTCCGGAAGTCGGCCTGCACCACCAGGCGGCGGCTGAACAGGTTCTGCTGCCGCCCCAGCAAAAACAGGGTGGCCAGCAGGCAGCCCAGGCCCACGAGCACGAACAGGCCAAGGCGGATATGATTACTGGCGGAGCGCTGGGGCATGACAAGTCAGAAGAAAAAGGAGAAAGGGCGCCTTCAGGCGAAAAACTCGTGCACCACCGGGTCGGGGCTGTGCTGTAGCTCGGCGAAGGTGCCCTCGGCGTAGCAGCGGCCGTCCACGAGCAGAACGACCCGGTCGGCGGTCAGGCGCACGCAGTTCATGTCGTGGGAGATAATCAGGGCCGAGGTGCCGTACTTGCGCTGCACCGCCCGGATCAGGTGGTCGATTTCGCGGGCCGTCACCGGGTCGAGGCCAGTGGTGGGCTCGTCGTAGAGAATGATGTCGGGCCGCAGAATCAGGGTGCGGGCCAGGGCAATGCGCTTGCGCATGCCGCCCGACAGCTCGGCGGGCATCATCCCGGCCGTGTGGGCCAGGCCCACGTCTTCCAGGGCCTGCTGCACCAGCGCGCTTTCCTGGTGGCGGCGGTCGGCCAGCCAGTGGCGGCGCAGCGGAAACAGCAGGTTTTCGCGCACCGTCATCGAGTCGTAGAGGGCGTTGCTCTGGAACAGAAACCCCACCCGGGCCCGCAGCTGGTCCAGGGCTTCGTGGTCGAGGCGGCCTACGTCCTGCCCCAGCACCGTAATGCTGCCCGCATCCACGCACAGCAGGCCGATGATGCACTTGGCCAGCACCGATTTGCCCGAGCCCGACTTGCCCAGCACCACCACGTTCTGGCCCGGCTCCACGGTCAGGGAAAAGTCGCGCAGCACGTGGTTGTCGCCAAAGGACTTCTCCACGTGGCTGACGGTGAGCACCGCCGCCGGGGCGGGAGCGGCCACGGGCGCGGGCAACGGCGGAGGCAGGGTATCGGGCAGCATCGGCGGCGCAGGTTAGTTAAGGCCCAGCAGGCCGGTAATCTGCACGGCCAGCAAATCCAGGATAAAAATGACCAGGGACGAGACGACTACGGCCGAGTTGGCGGCCTGCCCCACGCCCTCGGTGCCCTTGCTGGAGTAGTAGCCCTTGTAGCACCCGATCAGGCCGACGGCAAAGCCGAAAAAGAAGGTTTTGAGCACGGCCGGTACCACGTCGCCGAAGGTCAGGCGCGAGAGGACGTTGTTGGTGAACAAAGCCAGCGTGGTCACGCCCTTCATGTTGATGCCCAAATAGGAGGCGTAGAGGGCAATGGCATCGGCCAGAATAGTCAGGATGGGCAGCATGAGCGTGGTGGCCACCACCCGCGTGGCCACCAGGTACTTAAACGGGTTGGTGCCCGACACCTCCATGGCGTCGATCTGCTCCGTGACGCGCATCGAGCCCAGCTCGGCCCCGATGCTGGAGCCGATTTTGCCGGCGAAAATCAGGGCCGTGATGATGGGCCCCATTTCCCGGATGATGGTCAGCCCCACCATAGCCGGAATCCAGGACTCGGCCCCGAACTGCGCCATCGTCGGCCGGCTTTGCAGCGTCAGCACGATGCCCATGATAAAGCCCGTGACGCCGACCAAGGGCAAGGACTGGTAGCCGATGACGTAGCACTGGTACAGCAGCTCCTGCGCCTCGTAGCGGGGGCGGAATCCTTGGCGGAAAAAGCGGATGGCAAAGCGCGTCAGGGCACCGGTTTCGGCCAGCAGCGGACTTTTCAGGGACGTCAGCATGATGTTTACGCGCGGGCTGGCCTAGCAAGCAGGCTGGTCAATGCCGCGCCCAGGGTGGCCGGGTAGCTATAGCTCATCCCGTCGATAGTCTTAGGTTCGGGCTCGGGCTGCGGCACTTCCGCAGTGGGCAGCAGCAAGGTGGGTACCGGACAATTGCGCACCACGTGGGCCGCCACGCCGCCGCCAAACATGCTGCTGACCAGACTGCGCGGCCGGGTTAGGAGCACCAACAGATCAGCCTGCACATCCAGCACGGCCTGCACAATGCCGGCGCTGCAGGGCTGCTGCCGTGCCTCGTAGGGCAGGCAAGCCGCGGCAGGGGGCAGCAGGCCGCTGTGGTGTACGGCCGCCACGGCCCGGTTGATGCCGGTGCCGCCGGGTGGGGCTACGTGCACCACGCTGAAGGCGGCGGGCCAGCTGCTGAGCACGGCCGGGCCTACCGCCGCGCTGGCAGCAAGCCGGAACTCCCGGCCATCGGCGGCAACGGCTACGAGCCGGGGCAGCACGGGGTCCAGGGCTGCCTCATCAGGCACGAGCAGCACCGGCAGGCCCGCGTCGCGCAGGGCCGGCAGCATCTGGTTGTACCAGATGGCATCCAGCATATCCTGCTCGGGCACGGTGCCCAGCACCAGCACCACCGGCTGCCAGCGGTCCACGAAATCGGTCAGCACCTGCGTCACGCTACTCACGGCCGGTTCGACGACGGCCGGGGCAGGTAGCTGCCCGGCCAGCGCGTGCAGGGCCGCCTGCGCATCCTGCTCCTGCTGATAATACTCGGCCGAAAGCGTGAATAATCCCACTTCAGGCTCGGCGGGCGGAATGGCTTCCATGTGCACCAGCACGACCTGGCCCCCGGCGGCCTGGGCCAGCAGGGCCGCGTACCAGGCCGCCCGCCGCGACCGGGGCGACAGGTCCGTAAACACCAGAAAGGAAGGTTTCATAGCAGACAGGGGTTGAGGATGAGGTAAGGGTGTCAATAGCTCAGGCTGGCAGGGCACCCACGGGATGAGCTATTGGCTGCGGTGAGGCGCTGCGGGCCAGCTGCTGTTCGGCCTGCACCATGTTGGCCATGCCCGGGAGCAGCGCATCGGGGGTGAAGGAAATGCTGTCGATGCCCTGCTCGACCAGGAAGCGGGCAAAATCGGGGTAGTCGCTGGGGGCCTGCCCGCACAGGCCGATGGGCCGGCCATAGGCTTTGGCCGCCCGGATCACCTGGCTGAGCAGCCGCAGCACGGCCGGGTTGCGCTCATCAAACAGCGGGCTGACGATGGCCGAGTCCCGGTCGAGGCCCAGGGTGAGCTGGGTCAGGTCGTTGGAGCCGATGCTGAAGCCGTCGAACACCCGGGCAAAGTCCTCGGCCAGAATCACGTTGCTCGGAATTTCGGCCATCACGTAGATTTCCACTCCTTCCGGCCCGCGCGGCAGGCCAAACTCTTCCATGAGCTTCACCACCCGGCAGCCCTCGGCCACGGTGCGGCAAAACGGAATCATGGCCTTCACGTTGGTCAGGCCCATCTCGTGGCGCACCCGGTGCAGGGCCTGGCACTCCAGCCGGAACCCTTCACGGTACTGCGGGCTGTCGTAGCGCGCGGCCCCGCGGAAGCCCAGCATCGGGTTTTCCTCCTCGGGCTCAAACTGCCGCCCACCCACCAGGCCCGCGTACTCGTTGGTTTTGAAGTCGCTCATGCGCACAATGACCGGGCGCGGGTAGAAAGCCGCCGCCACCAGCCCGATGGCCTGGCTGAGCTTATCGACGAAGTACTCGGGCTTGCTGGCGTAGTGGGCCGTGAGCTGCTCGATTTCGGCCCGGGCCGCCGCATCCCGCAGCTTATCAAATTCGACCAGGGCCATGGGGTGAATGCGGATGGCGTTGTTGATGACGAACTCCATCCGCATCAGGCCCACGCCCTGGCTGGGGTAGCGGGCCAATTGCAGGGCGCGGTCGGGGTCGGCCAGGATGAGCATGGCCTGGGTGCGGGGCTGGGCCACGTGCTCCAAATCCAGGTCGGTTTCATCCCAGGGCAGCTGCCCGGCAAATATCTTTCCCTCGTCGCCCTCGGCGCAGGACACGGTGATGAGCTGCCCGTCCCGGATGTGCTCGGTGGCATGCAGCGTGCCCACCACGGCCGACAGGCCCAGCTCCCGGGCCACGATGGCCGCGTGGCTGGTGCGCCCACCCTTGTTGGTGACGATGACCGAGGCCTTTTTCAGAATGACGTTCCAATCGGGGCTGGTGCTGTCCGTCACCAGGATTTCGCCCGGCTGCAGGCGGTGGCCCTCGGCGGGCGAGGCAATCAGGCGGGCCACGCCGGCCACAATCTGGGAGCCCACGGCCTTGCCGGTAGCCAGCAGCGGGCCGGTGCCGCGCAGGTGGTACTCGTGCAGGCGCAGGGCCTGACGGCCGTGGTGCACGGTTTCGGGGCGGGCCTGCACGATAAACAGCTCGCCCGTCAGCCCGTCCTTGGCCCACTCCACGTCCATGGGCATGCCGTAGTGGTCCTCAATCAGCAGCAGCCAGCGCCCCAGCTGCCCGGCTTCCGCGTCGGTCAGGACAAACTCAGACCGCTTCTCGGGCGGGGTGTCGGTGTTTTCGATGCCGGTGGTGCCGGCGCGGGCATCCTGGGCGTAGCGCATGGTTTTGGCCTTGTCGCCCAGCTTTTTGGTGACGAGCCCCCGGTTGCCCTGCCGCAGGGCGGGCTTAAACAGGTAAAACTCGTCGGGGTTAACGGCGCCTTGCACCACGTTTTCGCCCAGGCCCCAGCTGCCAGTCAGGTACAGCAGCTGCTCGTGGCCGGTTTCGGGCTCGATGGTGAAGGCCACCCCAGCCGAGGCCAGGTCGGAGCGCACCATGCGCTGCACGCCCACCGACAGAGCTACCTGCAAATGGTCGAAGCCGTGCTGCAGCCGGTACTTGATGGCCCGGTCGTTGAACAATGACACGTAGCACTGCCGGCAGGCCTGCAGCAGCGCGGCCTCGCCGCGCACGTTCAGAAACGAGTCGTGCTGCCCGGCAAAGCTGGCCGTGGGCAGGTCTTCGGCCGTGGCGCTGCTGCGCACGGCCACCGCCAGCGGCTCGGCCTGCCCGGCGCTCAGGGCCTGATAGGCCCGGCCAATGGCCTCCGCAACCTGGGCCGGCAGCGGGGCCGCCTGCACCAGGGCCCGGGCCTGCATCCCCACAGATTGGATGTTGGAGAATTCCTGCCCGTCGACCTGCGCCATAAGCGCTGCCAGCGGCTCGCGCAGGTGGTTTTCGTTTAGAAACAACCGGTAGGCCGCGGCCGTGGTGGCAAACCCGTCCGGCACCCGGATTCCCTGCGTTGCCAGCTGGGTAAACAGCTCCCCGAGCGAAGCATTTTTGCCGCCCACCAGCGCTACCTGCCGGTTGTCAAGCTCGCTAAAAGACAAGGTAAAAGGCAGTTGGCTCATGAGTACGAAGGAAAGAGGTGGGACAACCGACGGCAGCGCGTCAGGCGGCCGGCCCTACGGCCAGCTGCCCGATTGGCATCCGTTCCTTACTTGCTACCAGCCGGGCGAAATACCAGGTCCAATTTCGCCGCCGGCGCGGCCGCGCGGTATGACCAACGTCATCTGCCCGCCTGATCTATGGCAGCCCGCAGGGTGCCCAGTCACGCGGAGCACGCGCGGCGGGGCCCGGTCCTACTGAACGAGCAGCCGGCGCACGATCTGGCGTGAGCCAGACTGCACCGTAGCCAGATACAGTCCGGGAGCCAGGCCCGCCAAAGAAATCCGGTACCGCTGGCCCGAGGCGTCGGGTAGCAGCACGGCCGCAGGGCGCACCACGCGGCCTTGCGCGTCGCCCAGCGTCAGGCGAACGGGTCCCGCCGGGGCCACTACCTCTATCGTTAGGCTGTGCTGGGCCGGGTTGGGATACAGCTCCAGGCCCGGCAGCGGCAGCGGGGGCGCCAGGGCCAGCACCGGGGCGGCCAGCTGGGCAAAAAAGCCAAACTGGCTGCCCGCCGGGCCCGCCGGTACCAGCGGACCAAACCGCGCGGGCAGAATGGCTACGCCCGTCAGAAAGAGGCTGGTATTGTGCAGCGCCAGATCAAACACCTGGTCGTTGCCGACGCCCCCGGCCTGCGCCACCCAGGCCACGCTGCTGCTGGCTCCCGTGTCGGTCCAGCCGGCGACGAACACGTCGTCGGTACCAATGGAGCCCGAATTTGCCAGAGAATAACCGCCGAAGCGGGCCGTAGCGCCCGTAAAGGAGCCCGCCACGTACACGGCCGGGCCCTGCACGCGCAGGGTCTGGGGCAGCGTTATACCCAGGCCAACGCTGCCTATTGCCTCGGCCCACCGGAAGCTCATGGTCGCCCCGTTGTCGGTGAGTTTGGTTATAAACGCGTTAGACAAGCCGGAATTGGCCAGGGTGGTAGCTCCCAAACCTAGCGTCGGGCTACTAAAAGCGCCCGTTACGTACACCTCGTCCTGCTGCGCGGCCACGGCCAGGGCAACTTCGCTGCCGCTGCCGCCAATGCCCTGCACCCACCCAAACGTGGCCCCGGTGCCCGCATCCGTGAGCTTGCCCACGAAGGCATCTGCCCCGCCGGCACTGATCAGGTTGCTGATGCAAAGCGTGCAGCCGTACCGCACGGATTGGCTGTCAAAGTATCCCACGACGTACAGGTTGGAGCCGCTGGCGGCCAGCCCAAAGGCCTGTTCACTGCCCTGCCCTCCTATCCGGACGGCCCAGTTGAAGCTGGCCGTGCTGCCGGCATCCGCCAGCTTGGCCACGTACACCTCGGAGGTAGCCGGGCCGCTGGGCATAGGATTACTATTGAACAGGGCGGTGGAGCCAAAGCGCACCGTGCTGCCCTCGAAATACCCCGCTATATATACGCTGTTACCCGTCAGGGCCAGGCCCGTGGCATAGTCCAGGCCGGGGCCGCCGCCGGCCTGGGCCCAGGTGAAGTCAGCCGTGGCTCCCGCGTCCGTGAGCTTGGCCACGAATATGTCGGCCTGGTTGCCGTCGGCGCTGCTATTGGTCAGCGTGGTGTTGCCAAAAGCCGCCGTAGCGCTGCTGAAGGTACCCAGCACGTACACCTGGTTGCCGTTTACGGCCAGGGCGGTGGCCCGCTCTGAGCTACTCCCACCGGCGCGGCGGGCCCAAACGAAGCAGCCGGTGGCCGGGCTCCACTTCGCCACAAACACGTCGGTATCGGCGGCATTCTGGGCATTCAGGGTGGTGGTACCGAAGGTGGCGGAGCCCACGAAAGAACCGGCCAAGTACACGTTGCCGGCGGCATCGGTGGCCGTAGCGCCGGCTATGGTCCGGGTGCTCAGCAGCTGGGCCATTTGCCAGGCCGGCGTCTGGGCTAGGCTGGGGGCAGCTATTAGTGCCCCAAGCAGTATCAGCAAGCCGCGCAGCCACCCGCGGCGGCTAAGGGCGGAGAAATGGGCGAGAGTTGTCATGGCGTAGGGCGTGAGAAGGACGAGTAGCACGACGTTCCGCCGGAGCATCACCCTGCCGGGGCCAACTACCCGCTACCGATGGGGTGGCGAAGCATTGATTATTGGGGTTCTCAGCCAGTAGCAGCGCGGGCAGAAGTGTTGCCGCACCGGCAGGCAGGCACCGAAAACCGGTGGAGCAGACTGAAAACTACCCCCGCAACTTAGCCTGCCCGCTTTGTAACGGGCATGATAAACGTCACGCGGCGTCCTGACAAGTATCACGCTACCGGCCCTGTGCACCTGTCTCAGAACACATGATTTTTGCTTGTTCCGGGGCCGGACCTCTCGGCAGATGCTTCGACTGCGCTCAGCATGACGCCCTTTTTATTTCGGGCCACCAATAGTCTGTATATCTTACCTCGGATTAGCTGATTGATATGCCCCCTCTCCGTCGGATAACTACTTCAACTTTACAGCAGCTCAAAAGCCTGCTCGCCGATAATACCATTCCGGTGCAGCCGGTCCAGGTAATCTACCAGAACTACTCGATTCGCAACGAGGCCGCCGCCAAGACGCCCCTGCTATTCAGCTGGACGCACGGCGGGCAGACGGAACCGCTATTTTTCGGCTTTTACACCTGGAGTACCGCAGAAAGCAAAAAATTTCCCGGCACCTTTCTGGCGCTGGGCACCGGCGCCGACTTCCGCATTGTGGGCTTTCCGCTGTATCTACTGCCACAGGATAAGGACTTCGTGTACCTGAGTTTCAAGCTGGGCAACAACGAAGGCGGCAAGAACCGCTGGTTTGGCCGGGGCCGCACCGCCAAGGAACTGCGCACGGTAGCCCAGACCGACCAACTGGCCGCCGACATCCGACAGGCGCTGCAAGGTGCGTTTCCCGATCCGCTGTTTAAACATCCCACGCTCAGCGGCGAATGGCTTACCCTGGCCCGCCTGCCGCTGGCCGACCTGAAGTCCCAGGCCGATGCCACCAGCCGCGTAGCCCTGAAAACACTGGTATTCGAAAAGATTCTGCACGCTTTCGTCATTGCCGAAAAGCTACGCGACGAGTCGCTACAAGCTGCCGGTATGCAGCCTGTGCTAGCCACCCCTGATAACGAAGACGACCTGCCCATTCCCAATTCTATGCGCCAACCGCTCAACCAGATTCTCTACGGCCCGCCCGGCACCGGCAAAACCTACCACACGGCCCTCTGCGCCGTCAGTCTGCTGGAGCGCCTGACGGAAGACGAGACGAAGGCGAAATATGATACCCACGAAAGGCTGCGCGCCCGTTACGACGAGTACCAGCAGGCCGGCCGCATTCAGTTCGTTACGTTTCACCAAGCGTTCAGCTACGAGGATTTTGTCGAAGGCATTAAGCCGGTGCTTACGGATGATATTGTGGATGCCACCAAGGAAACCAGCCGGGATATAGGTTACATTATAGCTGATGGTATTTTTAAGGTGATGTCGCAACGCAGCATATATGCGTTACACCTGCAACGGCAGCAACGGCTGGCAGAAGCCGCCAGTATCCCGCAAACCGCAGCCTTGGATTTTGACACCATATTTGAACGGTTTATTGAAAGTCTGCGGACAAAAGATAATGTCGGCGAAGAAGTTATTTTCCACACCAAGACGAACAAATCATTATTTCTGCAACACATCAAAGAGGACGGCACGACTTACTTCAAGTATGAAAATGGCAAATCAAATAACCGCTTACAGGTAACCAGAAAAGGGCTTCGGAAAATTTATGATAGTAACATGTTATCTGAGGATAATGAGATTGGTGAAAATCAGATTATAGTTGATCACGGGCGAGACCGTACAGTTTATTGGGCAGCCTTCCGGGAATTTTTAAAGTTTCGAACCCAATCACAGGAAGATAACCCAACCCAAAATGCACAGGTAAGCATTGGCGAAGCATTACAGCTTGCTGTGATTGATCCGACAATAGCAGCGGAAACAGCGCAAGACTTCAATTACGATAAGCTGACTCCCGCTGACTTCGCCCAGGCCCCGCGCTTCGTGCTCATCATCGATGAAATCAACCGCGGCAATGTGGCCAGCATCTTCGGGGAGCTGATTACGCTGCTGGAAGAAGGCAAGCGCGCCGGTCGGCCCGAGCGGCTGACGGCCCGCCTGCCCTACTCCAAAGCCGATTTCACAGTGCCGCCCAACCTCTACCTCATCGGCACCATGAACACCGCCGACCGCTCAGTGGAAGCCCTCGATACGGCCCTGCGCCGCCGCTTCAGCTTCACCGAAATGCAGCCCAAGGCCCAGGTCATCCGCGAGCAGATAGGTACCAACGGCGTGATTGGCGAAGGCGCGGCGGCCATCGACGTGGCCCGCATCTTGGAAGTGCTCAACAGCCGGCTGGAGCAGCTCCTCGACCACGACCATTGTCTGGGCCACGCCCTGCTGCTGCTGGACGAGCCCGACCTGGCAAGCCTGCGCACCGCGTTTGCGCGCAACATCGTGCCGCTGCTGCAGGAGTATTTCTTCGGCGATTGGGGCAAAATTGGCCTGGTACTGGGCGAGAAGTTTGTGACGACCCTGCCCCGTAGCGCGGCTGGCCGCTATCCATTGGCCCCGTTCAAGGGCTACGACAGCGCGGGCCTGCACGACAAGCCCTTGTACCGCCTTATCGAGCCTGACAAGTGGGACGCGGAAGCTTTCCGCAGCTTATATCCGGCCACCATCTAGCCCCGCCGCCATGCCGCGCATCATGCGGGTGCTGGAGCACAGCATCCTGACCATCGGCGACCAGCAGGGCACCGGCGAGGAGCGGGCCGAGTTTCGGGAAAGTCACTTTGAGGCGCTGCTGCGCTACCACCGCACCGGCCCGGGCCGCCGCTACTACGACGTGCGGCACCGTGCCATCCGTTTCAAACACTACGTGGGCGTGGTGCAGGCCGGCGACCTGACCATCGAGGTGCTGCCCAAGGCCGATGCCGTGCCCGACGCGGCCACCGCGCCCAACGAGGACTTCGACCGGTGGCGCCGCCTGCTGCTGCGGCTGCTGGCCGAAGCCGGACTGCTGCCCGTCGATTCGCTGCACACGGCCCTGCTGCACGAGCGGCCCCACAGCCTGCTCGACCTGTACCTGGCCCTGTTTCTGACCGAAGTCGAGCACCTGCTGCGGCGTGGGCTGGTGAAGCGCTACCGTGCCCACGAGGGCCAGGTAAAAGCTCTGAAGGGTACCCTGCTGTTTGGGCAGCACCTGAGTCGCAACGCGGTGCACCGGGAGCGGTTCTATACCCGCCACCAGACCTACGACCACGACCACCTGCTCCACCGGCTGCTGCGGCAGGCATTGGCGCTGCTGCCTACCCTCACGCCCCACCCCGGGCTGCGGGGCCGGGCCGCCCGCGCCCTGCTAGCCTGGCCCGAGCTACCGGCCGTGCGCCCCACCGCCGCCTTATTTGCCCGCCTACGCTACGACCGTAAAACCGCCGCCTACCGCCCCGCCCTGCGCATCGCCCGCCTGCTGCTACTGCGCCTCAGCCCCGACCTGCACAGCGGCCCACAGGACCTAGTGGCCCTGTTCTTCAACATGAACCGCATCTGGGAGAGATACCTGCTGCGCACCATCCGGCGCCTGGCCCCGGCGGACTGGCACGTCGGCAAGCCGCCCAAGTGCGTGTTCTGGCAGGATGCGGCCGGTACCACGGTCAGCCGGATGCAGCCCGACATCGTGCTGGAGCACCCCGCGCACGGCTGCCTGGTGCTCGATGCCAAGTGGAAGCGCCCCGACGGCTATTACGCCGAAGACGACCTGCGCCAGCTGTTTGCCTACGCCCACCAGTTCGGGGCCACGCGGGTACGGCTGCTCTACCCCCAGCCCGGTACCGAATCGGGCGTGGAAGGCTTGTTTGCGCGGCCGCTGTTCGTGGAGGGCGCCGGTGCCCACCCGATTCACTGCGGCATCTCCTACGTCCGCGTCGGGCACGAACCGGCCGCTGGCCTCGCTACCGATGTTGACCCGGTCAGCAACCTGCTGCGCTGCTCTCTCACCCAGGACTTAGCCACGTGGCTACCGGGTGGTGCTGGCTTGTCTGGGGCCGATGCCGGTTGAATGATATTCCTCGGGGCTGAGTGAAGAGCGTTCAGCTTACTGTTCCGGCCACCAATGTACCAGGCTGTGTCTCATCGGCTGGAGCGGTAGCAGCCACGGCAGCAGCTACGTATTCGGCCGGCAGCTTCTCTTGCTCCAGGCGGCCGTTGCCGTGTAGCAGCCTCTGGTACAGGCGGTTTTCTTCAAAAGTCAATACTGGCAGGTCCATTGACTGGAATGCCCCGCCGGTTTCGTTCTGGTGGAAGCGGCGAAACGCTTGCTCATCCATCAGAATGGATTGCAAGGCTGGGTAGTGCGCCCTGGCTTGTGCGAGAATCTGAAAACCATGTACGTCAATGTCGCCCCAGTAAAACAGCTGCTTGTCGCGCAGCCAATCGGCGCCGGACAGCAGGCTGACGGCGAAGCCGCCGCCCCACAGAGCTAGGCCGCCCGGCACGGCCGGGAAGCTCAAGAAAGAGGTCAGGTTTTCGATGATGTAGACGCGCTCAACGGGCAAATCGAGCTGGCGAAACTCACTTGCCCACAAGCTCAGCTGCGACACGGCCGGGTGCAGCCGCAGGGCCGCATCCAGGAAGCGCATCTTCACGCTGGGCTCTTCGACTTCCAAGTGAAACCGGCGAAAGAAGTCTTCTTCGCCTTCCCGGACAAAGTCCGGAATAAGAAAATCCAGCAACCCGCGCAGTACGCTCTGATTACGCTCAATGAACTTGGTGGATAAGGCCAGCGGCAGATTGCGCACGTACTGCCGGGGCTGCGGGCACTGCTGAAAATAGGCGCACACGTGCAGCAGCTCCGGCCAGCACTCTGCCTGTTCGACCACCAGCATCGGCCGCCGGGCTACGTATTCTGCCAGCTGCGGCACCGTAGTTCGGATCAGCTCCACGTCGCGCCGGAAATCCGCGTACTCGGCGGTCTTGTCGGTGAAGTCGAGCAAGTCGGGGGCCGTTTCAAAATAGATGCGGCTGATTTCGCTTTGCCGGGTCTTGCGGTTAAGCTTCAAATCCAGCGAATAGCCGCGGCCGGTGCGGGCTTTGGAGTGTAGCAGCAGCTCCGCCTGTTGGGCGTAAATGTGTTCGGGGCCCTGGGAGCGGTCCACAGCTTTGCTCACGCGCACGGAAAGCGGAAACAGCTCCTGTTCCGTGAAATACGCCTCCAGCAGCGCGGGGTAATGGCGCGCAGCTTTGCGCCGCAGCTCGGGCAAAGTTATCATGACTCCAGTTCAGCTTCGGCGGCCAGCAGTACTTCTTTTTTCTGGTGGTACTCCAGGATGGGAATGTCGCGCACCACGGAGCAGTCTTTGTGGTGCTTGGCCTTGGTAACCCAGTGGATAACCGATACATCTTTTTCCACCAGATGAATAGAGGTCAGCGGCGTGACGACCATCAGTTGCAGACCCAGGCTACGGCAGAGCTGCAGCAGGTACTTCGACTTGTCTTCGTCGAGCTTGCTGAAGGCTTCGTCGACGACGATAAAGCGGAACGATTTCCACGGGTTGGTGGCCTGATTCATGCCGAACTGGTAGGCAATGGCCGCACCCAGCACCGTGTAGGCCAGTTGGGCTGCTTCGCCGCCGGAGAGGCTGCCGGAGTTTTCGTACACCCGAAACGGCTTGTTCTCCGCCTTGTAGTACTCACGGGCTTTGAAGTCGGACCAGTTGCGCACGTCGGTTACTTCCTGCCGCCACTTCTCATTTTCCTGCAGCTGCCGAATGAAGGGCTGGATGTGCTGCACGAAATGGTCGATTTCGGCCTGCTTGGGGTCGGAAGCCAGGGCCAGCTGCGTGCGGTCGGGCTGCCAGCTGGGCATATCGATAAAGCGAAACTCGTGGACGCGGGGCCGGCGGGTATTGGTGCGCTCCAGCTGGATGTACGTATCGGGGGCGAGGTTAAAGGTGATGTCGCGCAAGGACCGATTGATCTGCTCGATGGTTTCGCAGATGTGTTCGTGCTGCTGCTCCAAGGAGCCGCAGTAATCGGTCAGTGCGTTGGTGACGCCGCGCTTGAACTCCTCGCGAAAGCGCAGCTCGAGCGTGGCTAGCTGCTCTTCCCGCAGTTGCTCGTACAGGGCGAGGTAGTCAGACCGGCGGTTTAGCTCGTTGGTCCACTCGTGCAGGTCGCTGCTCCAGTCCGCGAACTTCTCCGTCACGGCCTTGCCGGGCCGCAGGAACGCATCCATACGCCGCTGCAGCTGCCTGGCCATCTGGCTGCTTTCCTGCTGTAAGGCGGTCAGGCGGGCACCTAGGCCTATTTCCAGCTGGTTTTTTTGGTCGTCGAAGGTAAGATAAGTCACCTGCCCAGCCAGCGGCGCGGTTAGCTCCTGCAAGGCTGCCAGCGCGGCCGTCAGCGCCGGCTCGTCGTAGCGTTCCACCTTCTGCTGCTGCTTTTCGCGCTCCGTACGCAGTAGTTTCAAACCGGCTTCGGTTTCGCCGATTTTCTTGTTGGTAGCCGTACGCAGGTCATCTATTTTTTTAAGTTCGGCTTTCACTTGGGCTAGCTGCTCCTCCATAACGCGCAGGGGCGCGTTGGCGTATTCCAGCTCGCGCCTGCGGGTCAGCAGCTTTTCCACGCGCAATACCACGGCTTGCCAGTCCAGCTCCGCGAAGTCCCGAAATTCGGTTAGCCGCTCCAGTTGGTGCCGTCGCTGCTCCAGCTGTTTCAGCTGCTTGCCAAGCTGGGCCAGCTGCTGGGTGGTCTGGTCGATTTCGGCACTGACGGCGCGGGCGCGGCCTTCCAGCTCGCGCCGCAGTTCCCGGTTGTCCCAGCCCAGAATGTGGCGGTGCTGGGTATCGTCCCGTTCGTGGCGGTTCTTGTTGCGGCTGAGGCCGGAGGGCAGCAGCGCCTTGCCGAGCCGCTCAAAAGCCGCCTGCTCCGTCACGCACACGTAATCGAAGCGGCTGGCGACGTGCTGCTCCACCCAGTCGGCGTAAGGACTTTGGGGGTTGAATTCCAGCCGGGCTACCAGCATCCGCTCATCGGCGGGCGGCAGCCGGAAAGCCGTGGAGTCTACCTGATGGTAGACGATCTTGCCGCGCAGGTTGCGCTGGGCGTGCACGTAGGCGTTGACGGCCGAATACAGCGCGGGCGGCACCAGTAGGCTCAACCCGAAGCTGTGCAGCTTTTTCTCCACCGCGTCGTTCCACCGGTCTTTATCTTCGGCGCGCACCTGCATCACCTCGGCCGCGAATGGAATCTGAGATTCGGTGGCCCGCACCGCCTGCAATAGTTCCTGCCGAATTTCGGCCACCCGGCCCGTAATCTTGCCGGCACTGCCGCGCAGCTGCTCGATTTCAGCCAGCAGATGGTCATATTCCGTTTGCAGCTGTTGCTGCCGGATGCGCCCGTGCATCTGCTGCTCCTTCATGTCCTCCAGGTGCTGCTCAGTGGCGGCGCTTAGGGTGCGTAGCTGGGCCAGGCTCTGGCGGAAGATGGCGTCGTCGGGGTCGGTAGGCAATGTCAGCTGCCGCGCCAGGGCATTGTAGTCTTGCAGCTTCCGCTCCTTGCCTGCCTTTTCTTTTTCAGCGGCATCAATATCACGCGCCAGGTCCTGAATCAGGCGGAGCATATCATTCGCGGCCCACTGCCGTTCCAGGTCCAGGCGCTGCGCGTCCGTGGTGTCCCAGGCGTTTTCGTGCTGCGCCAGCTCACGTTGCAGCCGGTCCAGCTCCTCGTCCTGCCGAGCCAGCTCCGCAGTCCAGATGGATACCTGCTCACGGGCCCACCAAGCCGGCAGCCACTGCTGCTGGTATCGTGTGTGCTCCAGCAGCTGCTCTAGGTCGTCGTAGCTGCGACTGAGGTCGTGGATGGGCTGCAGCAGGTCCAGCTGCGTGCGGGCTTTTTCCAGCGCCTGGTACGACGCCAGCAGGGTCTGATAGCTGGTCAGCAGCTTGTCGAAAGCGGCTTCGGCAGTGTTATCCTCCAGCATGTTGGCCCGAATAAATTCGTCCAAATTACCCAGCACCTTCATGCCGACGGTCTGGTTGAACAAAGTCAGCGCCTTTTCGCTGCGCATGCCAAACAGCTGCCGGAACCGTTCGGCGTAGCGGGAGAAGCCGTCGAATACCTCGAGCGACTTACCCACAGGCTGATTTTTGAGCTGCCGCAACCACTGCCCGCCGGAATCGAAGCGAATGTGCTCGGCAATGCTCAGCTCCTGCCGGGCCACCAGAAACCGCCGTTGCAGCTGCCCCTGGCTGAACCAGCGCACCTGCGCCAGCGTCACCGGGCTGGCCTGCTCATTGACGAACACGCCCAGCACGACGGAGTAAGTAGTGCCGCGCTGGCGCAGCTTTTCCACCCGCGAGTGCGCCTGCTCTTCCCCCTGCGTGCGGCCGTAATGGCCTTCCACGTACGATTCTTCCGTGCGCTCCTTTGTACTCTGTGCCCCCGACGACTGATTGAAAAACCGCTTTTTAGGGCTTACCAACAGGGCCAGCAGCCCATCGACGAGGGTGGTTTTGCCCGAGCCGTTGGCTCCCGTCAGCAAGGAATTCTGCGCGTCGGGCCCCACGCTCCAGATGTCCTGCCCGGAACTGCCTTCGTGAAACGTGCCCCAGTTAAACAGCTCCAGGGTTTTGAGCCGGTAGCCGGCCTGCTCTTTTCCGGTATCAAACAGACTCAACATAGGCTTGCAAGCGGAGGCGAAATTCTTCGAGTTTCGATAGGCTGATTTTAGCCTTGAGCAGAGGCTTCACTTCGTATTGCGTCTGGTCGGGCTGCAGGTCGTCGCGCCGGGTGGTTTTCAGGAACCCGTGGCTTTCCAGCTTGCCGATCAGCTCATCGAGACGGCTGAGCTGCGCCTTCTGATTGGGCTGCTGCTGAAAGAACAGCTCCACCCGCTCCCGCACGTCGGCCCGGGTTACGAACAGGCGGAGGCTACCGGCCGTGGGGCTGCTTTCGTGCTCCTCCAGCCACTCGCGCAGCACCACGCACAGCAGGCTTTGTTCGTAGTTGAGCGGAATGCGGCGCAGCAGCTTCAGGGGCGCGTCCTCATCGTCGGGGCCGCGCTCAGGCTGCACCAGCCGGGCATACCCTTGGTTGGCGTTCAGCTCGACTTCTACGCCGATGTCCTCAAAATGCGCCCGTACGGCCCGCTCGTGCTTTTGCAACAGGTCCCAGTAAGGATGATCATCGGTGTAGAGTGCGTGGCTCTGCAACAAGCGAATGATAACGGAGGCGTAAGGTTTAGCCATACCATGATCTGATTAACGACAAAAGATTAGCTCTGGAAACTCGCAGGCCCGGCCCTCACCCAGGTCGAACAGCACTTTCTGCTCATCCCGAATCAGGTGCTTGGCCGAAGCCGCCGCGATGCTCCCGTAGGCCAGCAGTTCGGTCAGCCCATACCGCAGCCCGAAGGTTTGCACTACCTGCTGCAAGCTTACCTGGCTTTGCTGAAGCAGCAGGGCTTGAATCTGGCCGATGAGCACGGACTTATCTATAACCCGCCGGTTCACCAGGGCTGTCAGGTCGGGCGCGTCTTCCGGGGCGGCCAGACGTAGCTCGCGGGCCGTAATGGTCTCCTGCCGCGGTTTCAGCGACACTTCCGCGGCGGTGGCGCAATACTCAGCCCGGCCATCCAGCTCCAGAAACACCTCGGTTGGCGGGGGTGGCCGGTCCATCACCTCAAAGGCCAGCCCACGGATATCACGCATGAGCGCCAGCGACTGGCGCCGGTCCTGCAGGTTCTTCTCCGCCACTATCTTCTCCAGCTTCCGCGCCAGCAGCTGAAAGGCCGTATTGACCTTCTGCCCCTCCCCCAGCAGGTGCGACTTTATTTTGCGCAGCAGCTGCGCGTCGCCGGGCGCGATGTCGCGGGCCTGTAGCAGGTCGAATACCTGACGGATCAGCTCGTCCAGCTCGGCTTTCTGACGCGGGTCGTTCAGGTGCTGGTAGAAGGCGTCGAAGCTGCGCCCCTGGTCGGTCTGGCGCAGCTCATCCAGCGCATCCAGCGCCAGGGTCAGCAGGCTGCCTTTGGTGTGGGGCCGGGTGGTCTGTTCCTGGTAAATCTGCTGCGTGATGTGCCGGAAGTTGCCTTCCACTTCCCGAAAGTCCTTCAGCAGGCTACGCGCCAGTGCATTCACCGCCTCGAAACGCTCCTTGACCTGATAGTCCTCGAAGGGCTGCACCGTGCGGGTGAGCTTCAGCTCCCGGATCTGCCGGTCCAGGTCAGCGCGCTGGGTTTCCAGCTCGGCCACGCGGGCTTCCCAGTCGTTTTGCGACTCGCGCACCAACTCCCGCAGCTTTTGGAGGATATCCAGAAACCGGGATTCAGTGCCCACGAAGGAACGCTTGGTGAGCTGGGAGGTTACCCAGTCGAGTACGCTTTCCAGGGCGGGCGTCAGGCAGTGCTGGTCTTCTCCCTGATCATCGGTATAAAGCGTCAGGTAGCCCTGCTGCACCCAGTCCCGAAGGAACTTCGCTGCTTTTTCTTCGGGCGCGGCACTAAGCGCTGCTACGTCGCCTTCCTCGCCCGTAATGTTCCAGTCCTGGAGAAAATCCGTCAGCTGCGCCAGCAACACCGCGTGGCTGATGACAGGATTATAGGTTTCGGCTTTGAAGCTTTGCTGCAAAAAGCACAAAATCAGCGCGGCATTGCGGGCCCGCAGCACGCGAAGCGAAGCGGCGCCCCGTTCCGGGTGAAAAAATGCCTGGTAGTCGGGATAGGTCGGCATGAACAGTGCAGAACGTAATAATAATTCGAGTATGAATTAGCTGATCAGTTGCTACTGGCTACAAAGTAGTTACTTTAGCCCAACTTCCATAAAGGTCATTTCTCGATAATTCATGTAGTGCCTATGATGTATTGGCTACTCTATATCGGCGTGATTTGGCTGTGCGCAGCCCGCGCCCAAAAACGTGGCCGCTCGGCCTGGGGCTGGGGTATTTTCGCCTTGCTGCTGCCCCCGGTGGCTTTTTTGGCTACCTGGTTTGTCGGCTCCAAACCGGTGCCTGCGCCTAAACCTACTTCGCGAACTCCGGCTCTGGCTACGCCCGCCGTCGCCAAGCCAATGGCTCCCTCGCCGGCAGCCTCGCCCTCCCAGGCTCCGCGCCCTACTACGCCTATGCCCGTTAGTATGTCAGCCCCCGCCGATGCATCTATTGTCGATATAACCGGCCAGGCGTCGGTTCTAATTCAAGTATCGGCAGCGCCGGTAGTTCCTACCCCGGCAGCTGCGCCTGCTGCCCCGCCGGCGTACCCGGTCTACGATTACGCGCCGCCCAAGCTGGGCAAGATTTACGGCCAACAGCTCGGGCTGACGGCGCAGCAAATCAGCTGGCTCAACAAATTCTGGTGCCCAGACAACGTATTTCTCGCCATCGAGAGCGCCCGGCAGGCTACGGTGCTACTCTACGTGGCCGTGCTCAAAGAGCTGGAACGCCAGTTCAAAGCCGAGGGCTCGACGCTGGCCCAGGAAGTGAAGGCCCTAGACGCGCAAGCACAGCAAGCCTATCGGCAGGCATACTCCTGGTACAGCGGCGGGTCGTACACGTCGGCCGGTGAGCAGGCCGGCGCCGATGTGTACCTGACCATGTTCAAGCAATGTGAAAACGCGGTGCGTGAGCAATTTGGCCACAAACGCAAGATCAGCAGCCAATTTTCCGCCCAGCTCACGTCGCTCGACCAAGCCTACCAACAACGTTTTGGCAATCGGGTACAAGCTCTACTGCCTGAGTTGGCACCCCGAATTCCTGGCCCCGACGCCGCTACCGAACTGGCCCTGAACGCCCAGAATACCACCCGCTGGAAAACGGCTTTCGACCAGTTGGCGGCACAGCTTCCGCACGACACAGCGGGTTTCGCGGCGGGCGTATACCGGCTGGGCGAGCTGAATGCCCACAATCCGGCCGTTGAGAATATCTTTTTTGAGGCCTCCCGGACACTGGCCCGGCACGACCCCGAAGAGTCACTTCGGTTGTACCTGCACTACCTGCACCACGATTTCCAATCGGCCACTGTCAACAATAAGCAGCTGGCCAAAACCATCCAGAAAAGCCTGTTTGCTCAACCGGAGCACCTGGAGCGGTTCGAGACCATCGTACAGCAATTCACGCGGGACAAGGACCTCGCCCGCGCCCTGGAGCAGGTACCGCAGGTATATGCCCGGCAGCGCCGGAAAATTCAGTTGGACATGGGCGCCGTGCAGGCCGTACGGCAACAACACTCCGGCACCGTTGAGCGGCTCAACGAATACCTACGCGACGAGCCGGAGGTGCTTACGCCACCTGCGGCCACCCCAGTGCCCGTTGGCCTCCCAAGTGCCGACGTAGCCGAAATACAGCTGACCGTGGCAGCCCCGGCCCCAACCGGCCGCTTCGGCAGCGCCGTCGCGCTGACGGCTACCCAGCAGGAGTTGCTGCTCTTGTTTGCCGACTCGACTCTGACGCTGCCCCAGGCCCAGGTAGAAGCATTTGCCCGCGACCGGGGTGCCCTGCGCAATCAGCTCATCGACAGCATTAATGATGGCTGCTATGAGCTACTCGATGACGTGCTCATCGAGGAAAGCGGCGACGATTACACGATTTACGAACCCTACTTCCAGCAGCTTACCACTCCATGCTAGACAACCTCAAACCCAAAGAGGCCACGGCCATCATCAACTCGCTGCTGGGCGGCGTCGTGCCCAAGCTGGGCGTACAGCACATCACCGTAGGCCGCTCGCCCGAAATCGAAGCGTTTCTGCACACGCTCGACGACGTAAAAAATGGCCATAGTATGGTCAAGTTCTGGATCGGCGACTTCGGCTCCGGCAAGTCGTTCATGCTGCACCTGCTCAACACCGTGGCGCTGAAGCAGAAGTTCGTGGTGGCCAACGCCGACTTCACGCCCGATAATCGGCTGTACGCCAACGACGGCAAGGCAGTGGCGCTCTACTCGGCCATCATGGACAACATAGCCATTCAAACCAAGCCCGAGGGTGGGGCACTAGCCACGCTGCTAGAGAAGTGGATCGAGCAGGTGGTCAGCCAGACGGCGCAGCAGCACCAGATTCCGCTGACCGAGGCCCGGGAGCCGCAGCACCTGCCGCGCATGCAGGCGGCCATCATGCAAACCATTCAGGAGCTGACCGATGTAGGGGGCTTCGATTTCGGTACTGTGGTGCTGAAATACTACGAGGGCTACATCACTGATAACGACCTGCTGCGTCGCAATGCCCTGAAGTGGCTGAAGGGTGAATACCGCACCAAGACCGAGGCGCGGCAGGATCTAGGCGTGCGCGAAATCGTCAACGACCTGAATTACTACGACATGCTCAAGAATTTCTGCCGGTTGTTCGTGAGCATGGGTTATAGTGGCTTTATTATCAATCTGGACGAGGCCATCAACCTCTATAAGATTTCGACGGCGGTGATGCGGGAGAAGAACTACGAGAAGATCCTGACTATTTACAACGACTGCTTTCAGGGCAAAATCAACCACTTCTTCCTCAACTTCGCCGGCACCCGCGAGGTGCTGGAAAACGAGCGGCGGGGCTTGTTCAGCTACCAGGCGCTAAAGTCCCGGCTGGAAACCAACAAATTCGAAACCGCGGCCGTGCGCGACTTTGCCCAGCCGGTTATCCGCTTGCGGCCCCTCACCCACAACGAGGTGTTCGTGCTGCTGCAGAAGCTGAAGGAAATCTTCGATTTCAACTACAAAACCCAGCTCGCCATTTCCGACGCCGATATTCAGGCCTTCATGGAGGAGATATTCAACAAGCCCGGCGCCAGCGAATTCCTCACGCCCCGCGAAGTCATCCGCGACTTCCTGAACATCCTGAGCTTGCTGCGGCAAAACCCCGAGTTGGACAAGCGGAAGCTGTTTGGCGACATTCAGATCCGCGACGAGCGCCCCGACGAAACTGCCGTCGATGCCCTGCTCGACAGCATCGAAGTGCTCTGATTCCGATGTCGTATGAACTGCTGGCGGAGCCCGTCCGCCGCTACATCCGCGACCAGCGGTGGGAATCGTTGCGCCCTATCCAAGCGGCGGCCATTCAGCATATCCTAGCCACCGACGATAACTACCTGCTGGCCTCGCGCACCGCTTCCGGCAAAACAGAGGCGGCTTTTCTGCCGATTCTCTCGAAGGTAGATTTTCGAGTGGCCGGCGTGCCGGTGCTCTACATCTCCCCGCTCATCGCGCTGATCAACGACCAGTTTCAGCGCGTGGAGCAGCTTTGCCGCTACCTCGACGTGCCGGTAACCAAATGGCACGGCGAGGCCAGCCGCACAGCCAAGCAGAAGCTCTTACAGCAACCCGCCGGCATCGTGTTGATTACGCCGGAGTCGCTGGAAGCCATGTTCGTCAACGCTCCGTACCAAGTGAAGACGCTCTTTGCCAGCCTGCGCTACGTGGTCATCGATGAAATTCATTCCTTCCTGGGTACTGACCGAGGCATTCACCTACAATCCTTATTGGCCCGCCTGCGGGCGGTGAACACCACCAGTTCGTTTGCCGTCGTGGGACTATCAGCTACCATCGGTGATTACTCGGAGGCCAAGCGCTTTACCGGCGACGAAAGTCGCACCAAGGTGCTGCTCGACCGCACTGGCAAGGACATAGTAGCCCAGTTCCGGTACTTCCCGGCCAATGACACTGGGGGCGACGTGCCCTTGCCGCTGCTCAAAGATCTTTACAAGCAAACCAGTACCAGCAAGGCCCTCATCTTCCCCAACAGCCGTGGCCTGGCCGAAGTTATTGCCGTAAAGCTGCGCCAGATAGCCGACCGGGTGGGAGGCCACCCGTACTATTTCTCGCACCACTCATCGGTGCATAAAGAAGTACGCGAGTACGTCGAGCACTTCGCCAAAAACAACCAGCGCCAGCCCTTCTGCATTGCCTGCACCTCCACCCTCGAGTTGGGCATCGACATCGGCTCGGTCGACAAAGTAGTCCAGGTGGATGCGGCGCACTCCATCGCCTCGCTAATTCAGCGAGTGGGTCGTAGCGGCCGCCGCAACGATGAACAAAGCCAGCTGCTGCTCTACGCCACCGAGCCGTGGAGCCTGCTCCAGTCGCTGGCGTGCTGGCAGCTGTACCAGGAAGGCTTTGTGGAACCACTGCGCACGGCCCGCCTGCCCTACGACCTGCTGCTGCACCAGGCGCTGTCCATCGTCAAGGAACGGTCGGGCTGTAGCCGTGCTGCTTTGCTGATGCAGTTGCGTCAAAATGCCGCCTTCACGGAAATACCTGCGGCCGATGCCGAAGCCGTGGTGGAAGAACTACTCCGCATTGGGTGGTTAGAAGCCTTAGGTGGAGAATTGATTATTGGGGTTGATGGGGAGTTCGTAGTCAACTCGCGGAATTTCTACAGCGTGTTTAAAACCGAGCTGGCGTTGAAGGTGGTACACGCTGGCCAGACGGTTGGCGAAATTCCTTTCTCGCCGCAGGTGCAGGCCGACGAGAACTTGCTACTGGCAGCGCGCATCTGGAGAATCAAATACGTAGACGTACCAGCCAAGCGCGTGGAAGTGGTGCCTGCCCACGATGGCAAAAAGCCCATGTTCTTTGGCGGTGGCGGAGTAGTGCATCCGCGCATCCGGGAGCAGATGCTGCAGTTGCTGAGCACTAAGGCGGTGCCGCCTGAGCTGGACGAAGCCGGGCGGGAAGCCCTGCGCGTCTTGCGGCAGGAATTTGCCGGCTGTGGGCTTCCACCGGAGGTGGGGCCCATGCGTCCGGTACTGGTGCAGGAAGATAAACTAACTCTCTTCACATTCAACGGCACCAAAATCAACCGCAGCCTTACCTTTCTACTTCAATGCCTTGATATCGAGTTCGTCGCAGATGAGCGCAAAAGCAGCCTGACGTTATCCGTGACGCCCGCGCTGCTGAATGATTTATTTGAGCAACTGCGCCTCTTCGCCTTAGACGTGGACTTCCATCTGCAAGATGCAATTGCCAATAATCCTGGGTTGCTGGAGTTTGCCAAGTGGGGAGAAGCGCTGCCGCTGCAGTTCCAGGTAGCCATCCTGAAGGAACGCTATTTTGATTTCGGGGGCGCGGCGGAGTTCTTGGAAAAAACGGAAGTAGTAAGTTCACTTAATGCTAGCAATAGCTAGACGAAGGTATTAAGCATTCCAATCCGGGTCATTATGAGGTGGTTTAGCTAAGCTGGACACTTTTCGGACGTGGGTTGAAAGTAGGTTTCAAAGTGGTTGGGCGAGTCGTAGCCGAGGGCGGAGTGACGCCGCTCGCCGTTGTAGTAGGCCATGTAGTGCGCCAGCTCGAGGCGCACTTCTTCGAGGCCGGGGAAGCTACCGCCGTCGAGCAGTTCGGTTTTGAGCCGGCTCCAAAAGGATTCGGCTTGCGCGTTGTCATAGCAGTTGCCCCTTCGGCTCATGCTTTGCGTAGCACCGTGTTTGACCAGCAGGTCGCGAAAGCGTGTGGCCGTGTATTGGCTGCCTTGGTCGGAGTATCCGACGAGCCCGGCCGGCGGTTGGCGTACCACCAAAGCGCGGCACAGCGCCTCGCTCACCAAGTCTTCGGGCATGGTTGCGCGCAAATCCCAGCCCACGATTTTGCGCGAGCAGGCATCCTGCCAACTGGCCAGGTACAACCAGCCGCCGCCCTGCTCAGGCAAGCAGGTACTGTCGCCCACCCAGACCCGGTTGGGGGCAGTGGGGCTGACCCAGCAAGCAGTTCGGCGCTACACGCTGACCGGAATCGGTCGTGCGCGGTACGAAGCAGCGGGGTTGCTAAGCCCGCAGGCCGTGGGCGGCCCGCCCGGTGGCCTGCGGCATGCACCTCGGCACGCGCCGGCTGCGGCTCGCTCCCAGGCCGGGGCCGGCTGCCCACGCCGCTGCCGCCAGGCATAGTAGTAGAGACTACTCGGAGCCACCTGCAGCAGGGTGCACAGCGCGCGTACCGGCCCGTGGTGGCGGTGCCGGTCGATGAAGCAGTAGCGGCTCACGGCGTCTCGCGGCTGAAGATGGCTAAGGCTTTTTTTAAAACGGCCACCTCCCGCTCCAGGCGCTGATTCTGCGCCCGCAACGCGCGCCACTCGGGGTCTTGCGCCTGCGCCGTACTACCGGCTTCTGCTTCGGCTTGTGCCCGCCGCCAGCGGTAGAGCAGCGTCTCGCTGATGCCTAATTGCTGCGCCGCCGCACGCGTTGAACGGCTTTCTCGAGCTAGACGCAACGCTTCGGTCTTGAGCGCCTCGTCGTATTTGCGCCGCTTATCCGGCTGACTGATGTGCAACGTACTTGCCATGACAAAGGGAAAGTACGTCCGAATTCTGTCCGGCTCAACTGGACCACCTCACTTGCCACCGTACCCGGTATTTTCAACAAAGCATCATGCTTGCACGGTCCCACTCACGGCCCCAGTAACAGAAAACCCTCGACTGCAGCTTGCAATCGAGGGTTTTGGTGATCCCGCTGGGATTCGAACCCAGGACCCGTACATTAAAAGTGTACTGCTCTACCAGCTGAGCTACAGAATCGTTTATTTGCACTCGGGAACTATCTTCCCTGATTGCGGATGCAAAAGTAGAGGTACCCGCGTAACATTCCAAATGCTTTGTTGAAAAACGCCTTCTTTTTTTTCCTGTGCTCCTGGCTCACTATTCAAGAAGCTAGCAGTCAAAACAGTAGCCCCGCCATTGAAAAAGCCGACTCGCTGTTTGCGCGGGGCCGCTACGAGGCCGCGTATCCGCTTTACCGGCAGGAGCTGCGGCAGGGGTTTACGTCGGCCCGGGCGCTGGTGCGCATGGCCTACATCCAGGAAGGGCTGGGGCATTACCCGGCGGCCCTGTATTATCTGAGCCTGGCGCACCGCCGCAAGCCCAGCCATGCTACCTGGCACAAGATGACGGAACTGGCCCAGAGCAACCGGCTGGCCGGCTACCCCGATACCTGGCGCACCAAGTTGCTGATTACTTTTCGCCGCTACTACTATCTCATATTGCAGGGCCTGCTGATTGGGGCCGTGCTGGGCGGGGTGCTGTTGCTGATGCGGCCCCGCACGACGCGGCCGTGGTGGGTAGTATATGGGATATACCTGGCAGCAGTAGGGTTTTACCTGAACTTTCTGCGCTTCAGCCAGGTAGGCCTGGTGGCCCGGCCCCACGCCGCCCTGATGAGCGGACCCAGCGCCGGCGCCACCTGGCTGACCACGGCCCGGGCCGGCGACCGGCTGCTGGTGCGCAACCAACAGGATATCTGGTACCGCGTGGAATGGCGCAACCGCGACGCCTACATCCGCCGCGACGACCTGCTGCTGCTCGACTAACCGCCCGCGGCGGTATAGCTGACGGCCACGAAAAAGGCCCGGCAAATACTTGCCGGGCCTTGTGCATCTTGTTTCGCCGCTTACTTCACCGGCGAGCCTTCTTCTTTGCGGAAGTGGTTTAGCACCAGCTTATCGGCCAGGCCGGGCAGCCATTTGTTGAGGAAGACGGTGAGCTTGCCCTGGGCCGTGAGCACCAAGTCGCGGCGGCGCTGCTGCACGGCTTGCAGCAGGTGGTGGGCCACTTCCTCGCTGGTCATCATCTTGCCTTCGTCGCGCGGCGACTCGCCCTGGGCGGAGCCGTCGGCGGCCAGGGCGGTTTGGCGGATGTTGGACGCCGTGAAGCCGGGGCAGGCCACCAGCACGTGCACGCCCTGGGGCAGCAGCTCGGTGCGCAGCGCTTCCAGAAAGCCCTGCATGGCAAACTTGGAGGCCGAATAGCCTGTGCGGCCCGGCAACCCCCGGTAGCCGGCAATGCTGGAAATGCCCACGATGGAACCCTTGGCAGCCAGCAGGTGCGGCAGGGCAAACTTGGTGGTGTAGACCGTACCGAAAAAGTTGGTTTGCATCAGCCGGCGAATCACGTCCAGGTCGGCATCCTGGAACATGGCCCGCATCGAAATGCCGGCATTGTTGATCAGCACGTCGAGGCGGCCGAAGGCGGCAATGGTTTCGGCCACGGCCCGCGCCGAATCGGCCTCCACGCCGACGTCGGCGCGCACGGTGCGGTGGGCAATACCGTGCTGGGTCAGCTCGGCGGCAGTGGCCGCCAGGCGGGCTTCGTCGCGCCCGGTGACAACGACTTGCGCGCCGGCCTGCCCAAACACCAGGGCGCAGGCCCGCCCAATGCCGGAGGTGGCCCCCGTGATAAGCACCACTTTTCCTTTCATATAACGCTAAAGTTGGATGATTGCCGGCTACACTTTACGCTGCCGGACAAGGCAAAACTACGGCTTTTTGGGCGTTTGCCGGGATTTGCAAGCCCACTATTTCAATTTGCAGAGACACCGTTGGCCTATTTCCGGAATTGGATTTAGTCGCTACATTTAGGGACGGAAAAATCCTTCTCTTCCGGGTCGTTACTATGATGCAACCTCTACGCGTGCGGCGCTGGGCGCCGGTTTTTCAGTGTTCTTTGGCAATGGTTCTGGCGCTGAGTGGCGGCCGGGCGCAGGCGCAGTGCCCCGCGGCCACCTCGGCCTGCACGCCGGGCTCGGCCCCGAGCAGCAGCTACCCCTTCGGAATGGGAATCCTGAACGTGACGCTGGGCACCATCAACAACACGACGGCGGGCGTGCAGGATGGCTACCGCGACTACTCCTGCTCCGGCGGCACCCTGCTGAACGTGGGGGCCGACTACCCTATTACGGTGCGCACCAACACCAACACGAACGAAAACGTGCGGGTCTGGATTGACCTCAACAACGACGGCGCGCTCAACGCCACCACCGAGTTGGTGTTCAGCTCGGACGCCAAGAAAGTGCATACCGGCACGGTGCGCCTGCCCGTGGGCACCACCATCGGCACCCGCCTGCGTATGCGCGTGGCCGCCGACTACAGCAACTCCCCCATTCCGACCCCGTGCTCGGCCCCGCAGTATTCGCAGACGGAAGACTACGCCGTGACGGCGGCCGTCAGCTCGGTGGCGCCGGTGGCCGAGTTTGTGGCCGACCAGACGCTGACCTGCTCGGGTTGCGTGCAGTTTACCGACCAGACCCAGAACTCGCCCACCACCTGGCTGTGGAATTTCGGCGACAACACCACCAGTAACCTGCAAAGCCCCAGCCACTGCTACGCCACGGCCGGCACCTACACCGTGACGCTGACGGCCACCAACGCGGCGGGCACCAGCACCCGCACCCGCACGAACTACGTGACCTACAACGCGGCGGTACCGGTAGCGGCCAGCTGCACGCCGGCCACCACGGCCTACTGCTGCGGCTACGGCATCACGCAGTTTGCCCTGGGCAGCCTGAGCAAGGCTTCCGCCAACGGCCAGGCCGGCTACGAAGACTTTACCTGCGCCAGCCGCGTGGACCTGACCGAGGGCAACTCCTACGCGGTCAGCGTGACGACGGGGCCCAGCAACCCGCAGGATACGCGCGTGTGGCTGGATCTGAACAACGACGGCAGCTTCGGCGCCAACGAACTGCTCTTTACGGCCCTGAACCGCACCAACCCCACGGGCACCGTGCTGATTCCGGCCACGGCCGTGAAAAACCAGCCCCTGCGCCTGCGCGTCATCTCCGATTACGTGGGTGCCCCGGCCGGGCCCTGCGCCCCGCCCCAGCTGGGCCAGGCCGAAGACTACACCGTGACGGTGCGGCCCAATACCAACCCGCCAGTGGCGGCCTTCACCTCCAGCTACGTGCCCACCAGCTGCGTGAACCCGGTGCAGTTTACCGACCAGAGCCAGAACGCCCCGACTTCCTGGCTGTGGAACTTCGGCGACAACACGACCAGCACCCAGCAGAACCCCTCGCACCAGTACACAGCCTCGGGCACTTATGCCGTGACGCTGACGGCCACCAACGCCTTCGGCACCAACACCGTGACCCGGGCCAACTACCTGACCGTTTCGGTGCCCTGCCTGACCTACTGCGCCTCCAACGGCCTGAACAACAACGTGTGGCTTACGAACGTGGGCGTAACGTCGGTGACGGGGCCTACGGTGTCGTTTGCCAACCCGTCTGGCGCCGATGCCGGGGGCTACGGCAACTACGTCAGCCAGACCATTAATCTGCGTCAGGGACAGTCGTACACGCTGAGCACCACGGCCAACCTGAGCTTTCAGCGCACCACCTCGATGTGGCTGGACGTGAACCGCAACGGCACCTTCGACGCCAGTGAGCTGCTGGTCAACGGCACGTCCAACATCAATTCCGCCAACGTCTTTACCATTCCGAACACGGCCGCCGCGCTGGGCTTTACCCGGATGCGCATCGTGATGCGGGCCAACGCCAACCAGGCGCAGGCCTGCGTGCAAAACCAGGCCAACGCCGAAACAGAAGACTACTCGGTGCGCATTGACCTGGTAAACAGCACCGCCGAGGCTCGGCAGCTGCCCTCCCTGAGCCTGTTTCCGAACCCCACGGCGGGCCTGGTGCACCTGCGCCTGGCCGACGCCGCGGCGGCCGGCACCTACACCGTAGCGGTGCTCAACGTGCTGGGCGCCGAGTTGCGCACCACCACCCTGCGCCTGAGTTCCACCACGGAGGCCACCCTAGACCTGGCGGCGCTGCCCCGGGGCCTGTACGTGCTCCGGCTGACGGATGCCGCCGGCCAGACGGCCATCCGGCGCGTGGAGCGCGACTAGTCCGGCCTTTTCTTTCCCGCTTTACCACCACACACGCCTGGCTGGCCCGCTGCAACGTAGCGGGCTAGGCCTTTTTCTTACCGACCCCTATATGCACAAAACTCTACTGCGCAGCTTCTGGCTTCTGGCCCTGCTGATTGGCCTGCGGGCGGCCCCGGCCACCGCATCCCACCTGGTAGGCGGCGAAATGAACTACACCTACCTCGATGCCAACGGCCCGGCGGCCACGCCCTTCCGCTACCGCATCACGGTGCTGCTCTACATCAACTGGGAATGCACCAACCCCACGGATGTGTCGAACGTGCCGGACGGGCGCTGCAACATCTTCGTCAACATCTACAACAAGCAGAACGGCACCCGCCTCAACAGCGGGCAGGCGGCCCAGAACTTCAGCTGCGCCCAGGTCAGCTGCTCGGGCCGGCCCTCGCAGAACGACAGCCAGCCCCAGGGCTCCTACCGGCTGCCGCGGGTGGCCAACCCCTCCATTACGCCGCCCCTGCCCGGGGGCTGCACTTTGCCCGGCGGCCCACCCCCGCCCGTGCGCCTGTGCCGCTACGAGGCCATCGTGAACCTGCCCGTGTCGTTCGACGGCTACTACGTGGTGTATACCGACGGCACGCGCAACCGCTCCATCAACAACCTGCTGCAGCCCGACAACCAGAACCAGACCATCTTCGTGGACATGGCCCCGCCGCTGCTGCCCAACTCCTCCCCGACTTTCTCGGATACGGCTGTGGTGGTAATCTGCCAGGGCGACACGAGCATCGTGGTGAACAACGCCGTGGACGCCGACGGGGACCGGCTGATTTATTCCTTCAGCACTCCCTACAACATTGCCGGGGCCGTGGGCGGCCCGCCGCCCACAGCCTTTACCCCGCCCCCGCCCAGCGTGACGTATATCCCGGGCTACTCGGCCACCGCGCCCTTTGGGCCGGGCGTGGGCAACTACGCCTTTTTGAACGCCAGCAACGGCCTGAGCAAATACGCCACCTCCCA
The DNA here is from genome assembly GCF_004765605.1 of Hymenobacter aquaticus. Lineage (NCBI taxonomy): Bacteria > Pseudomonadati > Bacteroidota > Cytophagia > Cytophagales > Hymenobacteraceae > Hymenobacter > Hymenobacter aquaticus. The sequence goes on along the minus strand of NZ_SRLC01000001.1, from coordinate 277,490 downwards.
GCAGGGGCGCTACGTGGTGGCCGTGGAAGTCAAGGAATTCCGGAAAATAAACGGCAACGAGGTCCTGATTGGCTCGACTAGGCGCGAAATCCAGCTCGTGTCGCGGCAGTGCCAGCCCAACCGCGCCCCGCAGTTTACGGCCGGCACGCTGGCCAACAAGACCTTTACCATTGAGGAAGGCGAAACCCTGAACTTCAACCTGGCCGCCACCGACCCCGACGGCAACGCCATCAGCCTGAAAGTAAACAGCGTGCTGCTCGACGGGGCGGGTCCGTTCAACGCCAGCTTCGGCGGCGACCAGGGCACCGTGAGCGGCCCCACCGGCACCGTCACGCTGACCGGCACCGGCGGCAACGTCAGCGGGCAGTTCAGCTTCAGCTCGCGGTGCGGCAACGCCCGCAGCACCCTCTACGACGTGGTGGTAACGGCCACCGACCAAACCTGCGGAGCCAAGAGCGTGTCGGACATCTTCCAGATTCGGGTGAACCGCGCGGCCGGGCCGTCGGGCATCACCGGCACGCCGGTTATCTGCGACCAGACCCAGCTATATTCCTACTCGGCCACGGGGCCCACGCCGAGCAGCTACCTGTGGAAGGTGAAGGGCGGCGCCATTCAGGGTGCCAACTCCGGGGCCACGGTGCAGGTGCGCTGGAATGCCCCCGGCACCGGCCGCCTCACGCTCCAGGGCGTGTCGGGTCTGGGCTGCCCCTCTGATTCGGTCAGCCGCGACATTGAAATACGCCCCGCCAGCAGCCTGGCCGTAACGCCCACCAGCGCCACGATCTGCGCCGGAGGCTCCACGACGCTCACGGCCAGCGGGGCCGGGGCCTACACCTGGACCGGCGGCAACCAAAGCTTCACCGGGCCCACCATCACCGTGTCGCCGACCCAGACCACGACCTACACCGTGACCAGCACCGACGGCGTGTGCACGACTTCGCGCCAGGTTACCATCACCGTCAACCCGGCGGCCGTGGCCGATGCCGGCACCGACGTAACCACCTGCTCGGGCGAGGCTAAACCCTTGGGCTCGGCGGCCCTGAGCGGCTACACGTACCAGTGGAGTCCGGCCACGGGCCTGAGCAGCGCGACGGTAGCGCAGCCCACCTTTTTGCAAACCAATACCGGCACCGCATCCCAGCAGTTTACCTACACCGTCACGGCCACCACGGCCCAGGGCTGCACGGCCACCGATGTCGTACTTGTCACCCTCAACCCGGCCGCCGTGGCTGATGCGGGCACCGGCAAAACCATCTGCTCGGGCGGCTCAACGACCATCGGCACCCCGGCCGACGGCTTGGCGGGCCGCACCTACCTCTGGAGCCCGGCTACCGGCCTGAGCGACCCCACAGCCGCCACGCCCACCGTCACGCTGACCAACACCGGTACTGCCCCGCTGGTCGTGCGCTACACGCTCACGGTGACCACAAACGGGGTTTGCGCCACTAGCGCCGGCGTCGACGTGAAGGTGAATCCGGCGGCTCTTGCCGATGCGGGCCGGGACGTTTTCACCTGCTCGGGCGAGGCTAAAACCCTGGGCTCAACGGCTTTGGCGGGCTACTCCTACCAGTGGAGCCCGGCCACGGGGCTGAGCAGCACGAACGTGGCCCAGCCCACCTTCCTGCTAACCAACACCGGCACGACGCCCCAGCAGTTCACGTACACCGTCACGGCCACCACGCTTGAGGGCTGCACCGCTACCGATGTCGTGCTTGTCACCCTGAATCCGGCCGCCGTGGCTGATGCCGGCACGAATAAGGCCTTTTGCTCGGGCGGCTCGGCCGTGCTGGGCAACCCGGCCTCGGTAGTGGCCGGCAGCTCTTACCTCTGGAGCCCCGCTACCGGCCTGAGCAGCACGGCGGTGGCCACGCCCACCGTGACGCTGACCAACACCACGTCGGCCCCGATTACGACTACCTACACCCTGCGCGTGACAACCGACCGGGGCTGCGAGGATACCCAGACGGTCCAGGTAAAGGTGAACCCCGCCGCCGTGGCCGATGCGGGCCGGGACGTTTTCACCTGCTCGGGCGAGGCTAAAACCCTGGGCTCGGCGGCCCTGACGGGATATACCTACCAGTGGAGCCCGGCCGTGGGGTTGAGCAGCACTACGGTAGCCCAACCCACGTTCCTGCAAACCAATACCGGCACCACGCCCCTGCTGTTCACCTACACCCTCACGGCCACCACGCCCGAAGGCTGCACCGCCACTAGCGCGGTAGTCGTGACGCTGAACCCGGCGGCCGTGGCCGATCCGGGCACCAACAAAACCATTTGCTCGGGCGGCTCGGCCGTGCTGGGTAACCCGGCCTCGGCCGTGGCCGGCAGCTCTTACCTCTGGAGCCCGGCTACCGGCCTGAGCGACCCCACGGCCGTAGCGCCCACCGTGACGCTGACCAACACCGGCACCACGCCAACCACCGTAACCTACACCCTGCGCGTCACGACCAACCAGACCTGTGTGGATACCAAAACCGTGACGGTTAAGGTGAACCCGGCGGCCGTGGCCGATGCCGGGCAAGGTCGGCAGCTTTGTTCCAACGAAGCATCCGTACTGGGCACTCCGGCCGTGGCCGGCTACACCTACCAGTGGAGCCCGGCTACCAACCTGAGCGACCCAACCATAGCCCAGCCGGTGTTTCAGCTGGCCAACCAGGGCGGCTCAGTAGAGTTGACTTACACGCTAACCGTGACCAACGTGCAGGGCTGCTCGGCCACTAGTACCGTTCGGGTGAGCGTATACCCGCAAACGGTGGCCGAAGCCGGCCCCGATGCTACCCTTTGCGCCGGCAAGACGGTGCGCCTCGGCGCGACTCCGGCGCGCGGCGGCTATGGCTACCAGTGGAGCCCGGCCACGGGCCTGAACGACCCGACGGCGGCGCAGCCGGTCTTCACCGCCCCGGCCGTTACCGCCCCCCAGACCTTCACGTTTGTGGTGCAGGCCGTAGCCCCCTGGAACTGCCCGGTAACGGATACGGTACGCGTCACGGTCAATCCGCAGGCCCCCGCCGACAACATTCAGGGAGCCCAGTCGGTGTGCCCCACCATCGAGGGCGTGGTCTACCGCATCGTGAACCCGCGCAGCACCGAGTACCGCTGGACGGTCACGGGCGGCACCATCGTCAGCGGCAACGGCACGGCCAGCATCACCGTGAACTGGGGTGGGGCCTCGGCTACGGCCAGCGTGCAAGCCGTGGCCCGCAACCAGTTCCAGTGCGACTCTGACCCGGTGACGCTGCCGGTGGTGATTAACCAGCGCCTGGCCACCGAAACGCCTAAGGGCCCGACCAGCGTGTGCCTGGCCAACGGCCCCTATACCTACTCGGTAGCGCCCACCACCGGCTCCATCTACGCCTGGCAGATTACGGGCGGCACCCAGCTCAGCACCGGGCCCGGCTCGGTGGTGGTGCAGTGGAACGGCCCCGGCACGGGCACCATCGTCGTGACGGAAACCAGCAACCCCAACGGCGGGCCCGTGACCTGCTTCGGCCAGAGTCAGGCCCTGCGCGTGACGGTGCTGCCTTCACCGGCGGCCAACCTGACGATTTCCGGTCCCGACCGGGTGTGTTTGGGCGGGGCAGTGAGCTTTGCCCTGCCGGGCGCGGCCTCCTCTACTTACGCCTTTATCCTGAACGGGGCTCCCCTGGCCAACACCGGCAACTCGGCCACGTTTACGCCCACCACGGCCGGCCCCTACCTGCTCACCAGCCAGGAAACCAACGCCAGCGGCTGCGCCGGCCCGGTGGTGTCGCGCCAGTTCACCGTCGACCCGCTGCCGGCGGCCGTGACGATTACGGGTCCGGCCAGCATCTGCCCCGGCCCCGCCGGCTTTGGCGCCCAGCAGTACTCGGTGCCCAACGCGCCCGGCGCGACCTACGCCTGGACCGTGGTGGGCGGCACCATCCTGAGCGGCAACGGCAGCAGCTCGATTACGGTGAGCTTCACGCCCGGCGCGGAAGACCGCACGATTAGCGTCACCCAGACTTCCAGCTTCGGCTGCGCCGGCCCGCTGGCCTCGCTCACGGTGCGGCCCGACAACGTGGACCTGGCCCTGCGCGCGGCCTCGGTGGCCCCGGGCGACCGGAGCATCACGCTGGGCATGGTCACGGTGAACCCCACCGCCAATACCAGCCAGATCCGGATTCTGCGGCGCGACGCGGGCACCTCGGCGGCCTTCGCGCAGGTCGGCACGGTAGCCAAGGGCACCGGCAGCTTCACCGATACCGGCGTGGATGCTGATGCCAAAGCCTACGACTACCGCCTGGAGTTGCTCAACAACTGCGGCACCACGCTGGCCAGCCGCGAGCATACCACCATCCGGACCACGGCCCTGGCTACGGAAGGCAGCAAGGATGGCCGCCAGGAAGGCACCGTGAAAGTGAGCTGGAACGCCTACAAGGGCTTCGACGTGAAGGAATACCAGCTGTTCCGTACCGCCGGCAACGGCGCGGCCCAGCTGCTGGCCACCGTGCCCGGCACCACGCTCGAACAATCCTTCCCCAGCAGCTCGGCCGGCTTCGACCAGTGCTTCCGGGTAGTGGCCGTGAACAGTGAGCTGGCGGCCATTACCGCTTCCTCCAACGATGCCTGCGTCAACTTCGCCAACGACCTGGTGTTCTACAACATCATGACGCCCAACAACGACGGCATCAACGACGCCTTCTTCATCCGCAACATCGGCCTGTACTCGGGTTACACCATGAGCTTCTACAACCGCTGGGGCAAGGAAGTCTACAAAACGGACCGCTACGCCAATGACTGGAAGGCCGAGCAGCAGTCGGCCGGCGTATACTACTACCTGCTCACGCTCAGCACCGGCAAGACGTACAAGGGCTGGTTCGAGGTGATTAAATAAGCCTACGGACCTGAGACGGATGTTGAGGTGTTGCATCCGGCCTCCTGCGTCAACTTCGCCTGACTTCCTCCAGTTAGGCAATGTGGCCGGTTAGTCCATAGAACGTCATGCAGAGCGTAGCGAAGCATCTCGCGTGCAATGGTATATTATTTACTCTGGCAACGTCAGCACGCGAGATGCTTCGCTACGCTCTGCATGACGTTCTGGTGACTTGCTGACCACACCGCCACGAAAAAAGGCCGCCCTACCCGGGTGGCCTTTTTTCGTGACTTTCCCCGGACCTACTGCTGCCTGCCGCGGCAAGCACTGGTATGGTTGCCGCGTGACATAAGGATGTCATACCTGTGACATAAGGATGTCACGCCCGTGACATAAGGATGTCACAGAAGTAGGGCCGGCCAGGATAGTAGCGTGAACGGTGTAGTTCGCGGGCCAGAACGACCTTGACGGCGCGGGGCACGCGAACTACGCCGTTCGCGCGAGCTGTGGCGCGGCTACCACTGAAGACCAACGCCGCGCAAATCCGGCCGATCCGAAAAATCCGTCGAATCCGTGGTTATCTTTGCCCCCGTGAGGAAATCAGCTAAAAACATTCCCGCGGAGCTGCTCCGCGAAGTCGAAATTACCGACATGGTGGCCGAGGGCAAGTGCCTGGTGCGCCGCGACAACCTGGTCATCTTCGTGACCGGCGTAGCCCCCGGCGACGTGGTGGACCTGCGCGTGACCAAGGCCAAGAAAACCTTCCTGGAGGCCGTAGCCACCAAGTTTCATAAGTACTCCGACCTGCGCGTGGAGCCTTTCTGCCAGCACTTCGGCACCTGCGGGGGCTGCAAGTGGCAGCACCTGGGCTACGACACCCAGCTCAAGTTCAAGCAGCAGCAGGTGCAGGATAATCTGCAGCGCATCGGCAAGGTAGCGCTGCCCGCGCTGGAGCCCATTCAGCACTCTCCGGCCCTGCAATACTACCGCAACAAGCTCGAATACACCTTCAGCCACAACGGCTGGCTGACCAACGAGCAGATTCAGGCCGGCGAGCAGATCGAGCGGCGGGTGCTGGGCTTCCATACCCCGGCCCGCTTCGACAAGATCATCGACGTGCAGCACTGCTGGCTGCAGCCCAACCCCTCGAACCAGATCCGGCTGGCCATCCGCAACTACGCCCTGGAGCACGACTTGCCCTTCAACAACCTCGTGACCCAGGAAGGCTTCCTGCGCAACCTCATCATCCGCACGGCCAACACCGGCGACCTGATGGTGATTCTGCAGTGCTATTACGCCCACGAGGCCCTGTTTCCGCTGCTGGATTTCGTGCAGGAGCAGTTCCCCGAAATCACCTCGCTCAACTACGTGCTCAACAACAAGGGCAACGAAACCTTCCACGACCTGGACGTGGTCTGCTACAAGGGCGAGCCCCACATTCACGAGCAGATGGAGGATTTGCGCTTCCGCGTGGGGCCTAAGTCGTTCTACCAGACCAACTCCGACGGGGCCTACAACCTGTATAAGCTCACCCGCGAGTTTGCTGGCCTCACCGGCTCCGAACTAGTGTACGACCTCTACACCGGGGCCGGCACCATTGCCAACTTCGTGGCCCGGCAGGCCCGGCACGTGGTGGGCGTCGAGTACGTGGAGTCGGCGGTGAAAGACGCCTATATCAACTCCGAAATCAACGGCGTGACCAACACCGAGTTCTACGCCGGCGACATGAAGGACGTACTCAACGCCGAGTTCATCCAAAAGCACGGCCGCCCCGACGTGGTCATCACCGACCCGCCCCGGGCCGGCATGCACCCCGACGTGGTGGCCCGCCTGCTCGAAATGCGCGCCCCCCGCATCGTCTACGTCAGCTGCAACCCCGCCACCCAGGCCCGGGACCTGGAGATGCTCGACGAGGCATATCAGGTGACGCGCGTGCGGCCGGTGGATATGTTCCCGCATACCCACCACGTGGAGAACGTGGTGCTGCTGGAGCTGAAGTAAGATGCGGAAGGACGAATGGGCAGCAGCCATTGCCACCGGGCGGCTGAGGCACAAGCGGGATTGGCCCGGCAACGTAGTCGGCCTGTTAACCGTCTCGGTTGGCTGGATTGCCTGGTTGTTCCTGCTGTTTCAGCGAAATGGAGAAATAGGCAACCGCCTGGGGTTGTTCTGCCTGGCAGCCGGTAGCTTACCTCTTTATGCTGTTTACTGCCTTCGACAAGAAAACCGGCTGACTCCAATCGAATCCAAAGCGGGTGCCGATGCCAATAGAAAACTTGTTGTTGCAGCGTTTCAGGCGCTTGGCTGGACCACGTATGTTGATACGGCCACCGTTGTCACCGCCGGAGCTACCAATAAAAGCTGGATAGGCGCCGGGCAAACGGCCACTGCCCTACTCGACCAGAACATGATTTACCTCAACGTCATCCACGGCAGTGCACAGAAAGGCCGACTTCCTTTCTATTTTGGCTCAAACCAGCGGAAGCTAAAGCAGTTGCTAACTACTATCCAGACGTTGCAAGTCTCGCCCGAACATCAACACTAAGTAAGCAATGGACTACGCCAACGACCCCGAACTGAACGGCAAATACTTGGGCACCATCTCCAAGGACTTTGCTATGGTGTCCGACACCATCATGGAAGCCTCTTCCCAGGTGCGGAAGATGGACCTTTCGAAGTACCCGATTTTCATCTTCGCCAAGCGCGAAATTCCCCTGGGCAGCCTCTTGGTCAATGCCGACGAGGCCAACCTGGAGTGGCACGTGTTTGCCTCCTACCTGGAGCTGTTCGTGCAGCAGGGCATCGTAGGGGCCGAGGGCATCGAGGCCTTCCAGCAAACTTACAAGGACCCCAACGAGTACTGCTGCCTGTTCGTGCTCGACGAAGACTTCACCAACTTCGTGTTCATTCCCTACCCGGAAGATTAAAAATTCATTTACCCAATAGAACGGTCATGTCGACCAACGGGAGACATCTCGCGTGCAGTAGTAATCAAATTACCATTGCACGCGAGATGTCTCCCGTTGGTCGACATGACCGTTTTGGGAGTGGCCTAAAAGTGCTGCCAACCCTGGGCGCGCAGCGGAATGGGCTGGCCCTGCTTGGTAATCAGGTTGACCCCGTCGCTGGCGTCGGTCATGTGGCCGAGCACGGTGATGTCGGGGTGGTTCTTGATTTTGTCGTGGTCCTTGAGCGGGATGGTGAAGAGCAGCTCGTAGTCCTCGCCGCCGTTGAGCATGCACATGATGGGGTCGAGCTGGAACTCCTCGGCCACTTCCAGCATGGGGTTGGCGGCGGGCAGGTTTTCGGAAAACACCCGCGCCCCGGTGCCCGAGGCCTTGCACAAATGCAGCACCTCGGAAGCCAGCCCGTCGGATACGTCGATCATGCTGGTGGGCACCACGCCCAGGTCGCGCAGCTCGTGAATCACGTCCATGCGGGCCTCGGGGCGCAGCTGCCGCTGCAACACGTAGGGGTATTTGCTCAGCTCGGGCTGCATGTCGGGGTCGGCGCTCCAGGCGGCTTTTTCGCGCTCCAGCACCTGCAAGCCAAGGAAAGCGCCGCCCAGGTCGCCGGTTACGCAGAGCAAATCGTTGGGCTGGGCCCCGCTGCGGCGCACGGCCTGCCCGTGCGGCACCTGGCCCAGAGCGGTGATGCTGATGGTCAGGCCGCCGCGGCTGGCGGTGGTGTCGCCGCCCACCAGGTCCACGTTGTAGGCCTCGCAGGCCAGGCGCATGCCTTCGTAGAGCTCATCAATGGCCTCCACCGAGTAGCGGCTGCCGATGGCCAGGCCCACTACCAGCTGGGTCGGCGTGGCGTTCATGGCGGCAATATCCGACACGTTGACGGCCACGGCCTTGTAGCCCACATGCTTGAGCGGGCAGAACGTTAAGTCGAAATGGACGCCTTCGACCAGCAGATCGGTGCTGACCACGAGGTCGTGGCCGGCTTCGGGGGCCAGAATGGCCGCGTCGTCGCCGATGCCGAGGCGGGTGCTGGGCTGGCGCAGGGTCACGGTTTCCTGAATCCGGCGAATCAGGCCAAACTCTCCAAGGTTTTCCAGGGGGGTGATGTCACTCATAGCAGGCAAAAGTACGGCGCTGAACGGATAGAATACTGCAACTGGTACGGATTTGCCGCCGGCCGCGCCGAGAATCAGCGGCCGGCCTGTCGTAACCACCCCGGCCGCCGGAGGTTTGCCCGGGTTTTGCTTTACCTTTTTGATCATGCGTAAAAACGTAAAGCAAAATCATCACCGATTTGCTCTCCCTTTTTGGAGAGTTGCAAAAAGGGAGAGCAAACCGAGGCAGTCCGCCACTGGCTGGCGAAGCACGGCATAAGCCTGGCTCGGTATTATGCTATGGGCCGTAAAACGGCGGCATTGGCCCCTTAGGCCGGCTTTGAATATTATACCCCGGCTCGTCACTCCTAAATTCCGCGCAACTTTCCGGGCCACGGAATATTTTAGGGATTATTGACGTTTTTGCCGCTATGAAACTCTACCTGTCCATGGCCGTGCTCGTGCTGCTGAGCAATCTGAATTCCTGCAAAACCGACCGTTCCAACAAAGTACTTGACCCCGTTTCGCCGGCCGCGGCCAAAGCCCAGCTCGACGTGCTGCGCGACTCCGTGGACAGCCGCTGGACCCGCATGACGGCCAGCGACGACGCCAAAATAAAGGCCACGGCCCAGGTGCTGCAAGCCCTGGAAAAGCAGCCGGGCGCCGACAAAGCTCAGCTTAAAGCCCTGGTGCGGGCCAACAACCAGCTGCTCGTCCGCCGCTACGACCAGCAAAGCATGAGCTCCTCGCCCCGGATTGACGCCTACGACACGGCCCAGGACTCGGTGCTGCGCGCCGTGTACACCCTGGCCCAGCCCGCCGCCGGCCAGCCCGACGCGACCGTGCAGCAGCTCACCACCGACATCCAAACCGCCGACAGCGAAGTAGTGGGCTACCGCCTGCGCTACGACCAGGCCGCCAAGCAGTTCAACAACTACCTCCAGCTCCATCAGGAAGCACTCAGCAAGCTCGGCGGCAAGTACAAGCAGTTGCAGCAGCTGCCCCTGTTCGAGCTGAAGGAGTAGTTAGTTGGCAGTTGCTTGTTGTTCGTTGTTAGGTCTGTCATCCTGAACGGAGCAGAGCGGAGTGAAGGACCTTCCTCACCTACCCCACTGCCGTGCTTACCAACGCAAAAAGCCCTTTACCAGCACATGGTAAAGGGCTTTTTACGTTTACTGAAGCTTGTCACTTATCGGAGGAAGGTCCTTCGCTCTGCTCAGGATGACAAACGTTGCTTCTACTTACAGCTTGGCCATTTCCTCGCGCACGAAGTCGGCCAGGGTGCGCAGGTACTCGGTGCTGAAGTCGAAGCGGATGCCGGCGGCGGCGTAGATTTCGCCGATGGGCGCGGTGTAGCCCAGGGCCAGGGCGCGCTTGTAGGCGTCGAGGCCCTGCTGCGGATTCTGGCGGAAGTTGCGCCACACGGCAATGGCGCCGAGCTGAGCCATGGCGTACTCGATGTAGTAGAAGGGCACTTCGTAGAGGTGCAGCTGCTTCTGCCAGAGGTAGGGCTTGTAGTTTTCCAGCCCTTGCCAACTCACGGTGCGCTGGTTGAACTCGTCGAAGGTGCGCGTCCACTGGGCGTGGCGCTCGTCCTCGGTGTGCTCCGTGTTTTCGTACACCCAGTGCTGGAATTTGTCGATGGTAGCCACCCAGGGAAAGGTTTCCAGCACGCTTTCGAGGTGGGTTTTCTTGGCCCGGCGCAGCTCGTCGGCATCGGGGAAGAACAGGTCCCACTGGTCCATCGAAATCAGCTCCATGCTCATCGAGGCCAGCTCGGCCACCTCGGACGGCGGGTGCTTGTCGGCCGACAGCGGCAGGGAGCGGGTCAGGAAGGAATGCACCGCGTGGCCGCCCTCGTGCAGCATCGTAATAACGTCGCGCAGGGAGGAGGTGGCGTTCATGAAGATAAACGGCACGCCGGTTTCGTCGAGCGGGTAGTTGTAGCCGCCCGGGGCCTTGCCCTTGCGCGACTCTAGGTCGAGGTGGCCCATCTGCCGCATGGTTTTCAGGCAGTCGCCCAGGTACGGGTCGAGGCGCTGAAACACGGTAATGGTTTTTTCCAGCAGCTCCTCCCCCGTTTCGAAGGGCCGCAGCGGGGCTTTGCCGGTCACGTCCACGTCGAGGTCCCAGGGGCGCAGCTCGGCCAGCGCCAGATCCTGCCGCCGCTCCAAGTCGAGGTCGTCGATGAGGGGCACCACGGTTTCCCGGATGGCGCGGTGGAAGGCAAAGCAGTCCTCGGCCGTGTAGTCGAACCGGCCCAGGGCGGCAAACATATAGTCGCGGAAGTTGGCAAAATCCGCGTTGCGAGCCATCTGGTGGCGCAGCGTCACCAGGTCGGTAAAGAGCTGGTCGAGCGGCTGGGAGTCCTGGAGGCGGCGCTGCTGCACGGCCCGGTAGGCTTCCTCGCGCACGGCCCGGTCGGGGCTTTTGAGGCGGTCGGCGGCCCGGGGCAGGGTCATTTCCTCGCCGTCGAGCGTGACGGTCATGGCCCCCACGGTGGCGGCGTACTGCTGCTGCTTGGTACTAATTTCGGTTTTGAGCGGGATGTTCTCGGGCCGGTAGATTTCCAGGGCCTGCCGCACCGAGCGCACGAAAATGCGGTAGCGCTGCGGGTCGAGGCCTTCCAGGAACTCCGAGCCCATCATTTTCTCGTTCAGGGCGTGGTCGTAGGGGGCCACGTTGGGTTCAATCTCGCTCACGAAGTACTGAAACGAGTCGGCCCGCTGCTGGTCCTGGGTGTCGCAGGTCATGCGGATGTAGCGCCAGGCGAGGTCTTCGCTCAGCACGCTTTCCAGCTCCGAGCGGTCGAGCAGCCAGCGCTCCAGCTCCCGGGCCGAAGCCAGGGGCCGGTCGCGCAGCTCCACAAAATACGGTTCGAGTGATTCCCAGTCGGTTACGGAGAAAGACTCGGGCAAATACTGACGCGGCGGGCGCTGCGTATCAGTGGCCGAAGCAAGGGCAGGTTCGGGGGCGGTATTCATCATGAATAGCAAGATACGTCGGGAGACGAAAGATTGCGCGCTAACCTTCGGAACAGCTTTAGCCAGCGGCGGAAGAAAGAAAAAACAACACCAGAAACTCTTCCCGATGCGTAACCTGGTTTCTACGCGCCACCGGGAAAAGTCGTTGGCTTATTCCGGGCGGAAAGTGCGGCAGAAAATAACCGGACAGCAGCGGGGAAAGTTGGTTGAATGGGGAAATAGATAGAAAGAACGTCATGTCGACCAGCGGGAGACATCTCGCGTGCAGTAGTAACTTAATTACCGTTGCACGCGAGATGTCTCCCGCTGGTCGACATGACGTTGTGTTTTAGGCTGGCTTCGCCGGCTAGTCGACTTCGATAACCACGTCGTCGGTGACGGGGTGGCCCACGCAAAGCAGCACGTAGCCCTGCTTCATTTCGGAGTCGGACAGGCCTTCGCGCTCATCCAGGTGCACTTTGCCCGAGAGGCACTTGCCGCGGCAGGCGGTGCAGAGGCCGGCCTGGCAGCTGTAGGGTAGGTCGATGTCCTGGTCGAGGGCGGCTTCCAGAATGGTCTGGCTGGGCTTTACCTCCAGCTCGTACTCGGCACCCTCGTAATGAATGGTGACGGTGCGGGCCGTGATTTTGTCGTCGGCGGCGTCCGACACGTCGCCGTGGCCGTTGGGCTGGCCGGCGGCGGCTTCAATGGTTTCGGCGGCGGCCACGAAACTCTCGCGCTGAATGCGGGCGGCGGGCACCCCGAGCAAATCGAGGGCGGCGCGGGCTTCGGTCATCATGCCCTCGGGGCCGCAAAGGTAGTACTCGGCCTGCTGGGCCGGAAACTGGTGGCGCTGCTCCAGAATGCGCAGCAGCATGGTGCGGTTGAGGCGGCCGGTGTGGCGGTGGCCCGACGTGGGGCTGCTGGGCTGGCTGAACACGTGCTCGACCTGCAGCCGCCCGCCGGCCTGATTCTCCAGCTGCTGGAGCTGCTGGCGGAAAATCACCGATTCCTCGGTGCGGTTGCCGTACACGAGCAGCACGTGGCTGCGGGGCTCGTCGCGCACCACGGCCTTGAGGATGGACATGAGCGGGGTGATGCCGCTGCCGGCCCCGACCAGCACGATGCTACGGGCCGCCTGGGGGCTAGTTTTGAGCGTGAAGTTGCCCAGCGGTGCCATTACCTCCAGCTGCTGGCCCACCTTCACCGTGTCGAGCAGGTAGTTGCTGACCAGGCCGCCGGTCACGCGCTTCACCGTGACCGAGAGGCGCGGCGCTTCCGAGGGCGTGCTGCTGAGCGAGTAGGCGCGGCGCTCCTTTTTGCCGCCGGGGCCGCAGGGCAGAATCAGCGTCAGGAACTGGCCGGGCTCACAGGCCACGGGCTGGCGGTCGGGCCGTTCGAGGTGAATGGTGGCGGCGTCGGCGGTTTCGTGGGTGATTTCCACGACGTTAAGCATCAGGTAGGGGCTGCTCATCGGGGCAAAGAACTTCGGGGATTGGAAAGGTAGAATCGGGACAAACCGTGGCGCTGGGGCGACGGGCGTGCAAAGTACGGCAAATGGGGCGGCTTGGTCGGCATACCAGAAGGCTTTAGCTTGCGGCCTCGCTCCCACTGCTTTCCGAAATAACGATTTTACCTATGTCTGGTTCCGACCTTTCCGCCCTGCTCGAACGGCATCAGCACGAGTTTGGCCCCGTGCTGCCCGTCGATTTGAACGCCCCCGAAGTAGCCCGCCTCGATTTCACCGCCGCCAACCCCATCCTGGCCACCGCCGACCTGCGCGACACCGCGGCATTCGAAGTGCTGGTGGCCCGGCTGCTGGAAGCGCAGAATGCCCTGATTGGCGTGGGCGGCTACCTCGAAGACCGGGTTATCTACCGCCGCAGCCCCGGCCAGTTTGGCGACCCGGCCCAGCAGGCTCGCTCCCTGCACCTGGGCGTCGATGTATGGCTGCGGGCCGGCACGCCGGTGCTGGCGCCGCTGGCCGCCACCGTGCACAGCGTGGCCGACAACGACCATTTCGGCGACTACGGCCCCACCGTGATTTTGCAGCACGAGCTGGAAGACACTACCTTTTATACCCTCTACGGCCACTTGGGCCGGGCCGAAGTGGCGCTGCTGCGCCCGGGCATGCTGCTAGAGAAAGGCGAAAAGTTTGCCGAGGTGGGCCCCCACCCCGAAAACGGCGACTGGCCACCCCACCTGCACTTCCAGATTATTGCCAACATGCTGGGCCGCGAAGGTGACTTCCCCGGCGTGGCCGCCCCCGCCGAGCGCGAACAGTGGGCCAAGCTCTGCCCCGACCCGAATTTGATTCTGCAAAGTCAGGTATTGGCGGCGGCTGGCTAAAACCTAGCTGTAACGCGAAGTTCCACTTCGCGAATCGTGTGCGCCAGTACAATGACTGTCGTTCAACGATTCGCGAAGTGGAACTTCGCGTTACAGGTTCCCGCTTCTACACCCGCCGGGCCTGGGGCTTGAGTGAGGTCAGGTCGCCGATGCGGATGGGCTGGCCGCTGTCGATGCTTTTGCGGGCCGCAATGCCAACCAGCACGGCCAGGGCCCCGTCGCGGCTGCGGGCGGCCTGGCGGAAGGGGTCCTGGCCATCGGGCGCGAAGATTTGCTTGCGCAGGCGCACGTCGCCGCCGCCGTGGCCTTCCTCGGTGTTGGGAATCTGGATCAGCTCCCGCTGGCCGAAGTTGGTCGTGACCTGGATTTCGTCGTAGCGCTCGGCTTCCCAGGGCTGCTTTTCTTTGATCCAGGCGTCGATTTTGCCCTTGGTGCCATTAAAGGAAATCCGGTAGCCCTCGTAGGGCGAGTAGGTGGTGAGCGAGTAGCTGACCTGCACCTGGTTGGCGTACTTGATCTGCACGGCCATTTTGTCGAAGATGTCCACGTCTTCGCGCCACACGCAGCCGTCCCGGTGGTAGCCGTCGTACTTTTCGTTGTCGACGTAGATCTTGGTCAGGCGCTCATCCTTGGTGATGTCCCAGTAGAACTGGCACTTGCCTTTGTGCGGGCAGGGCCGGCAGTGGGAGTGGCGGAAGCTGTTGTTTTTGCCGTAGAAATTCAGCTGCCCGTTGCCGTACACCTCCTCCGGGTCCGAGTCGAGCCACCAGTTGAGCAGGTCGAAGTGGTGGGAGGCCTTGTGCACCAGCAGCGAGCCGCTGTTTTCGCGGCGGCGGTGCCAGCGCCGGAAGTAGTCGGCCCCGTGGTACACGTCGAGGTACCAGTGGAAGTCGGCCGAGGTGATGGTGCCGATGACGCCAGAGCGCAGCAGCTCGTAGAGCTTCTGGCGGTGGGGCGAGTAGCGGTAATTGAACGTGACCATCACCGTTTTGCCGGTGCGCCGCTCGGCCTGCAGAATGGCTTCGCACTTCTGCTCGTCGGTGGTCATGGGCTTTTCCGTGACGATGTTGGCCCTATATTCCATACCCTTGATGATGAACTCGTTGTGGGCAGCATCCACGGTGGTTACAATCAGCAGCTCGGGCTTGGTCTGCTTCATCATCTGGTCGAAGTCGGTGAAGGTGGGGCACTTCACGCCCAGCATCTTCTTGCCCGTAGCCACCCGGCCGGGGTTGATGTCGCAGAGGCCCACGAATTCGATTTGGTCGCCAAACTCCTTGAGCACGGACGTGCCCCACATGCCCAGCCCGCGGTGGCCGGTGCCCACCATCGCCACGCGCTTGCGGGAGCCGGCCAGGGCCGCGGCCAGGGCCGCGGCCAGGGCCGCGGCCAGGGCGTTATCAGTCAGCAGCGTACCGGCCAGGGCGGTGCCGGTGGTTTGGAGGAAGGTTCGGCGCAGCATGGGAATGGCAGGGTTAGGAAGAGCGAAGCATGGAAACACGCTGAAGCTGCCGGTATTTCCGCTGATTGGGAAGCGCCGGCGCGTTTTTATCTATGCAAACGTTCCCGGCAACGTTGTCAGGTTGGGATGGTGCAGTGCCAGCTTCCCGGCTGTCATCCTGAGCTTTGGCGAAGGACCTTCCTACCCTACCGCCGCTCGCGCCAACGCAAAAAGCCCTTTACCACCGCAGTAGTAAAGGGCTTTTTTGGGTTGAATCAGGCTTGTCACTCAGGCAAGGAAGGTCCTTCGCCAAGGCTCAGGATGACAAACGAGGCAAGGCGGCTTAGTCGAACTTGATGGCCGCCACCGGGCGGATGCGCGAAATCAGGTAGGTGGGAATGAGCACGGCCAGCAGAGAGGTCAGGAAGGTGGCCACGTTGAGAATGAGGACCATCGTGGGGTCCCAGAAAATCGGCACCCGGTCCATGTAGTAGTTCTCGGGGTCCAGCGGAATCGGGTGGAAAAAGTACTGGATGGCGCAGAAGCCCAGCCCGATGAGGTTGCCGTAGAGCATGCCGCGCAGCGTGAGGCTCAGGCCCCGGTAGAAAAACATGCTGCGGATCTGGTTGTCGGTGGCGCCCAGGGCCTTGAGCACGCCAATCATGTTGGTGCGCTCCAGAATCATGATAAAGATAGTGGCCACCATGTTGAACGTCGCCACGAAGATGATCAGGATCAGGAAGATAACCACGTTGCGGTTCAGCAGCTTCAGCCAGTCGAACAGCTGGGCGTACTGATCCGTGATTTTGTCCAGCTTGAGGTCGTAGCGCAGGTTTTCGTACATGTTGTCCGAAACCGGGTCGAGCTGGTTGAAGTCCTTGAGCACGACTTCCACCCCGCCCACCAGCGAGTCGGGCCAGGCGTTCAGCTCCCGGATCTGGCGGATGTCGCCGATGATGTAGACCTCATCGAACTCGTCGAGGCCGGTCTGGTAAATGCCGCGCACGTTGAACTTGCGCACCCGGGGCGGGTTCTGGATAAAGTAGAACAGGGCTTCGTCGCCCACTTTCAGGCGCAGCTTGTCGGCCACTTTGCGACTGAGCAGCACGTCGTTGCTGGCCGCCGAGTCGGGGAAAGCCAGGAACTTGCCGGCCACCAGGTTTTCGCGCATCGGCGAGATGCCGTCTTTCTCGTCGATGCCCTTGAGCACCACGCCCAGCACTTCCTCCTTGGTCTTGATGATGGCCGTTTTGCGGGCAAACGACTGGGTCGACTTCACCTGCTTGAAGCGGTGCAAGTCCTTGATCAGCCGCGGCCCGCCGATGGGCTCAACCTCCAGAGAATTGTTGGTGTCGTACTTGCTGACTTGCAGGTGGGCGCCAAAGGAAAAGATCTTGCTTTGAATCTCGTTGCGGAATCCTTCCAGGATGGCAAACGACACAATCATGACGGCCACGCCCAGCGCAATGCTGATAATGGCTATTTTTGTCACCGACGAGGTAAAAGACCCGGTGTCGGCTCCGTCAATCTTATTGGATATGTACCGCGAGATGTTCACTGGCGTAAAGCTACGCGTCTACGTTCAGTTTCCTAGCTTCGTTTCCTGATGGCATCTTCTATCTTCTGTGGCCTGCTCGGCTTCGCGCTCTTCGTGGGCTACTGCACGCCCTCCCCGGCCCGGCTGGCCACGCCCGACCGGGCGCCCGAAACGGCCGCGCAAACGGCCCCGCCGGCGCCGGCGGGCCTGCAAATGGGCGCGGCGCAGTTTGGCAAGTATCTGCCGCTGCTGCAAGGCAAGCGCGTGGGTCTGGTCGTGAATCAAACGTCATTGGTGGGCCGCACTCACCTCGTGGACACGCTGCTGAGCCAGGGCGTGCAGGTGAAAGCCATTTTTGCCCCCGAGCACGGCTTTCGGGGAGAAGAAGCCGACGGGGCCACCATCAAGGACGGGCGCGACACCCGCAGCGGGCTGCCGGTGAAGTCGCTCTACGGCAAAAGCAAGAAGCCCTCGGCGGAAATGCTGGCCGACGTGGACGTGCTCATTTTCGACATTCAGGACGTGGGCGTGCGGTTTTACACCTTTATCAGCACGATGCACTACGTGATGGAAGCCGCCGCCGAGCAGGGCAAGAGCGTCATCGTGCTGGACCGGCCCAACCCCAACGGCTTCTACGTGGATGGGCCCGTGCTGGAGCCCCAGCATAAGTCGTTCGTGGGCATGCACCCCATTCCGGTGGTGCACGGCCTGACGGTGGGCGAGCTGGCCCAGATGATCAACGGCGAAAAGTGGCTGGCCGGCGGCAAGCAATGCCCCCTGACGGTGGTGCCAGTGGCGGGCTACACCCACGCTACGCGCTACGAGCTGCCGGTGCGGCCCTCGCCCAACCTGCCCAACGCCCACGCGGTGCTGCTCTACCCCACCATCTGTTTGTTTGAGGGTACCAACGTGAGTGTGGGCCGGGGCACGGAGGCACCCTTCGAAATGATAGGCGCGCCGACTCAGCCCACTTCCCGGCCCTTCAGCTTCACGCCCCACCCCACCACCGGCTCGCCCCAGCCGCCGCTGAACGGACAGAAATGCTACGGCCAGGACTTGCGCAAGCTCTCCGCGGCTGAATCCGGCGGCTTCACCCTGCGCTACCTGATTGACTTTTACCAGCAGAGCACGGCCAAGGACAAGTTCTTCGGCAAGTACTTCGAGCAGCTCACCGGCACCAACTCGTTGCGGGAGATGGTGGTGGCGGGCAAATCGGAAAAGGAAATCCGCAAGAGCTGGGAGCCGGCGCTGGGGCAGTACAAGGCGCTGCGCAAGAAGTATTTGCTGTACCCGGATTTCAAGTAAAACTCACGCAGGGTCTCGCAGTAGGCGGCGCGGTGTCTCGCAGTGTCGCCCCAGCGGGCCACTGCGTAATCCACTGCGAGACACTGCGTGAAATACTACATATGCTACGAATAGTCTTCATGGGCACGCCCGAGTTTGCCGTGCCTACCCTCGAAACCCTGCTTACCTGGTCCGGCTGCGAAGTGGTGGCCGTCATTACCGCGCCCGATAAGCCCGCGGGCCGGGGCCGGCAGCTGGCTGAGTCGGCGGTGAAGCAGGCGGCGGCGGCCCACGGCCTGCCGGTGCTGCAGCCCACGAATCTGAAGGCGCCGGAGTTTCAGCAGGAGCTGCGCGGCTACGCGGCCGATTTGCAGGTGGTAGTCGCCTTCCGGATGCTGCCCGAGGCCGTGTGGAACATGCCGCGGCTGGGTTCTATCAACATTCACGCTTCACTCCTGCCCCAGTACCGCGGGGCGGCGCCCATCAACTGGGCCCTGATTCAGGGGGAAAAGCAAACCGGCGTCACGTCGTTTTTCCTGCAGCACGAAATCGACACCGGCAACCTGATTTTCCAGGACGTGGTGCCCATTGCCGACGACGACGACTTCGGCGCGCTCTACGAGAAGCTCAAAGCTGCCGGGGCCCGGCTGGCGTTGCGCACCGTGCAGGCTATTGCCGCCGGCACCGCGCCCAGCATTCCGCAGACTACGGGCCAGGAGCTGAAATCCGCGCCTAAAATCCAGAAGGAAACCGGCCGCCTTGACGCGGCGCAGCCCGCCGCGGCGCTGGTGAACCTGGTGCGGGGCCTGTCGCCCATTCCTACGGCCTTCACCCAGCTGCCCGACGGCCGCACGCTCAAGATTTTCAAGGCCAAAGCGCTAGACGAAACCAAGCCCGCCGCGCCCGGCACCTGGGCTACCGACGGCCGCACCTACCTGCGCCTGCACACCGGCCAGGGCCAGCTCGACCTGCTCGACGTGCAGCTGGAAGGCAAAAAGCGTATGCCCGTGGTTGAGTTTCTGCGCGGTTTCAACGCTGCCGTCTTAAACGCCCCGACCGTATGATAGCCTTAGTGGTAGCCGTAGCCGATAACGGCGTGATTGGCCGGGACAATCAGCTGATCTGGCACTTGCCGGATGATCTGAAGCACTTTAAGCGCCTGACGCTGAACCACCCAATTATCATGGGCCGGCGCACGTTTGAAGCCATTGGCCGGCCCCTGCCCAAGCGGCGCAACATCGTGGTAACGCGCCAGGCCGACTGGCAGGCAACAGGCTGCGAGGCCGCGTTTTCCATTGCCGACGCCCTGGAAACGGCCCGCACCACCGATGAAAATATCTTCGTGATTGGGGGCGGCGAAATCTACCGCCAGGCCCTGCCGATGGCCGATACGGTGTACCTGACCGAAGTGCACCACGACTTTGAGGGCGACGCGGTGTTTCCGGACCTGTTGCCGGGCGAGTGGCGCGAGGAAACCCGGGAGCGGCACGAGCCCGACGACCAGCACGCCTATGCCTTTAGCTTCGTCACGCTTCGGCGGCGGTAGTTACCGGAGCGGCAGCAGTGGCTTGCGGCTGGGCAGCGGGCCGGAAAAACCGGTCGTAGAGCCACTGCGCCAGCCGGATGCCGGGCAAATCGACCACTCGATACATGGCGTAGGACGTCAGCCCGAGCACGGGCAGGGTGGCCAGCACCGTGAGGGCGACGCTGGCATCGTAGCCGAATTGTGCCCGCAGGGCTAGAAACACGGCACTGGAAAACGAGCCCAGCACCAGAAAGTGCAGCAGGTAGAGCGAAAAGGAAACAGCGCCCAGGCCGCGCAGCCAGCGCCGGCCCAACAGCCGCTGCAACCCAGGCAGGGCAAACACGCCCAGCAGCAGCAGCGCCGCCCCCAGCAGGTGCCACACCTGAATAGCCCGCTCGTTGCCCAGCCAGTCGGGTTGCAAAAACCAGTAGATGGTGTCCTGCACCCGCACCAGGTCGGCCGTGGGGTACGAGCCAAAAAACACGGCACCCAGCAGCAGCAGGCTACCCACGCCTACGCCCCGGGGCAGCCCGCCCGGCGCGTGGTGCCGCCAGTCGTTGAGCCAGACGCCAAGAATAAAGCCGGTGTAGTAGAAGTTAAGCTCGGAGACGCTCAGCACCAGAATAGCCGCAGCGTACACCCAGGCCCGGTGCCGCACCGCACCGAAAAACGCCAGCAGGGCAAACACGATAAAGGAGCCGAACAGCTCGATGCTCAACGTCCAGAAAACCGGGTTGTAGCCCGATTCGCCGCCCAGCGGAATACCCACCGCCAGATCGTGCAGAATTTGCTTGAGGCCCGGCAGCTCGGCCCAGTACTCGCCGAAGCGCCGGGCCCCGGTGATTTCGGCCACTTCCGTGTTGCGGTACGCCCCGGCCACCCACAATGCCAGGGCTACCAGGGCCGCAAACAGCACCGGCAGCATCAGGCGCACGTAGCGGCGGCAGGCCTGGGACCGAAGCACTTCCAGCTGCCCGGTCCGCCAGAATTTCTCACTGAGCACCAGGCCGCTGAGCACAAAAAACAGGCAAACGGCAAAGTTGCCGCCAATCAGGAGGTTGAGCGGGGTGCTGGCTACGGCTTGCTCCACGCCCCCACCCCAGTGGGCCGAGTAGGCGTCGCCGGAAAGCATGGTGGGGTAGAAAAAGCCGGCCAGGTGGTGAATAACGACCACGGCGGCGGCCAAGCCGCGCAGGCCATCGAGGTAGCCCAGGGCGTGAGCCGACGAAACAGACCGGAGTGCGGGCATACGGGGCGAAACGACGGTTAGGGATGCAGCAGAATCTTGCCGGTGCTTTGCCGGCTTTCCAGCAAACGGTGCGCCGCCGGCCCCTCACTAAGCGGGAAAGCAGCCGTGACAACCGCCTGCAGCTGACCGCCGCGCACCAGCTCAAACAAGGCCGCGGCCCGCTGCTCCCGCTCGGCGCGCGAAGTCAGGTAGTTCCACAGGTCACCGCCGGTCAGGGTCAGGGAACGGTCCATCAGCTGGCGCGGGTCCACGGGGGCCGGGTCGCCGCCGGCCATGCCGAAAAACACCACCGTGCCCCGCACCCGCGTCACGGCCAGGCTCTGGGCCAGCGTGCTGCCCACCGATTCGTAGACCACCTCGACGCCGCCGGCCGCCCCGCAATAGTCGCGCACGGCGGCTTCCCACGCGTCCTGGTACAGAAAAACGGCGTCGGCGCCGGCGGCCAGGGCCTGCTCCCGCTTGGCCGGGCTCGACGTCAGGCCAATGACCTGCCCGCCCCGGGCTTTGATGAACTGCGTGAGCAGCTGCCCCACCCCACCGGCTACGGCGTGCACCAAGGCCACCGTGCCGGGCCCCACCGGGTAGCTGTCGGCGGTGAGGTACTGCGCCGTCAGGCCCTGGAGCAGCAAGGCCGCGGCCTGGTCGAAGGCAATATCGTCGGGCAGGGGAATGACGTGCTCCACGGGCACGCGCATCACCTCGGCGTTGGAGTGCGGCACGTCGGCGCAGGCAATGCGCTGGCCTACATGCAGGTGGGTTACGTCGGGGGCCACGGCCAGAATTTCGCCGGCGGCCTCGTAGCCCAGAATGTAGGGTGGCTCGCCCACCAGGTGGTAGTTGCCGTAGCGCCGGTAGATGTCAGCGTAATTGAGGCCAATGCTTTTGACTCGCATTAATACCGTGCCGGGCAACAGCTCAGGCCGGGGCACCGGGCCGTAGCGCAGCACCTCGGGGCCGCCGAAGGTTTCAAAGAACAAGGCGTGCATGCCAGCAGATTCGGTCATAAAGCAGCAGAAAGAGCAGTGGAACACCGGAAAACGAACGGGGCCGCAAAGTAAGCGAGGCAGCCGGATTTGGCCGCCTCGCTTCGGTAATCGGTACGCTTCGCGGCAGCCCTAGCGCAGCAGCACGAGCTTGCCCCAGTTGTTCTTGAAGGCCTTGTCGGCGGCGGTGGCGCGCTGCTCAAACTTGCCCGCCGCGTCGTCCAGCACCACCCGGTACAGATACGTGCCGTTGGCCAGCCGGTCGCCGTACTCGTCCGTGCCGTCCCAGTGATAGGCCGTCACGTTGGTGCCGATGCGCAAGGGCCCCAGCTCGGCCATCAGAATCTGGCGCACGACTTTGCCCGTGAGCGTCAGGATCTGGATCTTGAGGTTGCGCGGCAGCGCTTCGCCCGTGAGGGTAAAGACGAACTGGGCCGAGCGGGTGATGGGGTTGGGGTAGGGAAACACGTGGCTGATGCTGCTGGCGTTGACCACTTCGAAGCCCACGCGGTAGTTCTCGGCCCCGGCGGCCCGGCCCGAGGCGTCGCGCCCCTGCACCTCCAGCGTGTAGAGCCCATCCGCCAGCGGTGCGTCGCGGCCGGGTTCGTACTCTACCTGGGCGCTGCCCTTGGCCGGCTCGGCAGTGAATCTGACGTTGGCGGCGTTTAAATCGACCTTTTTCGTTTCCTTGTTCGGATAGGTCAGTACCAGGTCGAAGGCGCTGCGCTCCATGCCGGGGCGGCGTTTGTCCTCATCGGTAAGCAGCACGGTGATGGTGGGGCGGGGCGAGACGATGTCGCCGTTGAGAATGTGCTGCCCATCGAAGGCCACGTCCAGCACCGGCGGCACGCTGCGGTCCTCCACCTGGAATGCGGGAATCGTCAGCTCATTGTTAAAGTAGAACACTTCCGGTAGCCGCCCACCGTTTTTGGCCGCATTCAGCGTCACAGTGCCCGTAATGGAGCCGTAGAGGTCGAAGGCACTTATTCTGGCGTCGAAGGCCACCGTGCCGTTGGCACCCAGGGCGGGCAGGTCGATTTCCTTGCTGATTTCCTTGGTGGCGTTGCGCAGCGTAAACACCGCCTTCAGCGGCGTGCCAAACGGCAGCCCGCTCACGTTCTGGAAAATCACCGGCACGGTCAGGTATCCGGTGTCCGTTACCTGTTTGGCCAGGGCGGTGGGGTCGTAGGCGGTGGGTGTTTTAGCCACCACCGAGTCGCGGCGCACGATGCCCTCGGGCAGACCCTGGTACGTCACCAAGAGCTGCCTGAGCTGCGGGGCCGTGCGCTGCAGCGTGTCCTTGAGCACCACTTCCAGCTGCAAATACGGATAGTCTTTGGCTGAAACCCCATTCAAGGAGTACGGCCCGCGGGGCACGCTGGCGTTGAGCACCCGGCGCGTGCCGTCGGGGGCAATGCCCAGCAGGCGCAAGGTGTAGCTGTCGGTGGGCTCCTGCTTGAGGGTGTGCACCAGCGTGGTCCACTGCTGGGCCGGGCCGATGCGCGGGGAAGTCACCACCCCGCTGCCGCCCTTGGTGGCCAGCGTGCCGCGCAGCGAGACGACCTGCTCGGCCCGCGGCACCGTGCTGCCCACATCCGCCGTGGCTTCCTGGGCGACGGGCGCGCCGCCGGTTTTGTGCGCAAACAAGGCGTACGGGTCGCCGTCCTGCAGCTGGTTGATTTTCTGCGAGCCTAAGGCCGTCAGGGCAGTTTTCAGGGCTGGCGAAAACGAGCTGAAATCCACCTTATTAATCGAAACCAGGGCCACGTAGGCGCCCGTCGGCACCTGATTCAGCAGAGCCAGCAGCTGCGCCTGGCGGGCCGGGGTGTTGATGTTGTCGGTGGCACTCCGGGCGAAATGGTAGTAGCGGTTGGTGGCCGTTCCGCAGGAATCGTAGGGGCCGGCCCCCAGGCTGCGCAGGGGCCGCAGGGAATTACCATCGTACACGGCCACCAGAAGATTGGGGAAAGCAATGCCGCAATCCTCGGCATACACCGGCTCGGTGTCCAGCCGGATACCGTAGCCCGGCTCGTACGTAACCCCGCCGGAGCCGCCGCCGCGGGTTTGCA
This sequence comes from Hymenobacter aquaticus, assembly GCF_004765605.1. Lineage (NCBI taxonomy): Bacteria > Pseudomonadati > Bacteroidota > Cytophagia > Cytophagales > Hymenobacteraceae > Hymenobacter > Hymenobacter aquaticus. The sequence goes on along the minus strand of NZ_SRLC01000001.1, from coordinate 253,196 downwards.
GGGTCAGGCTTTTGGTGATGTCAGAGAAGCTCCACTTGCCCGAGGGCGCGGCCACCTCCACGCGCTGCCGCTGCGAGCGGCTGAACTGCCCGTGGTGGGCCTGCGACCAGCCCCCAAGGCTAGTGGGAATCACGCGGAACGAGCTAGTCACCCACTCCGTATTCTCCGTGGGCGTGAGCTTGCTCTCGAAGCGCATGCGCCAGTACCAGACCACACTGTCGCGCCCGGCCAGCACCGGCAGCGTGGGCCGCCAGTCGGCCAGCAGCGCGGCCTGGATGCTGGTGCGCTGCAGCAGCGGGCTGGAGAAGCTCAGCGTCGTATCGGCTTCGAGCAGGAACGTGCGCCGGGGGCCCAGCGGGTCGTTGGTCTGCCCCACCAGCCGGGGTTTAGCGTTGGTGACAATGGCAAACTCGGGCGGGTTGAGCAGGGTGATGCCCTCCTGCAAAAACGAAAAGCTCGTCGAAGCTTGGTTGTTGGTTTCATCCAGCTCGGCCACTTTATTTTGGTCGTCCAGGGTAACGGTGAAGATGCTGGTACCAAAGACCTTGGCCGGGCTCTGCGGATTGGGCAATACGAAGGTGTAGGTGGTGTCGCCGAGGGCCAGGGGCTGGGGCTGGGCCCGGAAAAAGTAGACGTCGGCCGGGCGGTTGTCGGACGTCAGCGGGTCGTACTGGCGCTGAATCCGGAAGTCCAGCTTGTCGCCGGTGGCCTTGCCCGGGTTTTTCACCCGCACCAGCAGCTTGTAGCTCGCCGATTTGGCCCGCACCGGCTCCGTGCCGTCGGGCCTGATTTCCAGGGCCGGAGCGCCAAAGGCAAAGTCGGGCCGCAGGGGCGAATACAGGCGCAGGGCCGGGTCGGCGTGCCACACCGTGTTCATCCAGCTGCTGACCGCGCCGGGGTCGGGCGTGCCCCGCCGCTGCAGGCGGCGCACGGCCTCGCTCTGGGCCTCGGCCACGGGCTTGCCATACCAGGCGGCATCGTTGAGCAGCACATCATACAGCTCCGTTTGCAGGGTATGCACGTCGCCCTCGCCGCCCAAGTCCGACTCGGCCATCAGACCGACCAGGCCTTTCTGGTCGGCCAGCAGCCACTGCTGGGCGTAGCGGGCCGGCTGGCCCCGGAAGGTGTTGCCGGCCGCGCAGCCGCTCACAAACATGACCGGGTACTTCTCCACGTTGTTGTAGCCGTTGGAGGGGTTGTTGATGTCGCCCAAGTCGAGCTGCAGAATATCAGGCTGCCCGTGCCCGAAATAGGTAATCAGGGACAAGCCGGCGTTCAGGTCGGCCGCAATGTTTTTGGTTGAAACAATGCCCGCGGTGCCGTAGCTATTCACCACTTTGCCCGCGAAAGGCCGCTTTTCAATCTGGGCCTTATACTGGTCCAGCCGCAGGGCAAAGCGGGCGTATTCCGCCTCGGTCTGGGCGCCCAGCAGGTTCAGGGCATTTTTGCGCCAGGGCTGGGTTTCGAGTGAGGCGTCCAGCTGGCTTTCGTGCTGCCGCAGCTTGGTCAGGTAGGCCAGCACGTCGGCCGGGGTGTTGGCCGCAATGCGGCCGGTGGCCATGCGGGCGGCGTAGTCGTTGCGGGGCCAGTCGGCGGTGAAGAAGGCATCAGAGCTGCCGCGCGTGCTCGTGGGCACTAGGTCGCGGGCGGCGGGGTCGGCGCTGGTCAGCCGGTAGCGCTCCGGGTCGCTGCGCAGGTATACGTAGTCGTCTTCCAGCTTCCCGTTTACCAGCACTTTCACGGTGTTCACCTCCTGCGGCGAAATGCCCTGGCCCAGCAGCAGCAGGTACTTGGGCTGGGGGTTGGTGAGCATGTAAAGGGCAAACTGCCGGATGGCCAGCGCCGACTTCTCCCCGTAGTGAAACTGGTCGTAGAGCTCCTCGCTGGTCACGATGAGCGGGGTGAAGCGGGCGGCCCGGTAGGCGGCGTAGTCGCGCACGGGGTCGGCCGAGGTGCCGGTGGGCTTCATCAGCACCGGGCTGGTTACAATCAGGTAGTTGTAGGCGGCCGGGTTGATGGTGCGGAACTGCACGCGCCGGGCTGGCGGCGGCACCCGGGCCCAGGTCAGATCGGTGAGCAGCAGCTGACGGGTAGCGGCGGCCGTGGCATTGGGAAACACAAACGTGCGCTGCAACCCGCTGCCGACACCCACGATGCGCTGCACGTTGTAGGGGTCGGTTACGTCGTAGCCGCACACCGAGGCCGGGATATTATCCAGCTGATAAAAGGCCGGGGCCGCACCCAGGGTGGAGTCGTTGGAGAAGCTCACCTCGCGGCGGCCGGTGGGCCAGGCGCTGGCCGAAGGGTAAATCAGGCGCAGGTACACCATCCGGAACCAGTTCTTGGCACCCGGGTTCACGGCATTGTTGATGTCGGTAATGATACCGATGCGCCCATTGGGATACACGTCGGAGCGCAGAAAGGGGTAGCTCAGCTTGCGCTGCTCGAAGCCTTGCAGCACCACCGGCGGCCCCAGCGGCCGGGTCACGATATCCTTGTCGGTGGAGGTGGTTTGCTGGGCCGAGGTCGTCAGCTCGTGCGGCCCGCTGCTGGACCCGGTCATCAGCATTTCGACCCGGGGCGAAGGGCCGCCGCTGGGTAGCATGTCCGACAACGTATCGGGCGCCCAGGAGGCCATACGCGACTGGTGGTTGCTGCCCGTGCCCCGGCCGTAGCTGTAGGACATAAACCCCTCCCCCGCCTCGCCCCAGGGTTGGTGAACGGTGGTTTCAGTATTCTCCGCGAAACGCTCGTTGCGGATAAACAACCGGTTTTTAATCCAATACGGGTGCTTGCCGCCAACGGGGCTCAGGGCGGGCTGGGCCATGCGCTTGCCGTTGGCCGTGGCCGAGACCGTGAGAAAGTAGGCCGCCGTGTCGGTGTAGAGGCTGTAGAGCCGCTGGGCCTGCTCGGCCGGGTTCTTGTACATGCCCTTGTCCAGGGCCCCGTCGTTGCGCTGCCCATAGAACTCCACGTAGCTGGTGGCATCCAGCCCCGTCGAGGAAGTGCCGCCCACGTAGATGGCCACTTCCCGGCCCCGGCGCCAGAGCTGCAGCCGCTGCGGGTTGGTCGTGCTGCCCAGCCCGGCCCGGGTCAGGTACTGGTAGTCGAGGCGGTAGAGCCCGTCCTGGTCCACTTTAATCTTGTAGTAGGCCTGCCCCGGCACGAGCCACTCGTTGCCGTACGGGCCCGATTGCGCCTGCGCGCCCCGGCTGGTCAGCAGCAGCAGTAGAAATATAAAGCCAAACCAGCGCGGGAAAGAATCAAACCGGTAGAAACGGGACATATAAGATGCAGGCAAGTTGTTGTAGTACTACAAAGAAAAACAGGCAGCCGGACTTGACTGCCTGTTTCTGAGGAAGAAGCGGAAATAAAGCTAGCGCAGCAGCACGAGCTTGCCCCAGTTGTTCTTGAAGGCCTTGTCGGCGGCGGTGGCGCGCTGCTCAAACTTGCCCGCCGCGTCGTCCAGCACCACCCGGTACAGATACGTGCCGTTGGCCAGCCGGTCGCCGTACTCGTCCGTGCCGTCCCAGTGATAGGCCGTCACGTTGGTGCCGATGCGCAAGGGCCCCAGCTCGGCCATCAGAATCTGGCGCACGACTTTGCCCGTGAGCGTCAGGATCTGGATCTTGAGGTTGCGCGGCAGCTCTTCGCCCGTGAGGGTAAAGACAAACTGGGCCGAGCGGGTGATGGGGTTGGGGTAGGGAAACACGTGGCTGATGCTGCTGGCGTTGACCACTTCGAAGCCCACACGGTAGTTCTCGGCCCCGGCGGCCCGACCCGAGGCGTCGCGTCCCTGCACTTCCAGCGTGTAGAGCCCATCCGCCAGCGGTGTATCCTGTCCCGGCTTATATTCGATGCGGGCCGTGCCTTTCGCCGGATCCGACAGGAAAATGACGTTCGAGGCGTTCAGGTTTACTTTCTGCGGCGTGCCATTGCGCGGGGTCAGCACCAGGTCAAAGGCGCTCCGGTCGGTGATGGGCCGCAGCTTGTCCTCATCGGTGAGCAGCACGGTGATGGTGGGGCGGGGCGAGACGATGTCGCCGTTGAGAATGTGCTGCCCGTCGAAGGCCACGTCCAGCACCGGCGGCACGCTACGGTCCTCCACCCGGAACGACGGTATCGTCAGCTCATTGTTAAAGTAGAACAGCTCGGGCAACCGGCTGCGGTTCTTGTCGATGTTGAGCGTGACAGAGCCGCTGATGTCGCCGTAGATATCCAGGGGCATTGCCGCGTTGAAGGCTACCGTGCCGTTGGCACCCAGGGCAGGTAGGTCAAATTCCTTGCTGATTTCCTTAGTGGCGTTGCGCAGCGTAAACACCGCCTTCAGCGGCGTGCCAAACGGCAGCCCGCTCACGTTCTGGAAAATCACCGGCACCGACACCGAGCCTCCTTCGGCTTGCTTGGCCAGAGCGGTAGGGTCGTAAGCGGTGGGCGTTTTGGCCACCACCGAGTCGCGGCGCACGATGCCCTCGGGCAGGCCCTGGTACGTCACCAAGAGCTGTTTGAGCTGCGGGGCCGTGCGCTGCAGCGTGTCCTTGAGCACCACTTCCAATTGCAGATACGGATAATCTTTGGCTGACACCGCGCTGAGCGCATATGGCCCGCGGGGCACGCTGGCGTTGAGCACCCGGCGCGTGCCATCGGGGGCAATGCCCAGCAGGCGCAGGGTGTAGCTGTCGGTGGGCTCCTGCTTGAGAGTGTGCACCAGCGTGGTCCACTGCTGGGCCGGGCCGATGCGCGGGGAGGTCACCACTCCGCTGCCGCCCTTGGTGGCCAGCGTGCCGCGCAGCGAAACCACCTGCTCGGCCCGCGGCACCGCGCTGCCCAAATCCGCCGTGGCTTCCTGAGCGGGGCGGCCACCGGGGCCTTTCTGGCCGATGAACACGAAGGGGTCCCCGTTCTGCAGCTGATTGATTTTCTGGGAGCCCAGGCCGGCAATAGCTGCTTTCAGGGCCGGGGAAAACGAGCCGAAATCAACCTTGTTTACCGACAGCAACGCCACGTAGGCGCCGCGGGGCACGTTGGTCAGCAAGGAAAGCAGCTGGGCCTGCCGGGCCGGCGTGTTGATGTTGTCGGTGGCACTCCGGGCAAACTGGTAAAACCGGTTGGGCGCCATGCCGCAGGAATCGTAGGTACCGGCCACCGTGCGCAACGATTTCAGTGAGCTGCCATCAAACACGCTGACCAGAATGTTGGGGTACGTCACGCCGCACTCCAGCACCGAAAGCGGCTCGTTATCCACCTGCACCCCGTAAGAATCAAGGAAGGTGATACCGCCGGAGCCGCCACCGCGGGTCTGCAGAGTCAGGCTTTTGGTGATGTCAGAGAAGCTCCACTTGCCCGAGGGCGCGGCCACGTCCACGCGCTGGCGCTGCGAGCGGCTGAACTGCCCGTGGTGGGCCTGCGACCAGCCCCCGGGGCTAGTGGGAATCACCCGGAAGGAGCTAGTGACCCACTCCGTATTTTCCGTGGGCGTGAGCTTGCTCTCGAAGCGCATGCGCCAGTACCAGACCACACTGTCGCGCCCGGCCAGCACCGGCAGCGTGGGCCGCCAGTCGGCCAGCAGCGCGGCCTGAATGCTGGTGCGCTGCAGCAGCGGGCTGGAGAAGCTCAGCGTCGTGTCGGCTTCGAGCAGGAACGTGCGCCGGGGGCCCAGCGGGTCGTTGGTCTGCCCCACCAGCCGGGGCTTGGCCGTGCTGACGATGGCAAACTCGGGCGGGTTGAGCAGGGTGATGCCCTCCTGCAAAAACGAAAAGCTCGTCGAAGCCTGGTTGTTGGTTTCATCCAGCTCATCCACGCGGTTCTGGTAATCGAGCGTAACCAGAAACTGGTTGTTGCCGAAGGCATTGCCCGTGTTGCGCAGCACCAGCGCGTAGGTCGTGTCGTGCAGGGCCTGGCGCAGGTTGGTGAAGGTGTAGAGCGTGTCGGCGCGCAGGGGCAGCGTGGTGGGGTCGTAGGTGCGCTTTACCGAAATATCGAGCTTGTCGTAGGTCACCTTGCCGGGGTTGCGCACCTGCACCAGCAGCTTAAATTCCCGGGAGGTGGTGCGCACCGGCTCTGTGCCCACCGGCGTCACCGTGAGGGGCGTCGCGCCGAACAGAAAGTCGGGCTTGGGCGGGGAGAACAAACGCAGGGCCGGGTCGGCGTGCCACACCGTGTTCAGCAGGGCCGATTGGCCGATGGGGTTGTTCAGCGGGCCGTTCTGCAGGCGGCGCGCCACCTCGTTCTGCACGTCGGCCACGGGCTTGCCGTACCAGGCCGCATCGTTCAGCATCAGCTGATACGTGAGCTTCTGCATGGTGTGCATCGTCGACTCAAAGCCGAAGCTGGACTCCGACATGAAGCCGATCAGGCCCTTTTTCGGGGCCAGAATCCAGTCTTCGGCGTAGAGGGCGTTGTAGATGGAAAACGTATTGCCGGCCGCGCAGCCGTTGGCAAACATGATGGGGTACTTGGCCCGGTTGTTATAGCCTTTCGCCGGATTGGTGCGGACGTTGCCCAGGCCCAACGACAGTTCCTGAATGGAACCGTGGCCGAAGTAGTTGATCAGGGCCAGGCCGGTGTTCAGCTCCGAGGAAACGTTGATTTCCTGGGGCAGCCCCAGCGTGGTGCGCGAGTACGTCTTGACGACCGTACCGGCGAAGAAAGGCCGCTCAATCTGGGCTTTATACTCGTTCAGATACTGGGCAAACAGCTCAAACTGGTAGGGCTCTTCGCCCCCGCCCAGGTGCAGCGCGTTTTTGCGCCACGCCAGATCGGGCGCGTCGGGCCGGCTGATTACTTCCTCGTGCTCCCGGAGCTTGTTGAGGTAATCCAGCACTTCGCGCGGCGTCTGGGCCGAAATCCGGCCGGTAGCCATGCGGGCGGCGTAGTCGTTATTGGGCCAGTCGGCCGAAAAGAAAGTATCGGAGGAGCCGCGCGTGCTGGTCGGCACCAGGTCGCGCACCGTGGGCGAGTAGCCGCGCGGGTCTTTGCGGTGGTAGATGTTGCCATTGCCCAATTCGCCGGTATTCAGGCCCTTGCCCAGCAGCAGCAGGTACTTGGCCCGGGGGTTGGTGAGCATGTAAAGGGAAAACTGCCGGATGGCCAGCGCCGACTTCTCCCCGTAGTGAAACTGGTTGTAGAGCTGGTCGGTCGTTACGACGAGCGTGTCGTAGCGGCCGCCGGTGGCCGAGGCGCGGTACTTGGCGTATTCGCGCACCGGGTTGAGCGTGTCGCCGGCCGGCTTCATCAGCGCCTGGTGGCTTACGATCAGGAAGTTGTGCGACGCGGGCGAAATAGCGCGGAACCGCACGGGCTGCGCGGGCAGCGGCACCAGGGCCCGGGCCACGTCGGCCAGCACCAGGTTGCGCGTGCGGTTGCCAGCCAGGGCATTCGGAAACACGTAGGTGCGCTGCTGCCCCACGCCGGCCAGGCCCTCGATGCGCTGGGCATTGTAGGGGTCGGTCACATCAAATCCGCGGACGGTAGCCGGGATGCTGTCGAGCGTGTAGTAGGCCGGGGCCGCGCCCAGGGTCGAGTCGTTGCTGAAGCTAAAGAAGCTGCGCTTGGGAAACCAGCGGGCCGTTTGGGTGTGCCTGACGCGCAGGTAGGCCAGGCTCACCAGGTTGTTTTCGGTGCTGGGCGTGGCCGCCGTTACCACCTCAATCAGCATCCGGACCACGCCGCTGGCTTTGATGTCGGTTCGGCGCAGCTGCTCCACGATTTTGCGCTGCTCGAAGCCCTGCATCACGAAGGTGCGGAACACGCGCCAGGTGTCGGTGCCCTCGGGCTTCACGTACAGGTTTATCGTGTGGGCCGAGTTGCTGGCTCCTACCACCAGGGTTTCCAGCACCGGCAGCGGACCGGTGGCGGAGCGGCTGTCCACCGAGTCTACCTTATACTCGTCGCCGGCCCGCGAGACGTTGCCGAAGTTATCGAAGCCGCGCCCCCAGTGCTGGCCCAGAAACCCTTCGTTGGTTTCGCCCCAGGGCTGGTACACGAAGTTTTCGGCCGGAACGTCGTGGTAGCGGTCGGCAATAACGTTGGTCTGGGGCTTGATCCAATACGGGTGCTTGCCACCGACGGGGCTCAGGGCGGGCTGGGCCATGCGCTTGCCGTTGGCCGTGGCCGAGACCGTGAGAAAATAGGCCGCCGTGTCGGTGTAGAGGCTGTAGAGCCGCTGGGCCTGCTCGGCCGGGTTCTTGTACATGCCCTTGTCCAGGGCCCCGTCGTTGCGCTGCCCATAGAACTCCACGTAGCTCGTGGCATCCAGCCCCGTCGAGGAAGTGCCGCCCACGTAGATGGCCACTTCCCGGCCCCGGCGCCAGAGCTGCAGCCGCTGCGGGTTGGTCGTGCTGCCCAGCCCGGCCCGGGTCAGGTACTGGTAGTCCAGGCGGTAGAGCCCGTCCTGGGCCACTTTAATCTTATAGTAGGCCTGCCCCGGCACGAGCCACTCGTTGCCGTACGGGCCCGATTGCGCCTGCACGGCAGCCGGACGCAGCAGAACTACTCCCAGCAGCAAGCCAAAACAGCGCAGCAGGTTTCGAAGTTGGGTAGAGTTGATCATAGATACTAACTGAAGGTTTCGACACCAGCCGCCCGACAAGCGTCGGGCGGCCCGGGGCTTACTTAAAGCCGTAGCCCAGCGAAACGATAACGGAATTGGTCGAGCCCTGGTCACCTACCTTCTCAATGGCCAGGCGCGAGAGGGCCAGGTCGAGGCGCAGGCCGCTAAAGGCCACGCCCACGCCCAGGCTGGGCTGGGGCTTCCAGCCACCCTTGCCGTCGAAAGACTTATCGGCGTCCATTTTCTGGAAGTTGCTCACGCCGCCGCGCAGGAAAATCAGGTCCTTGTAGCCCAGCTCCAGCCCGGCTTTGGGGTCGATGCTCACGGCGCTGCTCGACACGAGCGTGTTGCGCTGCCCGTCGGTGGTAATTTCCAAGTCGACGGCGGCCAGGGCCGTGAGCTGGGCGGGCAGCTTCACCGCGCGGCCCACCCCCAGGATAAAGCGGGGCAGCGTGATTTCGGTGCTGTTGGCCGGCACCGGGTCCGAGGCGTTGGCGCTGCCCTGAAACTCGTCGGAGTTGATGGCCCAGGCGTTGAAGGTGGTGGTAATGTCGCGGGCCATCAGGCCCAGCCGCCAGCCGCCCTTGTCATATTGCACGCCCGCGTCGATGCCGAAGCCCCAGGCGTTGGCAAACTTGCCCACGTTGCGGTAGATGATCTTGCCGTTGCCGGCCAGCTTCAGCCCCTCAACTGCCCCGATCTTGCGGGCGTAGGAGAGCAGCAGCGCGTAATCGGCCACCGAGAAGTAGGTGATACGGTCGTAGGACACCTGCCCGTACTCGTTCACCAGGGCGCGGGTATCGGCAATGTCGTCGACGCCCACCCGGATGAGGCTGGCCCCGATGGCGCTCTGCTCGTCGAGGGGCATGGAAAAGGCGGCGTAGTCGTTTTTGACGATGCCGGAAAACAGCTCCGAGTGCATCAGCACCGCGTCGTACTTGCTCTTCTGATTCAGCAGGCCCGCCGGGTTCCAGTAGCCGGCCGTGGCGTCGCCTACCAAGCTTACCTGCACGTTGCCCATGCCCAGGGCCCGGCCCCCCACCCCGATGTTGAGAAAGTCGTTGCTGTATTTGGGCGTCAGGTCTTTGGTTTGGGCCGAAGCCACGGTAGCCAGACCCAGGCTAAGGCCCGCCCCTACCAGTGCGGGGGCGAATCGGGAGAAGTGCAGCATAGAGGTGTAATGAATAAAATCCAGGTTTGTCCGGAGCAGCAACGCAAGATACTTATTAATAGTGCGCTGGCGAATCGGGCCGACGGGCGCGGCTCGACTGTAGTCAACCGAAATCGGCCTTGGTACGCGGCAATCAACGATTTTATCCGCCTTCCGGTTTTTAGCCCAGCCCGTTTTGTCGGCTGGCCGGGCTACAATTCCACCGTCCATGAACTATGTATTACATAGTACTAAAAATAAATTCGACCAGTACCTTGCGTCGCATAGTACCTTCCATTATCTTTGTTTCATTCTTCACCGATTTCTGCCCCAGCCCATGAAAGTAGAGAACACCCAAGTGCAGATGCGGAAGGGCATCCTGGAGTTCTGCATCCTGGAAATCATTGCCCGCGGCGAGGTGTATGCGTCGGACATGCTGGAGGAGCTCACCTCCGCCCGCATGATTGTAGTGGAAGGAACCCTCTATCCGCTGCTGACGCGCCTCAAAAATGCCGGCTTGCTTGATTATACCTGGAAAGAGTCCACCTCCGGACCGCCCCGCAAGTACTACACCCTCACCCCCGACGGCCAGGAGTTTCTGCACCAGCTGCGCCTGACCTGGGAGGAAGTGCAGGATTCGATCCGCATCATCCGCCAGAAACCTCACCTCAATGGCGCCGCAACCCCAACGCCGTAGCGGCAGCTAGTTGGCCCGGACCATTCCTCCTTTCGAGTTACTCTTGATTTGCAGCACTGAGATGAAAAAGAATATCAGCATTAACCTCCAAGGCCTCATCTTCCACATCGAAGAAGACGGCTACGATGTACTGAGCCGCTACCTGGCCGAAGTACGGGCGCACTTTTCCGGCTACCGCGGACACGAGGAAATCGTGGCCGACATTGAGGCCCGCATTGCCGAGCTGTTTGCCGCCCGCACCTCCACCACCAAGCAGGTCATCACCCTGGCCGACGTGCAGGAAATGGTCGGTAAGATGGGCCGCGTGAGCGACTTCCAGACCGCCGACGAGGCCGAGGAAGAGGAAGAAGCCCTGGCCGGTGGCCCCGAGGTGTACACCAACTACGCCAAAGCCGCCGGGGCCGCCACGGCCGAAGCCGCTACCGAGCCCAAGCGCCTGTTCCGGGACATGGCCAACCGCAAGATTGCCGGCGTCGCCGCCGGTATTGCCCGCTACTTCGCCATCAACCCGCTGTGGGTGCGCCTGGGCTTCCTGACGCTGCTGCTGCTACCCCCCGTGGTGTTCGACCGCTACGACGGCCACAGCGACTTTGGCGGCGACCTGGCCGGCGTCTCGCTGCTGGTCTACATCATTCTCTGGATTGCCCTGCCCAAGCGCTACGATATGGTAGCGGGCGAAGAAGACCCCACCTTTAAGAAGCTTTACCGCGACACCGACACCGGCAAGGTCGGCGGGGTGTCGGCTGGTCTGGCCGCCTACTTCAACGTGGACGTGGTGCTGATCCGGGTGCTGTTCGTGGCCTTCCTCTTCGCCGGCGGCTTTGCCATCCCGCTCTACATTGCCCTCTGGATTCTGCTGCCCGAAGCCAAAACCGTGTCCGACCGGATGCGGATGCGGGGCGACGCCCTGACGCTTTCCAGCCTCGACAGCAACCTGCGCAGCAACCCCGACGGCAACCCCGAAACCCTGGGCAACAACCGGCCCGTGGGCACTTTTCTGGAGGAGCTGTTCCGCAACATCCGGCCCCTGCTGAATTTCATCGGCTCGGCCCTGCGCATCTTTATCGGGGTGATGATGACCATCATCGGCTTCGGCTTCCTGCTCACGCTGCTGATTCTGCTGGGCATTGGCCTGGGCACGATTCCGGAGTCGCAGAACTTCGTGCTGGGCGACGTGTCGGCCAACGTAATGATGAACACCGTGCCCAGCTGGGCGCTGCTGGCCTTCTTCCTGCTGACGGCCATTCCGGCCCTGGCCATGATGCTGGCCGGCCTGGGGCTGCTGCTGCGCCGCTCCATCCTGAGCCGCACCGCCAACCTGACCATGTTCGGCCTCTGGCTGCTGGGCGTCGTGGGCGTGGCCGTGGCCATGACGCAGATCAACCGCAACTTCCAGGAGCAAGGCGAAGTAACCCAGACCCAGCGCTTCACCGGGTTTGAGGCCACGCCTACCCTGCTGCTGGATACGCGCCGCGTCGACCGGGGCTCCGACCAACGGGTGGACGTGCGCCTGGCCCCCGCCGACAGCGGGGCGGCCGTGGAGGTGGAAAAAACCTTCTCCGCCAGCGGCTACAGCGAAGCGGAAGCCCGGCAGACGGCCGTCAGCACGGTGACCTACACCGTGCGCCAGAGCAACGACTCGACCTTGCTCTTCGACGACCACTTCTCGTTCCGCCCCAGCGCGAAGTACCGCGACCAGGACCTGAGCCTGCTGGTGCGCCTGCCCCGCAACAAGACGTTCCGCCTGGGCCACGACTTCTCCTACATGCTGAACGACGACAACTTCGTGAACGACCAGAAGCCCAACGACCCGGAAAAGCACACCTACCGCCTGCGCGGCAACCAGCTGGAGTGCCTCAGCTGTACCGGCGACGATCTGGAAGACAGCTTCGGCCGCTACGATGAGGACGACGACCAGGCCGACTCGGATACCACCGACACCACCGTGCGCGTGGACGCCGGCGACGAAAGCTACCGGATCCGGGTCAACACCGATGACGACGAGGACGGCAACGTGGGCGTCGACATCGACATTGACGACAAAGGATTCTCCACTGCCCCCGGCCGCTACGGCTCGGGCCGGCGCACCTTCAACGTCAGTGGCTTCCGCACCATCGAAGCCAGCGGCGCCTACCGCGTGCTGGTGCGCCAGGGTCCGGAGTTTAAGGTAGACGCCGCCGGCGACGACAAGGACCTGCGCGACCTGCGCGTGGAAGCCAACGGCAATGAGCTGACGATTCGGGGCCGCAACCGCAACTCGTTTCTGTCGGGCTTTGGCAACCGCAAGCCCGTGCTGATTCGGGTGCAGATGCCGGAGCTGACGTCCCTGGATCTGAGTGGGGTCTGCAAAGCCAACGTGGCCGGGTTCAAAGACCAGGCGCTCCAGGTAGAGCAGTCGGGCGCCTGCTACGCGCTGCTCAACGTGGACGTACCCCGCCTCGACCTGAACCTGAGCGGGGCTTGCCGCACCGATTTGCGCGGCGCAGCCAACGAGTTGAACGTGGAAGGCGACGGCGCCAGCCAGGTGCAGGGCCTGCGCATGAGCACCCAAAGTGCTGACCTTGAGCTTTCCGGCATGAGCAAGGCCCGCGTGAAAGTGGCCGACCGCCTGCGCGCCGAGCTCAGCGGCGCCAGCCGGGTGGAGTATACCGGCTCGCCCAATAAGGTGCAGAAGGATGTGTCGGGCTCCTCGCGGGTGGTGCGCCTCACCACCGGCAACAGCGACGACGACACGACCAACGAGTAGCCCCGCGGCCACCCTTTTCCAGTTTCCACGGCTGCACTGCTACTCCCGCGCCCACTGGTGACCGGCGGCTTTTCAGCCGCCCACGCCCGGGGGCTCCTACTTACTTAAACGAACAGATGCCGGCCAGGCAACCCTTGGTTCCTGACCGGCATCTATCTCCGCGACAACACGAATTGATTGGGTTTGCTTATTGGTGAGAGAACGAGTGACCCGGAGGAAGTCCTTTTGCCTGCCCGAGCTGCAACAGGTAGGCAAAGGCTTCCTCCATTTCGTTTCGGATCTTGCCATCGAGAATAGCCTCCAATACGGCTTCCTTCAGCTCGCCCACTTCCCGGGAGGGCTTCAAGCCAAAGGTTTCCATGATGACTTCGCCGGTAATAACGGGCTTGAAGTTGCGCAGATGGTCCTTGGCTTCTACTTCCCGTAGCTTTTCTTCCACCAACCCGAAGTTGCGCAGGTAGCGCTCTTTGCGCTGGTGGTCTTTGCTTGTAATATCGGCCCGGCACAGGAGCATCAGCCGGTCGATGTCGTCGCCGGCCTCGAACAGCAGGCGGCGCACGGCCGAGTCGGTCACGGTTTCCTTCACCAGGGCAATGGGCCGCAGATGCAGGCGCACGAGCTTTTGCACCATGCGCATCTCCTCGCCTTGCGGCAGCTTCAGGTCGGTGAAAATACCCGGCACCCAGCGCGCACCCTTGTCTTCGTGGCCGTGAAAGGTCCAGCCCACCTTTTTGTCGTAGCGCTTGGTGGCGGGCTTGGCAATGTCGTGCAGAATGGCCGCCCAGCGTAGCCACAGGTCGCCGCCGGCCGCCACCACGTTGTCGAGCACCTGTAGGGTGTGGTAAAAGTTGTCCTTGTGGGCATGGCTCCCAACTTTCTCCACCCCGTAGAGCTGGGCCATGCGGGGGAAAATCAGCTGGAGCAAACCGGTCTGAAACAGCAGCTTGAAGCCGTAGCTGGGCTTGGTGGCCTCAATAATCTTGTTCAACTCGACGGTAATGCGCTCCTGCGACACAATCTTGATGCGGTCCTTGTTGCGGGCAATGGCGTCGAAGGTGTCGGGCTCGATGTCGAAGTCGAGCTGGGTGGCAAAGCGCACGGCCCGCATCATGCGCAGCGGGTCGTCGGAGAAGGTAATATCCGGGTCGAGCGGGGTGCGGATGATTTTCTGCTGCAAGTCGCGCATGCCCTCGAAGCGGTCCACGAGCGTACCGAAATCCCCAGGGTTCAGGCTCAGGGCCAAGGCGTTGATGGTAAAGTCGCGGCGGGCCAGGTCTTCCTCCAGGGTGCCGGCCTCCACCTCGGGCTTGCGGCTCTCGGCCCGGTAGCTTTCCTTGCGGGCGCCCACAAACTCCAGCTCAATGGTTTCGGTGGGCAGCATGGCCGTGCCAAAGTTCTTGAACACCGTCACGCGGGGCTTGCCCGGCAGCTTGCTCCCCACGGCCTGGGCCAGCCTGATTCCGTCGCCCACGCACACCACATCCACGTCCTTGCTGGGCCGTGCCAGCGCCAAATCCCGCACGAAGCCCCCGATAACGTAGGCCGGGTAGCCCAGCTCACCGGCCGCCTCAGCAATGGTATGAAACAACGGATTCTCGGGAAGCTGGGGAGTATTCATGCGCAACGCGGACAGTTAAAACGGCCGCAAAGGTAATTGTTTAATGTGCTGATGTGCGAATGTGGGTAATGTGCTAATGGTTGTTAATGTGGTGGAATGTGGAGAATGTGTCCCTGCGGGGCATGAAGCAATCCGTCCTCTAAAGCGTGCCGAGCCTTTTACTAGAAAGCCCTTTCCTGCTCATGCGGGAAAGGGCTTTTCAGTTTAAAAGGTCACTTCGTACTGCGCAGAAGACGGGTTACCTTGACTGCACCCCGCAATGACGGAACGTCATTGGCACATTCACAACACATTAGCACCTGAGCACATTAACCCCGCACTACTTCCAGGCCGCCGTCGGGCAGCACCCGCACTACTTTTGAGGGCTGGGACCGGGTTTCGTCCTCCTGCCGCCAGCTTACCACGTAGTCGACGGCGCGCACGATGGCCGGGCTGACTTCGGAGTAGATGGCGGCCGTGGGCTCCCCGCTCAGGTTGGCCGAGGTAGATACCAGGCCGTGGCCCAGGCGGCGCACTACTTTGCGGGTAAACTCGTCGTTCTGGACCACGCGCAGCCCGATGGTGCCGTCGGGGGCCAGCAGGTTGGGCGCCAGGTGGCGGCTGCCCTGCACGATGTAGGTCGTGGGCCGCTCCTGGGCGGCCAGCAGCTCCGTCAGATTCGGGGGCACCACGGCGGCGTACTTGGCAAACATGGCCTCGTCGGCCACCAGCACGATGCAGCCTTTCTCGGCCGGCCGCTGCTTGATCTTGTAGATCTTCTCCACGGCCGGCGGCACTTCCGCGTCGCAGCCCAGGCCCCACACCGTATCGGTGGGATAGAGAATCACCTGTTGCAGCAGGAGCACGTCCACGGCGGCATCCACCTCCTGGCGAAAGAAATTGCTGTTCGTATTATTAGTCATGGTCGAGGGGGCTGATGGATTGGCACAGCTCTACCAGTACGCCGGCCGCGCTTTTGGGATGCACGAAGCACACCAGCTTGTTGTCGGCCCCGCGCTTGGGCTCCTCGTTCAGCAGGGTGAAGCCCTCCTGCCGCAGCCGCGCCATTTCGGCCCGGATGTCGTCGACTTCGAAAGCCACGTGGTGAATGCCTTCCGGTTTCTTACCCAGGTACTTGGTAATGGCACTGTCGGGCGAGGTGCCGGCCAGCAGCTCAATCTTGGAGCCGCCCACCTGAAAAAACACGGTATCCACGGCCTCACTGGCTACGTGCTCCTTTTTATAGGGCGCTTGCCCGAGCAAGGTCGTGTAGAGCGCCGTGGCTGCTTCGAGGTCGTGCACGGCTAGGCCGAGATGTTCAAGATTGGTAAACATGAAAGTTGGGGTGGGAAGCTGATGGACGCTATTTGGAATATATCTACTTTTGTGGCACAAAGTAAAACCTGTTCACCGGTTTTGGTGTTCTACCTGCGAATCATTCTCCACTAGGATTCGCCTGCTTTCTCTGGTTTTTCGCTGATTTACATACTCCGAGCCATGCTCAAGCTACCTATTTACCTCGACAACAACGCTACCACTCCGCTGGACCCACGCGTGTTGGAGGCCATGATGCCTTATCTGACCGAGGTGTTCGGCAACGCCGCTTCCCGCAACCACCCCTTCGGCTGGGCCGCGGAAGAAGCCGTCGACTACGCCCGTGAGCAGATTGCCTCGCTCATCAACTGCGATTCCAAGGAGATTATCTTCACCTCGGGCGCCACTGAGTCCGACAACCTGGGCATCAAGGGGGTATATGAGATGTACGCTCAGAAGGGCAACCACATCATTACCGCCACCACCGAGCACAAAGCCGTGCTCGACACCTGCAAGCACATCGAGAAGCTGGGGGGCCGCGTAACCTACCTGCCCGTCAACTCGGAAGGCCTGATCAGCCTGGCTGACCTGGAGGCGGCCATGACGCCCCAGACCATTCTGGTGACCATCATGTACGGCAACAACGAAACCGGCACCATTCAGCCGATTCGCGAAATTGCCGCCATTGCCCACAAGCACGGCGCCCTGTTCATGACCGACGGCACCCAGGCCGTAGGCAAGATTCCGGTGGACGTTATTGCCGACGGCATCGACATCATGGCCTTCACGGCCCACAAGATGTACGGCCCCAAGGGCGTAGGTGCCCTGTACGTGCGTCGCAAGAACCCGCGGGTGAAAGTAACCGCCCAGATGGACGGCGGCGGCCACGAGCGCGGCATGCGTTCCGGTACCCTGAACGTGCCCGGCATCGTGGGCCTGGGCAAAGCCTGTGAGCTGGCCCGCCTGGAAATGGCGGCCGACACGGCCCGCCTCTCGGCGATGCGCGACAAGCTGGAGCGCGAGCTGCTGACGCTGGAAGAAAGCTACGTGAACGGCTCGCGCGAACACCGCCTGCCCCATGTGACCAACATCTCCTTTAAGTACGTGGAAGGCGAAGGCCTGATGATGGGCGTGAAAGACTTGGCCGTCTCGTCGGGCTCGGCCTGCACCTCGGCTTCGCTGGAGCCCTCGTACGTGCTTAAGGCCCTGGGCCTGAGCGACGATCTGGCCCACAGCTCGCTGCGCTTCGGCCTGAGCCGCTTTACCACGGAAGAGCAGATCGATTACGCCATCAACCACGTAAAAGAAGCCGTGACCAAGCTCCGCGAAATGTCGCCCCTGTGGGAGATGTTCAAGGAAGGCATCGACCTCAGCAAAATTGAGTGGGCTGAGCACTAGGCTCCGCTTTGCTTCGCAATTCTGAATTATGAATGCTGAATTTTGAATTAACCATCATTCCGAAGACCAGCAACTAATTCAGAATTCATAATTTAACATTCAGAATTCAAGAAAATGGCTTACTCCGATAAAGTAATCGACCACTACAGCAACCCCCGCAACGTGGGCACGCTGGACAAAAGCAAAAAGAACGTAGGTACGGGCCTGGTGGGTGCCCCCGAGTGCGGCGACGTAATGCGCCTGCAGATTGAGGTGGACGAAACCACCAACACCATCACCGACGCCAAGTTTAAAACCTTCGGCTGCGGCTCGGCCATTGCCTCTTCGTCGCTGGCGACGGAATGGCTGAAAGGCAAAACCGTGGACGAGGCTCTGGCCATCGACAACATGGAAATCGTGGAAGAGCTGGCGCTGCCCCCGGTGAAGATTCACTGCTCGGTGCTGGCCGAGGACGCCATTAAGTCGGCCATCAACGACTACCGCGTCAAGAACGGCATGCCCGCCCTGGAAGAGGCCAAGGCTCACCATTAAGTGGTTGTTAATTGCTGATTGTCGACTGCCAGTTGTTCTCCGGCCAATCCGGAGCCTAACCCGCAGTCAACAATCAGCAATTGGCTTTTAACAGTCCCCCAATGGAAGTTTCGCCCGACATTCACGTCGAAAGCAGCCGGATCCAGAAGCAGATTGAGGATTACCTGGGCATGGGTCCGGGCAATCTGCTGTTCGAGTACCGGCAGCTGGATGGCCTGGTGCGCCTGGATCTGATTACCGTCAATCCGCGCCACCACCAGAGTTTCCTGTTTCGCTACGAGGAAGGCTACGACAAGCTGGATGCGTTGCGCAAGATGCTGACCTACGTGCAGCGCCTGCGCGACACGGAGAGCTCCTACACCATTCAGTGGCGGGCCCGCGGCGACAAAGAGCTGCAGACTTCCTACTTCCGGGCCCACAATGCCTACGAAGCCCTCGACAAATTGTATTACGGACGCGACCTGAACACGATTACCGTATTCAGTGTTGTGCTCAATCCTTCTTCGTAGTAACCGGTAGCAAGCTCCTAGGGGCGGGACACTCTTCTGCCCCACTCGTTGTTTGCCTACCAAGTACGCCACACCCAGTACTGCCACCAGCCATGATTACCGTTTCTGAAAAAGCCAAGGAGAAAGTAGAGCGTCTGATGTCGGACGCGCAGCTCGACGCGACGTACCGCCTGCGGGCTTCCGTAGCCGGGGGCGGCTGCTCGGGCCTCTCTTACAAGCTCGATTTCGACAACGAGGTGAAGCCCATGGACCAGGAGTTTGAAGACAAAGGCGTGCGGGTAGTCGTTGATATGAAAAGCTTTTTGTATCTGGCCGGCACTCAGCTCGACTTCTCGGATGGTCTCAATGGCAAGGGATTCTACTTCGACAACCCGAATGCGTCGCGCACCTGCGGCTGCGGCGAGAGTTTCTCGGTGTAGTCAGTAATTTGCCAGTCGCTTTTAGCAAAAAAAGCCTCTTCCGCGGAAGAGGCTTTTTTTGTGTACAGTAACAAGCCGTGAATTATTCTCGCACAAAGCGCTGCCGGCTTAGTTCCCCATTGTTGGTAATTTCCAGGAAGTAGCCCCCGGGCTTCAATTCGCGCATGGTAAGCGCCCCCGATTTCGGTACAGTTCCCTGCATTACGGTTTGCCCGGTGGTATTTAGCACGCGGTAAGCAGCGCCGGCGGCCGTGGCGGGCAGGTTCAACAGGTCATAGGTCGGGCTGGGGTAAACCATAGCCAGAACTGCTCCCACGACCCGCACGGGCGAATACGACACGCTGCCGTCGGTATCTATCTGCCGCAGGCGGTAGTAGCTCGTGCCCGCCAGGGGCGCCGCATCGACGCTCAGGTAGTTGGTGGCCGTGGTGGTAGTGCCCGCGCCGGCTACCGTATTGATGGTGGCAAAGCTCTGCCCATCGGCGCTGCGCTGCACCTCGAACCGGTTGCTGTTGGTTTCGCTGGCCGTGGTCCACTTCAGCTGCACCGTGTTGCTCTGGCGGCTGGCACTGAAGGCGACCAGCTCCACGGGCAGCGGGCTGTTGCTGTCGAACTGTACGTCGTCTACGTTCAGCTGAGACTGTTTGGGTACGTCGAATGATATTCTGGCCTGCACCGAGGTTGTATTGGCCGGTAGAGTAATCGAGATTGAGCCGGCTCCGTTGCCACTGGTCACGGCTGTTGTTCCCAATGAACCCATCGTGCCGTTTAGGGTACCGGTACCATACGCCCACGGCACGTTGGTATTCCCGGAGGTGGGCCCAGTAATTGTTAGCGTATTGCCGGCTCCGCCGTAAGCACCGCCATTCGTGCGAAGTGCAATAGTGACGGAGCCGTCATTATTGCTCATGCCGCTGCCCGTGACAGACAGGCGCAGCTTGAAAGTGGTAGTAGCCCCTGAAGTAGTCCGAATGACATCGGTTTCGAGCGTGCCCAGAACTGCTGTGTTGCCATTGTTGTTTTTGGCCACTTGGTAGCCATTGGAGCTACTTACCCCCACTGCTGCCGCTACGCCACCGGTGCCAGTTGTCGTGTACGGTAGTGATGTAGTCGTCTGGCTATCGAAGTTCTGGGTCAGGTTTTGGGCTTGGCTCCAGCTTAACAGCGGGCAAAGCATCAGGCCGGCAAATAGTAGGTGTGTTGCGGTTGTTCTTTTCATGGGCCAACTAGCTATGAGTTCAGATCAGGAGGTGTGTTGTGACGGACGGCAGATAAAAGGGCGAAGCGTAGACTCAGAAGTAATCAGAATCTTTTCTTTTTTCACGTATCGGCAATATATAAAATATTAACCCAATAGTTATAAACCATATTTTCTGATTATCGTACTACCGCCCAGACACAAAAAAGCCTGCTACTCACCGTAGCAGGCTTTTTTTAGTGGATTCACGCGGGCGAAAAATAGGGCGGCCTAGTTTTTCACAACCTTTTGCACGACCCGGCTGGCACCTTCGCCTACGTACACCAGGTAGGTACCGGGCTGCAAGCCCTGCACGTCCAGTTGCTCGCCCTGCCCGATGCGGCGGCTGATGCACGCCCGGCCCGACAAGTCCGTAATCTGCACCAGCGTGGTAGCCGCCGGGGTTTGGGGCAACTGCACCGTGAGCAACCGCTGCACGGGATTCGGGTACAGCAGCGCTTCCTGGGCGGGCCGCACCGTTACGACCGGTGAGTACGCCGCCGTGCCATCCTGGTCGACCTGCCGCAGGCGGTAGTACGACAACCGGGTGGAAGGCTGCTGGTCGAGGGCGGTGTAGTGCTGGGTGCGGGTGCTCTGCCCCTGCGCAGCCACCTGGGCCACCACGGCGAACTTTTTGCCGTCGTCGCTGCGCTCAACCTGGAAATGCGCGCTGTTGTGCTCCGAAGCCGTGGTCCAGCGAATGGCCACGCTGCCTTGCTGCCGCTCGGCCGTAAAGGCGGTGAGCTTGACGGGCAACACCACCGGCGAACCGGGAGCAAAGCTCAGGCCGCGGAAAGCTTGGTTGGTACCCGCCAGGGCCAGGGAAGTAAGCGTAGTAGTGCTGGGGGCCGTGTTGTAAGCTACGTCGTCGAGCACGGTGTACAGGTTACCGGCGCTGGTAGCAAACAGGCGGATACCTGCCGCCGTGCGCGAGCCGGCCAGGCCCCGCAGAGCCCCACCTCCGGAAATGGTAGAGCCATTCTGCACCCAACTGCTGCCCACCAGGGAGTATTTACGAATTCCGGCGTTGCCGTCGGCCACGTATACCACATCGGGGCCGGCTACGGCATCGGTCAGGTCAAAGAACACGTAGCCGTAGGCATCCCCGGCCGTTAGGCCAGCTACCAGCGTGGTAGCGTGCCCGGCATCGGTTGGCACTCCCGTACCCACGGTGTTGATGCCCACGTTGCTACCGGAGCCGGTGCTCACGAACAGCTGATCGAAGTAAATGGCCGCCACGCGGGTATTGGTCGGGGTGGTGCTGAGCTGGGTAGAAGTGCCGCTGCTGCCGAAGGCCACGTAGCGGGTGCCGCCCGAAGCCAGGTTAGCCGTGCTGCCCCCGCCGTTGCCCGCCGTCCAGAAGCCGGTGCCATCGGTGGTAACTGCCGAGCGAATGTCGCCACCCAGGTAGCCGTCGGTCATGCGGGTGCTGGTGTTGATGCTCCCGTTAGCCGTAATTAGGCCCACAACCCGCTCGACGCCGCTGGCCGTAGCCACGCTGGCCGTCCCGGGGGCCGCGTTGTAGCCCGCCAAAGTGAGGAACTGCCGGTTAGGCGACAAAGTCACCAGCCCATTGGTGCTCGAGGTGCCGTTGGCCGTCAGGGCGAAGTTGCTGCCGGCGGGGGCGGTGGGCACGGCAATGCTGCGCACCAGCGTTCCGGCGGGCGTGTACTCGTCGATAAAGATGGGAGTGGCGGCCGAGGTCAGCGCCGCGCTGCCATCCCCCACCCGCACCAGGGCCAGGTTACCCGGCGTAAACGGCGTGGAGGCGGCCGGCTCACTGGCGTTGCCCGTTACCGCTACCGGTGCCGACAGCGCTCCACTTTCATTGCTGATCGTGGCAGTGGTAGTCCCGGCCGTGGCCGGCGCGGAAAACCGCACCCGCACCGTCTGGCTGAGGCTGCCGCTGGCCGAGGCCGTCAGCGAAGCGGTGCTTACGTAGCTGGCGCCCCCGTTCAGGGAGAAGTCGACGGCGGGGTTGTTGCTGCTGAGGGCCACCGGCGCGTTGGCCGGCAGGTTGCTGCCTTCCAGCAGGTACTCCTGGGTGCCAGTTTGGTTGGTGGTAGCATTTATCGTCAGCGCGTTGGGCGTGGCCGTGAGCGTGGCTACCGGGGCGGCCACCGTAATGGTTACGGCGCTGCTGGCAACGGAGCCGCAGGCGGCAAACGTGGATACGACCGTGACGTAGTACGTGTCGGGCGTGGCGAAGCTGGGCGTGTAGCTCAGGCCGGTAGCACCCGAAATTGCGGTAGGCGTAGTGTTCGACGGCGTGGTGTAGAACCACTGCCGCGACACGGCCGCCGGCGTTTCGGTAGCCACCAGTGGGGTGCCGTTGGCGTTGGGCAACAAGGTCTGGGGCGCGTTGGGGGCCACCGTAACCGTCGGCGAATTTACCAGGGTAATAGCGGCCGAAGCCGCGCCGTTGCGGGCCGGGTCGTTGGCTACCACTCGCAGCTTGTAGCCCGTGCCGCTGGCCGTACCCGCCGGAATCGTGACGCTGACAGTTATCGGCGTCGCCGTACCGGGGTTATCCGTTACCGTCCCGACCACTACCGGCGAGGCAAAAGAGCCGGCGGCGTTGGACAGCTGTACCGAGAAATCGTTGGTGGCGGCAAAGGTACCCGAGGGGACGAAGTCAACCGGGAAAGTCGCCGCGGTGGTCGTGCAGAAACTCGTGCCGGCAAAGGTGGGCGCGGCAATGGTGGTGGCGGTTCCCGTGAAATCAGTGATGGTAATGTCATCAATGTTGAGGCGGGGGTTGTTGCCCACCGAGCCGCCCACGTGCCGCACCCGCAGGCGGATTGCCCCGGGCACGTTCACGGCAAACTGCGTCGCCGTCAGCGTGCTGGTGGCCGCAATGACGTCGCTGGTAAAAGCATCGTAGGTAACGCCGTCGTCGGTCGAAATATCAATGGCGTACGACGACGGGCTGTCGGTGCCGAAAGAGGCGGCAGTGATGGTAACCAGGCCGGCGCCATTGGCCTTATTGAAGTTCATGTAAATACTTCCCCCGCGCAAGCGGGCCGACTTGGTACCGTTCTTCTTGTCGTTGGACAGGTTGCCAACTACCGCCTCATCGAACGTCCAGCTGCCGTTGGCCGTCGTTACCGTGCCAATCGGGTAGCTGCTTTTGGTGGGGGTCGTCACCTCAAAATCCTCGAACAGCCCCGCAAACGGGGCCAACGTGGTAAACGTTTGGTCGGGGCCGTACGTGGTGCCAAATTCGCTGGTAGCGTAGGCCGCCACGTAGTACGTGGTGCTGCCGCTGAGGGCCGTCAGGTTGCTGGTGAACGAGCCGGTAGTACCAGTGGCCGTGACCTGTGCCACGCCGCTGCCCCCGATGCGGGGGTTGGCCGTGGTAGCATATACAACACCCCGCCCGCTGATGGTAGCGTTGTTGCTCGTCACGGAGCCTCCCGAGGTAGCCGTGGTGGCCGTAACGTTCGAAGCCGCCGTCGTTGTTACCGTGGGCGCGGCGGTTACGGTGAACGTACCCGGGGCCTGGTAGGTAGTCGTCCCGTCAGAGAGGACCACGATGCCCGCTCCGAGGGGAGTACCGCTGGCTACGGTGGCCGTCACTTGCGTGGCCGTGGCCGTAACGCCGGTAGCCGCCACGCCCCCGAACGTAACCCCGGTAATGGTGCTCAGACCCGTGCCGGCAATGGCTACCGCCGTTCCAACCGGCCCGAAGGTAGGATTGAGGCCCGTAACAGTCGGCGGAGCCGGCGCAGTCGTTACGGTCAGCTTTACCGGGGCAGCCTGCAGATTGAGCGGCGCGTCTTCGGCCACCACGTACACATCGTAGGTCGTACCGCCAGTCAGGCCCGTTACGGCAGTGGTAGCCGCCGTGTTAGCCGTGGGGTTAGCCACGGAACCCTTCACCGCCGCAGCCGTGCCGCTGGCGTTCTGCCCGGCCTTTACCTGCGCCGATGAAGGTGCGCTGGCTCCACTGGCCAGTACCACGTAGTATGTGGTGCCCACCTCGTCCAGCGTCGACGACAGCGTGAAGCCCGTTACCGTTACGCCCGTAGCTGTTGGGGAACCCGAAGCAAACACCGGCGGCGTGGTATCTGCCGTGGCCAGGGTTGTCACGTCGAGCTTGATAGGTGCGCCCTGAATGTTGGGCGTAGGCGTGAGGTTATCCTCGGCTATAAAGTATACGTCGTAGCTGGTCCCGGCGCTGAGGCCGGTTACGCCGCGGCTGCCTTCCGTGGCGGCGGCGGTGCTGATGGTACCACTGGCTACGGGTGCCCCGCCCCCGCTGCTTTGCCCGGCCTTGATTTCCGCTACCGTTGGTACTGCGGCATTATCGGCCACCACCACAAAGTAGGTTTTGCCGGCCTCGTTGAGCTTGGTCAGGGCCGTGAAACCCGATGCGGTAATGGCGCTGAGCGTCGGGTAACCATTCAGGAAAGCGGGTGGCGTAGCGTCGGTGCCCTTAAGCTCCACGTCATCTAGCCGCATGGTGCCGGCCGTTTTACGAAAGCGGATTTTCAGGTCATTAATCTGCGCCGCGGCCGGCAACGATACTCCCGTAATCAGGTACCAGCCCGCCCCGGCCGTACTGGCCGGCAACCCCGAAACCGTGAGAGGCTGATAGGCAGTGCCGTCCCAATACTCAACCACCAAGGTTCCGAAGGTCGTATTGGCCGCTGATTCCTTTCTGACGGCAAAGCCCAGACTCAGACCCGTGAAGCCGGCGGCATCAATTCCCTCAATAGCGAAGCCCCGCTCGCCGCTCGCGGTGAAGAAAACGTTGGCGAATCCGCTGGCCCCCGTGTACCCAGCTGAGGGGGATGAAATGCGAATGTCGGCGGGGTTGGCGGCCCCACCATCGGTCATGGTATAACCGTCGTTGTCGAACCCGTTATTGGTTTCGTGTGCGCTGATAGCAGTGTTGCTGCTTACCGTGCCCATTGTTTCCCGGAACACGGTGCTCTGCCCTTTCCCGGCTAACGGCAGCAGAATCAGCAAAAACAAAAAAGACCATACCGCAGAGCGGAATGGCCGAAATAGAGTACTTGTTGTTGGCATGCAGAAAGAAACTAAGGTCCAGCCTACATCAGGAGCAATGTAGCTCTTAAAGATATACGTTTAGCTTTATAATATACCGTAGCATCCTTGTTATGTAATAGTTACCCGTCGGGTGATAACACAAAAAAAGGCCTCCCGTTACCTGGGAGGCCTTTTTTATCAAGTGAGGGCTATACTTAGTTTTTCACCAGCTTCCGGCTCACTTTCGCGGCGCCTTCACCAATGATAACAATGTACGTACCGGCTTTCAGGTTCTGCGTGTTCAGCTCACCCTGGCTGCCCAGGCGGGTCTGCAGCACTTCCCGGCCCGTCAGGTCGGTGATGCGCACCAGCAGGCCTTCCGTCGAGCCGTTCGGCACTGCCACGTTTACCAGTTCAGCACCCTGCGTGGGGTTCGGATACACCGTCACGTCGGTCATAGCGGCCTTCACGACCACTACTTTCGAGTACGATACGGCACCGTCCGTGTCGATCTGCTTCAGGCGGTAGTACGACACACCAGCCAGGGGCTTCGTGTCAACCGCGTCGTAGTTGGTGCGGGTCGTCGAGCTGCCAGCACCTTCTTTGAACAGAATCGTCTTGAAGTTCTTGGCGTCTGCGCTGCGCTCTACTTCGAAACCACGGTTGTTGGTTTCGCTGGCAGTAGCCCAGTTCAGAGCCACCGTGTTGTCGCCGCGCAGTTTGGCCGTGAATGCCACCAGCTCCACGGGCAGCGGGTTCTGGGGCTCGTTGTTTGGCACGCGGTAGTTCTCAGCGTTCAGTACACCGTCGTTGTTGAATTCGAAGGCGAAGAAGTAGTAGGTCAGGTTCGGATCCAGGTTGCTCACCGTGAAGTTGTCGGAAGCGGCGCTGAACACTACGTACGTGTTGCTGGAAGCCTCGATGGCCGTGCCGCTACCAAACTGGAAGGAGCCGTTCACCGTGGTACCGGGGTTGAAGTTCTGCTTGTCGCGGGGGAACAGGCTCGTGGGCAGCTGCTTGTAAGTGCTGGTGGCAATTACCAAGCGGTTCTGGCCGTAGCTGGTACCAGCGGGCGGGTTCGACAGGTTAAAGGTAATCGTGGCCGAGCCGCCGTTGCGGACGATAGTAGCCGTCGACTGTACCGTGGGCTCCGTGGCAATGCCAAAGCCCGTCGTCCGGCCGAAGCCGCTGGTCAGAGCGAAGAAGTTACCATTGAAGAAGCTGGCGTTGCTGAACTGCAGTTCCTGAGCAGCATTACCTACGCGGGTTGGGGCGTAGCGCACCAGCAGGTTGCGGGTAAAGTTGCCTTCGCTGTCGGGCGTGATAGTAGCCGTTTTCACGTACGTAGTACCGTTGTCCAGCGAGAACTCGAACTGAGGAATCTGGGTGGGGTTACGCGTTGGGTCGTTAGCATCCGGAGGGAAACGCAACGTTACGTCGCCAGCCAGCAGGAAGCCGTCCAGACGAACCGTCGTGGGGTTCGACTGCGTGCCTTTCACGATGTTGTCGGGGAATGCACCAATGGCGCGGTCCAGACGAATCGTTGGCTCACTGATACCAGTTACCGACACGTCGAAGTCAGGAGCCGGAGCGCTGGAGTTACGAATGTTGGCGCTTACCGTCACGGCGTTTACACCGGGCACGAAACGTACGTAGATCGGACGCTGGGTCACGTTGCCCTGAGCGTCAGGAGCAAACGACAGCTGCGAAACGAAGTTGATGTTGTCGGCCGATACCTGGAAGTAGGAAGCATTCGGACCGATGGGCTGCACGATCAGCGGATCAATCAGGTTAGTACCAGCCAGCAGATACGACTGCGAAACCGACTGCGTGGTAGGACGCGTTACGAAGGTAAACTCGTTACCGTTCGGGTTCGAAACCGAGATGTCCGAAATGGCGCCGCTGGTGTTCGTACCAGTTACCGTCACCACCGAGGTAACGCCGGTCGAGGTGACATCGATACGCTCGTTGAAGTTGCCCTGGGCTACCAGAGATACCAGACGCACTTCAATGATTTGCGAGGCCACCGTACCGTTGATGGGATTGAGGGTCAGGGGAGCCGACGAGAACGTGCCACCGGCCGAAGCATTCCGGATCTGGATGTTGCTGATGCTAGGCGTCAGCACAATGGCTGATTGCAGGTCCGTGCCGCTAACTTCGAAGGTCCGCGTGCTGGTACCACCGCTGCTGGTGATGGTGCCGAAGTTGATAGCACCGGGGTCAAGCGTAATAACGGGGTTACCCGAGCTGGGCGTGCCCTCACCAGTCACGCGCACCAGTTGCGTAGCGGCGTTGGTAGAAGCCACCGTAATGTCGCTGGCGTAAGGCTGAGCTACCGTGGGGTAGAAACGTACATCAACCGTGGTAGCAGCCAGAGCGCCGTTGGTTGGCGTCAGGGTAATAGCGCTGGTCGAGAAAGAGTTGGCACCCGTGCGAATCCGGAAACCGGCTGGGGGCGTGATGGTAACCGGACCCTGCAGGTCTTGGCCGCTCACCGTAAACGAGCGGACAGCCGCGCTGGCAGTACCCACCGTTACCTGACCGAAGTCCTGCAACGGGCTGGGCGTGGCCGTCAGAACGGGAGTCGGCAGTACGCCGGTACCCGATACGCCTACGTTAACGGTCGTGGCACCGGGGCTTGCTACCGTTACGTTGCTTACGTAGCCCTGAGCCGCGGTTGGCACAAAGCGGATGTTTACCGTCGTTGGGCTCACCGAGCCGCTAACCGGCGTCAAAGTCAGGGAAGAGGCATAAGCACCGGCACCAACGCTTACTTCAAAGCCGGCAGGCGCCGTAACCGTGATGGGGCCCGTCAGCGACGTACCGGATACAACCGTGGTCTGAGGGGCCGAAGCCGTATTCACTACCTGATTGCCAAAGCTGCGGGAAGTAGGATCAGCACTAACCGTGGGCGTGCCGGCAATACCAGTGCCGTTGAGGGTATACTGGAAGAAATCCGAGCTTTCGTCCGAAGAGAAGGACAGGGTCCGGCCGTTGGCAGCACCTACTGCGGTGGGGCGAAACCGGGCATATACCGTCGTCGAGATGTCACCGTTGGCATCGGGCTGCAGTTCAATGGCAGTACCGCTGAAGGTGATGTTGTCACGGCTGATTTCGTAGCGCGTGCCGCCGCCGATGCCACCCAGGGCAACAACGATGGGCATCGTGATACGTGAGCCAACGACGGTATACGACTTGGCGGGCGACGTAGAGCCAACTGCGACTGACCCAAAGTTCTGGGGATTGGCAGGATCAGATGGCGTTACAGTAAACGTCTGGGCGCGGCCCACAAAAGGCAAGGCCAGTAACAGGAGGAGCAAAAACCGCAGATGCGGTTTCTGTGCCCACCGTACGGCACTCATGTAAGGGTTTTTCATAGTATGTTCAGGTAAAGGTTACGAAAGGAAGGAAAGGGAAAAAGCTACTTGGAAGGCTATGCCTCAAACTCAACGTCATTACGGGTAAACCTGGAAAATAGATTACTAAATTTCACAGGTTGCATGGTATTTTTTTGTGATTAAAGAGGACCAGGACTGCTCCCAAAGTCGCGCACTCTGCTCATATTTCATGCCAAATACATCATCTATCAACTTTATCATAGACCTGGCAGAACCTAGGGCGCTGTATTCAAATTTAACTTTATAGTTAAATTATAGTATTCCGGTATATATGCATTTATCGTGATATACCGTCCTACGCTGCAAAGTTGCATGATTTTATCCATATCATTTATATTAATAATTAGCAAACGGGATGCTTCTGGCAAGCACTGGAAAGCGGGGGATTTGGTTTTTCTTTTTGGCGCCTAGCATCCAGTGCGAGGCCGCGTACATACAAAGTCAACCCTAAACTGGTTCACTTCCCGAAGCAGATTCCAGCGCGGCAACGAGTAGTCGCCTGGATTGCAGGCTTATACCGTTGAGTAATTCGGATTGTTTCTTTGCTGACAACAAAAAAGTCCTGCCGGGATGAAGTGCTACGACACTCCAACCCGGCAGGACTCTGAATTTAACGCGGGACTACTCCGCTATTTCCAATCCGGCATAGTTGCGTTTTGAAATAGCCGCGTACGGTTACGCCCATCTATATCCATCATCCATACTTCCGGAGCCGATTGATTGTCATTATTAGTATTGACAAAAATTACTTTGGACCCATCGGGCGAGAATCTTGGAAATAAGTCGTTGGTACCCGCTGGCTTACCGGTATTGGTGGTCGAGCCAAGCGGACCGACCGACAGGTCAACAACGCCGCTGCCATCGGGGCGCTGCATAATGATATGCGCATTGAGCTGGCGGCCGTTGGCATTCTCGTAGCCGTCCACATCCCGGCTATACAAAATCATGCTTCCATTGATGCTATAGGAGGGCGAATCCATCCGCCCCGGCAGATTGCCAAGTATCTGCGTCAGCCCCGTGCCATCGGCATTCATCGTGTAAAACTCGGAGTCATATACGTTGGCCCCGACCGTCTGCACCAGGATCTTGTTGTTCTGGGCATTCCAGTCGCACTCCCGAAAATGGCGGCCGTTGGGAGCGGTAGCCAGCTGCACCAAGCCGGTACCGTCCCTGTTGATGCGCCACAGCTTGTCGTAGCTGGCATAGATTAGTTGCGACCCATCGGGCGACCAGTGATACCCGATACCGAAGTTGCTGTATCCCTCCACGGGTACCATGTCGGGCGTAATCTGCCGCTGGTCGGACCCGTCACGGTTCATGGTGTAGAGCTGGTAGCGCCCCGTGGCGTTGGAGCAATAGGCTATGCGGCTGCGCAAGGGGCTCAGTTGGGGAGCTGTTTCCACGAAGGCCGAGGTCGTCAGGCGCAACACGTTAGCCCCCGCGTTGTCGGAGGAATAGATGTCAGTGTTGCTGTCCAGCGTGCGGACGTACAGAAACCGATTGTCGGGCAGTGGGCCGGTTTGGAAGCTCCACACGTCGCCCCGCACCGTTTCGCCCGCCTTGTCGCGCACGGTTACCTGCCAGAAGTAGGTCGTATTATATTTCAGGTCGGTTACGGTTACGGTCGTATCACGCGCACTGGAGAGCAGTTGGCGCCGGTCGGTGGAGTTGCTTTCGAACAATACCACGTCGGACCGTAGGGAGTCGCCTTTGTCGGGGTCGGAAACGCGCCAGCGCAACGTAACCCGCGAAGCCTGGCCGGTAGCCCGGTCCGCGGGGCTGGGGCTGAACGGTGCGTTGGGCCGCCGGTTCGAGCCGCTGGCCTTTTCCAACGGCACCCGTACCACGGTATTTACTCCTTCATCGACCTGCACGCTCACGTTTTCGGTCTTGTAGTCCGTTTTGCGGACGGAAATAGCATACTTGCCCACCAACAGGTTGGGCAGCACGAACCGGCCGTCGGCATCGGTGGTAAAGGAAGAGGTGGCCGGATTCGTCGTAACCACAGCATTGACCAGCGGGGCGTTGTTGTTACTGGCGTCGAGCACCTGCCCTTCCAGGGAGCCGTAGCGGGCCGGCTCCACGGTTTCGTTTTCGCAGGCCAGCAGGGCTTGCCCCAGAGCTATAACTAACAACAGGCGGAATCCGGTGCGCAGGGAACGGTACATACGAAGTAGAGCGGGAAGGAAAAAGGTGGGGCGGCAAGCAGGTCTGAATCAGGGACGGGAAACGGGCTGGTGTACCAGGGAGTCGGCGGCCACGACACTCCCCTGCTGGTCCAGCACCCGCAGCCGCACGCGGTAGAAATCAGCCGGGCTTACGTTGATGGTGGTCTGGGAAAGCGTCGTTGTTTGCTGGGGCGCCAGCGTCACGTTGCCCGACTGAGCGTTGCGCGAGGTGCCGGCGGGGCCTTTCTTCTCGGTTAGCAGCTCGTAACGCAACGCCAGCGGCTGCGGGCCGACGTTCAGGCAGCGGCCAACCAGCGTGAGCATATTCCCGGCGACGCGCGCCTCCAAACGGACCTGACAGCCACCATCCGCCCTCGGCACCGACGCATTGAAAGTGGCAGCACCCAGCAAAGGCACAGCGACAAAAAAACCCAGTGCTTTCATATCTATTTGCAAGTCAATTACTTAATTGTCATCATCTTTTCACTTAAGCCACTAAAAAGCCTCCGGCTGCACAAAGTCAACCGGAGGCTTTCCGTTTCCTGTCGTCAAGGCATCGTGGCCACCCGCCCCTGTTCGATAACGATGCGGATGCCGTTGCCCTTCATCGTCACCTCGTAGCCGGGGGCCGTAGTGCCGCTTTCCCGTTGCAGCAACGTATTGTTGGTGCCCATCTGCTCCACCGTGTAGCGCCGGTCATCCACCGAAAGGCGTTGCTCGACCCGGTTGCCATTGCCACGCTGCACGATATCCGATTCGGTGTTGGAGCCCGTTATTTCACTCAGGGCCACGTTGTTGGCCCCGACCTGCGAAACGGAGGTGCGGTTTTGGGCCCCGGCCTGCAGAATGTAGGCCACGTTGCTGGCCCCGTTTTGGGTTATCAGGGCGGTGTTGCCCTGCCCTACCCCCAGCATGCGCTGATCGATGCTGCTTTGGTTTAGCGTTCCGTTCTGCAGCAAGGAAGCCTTGTTGGTGGCGCTGCTTGGCTCGACGATGCTCCCCGCATCCTGCTGAATCAGTTGCTGACCAACACTTATATCGTCGGCATTCTGGCCCGACTGAGCCTGCCCCGGACGGCTGCTCAGCCCGAGTATAACCAGTAAGCCTAAAGCTAGAACTGTTCTCATCGGAGGTAAAGTAAAGAAGGTGAAGAGAAGCTAGATAAGGATAAAACTTACTCGGCCTTGCCTGAATACCTTTCAAAGCCTTATAAAAATAACTTTATTTTTTAGAATTAAAATACAAATAGAGAATAATTTTTCCGTGAAACGGCAAAAAGCATCTTCCGGGCTTGGCTCGGAAAGATGCTTTTTGGGTCATTCATAGCTTATAGCACTATGAAGCAGCTGCTTACGGGTGGTTTTGCTTTACAACACTGGTGTTACCGTTGCCAATCTGCGAGACGTCGCTGGTGTTGGCACTGGCCCCCTGCCACGTATCAGCTTGGTTGCCTACCCCCGTCTGGATCTGGCGGGCGTAGTGGCCATCACCGTCCTGGTCGATGTAGGCGCGGTTGCCGACGCCCCCGATGCTGTTGCCCTGGGTTTGCACCGCAATGTTCAGGTTGCCTTCCTGCTCGATGGTTGCCCGCTGGTTGTCGCCGTTCTGGGTCTGGGTAGCTTTGTTACCGTCGCCCAGCTGGTCGATGGCGGCCACACTGCGGAAGCTGCCGTCGAAGTTGCCGCCCTGGGTTTGGGTGGCTTCGTTCAGACCGCCATTCTGGATGGCCGTGGCCCGGTTTTCAACCCCGCGCTGCTCCTGGGAGCTCTTGTTGTAGCTGCCCGTCTGCTCGATAACCGCCTTGTTATCGTTCGTGCCGTAGCCCGAGGTAGCATCGCGCTGCACCTGCCGGGCCTGGTTGAAGTCGCCGCCTTTCTGGGTAACGGTGGCTTCGTTGCGGCTACCATCGCGCTGCTCCTGATACGAGAGGCTGCTTCCGCCCAGCTGAGTAGCCGTAGCCTTGTTGCGCTGCCCGATCTGCAGCTGCGTGGCTTCGTTGCCATCATCATTGGCTACTCCGTCGCCCTGCGTGATAGTGCCTTCGTTGCGCGAGCCGTACTGCGACTGGCTGGCTTTGTTGTTGTTGCCGCGCTGCGAGGCAGTGGCCGTGTTCAGCGTGTTGCCGTAGCCGGTGGCGGCGTCCTGGGTTTGGGTCAGCTGGTTGCCATTGCCATTCTGAGTGCCCGTGGCCGTGCTGAAGCTGCCCGACTGCGTGACAGTGCCCGTGTTGCTGCCACCGGTCTGCGACAAGGACTGGATGTTGTTCTGGGCGTGGGCTACGCCGGCTACCAACAGCGAGGCAGCGAGTAAAGAGAGATTTTTCATGGAAAAAAAAGATTGGAATAAGAGGGAAATAAGTTGGGTAATCCGAGTGAGCAGCCTGGTCGCGCAGCCCCTCCAAAGGCATAGCAAGCCCATAATTCTCCTTGAAACAGAGAAGGCAGGAAAGCACTGTTAGAGGTGGATGCCGCGAATCAGGCAGCGGGGCCAGTTGCCGGAGCGAAGGTCCGGTACGACCAAAGGGTATTGACGGATTCGGAACCCGTAACCGGGACGACCGTGCCAGCAGGGAAGCCGGATTACTCCCTTCCCAGCCGCTTTCGGCGTGGGAGTCTCTGCGCAATCTTTAACTACTGCGTAAGATTGCTAACGGAGAGGTACTTCTGCTGACGCACAGGCAGCGAATCCGACAAGTGGAAGAGCTTTATATTACCTGGGATAAGCAGGCCTATAAAGCCAATTAAGCGTAGTAAGTATGAGCGACAGAAGCTATTAGCTGCTGTCAGTGGCGGCCAGTGCCGCCGTGGGGCTGTTCTGTTTCATAGTGGGTTTTGTGAAATGGTTGGAAAGGAAGCGGTATTTTGTAATTAAACCACTAAAAACTATTCCCTCCGGAGGAATAACACAAATATATATTAAAAAAGGTAAAATACAAGCACAACAATAATTATAGTTAAAATATTTATTGTAATAGTTATAATATGTTAAGTAATGAGCCGATATCCTTGCTTATCGCCTAACAGACTGGTATAAATATTCCGAATCTATTAAGGAATAACCCGTTTGGCTGTACCTGCGGAGCGGGCTCCAAAGTAGAATACTGCCCCAACTCGGGCTGACCAGTAGGAGTCGTTGTATTTTCCTAGCTTTATATGGTCCAGTCGGTCCGTCATATAGTAGTGACTGTCAAGCCCTACGCTGATGCCAAACCGGTCGGTGGGCAGAAATTCCATTCCCAGTCCCGTGGTAATATGGCCCAGCACCGCCCGAAGGTCAGTGGAAGGGTCGCGGGAGGTGATGCCGGCGCCCGCCAGCAGGTACGGCGTGAACCGGTCGTGCGGAAACAGGCGGTACTGGCCGCATAGCTCGGCATAGTTGAAGGTTTCGCGGTAAAATTCGCCGGCGCCCAGCTCAAACCGGCCCAGATTGATGGCCGCCGAAAACTTACTGGCGGGCGTCGGCGCGTAGCGAAGCGTAAACTCGCCGCCGGCCCGCAGCCGCGCGTTGCTGAAGTCGCCGTTGTAGCGGGCCGTGGCGGCGCTCAGCCCGACGCCGAAGGTGCCCCGACGGTCGTGCTGCTCGCGGCCCAGGACGTCGATGTTCTGGTTTTCCCGCTTTTCCTGCTGGTAGGCCAGCATCCCGGGGCCGTGGCGGTCGGCTTCGTTCTGGGGCGTCCAGAGTTGCTCCTGAATTCCTTCGTACACCAGGGCCTCCACTGCTTTTTCAATGGCCTCCTTCACGGCCATTTCGGTGGGCTCGTTGTAGGTAAAGCCCGTTTCCGTTTCCAGCAGCCGCTTGAAGTCGACGAAGCGGAACAGACTGGCATCGACCTGTTGCGACAGAATCGTTTTGGACGTGTACACCGTTTTGAGGATTTCGCCGGTGCTGGTACTGATGGCCCGCAGGTAGACCGTGACCCGGTCCTGGCGGTACTGGCCCGAGGCCCCGGCCCCGAAATAGCGCAGCCCCGCCCCGCCGGTTATCACGTTGGCATCATAGGAAATAATGCCGCCTTCCAGAATAATGCCGGCGAACAGCAGGGAGGGCAGCATCGGCTGGCGCTGGCCGGTCTGCTCCTGGTATTCGGCCCGGCTGGAGCGGATGATTTTGCGCTCATTGAGCAGGTTACCCAGGTTTTCGCGCTCAATGGGGTTAAACCAGCGCGACTCTTCCAGGGCCCGCAGCAGAATGCTGGTGCCGCCCTGGGTAATGGCGGTGGAAAAGCTGGAGCCGTTCTGGCTGGGCTTGTACTGGCCGGTCTGGTCCCGAAACTTATAAACGGCCGCGACAATCCGCTCCCGGGGCTGGGGCAGGCCGCGCAGCTCCCGGTTGCCGCGGACATCGGCCCCCAGCCGGGCCTTTTCGCCGGTAAACGGCTGATGAAAGTAAGGGGCGCAGGCCGCTACCCCGCCCACTGCCAGAAAGCCCAGCAGCAAGCGACGACATAGAGCGAGGATCATGGGTGGGACGGGAAAGGGATTAGAAATAGGGAATCGTGACGGTGGTCTGATTGCCCGTATTAGTGTCGGTTATCTGCACCGAAAAGCCCCCGTTGGTCGGCACCACGTTGATGTTGTAGGCCCCTACCGAGTAGCTGCCTTCCTGCAGGCCTTTGGTTTGGTTGCCCAGCTGGTTGCCGATCAGGCGCTGGGCCAGCTGCCCCAGAATCTGCTGGTTCAGGTTTTGCTCGAACTGCTTGAGCGGGTCTTGCTGAAACGGGTTGCTCAGGGAAGACGTGGCCGGGTCAGCAATGGTGTTCTGGGCCTGAGCCGAACTCAGCAGCCAGGAGTAGTTAAACGTGTTGCCCCCGCCGAAAGAAGGATTTTTGGGTTCGTAGACAAAGTCCTGGGCGGCGGCCAGCTGGGCGCCGCACACCCCAAAACCCAGTAGAAATCCGCGTAGTAGTACTGGTTTCATAGCTGCCTATAGTAAGGAGTGAGACGCTATCAGAATACTTCCCGGGGCTGGCGGCCGCCTTGCAGCTCCAGGTGCTTGCTGTCGTTGCGCGACTGGACCAGAAAGTTGGTGGCTACCTCGAAGGCATACTGGGCGGTTTCTTCGATGACTTCCGCTTTGGGCTGCAGCGGCAGCTCCAGCAGCTCATTTTCATTTACCTCCACCGATACCAGCGTGCTGGTGCCCCGGGCGGGCTTTTCGTGAATGATAATGGTGTAGTCGCCTACTTCCGCGGGTGCTTCCCACATGCCGTAGAAGGCATCGTAGAAATCGTGGCCTACCTTGGTAATCGTCTGGTCCATTACCAAACCTTCGATTTCGGTGGGCCGAAACCGGCGGCGCTGGTTAGCCACCTGGCTGCTGTCGCGGGCGGTGGCTTTGAGCAGAAGCTGAAGGGCTTCTTCCAGTTTCTTGGCGGGCAAGGGCGCCGTTTCCCGTTCCTTTTCCGGTTTCGGGGCCGCCGGGTTTGGTTGCTGCTGGGCTATACTGTTGCCGGCGAGCAATAGCAACCCAAGCCAGCAGCCCAGCCCCATCATCCAGGGGCGCCACCACAACACCATCAACGTATGCGGCGTGGGAGCAGCCGGTGCTACAGTTTCTACATTCTTCGGGGTTACGTCACGGGTATCCATAGGTACGTAGCTTTCCTGAGCGGTAAAAAAGAGAGAATCAAACCAAAGCAAATGGCCGATGAGAGTAGCCGCTATCTATTTTGCTGAATAAACTTAATTATTTAAAAGAATAATACAAGCACTTCAGACATGTTTTTGTAAAATATTTTATTCAAATGTTTATATAATACTGAAATAGGGAAGGTAAGAGCCTCACAGAAAGAACGTAACTGCAATGCTTATCCAACATTCAACAACCTGATAAAAGCAACTTATTCCACGAAAGAACACAGCTAAAAACGAACAAGCTCCTCCGGACAGCACACGGCTGCCCGGAGGAGCTTGTTGGGGGAGTGCCGCTGCGAATCAGCTCAGCAGGTGGGGCACGAACTCCGAGAGGTTGGTGATAATGCCGGCTTCGCGGCGGAAGCTGATAGCGCAGGCCTCACCGGCCCAGAACACGCCCGCCTGGTAACGCCGGTTTTGCGCATCGCGGGGCAGCTCCACCCAGCGCTGGCGCACCTGGGGCTGGTGGGTAAAGTCGCCGGGCTGCTCGTGCAGGAGGCGGCTGCCGTCCAGCTCCACCACGTTCTGGCCTTCGCGCCCCAGCAGGGGCTTGCGCACGTGGCGGCCCGGCAAATCCTGCAGGGAAGCTTCCAGCAGCAGCGGATGCTGCGGATACACCTGCCACAGCCAGGCCAGCAGCCCCTTGCTCTGAAACAGCAGCGTGTAGGCCGGATTGGCAACGATAACATCGCGGCTGAGCAGCAGCTGGCTGAGGTCGGCCGTGAGGGCCGGCTCTTCCTCGGCCAGAATTTCCCAGGGCACCAGCTTGAACACGAAGCCAAACCGCACCCACTCGCCGGGAGCTGCCTCGGCCCACACGCCCCGCTCCTCGCCCACCACTGATACCTGCATGGCATCGACGGGGCACAGGTACACGCGGCTGAACCCCGCGGCCCGGGCCGCTTCGGCCACCACGCCGCAGTTGGCTTCATCCTCGGCACTGTCGGGCAAATACACCAGCAGCAGGGAGCTGTCCAGGTCCTCATTTAGCCCGAGCCAGTGGCTGAGTTGGGCTTCCAGCCCTTCGAATAACCCATTGGCCTGCCGGTCTTCCTCGCCCTGCTGGGCGGCTATCAGGCTGGCCCACTGCACCACGGCCGTTTCCGGCAGGCTGGTAGCCGTGTCGGCATTGAACTCAATAAGCTTAGGCCCCTCGGGCGTGCTGGCCAAATCGAAGCGGCCGTAGAGGTGCCAGTGCCGGTCGTCGTGCCAGGAGTGGCGCACGGCGGCCCACAGGCCGGGCGGAATGGCCAGCAGCTGCAGCAGGTCATCGGGCACGGCATCGGGAATAGCCCGCACCAGCATGTCGTACAAGGTGTCGGCGGCGCTGAGCAGGGCGTCGGCCTCGGCCTCGGGCAGCAGCACGGCTTCCTGGGCCACGTAGTTTTCACAGGCTTCTTCCACGGCCCACTCCCACCCCAGGGCGCGCACGGCCGGACCGACGTTGCCCGCCAGGGGCAACAGTTGAATCGGGTTCATCATGGCAGTAGTGTACATGGATGCCTAGCCGCCAAAGCCGCGGGAGCTACTCCGGCTGCCGAAGCCGCTGCTGCGCCCGAAGCGGGGGCCGCTGCTGCGCACCTGGGAGCGAAATACCGACGTGCTGGGCCGAATGCCCGACGCCGTGCGCCGCCCCGCCGTGCCGCTGAAGCCCCGCCCGAAAAAGCCCCGACCCCGCTCCCGCTCACCTTGCACGCGCTGCCGCCAGGGAGAGTTCTGCTGCACCAGGCCCGGATTGGCGTAGTAGCCCGGATTGGGCGTCAGGAAGCGGCCGGCCATGTAGCCGATGCCGCTCCACATCAGCACGTCCATCATGCTGGTACCGCCCACCCGGTTTTCGGGGTACTGCCGGCTGTAGTCCTGCATCTGGCGTTGCAGGGCGGCTCCCTGCAGGGTATCGATCTTGCCATCGTAGTGGCGCATAATGGCGGCTACTTCCTCCTTGCCGGCCGGCCGCTCGGCCGTGATTTTCCATTGGCCGGGCGACGTTTCGGTCATTTCCGTCACGACGCCCTCCGAGTAGCTACCTTCGTTGCCGCTGCCCCATTCCTGCTGCGCGGCTTCCGTATCGGAGCCGGAGTCGGAGGAGCAGGCGGGCAGCAGCGCTAGGCCCAGACTGGCCGCGGCGGCGACGAGCAGCGTGTTGCGGCGCCAGTCGCCCAAGGGGTAATACGTTTTTTTCATAGCGGGTCGGTCGGAATGGTGAAGCCGGCAGCGGCGCGGCGGGCGGCAATATAAAGTCTTCGGGCTGATTTTGCGGGTTGCACCCCGGCGGGGCGGCGTAAGGCGGGGATGTCGACTCAGGCGTGTACTGCTACAATTCCCGCTACCGACGGAACTTCATACCCGGATAATTTATATAACATATAATTATATTACCAACATGTTGCAGCTTGAGTAAACCTCAGTCCGCGTGTGCGTCACCAACAAGCCCCTTCAGATGCCTTTGCTACACTATATCGACTTACCGGGCCCCAACCGACCAATCGTTGTCCTGCACTGTATTCTGGGCTCGGCGGATGAATGGGAGGCGCTTGCCCGCCGCTGGGCCCGCGAGCTGCACCACCGGGTTATCCTGGTGGATTTACGTAACCACGGCCGCTCGTTTCATGCTCCCGACCATACTATCCGGGCAATGGCGGTGGATATTTTGCGGCTCCTTGATGCGCTTGGCTTACCGGATGAAGTAGTGCTGCTCGGCCATAGCATGGGCGCAAAAGTGGCCATGCGCCTGGCCCTGAGCTACCCGGCCCGGGTGGCCAGCCTCATTTGCCTGGATATGTCACCCGGCCCCGATGACCTGACGTACGTTGACCACCTGCTTGCCGTGTTACGCCGTCTGGAAGCAGATGGCTTGCCCGGGCCCACCCAGACGGAGGCCCTGCTGGCGGCCGAGGAAATTCCGCCGGCCATCCGGCACTACGTGTTGCAGAATCTGGCGGGCCCGGCCGCAGGCCCGTGGTACTGGCGCGTAAACCTGGCGGCCATAGCCGCCGCCACCCAAGACTTAGCGGCCGCCCTGACGGCCCCCAGTCGATGCAACAAGCCCGCTTCTTTCGTGCGGGCCGCTACTTCCGGCTACGTCACCGACTACGACCTGGAGTTTACTGTTCCTGCTCTGTTTGCCGGCGCACAGGTAACAACTATTGCCGACGCAGGACACTTTTTGCACCTGGACAAGCCGGATGCCATTTTTGCAGCGGTTGCCACCCATTTAGCAATGCATGCCTAGCTGCCGGTAGCCGCATCCAGGTGTTGCAGCAGCTGGTGCACGTTATGAGAGCCTACTTTCAGCCGAATATTCTGCCGGTGCTTTTGCACGGTAGTAGGACTGATGAACAGCTTTTCACCAATTTCCTTGCTTGTCAAGCCTTCCAGAAGCAGCCCCATGATTTCCTGCTCCCGCGTGCTCAGCGGCTCCGGCAACGACTCTACCTGCTGCCGACGCACGAAAGCGGCAAAGTCGGGGCGGTTCATATGAAACCGGACGTCGTTGGTGGATTTATGAGCGGTAATATCCGTTAGAATCCCGGCCAGACCCACCACCGCCCCGTTCGTGTCGCGCGCCACGATAATATTCTGCCGCAGCACCCGCACCCAATGGCCCCGCCGGTGCCGCATCCGGTAATCCACCGAAAAAACCAGCCCGGACAGCGGATCATCGAGGCGCTCGGTCACGTACTTGTTGGCCAGAATGGAAGCCTCCGTAACAATGGGCAGATCGTCGGGGTGGATGAGGGCATAGTGGAAGTCGGTCGTAAAATCAGTACTGGGGTAGCCCAACATCCGTTCCACGCCAGCCGACACGAATAGGGTGAGCTTGGCCCGGATGTCGTACACGTAAACTCCTTGGGTATGTAAGATGGCCGACGCCAGCCGCTGCCCTACTTCCATGGCCAACTGCGACGGGGGGGCATCCGGATGATCAAATAAGTCCGGGGTCCAGACGCTGGCCACCGGCGCGTGCAGCCGAAGCTGATAATCTGGCAAATAGGGAATGGCAACTCGTGGCATAGGTATCCCGGAATAAA
This sequence comes from Hymenobacter aquaticus, assembly GCF_004765605.1. Classification (NCBI taxonomy): domain Bacteria; kingdom Pseudomonadati; phylum Bacteroidota; class Cytophagia; order Cytophagales; family Hymenobacteraceae; genus Hymenobacter; species Hymenobacter aquaticus. The sequence continues at coordinate 212,822 of NZ_SRLC01000001.1, read as the reverse complement.
TTGTCGCCCTACTTCCAACCCGCCGTTAAAGTACTATTTATTATTTAAAAAATACTCAATAATGAGTATTGAAACTACGCCCGCATTTTCCGGACTTTGAAAGCATATCCAGGCCATCCTACGGGATAGAATTGCCTCTATTGCCCGCGCCGGCATTGCGGATAAAATACAATCAGCAACTGCTAAATATAATTTCTCGCCATTTTTCTTCCTAAGCTCAACTACGCGGAACGACCAGCAGGAACCACCCAGTAAGCATCCATATCAAGTACAGCTTAAAAAATATGCGGAAGCCGAAAAGCAGTCAGAGTAGGCAAAACCACTAGAGCAAAAAAACATGAAAGCATTCTTGTTTCTCGCTGCATTCATTCTTTTTCCTTTGGCAAAAAGCAATGCGCAGACTGCCGCGTATTTATGTTCTCAAACCGGAGCGTACGGCTATTGCTACGGTAACAGCAATGTAAATGGGTGCGCCTACAATATGTGCGTGAAATACGGAGGAACATCCCCGTACTCTGTTTTCTCGACGAGCTCCAAAGGATATGGCGCGCTGGTCGTGGGCACGGGCAGCAACGGAGTGCGGGTTATCGGCGCTTCCGGAGGGTATTCCTCCGGTGCCGATGCCGTGAACCGGGCTAAAAACGAATGCATCAGCCGGGGCGGACAAAACATTTACGTGGCCGATACCTGGAACGACCAGAATTAGATTAGACAGGCAGTTACAGATCCTGGTCACCACCCTCGCAACGCCTTGCTGTTATGAAAGCCACTACCCTCCTGCTACTACTCAGTAGCCTCCCTGGCGTGGTCAGCTGCCAGTCTGACGCGGCTCCGGAAGACCTCATCACGCCCAAAAGCGCCTCTTTGGCCGATAAGGTAATCGGCACCTACGCGGGCTCGGGCCGGCGCTGGTACCGCGACTATTCCTCCACCTGTTGGTGGGACCTGAATGCTAAAACCGGGGCCTGCTCTATTGCCGTTACGAAAGTCAATGACTCTACCGTCAACGTCACTGTTCTGGCGGCCAATAATTCCTTCGAGCCTTTTTATGGCAAAGACATAAAATTAAAGCTTAGAAAAGGCACCCAGGAAATTAACGGGGAACCGATGATAGGAAATGCTGTATGGGGCTTACCCTACGGATATCCCTATCTGGATTTTACGGACAAGAATATTGTGGGCAGGTTTGATTTGAGCTACGGCGGCTGTATCGACAAGACAACACCGAAACCTAATTGGGAGAAATTAGACGGCGTCTCATTCAATGCCATCAGGTAACACAAATGATTCTACCGGACATTTTTTATTTAAACAGATAAATATTTAGCCCAATACTATTACTCCATCTTCAGCTAGTAATTATTGCATGCGCGCTGCACTACTACGCCGCAGTATTTGCTGGCTAGTGGCTTCCGCTGAAAAACACCACTCCTCATCCTTCTTCTTCCTTGCACCATGCAACAGCTTTTTTCTACCCGTCCCTGGTTTCGTACGCTGTTACTGCTGGCATTTCTCAGCGTCCTGACCGGCTGCGTGCCCGACGACGACGACGTCGATGACCCGCAGCCCACGCCCTCGGAAAGCACCGTTACCTTCTGGATGCGCTCCGACCTGGGAAATGGCCGCGTGGTAGTAAGCGTCAACAACCGGCCGATTGGCACCCTTACCCAGTACCATCCCAGCGGCGTTACCTGCGGCCAGGGTGAGGTAACTACCCAGCTGGCGCCGGGCAGCTACAGCTACGTGGCCACCGATGAGGCTGGGGCAACCTGGCGCGGCACGTTTACGCTGGATACTAATACCTGCCTGAAATACGAACTGACGGGCCAGCCCAGCGGCGGCAGCCAGGGCGTAAGCAACCCGATTCCGACCGGCTACACCAGCCAGGGAACCATTACGGTCGACACTCCCCAGCTCCAGATCTGCGTGCGGGACCACGGCCAGATTGACAACGATATTATTGATCTGGTGATTGATGGCACCACCTTTCTCAGTAACTATACCATCAACGGCACCAACCGCTGTTTTACCGTAACCCTACCGCGGGGCACCCACTGGATTGGCGTTATTGCCCGTAGCGAAGGCACTATTCCGCCTTGCACGCCGGGCATTACCATCAAAGACGCTACCCGCTCCCAAGTGTTTGAGCTGCAGTCCTACGTCAGCGGGACACGGGGCGCCTACACGATTCGGGTCCAGATTTAGCCCGGCACTACCCGGCGGCTACTCCCACAGCGGGTAGTGCTCCAGGTGCACTTCCTGGCCGAAGAAAATGCGGGTACTTTCCTCGAAGGAGCGGGTGAAGTCGGAGACGTAGAACTGGTGCCGGGGTGAGGTAGGCTGCGCCAGCGCGGCCAGGCCATTGGCTTCCAGGTAGGCTTTCACGTGGCTGGCTACCACATCGGAGGCGTCAAGCACGGCCACGTCGCCCTTATAATAGGCCTTGATCTGGTCCTGAATCAGGGGGTAGTGGGTGCAGGCCAGCACCAGCGCCTCGATGCCCTCGAGCACGGGCTGGGCCAGGTAAGAGCTGATGATGTTTTCGCTGATGGTGTTGTTGAAGAAGCCTTCCTCTACCATCGGGGCCAGCAGCGGCGTGGCCAACGAGCGGAGCTCCACGCCCGCGTCGAGGTCGTCAATCTTCTTCTTATACACGTTGGAATTGACGGTTTGCTTGGTGCCAATCAGCCCGACGGTGCGCTGGGCGTAGGTTTCACCCACGTGGGCCACGATGGGGTCAATAACGTTCAGCACCCGGGCCTTGGAGCCCACGTACTCGCGCACCAGCTCGTAGGCCGCCGCCGAGGCCGAGTTGCAGGCAATCAGAATGACTTTGCAGTGCTGGCGCAGCAGCAGGTCGCAGATCTTGATGCTGTAGGCCTGAATGGCGGCCGTGGATTTGTCGCCGTAGGGCAGATGGGCCGTGTCGCCGAAATACACGAGCTGCTCGTGGGGCAACACCCGGTTTACGGCCCGGGCCACGGTAAGGCCGCCAATGCCGCTGTCGAACACGCCAATGGGCCGGCGGCTTAGGTCGGAAGGAGAAGAAGGTGCCATACGGGCGAAGGTAAGGGCTTTTTCACGGTGGGCGGGCGGCGGCAAATAAATGCGGGCCGGTACAAATTATGTGGCCAAAATTCTATCTTACGGACAGTACGCACGCCCATTGTCCTAATTATGAGCAAAATACTGGAAGAAATTGACCGGGCCCTGGGCTCCTTCGATTCCAGCCACGGCCGGCCCGTCGCCATTGAGCTGGGGGAACGAAAATACACCCAGCTGGTGCTCGATGTGGCCCACCAGCACAGCGCCGGCGGCGAGCTGACCACCAACACCGGCCGCCCCCTGGCTTACAAAGGCCTGGAAATTCTGCGCGACGACCGGAACGTGGACCGCATCCGGGTGATCTGAGCCACGAATTCCGCCAGAATCCAAGGCGGGGCAGAAACCGCAAGCCGCATTGGGCTATCTTTGCCCCATGAATCTGCTTTCCGGAGAAAACCTCTCAAAAAATTACGCGGACCGCTGGCTCTTCCGCGAGCTGGGCTTTGGTCTGAATCAAGGGCAGCGGGTGGCGCTGGTCGGTATCAACGGTACCGGCAAAACCACGCTGCTGAAAATCCTGGCCGGCATCGAGCAGCCCGACACCGGCTCGGTGAGCGTGCGCAAGGGCGTGCGGGTGGCCTTTTTGGGCCAGCAGCCGGTGTTCGACGAGAACCTGACGGTGGAGGAAACCATCTTCGCCTCCCAGAACGACACGCTGGCCGCCATCCGCGACTACGAGCACGTGGTGAACGACGAGAACCACAAGCCCGACGACTTGCAGCGGGTGATGGAGCTGATGGACTCGCTCAACGCCTGGGACTACGAAGCCCAGGTCAAGCAGATTCTGGGCCGCCTGGGCATTCTGGGCGAGCTGCTGGAGCGCAAGGTGAGCATGCTCTCGGGCGGGCAGCGCAAGCGCGTGGCCCTGGCCCGGGTGCTGATTGAGGAGCCCGAAGTGCTGATTCTCGACGAGCCCACCAACCACCTCGACCTCGACACCATCGAGTGGCTGGAAGGCCGCCTGGCCTCCCCTTCCCTCACGCTGCTGATGGTGACTCACGACCGGTATTTCCTGGACAAAGTCGCCAACGAAATTGTGGAGATGGACCAGGGCAAGGTGTACCGCTACCAGGGCAACTACTCCTACTTCGTGGAGAAAAAGGCCGAGCGCGAGCAGATTGAGGTGGCCGAAGTGGAAAAGGCCCGCAACCTGCTGCGCAAAGAGCTCGATTGGATGCGCCGCCAGCCCCAGGCCCGCGGCACCAAGCAAAAGGCCCGCATCGACGCCTTCTACGAAACCCAGGAGAAGGCCAAGACCAAAATCAGCGGCCCGCAGATGGAGCTGAGCGTGAAAACGACGCGCCAGGGCGGCAAGATCATCGAGGTGGAACACCTGCACAAGCAGTTCGGCGACCATGTCGTGCTCGACGACTTCAGCTACGTGTTCAAGAAAAAGGACCGCATCGGCCTGATCGGGCCCAACGGGGCGGGTAAGTCGACGCTGCTGAACATGCTCACCGGCAAGCTCCAGCCCGACTCCGGCACCGTGGACGCGGGCCAGACGACGGTATTCGGCTACTACACCCAGACCGAGCTGGAGTTCGACGAAACCCAGCGCGTGATTGACATCGTGAAGGAAGTGGCCGAAGTGGTGGAAATGGCCAACGGCGAGGTGGTCACAGCCTCGCAGTTTTTGCAGCACTTCCAGTTTCCGCCGGCCCAGCAGTACACCATGGTCAGCAAGCTCAGCGGGGGCGAAAAGCGCCGCCTCCAGCTACTGCGGGTGCTCATCAAGAACCCGAACTTCCTGATTCTCGATGAGCCCACCAACGACCTGGACATTATCACGCTCAACATTCTGGAGGACTTCTTGCTGAATTTTGCCGGCTGCATCCTCATCGTCTCGCACGACCGGTACTTCATGGATGCCCTCGTGGAGCACGTGTTTGTGCTGGAGCCCGGCGGGCACATCCGCCAGTTCCCCGGCAACTACACCGACTACCGCGAGTGGCAGAAGGAGCACCAGGCCGAGGAATACGCCCGCGAAAAGGCCCAGACGGCCAAAGCCGCGGCCGGCATTGCGCCTTCGGCCGCTCCGGTGGCCGCCGCGGCCGCCGCGGGCGCCGCGCCCAAGCGCAAGGCCACGTTTGCCGAGAAGAAAGAGTACGAAACCCTGGAAAAGGACATTGAAAAGCTCGAAGCCCGCAAGCAGGAGCTAATTGACAAGCTCAACGCCGGCACCGGCTCCCACAAGGAGCTGGCCGACTGGGCCGCCGAGCTCAAGCAAACCGACAAGGACCTCGACAGCAAAGGGGAACGGTGGCTGGAGCTGGCCGACCTGATGTAGCCCTTCGTTTGCATCCAGCAAAAAGCCCTGCCAGGAATCTGGCAGGGCTTTTTGTTTAGGGGGCCGTGGTAGCGGTGGGCGGCACCGGGGCGGGCAGGGGGGCCGGCGGCACCACGGGCTCGTACTGGTTTTTCTTGCGTTCCTGGTCGAAGTCGAAGAATAGGGTGCGGCCGGCCAGGGGCAGCGCCAGCCGCAGCAGCGCCGTCTGCTCGTAGCTGGGGAAGGTGACGTAGCCGCGGGCCAGCTCTCCGGGCCGGAGCGTGTTTTTGCGCAGCACCTTCACTTCCCAGAGCGACTTGTCGAGGTAGGCGTTGTCGGCATTCTGGGCGTGCTGCATGCGCTGATCGTCGAAGTACGCGGCGTCGTTGGCGCGCTTGTCTTCGCGCCGCCACGTTTCAATCTGCTTTTCCTGGGGCGTGCCTTGTACCGGCTTCAGGTCTTCGGCCACGTTGGTCACCACGGTCAGCAGCTCCAGGGCGCTGACGCCGTTGGCCTTGCGGGCTTCCTTATCGAGCTTGGCCGACAGCTGCTGGATGCGGGCCTCGGGGTCGACGGCGTACACGGCCGAGGGCATAATGACGTTGCCGTTCAGCTTCACCCCGTTCTGCTTGGCCGTGGCGCGGTCCATCACCTTGGGAATGTAGTAGAACGAGGCCGGGTTGATGGTCAGCACGCTGTCGGAGCCGTTGCGCACCTCCACTTCAAACATCAGCTCCTTGTTGCGCAGGTGCGAGTAGCACACCTGCACTTCTACTTGGTCGAAATTGGTGCTGACGGCCTGGCGCCCGTCGGGCCATTGGCTGTCGGGGTGGCTGGGCTGCACGGCCAGATAATACGAGGGGCCGCAGCCACTCAGCAGGCTGGCCGAAGTGAGCAGCACGGCGGCCGTGCGGGGCAGTAAAAACTGGCGCAGGTTCATACGCGGAATGGTAAAGTATAGTAGCAGGAGGATAAAGACGCCTTCCGGGTGGCCCGTAATCGGGCCACGGGGCAGCCGTAGCCAAACATAAGCAGTCTGCCCGACACTACCGGCCTTGGGCCTCGATACGTTAGCTGATTTCGGCGGGCAAAGTGAACGTGCCCGCCGTATCGGGCCGAAACGGCAGCGGCCGGACAATGGCGGCCACCGGAATGGCCCCGAACACGTGGGCAAAAGCCTCGCCCCGGGCCGCCACCCACTCCCGCTCTACCCGCACGCCGGCGGCGCGCAGCTGGCTTTCGTCAATTTCCAGCAGCACCAGGTCGGGGCGGCCGGGGTAGTAGCGCCGGGCCGTTGCCAGAACCTGCGACTTTTCGGAGCAGTGAATAAAGCCCTCGGCCCGCAGGTCGGCGCTGGCGAAGAAGCCGGTTTGCCGGGCCTGCTCCCAGTCGGCCGTAGTAGCCAGGCGGTAAATCATATCCGGGAAATTCTGAATTATGAATTCGAAATTCTGAATTGAACAGGGTGAAATAAAGGGGCCGCTCAACGAATCCGGCTTGGATCATTGAACGGCCCCTTTATTTCATGATTCCGAATTCAGAATTAGCCGTTTACGCTTTCCAGACCTCCTTGCGCACGTTTTTGCCCACCGACAAAATCAGGCGCGTGGGGTTAGGCACCAGCACTAGGCGGGCTTCCTTGCCGGGAAACTCGTCGGAGTCGACCCAGACGCCCTCCTTGTGGGAGGGCAAATAGCCAGTGTCGCCCTTGATGTCGTTGGGCAGGTAGGCCGTGGGCAGCAGCACGTCGGTGTCGGGGCAGAGCTGCTCGTGCACTTTCTCCAGCACTTCCTCCAGGTACTGACCGTATTCGTCGTTGAAATCGTCTTCCAGATCGTGCAGTTCTTCTTCCACGTCGTCGTAGCGAGCATCGTCGTAGGTCAGCTTATGCAGCTCCTGCTTTTTTTCGATCAGCGCAACGAGGGCCTGGTTGAGTTCCTCCTTATTCATAGCTACGGGACAAAAGGGTTAATGCACAAAGGTGCGTAGGATTCTGCAATTGTACGCAGCAAAACCGGCAAACGCCACATCCGGCCGCTTCCGGTAGCACAAACCGGGCAGTTCGCCGCTCCGAACGCCCCGCAGGCCGCCGGGCACGGGCACGACAACCGGGAGCCGGCGCCGCGAAAGTTCGGGCTCCATCGAACGATTTGGGGCAAACCTGTATTTTTACCCGGACAACCCCTTTCCACCCGCATTCTTACCTCTATACTGCCATGCAAACAATGACTTCGCCTGAGGTGCAGGCCCACCCCGCCCACGACTTCCTGCCCCTGAAAGGCACCGACTTCGTCGAGTTCTACGTTGGCAACGCCAAGCAAAGCGCCTACTACTACCAGGCCGCCTTCGGCTTCGAGCTGGTGGCCTACGCCGGCCCCGAAACCGGCCTGCGCGACCGGGCCAGCTACGTATTGCAGCAAGGCAAAATCCGGCTGGTGCTCACCACCTCCCTTCTGCCCGACTCCGAAATTACCCAGCACGTGGCCAAGCACGGCGACGGGGTGAAGGTAATGGCCCTGTGGGTCGACGACGCCCGCAAGTCGTGGGAGGAAACCACCAAGCGCGGCGCTAAGTCGGCCTTCGAGCCCTACACCGTTGAGGACGAGTTCGGCAGCGTGACGCTCTCGGGCATTTATACCTACGGCGAGAGTGTGCACACCTTCGTGGAGCGCACCAACTACACCGGGCCGTTCATGCCGGGCTTCGTGGCCAAGAGCAGCGGCGTACCGCAGAGCACGCCCGTGGGCCTGCTCCACGTGGACCACTGCGTGGGCAACGTGGGCTGGGGCGAAATGAACCAGTGGGTGAAGTTCTACGAGGACGTGATGGGCTTCAAGCTGCTGCTGACCTTCGACGACGAGGACATCAGCACCGAGTATTCGGCTTTGATGAGCAAGGTGGTCAGCAACGGCAACGGCTACGTGAAATTCCCCATCAACGAGCCGGCCGAGGGCAAGAAAAAGTCGCAGATTGAGGAGTACCTCGACTACTACCACTCGCCCGGCGTGCAGCACATTGCCATTGCCACCAAGGACATCCGGGCCACCGTGACCGAGCTGCGCCGCCGCGGCGTGGAGTTCCTCTCGGTGCCGGGCGCCTACTACGAGGATCTGCTGGAGCGCATCGGCGCCATCGACGAGGACCTGGAGTCGCTCAAGGCCCTGAACCTGCTCGTGGACCGCGACGAGGAAGGCTACCTGCTCCAGATTTTCACCAAGCCGGTGGAGGACCGCCCCACGGTGTTCTACGAAATCATCCAGCGCAAAGGCGCCAAGAGCTTCGGCAAAGGCAACTTCAAGGCCCTGTTCGAAAGCATCGAGCGGGAGCAGGCCCTGCGCGGCAACCTGTAAGCTCCCCCGATCAGCCGCTCCCGGAGTCGTGTCATTGCGAAGCACCCGGAGGATAGCATAGATCATCCGTCTGCTGCGGGGCTAGCCACGCTCTGCTCCCACAAAGCCCCGACGCCTGCCAGGCCGTCGGGGCTTTTTCATGCCGGCGTCGGAGAACCTCACAACTTTTTACCTAACACAAAAATGTGTGAGGCAGAAACGTGTTAGGTTCCGACCGACCTAACACGTTTTCTCATCGCCACAAAAAATGTTAGGTCAGTGACGACCTAACGGTTTTTCTCATCGCCGCAAAAACCGTTAGGTCACTGACGACCTAACGGTTTTTCAAGCGGCTCCGAAAACCGTTAGGTCAGCGGGCGGGGCCTTGCCCGGCGCAACAGCCCCGGCCGCGTCATCGGCCGCCGGGACTCTGTTACACGCTGCTGTTCTCACCACCCTATTCTGCCAGCCCGCTACTCTCCGTCCCTTTCTGCCCGCCGGCTTGCCTTCGCCAGCACAAACAGGCGGAAGACATATCAGCCCGACGACCTACATTCGCCTCCCCGCTCCCCCACCGCCCGGCTCCTTTCCGCTATGTCCCGATTTTTCCTGCTGATCCTCTTGCTCGTTACAACCCCGGCCGGGGCCCAACGCTCCCTGACGGCCCTGGTGGAAGCCGAGTACCGGGCCGGGCATTTCAACGGGACGCTGCTGGCCGTGAAAGACGGGCGGGTGGTGGCCCAGGTCAGCAAGGGGTATGCGAACTTCCAGTTTTCGGTGCCCGTCACGGCCGATACCCGGTTTCCCATTGCGTCCATGACCAAGCTGTTCACGGCCGTACTCACCCTGCAGCTCGTCGACCAGGCGGTGCTGAAGCTGGAAGACAAGGCCGCTGCCTACGTGCCGGACTTGCCGCCCGCCTGCCACTCGATTACCATTGCCGACCTACTGACGCATCGTTCCGGCCTCAGGAATGAGCCTTCCACCCAGGTGTATCAGGCCCGCTACTCTACTGCCGAGTTCGTGCGGAAATTCGTGGCCAAGGACGAGGGCAAAGCGCCCGCCTTCAACTACAACAACATCGACTACATCCTGCTGACCCGGATTCTGGAGGTGGTTTCCGGGCAAACCTACGGGCAGTTGCTGCGCCAACGCATCCTGGCGCCGTTGCAGATGCAGAACTCCGGCCTGGTGCAGGAAGCCCGCATTACGCCCCACCTGGCGTATGGCTACCACAACTACACCTTCGGGGCGGGCAGCAGCCGGGACACGCTGCGCAACGATGCTCCGAAGTACCTGTCGAACTATGCCGGGGCCGGCGCCATGTACTCCACCGCGGCTGACCTCTACAAGCTGGTACGAGCCCTGCAAACCCGGGCCCTGCTCTCGGCTACGGCCTCCAGCCTGTTGCTGAAGCCTCAGCCGACAGGCTACGTGGAACAGGCCCGGGGCTACCCCACGCTGGGCTTTTACTACAACGACCGGACCTTTCCGAAGCCCGTCGTGGAGCGCCGCGGCAGCATCGACGGGTTCAACTCGGTGCTGCTGACCGACCCGGATTTTACCCGGGTGATTATCATTCTCAACAACACCGACACCGGCGACCTGGAAAAGCTCGGCGACCTGGCCTACAAAGCCTTAGACTACTTAGCGCCTACCAGCAGCCCTCCGACAAAGTAGTTGCCGCTTTCGGTGCGCAGGTTAAACACGACAGGAGTTGTACCGGCCGGCTGTCGGTCGGCCAGGTGCGTTGCTTCCACGGCCGTATCCGCTAGGCGCAGCACGGCCGCGGAGGGCTGCAGCTCGTCGGCCCGCACCAGCGGCCCGGCGGCGGTGGCCACGGGGTGGTTGGGCGTGAGCACTACTTCCAGCGGAGCCTGGGCCGGGCGTGCCGGCTGCTCGGCCAGGCCGGCATACACGGCGGGCGTACCAATGGTGAGCTGCACCAGCGGATAGTCCTGCTGGTCCTGATGCACGTCGAGGCGCAGCACGCGGGTGGGTACGACCTGGCCGGTGCGGGCGTCGTAGCCCAGCACCACGTCGCCGGCCCGGACCCGGCTGATGGCTACCTGCTGGCCGTTGGGCAGGGCCACGCGGGCCAGGGCGGGGAAGCACACGGCTTCTTCGCAGCGGAAGGGCTGGTCGTAGGCTTTCTTGCTGTCGACGTACTCCTGGTTCAGGTCGTAGATGGCGCTGCTGTAGCTGGCCAGCTGCTGCACCTGCCCAATCATCAGCTGCTGCCCGCCGGCCAGAGCGCTGATGACGGCTTTTTCCTCGGGGCGCTGAATGTCGTCGCCGTAGTGGATTTTGGCCAGCTCGGCCTGGAAGGGGGCCACGCGGGCTTTGAGCAGGCTTTTCTGGGTAGCCCAGGCCGTGTTTAGCTGGGGCAGGTACTTGGTGTAGAGGTCGAGGCGGCGCTTCAGAAACTGGTGGCCCTGGTCGTAGCTGCGGCGCTGACCGGGGCAGTCGCCCTCGCGGGCCGTGGGCAGGGCGCGGCTTTGCTGCTCCTGCTTCAGGGTTTCCAGCTCGGTTTGCAGCTGCTGCTGAACGCGGGTAAAGCCGTTGCTGCTCAGGTCGGCGTTGAAAGCTTCGACCATCTTATTATTGGCCTCCAAAGCGGGCGAAGCCACCAGCGGGGCCATTTTCGGGGGGCGCTGATGGCCGCCGATGGCCTGCATCTTGGCCTCATTCAGGCCGTGCTTGCGCATGAGCTGCTGCATGTAGGCATCCTGTTCGGCCTCCGTTTTTTTTTCCCAGCTGGCGCGGAAGGCCGGGCTCTGCATCTGCTGCATAAATTCCGCCTGGGCCGCCTGGAAGCTGGGGTCGTTCATCATGCGCTGCTGGGTGCTGCCGGCCGGGGCCAGCTGGGCCTGCAGGAAGCGGGCTTTTTCGGCGTCGCTCATTTTAGCCAGCTTGGCCTGAAACGCGGGGTCCTGCATCTGCTGGGCCAGCTGCATGGCCTGCGGGTTGTAGCCGGGCAGGGCGCTGCCTTGCTGCTGCATATAGGCCATCTGCTGCTGGTCGGTCATTTTCTCTACGCCGGCGGCAGCGGCCTGCTGGCCGAACTGCTGCAAAGCCTGCTGGTCGCGGCTCTGCTCGGCGGTGCGGCCCGCGCCGATGCTCTTGCCAAGCTGCTGGAGCTGCTGGTCGAGGTCGGTAAAGCCGGCCGGCCGCTTGAGCGTGGCGCTGAAGGCCGTGGGCGGGGCCGGCACCCGGTCGAAATACGGGAGCAGGTCGGTTTTGACGGGTTTTTGGGCCATAGCCACTGCGGCCATCAGTAGAAAAGCCAGCAGCAGCACCAGAAACATCAGCAGATTGACGGCACGATGAGCGAATTGCATGGTTCAGCGAAGTAAGGGTGAGCAGATGGCGCCAGGCCGCCGCTTGCAGCCAGCAGCAAAGCGCGTTAGACGCCGCAAGTGCGCAAAAAAAAGCCCGCTCGTCAATCACATCATTCGGTAAAACACCTCACATATTGATGTGAAATCGGGCTTAATTGCCAATTAAGTAGCATTTTGCCCCCTGCAACAAGCCGTGGGTGCGGCCCGGCGCCCGGGCACCGCGCACAACTTTCAGCCTCATTTGCTCGTCCATACCGAACCAAAATCCCCCTATCTATGGCCCTGACCACCGACATCCACGCCAAAATCAACACCTGGCTGACCGGCAACTACGACTCCGACACCAAAGCCAACATTCAGCAGCTGCTCGACGCGGGCGACGAGGAAACGCTCAACGACGCGTTTTACCGCGACCTGGAATTCGGGACCGGGGGGCTGCGCGGCATTATGGGCAACGGCTCGAACCGCATGAACCGCTACACCCTGGGCATGGCCACCCAGGGCCTGTGCAACTACCTGCTCAAGTCGTTCCCGAATCAGGAAATCAAGGTGGCCCTGGCCCACGACTCGCGCAACAACAGCCGGGAGTTTGCCCGCATTGCGGCCAACATCTTCTCGGCTAACGGCATTCACGCCTACCTGTTCTCCGACCTGCGCCCCACGCCCGAGCTGTCGTTTGCCATCCGCCACCTGGGCTGCCAGAGCGGCTGCGTGATTACCGCCTCGCACAACCCCAAGGAGTACAACGGCTACAAGGTGTACTGGCAGGACGGCTCCCAGGTGGTAGCCCCCCACGATAAGAACATCATTGCCGAGGTCAACGCCATCCAGAGCCCCGACCAGGTGAAGTTCCAGGGCGACGAGTCCCGGATTCATATGCTGGGCGAAGAGCTGGACAACGCCTACCTGGCCCAGGTCAAAACCCTGAGCATCAACCCCGCCGCCATTCAGCGCCAGCACGATTTGAAAATCGTGTACACGCCCCTGCACGGCACCGGCATTACCTTGGTGCCCAAGGCCCTGGCCCAGCTGGGCTTTACCAACGTGAGCATCGTGGAAGCCCAGGCTACGCCCGACGGCAACTTCCCCACGATCCAGTCGCCCAACCCGGAGGAAAAAGTGGCCATGCAGATGGCCCTCGACCAGGCCAAGGCCCAGGATGCCGACCTGGTTATTGCCACCGACCCCGACGCCGACCGGGTGGGCATTGCCGTGAAAGACAACCGCGGCGAGTGGCTGCTGGTGAACGGCAACCAGACCGCTGCCCTGCTCACGCACTACCTGCTCTCGGCCCGTAAGCAGGCTGGCAAGATGCAGCCCAACGACTTCATCGTCTACACCATCGTCACCAGCGACGTACTCGGCGACGTGGCCCGGGCCCATCAGGTGAAGGCCTACCAGACGCTGACCGGCTTCAAGTACATTGCCGGCATCATCCGCGACCTGGAAGGCCAGGAAAACTACATCGGCGGCGGCGAGGAAAGCTACGGCTACATGATTGGCTCCTTCGTGCGCGATAAGGACGCCGTATCGGCCTGCGCCCTGCTGGCCGAAATGGCCGCCGTGGCCAAAGACAACGGCCAGACCTTGTACCAGGCTATGGTGGAGATGTACGCCACCTACGGTCTGTACAAGGAAGACCTGATTTCGCTGACCAAGAAAGGCCAGCGCGGGGCCGAGGAAATCCAGGAAATGATGGCCGGCCTGCGCGCCAACCCGCCGAAAACCATTGCCGGCTCGCCCGTAGTAGAGCTGCGCGACTACAAAACCGGCATCATCCGGAACCTGCAAACCGGCGAAGAGCGGGCCACCGGCCTGGAAAGCTCCAACGTGCTCCAGTTCATCCTGGCCGACGGCAGCAAAGTCTCGGCCCGTCCCTCGGGCACCGAGCCCAAAATCAAGTTCTACTTCAGCGTGAAGCACCCCCTCAAGTCGGCCGTCGACTACGACCAGGTCAACCAGAAGCTGGGCGACTACATCAACCTCATCATCGAGGACATGCAGCTGCGGTAAATCATACCGCGTTCTAACCCCAACAGAAAAGCCCGGCTCGGCCGGGCTTTTTTGCTTTTCAAGCTTCCACTCCTACCGGCCCTTCCGCAACCCCGGCAGAAAGCATGTCAGCGGCGGCAAGCATCTGAGCGAAGGCAGTAACCATGTCAGGGGCGGCGGAAATAACTGTAGAAACGGCGGCAACGATGGTAGAGGCAGCGTGCATGAGCAAAGAGACGCCGTGAACAATCTACCGAGCAGCGTGAAGGATGTGCTAAAGGGTGTTAACAATATGCTAAGCATCTTGAACCATCTTCCGGGAACCGTGAAGTGCTTGCGAAACACCGGGCGGGGTACTGGCTGGCATGTATATAATATTTTACCTATATTAATACAGGTCGTGGCGTTGTGAGCAGGTTTCATGATGGGTGCGGCTGCCTACCCTAACCCCACTACCCGATGAAACGCACCCTTTGTCTATTGTTCTTCGCCCTAAGCTGTACCCTGGCCGTGGGGCAGCAAAAAGCCGCCGCGAAGGCCGCGGACTCCGAAAAGACCAAAGCCGCCCTGATTCAGCTCGACCAGGACTGGGGCGCCGCCACAGTCCGCAACGACCTGGCCTTCGTGCAGAAGCTGGTGGCCGACGACTGCCTGTTTACCGAAGCCGACGGCACCGTGGGCACCAAGGCCGAAATGATGGCCGACATGCAGTCGGGCAAGTCCAAGACGATTAGCAACCAGCCCACCGAGTACAACGTGCGCCTCTTCGGCCCCGATATGGCCGTTATCCGGCACAACATCACCACCACCGGCACCGAAAACGGCAAAGACGCCAGTGGCGAGTTTCGCCGCATGCACGTGCTGGTGCGCCGCGACGGCCGCTGGCAGGTCATCGACAGCCAATCGGTGCGGGTAGGACCCGTCTCGATGGCCTCCAAGCCGTAATTGCGCTACTGAGAGAGGCTACCGACAGTAAAAACAGAACGTCATGTCGACCAGCGGGAGACATCTCGCGTGCAGTAGTAATCAAGTTACCATTGCACGCGAGATGTCTCCCGCTGGTCGACATGACGTTCTTATGTTGGCCGGGCTTATTTTTACTTACTACTAGCGCTAGAACACGAAGTTGAACGAAGCCTGGCCCAGGATGCCGCGCAGGTCGCGGCTGTGGTCGTGGAGGGGCACGAAGTAGCTGGCTTTGGTATCGAGCAGGATGTGGCGGGTCTTGATCAGTTCGATACCCAGGCCCAGGTTCAGGTTGGGAATAAACTCGTTGTCCTCGTCGCTATTGCGGTTCAGAATAAAGCCGCCCACCTGGTAGCTGGTGTACAGGTTCAGGAACTTGCGCCGGCCCCGGCCGAAGTTGCGCGGGTAGAAGTCCTGGCCGAAGTTGATGACGAACAGCTCGTTGATAAACTCCGGCTCCTCGGCTTTTTCCAGCGGCTTATACACGCCCAGGTTGAAGTAGCTCTTGCCGCGGGTAAACATGTATTTGATGGCGTAGCCCTGGTAGGCGCGGCTGCTCAGGCCGGGCTTGGGGTTGTCGAGGCGCAGGTAGCCATATTCCACGCCGGGCATGTTCACGAAGCTCACCTTGCGGTTACCGGTCGGGAAAGTCACCTCGTCGTAGAGGCGCAGCGTTACGTAGGCCTGGCCGGCGTGGCTGGCTACCACCTGCTGGCGCTGCCGCAGCTCGCGCAGTCGGGTTTCGTAGCGGGCGGCCTGCTCCTGGAGGCTCTGGCGCTTGGGCTCTTCCAGCCGGGGGTTGCGCAGCTCCAGCGTGGCCAGGGCCAGCTGGGCCTGCAAGTCCTGCTCGTCGGCCTTCAGCTCCTGTAGGCGGGAGGTCAGGTTGTGGGCGTTCAGGTTGTTTTCCAGCACGAAGCCCAGCCCGGCCGCCAGCGAGTCGAGGCCGCCCAGGGCGCGGGTCGGCAGCACGAATTCGGCCGTGAGCTGGTCGGGCGTTTCTTCCTGCTTCTGCACCCAGGCCGCCCGGCGGCTGATAAAGGCGTTGACGGCGGTGCGGGCCTCGGCAAACTTGGTAACGCCGACGCTCAGCCGCTTCTGGGTTTCAAACAGCTCCTGGTCGTTGCCGGACTGCGCCAGCGCGGGCAGGGCCAGGGTGCTGAACAGGAGAATTGCCGCCCAGCGGCGCAACGGGAATGTGGGTAGCAGATGCATGGTGCTTGCCGTTTTTGTGCGACCTACCAATCAGCGGCAGGCGGCAGCAAGTTGGGCTTTATTCGAGTTACCCGATATAAGAATGGCCAATAAAAGACCAAGTTTTTAGACTTTTCAGCGCTTCTGGATTTCACTTGTCATTTCTTGTAATCAGCTCGTTACACAAATCAGCCCCGACTTAAGAAGTGGCCCTCAAGGCGGCTCCCGGCTACCCGGCCCAAGGGGGCTTTCAGCCGTTGCGGGTGCATAGCGAGGCTATTGGGGGCTACAAAGCAGCTATGCCTACCAATTCGCTGGGGCCACAAATCCAGTTTATATTTGTAGCCACTAGCTGTTTTATCTTTTGTGTTCAGTGGCATGATTCGACTTTACTTTTTTCTCTTTCTGCTAATTTCTACCGCTGCTGCCCGCGCGCAGGGCTTGCCGGGCTTTGTCATTACCACCTCCGGCGACACGCTGCCCGGCGACGTGGTCGAGAAATCCGGCCAGCGGCTTCTCTTCTACCCGGCCTCCCGGCAGGCAGCGCAGGTGTACCGCCCCGACCAGCTGCGCGGCTATGGCCTGCGGGGCCATGCCCCCATCCTGAGCAAGGTAGTGCAGCTGGCCACCGGAGCCGACTCGGCCCGTTTCGTGCTGCTGCAAACGCCGGGGCCGGCCAGCTTGTACTCTTTTTCGAATGATCAGGGCCTGCTGCTCGGCACCGCTGCCTCGGATACGCTGTACGAGCTGACGGCCAGCAACTGGCACGTGGTGCTGAACCGGTACCTGCGCGCCTGCCCTAGCCTGCGCCACACCGACCCCGCGCTGATGGCCCTGCCTTTTTCGGAAGCGGATATCCGCCGGGTGCTGGTGCAGTACAACACCTGCGTCGAGCCGCAGTGGCAGCCCCGGCCCCGCACCAACTACTCGGGCTGGCGAAAAGGCGTTGGCGTGCACCTGGCAGTGCTGCGGACCGCCCAAGGTTTTTTCGATTCCCAAGTATACGCCCAGAGCCGGGAAGTAGGCCTGGAGTGGACCGGCATACGCGCCAGTGGCCTGCAAAGCGGCATTCAGCTAGACTATATCCAGCTCAACGGGTATAGCCCCGTGATTGAGGTAGCGGGCCCCAGGCAGACGGTGCTGGAAGAGCGGCTGATTTCCCGCTCCCACGTGCTGGCCCCCGTCCTGACGGTTGGCAAACGCTTTGGCAAGGTGCGGCGGCCCAATTTTTACCTCGGCGGCGGACTCGGCTTTGCGTTCCTGCTCGATGGCACCCGCGAAATTCAGCAGCGCGCGGCCGGCAGCACCACCGAGTTTCAGCGCGTTTCCCTCACCCGCGAGTCGTTCGGGGGCGCGGTGTTCGCCACCGTTTCCACGGGCGTGCTTCTGCCGTTGTCTTCGAGCCAGGAAGTACGGCTGAATGCCACGTACCAGCGCATTCTGGTTGGTAGTGTTAACTCGTTTGGGGCGCAGCTGGCCTACTACTGGCTTCTGAAATAAAGGCTACTCCTTGCGCTTCTGCGTGCCCAGAATCAGCAGAATCAGGAACAGGAAGCCCGTAATGCCCAGGCTCCACCACGTCAGCACCGGGATGCCGTGCCAGTAGCGCATGTCCGGCGAGTAGCGCCCCAGCAGGCTCAGCCCCGAAAACAGTAGGAAGGCCACGGCAATCAGGGCAATGATGGTGCGCGACACGAGCCGGTCGGCGGTGCGCATCAGGGCCTGGTAGCCGCTGAGCTCCACCTTCAGGCGCAGGTCGCCGCGCGAAATCTTGCGCATGATCTGGCGCACGTCGGCCGGCAGCGTTTGCAGCAGGGCCAGCAGTTGGGTGCCGGTGTACTGGGCTTCGCTGAGGATATTCTCGGGCGAGTACTGCTCGGCAATGATGCGCGCCCCGTAGGGTCGCACAAACTCGAACGTGTTGAAGCGCGGGTGCAGCACCTTGCCGATGCCCTCCAGAATCACCAGGGCCCGCAGAATCAGGAAGATGGCCCCGGGCACCTGCAGCTTGTAGTCGTAGATGACGTTCTGGAGCCGGTCGGCCAGGTCGCTCATGCTCATGTCCTGCACGTCGAGCAAGGCAAAGTCCTCAATCAAGTCGTTGAGGTCGGCCTCGAAGGTGCGCATGTCGGGAATGTCGGCCGTGAGGGCCAGGCGCCGGAAGTTCAGGGCCATGCTGCGCGCATCCTGCCGGGCCATGCCGATGAAGACGCCGGCAAAGGCATACTTCTGCTGCTTGCTGAGCCGGCCCACCATCCCGAAGTCGATGAGCACCAGCGTGCCGTCGGGGCGCACCAGCACGTTGCCGGGGTGCGGGTCGGCGTGGAAGATACCGAACTCGAAAATCTGGGTCAGGTAGATGTCCATGCCGGTTTCGGCCACCTTTTCCGGGCTCAGCCCCCACTTCAGCAGTTGGGGCTTGTCGGTAATCTTGCAGCCCGAGACAAACTCAATCACCAGGATTTTGGCCGTCGACAGCTCCCGGTAGGGTTTCGGAATGGAGAAAGTTTCGTAGCTCTCGTAGAGCTTGCGGAACTGCTCCATGCTGCGGGCCTCGGAGGTGTAGTCCAGCTCCTTCATCATGCTCCGCTCGAAGGCGTCCACGATGTCCTGGGGGTTGCTCAGGCCGTGGTTGCGCAAAAAGCCCGCCGTCAGGCGCACCAGCTCGTGCAGCAGGCTCAGGTCGGTGCGCACTTTTTCCTGCACGTCGGGGCGCTGCACTTTCACCACCACGTCTTCGCCCGTCAGCAGCCGGGCCTTGTGCACCTGCCCGATGCTGGCCGAGCCTAGGGGTTTTTCCTCAAACTCGCTGAACACCTCCGTAATGGGCCGGCCCAGCTCCCGCTCGATAATCTCGCGGGCCAGGCGCACGTCGAAGGGCGGCACGTCGCTCTGCAGCTTCTGAAACTCGTCAATCAGGGCCTCGGGCAGCAAATCGGGCCGGTTGCTCATGGCCTGGGCCAGCTTGATGAAGGTGGGCCCGAGCTCCTCAATCACCATCCGGACCCGCTCCCAGCGGCTGGTTTCAAACACCGGCCGCTCGGCATGCTGCCACGAGAGGCGGCGCTTCTGCGTCACCAGCCGGCGCAGGGGCGTAGACGTTACCACATCCTCAAACCCGTAGCGCACCAGCACCTCCACTACCTGCCGGATGCGGCTCAGATTGGAAATCGTGTTTTTGAACATGCGGAAGCGGGCGGGAAAAGGACGAGTTTAGAATTGCAAAATACGCGCTGGGCCGGGCAATTGGGGCCGGTGCGGTAAAATTGGCTACAAAAAAGAGCCAGCGCCCCGCATCGGCAGGCGCTGGCTCTTTTTAGCTGAACAGCACGCGCAATTAAGCGCCGGCCGTGTCGGTGCCACCGGCCGGAGCCGCGGGCGTATCCTTCTTGGCCCCGCCCGACTTGCTGCCGCCCGACGACGATTTGGCCGCGCCAGCCTTCGCCGCCGCCGATTTCTGCGCGGTGCCGGCGGCCGAGCTTACCTTATCGGCGGCTTTCTTGGTGGCGCCCGCAACCTTGGCCGTAGTGCTCGAAGCTGGCTTGGCGGCCGACTTCGAACCGCTGCTTTTGCTGGCCGAAGAGGAAGCCGAAGAAGTTGACTTCGAGTTGCTGCCTTTCACGCTGCGCTTCAGGTCTTCCACGTCGGAGTTGGAGGCTACGCCCACGCTTTTCATCAGCTTACTGGCAATGCTGCTGAACTGCTGCTCAAGCTCCTTGCGCTTGGTTTCGGAGTTCTTTTTCAAGTCGTCCATAATCTTCTTTCCCTCCTGCTCCGACAGCTTGCTCTCCTTCACCAGGGCGTCGATGGTGGTTTGCACCCGGTCACTGGTCAATGACACGAAGCCGACCCCGGCATTGATAAATTTCTTAAACAAGTCTTCCATGGTGCTAAACGGTTAAAAAGAGTTGAAGTGAATGGGAAAAACAACGCTGTAGCCGCGTCAGGCAGGAAAAATAGTATGCAAGCCGACTATCTTCGGCAAACCTACAAAAACATGGCTATATAGTTGGCTATGAGGTGAGAATTTTTCCCGTGGCGCTTTCATATAGGTGTCTTTAGCGGTTGCCGGCTTCGGCCGGGCCATCCGGCGGCTCTCAGAGCCGGGCGCGGGGCCGCAGATCCGTTTTGGCAGGTTTGGCCGAAGCGCGGGCCGCGCGTACGACCCGCGCGGCGGCTTCCTGCGCGGCCCAGATGCCCTGGGTGAAGGCTGCAACCTGGTCGAGGGCGGTGCGGGCTTCGGGCACCACGCGCCAGAACAAATGCCACCAGTGTACCAGGCCCGCAAACGTCTGCAGCGTAACGGGGACGCCGGCCAGCCGGGCTTTGGCGGCAAAGGTCAGCACGTCGTCGTAGAGCACTTCGGCGTCGGAAGTCTGGAGCAGCAACGGCGGCAGATCGTGCAGGGCGGCCCGCACCGGCGACACCAGCGGCTCGGTCAGCGGGGCGCTGCCAGCGTACTGCCCGCCCCAGCCCCGGATAGCCAGGGCCTCCAGAAACTGGAGCTCTTCGTGGGCCACCCGCCGGATGGTAGCCGTGGGCAGCACCAGATCCGTCCAGGGCGAAAGGCCAATGGCGGCGGCGGGCAGCGGCCCGGCCCCGTCGCGCAGGGCCAGCAGCAACGCCAGCGTGAGGCCCCCACCGGCCGAGTCGCCGGCCACGATGATGTCGTGGGGGCGGTAGCCCTGGCGCAGCAGCCAGCGGTAGGCCAGCAGGGCATCATCCAGGGCCGCCGGGAAGGGGTGTTCGGGCGCTTTGCGGTAGTCGATGGCCAGCGCGTACATGCCGCAGCGCTGCGCCAGGGCCCCCACCAGGCTGCGGTGCGTGTTCAGGGAGCCCAGCACGTAGCCGCCCCCGTGCAGGTAGAGCAGCACCCGGCGCGGGTCGGCCGGGGCGGGGCGCACCCACTCGGCGGCCATGCCCTCGAGCTGAAAGCACTCGAGGTGGACGCCCCAGGGCATAAACTGGCCGAGACTGGCCATTTCCAGGCTCAGGCGCATGGCCGCCAGCGTGGGCCGGCGGCGGGACAGGGGCGCGGTGGCCGCCGTCAGGAATTGTTTGAGGAGCAAATGCTGGGGGGAAGGCATTTGAGCGGAGGTAAAAGCGGGAAGAACGAAGTCGGCGCGGGGGCCACGCGGGGCGCGTGGTATTTTGGCAAGGGAAAAGGCCGCCCCGAAGGCGGCACCGGAGGTTAATATTGTCTTTTACTGACTGAGGCAGAACAAGTTTCGCCAAAGCAGCTCGATTTGGATTTTGGCGCCGCCTGCCTACGCTCTTTTTCCCAGCCGGTGGCCTTTGTAGCCCCGGATGGCAATGGGAATCCAGCCCAGAATCGGAATAAAGAAGCTGATGGTAAACGGGTTGCGCCAGATCATGCGCAGCCACGCGCCGGGGCTGGTCAGGTCCAGGTTGACGTCGGGCGGGGTTTTGCGGGTGTACTGCTTTTCAAACTCGGTGAAGACGGCGGGCCAGGCGAAAGGCAGGAAAAAGGGGAAGTAGCGCCAGTTCTGGCGGATGCGCTGCCACATTTCGCCCCAGCGGTAGGGGTGCTGCCCGTACTGGCGCACGGCGGCGTCCAGCTCGGTTTGCATGCGGCCCCGCACCTGCTCCGACAGAGCTTCGTACTCGGCCCGGCTCAGCTCGTCGTGGGCTTTGTCGGTCAGCTCGTAGGGTTTGATGCGGGAGCCCAGCACGAAGGTGAGCTTGGCCGGAAAGGCCATGTAAAAAAACCAGGGCTGCAGCAGCACCATCAGCACGATGGGGCCCATGGGAATAAAGGGAATCCCGATTTTCTTGCTCAGGTTGTTGATCCAGTCCCAGCTGTAGGCGTAGGGGTTGAGGTACTCGCCGTTGATGGTATAGAACGGGATGATGTCGGTGCGGTGCTGAATGCCCAGGCGCACGATGCTGGTAGCCAGGCGCTGCAGCTGGTACTTGCGGTTGAAGCCCTTGCCGATGCCCGGCACGCCCTCGGGGTAGAGCATCAGGTTGTGCTCCTGGTAGTACATCATCGTCTCGAAGTTCAGCGTGGTGGCATCCACGCAGCCGCAGCGCTTCCAGAAGTTGCGCACCAGAAACGGGTTCATCAGGGCCGACTGGGAAAGCATGGGCGCCGACAAAGGCCGGGGCAAGTCACTGAGGTTGGGCAGCTTGCGCCACAAGTGCGACAGGGCCACCATGGCATCCCAGGGAAACGCCATGCCCGAGTGGTTGGAGGCGAAAATCAGGGGCTTGTCGGGGTTGTTGCGCTGCGGGTACTCGTCGAAGCCGACCAGCTCGGAGCGGAACCAGACCCGGTCGAGCAGCTGCAGGATGTTCTTATCGAGCTGATAGACGAACTCCTCGTCGAAATAATCGGAGTAGATGTGCTGGTTGGCCCGGATTTCGGGCGGCGGGGTGGGCAGCGCGGGCGAAGGGGCCGTGGGCATCAGGCGAGTTCGGGCGAGAAGTAAGGGGTAGCAGGGAGCAGGCGGGCTTCTAATGTAGGAAAATATACGGTTGCGAGGGGTAAAACGGCGACTTGCCCCTCATCTACCGGCCCGAAACCAGAGTAGCTGGTACCGGGGGCCGGGCTTAAATCTCGCGCTTGAGCTGCACCTGCGTCGTGCCCAACTCCCCGTCGGCATGCCGCACGATGAGCAGAATCTTGCGGCCATCGGCCGAGTGCAGAATCCTACTGATCTGGGTTAAAGACAAGGCGCTGGCGGGCAGAAAGTTGATGGACAATATCTCGTCGTTGGCTTGCAGGCCGGCTTGGGCGGCCGGCGAGCCGGGCACAATCTGGGTGATGACGTAGCGGCGGAAGTCGGGGCCGGCCGCTACCAGGTCCATGCCGCACATGTCGTGCTCGAAGGGCTCCCGGTACAGCAGGTTGGGCCGCAGCAGCAGGTAGTTGTGGGTGTAGTCGATAACCGTGTCGAAGCGCTTGAGCAACTCGAAGCCGATGTTACCGTTGCGGGGCACGTCGGCGCGCATGGCCACGTCGGTCGAGTCGGGAAACGAGGTGAGCAGGGAGTTGATCTGGTAGCGGCCCAGCTTCATGCCCGACACGCGCCCCAGGTAGCCGTTGATAAACCCGTTGAGGCCCTTGCCCAGCTGGGAGCGGAGCCGTTTGGGCGGCACCCGCAGCTGGCTACTGGACGTGGTTTCGAGCGACAGGGCGTGGCCCGCCCCGGTGTCCAGAATCAGCTTCAGGGGCAGCTGCAACGAGTCGGTGAGCTGCACTTCGGCGGTCAGGTAGGGCTTGTTGCCTTCCAGGTCGAGGGGCACGTCGGTCCAGCGGCGGCCGCGGGGCTTGCGGTACGAATTCGGGTCGTGGAACACCAGCAAGCTTTCGGCGGCCCGCACTTCCACCACAAAGCTGCGAAACACGTCGGAGCCCAGGATGCCGTGAATGGGCATGCCCACGTAGCCCGACAGGTTCAGAATATCCTCCGACAGAGTCAGAAAGAGCATGTTCGGGGCCACCACGCCGGGCAGCTCCACCCGCACGCTGTCGGTTTCGGCGGCTTCCAGCGGGGCCTCGCTGCCCGCGCCGGCCACCCGGAAGCTGCGGCCCGTGCGCAGGCCCAGGGCCAGGCGCAGCGAGGGGTCGGTAATCAGCGAGGTGCCCACGCCGGTATCGAGCAGAAAGTTGAACGGGCCCTGTCCGTTGAGCATGGCGTTTACCACGATGAGGTTACGCTCCAGCTCGAAATGAAATTTCACTTTATGGGCCTTGGGCTTCGCGAATTGAAACGGGCCCGGCGTTTGGGCGGCCACCCCAACGGTGAGCAGACCGCAGGCCAGCACCAGCAACAAAGTCATCCGGAGCAGCCCCGAAAGGCGGCGGCAGCTGAACGTATATACTCCGGAGCGGGACATAGCGAAGACATGGCGGCCTTGTAATATAGTGAAATTTTGCCTGTCCGTATCCCCGCCGGGTATGGTTATTCCAAGCTACCCCAGCCCAGGTCGGGCTCGTAGTGCAGCTGCCCGCCCCGGATGGTCAGCGGGGCGGCTACGTTGTTGGAGTACAGCTGCCCGGTGCCTAGGCCCTGCGGAAAATCGGGGGGCGCGGCCTGGGCCGCAAACTGGCTGATGGCGTTCAAGCCGACGTTGGATTCCAGGGCCGAGGTGAGCCACCACCGGATGCCGCGGGCCTCGGCCAGGGCAATCCAGTGCCGGGTAGCGGCCAGCCCCCCGAGCAGCGTGGGCTTGAGAATGATATAGGCCGGCCGGATCTGGTCGAGCAGGGCCTGCTGCTGCTGGGTGTCGGTTACGCCAATGAGCTCCTCATCCAGCGCCACCGGCACCGGCGACTCCCGGCACACCCGCGCCATATCGGCCCACTGCCCGGACCGGATGGGCTGCTCGATGGAGTGCAGCGCAAAGCGGGCCAACTGCCCGAGCCGGTCCAGGGCCTCGGCGGGCGCAAAGGCCCCGTTGGCATCGACGCGCAACGTCAGCTGTTCGGGCCCGGCCACCGCCCGGATTTCGGCCAGCAGGCGCAGCTCGGTGGCAAAGTCGATGCCGCCGATTTTGAGCTTGAGGCAGGAGTAGCCCTCGGCCAGCTTTTTCCGGATCTGCTCCCGCATAAACGCCGCGTCGCCCATCCAGACCAGGCCGTTGATGGCAATACCGGCCTGCCCCCGGCTGAAGGGCGAGTCGAACAGCTGCCGCCGGCCACCCTGCTCCAGGTCGAGGGCGGCAGTTTCGAGGGCGAAGCGCAGGGCGGGCAGCTCGGCCGGCACCAGGGCCGCTGCGGCGGCGGGGCTGAGGGCGGCCAGCTGGCGTTGGTTGAACTGCCGGCAAAATTCCCGGATGCGGGTTTCGGTGTCGGGGCCGTAGTCAGGGCTGAGGCCGGCCAGGGGCGCGGCTTCGCCCACGCCTTCCCGGCCGGGCTGGGCGGTATCGGTCAGGCGCAGGTAGTAGGCGTAGTGCTCGGTGAGGGCCCCGCGGGACGTGCGGGCCGGGAAGTTGAAGCGCAGAACACGCCGGGAATAGGCAAGGTGCAGCATGGGGCGGCAAAACGGATGAACGGGCAAATAACAACGAAATCGACCAGCCGGCCTCGCCAGGCTAAAAAAGAACAAGCTCCCGTGCAGAGCACGGGAGCTTGTCGGCTTACTGGCGACCTGGAGTAGTCGCCGTTACTGCAGAGAGAAACTATCGGGTGGCACCGCCCTGGTTGCTCCGTCCGCGACTTGCCTGGCCCCCCTTACGGCCGGCAGCACGGGCTTCCTCTGAAGTAAAACGATGGCCGCGGCCACTTTCATGCGAGGCCTTGCCTCCTTCACTGGCTATGCGGCGCTGTTCGGCCGGGTCCATGGCGGCAAAGCCCCGGAGGCTTTTGCCGGCGGGCGTGGTTTTGCTGTTGGCAGCGCGGGTGCTGGTACGCGCGGCACTGGCGCGGGCTGTGTTGTTCGTAATCATAGTCTTGTAGGGTTTGGAGAACGGGTGAGGTAATGTGCCCCCTTCAACGAGCGGCGCTTAACAAGGATAACCATTTTAACTCCTAATTCAGCTTGTAATAGTCAAAATACCAACTACTACTGATGAGCTACTGCGTACTTAAAAGGAGGCGGCGCGATAAGTACTCAGTGGGCATTAGATGTTGGGCTTTTCCCGGGTTTCACCCCCGTTCTTTCCCGGCTGAAATAAGAGCTGCACTATATTTCTCCTGGCTTCGTACAAACCCGGGTCTGCTTTTCCGGTTACCTTTCCACGCCCTCCCCTTCTTTGCTATGACCCTCGTTTCCTCCCTGACGGCCCCCACTACCGACGCGCTGCTGGCCCGCTACCAGGCCGTACGCCACCAGACCGAAACCCTGTGCCGCCCATTGCTGCCCGAAGACACGGTGGTGCAGCCCGTCATTGATGTGAGTCCGCCGAAGTGGCACCTGGCCCACACCACCTGGTTTTTCGAGACCTTCCTGCTGGGTCAATACCAGCCCGGCTACCAGGTTTTTCACCCCGAATACGCCTTCCTGTTCAACTCTTACTACAACTCGCTGGGCAGCCGCGTAAACCGGGCCGATCGGGGCACCCTTTCCCGGCCCGCGCTGGCCGAGGTGTATGCCTACCGCGCCCACGTCGATGCCCGCATGCAGGAGCTGCTGAGCCGGGCCGACACCCTGCCCGAGGCGTTCTGGGAAGTGCTGGAGCTGGGCCTGCAGCACGAGCAGCAGCACCAGGAGCTGCTCGTCACCGACATCAAGTACATTCTGAGCACCAGTCCGTTGGCCCCGGCCTACCTGCCACTTTCCTCCGACGCGCCGGAAGCTGAAACCGGTCCGCCGCCCGTGGCCTGGCTGCCGGTGCCGGGCGGCGTGTACCGCATCGGCTACGAGGGCCCGGGGTTTTGCTTCGACAACGAGCACGCCCCGCACGAGACGTACGTGGCCGACTTCGCGCTGCAAAACCGGTTGGTAACCAACGGTGAGTACCTGGAATTTATGCGGGCCGGGGGCTACGCCGACTTCCGCTACTGGCTGGGCGAAGGCTGGGACCTGGTGCAGCAGCAGCAGTGGCAGGCCCCGCTCTACTGGGTAGAGCGGCCCGAGGGCTGGTTCCGCTTCACCCACCACGGCCTGCGCCCCGTGGATATGGCCGCACCCGTGACGCACGTCAGCTTTTACGAGGCCGATGCCTACGCTCACTGGGCCGGGGCGCGGCTGCCCACCGAGCCGGAATGGGAAATTGCGGCCCGCCGTTTCCGGCCCGAAGCGGCCGACGGCACCTTTCTGGAAAGCCGCAGCTTCGACCCGCAGCCCCTGCCCGCCACGGCCGCGGCCGACCAGTGCCACCAGCTGCTCGGCGACGCCTGGGAGTGGACGTATTCGGCATACCACCCCTACCCCGGCTACGTGCGCGCGGCCGGGGCGCTAGGCGAGTACAACGGTAAGTTTATGCTCAACCAGCTGGTGCTGCGCGGCGGCTCCTGCGCCACGCCCGAAAGCCACATCCGCCTGACGTACCGCAACTTCTTCCACGCCGATAAGCGCTGGCAGTTCACGGGCATCCGGCTGGCGCGCTAAGCGGCGCTTACTTCCTCTTTTCCTCTCTCCTCTCTTCCCCTTTTCATGTCTGCTTCCTCTCTCCCGGCAGTTGCTCCTTCCGATCTGGCCCGGCACGTGGCCCAGGGCTTGCGCCGCACCCCCAAAACGTTGTCGTCGATGTACTTCTACGACGACGCGGGCAGCCAGATTTTTCAGCAGATCATGGCCCTGCCGGAATATTACCCCACCCGCACCGAGTTTGGCCTGCTCACCCAGCACCAGGTGGCCATTGGCAAGGCGCTACGGCCAACTGACCCCGCCGAGCCTTTTTTCCTGCTGGAGCTGGGAGCCGGTGACGGACTGAAAACCAAGATCCTGCTGCGCCACCTGCTCGATACGGGTGCGACGTTCACCTACGTGCCGGTCGATATTTCGGGCGCTGCGCTGGAGGGCCTGGTGGCCAGCCTGCAGCAGGAGCTGCCGGCCTTGCGCGTCGAGCCCCAGGTAACGGACTACGCCACGGCCCTCACGCTGATGGCGGCCCGCCCCGGCCGCAAAGCCGTGCTGTTTCTGGGCTCCAACATCGGCAACTTCCTGCCCGCCGACCGACGCGAGTTTCTGCGCAACCTGGCCCAGCCCCTCACCCCCGACGACCGGCTGCTCATGGGCTTCGATCTGCAGAAAGACCCGCGCCAGATCCGGGCGGCCTACGACGATGCGCAGGGCGTCACGGCGGCTTTCAACCTGAACCTACTCACCCGCCTGAACCGGGAGCTGGGGGCCGATTTCGACCTCGCCGCCTGGCAGCACTACACCGACTACGACCCGCTCAGCGGCGCGGTACGCTCGTTTCTGGTCAGCACGCGGCAGCAGCAGGTGCGCATCGAGGCCCTGGGCGAAACCGTGGCCTTCGACGCCTGGGAAGTGATTCACACCGAAAACTCCTACAAGTTTACCCGCCACCTCATCGAGCAGGCCGCCGCCGACGCGGGCCTGGGCGTGCAGCACTTCTTCACCGACCAGCACGACTACTTTGCCGACGTCGTGCTGGCCCCGCAAGGGTAATCGGGTTGAAAAGCGGTAGTTTCTGCACCGGTTTGCGGTAGTTTCGCCCATGACTTCTTTCCCGGATACTATCAGCCTGGCTTCGGGCTACGGTAACTTCACGACTCCCCCGGCCGCCTTGCAACAGGCCACCACGCTGTTGCAGGGCGGCCCGTTGCCGCTCAGTCCCATCGAAGGGCTGCCGGCGCTGCGGGCGGCGCTGGCGGCGCGCTACCAGCGCCAGGGCGCGGCCGTAGCGCCCGAGCAGATAGTAGTGACGCCCGGGGCCAAGCCGGCCCTGCTGGCGGTGCTTAAAGCCCTGCTGAGCCCCGGCCACGACGAAGTGCTGCTGCTGACGCCCAACTGGTTTGGGTTTCAGGGGCTGGTGGAAAAAGCCGGGGGCACGCTCCGCACCCTGCCCCTCGACCCCGCCACCGACTACGCCCTCGACGTTGCGGCCGTGCAAGCCGCCCTTACGCCCCGCACCCGGGTGCTGCTGCTGAGCAACCCCAACAACCCGACCGGCCGCGTGTATCACCGCGCCGAGCTGGCGGCCCTGCTGCACCTCACGCGCCAGCACCCCCAGCTAATGGTGCTGGCCGACGAGATTTACGACGGTATCTGCTTTGGCCCCGACCGGGTACCCTCCCTGCTGGAATTCGACGACCCGCTGAGTCAGCACGTAGTGGTCAGTGGCTTCTCCAAGTCGCTGGCGCTTATTGGCTGGAGCGTGGGCTACCTCGTGGCGCCGGCGGCCGTGGCCCGGCAGTGCGCGGCCTGGCAGTTTGCCACCGCCGCGGCCGTTTCGGCCGTGTCGCAGGCGGCGGCGCTGGCCGCTACCGAGCAGGCCGAAAGCATTAGCGCCGGGCTGTGCGCCGGGTTGCGGGCCAACCGGGAGCGGATGGTGGCGGCGCTGGCGGCAATGCCTTCGGTGCGCCAGCAGCTGCCCCAGGGCACCTACTACGTCTTCCCCGACTTCCGGGCGTTTCTGAATCCGGCCCTGCCCCTACCGGCGGCCTCGGCCGACCTGGCGGCCCGGCTGCGGGCCGGCGGCGTGGAAGTCGTGGACGGGGCCAGCTGCGACGCGCCGGGCTTTTTCCGGATTTCCTACGCCGTGCCCGAGCCCGAGCTGCGCGAGGCCCTGCGCCGGCTGACGGCCGCGCTGCCCTTGCGCTAACCCGGCTTATTTCGGATTTCTGGCGCGGCGGCCAAGCGGGGGTCGTACCTTTGCGCCTCGTTTTTTGCTTTTGCCCATGCCCCTTTCCCAGATTCGCCCCCACATCAAACCCACCCTACTGCTGGCCTACCCCGTGGTGTTGAGCCAGCTGGGCCACATTCTGGTTAGCGTCTGCGACAGTGTGATGGTGGGCCAGACCGGCAAGCTGCCCCTGGCCGCCGTGTCGCTGGGCGTCAGTGTCAGCACCGTGGTGATGATTTTCGGCATGGGCCTGTCCTTCGCCATTACGCCCCTGGTAGCCGCCGCCGACGGCAAGCGCGACATTCCGGTGCTGGGCAACCTGCTCACGGGCGGCGTGTGGCTGAGCGCCGTGGCGGGCCTGGTGCTGGCCGGCGTGGGGTTTCTGGTGGCACCCTTCCTCAAGTACCTCGACCAGCCGGCCGAGGTGGTGGCCCTGGCCGCGCCCTGGGTGCGGGTCACGTTTTTGTCGTTGTTTCCCCTGATGATTTTCCAGGGCTTCAAGCAGTTTGCCGAAGGCCTGGGCCTCACCCGCCAGGCCATGACGCTGTCGTTGCTGGCCAACGTGGTGAATGCCCTGCTCTGCTACGCCCTGATTTTCGGCAACCTCGGCGCGCCCCGCCTGGGCATGATGGGCGCGGCCTGGGCCACGCTGGTAGCCCGCATCCTGATGGCCCTGTTTATGGCTACCTACGTGCTGCGGGCCCAACGCCTGGCTCCTTACCGCGCGGCCGCCACGCACTGGCTGCGGCCCGATCCGGCCACGATTCGCCGCCTGGTGAGCCTGGGCGCGCCCATCGGGGTGCAGATGATGTTTGAAATGGGAGCTTTCAGCTTTTCGGCCATTATGATTGGCTGGCTGGGTGCCACTTCCCTGGCCGCCCACCAGATTGCCATCAACGTAGCTTCCGTCACTTATATGGCGGCCAGCGGCATCGGGGCGGCGGCTACTATCCGGGTTGGTAATTTTCGGGGACACGGCGACGCCAACGGAGCCCGGCAGGCGGGCTTCACGGCCTACCTCATTACCTTCTTGTTTATGAGTACCATGGCGCTGCTGCTGATTGGCGGCCGCCACCTGATTCCGCACTTCTACAACCACGACCCGGAAGTGGTAGCCCAGGCGGCCACCCTGCTGCTCATTGCGGCCCTGTTCCAGATTTCGGACGGCTTGCAGGTAGTGGGGCTGGGCGCGTTGCGGGGCCTGGAAGACGTGAAAGTGCCTTCCGTGGTAGCTCTGCTGGCCTATTGGGCGGTGGCGCTGCCCTTCGGCTACTGGCTCAGTACCCGCCTGCACCTGGGCGCTACCGGCGTCTGGATCGGCCTGCTCACGGGCCTGACGCTGGTGGCCGGCATGCTGCTGTGGCGCTTCCGCCAGCATAGCGCCTCGCTGGTTATGGCAGCGCCGGCACCGGTGGCCAGCTAATCTGATGAAGAGAATGTAGCTGGGTGGAATTGAAATTCGGCGGATGTAGTTTTGCCCGTACGCCCTGTGCTGACGCACCTTCGATTGTACTTTTCTGCTATAGCTAATGTTCTTTTTCTCTTTCCTGCTGACCTTCCTGCCCTTCCAGGGCCCGCAACCGGCCGCGCCCAAGCCCAAGCCCACAGTCAAACCAGCCCCGGTCCTGATTGGCTGGTCGGCTGACCGGCCGCTGACCTGGGCCGACTTTCAGGCCAAGCCCCAACCCACCGACCAGCTGGCCGCCCTGACGGCCGCCAACATCGACGTGCAGGTGGGGTGCAAGGACTACGTGTTTTCCTCGGAGGTCAAGGCCGTGTTTATTCCGACCGAATCGTGGGTGCGCGACAAGGGCAAAGCCTCGCCGGAGCTGCTGCGCCACGAGCAGCTGCATTTCGACATCACCGAGCTGCACGCCCGGATGCTGCGCCAGAAAATCAGCCTCATCAAGCTGGATTGCGAGCATCTGAACCCGGCCTTTAAAAACCTGACTAACGCGTCGTTTTCGGCCTGGAAGCGGGAGGAGTTCAACTACGACCGGGAAACCAACCACGGCCTGAACACGGCCAAGCAAACCTACTGGGAAACGCAGGTGAAGCAGCGCCTGGCCCTGCTCGACAAGTTTGCCGTGCAGCCTTAGGCGCGGGCGTCGTAAGTTGCGGCCATGAATTCAGAACCGATTTCCTGGGCCGACTTTGAACGCGTCGACCTGCGCGTGGGCACCATTCTCGAAGCCCGCGAATTTCCTGAGGCCCGCAAGCCCGCCTACCAGCTGCTCATCGACCTGGGCCCCGAGTTGGGCCCCAAACGCTCCAGCGCCCAGATTACCCACCATTACCAGCCCGCCGACCTGGTAGGCCGGCAGGTGCTGTGCGTGGTCAACTTCCCGGTGAAGCAGATCGGGCCGTTTCGCTCGGAGGTGCTCGTCACGGGCGCGCCCGATGCCGAGGGCCACATCGTGCTGGCCACGCTGGCCGGGCCGGTGCCCAACGGCAGCCGGCTGGCCTAGCGGCGCGCTTTTCGCGCTTACTGCTTGGGCATGGTCTGCATCTTCACCTTGCGCATGGCCAGGCTGTCGAGCACGATGCCGTACATTTCGTCGAGGTCCTTTTCGTGCACGGCGTAGTAGCGGTAGCTCTGCCAGAACGTGGAATCGGACACCTCGTGGCGCCACAGCATGTCTTTCTGGAGTTGGTTGAACAGGGCCTGGGACGAGTCGGCGCGCAGGCGGGCCGCTTCCACCCGGCTTTCGTTCAGGTGCACCTCTACCAGCATCTGAATCATTTTTTCTTTGGGCAACAGATTGGAAGGCGGCACGGCCTCTTCCGGCCGCTGGCAGCCGGCCAGCAATGCACTCAGAATCAGGCCCAGGCAGATAGGAAGCTTTTTCACGTGTGCAAAGTTAGGAGGAACCCGTAGTTTAGCTGAAATGAATTCACCGGCCCTTACTCCTTTCCAACAACTCGTCCGGAAGCTGCGGCAGATGGAAATACGCATTCTGAAAGCGGCGGATGCGCAGTTGCAGGGCGATTTTCATTCCGTATTCAAAGGCACTGGGCTGGAGTTCGACGACGTGCGCCTCTACCAGTACGGCGACGAGGTGCGGGCCATCGACTGGGCCGTATCCAGCAAGGGCCACGGCACCTTCGTCAAAACCTACAAGGAAGAACGGGAACAGTCGGTTTTATTGCTGCTCGACGTGAGTGCCTCCCAGCAGGTGGGCGCCGCCGGCCGCCGCAAGCTCGACGTGGGCCGGGAAATCTGCGGGATTCTGGCCCTGGCCGCCGCCCGGCAGGGGGCCCAATTGGGTATTCTGGCTTTTTCCAGCCAGAAAGAGCTGTACCTGGCCCCCGGCAAAGGCATTCACCACGCCTATTCGCTCATCAAGCGCCTGTTTGACCTAGAGCCCCGCTCCCGCCAGACGGCCGTAGGCGGCGGCATCAAGCAGGCCCTGGGGTTGCTCAAGCGCCGCAGCATCATCCTGCTCATCTCCGACTTTATCGACACCAACTACGAGCGGGAGCTAACCATGCTGGCCCGCAAGCACGATTTGATTGTGCTCCAGCTGCTCGACAAGCGCGAAAAGGAGTTTCCGCCCCTGGGCATCGTGCCCTTGCTCGACCAGGAAACCGGCCGTACCGTGTGGGTCAACACCTCGGCCGAGTCGTTTCGGAAGCGGTACCGGGCCACCTACGAGCAGAACCGGGAGCAAATCGGCCAGATCTGCCGCCGCCACCGCACCGAGTTCCTGTCCATTGCCACCGACTCGGATTTCGTGCCGCAGCTGGTGCGGCTGTTTCGGCGGCGTAACCAGCGGGGCGGCCGGGCGTAGGTATGCGGCGTCTTTTCCCTTTGCTGGCCGGCGTGCTGCTGGCACTTCCCGGCGCCGGCCAGGCGCCGCCAACCGACTCTACGCAGGTGCCCCGCAGCCGCTTTATGCGGCCCGGCACCCGGGTCGGCGAAATCATCGACTACGAGCTGAGCTACGCCCACCGGCCGGGCTTGGAAGTTATTTTCCCCGATTCCACGGCCGAGTTCAAGCCGTTTGAGTACGTGGGCAAAACCTTCTACCCCACCCGCACCAGCCGCGGTCAGAGCGTCGACCGCACCGTCTACCACCTGCGCACCTTCACCCTCGACCCGGTGCAACGCCTGAGCTTGCCCGTGACGCTGCTGCAAGGCAACGACACCGTGACCGTGCCCAGTACGGCCGCCTCGGTGCGGCTGCAGCGCACGGCCCCGCCGACAGCCGGCCCGGAAGCGCCGGCCCTGCGCCAGAACACCCGGCTGGTGCCGGTGCCCACGCAGTTCAACTACCCCTACTGGCTGGCCGGCACGGGTGTGGTGGCGGTGCTGCTGGGCGGCGTGTTCATCGGGTTCCGGGGGGCGTTGCGCCTGCGCTACCAGCGCTACCGGCTGCGGAAAAACCACGCGTATTTCCTGGCCCAGTACGCCCGCCACATCGAGCGGTTTACCTTGTCCCGGTCTTTGATCAACATGGAGCGGGCCATTACGCTCTGGAAAAACTACCTGACGGGCCTGGAAGACAACACCATCAACAGCCTTACTACCAAGGAAATAGTAGCCCACTACGAGAACGACCACGACGTGAACACCGCCCTGCGCATCACCGACCGGGTTATCTACGGCAACCAGTTTACGGAGGAGGAATCCGAAACTGACCTGGCCTTCGTGCTGCTGCGCGACTTCGCCCAGCGGCGCTACGACTTGGTTTCGGCCCGCCTGCGGGCGTAGATTGCCGCTTTCTTTCCCTTTATCCACCGCGCATGAATCAGCTTTGGCAACGCTTCCTGGCTCCGATGGTGGATGGGCTGCGCTACGCCACGCTCACGAGCTACAGCTGGCAGCAGCCGCGCCTGCTGCTGCTCATGGCCCTGATTCCGGTGCTGTTTCTGGTGCGCTGGCTGCTGGTGCACCGCCGCCGGCCCCGCCTCGGGGTGGCCTTCGTGGCCGGCGAGCTGCGCCCCGACTACAGCGCGGTGCTGCGCTTCCTGCCCGACGTGGTGCTGGGCCTGAGCCTGGCGCTGGGCATCGTAGCCCTGGCCCGCCCCCAGCGCACCGACGAGCGGGTGGTGCAAACCGGACAGGGCATTGATATTCTGCTGCTGGTGGACGTCTCGTCGTCGATGGAGCTGCAGGACTTGAAGCCCAACCGGCTGGAGGCGGCCCAGCGCGTGGCCCGCGAGTTTGTGGATGGCCGCTCCGGCGACCGAATCGGGCTGGTCGTGTTTGCCGGCGACGCCTACTCGATGGTGCCCCTGACCACCGACTACGAGCTGCTGCGCGAAAGCCTGGCTGGCCTGAAGCTGGGCATGATACCCAACGACGGCACGGCCATCGGCACAGCCCTAGGCGTGGCCACCAACCGCCTGCGCGACTCCCGCAGCCGCACCAAGGTCTGCATCCTGATTTCGGACGGCGAAAACACGGCCGGCAGCCTCGACCCGCTCACTGCCGCCCAGCTGGCCCACGTCTTCGGCGTTAAAATCTACACCATTGGGCTGGGCAAAGACGGCTTCGTACCCTACGGCCAGGACGAAAACGGCCGCCCGCGCTTCGTGGAAACCCAGCTCGACGAAACCACCATGCGGCAGCTGGCCCAGGCCGGCGAAGGCCAGTTTTTCCGGGCTACCGACAACGGCGCCCTGCGCGGGGTGTTCCGCCGCATCGACCAGTACGAAAAGTCCGAAATCAAGCAGACCCGCTACCGCAACACCAAAGACTATTACCGCATCTATTTGTTCTGGTGCGTGGGCCTCTGGTTGCTCTGGCTGGCCCTGAAAAACACGTTTCTCACCAACTCCCTGGAAGACTAGCTGTTAATGTGCTCAGGTGCTAATGTGATTGAATGTGCTAAACGTGTGATGTGAGCATTCTGCGCCTGAAGCAGAGACGAAGCAATCCGTCCGCTGCGCAGTACGACCCGTTTTTCTCCCACTGAGTTTCTTTTTCTGTCAGCAACAATCGAAGCTTTCCACCTTAGAAGGCTGAGCACATTTCACAGGACGGATTGCTTCAGTTCTGCCTCGCAATGACACCGAAAGCATTAGCACATTTAACCCACATTAGCACCTGAGCACATTACTCACATTTCCCACATTAGCACATCAGCACATTAGAAAGAATGATTTCCGATAACCTTCACTACTTCGAAAGCCAGTTGCAGGGCACCAAGGCCCGGCTGGTGGCCGTCACCAAAACCCACCCGGTAGCGCTGCTGCAGGAGGCTTACGATGCCGGGGGCCGCCTGTTTGGCGAAAATAAGGTGCAGGAGCTGGTAGCCAAGCAGCCCGAGCTGCCCGCCGACATTGAGTGGCACCTCATCGGCCACCTGCAAACCAACAAGGTGAAGTACGTGGCGCCCTTCGTGCACACCATCCAGAGCATCGACAGCCTGAAGCTGCTCCAGGAAATCGAGAGGCAGGCTGCCAAGCACGGCCGCGTTATTCAGGGCTTGCTGCAGTTTCACATTGCCGCCGAAGAAACCAAGTTCGGCCTGTCCTTGGCCGAAGCCGAGGAAATCCTGGAATCGGAAGCCTACCGGAGCATGCGCCACGTGCAGCTGACCGGCGTAATGGGCGTAGCCACCAACACCGACGACGAGCAGCAGCTGCGCCGGGAGTTTCGGGAGCTGCGGGGCTACTTCGAGCACCTGAAGGCGCGTTATTTCGCGCAGCAGCCCGCTTTCCGGGAAATATCCATGGGCATGAGCTCCGACTACCGCCTGGCCCTGGAGGAAGGCAGCACCTTAATTCGGGTGGGCAGTGCTATTTTTGGCGCCCGCAACTATGGAGCTGTTAGTTGATAGTTGTTGGTTGTCAGTTGTTAGGGCTATTTCAAAACCAACACTTGTCAACGAACAACTGTCAACGAACAACTGACAACCAACAACCAACAACTAACCTATGACTGCTCGTCTGATCATTCAACTGGCGGCCCTGCTGGGCGGCTCCGGCGTTGCCATTGGGGCCTTTGGGGCCCACGGCCTGCGCAAAATGCTGGAAGCCTCCGGCCGCTTCGACACCTTCGAAACCGCCGTGCGCTACCAGTTCTACCACACGCTGGCGTTGCTGGCCGTTGGCATCCTGCTGGCCCTGCGCCCCGAAATGAAAAGCCTGAGCACCACGGCCTGGCTGTGGCTGGGTGGCGTCATCATCTTCAGCGGCTCGCTCTACACCCTGTGCTTCACCGGCATCACCAAGCTGGGCGCCGTGGCTCCCTTGGGCGGTCTGCTACTCATTGCCGGCTGGATCAGCCTGTTACTCGCCGCCCGCCAGATTTAATGTGCTGATGTGCGGAATGTGGGTAATGTGCTAATGCCCTACTCGTATTATGGCTCACGCCTCGCAGGGACAGGCTAAATAAACTAAAAAGGGTGTTTCGCAGCTGCGAAACACCCTTTTTTTGCTTGTGCGGCGAAAAGCTGACTACGAAGACTTGCGCTTGGCTTTGATCTTGTTGTCGCCGATTTTCGACTTCTGCTTGGCATCCTTCTCGTCCATCACGCCGTTGGTCTTCGACTCCACGGTCATCGTGGGCGTAGCGTTGGCCGAGGCGGCGTCTTTCACTTCGCCGACCAACGATACCATAGCGTTGCCGCCGGCCGAGTTCGACTCCACGGTCAGCACTTTGTTCTGCATGCCCATCTTGCCGGCGCTGTTGAACTTGGCCGAGATAGTGCCGCTCTTGCCGGGCATGATGGGGTCCTTGGTCCAGTCGGGGGTGGTGCAGCCGCAGCTCACGCCGATGTTGGAAATGACCAGCGGCTGAGTGCCTACGTTTTTGAACTTGAACGTATGGTCGACCACGTCGCCCTGCTTGATGGAGCCGAAGTCGTATTTCACTTCTTCAAACTGAATCTGGGGGCCAGCTACCTTCTCCTGCGCGTTGGCGGGCTTTACGGCTGCCGACTGCGCCTGGGCGGCCAGGCCCGTGAGCGAAAGCGACAAAGCCAGAATGAGTGCCTTTTTCATGGGGTGGTTTCGTTAGTAAATTGAGGTTAACAAATTTAGAAATTTTGAGGGGTGAGCCAACTATCCTGCCAACTTTCACCGCCCCGGCAATACTCTTTTGCCACCACAACCTGCTACGCGAGCATGAGGTTCAGATGAAGAACCGAAATAACGCCGGACCTCAGCCTAGCCTTTAAATTCCTTAGAATAAGGAAACTGCCGCGAAGCCTTGCGCATGATGGTCGTCACGATGGTGTTCGTGTCGCTGCCGAAGCCGCGCGACAGCGACTTGTCGTATTTCCAGAGCAGCTCGCCGGTGGCGCCGTCGTTGATGTTGATCATCAGCTTGCCCGTGTTGGTGGGGCCGCTGACGCCAACCAGCATCGACATGGCCACGGCCGCGCCGGCCGACATGGGCTGGGTGCTGTTGAAAGTGCCGGAAATAATGCCGTCGACGCCCAGGAACTTGGCTAGCTGCTCGGGCGTGAACGTGGCAAAGTTGGCGGCCGTCACGCCGTTCTGCACCAGCAGGGCATTGGTGCGGGCAGGGTCCTGCACGTCAACGGTGATGTCATTCTCGGCTTTGCGCTTGAGGAAGTACGAGTGCAAGGCGTTCTGCACGTCCAGTCCTTCGCGCTGCTCCAGCTTGGCTACGCCTTCGGGGCCACCGTTCTTGGTTACTTCATTGGGCCGCAGCTGCAGCGTTACCGCGAAGGGCAACACGGCCAACGACTTATGACCTTTGGCCAGCGCCCCGAACTTAGGGCTGGTGTAGATTTCCCGGGTCTGGGCCGAAGCGCCCATTACCGTTAGCAGCGCGCACAGTGCGGCCAGAAGTAAGCTTTTCATAACAGAAAAAAGGGTGGATTATGAAGATGAATTTGTCGGCAAGCTACAGAAGCCGTTTCACCTTCACAATCCCCACTTCATGTGATATTGCCAGCTTTAGTAGTCTTTTTCCGCGGGCGCGTCGCCCACGAGCTTCTGGTTAAAGTTCAGCAGAAACAGCCGGTCGGAGGCGCGGGTGACGGCCGTGTAGAGCCAGCGGGCAAACTCGCTGTTCACCATATCTTCCTTCAGAAAGCCGTGGTCGACGAAGACGGCCTGCCACTGGCCGCCCTGGGCCTTGTGGCAGGTCAGGGCGTAGGCAAACTTCACCTGCAAGGCGTTCAGGTAGGGGTCTTTGCGCAGGGCCGCGCTTTTGTCGCGCTTGGTGGTGAGGTGGGCGTAATCCTCGGCAATGGTCTTGTACAGCTCGTTGCTACGGTCGGCGGGCAGGGCCGGGCTTTCGGTGTGCAGCGTGTCGAGCAGCAGCTTCACTTCCTGCTCCTCCTCGTCGGGGTAGTCCACGAACCGCACGCGGGCGTCGGCGAAGCGGAAGCCGAACTCCTCCTGCCGCCGCACGATTTTGGTGACCTGCACGAAGTCGCCGTTGGCCAGAAAGCCCATTTCCGAATCCTTGGGCAGCCAGAAGTAGTTGTTGCGCACCACCATCAGGTAGTCGCCGGCCTCGATTTCCTCCTCGGCGTCGAACAGGGTGCGCCGGATCATCTGGTTGTAGAGGTTGGCGTTCTTGTTGGAGCGGCAGATGATGGTGGTGTTTTCGTGGCCGAAATTCTTGTAGGCCCAGCGCAGGCCATCTTCCAGCTTGTCGCCCCCGACTTTGAAAATATCGGGGTAGCCGCGGGTGTAAAACTGGATGCTGGGGTGTTCCTGGCGCAGCTCTTCGCGCAGGGCCGTGGCGTTCATC
Source organism: Hymenobacter aquaticus (assembly GCF_004765605.1). Taxonomy (NCBI): domain Bacteria; kingdom Pseudomonadati; phylum Bacteroidota; class Cytophagia; order Cytophagales; family Hymenobacteraceae; genus Hymenobacter; species Hymenobacter aquaticus. The sequence goes on along the minus strand of NZ_SRLC01000001.1, from coordinate 173,729 downwards.
AGAATACCCGATTCCTCGGCCTGGCGCATTACCTGGCGCAGCTCCACGCCGTCGACCTTGGCCTTGAAGCGGTGAGCAATCAGCTCGGGGTCGAGGGCCGGGGACAGCAGCTGGCCCACCGGCGGCAGCTGGGCCGTGTCGCCGATGACGAGGAGCTTGTTGCTGGGCTTTTCAAACACGTAGCCCATCAGGTCGTCGAGCAGGCCGTTTTCCCCGAACGACTTCTCATCGGAAATCATCGAGGCTTCGTCCACGATGTAGAGCGTGTCGGTGGTGCGGTTGGGCTGGCGCTGAAACGAGAGGCTGTCGGACGGCGTGCTGGACGTTTGGCGGTAGATTTTCTTGTGAATGGTGCTGGCCGCCACGCCCGAGTAGGCGCTCATCACCTTGGCGGCGCGGCCGGTGGGGGCCATCAGGGTGTATTTGCGCTGCATGCGGTGCAGCCACTGCACCAGGGCGCTGACCACGGTGGTTTTGCCGGTACCGGCGTAGCCGCGCAGCACGAACACCTTGCGGCCCGGCAAATCGTCCTTCAGAAACTCGTCGAGCTTGCGAAACAGCGTGGCCTGGTCCTGGGTGGGTTCAAAAGCAAAATAGTCGCGAACGGACGGGGTGCGAACAGAAAGCATACGGTAGAAAAAAGGTAGCGCGCCACCAGGGCGGTTTAATCGAGCCGGGCCGGGTTGACCTCACTCAGAATCTTCTGCAAGAACACCATTTCGGCGCTAGAAAGTCCCGCCCGGCGCGCACTATCCAGCGCCGTGGCCCGGAAAGCGGCCAGCGCCCGCGCCCGGTTGTCGGCGGTGTACATATTGGCGCTCAGGCCCCAGATCAGCTGCGGCCGCAACAGAGACTTAGGATGCTGATACAGGTAGTTGACCAGAAAAGTGAACTGGCTGTCCCAGATGCTGGTAGCAGCCACGTCGACGGCTTCCGTCACGTAACCGTCGCTGATGCAGGCGACGGAATCCAGCTTCTGCAGGGCCGGCAGCGACCTGTGTTGCACCACGGCCTGCGTCAGACTGTCAAGGTGCGCGAGGACCGTGCTGTCGTCGGCTACAGGTGGTTTTGCCGGCCCGACCGGGGCTTGGGCGGTTTCCTGAGTTGGCTTTTCCGGGCTACAGCTGTTTAGCAGCGCGGCTAGCAGAATAAGGAGCAGAGATTTTATCACAACAGCGTTAGAGTTTGAATACTAATAATTCCCATAACATGCCGGGTCAGACTTATAAGAGCTGCATATGTTCCCGAAAGATGCGCAGTCCTTGCGTCAGCACCTTAGCCAAGAACTTCTTTTCAGCCTTGTTCCACCTCGGAATATAGCGGGCCGTTCCTTCCGGGGCCAGCAGCATGCCGGTGCTGGTACCGAAAAAGAGCTTGTCGTATATTTTTCCGCGCCAGGCTTTTCGGATTTTACCCCGCTGGCCGGCAAACGGGCGGCCAGTACCATCGGCCACATCGATGAAGAAATTCCAGCCCATCAGGCATTCTTCGGTATTAATAGCTGATGTTGGGTGTTGCAGCCAATGCTTCACCCAGTCCAGATTCTGCAACTCAGGCTCGGCCGTTTCCAGCGGTATTCCCCGCTGCCGGGCAAAATCCTGGGCCTGACCGATGGTCGTAAAGACCGGAATCTGCCGCTTGGCATCCACCCACACCGCATCGTTGTAGTCGCCGGTCCACCAGATCAGGTAGCGGTCCTGCCCGTCGAGCCGGTACCACGACACGAAATATTTCCGGTTATCCTGGGCTTCCATAGTTTACTGGGGCTCCACCACGGCCATCGTGGCCGAGGCTTTGGCAATCAGCACGTCGTCGCACCACACCTCGGCCTCGCAGAAGTGCAGACGGCGGCCCGGCTTGAGCACCCAGCCCACGGCCCGCAGCGTGCCGCCGATGCCGGGGCGCAGATAGGTCGTTTTCAGCTCGGCCGTCACCACGCCGGTGCCATCGGGCACGAGCGTAACGGCGGCAAAGCCGGCGGCCAGATCAGCCATCGTAGCCACCAGGCCCCCGTGGGCGAAACCCAGGTTCTGGTGGTGGCGCTGTTCGAGCGGCACTTCAAATACCACGCGGCCGGGCTCCACGGTAGTCAGCTGGGCACCGATAAGGTGCATAAAATGTTGACGTTCCAGCTTGCGGCGGATGCGAACTTCCAGGGTTTCGACGTTTAGCTCAGATGCGGCGGTAGTACTCATGGCCCAAAGGTACGCACGCGGCCGGCGGCCGGCGCAATCCGTGAGCTTGCGTATCTTCCCGCCACGCCTCACCTGAGTTCTCGTTACGCCTATGACAACACTGGAATATTTGGTCGCCGGGGGCCTGGGTCTGGCACTGGCGGCCTGTAGCGGCTTCCGCATCTTCGTGCCGCTGCTGGCGGCCAGCCTGGCTTATTTGTCGGGTTTCCTGGCCCCGTCGCCGGGATTTGCGTGGCTGGGCACCTGGCCGGCCTTCGGGGTGCTGGCCACCGCCACCGTGGCCGAAATGCTGGCCTACTACGTGCCGGTCATCGACAACTTTCTGGATACCATTACGACGCCGGCTTCGTTTATTGCCGGCACCCTGCTGATGACCTCGGCCCTGCCCGACCTCGACCCGGTGGTGCGCTGGGGCCTGGGCGTGCTGGTGGGCGGCGGCACGGCCGGCATGGTGCAGAGTGGCACCGCGCTGCTGCGGGCGGGCTCCACGGCCACCACGGCCGGCCTGGGCAACCCGATTCTGGCCACGCTGGAAAACTTTCTGGCCGTGGCCGGTTCTGTACTGGGCCTGTTTCTGCCGCTGGTAATGGCCGGGCTGGTCGTGCTGCTGCTGCTGTATCTTGGCGGCCGGTTCCGGCGGCTGTTTTTCCGCCGTTCTTCCCCGCCGCCCGCCAATTCCTAGCTTCCTTTCTCCTATTGCTGCTCCCGTATGCTTCCTCCTTCCTCTACTCCGGCTTCTCCCACCGCCCTTCCCGATTCGCTGTTGCAGGCCTACACGGGCCAGGTGCGGGTGCGGGTTTGTGGCATGCTCATTCACCAGGGCGCCATGCTGCTGACGGCCCACCGCGGCCTGCTGCCCAATGCCCTGCCGTTCTGGTCGCCGCCCGGCGGGGGCTGGCAGTTCGGCGAAACCATTCAGGACTGCCTGCGCCGCGAATACCGGGAAGAAACCGGCCTGGAAGTCAGCGTAGGCCGCTTTCTGCACCTGCACGAGTTCAAGAATGAGACGCTGCAGGCCCTGGAGCTGTTTTTTGAGGTCAAGCTGCTGACGCCCGGGGCGGTGCCGCGGCTGGGCTCCGACCCCGAGCACAGCCCCGACACCCAGCTGCTCACGGAGCTGGCTTTTCTCACGCCCCGGCAGCTGGGCGCGCTGCTGCCCACCCAGGTGCACCCCATCATGCGCCACGTCATCAGCCCCGACGACGTATTTATTCCCCACATTCTGTTTCAGTAACGCCCGCGGCTCACGGCCACTAGCTGCTGAGTGGTTTGCGGGCCTTTCGTACCTTTAACGGCCTGATTGCCGCTTTTCTCCGCCCCGCCGTGTCTGCTAACTCTTTGCCTGCCGCCGTTTTGCCTTTGCCCGCTCCCCCCGTTGCTTTGCAGTCCCTGCGCGACGAAACGCTGGAAACCGCGTTGCCGGGCGGCTGCAACCTGTATCTGACGGCCGGCGCCAACGGTCTGCGCCTGGGCGTGGCCGACATGCGCCGCAACAAGTTCGTGGCCCTGGAAGACTACCCCGTGACCAGCGGCGCTACCTGGGCCGAGCAGCTGCAGGCCTTGGCCCAGGAACACGATTTGCTGGGCCAGACCGGCTGGAACCAAGTGCGCCTGGCCGTACAGAACCGCTCGTTTACGCTGCTGCCCGCCCCCCTGCTGCGCCCCGGCGACGAAGCGGCTTACCTACGCCTGCACCACGCCCTCGATCCTGACCACGAAACGGTGGGCAGCTACCGCCACTCCAGCCTGGAAATGGTCAGCGTATTTGCCGCCGAGCGCGCCCTGGCCAGCTGGTTTCGCGCCACCTACCCCACCGGCAAGATTCTGCACCAGACCAGCGCCCTGCTCGAAGGCATCATTCACCAGAGCGAAGTGGGCGCCCCGCGCCGCCTCTACATGAGCCTGGGGCACCAGGAAGTTACCATCGTGGCCGTGCGCGACAAGCGCCTGGAGTTCTGCAACGTGTTTGCCTTCAGCACGCCCGAAGACCTGATTTATTACACCATCCTGGTGATGCAGGAACTGCAGCTCAACCCCGACCAGGACGGCGTGGTGGTGTGGGGCGACCTGATGCACGACTCCGAGCTGTTCACCATCCTGCGCAAGTACATCCGCAACATCCGCTTCGGCAACCGCCCCTTCGACGTGGCCTACAGCTACCGCCTGAACGACGTATTCGAGTACCGCTACTTCGAGCTCTACAGCCTGCACCTCTGCGAGTGAGGGCCGTGGTAAATGAGTGAATGAGTGAGTTTCGGCTCCTGATTCGCTCGGGCATTACCCTTCACTCATTCCTTACTTCACTCATTCACCGCATGAAGCGCATTGCCCTGTTCCCCGGCTCTTTCGACCCGTTTACCAATGGCCACCTCGATGTCGTGCGGCGCGGTGCTTCCCTTTTCGACGAGGTCATCATTGCCATCGGCAACAACAGCAGTAAGTCGCGCTACCTGCCCGTGGAGCAGATGGTAGGCATGATTGAGGAAGTGTTCCGGGATGAGCCCCACGTGTCGGTGCGGGCCTACAAGGGCCTGACGGCCACGTTTGCGCGGGAAGTGGGGGCCAAATACCTGTTACGGGGCCTGCGCAACACCACCGACTTCGAGTACGAGAATACCATTGCCCAGGCCAACCGCCACGTCAACCCCGAGCTGGAAACCGTCTTTCTGATTACCTCGCCGGCGCTGGCGGCCATCAGCAGCACCATCATCCGCGAAATTCACCGCTTCGGCGGCAACGTCGACGACTTCGTGCCCTTCCGGCTACCAGCCTACGAGGTCCCGGCCGGCCACTAGCGGCGCGACACCATCCGGACGCCCGAAATGGCCTGGGGCCGCTTCGGGTCGGGCACGGGCAGCACGATGTACTCGGGGGCCGTCATCACCAGGTTGCCGCGGCGCATCAGCTCATCCTCGTCCGAACCGATCAGCACCATATCGAGCACCTTGCGCGACTTGGCGTTGAAGTTCACCACGATGGTCGAGCCGTTCTTTTCGAACGTGTTGATCCAGTCGGCGCCCTTCGTGCTTTTCATCTGCTCCCGGTTTGGCTCCAGCCCGATGGGGTCGTCCTTGCTTTCCAGCGGCGTACCCAGGGCGCGGCGCACCTGGTCGATGTTTTTGCCCACCAAAGACGGCAAATCCAGCTGGCTGGGATTCGCGGCCGTGCCCTGTTCCATTTTGGGGGCACTTTTCTCGGAGGCATTCTGACTGCCGGTGCACGCGGCAACCCCGCTCAGCAACAATACAAAAGGCAAGTAGCGGAACGGGCGCATAAGCGGGGCGTAGGGGGTTAGATTATTTTTCCTTGGCGGGTTCTTTGGTCGGCTCCGTGCCGGAAGTTTCGCCCAGGTAGTGGCGCACGACCAGGGCAATGGAGGCGTAGGCTTCGTCTAGTACGGCCAATGCTTCCTGCGGGGTCATCCAGCGCACTTCCTCGATGTATTCTTCGGCCTGGGGCTTCATCAGCGAGTCGTCGGAGCAACTCATGATGTACCAGTTCGTTTTTTTCAGGATTTTGTTGCCGTTGTAGGCGTACGAATGCCAGGTGCTGGGCAGCTCCTCCCCCATTTCCACCTTGATGTTGCACTCCTCCTCCACTTCGCGCAGGGCGCCCAGGCCCGGGTCTTCCTCCTTTTTGAGCTTGCCCTTGGGCAAATCCCACTTGCCGAGGCGGTAAATCATCAGCACCATGCCGTCCTTCACCACCAGGCCGCCAGCAGCCTTCACGATGCGGAACTGGTCTTTGAGGTGCAGAATCAGGCGCTTCTTTTTGCGGGCCAGCAGCGTCAGGGACTTCAGCTTTTTGAGCTTCTTGACTTCCATCAGCCGCAGAATCCGGTCGATGAAGGGGTCCGTCACGTCGCGCACGAGCACATCGCCGATCAGATCTTTGGAGCTGAACTCGTCCTCCGCGTTCAGAATCAGGTCGTAGCGGTGCTTGTATATCTTCTCGCTGTTCTTTTTGATGATCAGCGGAATATCGTTGATGAAGACGTTCATCGCAGGGTAATCAGGAGGGCAAAATGATGAGGAAGTGGCGCCGGGGTCCGTTGCAAAACACAGCATAAAATTTGGCAAACGGAAATCCGGAAAGCTGGGCAAGATACGGGATGCAGCCGGTTCTGTTGCCGGGCTTGCGCCCAAGGTCCCTTTTCCCAAACCTCAATTCGTCGTAAGCCCCAGACGGGTCCTACTTTTACGCGGCAATGAAAAAAATCGGTTTACTTTCGGATACCCACGGCTACTGGGATGAGCGCATCCTGCACCACCTCGCGGGCTGCGACGAAATCTGGCACGCCGGCGACTTTGGCTCGGCGGCCGTGATTGAAGCCCTGGAAACGGTGGCCCCGCTGCGGGGCGTCTACGGCAACATCGACGGCCGCGACGTGCGCCAGACTCAGCCGCTGGTGCAGAACTTCGAACTAGAGGGCCTGCGCGTGCTCATGACCCACATTGGCGGCTACCCCGGCCACTACTCGCCCGCCGCCCGGCCGCTGGTAGCGCAGGAGCGCCCCGGCCTGTTTATTTCCGGCCACTCCCACATTCTCAAGGTCATGCCCGACCCGAAGCTGGGCCTTTTGCACCTGAACCCCGGCGCGGCCGGCATGCACGGCTTTCACAAAGTGCGCACCATGCTGCGCTTTGAAGTGGCCAACGGCAAAGTGCAGCAGCTCCAGGCTATTGAGCTGGGGCTCCGCGGTGAAGTGGTGAAACGGTGAAGCTGTAAGCGGCAGTTCCGTCACGGCGTGCAGGCATGACCTTCTGCGGCGCCCATTCTAGGAACTGCCTGTTATTGCTGCCATTCTTGGCGCGTTATGACACGCAAAAAGCGCCTTCTCCCGGGGGAAAAGGCGCTTTTTTGAGGCTAATAGAACCCTACCGACGCGGAGAGCAAGCCGAGGTACAGGACACTTCCGACTTGGAATTTTCGTCCTGCCTACCAGCTTGGTTTGCGGACTATCAGCATCGTCAGCTACCCGGGAGCTTACGCTTCGGCGGTAGCGGGAGTAGTGGCTGCCGAAGTGGTGCCGCCGTTGAAGCGGGACTTCAGTTCATCAAGGTCCACGTTCTTCAGAACGGGGGTCAGGAGCAGTTGCTTGATAACGCGCTGCTTGTTGTTGGCACGCGCAATGTTCTTGCGGTGCTTCCGCTTCAGTCGGGTGACGCTCATATCCGGGTCGGTTAAAGTCTTTTTGTAAAGGAGGGGCAAAAGTAAGTCTTATTTTTGAATCGGGAAACACTTGTTTTGTCTTCCTTGTCTTCTTCCGTTCCCTTTTCCTCCCGGCTATGTCTGAACCCCTTATCGATTTACGCTCCGATACCGTCACGCGGCCCAGCGCCGCCATGCTCGAAGCCATGCTCCGTGCCCCCGTTGGCGACGACGTGTACGAGGAAGACCCCACCGTGCGGGAGCTGGAAGAAACGGCGGCGGCCCGCTTCGGCCTCGAAGCCGGCCTGTTCTGCCCCTCCGGCACCATGACCAACCAGATTGCCATCAAAGCCCACACCGAGCCGCTGTCGGAAGTTATCTGCGAGCAGACGGCCCACGTCTACCTGTGGGAAGTCGGGGGCATTGCCTTCCACTCGGGGGCCTCGGTGGCGCTGCTGCCCGGCGACCGGGGCCGCGTGACGGCCGCCCAGGTGGAAGCCGCCATCCGGCCCGCCAACAACGTGCACTACCCCACGTCCAACCTGATCTGCCTGGAAAACACCAGCAACCGGGGCGGGGGCAGCTGCTACTCGCTGGAAACCATTGCCAGCATTGCCGAAGTGGCCCAGCGCCGGGGCCTGGCCCTGCACCTCGACGGGGCCCGCGTGTTCAACGCCCTGGTTGCCACCGGCCAGGACGCGGCGGAGTACGGTAAGTACTTCGACTCGATTTCGGTGTGCTTGTCGAAGGGCCTGGGCGCGCCGGTGGGCTCGGTGCTGCTGGGCAGTAAGGCCTTTGTTCACAAGTGCCGCCGCATTCGTAAGGTGATGGGCGGCGGCATGCGGCAGGCCGGCATTCTGGCCGCCGCGGGCCTCTACGCCCTCCAGCACAACGTGGCGCGCCTGGCCGACGACCACCGCCGCGCCCAGCAGCTGGGGGCCGTGCTGGCCGCCCAGCCCTACGTGGCCGAAGTGCTGCCCATCGAAACCAACCTGGCCATCTTCCGCCTCCAGGACGACATGCCGGCCGATACTTTCCTGGCCGCGCTGGAGCAACAGGGCATCCGGGCGTCGTCGTTTGGCCCCCAGATGATTCGGTTCGTCACCCACCTCGACGTTGACGACCCGATGGTTGAGCGGGTAACGCAGGCGTTGCAGGCCCTGAGCGTTGGCGCGCCCGGCGCTACCACGCCCTCCGGCTCTCTTTCGGCCTACTAAAGTCGCCGCTTAGCTCTCAGCAGTCAGCCTTACGCGTAAAACAAACAGCCGACCCGGGACTACCGCGGGTCGGCTGTTTGTGTTTACTGGCAACCCGCCAGTACTTACTTGAGCGCCGCGGCTACGGCCGTGGACAGGGGCGTGGTGGGGCGGCCAATCAGGCGGGACAGCTGGCGGCTGTCGTCGAACAGGGCACCGGTGGCGGCGTCGGCATCCCAGCTGGCCAGGCCGTGGGCAAAGCCTTCGGGAATGCCGAAGCTGCTCAGCACGGCGGCGTAGTCGGCCACCGGCAGGTCTTTGTAGGGAATGTCTTTGCCGGTCTGGCGCGAGATTTCCGCCGCCAGCTCCGTCAGCGTGTACGAGTCGTCGCCGGCCAGCTCGTAGGTCTGGCCCTCGTGGCCCGTGCCGGTGAGCACGGCTACGGCCGCCTCGGCAAAATCGGCCCGGGTGGCCGAGGAAATCAGGCCGTCCTTGGCGCTGCCCAGGAAGGCCCCGCCGGCCACCGCCCCGTGTACCGAGCCGGTATAGTTTTCCGTGTACCAGCCGTTGCGCAGCAGCGTGTACGGAATGCCCGACGCCTTCACATCGGCTTCCGTGGCGCGGTGCTCCTCGGCCAGGCTCAGGGGCGAGGAGTCGGCGTGCAGCAGGCTGGTGTAGGCAATGCGCTTGACGCCGGCCTTTTTGGCGGCCTCAATAACGTTGCGGTGCTGGGTGGCGCGCTGGCCTACTTCGCTCGACGAAATCAGCAGCAGCGTATCTACGCCCGCCAGTGCCGCTTCCAGTGCGGCGGGCTGGGTGTAGTCGGCCTCGCGCGCCTCCACGCCCAAGTCGGCGGCCTTAGCGGGGTTGCGCACCAGCGCCACGATTTGGGCGGCGGGCACCCGGGCTTTCAGCTTTTCAATAACAAGGCGGCCGAGCTGACCCGTCGCGCCGGTGATGGCAATGCTCATATACTGGTCGGTTAAATGATGGATGGGCCAAAAGTATTATCTTTACTTACATAAAGTAAGTACGTACAAAAAGGTAAGTATGAAAAAAGAGTTGGGCGCTTCCCCGCCCGCCGCCGCGGCCACCCTTTCCGACAAGCTGCTGCGCGGCGACCTGCTATCGGCCGGCTGCCCTTCGCGCACGGTCCTCAAGCACCTGACCAGCCGCTGGGGCGTGCTGGTGCTGCTGGTACTGGAAGGCGAAACCCGGCGCTTCAGCGAACTGCGCCGCCTGATTGACGGCGTCAGTGAGCGGATGCTGGCCCAGACGCTGCAGTGGCTGGAAGCCGACGGCCTGGTGAAGCGCGTGGCCTACGAAGTGGTGCCGCCGCACGTGGAATACAGCCTGACCCCGCTGGGCCAGCAGGCGGCCCCGAAAGTGCGGGCCCTGGCCGACTGGGTGGAAGTCAGCTTTCCCGTAGTGCAGCAGCACTGGAATGCCACGGCCAACAACGAGCCCGCTCGTCGCTAACCCTAGTTGGGGCACAAATGGTGGCGGGCAAGGGCGCTAGGGAGCGGCTTCTGCGGCGGCGGCCAGCTTAGCGGCAGCACTTTCCTCGGCCTGGTGGGCCAGGTGCAGCACCAGCAGCCCCAACAGCGCGGCCACCAACGAGCCCACGATAACGGCAATTTTGGCCAGGTCAATCCGGCCCGGGTCGGTGAACGACAGGTTGGCAATGAAGATGGCCATGGTGAAGCCGATGCCGGCCGTGAAACCCAGACCCAGCATCTTGACCCAGGTAACGCGCTCCGGCAACGAGGCCACGCCGGCTTTGACGCTGAGCCAGGTAACGCCGAAAATTCCGAGCGGCTTGCCCAGCAGCAGCCCCAGCCCGATGCCCAGCCCCAACGGGCTCAGCAGCTCCTGCACCGACTCGGCCGACACCACGATGGCCGTGTTGGCCAGGGCGAAGATGGGCAGAATCAGGTAGCTAATGGGCTTGTGCAGGGCCGCTTCCAACTTTTCAATGGCGTCGGTGGGAATGGTCAGGGCCAGCAGCACGCCGGCAATGGTGGCGTGCACGCCCGATTTGAGCACGAAAAACCACAGCGCCAGGCCCAGCAGAAAGTACAGCGGCAGCCAGCTTACTTTCAGGCGGTTGAGCAGTATCAGCACCCCAAACAGGCCCCCGGCAATCAGCAAGTAAGTGGTATGAAGCTCCGCCGTGTAAAACAGGGCAATGATGAGTACCGCAATCAGGTCGTCGATAATGGCTAGGGCCGTCAGGAACACCCGCAGGCCGAAGGGCACCTTGTCGCCGAGCAAGGACAGGATGCCCAGGGAAAAGGCAATGTCGGTAGCCGTGGGCACGGCCCAGCCGTGGCCAGCGGCGGTGCCCACGTTAAATAAAAGGTAAATTCCGGCCGGCACAGCCACTCCCCCCACGGCCGCCAGGGTGGGCAGCAAGGCCTGGCGCACGTCCGTTAGCTCACCATAAAGCACTTCCCGCTTGATTTCCAGTCCGACCGCGAAAAAGAAAATCACCATCAGACCATCATCAACCCAGTGGGCCAGCGTTTTTTCCAGCGGCGCCCAGCCCAGGGGATTTTCCCAGAAATGCAGGTAGGCATTGCCCCAGGCCGAGTTGCTGATCAGCAGAGAAATAATGGTGGCCAGCAGCAGCAGCAAACCCGAAAGCTTCCCGCTTTCGGACAGCTCCCGGATTGGAACAATGACTATGCGATAAAGCATTAGCGGATATTTTGTGGCAAAAACCCGGGCGCAGCCCACGCCTGGGGCGGAGCAAAGCTAGCCGTAACGTCGGGTTTGGGCCGCCCGGCGGGCAAATCGGATACCCATCAAACGAACGGGCCCGTAAATCTATTACGAACTAATTGCCACCGGGGTGACTACCGGCGGCCCCAGGCTACTTTTGCCCCCGAGTTACCCCACGCCTACCCTATGAATCTATTTGTAATCGGTGACGTCCACGGCTGCTACCACACCTTCCTGGAGCTGCTCCAGCACTGGCAGCCCGAGCAGGAGCTGCTGATTCAGGTGGGCGACCTGGTGGACCGCGGCAACTTCTCCCCCGATACCGTCGGTCTGGCCCTGAGTTTGAGCGAGCGGCACCCCCAAAACACGGTGTTTCTCAAGGGCAACCACGAGCTGGGCATGACGCGCCACTACGGCCCCCAGGGCCCCTACCCCAACTGGCTGCTCTGGGGCGGGCGCTACACCACGGCCCAGTATAGCCTGCGCCGCAGCCTGCTGCCCAGCCATTTATCCTGGCTCGGTCAACGGCCGCTGTTCTGGGAAAATGACCACGTGTTCGTCAGCCACGCCGGCCTGGCCGATACGCCCGAGCCGCTGAACGAGGACAACCCGGACGGCATTCTGTGGCGGCGAGGCCCCTTGCACCACATTGGCAAGCTGCAGGTGATTGGCCACACGCCCACCGCCGGCAGCCCCGACTTCGACCCCGCGCACCACGTCCTCAACATCGACACCGGGGCCGTGTATGGCCGGGCCCTGACCGGCGTGAAACTTTCGCCCCAGGGCGAGGTACTCCAGATTCTTACCGTCCCCACTCACCCCATTGACAGTGACCAAGCCTGATTTCTCTGCCGCCGCCCCGGCCTTTTCTATGGAAGAAGCTTTGCGCCACTTGAGCCAGGCCGATGCCGTGCTGGCCACCCTGATTGCCCGGGGCCGCGCCATCGAGCCCCGGCCCCACGAAGATTTGTACTTGGCCCTGCTGCGCGCCATCGTCAGCCAGCAGATTTCCACCAAAGCCGCGGCGGCCATCTGGAAAAAGGTGCAGGCCCTGTTCCTGCCCGAGGGCTACCCCGAGCCGGCCGTCCTCCTACAGCTCACCGACGAAGACCTGCGCGCGGCCGGTATTTCGCGCCAGAAAGCGGGCTACCTGCGCGCCATTGCCGAGTTTGCCCAGCGCGGCCAGCTCGACCACGCCCACCTCAGCCAGCTCGAGGCCGAGGCCTTCACCCAGCACCTGACCCAGATCAAAGGCGTGGGCCGCTGGACGGCCCAGATGCTGCAAATGTTTGCTCTGGACCAGCCCGACGTGTTTCCCGAGGGTGATTTGGGCATTCAGAACGCCATGCGCAAGCACTACGGCCTACAGGAAACCGGCCGGACCCTGCTGCGCCGCATGACGGAGCTGGCCGAACCCTGGCGCCCCTACCGCACGCTGGCCAGCAAGTACCTCTGGCAGTCATTGGACAATACACCCGCCGACGAGCAGTAGCCTAGCGGGCGTCCGAATCGGGGTTGTTCCGCGCCGCCCGCTTCTGGTCGAAGTACGTGACGACCATCGTGACGAACACCGCCACGAACGGTACGCACAGGCCAAACAGCATCCAGCGCCACAACGAGCGGTTGTTCATGTGGGCAATGTAGCCGGTAATCAGGGCCGAGGGCAGACACACGAAGACCAGCAAAAAGACGTAATCAAGCAAAGCAGGGGAATTTAAAAGAACAGAACAAGCGGCTACCAAAACCGCTCCGGAATCTGGGTAAGCTGCGTCTCCAGCTGCCAGTCGGCGGGCTGCATATTGACGTAAAACCATTTGGCCCCGGCATTCAGCCACTGCCGGCGGAAAGCCCGGGCAGTTTCCACCGAATAGTCGTCGGTACCGAACTGCACGCCGCAACACTCGCAGGTGCCGTAGTCGGGCGCATCGTCGTTGGGGCCCCAGGGCGAATAGTCGTAATCGAGGCCGCAGACGCGGCAGTGCCATACTGCCATACTACCGGACTTTGCCCCGCTTGACGAGGTAGGCGTAGAGCACCTTGTCGAACGGCTCCCGGATGTCGACCGGCACGAAGTCGATGCGGTACTGCCCGCAGCGTAACGCCAGCTCCTGCTCGTACTGCTGCATGGCGGCGCGGTACTGCTCGCGCACCTGGGCCGGCTGCAGCTTGATCTGCTCCCCGGTTTCGACGTCCTCAAACAGGTAGGGCCGCTCGGCAAAGGCAAATTCGGATTCCGTGGCGCGGTCCATGATGTGAAACAGCAACACCTCGTGCTGCTGGTGGCGCAGGTGCTGCAGGGCGGCCAGGCTGGCCGTTTGCTCCTCGGGGTTGCGGCCCAGCATGTCCGAAAACAGAATAACCAACGAGCGTTTGGGAATCTGCTGGGCAATCTGGTGAATCACGCCCGACACGTCGGTGGCGCGGCGGGGCGCGGCGGGGCGCTCCAGCAGCTGTTGCAGAGTCAGCAGCAGGGTGTGGCGGTGCGAGGTCGTGGACCGCACCGGCGTTTGCAGCTCCACCTGGTCGGCGAAGGTGACCAGGCCCACCGCGTCGCGCTGCTTCTGCAGCAGCGTGGTGAGGGCCGCGGCGCAGAGCACGGCGAAGCGCAGCTTGTCGTGGCCGGGGGCCGGGTAATACATGCTCGGGCTCACGTCGAGCAGCAGGTGGCAGCGCAGGTTGGTTTCCTCCTCATAGCGCTTCACAAACAGCTTGTCGGTGCGGGCAAACACCTTCCAGTCGATGTGGCGGGTGCTTTCGCCGGGGTTGTAGAGGCGGTGCTCCGAAAACTCGACCGAAAAGCCGTGGTAGGGCGACTGGTGCAGGCCCGTGATAAAGCCTTCCACGAGCTGGCGGGCCAGAAACTCCAGGTTCTCAAACGAGCGAACGGCAGCCAGATCAAGCGGTTGGGACATCGGTGAATGAGTGAATGAGTGAATGAGTGAAGTGCCGCCGCAAGGCGCAATACATAGGTTTTACTAGATATAATCCAGCTTTCGGTATTGCCCCTACTTTTTCCCGGCTCCGTCCTAAAATCCCGCGCACAAACCCGGAAAGCCGTAAAACAAAGATACCCCGCATTTTGTGGAAAAAATTTGACCTCAATATTTTTATATACGGCTGGAACATTTTACTTTGGGTGGTAATTCAATCATCTTGGAATAAATCAACCTATTTGAAGGCACCGTGGAAGACCGTCACGATCAGGAAGAAATCTACTCTCAACGCATTAAAGCGGGCAAACGCACGTACTTTTTCGACGTAAAGGCCACGCGCGGGCAGGACTACTACCTCACCATCACGGAAAGCAAGCGTAAGCTGCGCGATGATGACACGTTTTCCTACGAGAAACACAAAATTTTCCTCTACAAGGAAGACTTCGCCAAATTCGTGGATGCCCTGCAGGACGCAGTGGACTACGTGCGCGAAGAGCTGCTCAGCGAAGAGGAAGTAGCCGAGCTGGACCGCCCCCGTCCCGCTTACGACAATTACGAAGGCGACAACAACGGCTTCAACCCCAACCGCTCCGACGACAACTACTAGCCCCGAAGCTTAGCGAAACACTGCTTTACTCTTTACCTGAATTCAGCACCTTCGCGCGGCGCGCTTCGACTCTTCCAGGGTTGAAGCGCGCCGTTCTTTTGTGGGTATTCTTCAGCTGTCATCCTGAGCATTCCGCGCATGAAGCGGTGACGAAGGACCTTATCACCCTGGAACGAGTCGTTGCTACGATTATCGTGCTGACGTGATAAGGTCCTTCGCTGTGCTCAGGATGACGGACGGATAATGTTAGCATTGCGGTAGAGATGCTTCGACTTCGCTCAGCATGACGTTCTGCTTTTCCCTTCTCCAAGCTGTGGCAGATTACGCCAAGGATTACCCGAAAAACAGCCGTACCTTTGCCCCTCGAATTGCGCCCCTGGGGTGCAGTTCACCATTTCACCAACTCACCATTTCACTATTATGGGTCTCCGCTGCGGAATCGTCGGTTTGCCGAACGTGGGTAAGTCCACGCTGTTCAACGCCCTTTCGAACGCCAAGGCCGAATCGGCCAACTATCCTTTCTGCACCATCGAGCCCAACGTGGGCGTGATTACCGTGCCCGACGAGCGGCTCCAGATCCTGGAAGCCCTGGTGAACCCCAAGCGCGTGCTGCCCACCATCATTGAGTTTGTGGACATTGCCGGCCTGGTGAAGGGCGCTTCCAAGGGCGAAGGTCTGGGCAACAAGTTCCTGGCCAACATCCGCGAGGTTGACGCCATCATCCACGTGGTGCGCTGCTTCGAAGACCCCAACATCGTGCACGTAGCCGGCGGCGTCGACCCGGTGTTTGACAAGGACGTTATCGACACCGAATTGCAGCTCAAGGACCTGGAAAGCATCGACAAGAAGCTCCAGAAGTCGGAGCGCTCGGCCAAGGCCGGCGACGCGGCGGCCAAAAAGGAAGTAGCCATTCTGCAGCGCTTTAAGGCGGCGCTGGAAGCCGGGCAGAACGCCCGCGCCGTGGTGGCCGACGACGTGGAGCTGGAGGCCGTGGCCGATTTGCAGCTGCTCACCATCAAGCCCGTGATTTACGTGGCCAACGTGGACGAGGCCAGCATTGCCACCGACGGCAACAAGCACGTGGCCGCCCTGCGCGAGCATGTGAAAGCCGAAGGCGCCCAGGTAGTACTCGTATCGGCCGCCATTGAGGAGCAGATTGCCGACATGGAAGACCCCGAGGAAAAGGAAATGTTCCTGGCCGAGTACGGCCTCACTGAGTCGGGCCTGAGCAAGCTGATTCGCTCCAGCTACGAGCTGCTGAACCTGATTACCTACTTCACCGCCGGCGTGCAGGAAGTACGGGCCTGGACCATCCACAAGGGCGACAAGGCTCCGCAGGCGGCCGGCGTTATCCACTCCGATTTCGAGAAGGGCTTTATCCGGGCCGAGGTGATTAAGCTGGCCGATTACCAGGAATACAAAACCGAGGTCAAAATCAAGGAAGCCGGCAAGATGGCCGTGGAAGGCAAGGACTACGTGGTGCAGGACGGCGACATCATGCACTTCCGCTTCAACGTGTAATTGCGCAACACAACAGAACGTCATGTCGACCAGCGGGAGACATCTCGCGTGCAGTAGTAACTTAATTACCATTGCACGCGAGATGTCTCCCGCTGGTCGACATGACGTTCTAAAAGCCACATCTTCCCCAAATACTTCCCCTCATGGACGTAAAAGACAGCAACGGCAACCTGCTCGCCGAGGGCGACTCGGTGACGCTGATTAAGGATCTGAAAGTGAAAGGCTCGTCGCTCACACTCAAGCGCGGCACGGTGGTCAAGAACATTCGCCTAACTAACAGCCCGGCCGAAATTGAGGGCCGCGCCGGCGGCTCGACGATGGTACTCAAGACGGAGTTTCTGAAGAAAGCCTAGCTGCCCGCGGCTTACTAAGGCACAATGCAAAAAAGCCCCGACCATGATTGGCCGGGGCTTTTTTACTGACGTATGAGCCACGCGTTTCCGGCTTACTTCATTGCGAAGGCGGCCAGGGTATTGTCTTCCGGCCGGCGGTCTACGAGCAGCAGATCTGGGTCAAGAACGGCTTTTTCGGGCGCGGCGGCCACGGTGAAGCGCACCACTTTGCGCGGGGCCGTGACCAGCAGGCGCTGGCGGGTCAGTACTTTGTTGTTGGTGCCGTAGAGGGCCAGGTCGAGGTAATCGTGCAGGGGCGCTTCGGTTTCCTGGCCCAGTTCGTCGGCGTAGCGCTTGTGGGCTTCCATCTGCACCGTGACCTGGTAGCGGCCGTCGGGCCGGCGCTGGTAGGCTACTTCCCGCACCTGGTTGTCGTAGAGGGTGATGCGCTTGAGCTGGTCGGCTACCAAGTACTGCAGCGAGTCAGGCGTGGCGCGCAGGAGGTAGCCGTAAAGGTCTTCAGAGGAGGGGTACGGGGCGGGGCGGTCCTGGTAGTCGCGCATAAACTGGCCGAGGGCGGCGTGGAGGCGTTGCTCGCCCAGGTAGCTGCGTAGCGAGTACAGCGCCAGGGAGCCTTTGGCGTAGTGAATATGGGGCTGGTCCTCGTTGTAGAGCAAGGGCAGCTCCCGCACCTTCTCACTGGCCCGGCCCCGCAGGTAGTAGTCCTGGGCATAGCGGCGCAGCTTCAGCACCCGCGCGGGGCCATATTGCCGCTCCAGCATCAGCGTCGACAGGTATTCGGACACGGATTCGGACATAAAGGTAGCGCCTTGCACCGCCGCGCCGGTAACCTGGTGGCCCCACCACTGGTGGGCCATTTCGTGGGCCACGAGGCGGTAAGTGCGGTCCACGTCGTGGTCGTCGGGGCTGGTTTGGGCAATAAAGCCGAGGCCTTCGGAATAAGGCATGGTACCGGGAAACGCCTGGGCAAACTGCTGGTAGCGCGGAAACTCGATGATGCGGGCCTGCTGCTGCGGATACGCCCCAAACTGCTGCCCGTAATAAGCCAGCGAGGCGCGCATGGACTTCATCATCCGGTCCAGGTTATACGGGTGGCCGGGGTGGTAGTAGATTTCCAGGTCGACGCCGTTCTGCCGCTCGCGCCGCACCTGGTAGCGGGCCGAGGTGATGGAGTAAAAGTTGAGCACCGGCGCGGCCAGGCGGTAGTGGAAGTAGCGGCGGCCATTCTGCTGCCATTCCTTGAGCAAAGAGCCGGGGGCCACGGCAATCTGGTCGGGGCTGGTGCTGACCGTGGCCTCGAAGCGCAGCCGGTCGGCGTCGGTGGAAATGTAGGTATTGGCGTAGGCCGCCGAGTCGGATTGCGGGGCCATGCGGGCCCGCTCGGGTAGGCCGAACTTGGCCCGGTCGGTGGCGTTTTCCAGCTCCAGGTTGCGGGTGTAGCCGATGGTGGGCGCCAGGTCGAAGTTGTTGAGGAAGGTGCCGTTGCCGTTAATCAGGGGCCGGGAAACCTTGTTTTCGAAACCCCGGGCCCGGTACTGGGCCGAGTAGCCGAGTACCAGCGAGTCGCCGGGGGCCAGGGCGGGCCGGAGCACGAAGCTGCGGAAGTGCCGGCGCTGGTCGTTCAGCCCGGGCCGGGCTCCGGGGATGCGGAACTGGTAGTTTTCCAGGTAGCCGCTGTAGGACACAAGCAGAGTATCGAGTGGGCGGCCGGTTTTGTTCCGGAGCGTGAGCTGGCCTTTCACCTGCACGGCGCGGGCCGCGGGCGTGAGGTCGATTTGCAGATTGACGGCCGTGACGCGGGGCTGGGGGGCGTGCTCGTAGCGCTTGTATAGCTTTTCATAATCAGCCTGCAGACCTTGATCCTCGGCCAGGGTGGCGTAGTCGTTGCGCACGGCGGTGTTGTAGTAAATCCAGGCGCCCAGGCCCAGCCAGGCAACGAGGCCGGTGGCGGCCACGGCCCGCAGCGCGGGTGTAAACGACTGCCGCAGCTGGGTAGCACTGAACGCCCCGCCCACGGCCCGGCCCCGCACCCAGAGCCCGGCGGTGAGGGCCACGAGCAGCACGCAAAAGGCCGTCCAGTAGAGCTTAAACCACACGATGCTCTCGGCGAAAGGCCCGAAGCCGTTCATGTCGGAATACGTAAAGGCGGGCGTGTCGGCGAAGCGCAGCAGGTTGTTGTTCCAGTCGAGGGCGGCCCCGCTGATGGCCTGGAATAGGATAATGGCCACCGTCAGGCCGTAGGCCAGAAACTTGTTGCGCAGCAGCACGTGCAGAAATACCGTGCCCACGGCCACCATCACGTAGCGGGTAAACTCGATGCCGAACACAGCCTGTCCGTAGAGGCTCCACTCGAAGTTGGTGTAGCCCTGCAAGGCCTGGGCCGCCACGCACACCAGCACGCCCATCGTGGTCAAAAAGGCGGCAATGAAGACCAGGGTCAGCATTTTAGCCGTGTAAGGCACCCAGGAAGGCCGGGGCGAAGCGTCCAGGATACCGTCGAGGCGGGCGTCCTGCTCTTTCCACACCAGCACCCCGCCGTAGTACACCAGCACCGCCACGACGAACAGGCCGTAGGTGCCGTTAATCAGGTCGAGCATGGTGTAGGTGACCGGGAAGAAATGGCCGCCTTCCCGCTCCGAGGCCGTGGCCGCGATACTGAGCAAATTGAGCATGCCCACTCCCAGCAGTATCCAGAACGGCACCGATTTGAGAATGCCCAGCAAGTCGAGGCGGGTTTGCTCGGTGAGCTGCACCAGCGCGGCGCTACGGTCGTGGCGGGGCTGCACCCGGGGCCGGGGCGTGGGCGCGGCGGGTCGGGCCGGGGCTACGGGCTCAGCCAGGCGCTGCTTTTTAACTTTGCCGGTGGCAGTAGTGAAGGAAAACAGGCCGTGGGTGAGGCCCATCAGCGCCCCGGCAATGCTCAGCCACACCAGGCGGTTGGTGAGCAGCGGCCCGACGAACTCCGGCACGGCGGTGTTTTTCTCGGCCACCGTCCAGTACTTGGTTAATGCGTGCAGGGTGCGCAGGCCAAACGGGTCGAGTAGCAGCACGCTGGCCGGGGTGTCGAGGTTGGGCGTGAACAGGCCCACCAGCAGGAAGCCCACCATCAGCCCCAGGGCGGCAATAAAGGCGTAAACGGTGTTGCGCGTCAGCACCGTGAGGCAGTAGATAATGGCCCCGGCCAGCACCACGTTGGGCACGATGAACAGGCTAATGGCCTGCACGTAGGGCGCCAGCTGAAACGCGCCCACCCGGGCCGGCTCGTTGAGCAGCGTACCCAGCAACACCGCCAGCAGCAACCCCAGCAAAGCCAGCACCGCCACCAGCACCCCGCCCAGGAAGCGGCCCCAGAGGTAGGCGGCTTTTTCGAGGGGCGCGGCGTAGAGCACTTGCGCGTAGCCCGAGCCCGAGTCGCGGGTGGCGGTGCTGGCCATAATGGCCGTGATGAAGAGCAGGCAGAGCATGGTCATGGCCCCGGCCCGGCTCAGGATGGCGAAGGGCGCGTTGACGTGCAGGTTGCGCAAATCCTGCCCCATTTGCAGGCTGGGCCAGAGCATGGCCAGCAACGTCATTCCGAAGGTGACGGCCAGGAAGATATACGTGAGCGGCTGCTTGCGCCAGGTGGCCAGCTCGAAGCGGAGAAAGGCGGTAAACATGGCGGCGGGGCTTAGGCAGGAAGAAGAGTGGATTGCACGGCGTGGCCTCTCCCCTGAATGGTGGAGAAAAACACGTCTTCCAAACTAGGCTCCACGGCCTGGAACCCGGCCGGCGCCAGCTCCTCGCCCACCACGTGCAGCAGGGGCTGCCCGGCCAGCAGCTTGGTCGAAATCACCTGGTACTGCTGCTGGTACTCGGCCAGCTCGGCCTTGTCGATGGTCCGTTCCCAGATGCGGCCCCGCAGCTCGTGCATGGCGGCCTGGGGCTCACCGGCAAACAGCACCCGGCCCTCGTTGATGATGGCCATGTTGCGGCACAGCTCCCGCACGTCGTCCACGATGTGGGTGCTCAGAATCACGATGATGTTTTCCCCGATTTCGCTCAGCAGGTTGTAAAACCGGTTCCGCTCCCCCGGGTCGAGGCCGGCGGTGGGCTCATCCACAATGATGAGCAGCGGATTGCCGATCAGGGCCTGGGCAATGCCGAAGCGCTGCTTCATGCCACCCGAAAACGTGCTGATGCTGCGCTTGCGCACCTCATACAGGTTGGTTTGCTCCAACAGGGCCTTCACCGTCTCGCGCCGCTCCTGGCGGTTTACCAGGCCCTTGACCACGGCCATGTGGTCGAGCAGCTCCTCGGCCGACACCCGCGGGTAGACGCCAAACTCCTGGGGCAGGTAGCCCAGCACCCGGCGCAGGGCCATCTGGTCGTGCAGCGCGTCGATGGCGTCGAGGTGGATGCTGCCGCTGTCGGGGGCCTGCAAAGTGGCAATGGTGCGCATCAGGGAGCTTTTGCCGGCGCCGTTGGGGCCGAGCAGGCCAAACATGCCCTGCGGAATGGTTAAGCTCACGTTGTCGAGGGCCTTGACCCCGTTGGGGTAGGTTTTCGACAGGTTTTTGATGATTAGGTCCATGCTGGAAAGGAGTTTAGGAGCGGTGTCGCGGCGCCTGCCACGCGGTTTTCTGTCGTAAACATGCCTTTCTTATCCGCGCCCGGCAACCGGGAATGAGTAAGTGGTAGCCCCCGGCCGGAATCCGGCCGGGTTGACTTAGAAGCCGTTTTGGAACTCAACAGAACGTCATGCAGAGCGCAGCGAAGCATCTCGCGTGCTGACGTTGCACCCCACCCCAACCCCTCCCCTCTGGGAGAGGGGCTTATTTTACTTTGGCAACGACTTTTACTAGTGTCGTAGTAGTAGTAACTAGTGTCGTTGTAATAGTAAAATAAGCCCCTCTCCCAGAGGGGAGGGGTTGGGGTGGGGTCAACGACCGCACGCCACATGCTCTGCATGACGGCCTTTGTAGCCCCTCGCTCACACCTGAAACCGCTTCATCAACTCGTCCTTCTTGCGGCGAGAAACTTCGATAATCGAGTCGTCGGTGAGTTGCACGTAGCCGCCGCTGCCCTTGATGTAGCGCTTCACGTGGGCCGCGTTGATGAGGTGGGACTGGTGGACGCGGATAAAGCCGTAGTCGGCAAACAGCTCCTCGTATTCTTTGAGCGTGCGGCTGACCAGAATCCGCTCCTTGCCGTCGAGCACGAAGAGCGTGTAGTTGTCGTCGGACTGGCAGCGCACCACCCGGGCCACGTCCACCACCTCGAAGCCCTGCATGGTGGGCAGCACCACTTTGCCGGCCAGGCCGGTCCGCTCGCGCATATTGTCGTAGAGGGTGTGCAGCTGGGCGGCTACGGGCGCTTTCTGGCGCTGGGTTTTGGCCACGGCCTCGCGCAAATCGGCCACGCCCACGGGCTTGAGCAGGTAGTCGAGGGCGCAGAACTTGATGGCCCGCAGCGCGTACCGGTCGTGGGCCGTGGTAAAGATGATGTCGAAGGAGGCCGCGCCCAGCATATCGAGCAAATCGAAGCCCGAGCCCAGAGGCATTTCCACGTCCAGAAACAGCAGATCGGGCGTTTCGCGGCGCAGCAGCGCCAAGCCCTCCTCGGCCGAAGCCGCCTCCCCGATGATGGTCACCTCGGGGCAATAATGCTCCAGCAGGGCCCGCAGGGCTTCCCGGGTGTTGGTTTCGTCGTCGATAAGGATGGTGCGGGTCACGGGCAGATCGGTGGTAATGGATTGGGCAGCAAGGTAAGTCAGACTATAGCTGAAAAGCCAATAGAAGCCCAAAACCGGCTGTCATGTCAAGTAAAGCGAGACATCTCGCGTGTTTAAGTTAGGATAGTAACCATACCTCAGCACGCGAGATGTCTCCCTGCGGTCGACATGACGTTTCATTTTTAACAACGGCGCTTTATGCGTGCTGCCGCGGAATGCGCACCACCACGCGGGTGCCGGTGGCTTCCCGGCTAGGGCTTCCCAAATCGGTAATGTCAATGGTGATGGACAGCCGGGCCCGCCGATTCAGCAGCGCCACCCGCTCCTGCACGATGGCCATGCCCCGGGACGGAAAGCCGGCGTGGGTGCCGCGCTGCCCGGCCGCCCGCTCCCGCCCGATGCCGTTGTCTTCCACCACGGCCACCACATACTCCCCTTCCCCGCTGATGCGCACCGCCACCCGGCCCTGCCCGATGTGGTGGGCCAGCCCGTGCCACACCGCATTTTCCACGAACGGGTGCAGCAGCATGGCCGGAATTTCCTCCTCCAGCAGCGCCTCGTCGGCCGTCACCTCGTAGGCAAACTGCTGCTCGAAGCGCAACGCCTCCAATTCCAGATAGGTACGTAGCAGATTCAGCTCGGTGCGCACACTCAGCAGCGGCTGGCGCGACTGTTCCAGGATCAGCCGCATCAGGCTGCCGAAGCGGGTCAGGTAGTGCTGGGCGGCTTCGGCCTCGTGGCGCAGAATGTATTTCTGAATCGACTGCAGGGAGTTAAACACGAAGTGCGGATTCATCTGGGCCAGCAGGGCCTGCTGCTCGGTTTGGGCCAGGCGCAGCTGCACGTGCTGCCCGCGCTGCCTGCGGCGCCGCACCCAGAACCCGCCCCCGAGCAGCCCCGCCCCGACGGCCGCCGCGCCCAGCCATTGCCACTGGAAAGGCGGCTCCTTGGTCACGCGCCGGATACCCTGCCGGGTCACGAATACCCAGCTGCGCGCGTCCTCCCCGATAAACTGCACGTCGAGCCCGCGCAGGGCCGCTACGGGCGTCAGGCGGCGGTTTTCGACGCGCACGGCCCCGCTGCTGGTCCCAACCCAGAGCGGCCCGTCGGCGGCCTGATACAGAGCGTTGATCTGCTTACTGGGCAAGCCGTCCTGGTAGGTAATTTCCCGAAAGCCCGGGCCCTCGTACACCAGCAACCCTTCCCGCGTCCCGACCCACACCTGCCCGCCGGCATCCCCGGCCAGGGCCGTGACGGTATCGTTGCTCAGGCCGTTGCGGGTGGTGAAGCGGGTGCGGCGCTGGTTTTCGGTCAGCTGCAGGCCAGGCGCGGCGGCCTCCCACACCCGGCCCTGCTGGTCGATGAGGTGCGGTACGGTACCAACTGTGCTTGAAGTATGCTGGCCCAGCGCCAGCTGGTACGGCAGAACTGTACTCAGGAAACTGCAAAACAGTAGTTGTCGAAGCCTACGCAGAGGCATCTGCTTCATTGTCGTACTCAAAGTGAATGGGGAAAGCCGAATAGTTTCAGGCGGTGGCTTTGGCCGCAAGGTGCCACTTTTATTTCAGCCTTGGTAGCACCTGCTTGGCGCCTGCCCGTCACCGGTAGCCGCCACCATCGAAGGCCGTGCGGGCGGCTCCACGGTGGTGCTCAAAACCGAGTTGCGGCGGCAGGCGTAGCAGCGGCAGCTTTTTCAGCGGCAACCAGTACCTTCAACACCCCGGTTGGTATTCGACCGGGGCATTTTTATAATCTTTTCTATGAAGAGCGTTAAACTGTGGCTTCTCGCTGGCGTGGTATTGACTGTAATAAGTCCGTTTATTTTCACACGCACGTTTGGAATAATTAATTTCCAAGAGACAGGCCCTATTGGAGATACAATAGGGGGCATAACAGCTCCAATTACTAATTTAATAGGAGCAATTTTAGTATTCTATGCATTAAGAGCACAGATAGATGCCAATGAACTAGTAAGAAAGCAGTTTGAACAGCAACAAAAAGAAGAAAATGCGCGAAAAAAGTTATTTTATTTAGCTGAGAATATCAACACCATCAGAAATGATATCAATGATTTTAGCTACACAAGTAACACAAAAACAACTATCACAGAAGGAGGAGTCAGGGAAGTAGACAAAGAAATCATCCCATATAAAGGCGCCAGCGCTTTCAGCGCTTATATCAAGGTCTTACCTAATTTAATCAACTACTATTCAAACCAAGGCTTGGATCCTTTCGAATCACTGCCCAAGTTATTTGAACTTGAAAAGTTATTGGAAATGATTAATAACATAATTGACAGCGTCAATACAGCTGACATATCAAATGAAGACAAGAAATATTTTATGTCGGTTGTAGCTTATCAATATATATCGAAAATAAAACCTGCTTTTAACTCAAAAATACAAGAGTATAAAAGTATCCCAACACACCTGACTTTTAAATCCGATTTTGGAGAATCAGAATCTGTATTCACAGATAGAATATGGTCTATAATATCTTCTATCGATTCGAAGATATTATAGACCATATTCCATTATCTACTTCCCCACCACCTTAAACAGCGTCCCGGCCGGGAGCTTGGTCGTGAGCTGCATGCCGTTGAGAATGGCCATGTCCTCGCGCCGGGCGCTGGGCACGCCGTTGGCGGCCAGGGCGGCCGAGAGCGTCGTGGCGGTTTTCACCGATTTGATGCGGATTTTCTCGGGCTGGCGGTTCAGCTTGCTGGCGTCGGTGAGGCGGGCAAAGCCCTGGGCTACCTGGGTAAAGACCGGGGCGTAGGTGCCAAACGAGGCCGGGGCCGTCAGGCCGATGAAGGCGTAGATGCTTTTGCCGTCCTGAATCAGGTAGCTCAGCGTTTTGGCCGACTGCTCCTGCGTTACCTGGTCGGCCTGGATGGCTACGGCGGGAAAGCCGTTGATGGTGGTGCGGCTGGCCTGGGCATTCTGCAGGCTCAGCTGCTTCACCAGCGCCTCGGCGGCGGCATCGAGCGACGAGCCGGGAGCGGGCACCAGGGCCATTAGGGCTTTGCCGTTGGGCTCGGCCATCTGAAACTGCTCGGGCGAGTTCTGGTGCTTCCAGCCCGAAGGCACGGGGAAGCGGAACTTCAAGTCAGGGTGGTAGAAGGTGCCGCCTTCCACGAAGCCCTGGCGCGGATCTTCGCCGAAGGGCAGACCCTCGATGGAGCGCAGGTACGTGTCGCGGTTGACGGCCAGTCGGGCCGAGCCGGCCTGCTGCTTGGCCTGGGCGGCCAGGCCTTTCACGCGGGTGTAGCGGTCGGCCGAGTTGGGGTGGGTACTCAGAAACGTGGGAATGCCGCCGGCCCCGCTTTGCGCCTCGGTGCGTTGCAGGGTCTGGAAGAAGTCGGCCATGTTGGCGGCATCGTAGCCGATTTTGGTCGAATACTTCACGCCCAGCACGTCGGCCTCATTCTCGGCGTCGCGGCCGTATTTGAGCAGCCCCAGGCCCACCACCTGCGACAGGGGCTGGGCAAAGCGCCCCACCAGGCCCGGCGACACCACCGAGCCCACGCCCAGCAGGATGCTGCTGATGGTGCTGCGCGTCTGCTGCTTCTGGCCGTGGCGGGCGGTGATGTGGCCCAGCTCGTGGCCCAGCACGCCGGCAAACTGCGCCTCGTTGTTGAAGTAGGCCATGATGCCCCGGGTGAAATACACGTGGCCGTCGGGGGTGGCAAAGGCGTTGATGACCGGCGAATCAACGATGGTGAAGCCGTAGTCGCCGGGGCGGTCCGAGACTTTGTTCATCTGCTGGCCCTTCGTGTCGATGAGCTTTTGCAGGGTGGCGTTGCTATACAGGCCAAACTGGGCCAGCACGGCCGGGTCGGGCTTGGGGCCCTGCAAGGGGGCCAGGTTGAGCGTGAGGGGCGTTGAGGCCGGAGCGGAGCTGATAGAACCGCCCAAAGGCAGCAACAGAAGCAGGAAGGCACCCGTGGAGAGGCCGCGCTTGAGGGAAGATTTCATAGGTCAGAAAAGCGGCCCGGGCCGCGTCGTGTGGGAAAGGATGAGCTTGCAACGGCCGGGGTGTGGGCAGGGTTGCAAACCGGGAGAACCATCACCCTGGCCGCGGCAAAATGCAGCAGTTAGGCAACGCAAGCCAAAAAACCTGCCAAACCTGGACCCCTCCCCAACCCTCGCCGCTTGATGCGCGGAATCCTCCGGGAGAGGGGCTTATTTTACCATTACAACGACATCTTTACAGGGCTTAGAAGTCATTGCAGTGCTAACCTAAGCCCCTCTCCCGGAGGATTCCGCGCATCAAGCGGCGAGGGTTGGGGTGGGGTTACTTACCCACCACTTTAATCAGGGAGCCGGCGTTGACCTGCTCGTTGAGCTGCATGCCGTTGAGAATGGCCATTTCCTCGAGGCGGCTTTCGGGGACGCCGTTGGTTTTCAGGGCCTGGCTCAGGGAGCTGCGCAGCTTCAGGGTCTTGACGCGCACGTGCTCGGGCTGGCGGTTCAGCTTGTTGGGGTCGGTGAGGCGGGCAAAGCCTTCCATGGTGCTGCTAAACGTGGGCTGGTAGCCGGGAAAGTCGGCGGGGGCGGCCGCGCCGAGCAGCACGTAGATGGTCTTGCCGTCCTGAATCAGGTAGACCTGGGTGCGCACGCCGGCCACCTGCTGCCCGGTTTGGGGGTCTTGCTGCACCTGGTCGGCCACGAAGGCCAGGGCCGGGAAGCCGCCCACGGTGACGCGGCGCGAGTCGGTGGGCTGGAGGCTAAACTGCTTTACCAGGGCCTGGGCGGCTTCGTCGAGGGAGGCGCCGGGGGCGAGGGCCAGCATCATCAGGGCCTTGCCGGCGGGGTCGGCCATCTGAAACTGCTGGGGCGTGTTCTGGTGCTTCCAGCCGGCGGGCACCGGGAAGCGGAACTTCAGCTCGGGGTGGTAAAAGGCGTTGTTTTCCACGAAGCCCTGGCGCGGGTCTTCGCCGTACACGATGCCGTCGATCAGGCGCAGGTACTGGTCGCGGTTGATTTTCAGGTTCGTGGGGTTGCCGTTCTGCTGCTTCCACTGGTCGGCCAGCTGGTGCACGCGGTTGTAGCGGTCGGCCGGGTTGGGGTGGGTCGAGAGGAAGTCGGGAATGGCCTGGGTCTGGCTTTTTTCCTGCTCGCGCTGCAGGGTCTGGAAGAAATCGGCCATCTGGGAGGCGTCGTAGCCGATTTTGCTGGAGTACTGCACGCCCAGCTCGTCGGACTGGCTTTCGTCGTCGCGCCCGAACTTGAGAAACAGCAGCTGCAGGCCCTGCGAGGCCTGCTCGCCAAACTGGGCCAGGCGGGGCGAGGCAATCATGGCCCCCAGCAGGCCCACCTGCCCGATAATGGCGTTGGTTTGCTGCTTGGCCGAGTGCCGGGCCGTGACGTGGCCGATTTCGTGACCCAGCACGCCGGCAAACTGCGCCTCGTTGTTGAAATGGGCCATAATGCCCCGGGTGAAATACACGTAGCCGCCGGGAATGGCAAAGGCGTTGATGATGGGCGAGTCGACGACGCGGAACTGGTACGTCAGCTCGGGCCGGTGCGACACGGCGCCCATGGCCTTGCCCTTGTCATTGATGAACTTTTGCAGCTTCTGATCCGGATAGAGGCCAAACTGAGCCGTCACGGCCGGATCGGACTGCTGGCCCATGGCCAGCTCCTGCCCTTCCGAGACGAGCATGACTTCTTTTTTTCCGGTGACGGGGTTGGTGGCGCAGGCGGAGGTCAGCAGCAGGGCGGCGGCCAGCGGGAGGGTGTTTTTCATCAGGTCAGGTGGGTAGAACGAGAGTGTTGGTGCAACGCTACGCCAAAAGTTTGGTTGTCGCCCCACGCGCCGGCCGCACGAGGTACGCCGGCTGGCGTACCTTCTCGTTTTATTTCTGATTGGTACGCCACAGCTGGCGTACCTTCTCTTTTTATTTTTAGAAGGTACTCCAATCGTGGCGTACCAACCTTTTTTATTTTTAGAAGGTACTCCACCTCTGCAGTACCTTCTCGTTTTCGCTTGAGCAGGTACGTCTTCGGGTTGCCGGGGCCAAAACAGGGGCGGATAATCGGGAAAACTCTATGTTTACCCGCCGGCGGCCCTCCCCTACTTTTTACCTCTGCCCTATGACCGATAAAATCCTGGCGTCGTTGCGGGCCCTGCACCTGATTTCGGAGGAGCAGGCCGCTGGCATTGCCACCTACGAGCGGGAAAAGCCCTTTTCGCTGTATTACGAGCTGCGCACCCTGCTTTCCCTGGGCGTCACGCTGCTGAGCACCGGCCTGGGGTTGCTCATCTACCAGAACATCGACACGCTGGGCCACGGCGTCATCGTGGGCCTGATTGCGCTGGTGTCGGCGGCGGGCTTCGGCTACGCCTACCGGAAGCGGCAGCCGTTTACGTGGCAGCAAAACCCCAACCCCAGCACCGGGGCCGACTACGCCCTGCTGCTGGGCTGCCTCACGCTGCTCACGCTGCTGGGCTACCTGCAATACCAGTACAACCTGTTTGGCACCCGTTACGGCCTGCTGGTGCTGCTGCCCACGGTGGTGTTCTTCGTCTGCGCCTACCGCTTCGACCACCGGGGCGTGCTGTCGATGGCCATTACCGGGCTGGCGGCCTGGGTGGGCGTGAGCATCGCCCCGCTGTCGGCCTTCACCCAGAACGACTTCGCCGTGCCCCACCTCGGGGCAGTGGCTCTGGTGCTGGGCCTGGGGCTGGCGGCCGTGGGCCTGGTTTCCGAGTACCAGGACCGCAAAAAGCACTTCGGCTACACCTACCTGCTGCTGGGCAGCAACGTAGCCCTGCTGGCGGCCTGCACGGCCCTGCTCAGCGGCCCCTACGACCAGGGATTTATGCCGCCGGTGCTGGCCGCCCTGCTCATCATCGGGCTAAGCGCGGCCCTGGTCTGGTACGCGCGCCGCACCCACTCCTACGTGTTCGTGCTGCTGGGCGCCTTGTACGGCTACGTGGCCGTTACGTACCTGATGTTCCAGGTGGTGGAGCTGATTCCCGGGCTGGAGGGGCTGCTGTTCTTTTACTTCCCGCTGTCTACCGTGGGCGTGGTGCTGTTGCTTCTCAACCTGAAAAAAATAGTGGCGAGCCATGACGAGAAAGGCCTATAACGAGCAGGGAATCTTCAACCGCCTGGTGCAGGACACGGCCCGGCGCTGGGCCAAAACCGGCCTGCTGACGCCGGAGCAGGCCGAAAGCGTCAGGCAGGCTTTCCCGACCGATTTCTACGAGCCCCACCTGTTCGTGAAGGTGGCGCTGTTCCTGTTCACCTGCTTCGCCGTGTCGGGCGTGTCGGGGGTGGTGTTTTTGTTCGTCAGCCAGGGCGCGTCCGGCGGCTCCCACAGCTGGGAGTGGCGGCTGCTGCTGGGCTGTATGCTGTGCGGGGTGGGCACGTTCGTCCTGCTCGAGACGCTGATTACATCCAACCACCTCTACCGCTCGGGCGTCGACAATGCCCTGCTGTACTGCGGCCTGGGGTACGCGGGGGCCACGCTGCTGTCGTTCTACAGCCTGGCCCTGCCCAACTTCGTCGACCCCGAAATCCTGCTCGGGCGGGGCGTGCTGTGGCTCTACCTGCTGCCCCTGCTGGTGCTGGTGGTGCTGGCCGCCATCCGCTACGCCGACCCGGTGCTGGGCGCGGTCAGCTTTTTCCTGTACCTGGGCATCGTCGTGACCCTGCTGCTGCCCTCGGCCCTGGGCAAGGCCCTGCTGCCCTTCGGGTTGATGCTGGCCTGCGCCCTGGCCTACCAGGTGGTGCAGTGGCTAACCCGCCGCCCCGACTACCTCTACTACCGCACCTGCGTGCGCACGGTGAAAGTATTGGCCCTGGCCTGCTTCTACCTGGCCGGCAACTACCTGGTGGTGCGCGAAGTCAATGCCCTGCTCCTGGGCTTACCCAATTCGGTGCAGATCAGCTTTGCCCCGCTGTTCTACCTGTTTACCGTCGCCATTCCGCTGCTCTACCTCTACCTGGGCCTGCGCCGCGCCGACCGGATTTTCCTGCACACCGGCCTGCTGGCCCTGGCCTTTTCGCTCTTCACCTACCGCTTCTACCGCTCGGTGCTGCCGCCCGAGTGGGCCCTCACCCTGGGCGGCGCGGTCCTGATTGTGGTGGCGGGCTGGGCCATGCGCTACCTGCGCCCGGCCCGCCACGGCCTCACCGCCGAGCCCGCCGACAGCCCCGGCCTCAGCATCCTGAACCTGGAATCGGTGGTGATGTCGCACGTGGCGGCCAACACGATGCAGGCCCCCGAGCCCGGCTTCCAGTTCGGCGGCGGCAGCTCCGGCGGCGGCGGCGCGGAAGGGAAGTATTAGTTGTTAGTTGTTGGTTGTCGGTTGTTAGTTGTTAGTTGTTGGTTGTTCGTTCTGTCATCCTGAACGTCGCGAAGCAGAGTGAAGGACCTTCCTCCCCTAAGTGACAAGGCTCATTCAACGCATAAAAGCCCTTTACCACTGTTGCGGCAAAGGGCTTTTGCACATTGGCACAAACCGCGGTGGGCCAGGGTAGGAAGGTCCTTCACTCTGCTTCGCGACATTCAGGATGACAGAACGAAAACCTCACTCATTCACTCATTCACCACCTCACCTCAAGGCCTGCGGCTGTTTACGGCCAGCATCTGGTAGCCGATGAGCAGGTCGGCGCGGGTGCCGGGCGGGCGGTAGTAGACGAGCAGGTCGTACTGGTTTTCGGTTTCCTGGTGGCTGCCTTCGAAGTACACGTCGTCGGGCGGGCCGCTGGGCTTGCCCACCACGTAGTAATAGTTGTAGTAGCCTTGCTTGAGCAAGGCCGTGCCGGTGTACTGCTTCTGCTCCTCGTTGTAGGTCAGCTTGAACTCGTCCTTCAGCTGCCAGTCGGACAGGGCCCCGAACACGTAAACCGGGCCCGGCGCGGCCGACGGGGCCCGCAGCTGAAACGTGACGTTGGCGTAGTCGGCATTGGTGGCGCCGTTGCCGTACTCGCGGCTCTCAATCACGCGCTGCCCGTTGATGTCGTCGAACTGGGAGTAGCTCTGGCCGTTGCGGGTGGCTTCGGGGCTGAGCACCACGGCCCGGGGCGAGGCGGCCGGGTCGAGCTGGGCCACGCCGGCCCCGGCTACGCGCAAGGAGCGCAGGTCGGCGTAGCGAAACTCGCTGCTGGCGGCAAAGGCGTTTTCGAAGTTGAAGTACTGGTAGTCGAGCCGCCGCTCGGCGTCGCGCACGAAGGTGGGGCGCAGGTTGGTTTTGGCGTTGTCCCAGCGGAAGTTCTGGCGCAGCATCACCTTTATCTCCTGGCTGGGATTCACGATGTTGAAGCCGCCGTAGCCGATGGAGAAATCAACCTGTTGCAGGGTGTAGCGCTCCTGCCCGGCCACCGGAATGCCCTGGCGGATGGCTACTTCCACGCTGTTTTCATACACCAATAGCCGGCGGCTGAGCACCGGCACGCCCCCCGCCCCGCTCACCACCAGCAGGTAGTTGCCGCTGAGCTTGACGCGCGGCACCTGCATCCGGTAATGGTAGTACGGCACCTTCACGTTGACGCCCGTGCGGTAATCGGTGATGAGAAACTCGTTGATTTCGTTGAGAAACTGCATGTCGGTCAGCACCGAGGGCTTCCAGTCGGCGTCGCAGTGCACCAGCTTGGCCGTCATCCGCTCCGAGCTGCTGCCCAGCAAATCGAACTCCAGCACGATGGGCTGCTGCTGGCTGATAGGCACGATGGGGGGCTGAAACACCTCCGTATTCACCCCCGTGCCGACGTAGCACTGCACGGTGCGCACGTCGGGGTCATACACGTAGTCTTCGTAGCGCAGGGCTTTGTCGGCGTAGTACTCCGGGGGGCGCTGCTGCCCCGGCTGCCGGGCGGCGTTGGGGTCGGTGATGGGCGTACCCAGGGGCACGCAGGCCGGGGCGGCCAGCAGCAAAAGCAGTAAGAGACGGTGCATAAAGGCGAATGTAGGGGGAAGAAGCCGCTTCGCAGCGCGGGCGGGTGGCAATCCGAACGGCAAGGAACCACTTATCCTGCCAAGCTGCCCACCCTACGACCGGGGTATACGCTCGGGGTGGCGAACAGCAGAAGCTGATGACCGGAAGCAGGTGCTCACTCTTTACCCCAACCGATAGCCGAATGATTCAGGATCGGCCAGGCCACGCCGGTAGCAAGACTACCGAAATAACTACCCGCTTATTAACCTTCGCTATGGAAAACACCAAGTAGCGTACTCCTAGCTATATTGACCTGCATTGCGCTACTCAGTAATGTACTATGGGCGGATTGCCGCTACATACAGTGCCGTTGAGTAGCGGCAATTCAAACGTTACAAGCAACTATAATGACGTCAACCCTCATAGCAATCATACTGACCTTTCTGACTTTGCCTTCCATTTACGGACAAACAAAGGCAACGTCGTGTGACTGCCCGAAAACTCAATATGCGGGAACAAAATCCGATACGACTTTTCATCTTTCCAATGGCAAAACAATTGTTTTGTGTGGCTACAAAAACCCTGACAGCAAGCCGGCAACTTTTTCGGAGTTTATTCTTGCCGCCTGCGGACAAGGCAAAATCATTAACTTTTGGGGTGCGACGCTGACTTGCCGACTCAGAGTCAACAAAGACGTATTACTTGTTGACAACCTTCGTAATCTACCAACAGGAAAGGGCCTAAAATATCAGGAAACCGTTTGGACAACAGAAAAAATATTTTTCAGCGGACAGAAAGTAATTAGAGAGGTTACGGTTAACAGACAAATCAGGAAATACAGCCAAGACGAAATTCAAACTGTTTTGAAAATGTATAAAACAGCAACACCAGGTCTTAACGACAGTAAAATGAAATTAGCGAACAAACTTTTTATTGCAACAATTTCGGGCAACAAAAACGCAAGACAATATTTTAAAGAGTTTAAAAGCAGATTCGGAACCCTGGACGGTGCATTTGCAGAAGAATACCACGACTTGACCGCCATGCTAGAACTATGGGACAGAAAAGAATAGCTGCCCATAACACGGGTTTTACTTCAGGCTGAGTGACGTGCAAACTGGGAGCTTTGTGCGTCTATTCAAATCCAGTGCTGGTTGACAGTGTTGTATTCCGAAACCCACCCGAACGCCAAGCCCCAAACCGTTACCTGCAGGCAACGCAAAACGTTAAAAAGAGCCTATGAAAAGAATAAGGACCGCTGTTGTTTATATAACCTTGGCGTGGATTACTACCGCTTGTTCTATTTCCCGACCCAGCAGTAGCGAGGCAGCAAAATCATACACACCGGCATCGAAAGAGCTATACAACACTATTGCCCACATGGACAGCGTGTTGTTTGACGCATTCAACAACCGGGACCTTGAGAAACAAAAGCTACTATTCGCAGCCGACCTCGAATTTTACCATGACGAAGGAGGCTTAACGAACTATAATCAGGTTATTGAAAATACCAGCCGGCTTTTCAGCCAAAACAATGGACTAAGAAGAACGCTTGTCCCCGGCAGTCTTCAGGTATACCCTATCAAAGACTACGGCGCCATTGAAATAGGCACACACCGTTTTTGTCACCAGGAAAACGGGAAAGATGATTGTGGCACATTTAAGTTCGTTCATATCTGGCAAAAAAGAGCCGACGGCTGGAAAATAACGAGAGTAATTAGCTACGACCATTAGGCTAACCAGACTTTGTTTTGGCGTGACCGGGTTTCATTGAGCCACAAAACAAGCAATGAACACTTGTACAGGTATTCGGCATTGGTACGGGCCGGATAAGTGGTGAATGCCGCCACGTTGCCAATACGGTAACGTTACTCGTTATTCTGACTGCCAAAAGCGCCCGGTTGCTCCCGAAGCCCCGGCGACAACCGGGCGACGGCGCGGTAACACTGCCGTCACGGCTCCTTTATGTACTCTTAACCCAGCGGTAAACCAGACGCAACAGTCGGTTTCGTACTTGCGGCACCTTTCAACCCCGACGCAAGCTTCTATGAAACACACGACTACGCTACTGGCCGCCACTGCTTTGCTGAGCACCGCCGCCCGGGCCCAGACCGCCTGCCCCACCCTACCCCAGGACCACATCAGCCGCTTCACCTCGGTGCAGCCCTCCACCCAGCCCCAGGACCTGCGCCTGCCCGCCACCCACACCTTCCAGCTGCTGGTGCAGGGCGGGGCGGCCTACTCCTCGGCCGCCGACGGCAACGTGAAGGAAGCCTTCGACTTCACCGGCTACGTGCCCATCGGGGGCAGCAGCACCAGCGGCTACCTATCCATCAACCACGAGGGCTCGGCGGCGGCTACCTCGGGCGTGAGCATGCTGAATCTGAGCTTCGACCCGCTGACGAAGCTTTGGGGTGTGACGGCCAAAAACCCGGTGAACTTCGGGCCCGTGGTGGGCACGTTCAACAACTGCTCGGGCGGCGTCACGCCCTGGAGTACGGTGATTACCTGCGAGGAAAACGCCCCCACCGCTCCCACCGACAGCAACAACGACGGCTACTTCGACTTCGGCTGGAACGTGGAAATTGATCCGGCCACCCGCACCGTGAAAGACCAGGACGGCAACGGCACGCCCGACAAGCTCTGGCGAATGGGCCGCTTCAAGCACGAAAACGTGGTAGTGGCCGCCGACCGCCGCACCGTGTACGAGGGCGCCGATGAGGGCTCGGCCAACAGCTTCGTTTATAAGTTCGTGGCTACCACGCCCGGGCAGTTCGCCAACGGCACGCTCTACGCCCTGAAGCTCGACGGGGCCATTGGCACGGCCACCACCGGCACCTGGCTGCCGGTGCCCAACACCACCCCGGCCGAGTGCAACAACACCGCCGCCGCCGCCCTGGCCCTGGGCGCCACTAGCTTCAACGGCGTGGAAGACATTGAAATCAGCCCCGTCACGGGCCAGATTTACTTCACGGCCAAAGGCCCCGGCACCACCTACCGCTTCACCGACGCGGGCAGCACGGTCAGTGCCTTCGACGTTTTCGTGGGCAACTCGCCCGGCGTTACCAACCGCACCTACCCCATCAGCTACGGCGCGGCCACCGTGAGCGAAGCCTGGGGCACCGGCAACGACAACCTGACTTTCGACTCGCAGGGCAACCTCTACGTGCTCCAGGATGGGGGCCGCAACCACGTGTGGGTGGTGCGCCCCTGCCACACCCAGGCCAGCCCCGCCGTGGAGCTGTTTGCCGTGACGCCCAACGGCTGTGAGCCTACCGGCATGACCTTCTCGCCCGACGAGAAATTTATGTTCATCTCCATCCAGAGCCCCGACCCGACCAACACGCTGGCCACCACCGACGCCGCCGGGCAGGCCGTGGTGTTCAACAAGTCGTCGGCCATCGTCATCAGCCGCCGCGGCGTGCTGGGCACCACGCTGTCCACCGAAAAAGCCCGCCCCGAGCTAGCTAAGGCCGACGTGTACCCCAACCCCACCGCCGGCGCCGAGCTGAGCGTGGAGCTGACCAGCCTGAGCCGGGAAGCCGCCACGGTGCAGGTATTCAACACGCTCGGGGCCCGGGTGCTGACGCAATCCGCCGTGCTGGCCCAGGGCCTGAACCGCCTGCGGGTGCCGGTGAGCAAGCTGCCCGGCGGCCACTACACGCTGGTTATCCAGACGGCCACGACCTCCACTACCCGGCCTTTTATCAAGCAATAGCTCGTGCGCTTACCCTTTCTTATCGTTATGCTAGCCGGCGTTGCCTCGCAGTTTCTGCGGGGCAACGCCTGTTTGGCCCAAGCCCCGCCCTGCCCCGCCCCGGCCGCCTTCACCCTGACCGATGCGCTGAGCCGCCCGGGCTGCGTGCGGGAGCTGAACCTGCGCGGCCAGGCCCTGGAGCAGCTGCCCGCCAGCCTGGACCGGCTGCCCCGGCTACGGCGCCTCTACGCCCACGAAAACCACCTGCGCCACCTGCCCGAAGCCCTTACCGGCCTGGATAGTCTGCAGGTGCTGTTCGTGAATAAGAACGGCCTGCTCGACCTGCCGCCCGCGCTGGGCAACCTGCACCGCCTGACCCAGCTGCAAATCGACCAGAATGCCCTGCGGGAGCTGCCGCCCAGCATCGGCGGCCTCGACAGCCTGCGGTTTCTGCTGGCGGCCTGGAACAACTTCACCTCGTTTCCCGAGCAGCTCAGTGAGCTGGGGCGGCTGGAATACTTCGACGGCTCCCACAACCAGCTGCTGTTTCTGCCCGCTGCCCTGGGCCAGCTGCGCCGCCTGCGCTACGCCTACCTGAACGACAACCGGCTGGAGCGCCTGCCCGCGCGGCTCGGCACCCTGACGCGTCTGGAAGAGCTGAACCTGGCCAACAACCAGCTAACCGACCTGCCCGCCAGCCTGGGCCAGTGCGCGCAGCTAAAGGTGCTGATTGTGTCGGGCAACCAGCTGAAGGCCCTGCCCAAACAGCTGGGGCGGCTGCAAAACCTGGAAATGCTCATTGCCAACGACAACCAGCTCACAGCCCTGCCCCGCTCCCTGGCCCGGCTGCGCAAGCTGAAAACCATCATCGTGAAGGGCAACGCCTTTACCCCCGAAGCCTGCCGCCAGGCCCAGGCCCTGTTGCCCGACGCCACTATCTACTTTCAATGAACCTGCTTTCTTTTCGCCGGCGCGTGGGCCGGCCGCTGCTGCTGGGCCTGGCCGGACTGCTGTTCTCGTTTGCGGTGCTGCACAAAACGCCCGCCGAGCAGGTCCGGGACTACTACGACGGGCACCTGCGCCAGCTACACGCCGCCCTCACCACCCTGCAACAGCTGGCCCCCCGGGCCGATACTACCGCGCTGCGCCGGCAGTTTGTGGCCTGCCGCACCGAATACAAGTACCTGGAGTTTGCGGTGGAATACTACTACCCGCACGCCGCCCAGCGCCTGAACGGGGCTAATCTGCCCGAAACCGAGGCCGGGGAGCCGGGCGAGGTTATTCCGGCCACGGGCTTTCAGGTGCTGGAAGAATACGTGTACGACGCCCCCACCGACCACGCCACCCGGGACCTGATCCGCCAGGAAACCGACAACCTGCTCTACCAGGTGCGGCACCTGGAGCAGCAGGCCCCCATGCTGACTTTTTCCGAGGCCGAGGTACTGGATGCGCTGCGCCTGAACCTCTACCGCCTGGCCGCCAAGGGCCTTTCGGGCTTCGACTCGCCGGTGGCCCACGCCGCCCTGCCCGAAGCCGCCGTTACCCTGCACGCCACGGAGCAGGTGCTGGCCTTGTTGGGTGGGCCAGCGGCCGTTCTGGCCCCGCTGGCCCGCGGCCGGGCCGTGCTCCTGGCTCCTGCGGCCACCTTCGAAAACTTCGACCGGGCCCGGTTTTTCGTACGGTATTTCAACCCGGCCCTGGCGGGGCTACAGCAGGCCCAGCAGCAGCTGGGCATAGCCTACGTAGCGGCCCGCCGCGCCGTGCGCCCCCAAGCCCCCTCCTTCTTTGCCGCCGACGCCTTCGACCCGGCCTTTTTCGCGCCGGCCGATGCCGCCGCGCCCACCCCGGCCGTGCTGGCGCTGGGCGCAGCCTTGTTTCAAGAGCCGCTGCTGTCGGGCAAGGCGGCGGGGCGCTCCTGCGCCAGCTGCCACGTGCCGGGCCGCGCCTACACCGACGGGCTGCGCGTGAACCGCTCCCTGCTGGCCGGCACCGAGCTGGCCCGCAACACGCCCACCCTGCTCAACGCCGCCCTGCAGCCCGAGCAGTTTGCCGACGGCCGGGTGCATTTTCTGGAAGATCAGGTACATGCGGTGGTTACCAATAAAGCCGAAATGGGCGGGCAACTGAGCGAAATTCCGGCGTTGCTGCGCAAAAAAACCACATACCAGAAGCTGTTTGCCCAAGCCTTTGCCACGGATAAGCAACCGGTTTCGGAGCCCAACATCCGCCGCGCGGTGGCCGCCTATGTGCGCAGCCTGGTGGGCCTCAACAGCCGCTTCGACCAATACCTACGCGGCGACACCGCGCGCCTGTCGGGCCAGGAAGTACTGGGCTTCAACCTGTTTATGGGCAAGGCCCAGTGCGGCACCTGCCACTACATGCCGCTGTTCAACGGCAGCGTGCCGCCCCTCTACGACAAGGCCGAAAGCGAAGTGCTGGGCGTGCCCGCCACGGCCGCGGCCACCGCCCTCGACGCCGACCCCGGCAAGTTCGGGCTCTACGGCATTGCCCACCAACGCCAGGCCTTCAAAACCCCGACCATCCGCAATGCCGCCCGGACCGCGCCCTACATGCACAACGGCGTATACCAGACGCTGGAGCAGGTGCTGGATTTTTACAACCGCGGCGGCGGGCGGGGTCTGGGCTTGGATGTACCTTCTCAAACGCTGGCCGCCGACCCGCTGCAGCTGAACGCCGCCGAGCAGCAGGCCATTATTGCCTTCATTGGGGCACTAGACGATGCGGCCCCAGCGGCCCCGTAGCCCGATTTTGGGGTAAGACAAGCTGAACAGCAGCCCACACATTCCTTGGCCGTAGGCAACTGGACTGGCAATACGATAGCCAATCAACCTGGATTTAATTAAATAATTCTTATAAATTATATTACTATTTAACTACATTCATCCTACTCCGCCACTCTTATTCACGCCTGCTATGAAAACAAATATTGTGTCTGCCGTATGGGCAGGGGCTTTCGTACTGACTTGCGGCAGCACCTACGCTCAAAATAACACTCAGACCCTTAGCCAATCGGGGGCCAGCAACTTGGCTACCATCACTCAAACCGGTAATGCCAGTTCCTCAACCGGCATCCAGACCGGCAGTCTGAACACGCTGACGGTAAATCAACTAGGCACGCAGGTTGCCACCGCAGCCCGGCAGACGGGCAACCGCAACGCTATTACCCAGGACCAGATTGGAGAGGCCAGATCCACGGCCGAGGCCACCCAACTCGGCGACCGGAACACGCTTGTGCAAAGCCAACGGCTTGGCCCTTTCAACCGGGTCACGGGCACGCAAACCGGTGTTGACAACGTGCTTTCCCAGATCCAGAGCGGCAACGGCAACACCGGCACAGCCGCGCAAATCGGTAGCCGCAATGCCAGCCAGCAACTGCAGCAGGGCCGGGAAAATCTGGTTTCGGTGGTGCAGACCGGCAACGACAACGAGGCCATCCAGACCCAGGCCTCGTTGGGAAACACGGCCAGCCTGACGACAGCCGGCAATGACAACCGCGCGCACCAAAGCCAGAGTGCCATCGGCAATACGGCAGCCGGCACGCAGATCGGCAACGCCAACGCCCTCACCCAAACCCAGAACGGGGAAGCCGACCGGGCCACCGCCACCCAGGTCGGCAGCCGCAACGTGGCCACGCAGCAGCAGTTGCAGGGAAGCGCATTTGGCACCAACCGGGCTACCATCGAGCAGGACGGCGACGATAATGACGCCCAACAGCTGCAGAACGGCCCCTTCACGGTGGGCAATACGGCCTTCATCGACCAGGACGGCAACAGCCACACCGCCCGGCAGGAGCAGATTGGCGGCCGCAACGCGGCCCAAACCTACCAAGGCGCCGAGGGCCAGCGCAGCACCGTGTACCAGGCGGGCAACGACAACGTGAGCCTGGTCAAGCAGAACCATCCGTAGGCTTTTCCCAGCTGATAGAAACCAGCAACGCCCCGCTGCGCCCTTTCGGGTTTGCAGCGGGGCGTTGCACAGTAGGGCAGTTTGGGGCTACTTATCGAGTTGCTCGGCGCGCTCGGCCAGCTTTTCCCACTGGTCGTTGGTGCGGTTCAGCTCCTTTTTCACCTGCTCAAACTTCATCGTGGCGTCTTTCAGCTGGGCGGTGTTGTTGTAGATGTTGGGGTCGGACAGCTGCTTTTCGTACACGGCCAGCTCCTTTTCCAGGGTCGTGATTTTGCCCTCGATTTCCTTCAGCTCCTTGTTCACCTTCTTCAGCTCCTGCTGATTGGCTTCGCGCTCGGAGCTGGAAACCGGCTTTTTCTCCTCCTTCGGCAAGGGCTTGGGCGCCGACGGCGACGGTAGGCCGGCCTTCTTGGCGGCCTTGTCCCGGTCTTCCTGCCACTGCTCGTACTCGGCGTAGGTGCCGGGGTACTCTTTCAGCTGGTAGTCCTCGATGTACCAGATCTTGTTGGCCACGTTTTCCACGAAAAACCGGTCGTGGCTGATGACGATGTAGGTGCCTTCGTACTGGTCCAGGGCCTGAATCAGGATGTTGACCGACTGCATGTCCAGGTGGTTGGTCGGTTCGTCGAGCAGCAGAAAGTTGGCCTCCGAAATCAGGGTTTTGGCCAGGGCCACGCGGCTTTTCTCGCCCCCGCTGAGCACCTTGATTTTCTTGTAAACCTCGTCGCCGGTGAACAGGAACGAACCCAGCACCGAGCGCAGCTCCATTTCGGAGCGCTTGGAGCCGGCTTCCACCATTTCCTGCAGAATCTCGTTGTCGATGCGCAGGCTTTCGAGCTGGTGCTGAGCGTAGAACGACATGATGACGTTGTGGCCCAGCTGGTGGTTGCCGGTGGTGGGCGCCTCCTGCCCCGCCACCAGGCGCATCAAGGTGGACTTGCCCTTGCCGTTGGCCCCGATCAGCGCGATTTTGTCGCCCCGCTCGATGTGGACGTGGGTGTCGCGGAAGATGAGCTTATCGGCGTACTTCTTGCCCACGTGCTCCATGCGCAGAATGTGGCGGCCGGGCGTGACGGTGAAGTTGAACTTGATGTTGACCTTGGCGTCGTCGGCGGCCACGTCTTCGATGCGCTCCAGCTTATCCAGGGCCTTCACGCGGCTCTGGGCCTGCTTGGCTTTCGAAGCTTTGGCCTTAAACCGCTCAATAAACCGCTCCGCCTGCCGAATCTGGGCCTGCTGGTTTTCGAACGCGCCCTTCTGAATGGCGTTGCGCTCCTCCTTCTCTTCGAGGTAGAACGAGTAGTTGCCGGCGTAGGGCACCAGCTTGCCGCCGGTTACCTCCACGGTGGTGTTGGTGGTGC
Source organism: Hymenobacter aquaticus (assembly GCF_004765605.1). Lineage (NCBI taxonomy): Bacteria > Pseudomonadati > Bacteroidota > Cytophagia > Cytophagales > Hymenobacteraceae > Hymenobacter > Hymenobacter aquaticus. The sequence goes on along the minus strand of NZ_SRLC01000001.1, from coordinate 132,463 downwards.
GGTCCAGGAATTCCCGGTCGTGACTCACGATAATCACGGCGCCTTCGTAGCCGGCCAGGTAGTTTTCAATCCACTTGATGGAGGGCAAGTCCAGGTGGTTGGTCGGTTCGTCGAGCAGCAGCAGGGAAGGCTGCTGCAACAGAATTTTGGCCAGCATCACGCGCATGCGCCAGCCGCCCGAAAACTGCTTCAGCGGCTTTTGCAGCTCCTCGGTGGTAAAGCCCAGGCCTTCCAGGATTTCCTCGGTGCGGGCCTGCATGGTGTAGCCGCCCAGAGCCTCGAAGCGCTCCTGCAAGTCGGCCAGCTTCTCGACCAAGTCGTCGGTGTAGTTGGTTTCGAACTCGAGCAGCACCTCGTCGATTTTCTTCTGCACTTCCAGGGCCTCGCCGAAGGCCTGCATGGCCACAATCAGGATGGGCTCGTGGGAGTCGTAGCTGAGCAAATCCTGGTTCAGGAAGCCCAGGCTCACGTCCTTGCTCATGGAGATGCTGCCGCCGTCGGGCTTGTACTCGCCCACCAGAATGCGCAGCAGCGTGGATTTGCCCCGGCCGTTGAGCCCGATCAGGCCAATCTTATCCTTGGGTTTGATATGGAGGCTGGCCTTGTCGTAGAGAGTGCGGGAGCCGAAGTGAAAATCGAGGTCGGTAATGGAAATCATCCTACTTTGCGGGGTATGAAGCCGCAAAGATACAGGTTGGAATACTCACTAAGTAGGCTTTTATTTACTTTTCTCAATCTTCTCAAACAACTAATCTTAGCACTAATGCTACACAAAATCAAAATACAGCGATTCAAAAAATTTAAAGACATCGAAGTAGAATTGGCCCCGTTCACTATACTCATGGGAGAAAACAGCTCAGGAAAGACAACAGTTATGCAGGCTATCAACTTATCTTTAAATACTCTATTCAAGAACGAATTCGTCAGCAACGACGCAAATGGAAATATAAAAGTCAAAAAAAGAGGCGTAGGCATGACAAACCTACCAGGCATAAGCTTCTCAGATTACAGAGAATTATTCTATGCAAAGCTCTCTCGCGGTGAGAACACACAAAGGAATACTAAATCAATTAACCAAGGAGCCGCTATTGAATTAACAGATGAAAATAAAAACATTTATAAATTAAAAATAAGAGCTTTATTTGGAACATTCAATTTAAAATGTGTCTCCACTGCCTCTGAATTAAAAAATAATCCAAATCTACATAATAAAGCTCCATTATTTATATCGGGATTTATTGGCCTAAGAGCAAGCGAGGAAAGGGTATTTCCTCTAGCTATTCAAGATAGAATGAGAACAGGCGATGTAAGCACAATCATCAGAAATTTAGTACTAGATACAAAACAAAATACACCTGATGCATATCAAAAACTAGCAACAAGACTTAAGAATGACTTTAACTTCGAATTAGAAAAAGTAGAATTTAATGAGAGAGAGGACTTGAATATTCTTGCACATTACACTGAACAATGTGACAAAGAAAAACTTTCTTTGGATTTCATGTCTTCGGGAAGTGGATTCATGCAAATTTTACAAATACTTACACCTATTTATCGCTTCTGCCCAATAGATTGTGATATAGTACTATTGGATGAACCCGACGCGCATCTACATCCCAATCTTCAAACTTCATTGGCAAAAACCTTACGTGACATACAGAAGGAATTGGGTATTCAAATAATAATATCAACTCATTCTACTTCCATAATTCGAGCTTCAGAGCCAACTGAAGTTATTCCAGTATCATCTTTAAATAAAATAAACAAAGCGTTAGCAAATTCTGAAGATGTAGAAAATGAAATAGCAGGAAGAATAGATTCTTATGATTTGGGCAAATCTGTAATAAGTGGACAACTTTTGTTTTTGGAGGATGCAAACACATCTATATTAGAAGCTTTTGACAAAATAGCAAGCATTGGCAGCTTAACCGGAGCGAATACAATTCCAATACTAAAAGGCAGAGGAAAGGATGATAAATCTCCTTTTTTTCTCAATGACATTTTTAACAAATTTTTAGACAAAGATATTAATATTACATTTATAAGAGACAGAGATGGACTATCTGATGAATGGAGCAGTAATTTAATAAATTTCGGACACAGAAAAAATGTAAATTTATATGTACTAAAAAGATATGAAATAGAAAATTATCTGCTAAATCCAAAATTATTATTCAGAGCAATTAATAAAAAAAAGGAAATAATTCATTTAACATCTATTGAAGCCATAAAAGATAAAATACTATCTTTGTTAAAGGAGACGATAACACTTAGAAAATATAACTTTGAAGGAACTCTAGAGGAAAACATTTACAAATCAGCTCAACTTATGGGAAAACAAGAATACAGAAATCCTGAATTAGCTAGAAGCGAAGCAAAAAAAATATGTGAACTATATGAAGCTGATGGCACTTTCGAAAGCCTAATCATAAATGGAATGGGTAAAGAAACAATGAAGGGGATAATGCACTGGATCAACAATGACCTTAAAGTACAAATATCTTATGCAGAAATACTTGCAAGTCTAGAATTAGAGGATATACCAAGTGAAATAGTTGAAATGTTAAGCAGCTTACGATCCAAGGAACAGAAGTAAAATAGTATCATCCACCTTACACTGTAAGGTGGATGATACTATTTTTAAAGGCACCTACCCCCTCAAACACCTCCGCCCACTCCAGTTGCAACTCCGGCAGCGTGGCCATCGGAATAGCGCCGGGCGTGTAGAACTCGCCGCGCAGGTGGTAGCGGCCGTCTTCGCCGAGTAGGGAGAGCTAGGAATAGGTGCCATGCTGGTAAGGAAAAGCAACCGTCATCTAGAGCTGTTGCCCCAGCCCATTCACAAAACATTCAACAAATCCTATTCATCTAATAATTTTTCTATCCGTAGAAACACGCATCCTTCCCACGTAGTTTTTCATGCCTCTTTCGCCCTCATCCTTGATTCCCGGCAACGAAGAGGATCGACTATTGGCGCTGAGTCGCTACCAAATTGTGGGCACGGCCCCGGAAAGCCTCTTCGACGATTTGGCGGCCCTCACGGCCAAGCTGTTCCGGGCCCCCATTGCCCTGGTGTCGCTGGTAGAAGCCGAGAGCGTGTGGTTTAAAGCCAACTTTGGCCTGCCCGACGCCGGGCGGGTGCGGCGCTCCGAAAGCCTGTGCTCGGTGGCCGTGCTGCACAACCAGGCTACCGTGTTCGAAAGTCTGGGCACCAACCCCTGCGCCCTGACGGAGCCCACCCTGCTGCAGGCCCTGCGCCTGGAGTTCTACGCCGGCCATCCGCTGCAAACGCCCGACGGCTTCAACATCGGTTCCCTCTGCGTTATCGACCACCAGGCCCGCACTTTTTCCCCCGACGAGCAGGAGCTGCTCCGGCAACTGGCTACCACGGTGATGCTGCTGCTGGAGCTGCGCCGCCTGGGCAACCCGCCGCTGGCCGCGGCAACGCAGCCCCACCTGACGGTACCCTCCCTGGTGCACAGCCTGACGATGCTGGCCGAAATTGGCAGCACCGGCGCGGCCGTCGACATTGCCGGCAACCCCGTTGGCACGCCGGCAATTCACCAGGAGGCCGCCCAGCTCACGACCCTGCTCAACCGCCTGATTGGGGAAATGCTGGTTTCGTAAGCTCCTGGTTCAACGCCAGGCTGCTTATCTTGCGCCGCTCCAACCGTTGTTGGTTGCCGTTATAGAATACTGATATTCAGCAGGCAATGGATTTTCTTGACGCACTGGACGTGCTTAGCAACCTGTTACTGCTAGCTGACTCGCCTTCCAAACCAACCAAACGCCCCACGACGCCGGCCCGGTTGGTCGGGTACGTACTGCTGCTGGTAATTTGCGGCAGTGTGCTTTTGCTGGCGCTCCTGGTGCTGCTGCTCGTGCTAACGCCCCGGGGTTTTCTGGGCAGCAATTGGGGGTCCGTAGTGTGCGGCGGGTCGGCTTTTCTGCTGGCCGTGGGCGTGGCATACGGCCTGTTCAAAATCAGGCTTATCGAATCCTACAAACCAGGCTGGTTTTTCGCCCTGGTTGGCCTACTGACCTTTCTGTTCACCATAGCCCTGACGCATGCCGCCGTGGCCTGGCCGCAGGTCGCGCACCTAGTGCCCTGACGCTTACCAACCGCTTAGCCCACAAACGGAGCCCCGAACTGCGGCGCTGTCCGCTTCTTCGACGCCTGCTCGTAGGCGTAGGCCAGCGTCAGCAGGGGGCCTTCCTGGTAGGCCCCGCCCACGAATGACAGCCCGACCGGCAAGCCGTGGGCCTGCCCCATGGGCACGGTGATGTGCGGGTAGCCGGCCATGGCCGCCGGGGAGGAAAAGCCCGGTCCTTTCCAGGAGTCACCGTTGATCAGGTCGAGGCAGGGTGCGGGGCTGTTGGTAATGGCCACGAGGGCGTCGAGGCGGTTGTCGCGCAGCACGGCGTCGAGGGCCTGGCGGGCGCCACCGTGGCTTTTTTTCAGCGCCGCCTGGTATTTCGGGCTGCTCAGGCCGTCGGTTTTTTCGGCCGCTTCCAGAATTTCCTGTTGGAAAAACGGCATGGCCTGGGCCTTGTTTTTCAGGTTGAAGGCCATGACGTCGGCTACGGTTTTCACCGCGGCCCCGGCCGTACTCAGGTACTTGTTCACCCCGTCCTTGAACTCGTAGAGCAGCACGTCGTACTCGGCCTCGCCGAGCGGGTCGATATGCTTTTCCAGCTCCACTTCCACGATGGTGGCGCCCTGGGCTTTGAGTTCCGCCAAAGCGGCCTGTAGCAGCGGAATAGCGTCGGAATTGCCTTTTAGGTGGTTTTTCTCCACGCCCAGCCGCTTCCCTTGCAGCCCGTCGGTCTGCAGAAAAACGGTGTAGTCGGCCGCGGCTTTGCCGGCGCTTTCCCGGGTTACGTCGTCGTTGGCGTCCACGCCGGTGAGGGCCGTGAGCAGCAGGGCCGCGTCGCGCACGGTGCGGGCCATGGGGCCGGCCGTGTCCTGGGTAGCCGAAATCGGGATGATGCCCGCGCGGCTGAGCAGGCCCACGGTGGGCTTGATGCCCACGATGCCCGAGCACGAGGCCGGCGACACCACCGAGCCGTCGGTTTCGGTGCCGATGGCCACGGCGCAGAGGTTGGCGGCAACGGCCACGCCCGAGCCCGAGCTGGAGCCGCTGGGCGTCCGGTCCAGGATGTAGGGGTTTTTGGTCTGGCCGCCCCGGCTGCTCCAGCCGCTGGTGCTGCGCGTCGAGCGGAAATTGGCCCACTCGCTCAGGTTGGTTTTGCCCAGCAGCACGGCCCCGGCCGCCCGCAGCCGCTGCACGATGAAGGCGTCCTGCTTGGCCTTGTGGCCGGCCAACGCCAGGGCGCCGGCGGTGGTTTGCAGCTGGTCGGCGGTGTCGATGTTGTCCTTGATGAGCACCGGAATGCCGTGCAGGGGGCCGCGCACCTTGCCGTTTTTGCGCTCCTGGTCCAGGGCGTCGGCCAGCTGCAGGGCCTCGGGGTTCACCTCGATGACAGCGCGCAGGCGGGGCCCATTCCGGTCGAGGGCCTCGATGCGCTGCAAATACAGCTCCGTCAGCCGGCGGGCCGTGTATTCCCCGCGTTGGAGCTTGGCCTGCAGGTCCGTAATGGTGGCCTCGCTGAGCTCAAAGCTGGGCGTAGCCGCCGCCTGTTCGGGGTCCACGGCCAGGGCCGCGGGCGTGTCCTTCGATTCGGTGGTGCAGCTGCTGAGCGTCCAGGTAGACAGGGCCACGCCGGCCAGGCTGCTGGTACGCAGGAAAAAGCGTCGGTTCATGCGGGTGGTTTTGCGGGTCAAGATACGCAGCGCGGCCCTACGGCGCCAGGCGCGCGGCGGGGGTAGAGCCAGGAATGAGAGCGGCGCTTCGCTACTGCGGCGCCGGCCGGCCGGCCTTATGGCGCTGGCACTTCTCGCCGCAGTACTTTACCTCATCCCAGCAGTTGCGCCATTTTTTGCGATACTCAAACGGCCGGCCACACACGGCGCAGACTTTGGTGGGCAGATTCCCTTTGACCAGCTTGGCGGGCACCGATGAGGAAGGACGAGGCATAGGCTGCAAACACCAAAACGCGGGGCTTGTTCGTTTTGCGGGCTGCGGGCGGCCCGGCATCTGCGACAATTCTACTAATCTTGTGCGCCAGGCAACTTTTTCCGGCCCCCAACGGCTCTTATCTGTAAGCAAAGCTTCGTCCGGCGGCCTGGTCCCGGTGGGGGCCCGCACGTTTCAAGATTATTTTCTGCTTTTACGCTGTTCTTCGCATGACTTCTTTTCGCTTAAAACCACGGGGCGCACGCCAGTTCACGATGATGATGGGCCTGCTGGTGGGCTCTGTCAGCCTCTCGGCCTGCTTCAACAACGACGTAGAGCCTACCCTGGCGCCTCCCCCCGGGGCCGACCTGGTGACCTTCACCAAGGAAAATCTGTATCCGGAAGGCATCGACTACGACACCAACGGCCGCCGCTTTCTGGTGAGCTCCCTGACCACCGGCATCATCAGCCAGGTGGCCGATGATGGCTCCTACGCCCCGTTCGTTACCGACGCCAGCCTGGTGTCGTCGGTGGGCCTGCACATCGACGCGGAACGCAACCGCCTGCTGGTGGCCGTTTCCGACCCCGGCTACAACAAGGACAAAACCACGGCCGCCACCAAGGGCAAGCTGGCGGCGCTGGCCAGCTACGACGGGTTTGGCAAGCGCGTGGGCTACGTCGACCTGGGCAGCTTGCGGCCCGCCCTGAGCCACTTCGCCAACGATATGGCCGTTGACCAGGCCGGCAACGTGTACGTCACCGACAGCTTCGCTCCCATCATCTATAAGGTCGACGTGGCGGGCGTGGCCTCGGTTTTCCTGGAAGATGCCCGCCTGGGTGCCCCGGCCGGGCAGTTTGGCCTCAACGGCATCGAGGTGCACCCCGACGGCTACTTGCTGGTCGCCAAGACGGATGACGGCAGCCTGTTCAAAGTGCCGCTGAGTAACCCCACGGCCTTCACCAAAGTCGGCAGCAGCCAGGATCTGAAGGGCATCGACGGGCTGACCCTAATAGAAGCCGGCCGGCTGTACGCCTCCTGCAACTCCCAGTCGAAAGTCTACAACCTGACCACGGCCAATGGCTGGGGCGACGTAACGGTGGCCGGCACCTTCGCCACTCTGCCCGAATATCCCACCACCCTGGCCCGGCGCAGCGCCACGGAAACTTACGTGCTGTATTCGCGCATCAACGAGCTGCAAACGCCCGCCACGCCGGCGGCCACCAAGTTCAACATTGCCAAGCTGAAGTTTTAACTACGTCGGCACGTCTGCTTTGCCCCGAATCGGCCTCGGCAGGAATCCCTACTTGCTTCCTACCGAGGCCTGGCGGCGTGTTGTAGAATCGTACCGCACACCAGGCCTGCCAACCGCTGCAGTGGGTGGCGGGTCTGCTATTTTCATTGCTAATACCGACTCTTTTCAAAACAGCTCTCCTCAATCTTGTTATGCCCAATTACTTTACGCGCAGAAGAAGCAGTATACCAGTTTGTAGCCTGCTAGCAAGCCTACTGGGTTTATCGGCCTGTGTGGATACCAGCCTGCCCGAGCCTAACAAGCCGGTGCCCCCTCCAACGCCTGACCTGATTACCTACCGGCAACCCAGCTTGTACCCGGAAAGCGTGGAATTTGATACGAATAGCAAGCTGTTCTATCTGAGTTCCCTCACCACGGGCACCATCGGCCGAATAGGCGTAGGGTCGTTGACAACCTATAAGCCTTTCATTACCCACACCAGCCTCGTCTCCTCGTGCGGCCTGCAGATTGACGCCGTTGGCAACCGCCTGCTGGTCACTATTTCCGACCCAGGTTATAACAAGGCCAAAACGTCGGCGGCCACCAAGGATAAGCTGGCGGCGCTGGCTTCCTTTGATGCTTTGGGCAAGCAGATCAGCTACGTAGATTTGGGTAGCCTACGGCCCCTACTCCAGCATTTTGCCAACGACGTAGCCGTAGATGCTGCCGGCAACTGTTACGTGACGGACAGCTTCGCCCCGGTTATCTATAAAGTCGACAATAAAGGCAAAGCCACCGTGTTCTTGGAAGATGCCCGGCTCGGTGCCCCAGCCGAAAAATTTGGCCTCAATGGCATCGTGTTTCACCCCGACGGCTATCTGCTGGTGGCCAAAACTGACGATGGCAGCTTACTTAAGGTGCCGCTAACCAATCCCGTGGGCTTCACGACGGTAGTCACCGGCCAGGACCTGACGGGTGTGGATGGCCTCACGCTGATGGATGCTACCACACTTTGTGGGGTGAGCGGCAGTCAGGCAAAGGTATTTCGCCTGACGAGCAACAACGGTTGGACTACGGCCACGCTATCCGGCACCTTTGCCGGCTTGTCCCAATACCCCACCGCCCTGGCCCGTACCACGACGACTGAAACCTATGTGCTCTACTCCCGGCTCAACGAACTGCTGCAGCCTGTCCCCTCTTCCTCCCCCGACTTCAGTTTGAGTAAGCTGAAGTTTTAACTCTTTTTGCTTCTGCGCTGGCCCGGCACCACGGCAGCAGCTTACGGCTGCTCGCTGATGTGCCGGGCCACTTTTTTGGGTGCCCCGATGCTGTTCAGCAGGCCGCTGACCAACCCCTGCCGCCACAGGGAAAACACCGAGACGCGCAGGTCGCGCCGGCTTTCCATCGAGCCGACTTTCAGCTTGTCGGGGCCCAGCCCGCGCGGGTTCTCGTCCCGGATGACGATGCCGTTGAGCAGCTTGGAACCCAACTTGGTAAGCAGGGTTTTCTGATCGGGGCCGCCGTTTTTGCTGAGCAGCGTAAGCTTGAGGTCCGAGTATTCGGCTTGCATGGTGCCGGTAATCTGCCGGCGGCTGCCCTGAAACCGGACGGTGGCGCGACGCACGTTGCCGCTTTCGAAGCGCACCAAACGGGTCGGTTCGGTCATGGTGTTGAGCAGCGTAATGGAGGCCGGGCCGAACGTGCCTTGCCCGCTGTGCCGCCCGGCCGGGTCGAGCAGCGGAATCCGGAAGGCGGCGGTGGCGTACCAGCTGTTTTGCAGCCAGCCGCTGGCCTGGGCCGTCATCGGCGTGGCAGCCGTCATCAGCCGCGGGTCGTTGGTCACGTTGCGCAGCGTCACGTTGATGCGGTTGAAGCTAATGTAGCCCGGCCGGCCCGTAGTGGGCCCGATGTAGGACGTGGCCACGTAGGCGTTGACGAGCTGTACCCGGCGCACGTTCAGGCGCACCGCCAGCTTGGCCAACGACTCCTGCGTGACCAACGAGGCCTTGGGGTTCAGGGCAAAGCGCCCGTCGCCGGCAATGAGCACGCGCATCTTCGTTATCCGCAGCTGCTCGGCCAGCAACGAGCGGCGGCGGGCAAAGGCAGCGAAGTCGAAGCCGGCAATTTGCAGCGCGTGGGCCCGCACCGTAATGTGGGGCGTCTGGTGGCCTTTGTAGCGGGCCAGGGCCGAGGGCGTCATCGTGGGCTTCAGCATGATGCCGGTGGCCTGCACCCGGCCCGTGCGCGTCAGCAGCTCGATGCTGCGCAAACCCAGCCAGTACACCGGGGCCGAAACCGTGGTCTGGACCCGCCCGGTGCGCAGCTCCCAGCTTTTGGCGTACCAGATCCGGCTTGGGTCCTGGGCCCCGGCGGCCGTCAGCAGCACGTTGTCGGCCAGCAGGCGAATGTCCTGGATTCGGGGCTGGGGCTTGATGGCCGTCAGGTGCAGGGTGCCGCCGCGCACCCGCAGCTGCCCCAGCTGCACCTGCCGCAGGTACGGCGCCAGCACCTCATGCAGCGGCGGGGGCGGCTGAGTGGGCAGGGCCAACGCCAGCCAGGGCCGGGTCAGCACCACCGAATCGGGCCGCAGCTGGCGGCTCCGCAAGGCGGTTAGGCGCAGGCCGCCGACCTGAAGCCGGGGCAACACAAGGTGTACCCGCACGACCTTGCCCTGCCGCTGCATGGCATCCAGGGACCGAACCCGCAGCGAATCGACGGTGAGCTGCTGGCGGCGGGAGGCAAACTGCGCCGCGCCCACCAGCACCCGGTGCCGGGCCACGGTCATCACGCCGCGCCGCAGCCCGCCGGCCCAGGCCGCCGCGTAGCCAACGCGCTGGGAGTCGGCGGCTCCGGCGGCGCTCAGCAGCAGGTCGTGGGCCGAAAAAGAAGCCTGCCGCACGCTGGCCTGCGGCACCCGGCCGGGCCCGTACGCGGCCTGCAGCTCCCGCAGCCCCAGGTAGCCGATGCGAAGACCATCAAAGTGCTGGGGCAGCTGCTCGTGCAGGGGCTGGGCGGCGGGATTGGGTGGGGGCAGCCGCAGCACCCGCAGGCGGGCCCCGGCCAGCAGCACGGTATCAACGGGCACGACGGACCCGCGCAGGGCGGCCCACAGGCCGATGCCGGAGAGGCGCAGCTCCCGCACGTCGGCCAGTAGCCGGGGCAGGCGGGTTTGCTGCCAGCAGGAGTCGGCGGCGGCGGGGCGCAGGCGCAGGTCACGGAGCCGGACCGTGCCGGTCAGCAGCTGGGTGTGCAGCTCGCCGATGCGCAGCTGGTAGCGCCCCTCACTCTGCCGGGCGACTTGCTTTTCCAGCGTCCGGCGCAGCCACGGGTCGAGCCGCGCTAGTGCCACGCCCAGCACCACGAGCAGCGCCAGCAGGATTCCACCCACCCAATAAGGCCAGCGGCGCGGTTTCTTGCCGGCCAAAACCAGCGGCTCGTTGGTCGTGGGGACAGAGGAGAGTAGAGTCACGGGAAAGTCAAAGACAGAGGGAATTGACCTAAACGCAGAACGCTACGCTTACGGCCATACCACCGGCCGAATCCCGTTTTGTTTTGGCCCGCTGCTTCCGCCGTCAGGCCTACCCCGCCCTTGCCAGACAAAAAAAGGCTTTCCCGCCGGGGAAAGCCTTTTGCAAAAAATCAATCCGGGCCCGGCGGCTTAGCTGCCCAGGCGCTTTTGCAACTCCTGCACCTGCCGCTCCAGCTCCAGGTTGCGGAACGTTACTTTCACTTCCAGGTCGGCGTAGGCGCGCTCCAGCTCCTGCTCGCGCCGGCGCAGGGCCAGCTCTGTGAGCTTCTGGTCGTGAATGTCGGTGCAGGTGCCGAACCACTGCCGGATCTGCCCGTTTTCGTCGTACTGGGGCTGGGCCTGGCCCAGAAACCAGCGGTAGTCGCCGGCTTTGGACTTGAAGCGGTACTCGATTTCGTAAAACTCGCCGGTGGCCAGCGAGTGGCCCCACACCTGGCGGGCCCGCTGCTGGTCGTCGGGGTGCAACAGGTTGTTCCACATATCCGGCCCCACGCTGTCCTCCAGCGAGTAGCCGGTGAAGTCAATCCAACGCTGGTTGAAGTAGGTATGAAAGCCCGTGGGGTCGGTAAACCAGACCAGCTGCGGGATAAAATCAGCGAAAAGACGGAATTGCGCTTCTGCCTGCTGCCGGATTTGCTCTTCGCTTGACAAAGATTCAGAGGGTAACATAGGGAAAGAAAAATCAACAGGGCTGGGCGAGCTGCAACTCCATGCCCGACTGGAAATACAAGTTAAGCTGGCTCTGCAGGCCGTCGGCGGAGCGCCGGAGCCGCGTAATCAGGGCCTTGGTTTCTTCCTGCAGCAGCTGCAGCTCCAGGTAGGGCCGGTTCAGCAGCGCGTCGCGCTGCACCGACCACTGGCCCGCGTCGTGCTGGGCCGGAGCGTGCACCTGCAAAGTGCCCGGCTGCAGCGTCAGCTTGGTGGCCTGCGCCAGCGCGCTGTTCGGGTTGCCCCGGTTCAGCACCCGGTCTGCCACGCACCACTCCCCGGTGAGATACTCATCGGGCAGTTGCTGCAAATTGACGTCAAATAGAATTTCGTCCATAGTGTACCTGTTACCCAATAACTGACAACCAGCGAGTTGAACGCAACTACAGCTATCCGCCGCCGTGGGTAAAGAAAAATTGCGTTGTGCAAATGTATCAGAGGCAGCAACAGCAGAGAAAGGCAAAAGTTCAGTTTATGGTTGAGCTCTCACAATGACTAACGCTTCGGCCTGAGTGTCACAAACATAAATTTAGGTGTTTTGCCGGTAGCAGAAAAACAACTTTCGATGTGCTGCCGGCCGCTTACCGAACTTTTCGTCTGGTTATAGTTATACTCCTCGGCCGCAGTACCAATGCCCCAACGACCAGCCGGGAGGCAGCAACGGCCCAGGCAGCGTAGGTGGCCGGTTTGCCAGCGGCGGCCCACTTACCGCAGGAGCTGGGCGCCGTCTTTGCGGAGGCGGATGACGCGCAGCTTATCCAGGGTCCAGATGACGGGGTACGTGGGGTCCAGCTCCCACCACTTCACCCCGAAGTTGGCGCGGCTGGGCAGCTTGTGGTGGTTGTTCTGAAACAGCTCCCCGCCGGTAAGAAAGTCGAAAAACAGGGAGTTGCGCGACTTATCGTGGTTGTCGAAGTTCTGGTAGCCGTACTTATGGCCGCTCCAGTTGACGATGGCCCCGTGCACGGCACCCATCGTGAAGTGGATGGGCAGCAGCAGGTACTGCCACCAGGCCGTGGCAAACTGCACGTAGAACAGAATGTAAAACACGCCCCAGGCCACGCGCGAGTACCACTTGTTGCCGAACTCGTCCAAGCCGCGCCACTCGGGGTAGTCGCCCTGGGCAAACCGCTCGGCAGCCCGGGAGCGGCCGTAGAGCACGTCGTGGTACACGGTCCGCGTTTTCCACATCATCAGGAAGGCATTGGCCGAGTAGTGCGGGGAGTGCGGGTCGCGCTCGGTGTCGGAGTAGGCGTGGTGCAGGCGGTGCAGCAGCGCGTAGGCCCGCGGCGACAGGTACGAGGAGCCCTGCCAGAGGTAGGTCAGCACGAAAAACACCTTTTCCCAGTACCGGTGCATGCTAAACATGCGGTGGGCGGCGTAGCGGTGCTGAAAAAACGACTGCGTAAACAGCGACAGGTACCAGTGGGCCAGAAAGAAAACGAGGATAGCCATAGCGCAGCACAACGGAGACGTGAAACCCGCCGGCAGCCCCGCCGCCAGCCGGGGAAATATACTGAATCTGCCCTTCAGCAAAGCCGGTCCGCACCGGGAGCGGCCAGGAAATACCGGTCCAGCTCAACCTCGGGGCCGGTTATGGAGTTTAGCAGGTATGCTCGCCATCACCACTCTGCTCACGCCGCACTACGCGAACCGCATCAACCGCATCATCAAGGGGCTGGAAACGGAATTCGGCCTCGACGACGTGCAGGCAACCCCCGATCCGCACATCACTTACCAGCTGGCCGGGGTGCGCAAGCTCTCGGCGCTGAAAACGGTGCTCCGCGACATTGCGGCCACCACCGCCCCGTTTGAGGTGCATACCACCGGCCTGGGCGTGTTTCCGGGGCCCAACCCGGTTATCTACATCCCGGTGCTGCGCACCGACGCGCTGAACCAGCTGCACCAGCGCATCATCCGGGCCACCGCGCCGCTGTGTTTGCGCACCGATAAGTTCAGCGGGCCCGACTGCTGGCTGCCCCACATTTCCCTGGCCCTGCACGACACCACGCCCGAGCTGCTGGGCCCGGTGCTGCAGTACCTGAACCGCCAAACCTTCAACATGAAGCTCATGCTCGACAACCTGGCCATTCTGCGGCAGGAAGGCGACCTGTTTCTGAGCGAGGAGCTGTTTTGCTTCGACGGGCGGCCCCGGCCGGTGCCCGCGCCAGCACCCGCGCCGGATGCCGAGGCCTGTCCCCTGCCGGCCACGCTGCTCACGCCGCGCGCCCTGTAAAGCCGCCGGCTCCACTTTTTGCGCGGCCGGCGCGGCAATCTGGTTTCCAGCCCCGACCTTTACCGCTTCACCCTTCCCTTCTGCTTATGTACAACGCCGTACTCATTCTGCACTCCTGGAGCCGCTGGCTGGTTCTGATTTTTGGTTTGATTGCCATTTTCCGCGCGCTGGGCGGCTGGCAGGGCCGCAAGCCCTACCTCGGGGCCGACAACGGCATGGGCGCCGCCTTCGTGGGCTCGATGCACCTGCAGCTGCTGCTGGGCCTGATTCTGTACTTCGGCCTGAGCCCCTTCGGTGTGAAGGCGTTTGAAACGGCCGGCGCCGCCGTCATGAAAGACCCGATTGGGCGTTTCTGGGGCGTCGAGCACATTGCCACGATGGTGCTGGCCGTCATTGCCGCCCAGGTGGGCCGCACCCTGTCCAAGAAAGCTACCGACCCGGTACTCAAGCACAAGCGCGCCTTCGTGTGGTTTACCATTGCCCTGCTGCTGGTGCTGCTCATGATTCCGTGGGGCATCTGGAACCCGGCCCGGCCCCTGTTCCGCTTCTAGCGGCAGGCTCCGGCTCTGGTCATCTGTTGCCTACCGACGGCTCCCGGCTTCACCCGGGAGCCGTTGTAGTTTAACGCCTATGCGTAGGGGCTCAGCGGTTTTTTTGGGCGAGCTATAGTCTCCATCACTTCTTCTTGCAATCTTGCGTAGTATAGCTGCTACTGTTACCCGTAGCCAGTGTTCTTCTACTGTCCGTTTCTTCAGCTCTATTCTCGTGCAAAAGCCAGCGTCCAATCCCCGATTCTCGCGGGATGAGTTTTGCCACCTGATCGACAATCATCTGCACCAGTTGGAGTCGAGCCAGCTGGCCCGGCGCAAGTATGCCGCGCTGCTGGCGGCCGTGCGCAACAGCTTCGAAGCCTACCAGAAAACCCGCCAAGCCTAACGCCCCCGGCCAAAGCTAAACCTACCAGTGGCCCGCTCCATCCAGAGTTGATGGGGCGGGCCACTGGCGTTGCGGGCAGGACGCGTTAGTTAGAGCGCATAGCCGCCCGAGGCTTCCAGGCGCTGGGCTTCCCACTGCTGCTCGCGGTACTGCTTGGGCGTGCAGCCCTGGAAGCGCTTGAAAAACTTGGTGAAGTTCGAGGGGTCGTAGGTCAGGCCCTGGGCAATGTCGGCCACGGAGCGGGTCGCGTCCAGCAGCTGCGCCCGGGCCAGGTCCATCAGGCGGGCCTCGAAAAAGTAGCAGGGCGCGTGGCCGGTCGTGAGCTTGATGGTGTTGCTCAGGTGGGTGGGATGAATGCAGAGCTGGCCGGCCAGGTCCCGGATTTCAAACATTTCCGTGGCTTTGCCGCTGACGATATCGGCCAGGTGCTGGTCAATCAGGCGCAGGAAATCGGCGGTGATTTCGTGCTGGCGGGCCAGGAGTTTCTTGGGAATGGACGGGGTAGAAGGCATAAAGGCAGAGAATAGCGGTTAGGCCATCAGGTACACATAATAGGGCTGAAAGCCTCTCATCTCAACATACACCGAGGCCATTCGGATTTTAGCATGCGTTGTTTCAAAGGCTATTTCCCAAGCCGGTTCCGCAGTATCTGGTTTTTCGATAACGGGCAAACTGAGAAAGTCCGGCTGAAATTCCTGCTTAAAATCACGAATCACAAAATCAGGTTCCGACTTTGTAAACGTGGCCGTTATTAGTTGCGCTATAGCCGGTACCATCTGTTCATACCGGGCTTCTATTTCCTGATAAAAGCTCCGCTGAGCAGCCGTTGGGCCTGTTTTAGGGCCATCAATAGCCAACCCGACTTCGTAGCGGGCCGCCGTAAACCGGGTTTCTCCCTCCCAGTAGCCACCACCAGATTCTGGTGTATCAAAATAGCGTAAACGACCAAACACCTGGTCTTCGAGGCGAAGGGGCTTGCCAAACAGAAAACTCCAAAAGCCCATGCGTACAGTTGGTTTTTGCCGGTAAGCTACGAGCTTTTCCTCGGGTGGCGGCCGGCTGCCGCCCCGCGCCTGGCCCGGGCGCGAGGCGTAAATTTCCAGCGGAATACTGTTACTGAATAACTCCCGGCCAATAAATTTGTGGCCCGGGGCACCCGCCGGGGCTTGTGCGCAGGCCGCCGGCGGCAGCACTTGTTTCGCTCCGGTTGGCTCTTTTCCCTATTCTACTCTACATGCAAAAACTACTACTCGCCGCTTCGCTCCTCATCAGCACGGCGGCCTCGGCCCAGGTGACGCTGGAAAACACCTACGTGCTCAACGCCCCCGCCATGCAGAGCGAGGACTTGTTTCCGATTAAGCTCTCCACCGGCGAAGCCAAGTACGTGCGCTTCAACTCGGCCACCCGGCTGATGACGCTCTACAACCTCAACCACAGCCAGTTCAAGCAGCTGACCGTGCCCGCGCCCCCGGCCGGCTACGGTGCCCCTGGCATCGACTACGTCAGCGACAAGCTCTTCAACCAGGATGCGGCCCTGGAGTACATCGTGTACTACAACCGCACCAACGCCACCTCCCAGGAAACGACCATGCTGAACGTGTACTCGGAGGCCGGCACCCTGCTGCTGCGCTCCGACTCGGCGTACGTCAACCACATTTTCAACACCAGCGCGGGCACCAAAATGCTGCTGAGCAAGGCCTACCCCAGCCTCACGGGCGGCAACCGCTCCAAAGTGGTAGCCTACGCCCTGGGCGGCACCCTGACCACGCTCAAAACCCAACAGGCCGAAGCCGACGGCCTACGCCAGCCCTACCCCAACCCCGCCACCGAAAGCCTGCGCCTGCCCTACGAGGTGAAGAAAGGCACGGCCACGCTGCGCATCACCGACGCGGCCGGGCGCACGGTCGCCACCTACCAGGTCGATTCGACCTTCGACCACCTGCTGCTCAACGCCGGGGAACTACGCTCGGGCGTGTATTTCTACCAGGTGGTCGCCGCCGACGGCTCGGCCTCACCGGCGCGCCGCTTCGTGGTAAGCCACTAAGGCCCGCTCCGGCGGCCAGGCCCGCCGGAATCGTAGCCGGCCCAGGCCCGCGGCTCGGCCGCGGGCCTTTTTTATATTCTATATTCTGAAGATTTACTGCCTCCTTTGCAGTATTGTATGGCAGAAGCCGGCCGTGGCACGTATGCAGGGCTTCTGTCGTTGGTCGGGCTCCGGGGGCCGGCGCGGGGGCTACGTGCTTCTGCTCAGCCGCCGGCCGCCTTTTTATCCCGTTTTGCTTTTGCGCACCGTCTCCCTCCTACTGCTTTTTTGCCTGCTGTCGGCGCAGGCGTTTGCCCAGGCTGCCTACCGGCGCGTGAAGGCCCGCAACGGCGACGGGGTCGAAACCCTGCTGCTGCGCCACGGCCTGAGCCCGGGCCGCTACGGGGCCGCCTTCAAGCAGCTCAATAAGAAAAACCTGACCCGCCGCCACGGCCTCATCACCGGCCGCACCTACCTGCTGCCCCGGCCCGTAGCCACCCGCAAAGCGACGGTCGGCGGCAGCCGTAAAAACGGGGTCAAAACCGCCCGCGTGGCCACGGCAGCGCCGGTGGTCATCAGCAAAACGCCGATTAGCAACGCCGCCCTGTTTGGGCCCCGCTACAACCTGGCCCGGGCCGGCCGCGGGCCGCTGCGGGGCGCGGTATTCTACCTGTCCTCCGGCCACGGCGGCCCCGACCCCGGCGCCATCGGCCAGTACGGCTCCTTTCAGTTGGCCGAAGACGAGTACGCCTACGACGTGACCGTGCGCCTGGCCCGGGTGCTGCTCTCCTACGGGGCCCTGGTCTACGTGATGGTGCAGGACCCCAACGACGGCATCCGGGACGAGAACGTGCTGCCCATGGACTACGACGAGGTGCAGTACCCGCAGCTGCGCATTCCGCTGAGCCAGGTGCAGCGCCTGCGCCAGCGCATTGCCCAGGTCAATAAGCTTTACGCCCGCCACAAGGGGGCCTACCAGCGCCTGCTGGCCTTGCACGTGGATAGCCGCAGCGTGGGCCAGAACATCGACGTGTTTTTTTACCACCACCCCAACAGCGCCACCGGCCTGCGCCTGGCCAAGAACATTCACCGGGTGTTCACCAGCCGCTACAAGCGCGCCCAGCCCAACCGCCCCTACTCCGGCAACGTGTCGGAGCGGGGCACCCTGTACGAGGTGCGCAACAGCCACGCCCCGGCCGTATTCATGGAGCTGGGCAACATCCGCAACCAGAAAGACCAGCGCCGCTTCGTGGTGGCCGACAACCGCCAGGCCCTAGCCAACTGGATTGCCGAGGGCATCATTGCCGATTATCGGGGGAAGCAGTAGCGTGGTTTTGTCCTGGCGCGAGTTTAGGCGCAGCCGTAACTCGTGCCAATCAGTTATGGGAGGCTGTGCCTCCCCCGTTCGAACGACAACGCCCGGATTTCTCCAAGCGGCGCGGTACCGACTTGCCGCGTTGCGGCAGTGGAGGTACAACCTCCACCTGATGGCTGGGCACGAGTTACGGCTGCGCCTAAACTCGCGCCAGTGGCGCCAGTGGTGGCCCGGTGCTGGCTTAGGGCCATACGATGTAACTTCCCTCTGGCGAGCTAACAGTACCGGTCCAGGCCTTTTCTTCAATGGCTTCCTTGTCCCTTTGAATGGAATAAATGGCCCGCATCCGGCAGCTTATATAGGCCCGGTCACTTTTGCTTTCATAATTGAGCACCGAGTTTTCCCAGACAGCGCCGTTCTTGGGATTATTATTCATGGTCACTGCGAAGACGTAAAAGCCGTGGGGCGCAATGGTGACTGTGGTAGGCACATTCTTATCCCATCCCCGCTCTTCTTTACTTGACCGTACTTTTTGACCGTTAGGATACGTTATTTCAAAGGACAGTCCGAAATAGCCCCAACTGTTCCATTCTTCGAATAGCTTGACTGGCTGGTCGGAAGTATTGGTAAGCAACACGTAAAAACGGTCGTCAGCGGAGTTCAGCACAATCATCGGGCTGTTGGCGACAGGGCCGGCATACGAGGTGGGGACAATTGCGAGGGTCAGGCTGGGTTTGGGCTTGCCAGGCGAGTTTTGGGCTATAGCCTGGGGCACGAAGGCCAGCCGCAAGAGCGTCGCCAGAAAAAGAAGGAAGAGCTTTTGCATAGGGCTACGTCCTGCCCCTATTGGTAAGGCAGGTTTTCGGGCGTAGGATGCCGTTACCAACGATGGTAACGCCGGTTTTCGGTCGTAAGGTAGCATTACCATCGTTGGTAAGACAACCTTTCGGCCGTAGAGGAGCATTACCAACGATGGTAAGGCTGGTTTCCGGGCGTAGGGTGGCCTTACCAACGATGGGCAAGGATATCTTTTCCGCGTCATTGGTTTATCTACGTATTTCTATATCTTATCCCAGTACAATTAACCCCTCATTATTATGTTCTTACCATTTCTCAAGAACCCGTTTGCCTCCAAAAAAATGGCGCGGGATGATTTCCGCGACCTGATGGATGGCCACCTCAGCCGCCTCGCCAGCCAGAACAAGGCCGGGCGCTACGCGGCCATGATTGCCAGCCTGGAGCCCCACCAGGCCGCCTACCACGCCCTGCTCGGCGAGCAAGACCAGAACCTGGGCCAGCGCCTGGGCAAAACCGACACCGTGGAGGAGCTGCTGGCCGAGTTTAAGCAGTTTGCCAAAGACGAGCTGCTGGTGGAGGCCGAGTACCAGTTTAAACGCAAGAAGCCCAATGCCGAGGCCCTGACGGCGTTTCTACCCAAAGGCCGCAAGGAGTACAGCCAGGCCACCCTGCTCACGCTGCCCACCCTGCTCCAGCGCGTGGCCGACCTGACCCAGACCTATAAGGCGGAACTCGGTGCCGACCTGGCGACCAAAGCCACCGACCTGCAAGCGGCCTACACCACCGCCCGCGAAACCCAGGGCGAGGCCAAGGGCGACGTGCAGGGCAACTCCAAGGAAGAGAAAAAGCTGCGCAAAGCCGCCGCCCGCCAGCTCAAGCTCAACCTGCTCGACCAGGTGAAGCTCCACATCGATGAGCCCGAGGCCGTGCTGGCCCTCTACGATGCGAAGTGGTTCACGAAGCCGGCCAAGGGCGACGTGAAGTCAAAGATGTAGAGACGCAATATTTTGCGTCTCGTCGTTGCTGATGTTGTTTCGTATCCGCCGTGTTACGCGGTTACGGTCGTTCAACGATGAGACGCAAAATATTGCGTCTCTACCCCGTTCTGGATACAAAAAGGCCGCCGCTGGATTCAGCGGCGGCCTTTTTTTTGTGCGCGCAAGGCCCGCCCGGCCGGAGCGCCCCCCTACTTCTCCGAAAAAGCTACCTTCGCAGAACCCAATCTTCCCACCCACCCAACATTTTTCCGTCATGACCAACCGTCAAGACCACGCCCACATCAACGGGCAGCAGCTCCACCCCGAGAGTTTGATGATGAGCTACGGCTACACCCCGGCCTGGAGCGAAGGCGCCATCAAACCGCCCATTTTCCAGACCTCGACCTTCGTTTTTAAGAACGCCGAGGAAGGCAAAGCCTTTTTTGAATTGGCCTACGGCCTGCGCCAGGCCAATCCCGACGAGGAAATGGGCCTGATTTACTCCCGCCTCAACAACCCCAGCCTCGAAATCCTGGAGCACCGGCTCACGCTCTGGGACGGGGCCGAGGAAGCCGCCTCCTTTGCCTCGGGCATGGCCGCCATCAGCACCACCCTGCTGGCCCTCTTGCAGCCCGGCGACGTAGTGCTGCACTCCGAGCCCGTGTACGGCGGCTCCGACTTCTTCCTCAAGAACGTGCTGCGCAAGTTCGGCATCGAGGCCCAGGGCTTTTTGCCCACCGCCACGCCCGAGCAGCTCGAAGCCCAGGCCGCGGCCATTGCCCCCGGCCGCCTGGCCATGATTTTCGTGGAAACGCCCGCCAACCCCACCAACCACCTCGTCGACCTGGAAGCCTGCGCCGCCCTGGCCCGCCGCTACGGCTCGGCCGAGAAACCCGTGCGCCTGGTGGTGGATAATACCTTCCTGGGCCCCGTGTTCCAGCACCCCTTGAAGCACGGCGCCGACGTGGTGCTGTACTCGGCCACCAAGTTCCTGGGCGGCCACTCCGACCTGATTGCCGGCGCGGCCCTCAGCAGCAAAAGCCTGATGAAGGAAATCAAGGCAATGCGCACCTTCATGGGCACCATGTGCGACCCGAACACCGGCTGGATGCTGATGCGTAGCCTCGAAACCCTGAAGCTGCGCATGGAGCGCGCCGCCGCCTCGGCCCAGGTTATTGCCGATTGGCTGCGGCAGCACCCCCTGGTGGCCCGCACCTATTACCTGACCCACCTGGAGCACTGCCCCAAGCAGCAGGACATCTACCGCCGCCACTGCCTCTCGCCCGGCTCCATGATTTCGTTCGACATCCGGGGCGGCGAGGCCGAAGCCTTCCGCTTCCTCAACGCCCTGAAGCTCATCAAGCTGGCCGTGAGCCTGGGCGGCACCGAAAGCCTGGCCGAGCACCCGGCCACCATGACCCACTCCGACATTACCCCCGCCGACCAGCTCGAAATGGGCATCACCTCCCAGATGATTCGCCTCAGCATCGGGGTGGAAGATGCTCAGGATCTGATGCTGGACCTGAGCCAGGCCTTCGAGGCCGTGGGCGTGCCGCAGGAGGTGCGGGTGGCCGAGCTGGCGTAGGGCACAATCCGTAGTTACTGCTCCCAAAACGCACTTTCCAGCAGCATGAGCACCCCAGAAGACGCGTTTCAAGCTGCCTATTATTACAGCTGCCTCTACAACTCGCTGGCACTGTTCGCCGCCTCTCCCAGCTACCTGCATAGCTTGGCGGGGCCGGTATTCGACCCGGTCTTCGAATTGGAATCGGAATACGAATATGCTTTTAACGAGCCGGTCTTCGAGGCCAATTTCAGACACGGTAAGGTCAGCAAAGCTCTAAGAAACGACTTGCTGGCTTTCAAAAGCCAGGTCGACGCGGTGCCAGCTTCGCTTTGGCGGTGGGAGTCTATTGTCGTCCACAGCACTTGGGCCGCAATCCGGCTAGCGGCGGAGGAGTTGTTGGTTAAGCTGGGGGAGTCACGGCGCACCTACGATGCTGACTTCACCACGATTATCCCGGCCTAAGAGGGCCAAACGTTTGCAAAAAAGCTCGCCGCTGAATATCAGCGGCGGGCTTTTTTGCTTGCAATTTTTAGAACAAGTGGCTTTCTTTCAAAAATATCCTCTCTACCCTACATGGAAATCACCTCTCCTCCCACGCTGGCTATCGACCTGGCCCTGGTCGGCTCCGGGCACGGGGCCACGGGGGGCCATGCCTCCGGGCCCGGCCCCGCCACCTGCCTGAACTGCGGCACGCTGGTGCCCGAGCGGTTTTGCGGGCACTGCGGGCAGGATGCCCACCACACCCACCGCCTCACAATGGCCCACATGCTCCACGAGGTTCCGCACAGCATCTGGCACGTAGACAAGGGCATTGTGTACTCCCTGCGGAACCTTCTGCTGCGCCCCGGCGCCACCATCCGGGGCTACCTGGCCGGGCAGCGCAAGCCCCACTTCCCGCCCCTGTCCCTGCTGCTGCTCGTGACCGGTATCTACGCCTTTTTGTCCGCCGTGCTGCACATCGATCTGACCCCGCCCCGCGACCCGGCCGTGCCCGAGGCCGTGTGGCAGATGCAGAAGACGTCCACGGCCCTGCTGGCCAAGTACCTGAGCTGGTACTACGTGGCTCTGGTGCCCATCATAGCCGCTTTTGCCCGCCTGTTTTTGCGCCTTGGGGGCTACAACTACGCCGAGTGCCTGGTCATGGTAGCCTTCGTTACGGGCGCCTGCAATTTCCTGACCTTGCTGGCTATGCCCCTCACGTACGTTTTCTCCGGCACGCCCCAGATCCAGCAGGTCAGCTTCGCGGTATCGGCCCTGAGCCTGGGCTACGCCACCTGGGCCTACGGCTCGATGCTGGCCCACACCGGCCTGAGCCTCGCGGGCCGGCTGCTACGAGGCTTTTTCCCCTTCGTGCTGGGTATTTTCCTGCCGCCCCTTCTGATTGGTATCCTCTGGATGAGCCTGCAGCCCGATGCGGTGAAAAAGCAGATTATCGAGCAGCAGCGCCGCCAGCGGCAGGCCCAGACCACGGCAGCCCCCGCGCCGGCCCGCCCGGTGGCCCCTGCTCACTAAGCGCGGTTTTCTGGAATAACACACAAAAAAGCCCGCCGCTGAACCTCAGCGGCGGGCTTTTTACAACGTAGCAGGCGCCCCAGCGTCACACTCAACACCAGCGGGCCACGATGGCCGCGTCCGACCCGGTGATGAGCCCGGGCGGGTCCTGGCCCAGCTTGCCCCAGGTGATTTTCTCGTTCGGCACGGCCCCGCAGTACGAGCCGCAACGGGTAGAACATTCGGAAATATGGTGGCAGTACTCCAGGCGCTGGCGCAGCATCGGCAAGATTGGCTAGCCCAACATAAAAACACCCCGCACTATGAAGCGCGGGGTGTTTTTTTTGCCGTAGCCCTTCCGGCCGACAGCAGCGGGACTACCCATCAATTAGAGCGGCAGAAGCAAGCAAAGCGGGCCTGCCTGCGGCTCTCCGATTAATTGAGTACGATGCGCTTGCTGATGACTTCCGTTCCCAGGCGCACCTGCAGAACGTAGACTCCAGCCGCCAGCGCCGGCACCCGTACGGTAGCGCTGCTGCCTACCGCCGACAGTGCGGCGGCCTGCTGATGCACCTGCTGCCCGAGGGCATTCAGCAGCACCAGCTCGGCCGTGCCGCCCTGGGCCACTTTGGGGAGCTGCACCAGGAAGCTGCCGTGCGCCGGGTTGGGATATACGCCCGTAGCGGCCGCCAATGGGCTGGCTTGGGCAGCCAATGGCCGGGAAGGCTCGAAGCGCAGCGAGAAGCGGTTGGCGGCCGTCAGGCTGCTCAGCTCAAAGCTATACACTGCCTGCTGGCTCAGGTTCACGTCGCGGCCCGTTACGTCGTCGTGCAGGAATACGGTGCCGGGCGCCGTGTTCAACAGCTGTTGGGCGCTGAGGGAGTAAGTGCCGGCTTGGGGCACGGTCAGGCGCAGGGGCACCACGGTAGCCGCCGTCAGCACGGGCAGGCCGTTGATGGCTACTTCCTGGCCGGCGGCCACAGAGGCCACGTTCAGGCCGTGGGGGTTGGAGAGCTTCACCGCGTCGTAGGCCGCGTCGATGCCGGCGGTGGCATCGGCCTGCTGATACACGTAGGCATCATCGGTGAGGGGGCTGCCCTGGCCCTGCAAGCGCAGCTGCACCAGGGGCCGGGTTTCGGCCGAGCGGTTGAAGGCCGGCTGGGTGGCGTAAGTCGTCACGCGGGCCGTGTTGGTGAAGGTCAGCGTGGCGGACGAGCTACCCGGCGTCACGCGGACGAAGAAGCCCTGGCCGCTGCTCACCAGCGGGTCGCCGATGCCGCCCACGTAGCTGCGGTAGCCACCGGCGTACTGCGCGGTGCTCTGGTACACGTACATGGCATTGTCGAGGCCGGCGGGAATGGTGACTTTGCTCCAGTCCAGCGGGGCGGGGTACGGGTTGCCCACCAGGTGCAGGCCGCCTTCGGAGCCACCGGCCCGGTTGAGCGTGCGCGAGACGGGGCCGTTACCGAGCGTGCCCACGAAGTCAACTTTCTCACTGCCGGCAATATTAACGGTGTAGCCCAGGCCCGGAGTCAGCGGATCGGTGGCGGCAGCGGGCGAAAACCAGCCCTTGTCGAAACCCGAGTAGGTGGTAGCGGGGCTGGTCAGCACGCGGCTCTCATCGTAGCCAAACACCGTGGGGAAAGGCGTAATCAGGTTGGGCGTAGCCGAGGTATTGTAAGCCGCGTTGAGCGTGGGCGAAAACGGGTTGGGGCCACCGGTAGCCAGGTCGGCCACGGTGGTGTTGGTCACGGGCGCGGCGTAGTGGCGGTAGCCCGGCCCGGCGTTCAGGCTGGGGTTGATGTAGCGCTGCACCGTCACGTTGCCCGTCACGCTGCCGTTGGTGTTCACGGCCAGGGCCGTACCGGTCGAGTCGGTGGAGAGCAGCGTCAGGGGCTGGCCGTTGGTGTTCAGCACGCCGCTGGTCAGGCGCAGCACCTGGGCCACGCTGGTGGCCGCGCTCAGCGTCACGCCGGTGCCATTGCTTACGGCCAGGTCGCGCACGCGGCTGGGCAGGGCGTTGCCCGTCACTTGCGCCGCCGTGCCGTTGTAAGTGTAGCGGCCCGAGAAGCTGAAGGTGCGCGCCCCGATTACCTGCACCGCGCCGGTAGCCCCGGTGCTGCTGATGCCGGCCGGGTCGCAGATCTGCAGTTCGGCACCGGCCTGGAGCGTGAAGGTGCCGCTGCCGCTGATGGCCTGGCAGTTAGTATTGAGCACGCCGCCGGGCTGCACCACGAAGGCCCCGGCCACCGACACTGAGCCCGTAACGGTGCCCACGCCCGTGCCCGTCACGGTGATGTTGTTGTAGGCACCGCCCGGGATGTTGGCCGTGGTGCTCACCGTCAGATCCGTCAGGCTGGTCCCGTTATACAGCACCGTGGTGGCAGTGCTGGCAAGATTAGCGGTTACCAGGTCCAGGGCCCCGTCGCCGTTCACGTCGCCCGGCATGATGACGAAAGGCTGGGTGTTGGCAGCGTAGGTGGCCGCGGCGGCAAACGTGCCCGCGCCGCTGTTGCGGCACACGCTCACGTTGGCGCCGTTGAAATTGGCTACCAGCAGGTCCAGGTCGCCATCGGCATCCACGTCGGCCAGGCTCACGTCGATGGGCTGCGAGCCAACCGTAACGGTGGTAGGAGTACCAAAAGTGCCGTTGCCCACGCCCAAAGCTACTACCACGGTCGTACCGTTGCGGTTGCAGGTGACCAGGTCGGCGATATTGTCACCGTTCAGGTCGCCGGCGACCAGGCCAAAGGGGGTGAGGCCGGGGTTAACGTTGGCAGCGGCGGTGAACGTACCATTGCCCACGCCCAGCCTGATGCTCAAGGTATTACCATTAGCGTCGGCCGTGGCAAAGTCCATGATACCGTCGCCGTTGAAGTCGGCGGCCGCTATCCCGTAGGGACTGGCGCCCGTAGTAGCAACCTGCGTGGCAGCGGCAAACGTGCCGGCGTTGTTCAGGTTCAGCGTCACGTTACTGTTGCCGACGCTATTGGTCAGAATATCCAGGTCGCCGTCGCCGTCCACATCTACCACGGCCACATTCCGCGGACTGGGGCCAGTGGGGAGCAGGGTAGCCGCGCCCAGCACGCCGCCCACGTTGCGGTGCACCGAGGTGCCGCCCGCCCCGAAGCTGGGTGTCACGGCATCCAGGTCGCCGTCGTTGTCCACGTCGGCCAACACCACCTGACTGGGGCCAGACCCGGTGGCAGTGCTCACCGGCGCGGCGAAGCTGCCGCCGCCCGTGCCAATGTACGTGAGCAGGGTGCTATTGCCCGTCCCGATGACGACATCCATAATACCATCACCGTTCACGTCGCCTATTGCAACTCCCTGACCGTTGCCGGGAATGGTGAGGTTGGGGGCGGCCGTGTAGGTGCCGGCACCGTTGCTGACCGCCGCCACAAACGACGTGACGTAGCCCCGGTCCACGGGGATGCCGCTGGTGCTCTGGGCCGCGGTGGTGAGGGTAGCCTGTACCGTTTCGCCGGGCTGGAAGTCGAGGGTCGGGTTGAAGGTGACGGTGCTGCCGCTCACCGAGCCCGCGCCGGCCAGCAGCCCGCCGCGCCGGCTGCCAAACACGCGCACGGCGTTGGCGGAGCCCGCGTTGAGCGCCTGCGAGAGCGTAAAGGTGACGTTGCTGGCGCGCGGGGCACTGGCCTTGTTGGGCATCGGCGACACGCTGGTGACCGTCGGCGACACCGCCAGCAACCGGCTGCTGCTACCCGTGCCGACAACCTTGCCGGGCAGCGGCGACGGCAGCACGAGGCTGGGGAGCGGAGCCGTGGTAGCGCGTGCCGGCGGCACGCTGCTGGAGAAGGACTGTGCCAATCCTGGGAGGGCAAACAGCCACACTCCTGTCAGAAGCCCTAAGCTTCGTAGCGGGCACGCCCCTCTGGCAGATCCGGTTGCGGAAAAGTGTTTCATTCAAAAACAATAAGTGTGAGGGAAATAAGATCTAAGCGAATACAAGTATAAATGTTTCTTTACTCAATATGATTAGAACATTCGCAAGAATATATTAATCTTCAATACTCTATATTGTTAAACGCGCCATTCTGCAAGTTGCTCAACTCAGTTCGGTCAGCTGGCGGCGGCAGAGCCAAGCGCTTTCGATGGTCTATTCTGCTGCCCAGCTTCATTGCTGCTAACCGTAGCCTAAGCAGCGGCCGGCAACCTAAGGACGCCAACCAGCAGGCCCCGAAAACAAGAAAACGGACTGGCAGCGCGCCAGTCCGTTTTCCAAAATCAACTATTACAGGGCTGAACTATTGCCCCAGCACCATAGCAAACACCAGCGGGGCCACGATGGTCGCGTCCGACTCGATGATGAACTTGGGCGTGTCCTGGCCCAGCTTGCCCCAGGTGATTTTCTCGTTCGGCACGGCACCGGAGTAGGAGCCGTACGAGGTGGTCGAGTCCGAAATCTGGCAGAAGTAGCCCCACAGCGGCACGCTGGTGCGGCCCAGGTCCTGGTGCAGCATGGGTACTACGCAGATGGGGAAGTCGCCGGCAATGCCGCCGCCAATCTGGAAGAAGCCCACTTTGCTTTCCTCGGTGGCCTGCTGGGTGTACCAGTCGGCCAGGTAAATCATGTACTCGATACCGGTGCGCACGGTGTGCACGTTCTTGATGTCGCCGCTGATAACGTGGCCGGCGAAGATGTTGCCCAGCGTGCTGTCTTCCCAACCGGGGCAGATGATGGGCAGGTTTTTCTCGGCGGCGGCCAGCATCCAACTGTCCTTGGGGTCAATCTGGTAGTACTGCTCCAGCTCGCCCGACTTCAGGATCTGGTAGAAGAACTCGTGGGGAAAGTACTGCTCGCCGGCCTTATCGGCCTTCTCCCAGAACTTCAGTACCGAGTGCTCGAGGCGGCGCATGGCTTCTTCCTCGGGAATGCAGGTGTCGGTTACGCGGTTCATGTGGCGCTCCAGCAGGGCCTGCTCGTCGGCGGGCGTCAGGTCGCGGTAGTTGGGCACCCGCTCGTAGAAGTCGTGGGCTACCAGGTTGAAGATATCCTCTTCCAGGTTGGCACCGGTGCAGCTGATGATCTGGACCTTGTCCTGGCGAATCAATTCGGCCAGCTGGATGCCCATTTCGGCGGTGCTCATGGCGCCGGCCAGGGTAATCATCATCTTACCGCCTTCGGCCAGGTGCTTGTTGTAGCCTTCGGCGGCATCAATCAGGGCAGCAGCGTTGAAGTGGCGGTAGTGGTGCTTGAGGAAGTTGGTGATTTGCATGTTAGTGCTTGGTGCTTAGTGCCTAGTGCTTAGTAGCAGTTACTACTGACAGCTTCAGCGGTAAAAAAAGACAGAAATTAAGAAACTGTGCCCGCTACCTAACGCTCCGTGCAACTAAGCACCAAGCATCAGGCACCAAGCAATAACAACCTATACCGGCTGCTCAATCATCAGGTTGTGGTTGGTGTAGATGCAGATGTCGGCGGCAATGTGCAGGGCTTCTTCCACCATCTGGCGGGCCGTGAGGTGGGGCGCATGCTTTTTCAGGGCCAGGGCGGCGGCCTGGGCGTACATGGCCCCCGAGCCGATGGCGGCCACGTCGGAGTCAGGCTCCAGCACGTCGCCGGTGCCGGCAATGATGAGCAGCTCGTCCTTGTCGCAGACCACCATCATGGCTTCGAGCTTGCGCAGGTACTGGTCTTTGCGCCACTCCTTGGCCAACTCGATGGCGGCGCGGCGCAGCTGCCCGCCGTAGCCGCCGAGCTTTTCCTCGAACTTATCGAGCAGCATGAAGGCATCGGCCGTGGAGCCGGCAAAGCCCGTGACGACCTTGCCGTCCTGGAGCTTGCGCACCTTGCGCACGTTGCTCTTGGCCACGTGCTTATCCATAGTCGCCTGGCCGTCGGCGCCGAGGGCAATTTCGCCGTTGTGGCGCACGCCAAGCACGGTAGTAGAGCGGATTCTCATGTTGGGTAGTTGTCAGGTGTTGGTTGGCAGGGGCCGAAAAACGCTTGTCATCCTGAGTAAAGCGAAGGACCTTATCCGGATGAAACGAGAATCGGTGTTACGATTCGTTCTATCCGGATAAGGTCCTTCCTTCGCCAGGATGACAGTTAACGCGTAGCTGGCACCTGCTTAGAAACGGGCCTGCAATTTAGCAAAGTAAAACCGACCGTTGGCCCCCATCTGCACCGGGTCCCAGGCGCCGCCGGTTTCGGTCAACTGAGGGTTGAACAGCGTGGGATACACGTTGCCCAGATTAGTGCTGCCCACGGCCAGCTGCAAATGGTCGTTGAGTGAGTAGCTCACGGTCAGGTCGGTGGTGATGCGGGCCTTATAGTTCATCGGAGCCCCGTCCCAGTCGATAAGCTGCACCTTATCGAAGCGCACGAAGCGCAGCAGCGCGCCCCACTTGCTGACTTTGTAGTCGAAGGTCAGGTTGATTTTGGAGGGCGGCGCCGAGGCTTTCACGAAGGCCTGCTCCCGGGCTCCAAAGAACTCCTCCTCCCGCCCGGCCAGGCGGCCCGAGGTCTGCACCCGCTCGATGCGCAGGCGGTTGAAGTTGGCGGCCAACGTGGAGCTTAGCCGGCCGGTGCCCAACGTAGCGGTGTGGTTCAGCACCACATCCAGACCCAAAGAGCGGGTATCGGCGGCATTGGCAAAAAACTGCGCCTGCCCCACGCCCAGCGCCTCCAGGTCGGCCCCGATAACGGGGTCCAGGTTATCATCCCCGTCGCGGGCACTAAACTGGCTGGTGAGCACCACGCGGTCCTTTACCTTGATGTAGTAGCCATCCAGCGTCAGGCTCAAGGACGAGCCGATGCGGCTGGTCAGGCCGATGTTGGCGCTGTTGGAGGTTTCCTGGCGCAGGCTCGGAATGCCCAGCTTCTGGGTTACGGCGCTGTTGTTACGGGCCAGCAGCACTTCCACCGGGTCGCCGCCGATGAAGTTGGTAAAAGTGGAGTTGAAGTTGATCTGGGCCAAAGACGGGGCCCGGAAGCCGGTGCTGTAAGTACCCCGCAGGGTCAGAAATTCGGTCAGGTTGTAGCGCGTGGATGCCTTGTAGGTGAGCGTGCTGCCGAAGTCGGTGTAGTGCTCGTAGCGCAGCGCGGCAGCCACCAGCCACTGGGCCGTCACGCTCAGCTCAGCATCCACGTACAGGCCCAGGTTGTCGCGCTGGGCCTTTATTTCGTCACTGGGCTGGAAGCCGGGGAAGCCCTGGGAGCCGCCGGTAAAGTCGGCGTTGTAGTTGCGGTACGACTTTTCCTCACCCGCAAACAAGGTGTACCACTCGTGCCGCCACTCGGCCCCGGCCGCCAGGTTCAGGCCCTGCAATACGGTTTTGTAGTTGCGCGTGAGGCCCACGCTTTGCACCTGCTGCTGCAACTGGAAGCCGCCGGCCCTGAAGCTGGTGGGTGAACTGGCGCCCAGCGAGGCATTCAGGGAGTTGCGCACGCCGTACTCGAAGCGGTTGGACCCGAAGTTGTTGCTCAGGTCCAAATCCCACTCGCCGAGCTTAGTGCGCAAACCCAGCACGGCCGACGCGTCCCAGATGTCGCTGGTAATGATGGGGTCGAAGCCGTTGGGGTAAATGGCGGGCACGTTCCGGTCGTCGTCGGCAAAGCGCGTCCAGGCGTAGGCGTCACCCTGGCGCTTGTTAGCCCCGCCGAAAGCGTACACGTAGGTCTGGTCGCTGACGGCAAACTTGGAGTTCAGGTACGCCGACACGTTCGATACCTTCGGGTCGCCGTACTCGCGCCGGGCCAGCCCGTCGGGTGAGGGCACATCGGCCCGCTGGGTGTGCTGGCGCTGGTTGAAGTCGAGCGTGGCGTTGATAAAGCTGCCCCGCTCCCCCAGCCCCAGACCGTAGTTGACGTTGGCGTTGAAGTTGCCGCCGTCAAACTTCTGGTCGTCGCGGCGGTATTTGGCCTCGTAGGCGCCGTAGTTCACGCTGGCCGTCAGCTCATCGACGGAGCTTTTCAGCACGATGTTAATCACACCGGCAATGGCGTCGGAGCCGTACTGGGCCGCCGCCCCGTCGCGCAGAATCTCGATTCGCTCGATGCTGGCGGCCGGAATGACGTTCAGGTCGGTGCCGGTATTGCCGCGGCCCCGCGAGCCAAACAGGTTCACCAGGGCCGACTGGTGCTGGCGCTTGCCGTTTACCAGCACCAGGGTCTGGTCGGGGCCCAGGCCGCGCAGGGAGGCCGGGTCCACGTGGTCGGCCCCGTCGGAGCCGGTCTGGCGGTTGGAGTTGAAGGAAGGCGCCACAAATTGCAGCAGCTGGTTCACGTCGAGTTGGCCGGTTTTGGTGGTCACCTCGCGCAGGTCGATAATGTCCACTGGCGAGGGCGAGTCGGTCACGGAGCGGTTCTGGCTGCGCGAGCCGACCACCTGCACGGTGCCCAGGCTGGTGGTGGCCTCGGCCAGGCTCACGCTGATTTCGCCGCTGCCGGCCGTCACCTCCTGCGGGGCAAAGCCGATGGAGCTGATGAGCAGGCGCGGGCTGCTGGTCCGCGACGATAAGGTGAAGCGGCCCGCGTTGTCGGTGGCCGTACCGTTGTTGGTGCCTTTCTCCACCACGGTGGCCCCGATGACGGGCCGGCCGGCAGCATCCAGCACCCGGCCACTGAGCGTCTGACTCTGCCCCCAGGCCGTGGCACTGGCCATGCACAGGGCTACTACAGCTATACTTTTCCGCATACTCAGAGTTGAATTGGTGAATAACCGGGCAGCATTGGCCTCAATGCCTCCCTCACCGGCAAGTATAGGGGTTTTGCAATGAAGTAGGTCCTTCAGCAAAAAAACCAGCCGGATGGGGCTGGTTTTTCTGTTACTGGCAATAAAGCTGCGCTCTGGCTATCAGATCAGCATTTTCATCGGGTCTTCCAGCAGGGCCTTGAGCGTCTGCAGGAAAGCCGCCCCGGTCGCGCCGTCCACCACGCGGTGGTCGCACGAGAGGGTTACTTTCATGACGTTGCCAATGGCCAGCTGCCCGTCGCGTACCACGGCGGTCTGCTTGATGCCGCCCACGGCCAGGATGCAGGCATCCGGCGGGTTGATGATGGCCGTGAACTCCTCGATGCCGAACATGCCCAGGTTGGAGATGGTGAAGGTGCTGCCCTCCCACTCGGCGGGCTGCAGCTTCTTCGATTTGGCTTTGCCGGCCAGCTCTTTCACTTCCGTGGCAATAGTCGCGAGGCCTTTGCCGTCGGCGTTGCGCACCACGGGCACCAGCAGACCTTCGTCCACGGCTACGGCCACGCCGATGTTGACCACCTTGTTCTGGCGGATTTTGTCGCCGAGCCACGACGAGTTAACGGCCGGGTGCTGCTTCAGGGCCACGGCGGCCGCCTTGATAACCAGGTCGTTGAAGCTGAGCTTCACCGGCGAGAGGGTGTTGAGCTGGGTACGGACTTCCATAGCCCGGTCCATCAGGATTTCCATCGTCAGATAGAAATGCGGGGCCGTGAACAGGCTTTCCGAGAGGCGGCGGGCAATGACTTTACGCATCTGCGACACGGGCGTGTCGGTGTAGGTGCCGTCGGCGGGCTGAGCGGCGGGGGCAGCAGCCGGAGCTGGTGCGGCAGCCTGGGGCGCAGCAGCAGCGGGGGCCGCCTGCGGCGCGGCGGCCGGAGCAGCTTGCGGAGCAGCGGCCGGGGCCGCGCCGGGCTGGGCGCTTTCCAGGTCGCGCGACACGATGCGGCCGTTTTCGCCCGAGCCTTTGATGGTGTTCAGGTCGATGCCTTTCTCGCGGGCAATGCTCTTAGCCAATGGCGAGGCAAACAGCCGGCCACCAGTGGTAGTAGCCGCCTGCGGCGCGGCCGCCGCGGCCGCTACCGGAGCAGCCGGCGCCGGAGCCGACGCAGCCGGAGCAGCTTCAGCGGCGGGAGCGGCCGCCGGGGCCGGTGCCGCACCACCCGACTGCCCGCCGAGTAGGCTTTGAATGTCGGCGCCTTCTTCGCCGATGATGGCCAGAATGCCATCCACGGCTACGGCTTCGCCTTCTTTGGGGCCGATGTAGAGCAGCGTACCGTCGTCGTAGTTTTCCAGCTCCATCGTCGCCTTGTCGGTTTCGACTTCGGCCAGCACGTCGCCGGACTTCACTTTGTCGCCTACTTTTTTCTGCCAGGAGGCAATGGTGCCTTCCGTCATCGTGTCGCTCATTTTCGGCATCCGGATAACGGTAGCCTTCTTGCCGTTGCCGGCGGGAGCTGCCGGCGCAGCGGCTACTGGAGCAGGAGCGGGAGCGGGAGCAGCGGCAGGGGCCGGAGCAGCGGCAGGAGCCGGAGCGGGTGCCGCTTCCGGAGCCGGAGCTGCCGCGGCCGGCGCGCCGCCACCCTGAATCTGGCTGAGCAGGGCGGAAATATCTTCGCCTTCTTTGCCGACGATGGCCAACACGCCATCCACGGGCACCGATTCGGTTTCTTTAGGACCAATGTAGAGCAGGGTGCCGTCCTCGTAGTTTTCCAACTCCATCGTGGCCTTGTCGGTTTCTACTTCGGCCAGGACGTCCCCGGATTTGACTTTATCACCCACCTTTTTGAGCCACGACGCAATGACCCCCTCGGTCATGGTGTCGCTCATTTTGGGCATTTTTATGATTTCGGCCATCTGCGTCTTCGATTGTGTTGTGTAGGGTCAAAATTAGCCCGAAAATCTTCGGGTGCAAACTATAACGTTGCGGCAACCCGGCCCGGCCGCGTAGCGAATTTTCGCCCCGCGCAGTAGCCGTCAGACTATTAGCAAATTGGTAGGAGCCGGCGTTCCGGATTACACCACTCCCTTTACTACCAGCCTCCGGATTGCCCCAAACGCGGCTAACATTCGTTCAGGTGGGTTACATCCAGAAAGCTGTTGACGGAAAACATGCTGCCCGTGTAGTGCAGCTTATACAGGCACAGGTTGCGGTGCTCGAACGAGTCCATGCAGCGGAGCGGGTAGTTCAGCAGCTGGCACAGCAGCACGCGCATGGCCCGGCCGTGCATGCACACCAGCACGGTTTCTTCCTCGGGGCGGCTGCGCAGCAGCTCAATGAACGGGCGCTGCCGGGCCGCCACTTCATCCGGACTTTCGCCGCCCAGCAGGCGGGCGTGGGTTTCGCCCCGCTGCCACTGCTGCAGCACGCCGTGGTACTCTTCGTCTTCGTCGGGGGTGATGCGCAGACCCTCGCGCACGCCCCAGCTAATCTCGTTGAGGCCGCTGTGCTCCTCGTGGGGCAAGTGCAGGTCCAGAAAGCCCTGCACCGACTGATGGGTGCGTTTTAGCGTAGAGGTATACACCTTGTCGAAGGGCAGCTGCTGGTAGACCGCGAAAAAGCGGGCCGCCTGCCGATGGCCGGCCTCGTTCAGGTCCGAGTCGACGCCGGAGCCCTGCACGATACCGGCCACGTTGAAGTCGGTTTGCCCGTGCCGGATGAGGTATATTTTTTTGACGCTCACTTTCCCGCTAGCTTTGTTGTTTGGCCCCGAAAGTACTGCTTTCCGGCCCTGAATCCGTTTAATTCCGCTTCTACTGCATGGCATATCCTACCGCCGACCTGGCCCAGCTCAACGCCTGGTGCCGCAATACGCTGGGCGAACACCTTGGTATTGAAATCACTGAAGTTGGCGACCGGCTGCTGGTGGGCCGCATGCCCGTGGACCGCCGCACGCACCAGCCCATGGGCCTGCTGCACGGCGGCGCCTCGGTAGCACTGGCCGAAACGCTGGGCAGCATTGGCGCGGCCCTACAGGTAGACGTACGCAAAAAGGCCTGCGTGGGGCTGGAAATCAACGCGAATCATCTCAAGGGTGTGCACTCGGGCTGGGTGGTGGGCCGGGCCACGGCCCTGCACGTGGGCCGCAGCACCCAGGTGTGGGAAATCCGCATTACCCACGAAGAAACCGGCGTGCTGGTGTGCGTCAGCCGCATCACGATGGCCGTCATCGACCTGCCGGCCGGCGCCGAGCCCCGGGCATGAGCCAGCCGCTTCCCCGGATAGTACCCTGGCCCGGCCCGGTGCCCGAGCTGCCGGAGCAGCAACGGCAGCTGTTTGCCTTTGCCCTGGAGCAGCAGCTGCCGGTAGCCGCCTGGCGCCTGCCCGGGACCGAGCACGCCCAGGTGTGCATCAGCCGGTCGGCCGACGCGGCCCTGACGGGCCTGCCCCCGGCCCTCACGCCCGAGGCTCCGGCGGGCTTCGCCTTTTTTCCGTTCCGCGACTCCGACCACAACCCGGCGCTGTTTCTGCCCGCCGACATTTACTGGAACGCCGAGCTGCCCAATCAGCTCCACCTCGACTCGACTGATAACCGGGCCAGTCAGCTGCTGGCTTTCGTGGCCACCGAGCACGCCGCAGTGCCTCAGCCCCTGCCCTGGCACCAGAGCGCCCAGCCCGCGCCCCACACGGCTACGCCCGAAGAATATCACCACCTGGTAGAAACCGGGGTGGCGGCCATTCGAAGCGGACAGGTAGTGAAAGTGGTGTCGTCGCGGGCGGCGCGGCGGCCCCTGCCCGCGGGCTTCGACGTGCTGCGGGCCTTCCGGGATTTGTGCGCGCGCTACCCCCGCGCCTTCGTGTCGCTGGTCAGCGCGCCGGGGGCGGGCACCTGGCTGGGCGCGTCGCCCGAGGTGCTGGCCGAAATCGACGAGCAGGGCATTTTCCGGACGATGGCCCTGGCCGGCACCCAGGCCCTGGCGCCCGGCGCCCTGCCCCACCACGCCATCTGGCGGCAGAAGGAAATTGAGGAGCAGGCCCTGGTGGCGCGCTACATCGTGAGCTGCTTTAAGCAGCTGCGCCTGCGCGAGTACGAGGAAACCGGCCCCCGTACGGTGGTGGCGGGCCAGCTGCTGCACCTGCGCACCGATTTTGCCGTGCACCTGCGCCAGGTGCCCTTCCCCACCCTGGGCACCGACATGCTGCGCCTGCTGCACCCCACCTCGGCCGTGGGCGGCATGCCCAAGCAGGCGGCCCTGACGTTTTTACAGGAGCACGAAGGCTACGACCGGGCCTACTACAGCGGCTTTCTGGGCCCGGTAAACCTGCCTAGCAGCGGCGTTTCCCGGCTGTTCGTGAATCTGCGCTGCCTGCAACTTCGCTCCCACGAAGCCGTTCTGTACGCGGGCACCGGCCTTACCGTCGACTCCGACCCGGAGCGCGAGTGGCAGGAAACGGAAATGAAACTCAGTACCATAGGAGCCATCTTGCGGTGAATGAGTGAAATGGTGAATGAGTGAGTTTTTCGTTTTATCGGCGCAGATCAGCCCAGAACCACCTCTTCTCTTTGCCCACTTCACTCATTCACTCATTCACCACTTCACCGATGCAGGCTGTTTATAATATTGCGGAAATCTGCGCGCAGATGGGCATTACGGACGTGGTGTTGTCGCCGGGCTCCCGGTGCGCGCCGCTCACCATTGCCTTTGCCCGCCACCCCGGCATCAGGGTGCGCACCGTGCCCGACGAGCGGGCCGCGGCCTTTATCGGGCTGGGGCTGGCTCAAAGCCAGAAGCGGGCCGTGGCGCTGGTATGCACCTCCGGCACGGCGGGCCTGAACTACGCGCCGGCCGTGGCCGAGGCCTATTTCCAACAGATTCCGCTGGTGGTGTTTACCGCCGACCGGCCCCCGGAGTGGATTGATCAGCTCGACGGGCAGACCATCCGGCAGGCCGATCTGTACGGGGTCCACGCCAAAGGCACCTTCTCGTTTCCGGCCGATACGACCCACCCCGACGCCAAGTGGCACTCGGCTCGCCTGGTGTCGGAAGCCATTAACCTGGCCCAGCAGTTTCCGGCCGGGCCCGTGCAGGTGAACGTGCCGCTGCGGGAGCCGTTCTACCCCAAAGCCGGGGAAGAGCTGCAGTTTGAAGCCGTGCGCGTCATCCGGGAGACGCCGGCCCGCCTGGCCCTGCCCGGCCCCGAGCTGGTGGCCCTGCGGCACGCGCTGCGCCAGACGCCCCGGGTGCTGGTAGTGGCCGGCCAGCACCACCCCGACGACGCGCTGCTGCTGGCCCTGCGCCGGTTTACGGCCGCCTACCAGGTGCCAGTCGTGGGCGACGTTATTTCCAACCTGCACCAGCCCGTGGGGGCCACCTACGACCTGCGCACGGCGCCACTCGGCAAGCAGGACGTGTTTATGGCCGTGCCCGAGCGGGGCCTGAAGGAAGCCCTGCGGCCCGACCTGCTGATTACCTTCGGCCAGTCCCTGATTTCCAAAGCCCTGAAGCTCTACCTGCGCGACTCGCGGCCGGCCCAGCACTGGCACGTGCAGGCGGCTGGCCCGGTGGCCGATACGTTTAAGTCCCTGACCCGCATCATTCGGCTGGAGCCGCTCACCTTTTTCGAGCAGCTGGTGGCTACCGACTACTCCCTGTTCGGCGGCCTGACGTCGGCGGAAGATACGGCGGCGGCGAAAGAAGCGGGTAAAACGGACAGTATAACAGGCACCGAAGCTGCTGAACCAGGTTCGATTCCAGGCGCGACCCCGCCGCGCCTGGTGTGGCCCACCAGCGGCTGGGCCCTGACGGAAGCCGACGCGGCGGCCAAAGCGGCGTATAGCACGCCCTGGCACAAAGCCGAAAGCTGGGCCCAGGATTTTCTGCACGACTTTTTGAGCCAGGAAGACCAGCCTTTCAACGAGTTTACGGCCTTTTACCACACCCTGCGCCACCTCCCGGACGGCACGGCCCTGCATCTGGCCAACAGCATGGCCGTGCGCTACGCCAACATTCTGGGCATTCCGGACAACCGCCGGGTGGAGGTGTTTGCTAACCGAGGCACCAGCGGCATCGACGGCTGCACCAGCACGGCCGTGGGTGCGGCCCTGGCCCGGCCCGAGCGGCCCGTGGTGCTGCTCACCGGCGACGTGGCGTTTTTCTACGACCGCAACGCCTTTTGGCAGAATTACCCCACGCCCAACCTGCGGGTAGTGCTCTTTAACAACCACGCGGGCGGCATTTTCCGGCTCATCGACGGGCCCCGCCAGCAGCCCGAGCTGGAGGAGCTATTCGAAACCCGCCAGCCCCTGACGGCCGAGAATACCGCCCGCGACTTCGGCATGCGCTATTTCACGGCCGACACCTTCCCCGAGCTGAAGTTGGCGCTATCCGCTTTCTTTGCACCCGTAAGTGGCGCGGCCCTGCTCGAAATAACCACCGACAGCGCTACCAACGCCGCTTTCTTTGAAGAATACCGAAAAGCAGTCCGAACTTCTTTCTCTTGAATAGTTCTGCGTACCTCAGCGTTTCCTCTGCGCTCCTCTGCGGGAACCCGTCGTTCAACGATATTTCCCGCAGAGGAGCGCAGAAGAAAACGCTGAGGTACGCAGTGGAAAACCCGAACAACTATGGCCGAACAAATTACCTGGACTCCGATTAAGGAGTTCCGCGAAATCCTCTTCACCTTCCACGAGGGTATCGCCAAAATCAGCATCAACCGCCCCCAGGTCCACAATGCCTTCACCCCGCTCACGGTGCAGGAAATGATTGAGGCCATGGACATCTGCCGCAACCGCACCGACATCGGCGTGGTGGTGCTCACCGGTGAAGGCGGCAAGGCCTTCTGCTCGGGCGGCGACCAGAGCGTGCGGGGCCACGGCGGCTACGTGGGCGAAGACACGGTACCGCGCCTGAACGTGCTGGACCTGCAGAAAATGATCCGCTCGATTCCGAAGCCCGTGGTGGCGATGGTGGCCGGCTGGGCCATTGGGGGCGGCCACGTGCTGCACGTGGTCTGCGACCTGAGCATCGCGGCCGACAACGCCCGCTTCGGCCAGACCGGCCCCAACGTGGGCTCGTTCGACGGCGGCTTCGGCGCTTCCTACCTGGCCCGGGTGGTAGGGCAGAAAAAGGCCCGCGAAATCTGGTTTCTCTGCGACCAGTACGACGCCCAGGAAGCCCTCGACATGGGCCTGGTGAACAAAGTGGTGCCGCTGGACAAGCTGGAGGAAACCACGGTGGCCTGGTGCAAGAAGATTCTGGAGAAAAGCCCTTTGGCGTTGCGCATGCTCAAGTCCTCGTTCAACGCGGAGCTCGACGGGCAGGCGGGTATTCAGGAGCTGGCCGGCAACGCCACGCTGCTGTATTACCTCTCCGAGGAAGCCAAGGAAGGCAAAAACGCCTTTATCGAGAAGCGCAAGCCCGACTTCTCGAAGTTCCCGAAATTTCCGTAGCGGCATATAGAACAGAACAGTCTACCCTTGGTGAGTAGGCTGTTCTGTTTTATAGTTATAAATACCTTTTTCTCCTGATTGTTTTTTTTAAACTAACCAATTATGACAGACATAAAGAATTGGCTCCCAGAATTTGAAGTTTCAGCAGAAACCGACACAGAACTACAAGAGTATTTCTTATTGACCCCCGAACTTGAAAAAATAGTAAACAGCAAGTATTGGCTGTTACTAGGAAGAAAAGGAACCGGCAAAACTGCAATTTACAAATATTTAGAAAGAGCTAAACCTATTGATATAAATAATAACATTGTTGTATCACTCAATTTCAAAGACTACCCATGGCCCGCCCATAAACTCTACAAAGAATCTATAGCAGGCGAGCTTAGCGCATATCAAAAAAGCTGGCGTTTTCTTTTTTTCGTTAAACTAATATCGAAGCTAATAGAAATAAAAGAAACCAACCGTGAAAAATTATCTAAAGAGTTAATATGGGCAAAAAAATATATAGATAAAATTTTTGGCAACCCAGACCCTACTATAATGGAAGTACTATTTTCCAAATTAGCTAGACTTAATAAACTAAGTTTACCTGGCATGGATATAGATGATGCCAGTTTCAATGTCGGTGAAGTATCATTCGACGAGGTTGCTGATAATAAGCAATTACAAACCACACTAAGATCCAACGCTTTTACTTTATTATCTTACTTTGAAACAATTTTTAAAAATAATGTTGAAAATAAAAAATTTCTTATAATTCTCGATCAATTGGACGAAAATTGGCTCAATGGTGAAATAGAAGAATATAGCAAAGTTTTAATAAATCTAATAAATGTTTGTCGCAACATAGCAATAGATGGTTCGTTAAAAAACAATCTAAAGGTTATACCCTTTTTGAGAACTGACATCTATGAAACATTAAGATTTAATGACAAAAATAAACTGTATCAAGATAGCGCAATTGTCATTTCATGGGACAATGACTCCCTAGATACTATGTTTTTTGAACGAATAAAAAAATACAAACCCAGTGATGTTACATTAGATACGACAAAAAAAAGCGACTCATTATTCGAAGCATCATTCGTTAGACAGGGCACTCCTCCATTTAAATATATAACTCGCAGGTCTTTTTTCAGACCAAGAGATGTCATCATATACTTCAACAATATTCGCAAACAGCATAAGGAAAATAAAACAGGACTATACACAACAAACGAACTTTACGACGCAGCATACGACGCCTCTGTAAGTGTATACAATGAAATTATAGACGAATGGGCAAACCAATTTCCAGAGATAGAAAGCCTGTTTTCCATATTGCAGACAATACAAGTAGAAACATTTACATATAATGAGTTCGAGAAAAAACACAGATCTGAGTTTACAAACTCTACTGAAGGAGATATAAGAAAACATCTGAATTTTCTCTTCGACAATTCTATTATTGGACAGAAGAAACAAGGTCGTTGGGAATACTTATCAAGTTTACCCAACTTGAAATTAAATATAGAAAAGCCTTTTAGAACACATCAGTCGCTCAAGTATCGGCTTCAACTAACTGAAAGCAGACCAGGACAAAATGAGGAATAAAACACGCTTAATTGAGCGCAAGCCCGACTTCTCGAAGTTCCCGAAGTTTCCGTAGCGGCAACTTATCCGCCGCTATTGCCAACGGCTCGTACCTTAGGGTGCGGGCCGTTTTTTTGTCGGGGACTTCCGCCGGCCTGGGTATCTTGCCGCTTATTGTTTCTCCCCGCCTTACTTGCCGCACCATGAAGCCGTTTTTCCTGCTGCTTTTTCTTGTTGCCACCCAACTGACGGCCCAAGCCCAAACCGCCAAGCCCGCCGTTAGCGCCGCACCGGAGCCTGATAAAGCCAAGCAAACGTTGCTGGTGGAGGCCTCCTGCGGGCAGTGCCGGCTGGGCCTGCCGGGTAAAGGCTGCGACCTGGCCGTGCGCTTGGCCGACGGCAAGGCCTACTTCGTGGATGGCACCACCATCGACTCGCACGGCGACGCGCACGCCAAAGATGGCTTCTGCCAGGCCATCCGGCAGGCGCAGGTGCAGGGCGCGGTGGTCGATGGCCGCTTCAAAGCCACGTATTTCCAGCTGCTGCCCGAAGCCGCCAAAAGCAAATAAGCCGGTGCCGCTTGGGGGCCACGGCCCTGATTCATTCTTATCGTTTGTCTCATTCTCATGGCTCAGTACCTCATTAAGTCGACCGACAAGCGCACGTTTACGCTGCTGGCCGGGGCCGCCGTGCGCGGGGAGCTGAAATACACTAAGTGGTTTTCTTTTAAGGCCGTGCTGGCGCTGGCCGAAGGCCCAACGTTCCGCATTGAGCCCCGGGGGCGGTGGGGTACCACCATTGAGGTGAAGAACGGGGAAAGCGTGGTGCTCAGCTTCCGGATGCACTGGGAGGGCAGTATCGTGCTGAAGTCGCGCCTGGGGGGAGAAAACCGGGCTTTCGTGCTAAAGAGCCAGGGGGTGGCCAAGACCCGGTACGTGCTGCTCGACAAAGACAAGCGGGAGCTGCTCGTTATTGA
Source organism: Hymenobacter aquaticus (assembly GCF_004765605.1). Lineage (NCBI taxonomy): Bacteria > Pseudomonadati > Bacteroidota > Cytophagia > Cytophagales > Hymenobacteraceae > Hymenobacter > Hymenobacter aquaticus. The sequence goes on along the minus strand of NZ_SRLC01000001.1, from coordinate 90,981 downwards.
GCCCGATTATCAGTGGAACAAAACCAACCACGACTACACGGTCAGCAGCACCGAGCTGTTTGAGGCGTTGGCGGATAAGGACGCCCTGGTGCTGACCGCCATTCACTGCGCCAACTACTACATGACGATGATGTCGTCCCTGATGACGACCGTTATTGCCACGACCATCTAACGCCAGCTTTTTTCCTCCGGCTTCTTAGTTTCTTCCCGCGTGGCGCTCCGTGGCTTTTTTCCTTCTTTCTCCCTTCCGTTGAAGTCCGGCCTTGCGGCGGCGCTGCTCGTGCTAGTGGCGGCCGGCAGCCAGGCGCAGCAGCGGCCCGAGCTGCGGGTGCGGCGCCTCACCCTACCCCGGGAGCTGGCCGATCCGGACAACCAGTTTTCGGGCCTCTATATCGTGGATCAGCAGCTGCTTCTGCTGTCGGAAAGTCGGCTGCAGGACCGTGCCGAAGCCAAGCTCTACGGCCTGAAGCTGAGCGACCTGAGCCGCCAGCTCACGGATACGGCCTACGCGCTGCCCCACCGCACCTTCCCGATTCGCAACCTGGAAATTCTGCGCGGCAAAATCAACGGGCAACACCAGGTGTACGAAGGCCTGGAGGCCCTGACGATGGTGGGCAGCACGCTCTACCTGTCGGTGGAAACCACCACGCCGTCTACCAACTGCTACCTGCTGCGAGGCACGCTCACGGGCACCGCCGTGGTGCTGGACACAACCTTTCTGCAACCCATTCCCAAGCCCACGTTTGCCGACGGCACCCACGTCTACAACGCCGGCTTCGAGGCCCTGACCACCGACCGGGGCCGGCTGTTCGGTTTTTTCGAGTACAACTATTTCGCCGGCGGCAGCTACGCGTACCAGTTGCCGGTGAAGGGCGGCCCCGGGGCCGGCAAGGCCTTGCCCATCGAGCCGCTGCCGTTCCGCCTCACCGACATCACCCGCACCGGGCGGCGGCGCTTCACGGCCATCAACTACTTTTTCCAAGGCGGGGGCGAAGAAGCGGTGTACCGCACGCCCGACACCGACCCGGCCAATACGGGGCTCATCAAAAGCGGCACCACGTACCAAAGCTACTGCCGCCTGGTTACGCTTCGGCGGCGGGGCCGGCACTTCCGCTGGCAGCCCCTGGCCGACTTGCCCCCGCGCTACATGAATTACAACTGGGAAGGTATTGCGGCCTACCAAAACGGCTATTTCCTGCTCAACGACAAGTACACCCCGGCCCGGCCGTATTCGTCGGTGCTGCTGTACGTGCAGTAGGCAAACAGCAAGCCCGGCCGGGGCCCCCGTAAGCGGAGGACAAGGCCGGGCCAGGTGGTACGTTCAACAGTCTAAAATATTGAGGCGTAGGCGGCGCAGCCTTCCCACCAGCCGAAAAAGTTGCGCAGCCGCTCGTGCTTAGCCTGTTTCTTCCGCCGCTTGCGGGCTTTGCGGGCCGCTTCCGCCGCCAGGTCGGGCGCGGGGGCCGCCAGGTGGGTGCGCAAGGTGAGGTAGCGCCGAAACACAAAGGTGCGCGCTAGTGCAAACGAGGGCAAGCTGGTAGCAGACATGGCGACGGGGAGCTGGTAGGGAACCTAAGATAGACATTTATCGGCGTTAAAGTCAAGCCGCAGCGGGCGGGGGCGGCGGTAGTGCGCGCCCAATTCAGCAGCTTGCAGCTCCTTTCCGCGCCGGCTCCCGGACCGGGGTCCATTTATCTTCCGCCTGTTTCCCATGCTACGTACCGCCCTGTTTCTACTGCTGCTTTCAGCGTTTTCCGCGGCGCCCTGCGGGGCCCAAACCCCGCCCACCACCAGCGTGGTGCTGACCACCGGCCAGGCCCGGGCCCTGCTGCCCGACGCGGTGAAGCGGGAGCTGCGCATCACCTACCCGGTGTTCCGGGTGTACAAGTGCCCCGACAAAACCGGGCTTCGCTACTACGTCCTGACGGAAAGCCGCGACGTGGTAGCAGAGGGCAACGACACGCTCAACCGCCGCATCCAGGCCGTGGTGCTGACCGCCCCGGGCGGCAAGCTGACCCGCAGCTGGGAAGTCAACGACTTCGTGGACCAGGCCCGCGAGGAAAAGTCGATATGGTTCTGGACCAAGTACTGCGCTTTCCAGGACTACGACCGGGACGGGGAAATTGACCCTATACTGGTATACGGCACCTCGGCCGGGGACGATGAGGGCCGCATCAAGCTTATTCTGTATTACCGGGGCCGGAAAATAGCCCTGCGCCACCAAGCCGGCGTGCTGGATATTCAACGCTCCATTCAGGTGGAGAAGGCGTTTTACGCGCTGCCCGCGGCCATGCAGGCGGCGGTGCGCCACAAGCTGGCCCTGCTGGAGAAAGACAACCTGACCATCCTGCCCCACGGCTGGCCGGAAGCCATGCGCCGGAAAGCCACCGTTATCAACGACTCGTATTACTCCACCAAGTAGCCGCCGAACCGAAATTCATGTCGCTGAGTGTTAGCGCCAAACAAACTCCGGGAGCTTTCCGGCGGGAGCTTCGTATGCGGAAGTAGTTGTATTCCGTGAATCTTTGCCCTCCGCGCTTTCCCGTTTTTGCCCATGTCTGCTGCCTCCTCTACCCCGCTCCTGCCCGACTCCCTGCTGCTCAACGGCCGCGAATTTCGCTACGCCGACATCAAGCAGTACCCCGCAGGCAGCCCCGTCGACCTGAACGGCTACGAGGCCAAGGTGCTGGATTTCTGCCGGCAGTGGCTGAACGGGGCCCAGGAGTTTGGCCTGCGCACCTCCGGCTCCACCGGCAAGCCGCAGCTCGTGACGATGCGGCGGCGGCAGCTGGCGGCCTCGGCCCGCCGCACCGGCGACTACTTCGACCTGGGCCCCGGCGACCGGATGCTGGTGTGCTTGAACTGCGAGTTTGTGGGCGGCATGATGATGCTGGTGCGCGGCCTAGAGCTGAACCTGCACCTGACCATCGTGGAGCCCCACGCCGACCCGCTGGCCCTGGTGCCGCCCACGGCCGAGTTCGACTTCGCCTCCTTCGTGCCGTTGCAGATGCGCGAGGTGCTCACGCCGGCGTACCTGCCCCGGCTCAACCGCCTGAAAGCCATTCTGGTGGGCGGGGCCACGGTGGAAAGCAGCCTGGAAAAAGCCCTGCAGCCGCTGAAAGTGCCGGTGTACCTGACGTATGGCATGACCGAAACGGCCTCCCACATTGCCCTGCGTCGCCTCAACGGCCCCACGGCCACGCATACGTACCGCGCCCTGCCCGGCATCCACATCGGGCAGGACGGGCGCGGCTGCCTGACGGTGCGCGCCGACGTGACGGATGACCGCCTGATTACGACCAACGACCGGGTAACGCTGCTGGATGAGCACACCTTCGAGTGGCTGGGCCGCGCCGACTTCGTCATCAACTCCGGCGGGGTGAAAGTGCAGGCCGAGAAGGTGGAAAAAGTGCTGGAAGTGGCCTTGGTCGAGCTGAACCTGCCCACGCGCCGCGCCTTCGTGGCCGGCCGCCCCGATGCCCGCCTGGGCGAGCAGGTCACGGCTTTTCTGGAGGGCACGCCGCTGTCGGAGGCCCAGGCCGCGCGGCTGCTGGCGTTGCTGGCCGAGCGGCTGGAGCGCTACGAGCGGCCCCGGGAGCTGGTGTACGTGCCGCAGTTTCGCACCACGGCCTCGGGTAAGCTCGACCGGCTGAACACGCTGCGCGCCGCCACCGCCCCCCGGCGCCCCGACGAACCCCACCGCTAGGTTTGCGGCGGCCTCCGCTGAACCACCGGCCCCTGGCAGCCCGGCTTTTCGGCCCGGGCGTATTGCGCGCGGACCGGGCGTCTTAACTATGTGAAAAAAGACGTTGATTTGTACAACTTTCCATCCGCAATTTTCGCAATGAAGCGTACCCATATTTCGGTTGCAGCCCTGCTGCTGGCCGCTCAGTTGGGTGGTGGCTGCGCCAGCACCACGGCCACCACCGCCTCCACCACTTCTCCTGCTTCCGACACTGGCTCGGACCTCGCTAAGGTTACCACCCGCACGCTGGAAGCCTCTTCCGTCAGCACTTCCGACGCCCTGCTCGACAAGCCCGTGGCCGCCTTCCAGGTGGTCAGTGAGCAGTTTGCCGATTTGCGCGTGCTGCGCTACCAAGTGCCGGGCTTTGAGGAGCTGGCGCCCCAACAGAAAGAGCTGCTGTATTACCTCTACGAAGCCGCGCTCTGCGGCCGGGAAATTTCCTACGACCAGAACTACAAGCACAACCTGCGCGTGCGCCGCGCGCTGGAGGCCATCTGGCCCGCCAACCAGCAGCAGATTTCGAGCACCACCAACACCCAGCGCGTAGACGAGGCCAACAAGCTGAACATCTATACCAAGCGGGTGTGGTTCAGCAACGGCATTCACCACCACTACTCCACCCGCAAGTTCGTGCCCGAATGCTCGGCGGCCTACTTCGTCCAGCTGGTGAAAAGCGTGGACGCCGGCACCCTGCCCCTGGAAAAAGGCGAAACCGTGGACCAGTTCCTGGCCACCATCACCCCCATCATCTTCGACGCTAACCTGAACGCCAAGCGCGTCAATCAGGAAAAGGACGCCGACCTGGTGGCTACCTCGGCCAACAACTTCTACGAGGGCGTGACCCAGAAGGAAGCAGAGGACTTCTACGCCCAGAAAATCGACAAAAAGGACCAGCGGCCCGTTTCCTACGGCCTGAATTCGAAGCTCACCAAGGATGCCCAGGGCCAGATCGTGGAGCGCACTTGGAAGGTGGGCGGCATGTACGGCGAGGCCCTGACCCAGGTGGTGTACTGGCTGGGCAAGGCCGTGGACGTGGCCGAAAACCCCGAGCAGAAGCTGGCGTTGCAGCGCCTGGTGCAGTACTACACCACCGGCGACCTGAAAACCTGGGACGACTACAACATTGCCTGGGTGCGCGACACGAAGAGCCGCACCGACGTAGTGAACGGCTTTATCGAGGTGTACGGCGACCCGCTGGGCTACCGCGCCAGCTACGAGTCGGTGGTGTCGTTCAAGGATCTGGAGGCCACCAAGCGCATCAAGGCCATCGGCGACCAGGCCCAGTGGTTTGAGGACAACTCGCCGATTCTGCCCAAGCACAAGAAAAAGAACGTGGTGGGCATCACGGCCAAGGTGATTACCACGGTGGTGGAAAGCGGCGACGCGGCCCCGGCCACGCCCATCGGCATCAACCTGCCCAACGCCACCTGGATTCGCAAGGAGCACGGCTCCAAGTCGGTGAACCTGGGCAACATCGTGGACGCCTACGGCATGGCCGACGCCGGCGGCTCGCTCGACGAGTTTGCCTACTCCGACGAGGAAAAAGCCCGGGCCCGCAAGTTTGCCGGCCTGGCCGGTAAGCTCCACACCGACATGCACGAGGTCATCGGCCACGCCTCGGGCCAGATCAACCCCGGCGTGGGCACGCCCAAGGAAACCCTGAAAAGCTACGCCTCGGCCATCGAGGAAGGCCGCGCCGACCTGGTGGCCCTGTACTACCTGATGGACAACAAGCTGGTGCAGCTGGGCGTGGTGCCGAGCCTGGAAGTGGGCAAGGCCGAGTACGACAACTACATCCGCAACGGCCTGATGGGCCAGCTGGTGCGCCTGCCCCTGGGCGAAACCGTGGAGGAAGCCCACATGCGCAACCGCCAGATGGTGGCCAAATGGGCCTACGAGAAGGGCAAAAAGAACAACGTCATTGAGAAGGTGACCAAGAATGGCAAGACCTACTTCAAAATCAACGACTACCAGAAGCTGCGGGGCCTGTTTGGCCAGCTCCTGCGCGAGCTGCAGCGCCTGACCAGCGAGGGCGACTACGCGGCGGCCAAAAACCTGATTGAAACCTACGGCGTGAAGGTGGACCCGGTGCTGCACAAGGAAGTGCTGGCCCGCTACGAGAAGCTCAACATCGCGCCCTACGCCGGCTTTATCCAGCCCAAGCTGGTGCCGGTGGAGCAGGGCGGCAAAATCGTGGACGTGAAGGTGGAATATCCTTCCGATTTTGCCCAGCAAATGCTTGATTACGGCCGCAAGTACAAGTTTCTGCCCAACTACAACTAAGGTTTCAGCCCCGCCTCTTTTCCGACTGCCATGAAAAAACTGCTCTTCCCGGCCCTGCTGCTCTCGTTGCTGGCCGGCCGCGCTACCACCTCCCGGGCGCAAACCACCAACCTGAACGCGGCCCGCTACGAGTACTGCGAGCTACTGAAAACCGAGTTTCTGAACGAGCCCACCAAAACCAAGGGCGGCGACATCTTCGTGGACTTCGGCTTCGGCTACGAAAAGCTCGGCGACAGTGACATGGCCAAGCGGGAAGTGGGCAAGCTGGAAGTGTTTTCCACGCCCTTGAGCACGCTCAACTACATGGGTAAGCTGGGCTGGGAAGTGGTGCAGGTGTACTCCTTGCCCAACGGCCAGAAAAACCAGCAGGCCACCCACATTCTGCTGCGCCGCATGACGACCTCCTCGGGCCCGAAATAGCCCACAAGCCAGCATTTAGGCCATTCTGAACAGGAAAAGCCTGCTTCCCCCATCGGGAGGCAGGCTTTTTTGTGTGCTTTGCAGGAAGGGTTTTACCCGGCCCGACGAGCAGGCCGCAGCTAGTCCGCGTAGCGGAAATGCTGCTGGGAAAAGAGCTTGCGCTTGAAGCGGGCCGTCTTGTATAAATCCCCCAGAAACAGCTTGACGCGGCCGTAGAAGATGGGGCCGTCGAGGGCTTCGTCGAGGCTGGGTTCCACGAACAGGGTTTCGCGCCAGCCGGCTCCCGCCCCGATGCCAAACCAGGGAAACACCCGGAAGTGGCCCGACGCGGACGGCTCCAGCAGCCACACCGTCGATTTGGCATCCTTGCTTTTGGTGCCGTCGGGCTGCTCGAAGCTGGTAAAAAAACGGCCGCCCCCAAACTGCAGGGGCGCGCTCAGCTCCCAGCGGTTCGAGCGGATAAACAGGTACTCGGCGTAGGCGGCCACGTAGCGGAAGCGCAGCTCGGCCTTGGTACCGGCGGGCATGCCGGTGGGCAGCACCTCCTGCGAGGGGATGCCGTTGCTGAGCAGGTAGCCCCCGGCCCCGGCCCGCAGCCGCCCGCGCCACTCCACGGCCAGCTTCAGCCCATTGATGCCCACAAGCTTACCATCGATGACGGAGTAGCGGTTATCAAACTGAAACACGATGCGCCGGTGCGCCGGCCGCACGCGCGAGGAGTCTTCGGCGGCCCCGGCCCGGGCCAGCAGCGGCAGGCCCCCGAGCAGCAGGCTCAGGCCCAGCCATTTCTTCACTATTCGATTCACGTGCCCCACAGTACGAGCGGCGGCCGGGGGAGTTTTTCTCTTGGAGAAGAAAAGTCGTTCCGCGCGGCTCACCAGATTTAGTTGGCCGGTTCACCCCGGCTCCGGGCGGTTTCACCCCTTTTGCAGCTACACAACCGCGCGGCTTTCCGGAAGTTTGGGTACTCAACCGCACTACGAAGATGGCTCTTTCTCCCGAATCCCTGTTCCAGATAGCCGGCAATATCGTGCTGCCGGGCTGGCTGCTGCTCGTGTTTGCCCCACGCTGGCGCGTCACGCGCTGGGTAGTGGGCAGCGGGGCCCTGCCCCTGGTGCTGGCCGTACTCTACGCTGGCTGCATCGGCTGGCACTACCTGGGCGGCCAGGGCAGTCAGGGCGGCTTTGGCTCCCTGGTCGAGGTGGCCGCCCTGTTTCAGGACCCGTGGGCGCTGCTGGCCGGCTGGGTGCACTACCTCTGCTTCGACCTGGCGGTGGGCGCCTGGGCGAGCCGCGACGCCCAGCGCCGGGGCGTGCCCCACCTGCTGCTGGTGCCGGTGCTGGTGCTTACGTTTCTGCTCGGGCCGGTGGGCTTTCTGCTCTACCACGCGCTACGCCGGTTTTACCCGCTGGCCTCCCCCGCGCTGCCTCCGGCGGCCCTGGCCTGATTTCTACCACTTCCATCTTTCTTCTTCGCTATGAAAACGCTTGCTTTCCCGGGCCGTACGCTGGCCCAGCCCACTGCCACTGCTCCGGAATCGATGGGCGCGGTGCGCCAGTTCCTGCGGGTGCTGCACCAGTGCAACCCGGCTTTGTCGGTGGGCGGGTGGGTGCACCTGGTGCTGGGCCTGGCCGCCCTGCTGCTGCTGCCCCTCGACGACCGGATGGTGCTGGGCCTGCACGTGTGGTTTAAGCCGCTGAAGTTTGCGCTTTCGGGCCTGATTTACCTCTGGACGCTGGGCTGGCTGCTGGCCGACTTGCCCGCCCCGGCCCAGTGCGCGGTGCGCCGCATCAGCGGGGGTGTGGCCCTGAGCATGGTGATGGAAATCCTGATTGTCTTCGGGCAGGCCGCGCGCGGTACCACCTCCCACTTCAACGTGGCCGCGCCACTGGATGGACTGCTGTTCAGCATCATGGGTGTTTTCATTATGCTGAACACCGGGCTGCTGGTCTGGGCCCTGGTGCTCACGCTGCGCTACCGGCCCTTCGGCCCCACGGCCTACGTGTGGGGCCTGCGCCTGGGGCTGGTGGTGTTTCTGGTGGGCAGCGCTATTGGCGGCAGCATGATTCACCACCTGGGCCACACCATTGGCGCTGCCGACGGCGGACCGGGCCTGCCGGGCCTGGGCTGGAGCACCCGCCACGGCGATTTGCGGGCCGCCCACTTCCTGGGGCTGCACGCCCTGCAAGCCCTGCCCTTGTTTGGCTGGCTGCTGGCCCGCTACGTGCCCCGGCTGCAGGCCCGGGGGCAGGGCGCGGGTATTGCGCTATTCACCCTGCTGTATACGGCCGCCATTGCCTGGCTTTATGTTCACGCCTTGCAGGGTTTGCCCTTCTGGAAACTGAGTTAGCATCGTTTACCCTCGCCCAAGCTATGTCCCGCATTACCGTTGACCTCGTGCCCCTGCCCCGCCACAGTGCTCTGGCCGCTACCCCGGCCCACTACACCGACGCCTACCGCCTGCCCCTGCCCGCCCACGCGCCCCACGGGGCGGCAGCCGTAGCGCAGTGGCTGTTTGGGCCGGGCCCGGCCTGGGTGGGCTACCTGATGAAGCTGCGCGACTGGCTGGTGCGTCCCTTCGGTTTGCGGACGTTCCCCGCTGCCGCCCGCCCGCCCCAGGGAGCCACGCTAGAGGTCGGCGGCCGGCTAGGGCCCTTCCGGGTATTTGCCGTGGGCCCCCGGGAAGTGATTCTGGGCCAGGACGACCGGCACCTCGATTTTCGGGTGTCGGTGCTGGTGGAGGCGCCGGCGGGGCCGGCCGCCGTGGTGACGACGGTGGTGCAGTTTCACAACTGGTTTGGGCGCGCTTACTTCACGCTCATCAAGCCCTTTCACCACCTGGTAGTGCCCGCCCTGCTGCGCCGGGCGGCCCAAAAGCCTGGCGTGTAAATTAGCCGGCAGCGCACTGCTTTTTCCGGCGGCACCATCATCTTTACGTCTATGACTGACCGCCGTTTGCGCTGGCAAGGCATTCCGGTGCTGGCCACCCTGATTTGCCTGCTCACGCTGGATGACCTGCCCGAAGGCCCGTCGGTGGGCCTGCTGGCGGTGCACCTGGGCATTGCGCTGCTGTTTACCACGGTGCTGTGGCTGGGCACCAGCGCTTTGTGGCGGGGATTGCTGCGGCGCTACCCCGCCGTGGGGCAGACGCGGCGGCGACTCTGGCGGCTGGCGGGCCTGTGCCTGCTGTATACCGCCGCCGCCACGGTGGCCATCGTGGCGTTTCTGCACCTGCTGCTGCCCCCGTACTTTTCCCTGCAGCCCCTGAGTCTGCTCCGGCAGATTGAGTTTAACCTGATTCCGACGGTGCTGGTGATGCTGCTCTACGAAAGCCTGCATTTCTTTGAGCAGTGGGAGCACAACGTGCGCCGGGCCGAGCAGCTCACCCAGGCCGGGGTGCAGAGCCAGCTCGAAGCCCTCCAGAACCAGCTCGACCCGCACTTCCTCTTCAATAGCCTCAACACCCTGGCAGCCCTCATCGACGAGGCCAACCAGCCGGCTCAGCAGTTTGTGGAGCAGCTGGCCGACGTGTACCGCTACGTGCTGCTGAGCCGGGAAAAAGCCACCGTGCCGCTCGGCGAGGAGCTGGCCTTCGTGGAAACCTACGTGGCCCTGCAAAAAACCCGCTTCCGCGACAACCTGCTCGTCACTCAGCACCTTTCGCCGGAGCTGCTCAGCCAGCATGTGGCCCCCCTGAGCGTGCAGCTGCTGGTCGAAAATGCCCTGAAGCACAACGTGGTGAGCCGGGAGCATCCCCTGACCGTCAGCATCAGCGCCGAGGTGGGCAGCGGCTACGTGCGGGTGCAAAACACGTTTCGGCCCCGCGCAGCGGGCCTGGGGCCCAGCACCGGCCTGGGGCTGCAAAACACCGTGCACCGCTACGAGCTGCTGCAAGCTCCGCTCCCGGTGCGCATCGAGGCCACCGACGCTACCTTTACCGTGTATCTGCCCCTGCTGGAGGCGAGTTGTTAGTTGCTAGTTGTAGGGCAGTTACGCGCTGAACAATGGCCAACCAACAACCAGCAATTAACAACCAGCAATTAACAACCAGCAAAATGACCGTACTGCTGCTCGAAGACGAGTACCCGGCCGCCGAGCGGCTGCAGCGCCTGCTGTTGCAGGCCGCGCCCGAGGCCCAGGTGGCCGCCGTGCTCGACACCGTGGCCGGGGCCGTAAGCTGGCTCACGGAGCACCCTGCCCCCGACCTGATTATCTCCGACATTCAGTTGGCCGACGGGCTCAGCCTCGACGTGTTCGACCAGCTCATCGTGCGCAGCCCGGTCATTTTCGCCACGGCCTACGATGCCTACGCGCTGCGGGCGTTCAAGGCCAACAGCGTCGATTACCTGCTCAAGCCCATCAAGTTGGCCGAGCTGCAGGCGGCCCTGCTCAAGCTGCGCGAGTGGCGCGTGCCCACGGCCCCGGCCCGGCAGCTGGAGAGCCTGCGCGACAGTCTGCCCCGGCCCGAGCGCCAGTACAAAACCCGCTTTCTGGTGCGCAGCGGCGAGCAGCTGTTGCCCCTGCCGGTAGGCGCGGTGGCCTGGTTTCAAAGCCGCCACGAAGTCACGACCCTGGTGGCCACCGACGGCCGCCGCTACGTGGTCGACTACACGCTGGAACAGCTGGAAAGCCTGCTGGAGCCCGGGCAGTTTTTCCGCCTCAACCGCCAGTTCATTGCCCACCTGCAAGCCGTGCAGCGCCTGCACCCCCACTTCAACGGCAAGCTAAAACTGGACCTGACGCCCGCCCCAGCGGAGGAAGTCATGGTCAGCAAGGAAAAAGCCCCCGCGTTTAAGAGTTGGCTGGAAGGGTGAAGCGGTGAATGAGTGAAGTGGTGAATGAGTGAAGTGGTGAATGAGTGAGTTTTCGTTCAACAACCCGTGTCATTGCGAGCTTGCGAAGCCATCCGCCCGCTGAAATGTGCGGAGCCTTCTAACGTGAAAAGCCCTTTATCGTAGCTAACGGGAAAGGGCTTTCTAATAGAAGGTCATTGGTCACCAGCAGAGGACGCACTGACGCCGCTTGATGCGCGGAATGGCTTATACCTCGCAAGGACACAGACCGCGCCATTCGCGCCAGCCGAACAACAAACTCACTCATTCACCACTTCACTCATTCACCGTTCGAGCCACGCTCGAAACGCGGGGACCCGCTCGCGGCTGATGAGCACGTCGCCGTCGGGGGCGGCGGGGGTCAGCACGGTTTTCAGGCGGCTGTTGGTGTAGTGGATAATGTCCTGGATGGCGTCGTGCTGCGCGTAGTAGGCGCGGTTGAGGCGGAAGAACTGGCGCGGGTCGAGCAGCTTCTCCAGTTGCTCCAGGGTCTGGTCGACGACGAAGCGGCGGTTTTCGCGGGTTTGCAGGAAGGTGGCCTTTTCCAGGCTGAAAAAGTAGCTGATATTCTCCACCGGAATCACCTTCAGATGCTCCCCTACCTTCACCACAAACTGCTTTTTGTACTGGCTCTGGGGCTGCAGCTGCTGCAACACCTGCGTGAGCAGGGCCGGGTCGAACGACGGGGTGGGCGCGGCGGCTACCCCGCGCAGCTTGTGCAGCTTGGTCAGGGCCGCCTGCAATTCCTCCTCGTCAATGGGCTTGAGCAGGTAGTCGATGCTGTTCACTTTGAAGGCCCGCAGCGCATAGGCATCGTAGGCCGTGGTGAAGATGACCGGGCAGCGCACGTCGGCTTTCTCGAACAGCTCGAAGCTCAGCCCATCGGAAAGGTGAATGTCCAGAAACAGCACGTCGGGCGGCGTGGCGGCGGTTTGCAGCAGCACCACGGCCGCCTCCACCGAGTCGGCGGTGGCGCGCACCTCCACCGGCGGGTTCTGGCGGCGCAGCAGGTCGGTCAGGCGCTTGGCCGCCAGCGGCTCGTCTTCAATCACAAAGGCATTCATTTTTTAATGTGCTCAGGTGCTAATGGGTTTTGAATGTGCTAATGTGGGGAAATGTGCTCAGGTGCTAATGTGTTAATGTGCTCAAGTGCTAATGTGTTCGAATGTGCTTGAATGTGAGAAATGTGTCATTGCGAGGAAGAATGACACATTTTCCACATTCAAGCACATTTCCCACATTCAAACCACATTAGCACCTGAGCACATTAATCATTAGCACATTAACAAGATGGGCAGGGTCACGATGAACTCCTGCTCGGTGCGCTCAATCAGCACGGGCTCGGCGGTGAGGTGGGCGTAGCGGGCCGTCAGGTTGGGCAGCCCGATGCCCATCGACTCGTCGGGACCGAGGCGGCGGGGGCGCAGGGTGTTGCGCACCGTCAGGCACTTGCCGGCGCCGTCGAGGGCGATGCGCAGGTGCAGGGGCTGACTGGCGCTGGCCGCGTTGTGCTTCAGGGCGTTTTCCAGCAACAGCTGCAAGCTCAGCGGGGGCACCACGAAGTGGGCGGGCACCTCGCCGGCGGCGGGCAGCTCTACCTGCAGGGCCTCGCCGTAGCGGATGTTCTGCAAAAACAGGAAGGACTTGGCAAACTCCAGCTCATCGGCCAGGGGCACCACCTCGCGCTGCCGGGCATCGAGCACGTAGCGGTAGACCTGGGAAAGCTGCCGGATAAAGCGCACGGCCAGCTTGGGCTCCTCCTCCACCAGGCTGGTCAGCGCGTTCAGGGCGTTGAACATGAAGTGCGGGTCGAGCTGCTGGCGCAGCGACTCGGCCTCGGCCTGGGCCATTTCCTTTTGCAGCCGCTCGTTGCGCACCAGGGCCTCGCGCCAGCCCAGCAGAAACGAGCGGCTGTGCATAAACAAGGAGCAGATGACGGTGATGACCAGCGGGAAGATGTAGCCGTTGAAATACTGCTCCGAGAACAGCAGCGCCGGATTCTGGCCCCGGTACAGAATGTAGCCCAGCCGCACCACCATAATCACCGCCAATGACCCCACCAACGATACCACCAGCGTGAGCACCAGGCGCTTGGCCGGCGCCTGTTTCCAGCCCACGTACTTATCCAGCCAGTCGACGGAGTAGCCGTTGGCCAGCCACAGCCCCACCGTGTACAGCGCGGTCAGCAGGAAGTTGACCAGCATTTCCCGGGGATTATCCAGGCAGCGCAGGCAAGTAAACAGGCTGATGCCCGCCGACACGCCCAGCAGCGTGAGCAGCAGGCGCAGCCACGGGCGCGGGGCCTGCAAGGGCGAAACGGTGGGGGCATGGGAGGACATACGGCAAGTAAGGCAAGGGCCAGGAAGCAGTTCGGGCTGCCTTTTTCCGCTCGTGGCACGCGGTAGAGGCACCCCTCAATAACAGCTGCCAAATATAGATAATGGGTAGCTGCCGGCCGGGAGCCGGGGGCCTGCTCCCGGCTCCCGGCTGGCACGGCCGGCCTTACTTCGCTGCCTGCACCGGGGCCGCGGCGGGCTGGGCGGCGTAAGCTTTCAGCCGGCTTTGCAGCTGCCGCTCGCCCCAGCTGGGCATTAGCGGGCTGGCGGGCCGGAAGGCGGCGTAGCGGGCCTGGGCTTCTTCGTAGACGGGCTTGGCCACGTCGGCCCCGCCGCCAAACATCTTGGGCGTGAAGTAGAGGTTGTTGCCCTGCACCAGGTAGATGCGCGGGTTGGCCGGATTCAGCTTCTTGGCCTGCGCCAGGGCCTCGTTCACCAGGCCCGAGTACTTCATGGAGCGCATCATGGGCGCGATGCCCAGCCGGGCCTGGTGAATGTAGGCCTGCACCACCAGCAGCTCCGATTCGTCGCCGCCCAGCTGGCGGGCCTGGGCCAGGGAGGCTTCGGCCTGGTCGAGGTACTTGTCTTTCACGTCGCCGTCTTCCTTGCTCTGGAAAGCCGTCAGCAGGCGGCCGTAGGCCTGGTAGTACTGGGGCAGCCAGTCGGTGGGCGCGGCGGCGGCGGCGCGCTCAAACTTGCTCACGATTTCCTTGAGCCGGGCCGGGTCGCCGGTGCTATTGAGCTCCGTGATGGTAGCGGCCATCAGGTCGGCGTAGCCGGCCGGGGCGGTGGCCAGGGTGGTAGCGGCAGCCGCTTTGGGGGCCGTTTGCTGGGCGGCGGCCGAGAAGGAAGCGGCGGTGAGGGCGAGGAGCAGGAGCGTGTTTTTCATGGCAAAAAAGCAGTGAGGATGAAAGGTTTCGGGGGAAGTGAAGGATGATGCTTCAAAGGTGGCCGGCAGCGGGCCGCCGGAAAACTAAAGGTTGCCGAAGCGTCGGATAGTGGGGATGAACCGTCGGAACCGGGCCCCGACCGTTTTGGCCCCCGGCTACTCGGGCGCGGTGTTGGTATCGGCCGGGTTTTTCTTGTTGATGGAAATCAGCAGGGCCACGAACACCATGCGCGGGGCCGAGGGCAGCACCGCCGTGCTGGCGTACTGGCCGCTGGCGTCCTTGGTGGCGCTGTAGCGGTAGCCGAACACGTTCTGCCGGCCCAGCACGTTGGTGCAGCTCACGTGCACGATGGTGAAGTTATGCCAGAGCTTGGTCAGGTAGCTGGCGTTCAGGCTGAAGTCCTGGAAGCTGGGCAGGCGGTCCTGGTTGTAGCCGTCGGTGCGGTTGGGGTTGTAGTAGGTCCGGGGGCTGTTGTAGGTGTAGGTGGCCCCAAACTGCGTGTGGATTTTGCCGACCCAGTACTTCCCCACCACGTTCAGGTTGTGGCGGGCGGCGAAGGTGGGCACGGCCAGCACGGGGTCGAAGCGCTGCTGGCGGCGGGTGTCAATCAGGCCGTAGCTCACCCAGTAATCGGCGTTTTTTACGGTTTTCTTGTCGCGCCACAGCACATCCAGGCCGCGGGCGTAGCCGGTGCCGGTGCTGCGGTAGCTGCTGGGGTCGGCGGGCTGCCACTGCTGGGGGTTGTACACGCCCCCGTTCAGGTCGTAGCGCACCAGGTGGGCGTAGGTTTTGGCATACGCTTCCAGGCGCAGGGTGCGGCTCTGGTAGCTGCGCAGATACGTGACTTGCAGGTGCTGGGCCCGCTCGAAGCGCAGGGCGGCGGGGTCGGCACAGCGCAGCAGCAAATCGGTGCCGGGGTTCTGGAAAAAGTAGCCCCAGGCCCCCGAGAGCTGGGCTTTGTCGCTTAGCTGGTAGGCCAGGGCCAGGCGGGGCGCGGCGTTCCAGCGGCCCAGCACCCGCGAGTATTCGCCCCGCCCCCCGACGCGGCCCACCAGCTTGTTGCTGAAGGCCACGTCGGACTCGGCGAAACCGGCCACGCGCTGCTCGCTCAGGCCCAGGGTAGTGCCGTAAGGCGCAGCCCGAAAGCCCAGCTCGTTGCGCTGCACCAGGCCTTCCACGCCCAGCTTCAGATTCCAGTAGGCGCTGGCCGAGTCGTTGGTGAGCACCAGGCGGCCCACCAGGCTTTGCTCCAGCTCCTGCATGCTCTGCTCGCGGGTAGCGGCGGTGGCGGCGTCCTTCACCGTAATGCTCGACGTTTGGTTGTCGCGGGTGGCGGCCACGCCGGTTTGCACCGACCAGCCCCGGGCCAGCGGGCTGCGGAACGTGGTGTTCAGGTAGGTGTTGTTCGAGCTCAGATTTACGGGCTGGCCGCCCTCCCACTCGGCATTGGGCTGGCTGGCCCCGATGCGCTGCTGGGTGTAGGCCCCGTACACTTTCAGCATGCCCATCTCGCCGGTTTTCTGCCGCAACGCCACCGAGCCGCCCCCCGACTCATAGGCCCGGAGCATGCGCTGGGGCACCAGCCCGAAGTAGGGCCGCATGTTCAGGTAGTCGCCGGTCACGGCCACCGAGGCCCGCGCGTAGCGCTGCTGGTGCGAGAGGCTCAGGCTGCCCAGGGAAATCAGCGAGATGCCGGTCTGGGTTTCCGGGGCCAGGTCTTCCGAGGTTAGGGCCACCACCGCCGACAGGGCTTGGCCGTACTCAGCCGAGTAGCCACCGGTGCTGAAGGCCATGCCCTTAAACAGCATCGGCGAGAAGCGCCCCCGGGCCGGCATGCCCGACACGGCCGCGTTGTAGGGGCTTTGCAGGGGCACGCCGTCCAGGTACTGCCGGGTTTCGCCAGCCGCCCCGCCGCGCACGAACAGCTTGCCTTCCTCCCCGTTGCGGGTGGTGCCGGGCATCGTGTTCAGGGCGCCGGCCACGTCGGCCGAGGCCCCGGCCGTCGTCACCACGTCGCGGGCCGAGAAGGTGGTGTTGCGCTTGGTGTCGCTGGCCTCGAAGGTGCCGGAGGTGATGACCACGTCGCCGAGCTGGTTGCGCACCGCTTTCAGGGTGAACGTGAGGCGGTGGGCAGTGCCGTCGAGCAGCACGGGCTGCTCCTGGGGCTGGTAGCCGAGCAGCGTAACCACCAGGGGCAACGTGCCGGTGCTGCGGCTACTGAAGCGGAAGCGGCCCAGCGAGTCGGTGCTGGCCCCGTCGAAGGTGGTTTTCAGAAACACGTTGACGCCCGGCAGGGGCTGGCCCTGGGCGTCGCGCACGGTGCCCGTGAGCGTGGTGGGCGTTTGGGCGGCCAGGCGGAAGGCCGTGGTCAGCAGCAGCAGCAGAAGGGGTAGCAGTCGTTTCATCGGGGTAGCGGCGAAGTGATGCTCAAAGGTGAGCGGCCGCCGGCCCCGGGGAAACTAAAGGTTGCTGAAGCGTCGGATCAGAAGGATGAAGCGTCGCGGCGGGGTTCAGTACCCGACCAGTAGCGCGAACTGTGCAGTTCGCGCACCCCGCGCCGCCTGGGTCGTTCTGACACGCGAACTACACAGTTCGCGCTACTGATTGTCCTGCGCCGGATAGTGCTGCACGGCGGCCCACACTTGCTCAAATTCGGCCGCGTCTATTTCGTACCGCTCAAAATCTTCCTTTTCCAAGGCGCAGTCGGCGCAGTCGCTCGGCTGTGCCGAGTGACTGCGCCGAACCTACCCGGGTATCTTCCCAACCTACCCCGCTACCTTCCGAACCTACCCGTGTACCTTCGGAAGGTACCCAACTACCTTCCGAAGGTACTCAGTTACCTTCTGAACCTACCCCGGTACCTTCCGAACCTACCGGTGTACCTTCCGAAGGTACACGGGTAGGTTCGGAAGATACCCGGGTACCTTCCGAACCTACCCGGGTAGGTTCGGAAGCTACCCGGCCCCGCCCGGGAGTACCGAACGGGGCCGGGTGGCTTGGGCTGCCGGGCGGCTTAGGCGCCGGGCTTGGCGGGCGGAGCCGCTTTCTTGCCCTGGCTGGCGAAGCGCTGCTTCAGCTCGTCGTGGGCGGCCTGGGCGCCGGGGGCATTGGCTTTGGCCGCGCTCTGGATGTTGCGGTACACGGCCAGGGCGTCGGAGTAGGCCTCGCCGCCGGTTTGCATCATGGTGCTTTCCAGGTCGGTGGTCAGCTGTTGCAGGGGGCGCAGCACGCTGCCCAGGTCGGCGGTGGCTTGCACGTCGTCGCGCAGGTCGGACAGGCTCACGAAGGAGGGCACGAAGCTGGGCGTGGCCGTGGCGTACTCCTCGATTTTCTGCATGAAGGCCACCGACCGGTCGCCCATTTTGGTGATTTCCTGGCGCTGCTCGGCCGTGAGCGGGTGCAGGTAGGGGGCCAGCTCGCGCTGCATAGTGGCCAGGGCCGCCTCGACTTTGCTTTTGACGTCGGCGGGCAGGATAACGGAGATGCGGTTAAGCATGCGAAAAAGAAGATAAAAGATGGAGAAATAGACTGCCCCGCCGGGGTGCGCCAGCCGGGATATTCGGATAGGATAGAACGGGAAGGAAAGATGCCGCAAAAAGCCCAGCTATGCAAAGAGTTTCGGTAGGCCCGGCCGGGGCGGCGTCCGGCCGCCGGGGTTTGCCGTATACCGGCTACTTTCTGCCTCCACCCTGCCTGCCCGCCCCACTGCCCACCCTACTGCTATGACCACTGCTTTGCCCCCGCTCGACTACGTCAGCCTGTTTCAGAACCTGCCCGACGCCTACCTGCTGCTGGCCCCCGACGGCACCATCGTGACCAACAGCGACCAGCACGTGGCCGTGTCGCTGCTGCCGCGCGAAAAGGCCGTGGGGCGCAACATCTTCGAGGCCTACCCCTCGGCCCCCGAAAGCCAGCGGGTGCTCCACGAGTCGCACGAGTACGTGCGCCGCCACCGGCAGCCCCACACCATGCCCCTGACGCGCTACGACCTGGCGCGGCCCGCCGAGCTGGGCGGCGGCACCGAGGAGCGCTACTGGCAGATTACCCACTACCCCCTGCTCGACGCCCGGGGCGAGCTGCAATACATTCTGCAGCGCCCCCAGGACGTGACCGAAAAGCACCTGGCCGAGCTGCGCAGCCAGGAAATAGCCCAGGCGCTGGCCGAAAGCCAGGACCAGGCCCGCTTCGTGCTCGAAGCCCTGCCCGTGATGATCTGGACCAGCCAGGCCGATGGCGGCATGACGGCCTTCAACCAGCGCTGGCTGGCCTTCACCGGGCGCGGCAAGCAGGAATCGTTGGGCTGGGGCTGGGCCCAGGATATTCACCCCGAGGAGCGGGCCGAGGTGGTGCGGCGCTGGCAGCAGGCCGTGGCCGCGGGCCAGGAGTTTCAAGTAGAGTTTCGCCTGCGCCGCCACGACGCCCACTACCGCTGGGTGCTGGTGCGCGGCGTGCCCCGCGTGGCCGAGGAAGGCCGCCCCGCCTCCTGGGTGGGCGGCGGCACCGACATCCATGAGCAGCGGGAGCTGGTGCAGGAAATGCTGCTGGCCAACGAGCAGCAGGCCCAGCTCTCCGACCAGGCCTACCGGGCCTACCAGCTGGTGCAAAGCCAGAAGGCCGCCTTCTACGCCCTGTTTCAGCAGGCCCCGGCCCTGATCTGCATCCTGCGCGGCCCCGAGCACCGCTACGAGTTCGTGAACCCCGTGTACCAGTCCATCTTCCCCGGCCGGCCGCTGGTGGGCCTGCCCGTGGCCGAGGCCCTGCCCGAGCTGGTGGAGCAGGGCTTCATCACGCTGCTCGACCGGGTGTATAGCACCGGGGAGCCGTTCTACGGCAACGAGCTGCTGGTGCGCCTCGACCGAAACGGCGACGGGCAGCTCCAGGACGCGTACTTCAACTTCACCTACCAGCTGTTCGAGGAAGATCAGCAGAAAGCCGGCATCACGGTATTTGCCTTCGACGTAACCGACCTGGTACTGGCCCGCAAAGCCCTCGAAGCCCTGCGGGACGGGGCAGGAGGGTAGGAGGGTGTGAGGGTATGGGGGGTAAGGGTGTTGTTTCGTCTGTCATCCTGAGCCTCCGCGAAGGACCTTCCTCACATACCCCACCACCGTTTTTACCAACGCACAAAGCCCTGTATCGAACTATCGGTACAGGGCTTTTTAACATTTATCAGGGCTTGGCACTTAGAGAAGAAAGGTCCTTCACTCCGCTTCGCTCCTTTCAGGATGACAGACGGGAAATACCGCCCGAATAACTTCCTACCCTCCTACCCTCCTACCCTCGCCATGTCCTCGCGCAGAATATTTCAGATTATCGACGGCAATAAGAAGCAGGTCGGCGACGGGTTCGACGTGACCAGCCCCATGCCCGGGCCGCGCATCCGCCAGCTCAGCCCCTACCTGCTTATCGACCACACCGGGCCCATGCCGGTAGCGCCCACCGAGCAACCCCTGGGCACCCCGCCCCACCCCCACCGCGGCTTCGAAACCGTGACGGTAGTATACCAGGGCGCCCTGGCCCACCGCGACACGGCCGGCCACCGCGGCACGCTCGGGCCCGGCGACGTGCAGTGGATGACGGCCGGCGCGGGCCTGCTCCACGAGGAGCGCCACGCGCCCGAGTTTGCCCGGCAGGGCGGCACCCTGGAGCTGCTGCAACTATGGGTGAACGTGCCCCGGCGCGACAAAATGGCCCCGCCGCGCTACCAGAACATCCGGGCGGCGGCTATTCCCGCGGTGCCGGTAGCCGGCGGCCAGGGCACGATTCGGGTCGTGGCGGGCAGCTACGCCGACGTGGTGGGGCCGGCCGAAACCTTCTCGCCCATCACCCTGCTCGACGTGCACCTGCCGGCCGGCACCGACCTTACCCTGAGCCTGCCCGCCGCCTACAACGTGGGCCTCTACCTGGTGAAGGGCAGCATCCGTTTGCCCGACAACCGCCCCGCCACGACCAAGCAGCTGGTGGTGTTCGGCTGGGATTCGCCCGACGTGCAGCTTTCGGCCACCGAAGACACGGTGTTGCTGGTGCTGGCCGGCGAGCCGATTGAGGAGCCCCTGGCCACCTACGGCCCCTTTGTGATGAACACCAACCAGGAGCTGGTGCAGGCCATTGCCGACTTCGAAAGCGGCGGCATGGGTACGTTTCCCGAAGACGAATAACGCTCCGCCCCGATGCTCACCCGCCTGATTCCTTCGTCCCAGGAGCCGCTGCCCGTCGCCGCCGACCTGGGCGTGGCTACGCTCATCAACCGGCCTTTTACCGAAGGCCAGCTGCGGGGCCAGCTGCGGGGCCAGCCCCTGCCCGCCTGGGCCGAGGAAATCGACTGCCGGAGTTGGCCCGGGTTGCTGCTGAAGTTTATCCTTTCGCACCCCGCCGTGACCTGCGTAATTCCCGGCACCAGCCGCCCCGCGCACCTGGCCGACAACCTGCGGGCCGGCACCGGCCCGCTGCCCGACGCGGCGTTGCGGGAGAAAATGGCCGCCTACGTGCGCCGCCTGTAGCCGCCGCTCACCGGGGCGCAACCCCGGAGCCGGCCGCGCGGTATGTAGCTAACCACCAAGCTACCTGCGCTATGAACCCTTTCGACCTGTTATCGGCGGCCTCGCGCCGCGAGTTTGTCCGCCGCTTGTCGTTGGGCCTGGGTGCTACGCTCGTGGGCTCCTCGGCGCTGGGCGGGCCCCTGAGTTGGCTCGAAGACCTCTCGTACGGCCCCGCTAGCCTGGGCGCGCTGCAAACCGGCCGGCAACTGGGCGTGGCGCTGGTGGGACTGGGCAAATACAGCACCGGGCAGCTGGCGCCGGCCTTGCAGCAAACCAAGCTCTGCAAGCTGGCCGGCATCGTGACGGGCACGCCGGCCAAGGCCGCGCAGTGGAAAAAGCAGTACGGCCTGCCCGACCAGAACGTCTACGACTACCAGACCTTCGACCGGATCATCGACAACCCCGCCATCGACATCGTCTACGTGGTGCTGCCCGTGGGCCTGCACGCCGAGTACGTGGAGCGGGCCGCCCGGGCGGGCAAGCACGTTATCTGCGAAAAGCCCATGGCTCCCACGGCCGACGAGTGCCGCCGCATGATTACGGCCATGCAGAAAGCCGGCAAGAAATTCAGCATCGGCTACCGCCTGCACTTTGAGCCCCACCACCAGGAAATGATGCGGCTGGGGCAGCAGCAGACACTCGGCCCCATCAAAAGCCTGGTGGCCGACAACGGCTTCCGCTTCAACAACGACACGCCCTGGCGCGTGAACAAGAAGCTGGCCGGCGGCGGCCCGCTGATGGATATGGGCATCTATTGCCTGCAAGGCGCCATCTATACCAAGGGTGAAATTCCGGTGTCCGTCACGGCCAGGCTGGCCCCCAACCCCGACCCCAAGGGCCTGTTCAAAGAAGTAGAAGCCGGCATGAGCTGGCAGCTGCAGTTTGCCGACGGCTCGGTGGCCGACTGCCGCACCAGCTACGCCGAAAACATGAACAGCCGCCTGCGGGCCGAAACCACCAAGGGCTTCCTGGAGTTGCAGCCCGCCTTCGGCTACGGCGGCATCGAGGGGCGCACCAGCCAGGGGCCGCTGAATCTGCCCAACGTGCCCCAGCAGGCCCGGCAGCTGGACGACTTCGCCGACTGCATCCTCAACGACAAGCCCACCCGCGTACCGGGCGAAATGGGCCTGCGCGACGTGCAGCTGCTGCAAGCCATTTACCGCGCCGCCGAAACCGGCCAGAAAGTCTCGACCCGGGAGGTGCAGCAGGTGCTGGACAAAACCAACCGCCGGTAGCTACCCGCAGCCTGGTCGACATGACGGACTGGTTTGCCTAAATTAAAAAAGCCGCCTGAACTAGCGTCCAGGCGACTTTTCTCTGCTCTAAAGAGCAAGGCTTACGGATTAATCAGCGCCAGGCTGCCATCGGCGCCGCGCTTCAGCTCGGTGACTTTCACGTTGCGCAGCCAGGTCTTGTTGGAAAGCTGGGTGTCGTGGTAGAAAATGTACCACTTGCCCTTGATTTCGACGATGCTGTGGTGGGTGGTCCAGCCCTGCACGGGGTTCATGAAAGTGCCCTGGTAGGTGAAGGGGCCATAGGGCGAAGTACCGGTGGCGTAGGCCAGAAAGTGGGTGTCGCCGGTGGAATAGGTGAAGTAGTACTTGCCCTGGTACTTGTGCATCCAGGCGCCCTCGAAGAAGCGGCGGTTGTTGTCGCCGGAGAGCAGCACCTTGCCATCCTTATCCACGATTTTGACTTCGCGCACGGGCTCGGCAAGCTGCTTCATGTCGGCGCTCAGCCGGGCGACACGCGGCCCCACCGAGGGCTCGGTAGCCGCCGGCTCCTGCTCCTTGGGCTTGCTGGCGTCGTACTTACCCGTGCGCCAGCGCTGCAGCTGTCCGCCCCAGATGCCGCCCATGTACATGTAGGTTTTGCCGTCGGTGTCGGTAAACACGGCCGGGTCGATGCTCAGCGTGCCGGCCATCGGCTTGGGCTCGGCTTTGAACGGTCCGGTGGGCAACTTGCTGGTAGCAACCCCGATGCGGAACACATCCTGCTTGTCCTTCACCGGGAAATAGAGGTAGTAGGTGCCGTTTTTATACGCCGCATCCGGGGCCCAGAGCTGGCGGCCGGCCCAGGGAATATCCTTCAGATCCAGGGCTACGCCGTGGTCCGTCACCTGGCCCCCGATGCTGTCCATGCTCAGGATGTGGTAGTCGCGCATGGCGAAATGGTCGCCGTTGTCGTTCTCGGGCATGCCCGTCTCGATGTCGTGCGAGGGGTAGATGTAGATGCGGCCGTTGAAGACGTGGGCCGAGGGGTCGGCCGTGTAGATGTCTTTCACCAGGGGCTGGGCCAGGTACTTCTTGCTGGCCGAGTCGGGAGCCGCGGCGGCCGGGGCGGCAGTAGCGGCCGAGTCGGGAGCCGCGGCGGTGGTAGTGGGGGCTTCGGTGGTGGCCGGGTTGCTCTGGCAGGCGCTCAGCAGCGCGAAGGGCACGAGCAGAGCTAGGGTAGAAAAAGCAGTTTGGGGGAATTGGGGCATGTTTTTCAAGAGCGAAGGTGGGGCACTGGAAAAGGCGAAGCGTCGGACGAACCGCCGGCCGGGCCACCCAAAACTGGCAGCCAGCCAGCCGCGGCGGCGGCCAAATATAGGCTCCCACCCTGCTCCCTGCTACCCGCCGCAGCGGCCGCAGACGCAGATAAACTATCTAATCGTTTGCGGTAGCAACTCCGCGTTTGCAGCCTTTGGCCCCGGTTTTCTGCCTTGGCCACTCTGCCAGCCCCGCCGCAGCTTTGGCCTTACGCAGCGTCTCTGCTTCACCTAAACACAAAGCCCGCGTGGGCTAGACGCGGGCTTTGGGCGGACAGAAGTCAAGTTCCTCAACTGCGCAGGGGCAGGGTGATGATAAACTCGGTGCCCTGCCCTTCTTCCGACTCCATTGCCAGCGTGCCGCCGTGCCCGCTGCTGATGATGTCGTGGCTCAGGGAAAGCCCCAGTCCGGTGCCTTCTCCCACGGGCTTGGTGGTGAAAAAGGGCTGAAACACTTTGGTCTTCAGCGCCTCCGCAATACCGGTTCCGTTGTCGCGCACCCTTATTTCGGCGGCCTCGGCCAGCAGGCGGGTCGTGACGGCCACTTCCGGCTGGTATCCGGGGGCGGGCTGGGCGAGCTGGCGCTGGCGCACGGCATAAAACGCGTTGGTGCACAAATTCAGCAGCACCCGGCCCAGGTCGGGGGCAATGACGGCTACGGCGGGCAGCCCCGGCGCCAGGTGCGTGCTGAGCGTGGCCTGAAAATCCGGGTCCTGATGCCGGATGCCCGCGTACGCCAGCCGCAGGTTTTCCGCCACCAGAGCGTTCAGGTCGGTGGCCTCGCGCGGGGCGCTGCCGGTGCGGGCGTGTTCCAGCATGCCCTTGATGATGGCCGTGGCGCGCTGCCCGTGCTGGCTGATGTTCAGGATGTTCTGCTTGAGTCCGTCCAGGATTTCGCGCTCCAGCCGCCCGTCGCGGGCCAGGCGCTGGGCCCCGTTTATCTCATCCACCAGGTCGGTGCTGACTTCGGCAAACTTTTTCACGAAGCTCAGCGGGTTTTGCAGCTCGTGGGCCACGCCGGCGGTCAGCTCGCCCAGAAACGCCATTTTCTCGCGCTGCACCAGCTGAAACTGGGTGCTTTTCAGCTCGGCCAACGACGTTTGCAGGGCCGCGTTGGCCCGCTGCTGCTGCCGCCGGTGCCGCACCAGCAGCAACACCAGCGCCAGCAGCCCCACCAGGCCCGCCACCAGGGCGTAGGTGCGGTAGCGGGTTTTCAGGGCGGCCTGGTCGGCGGCGGCCTGCCGGGCCCGCTCCTGCTCCTGGTAGTTGATGTTTTGCAGGCGCATCACCTTTTCCTGGCCAAAGAGCGTGTCCTTCATCGTCAGCAGCAGGCTCTGGTACTTCAGGGCGCTGTCGGCGGGGCCGCGCCGCTTGAAATCATGGGTGAGCAGGGTGCTGGCATTGAGCACGCCCCGTAGAAAGCCGTTGTGCTGGGCCGCCTGGCAACCCAGGCGGGCGTAGTAGATGCTGGAATCGAGGCGGCCCTGCTGCTGAAAGAGCGTGGCCAGGCCCACGTAGGCGAAGTTGGTGCTCCGCTCGTGGCCCAGCGCCTTCGACTCGGCGATGCTGCGCCGGTAGTAGCCGCGGGCCTCCGCCAGGCGGCCCCGCTTGCGGGCCACCTGCCCCAGCCCGTAGAGAATGTAGTTGGTGGGAGTGTGCAGCTGCCGGGCCAGCGCGTAGGCTTGCTGCTGATAATACTGGGCCGAGTCGAGCTGATTGAACAGGTCGTAGGCCAGCCCGATGTTGCTAAGCTCCAGCACCACGCGGCGCTGGTCGTGGAGCTGCCGGCCCAGGCGCAGCGCCCGGAAGTAGTAGGACAAGCCCTGCTGCTGGTCGCGCAGGTACACGTAGATAATGCCGATGCTGCGCAGGTTCTGGGCCTGTAGCGGCACGTCGTGGCGCACCTCGGCGATGCGTAGGGATTGTTGGAACAGCTCCAGGGCCCGGGCCAGGTTTCGCTCGCGCAGGGCCGCGCCCAGCCGGTTCAGGGCCTCGCCTTCGCCGTGCTGGTAGCCGGTGCGCCGCGCCAGGGCCAGGGCCCGCCGCGCGTAAACCTCGGCCGAGTCGGTGCGCCGGGCCCAGTACTGGTCGCTGATGCTGCACAGCAACAGCACCCGGCTGCTGTCGGACTGGGGCTGCCGGGCCAGCTCGCGCAGGCTGTCGAGCGCCGGGCTCTGGGCAAGGGCTGCGCCAGGGGCAGTCAGGAAAACTAGAAACAAGAAAACAAGCGTCCCGCAGAAGCGAAAAAGGGCAAACATGTGTGGGCAGAAACAGGACCAGGGCAATATAGCACGGCTGAAATACCAACGCCGGCGGGCAGGCAGTATTTCGACCGGTGAATATCCGGCTAATTCGCTTACCAATTGTTATTGAGCCCAAAGCGGGCCATGGGAGCCGGCCCGGCTATCCGGGCCAGGGCCGTTCGGCACCAACTTCCGGTTGAGCTTCCGGGGAACTTACAGACCGAAACCGGAGTGCCGTAGCGAAGATGACCTGGCTTTACTCGTGCCTTCTGGGCCTCTTGCTGCTTTTCGGACCGGCCCCGGCTTACGGCCAGGGCTGCGGCGGCTCCCAGGAGTTCGACTTTACGGTGCGGCACCCTCTCCGACCGGGGCCGTGCCAGTGCCTGCGAAACGCTGCTGTTCTGGGCCCGGCAGCCTTCGAAAGCCGTGCTGGTGGGCGAAAACTCCGCCGGCTGCGTCGGTTACGCCAACGCGCCGCCGGTCCGGACGCCCTGCTACGGGTTTACGCTCACCGCCACGACCCTGCCGTTTCGCCACCAGCTGCCGCGCGAGGCAATCGGGGTGGCCCCGCACTACCGCCTGCGCGACGATGAGGACTGGCTGGCCCAAACCCTACGGCTGCTGCAAACGGACGCCGGCCGCTAAGGGCTTGGCCCAGATGCTACATCCCGACGCGGGTGTAATTCCGTACCTTATGTACCCCGTCACTATCTACTGCTGCGCCGTGTTACTACCCTAGCTCACCCGTCTGCTCCGCTTGCCGCTACGGCCGCGGCCGAGCCTTTTTTGTCGGGCAAGTACAAGCGGAACCTACTTTTCTGCCAAGAAGCCCTTTCATTTTATCCGCAACGATAGGCAATAGGCGGCGGAGTGGTAGATTTGCGCCCCGCCTCGCCGAAACGCCCTGCTTTTTGGCGCCTTCCTTCCCCTATCCAGACCTTACCCCGTTCATGGCCCCCTCTGCAACTCCGGTCGATTACCAACACTTATTCCGCTCCCTGCCCGAAAACCTGATGCTGATGGCCCCCGACGCGACCATCATCGACAACACCGATGGGCACGAGCAGGTGTCGCTGAAAAAGCGGGAGGAGGTGATTGGCCGCAACATGTTCGACGCCTTCCCGTCGGTCGATAAAAACCAGGGCGACATCATTTTCCAGTCGCAGGAGTACGTGCGCCAGCACCGGCAGCCCCACACCATGCCCGTTATTCGCTACGACTTGGAGGTGCCGGCCGAGCGCGGCGGGGGCTTCGAGGAGCTGTATTGGCAGGCCACGCACTACCCCATTCTGAACGAGCAGGGCGAGCTGCTCTACATTCTGCAGCGCACCCAGGATATTACGGAGCAGTACCAGGCCGAGCGCCGCAACCAGGCCATGCAGCGGGAGCTGGCCGAAAATCAGGAGCGCACCCGCTTTATCCTGGAGTCGCTGCCGGTGCTGATCTGGACGGCCACGCCCGACGGGCAGCGCGACTTTTTCAACCAGCGCTGGCTCTCGATGACCGGCAAGGAAAACGACGAGGTAATGGGCATGCGGTGGCTGGACTCGGTGCACCCCGCCGACCGGCCCACCGTGGAGCGCGTGTGGCAGGAGTCCGTGACGCAGGGCGTTATCTACCAGGTGGAGTACCGCCTGCGCCGCCACGACGGGCAATACCGCTGGGTGCTGGTGCGGGCCACGCCCCGCCGCAACGCCGCCGGCGACATTACCATGTGGGTCGGCTGCGGTACCGACATTCACGACCAGAAGCAATTGGTGGAAGAGCTGCTGGAAGCCAACGAGCAGCAGTCGACGCTGTCCGACCAGGCTTACCAAGCCTACCAGCTGGCCCAGAGCCAGAAGGAAATGTTCTACAACCTGTTTCAGCAGGCCCCGGCCCTGATCTGCATTCTGACGGGCCCCGAGCACCGCTTCGAGTTTGTGAACCCGCGCTACCAGGAGCTGTTCCAGGAGCGGCAGCTGGTGGGCAAAACGGTGGAGGAAGCCCTGCCCGAGGTAATCGAGCAAGGGTTCGTGGGGCTGCTCGACAACGTCTACAACACGGGCGAAACGTTCTACGGCAACGAAATTTCCATTATGCTGGACGGCCCGGCTGGCACGGCGCCGCGCCAGCTCTACCTGAACTTCACCTACCAGCTCTACTACGAGCACGGCGCCAAAGCCGGTATTTCGGTGTTTGCCTACGACGTAACCGCCCTGGTGCAGGCCCGCAAAGGCCTCGAAAAAAATCAAAGCTCCGCCGCTGATGCGTCCTAATATGATGGTTCTGTTTCTCATCCTTCCGGGCTTGGCCCACCTCCTGCGATGGACATAACCACCCTGGATTTTCAGCAGGCCCGCATCAAGCAGGTCCTGTTCAAGTCGCGGTTGCGCTCGGTGCTCTACGGGGTGCGCGAGGCCGACGCGGCCCTGTTTTCGCTGCGCGAAAACCCGCTGGCCCAGTGGCTGCAAACCGTGGTGAAGCCCCGCTACGGCGGCCGCCCGGAAGTACTCGAAATTGAGCGGGCCATTCAAAGCATGCTCGACACCAGCCAGAAGCTCGTGACCCAGTACCAGCGCGGCCACATCGAGGAGTCGCGCAGCGGCCTCGAGCAGGTCGACGTGTACTCGGACCGCATCGAAAAGCTGCTGCAAAAACTGGAACAGGGCAGCACGGCCGGGTTGTAGCCGCCGCCAGCCCCGTAGCTTGCCAAGGCCCTGGTTCCGCCCGGAATCAGGGCCTTGCGCTGTTTTGGCGGGGTTGGTGGCGGGCCGGAATTCGGCGTAGCTTGCGGCTCTTTCCCACCTACTCCGCCAGCCGATGCGCAAGCTGTTCTTCGTCCCGCTGTTCCTGAGCCTTGCAACCGCCGCCCAGGCCCAGCACAATTCCTACGGCATTACCGACAGCGTCAAAACCTACCTGGATAAGAGCCTGGACGTGTTTCAGACCTACGCCCTGCACCGCGCCGAGGTCGACTGGCCCCGGCTGCGCGAAACGGCCTACGCCAAGGCCGCCGGGGCCACCACCTACGAGGCCCTGACGCCCCTCTACCCCTTCCTGTTCGAGCAGGTGCAGGACCACCACGGCTGGTACAGCTTCCGGGGCAAAAAGTACGGCTGGAGCAAGCCGACCCCGCCCTACGCCAACGCGGCCGTGCTCGACGAGCTGAAAAAGAAGCCCGGCGTGCGGGTGCGGATCCTCAACAAGAACGTGGGCTACCTGCTGATTCCGGGCAACTCGGACTTTGGCATGAGCAACGTCACGGCCAACGCCCAGGCCATCCGCGACTCAATCTGCCGGGTGCAGCAGGGCCGCCGCCTCAAGGGCTGGATTGTGGATTTGCGCCTCAACGACGGGGGCAACATGTACCCCATGCTGGCCGGGCTGGGCAGCCTGCTCGGCGACGGTCTGCTCGGCGGCTTCGTGGAACCCCGGGGTGAGAGCAGCGGCCAGTGGATTATCCGAAAGGGCGACATGTACGTGGATACCAACCGCGTGACGCGGGTGCTGGACCGGTGCCCAAGCCCGAAGAAAAACGTGCCGGTGGCGGTGCTGCTCAGCGGCCGTACGGCCAGCGCCGGCGAAGTCGTGGCCATCAGCTTCGCGGGGCGGCCCAACGCCCGCAGCTTCGGCGAGCCCAGCG
Organism: Hymenobacter aquaticus; assembly: GCF_004765605.1. Lineage (NCBI taxonomy): Bacteria > Pseudomonadati > Bacteroidota > Cytophagia > Cytophagales > Hymenobacteraceae > Hymenobacter > Hymenobacter aquaticus. The sequence goes on along the minus strand of NZ_SRLC01000001.1, from coordinate 61,538 downwards.
CGGGCTATACCACCGCCAACGACGGCCACAAGCTGCCCGGCGGGGCGGGCCTCACCCTGGCCGGCACCTACGAGGTAGACCGCAACAGCAGGGCCTACATCGACAAGGTATTGCCCGACGTGGAAATTATCGGGGGTGACAACTTCACTACTTTTGCCGATGACCAGAAGATCCGGGCGGCGCTGCGGTGGCTGAAGAAGGCCCGGTAGCGCGCCGGCGCTTTGGTTTCTACCCTTCACCCATTGCCCCCACGCCCATGCAGCTCACCTGGATCAGCAAGCCCTTCGCCGCCCTCACCCTCACCGAACTCTACGACGCGCTACAGCTGCGCATGGAAGTGTTCGTGGTGGAGCAGAACTGCCCGTTTCAGGACATCGACGGGCTGGACGCCGCCGCGGTTCACCTGCTGGGCTACACCGCCGAGGGCAAGCTGGCCGCCGGCGCCCGCCTCTTCGACGCGGGCCAGTGCTACGCGCAGGTCAGCATCGGGCGGGTGGTGGTGTCGCCGGCGCTGCGGCGCTTCGGCCTGGGCCAGGAGCTGATGCGGCAGGCCATTGCCCACTGCGCGCAGCTATTCGGCCCCCAGCCCATCAAAATCGGGGCCCAGCAGTACCTGGAGCGGTTTTACCAGGGCTTCGGCTTCGGGCAGATTGGCGACATGTACCTGGAAGATGGGATTCCGCATATCTACATGCTGCGGCCTTAAAGTTGGCGGCGGCCGGCGGTAATGTGCGGGCTTTCGGGTAAATTTAGGAGTTAAACGGTGCCCTAACCCGGTGGAGGTGCGCGGGTTTGGCTTCCTCCTGATGAAATACCGCTACCTGTTTTTACTGCTCGGCTTACTCGGCGCTACTCTCCACTCGCCCCTGCCGCCCCTGCACATTGCGGAGCGCTTCGTGGCCCGGGAAGGCTGGCCGGCCATGCGCGACTACCTGTGCTGCGAAGCCGAGCAGCAGGCCCGGCGCCAAACCCTGGGCCAGCAGATTCCGGCCCGCATGGCCCGGGCCTGCGAGGTGGTGCAGCAAACCGACAGCACGGCGGTGGTGGCCGTGGAGCTGCGCGACTCCACCGGCGGCAACGACTTCTACCTGCACTTCGTGAAGCAGGCCACCTGGAAGCTGCAAGCCGTGCGCGGCCTGGCCATGACCAACTTCGGCCGGCAGATGCTCACGGTGCTTGAAAGCCTGCCCGCCGCCGAGCGGGCCCGCTACAACCAGACCCACCCCCAGGCCGAGTACGACTTCACCGTCAACAACATCCGCCTCTGGATTGGCTCCGACGCCGACATCGAGGCCCACTTCACCCGGCGGCAGGCCGATTTCAACAAAGCCGTGCAGCTGCTGCAACGCCGCCCCGACTTTCAGGCCCCGGCCGCTGATGAGGACGCGGCCAACGCCGACCCGGTTATCAACCGCCTGCTCAAGTCACTCTACATCAGCCGGGTAACGCGCAAGGCCGCCGACTGCGACGCCTGCGTGGCATTCGTAATCGGCGGCCTGATTGACAATACCGTGGGGCTGCTCTACGAGCCAGACGCCCGCAAAGTGCCCCCGATGAACCCCGAGTCCCTGATTGTGGTGAAGCCCCTGGGCCAGGGCTGGTACCTCTACAAAACGTCCTGAGCCGGCAGCGGCGCCGGCGTCAGCGTGGGCTTGGCCTTGCCGTAGAGCTTGTCCCACTCGGCTTCCAGCATGCTCATCTCCGTCAGGCTCCAGTAGGCCCCGTTGAAGTACAGACTCTCGCGCGAGGTGCCTTCCAGCACCATGCCGGCCTTGGTGTAGCAGCCAATGGCGCCCTTGTTGAAGTCGTACACGCCCAGGTCGATGCGGTGCAGGCCCAGCTGCTCGAAGCCGATTTTCAGGATGGCCTTGATCATGCCCTGGCAAATGCCGCGGCCCCGCTCCTGGTGGCTGCCCACCAGCACCCGGCTGATGCGGCCCGAGCGGTTTTTGCGGCTGATGCCGCCCAGGGAAATATGGCCCACCACCTCGTTGGTTTTGCTGTCGACGGCCCGGTACACGAAAGCGTCGGAGGTGAGCGGGTCGTTGGTGTCTTCGATGTACCAGGCCAGGCTTTCCTGGGTCAGGGGAAACGAAAACAGGGAGCCCGACCAGCTCATCAGCAGCTCCTCATCTTTAATCCATTCGATGAGCTGGGAAAAATCGGCTTGGGTGAATGGCTCCAGTCTGATCATTATAACACGTTTTTTGAATTTTTCCAAGTAGACTGTTTTAAGCACAGTTGAGCTTCCAGCGAGGCCAGGGCCGGCGCGCCACCACGAACAAACCAGAAAGAGGCAGGATGAGCCGGACCAGGCTTACCGGGCCGCAAGATACGCATTTGGGTGCAGCTGAGCAGTATATCCCACCTCTGCGCCGACGGATTTTCGTCTACTCCGGAAAAAATTCCGCCACCGGCCGCCTTTCCCCCGTTGAATACTCTTTTTGGCGGTGCCACCCGCGGGCGGCGCTTCCTGAGTAACAGTACTTTTCCGTTCCGGATCTGATGATGCTTCTTCCTTTTTCGCGCGCAGCCCTGCTGGCGTTCGGCAGCCTCGCCCTGGCCGGCGCTACGGCGCAGGCCCAGCGGCTTACTCTCGATAAGAAAACCACCAAGGCGCTGCAGAAAGTGCAGCCCGACGACCTCAAAGCCCACGTTCAGTACCTGGCCGACGACCGGCTGCTGGGCCGCCGCCCCGGCACGCCCGGCTACCAGCTGGCCGTCGACTACGTGACGGCGCGGCTCCGGAGCCTGGGCGTGGAGCCGGCCGGCGACGAAGGCAGCTTCGTGCAGCGCGTGCGGCTGCGGCGGGCCTTCAGCAACCCGGCCACCTCGGCGCTGGTGCTGCGCCTCGGCTCCGCCGCGCCCGTGCCGCTGGCCCCGGCCCAGGAGTTTGTGCTCTACCCCCACCCCGAGCTGCCCAGCGTTGCCGTCGATGCCCCGCTGGTGTTTGCCGGCTACGGCATCAGTGCCCCCGAGCTACACTACGACGACTACGCCGGCCTCGACGTGCAGGGCAAAATCGTGGTGGTGGTGCGCGGGGCGCCCCAGGCCTTTCCCTCGACGGTAGCGGCCGCCAGCCAGGACGTGCTGGCTATTCTGCAGAATGCTACCCGCCACGGGGCCGTGGGCGTGCTGCTGGCCGCGCGCAACCCCAAGGCGGGCCTGCCCAGCTTCCGGCAGGGCGTATACAGCGTGCTGGACCCCGATGGCAAGGTGGCGGCCTCGCGCAGCTACGCGCCGGGCACGGGCCTGAAGGTGCTGGGCGCCGTGGGTGCCGGCACGCTGCAAACCCTGCTACGGCAGGCCACCACCGATACCTCGGCCGTCTTTTCCGCCCTGGGTGCCGGCCGGCCCGCGTCGGTAGCGTTGCGCAGCGCGGCTAAGCTCACGAACATCTCCACCTATCAGGACCTGGACAGCTACAACGTGGTGGGCAAGCTCACCGGCTCCGACGCTAGGCTGCGCGACGAGTACGTGGTGCACAGCGCCCACCTCGACCACCTGGGCGTGGGGGCCCCGGTGAAGGGCGACTCGATCTACAACGGGGCCCACGACAACGCCTCGGGCGTGGCCAGCGTGCTGGAAATTGCCCGCCTCTACAGCCATTTGCCCCAGAAACCCCGCCGCTCGGTGCTGTTCGTGCTCCAAACCGGCGAGGAGCTGGGGCTGCTGGGCTCGGCCTATTTCGCGGCCCGGCCCACCGTGCCGAAAAAGCAGCTCGTGGCCGACATCAACACCGACATGCCCACCATCATTGCCCCGCTGCTGTCGGTGGTGGCGCTGGGGGCCCAGCATTCCAGCCTGGCCGAGCCGGTGAACAAAGCCGCTGAATACTTGCAACTGAGCGTGGAAGCCGACCCCGAGCCCGAGCAAAACCGCTTTATTCGCTCCGACCAGTACAGCTTCGTGATGCAGGGCATTCCGGCGCTGCACATCAAGTACGGCAACAAAACCGCCGACGGCAAAAACGACCTGAGCAAGACCGTGCAGGCCTGGCGGGCCGCCACCTACCACAAGCCCCAGGACGACATGAGCGGCACGTTCGACTTCGAGGCCGGCAAAAAGTACGTGCAGCTCAACTTCCTGATCGGCTACCAGGTGGCCCAGGCAGAGGCGCGCCCCACCTGGAACCCCGGCGACTTTTTCGGGGTGTGGTTTGGCGGCAAGCAGTTTTAGTTGTTCGTTGGCAGTTGACAGTTGTTAGAGTTGTCATCCTGAGCATTCCGCGCATTAAGCGGCGACGAAGGACCTTCCTCTGATAAGTGACAAACGTTCTTCAACGCGCAAAAGCCCTTTACCATCGGCACGGTAAAGGGCTTTTTTACATTTACTCGGGACTTGTCACTCAGATAAGGAAGGTCCTTCGCAAGGCTCAGGATGACCGGCAAAAAACTTCCGCTACACCTCCGGCAGGCGGATTTTTTCCAGGTAGGCCGTCAGGCCGTGGGAGTGCTGGAAGAGGTGAATGAACAGGATGTGCTCCTCGCCTTTGCTGCGCCACACCTCGGCGTAAAAGTCGCCCAGCGCGTAGAGGCGCAGCTCGAAGCTGTCCTCGGTACGGTCGGACAGGAAGTGGCCGCACCGATGCAGCACGTCGGCCTGCTGGCCCATGGGCAACTGTTTGAAGGAGACTAAACGCATACGAGCAGACACAACCGACCCGGCCGGGCGCGGGTTCCGGCCCCGGGCCCTTCCCTGGCAAGTTCGGTAGCAGCTGGCGGATTCCTCCTATTTTTCGCGGATTATTGCCCGCTCTTTCACCTTTGCCTCCCTGATGAAGACCCTGCGCTTCCCCCACCCGCTCGTGCTGCTGCTCGGGTTTATCCTGCTGGCCACGCTGCTGAGCTACGTGCTGCCCGCCGGCGAATTTGCCCGCCACGCCGATGCCGCCACCGGCCGCGACGTGGTGGTACCCGGCTCCTACCACGCCGTACCCGCCACGCCGGTTTCGCTGGCCGAGGCCATGGTGGCCATTCCCAAGGGCATGGCCGATGCCGCCGCCGTCATCTTCTTCGTGTTTCTGGCCGGCGGCACGTTCACCGTCGTCGACCAGACCGGGGCCCTGCACCGCGGCGTCGACTGGCTGCTGAGCAAATTGCGTAGCCGGCAGGTGCTGGTCATTCCCATTGTTTCCCTGCTGTTTGCCACGATGGGGGTGCTGGAAAACATGCAGGAGGAAATCATTCCGCTGATACCCGTGCTGCTGGTGCTGATGCGCCGCCTGGGCTACCCCGTCATTACGGCGGCGGCCGTGAGCATCGGGGCCGCCGCCGTGGGTGCCTCGTTTAGTCCGCTGAACCCGTTCCAGGTCGGCATTGCCCAGAAGCTGGCCCAGCTGCCGCTGCTCTCGGGCGCGGGGTTCCGGCTGGCATTTCTGGCCCTGGCCCTGCTCATCTGGATTGGGGGCACGATGCGCTACGCGGCCAACCACCGGGTAGCGCCCGAGCTCTTGCCGGAAGAGGAAGCCCCCACGGCCGGCGCGGGCCGGCAGGGCCTGGTGCTGCTGCTGCTGCTGACCACCTTTGCCGTGTTCACCTACGGCGTGCTGAAGCTGGAATGGGGCTTTGAGCAGATGGCCGCCCTGTTTTTCGTGCTGGGCGTGCTGGCCGGCCTGGTGGGCGGACTGGGCGTCAATGGCACGGCCGAGGCCTTCATCGTGGGCTTCCGCGACCTGGCGTTTTCGGCCCTGCTCATCGGCTTTGCCCGCGCCATTTTCGTGGTGCTCGAGCAGGGCCACATCGTCGATACCATCGTCAACGGCCTGTCGGCCCCGCTGGCGCAGCTGCCCGTCACGCTCTCGGCCCTGAGCATGATTGGCGTGCACACGGCCCTGCACCTGCCCGTGCCCAGCGTAAGCGGGCAGGCCGTGCTCACCATGCCCATCCTCACGCCCCTCTCCGACCTGCTGGGTTTGCCGCGCCAGGTCACGGTGCTGGCCTTCCAGTACGGGGCGGGCCTGTGCGAAATCATCACGCCCACCAACGGGGCCCTGGTCGCCATTGTGGCCGCCTGCGGCGCGCGGTTCGACGCGTGGTGGAAATTCGTGCTGCCGCTCTACTTCGCCCTACTAGCCCTGGCCGCCGTAGCCATCATCATCGGCGTCGCCATCGGGCTTTCTTAATGTGCTAATGTGAGTTGAATGTGCTCAGGTGCTAATGTGAGCTGAATGGGAGGAATGTGGGGAATGTGTCCTTGCGAGCCACGCGAAGTACCCGAAGGACAGCATAGCTAATCTGTCCGCTGAAACGTACTGCACCTGCTAGTGTCAAAAGCTCTGACGCCTGAACCGTGTAACGTGAAGTTTCACTTCGCGAGGCGTTGCACGACGGTCGTTCGGCCGGCTCCAACGCCTCGCGAAGTGGAACTTTGCGTTACAAGCAAAAGCCCTTTCCCGCGCGAGCAGGAAAGGGCTTTCTGGTAAAAGGATGGGGCATACTGCGCAGAGGACGGATTAGCTACGCTGTCCTTCGGGTGCTTCGCGTGGCTCGCAAGGACACATTCCCCACATTCAGCACATTCAACTCACATTAGCACCTGAGCACATTCTCCCACATTAGCACATTAACTCAGCCGCAGCTCCTCGGCTTCGAACACGCGTTTTACTTTGCGCTTTTTCTCGACCAGCTGAAACCGGGCGCGGTGCTGGGCCTCGTCCCAGTACACGTCCGAAATCAGGCCGCGGTGCGGGGGCCGGCCGGGCTCGGGGTTGGTTTCCTCCACCAGGTCGCCGAAGCTGAACGGGGGCTTGTCGTGCAACTCGTTGAACAGTTCGCCGCTGACTTTAAACTGCTGCTCGTCGTAGCGCAGCAGAATCCAGTCGTCGGTTTCGTCGATTTTCTCGAACAGCTTACCCATCGGCTCCAGCCACTCGAAGGTGCGGCGGTTGGCGGGGTGAATGTAGCGGAAGCCGAAATCGGGCGTCCAGGAATACAGGCCGTAGGTGACGGGTTTGGGACGGGGCATGAAAGCAGAAATACGGATTAGAAAGCGCCGAGCCAGGTGCTGAACCGCGTTTTGCGGCAGCAGTCGGCATCTAATTACAACACCAAAATTCCGCTATTTATTCCCGGCCGGCAATCTTACCGCCGGGATTTACGGCAAAATCCCGGCGGACTTTGCCGTAAATCCCGGCGGATTTTCCTCGTAATCCGCCGGGACTTTGCCCGCCTGGGGCGGCCGCGAGGCCGGTTAGCCGGGCCTGCCGCTACGCCGGGCCACCTTCCTGCTGCCGCCGCCGGGCGTGCGCCACGAGCCGGTCGCGGTGGGCGGCTCCATCGTGCAGATGGGCAAAGGAAAACTGCTGGCGCGTGCCGTCGGTGCGGTGCACCACCACGTCGGCCGGGCCGCTGGGCTCCACCGTGGCCACGTCGGCCCACTTGAAGCCGAAAGCCGGGCCCCACAGCCGCAGCCGGCCGCCAAAGCCGTCGGCGTGCAGATGCAGGTGCCGCCGCTGGTGGATGCGGGAAACAGTAAACGCCAGAAAAATAAAAAAGCCCGCCACGGCATAGTACAGGTAGGGCAGGAGGTGAAACGTGGGCGTGCCGCGCCGCAGGTCGGCCTCGTGGTGCCGGTGCCAGATGTGGTAGCCCTCCAGGGCCAGAATACCGGCGGCGGCCAGCTCCAGCCAGGCGACCTTCTCGGTGTGGTGCGGGTGCTGTTTGAGGTGGCGCATTTCCCGCACCATCAGCAGCACGTAGGCAGCGCCCACCACAAACTCCAGCATGGTCACGGCGCTCAGCTGCTCCGCGCCCGACAGGGTAGCCAGGGCGGTGGTCAGCAGCACAAAGGCCGGCACGATGTGCGAGAGGGCCTTGCCCCGCTGCCGCCGGACGTGCCGGTGGTCGTAGAGCGTAATCCGTTCGAAGACAGGGGCGTCGGGAGCATTCATGGGGTCAAGCACGGTATTTTTCCGTTTTTCCACAACGGGCCTTGCCGCCGGGCCGGGCCGGTTTTTTTACTTCAGCCTCAACCCGTTGAAACGCGGCGAATAACCTCAACACTAGAAAAGCAGTTAGATACCTACAGCGGCCCGCTCTATGGGCCGTGTTATCTTTTGCTTCCAATGCCCGAAACTGACCTACCCTCCGCTCCCGCGCTGCAAGCCGGCATGGGCGCCATTCCACACACCAGCGGCACTACCTTCCGCGTCTGGGCGCCCAACGCCGATGCCGTTGCCGTCGTGGGCCCCTTCAACGACTGGAACCCCAAGCAACACCCCCTGACCCACGAAGCCGACGGCTACTGGGCCACCGACATTGCCGACCTTGCGCCCGGCACCGAGTACAAATTCTGGCTCCGCGCCGGCGACGGTGAGCTAACCCGCCACGACCCCTACGCCCGGGAAGTAACCCACTCGGCCGGCAACTCGGTGGTGCCCAACCACGCCTTCGACTGGGCCGACGACCAGTTTCAGATGCCGGCCTGGAACGAGCTGGTGATTTACGAGCTGCACGTGGGCACCTTCAACGCCCCCGACCCCAGCCGCCCCGGCACCTTCCTCGACGTGGTGGAAAAGCTCGACTACCTGCGCGGACTGGGCATCAACGCCATTGAGATTATGCCGCCCACCGAGTTTCCCGGTGGCCGCAGCTGGGGCTACAACCCGGCCCACCCCTTTGCCCTGGAAACCGACTACGGCGGACCGCAGGCGTTCAAGGAGCTGGTCAAGCAGGCCCACCGCCACGGCATTGCCGTCATTCTGGACGTGGTGTACAACCACTTCGGCCCCGGCGACCTGGACCTCTGGCAGTTCGACGGCTGGCAGGAAAACGACGGCGGCGGCATTTACTTCTACAACGACTGGCGCGCCGAAACGCCCTGGGGCCACAACCGCCCCGACTACGGCCGCCCCGAAGTGCGCCGCTACATTCGCGACAATGCCCTGATGTGGCTCGAAGACTACCGCGTGGACGGCCTGCGCTGCGACTCCATCTCCCACATCCGCAACGTGGACGGCTCCAACGACCCCGCCCGCGACCTGCCCGAGGGCTGGAGCCTGATGAAGTGGATCAATGAGGAAATCCAGGAGAAAATGCCCTGGAAAATCACCATTGCCGAGGACTTGCAGGGCAACCCCTACATCACCCGGGCCACCACCGACGAGGGCCAGGGCTTTTCGGCCCAGTGGGATGCCGCCTTCGTCAACATCCTGCGCGACGCCCTGACCACGCCCCACGACGCGGACCGCAACCTCGCGGCCGTGGCCGAAACCTTGGCCCAGACCTATAACGGCGACGCCTTCCAGCGCATCATCTACACCGAGTCGCACGATGAGGTAGCCAACGGCAAGTCGCGGGTAACCGAGGAAATCATGCCCGGCGACGCCCACAGCTGGTTTCCGAAGAAGCGCGCCACCCTCGGGGCGGCCCTGGTCTTTACCGCGCCCGGCATCCCGATGATGTTTCAGGGCCAGGAAATGCTGGCCGACGGCTACTTCTCCGACGACCAGCCCCTGGAGTGGGCGCACGCCGAGCAGCACGCCGGCCTGGTGCACCTCTACCGCGACCTGATCCGGCTGCGCCGCAACCTCGACGGCCATACCCGCGGCCTGCTGGGCCAGCACACGGAGGTATTCCACGTGAATGAGGCCGACAAAATCCTGGCTTTCCGCCGCTGGGACCAGGGCGGGGCCGGCGACGAAACTATCATCGTGGCCAACTTCGCCGACCAGACCCACCCGGCCTACGCCGTGGGCCTGCCGGCCGGCGGCCACTGGCGGGTGCGCTTCAACAGCGACTGGGAAGGCTACGACGAGGAGTTCGGCAACTTCGAAAGCCTGGATACCGAGGCCACCGAGGGCGAATACGACGGGCTGCCCTTCCACGCCACGTTTGGCCTGGCCCCGTATTCGGTGCTGATTATTTCGCAGGAAGCTCAGTAGTTCGTTCCCGCAGAGGAGCGTAGAGATTTTGCGGAGGTGCGCGCAGGGTTTTCTTCTGCGGACCTCAGCGAAAACTCTGCGCTCCTCTGCGGGAAATGTCGATAGGGCCCATATCTTGCCAGTCCACGCCAAAACCCACCGCATGCAAGTTCCGCTCCCCACCCCCGAAGCCATTTCGCCCGACGCGCTGCTCGTGGAAGTTGCCTGGGAAGTCTGCAATCAGGTCGGCGGCATCTACACCGTGATTCGCTCGAAAGTGCCGGCTACGGTGCTGGGCTGGGACGACCGGTATTGCCTGCTGGGCCCCTACTTTGCCGCTCAGGCCCAGAGCGAGTTTGAGCCCCTGGAAGACTACGCCTTCGAGCGGCTGCCCACCGACGACCCGTTTGCCGCCGCCGTGCGCCAGATGCGGGCCCAGGGCTACGAGGTGCACTACGGCCACTGGCTCGTGACGGGCAAGCCCCGGGTGGTGCTCATCAACCCCTACCAGGCCTACGACCGGCTGGGCCAGATCAAGGCCGACCTGTGGAACCACCACGGCATCCCGACGCCCGACAATGACGACCTGCTCCACCAGGTGGAGGCCTTTGGCCACCAGGCCAAGCACTTTCTGCAGCTGCTGGCCGAGGCCGTGGTGCCGCCCAAGCGCGTCATTGCCCACTTTCACGAGTGGATGACCGGCGTGGCCATTCCGGATCTGCGGCGCGAGCAGGTGCCCTTGCACATCGTGTTTACCACGCACGCCACGCTGCTGGGCCGCTACCTGGCCATGAATGACCCCAACTTCTACGACCACCTGATGCAGGTGAACTGGGCCGCGGAAGCCGTGCATTTCAACATCGAAACCGCCGTGCGCATCGAGCGGGCCGCCGCCCACGGCTCCCACGTGTTTACCACCGTGAGCGAGCTGACCGTGCGCGAGTGCATCTACCTGCTCGACCGGATTCCGGACGCGGTGCTGCCCAACGGCCTGAATATCGAGCGGTTTGTGGCCTTGCACGAGTTTCAGAACCTGCACCAGCAGTATAAGTCCAAGATTCACGAGTTCGTGATGGCCCATTTCTTCCAGAGCTACTCGTTTGATCTGGACAACACGCTCTACCTCTTCACCTCGGGCCGCTACGAGTACCACAACAAGGGCTTCGACCTGACCCTGGAGGCCCTGGCCCGGCTGAATTACCGCCTGCAACAAAGCGGACTGGAAGGCCAGGTGGTCATGTTTTTCATCACCAAGCGCCCCTTCCACAGCATCAATCCGCAGGTGCTGCAGAGCCGGGCCATTCTGGATGAGGTGCAGGAAACCTGCGAGGCCATCGAGCGGCAGGTGGGCGAGCGGCTGTTCTACGCCGCCGCCGCCAGCACCGACCACCGCCTGCCCGACCTCGACGCCCTAGTCGATGACTACTGGAAGCTGCGCTACCGCCGCACCTTGCAAAGCTGGAAAACGACGAACCTGCCCCCGGTCATCACCCACAACCTGGTGGACGACGCGGGCGACGACATCCTGAACTTTCTGCGCCGCGCCAACCTGGTCAACAACCAGCACGACCGGGTCAAAATCGTGTACCACCCCGACTTCGTGTCGCCCACCTCGCCCCTGTTCGGCATGGAGTACGGGCAGTTCGTGCGCGGCTGTCACCTGGGCATTTTCCCGAGCTACTACGAGCCCTGGGGCTACACTCCGCTCGAGTGCGTGGCCCGGGGGGTGCCGGCCATTACCTCCGATCTGTCGGGCTTCGGCGACTACGTGATGGAAACCGTGCCCGACCACGAGGCCAAGGGTATTTACGTGGTCAAGCGCCAGGAAAAGAGCTTCGACGAGTCGGCCGAGGAGTTGACCGACATGCTCTGGAACTTCGTGCAGCTCAACCGCCGGGAGCGAATCATGCAGCGCAACAACGTGGAAAGCTCGGCCGAGCTCTACGACTGGAAAAACCTGCGCGTGCACTACGACCGGGCCTACGCCCTGGCCCTGGAACGGCAGTAACGCCGCGCCCGGGCGCGGCCGTCGATTCTTTCCCCAAAGCCTGGCCTCTCTCGAAGCTAGGCTTTGGTATGTTAGTGTAGGGGTTTACTTTGCGGAGCTGAGCACGGCGGCCCCAGTACTTCTTACCCGGATTAGTACGTAATTAGCACTCCGTATTAATTACCGGAAGCAGCCTGCTTAATTTTTAGAATAGCCCAGCCCCTACGTCAATTATCAGGGCTTCATTATTTCTTAATTATCCCTTTTGCATTTTAGCCTGTGATACGCGTCCTGCAATTGGTGGCTCTGGCACTGCTGTTATTTACGGGCAATGCCTGGGCCCACGAATTTTGGTTGTTGCCGGCTCGTTTTTTTGTCACGCCGGGCGAAAAAATCAACCTGCACGTTTTTGTGGGCGGAAATTTTACCGGAACCCGTTGGCTGGGCAAGTCCAGCCGCCTGACCAGCTTTGTGCACTACTCCCCCACCGACACCACCGACTTAACCGCCCTGGCTACCCGCGCCGACACGCTAAGCACCAGCGTCGAGCTGCTCCAGCCCGGGGTGCACCTGCTGGCTTTCAGTACCAACAACGCTTTTCTGGAACTGGACGCGCCCAAGTTCAACGCCTACCTGCAAGAGAATGGCTTAGAGCGAATTGCTGCCCTGCGCCAGCAGCGCGGCGAAGCCGACAAGCCCGGCCGGGAGGCCTACCGGCGCTGCGCCAAAACGCTGGTGCAGGTGGGCTCGGGCAGCACCGGCGCCCTGCCCGCCTACGCCTGGCATACCGGGCAGCCGCTGGAAATTGTTCCCGAACAAAACCCGTATTCCCTGCCCGCCGATGCCGCCCTCACCTGCCTGATTCTGTACCGGGGCCAGCCCCTGCCGGCTGCGCTGGTGCAGGTGTGGCAGCGCGCCCCCGGCCAGCCCACGCGCCTAAGCCAGCTGCACGCCAACAAAAACGGCCGGGTGCTGTTTCGCCTTAACACGCCGGGCAACTACATGGTAAGTTCGGTGTATATGGAGCCGGCGGCCGACCACAAAGCGGCCGATTGGCAAAGTACCTGGGCCACGCTCACCTTTGGAATAGCTGGCCGGCGCCTGAAATAATTTCTATATTTTGCCTACCTTGAGTGCCCTGCGGACGCTCCGTACTGGAACATTTTTTTCTTACCTTCGCAACTCTATTAAACTCGAACCACCGACGGCATGAAGTACTCGATTGATAAAAAGGAAACTTACACGATTATCACCATTGACGAGAAGAAGCTCGACACCACTGTAGCTCCGGATCTGAAATCGGAATTCGTGAAGCTGAATGCTGAAGGCATCAATAACCTGATCCTGGATCTGGGCAACGTAAAGTACACCGACTCGTCGGGCCTCAGCTCCATCCTGATTGCCAACCGTCTGTGCAACTCGACCGGCGGCCTGCTGGTGCTCACCGGCCTGCAAGACCACGTGATGAAGCTCATTACCATCTCCAAGCTCGAGTCGGTGCTGCACATTCTGCCCACCGTGGAAGAAGGCATTGACCGGATCTTCCTGCACGCCATCGAGCGGGACCTGACCAGCAAAGAATAGTTTAACTAGAAGCTGTGAGCTGTTGGCGGTTAGCTGTTAGTTTTCTGAACTAGCGACTAACGGTCAACAGCTTTTTCTTTTTCCATCTTGTAAAGCGAACGGCCCACCGCTACTAGCTACCAGCGAATTTTGGAGTTTGAGTTGAAAATCCTGGGGAGTGCCTCGGCCACGCCCTTCCTCAATCGGCACCACACCGCGCAGGTGCTCACGGTGGGCAACCAGTCGTACCTGATTGACTGCGGCGAAGGCACCCAGCGCCGCCTGGTGGAATACAAGGTGCGGCACCAGCGCCTGCACACCATTTTTATTTCCCACCTGCACGGCGACCATTTCTTCGGGCTGTTTGGGCTCTTGAGCACCATGCACCTGCAGGGCCGCACCGAGCCGGTGCAGCTCTTCGGCCCCGCCGGCCTCGACGAGATTCTGACCACGCAGTTTCGCTATTCCCACACCCAGCTGTCGTTCGACTTGCAGTTTACCGCCGTCGACCCCGACCAGCATGCCCTGGTGTATGAAGACCGCCTGCTGACGGTGCATACGCTGCCCATGCGGCACCGCATTCCGTGCTGCGGCTACCTGTTCCGGGAAAAGCCCAAGCGCCGCCACCTCGACAAAAGCCGTCTGCCCGAAGGCCTCACGCCCGCTCAGCTCAGCGGCCTGGCCCAGGGCGAAGACCTGGTAGACGACGCCGGCACCCTGCTGCTCAGCAACACCGACGTTACCACCGCCCCCAACCACTCGCGCAGCTACGCCTTCTGCTCGGATACGCTCTACACCGAAAGCCTGGCCGAGCTGGTGCACGACGTGGACCTGCTCTACCACGAAGCCACCTTTCTGGACGACATGCGCGAGCGGGCCGCTACCACCCACCACTCCACGGCCCGGCAGGCGGGCCTGTTTGCAAGCAAGGCCCAGGCCCGCCGCCTGCTGATCGGGCACTTCTCCTCGCGCTACCGCGACCTGGAGCCGCTGCTGCGCGAAGCCCAGGCCGTGTTTGAGCCGGTGGAGCTGGCTACCGAGGGCAAAACCATCAGTATTCCGGAGTAGGGTGTTACTTTTGGTCGTCGGGCCGGATCGGGCGGTTGAGTGGCTGCGGCACGACCACCCGATCTGGCTTGGCGCTCTGGCTCCAACCTAACACTTCTGCCCTTTGAATACTTTCGCCCACAAGAAAACGCAGCTCTACCTGGTACTGAGCGGCATTTTTATTGTCAATGCCCTGCTGGCCGAAATTATCGGGGTCAAGATCTTTTCGCTGGAGCCCCTCATTGGCCGCCCCGATAACCTGACGGCGGGCGTGCTGATCTGGCCGGTGGTATTCGTCACCACGGACATCATCAACGAATACTTCGGCAAGGAAGGCGTGCTGCGGGTGAGCTACCTCACGGCCGGCCTGATTCTGTTTGCTTTCCTGGTCATTTACGCCACTACCAAGCTGCCCCCGGCGGCTTTCTGGCTCGAGGTGAACGGCCAGGACCCCCAGGGCCAGCCCATCAACATCGACTTTGCCTACCAGATGATTTTCCGGCAGGGCCTGGGCATCATTGCCGGCTCGCTCACGGCCTTTGCCATCGGGCAGGTGCTCGATGCCACCGTGTTTCAGGTGCTGCGCCGCGCCACCAAAGGCCGCTACGTGTGGCTGCGCGCCACTGGCTCGACCCTCGTCTCGCAGCTCGTCGACAGCTTCGTGGTGTTGTTCGTGGCATTTTACGTGTTCGGCAACTGGAGCTTCGACCAGGTGCTGGACGTGGCCAACACCAACTACTGGTACAAATTCGCCGCCGCCATTCTGCTCACCCCCGTGCTCTACCTGGCCCACTTCCTGATCGACCGGTACCTGGGCCCGGAAGAAACCGTGGAGCTGCAGCAGGAAGCCGCCGCCGACGTCAGCGTGTAAGGCGCTTGGCCGGCTTTTGCCTCCGGCCCGGTCCGGCGCACAGCTAAGTCCGGATTTACTGGCTTACCTTCGCGGCGGCCCGCCGTACGGGTGTGCTGCTGGCGTTGCGCTTATGCCTCGCACTGACCCAAGACGCGTCTTTCGCGGCGCGAATAGCTACTGTCTTTATTTGCTTATCCGTATTGCTGATGCGCTTTTTCCTCCTGCTTGCCCTCCTGCTTTTTTCGCACTTGGTACGGGCGCAGTTCAATTCCTTTGAGCCGGGCTCCTACGTGCTCAGTGGCGACCCAACGGTTTATACCGGGGTCAAACTCAAGCTGCGCGGCGCCACCGAGCTGGTAGCCAAAAATGCGGCGGGCCAAACGGCCCAGTTCTCGCCCTCCGATGTCTCCTCATTTCGGCTGGGCCAGCAGAAGTACGTTAGTGTCAGCAGCTTCGAATATTCACTATGGTTGGGCGGCGACTTGTCGGACAAGGCTTTTGTGCAGGTGCTCGACAGTGGCGACGTCATGCTGATGCGCTGCGAGGAATCCATGAACCGCCCGATGACGATGGGTGCCGGTAGCGGTACCGTCCGATACGGCGTCTTTCTGCTGCGCCGCGCCAATGAGCGGCCCGTCACGCATATTTCGGGCAACCGCCTGACGGGCGGCGGGTCGAAGTTTCGGGACGCCATCCTGCCCTACCTGACTCAGCGTCCCGATTTGAGGAAGCTCGTCGAAGAAAAAACTGTCACCTTAGACAACATCATCGGCATTGTTCACGCCCTGAATACCGGGCAGCCGTACGCCGTAACGGCCCCCCACGATTCCAACAACTGATTTTTCTTTCCCCAATGTCCCGCATTCTTACCGGCATTCAGAGCACCGGCCGGCCCCACCTGGGCAACCTGCTCGGCGCTATTCTGCCCGCCATCGAGCTGTCGAAATCGGCGGCCAATGAGTCGCTCTACTTCATTGCCGACCTGCACTCCCTGACCACCGTGCGCGACGCCGAGCTGCTGCGCCAGAACACCTACGCGGTGGCCGCCGCCTGGCTGGCCTGCGGCTTCGACACGGAGAAAAACCTGTTCTACCGCCAGTCGGACGTGCCGCAGGTGACGGAGCTGACCTGGTATCTGTCGTGCTTCACGCCCTACCCGATGCTGGCCAACGCCCACTCGTTCAAAGACAAGTCGGACCGGCTCTCGGACGTGAATGCGGGTTTGTTTACCTACCCCGTGCTCATGGCGGCCGACATTCTGCTCTACGACGCCGACATCGTACCGGTGGGCAAAGACCAGATTCAGCACCTGGAAATTGCCCGCGACATTGCCAGCACCTTCAACAACCGCTACGGCGAAACCTTCGTGCTGCCCCAGGCCCGCGTCGATGAGCAGCTGATGACCATTCCCGGCCTCGACGGGCAGAAGATGAGCAAGAGCTACGGCAACATCATCGACATCTTCCAGGACGACAAGGCCCTGCTCAAAACCATCCGCGGCATCATCTCGGACAGCACCCCGCTGGAGGAGCCCAAAAACCCCGATACCGACACCACGTTCAAGCTGTTCTCGTTGCTGGCTTCCCCGGCTGAGGTGGAAGAAATGCGCCAGAACTACCTGCGCGGCGGCTACGGCTACGGCCACGCCAAAACGGCCCTCTACGAGGTTATCCGCACCCATTTCGCCCAGGAGCGGGAGCAGTTCAACTTCTACATCAACAACCTGCCCGAAATAGACAAGCGCCTGGCCGAAGGCGCCCGCAAAGCCCAGGCCTACGGCAGCGAAGTCCTGAACAAAGTCCGCGAAAAAGTAGGCTACGGGAAAAGGTAATGTGCTCAGGTGCTAATGTGGGAAATGTGCTGATGTGGAGAATGTGTGAAATGAATTCCGGTGTCATTGCGCGGAAGAATGATATTTCGCGCCTCAAGCGGCGGCCATCCATCCTCTGAAACGTGCTGCGCCTGCTAATGTAAAAGATCAGGTCGTGCTGCGCAGCGGACGGGTTGCTTCAGCCTTCGGCCTCGCAATGACAGATGAATTAGCACATCAGCACATTCCCCACATTAGCACATTTCTCACATTACCCACATTAATACAGAAGTCCGTCGACGCTGTGGTGCTGCTCGCTGGAGAAGCTGAAGCCGACCTTGCTACCGCGGCTGACCTGCTGGTTTTCGACTTTCTGCTTGACGGTGATTTTCTGGATATCCTGCATGGGCGGGGCCACCAGGTCGTTGTTGACGGCCGCAATCATGGCGCTTTCCACGAACAGGCGCATCATGTCGGGCGTAACCAGATTATCGGCCATGTCGTTGTCGGGCAATTCCAGCTGCTGCACGCCTTCCAAGAAGTAGTGGTTTTCGATGTTGATCAGCAGGCGGCCCACCAGGTAGCCCGGGTCGTTCATGCGCTGGTACTTGATGCTGTCGGCCATGAAGTTGTAGGCCATGATGTGGCCGAAAAACCGCCGCCGGAAGTCTGCCTCCACGTATTTGGAGGGCATCGGGCCGTAGTCGTCGGGGAAGGTGACAATGTTGGAGTGCATCACGAAGATGAGCAGGTCGCCGCTGAACTTGATGTGAAACTCCATGTCGTTGACGGGCCGGTACTCAATCAGCACGTTCGAGTCGACGGGGGTAATCTTGCGGCTGAGCTCCACCACCAGCTCCTGCGACACGAGGCGCAGCGTATCGAAGGCGGCGCGGGTGTTGCGGAAAATGGCCTGCTTGGCAATGGACTTCTGCTGCAGGCCCTCAAAAATCTGGTCCAGGCGGTCGGCGGGGGCTTCGGTGGGCGAGCCGGGCGCGGCCGTGGGCAGGTTGTTGGTAGCCGTGGCGCCGGCGTTGGGGTTGTCGGTGGCCGGCGTGGCGTTGGGGGCCGGGGCCGCCGTTTCAGCCGAGGCTACCAGGTTCTCGACGGGAGGCGTTGCAGGGGGCGGGGTCGTGTGGGGCATGGCAAAGAAAATCGGTGAGTAAAAGCGGATTGCCTGGCCTAAGTCCGGAGCAAACCACTTGCAATAAAGCAACCCGCCACCTTGGCGTGCAAGGCGCAAACGGGTTCTTAGCCGCTTTTATCTACGCAACAACTACGTTTCATAGTTGTATCTACCGGCCTAATTCCTTGCCCGCCACGCCCCCGTCGCCCGGCTGCTCGCCCAAATGCGGCGGAGGCGACAACGTCGGCGCCAGCGGCCAGGCGCTGCTCCGGAAAGCCACCGTGCGCAGCCCCGCGAAGCCGCCGCCCGCCGCCGGCAGCAGCATCTGCCGCCCCGATTCCAGCGTCAGAGCCTCCCCCACCGTGCGCACCGCCCCGGCCGGCACGCCCAGCTGCTCCAGCTCCCGCAGCAGCGTATCGCCGTCCACTTCCCCGATGCGCTGCTGCAACAGGGTTTCCAGCGCGGCACGGTGCGCTACCCGGGCCTCGTTGGTCCCGAACCGCGCATCCGCTGCCCACTCCGGCCGCTCCAGGGCGGCACAGAGGTGCCGAAACTGCCGGTCGGCCCCGACGGCCAGCACCAGGCTGCGGCCGTTGCCGGCCCGGTACACCGTGCCGTAGGGCACAATGCTGGGGTGGCCCGAGCCCAGGGGCTTGGGGTCGTGGCTGGTCACGAGCCAGGTGGCGGCCTGGTTGGCCAACGACGCCAAGGCGCTATCCAGCAGCGACACCCGCAGCAGGCTGCCCTGGCCGGTGCAGGCCCGGTGGTAGAGAGCCGTCAGCAGGCCTTCCTTGAGCTGGTGGGCGGCCAGCAGGTCAATCAGGGCGACGGGCATTTTCTGCGGTTCCTGGCCGGGCTGGGCATTCAGGTACATAAACCCGGCTTCGGCCTGCAGCACCGCGTCGTAGCCGGCCCGGGCCGACTCGGGGCCGTAGCCGGTCAGGTGGGCGTAGATCAGCCGCGGGTTCAACGTGCGCAGCTGGTCGTAGTCGACACCGAGCTTTTCCGCGTCGCCGGGCTTGTAGCTGGCAATGACCACGTCGGCGCGGGCGGCCAGCTCCCGCACCCGGGCCAGGCCCGCGGCCGTGGTCAGGTCCGCGACGATGGACTGCTTGCCCCAGTTGGCGCAGCTGAAATAGGCCGACACGTCGGTGGCGGCCGGTTCGGCGCTGGTTTTCCAGGTGCGGGTCACGTCGCCGGCCGGGGCTTCCACCTTGAGCACCGTGGCGCCCAGCTCGGCAAAAAACTGCCCGACCTGGGGGCCGGCCAGCACGCTGGCCAGCTCCAGCACCAGCAGCTCGGCAAAGGGCAAGGGCGCGGCATCGGAATCGACAGAACTGGAAAAGGGCATCGGGTGTTGAGCGTTAAATAAAGCGGTGTACCGGTGCTGCCAGTCCTCTTGGAGGGCACGTTGGGCACCAGCCGCCAAAGGTACCGGGTTTTCGGGGCCGCACGCGGGGCCAACGCTGCCGCACTAGCCCAGCTAGGAAAACCTGTATATTTACTCCCAAATCAAGCGGTTCGCTGGCCGAAAAACAGGGTCAGCCTTTTCTCACTATACTCACGCTGAACCTTGAAGTTTACTGATTTCAATCTGCACGACGACCTGCTGGCCGGTGTAGATGCCATGAATTACCTGAACGCCACGCCCATTCAGGAGCAGGCCATTCCCAAAATTATCGAAGGCAAAGACCTGATTGCCTGCGCCCAGACCGGCACCGGCAAAACGGCCGCCTACCTGCTGCCCCTGCTCGATAAGATTTCCCACGCCAAGCACGGCAATACCTCCACCCTGATTCTGGTGCCCACGCGCGAGCTGGCCACCCAGATCGACGAGCAGGTGACGGGCTTCGGCTACTTCGTCGAGGCCAGCAGCATTGCCATCTACGGCGGCGGCAAAAGCGAGAACTGGGAGCAGCAGAAGCGCGCCCTGACCAGCGGGGCCGACATCATCATTGCCACCCCCGGCCGCCTGATTGCGCATTTGCAGATGGGCTACGTCAAGTTTGACCAGATCAAGTACCTGGTGCTCGACGAGGCCGACAAGATGATGGACATGGGCTTCTCGGACGACATTCTGAACATCGTGCGCCAGCTGCCCAAGCAGCGGCAGACGCTCTTGTTCTCGGCCACCATGCCCAACAAAATCCGGGACTTCTCGAAGCAGATTCTCAACGAGCCCGAGGAAATCCGCTTGGCCGTATCCAAGCCCGCCGCCGGCATCGACCAGCAGTTCTACATGGCCTTCGACCGCCAGAAGATCTATTTGCTCGAGCACCTGCTCAAAACCCAGGAAGTGCAGAGCATGGTGCTGTTTACGAGCCAGAAAGCGGCCGTGGCCGGCATCGTGCGGGCCATCAACAAGCTGGGCTACGTGGCCCAGGGCATCAGCTCGGACCGGACCCAGGAGGAGCGCGAGCAGATCATGCGCGAGTTCAAGAACAAGCAGTTCCCCATTCTGGTGGCCACCGACGTGCTCAGCCGCGGCATCGACATCGACTCGCTGAGCCACGTGGTCAATTATGATATTCCGCGCGCCGCCGAGGACTACGTGCACCGCATTGGTCGTACCGCTAGAGCCGCCACCAAGGGCACGGCCATCACCTTCATCAGCGACCAGGACCAGGACCGCGTGGTGAAGATTGAAAAGCTGATCGAGCGCGAAATCGAGAAGCAGAACATTACCGAGGCCCTGGGCCTGGGCGAAGCGCCCGAGTTTGACCCCAAGCGCTTTAGCGGCCTGGGCGGCAAAATAGGCGGCCGGCCCGAACGGGGCGGCCGTTCCGGCGGGGGCCGGGGCCCGCGCCCCGAGGGCGGACAGCCCCGCGGCGAAGGTGGCCGCCCACCCCGCCGCGACGCCGACCCGAAAGACCCGCGCCACAAAGAGCGGATTGCCAATGCCCAGGCGGCGCTGGCGGCCATTGATGCGGGCCAGGCCCCGGCCGTGCCGTATCAGCGCCCGCCCCGCCCCGAAGGGGAAGCCCGGCCGGCGCGCGAACCGCGCGCCCCGCGCCCCGAAGGCGAGGCCCGCCCGCCCCGGGAACCCCGCGCGGAGGGTGAAAACGGAGAAAAGCCCAAACGCCGCAAGCGGGGTGGCCGCAACCGCAGTGGCCGGGGCCCGCGCCCCGAAGGCTCTACTGAAGCCACGCCGCAGGCCTCACCCGCGCCCAGCGCGGAGTAGAGTTTGACCCAAAAGCCTTTGGGCAAGCCTTGCCCCTGCCTAAATTTTAAAAAGCCTTCCGGCCTATGGCCGGAAGGCTTTTTCGTCTGGCTGCCCCTGCCGCACAACTATTCACCACGAAGAACCGGGTTTCAACTGGGCTTAGCATGTACGTAAGCCTTATTATAAGCCGAAGCTAAAAATCAGGGGCGAAGCAGGTTTACTGCCGCAGGGAGACGTCCACTGAGGCTCTGTACGGCAAGACAAGTGGGGAAACACATTTTCTGGTTGGGCCCGGCAGAACACCACGCCGGGTTTTCAACCGCTTCCCGCGCCGCCTACTGCTGGCCGCTTACGTGCAGCAGCTCCGAGAGGGCCAGGCGGTGGTTTAGCTGCGCCGCAAGCAAGTCAGCCTGGGCTTTGGCGAGGGTGGCCTGGGTGCTGAGCACTTCCACGGGCAGCACCTTGCCGGCGGCCAGGGCATCCTGCTTGATCTTTAATTCGGCGGCGCGTAGGTCAGTGGCTTTGCGGGCGGCGGCGACCAGGGCGGCGGCCTGGCCGAGCTGACGGTAGGCTTTCTGCACCGCGCCGGCTACTTCCTCGCGGGTATACAACTCATTTTCCCGGGCCTGCCGCTGCTGCGACTTGCGCTGCTCCACCACTGCCTGCCGCTCGCCAAAGTCGTAGATGTTCCAGTTCAGCAGCCCGCCCACCAGCAGGCTGTTGCGGGGCAGAATGGGGGAGCCCTGAATACGGATGTAGTTGGCCGTGAGCGACACGTCGGGCAGGTACTGCTGGCGGGCAGCCTTCACACCCAGGGCGGCTTTTTCCCGGGTCTGGGCCGCTTGCCGGTTGGTGAGGTTGGCGGTATCGGCCCGGCTGAGGTAGGTTTGCAGGGGCTGCAGGGCTTCCTCCGGGCTGGGGGGCGGGAGCAGCTGCAGCGGCGTATCGGCCGGCAAACCCAGCAGAAGGTTGAGGTCGGCGGCGTAGTCGGCCCGCTGATTCTGCACGGCCAGCAGCTTCTGCTCCTGGTCGGCAATGTTGGCCTCGGCCCCCAGCACCTGGGCGGGCAGGGCCTTACCGGCCAGTTGGGCACTTTCCACGTCGTAGCGCTGCTTGCGGGCGGCCTGCAGACTTAGCTCGGCCTGTTGCTGCTGCTGCTGGGCAATGAGCAGGCCGTAGTACAGCTTCTCCACGCCCTGGCGCACCTGCCACTCGGCCTGGCGCACGCTGGTGCGGGCCAGGGCCACCTCCTGCCGGGCCACCTGCTCGCCGGTCCGGATTTTCAGCAGCTGCGTCAGCGGCTGGGCGGCCTGCACCGTGCCCAGCACCAGGGTGTGGCTGCCTTCGCTGATGGGAATGTCGGCGGCGGGAATGGGGCCGGTGGCCGGGTACACGCCCAGCGACCCGCGCGGCACGGTAATGTCGAGCTTATTGGTGTTGTAGCCGGCGTTGGCCAGGGCCGTGAGCTTGGGAAAGCGCTTGGCGTGCACCTCCGCCTCCTTATACTGCGCCTCCGCCACCTGCTCGCGGGCAATAGCGAGGCGGCGGTTTTGGGTGAGGGCCAGCGTGGTGGCCTCTTCCAGCGAGATGGTGCGGGCAGCAGCCGAAGTCGGGGCAGCCGGGGCAGGTTGCTGCGCCTGCGCGGGCTGGCCCAGGCAGCCGGCGGCCAGCAGCAGCGCGGCCACCCGGCGCAGTCGGGAATACAGTAGGGGAAGTCGGCGCATGGTCAGGAGGCGTGTAAGGTGGCAGGATGCGCGGGCAGGGGCGCGGTAGGCAGCGGCCCGTCGCCTTCCACCGAAACGAGCTTGTCCTGGGGCTTCACCACCCGTGAAAACAGCACCGGCGTCACGAGCAGGGCCATGAACATGGAGAAGATGAGGCCCACGGCAATGACGCTGGCCAGCGGGCTCCACATGGGTGAGCCCGACAGAATCATGGGCAGCACCCCGATGGCAGCGGCCATGGTGGTGAGGAAGATGGGCCGTAGCCGGCGCTTGCCCGCTTCCATGGCCGCCTCCGGTATACTCATGCCCTGCTTGACAATCAGCTCATTGGCAAAATCAACCAGAATAATAGAATTGCGCACCACGATGCCCGACAGGCTGATCAGCCCCAGAAAGGCCGTAAACCCGAAGGGATTGTGGGTAACCACCAGCCCCAGAATGGCCCCGAACAAGCTCAGCGGAATGCTGGCCATCACCAGCAGGGTTTCCTTGAGGTTGCGGAACTGGAAAAGCAGGATCAGGAAGATGAGCACCATGCTCACGCCCAGGGCCATCATCATCTGGGCGAAGGTGGTTTTCTGGTTTTCCACTTCGCCCCCGTACTCCACGCGGTAGCCGGGCGGCAGCCGCAGGGCGGCAATCTTGGGCTGAATTTCCTTGAGCAGCTGGGAGGGCAGCACGTCGCCGGTGGTTTCGCTCTGCACCGTGAGCGTGCGCACGCCGTTGCGGTGCATGAGGCGGCCGGTTTGCCACTGCGGCACCAGGTCGGCCACCTGCCGCAACGGCACGCGGGCCCCGGTGGCGGGCGAGGTGATGTAGGTGTTGGCCAGGTTCTGGAAGCCGGCGCGCTGGGTGGAGTCCAGCCGCAGCACCACGCTCAGGGGCGTGTCGCCCTCGTACCAGGTGGATACCGGCGCGCCGGCAAAGCCCGTTCCGATGGTTTGGGCGATGCTGCCGGTAGTGAAGCCCAGGCGGTTGGCCTCGGGCCGCAGCCGCACCGTCAGGCCGTAGTAGTCGTTTTCAAAGTCGGTGCGCACCAGGTAGCTGCCCGCACTCTGGCGGATGATGGCCTGCACCTGCTCGCCCAGCTGCTTGAGCTGGGGTAAATCGTCGCCGATCAGGCGCACTTCCACCGGGGCTTTCGTGGGCGAGCCCTGCTGCATGAGCTTCACCTGGGGGCGGCCGTTGGGCACCAGCGCGTCAATGCGCCGGCTCAGGGCCGCGGCCAGCTCGGTGGTTTCCTCCTCCGAGTGGGTATTGACCAGCAGTTGGCCGTAGTTGCTGGCCGGGGGCTCGGGGCTGAAGTTGTAGTAGAACCGGGGGGCGCTGGTGCCGGTGAAGCTGGCCACGTCGGTCACGCGCTTGTCGCGGCGCAGCTCCTGCTCCACGGCGCGCACGGCTTGGTCGGTGGTTTCCAGCCGGGTGCCCATCGGCATCCAGATTTCTACCGCAAACTGGTTGCGCTCGGCCGCCGGAAAAAACCGTTGCTTCACGGTCCGGTACAGCAGCACCCCGGCCACAATGGACAGCACCCCCACCCCAATGGTCAGGCCCGGCAGGCGCATGCACAGGGTCAGCAGCCGGTCGTAGCCGGCCTGCATCAGATCCAGCAGCGAGAACTTCTTTTTCTTAGGAGCCGGCGCTTCCCCGTCAGGCGCAGTCGCGGGTGCCGTTCCGGGTGCCACCGCGTGCAGGCCCTTCTTTATAAAGGTGTAGCACAGAATGGGCGTCAGGAGCATGGCCACCACGAACGAGCTGGCCAGGGCCACGGCAATGGTCACGGGCAGGGCCCGGATAAACTCGCCCACCGAGCCGGTGAGCAGCACCATCGGCAGAAAAGAGGCAATGATGGTGAGCGTGGCCGTGAGCACCGGAATGACCAGGTTGCTGGCGCTGCGCCAAGCTGCTTCCCAGCGGTCCATGCCCTCGTCCAGCAGTTCCACGTAGTTGTCGGCAATCACGATGGCGTCGTCCACTACCATGCCCAGTACCACGATGAGCGCCGCCAGCGACACCTGGTGCAGCTCGATGCCCATCAGGTTCATCACGGCAAACGTGACGGCCACCGTTACGGGAATGGCCATGGCCGCCACCGAGGCAATGCTGAAGGGCAGCAGCAGCATGCACACCACCACTACAGCCACAATGGCCAGGAAAAACTCCCGGATGAAGTGGCTGATGCTGTGGTCCACCAGCTCGGGCTGATCGACGATGGTGTGCACGCGCAGATCGGCGGGCAGCAGCGGCCGGCTTTCCGCCAGCTTGGCCTGAATGGCCTCGCCGAAATCCACAATGTTGTTGCCCTCGAGCATCTCCACCGACAGCAGCAGGGCCCGGCGGCCGTCCACCCGGATCAGGGCCGTGGGCTCGGCGTAGCGGCGCGTGACGGCGGCCACGTCGCCCACCCGGATAACCTGCCCCGTAGGCGCGGAACCGATAATCTGGTTGGCAATCTGCTGCTCGGAGCTGAAGTAGCCGGAGGTGTGCAGGGGCACGTCGGCGGAGCCCACTTTCACGTTGCCGGTGGCGCTGATGCTGTTCTGGGACTGTAGCACCTGCACCACTTGGGGGAGCTTGAGCCCGTACTGGGCTAGGCGCTCGGAGTTGGCCGTCAGGTAAATCTGCTCGGGCTGCTCACCGTAACGCTTAATTTTGGAAATGCCCTTCACCGTGCGCAGCTGGTCCTCCAGCCGGCGCAGGGCCGCCCGCAGGTCACCGTACGACAGCCGGTCCGATTCCACGGCGATGAGCATAGCCACCGTGTCGCCGAAGTCGGTGTTCACCACCGGCCCGCGCACGCCCGGGGGCAGGTCCACGGCCTTGGCCACGTTCAGCTCGTGGCGCAGCTTCGACCAGAACTCGTCGGGCCGGGCCACGTTCTCGTTCAGCTCCACGTTGATGATTACCTGTCCGTCGCGGGTGGTGGAGTAGGTTTTCTCCTTGCGCACCTCCGAGAAGCGGAACAGATATTCCTCCAGCTTCTGGGTTACCTGGGCCTCCACCTGCTCGGCCGTAGCGCCGGGGAAATAGGCCACCACCAACCCCACCCGGATGGTAATCTTGGGGTCCTCGCGGCGGGGCATGGTCAGCAGGGAGTATATCCCGGCCAGAAAGGCCATGAGCAGCACGGCCAGCGTCACCTGCGGGTAGCGCAGGGAGGATTTCACGAGGTTCATTGGGCCGGGGAAGTAAGGTGAATGGATGCCCCGTCGCGCAGGCGCTGCTGCCCGCCCACTACCACCAGCTGGCCCGCGCGCACGCCGGCCGTAAGCTGCACACCCTGGTCGGTTACGCCGCCCACCTGCACCCGCTGCCGGTAGGCTTGCCGGCGCTGCGCGTCCGCCACGTACACGTACGTCAGCTGATCGGCATCCCGCACAATGGCCTCCCCGGGCACCGACAGCACCTGAACTTTCTGGGTGGTGGCAATGGCCGCTTCGGCCACCATGCCCGGGCGCAGCCGCCCGCCGGGGTTGGGCAGGGTAATTTTCACCGCGTAGGTGCGGGAGGCCGGGTCGGCCACCGTACCCACCGCCTCAATGGTGCCCGTGAACGTGGAGTCCAGGGCCGGCACCGTAACGCGGGTGCGCAGGCCGGGCCGCAGCTCACTGACCTCGGCCTCGGGTACGGCGGCCCGCATCAGAATCGGCCCCTCGCTGACGATGGTAAACTGCGGGGTGCCCGGCCCCACAATTTCGCCGGGGTCGGTACCGCGCCGGGCCAGGCGGCCCGAAATGGGGGCCAGCACCTGCCCGTCGCGCACGTTTTTGGCGGCCTGCTGCTGCTGGGCGCGGGCCTGGGCCACGGCCGTGGCAGCCGCTTCCAGGTCGCTGGCCGTGAGGCTGCCGCGGTCAAACATGAGCTTGAGCCGTCCGTACTCGTCCTGGGCCCGGGCCAGCGTGGCATTGGCCGCGCCCAGCGCGTACCGGTAGCTGCCCACGTCAAGGCTGGCCAGCACCTGCCCGGCGCGCACCCGCCCGCCTTCTTCCACGCTGACCTGGCTTACCCGCCCCCCAATCAGAAATCCTACTTCCACGGTTTTATCGGCTTCGAGGGCCCCGCTCACGGCTACCGTCCGGCTCTGCGCCAGGCTCTGAACGGGTCGGGCAACAACCGGGACGGGCGGCGCGGGGGCCGGGGCTGCCGATTCGGTTTTGGAGCCGCAGCCGCTCAGGCTGAACGCCACCAGCAGCCCGGCGACAAGAAGTAGGTGTGGTTGCATGAGGCAGGGAGCTAAAGCAGGGAGAAACTGAGAGCCACGCAGCACGGCACGTCCCCCGAGGGGCGGCGTAAAACCGTTTTTATATAATTTATATACTATTCTGCATGTTTTAAAGTTGCCCGCTCAACTCTCCTTACTGTTCAGTCGTTGCACTATTCGGCTGAGACGTCGATGCACGTCCCCTCAGCCCGGCCCTACTCCGATTTTTCCTTCCCTGACTTTACCCGACGTGTATGCGTGCTGACTTCGCCTCCCTTCCCTACGTTCCCTTTTCGCCGGCCATTGAGCAGCCGCAGCCCAACGAGCAGCAGCTGATGGAAGAAACCGTGGCCGCCATGAGGCGCATGGCCCAAAGCCAGTTCGACCAGCACCGCCACGCCAACCGCGACGCCCACGCCAAGAGCCACGCCATTGTGCGGGGCGAGCTGCACATCCCGGCCGACCTGCCGCCCCACCTGGCGCAGGGTTTGTTTGCCTTGCCGGGCACCTATCCGGTTATCATCCGTCTATCCACGGCGGCGGGCCAGCTGCTGCCCGATAAGGTGAGCGGCTTCCGGGGCTTTGCCCTCAAGGTGCTCAATGTGCCGGGCCCCAAGCTGGGCCCCGAAGACCTGGATGCCCTGACCCAGGACTGGCTGCTGGTAAACCACCCGGCCATTGCAACCGGTACCGTTCAGCAGTACCACGATGCCGTGCTGAAGGCGGAGAAAACGGCCGGTCTGCCCGAGGAGGTGCGGACGGTGGCTTCCGTGGTGGGGCAGGCCGTGCACAAAGGCCTGGCGGCAGTGGGCGTGCAGAAGGATTTGCTGCCCCTGGGTCTGGACCAGCCCCAAAATCATATTCTGGGCGAGACCTTCCATTCAATGGGGACCTTCCGCTACGGCGACTACCTGGCCAAAATCAGCGTGGCCCCGCTCTCGGAGAATGTGCGCGCCCTCACCGGACAGGTGCAGTCCATCGAGGCCGATTCGGCTTGGCGGGATATTCTGGGCGCGTTTTTCCGGGAGCAGGGGGCCGAATACGAGCTGCGCGCCCAGCTCTGCACCAACCTCGACACCATGCCCGTGGAGGACGGCTCGGTGGAGTGGCCCGCGGCCGACAGCCCGTTCCAGCCCATCGGCCGCCTGGTTATTACTGCGCAGGAAAGCTACAGCCCGGCCCGCCGCGTGTTCGGCGACGACGTACTTTCATTCAGTCCGTTCCACTGCCTGCCGGCCCACCAGCCCCTGGGCAGCATCAACCGGGTGCGCCGGCTGGCGTATCCCTCCTCCTCCCGGTTCCGCCACGAGCAGAACGCGCAGCCCCGCCGCGAACCGCGCGACATCAGCGAGCTGCCCGACTAAGCCGCGCTGGCACCCGTCAAGAGCCGCTTTACCACGCGCCCGCAGCACAGCACTCCCGTAACCCAGGCAATGGATGCGGCCATCAGGCAACTGTGCCCTGGCGTCATCGGCCAGGGCTGCGGATAACCTCAGCTGCGCGCCTGGCTACGTCAGACAGCAGCGGGCGGCCAGCCTGTCGACCCGGCTTTTGTCGTTGCTGTGTGCAGCCCAGAGTCGCCCTTACCTTCCCCAGCTGCTCACGCGGGTGGGCCACAAAGCCGTATGTCGAAATTCTCCTATTCCTGAGCTGCTTTTTCTGGGCACCTGGTAGCTGAGCCAGGCCATGCTCGGCCGAGGCTAAGCAGCTGGTTCACCTTTCCCGGGCTCCGAAACCAAGGTTGACAATCAGCTTTGTGCATGCCTATGCTCTTCGGAAAATTTAGGCAAGGACCAGAGGCAAGCAAGGTCTTTTCCGGGCACGACGGCCAGAGCTTCTGCCCGGCATTTCGGAACGTCCATCGGAAGACTCCGGCGGACGTTCCGAAATATCGGGCAGCGGTAATCAGAGCTTGAACTGGGCGCAGACTTTCACGCCGAAGGTGCGGGTGCCGGGCAGGTCGCGGTAGGTGAGGCGGTGCAGGAAGTCGACGCGGATGAACTTGAGGATATTCTCCACGCCGTAGCCCATTTCCACGTAGGGCGTGCGGCCCAGGGAATGGAACTCGGGCTGCGGCACCCCGGTGGCATCGGCCAGGGGCGTGGCGTGGCGGTTGGCGTCGCGCAGGCTGCCTTGCAGCACGTTGCCCGAGGCCACGAGGCGCCAATCCAGCTTCTTGAGCAGCGGCACGGCATTCACCAGCAAGCCTTCGAAGTAGTGCTCGGCGTGCAACGACACGTACCGGTCGCTGACGAACTCGAAGTAGCGCATCAGGTTATAGGCGTTGGACGTGTAAATCGGCGACTCGTTACCCAGGTGGGCCTTGAGCACCGGATACGGCACCGTGCTCGGGATGTAGCCCGCGTCGAGGATGTACTCGGTGCGGCCCAGCTGGCCCAGCTGCACGCTTTGGGCCACGGCCAGGTTGAATTTGTGGTAGGCAAAGTCGCTGCCCAGCACCCCATTCAGCCCCAGGGTATAGCGGAAGGTAAACACGGGCCACTTGCGCACGCCCACGGTCGTGCGGTGGTTCTGGTTCTGCACCAGCACCTCATCCGGGGCGTAGCGCGACTCGAACACGGCCTCCGACAGCTGAAACCGGTGCGCCGTCGGGCCTTCCGGGGCCTGCACCGCGCTGGTGTAGTAGGCGAAATTGTAGAGCGGGTCGAAGCGCTGGTGGCGCAAAGTCAGCTTCTGGGTGAAGTTGTGAAACAGGTCAGTCTGGGCGCCCACGCTGGTTACTTCGCGCCACAGCGGCAGCAGCGGCTTGATGTTGCCGAAGCGGGCGGCCACCTCAAACAGCGGGCTTTCCAGGGCCATGTCGTTGTCGAGCAGGGCCACCAAGTCCAGGTCGCGGGTGTGCCGGAGGCTGAGCACGGTCCAGTTGGCGCGGTTCACGATCCGGTCGGCCGAGACGCCGTACTTAAATTCCCCGTCGCGGGTGCCGTAGGCCAGGTAGCCCTGCGCCAGCCAGTCGGGGCTGAGGGCCGGGGTGCTGCGCAAACCCACGCGCAGGCGGTTGCCTTCCACGTTGTTCCAGTTGTAGGTATAGAGCACGGGCCCCAGCTCCACCAGCTCGCGCCGGCCCAGGGGCTGGTAGCCGTTCACGACCAAGTCGGCCACTTCCAGAAACGTGCGCACCGAGGGCAGCTTGCCCACCGAGTCGAGCACGGTAAGGGTGCGGGCTTCCTGGGCCGTGAGCGTATCGGGGCGATGCTCGGCCCAGAAGCCGGCGGGTACTTTCAGGGCGTCGGCGGCGATGGCCAGGGGCTGGTCGTAGAAGGCCAGCTCGTGGGGCCGCTGGGCCACGAAGCCCGAGTTAATCGTGGTGAAGCGGACCAGCAGGCCGGTTTGCTTGGGCGTGGGCTTGAGGCCCACCACCACCTGCGTGCGGCTCGGCAGCCACGGCCCGGCCGGCGTTGGGGCCAGCTCCTGCTGAATCCGGATCTGATCCACGAAGTTGATGTTGGCCTTGGGGTCCACGGTCAGATCCAGCTTGCGCAGGGCGTAGCCGGCAGTGGTAATCCAGATGCGGCCGGTGAAAGCCAGATCCTGGGCCCGGCGCGGAAACACCTTGAGCTGGTAGCAGAAATCCTGCCCCACCAGCACCGAGTCTTCCAGGTCGTAGTCGTAGGTGATGCGCCAGCCGTCGGCAATGGGCGAAATGAAGTCCTTGCCCATCACCACCTGCCAGTTGGGGTAGAAATCGTAGTCCTGAAACGAGGAGCCCAGCAGCTGCGACAACACCGTGCCGTCGCGCGGGGCCGCGCCGTAGAGCTGGGAGTGACGGATTTCCTCCCGCTCCCGGTTGGGCCGGTGCCGCACGTAGTAGCGCGACACGACTTCGGAGCCGAACACCGGCACGGTGGGCTTGCCGGCCGCGTTGCGCTCCATCTCCCCCACCGAGCCAGCCAGGGCCGTCATGTCCCGAATGACCTTGCGGCGGGCCAGCCGGTCGGTGATGTCGGACAGGGAGGCCTCGATGCGGTTGTAGCTGTCGAACTCGAAGGCCTCGAGGCGGCCCTTGTCGTTTTGCCGCTTGTGCTGCTGCACCTTGCGCAGAATGGCGAAGGCCGGGTTTTCGGTGGGCCGAATCACGACTTCGCTCAGCGACACGGCGGCCGAGGCCAGGGCCAGGTTCACCGTTTGCTGGGGCTGGCGGCCCACGGCGGCGCTTTTGGGCCGGTAGCCCATGCCCGAGGCCGAAAGCGAATCAACGGGATGCGTGACGGCCAGCTCGTAGCGGCCGTTATCGTCGGCGGTGGTGCCGAAAGTGGAGCCTTTTACAAACACCGACGCGAAGGGCACCGGCTGGCCGGTGGCGGCTTCAGTGATGCGCCCGGTAAACACCAGGCGCTGGGCTACGGCGGGCACGGGGCCCAGCAGTAGGCTCAGCGCCAGCAGAAGCAGCGAGAAAGAGGATTTCATAAACTAACGCAGAAACGGGGCTGCCGAGCCCGGCGGAACTCCCCGGCAGCCGGGGAGACGGAATACAGCGGGCGGGCAGGGCCGGCCAGGGGCATAAAGTGGGGGGCACCAACTCGCGCCCACGGGTTGGATCAGCTAATCAGCCAAAAGCTCAATCAGGGGAGTAAAAAAGCTAGTCAGGACGACGAACCCCACCAGGCCGCCGTAAAAAAGCACCGTGTAGAAAGTGGTGGAGTGGGAATCGGAGGGAGAGTGGATAGCGCGGCGCATGGCACAGCTCGGAAAAGGAAACAGCTACGATTTCCCGCCGGTCCGTTGGGTACGGGCAGCGGGAAAACACAATTTCGCGGCAGCTTCAGCAGCTACGGCGCGGGCAATAGACGTTCTGGCGGCCGGCGGGCAGCCGGCCAGCAAGAAGAAACTGAGGTGGGATTTGGGGAGCGGAACCGCAGAACAGCGGGCCCAAAGGTAGGCAATGCTACGCCTTGGACGGCTGAATGCGGCTGGTAATGGTAGAACTCAGGGGCGACACGGCCGGCCCGAAGTAGTGGGTCAGGTGGCCTTCTTCACTGACGAGGTACTTGGCAAAATTCCAATCCGGGGCCTGCTCGTTCCAGCCGTTCTGCCGGGCTTCCGAGAGCCAGCGGTACACCGGGTTCTGGGCCGGCTGCTTCACCACGACGCTCTTTTTCATCAGGGGAAAAGACACGCCGAAATTGACCTGGCAAAATTGCTGAATGGCGTGGTCGTCGGCTTTTTCCTGCTCGGCGAAGTCGTTGGCCGGAAAGCCCAGAATCACCAGCTCGTCGGCAAACTGCTCGGAAAGCTGTTGCAACTCTTCGTACTGATTGGTGTAGCCGCAGTTGGAAGCGGTGTTCACCAGCAATACCTTCTTGCCTTTGAGCTGCTGAAAATCCAATTCCTGGCCCGTGTTCAGCTTGGTTTCCAGCGCGTAGAACGACACCGGGGCCGGCTTGGGCTGCTTGTTTTCCAACACCTTGCCCCGGTTGCCCGATTTGGTCAGGCGCATGATGAGCGGGTAGAGGGATTTTAGTACTTTCTGACGGAAGGAAGCCATTGACTGGGCTATAAGTAGGATAGAGCCGGGGCCTCATAGAAAAGGAACACCGGCTTGCGTTGGGCTATTTTGTCTGGGCTGCTGCTACAACCAGCCCGGGCCCGCCTTGTTTAGTGTGGTCCAAAGATTTCTCCGCGCGGCCGGCCCCGGGCCTGGCGGGCATCGGGTGGTAGCAGGCGGTGAAACTGTCGGGCTCATTTTGTCGCGGAAGCGGGTTGCTTTAGGGCTGACGGATGAGCGGCGGGTTTACTTTAAAGTTTACCAGAATTGGTTTCTTGACTAATAGAATCAGGAATAGCAGCGTGGTAATGGGCCCTTTGCACAACGAGTAGTATTGCGCCCTACAGCACCTGCCCCAGCCCGAACAGCAGCGTAAACGCCAGGGTACTCATGGCCATCTGCTTGAGCAGCGGGTCGAGCTGCATGGATTCCTGGCGTTGGCTTACCTGCCGGCCGTTGAACACGAACAGCGGGGCCGAGAGCAGAAACAGCCATTGCCAGGGCGAATGGTAGGCCAGAGCCACATATACGATGGCCGCGCCGAAGCCCAGCAGCAGCAGCAGCCAGTGGTAGCGCCGGGCCCGCACCGGCCCCAGCCGCACCGGAATCGTGATTTTGCCGGCCAACTCGTCGGAGCGGATGTCGCGGATGTTGTTTACGTTCAGCACGGCCGTGGCGAAGCAGCCCAGCGCGGCGGCGGGCAGCAGCACGAGTAGCGGCAGCTGCCGGGTTTGCAGGTAATAAGTGCCGCACACGCCCACCAGGCCGAAAAAGATGAACACTGACAAGTCGCCGAGGCCCGCGTAGCCGTAGGGCTTCGAGCCGGCCGTGTAGTTGACGGCCGCCCAGATGGCCGAGAGGCCCAGCACCAGGAAGGTGAGAAACACCCACAGGCCCGAAAGGCCCAACGCCACCCACAGCAGACTGATGCCCGCCAGAAACGACAGCGCCCCGAACACGACCATGCCCTTTTTCATCTGGGCCGGCGTAATGGCGCCCGACTGCACGGCCCGCTGCGGCCCCTCGCGGTGCACGCTGTCGGCCCCGTTCTGAGAGTCGCCGTAGTCGTTGGCCAGGTTGCTCAGAATCTGGAGCAGGATGGTGGTGAGGGCCGCCAGGCCCACTACCGCCCCCCGGAACCCGGCGTGGGCCGCGGCCAGAAAGCCGCCCATCATAATACTGGCCAGGGCCAGGGGCAGGGTGCGGGGCCGAAAGGCCGAAATCCAGGCCTTGGCCGGGCTAGTGACGGGGGAAGCAGAAGCGGGTGTGGAAGAAGTCATGGCAACAGACCAGGACGTCATGTCGAACGCAGTGAGACGTCTCGCGTGCTGATGCAGGATTACTAACCCAACGTCAGCACGCGAGATGTCTCACTGCGTTCGACATGACGCTCTAACAGACAGAAAAAAAGCGCAAAGAAATTACTTCAGAATAGCCGCTACCAGCTCGTCGCTCATGGGCTTCACTTTCGAGGGGTAGAAGCTCACCACGTGGCCCTGCTCATCGACCAGGTACTTGCAGAAGTTCCAGTTGGGCGCGTCGCTCACGGCCCCGTTGCGGGTTTTGTCGGCCAGAAACTGGTAGAGCGGGTCGGTGTCGTCGCCCTTCACCGAAATCTTGGCGAACATGGGAAAGGTCACGCCGTAGTTTTTCTCGCAGAAGGTGGCAATCTGCTCGTTGGTGCCCGGCTCCTGCCCGCCGAAGTTGTTGGCCGGAAAGCCCAGCACCATCACCCGGTCGCCGTGCTTTTTGTAGAGCTCCTCCAGTTCCTTGTACTGGGGCGTGTAGCCGCACTCCGAGGCCACGTTGACCAGCAGCAGCTTTTTACCCTTAAACTGGCTGAGCTTTACGTCTTTGCCGTCAATGGTTTTCACCGTGAAGTCGTATACGGAGCCGCGGGCGGCCGTTTCGGAGGCGGGAGTCGTCATGGTCGTGGTAGCAGTGGCAGTAGCAGCCGTGGAAGAATCGGTGGTGTTGGAAGATAAGCCACAGGCGGCCAAGGCCCCCAGCAGAAGAGTACAAGCAGCTTTCATCGGATGAAAGGAAGAACGGTGGAAGGACGAAACCGGGCAGTGTCCAGGTAACTATCGGCCCGGCGGCATTGTTGCGGGCCAGCAAGGTAGTCTTTTGCCCGAGCCGGTGGGCGGGCAGCTAGGTGCGGGGCACCGTGAGCCACTTTTCCAGGTCGGTGGGCACGTAGGCCAGCATTTTGTCGATGAGGCCGGCGGGCGTGGCGTCCTGCTGGAGTTGGGCGCGGTTTTCGGGCCGCAGAAAGCCTTCCTCCACCATCTTGTCCAGAAACTGGAGCTGGTGGTCGTAAAAACCCTGCACGTTGAACACGCCGCTGGGCTTTTTGTGCAGCCCCAGCTGCCCCCAGGTCAGGACCTCAAACAGCTCTTCCAGGGTACCGAAACCGCCGGGCATGGCAATGAAGCCCTCGGCCAGGTCGGCCATCAGCAGCTTCCGCTCGTGCATGCTTTTCACCACGTGCAGCTCCGTCAGGCCGGTGTGGGCCAGTTCCTTGTCGGCCAGAAAGTCGGGAATCACGCCGATGCTCCGGCCGCCGTGGCGCATCACGCTGTCGGCCACGGCGCCCATCAGGCCCACCCGGCCCCCGCCGTACACCAGCGTCAGGCCGCGCTTCACCAGCTCCTGCCCCATCAGGTCGGCCTGCTGACGGTACACTTCATTGAATCCGGGGCTGGCCCCGCAGTAAACAGCAACGCTTTTCATATCGGTAATCGTGTGGTTGAAATAGAGGCAAATAAAAACGCCCCTCTCGGCGAAAAGAAGGGCGTTTCTAAAGAGTTACATCCGCTCGGGCACCGCAATGCCGAGCAGCTGCATGCTGGCCTTGATGGCGCGGCCCGTCTGCACCGACAGCGCCACGCGGAAAGCCCGCTTGGCCTCGTCGGGCTCCTGTAGCACCTGCACCTCGGCGTAGAAGCGGTTGTAGGCCTTGGCCAGGTCGTAGGCGTACTGGGCCACAATGGCGGGCGAGAACGTGCGGGCGGCTTCGGTCACTACGGTGGCGTAGCGGCCCAGCTCCTCAATCATTTCCCGCTCCGACTTCTGCAAGTCGCCGATATTCAGAAAGTCAGCTGTTGCGTTGATACCCATTTGCTCGGCTTTGCGGCGGAGCTGGGCAATGCGGGCGTGGGAATACTGAATGAACGGCCCCGTATGGCCTTCCAGGCTCACCGACTCCTCGGGGTTGAAGAGCATCCGCTTCTTGGGGTCGACTTTCAGCAGGTAGTATTTCAAAGCGCCCAAGCCCAGGGTGTTGAACAGCTGGGCCTGCTCGTCGTCGGTCAGGCCCTCGATTTTACCTTTTTCCAGGGTGGCGGCTTTGGCGGCTTCCACCACCTCGCGCACTAGCTCGTCGGCATCCACTACGGTGCCTTCCCGGGTTTTCATCTTGCCGGTGGGCAAGTCCACCATGCCGTAGCTGAGGTGGTGAATGGCGGCGGCGTAGGGCTTTTCCAGCTTCTGGAGCGTAGCCTGCAGCACCTGCATGTGGTAGTTCTGCTCGTCGGCAATGACGTAGATGCTCGAGTCGTAGTGGAAGTCGGCGTACTTCAGCTCGGCCGTACCCAGATCCTGGGTCAGATACACGCTGGTGCCGTCCGAGCGGAGCAGAATCTTCTGATCGAGGCCTTCGGCGGCCAGATCCACCCAGGTTGAGCCGTCTTCCTTGCGGTAAAACAGGCCCCGGTCCAGGCCTTCCTGCACCCGCTCCTTGCCCAGCAGGTAAGTGCCCGACTCGTAGTAGAACTTGTCGAAATCGACGCCGATGGCCGCGTAAGTAGCGTTGTGACCTTCGTAGACCCAGCCGTTCATCTGCCGCCACAGGCTGACCACTTCCTCGTCGCCGGCCTCCCACTTCTGCAGCATGTCGCGGGCTTCCAGCATCAGCGGGGCCGAGGCCTTGGCCGTATCCTCGGCCACGCCTTCGGCTACCAGCTGCTGCACCTGCTCGCGGTAGTGCTTCTCAAACAGCACGTAGTACTTGCCTACCAGATGGTCACCCTTGATAGAGTCGCTCTGGGGCGTTTCGCCGTGGCCAAACTGCTGGTAGCCCAGCATCGACTTGCAGATATGAATGCCCCGGTCGTTGACCAGGTTTACTTTCGAGACGGTAGCGCCGGTGGCCTTCAGAATCTCGGCCACGGAGTAGCCCAGGAAGTTGTTGCGCAAATGGCCCAGGTGCAGGGGCTTGTTGGTGTTGGGCGAGGAATACTCCACCACCACGTTCTGGGGGCCGCCGGTGGGCACCGGCGTGCCGTCGGGCTGCTCTACCAGGCTCTGGAACAGCTGCAGCCACTGCTGGTCGGCTACTTCCAGGTTCAGGAAGCCCTTCACCACGTTGAAGCCGCTGATGCGGGCTTCGTGTGCGGTCAGCCACTCGCCCAGGGCCTGCCCAATCTGCTCGGGGCCTTTGCCCAGGACTTTGGTCAGGGAGAACGTCACGAGCGTAAACGAGCCCGCAAATTCCTTGCGCGTGGGCTGAATCACAAGTTGGTCGGGGGCAACCGTAACGCCAAAAACCTGCTGTATGGCCGCGCTCAGCGCCGCTCTGATATCCTGTTCGAGTTGTTGCACGGGGTGCTTTGTTAAAAAGGAGCTCCGCCGTGGGCTCCGGGAAATCCGGCGGAAATGCTGGCGCAAAAGTAACGGAAGCCGCGCCGGGTTCAAACACGAACGTGTAATGCCCCCGGCCGCAGTTGCATGCTCTCCGATATAGCTCCCTTCCACCTGTCATCCTGAGCGCAGCGAAGGACCTTCCTCCCCTCCCCCGCTGCTGCTTCTACCAACGTGCAAAGCCCCCTTCCACTAGTATGAAAGAGGGCTTTGTACCCTGAATAGTGCTTGTCAGAACATGGAGGAAGGTCCTTCGCAAGCTCATGATGACAGATAAATTAAGTCAGATTGAGAAGTATCGGCGCTAAATTTACCTGGTATACACATCAATTTTATTTTATAAATCCGATACCAAGCACTGGTATACACAATGCAAAATTCACTTGATGCTTATACCAAAATCAAAAGAATCTTGGTATACTTAGTCGGTATTTTTCAGCTTGTGATTACCAGGTTTTTCGCCTTGCAACTGGCCGCAATATTCTACCGGCTGGTCACGTCTTCCATGCGCAGGCGCTCCAGAATGGCATCGGTGGAAGCTTCGAGAATATCGAAGGCGTTCTTGGCCATGGTATTCTCGCTGTCCAGCGTGGGGTTGATTTCCACCATTTCGAAGCACACCACCCGGTCGTTTTCCAGCAGGGCGCGGCACAGCTGCACGGCTTCCTGCACGTTGAGGCCATCCACGACGGGCGTACCGGTGCCTTTCGAGAAGCGCGAATCCAGGGAATCCACGTCGAAGCTGATGTAGACCAGGTCGCAGAAGCGGAGCCGCTCGTAGATTTCGCGGGCTACTTGCCGGGCGCCCTTGGTCTTGAACTCGGGCAGCTTGAAGTTTTTGATGCCCAGCCGCTCCATCACGGCGTCTTCCTCGGGCTCGGTGTCGCGCACCACCACGTACACCAGGTGCTCGGGGCTGAGCTTGGGGCCTTCCTCGCCCAGGTTCTGGAGGCGGCGCCAGAAAAACTCGGTTTCCGGGTCCAGCTCGTTGCGCTGACACTCGCGGTTGTCCTCGTTCAGGGCCATGGCCAGGGGCATGCCGTGAATGTTGCCCGAGGGCGTGGTGTAGGGCGAGTGAATGTCGGCGTGGGCGTCAATCCAGACCACGCCGAGCGTCTTGTAGGGGTTGGCGGCCTTGATACCGGCAATGGTGGCGGCGGCGTTGCTGTGGTCGCCGGCCAGCACCACCGGAAACTCGCCGAACCGGAGCGTCTGCTCCACGGTGCCGGCAATGGCCTTCTGCACGGTGTACACCGAGTCGATGTGCTTGGCAAAAGGGAAATGGTTCTTGTCGAACAAGACGTGGTTCTGATCCGGCACGGCTACGGCGTTGAAGCGGCGGAAATAGTCAGAACCTTTGTTCAGGCAGGCAATCCGGAGGGCGTCGACCCCCAGACTGGCCCCACGAGTCCCGGCCCCGAGTTCGGAGCGGACTTCGATGAGCTTGATGCGGCGCATATTTACATGGGCAATAAAAGGGTAAAAGGGTTAGATGCTTGCCGATTGAGCGGGTGGGAATTCCTCTCAGGCTTAGCGCGCACGGACCTTCCGCCGCGACCAACGAACAAAGCACAACCAAAACCCCGCGGGCGGGGTATCTTTGCGGACGCAATTTAGTGCTTAGTTGGCAGTGCTTGGTGCTTCGTGTTGAGATTCCGACACTTGACAGTACATCTGCTAACTGAACAACCTGAATAGCCCTGTTTAACCAACAATTTTGCCTTAGCTCCAGTGCCCCGAACCAGGCACCAAGCACCAGGCACCAAGCACCAAACATGGATACCTACCACGACCTGATTTCCCAGACGTTTGATTTTCCCACCCAGGAGTTTCGCGTCGAGCAGAACGAGCTGCGCTTCCACGACATCGATTTGATGGCCCTGGTCGAAAAGCACGGCACGCCGCTGCGCCTCACCTACCTGCCCAAAATCTCGTCCCAGATTCAGCGGGCCAAGGAGTGGTTCCGGGTCGGCATCGAGAAAACCGACTACCAGGGCCAGTATTCCTACGCCTACTGCACCAAGGCTTCGCACTTCAGCTTCGTGGTCGAGGAAGCCCTGAAAAACAACGTGCACATCGAAACCTCGTCGTGGTTCGATACCAACATCATCCGGGCCATGCACGCCAAGGGCAAGGTCTCGAAAGACACCTTTATCATCTGCAACGGCTTCAAAACGGCGGAATACAAGTCGGAAATCACCCGCCTGATCAACGACGGGTTCGTGAACTGCATGCCGATTCTGGACTCGCCCAACGAGGTAGACTACTACCACGACAACGTGCGCGAGAAGTGCAACGTGGGCATGCGCCTGGCCTCCGACGAGGAGCCGCGCTTCCAGTTCTACACCTCCCGCCTGGGCATCCGCTACGCCGACGCTATTCCGCTCTACGAGCAGAAAATCAAGGAAGACCCGCGCTTCGAGCTCACGATGCTGCATTATTTCATTAATACCGGCATCAAGGACACGTCGTATTACTGGTCGGAGCTGAGCCGCTTCGTGCACAAGTACTGCGAACTGCGCAAGGTGTGCCCCACCCTCACCACCATCGACATCGGCGGCGGCCTGCCCATCCAGACCTCCATTCAGAAGGAGTACGACTACCCCTACATGGTGGAGGAAATTCTGCGCACTATCAAGCGCATCTGCGGGGAGGAAGGCGTGCCCGAGCCCCACATCTTCACCGAGTTCGGCATCTTCACCGTCGGCGAGTCGGGCGCTACCATCTACAGCATCCTCGACGAGAAGCTGCAGAACGACAAGGAGCTGTGGTACATGATTGACGGCTCGTTTATCACCAACCTGCCCGACACCTGGGCCCTGAACCAGCGCTTTATCATGCTGGCTCTCAATGGCTGGGGCAAAAAGTACAAGAAAATCCAGCTCGGCGGCCTGACCTGCGACTCCCAGGATTACTACAACGCCGAGAAGCACATCTACCAGGTGTTCTTGCCCGAGCGCAAGCCCGCCGACGAGCAGCCGCTCTACGTGGGCTTCTTCCACACGGGCGCCTACCAGGAAAGCCTCTCGGGCTACGGCGGCGTGAAGCACTGCCTGATTCCGGCCCCGAAAATGGTGATTCTCGACCGCGCCGAAGACGGCACCCTCACCGACCGGGTGTTTGCCGAAGAGCAGACCGGCGAGTCGATGATGCGCATTCTGGGCTACCAGAACTAATCCCGCAAAAACTTCTGGCCCGGATAGTTGAACGTCCGGGCCAGAAATTGTACTTTTGATACTGGTATAGTTTCTCTTACAACTCTTTTGGTTTTTCCCGGGATGAAAAAGCTACTCTTATTGGCCTCCGTGGCCCTCGTCGGTCTGAGCGCGTGCAACAAGACGAAGTGCCCCGCCTACAGCAGCACCAAAGCCGCTAACCGCGTGTCGTCGACCATCACCGCCTCGGCCGCCACGCCCGCCGAGCGCCAGTAGTTTCGGTAGCTTGATTCTGTAAGCGCCGGCCTTCCGCACCACGGAGGGCCGGCGCTTTTTTGTGCGGTGGTAGAACGATGTAGAGACGCATACTTGCGTCTCGCCGTTGAACGATGGGTTAGTCCAGCAATATCAGCAACCAAAGGCCGACGGCGCGGACGATGAGACGCAAGTATGCGTCTCTACATCGTTCTGGAAGCTAAAATCAAATCCGTGGCGGCGCTCAGATCGGCCGCGTACAGCTCGGGTCGGGGCTCGTCGCCCTCGCCCACCAGAATGCCCCGCACGCCCACTTTGGCCCCGGCCTGTAAGTCGCGCAGCCGGTCGCCGACTATCCAGCACTGGCTGGGGTCGAGACGGAAGCGGGCAATGGCTTTTTCCAGCATCAGGGAGTCGGGCTTGCGCATCAGCGACTCGCTCACGCTGGGGTGGCCGCTGGCGAAGTAAAACGCGTCGATGGCGTGGTGGCAGGCCTGCTGCAGCTTCTGGTGGCAGGCGTGCACCTCCTGGGCCGTGTAGAGGCCTTTGGCAATGCCGGCCTGGTTAGTGACGACAATCAGGCGGTAGCCGGCGGCCTTGAGGCGGGCCAGGCTTTCGGGTACGCCCTGGGCCACTACGAACTCGTCGAGCCGCCAAACATAGTGGCCAATTTCGTGGTTCAATACTCCGTCGCGGTCCAGAAAAACGGCCTTTTCGCGGGCCGGCCCATCCATAGCTGCTGCGTTCATGGGGCCAAAGCTACGGAATCCGGCGGGGCACCGGTAACGCGGCGCCCGTTACCTTTGCCTGCTTCTAACCCAGCGCACCATGCGGATTGCAATTCTTGGCGGCGGTATTTCGGGCCTCACCCTGGCTTTTTACCTGCAGCGGGCCGGCGTGGCCTACGACCTGTTTGAGGCCAGCCCCGTGGCCGGCGGCAACATCCGCTCCGAGCAGCAGGCCGGCTACCTGCTCGAAACCGGCCCCAACTCCCTGCAACTCAGCGACGAGCTGCGCGACCTGCTGGTCGACCTGCACCTCACCGACCAGATTCAGGACACCGCCGCCGTCAGTGCCAACCGCTACGTGCTGCGCGCCGGCCGCTACCAGAAGCTGCCCGGCTCGCCGCCCGGCCTGCTGCTCAGCGGCTTTTTTAGTCTGAAGGGCAAGCTCGGCATGCTGCGCGAGCTGCGCCGCCCGGCCCAAACGCCCGACCCGACCGAAACCCTGGCGCACTTTTTCCGCCGCCGCTTCGGCTCCGAAATCGTGGACTACGCGCTGAACCCGTTTATCTCG
The DNA here is from genome assembly GCF_004765605.1 of Hymenobacter aquaticus. NCBI lineage: Bacteria > Pseudomonadati > Bacteroidota > Cytophagia > Cytophagales > Hymenobacteraceae > Hymenobacter > Hymenobacter aquaticus. The sequence goes on along the minus strand of NZ_SRLC01000001.1, from coordinate 19,349 downwards.
GGCATCTACGCCGGCGACCCGGAACAGCTGCTGGTGCACAAGACCTTCCCCAAACTGGTGGAAATGGAGCAGACCTACGGCTCGGTGCTCAAGGGCCTGGCCAAAGGCGGCACGCCCGGCACCCGCCGCCGCATCATTTCCCTGCAAGGCGGCCTGCAAACCATGACCCAGACCCTGGCCGCCCAGCTCACCCACGCCCACTTCGGCGCGGCCGTAACGGGCCTCACGCGCACGGCCGAGGGCCAGTACCGGCTCACCACGGCCGCCGGCCCTCAGGCCGAACCCTACGACGCACTGGTGCTGGCCCTGCCGACCTATGCGGCGGCCCCGCTGCTCCAGCCGCTGTTTCCAGCCCAGGCCGCGGCGCTGGGTCAGGTGTATTATCCGCCCATGACGGCCGTGTATACTGCCTACCAGCGTGCCGACGTTACGCATCCGCTGGACGGCTTCGGGGCGCTGCACCCCAAAGTGGAACAGCCCTACGCCGCCGGCAGCATCTGGACCAGCTCCATCTACCCAAATAGAGTGCCGGCCGGACACGTTTTGTTCACCACGTTTGTTGGGGGTACGCAGTATGAGGCGCAGGCCCGGCAGTCGGCCGAGCAGCAGCAGCAGCAGGTGCACGCCGAACTGTGCCGGCTGTATGGCATTCGGGCGGTGCAACCCGTCTGGCAATACCGGTACTCCTGGGAGCGGGCCATTCCGCAGTTCGACCAGCGCATCGTGGCGGCCCATGCCGCTGCCGACGAGCTACTTGCCTACGGAATCTACAGCACGGCCAACTGGCGCACGGGCGTGGGCGTCCCCGACTGCATCCGCCACGCCCGGAATCTGGCCGAAAAAATTGCACAGGGCGCAAACTGAATCTTTATCTTTGGCCGACTATGAATGATGGGCTCGTCCTGATACCAACCTACAATGAGCGCGAAAACGCGGAGCTGATTATCCGCAAGGTGTTTTCGCTGCCCAAAGGCTTCGACGTGCTCATCATCGACGACGGCTCGCCCGATGGCACGGCCGCAGTGGTGCGCGGCTTGCAGCACGAGTTTCCCGACCGCCTGTTTCTGGAGGAGCGCAGCGGCAAGCTCGGCCTGGGCACGGCCTACCTGCACGGCTTCCGCTGGGCCCTGCAGCGCAACTACCAGTACGTGTTTGAGATGGACGCCGACTTCTCGCACAACCCCGACGACCTGGTGCGCCTCTACGAGGCCTGCGCCGTGGACGGCTACGATTTGGCCATCGGCTCGCGCTACATTCAGGGCGTAAACGTGGTCAACTGGCCCATGGACCGGGTGCTCATGTCGTGGTTTGCCTCGGCCTACGTGCGCATGATTACCGGCATGCCCATTGCCGACGCCACGGCCGGCTTTAAGTGCTACACGGCCCGCGTGCTGCGCACCATTCCGCTGGACCGCATCCGGTTCGTGGGCTACGCCTTCCAGATTGAGATGAAGTGGCTGGCTTACAAATACGGCTTCCGCATCAAGGAAGTGCCGATTATCTTCACCGACCGGACCCGGGGCACGTCCAAGATGACCAAGGGCATTTTCCAGGAAGCCTTCTTTGGGGTGGTGCAGATGAAGCTCAGCAGCCTGTTCCGCTCGTTTGAGCGTGGCCCGGCGGCCCCATCCGCGCCGGCCGTTTCGGCATCGGCCGCAACCCCGGCCGGCGAAACCCGGTAAGCCCACCATACGCCGGCATCGTTGGCCGCGTCGCCTGGACTTATGGAAAACACTCCCTTGTTTTGGGTTGGGTTCAATGCCTTCGTGCTGCTCATGCTCATGCTCGACTTGCTGGTGCTCAACCGCAAAGCGCACGTGGTGCATATTCGGGAAGCACTGGGCTGGAGTGCGTTCTGGATTGCGCTGTCCCTGACGTTCAACTACCTGGTCTACCGCACTATGGGCCAGCAGGCGGCGCTGGAGTTTCTGACCGGCTACCTGATTGAGAAGTCGCTCAGCGTCGACAACCTGTTCGTGTTCCTGCTGATCTTCACCTACTTCAAGGTACCGTTGCAGTATCAGCACCGCATTTTGTTCTGGGGCGTCATCGGGGCGCTGGTGCTGCGGGCCATCTTTATTCTGGCCGGGGCAGCCTTGCTGGCCAAGTTCCACTTCCTGCTGTATGTGCTGGGCGCTTTCCTGGTGTATACCGGCGTGAAAATGGCCCTCAGCGCCGGGGAGCCCGAAATCAACCCCGACGACAACCCGGTGGTGAAGTTTCTGAGCCGCCACCTGCCCATTACCAGCAAGCTGGAAGGCGGCAAGTTTTTCGTGCGCAAGGAGCGGCTGCTGTTTGCCACCCCGCTGTTCGTGGTGCTGGTGATGGTGGAAACTACCGACGTGGTCTTCGCCGCCGACTCCATTCCGGCCATTCTGGCCATTTCGCGCGACACGTTTATCGTCTACACTTCCAACGTGTTTGCCCTGCTAGGTTTGCGGGCCCTGTATTTCGCGCTGGCGGGCCTCATGCAGCTGTTTCACTACCTGCACTACGGCCTTTCCCTCATCCTGATTTTCATCGGCGGCAAGCTGCTGCTGGCCGAGTTCTACGAGCTGCCCATGAGCTGGTCGCTCGGCGTGGTGGGCTGCCTGCTGCTGGGCTCGGTGCTGCTGTCGTTGCTGTTTCCCAAGAAAGACGCGCCGCTGGTGCCGCCCGTTTCGGACACGCCGGAGTAAGTGCCCGGCGGGCGCCGGCCGCAGCTTCGCCTACCACTAAAAAGCCCCGCCGGATTTCTTCGGCGGGGCTTTTTGCTAGTTACTCGTGCTGTTACGGCTTGGGCGGGGTCGTGCCGGCCGGCGGGGTGGCGTTGGTGTTCACCCCGGCGTCGGGGGCCTCGCCGCCGAGCAGGTCAATCAGGTTCAGGGGCTCAAACTGCGAGGAGTCGGCGGCAAACACGGTGCGGGTGGTATCGGGGCGCACGGCGCGGAAGATGGAGCCGTGGGCCCGGCCGGGGAAGCTCAGGCTGTAGGTCACGCTTTCCCGGTCGCCCTCCGAAATCATGCCCTTGCGCTCCATCAGGTCGGCAATGAGGCGGTGGAAGTAGCGCGCCGAGCTGCGCATCTCGCCGTACTGGTTGAACGACGCTTGGTAGCGCTTGGGCCGCGGGATGATGCTGGCCAAGTACAGGCTTTCCGACAGGTTCAGGTTGCCGGGCTGCTTGTCGAAGTAAAAGCGCGACGCTTCATGGACGCCGTAGATTTTCGGCCCCCACTCGATGATGTTCAAATACACCTCGAACATGCGCTCCTTCGACACCAGACGGGTGTTTTCGATGAGCCACACAATTAGGGCTTCCTCAATCTTGCGGGTCACGGTTTTCTGCCGGGTCAGGAATACGTTTTTCACCAGCTGCATCGAAATCGTGCTGCCGCCCCGGGCGAAGCGCTTTTCCTTGATGTTCTGAATGGCCGACTTCACAAAAGCCTTTTCCATAAAGCCCTTGTGGGTCATAAACCGCGGGTCTTCGGCCGTCATGATGGCCCCTTTCAGGTAGTCCGCCACCTCGTTGTAGGGCGTAAAATCGGGGTTGGACGGACCCACCAGGAAGGTTTTCACCGAGTCGCCCTGGTCGTTGTAGGCCGTGTAGGGAAACTCCTCGTTGAGCTTGTTCAGATTTTCGCGGCCGAAGCGGCTGATGCGGAAGTTCTTGGGCGTCAGGCCGGAGTTGAACTCCAGGCTGTCGAGCTGGTTCATGTCCAGGTTCAGGTGCAGGCGGTAGGTGAGCGTGCCTTCGCCCCGCATGCCTTCCAGGGTGTTGAACATGCCCTCGGGCAGGGCCTCGAAAAACGTATTGGCCGGCGTTTCGGCCGATTCCACGTCGGCTTTCACCTGCAGGCCGGCCAGGGTTTCGCTGCGCCGCCGCACGCCGTTGATCAGCTTGCCCACCACCCGCTCGTTCACCGGCAGCTTGCGCACGCTCACCACCGGAAAGAACTGCATGCGGTTCAGCGTCACCTTGGTGCCTTTGTCGAGGGCGGCAAAGGCCTGCCCCAGCCGGGCCACAAACTCGATGCCGCCGCGCGGGAAGCGCACGTCCCGGTCGGAGAGCTTGGGGTGATTCACAATGAAGTTGGCGGCCGAGGCCGTGCCGCGCACGGTCAGCTCCTCGTCGTCGAGGTCTTTGTCGGTCAAACTCAGGCGCAGCGTGTCGAACTGCACCCGGGCCCCGTAGCGGCGCAGCACGTAAGGCAAGGTCACGGGGCGGCGGTTCAGGCCGAATACTTCCGCGTTCAGGGCATAGTCGCCGGGCTCGATGTGGCCCAGCACCCCCACGCGGTTTTCCACCGAGTCGACCACGGCCGTGAGCTGCCCGCTGATGTCGCCGTCCTCAATGGCCAGGCGGGGCATCGTGATGCGGGCCCGGTGCCGGGGGCTGTCGTAGGTTACCAGGAAGTTGCGGAAGTCGGCTTCCTCGGGCATGTTGTCGAAGCTGGCTTCGAGCAGCTGGTTGGCCAGCAGGCCGTAGTTCACGCCCTTGGTCGTGTCGCGCGCCACGGTGGGCTTAGCACCCTTTTTCTTATACAGAAACGAGTAGTTGTCGGCCTGGGCAGTCTTGCGGGCCGTCAGCTGGGCGTCGCTGATTTCGAGGTTGCTGAACACGGGCCGGCCGGCAAACAACGACCGGACGCTGAGCGAGACGGTCATCTGCCGGGCCTGGAGCAGCGTGTCCTGCGGGGTGGCCGTCGGCACCATGCTCATGCCGTCGATGCGCACGGTGTTCAGGTCGGTGAAGCGGGCCGCACCCAGCGTCAGGGCCACTGGATATTTCCGCTCTACCTTGGCTTTTACCTGTTGCAGGGCGTAGTCCAGCAGCTCCTGCCGCTTAAACAAAAATACGCCCAGGGCCACGCCCAGCAGCACCGCGAGGATGCCCAGGCCGATGCCTATTTTTTTCTTTGTAGCTGATGTCACGCGCACGGGAAGAGGGAGATAGAAGCGGCCGGCCTGTGCCAAGTCCGGGCCGGACCTGCCGCTGCTCGGGTAACAAAGGTAGCGAAAAGCGCCGCGCGGCCGTAGCCGCGCCGCCTCATTTGCTACCTTTGACGCACTCTGGCCAACTTCTTTCTACGTAATGACTGCTGCTGCCGACTACGCTGCCCTCTCGCCCCTCACCGCCGTTTCGCCCCTCGACGGGCGCTACCGCCGCCAAACGCTGCCCCTGGCGGCCTATTTCTCCGAGCTGGCTCTGATCCGCTACCGGGTGCTGGTGGAAGTGGAATATTTCATTGCCCTCTGTGAGCTGCCCCTGCCCCAGCTGCAGGGCGTCGACGCGGCCGTATTCCCGCAGCTGCGCGGCCTCTACACCGCCTTCAGCCAGGCCGATGCCGAAGCGGTGAAGGCCCACGAGAAAGTAACCAACCACGACGTGAAGGCCGTGGAATACTTCCTGCGCGACAAGTTCGCGGCCCTGGGCCTGGGCGGCTACCTGGAGTTTATTCACTTCGGCCTGACTTCCCAGGACATCAACAACACGGCCGTGCCCCTGAGCCTGCAGCACGCGCTGCTGCACGTGCTGCTGCCGGCCTACGCGCAGGTGCGCAACCAGCTGGCCACCCGCGCCACCGAGTGGGAAGCCGTGCCGATGCTGGCCCGCACCCACGGGCAGCCGGCCTCGCCCACGCGCCTGGGCAAGGAAATCCAGGTGTTTGTGGCCCGGCTCGATGCCCAGGTGGAGCTGCTGGCTCAGGTGCCGTTCGGGGCCAAGTTCGGCGGGGCCACCGGCAACTTCAACGCCCACCAGGTCGCGTATCCGCAGGTCGACTGGAAGCAGTTTGCCGACGTGTTCGTGAACAACCGCCTGGGCCTGCACCGCAGCCAGCCCACCACCCAGATTGAGCACTACGACCACCTGGCCGCCACCTGCGACGGGCTCAAGCGCCTGAACACGATTCTCATTGACCTGGCCCGGGACGTATGGCAGTACATTTCGCTGGGCTACTTCCGCCAGACCATCAAGGCCGGGGAAGTGGGCTCGTCGGCCATGCCGCACAAGGTGAACCCCATCGACTTCGAAAACGCCGAGGGCAACCTGGGCGTGGCCAACGCCGTGCTGGAGCACCTGGCGGCCAAGCTGCCCATCAGCCGCCTGCAGCGCGACCTGACCGACTCCACGGTGCTGCGCAACCTGGGCGTGCCGCTGGGCCACACCCTCATTGCCCTGACCTCCCTGCAGCGCGGCCTCGACAAGCTGGCCCTCGACGAAGCGGCCCTGCACCGCGACCTGGACGCCAACTGGGCCGTGGTGGCCGAAGCCCTGCAAACCATCCTGCGCCGTGAGAATTACCCCGACCCCTACAACGCCCTCAAGGCCCTGACCCGCACCGGCGAGGCTATTTCCGCGGGCAGCATCCAGTCGTTTATCGACGGGCTGGCGGTGAGTGAGGACGTGAAGCAGGAGCTGCGGGCCATTACGCCGCACACCTACGTGGGCCTCTAGCCGCGGCGGGCCGGAGCCGGTTGGACGAATCCCGGATGGGCTATATATTACGCGGCCTATTCCCGTTCTCTACCCACCCTTTGCATGGCTGACTCCCACCCTACTCCCCTGCTCGTGCCTCCCACCGAGCAGCAGCCGGCCACCGCCCGGCAGCAGGCCCGCATGGCCGCCGCCGTGGCCGAAATTGCCGTCTCCGCCGACCTGCATCCGGGCGTCATCATCATTGCCAACCTGCTCGTCGACCGGGTCGAGTATATGTCGGAGCGCGGGCTGCGGGAGCTGCGCACCACGCTGCCCGCGCTCCAGGCGCTGGGCCCCGGCTACTGGGAAAAGTACTTCAACCCCGCCGACTCGGCCGACCTGCTGCCCAAGGTGTACGCCATGATTCAGAGCTCCGACCCGTGGGCGGTGGTCAGCATCTTCCAGCAGGTGCGCATTGCCCCGGACGGGGGCTACGTGTGGCACCTGAGCGCCACGCGCGTGCTGCTGCGCGACGAGGATACCGGCCAGCCCCTGCTGCTGGTCACGACCTCCCTGCCCGTCGACCCGTTGCACCACGTAACCCACAAGGTGAGCCGGCTGCTGGAAGAAAACAACTTCCTGCGCCAGCACGCCCCGCGCTTCGGCCAGCTTACCCGGCGCGAGCGGGAGGTGCTGCGCCTGCTGGCCCTGGGCCACTCGGCGCCCGAAATAGCCGCCGAGCTGTTCATTTCGGTGCAAACAGCCGAAACCCACCGCCGCAACGTGCGCCAGAAGCTGGGCGCGACCAGTGCCTTCGAGCTAAGCGAGTATGCCCGGGCCTTCGACCTGATATAAGGGCTACGACACAAATACCCACTTCTGGGTATTGTCGCGGGGCCAGAGCCAGCGGAATTTTGCAGTTGACATTCACCTTCAACCGCTGCTGCTTATGCGAAACGTATATCTCTGTGCTCTTTTTGCCTCGGTTCTGGGCCTCTCTACCGCCCAGGCCCAGGCCCCCGCCTGGACCGGCGCTGTTCAGCCCACCAACCCCACGCCGACCAATGATACCGGCGCGGTGGGCCGCGGGCTGGCTATTGATGCCAGCGGCAACCAGTACCTGGCCGGCGTGCTCCAGAACGGGGCCGGCAGCGGGGTTACCGCTACCCGCGTATTTGGCAGCACCACCCTCACCAGTGGCGGCGGCTACAGCAGCGGCTTTGTGGCCAAACTCTCGCCGGCGCAGCAGTGGCTCTGGGCCCTCAAGGCGACCAGCAACGGGGAGAGCGTATACTTCGAGCAGGCCGCCGTTAGCCCGGCCGGCGACACCTACGCCGTCGGACTCGCCTCCGACGACCCGCTGATGAAGCCGAACGGGGGCACGGTGGTTACGGTCGGCAGCTTTACCTACACCACCACCAAGGATTTCGCCTCTTTCGTTACCCGTCTCAACGCCAGCGGCCAACCGCAGTGGCTGGCGGGGGTGTCGGGCACTCAGGTTCTGGGCGTAGGCTGGGATGCTGCCGCGGGCAACCTTGTGGTAGCGGGTGAATATGTCGGCACGGTAACGCTGGGCAACACAACGCTGCCCGCTGCTCCCATCGGGGGCATGTTTGTGGCCCGTCTGAGCGCCGCCGGCCAATGGCTGAGCGCCGTGGGCGTCACCATTACCGGCACGACCAGCGCCAGCCGCTTTGTCATCAGCCGCGCCGCCGTGAGTCCCCAGGGCCAGGTGGCTCTGGCATTTCGCTTCCGCAATGGTTCCGTGGCGCTGGGCAGCAACGTCCTGACCTCCACTAGCACCACGCAATCCAAGAACGTGGTGGCGCAGCTCAATGCCAACAACCAGTGGGCGTGGGCCACTGAAACAACCGGCCCCGGCACTACTTCCGTGGCTTACGCCTCCAACGGCCTGCAATACGACCGGGCCGGCAACGTGTGGCTGGCCGGGGAAGGCTTCGGCACCGGCATTCAGCTGGGCAGCACCACGGTGAACCAGGACGAGTTTGTGGCCCGCCTCTCGCCCACCGGCCAGTGGGGCGCGGTGGGCACCATCGGGCACAGCGGCAGCACCAACGCCAGCAACACCGAAGCCCTGGGCATTGACGGGCAGGGCAACGCCGTGATGGTAGGCAACCTGCCGTCGGCCATTACCTACACGTTTGGGACCCGCTCCCTGGCAAATCCTACCGCCGGCCGCAAGTTCACGGCCCGCTTCAACCCCACGACGTTGAGCTGGGACTACGCCCAGCTGGCCCCCGCCCCCACCAGCACCGACGGCAGCTACACGTTCTACGCCGTGGCCCTGGACGCGGCCGGCACGCTGGTAGCCACCGGCGACCTGCGCGGCAACATCACCTTCGGCTCCACCACGCTGTCGAACCCCGGCGCCAACGGCAGTAACGCCTTCGTAGCCCGGCTGGCCAACGCCGGCCTGCCGCTGGGCGTGCGCCAGGCCGCCGGCGTAGCCCCGCTGGCCGTGTACCCCAACCCGGCTGCTGCCGGGGCCTCGGTCACGCTGCGACTACCAGTTCCCGCGCCCACGGCCCAACCGCTGGTGCTGCGCGATGCCCTGGGCCGCGTTGCCCGCCAGGTTAGCATCCCGGCCGGCCGCCAGGAGGTGCTGGTTCCGACGGCCGGCCTCACGCCCGGCCTCTACCTGCTCGAAGCCGGCCTGAGCCGCACCCAGCTGGTAGTGGAATAACGCCCGCCGGCCCGCGTCACCGCGCGGGGTAGGTAGTGCGAAAACCCCTCGGCCCATCAGCCGGGACGAACTGCCCGGGCAGTTCGTCCCGGCTTTTTGCTGTTTGGACCAGGTAGTTGGCAACGGCCATTGAATATTCGCTATGTTAGCTGCCGGCCTTTGGGCTGCCCTGTTCTTTCTTTCCTGCCTCCCACCCTCCTACTGCATGTCCAACGAAGAAGCCATTGCGCACAAAGTAGCAGAAATAGCCGCCACGGCGGCCCAGTACCCGGGCGTGGTCATCATCAACAACATCCAGACCCAGGGCGTGGAGTATATGTCGCCGTGGGGCCTGGAGCTGCTCCAGACCACGCTGCCGGAGCTGCGGGCGCTGGGCGCCGGCTACCACGCCCGCTTTTTCAATACCGCCGACGCGGCCGAGTACGAGCCCAAGATCTGGGAGCTGATTGAGCGCAACGAGCTGGGGCCGGTGACGACGTTTTTCCAGCAGGTGCGGGCCAACGCGCAAGAGGCCTGGTCGTGGTACTTCACCTCCCTGCGCCTGCTGCTGCACGACGCGCAAGGCGCCCCGCTGCTGCTGCTCTGCGTGGCCTCGCCCGTCGACCCGAGCAGCCACATTGCCCTGCGGGTGCAGCGCCTGCTCGAGGAAAACGAGTTTCTGCGCCGCCACGCCGCCACCTTCGCCACCCTCACCGCCCGCGAGCGGGAAGTGCTGCGCCACCTGGCCCTGGGCCACAGCTCCCCCCAGATTGCCGAAACCCTCCACCTGTCGGTGCAGACGGCCGAAACCCACCGCCGCAACATCCGCCAGAAGCTCCAGCCCCAAACGGCCGCCGAGCTGGGCCTCTACGCCCGGGCCTTCAACTTGGTATAGGGGGCGCCGCGGCCAGCAGCCGAGTGATTTCGGCGGCTTCGAAGGCCAGCACCCGCAGGCGCAGCTCCAGCAGCGCGGGCTGGCCGGCATCAATCTCCAGAATCTCGTGGGCCTCGGCTTCGAAGTTAGCCAGCCACCGCTGACCCCGCTCGTCGGGAAAGGCCAGGTGCAGGGCTGGCAGCGCCTGCAGGCGGAGCCGGGCCTGGGCCAGCCGCGTCTGGCAACGGGCAAGCTTTTCCCGCAACGGGTATTCTTCCACCTGGATGCCCTGCAGCCGCAGCCGCAGCCGGGCCTGCGCGTCCTCCGACAGGCAGCCCGGAGCGGCCACGGGTACGGGTGCGGGGCCATCGGGCGTGGGCAGGGCCTGCGTCAGATGATGAAAACGCAGCCACGCCGCCGTAGGCATGTCACGCTCCCCTCGCTCATCCATGGCCACTGCGGCGCGCGTCAGGTGCAGCAGCCGCGCCACGTCGGGCTGGCTCAGGCCAAAGTGGGCCCGCACGAGCTGCTGAATATTTTGATAGGATCGGGGGCCACGGTGACGGGAGAAGTTGCGCTTGCTCATCGTACTGAATATACTAAGTAACCAAGGAAGTTGTGACGTTTGCGTCTGTGACGTTTTGAAACGTCACAGACGCAAACGTCACAACGCATCGGACCAGTATTGTCATCGGGCTTTTTCCCGCCCGACTGTGCGCCGCTTCCCGCCTTCGGCTACCTTTGCCGGATACTTCTTTCCCGTATGGCTTCTCTCAACGGCGTTACCGTTCATCCCGACTGCCGCCACTTCCGTGGTGATATTCCCTGCCGCCCCAACAAGGAGCACGGCTACCAGTGCGCCGACTGCCCCGAGTACGCGCCCGTGCGGCAGCGGATTCTGATCATCAAGCTCGGGGCCATCGGCGACGTAATCCGGACCACGCCCCTGCTGCGCCGCCTGCGCCGGGAGTACCCCGGCAGCAAGATTACCTGGCTCACGCTCACGCCCGCCATTCTGCCCGCCGGGGCCATCGACGAGATTCTGCGGCTGGATCTGGCCAGCGTGCTGCACTTGCAGGCCCGCGAGTTCGACCTGCTGCTGAACCTGGATAAGGACAAGGAAGCCTGCGCCCTGCACGACACGATTCGGGCCACCCAGAAGTTTGGCTACACCCTGCACCCGCAGCACGGCGTGGCCTGGCCCGGCAACCGCCTGGCCGACCACAAGTTCCTGACCGGCGTCTTCGACGAACTGAGCCAGCAAAACCAGAAGCCCTACGTGCAGGAAATATTCGAGCTGTGCGGCTACGAGTTTCAGCACGAGGAATACGTGTTCGACAATCACCAGGACAAGGGCTACAACTGGCACGCCCTGCCGGTGGGCCAGCCCCGCATCGGCCTGAACACCGGCTGCGGCGACAGGTGGACCACCCGCCTGTGGAGCGACGAGAAGTGGCTCACGCTAATCGGGCAGCTGCAAGCGGCCGGCTACGCGCCGGTGCTGCTGGGCGGCGCGGCCGAGGATGAGCGCAACCAGCGCCTGCACGCCGCTACCGGCGCCACCTACCTGGGCACCTTTCCGCTGGAGCAGTTCATCAACCTGATGTACCAGATGGACGGCATCGTGACCCAGGTAACGATGGCCATGCACATCAGCATTGCCCTGCAAAAGCCCACGGTGCTGATGAACAACATCTTCAACCCCTACGAATTCGACCTCTACGGCCGCGGCCAGCTCGTGCAGCCCGACCGGCCCTGCGTGTGCTTCTACCGGGGCTCGTGCAAGCTGGGCACCAGCTGCATGGAAGAGCTGCCGGCCGAAAAGGTATTCGCGGCCGTGCAAGCCAGCGTGCCGGCGTAGGGTGCAGTACTTCTTCCGTTGGCCCGGATGCAACCAGCATCTTCTGCCGGGGCCAGGCGCTCAGGCAGGAACCGGCCCTACCGGTGAGCGGCGGACGGGTTTTGCCGGACGGCGGCGACGCGCGCCAGATACGCGTCAGCGGGGATGCGCTGTAGCAGCTCCTGCAAGGCCGGCAGCGGCAGGTCTTCGGAACGCAGGAAATTGAGGCAGCTCTTGCCAATCTTGAGCTTCGGGGCGGCGGCTAGCAATCCGGCCGCCAGCTCGGGAAAATGGTAGAGCGTCTGCAAGTACAAGCTCAGGTAGTTTTTCTTGCTGGCCAGCGCCACGGCCATTTCCTTGCCCGCCACGAACTGTAGCATCCCGGGGCTCACCTGCTCGGTGTAGCCGGCGGGCATGGCCTCTCGCACCGCATTCCAAACGGTTTCGACGGCGAGGCGGCGGTCGGTCGGCAGGGCCGCCAGAAAGTCGGCAAAGGAAGGGGTAGCGGGCATAAGCAGTCAGGTTGGGGCGGGGCCTGAATATAGCGGTTATGCTGCTTTTTGCCAGCAACCAGCCCTACCCCGCCACCGCCTTCAGCGCGGCCACCATCTCGCTCCAGGAGAACTCCTTTTTCTTGGCCCACACCCCGGCGGCCAGTTCCGACTCGCGCTGGTGCTCGTAGAAATCGACCAGGGCGTCGGCAATGGCTTTGGCGGTGGGCTTCACCACGTAGCCCACTTCACCGTCGGGAATGAGCTCGGCCAGGCCGCCCACGTCGGTGACCAGCATGGGCCGCTCGAAGTGGTAGGCAATCTGCGAGACGCCGCTCTGGGTAGCATTCTTGTAGGGCTGCACCACCATGTCGGCGGCGCAGAAGTAGTCGGCTACCTTCTCGTTGGGGATGAAGTCGGTGGCCCGCACCAGGCGGCTTTCCAGGTCGTGCTGCCGGATCAGGGCCTCGTAGGGCGCGGCATCCTCGTAGTACTCGCCGGCAATAATGAGCTTGACCGGCAGCTGGCGCAGGCGCGGGTCGGCAAAGGCTTCGAGCAGAATATCCAGCCCCTTGTAGGCCCGGATAAAGCCGAAAAACAGCAGGTAGCCAAACGCGGGGTCGAGGCCCAGGGCCTGCAAGGCGGCCGGCTTGGCCTTGAGGGCCCCGAAGTTGTCGTAGAGCGGGTGGGGCTGGTACTGGGCCGGCTGCTTGAAGTGCAGGCGGCGCAGATCGGCCAGCACCGCGCGGCTCATCGTCACGAAGCCGTGGCAGGCCGAGAGAAAGTAGCGCGTGAGCGGCCGGTCGCCGGGCCGCTTTTCGTGGGGAATGACGTTGTCGGTAATAGCTACCACGCGGGTGTGGCGGTTGCGCCGGATGCGGCGGGCAATATACCCCAGCGCGGGGCCCATAAACGGCAGCCAGAAGCGGAACACGACCAAGTCGGGCTTTTCGCGCCGCAGCTTCTCCCCCACCGTCCACCACGACCAGGGGTTCACGGAGTTGATGCTGACCTCGATATCCAGGTCCGTCGGGCCGGGCTCGGTGCTGAACTGGGTCTGGCCCGGAAACAGGAAGTTGGGGTATTGCAGGCTGAAGGTGACGATGCGCACCTCGTCGCCGGCTTCGCGGAAGGCCCGCGCCAGTCGTTCGTTGTAGGTTGCCAGGCCGCCCCGCAACGGGTAAGCCGGCCCAATGATGACGACTTTCATAAGCAGATGCAGATCAGTTGCGCTCTTAAAACCAGCTGTCATCCTGAGCCTGCGAAGGACCTTATCAGGGTAGCACGAGACGCTGTTAAGCTAGTCGTTCGTATCCCATAAGGTCCTTCACAGGCTCAGGATGACAACGGGAAAGTATCAGTCAATATTCAGCTTGTCCCGAATCAGGTAATCGTTGCGGCGCGGGCCGTTGAGCTGCACCATTTCGGCCAGGAAACCGGCCAGAAACAGCTGCATGCCCAGGATGACGGCCACCAGGGCCAGGAAAAACAGCGGCTGGTCGGTCACGTCGCGGGCCCGCAGGTTGTAGTGGGCCAGGTAGATTTTCTCCGCCACCAGCCAGAGCGTAATCAGCATGCCCACCAGAAACGAAACCGAGCCCAGAGTGCCGAAAAAGTGCATGGGCCGCCGCCGGAACCGGCTCACGAAGGTGATGGACATCAAATCCAGGAAGCCGTAGACGAACCGCTCCAGGCCGAACTTGGTGACGCCGTACTTGCGCTCCTGGTGCTGCACGGCCTTTTCGCCGATGCGCCCGAAGCCGTTCCACTTGGCAATGACGGGAATGTAGCGGTGCATTTCGCCGTACACCTCAATGCCCTTCACCACGCGCTGGTCGTAGGCTTTCAGCCCGCAGTTGAAGTCGTGGAGGCTGATGCCCGAAATCCAGCGGGTCGCGCCGTTGAAGAGCTTGGTCGGAATGGTTTTGCTCAGCGGGTCGTAGCGCTTCTTTTTCCAGCCGCTCACCAAATCGTAGCGCTCCTCCACGATCATGCGGTAGAGTTCGGGCAACTCCTCGGGCGAGTCCTGCAAGTCGGCGTCCATGGTGCACACCACCCGGCCGGTCGTTTCGCGGAAGCCCGTGTTCAGGGCCGCCGACTTGCCGTAGTTGCGGTTGAAGCGGATGCCGCGCAGGTGGGTGTCGGTCTGGGCCAGCTCCTCGATGACGTCCCAGGAAGCATCCGTGGAGCCGTCGTCAATGAGAATCACCTCGTAGGTTAGCCCGTGCTGGGTTAGCACCCGGTTGATCCAGCGGGTCAGCTCCGGCAGCGACTCGGCTTCGTTGAGCAGGGGAATTACGATGGACAGCTCAACGGGGAAATGCGACGACAAACGCTTACTCAAACTCGGGTCGTTTATGCTTGGTGAAAATAGAGACAATCAGGCCCGTGATAACGCCGCCCACGGCCGCGCCCATCAGGCTTTTGCCAATTTGCAGGGGCGACTTGATTTTCTCGTCGGTCATATCCGCCATGCTTTTCTCGATCTGCTCTTCCTGCACGCCGGGCATGGAGCTCATCCACACTTCAAAGTCGGTGCGCATGCGCAGGGCGTAGTCGGCGTCGATGAAGTTGACGTAGACGTAGTTGAAAATGCCCGACAGCAGGCCCGAAATAAGGGACATTACCACCACAATCAGCAGGCCCTGCCCGTAGGTCATAAAGCCCTGGTTGCTTTGCTTGAAGAAGCGGTGGGCCATGACGATACCCACGATATACACCAGGATGCTGGCGCTCAGGTACACCGAATACTTAAAGGAAAGCCCGGTAGCCCGCAGAATAAAGTCGACTACAATCCAGATGAGCCCGGTGATGAGGCCGTAGCGGATACCGACGGAGACGGGCGTAGCGGCGGGGGCAGTAGAAGTTTCCATTTTTTGGTGGTTGGTAGAAGTGGAGCGGTAAAGTAAGCAATCCTAGCGGCGCAGGAAAATTGCCCCGGGCACACTCAGCAACAGGCCAAACAGGAGCTTTTTCACGAAGTCGTCGGTGGCCAGCCCCTGGGCCGTCACGCTTTTCAGGCCCTCAATCGTGCGCTCGTACTGCTCCTTGCCCCCCGGCTGCCGCAGGTAGTCGGCGCGGGAGCCTTCGGCAATTTTCAGCATGGCGGCTTTGCTTTTCTCGATCTGCTCGGCGCCGGCCAGCTGCGCCACGCCATACACGCCCATAGCAGAAGTAGTAGCGGCCAGCAGCGCCGTCAGGGCGCCGACGGCCAAGGCCCGCTTCAGCCCCGGGCCTTCGGGGGCCGAAATGCGGCGCAGCATCCACTGGCTGACGACTACGGCCAGCGGGGGCAGGAAAATCACCATCAGCCGCTTGGGGCCAAACGGGTCGTTGCCGGTCAGCAGCAGGCCAACCAGCCAAAGGGTACAGAGCAGGCCGGCCCCGACGCCAAAGCGCAGGGCCGTACGCAACACGGATGGAGCAGGGGAAACTTCAGCGGGCACGGATAATTGGCAAGTGAAGCGGAAAGATAGAGGACTTTGGGCAAAGTAGGCACTCAGGCCGCCACCGCCGCGGCCGGCACCGACTTGGGCCGCCCCAGGAAGCGTAGCAGCAGCACTTCGGCCAGTAAGCAGCCCAGGGCCAGCAGCAGGCAGTAGCGCCACAGCGGCGTACCCACGCGCAGGGCTTTGTAGTGGGCCGCCACCGAGCGGTTGGTCGCACTTTCGTAGACCTGCACGTTGGGCCGGTTGCGACCAATGAGCTGGCGCAGGTCGTTGGCCGAGTAATAAGCCAGCTCCGATTCGGCCTTGTCGATGTTCAGGGCCAGCGTCGCCACGGCCTTGCCGTTATAAACGACCTGGTAAAAGCCCGGCTCGTGCACGGCCGCCGGAAGCGTGAGCCGCAGCGTGCCGGCCTCCCAGCGCTGGGCCGGAATAACCGTCAGGCTGTCTTTGCGCAGACTGACGACGGGCTCATCCCGCTGGTTTTTGGTCTGGGCCGCCAGCCGGAGCGCAATGGTATTCTGGTTGAGCCGGTAAGCAATGCGCTGCGTGCTCTGGTAGCTGAGCATGGCGAGGCGGTACATGACGGGCACAAACAGGGCGTGCTGCGTGAAGTCGGAGTACGTCGGCTGGAAAGGAGCGGCAAACAGGTAGACCATGCCTTTGCCGCTGGGAAACCCGGCCAGGAATCCGTCCCCATTGCGCATTTTGAGCACTTCTGTGCTTGAGCGGGACCAGCGCAGCAGCGGGGCCACCTTGGGCATCACCGCCCGCTGGTTGGAAGCCGTGAAGACGTCCTGGAAAAACGGGCTCTGCATATCGGGCGCGGCTACCTCCTGCAATACCGGCGCGGCGGCCTGCGCCTGCCACTGGATTCCGCCGAGGCCCAGCTCCCGAAACAGGCGCGCGTACTCTTCCTGCGTCGCCGCATTGCCCGCCGGCGGTACGATGACCAGCGTGGCGCCCTGGGCTACGGCCCGCCGCAGGTTTTCGCGCAGGGCATTATCCAGCTTGGGCACTTCCTCCAGCACCAGCAGGCTGGCCGCATTAAGGCGACTGTAGTCCAGCCGCGACGCCGCGCTGCCATTGTAGGCAAACATCGACTCGTTGTTGTAGACCCGGCTAACGGCGGTACTTTGCGCGCCGGTTACGTTCAGAATGCTAATCTGCGGGGAAGCCTGCAGGGTGAAGTAGTAGGTGTTGTCGAACGTCACCGGCTGATCTTCCACCTCTACCCGACACTGCTGGGCGGCCCCATCCTCCAACCGCACCCGAACCGCAGAAACTGCCGTTTCGTGGGCATTCACGGCCACCCGATACGCCGCCACCTGCCGGTTACCGACAAATACCTTGACCTGGCAATCCGGGGCCGCCAGCGCGCCGCCGTTGCGCAGCCTCACCCGCAGCCCCAGGTCGGCCCCGGTCCGCACGAAGGCGTCATCCAGCAGCACGCTGTCGACATACACGTTGGCGGTTTGCCGGCCCGGCAGTGGCACCAGGTAGAGCTGCGTAATGCTGTCGGCCCGCAGCAGCCGGGGGTTCAGGCTGTTTTTCTGGAAGTCGGAGAAAACAAACACCTGCCGGGCATTAGCGGCATTTTTCGCGCGCTCCAGGCTTGTCGTCAGGCTTTTGGCGCGCCCGGAAATAGCAAGCCCCTCCACTGCCGCCTGAAAGGCCGTCGGAGTCAGCACGGCATTCGATACGGTCGGCAGCATGTAGCGGGCCGAAGCCGGATATGCCGAGGGCAGTTCCCGGGTTTCTTCCACCGCCTGCTCGAACAGCGGCAGGTTTTTGTCGCCTTCCACTACCATGCTGGGCGACGAATCCACTACACTGGCCACGATTCCACCCTCATTGGCCCGGCTTTGTTCGGGAGCCGGAATGAAGGGCTGGCAGAACAACAAAACCAGGAAAGCAATAAACCCGATCCGGGCCGCCAGCACCAATAAGTGCTTGAGCTTACGCTGCCGGGCCGTGACCAGCTTTATTTCCCGGATAAAGCCAACGTTGGTAAACAGCAACCGTTGCGGCCGGCGCAACTCGAAAAAGTGAATTGCAATGGGAATAGCTATGGCAAGCAGTCCGAGCAGGAACCAGGGATACGTCAGCGTCATCTGAAACAGAATAAGTCTGTGAAGGTAACAACCAAAGACACCTTACTTATTCAAAGACGCATGATTTTGCGTGGTCTGGCCGGAATCCGGAGAGAAACCAGGCCAGGCCTACCACTTGCTAACCGATGCCAATAGCTCGTAGGAGCGTAATCGGGCGGTATGGTCGTAGATGTGGGAAACCGCAATCAGCTCGTCAACCTGGGTAACCTGCAGAAAGTAACGCAGCTGGTTCTGCACCGTCTGCGGGCCTCCGATAAAGGAATACGTCATCATCTGCCGTACTGCTTCCTCCTCCAGCTCGTGCCACACTCCCTGCATGCTACTCACCGGTGGTTGCAAAGGCTTAGAAGTGCCCCGAATGATATTCAGGGCAAACTGGTAAAAGGATGTTGCCAGATGCTCAGCCTGCTCATCCGAGTCGGCGGCGATAACGTTGACGCAGGCCGCCGCGTACGGCTTATCCAAGTATGCTGACGGCCGAAAAGAGGAGCGGTATATTTCTAAAGCAGCCTGCAGATAGGTAGGCGCAAAGTGGCTGGCAAACGCGAATGGCAAGCCCAAGTACCCCGCCAGCTGTGCGCTATAGGTGCTTGAGCCCAGCAGCCAAACAGGAATATCCAATCCTTCCCCAGGTATTGCACGCACTTTATTCGCACTGTTTGCCGCCGACAAATATCCCTGCAACTCCTGCACCTGCTGCGGAAAATCAGTCCCATTGCTTCCATCCCGCCGCAAAGCACGAGCTGTTAGTGGGTCAGTTCCCGGTGCCCGGCCCAGCCCCAAATCAATTCTCCCCGGATACAACGAAGCCAGCGTGCCAAACTGCTCCGCTACCACCAAAGGCGCGTGGTTGGGCAGCATTATTCCCCCCGAGCCCACTCGAATGGAAGAAGTCCCATTAGCAATGTGACCAATCAAAACCACAGTGGCCGAACTGGCAATACTGGCCATATTGTGGTGCTCAGCTAGCCAATAGCGAGTGTAGCCCCACTTCTCCGCCTGTTGAGCCAAGTCCAGGCTATTGCGAAAAGTGTCTCCTGGAGTGAATCCATCAAGAATTGCTGCCAGATCCAGGACAGAAACCGGCACCGTCGATGTAATTTTTGAATCAAGTTGCATAAGCAGTAACAACAGCTCACCAACTCGAATAGTTTTTAATAGCAGCGCTAAGGCGGGGGAAGATGTCAGTTGGTATAAAAAATACAGCTGTAAAAATAAGATGCCCCACTTATTCATTAAGCCTTGGGCCTGAACAATTCTAAGCTACCCCTTCACAACGTTGTAAAAATCACCGTATAGCAGGTATTTGCTAAAGGCCAAAACGTCGGTATGAGGCGCCAGCCGGATCCGGGTGGGGTGGGGCGGGGGGCAGGGCGTAAAACGCGACTGCCCCCCGCAGCACGAAGTCGCGGGGGGCAGGGCTTGAAAAGGTTGGCGGCGACCGACTCTCCCGCCGGTGAAGGCAGTACCATAGGCGCTACGGGGCTTAACTGCTCTGTTC